>NZ_HG964425.1 GCF_000612805.1 Bacillus ndiopicus | reverse complement strand
GCCGAATAGGTTAAGTTATTAAGGGCGCACGGTGGATGCCTTGGCACTAGGAGTCGATGAAGGACGGCACTAACACCGATATGCCTCGGGGAGCTGTAAGTAAGCTTTGATCCGGGGATTTCCGAATGGGGAAACCCACTATGTTTAATCGCATAGTATCCATACGTGAATTCATAGCGTATGGAAGACACACGCAGGGAACTGAAACATCTAAGT
>NZ_HG964424.1 GCF_000612805.1 Bacillus ndiopicus | reverse complement strand
TTCTGCTGCGCCCTCCTTGTTCCGCACCTCCTTGCTCATCTGCACTGCTTCATGTGTATATTCGGAAAGTGATGCCATTGTTAGCCTTCGATACCGCGCCGAGCTGACCTTCGGTCTTTGGTAGTTAGGGGCTTCCCTTTTTTTAAACAAAAAAACCACTGATTTCTCAGCGGTTTACTCGTGCGAAGCGATGTCCTACTCTCACAGGGGGTGCCCCCAACTACCA
>NZ_HG964423.1 GCF_000612805.1 Bacillus ndiopicus | reverse complement strand
TCTTTCAACTTCAAAACATGTATTTCGAAGTATTATTCGGTATTAGCCCCGGTTTCCCGGAGTTATCCCCATCTACAGGGCAGGTTGCCCACGTGTTACTCACCCGTCCGCCGCTAGCGTAAATCTGGTGCAAGCACCAAAGATACGCCCGCTCGACTTGCATGTATTAGGCACGCCGCCAGCGTTCGTCCTGAGCCAGGATCAAACTCTCCATAAAAAGAATTTGAGTAAGCTCAAAT
>NZ_HG964422.1 GCF_000612805.1 Bacillus ndiopicus | reverse complement strand
AGGGTTTCAAGATACAAGCTAATCGAGGAAACAATAGAGCGATTGAAGGAGTGTACCTGAGTACATGACTGAATGAGCGAATGCAGTTGACGAAGAGTAGCGCCCTATATTGAAAGCCGAATAAAGTGAAGTGATGATGGCAAAGAGGTCACACCCGTTCCCATACCGAACACGGAAGTTAAGCTCTTTAGCGCCGATGGTAGTTGGGGGCTTCCCCCTGTGAGAGTAGGACATCGCTTCGCACGAGTAAACCGCTGAGAAATCAG
>NZ_HG964421.1 GCF_000612805.1 Bacillus ndiopicus | reverse complement strand
TACTAGATAAGTGGTAAATAAGCAAGAAGCTGACAAGATTGCGATGTGTATTGAAAGCCGAATAGGTTAAGTTATTAAGGGCGCACGGTGGATGCCTTGGCACTAGGAGTCGATGAAGGACGGCACTAACACCGATATGCCTCGGGGAGCTGTAAGTAAGCTTTGATCCGGGGATTTCCGAATGGGGAAACCCACTATGTTTAATCGCATAGTATCCATACGTGAATTCATAGCGTATGGAAGACACACGCAGGGAACTGAAACATCTAAGT
>NZ_HG964420.1 GCF_000612805.1 Bacillus ndiopicus | reverse complement strand
TTTTTTCAGACCCCACAAAAATGTGAGGTCTTTTTTAATTGAATAACATTCCTTCGGGGTCGGGTGCAAGTCCCAATCGGCGGTAAAGCCCGCGAGCTTTTTTAAAGCAGGATTCGGTGAAATTCCGAAGCCGACAGTAACAGTCTGGATGAGAGAAGGTAGGCAAAAACTGGCGATAGTGCTGGTTTATTTGAAGATGCCTTTTTTCAGACCCCACAAAAAATGTGAGGTCTTTTTTAATTGAATAACATTCCTTCGGGGTCGGGTGTAAGTCCCAATCGGCGGTAAAGCCCGCGAGCTTTTTTAAAGCAGGATTCGGTGAAATTCCGGAGCCGACAGTAATAGTCTGGATGAGAGAAGGTAGGCAAAAACTGGCGATAGTGCTGGTTTATTTGAAGACGCCTTCTC
>NZ_HG964419.1 GCF_000612805.1 Bacillus ndiopicus | reverse complement strand
GGGTATCTAATCCTGTTTGCTCCCCACGCTTTCGCGCCTCAGCGTCAGTTGCAGGCCAGAGAGCCGCCTTCGCCACTGGTGTTCCTCCACATCTCTACGCATTTCACCGCTACACGTGGAATTCCGCTCTCCTCTCCTGCACTCAAGTCCCCCAGTTTCCAATGACCCTCCACGGTTGAGCCGTGGGCTTTCACATCAGACTTAAGGAACCGCCTGCGCGCGCTTTACGCCCAATAATTCCGGACAACGCTCGCCCCCTACGTATTACCGCGGCTGCTGGCACGTAGTTAGCCGGGGCTTCCTCGTGAGGTACCGTCACCGCGCCGCCCTCTTCGAACGGCGCTCCTTCGTCCCTCACAACAGAGCTTTACGACCCGAAGGCCTTCTTCGCTCACGCGGCGTCGCTCCGTCAGGCTTTCG
>NZ_HG964418.1 GCF_000612805.1 Bacillus ndiopicus | reverse complement strand
AATACAGAACTCCGTTCTGTAAAATTAACGTTTTGCGTTCAGTTTTGAAGGTTTATGTAAATAAACAATTCAAAGAGGGCCTATAGCTCAGCTGGTTAGAGCGCACGCCTGATAAGCGTGAGGTCGATGGTTCGAGTCCATTTAGGCCCACCATATATATTTAATACACCTCTTTGGGGCCTTAGCTCAGCTGGGAGAGCGCCTGCCTTGCACGCAGGAGGTCAGCGGTTCGATCCCGCTAGGCTCCACCAAGACTTTGTTCTTTGAAAACTGGATAAAACGACATTGAAAGCAACAAGTTTAAAATAGATCAAGTAATTGATCGTGTAAGTTCTTAAATCTTATCTTTTAATAGATAAGTTGTAACTAACAAATAGGTTGGATAACACCTTTGGTGTTGAAGGCCGAATAGGTTAAGTTATTA
>NZ_HG964417.1 GCF_000612805.1 Bacillus ndiopicus | reverse complement strand
GTTCAGTTTTCAAGGTTCATGGTGGAGCCTAGCGGGATCGAACCGCTGACCTCCTGCGTGCAAGGCAGGCGCTCTCCCAGCTGAGCTAAGGCCCCATTATTTTTATTAATATAGTAAGTGGTCGGGAAGACAGGATTCGAACCTGCGACCCCTTGGTCCCAAACCAAGTGCTCTACCAAGCTGAGCTACTTCCCGTTACTTTTATGGCGCGCCCGACAGGAGTCGAACCCATAACCTTCTGATCCGTAGTCAGACGCTCTATCCAATTGAGCTACGGGCGCTTTTTAAAATGGTGCCGAGGGCCGGAATCGAACCGGCACGGTAGTCACCTACCGCAGGATTTTAAGTCCTGTGCGTCTGCCAGTTCCGCCACCCCGGCACATATTGGAGCGGAAGACGAGGTTCGAACTCGCGACCCCCACCTTGGCAAGGTGGTGTTCTACCACTGAACTACTTCCGCATGTGCTAAAGAATTTTTATTCTGACAGTATATGAAATTAAATGGTGCGGGTGAAGGGAGTCGAACCCCCACGCCTTGCGGCGCTAGATCCTAAGTCTAGTGCGTCTGCCAATTCCGCCACACCCGCAGCAGACTATTTCTTTTTAAAATGGTGAGCCATGAAGGACTCGAACCTTCGACCCTCTGATTAAAAGTCAGATGCTCTACCGACTGAGCTAATGGCTCAAAAATGGTGCCGGCGATAGGAGTCGAACCCACGACCTACTGATTACAAGTCAGTTGCTCTACCAACTGAGCTACACCGGCATTTTGAATGGTGGAGGATGACGGGTTCGAACCGCCGACCCCCTGCTTGTAAGGCAGGTGCTCTCCCAGCTGAGCTAATCCTCCATATTTAAGCCTAGCAACGTCCTACTCTCACAGGGGGAAGCCCCCAACTACCATCGGCGCTAAAGAGCTTAACTTCCGTGTTCGGTATGGGAACGGGTGTGACCTCTTTGCCATCATTACTAGACTATTTTTAAAGACAAGATTTATTATAACACTTTTATTGTTATAGTCAAGTGTATTTTTACACTTTTTCTTGTTCTTTCAAAACT
>NZ_HG964415.1 GCF_000612805.1 Bacillus ndiopicus | reverse complement strand
ATCGAAAGCTGAAGGTTAAGTTATTAAGGGCGCACGGTGGATGCCTTGGCACTAGGAGTCGATGAAGGACGGCACTAACACCGATATGCCTCGGGGAGCTGTAAGTAAGCTTTGATCCGGGGATTTCCGAATGGGGAAACCCACTATGTTTAATCGCATAGTATCCATACGTGAATTCATAGCGTATGGAAGACACACGCAGGGAACTGAAACATCTAAGTACCTGCAGGAAGAGAAAGAAAATTCGATTCCCTGAGTAGCGGCGAGCGAAACGGGAAAAGCCCAAACCAAAGAGCTTGCTCTTTGGGGTTGTAGGACACTCTATACGGAGTTACAAAGGAATGAAGTAGATGAAGCGACTTGGAAAGGTCCGCCAGAGCAGGTAAAAGCCCTGTAGTCGAAATTTCATTCCCTCCAGAGTGGATCCTGAGTACGGCGGAACACGTGAAATTCCGTCGGAATCCGGGAGGACCATCTCCCAAGGCTAAATACTTCCTAGTGACCGATAGTGAACCAGTACCGTGAGGGAAAGGTGAAAAGCACCCCGGGAGGGGAGTGAAATAGATCCTGAAACCGTGTGCCTACAAGTAGTTAGAGCCCGTTAATGGGTGATAGCGTGCCTTTTGTAGAATGAACCGGCGAGTTACGATAACGTGCAAGGTTAAGCCGAGAAGGTGGAGCCGCAGCGAAAGCGAGTCTGAATAGGGCGCATGAGTACGTTGTCGTAGACCCGAAACCAGGTGATCTACCCATGGCCAGGGTGAAGGTAAGGTAACACTTACTGGAGGCCCGAACCCACGCACGTTGAAAAGTGCGGGGATGAGCTGTGGGTAGCGGAGAAATTCCAATCGAACCTGGAGATAGCTGGTTCTCTCCGAAATAGCTTTAGGGCTAGCCTCGTGATGAGAATACCGGAGGTAGAGCACTGTTTGGACTAGGGGGGCATCTCGCTTTACCGAATTCAGACAAACTCCGAATGCCGGATATTTATACACGGGAGTCAGACTGCGAGTGATAAGATCCGTAGTCAAGAGGGAAACAGCCCAGACCACCAGCTAAGGTCCCCAAGTAATCGTTAAGTGGAAAAGGATGTGGCGTTGCTTAGACAACCAGGATGTTGGCTTAGAAGCAGCCATCATTTAAAGAGTGCGTAATAGCTCACTGGTCGAGTGACACTGCGCCGAAAATGTATCGGGGCTAAACGATTCACCGAAGCTGTGGATTGACATCTACGATGTCAGTGGTAGGAGAGCGTTCTAAGTGCGTTGAAGTCAGACCGGAAGGACTGGTGGAGCGCTTAGAAGTGAGAATGCCGGTATGAGTAGCGAAAGACAGGTGAGAATCCTGTCCACCGTATGACTAAGGTTTCCTGAGGAAGGCTCGTCCGCTCAGGGTTAGTCGGGACCTAAGCCGAGGCCGATAGGCGTAGGCGATGGATAACAGGTTGATATTCCTGTACTACCTCCCCACCGTTTGAGTAATGGGGGGACGCAGGAGGGTAGGGTAAGCAGAGCGTTGGTTGTCTCTGTTCAAGCAGTAAGGCGTGTGTGTAGGCAAATCCGCACACTATAACGTTGAGCTGTGATGACGAGCCCGTATGGGCGAAGTTCCTGATCTCACACTGCCAAGAAAAGCCTCTAACGAGGTGGGAGGTACCCGTACCGCAAACCGACACAGGTAGTCGAGGAGAGAATCCTAAGGTGTGCGAGAGAACTCTCGTTAAGGAACTCGGCAAAATGACCCCGTAACTTCGGGAGAAGGGGTGCTCTTGAGCGTGCAAGCGCATGAGAGCCGCAGTGAATAGGCCCAGGCGACTGTTTAGCAAAAACACAGGTCTCTGCAAAACCGTAAGGTGACGTATAGGGGCTGACGCCTGCCCGGTGCTGGAAGGTTAAGAGGAGTGGTTAGCGCAAGCGAAGCTATGAATTGAAGCCCCAGTAAACGGCGGCCGTAACTATAACGGTCCTAAGGTAGCGAAATTCCTTGTCGGGTAAGTTCCGACCCGCACGAAAGGCGTAACGATCTGGGCACTGTCTCAACGAGAGACTCGGTGAAATTATAGTACCTGTGAAGATGCAGGTTACCCGCGACAGGACGGAAAGACCCCGTGGAGCTTTACTGTAGCTTGATATTGAATTTTGGTACAACTTGTACAGGATAGGTAGGAGCCAGAGATCTCGGAGCGCCAGCTTCGAAGGAGGCGTCGGTGGGATACTACCCTGGTTGTATTGAAATTCTAACCCATGCCCCTTAGCGGGGTAGGAGACAGTGTCAGGCGGACAGTTTGACTGGGGCGGTCGCCTCCTAAAAGGTAACGGAGGCGCCCAAAGGTTCCCTCAGAATGGTTGGAAATCATTCGTAGAGTGTAAAGGCACAAGGGAGCTTGACTGCGAGACCTACAAGTCGAGCAGGGTCGAAAGACGGGCTTAGTGATCCGGTGGTTCCGCATGGAAGGGCCATCGCTCAACGGATAAAAGCTACCCCGGGGATAACAGGCTTATCTCCCCCAAGAGTCCACATCGACGGGGAGGTTTGGCACCTCGATGTCGGCTCATCGCATCCTGGGGCTGTAGTCGGTCCCAAGGGTTGGGCTGTTCGCCCATTAAAGCGGTACGCGAGCTGGGTTCAGAACGTCGTGAGACAGTTCGGTCCCTATCCGTCGTGGGCGTAGGAAATTTGAGAGGAGCTGTCCTTAGTACGAGAGGACCGGGATGGACATACCGCTGGTGTACCAGTTGTCGTGCCAACGGCATCGCTGGGTAGCTATGTATGGACGGGATAAGTGCTGAAAGCATCTAAGCATGAAGCCCCCCTCAAGATGAGATTTCCCATTACGCAAGTAAGTAAGATCCCTCAAAGACGATGAGGTAGATAGGTTCGAGGTGGAAGTGTGGCGACACATGGAGCTGACGAATACTAATCGATCGAGGACTTAACCAAAACTTAAACTTGTTTCAATGAACGTTTATCCAGTTTTGAAAGAACAA
>NZ_HG964414.1 GCF_000612805.1 Bacillus ndiopicus | reverse complement strand
CAAAATTGTGTTTCATCTATTCAATGAAACTTTATTCATTCACGTATTGCTTGTTCAGTTTTCAAGGTTCATTTTGTTGTCGTTTTTTTCAAGCGACTGTTTAATACTATAAAGCAATCATCTTTATTTGTCAACAACTTTTTTATTTTTGTTTTGCGTGTGTTTCGCAACAACGTTTATTAATATACACCTATCTCATTATAAATTGCAACCATTTATTTAAAATAAAAATATTCAGACTTTAATTACAATAAAAATATCAAGTTTCTACCTATTATATATGAGACAAAGCATTTTTACTTATCGAATGAAAAATAGCAAACTCTATTACGACTGAACTAACTCTAATTCAGATTTTTTTCAAACAAATACAGAAAATAAATTTAAAATATTTATCAAGTAACACAATTTTAATCAGTTCAGTGTGGCACCCTTGAACTTAATTTCTCTACCTTGGTTTTATTTTTTTAACAAACTACAGCAACCAATAAAAAAGAATGGCAATACCTAAAGATGGGAGCGACATAATTAAAAGTTTTTCTATATGATTATGACGTTGATCCTTTTTTTCCTTCGTTTCTGATAATAAGTTAGCCCGCATACGATCTCCACTTATGAATGCTCCTGATAAAAGCATGCTAATCACTAGCAAAATAAGACCTACTCCCCCAGCAATGTTAACCACCTTTTGTATATCACCTAAAATAAACGCAACTATTACAGCACCGACAGCTAACACAATACCATAAAGAAAGTACCTTCTCTTCACCTTCATCCCCTCCTATCATTCTTATTAATGTTATACGTATGCATTGCCTTATTGTTTCACTTTATTTCAATTCAGTGGGTAGTAAATTTGATAGGGAAATCCACCTGAGGCAACTAGATTCTGTTATGGTTTCGTTAATTGTCTAAAAAAATCCATCGAATCCATACGATAGCCATTACGCTACCAAAATAAAATAGCTACCCAAACGAATAGTTCGCCTGAGTAGCTTGATTGCTAATTATTAATGTGTTGCCGTTGCAAGATAAAGTAAGAAAATTAGACCGAAAACATACATTATCGGATGAACTTCTTTGGCACGACCTTTAACGATCATTGTTAATGGATAAAATACGAAGCCTATTGCTACACCTGTTGCGATAGAAAATGTTAATGGCATCATTAACATCGTGAAAAATGCTGGTACAGCAACTTCGAATTTTTCCCAATCAATCTTACCTAGTGATGCAACCATTAATATACCTACAACGATTAAAGCTGGAGCCGTTACAGCTGGTGTTACAACACTTAACAATGGTAAGAAGAATAAAGATAATAAAAATAATATGCCGGTTACTATAGAGGCAAAGCCTGTACGAGCACCTGCTGCTACACCTGATGATGACTCAACAAATGAAGTAATTGTAGAAGTACCAAAAATAGAGCCTACTATTGTAGCAATTGAATCAGAAATTAACGCTTTACCAGCGCGTGGTAGCTTGTTGTCTTTAACAAAGCCAGCTTGGTTCGCTACAGCCATTAATGTACCTGCGTTATCAAAGAAATCAACGAATAAAAACGTTAAAATTACCGATAGCATTGATAATGTGTAAAATTCTGCATCACGAAATGCTGAGAACAATGCACCAAATGTTGGTTCAATTGACGGGGGTGCTGCAACAATGCTTGATGGTAAATCAACTAAACTGAACAACATACCTGCTACTGCAGTAATAACCATCCCTAAAAATACCCCTGCCTTAATACCACGAACTAAGAAAATAACTGTAATAATAATACCGAAAATCGCTAATAATACTTGTGGGTCTGTTAAGTTACCAATTCCCACAAAGGTTGCAGGATTTGCTACTACGATTCCTGCATTTTTTAAACCGATAAATGCGATAAATAAACCAATTCCTGCACCAACAGCTAATTTAAGCTCCATCGGAATTGCATTAATTAATTTTTCACGCAAGCCTGTTAATGTTAAAAGTAAGAAAAACACTCCTGATACAAATACCGCAGCTAATGCGTGCTGCCAAGGGCTACCGTTCGTTAAAATGACTGTATAAGCAAAGAATGCATTTAAACCAAGACCTGGTGCTAACGCTAATGGATACTTTGCAAAAATCCCCATAATAAATGAACCAATTGCTGCAGCCACAGCTGTTGCTACGAATACTGCCCCATAGTCCATACGGAGAGCCTCTGGTAAATCTGGTATGTCTTGTAGTGTTAACGTCATAGGGTTAACAACTAAAATATAAGCCATTGCTAAAAATGTTGTGAATCCACCAAGAATTTCTCTTCGATAGTTCGTTCCAAGTTTATCAAACTCGAAATATTTTTTCATTGTGGTTTATTCCTCCGTATAATCGCCTATAATCGTAGGAAATAAAAGCAAATAAAAAGACATGTCTTTTTTAAAGTCGACATGTCTACGAATGAAGTAAATATATACTACAATACAAATTTACTTAAATCGTAGTCAAATCATTTACGGTGATTTGGTAGAAACTTGCGAGCCTATTCCCGCTATTATACGACGACGTTATTTAATTTACATTCAATAATATATCACCTCACCTTTTGCTTTTCAACTCATTTCCGAACATTTCTTAAATTTCTTATCATAAAGTTCGTGAAAACGCCCCTCTTTTTCTTATTCACTTCATTACCTCAAGCATCAATAAAAGAAAAATGCCCCTTATTAAGGAGCATTTTAGATTAGCTTTCATTTCCTTGCACTTTATTTATTATTTCGATATATTGTGTATCACCTAATCCATACTGTGGGAAAACTTTTAGTAAACTTTTCACTAACTCATATCTCGTTAGTTGATCATGAGCTTTGATATATTTTGTTATTTCATTCACTTCTTTTTGCAGCTCCATATATAATCGAATCCCCTGATACATTACAGGCATCATTTCTTTATTTGGCATATTTTTCTCCATTAATACTTCTTTATATAAAGAGCTGTAACCTCCTAATTGAATGATAGTTTCCTTCACATCGTACGTTTGCTCCTGTACAGCATGATAATAAACTGTGCCTTTATAATTTATTTGCTCTAAATATGCTAGCACTGTTAATAAGTTCATTTGGCAAAACATATCTTCGCCAAACCATAGCACAATACAGCTATACTTTTTAAATAATAAATTACCTTTCAAAGGGGCTAATGTAATTGCTTCGTAGTCTTGTAATGTCACTTTGTGCCCTTGTGCTCGCATTACATTAAACTCATTACTAAAAATCGGATAAGTGACATCATTGACACACATCGCTTCATTGAATGGTGCATAATCACTTGCGCCCATTAATTGTTGCTCCTTAAATTTCTTAAACATCTCTTCCCCATTTAAAATATTTAATACATCTGCATCAAACTGCTCCTTAATGCCATTTTGCAAATCTTCTATTCGTAATTTTTTTGAAATATCCATTGTATAAATCTCCTCTGTTGTAATTGTAAGCTTTACATATGATTGAAGAGGCCTAGGATTTTGACGGTAGGCATTCGGGCTTATACCAAATATTTCTTTAAAAGCCCTTGTATAAGACTCCTGAGTAGAATAGCCATGGTTCAAAGCAATATCCAGTATTCTTTCGTTTGTTTTCGCTAAAGCAAAAGAGGACAGATATATTTTTCTTAGAGCCATATATCTTTTTAAACTTACTCCCGTTAATTGATGAAATTTAAAAGAGCAGTAATATGGTGAGTACCCCATTTTTTCACTTAACTCGACTAACGAAAAGCCTTCAAACAAACGCTCCTCCACCCAATCAATCATCCTTTGCACGACATACTTCATTATGTATCACTCCTTACTTATTATTTTAATGATTAAAAGACTAGTATTTTGACATTGGTTGCGTTTTCAGAATTACATCGTTAAAGTAGTATGTAAAAGGAGGAAGAGCAATGACTTTATTTTCACAAACAATTACAGACTTTTGGGGTGAATCATTTAATCATGACGTTTTTTATAGCGATGATCATTTTCACTGTATAATTAATCCTCATTTAGAAGAAAACCGCCGAGTAATGGTGCTAACAACAGCCGATGACAAAGTTTATGCTGTAATTACACCTGCAATCGCGACAAAATTACGACTTTCCAAGGAACAACCTATGACTGAGGAAATTTTCCGCAATAAACTACATACAGCAAATATTCTATTACACGATGCTGACCATATTTTTTATTTTACTGAAGAAGAAAAAGGAAAAGTATGTACAGAAATTACTGCCGAAAATATACGTCAACTAAACGAACAAGATGCAAAGGTATTTTCTGAGTTTGAAGGCTCAGCATCGGAGCAAGATTTAGATGATGCTTATGTTGAATTAGATCACTGGACAGTATTCGGCTCCTTTGCTGAAGAACGTTTAGCATGTGCTTCTAGTATGTATCCATGGGGGAGCTCAAAGCTTGCTGATCTTGGTGTTTTAACATTACCACAATTTCGTGGACAAGGGCATGCTCGCAAAGTAGTACGTGCAATTAGTCAGTATGCTTACGGAAAAGGCTATGAGCCACAATATCGATGCCAGCTAGACAATACAGCATCCGTTTCTCTAGCAAAAGCTAGTGGGCTAACATTGTATGGTCAATGGGAAGTTATTTCACCAGACTCACAAGATCTTTCTTAATCAGTGCAAAGCCTCTATAGATTTTTAAGTTGACCTAAATCTAATGAAGAATTTACAGCAAAACACTGTCTATTTCCTGAAATATTTCTTATTATAGTATGTAGTTGGAAAATTCAGTTTTTAAAGGAGATGGCAACCTATGTATGAAAATATTTTGCGTCACCCAGGCCCTACACCAATTCCGAAACGTGTCGAGCTAGCAATGAATAAAAGTATCATTAGTCATCGCACACCAGAGTTTGTTTCACTGTATCGTGAAACTGTTAACTTAGTAAAACCTATATTCGGCACTGAGGAAGAAATATTATTTTTACCATCAGGTGGTACAGCGGCACTTGAAGCTGCAGCTGTAAACACCGTTTCAGCTGGTGAGGATGTTGTTATTATTACTGTTGGTGCATTTGGCCATTACTTTGTGTCAATTTGCGAACAGCACAAATTCCAAGTACATAAGCTAGAGAAGGCTTGGGGAGAAGCTTGTACTGCACAAGAGCTACGTGAATTTTTGCAGCATGTACCGAAAGTAAAAGCTGTTTTTATAACATACAACGAAACATCTACAGGGGTTTTGAATCCGATTGAAGAATTAACAAAGGT
Source organism: Bacillus ndiopicus (assembly GCF_000612805.1). GTDB lineage: Bacteria > Bacillota > Bacilli > Bacillales_A > Planococcaceae > Metasolibacillus > Metasolibacillus ndiopicus. The sequence continues at coordinate 20,582 of NZ_HG964414.1, read as the reverse complement.
TGTACGCGAGGAAACAGATGCGCTCGTTATTGTAGACGGTGTAAGCTGCATCGGCGGTGTAACAGCAAAAATGGACGAATGGGGTATCGATATTTTAGTAACAGGCTCCCAAAAAGCAATGATGTTGCCTCCTGGTTTATCATTAGTTGCTGTAAGTAAGCGTGCTTGGCAAGTAATCGAAGACAATAATACACATGCTTATTATTTAAATCTATTAAGCTATAAAAATTGGGCTGAAAAAGGTATGACACCGAATACACCCGCTATCACACTATTATACGGCTTAAACGAAGCATGTAAGCTAATTGCTGAAGAAGGTGGTATTGAACAAACTGCCCAGCGTCACGATATTATGAAAAACATGGTGCGTGCTGCAATGACAGCATTAAATATAGAGCTATTAACGGTTGATGCCTATGCTTCTCCAACAATTACTGCAATCAAAACACCGCAAGGCATTGCGTTAGGTGACTTTGTTGCACATATAAAGGCGAAATACCATCTCGATTTCGCAGGAGGGCTTGGACCGTTACAAGGGGAAATTTTCCGCTTCGGTCATATGGGCTACTGCTTCCCAAGCGATGTGTTACAGGCCGTTTCATTAATTGAAGCTGCTCTACAAGATTTTAAGTATGACTTCACAGCAGGTGCTGGTATATTAGCTGCGCAAAAAGTCTTTTTAGAAAGCAATAAATAAAGAAGCTAATGGGAAAGCAGGCTAATATCTGCATTCCCATTTTTTATCCCGTATTAACAGGCTGTTTGATCCCCCACTGATTGAAGGTTCACTTTATCTTGATTCAGTAGAAAATGTATTCCCTCGCAAGTTTGAAAAAAGTCTGCACTAGAGTAATTAATCTAAAATAATCCTTTACATGAGGTATTAGCTCGTTGCTAAATTAAGATAAGTATTATCAAAGCGACCTTCTTTTAGATCCTCAATATCAATTAAAAATTCAAGAAACCCGGCATCCCACCAACACATATTCACCTCACTTAAGGATGATAATGAGAATAATACTTGCCAATTTTTTGCGGATTGTTGATGATGCTCTTCTTGTTCTTTATATTGGCATAAAAGCGGCAACACTTCTTTTTCAAGATGCTCAGCATATTGATTACGCCCATCTTTAAATGCCTCTTCCGCCTCCTGTTCTAACCTTTCAGGGGTTTTATACGTATTAAATAACAGCTTACTCATCCCATTACGGCATAGATAAGCATCAAGCTGTGTTTCCCCAGCCCATGTTTGCAACCCTCCAGCAAGTGCGTCACTAACATCGCACACCTCTGTATAAATGTCCTCATGCTCCTCTAGTAGCACATCTGAGTCCTCTCCTAAATCTGGCAATGATAAGTGTGGATACCATGTAATGCGGTGAGAAACAAATTCACGTTCATCAGCGTTTACCTCTTCTATCCCTTCAGGCAGATTTGCCAAAATTAAATTTGTTAAATCGCCATTATAATAAATAATTTGATGATCAATATCATAGGCTGGTTCATCCAAGCCTAAAAAGAAATAAAGCATGCCTGTCGCTGGCCAGCTATTCGAAGGCAAAAATGGCAACTCGCTTAAATTTATTTGCGCAAGAAAAGTATACGCTTCCCCGTCATCTGTACATGGCCACGTAATAGATGGTGGTAAATCAGGTCTCCCTGCTATACGACTATTTCCAACTTGCTCAAAGGTTTCCTCACCCTCAAGCTCAAATCGTAACGAAATTTTAGTGTGCTCCAGAAATAAGGCTTTTAACTCTTCGTTATCTGTAACATCATACTTATTCAACACATTTGTAATTTCCTGTTTACGCCAAGTCTCTCTTATCATAGTACCCTCCTCTATGTAATCAATATTTTTTTCAGTTTACCATATTTATCTTGCGATGTTACAGTTATCTAAAAGGAGGTTTTGATGGTGAAAGAAATCATTGAAATATTTAATCTACCATTTGAAGACATTCAGAAAATTACTTATGAAAGATTAGAATCTATGTATGACGATACTGGGCTATGTTATTTTGAAGGAGCAGCATATTTTGTCGCCTACACGACTTATGGAGCAAGAGTAGAAATTGCAGAAGGAGATAGCCGCTTCTTAAAAATCAAAGAATTACTTAGAATTGATACCCCTTTAAATGAAAATAAAATGCTTTATCTAAGGAGCTGAAGCATATGAGTATTGTGCAAATCAAAATCGACAATGATGAAAATATCCTAAAATATATTACACTTATTCGAAAATTTAATGCCGCGCTGTCGATTCACACAATTAAAAGCAATATCGAAAATAATAATTATGTAGTTAGCCACGATTTATATGCTTACGATGTTGTAGATGATTTGTTAAAAATTGATCATACTGCTCGCTTTAGACAGCTGCTAACAGATTTAGCCGCTACAGGTGCAAAGCTTCATATTTATTGTGATGAAGAACTTTGTACATTAGAGTATTTAGATAATAGAATTATAGCAATGCACGAAATTGAAAAAGAATTGCAGCGAGAAGCAGATAGGGCTCTAGAGAAAGAATAAAAGGAGAGTTATATATGAACCAATTTCAGCTTTTTTGGGAAGAGTTTTGCCAAGAAAATAATTTAACAGATGTTAAATATACCGACGCTTTTCAATTTGGTGTATCGGCTGATTGGTTAGCTGATTTAGTCTGTCAGGGCAAGAAAACAGCTACAACTTCAGGATATGTCTTTTATCAGCTTGAAAACGAGGAATTACCGAAAGCCAGAGAATATTCGATTGTCTTAAACAGCAACAATGAACCTGTTGCTATAATCGAAATTCAATCAGTCGAAGTTATACCGATGAATGAAGTAACAGAGGAATTTGCTTTAGCGGAAGGTGAAGGTGATTATCAATATTGGTGGGATGCCCATGTAAGCTTCTTTACACCGCTTTTACAACAATATAACTTAGAATTTTCTCCTGATATGCTCGTTGTTTGTGAGCGATTTAGGAAAGTGTATCCTAAAAACATTTAAAGCCCTCACTTTCTTTGTGAAGGCTTTTCTCAAGTTACTCATTTCTCCATGGATCTCCCTCGTCACTATCCAACCACGCAAGGAATTTATCTGTTACATCAGTTTCAGCAGGAACACCATATCCATCACTTACTAATTGAAAATTAATAGCACCTTCTTCAGCCTTCATTAAAAGATGGTATCCGCCATTATCGTTCCCCACAGAAACATAGCCTGGTGCATAGCTTTGTACTTCATAGGTTTTATTCATTTCAACTAGTTCATCAGTGGAATATAGCTTAGCTAAATTGCCAAGCACCCCGTTTGATACATGTAAGAGCTCTATGTATACTTTGGGTAACACAATTTGCAGCTCTTTTTCAGCATGCTGGATTTCTTCTACTGTTGCTGGCTCATACAATTCCATAATCCACTCTTTAGAATCCAATTCTGCTTTAATCATTTATACCTCCATATTATTTCGCTTCACAGTGACCTGTTTTATCGTTCAGTGTAAAGTTCGCTGCTTTCTTACATTTCAAAAGTAATCGTATTCAAGCAAAAAAGCTTGGAGAAAACCTACTATCCTACCCCAAACTTTTTCTTATCGTGCTACGTATACACTACTTTACTGCACGACTATGTAGCACTTGAATTCTTTTTTCTAATTTTTGTTTCCATTCTTCTGCTAGCGCATCTACTGCATGAATACGTTGCATCGCATCAGCATCTTTATTTTGGAAATACACCTCGTTACAATACAAGATTGAAATTTGTGCAGAATCTTTTTCAAGCAGCTCGATTTTCGAATCTGCATAAATTGTTCCTTCCTCTAGCACACGCGCAAGATAACCCGTATAACCTGTTTCAATTAATCGTTTAAGTAAAGTGGTTGCCTCAGTATATTTATCAATCGTGCTACATGGAACACGTCCTTGTGTAATTTGAATTACCGCATCACCAATTTTATAAATATCACCAATACAAACATCTGCTTCTTTCATATTTGTTACTGTTAAATTCTCACCGAATGCTGCTATCGGTAATGTTTTACCTAACTCTTGCTCCCATTGTGCATAGTGCTCCAAAGGATATAAGCAAACTGCACGGTCAGGTCCGCCATGATGTTTTTTATCCGCAACATCGTCTCCCTCAAATCCACTACTTGCTAAATACACATTAGGCACTTGCTGCTTTTCAATTCCAGAAATCATGGAACGCCCATTACCATAATGCAATTCTTTCGGCATACCTACTGCCAGCGTATGAATAGTTGCTCTATTATTCTCCAATGTAATCCCCCTTAAGCTAACAACAATACAATCTTTTTTTAGTTTACTATATACGCTACTTTACCAGCAATCTTCATTCTATTTTTTCCTTCAGGTAAAACAAATAGCCATTTCAAGATAGTCCCACTTATTCCGTATTTACCATTTCACATACCATTATGATATAATTCCTCTTTAGATAGAATTTTCAGTCACTAAATTAGAATACTTATTGGAGGAAATATGAACTACATAAAATATGTACGTCAATACATTGGAACAAAACCGATTATTGCACCTGGTTCAGCAATCGTTGTTTTAAATGAAAAGAGTGAAATACTATTACAGTTACGGTCAGATACAAATGATTGGGGGCTTCCAGGTGGCGGCATGGAAATGGGAGATAGCTTTGAAGAAACCGCACAAAAAGAACTGTTTGAAGAGACAGGATTAATTGCCCAAGAATTGAAGCTGATTGGATTAGCCTCTGGGAAAGAACTCTATTATAAATTTCCACATGGAGATGAAATTTATAATGCAACTGCCATTTTTAAAGCAAATGCTGTCACAGGAACGCTGAAACTAGATGAGGAAAGCAAAGATTTACAATACTTCGCTTTGAATCAGTTACCAAACTTAAATTATACAACGGTAAAATTGCTTGAAAAGATTGGGTATATTTCAACAGATAAGCTGTAGTTTAAATTTAGAAAGGCTGTGAATAAATATTTTTACTATACGAGATTTTGAAAATTGTCAGCTAGATTTTTTAACAGATATGCTATATGAATCTATACATATTCCTGAAAATAAACCGAATAAAATAGAGCTACTAAACTCCCCTCATCTCAAAAAATATCATGAAGACTGGGGAAAAGAAGGAGACGCAGCTTTAATAGCATTAGATTCGAATAACCAAGCAATAGGTGCTGTATGGTATAGATTATTTGATGACACAAATAAGGGATATGGATATGTAGACAGTAACACACCTGAATTAGGGATAGCAATTTGCCAAGAGGCAAGAGGAGTTGGGCTAGGCACTTTACTGATGCAAAGTATTATACAAAAAGCAATAGATGAGGGATATAAATCTATTTCTCTAAGTGTCGATCCTAAAAATCATGCAGCAGTTCATGTATATAAAAAATTAGGTTTTGAGGATTTTGGCGTTTCCGGAACATCTATCACAATGTTGAAGCGATTTTCTGAAATGCTATTTCCCTCCTCCAAATAATTAAAGCAATAAAAAAATAGAAATGGTGTACAATATTATCACTCGGATAATTATACACCATCAGAGTATTTAGAGAATATTAGGTGCATTTCTACTAACTAAATCACCTTTTAAGCTTCTTTATCGCCTAGAATATTACACTTTTCGGGTATGTATGTGAACATCAGCATCATACCTGATTTGTTCATTATCAGATGCACAACTGAAATTATTGAGCTGTATAACCACCATCTAAAATAATTGCCTGACCTGTCATACCTTTAGCAGAATCACTTGCCAAATAGAGTGCTAAATCTGTTACTTCCTGGGTATCCAACAATCTTTTTTGCGGAACAAGTGGGTAGAGTACTTCTTCTAATACTTGCTCTACTTGAATACCGCGCGTTTTTGCTAAGTCTTCAAATTGGTTTCTTACAAGCGCTGTATCTACATATCCTGGGCAAATTGCATTCACTGTAATAGAATCCGTTGCTGTTTCTAGAGCTGCTACTTTCGTTAAACCTATTACACCATGCTTGGCTGAATTATATGCCGCTTTTCCAGCAAATCCAATTACACCATTAATGGAAGCCATATTAATAATTCGCCCAAATTGCTGATTTCGCATATGTGGCAATGCATGCTTTATTGCGATAAACGGTGCAGTTAACATTATTTTCACAAGAAGCTCAAATTTTCCTGTAGGGAAATCCTCAATCATTGATACATGCTGCATGCCTGCATTGTTAATTAAAATATCAAGTCGGCCATAAGTGTTTATAGTAAAGTCTATCGCATGCTGGATATCTACTTCCTTTGTGACATCACAAGTAATTCCAACAGCCTGTCCCTTTAATTGAACAACCGCATTGTCCACTGATTCTTGTGTTAAATCAGAAATGACAACATTTGCTCCCGCCTCAACAAACGCCTTTGCGATATCCAATCCAATACCTTTTGCTGCACCAGTAATAAATAGTACTTTGCCGTTCATAGTATCTCCTCCCTACACAACAGTATCGTCAACACTTATCTACACTCTGTTAATTTTATTACCCTATATTTTAGCTGAATATCTTTCATTTAAATAGGTAGTAGCTTTTTATTTTTTAGTTTGACATCGCTAAATAGCTGTCCAGCCCCCATCGACTTTTATTGTTTCCCCCGTCACAAAATTCGCTAAATCTGATGCTAAATACAAGACAGCACCTGAAATATCTTGCGGTTGTGCAAGTTCTCCTAATAAAATTCGTTTTCCTACATCAGCTTTAAATGCTTCGTCTGTAAACATTTTCTCTGTTAATTCTGTTTCAATAAATGTTGGGGCTACTGCATTTACTTTAATACCACACTGCGCCCATTCTACCGCTAACGCCTTTGTTAATTGGACAAGGCCACCTTTACTAGAACAGTAAGCAGCACGATTATAATAACCTACAAAAGCCATTTGTGAAGCAATATTAATAATTTTGCCCTTTTTTTGAGTCATCATATATTTTGCTGCTGCTTGGCTACTGAAAAAGGCTGATTTTAAGTTCAAATTTAAAACCGTATCCCAATCTTCCTCTGTCACTTCTACCGCTGGCTTAGCAATATTTACTCCGGCATTATTTACAAGTATGTCTATTGTGCCAAATGCTGCAACAGCCCTCTCTATTAATGATACGGCATTGGCAACTTGGCTTAAATCTCCTTGTATAGCTAAGCATTTATCATTAAAGACATGCAGTTCTTGTAATGCTGCATCTAGGCTTGCTTGATTACGTCCTGCAATCACCACATTTGCATTCAATTTAGCAAATATTAATGCAATATCTTTACCAATCCCTTTACTTCCACCTGTGACGACAACTGTTTTACCAGCTAATTCAGAAAAGAAAGCAGTCATTGTTGCCCCTCCCTTCTTATTTTCATATCATTTTTCAAGAAATGAATTAATGTTTGCTCACGTTCTATATTTTTCTGTGTAGCAAAGTCTATGTCCCAATTATAAAAGCCTTCTCCGTTTTTGTAACCGAACTTTCCATCTTCCACTAATTGCGTAAGGACTGTGCCAGATTGTGACATTACACTCAAATCTTCAAATAGATAGTTTGAAATAGCAACAAAGACATCTAAGCCCCCCATATCCGCTGTCATCAATGGACCAGTTACAGGTAGACGTCGCCCAATACTATAGGTTACTGCTGCATCAATATCTTCCTTTGTTGCTACACCTGCATCAAGAATAGACTGTGCTTCTCGAAACAACGCATATTGCAGTCGATTCCCAATAAAACCTGGTATTTCTTTTTGCAGCAAAATAGGCTGTTTATGCATTTCCTTCATCACCTGCATAGCGCGGTCCACTGTTTCTAAATCTGTGTCTTTCCCTTTCACAACTTCAACTAAAGGAATTAAATGAGCTGGATTCCAAAAGTGAGTAACAATCAATCGCTCTGGATGTTGCATTCCCTCTGCTAATAAACTTGGCTTAAAGCCTGACGTGTTACTTGCAATAACGACATGCTTATTAACAATGCTTTCGATCCTCTTATACATCTCTTTTTTTAAATTTAGCACTTCTGGTATTGCCTCAATTATAAAGCTCGAATCCATTATCACGTCTTCTAATCGATCAGATAAAGTAATATTTTGCTGGATACTAAGCCCCTTCTTTTCATCGAAAAGATCATTTGCGCATAATATATTTATTTTTTGCTGCAATCCCTTTTCCGCATTATAAATATCTTCTTTATTTACACCATACACCTTCACTTGCATACCTGCCCAAGCTGCTGATAATGCAATTGAATGTCCCATCGTTCCACAACCAATAATTGAAACCGCTTCCATACATATTGCCCCTTTTTCTTAAAATTTGAGCTTAACTCCCTAAAGCTTGTCTTTGTTATTCTTTTTTAAAAGGTAACCTCTATCATGAAAGTACAAATAGCTGTCAGGAAATGCTGTTACTAACCCGCTTTCCTGACAGCACCTATATTTATATCAATTACGCCTTGGCGTAATTGCGACGAGTAACCGCAGGAGCACGGAGTTTGGTCACTCCCTCGGATTTCGTTACTTTTCCTACATTCATCCTGCCACTTATAGAAGCGGGGGACTTCTGTATCTGCCGCTTCGCTTTCGATACAACAAACATTTGCTGAATCAAGTTAAATACCTAAACCGATAGAGAATAAAATAACAGCTAAAATAACTCCTAAAAGTGGGACTACAACTGTTAATGCACCAAATGCAGGATAAGCATCCTTATGTGTTTCGCCTGCAATCGAACGAATAGTCGTTACAACATAACCACCTTGTGGCAAAGAATCTAGTGAGCCCGAAGAGATTGCTACTGTTCTATGGAGTGCCTCTGCATTGACACCTAAATCTAAGTAATGCGGTGCTAATAAAGGTAAAGCAATTGCCTGTCCACCTGAAGACGAGCCTGTTAAACCAGCAATTACTGCAACTGCTAAAGCTCCACCAATAAGAGGGCTACCTGGAATATCCGTCATAAAATCTACCGCTGCTGCAAATGAAGGCGTCGCTTTTACAACGCCACCAAATCCCACAACTGCTGCTGTATTAGCAATAGCAATAACAGCGCCTAGTGCTCCTTCTCCAAAAGCTTGACCAAGATTTTTGAAATATTTTCGATTAATGATATATGTCGAAACAATACCACCTGTCAACGCAATGATTAAAGCGGAAGTCCCTAATGAATCGTGGAAAATAAACGAAACAATCAATACAACCAACAATGGAATCATGCTTAAAAATGGATTAGGCAATTCTGTGCGTGCAGCACCCGAAGGATCTGTCTCCCTACTAACAAAGTGCTCACCTTTTGCTACAGCTTTAGCAATCATTTTTTTCAACCACCAATAACCAAATACCATCATAAATACCGCAACAATAATGCTGACTTCTGCACCAGCCCATGGTGATGTACCTAAAAACTCAATAGGAATCCAGTTTTGAATCTCTGGAGAACCTGCTGAAGTCATTGTAAAAGTCGTTGACCCAAAGCCAAGTGCCGCTGGAATAAAGCGTCTTGGCAAGTTTGCTTGTTTAAATAAACTAAGCGCCATTGGATAGACAGAAAACGCTACCACAAATAAGCTAACGCCACCATAAGTTAGTACAGCACAAGCAATTACTACCGCTAAAGCCGCTCGTTTCATACCAATTGTATTGACAATCATTTGTGAAACACTGTCGGCAGCTCCACTATCCTCCATTACTTTACCGAATATAGCACCTGTTAAAAACATTAAATACCAAGATGCAATAAATCCTGTAAATCCTGTCATATAGTTAGTTAAAAAGTTGGCCGCTCCCTCTTCAGCTAACTGTGGGAATAATGGTAAACCATTTAAAATTCCAACAAATAGTGCTGTTAGTGGTGCTGCGATAAGGAGATTCATCCCCTTCATTGTCAAATAAATTAACAAAGCTAATCCGCCAAATAACCCAATCATTCCCAACATTTTATTTCCCCCAGTCCCATCCGAAATGGTTTACTTGTTGCCGTATCTTCTTACTCGAAGCAATGCTTGCTCTGCATGCCCCGCAAAATTTTCTAATTGGCATAAACGTGCAGCATATTCCCCTATATATGCACTTGCTTCTGGTGTAACCTTTTGATAAGTAACTGTTTTAATGAACTTTCCTACCCATAAACCACCTGTATATCGAGCTGCACCTTTTGTTGGTAAAGTATGGTTTGTCCCAATTACTTTATCTCCATATGCTACATTTGTTTCTGGCCCTAAAAATAAACAGCCATAATTCGTCATGTTTTCAAGGAAATAATTAGGATCTTCCGTTAAAATTTCAACATGCTCAAATGCTAAGCGATCCGCCTCAATACATGCCTCTTCAATCGAATCCACTAATAAAATTTGTCCGTAATCTTCCCATGAAACTCTAGCAATATCAGCAGTTGGTAATGATTTTAGTTGACGTTCGATTTCTTTTACTGTTTCTTCAGCTAGCCCTTTCGATGTCGTAATAAGAGCCCCAGGAGATGTTGGTCCATGCTCCCCTTGTCCTAAAATATCCGTTGCAACCATTTCTGCATCAGCAGTATGGTCTGCTACTACTAATGTTTCAGTTGGACCTGCAAATAAATCAATTCCTACACGTCCATATAATTGGCGCTTCGCCTCTGCTACAAATGCATTACCTGGTCCAACAATCATATCCACAGCTTGGATTGTTTCTGTACCTATAGCCATTGCAGCCATTGCTTGAATACCACCTAATAAGTAAATTTCATCTGCACCAGCTAAGGACATTGCAGCAATTGTTGCATGTGGTATTTCACCATTAATTGGCGGCGTACAAGCAATTACGCGTTTTACTCCAGCTACTTTCGCGGTTAAAACACTCATATGAGCAGATGCTACCATTGGATAACGACCACCTGGGATATAACATCCAACACTATTTACTGGAATATTTTTATGCCCCAAAATAACTCCTGGAATATTTTCAACTTCCACGTCGTGTAAAGAAGCGAGCTGTGCTTCTGCAAATTCTCTAATATTTTTTTGAGCAAATTGAATATCTTTAATCACTTCTTCAGGCACTTTAGAAACGATTTCTTTTATTTGCGTTTCTGTTAAGCGGAACGATTGCGGCGACCATTTATCGAATTTTTCCGATAATTCACGTACTGCTTGATCCCCTCTTACTTCAACATCTTTAATAGCCTCAGCTACAATTTGTGACACTTTGTAATCATTTGCACTAACCTCTTCTTGCGATTTTCCTGCTTTTAAAATTTGCATCCCCATCATGTCCCTTCTGAAAAGTCCTATATTTTTTAAAAAGTGAAATAATTGCATACGTATGCAAAAATCTATAAGAGAAGGTTATGCTAAAACCTTCAATTAGTCAACCCCCTTTTTTGTTGTTTCTCGCACAATTAATTTACCATCAATTTCAATATTTTTAGCTATTCCAGTATAATTTTCGATTTCATTTATTAAATAAGTCATTGTTTCTGCAATCATTTCATCCATAGGTTGTTCCCAAGTTGTTAAATTATATGTTGGCCAGGATGCCATCTCGATATTATCAAACCCTACTACTTTCGTGTCATTTGGAACTGCAATCTGATTTTCCCGTAAAGCATCAAGAACACCTAAAGCCATAATATCATTTGCCACAAAAAACCCATCAGGCAACTGTTTTTTCGAAATAATTTCTCGCGCTGTATTATAGCCACCTTCATACGTATAATCAGATGAATATTTTTTTAAATGGACATTATGTTTTTCTACAATATTAGTAAATCCTCTCTCACGCTCTATACTTGTTGATGTATTTGCATTACCTGCAATATAAGCTAATTTAGTGCAACCTTCTGCAATTAAAAACTCCCCAATAGCTTCACTTGCCTTTAAATTATTACAGCATACAGAATAAAAATCACTCTTCACTACTTTTCGATTAAATAGAACTACTGGAATTTTATTATCTTTAAACTCTTCCATTGCACTTAATGATAAAGTGGCATCTGTAATTATTACGGCTGCTACATGATAGTTTAATAGTATATCAATATCATCTTTTTGAATTTCATCATTATTTGTATGGACGAATAAAATGCTATAGCCTATTTTTTTAAATTCGGAGGTAAATTGCTTTAATACTTGGGGATAAAAAGGATTCTGTACGCCTTTCATAACAAGCCCAATAATTTTTGTACGATTGGTAATAAGGCTGCGGGCAAATTCATTAGGTCGATAGCCCAATTCCTCTGCTGCTTCTAGTACCTTTTTCTTTGTTTTAGCTGAGACTGATGCGCCTTCAAAATAAACACGTGAAACAGAGGACTGTGAAACCCCTGCCAACTTCGCAACATCTTTTGCTGTAACTTTTGGAATCAAATTTATCTCGCCCCTTCATATAAATTGAAAGTTGTATTATAAATGCATCATAGCATATTTGAATAGATCATATTCCTATTTTATTATCAACAATTAAGAACATAAATTTGAAGGAAGAACAACTTCCTAAGCCTTGAACATCAATAAGAAAAAAGCGATGGGTAGTGGAATTGAAAAATATAGTACATGAATTATATCGAAATACAAAAAAATCTTTAACTTTGTTGAACAACCTGTATTTACGGAAAAATGCAGAGGAAGTCAGCAGAAAAATCCCTGATTACCTCTGGATTGTTTATAATACTCACAAATTTGGTTATCATATGTCGTAATTCCTTATCTTCTAATATGTGTATCGCAAGCATCACACATATTTTTTTAATAATGGCAAGAACGTTCGACTATAGTCTGTTACCTTCCCAACCCTTAGTTAACCACTTAACTATTTGACAGTTAATCATTTGCTGTTATAATAAATTCATTAACTACTTAGAAAGGAAATGAACAACATATGTCCAATCCCCTCAATAATCCAGATATTGAGATAGAGCTCTTTCTTACATTACATCAAAAAACAAGTAAGTTAACTAAAATTTTAGATGCAAGACTCAAAATATTTGATTTAAATTTAGGTCGACTATGTTTGTTATATATGTTAGAAGTACGAAATTATGAAGCTTTACCTTCTGAATTAGGCGATGAACTTGCTGTCACTCGATCGAATATTAGCGGTTTGTTAAGCGCTTTAGAAAAGCTCCATTATATCAAAAGAACCTTTGATGAAAATGATCGTAGAAAAATTAAAGTGACAATGACGGAAGATGGGAAAAATATTTTAGCGAAAGCATGGCCAATCTACGAAGAAGTAGTAAAAAGCTTATTTAGTGAATTAAATAAAGATGAAAAAGCGCAGTTATTATCTGTAATGACCCGCATATAGACCCCTATTTGAAATAATAGGGTTTTATTTCCCAAAATAGTTAATCACTTAATTATTAATCAATTAATCAAAAGGAGAATTAATATGAAAAAAGTTGTTATTGTGTTATGTATATTATCTTTCTTGGTCGGTTTTGATTTAATCGTTACTGTCCCAATGTTGCCAGCTATAAGCGAGAATTTAAATATAAACATGGAAATCAGCGGAATTTTGTTTACATCTTATGCTTTGGCATATGCCGTTTTCGGTTTAATTGCGGGCAGTATATCGGATCGAATTGGGAAAAAGAAAGTACTTTTAGCTGGGATTATTATTTTTTCTATCGCAACTTTTAGTACAGGGCTAGCCAATTCTTTATTTACATTGATAGGATTTAGAATACTAGCAGGTTTAGGTGCAGCTTTAATTCAACCTATCGTTTATTCTATTGTGGGGGAAGTTATTGACTATGAACAAAGAGGAAAAGTAATGGGCTCCGTTACAGCAGCCTTAATTCTGCCAACTGTTATCGGTATCCCCATTGCTGGCTTTATCACAGATATATTTAATTGGAGAGTTCCATTTTTCATTATTGGTGTAATCGGCATATTTATGTCTATTGTCATAGGGGCTGTTATTCCACAGTTTAAATCTACTAGCTCAAGCTCTATTGTAAATATGATAGCCAAAGCACTTTCTAATCGTACCGTGACACTCACATTGTTAATTTCTTTCATGTATTATGGTGGGTTAGAAGCTATTTTTTCTATCATAGGTATTTACTATAGCCAATATTTCGACTTATCTCCTTCCCTTATCGGAAGTATTTTGCTTATGGCAGGAATTGCAAGTGTTTTAGGCAGCCTAGCTAGCGGCAAAGTAATGAATAAACCACATAATAAGAAAGGTTTATTACTAGCGGTGTCTATCGCTTCTTTATTCTCTATTATGTTATTAACTATGAATGAAAAGTTGCTTTATGTTTCCATTGTCTTGAATATCATTTGGTCATTTGCATATGCCTTTGGTCAAAATATAATAAACACCTATATGTCTAATCAAAGCGATGAAATTAGAACAACAGTAATGTCCTTAAACACATCAGCAATGTATTTTGGAGCAACTGTTTTAAGTATACTTAGTATTACGCTTCTAAATATTTTCTCTTTCATTGCCGTTGGGATTTTATGTGCCATTGCTTATTTTCTTGCTGCTTTATTAACATATAAATTACAAGCTAAATAATGCTATCTTAAAGCAATTTAGATTGTTAACACATCGAGTGTGTTAATTAGCCTTTATTTTATAAAAAAGCCCTTAAAATCCAGCATCACCGCGAATTTGAAGGGCTTCACTTGCAATTAAATTCAAGCTATTTGTAGTACATAAGTTTATTGTTTATACTCCTGTAAAATCTTCTCTATTTCAACATAGTTTAATTTTTTCGCATAATCTAGCGCTGTTTTTCCATAGTTATCTTTTAAATTGGGGTTTGCTCCATTTTCCATTAAAACGCGAACAATGTCTTGATATACCTTTGAACCATTTCTTAGAGCTACTGCCTCAATAAGTGCAGTGTAGCCGTAGTTGTTTTGAAAATCAATATTGCTCTCGCTCTTTTCAAGAAGCAATTTAACATTTTCTAAGTGCCCTTTTTCAGCAGCAGGAATTAAAGCATTCCCACCAAAGCGGTTTAAAATCGTCTCGTCAGGTGTAGCATTTTCAAGCATATACTTTAGTATTTCAGTTCTGCCTTCAGCACCTGCATATAAATAAGGGGTATCAGAAATTGCATCCTGTTTATTTATATCTGCGTTGTGATCTATAAGCATTTTACTAATCTCGATCTCGTTATTATGAACAGCGATTAATAAGGGGGTTTCATTTTTGTTATTCGTTTCATCTATTGGGTAATCAGAATCTTCTAATATAGAACGCACTAATTCTTGATTTCCTTCATTTACGGCTTTTAGAAGGCTTCCGTGCTCAAAGTTTACTTTTTCACTCTCAACTTCTGTAGATGTCTCTTCATTTTCTACTGCTTGTGCCTCTTCTCCCGACTCATTTTTTTCTACTACATCCTCTACCACTTGTTCTTCTACTAGTTCCCTACTTGTCTGCTCTACACTATCTTGATTTTGACAGCCTGTCATAAGAAAAAGAAAGAGAGGTAAGGCAATTTGTCGATTAATACGTTTAAAATTCATAAATATATAGCGCTCCTTTTAGTTTTTTTGAAATGGGTAATAGTGAGGAGGCAACAAAGGCCCCCTCACTAATTTTTAAAATCCAAAAGAAGGATTAAATTCACCTTTATAAGGCTCATGTTCTACAAAGATTTCGATTTCATTGCCATCAGCATCTACGCCCATACGTTTGTAAGTAAAGCGCTCACTGTTTATTTCCGTAAGCTCTAATGCTACACCATAACGATTTTCTCCGATTGATACATGCGTACGTATTTTATTATCATTAATTACATCAAAATAACCAAAGTCTCCACGGCTTTCACCAGTTTCTAAATTGAAAAATTCATATTTACTAGTTGCTGCATCAAATTTAGCGATACTAATATAATTACTATTGTACTCTGTTACATCGTTGCCTTTGCTATCTAACACGACTGTACCATTCCATAAAGTTTCGCCTAAAATACGACGACCTTCTTTATCTTTAACGATTTCGCCTGTTTCACTCGTTAACTCCTTACCACCATTAGTAAACTCAAGCTCAGCTTCAGTATATGGTACGTGTTCAACAAATACTTCTACTTCGTTACCATCTTTATCTACACCCATTCGTTTATAAGTGAATATTTCATCATTCAGCTCTGTGATATCTACAACTGCTTGATAACCCATACTTTCAGAAATTAAAATTCGTTTCGCCCCATCTTCAGTGATAAAGAATATACCTTCATCCCCACGTGTTTCACCTGTCGCTTTATCAAAAAATTCATAACGGTTTGTTTCTTGTTCGTATTTTGCCAATCCAATAAAATTACTATTTTCTTCAGTTAAATTATTTCCTTTTTCATCATATACTTCTGTACCTTGCCAGTTAGTAGCAGTAAGGATTTTAGTGAATTCTTCGCCCTTCGATACATTTTCATCTTGTGCTGCTTCTTCTTGATTTGTTACCTCTTCTTGAGTTGTGGCTTCTTCCTGAGCTACTGTTTCTTGCTCTTTGTTTTCACCCTCACTGTCATTAGCGCTACAAGCCGTCATAACAAGTGCACCACTCAACATTACCATTAATAAATTACTTTTTACTGACATATATTTTGCATCTCCTTTATATTTCGTCTAACTTAATAATAAAGGACGAGTATAAAACCCAGATAAATAAAAAATAAACACTAAATAAACAAATTTTAGATTTATGAAAAATAGGCTAACATGCCGCTTTCCGGTCAACTTTTTGCTATTTTACTGAAATATTAACCATTTAGAAAAACACTAGCGCTCTTTATAAGGTTAAAAAATATCTCTTTCTTCCTAGTCTTTTTTCAATTTTAAAATGAATAAGTACAGCTAGAATTTCAGCTTTGTGAATAACTTCTGTGAATTTATACGTTGCTTTATCCTCAGTAAAAAAACAACCAGTCACCGGTAATTTACCGACGACTGGTTGTATAATTTCGCTTGATTGTAGATGTTATTTAAATATTAAGTAAACACACATTTATAAAGTTAACCCCGCATCGACAACAACAATTGAACCTGTCATGTAGCTTGCTTTATCCGATGCTAAATAAGCGACCATTTCTGCAAGTTCTTCAGGAGCTGCATAACGGCCCATTCGCATATTCGGTAATTCTTCTGGAATATAACCACCTTGTTCAAACTGCTCAGCAACACTAGCGGTTAATGCTGTTTGCACACCACCTGGACAAAGTGCATTAATTCGAATTCCCTTTTTGGCGTATTCTAATGCAGCACCTTTAGTTAAACCTACAACCGCATGTTTACTCGCAGAGTATACAGCTACGCTATGTTCTGCTCGAATTCCTGCTGTTGAAGCAGTGTTTATTATAGAGCCATATCCTTGCTCATCCATCACTTTCAATACATATTTCAACCCAAGGAATATCCCTTTAACATTGACAGACATGATACGGTCAAATTCCGATTCTTCAACTGAGATAAAGGGAGCAAATTTTTGGATTATCCCTGCATTGTTAAAAAATATATCAATTTGACCATATGTTTCAACCGCTTTATTTACATAATTTTGCACATCTTCACTCTTCGATACATCTGCTTGAATGAAAATTCCTTCTCCACCTTGCTCTTTAACAAGATTTAACGTACCTTCTCCTGTTTCTTGATTGAAATCAACCAATATAACTTTTGCGCCAAGAGATGCTAATTTAATACTGCTCGCTCGTCCAATTCCACTTCCTGCTCCAGTAATTACGGCAACCTTATTTGCTAGTTCCATTTTTATTCCTCCTTGTATTGATAGACTATGCAATGCAGATTTTAGAAAATCCGCTTATTTCTATAGGTTGTGTTTAATTTACATACCTCCTATATTTAATTTCCACTTTACCCTTGGCATTTCCTTCTTGAAATATACGGAATAACGTGAATATTTAGACTTATTTTAAGAAATTAAGATTAAGCAAAAGCAATTTTGTTTACAACTTAGCAAAACATAAATATAATTAAAACCAACAAACGTTTGTATATACAAACGTTTACCTGGATTTAGCTTTACAAACATCAATCAAAAAAGGAGAAGGGATTGTTGAAAGAAAAAAATGTAGCACAACTTCGTGTAATAAAGGAAAAAATTCAGATGGATAGGATGAATTACTATGCAGACACCCAATTCTGATTATTTGCTAAGTAACTGCCTTTATTTTACGGCTGCTCGGTTCGCAAGGCAGATGGAAAAATTGGCTGAGGAAGCATTTTCGTCAATGGACATACCCCCTTCTTACGCGTATTTAATCATTACAATCAATGATTATCCAGGTATCTCCCAAAAAGAACTATGCCAAAAGCTTTCGATTGCTCCATCGACAAGTACAAGGTTCATTGAAAAACTTGTAAAAAACAAATTTGTAGAACGTAAGCGTGATGGTAAATATATTTTGTTTTATTTAACGGAAGAAGGAAAATCTTTATGTGACGAAATATATGAAAGTTTGAATAAAATTTATTTACGACATTCGGAAATTCTGGATAGAGAGCATAGTCAACAATTAATTCACTCGCTCCATGAAGCAAGTGAGTTATTAGAAATAAAATAATAGTAAGGGGCTTTAAATATGGGATTAATGACGAATCAAGTTGCGTTAGTGACAGGTGCAGGAACTGGATTAGGCCGTGCAACAGCCATTCAATTTGCTGCTGAAGGAGCAAAAGTTATATTGATAGGAAGACGTAAGGAAAAATTGCAGGAAGTAGCACAGATTATTGAACAGGCAGGTGGACAATCCCTTGTATTCCAAGTGGATGTAACTAATTCAGAAGAAGTTAACAGACTGCGTGAACAACTAATCGCTCAAGTAGATCGAATTGATGTGTTAATTAATAACGTTGGTGGAACTGGCGATTACAGCACAGTACATGATATGACGCCGTCGATTTGGGATCATACGATTCGTCTCAACCTATATACTTCTTTCTTAGTAACTAATGCATTTCTTCCGATAATGAGAAAACAGCAGTATGGTCGAATTGTTTCGATTACTTCAGCGATGGCAAACTTTGAATACGAAGGTTTAGGTGCCTATTCTGCTGCTAAAGCAGGTTTAGAAGGTTTAATGCGAACGGTAGCACTCGAAGAAAAACAACATGGTATATTAGTAAACATGTTTGATCCTGGGAATTTGAAAACAGAACAAAACCCTTATGGAGAAGGAGATCCAGCTACAGTTGTTGATGGTATAGTAAAGCTGGCAATTTTACCAGCTAGTAGCTCCACTGGACTAGTATTTGGAGCAAATAAATAAGTCTTCAATAAGGGGAAAGTATGGACTATGTAGTAGCAATTTATAATGAATTGTAGATTAGTTATATTAGTTTTATTAGTTTTAGAAGGTCATTTATAATGGCCAACTCCGCCGACGTGCAGTTATTACTCCATAATATTTGATAATGAACTTAGAAATTGTCCGAAAAGCGGCATGTCAGCCTACTTTTCGGGCAATTTTTTGCTGTTTTATTGGTTTCTACGATTTTTTTCAAACTAAAAAACCACGTCCTTCTTTGAAGAACGTGGTTTGGACCGATTCCATACTTTTCACATTGTCATTTGCTCTTTCGGGCAACCACCGCTAAGCGACCATTTTCGGTTGAGTATTCACATGTGGACAGAACAAGAAGCGTATCTCCATATTTTGCAGTTACGCCCGTGTCATAAAGTGCGAGTTGTTCAATATTTTGAATATACGAATTAAATTCGTCTGGTGTTTCTATCTGTTCAATTCGATAATATTTAAAAACATCGTCTGTTTGGTTGTACACCTTTGATAGAATAACAGCAACGATTTCATATTCTTCCTGCTTGAAAAGCGTACTGAACTGTAGCTTTGTATGTTCCTTATAGTAACTTTCCTTTTTGTACTTCTCCAAATCTGCAAACATCGCTCCACTTTTCATATGATGCCCATGAATGAGTAGAATGCCTGAGCCATCTATACGACTGTGTTCATCCAAAAAGGGGAGCCCGTTTTTGTTTTTCTCTTTATCGAAACCATGATTGAGATAGTACTGTGTATCTTGTTGATTCTGCATAATCGGGTAATCAATGCGAGTGTCGTCTATTTTCAGCCACCCAATGATATCAGGATTTTGCTTGTAAAGCTCTTGAAATTCAGGGAGCATGATTGGCTCTTTCACCTTTGTAATAAAAGGCGAGGGTGCCTTAACACCCTCACCTTTTTTATTTTCTTTATACCGTATTTCTGCTAGTTCTTTGATTTGTTGATTTTCAGCATAATCTTGCATGTAACCTCTTGCAAGAAAGACTACAGAATAAATGAGCATAAATGTGAAAAAGGCGATAAGAACTTTTCTTATTTTACTCATTTCCTCACCGCCTTTTTCTTTACTAAATGTGCTTTTTCTTTCTGTTACCGAACAATAGGAATCCTAGCATAATTAGGGACATAAGTGCCAAAGTCATATAGAAGATTGGCGACATACCGTCGTCTCCTGTTTTTGGAACATTGTCTAGTTTGTATTCTTTGTTTGCCCCATTGTTATTGCCCTTGGATTCATTGTTTCCATTTGATTTAGGATTATCCTTAGAACCAGGGTTGCTTTCTGGATTTTCTGAGTTACCTTCTGGTGTTCCTGG
>NZ_HG964413.1 GCF_000612805.1 Bacillus ndiopicus | reverse complement strand
ACAATCGCTATCACTTTCAAGTGTATCTCACATGAAGCAGTGCAGATAAGCAATTTTTTGTATGCACATAGAATTTTCTATGGCTTTCCTGATAGAAGTGCAAAAGTTACTGATAGAAACCTTAAAGTTACTGATAGGAATGCACAAATTCCTGATAGAACAACTCAAAAAGAGTTTATTAGGTCGCCCCCAAAAAACAGATAAGGGTTAGCCTTGACATAATTGGTTTTAAGATCCCTACTTACCGGCTTAAATCATAGTGAAAAATAGCTTTAATATAGGGGATTTCATCAAAATATTCCCCATAGAAATCAATATTTCACATATGCTTTAAAATGAAATTAATTCATCCCTTAGCTTCTCAAATAGTATAAAACCTACAAATTAGAAAATTTGAAACTACCATTATAAAAATTAACAAGCCTCTTTCTCTCCTATAAATTAAGCTAATCAATAGTCGGAATTATTTTTCTTTTCATTATATCTTGACATGGCAAGGGCACGTTGATAACCTTACAATAATATTCTTTTACCTAGGAGGAATTTTCGAAATGTGGGAAACAAAATTTGCTAAAGAAGGATTAACATTTGATGATGTACTATTAGTCCCAGCTCACTCTGAAGTATTACCAAAAGATGTGGATTTATCAGTGCAATTAACACCGAAAATCAAATTAAATATTCCTTTAATAAGCGCTGGTATGGATACAGTAACAGAAGCAAAAATGGCGATTGCTATGGCACGCCAAGGTGGAATTGGTATTATTCATAAAAACATGACGATTGATGAGCAAGCTGAAGAAGTAGAAAAAGTAAAACGCTCTGAAAATGGCGTTATTACAAATCCATTCTTCTTAACACCAGAGCACCAAGTTTTTGATGCTGAGCACTTAATGGGTAAATACCGCATTTCGGGCGTTCCAATTGTAAACAATATGGACGATCAAAAATTAGTAGGTATTATTACAAATCGTGATTTACGTTTTATTTCTGACTATGCTTTAAAAATTGACGATGTAATGACAAAGGAAGATTTAATTACAGCACCTGAAGGTACAACATTAGAAGATGCAGAGAAAATTTTACAACAGTACAAAATTGAAAAATTACCGATTGTCGATGAAAGCGGTAAGTTATCAGGTTTAATTACAATTAAAGATATTGAAAAAGTGATTGAATTCCCTAATGCTGCAAAAGATATTCATGGCCGTTTATTAGTAGGGGCTGCAGTAGGCGTTTCAAGCGACACAATGGCTCGCATTGCAAAGCTTGTAGAAGCACAAGTAGATATTATTGTTATCGATACAGCACATGGTCATTCACAAGGCGTTTTAAATACAATTAAATCAATTCGCGTTGCTTATCCGGATTTAGAAATCATCGCTGGGAACGTAGCTACTGGAGAAGGAACTCGTGCATTATTTGAAGCTGGTGCAGATGTAGTAAAAGTAGGTATTGG
The DNA here is from genome assembly GCF_000612805.1 of Bacillus ndiopicus. Classification (GTDB taxonomy): domain Bacteria; phylum Bacillota; class Bacilli; order Bacillales_A; family Planococcaceae; genus Metasolibacillus; species Metasolibacillus ndiopicus. The sequence goes on along the minus strand of NZ_HG964413.1, from coordinate 50,935 downwards.
ACCAGGTTCAATTTGTACTACACGTGTTGTCGCTGGTGTAGGGGTACCACAAATTACGGCTGTATATGATGCTGCTTCGATAGCACGTGAATACGGTAAAGCAATTATTGCTGACGGTGGTATTAAGTATTCTGGTGATATCGTAAAAGCATTAGCTGCTGGTGGACATGTAGTTATGTTAGGCTCGCTATTAGCAGGTACTTCGGAATCACCAGGAGAAACGGAAATTTTCCAAGGACGCCGCTTTAAAGTATATCGTGGTATGGGATCACTTGGTGCGATGGAAAAAGGTTCAAAAGACCGTTACTTCCAAGAGGATGCGAAGAAACTAGTACCTGAAGGAATTGAAGGGCGTCTTCCATACAAAGGACCACTTGCAGACACAATTCACCAATTAATCGGCGGTATTCGTGCAGGTATGGGCTACTGTGGATCAGCGAATTTACAAGCTTTACGTGAAGAAGCACAATTTGTTCGTATGACAGGTGCAGGTCTTCGTGAATCACACCCACATAACGTACAAATTACAAAAGAAGCACCAAACTATTCTTATCAATAAAAAAATGCAACTAATTCACTCTGTTAACGTCTATAATAATGTTAACAGAGTGTTTTTCTTTGTATAAATACCGCATTTATTGACGTTCTATGATAAAATGGCGAAGGAGAAACTATTTAGTGGAGGTAGCTTTGTGAAAAAGGCAAGTATGAAAATGATTAGTTTGCTAATGCTTCCAATCTTATTACTAAGCATGCTAGTAACAACACCGGTGGCAAAGGCAGAAAGTGATTTAGGTTTAACAGTAGACGCAGCAATTTTAATTGACGCAGATTCAGGGAAAATTTTATACGAACAAAATGCAGATACATCATTAGGTATTGCAAGTATGACAAAAATGATGACGGAATACTTATTGCTTGATGCAATTAACGCAGGGTCAGTTACTTGGGATCAGGAATATCGTGTAACAGACTATACGTACAAAATGTCTCAAAACCGTGCATTAAGTAACGTACCTTTACGTGCAGATGGTACTTATACAATTCGTGAATTGTATGAGGCAATGGCAATTTACTCAGCAAATGCGGCTACAGTTGCGATTGCTGAAACGATTGCAGGTACAGAAACTGAATTTTTAAAGTTAATGAATGCAAAGGCAGAAGAGCTTGGTCTTGAAGGGTATAAATTCGTTAACTCTACAGGTTTAAATAATGCTGATTTATTTGGCATGCATCCATCTGGTACAGGAGCAGAAGATGAAAATGTAATGACAGCAAAATCAACAGCCAAATTAGCATATCATTTACTTAAAGATCACCCAGAAGTTTTAGAAACATCTAAAATTGCTAAAAAGACGTTCCGTGAAGGGACAAGCGATGCGATTAAAATGGAAAACTGGAACTTCATGTTGCCAGAGCTTGTATATGCTTATGAAGGCGTAGACGGCTTAAAAACGGGTACTACGACTTTTGCGGGTCATTGCTTTACAGGAACAGCAGAACGCAATGGTACACGTCTTATTGCGGTTGTAATGAAGGCGGTTGATGCAAATGGTGTAGGCTCTTATAAAGCGCGTTTTGATGCGACAGCAAAGTTATTTGATTATGGCTTTGGTCAGTTCACAAAACAAGAATTATTACCTGCTAATTATACATTTGAAAAGCAAAAAACAGTGCGAGTAACAAAAGGGAAAGAAGAGAGTGTTGCGATTGCAACAAAGGAACCAATCTCTTTCATGATTAAAACGAGCGATAAAGATTTATATAAGCCAGTTCTAAGTTTATCTAATGAAGAATTAGAGGCGGCAGTTGAGCAAGGCAAAGTTGTTGGGAAAGCAACAGTAGAGCGCTCAGAAGGTACGGATTACGGTTTTATCGATGGCAAGCAACTATCAGTAGATGTTGTGACAACAGCGTCTGTAGAGCGTGCTAGTAGCATTTCGCTATTTTTCCAAGGCATCGGCAAATTTTTCAGTAATTTATGGGGAAGTGTCACAGGTTTATTTAGTTAATAATTGTAAGAGAGTTGTCCATTTTGGATAACTCTCTTTTTGTGTAGAAACCTGTTCTATTGAAATAAAGAGGAGCATATACATAATACGTGAAGGAGTGTGAAAAATGTGTGGAATTGCGGGTATCGTTAATTTTGATAAAATACTAAATGATACACAGCAAATACAACATATGACAGATGTTTTGGCACATCGTGGACCTGATGCACAAGCTATTTGGACGAATCAGCATGTACAGCTTGGGCATCGTCGATTAGCAGTGATTGATGTGGCAGGCGGTGCACAGCCAATGACAAAAATACATCAAACAAAACTATATACAATTGTTTATAATGGAGAGCTTTACAATACAGAAGAATTACGACAGACATTAACGGCACAAGGCTATACATTTACAACAACATCAGATACAGAAGTTTTGCTATGTGCATTTATAGAGTGGAAAGAGCATTGTGTAGAGCATATCAATGGAATTTTTGCTTTTGCTGTATGGGATGATAGCCAGCAGTCTATTTATTTATTCCGCGATCGTTTAGGTGTAAAACCTCTATTTTATATGCAAAGTGATGAAGGACTTTTATTTGGCTCTGAAATAAAAGCGTTGCTAGCACATCAGGCAGTTCGTCCAATTGTTACTTATGAAGGATTAACAGCCCTGTTAAGCATTGGCCCTTCTAGAAAGCCTGGTACAACAGTTTTTAAAAATATTTTTGAACTACCGCCAGCTTATGCGTTACAGTTCAATCAAAATAATCTGATGACTTGGTGCTATTGGGATGTAGAAAGCAAGGAGCATACAGATTCATTAGAGCAGACGATTGAGCATGTTCGAGAATTAACAACAGATGCAATTAAACGCCAATTAGTCAGCGATGTGCCACTTTGTACATTATTATCTGGTGGGCTTGATTCAAGTATTATAACTGCAATTGCTGCGAATACATTAAAAGAGCATGGCGAACAGTTGCATACTTATTCAATAGATTATGAGGATAATGAGCAGTTTTTTACACAAAATGATTTCCAAACAACGCGAGATGGTTACTGGATAAACATTATGAGCCAAAAATTTGATACAGTACACCATGAAATTATTATAGAGCAGGAGCAGCTTGTTGCATATTTAAGGCAGGCTTTGCATGGAAAAGACTACCCGAGCATGGTAGATATCGATAGCTCACTTGTATTATTTGGTCAGGAGATTAAAAAGAACTTCACTGTTGCACTATCTGGTGAATGCGCAGATGAATTGTTTGGTGGCTACCCTTGGTATTATAATGTCACACCATTATTTCCTTGGATTCGTTCAATAGATGAGCGAGCACAATTAATTCAAGAAAGCTTTCAGAAGAAATTGCCATTAAAAGAATACTTACAGCAAACTTATAATGATGAAATTAAGCAAATGCCTACATCAGATAAAAGGCAGCAGCTCTTTTATTTAAATCGCCAATACTTTATGCAAACTTTATTAGAACGCAAAGATCGTATGACAATGGCTGCAGGCTTAGAAGTTCGAGTACCTTTTGCAGACCATCGAATCGTTGAATATGCTTGGAATATTCCCTGGGAAATGAAGACAGTTGGTGGCTTAGAAAAAGGTATATTAAGAAAATCATTTGAGGGAATTTTACCTAAAGAAATAGTATATCGAAAAAAGAATCCTTATCCTAAAACTTACCATCCAAAATACACGAATGCTGTTCAAGAAATATTGCAGCAACGTCTAGAAAATAAAAATTCGATTTTACATGAGCTGTTCAATCATGAAAAAATAAATGAGTTAATTCAATCAGGCGGTTCATCATTCCAAGTACCTTGGTTTGGGCAATTGATGGCGGGCCCGCAATTGTTGGCGTTTTTAATTCAATTAGATATGTGGTTTGAGGAATATGAAATTGAGCTGGTGGAGCATTAGTGTTTACTAATGCCCCAAGCTGCCATTAATGCATCAACATAAGATTCAATTTTTTCGATTGGAATGCCGCCAAATCCTAATAAAAACGTTGGGAGTTTAAGTTGTATTGGTGCTAGTAAGTAATTGGAAATAGGTAAAATTGAAATATCATTTTCTAGAGCAATTTGTTGTAATTCATGTTCCTGTTTTTCATGTGGAACTTGTATTAATACATGCATCCCTGCAACATCTCCAGAGACTTTAATAGTTGGGTAATGCTTTGTTAGTATTGTTAGTAGTTTGTCGTGCTTTTTACGATAAATTTTACGCATGCGATTTAAATGCTTTGAAAAGTGCCCGTCCTTCATAAAATGGGCTAAAATATGCTGATCAAAGCGTGGAACAGTCGCAGAATAATAGCCGAATATCTCGTTGTAACGTGCTAATAATGTTGGTGGTAGCACGAAGTATGCAACTCGCAAAGAAGGCATTAATGATTTTGTAAATGTGCTTATATAAATAACTTTATCATTTTGATCTAGACTATGAAGTGCAGGTATTGGTTTTCCAATATAACGAAATTCACTATCATAATCATCTTCAATAATATATCGAGATACTTTTTGGGCAGCCCATTTCAACAATTGAGCTCGACGTGCAGCAGATAGAACAGCGCCTGTCGGGAATTGATGAGAGGGAGTAATATACACTAAATTAGCCTCTGTTTTTTCAAGCTGATCAATCTGCAATCCGTCCGAGTCGACATCGACAGGAATTACAACATGTTCAAATTGATTACGAGGAATAGCTGAATAGCCTGGATTTTCTAATGCAATATTGGCATCATCAAATAATCGTAAAATAAAGGGCATAAGTTGCTCTGTTCCTGAGCCGATAACAATTTGCTCAGCTGTGCAGTTGATGCCACGTGATTGATATAAATAGCTCGCGATTTGAGTGCGTAATTCACATTCTCCTTGCCGGTCGCCAATTTGTAGTAGCTCTTTTGAATGTGAGTCAATTAACTCTTTTGCATACTTTCTCCAAACAGTAAAAGGGAAGGAATCCTCATCAATTTTCCCTGGAGAAAAATCAATTTTATATGTGCGTTTTTTATAGTTTGATGCCGTACTACTAATCGGCTTTTCAATAAAGGGAAGTTCATCGATATCTTCAACAAAATAGCCTACGCGTGGTTTGGAGGCGATATAACCTTCCGCTAAAAGTTGTGCATAGGCTAATTCAATCGTCGTCTGACTAATATTTAAAAAATCACTAAGCTTTCTTTTAGAAGGCAATTTTTCACCAACAGCAATTTTTTGCTGAATAATTGCATCTTTAATGCCCTCGTACAATTGCTCATACAATGGAGTGTTCGTATCGCGGTTTAGTGAAAATAACAGCATATCCATTGTCACTCACCCCTTACAAAATAATCTAAGACACAGCATTCGCCGTACTTATTTCTAAAAATCTTGAAAACACGATCAAGCTTCAGTCGTAACAATGATACCACTTTGATTGTCACCAGATATAGTATATGTTTGATTTTCTGGAAGCAAATCTTCTGAGAATTGTTCGCTTGGATAGTATTCAATAATGTAATCTTGTCCATTAACAGATGTATGCACGGTTTGCTCGGTTTTTAAAAACTCAATGTATTCTTCAAGTGCTAAATCTTTTTCCTGCATCAATATGCTATGCGGAAGACCCACATAGCGAATATGCCAAGGCTCATATTTGATTTTCGTAATATGTGTTTTGTTTTTTGGATAACGCATAATGAAGCCATGCTGCCAAACATTTTCAGCAAGCCATTGCCCCTCAATTGTATCCTCCATTCGCCCTTGCGAAGAGCCAATATCTAAAGATAAACCTAAATTATGCTCACTATAACCAGCTGGAAGAGCACTTTTGCTACCATATTGATCGTATAATTTTTTTTGCTCTACAAAGCTTCGGAAGCCGCTACTAACTAAAAAAGTGGATATGCCATCATTATAAGCTTGTTCCATTAAGGCTTCAAAAGGCGCTTTAATGTGCTCAGAAATTAAAATATCTTTAGATAAAACGATATAGTAATTGCTGTAATTTGATTGATGGGCATTGACTATATCCTTTTGTATATACTCCTCTTTAACGGGGAAGTCGTGATTTACTAATAGTAAATCTCCTTTGTACACGAAAGGATGACCATTCGTAGTGTATTTTTCTTTAATGAATGGATTATTTGTAATAAGCCATCCTCCGATTATTAAAATAAGCAAAATAGAGATAATTTTTTTCATTTATTTTTCCTCCTCATTATTACTTTTCATAATAATGAGGAGAACTTAAATAATTCGCAGGGTATTTCTTAAATTTTTCTTAAATTAATAATAAAGCATGTCTCTTTTAGTGAGCTTGTAACTGAAATTGTTCCTTCATGCTGCTCAATAATATTTTTAGCGATAAATAAGCCTAAACCTGTACTGTTATGTTCTGAAGAGCGAGATTTATCGGCTGTATAAAACATATCAAATAAATGAGGTAAATCTTCTTCAGGAATGGTGCTACCATAATTAAAAATGCGAATTTCAATAGTATCGCCTACTGTTTTTGCAGTAATATCGATATATTGCCCGTCTGCGCCATAGCGACAAGCGTTCGTCATTAAATTTTCAAAAACACGGGCTAAAAGTTCACCATCTGCATGAACAAATAAATTGTCTTCAATCGTGGTACGAGTAGTAAGATTAGCTTGTTCAATAATCGGATACATTTCCTCTGAAAGCTGTAATAAAAGGTGTCCAACATCAAAGGTCGTTTGCTTTAACGGGAGCATCCCGTAGTTTAGTCTGGTCACTTCGAATAATGTATCGATTAGCCCTTCTAGCCGTCCAGTTTTTGTATAAGCAATCGTTAAAAAATGCCTTTTTTGTTCCTCTGATAAGCTTTCATCATGTAAAATTAAATGTAAATAACCGAGTACAGATGTGAGAGGGGTTCGTAAATCATGAGCTAAATTAACAACCAACTCATTTTTACTAGTTTCAGAAAAGTCACCTCGTTCAATCGCTTCTTGTAGCATTTTTGCAGCAACATTTACATGCTCAGCAAGCCCACCGAATTCACTGCGACTTTCGATATGAATTTTCTGCGAAAAATCACCGTTTGCTAGATGACGAATGCCTGTGGAAATTGTATTAAAGTAGCCAGTATATTTTTTGGTTAGTAACATAAACATAACAAATGACAAGGGAACAAATACAATTAGAAAGGCATTAGTATCACCAAAAGCTCGCATAGTTTGGCGCCAAGCAGCTAAGCGAGTGTCAGCATTAACATTTTGCTGATAGTACCAGCGTAGGATGGAGAAAAGAGTGCCTGTAATCGCGCCCGAAAGTGACATACTAACAACGAATAGAAATGCCATCTGAACACGGAAATTATGAAATTGCTTAATCATTAAACGTATAACCTACTCCCCAAACAGTTTTAATAAACTGGTTTTTTTTATCCTCTTTTAATTTTTTACGTAAAGTACGTATATGCACCATCACAGTATTAGCAGCTTCAAAATAAGCTTCTTTCCACACTTCTTCAAAAATATTTTCAGTACTAAATACCTTTTTAGGGTGGCTAGCGAGTAAATATAAGATATCAAATTCCTTGCGCGTTAAATCAAGCACTTCATCATAGAGTTTTACCTCACGTTGCTCTGGTAAAATGACTAATCCGCCGTATTGCAATATAGGTGTTGTAGTGGAAACTGGTGTGTTTAATGTTTTAAATCGTCTAAGCTGTGCATTAACACGAGCAGCTAATTCAATTGGAGTAAAAGGCTTTGTTATATAATCATCAGCACCTATAGCAAGTCCATGCACTTTATCAAAATCAGAAGTTTTGGCACTAACAAAAATGATTGGCATATTAAAATTTTTGCGAATTTGTGCTGTTAATTCATAGCCATTCATATTTGGCATCATAATGTCTAATATTATGAGATCAATTGCTTGATTTTGTAATATGGCAAGTACCTTTGTGCTGTCATAGCATGTAATCACATCATAGAATTCCTTTTCTAAATGTAAGGATATTAAATCTGCAATTTCCTTTTCATCATCGACAACGATAATTTTTGTCTTTTGCATAAGCAAATCACCTCAACGTCATTATACGTAAAAATAATCATCATTGCTTGTTACGAGTTGCCAAAAAAAATAAGCTATAGTACAATGAATGCAAATTATAAGATAATGCGATGATAGGAAATAGTAACAAGCTCGTTTTTTGAAGAGAGTTAGCGGTCGGTGCAAGCTAATAAAAACACTTGTGAATCCATCCTTGAGTTGTCTTGCTGAAAATAATAGTAGGCAAAGACCGGTGACTAAAGCCGTTATGAACGAAGTGGAATAAACATTGCCTGTTTATTCAATTAGGGTGGCAACGCGGGTAGCTCTCGTCCCTTTTAGGGGATGAGGGCTTTTTTGTCGTTTTAGCGCATTAATGTAATAAAGTAAAAAGAATGGAGGAAGAAATATGTTAGATATTAAACGTATTCGAGACAATTATGAAGAAGTAAAAAGAGTATTGCTTACACGCAATGAGGATTTAGGGACTTTCGATCAGTTTGAGGCATTAGATACAGAACGTCGTGATTTAATTGCCAAAACGGAAGTATTAAAAGCTGAGCGCAATAAAGTGTCTGAGCAAATTTCAGTAATGAAGCGTAATAAGGAAAACGCGGATGATGTGATTGCACGCATGCGCGAAGTAGGAGAAGAAATAAAAACGCTTGATGAAGCATTACGTGCTGTTGAAGAAAAATTCGAAGATATGATGATGCGTTTGCCAAACATTCCGCATGAATCAGTTCCTGTCGGGGAAACAGAGGATGACAACGTTGAAGTGTACACATGGGGAGAAATAACAGCATTCGATTTCGAACCAAAACCACACTGGGATGTAGCAACAGATTTGCAAGTTGTTGATTTTGAACGTGCGGGAAAAGTAACTGGAAGCCGCTTCCTATTTTATCGTGGACTAGGTGCTCGTTTAGAGCGTGCGTTAATGAGCTTTATGATGGATTTACATTCAGAGGAGCATGGCTATGAGGAAATGCTACCACCTGTTATTATTAATCGAGATTCATTAACTGGTACAGGGAATTTACCAAAATTTGAAGAGGATGTATTTAAATTAAAGGATTTAGATTACTTCTTAGCACCGACAGCGGAAGTGCCTGTAACGAACTTCTACCGCGATGAAATTTTAGACGGAGAAATGCTACCAAAAGGCTTTGCTGCTTATAGCACTTGCTTCCGTTCTGAGGCAGGTTCAGCAGGTCGCGATACACGCGGACTTATCCGTCAGCACCAATTTAACAAAGTGGAGCTTGTGCGTTTCGTAAAACCAGAAGAATCTTACGAGCAATTAGAGCTATTAGTAGGTCATGCTGAAAAAGTATTAAAATTATTAGAACTTCCATACCGCAAGCTGTTAATGAATACGTCTGATTTAGGTTTTACAGCAGCGAAGAAATATGACTTGGAAGTATGGTTCCCAACGCAAGATATGTACCGTGAAATTTCTTCAATTTCAAACTTTGAAGATTTCCAAGCACGTCGCGCAAACATCCGTTTCCGTCGTGAGCTAGGTGCAAAACCGGAATTCGTACACACATTAAACGGCTCTGGCTTAGCGATTGGTCGTACTGTAGCTGCAATTTTAGAAAACTACCAACAAGCAGATGGCAGCGTCAAAATTCCTGAAGTATTAGTACCTTACATGGGTGGGAAAACAGTAATTGCCGCGCAAGGGAAATAAAATTAAAAAGCATCGTATACATTGAGAAATCAATTGTACGATGCTTTTTGTCATATTAGTTAGTACGAACATAATTTTTCATTTGGAAATTATGTTCACTTTGTAATAAATAAACAAGACCTTCAATTATACCGATAGCAGTTGGAACACCCGACCACCAGAAGAATAGATATATAAGTCCCATCCAAGGACGCCCTAGATAAAACTTGTGGATACCAAGCCCACCAAAAAAAATAGCTAAAAAAGCAGCAAGCCCCTTAGATTTAATTGGCCACGAGGGATCAACACCTGAAGCGGACTCTGTATTAACAGATGCTTGAAAGTTTTGCTGCTGAAATGTGGGCTCATTCATATTGTTTTGTGCTGTTGTTTGAGAAGCTATGTCGTATTTCCCTCCACAATATTTACATTGTACTCTGTTTGCTTCAACAGGCGCACCACACTGAGAGCATTTTAAATTACTCATTAAAGAAGCCTCCTAAACGTAAACTAATCAATTAGCCTTTGCACCGCAATTGTGACAGAATCGAGAATTGGGGTCTAATGTTGCACCACAAGAACAAGTAGATTGTCTGAAATTTTTGCCACAGTTTGCACAAAAGTTTGCATTGTTGTTGTTTTTAAAATTACATGAAGGGCAAATTACTCCCTGTGTATTCATATTTTTCAATGGCTTAAGGTGTTGTTCCATACTTGAAAATATTTCATTGAAAGTATTTAAACCGACATTACTATATACAACCGAACTCGTCATATTATTTCGATTATTTGCTGCATCCTCATAAACATCAAAGCTTCGCTCAGTTGTGTAACGGTCATCCCCCATAATCTCAAATCTAGCGCGGGATGTTAAAATTTTATTAATTTCTTCAAAATCTTCATCTGGGAAATCAATTGAGTTTATATGGAAACTTAATAATGAAAAACCATATTGATGAAATTTCTCTTTAACGATTTGCTTCATGGATTGGGATAGATTTGCTAACTCTGTTGAGATTTCCAAAGCTGAGATTTTTTCTCGAATAATTTTATTTGCTAGCTCGGTTTTAATGTTTGTAATCAATAGACCTCGGAAATATTCTTGTACCATTTCATACTGGACAATTTCATCTGAAGTCATGCTACCAATAAGCTCTGAAAAGAATAGCATATAGTTATCAATACGTAAGGCCATTTGACCAAATGCACGAATTCGTAGCTTCACAAAGTATTTAGGGTCAATTAGTTGGATAGGATTGGTAGTACCCCAATACAAATCAAGCTTATTAGTTAAGTTAATATAATAAATTTCGGCTGTAAAGGGCGTCTTTCCACTATACGCCAAATTTAATAGAGAGCCGATAATAGGTAAGTTGTTTGTAGAAAGCACATATGAACCAGAAGAAAAGGCATCACATACCTGTCCGTTTTTTACAAACAACGCAATTTGCCCTTCGTTTACAATAAGTGTACTACCAAGTCGTATATCTTCTTTTGGGTATTTGTAAATAACCCAATCTCTTGAACGTAACCCATCAAATTTAATGCGGTCAAAGAATCTCATAATGTACCATCCCTTCAATGATTTAAAAAATTGTACAAGATATATATTATCATTGTCCTTTGGATTGAAATATGTGTCAACTCATATTCCAATAATAAAAAGTATATTAGTTAGTTTAAGTAAGATTGAAAATAACTCTAAAAAATATTATTTTCAATGCAAAGAGAAAGTGCTTTTAGAATCGTATACTTTAAGTGGTTTAAAGAACGACCTCCCCTTGCTTTCCATTTTTAACTATTATAACATGAAATTGATTAATCAATCAAAAGTGGGTGTGAGAAATGGTTAGTGATAAAGTGGCACGAAAAATGGAATTAAAAAAAGCACGAGTTTTGGAGGCAGCAATAGCACTTTTTGCGGAGAATGGCTATGAGGCAACAACGATGGCTGATATTGCAAAAAAGGCAGAAGTAGGCTTTGGCACTGTTGCAACATACTTCGGCAGTAAAGAGGAGCTCTTTTATACATGTGTTGTGCAACCATTTCAACCGCTCATTGTAGAATTGAAGGACTTTAATGTAAGCCCAACATCTTATCCAAAAGAAATAGAGGCGATGATTAGAAAGCATATTTTCCTTTTTAATGCTCAAGATGTATATTTGCAATTACTAGTACAAGTAATTGGTCAATATGAAAAATTCCCTGTAATATTTGCTGAGATTAACAAGCAAACAAATGAGCTACAACAACGGCTTATAGAATTAATCGTAAATGGTCAAAACGAGCAACAATTGTCAGAGGGAGAGCCTTTAATTATCGCGATTTCTTATATCAGTTTATTATTCGGATTGTGCCTATCGTCTGTAGGAAATTTTCCAAAAGATATGCTTGAGCAATTTGCGACTAGAGCAATCTATTTATTTGGCGTTAAATAACGCAGTAGCCTGAATGTCTGTAATAAGAAAGTTTAATTAATGGAGATTATTGGGGAATTTTAGTAGGTCGATTATAATTCACATTGCACTACGTTTTTAATAATTAGAACGTAGTGCAATGTAAAAAATTATATAAAGTTAGTTGTTTAAACCCTAATAAAAGCTTTACAGTTGCGACTAGTTATCAAATGAAATTAATTCACCCAATGAGGCGGTAATTGAATATGCTTTGGTAAAATAGATTTATTATTGCCTTTTGCTGAATTAATTTGCATTTGAGTTAAAAACATACTTGTAGAAAGATTGGCACCACTTAAATTTGCATCACGCAAATCTGCTCCAATAAAATCAACACCTCTTAAATCTGAATTGCACAGATCTGCTGCAATTAAATAAGCGCCTCTAAAATCAGTCGTTCTTAAATCCTTACCTTTTAAATTTTTACCAATAAAATCAGCGCCTCTAAGTCGCTGCCCTTTCTTAATTTTAAACACCTTTGAACTTAGCTGACCTCGAATATATTCACTTGTTTCTAAAAGTAATTCGTTTACAGGTAACCGACAACTCATGATATCTAATGACAATAATTTATCAGCATTTATATCCGTTAAATTCTGCAATTTTCTTAATTGTTCATTTAGTTGATTCCGCAATGAATCTGAAATATTATAAGTTAATGATTCCGCAATAAAAGCAATCATTTCATATAGTTGTTCCATCACAGGAAATGCGCGAAACATTTTTTCGGCGATTTCAGGATGCTCCCGCCAGCTTTGGCCATTAAAAGTGTCTTGAGAGATTTTTTGACCAGCCCCTAAACAATCGAACACTGTACATCCCTTAAATCCTGTATCTCTTAAGTTCTTATGAATTTTACATCGAAAATCCTTTTGTAAGTTGGGACAAGGTGTCCCCGCCGGTTTATTTATTGCAAAATCACTTGATGCGACAATGTTAAGTGCTGTGCAACAAAGCCCAAAGCATTTCGAGCAATCGGCTTTTAAATTTTCTCTAATATTTTTTGCTGTTTCATTGTACATTTTTAAAACCCCTTTAAATTTCCTAATCATTGTTTTATTTATTGGAAATAAGAATTCCACATTAGAGATGCATAATTGATTAATTTAGATAAACGCTCCCAAATAGGTTGTATAATTTCCTACAGATAGTTTAATCTCTTTAATATTTATATTTAATAAATTGAAAATATGCTAGCCTTAATAGTACAAACTATGTTTTAATTTGTACAATTAGTGCTAGTATATTTTATTACATAATGAGGTGGAAGTTATGGAATTAGTTTTTTATGAGAAAAAATTTGATAGTTTAATAGCCGATTATATATTGACTGAAGAACAATTAAATTATACTGATACCCCACAAGCATGTATTGAAAAGCAAATAAAGGATATAACTCGTCATTCTATATTAGCCATGGAAAATAATAATCTCGTTACTTTCTTTACCTTACACGAAAAAGATGGGGTTAAACCTTATTCTGAAAATACATCAGCTATTTTATTAAGAGCTTTTTCTACAGATTTTCGATTTCTTGGGCAGGGTCATGCTAAAAAAGCGTTAAAATTACTTCCTGAGTTCACAAAAAGTAATTTCCCAAATATTAATGAAATCGTCTTGGCAGTTAATGTTGGAAACAGCGTAGCTCAAAGTTTGTACGAAAAGTGCGGCTTTGTAGATTATGGTGTTAGAAGAGAGGGAAGTAAAGGCGAGTTAATTATTATGAGCTTGTATTTATCTCACATAAATGGGCAGTAATAACTTCTACGACGAGTAACTGCAGGAGCAATTTAGCGTAGCGACACTAGCAATCAGAAGGGATGAGGAAAACCCACTATGGATTGAAGTTTTACTTTATATCCCATTATTGAATAATAAATAGCGCCCTAATTTAATACGGGGTTTCTCGTTTGGAATGGACTATATTTACCTAAGTATCCTGTTATTTACTAATTCTATGGTAGGTATAATGAATGTAATAACGAATTATTATAATAAAGCTACAACTTCAATAGTTCATAGTAATGTTAGGGTGCATCACAATGCCAGCGAAGATAAGAATGGAACAAATTTAGGAGAGTACGCTTGTAGAAATCTCAGAAGAAGCAAAAGTGGCGTTTCAAAAAAAGGTCGATGAGATGGGCCTTTCAAAGCTAAAATCTGAATGGAGAGAATGATTAGAAATTGAACAAATGCAAAAGGAATTTGAAAATTCTGGAGCAGTAGTACAAAATGTAGCGAAACGAATTATCCCAAATATTCAACTGAATGAAAAGTTAATGAATAGCCTAAAAGGGTTGGATGACTACGTAATAGATGCTGCTTATAGCATTATTAACGACAATCTCCTTACACATGATGGAACTTTATCAGCGCACGAGCGAGCGGAGCTTATATCATTAGGAATTGAGAAAGCAAAGTATCTTTCTGAGCACTAGCTGGGAAATACAAAGCAGTTGAATTTATGAGTGCAATAGATGCAATCGCTAAAATTGGGCTAAACGGAAAAGTAAGCGATAATGAAAAAATTCAATATGATATTCCTAAAGGACCATTGGTAGGCGCACCTGATGATTATGTGCATGAGTTTGATTTAATGGAGAAGGCTGATTATCCTGCATGGAGTCAATATAAGTCTATGATGAATGAGGCATTATAAACAAATGATAAAGAAAAAATGTTATCGGCTATGAAGTATGCATTAGATTGGAGTAAGAGAACGCATAGTGAAAGACCAGATATATTTAAAGAAGAAATTAAAAATTATGCTGACTGGAAGAAGCAGATTGAGACTTCAAACATAGTGAATCCTTTTGAAAAGACGGATCAATCGAATAAGGAAAGCTTTTTGCCAAGTATTATTGAATTAAGCAGTTCTGGAACACGGGACAAGCTTCAAAAGAACTTAGATGCATTTTTTAGATATCTAGAGAAAGCTTAATTAAAGGAAGGGTCAATTTTCAAAATTGGGGAAATAACGCGAGGAATCAACATTCTTAACATTGATTCCTCGCGTTATTTATTTATATGAAGAAACAGTATGAGTACATTAAAATTGCTCGTTTTTATCATTCATAACAAAGGAAATAAGGATGCTTGCTAGCACAAGTACTCCGCTAATTATTTGGTTTAATTGAATGATAGCGTGGCTTAGTAGCATTGTAATGATTGGCACTAAATTTAGTAGAATACGATGAAATTTATGATATTAATAATTTATTTTAATAGTTGAGGCACTTGAGCTAGAACTACACAATTAATAGACATATATAATTTGATTGTAGAATTGGAAATTATTATGGAGATAAGTGAGTGGGCGCATTTGTTACCATAATTAATGCAAACATTATTATTTATTTGTATGAATTTAATAGCTGATTTGAAAATGATTAGTATCAATAATTAAAATAATTTTAAGGAAAATATAATCTATTCAAGAATTTCATATAACTATTAGAAGTGCACACATAAAACTGAATAATAGAAAAAGTTTGACTATTTTCACATTTATATGTATTATAAATATAAACCTTTAAGGTTTATATTTACATATTAGGGGTAAGGAGGGTTTGTGTATGAAAAATGTTTTAAAATTGCAACGTTTAGTTGAAGAAAAAGTTTCTGAGCCAGTTGTACAATTTAGTTGTACTTCGTCAATGCTTTACTGCTTAGTTAGACCATAATAGAAAAGAGGTTCCAGAAGTTAAAGTTGAAACTTCTGGACTTTCTTTTTATATGGAGTTTTTGAAGATGGAAAGGATGAAATGATGAGAACCGTTGCTCAAAGTACACATGGACATTACCTATTATCTAATAATTTATTTTATGCACCTGCTGATAAGTATTTACCAACTACTGAATTGTATAATATAGTAAATGAAACTCTTGGGCATGAACAAAGAATTTTACAAAATGGTGTTTGGTCATCAGTAACTCATTCACCTTATACACAGAATCAAGGTTGGAAAATCCATGTTTCAGCCAATTTACAAAATTATAAAGAAATATTGGGTATTGTTTCCGAATTTTGCAATAAGCAGAAAGTGAATTATAAATTTAATAGTGATACTAACATGTTTTTATTTATGAATTCTAAAACCACTGGTAGAGGAAGTAGTGGGAAGTTTATAACTATATATCCAAGAGATACAGAACATTTTATTGAGCTTATGGAAGAGCTATATTTCTTATTGGAGAATTTTGAAGGTCCTTACATACTGTCTGATAATAGGTATAAAGAATGTAAAGTTTTATATTATAGATATGGTGAATTTGTTAGTATAAGGGAATTGAATTATAAAAACGAATATGATTCATATATTTATAATGTAAAGGGTGAGAAAGTAAAAGAGGTGAGATTACCTTATTTTACGTTACCTGAAGGTGTTCAAGACCCCTTTGAGGATGACAATTCTTTATTTGATGAAGATGAAGATGAATTACTATTAAATAATAGATATCAGATAATAAAAGCATTACATTTGTCAGCTTCTGGAGGAGTATATCTAGCTTTAGATACATTTAATAATGATAAAGTGGTCTTAAAAGAAGCACGACCTTATACTAGTCTTGAGATTCCAAATACGGATGCTTTAGTATTACAAAAAAATGAATATGAAAAGATACTTTATTTAAACTCATTAGGGTTACAAAATATACCCAATCTTATCGATTATTTCAGTGAATGGGAACACTTTTATCTTGTAATAAAATACATTGAAGGTTCAAATTTAGGTCCATATGTTACGTCAAAGAATCCCTTATTAGAATTTAAAATAACTTCAGAGAAAATTCAGAAATATAACAGAAGCTTATTAAAAATATGGAGAAATCTTATTGAAGGCTTTTTAGATTTCTATGAAAAAGGGATTGTTTTTGAGGATTTGTCACCTAATAATATAATTGTTCAAGATGATGGAACCGTAATCTTTATTGACTTAGAAAATGTTAGAGCCAATAATGAACAAGGTTTTAACATGAAAACTATAGGTTATAGAAATTATTATGATAATAGGCCATTTGAACAATTGTCTTATCTAATGTTTACTACCATTCTCCCCCTTACAGCTATATTAGAGAATGATCATAATAAATACATGGAATTTTTATATTACTTAAAACATGAGAAAGTAATTTCTCAAACAGCATTTGAATTTCTAGAATTATTATACACGAACACAAACCCTGATAGAGATACAATAATGGCCTGTTTTAATGAAATTGTAGATATATTAAATCTAGAATATCTTACACATATGTCACCACAAATAGAAATGAGCGAATTAAGAGATGAATTAAGTAAACCAATGATTAATTTTAAATATAATGTTGAAAACTTTTTCCCTGGAGATCCAGTAGCATATGAGACTAACTTTTATAATATTGCTTATGGCATAACAGGAATATTATACTCTTTAAAAATTACTAACCTCGTTCAAGAAGGAGAGAAGTTATTAGAATTTCTGAAAAAAGCGGATTTAGAGAGAATGAATGGGAATCTTATAACAGGAAGTAGTGGAATTGCAGGAGCACTTTATTCGATAAATGAAAATTCATTAGGAGATATTTTTTTAGCACATGCAAAGGGGCACTATCTAAACGACAGTGCACTTGACCTTTCCTATGGATTAGCTGGAATTGGATTAAATTGTTTAAGAGCTTTTAAAGCTACAAATAATAATAAACATCTTGATTATGCCATAGAATGTGGAAATAAGATAATAGTAGAGCTAGATGATTTTAAGCAAGAGTATCCGAGTACCAATAAAAATGGGGAGATTTACCTTGGTCTTGGGTCTGGTTATACAGGAATGGCTTTATTTTTCTCCTACTTATATAGAGAAACAGAGGATATGATATATAAGGATATCTGTGATCATTTAATAGAGCTGGTTTTAAATAAATTAGAATATCGTAATGGAGATTTAATTGGATTTTCTAGGGGCAATTTAAAGCTAGGAGAGCTTGTATATTCCCCTTACGTGTATGATGGGTTAGTGGGCTTGGCAGCAACTTTAATGAGAGTAGACTTTAATAAATACAAAAATATTATTGAAGAGATATTTAATTCTATAAAAGGGAATTTTACAGCTCAAATAAGCTATATGAGAGGCTTAACGGGAATAGGCGATTTTTATATAGACCTTTACAAATTAACTAATTCTCTAGAAATCAAAGAAGAGATAAACAGACTTAATAACTATTTAAAAACTTTTATAGTGGAGGAAAAGTATACGCCAGGTGAACAATTATATAGAAACTCCTTTGATTTATTTACGGGTTCAGCAGGTGTTTTAATTTATCTAGATAGAATTGAGCATTTAGATAAAGAGGAATTACCAGAAAGTAAATGCCCATTTTTTATCGATAATTATTACCCAATCATTTCATTATAATACTGTTTTGTTGATCCTTCGAATGCTCTATATTTATATCGCTAAGGTATTAATATAAAATAGATGTGTGAATTTGCTCTTTATAGAAGAGTAAATAAAAAACGAACTATCCCATGATTACTTTTTGGATAGTTCGTTTATTTTAGTGGTTATGTTTTTTTAGAGGGAGCAACTTATCACTAATAACAACGGAAATAAGGATGCCTGCTAGCACAAGTACCCCGCCAATTATTTGGCTTGATTGGATGATAGCATGAAGGATAATCGCGCTTAGTAGCATTGTAATGATTGGCTCTAAATTCAGTAAAATGGCGGCATTCGTTGAGCCAACCTTGTGTTGATTAGCATTCCAGACAAGGTTGCTGACACCGTGTACAAGTATAGCTGATATGATTAATAAAAGAATCATCGGTAGCTCGGCGATTTGTTTTGGTACAATTGGCGCAAAGCTTAAAAAAGGGAGTAAGGCAAGGCAACCGATAAAACTTGTGAAAAAAGTGACGCTAAAGCTATCTAGATCTTTTCTTAACACATCAAGCAACACAAGGAAAATAGCAAAGCTAAGCATTGTACAAAAGCTGAAAACTTCCCCAATACCAAATTGAGTAGCAGCACCTTGCTTTGCTGAAATAATAATGCCTACTCCTGTAAAAGATATAACCGAGCCAAGCCAAAACAGCCAGCCTTTCTTTTCTCCTCGCACAATACGATTAATAATCCCAGTCATGATAGGTGTAAGTGCTAAAATATAGGCAGCCGTAATAGGGCTTGTCGATTCTAAGCTTTTAAAGAAGCTAAGGTGATTAATACTAACACCGAGTATAGCTGCTAGGCAAAGGAGTAGCCATTGCTTAGGTCGAATTCGAGCTTTACGAATGGTTGGAAACCCGATAATCCCAAGAAATAAGCAAATACACAGCAGGCGATAAACGGTTACATGCAAAGCTGACCAATAATTGACGAGCACCGCGCCAATAATAAAGTTGGAAGCCCACAGGTTAACGCAAACAATGAGTATTGCATAGACCTTTAATTTCATAAACTATAGATTGAAAAATTTCCCTTTGTTCATCATAACGCGCTTCTTCGGTGGGCGTGCCACAGTCTCTGCGCTACAGCTTGATGCTACAAAAACAAAGCTTGCCTCATCGCCAGCCTTTGGCCATTGCATATTACCTTTGCTATCTAAAGGTGTAACGCCATTTGTAATATAGCCTAAGCTTTGACGTAGCTCACGCTCGGTAATTTTACGTGTAACATCTGCAAATGTACAAGCCTTTTGTAAAATATCACCAATACCATATGGACTCCATGAGTCATAGAAGCCATCACAGCCGAAATGAACATTTACGCCATGTTCAGTTAATAAATCAATTGGTGGAATGTTGCGGCCTAAATTAAATGGTACTGTCGACATAATGGCAGAATTATGTTTTTTCAGACGCTTCGCCATTGCGATTTGCTCTGGGACAGTTACATCGCCTAAAGAAAAGGAGTGACTAAAATCAGTTTTTCCTTTAAAGCCACTTTCCTCAACCATATCAAGCCATTTTTCGATTGTGTAATAGCCTAAATGTCCGTTGTCGTGTATATGGAAGTCGACATCCACGTTGAATTCTTGTGCAATTTCCATTGTTGTTTGTAGCGATTTTTCGATATTGCGGTCAATGCCACCTGGATCTAATCCACCAAGCATTGTAGCACCGTTGCGTAATGCCTCACGCAATAAATTTGGCACATCTCCACCTAATAACCCATGCTGAGGGAAGGCGATAACCTCCGCAGTGACATAATCCTTATATTTATCAAGAGCAGCTAAAACACCTTCTAAGTTTTTTAAACCGATATATGGATCGATATTAACATGTGTACGAATATGGTTCGCACCATGCCCTAGAATTTTCTCAATCATTGCACTTGCGCGTTGTTCACAGTTCTCTGCTAAAGCAGAAAGCTCAAGTGATTCAAAATGTAAACGCTCCTCAAGCCCACTAACTGTACGACAAGCTTTCCAAGGTAAAGATAAGTATGTTTTATCTAAATGATTATGCATTTCCTTAAAGGCTGGTAATGCTAATTTACCTTGCATATCCTGTGCATTCTCTGGTTGAAATACTTCTTCAGCAGTTTTTAGCTGTGCAATATGACCTTGCTCATCAATTTCAATATGGAACAGAGCAGTTGTTGTTTGGATGCTTCCATCTTCATGTAATTGTTCACCTGTTTCGAGGCGTACATTTAATAGCCATTGACTCATCGGTAAGCTCCTTTCAATTCAACGTTTTCTTGGTGGATAACAGCGCCCTTTGAAATGACAGTTGTAATTGGACAAATACGAGCAATTGTATGCGCAGCACTAACTGCATCGACTAACAAAGCGTTTGCTGCATCACCTGCTTTTGGCCATACTTGCTGACCTTCAGCATTAAGAGGGGTAATACCACCTGTTGCATATTTAATAGATTGGCTAAGTCTGTATTCATCGATCAATCTGAAGCGCTCAGCTAAAACATTTAATTTTTGAATTGTATTGCCTGTACCAAAAGGAGACCAGTGATCCGTTAAGCTATCATGCCCAACAGAGACATGTACACCGTTTTCGTATAAATATGGGATTGGAATAGTCGAGCGATTTTGGCCGATTGGCACAGTTGTTGTGACATCAATATTGAAAGAAGCAAGGCGTTTTGTAAGCCTTTCTAATGGCTCTCCCTGTAAATCAGATAACGCAATTGCATGGCTAATTGTGACATTATTTTTAAAATCGTGCTTCTCTAATAAATCCATCATCACATGGAATTCATGCTCGCCTAGCGTATCACGGTCATGTATATGGATATCGATATCTTTGTTATAATCCTTGGCAATTTGAATCATTGTTTCTAAAGAATTGTGTACATCGCGGTCAACAGTTGCTGGGTCTACACCACCGACATGTGTTGCTCCTTTTTCCATTGCTTCACGCATTAATGGTTCAACCGCTGAACGGATTAATCCATGCTGAGGGAAGGCAATGATCTCATATGTAATTTGATCTTTAAAGGATTCCAACACTTCCACTGTGATATCAATATGCTTTGTACCAATTTGTGGGTCGACATTACAATGTGAACGAATATGCGTGTGTCCATTCGCAATTAAATGCTCAACCATTTTGATAGCGCGGTCTTTAGCAAAAGGCAATTGCTTTGGTAGCAATACTTGCTCTTCTTCAATACGTGTTAGGATGCCTTTTGTAATTGGCGTAGGTGCTTTCCAGTCGCCGCTAAAGTATGTTTTATCAATATGGATGTGCATTTCACGAAAGGAGGGCAACAGTAGTTGCCCATTCGCTTCAATTACTTCCATATCAGATTCGACTTCAATGGTTGTTTCGATTTTCTTGAATTTCCCATCCTCAATTAAAATATCAAACGGTGCTATAGCCGTTCCCATGATAAAACCATCCTCGTACTGATAGCCAGTTTCTAATTGAGCTTGTTTAATCAATAGTTTCATGAAGCAAATCATCCTTCCTTACTTTTTATTTTGAAATTTCTACATCTGAAAGCATCGTGTAGTTAGAAGCATCTAACCAGAAGTTTTTCACCTTATTGTTATAAACAGCTAGATGTTCATAGTTACGAACTGGGATGTATACAGCTTCGTCTAACTCGATTTTCATTGCATCTTCATATAAGCCAGCGCGTTTTTCTAAATCTGATTCACCACGAGCCGCTTCAATTAGCTTATCTACCTCTGGATTAGAGTAGAAGAAGTGGTTTCCAGGAGGTCCTTGAGACGCTGTATGGAATAGATTGTATTGGTTGTAGTCGCCATCACCTGTTGCGTTACCCCAACCACCGATAAACATTTGGTGTTGATGATTAGAAATTTCGTTGATGTATGCGCCATACTCCATTACTTGAATTTCTACATTTAAGCCAATGCCTTTCAGTTGTGATTGAATTACTTCAGCCATGTTAATACGCTCTTTGCGGTCGCTTGTTAATAGCTTAACAGTTGTACCTTCAGCGATTCCAGCTTCTTTTAATAATGTTTTTGCTTGCTCTACATTGTAGTCATAGCCTTTTACATTTTTAGAGTAACCAACAACCATTGGACTCATAGCAGAGTTTGCTAATGTACCAACGTTGTCATAAATACCGCTAATAATTGCTTCGCGGTCTACTGCATAGCTAATTGCTTGACGTACTTTTACATCTGATAATAGGCTGTCTGTTACGTTGAAGCCAATATATTCAACAGCTAAGCCTTCTGTACGGAATAAAGACATTGTTGAAGAATTGTCAATGCGATCTAATTCTGTTACAGGTACTTGGTCAGAAATATGTGCTTCACCGCTTTCAACCATTGCTAAGCGAGTTGCATCTTCAGGTACGATTTTAAATGTAAGTTTTTTATAAGAAGGCTTTTTGCCCCAATAATCTTCGTTTGTTGTTAAAGTAATAGATTGACCAGATGTCCAAGATTCAAATACGAATGGACCTGTACCAACTGGATGAGTTTTTAAACCTTCTGCATTTTCTTGGATTGCTTTAGGGCTTAAAATGCTACCTTCTTGGCTAGCTAAAATAGCTAGTAATCCAGCATAAGGTTGATTTAATTTCATTGTAACTTTATAGTCACCGTCTGTAGTAACTTCTTGAATCATACCTAATTTATCACGTTGTGGTGATGCTGTTGCAGGATCTAATATACGGTCAAATGTTGCTTTTACTGCTTCTGCATTAAAATCAGCACCATCATGGAACTTAATTCCTTCATTTAATTCAAATGTCCAAGTTGTGTCATCTACTTGCTCCCAAGATTTTGCTAATAATGGAGCAAGGTTGCGATTTTTATCGAATGCTACTAATGTTTCGTAAACTTTACCGTGAACAATATTAGCAGATGGAATATCTGTAATAAAGTGTGGATCTAAGCTTGTTGCATCTGATGCACGTAATACAATTAATTCATCTGCTAGAGAAGAAGAATCTCCTCCAGACTCTTTCTCAGTAGCTTTATTAGCTGTTGAACAAGCTTGTAATATAGCTACTATTAATAAAAGTAGAAATGCTACTTTAAATTTTTTCATATCCTCTAACCCTCTTTCATGTAGTGTGTTTGGTTAACCTAATTGCATTATAGCGAAAAAAATTATTATTTATTTTCACAAATCTGACCACTTCTTTAAATATTCTAACAACTCCGAAAATTCGTATTTACTTTCGTGCGAAAGTTTTTTAAATTGAAGACACAATTATTCAATAGGGAGGTAGGAGCATGAGTGAAAATGTTCAAGCAGCAACATTAAGCCAAGTACGCTCGCAAGTAAAAAAGAAGAAACGAAAAGAATTATGGCAAAAAATCTATTCAAATAAGGCTGCGTTAGCAGGACTTATTATTTTATCTATTTATGCATTGATGTTAATTTTCGGACCATTACTTTCACCATATGATCCATATGAAATTGATTTACAAAACAAATTACAAGGACCGACTTTAGACCATCTAATGGGGACAGATGATAAAGGTCGCGATATTCTTAGCCGTATTTTATATGGTTCATATTTAACATTGGGCGTTGGTTTTTCAGCGGTATTATTCGGTGGCTCAGTTGGTATTTTATTAGGTTTAGTCGCGGGGTATTATGGAGGAAAAATTGATTCTATAATTAGTCGTTTGATTGATGTAATGTTAGCATTCCCAGGTATTTTACTAGCTTTAGCAATTGTTAGTGCCTTAGGTACAAGCTTAATTAATGTAACAATTGCTGTTGGTTTCTTCTCTATTCCAATGTTTGCTCGTATTGTACGTGGTTCTACGATGGAAGTAAAAAAATTAGAGTATATTGACGCAGTAAGAACATTAGGAGCAAATAATGTGATTATTTTATTTAGACATATTTTGCCGAATATTTTATCACCGATTATTATTCAAGCTTCTATGCGTTTAGCAACGGCAATTTTATCAGCAGCAGGTCTATCGTTTTTAGGTTTAGGCGCACAGCCACCTTCACCAGAATGGGGGGCGATGCTATCAGCAGGGCGTGATTTCTTATTCAACGCACCACATATGGCACTATTCCCAGGGATTATGATTTCGTTTTTAGTATTAGGACTGAATTTATTAGGTGACGGGTTACGAGATGCACTAGACCCAAGAATGAAAGCATAGGAGGCGAAAATAATGGCAGTATTTATTTTAAAACGTTTAGCACAAGTAATTCCAGTAATACTTGGCGTTACATTAGTTGTGTTTTTAATTATGCAAATGGTTCCGGGGGATTCAGCCGTTATTTTAGCGGGGGAAGGTGCTTCAGAGCAAACAATTGAAGATTTACGAGAATCTTTAGGCTTAAATAAACCAATTTATGTACAGTATTTTGACTATATTAAAGGCGTTGTACAAGGGGATTTTGGTAATTCATTAAAAAATGGCAAGCCTGTTTTAGAAGAGATTTCAACTCGCTTACCGATTACCTTTGAGCTTGCAATGTATAGTATCGCAATTACGATTATACTTGGTTTAATTGCGGGTATTGTTTCAGCTATTCGCCCATATTCATGGTTAGATATGAGCTTTATGGTTATCGCGTTATTAGGTATTTCATTACCGAGTTTCTGGTTAGGTATTTTATTAATGTACACATTTGCAATTAATTTAGGCTGGCTACCAGTAGCAGGCTGGGAAAGCCCAATGCATATTATTTTACCAGCGATTACATTAGGAGCTGGAGGAGCAGCAATTGTTGCGCGTATGACGCGTTCTAGTATGTTAGAAGTAGTGAATCAAGACTTTATTCGTACAGCAAAAGCAAAAGGCTTGAAAGGCTACGTTATTATTTTCAAGCATGCACTACGCAACGCAATGATTCCGGTTATTACAGTAGTAGGCTTACAGTTTGGTAGTCTTTTAGGTGGTACGGTGTTAGTAGAATCAGTTTTTGCAGTTAACGGCTTAGGTCGTATGATTGTAGACGCGATTCGTACACGTGATTTACCTGTTGTACAAGGTGGCGTATTAGTTGCTTCATTAATTTTCGTATTTGTAAACTTAATCGTTGATATTTTATATCGCGTATTTAATAAACGTATTGATTTGAACTAGGAGGGGATTTTCATGGAACAGCAAAAGGTGCTCGAGGTGAAAAATTTAAAAACACATTTTTTCACAAAAGAAGGTGTGTCCAAAGCAGTAGATGGCGTGTCCTTTTATTTAAATAAAGGTGAAACAATTGGTGTTGTAGGGGAATCAGGTTGTGGAAAATCAATGACTTCCTTATCGATTTTAAACTTAATTCCATCACCTCCAGGGAAAATTGTAGAAGGCGAAATTTTATTACATGGTAAAAATATTGTCGGTTTACCACAGGAGGAGTTACGCCAAATTCGTGGTAAGAAGATTTCAATGATTTTTCAGGAGCCAATGACAAGCTTGAATCCTGTTATTACAGTAGGTGAGCAAATTGCTGAGACAATTCGCCTACATGAAAAATTACCACGCAAACAGGCGTGGGATAAGGCAGTTGAAATGCTACGTATCGTAGGTATACCATCTCCTGAAAAGCGCGCTAAGCAAGAGCCATATCAGCTAAGTGGTGGGATGCGCCAACGCGTTATGATTGCAATGGCATTAGCTTGTAGTCCTGATGTATTAATCGCAGATGAGCCAACAACGGCACTCGATGTAACGATTCAGGCACAAATCTTAGAAATTTTAAAAGATTTGCAGCAAAAAATGGGGATGAGTATTATCTTCATTACGCATGATTTAGGCGTAGTATCAGAAATGTGTGATAAAGTGGCAGTTATGTATGCAGGACAGGTTATTGAAGAAGGGGCAACAGAGGAGCTTTTTGAACAGCCATTACACCCATATACACGTGGCTTAATCGATTCATTGCCAAAGCTTTATGAGGAGCAGGATGAGCTACAAACAATTGAAGGCTCTGTACCAAGCCCATATAAATATCCTGTAGGCTGTCGTTATGCGGATCGTTGCCCATTTGCGCGAGATTTATGTCGTGAGGCACAGCCAGAGCTTATTGAAATGGCAAAAGGACGCAAAGTACGCTGCTATCAATATTCAGAGAAGTGGAATCTACAAGAAAGTGGGGAGCTGTAATGGGTGAGGTTCAACCAATTTTAGAAGTCACAAATTTAAAGCAATATTTTTATTTAAAAAAGGAAAAGCTATTTGGTGAAAAGCAAATTGTACGTGCGGTAGACGATATTTCTTTTCAATTGTACGAGGGCGAAACATTGAGTATTGTAGGCGAATCTGGTTGTGGAAAATCAACAACAGGCCGTTCTATTTTACGATTAGATGAGCCAACAGATGGCAGTATTTCATTATTTGGTGAAAATTTATTAGAGATGACGCAAAAGCAATTACGTGTTGCACGCAAAGATATCCAAATTATTTTCCAAGATCCATATGCATCATTAAATCCGCGTCGAACAATTCGTCAAATGCTGACTGAGGCGATGTCGATTCAAGATGTTGTGCCAAAGGAAAAGCAGGAGGCACGCATGATTGAGCTAATGCAATTAGTTGGTCTACAGCCTGAATATTTAGAGCGCTATCCTCATGAATTTTCAGGTGGACAACGCCAACGTATCGGTATTGCTCGCGCTTTATCGGTAAATCCGAAAATTATTATTTGTGATGAGTCTGTATCTGCATTAGACGTTTCAATTCAAGCGCAAATTTTAAACTTATTAAAAAAGCTGCAAAAAGAACTAGGCTTAACATTGCTATTTATTTCGCACGATTTAAGTGTTGTGCGTCATATCTCAGACCGTGTAATTGTAATGTATTTAGGTAAAATTGTTGAGATTGCTAATAAAAAATCGTTGTTTGATACACCTGTGCATCCATATACGCGTGCTCTTTTTTCAGCAATTCCAACAGTTGAAAAAGGACAAAAGCGCGAACGAATTATTTTAAAAGGAGACGTGCCATCGCCGTTAAATCCTCCGTCAGGTTGTCGATTCCATACACGTTGCCCATTTGCCACAGAGCAATGTAAGCAACAGGAACCACAATTAGTCGAAGTGAAGGACGGACATAAGACGGCATGTCATTACTGGGAAAACTTCCTATGAGGCAATAGGAGCAAAAAAATTTCTTGGGAAATGATTATATGTTTTAATAAAAATCAGACAAGAGTTAACTCGACTCACTAGGAGCTGGAGTGTTGCTGTATGCTTCAATTAGACACATTTAATATGTTTATTATGATTTGTATTTTGACCCCCATCATCTCTGCGATGTTGCTGGGGTTTATTTCAATTTTCGAGAAGCAAATTGATAGTTTGAAGGAAGAGAAAAGAAGATTAGAGCTTGAGAAGGATTTGCAGTCTATAAATTTGATGAAGCTTAATCAGCAAATTAAGCCACATTTCTTTTTCAATACGCTCAATATTATATTAGGACTAGCTAGATTAAATCGCAAAGATGATTTAGTAAAGGCAACAGAGAGCTTAGCCCAATTTTTAAAATTCCATTATAAAGATACAAATATGTTAGTACCTATAGAGGATGAATTAGCATTAATTAATCATTATTACATTATTCAAAGGTATCGCTTTGGCGAGCGACTTCAGCTCACTCTCGACGTTTCAGAGCAGGCAAAGGTTGAAAATTTACCACCCTTTTTGCTACAAACTTTAGTGGAGAATGCATTTAAACATGGCTTTGAGAAATATTCAGGGCCAGCCGAAATGTACATTTCCATACAGGTGATAGATGATAGGCTACGTTTAATTGTACGTAACTCACAGCATGGACAATATGAAGAAAACATTCATGAGGAAAGTGGTTATGGTTTAGCAAATATTGAATCGCGCCTTACATTACTATATGGCAAAGAGGATTACCAGTTTTATACGACAAATGAAAATAATGAATTTGCAGTTTTTATTGAAATACCTATAATGGATACACTAGAGGAAGGGGAGGGTGACAAATGAATTTACTAATTGTAGACGATGAATTTCTAGAGGTAGAGCAGCTTGAATATTTAATTAAGCCTCATTTTCCCAATTGGCATATTTATAAAGCGCAAGACGCCTCACAGGCTATGGCATTGGCAAAGCAACATCGTATTCATTTAGCTTTTCTAGATATTCAAATGCCAGGAAAGACAGGGCTAGAGCTAGCAAAGGAGCTACAGCAGCTATATGAGCTAGATATTGTAATGGTAACCGCATATCAAAGCTTTGATTACGCGCAGCAGGCAATTCGTGTTGGCGTATCGGACTATTTGACAAAACCAATTATAGAGGATGAACTTATTCAAACAATTAAAAAATATGATAAGTGGTCCTCGCAAAATGAAACAATTCAGGCTGCACTATCTATTATTCATGAACGCTATGCAGAGAAACTAACAGTCAACTCTATTGCGGCAGAAGTTTTTGTACATCCTAGTTATTTAAGTAGGAAGTTTTTAGAGGTACAGCAAATTGGATTAAATGAATATATAAATAATTATCGTCTTGAAAAGGCTAAGGCAAAGATGCTGAATAATCCGAAGCTAAGCATTTCTGAAATTGCAGAGCAAAGCGGCTTTAATAGCCAGCATTATTTTAGCGTCGCATTTAAAAAGAAATATGGCAAAGCACCGAGAGAATACAAGGTGATGGAAGTGAATCGCAATAATGAAGCGTAGTGTCAGTAGCCTTTTCACATCTAACTTTTTTATGGTAGGTACAGCCTTTGGTGCAAGTTTGTTACTTGTTCGCTGGATTACAGGCAATCCTCTTATGTCCTCAGAAAAAACGCTTATAAAATATGGATTGTTTTTCGGTATCATTTATACATTAAGTTATGGTCTTGCTTTAACTGCACTCGCCTTTTTCGTGAAAAAAGCAGAGTTTGGACAGCCAGCCACAGTATATATTACAGAACGAATTGATCAGCAAACAACAGGGCATAATCAACTTTTTTTTAAAAGCATCACTTATTTTGCTCAATATGAGCTATGGATTGTTCAATTTGTCGTGTTATATACATTTACGCATTTAATTTTTAACGAATGGTATTTGCAATTTTTATTTGCTTTCCTGCTATTGCTCGTAATTTTTGCATTTTATACATCGACAAATGGCTTTTATCTGTTTACGATGCTATTTATCATTACTTTGTTTAGCACACTAACGTTTATTCCAATTTATTATTTTGTATTGAACGGTACGACAAAAATTTATGAAGGCATTCGTTTATATCACCCTTATTTGCTGTATTATAAAAATCCAGAAATAATTACAGTTTTCATTGCCTATTTATTTGTAGCTGCAGGACAAGTACTTGTCGATTTCCCAACATGGTTTAATCTTTCCTTTATCAAGCAGGAAAAGCGTAAAAGTGCTTTATTTTCTGCTGCTTTTATAAAAATATTACTAGGATTCTCCTTTACAGCCATTTTAATGATTGCTATTTTTAGGGGGTCTTTTGAAAACTTAGAGGTGCTTATACTAACGTTTTTATATAGAGAAGAGTCGTTATGGCTAAGCTATTTATTCGGTTTATTTAGCGTGATCGCTTGCTTTGTAGTATTGCTTAACAGCCTGAAGGCTTTTCAGGCCGCTAGACGAGAAAATATAGCACATACAGCCACAACATTAATATCACTGTTTCTAGTTGTTGGATTACTATCAGGGATTGAAAAAATTTCATTGCTCTATACTGTGCTCTTTTTCGGCATAATGAATGCGGTGTTATTACCCTTTATTTATGTACTATTATTTACTAAAATTCGAATGCCCAACTATACATTTGTGATTGCTTTTCTTCTTATCGTAGGAAGTGAAATATATTTATTTCAGACAGGACAACTGTTAATACCAGTTATCGTCTCAATCTCACTGGCGACAGGCTTTTTACTGTGGGTGCGGCAACGGCAGGTAGCGGGGGATAATGCATGATATTTGTAAGGGGTGTCTGAAAAGTTATTTTGAGACACCCCTTTGAGTTAAAAGAATAAAAAGCCAATACTAATTATGATACCTGTGAAAATAAGGATAAATAAACAGAAGCCCATAATATCCTTGGCTCTTAAGCCGGCAATTGCTAATGCTGGCAATGCCCAAAACGGTTGAATCATATTTGTCCATGCATCACCCCAAGCGATAGCCATAGCTGTTTTTGCATAATCTGCCCCAATTGCTGTAGCAGCATCAAGCATAATAGGTGCTTGAACAGCCCATTGCCCACCACCAGATGGTACAAAAATATTTACTAAGCCACCCGCGAAAAATGTGAATAAATAGAATGTATGCTCATTTGAAATATTAACAAACCATTCAGAAAATACAGCAGCTAATCCTGATGCTGTCATCATCCCCATAATCCCTGCATAAAACGGGAATTGAAAAACGATACCTGTTGTCGTTTTAATCGCTTGTTGTGCTGCTGCAAGGAAACGTTGTGGTGTACCGTGGAAAATAACTCCTAATACAATGAAAATCGTATTAACAATATTTAAATCTAACACAAAGCCCTTTGTGCTAAAATGGTGTATTAAAAATACGAGCCCGATTAAACCAACAAAAATTGTAATCAAGTAACTACGCTCAGCACGGCTAGCGAAAGTATTTTGTGGCTCAGGTAACTCTTCCTTTTCATCAGCTAAAAGTACGGGATCTACTTCTACAATATCATCGCCTTTTGGCATCATCCAGCGATTAAATAAAGGCAATGTAAATAAAATAACGATAACAATAAATAAGTTATACGGTGTAAATAATGTATCTGTAGTAGGCACAACACCCATAATATCTGCGAATGGATGTCCCTCCGTTGCAACAGAAAGGGGGATCGAACCTGCCAATCCACCATGCCATATAACAAACCCAGAGTAAGCGCTTGCGATTAATAAACGGTAATCTACTTTCTTTACATAACGCGCAATCTCTTTTGCAAATAAAGCTCCAATTACTAAACCGAAGCCCCAGTTAATCCAGCAAGCAACAAGTGAAACGAATGTTACTGTAATAATAGCTATTGTTGGTGTTTTAATCTTACTGGCAACAGAGGATAGCCCTTTTTTAAATACAGGGCTGTTAGCTAGTACATGACCAGCAGCTAATACGACTACCATTTGCATCGTAAAGGCTAGTAATCCCCAAATTCCATTCCCTCAATAATTTACCATGTCGAGTGGTGAAGAATCTGTTAATGTTACGCCAAGCAACATAACAAGTGCCGTTAAAATAGCTACGAATATGTATGGATCAGGCAAAAACCTATCCATTAATGCGTTAGCAAAGCGCGTTAAATACTTCATAAAGATATCCCCCTTGTGAAACAGCGTTTAAGCTAGCTGTGATGTTCTATATTCATATTACAGAAAAATGTCATTAATAAAATTATAAAATTGAATTTTCGAGAATTATTGAGTTATAAGGTAGAAAAAAGGAGGGGAATCTATGTTTTTTATAAATGATTTCACAATAATAATTTTATAAAGGAACTCTGCTTGATAGTACCATACATATGTACAAGGGCTAGCCCAAAGTCTCTGATAGATGTCGCAGATTTCAGATGGAGGTTTTAAATAACGATATTTGTTTTGTAGCAATAGTAATATGCTATAGTAAATTTAAGCATCTTACGACTAAATAGAATGATGATTATACCAAATTAGAATAAATCAAAAGGAGCTTTGATATGGAGTTTAAAGACTTAAAATCCTTTATTACAGTTGTAGAAAATGGAAGCTTTACGAAAGCGGCAAATGAAAGCTTTGTTTCGCAGCCATCTCTTAGCAAAAGTATTAAGAGATTGGAAGATTCTTTAAATGTTGAGCTGTTGGACCGTTCTACAAGACATGTTATTTTAACGGATGTAGGAGTGCTAGTTTATGAGCAGAGCCATAAAATACTTCGAGCCGTAGAAGAGTTAAATATTGCATTAGATGACTTAATGAATATGAAATCTGGTGTGATTAAAGTAGGAATTCCTCCGTTAATCGGTACATTATTTTTCCCGCGAATTGCACGTGACTTTCATTCACGCTATCCTGATGTACAATTACAGCTCATTGAAAGAGGCGCAAAGGCCATAGCTCCATTAGTAGATAGCGGGCAAATTGATGTAGGCTTTGTCGTTTTACCAACAGATGAGAAGCATTTTACTGTTACTCCTTTTATAGAGGATACATTTTATGCTTTTCTTCATGAGGCACATCCGCTAGCTAATCAGGAATCTATATCTCTAGCGGACTTAAAGCAAGAAAAATTCATTTTGTTTACAGAAGAATTTGCTTTGCATGATTACATTATAAAAAAGTGCCGTACAGCGGGATTTCAGCCAAATGTAAGTTATAAAAGCTCGCAATGGGATTTAATTATAGAACTCGTAGCTTCTAATTTAGGAGTGACATTATTACCTAAATCGATTTATGAAAAACAAATGAATAGCAATGTAAAGATCGTGCCAATCGAAGGAGTACATTTGCCATGGAGCTTAGCAATTATTACGAAAAAAAATGCATATCAATCCTATGCACAAAAGGAATTTTTAAAGCTAATTGGGGAAGGTAGGGAAAGTGATTTATAATTATTCTAAAAAGGAATAAATAAAAATGCTATTATTCATTTACTGAAAAACGTGCGTAAGGTAGAATTTTCGTTAAGTAATACAGAAAAGGGGTGTTTGTATTGGCGAATAATAAAGTATGGTCATCTTTTAGTGAGGCTGTGGAAGATATTGGGGATGGCAGCACATTAATCGTTGGTGGCTTTGGGCTTTGTGGTATTCCAGAAAAATTGATTGAGGCATTAAAAAATAAAGGAACAAAAAATCTAACAGTTGTTAGTAATAACTGTGGTGTAGATGATTGGGGATTAGGCTTGCTCCTAGCGAATAAGCAGATAAAAAAAATGGTAGCATCCTATGTGGGAGAAAATAAAATTTTTGAGCAGCAATTTTTAAGTGGTGAGCTAGAGGTTGAATTGACACCACAGGGTACACTTGCAGAGCGCATTCGTGCAGGTGGTGCGGGTATTCCAGGCTTTTATACAGCAACTGGGGTTGGTACGCCAATCGCAGAGGGGAAGGAAGTAAAAGTCTTCGATGGTAAGGAATATTTGCTGGAGGAAGGCATTGTTGGTGATTTTGCATTAGTAAAGGCTTGGAAGGCAGATACAATGGGCAATCTAGTATTCCGTAAAACGTCGCGTAATTTTAATCCAATTGCAGCGACAGCTGGTAAAATTACAATTGCAGAAGTGGAGGAAATCGTTGAAGTGGGCGAGCTTGATCCAGATGAAATTCACACGCCAGGCATTTATGTACAACGTGTCTTGCTAGGGGAAAACTACGAAAAACGCATCGAACGACGTGTTGTGAAGGGGGATATTTGAAATGCGTGATAGTAGACAATTGATTGTAGCGCGTGCTGTTCAAGAAGTAAAAGACGGTATGTATGTGAACCTAGGTATCGGCATTCCAACACTTGTTGCAGATGCTTTGCCGGCAGATGTTAATGTATTATTACAATCAGAAAATGGCTTACTTGGCATCGGACCATATCCAACAGAGGCGGAAGTAGATGCGGATTTAATTAACGCGGGGAAGGAAACTGTTACTGCTGCGCGCGGGGCTGCTTTTTTTGATAGTGCCGCGTCATTTGCGATGATTCGCGGTGGTCATATCGACTTAGCAATTTTAGGAGGAATGGAGGTTTCGCAGGAAGGAGATTTAGCAAACTGGATGATTCCAGGCAAAATGGTCAAAGGCATGGGTGGCGCAATGGATTTAGTTGTTGGCGCAAAACGTGTTGTTGTCATTATGGAGCATGTCAATAAGCATGGCGAATCGAAAATTAAAAAGGAATGTACATTACCTTTAACAGGAAAAGCAGTTGTGCATCGTTTAATTACCGATTTAGCAGTTTTTGATTTTACGGAAGAGGGCATGGTTTTAATCGAAGTAATGGAAGGTAGCTCAGTACAGGAAATTCAGGAAAAGACTGAGGCGAGTTTTATAGTAGCAGCGCATTTGCTGTAAGGTGGAGAATCGGTATTCAACTATGAATGCCGATTATCTTTTTGTATATTTTTAGGGATTTCTAGATTATTAACAATTCAATCGATTAGCGAAAAATTGTCCGACAAGCGGCGCGTCAACCTGCTTTTAAGACAACCCCGCTATTTACTTTTGAAATATATGACACCCAAAAATATTATAGTAAGTAATACGCCGATAGTACCGATAATTAGTATGGACTTTGCATCGGCAAAAAGAAATAAGAATCTTTCACTTCCTACATCCGATTTACCAACCTTCGATGCTTTGTACAATTGAATAGCAGTAACTTATTTTCAAATTTTGTGAGCTCGATTATTGTTAATGCCGTGTTATGCATGCGTGGAAGGTTTTGTTCAGGAAGCAGAAGCTGAAAAAATCGCTGTAGCAAATCGCCATGACTAACGACAAGTACCCGATTTGTTGGAAATTCACATTTTATGTATTCTAAAAATGCTTCACAGCGATTAAGAATTTCTTGCTCTTTTTCAATACCTAGCTCCATTTCTCTCCAGTGCACTCCCCATTTTGCGATACGCTCTTGCTCTGTTGTACCTTCTATTAAACCTGTTCCAATTTCACATAATCGTGCATCTATTTTTAATGGAAGCTGCTGTGCGATAATTTCAGCAGTTTGCTGAGCGCGTGCTAAAGGGCTTGTGAAAATAGCATCCCATTGCTCATTAGCCAATCTTTTCGCTAATATTTGAGCAGCTATAATACCCTCCTGATGTAAGGGGATATTTAGTTGCCCCTGCTCGCGACCTTCCTTATTCCACGCTGTAATGCCGTGTCGTATAAAGCCAATTGTTGTCATTGTAGCTCCTGTTGCTGCGCTTGTTTTTTGGCCTTTTTGCGCGCTCGTAATGCACGGAAAAAATCCGTTAAAATCTGCCCGCATTCCTCAGCTAAAACACCTTCAACTACGTCGCATTCATGGTTAAAACGTTCATCATTAAGCAATCTATACAATGAATCGACACAGCCTGCCTTTAAGTCGCGTGCACCATAAACAACGCGCGGCACTCTCGATTGTAAAATTGCGCCTGCACACATTGGGCAAGGCTCTAATGTAACGTATAAAGTCGTATGCTCTAAGCGCCAGCTCCCGATTTTTTCACATGCCTGTTGAATGGCTAATAGCTCTGCGTGTGTAACTGCATTTTGTGTTGTTTCACGTAAATTATGGGCTCGTGCAATAATTTCTCCATTATATACAAGGACAGCTCCAATTGGTACTTCCCCTTTAGCTCCTGCATGTTGTGCTTCTATAAGAGCCTGTTGCATAAAATAACGATCTTTTTCAAATATGTTCATACTTTTTCGCTCCTTATCTTCATTGTAACAGAGTGCCAGATACACACACAATTCTCACACAATTTATCGTGTCTATGATACAATGAAAAGCATTGACGAATTTGAAATTAAGGGGAGGAACTTTTTGTGTCAGTTCCATTTATTACAATAGAAGGTCCGATTGGTGTTGGGAAAACATCTTTATCTAACGCTGTATCAGAGCATTTTACATATCATTTGCTAAAAGAAATTGTTGATGAAAATCCGTTTTTAGGGAAATTTTATGAAAATATTGAGGAGTGGAGCTTTCAGACGGAAATGTTCTTCCTATGCAACCGCTATAAGCAGCTTTCTGATATTAAGCAATACTTAGCAGGGGAACAAAAGCCAGTTGTAGCTGATTATCATATTTTCAAAAATTTAATTTTTGCAAAACGTACGCTACAGCCTACAGAATATGATAAATACGAAGCGATTTATAATATTTTAACTGCGGACATGCCAGTTCCAAATATGGTCGTTTACTTACATGCAAGTGTCGACACATTGATGAAGCGAATTGCGAAGCGCGGTCGTGAGTTTGAAAAAAATATTACACGAGAATATATGGAGCAGCTAGCAGCAGATTATCATGAATTTATTCAGCATTTTGTGAAGACGCATCCTGAAATTCCTGTTATACAGCTAAACGGCGATGAAATTGATTTTGTAGAAAATAAATCAGATTTAAAAGAAGTACTACAAATTATTGAGCAAAAGTTACAACAAAGGAGCATACAGCAGTGATTAATTTACGAGAAAAATACGGGATTCCAACAAATGCAGTTATTACGATTGCAGGGACAGTAGGTGTTGGAAAATCAACGATGACGAAAGCGCTAGCAGAAGCTTTAAAATTCCGCACATCGTTTGAAAAAGTGGATACGAATCCATATTTGGACAAGTTTTATGAGGATTTTGAAAAATGGAGCTTCCATTTACAAATTTACTTTTTAGCAGAACGCTTTAAGGAGCAAAAACGCATTTTTGAATATGGTGGCGGTTTTATTCAAGACCGTTCAATCTATGAGGATACAGGTATTTTTGCGAAAATGCATTATGATAAAGGGACAATGAGCCCAACGGATTATGAAACATATACAAACTTGTTCGATGCGATGGTCATGACACCATACTTCCCACATCCAGATTTATTAGTATATTTAGAAGGGCCTGTTGAAGATGTCATCGGCCGCATTCAAGAGCGCGGTCGTGCGATGGAGCAACAAACACCACATGACTATTGGTTCGAAATGCACGGACGCTATGAAAACTGGATTAATAATTTCAACGCCTGTCCTGTACTACGTTTAAATATTAACGACTACGATTTAATGGAAAATCCAGATCAAGTTGAAAGCATCGTAGAACGCATAGCCTACATGATGGAGCAAACATCGCATTTAAGAAAATAAAAGCCAACAATAATGTTATTGGCGAAACAAATGATAAAAGACAATCACTTTGAGTTACTGCGACGAAAGCAAAGCGACAGTCGCAAACATCGCATTTAAGAAAATAAAGGCCAACAATTATGTTATTGACGAAACAAATGATAAAAGACAATTACTTTTAGTTACTGTGGCGAAAGCAAAGCGACAGCCACAAACAAGTCATTTAAGAAAATAAAAGTTCACAATAATGTTATTGGCGAAACTAATGATAAAAGATTATCACTTTGAGTTACTGTGACAAGCAATGTCATTGATTAAAAAAGAACAACATCGAAATAGTTGTAGGCTATTTCGTGTTGTTCTTTTTTGTTTCAGCATCTATTGTATCCAAAAACTCTTTTGTAACACGCATAACATACTTTACTTCATTTAAATTGCGCTCTCTTAGTAATGAATGATGAATACTAAGCATCAAATTCTTTTCCTCGATATCTGTAATACCAGAAAGCTGTTGAAAATTAAACAGTTCATCTGGAGAAATTTCCAGCGCCTTCATCAAAATTTCCAATGTGCTTAATGTAATATTAGATTGTCCATTCTCGATATTCGAAATGCGTCCTTTACTAAAGCCGATTTTCCCAGTTTTTTCAGCTACTTCTTCCTGACTCATTCCCTTTGCCAAACGAATTGTGCGAAGCTGTTCTCCTACTAGCTTTAAAAAATCTGACATATCATTTCACCTCTAATTAAAAACTAGAGAAAAATATTTCAAATGGAGATATCTCTTAAATGGTACAATTTTTAAAAAGTTAAAATATATCGGTACTTTTCCTATATAACATACTTTATACAAGGAAGTAAGCCGGAGAAAAGTTATATAATAGTAATGAATGAAAATCAAATATGGTAATCATTAAGATAAAACTTTCTTGGGCAATACAAATTTTGAAAAGTGATTTAAACGAAGCTAGTTTATAGAAGTGTAATTTATTTCGTAATTAGAAATATTTTTTATTAATAGTATTCAGAAAACTTCATATATTCCGATTATTATATTGTGGATGATAGTAATATTAAATATTGAAATTGAACCTAGGGTCAGTTATTTAAAGCGGGAGGCATTGTTTATGATTAAATTATCAGCAAGTTATTTAGACGTATTATCAGAGTGGCGTAGGGATTTTCATCGCTATCCTGAGCCGGGCTGGCTTGAGTTCCGTACAACGGCAAAGATCGCTGATCAGCTTGAGGCGTGGGGATATACTGTACATGTGGGTAAGGATATAGTCGTAGGTGAGCGCATGGGGCTTCCTAGCAAGGAAGATATGAAGCTGTTTTTCGAGAAGGCAAAAAGTCTTGGAGCTAATGAAAAATGGCTCGCTAAAATGGAAGGTGGTTACACAGGGGCATTAGCTGTTCTTGAAACAGGTAAGCCTGGTCCGAATGTATTATATCGTGTAGATATTGATGCGTTACCAATTTTAGAGACGATGAATGAAAGCCATGTGCCGCAGCAGCTTGATTTCCGTTCACTAAACGAAGGCTATATGCATGCTTGTGGTCATGATAGTCATGCGGCAATTGGGCTTGGACTCGCTGAGCAAATAATAAAACATCGCGATGACCTGACAGGGACGATTAAAATTTTGTTCCAGCCAGCAGAGGAAGGTGTGCGTGGTGCAGCCTCGATTGTCGCTTCTGATTTACTTGATAAAATTGATTATTTCTTTGCCTTACATATCGGAACAGGCGTTGAAAAGGGGGTATTTGTTGCTGGGACGGATGGATTTTTAGCAACATCGAAATACGATGTGACGTTTGAAGGACTTGCCGCACATGCGGGAGCCTTTCCAGAGCAAGGGAAAAACGCCCTTCTTGCAAGTGCGCAGGCCACTCTTGCTTTACATGCATTACCCCCACATAGCGATGGTTCAAGTCGCATAAATGTTGGGACATTGCACGCGGGAGCAGGACGTAATATTATTGCACCAAATGCCAAAATGCAACTTGAATTGCGAGGAGAAACAACAGAAATCAATGCTTTTTATGAAAATCAGATGCGCAATATTTTAGATGGCATTGCGACAATGTATGACATTCAAGTCAGCTATGAAAAGGTTGGAAGTGCGATAAGTGTACCATCAGATAGAAAGTTAGCTGAACAATTAGCGAAAGTAACGAAAGCATTAAACATTCCAACCATTGAATATCAATACTTCAATGCAGGCTCAGAGGATGCTACATATTTAATGGGAAAAGTACAAAGTAGTGGCGGTTTAGCTACATATTCTATTATAGGCACAGATTTAGCAGCGGGGCATCATAATGAATGCTTCGATATACGTGAGGAAGATATGCTACCCGCTATTGAAATATGGTTGAATATTCTATTACATCTTGGCGAGGAGGAAAAGTAAATGGCAATAACAGCGCTTGCGTCGATGCAAGAGCTTGAATCTTATCTAACTAAATATGAAGAAGACATATTTGCTTTATCTGATCGGATTTGGGAAATTGCAGAAATACGCTTTGAGGAACATCAATCAGCAAAATTATTAATTTCTTATCTAAAGGAAAATGGCTTTGAGATAGAGACTGGTTTAGGTGGAATAGAAACAGCCTTCGTAGCAAAGTATGGGGCAAAAGGACCGATTATCGGAATTTTGGGTGAATACGATGCATTACCAGGCTTAAATCAAAGAGGTGGAGCTGCGAAACGTGAAGCATTTGTCAAAGGAGCAAATGGTCATGGCTGTGGACATAACTTATTAGGCACAGCAGGAATTGCAGCTGTAATGGTATTAAAAGAATGGATTGCTGAAGGGAAGATACAGGGGCAAATACATTATTACGGCTGTCCAGCGGAAGAAGGAGGCTCTGGTAAAACATTTATGGTACGTGAAGGTGTGTTCAAAGATGTTGATATCGCATTAACTTGGCATCCAGAATCATATGCGGGTGTTTGTAATCGTTCTTCTCTTGCAAATTACCAAGTATATTTTGAGTTTGAGGGGGTTGCAGCACATGCAGCGAATTCCCCAGAGCTTGGACGCAGCGCATTGGATGCGGTAGAGCTGATGAATGTAGGTGTTAACTATTTACGCGAGCATGTGCCATCAAATGTGCGTCTTCATTATGCGGTGACCAATACAGGTGGTATTTCACCGAACGTAGTACAAGCAAATGCAGAAGTATTATATTTAATTCGTGGCAAGGATATTAAGGAAGTTGAGCAAATTTATCAGCGTGTTGTCAAAATTGCAGAGGGAGCTGCGCTGATGACAGAAACAAAGGTTAAAGTGAAGTTTGATAAAGCCTGCTCCAATTACTTGCCGAACGATACAATCAATCAACTTTTATATAAAAATTTAGAGGCTGTAGGATTGCCGAAATATACGGAGCAGGAGCTCGCATATGCTAAGCAAATGACACAAACGCTAACGTTAAATGAAATACAAGCAGTGAAAAATGATGTCAAGGATATTGCAGGAACGTATAATATCGACACCGCACTTGACCAGATGGATAGCTCATTT
The DNA here is from genome assembly GCF_000612805.1 of Bacillus ndiopicus. GTDB lineage: Bacteria > Bacillota > Bacilli > Bacillales_A > Planococcaceae > Metasolibacillus > Metasolibacillus ndiopicus. The sequence goes on along the minus strand of NZ_HG964413.1, from coordinate 10,099 downwards.
TTAAATATCGTACTACCTTATGAGCAATCAAATAAAGCGATGGCGGGTTCAACGGATGTAGCGGATGTAAGTTGGGCTGTACCAACCGCTCAATGCTTCACACCTTGCTTTGTTTTCGGCACACCTCTTCATACGTGGCAAGTTGTATCTCAAGGAAAAACATCCATCGCTCATAAAGGCTTATTATATGCAGCAAAAGTAATGGCATTAACAGCGTTTGATTTACTTCAGGAGCCAAAGCTAATCACAAAGGCGAAACTAGAACACGCCGTTCAAACTAATGGTTCATACGTAAATCCAATTCCAGCGCATGTGAAGCCAAATATGAATAAATAAAGAAAAAGTGTGAGCTCAGTGGAACTCACACTTTTTTTAATCCCAACATTCTTTTTTTCAAATACTCTAATAAAAAAGCGACTACAAGAAGTACAACAGGTGTTAGTGCGATGAATTGATAAGCGTTATTTGCCCCGACTAAAAAATACAGAGCTGTTGGCACGAATGCAATTGCACTTACACCGATAAATAACCCAGATAATCGAGCTAATCCAACTAACAATGCCCCGATTGAAACCGTTAACGATAGGTAGAAAAGTGTTAACATTTTTGGTCATCCTCCTCATAGTTTATATTACATTTATTATAACAGGAAGGGCATAGATGCTCCTGTACAACCTATTAAAGTAGCGTCCATTTCAATGGAGATGCTATGTGCGTGATAAATGCTATATTTTCTAGGGGTGGTTGTACAAACATACGTTGAAAAATATATATAGGGACTCAGTTTAAGAACACGACCCATGCACGCAACGACTAAGTGACCAATGTCATGTTGTTCCAAACGCCACATAGGATGTCACAGAATTCGAAGAGGTTTCCTTTGCAAGTTCGAAAAAAACATGAATTAGAGTTAGGCAAGGTGTAATTAATCTGGAAAATTGTAGTCGTAATAAAAATAAAACAAATAAAAAATAATCTAATTAAATCAAAGTAAAAGCGAAATATTTTGCGTTTTTACAAAATAATTCAAAAATAACGTTATTTAATATGCATTTTCTGGATTGTTTTTGTCAGATGTTGGAGATAGCTAATACTTTAGTATTGTTAAATTATGCTATAATTTAGACAGTGCCTTACTATTTGATTTTAGCTATTATTTCAGCGTACTAAAATGAGGTGAGCCTTTTTGCATATAGGTAATAGAATACGAAAAATAAGGATGCTAAGAGGGTTTTCTCGTGAGTATGTTTATGCAGGTATTGTCTCCAACTCTCACTTTAGCAATATTGAAAAAGGAAGATTCCAGCCCCCGACAGAGACATTGCAATTGATGGCAGAAAGAATGGAAGTACCACCGCATTATTTAAGTGATTTTTACGAAGAGGATGCGGAAGTTGCAACAATTATTGAACGTCTATCTAATTGTATGAAAAATCACCAACTACAAGAGGCGCAAGATATCTTAAATAGTTACCAAGAGAAGCTTGCATATATTTCATCTGTATGGCAGGAATTAGATTTAAACCTTATTCGTTTTGATGTTTATACTAAGCTTCATCAAGAGGATGAGGCGAAATTGTTATTTGAGAGGGAAATACAAGGTATCATACATTTACAGGATGTGCCTCCAGAGCTACAGTATAAATATTTAAAAATATACGGCACATATTCTTTAATGCAGAAGGATTTTGAACAAAGTTTGAGACATTATCAACAAGCATTGAGTAGCTCATATGATATGTCGGACCAAGTGCCAATTCACTATAATTTAGCAATGTGTTATTACCGACTAGGTGATATAGAAAAGGCATGTGAAAATTTAGATAAAGTGCTTCATTATGAGTTACGTATGCAAAAGTGGGTAGATGCGATTCATTCCTATAATTTATTTGGTGTATTGTTTCAAAAGAAAAAAGATTATCAACAAGCACAAAGGTATTATCAATATGGCATTGCACTAAGTGAATTAATTCAGTTAAAGGATGTATTAATTATAGGAAAGCTCTATCATAATTTAGGGTTTGCTTATTTTGAACAGGATAACCTTGAAGAAGCTGAAAAAATGCTATTGCATTGTTTGGAGCTTAGAAAAGATGCTCCACAAATAGATAAAGTCAAAACAATTTATTTAGTAATAGAAATTTATATTAAGCAAGGTTACTTAGAAAAAGCATGCCTTGAGTTAGATCGTTACAAAACTATTATACCTCGCTCGCTTTATACTTTTTGTCAGGCAAAACTTGCTCGTCAACAGCAGGAAAATGATGAATTTGAGCGATATATTTTACAAGCAATTAGCTGTTTGGGAGAAGAAAAAGAGGATATTTATTTATTAGAGGCACTCGAATATTATATTCCTTATTTAGAGGAAAAACGCAAATATAAACAGGCATATGAGTTGTTAAAAAAGTATCACCATATTAAAAAATAAAGGGGTTATGCAAAATGAAAAAATGGATTTTAGTACTAGCTTTATTATTAGTGAGTGTTCCAGTTCACCATGAGATTAGTCCTTCAGATCATGCTGATCTTGGGGAACCGAAATAAAATAAGCTTTTGTTGCATTAGAATGTTATCATTTCGTTAAAAATTTCTCTTGCAACTAGTCATGCACCTACCTTGTCTATTAATATAATAGAAGAAAAGGAAGGTGCATTTTAATGAATATAGCAGTATATTGTGGCTCACAAATGGGGAAATCTGAGGTATATAAGGAGGCGGCAGCGCAGTTAGGGGAAGTGCTGGCGAATGCTGGACATGGAATTGTCTATGGTGGCTCAAATATTGGCCTGATGGGACAAGTTGCAGATGCAGCGCTACACTCAGGAGGAAAAGTAATTGGTGTGATGCCTACACATTTACAAAAGCGCGAAATTGCTCATACAAGTTTAACGGAAATTCATTTTGTTGATTCGATGCATGTGCGTAAAGCAAAGATGGTGGAATTAGCTGATGCATTTATTGCTTTGCCAGGAGGCTGTGGCACGCTTGATGAGTATTTTGAGGTGTTCACATGGGCACAAATCGGCTTACATGAAAAGCCTGTTATTTTATACAATGTCAACGGCTTTTATGATGCAATAGCGCAACATTTTGAAAAGATGCTTGATGAGGGATTTATACGAGTAGAGCAACGTAACTTACTACATATTGCGACATCACCACAGCAAATAATAGAGATTTTGGCGGGATAATTCCCGTCTTTTTTTATTTTGATTCAACAATATATACAGTAAACCCCCTACCTTTTTATATGGTGAGACGAATACCTATTTTGTTTTTTATAAATCAGTGGGTGTCCAAACATCCCGCGGACAGGTCCGCTCGAAGCAGGTCAGTTAATCATTATCACACGACATAACGGTTTTAGATTAACTTCCACTCAGTTCGAAAAAATCTGGACTTAAGTTAGCCGAGGCGTAACTAATTGCTTATAGCTTTGCATAAAATTTGTGTTTGCATTAAACTTTTCTATAAACCTATCCGTCTAGTAGTTGTATACATTGATAAAAGGAGTATTTCGGAAATGAGTAATTCGCGCGCGGAACAAAATTTAGTTACATTTATCCGAAGCAACAAGGAGCGTTTTTATTATCTTGCTTATAGTTACACAAAAAACGAGCAAGACGCACTAGATGTTGTGCAGGACAGCATTCAAAAAGCACTACAATCTCTTCATACATTACAAAATGAGGATCAAATGAAAAGTTGGTTCTATAAAATTGTCGTGCGCACAGCTATCGATTTTCTTCGGAAGCATAAGCGTCAACATTTAATGGAAGACGATAAACTCATGCTACTAACGCCACAGCAATTTGATTCGTATGAAAATACGGACTTAGAGGTAGCTCTTGATAGTTTACCAACTGTTTACAGGGAAGTAGTTATCTTGCGTTATTTTGAGGATTTAAAAATTGAAGATGTTGCGCGTGTGTTGGATACAAATATTAGCACAATAAAATCTAGATTGTATAAAGCGCTAAAGCTATTAAAAGTACAACTACAAGAGGAAGAAGGGTTTTAAAGATGGATGAGCGTTTAAAAAAGTTGGAGGAACAATATAAAAGTGTACCTATACCGAAAAACCTTGATTCATTAGTAGAAGCGAGTTTGAAGCAAAGACCAAAAAGGCGTGCACCAAAATGGATTTTAGGTGCAGTCGCAGCGACAGCTTTATTTACTGCGGGTTTAAATATTAATCCTACAATGGCTAAAAATTTAGTAGGTGTACCTATTATTGGTGATGTGGTAAGCGTACTAACCTTTGTTAGTTATGAGGTTGAAGAGGATACTTATACTGCAAATATAGATGTACCAAAAATTAGTGGGAAATCAGAAGAAATTGCTGCACTAAATGAAAAGTATGCAGCTGAAGGTAAAGAATTATTCGAGAAATTTAAAGAAGATGTAGACTGGATGAATGAAAATGAAGGTGGACATCTTGGTGTAGATAGTGGCTATATTGTAGCGACAGATACAGATCAAATTTTATCAATTGGTCGCTATGTAGTTGAAATGGTAGGTTCCTCCTCGACAGTTATGAAATATGATACGATTGATAAGCAAAAAGAAATTGTTATTACTTTACCAAGCTTATTTAAAGATGATGCATATGTCGAAAAAATTAGCAGTTACATTGCAGGGCAAATGCGTGAAGAGATGAAAGCAACGAACCAGGATAAAATGTACTGGGTAAGTGATGCTGGTCTTGAAGATGAAAGTTTAGTTGAGCTTTTCACAACAATTAAATCTAATCAAAACTTCTACATTACTGAACAAGGTAAGCTTGTTATCGTCTTTGATAAATACGAAGTTGCTCCAGGTTATATGGGAGTAGTAGAATTTGAAATACCAACAGATATATTGCAGGATTCACTTGTAAGCAATGAATATATTCGCCAATAGAAAGGGGGGAGTGTCTGAAAATAACTTTTCAGACACTCCCTTTGTGCCAAGGATGGCGGCATCGTGACTCGCCACATAAAAATATATGCTACGATCACTGTAGAAGCCCAAGTTTCTAGCGAATATTTAAAATAAAAGTTGGGGTAGTTCAGAAAGGTATTTTTTTCTGAATTGCCTTTTTTGCTGTAATAATAAAAAAACCGTTACATATGTAACGGTTGACATTTAAAAAATATGGCGGAGGAAGAGGGATTCGAACCCCCGCGCGGTTTAACCCGCCTGTCGGTTTTCAAGACCGATCCCTTCAGCCGGACTTGGGTATTCCTCCGTATAGATGTCTTATCGACAAGAATTAGAATATCATGTATTGAGATGCTGGTCAAGCTTTTTTAGGAAAATTATTTAAAAATATAATCGATGATGTCTTGGCTAATTCTAGATCTGTTTTTCGCGCTAAAAATTAATTTAAAATATTACTACTTGTATCAAAGACTGATTCAAAGAAAATATAATACGCATTCATCTCATAACTTATAGAAAATGGTTCTTCTATTGAACATAAGATAAACAATAAATTCCTGGGTGCAATCCGTTGCTTTTTTTGTTGCATATGAGTATACTTATAAATGCCGTGCTAGATGGGGAGGTAGCGGTGCCCTGTAACTTGCAATCCGCTCTAGCAAGATTGAATTCCTTTTCTGAGGCTGTCCGTATTGTTTGGTCTGCCTTTTGCACGTAGTGTTGACGGTTGGGTCCTGCGCAATGGGTACCCATGAACTATGTCAGGTCCGGAAGGAAGCAGCATTAAGTGGTTTCACTCATGTGCCGCGGGGTAGCCTAACCTGAGCTGTCGACAAGAGTAACGCTTATGTGCGGCTGTCGAAGGAAGGTGCACGGCATTAAATTGCCAATAATAGCGCATCCATCTCATCATGATGGATGCGCTTTTTTATCTTGATTCAGTAAAAAACTCCCACCTCTACAGGTGGTGAGACGAATGCTATATTTTGTTTTCTATGGTTCAGTGGGTGTACAAACACGCACTGAATCAAAATAAACGCCCCAGCGGATGTCACAGATTTTAAATAGACACTAAATCAGATTGAATAATCAATATCGGGTTGACCCAAAAGCACTGACGGGTGTTACGGGTCAATGATATTAATTCAATAGATGAACAAGAGTACTACAGCATATTATAGACTTAAAAAAGGGCAAAGTAGAGGTCGACTAAGCTGTCCGAAAAAATCCATCTGTAATTACGCGCAAGATGCAATTAATGCTATACTATAGCTAGTGAATTCAAGCAAAGGAGAGGAAACCATTGACGTATCAAGCATTTTATCGTGTCTACCGCCCTCAATCTTTTCGGGAAATGTCAGGGCAAGTACATGTCAAAAGAACGCTACAAAATGCCCTCCTCGCAAATAAAACAACACATGCCTATCTCTTCTCTGGCCCACGGGGTACAGGAAAAACGAGTACAGCGAAAATTTTTGCGAAAACACTAAACTGCGAGCATGCCCCAACAAGTGAGCCATGTAATGAATGCGCTACATGTATAAGCATTACAGAAGGATCACATCCGGATATAATTGAATTTGACGCAGCCTCTAACTCCCGTGTGGAAGAAATGCGTGATATTATTGAAAAAGTCCACTTTACACCTGCAAATGCGCGCTTCAAAGTTTATATTATTGACGAGGTACATATGCTATCAACAAGTGCCTTCAATGCATTATTAAAAACATTAGAAGAGCCGCCCGCGCATGTGGTATTTGTCTTAGCAACGACAGAGCCACATAAACTGCCAGCAACAATTATTTCTCGCTGTCAACGCTTCGATTTTAAGCGCCTTTCTTCTAATGATATACTAGAGCGAATGAAAGTTGTTTTGGAGGATATTGATCTGCCATTTGAGGAGCAAGCATTAAAGGTTATTACACAATCTGCAGCTGGAGGAATGCGTGACGCATTAAGTTTGCTAGATCAAGTTGTGTCTTTTAGTAAGGATGTATTAAAAGTAGAGGATGCACTTTTTGTAACAGGCTCCGTTAGTCAAGATGTTTTTTATGAGCTCACACTTGCAATTCAACAAAAAGATGTGGCGAAAGTATTGCTATTATTAGAGCAACTAGTTGCTGATGGTAAAGAGCCATTACGTTTAACAGAAGACCTCATTACTTTTTTCCGAGACTTATTGTTATTACAAACTGAAGGTGATTTAAGTGAGCTACTAGAGCTTGTTACAATAGAGGATAGATTCATTCAATTAGCACAGCAATTTTCAGCAGATACGCTGTATAGCTTTATTGATACATTAGCGCAAACACAGCAGGAAATGCGATTCTCTCATCACACTAAAATCTATTTAGAAACTGCTTTATTAAAAATAACGCAATTTACGTCAAGCCCTACGGCGACAGTAGGGGTTAATTCGGCGTTAGAAGAAAAAGTGGTAACATTAGAGCGATTAGTTCAGCAGCTAACTGAGCAATTGGCGAACGGTGTACCTGCGCAACAGCAAGAACAACAGCCTCCCCGACAAAGAGCGAAGACACCGAATGGATTTAAGCCGCAAACAGGACGAATCCAGGAAGTATTGAAGGATGCCACAAAGGAAGGTATTCAAAAAATCAAATCAGCTTGGGCACATAGCTTAAATCAACTGCAAAAATCACAAGCTGCACTTCTAGCAGAAGCGGAGCCAGTTGCAGCATCTTCAAGTGCTTTTGTGTTAAAATTCAAGTATGATATACATTGTCAAATGGTGGCTGAAAATCGTTCTTTGTTAACAATGTTTGCACAAACATTAGCTGCTCAAATTGGTACTATGTATGAAGTGTTATGTATTCCAGAAAGCTCTTGGCTTGAATTGCGAGAAAACTTTATTCGTGATAACGGTTTGAATGCTAAAAAATCCGAACAGGTTGAGAATGTAGCAGAGCCATTTATTGACGATGCGCAACCAATAGCATCGCAAGATCCTCTTATAGTAGAGGCGGAAGCGCTATTCGGTAAAGATTTTGTTGAAGTTATCGAAGAGTAATCTTTTTGATTGGGTAAATTTCTTTTGCACCGAAAACAAAGATTCGGGTACAGAATACTCCTGTCTCTATCTAAATGGCGAGATGAATGCTTAATTAGTATTTAATTCAGTGGATGTCCAAGCAACCGCTGAATCAAAATAAAGCCTTTAGCGGATGTCACAGTTTTTGAAGAGAAGTTTGCAAGACACAGGTTAGTTAATCGTTTTGTATGTAGTTACAACGGTTAAATGTTAATAGCTATCTTGAGAAAATCTAGACAAAAGTTAGCTAAGGCATAATTGATTAAATAGGAGGAATTTAACTATGCGTGGAATGGGTAATATGCAAGGTATGATGAAAAAAATGCAAAAAATGCAAAAGGAAATGATGGAAGCACAAGAAGCTTTAAATGCACAGCAATTTGAAGGCTCTGCAGGTGGCGGTGTGGTGAAAGTTATCGTTAACGGTCAACGTGAAATTCTTGAAGTTAATCTTGATGAGTCTGTAGTAGACCCTGAGGATATTGAAATGTTACAAGACTTAATCGTTGTTGCAACAAACGATGCATTGAAAAAAGTAGAAGATACTACTAACTCAACAATGGGTAAATTCACTCAAGGCTTAAACCTTCCATTCTAGGAGGTACAATATGCACTATCCTGAACCAATTTCAAAGCTTATTGATAGCTTTATGAAACTGCCAGGTATCGGGCCCAAAACTGCGGCTCGTCTGGCATTTTTTGTATTAACAATGAAAGAGGATACAGTTTTATCATTTGCAAAGGCATTAGTCGATGCAAAGCGTAATTTAATGTATTGCTCGCAATGTGGTCATATTACAGATATTGATCCATGTCATATTTGCTCAGATAAGCAGCGTGACGTATCGATGATTTGTGTAGTACAAGACCCGAAAGATGTTATTGCCATGGAAAAAATGCGTGACTATAATGGAACGTATCACGTGTTACATGGTGCAATTTCGCCTATTGAAGGGGTAGGGCCAGAAGATATTAATATTGCTTCTTTATTAACGCGACTTCATGATGAGCGAGTGCAGGAACTTATTTTAGCAACAAACCCTACAATTGAAGGGGAAGCAACGGCGATGTATATTTCTCGCCTCGTTAAGCCATCTGGTATTCGAACAACAAGAATTGCACACGGCTTGCCGGTAGGTGGCGACTTAGAGTATGCCGATGAAGTTACTTTATCTAAAGCGTTAGAAGGTAGACGCGAGCTATAAGGTGTGTGAAACATGTTCTTTTCACGAAAAGGGAAATTGAAAAAAGAATTCGATGAAAAATTAGTGAGTCTTATAAAGGGAACAAAAGAAGACTGGCATAATGCTAGAGTGATTGAAGATCTATCAGATGATTTTAATTTAGATGTGGAGGCACAAAGAAAAGCTGCTGAGAGTGTCCACTTCTTCTTATTTAAGGAAGCTAGAATTCGTCGGGTAAATATAAAATGAAAATAGGAGCTGTTGAGACTCAACAGCTCCTATTAAATTTTGTACAGTCCCTTTAGTTACTACTAATGTATATGTAGAAAGTAAAAGTGCTTAAATTAAGAAATAATTATCACTATTCTTGCATATGTTCTGTTGAATACATATATAAGGAGTGGATTGGTATTTATAAAGTACTCAGTATTAGCTTAATTTTAGTTATTGTTTTATTTATAGGAAGTAAGTTAAATTGGAATTTTATATTTGAAAAGTTAGCTGTAATATGGTTTAAATTAGCTTTTGCAGTATTGATTTTATTTGGCGCTCATTTATTGCTGTCAATGCAAGGTATCGTACTACCAATTAACGTTTTTTCAATATTAACAATAACGTTTTTAGGAATACCTGGCTTGCTGTGTGTCGCATTCACAACTTTTTTATTAAATTTTTAAACAAAGGTATTGCATAAAATGAAATAGGGTGATATTATAGATAAAGTCGTTAGGGCGACGGGTTAATAATAAAAAATATTGACTAGTGTCTTAAAGATATGATAAAATTTAAAAGTTGCTATTTTGATATTGACAACGACAGAGAATGGTGTTAAACTATTAAAAGTCGCTTACCGAAATAGTGAACGATATGAACCTTGAAAACTGAACAAGCAATACGTGAATGAATAAAGTTTCATTGAAATAGATGAAACACAATTTTG
>NZ_HG964412.1 GCF_000612805.1 Bacillus ndiopicus | reverse complement strand
CAAAGACCGAAGGTCAGCTCGGCGCGGTATCGAAGGCTAACAATCGCTATCACTTTCAAGCGAATATGACATGAAGCAGTGCAGATGAGCAAGGAGGTCGAGGCGACAAGGCGTGCGGAGCGGAATGTACTTTGTACATGAGCACCGTAAACGCCGCAGGCAACGAAGAAATCCGCCGCTCAGCTGTGCTGCGTTGAAGCGCTGATGGTAGTTGGGGGCACCCCCTGTGAGAGTAGGACATCGCTTCGCACGAGTAAACCGCTGAGAAATCAGTGGTTTTTTTGTTTAAAAAAAGGGAAGCCCCTAACTACCAAAGACCGAAGGTCAGTCAGCGCTTCGATGGCTATCCTGATAGAAGTACGAAACTTCCTGATAGAACCCCAAAAGTTACTGATAGAAAGCGAAAATCTCTTGATAGAACATCTCGATATGCCAAAGTCTCTAATTTAAAAATGAATTCCTTGAAATATTTAACAATTTCTTTAACTATAGGAATAGTTTTATTATGATGCAGCAATGTCTTTTATTAGCATGGATTCCGCTAATATTTAAAATTGAATGTAACAATATCGTAACCAATTTACTTGTCTAAAGTTATATTTTATGTTCAATGCTCCTACAATAAAGTAGGAGGGGAAATATGCTGATTGATGGAGTTTTCTCTGGTGGTGGCTTGAAGGGCTTTGCGTTAGTTGGAGCGTATCAAGTTTTAGAAGAGGAAAATTTTCGCTTTAAGCGTGTAGCAGGGACGAGTGCAGGAGCAATTATGGCGGCATTTATTGCAGCGGGATATAGCGCTAAAGAAATAGAGCAACTGTTAGATGAATTAAATTTTGCGACGCTTTTGGATAGTCGTAGAACATTGTTCAATTTTCCATTTTTAAAATGGCTCAATGTGTATCGACATCTGGGAATATATCGAGGGATTGCACTAGAAAAATGGTTTTACAGAAAGCTAGCCGATAGAAATATTTACACATTTGCAGATTTGCCTTCAGGGTCCTTAAAGGTAGTTGCTTCGGATTTGTCGAATGGTAAAATGATTGTACTGCCAGATGATTTAATTAGCTACGGGATTGATGCAAATAGATTTTTAGTGGCACGTGCTTTGCGGATGAGCTGTAGTATACCATTCTTTTTTGAACCTGTAATTTTAAAAGCAAGGAATAATGAATCTGTCATAGTAGATGGGGGTGTTTTGAGCAATTTTCCTTTTTGGATATTTGATGAACGTAATGGGAAAAGAATACGACCTCTACTTGGAATTAAACTAAGTTCGCGTGCTGAGCATCAACAACCTAGAAAAATTAATAATGGGCTACAATTATTTGAGTCGCTTTTTGCAACGATGAAGGATGCGCATGATCAGCGTTATATATCGAGAAGGCATGAACGAGATATTATGTTTATTCCCGTTGAAGAATATAGTGCTACGCAATTTACAATGGATGATGAAGCGAAAGAGGAGTTAATTGCTATCGGAAGGACTCGAGCAAAGCAATTTTTAATAGGGTGGCCTAAAATACGTCTCTTCTAAAATTAGAGGCGTATTTTTTTAAATAAACTATTGTAAATACTAATAAATAATGCTAATATATTAAATGTCGATAAAATAATTTAATAAATTGGTCCCGTGGTGTAGCGGTTAACATGCCTGCCTGTCACGCAGGAGATCGCCGGTTCGATCCCGGTCGGGACCGCCATTTATGTAGTTTTTATAAGCAGAATTTGCTTATAAAGGCTTTTTTTGATTTAGCGAATGTGTAAGCACTTCTGATAGTGAAGAACTCAGTCTAAAGCATCGCAACGTTATGATAATAGAAAATATCCTGGAGTTTGTACAATACAAGTGATATTTACAGGCTAACTTCAGCTTTGAACTTGCTTGAAAGGATCTGAACTGGAGCTAGGTAAGGCATAATTAATTTAATAAATAACTCGAATTTTGTCGAAATATTTGTTTTCAAAATGTTCATAGTGGGTATGTATTGTTATATACACGATGTCGGGAGTGAGGCGTATGCTAAAGAAATTTAGTGGCGTGTTGGCTATTACGCTCGGTTTAAGTAGTTGTGCGGCCTATGAACAAGGGAAGCTAATTGATATTGAAGATTCGAATGCATATGTATGGCAGAAATATATGAATGAACAAGAATTTAATCAGCTAGAGGTAGGTATGAGCTATCTTGATGTTGTAAATACTGCAAAAGGTATAGGGACACTTCAAAAAGAGGGTATCTACATTTGGCAGGATGAAAATAGATTAACACAAGCTTATGAAATACATTTTCAAAACGATCAGCTCATTGAGAAAAAAGTAATCGAATTACGCGGGCATTCAACACGTTAAACACTATATAAAGCAAAACTTCAATTGGTAGTATTTCTTAGATTGTTAGATTTCATTAATCGAGCTTTTAAGGGCAGTAAATTACTCATAGGATTTTATTACTGCCAAATATAAGGAGGCGTTTAGGATTCATTTCTAAAGACGCCTCTTTTGGTGTGCAAAAGTAGCAGTAGTCCTTTGAACATTTTTTCGCATTCGAGTAAACTAAAAGTAATGTATTTTCAGGAAGGGTTAAAAATATGAAATTTGAAAAGCATATACAATCATTAGAAGAAACAGAGCAGCTTGCTGTAAATTTAGCTGAGCGATTAGAATCACAAGATACAATTACATTAGAAGGCGATTTAGGGGCTGGAAAAACGACTTTTACACAAGCTTTAGCAAAAGGGCTAGGTATTAAAAGAACAGTGAATAGCCCTACCTTTACAATTATGAAGCAATATGAAGGACGATTACCTTTAAATCACTTAGATGTTTATCGTTTAATGGATAGCGATGAGGATTTAGGTTGGGAGGAAATTTTTTATGGTGATGCTGTAACAGTTGTAGAGTGGGCACATTTAATCGAAGAAGATTTACCAAAAGAACGCTTAGCAATTACGATTAAGCGAACTGGCGAACAGGAAAGATTATTTATTTTAGAGCCGATGGGTGCTCGTTATGTCGAGCTTTGTGAGGAGTTAATGAAATGATTTGGTTAGGAATTGAAACAGCAAATGCGCCGTTATCCATTGCACTAGTACAAGACGGCAAAATCATTGCAGAAGTTGTTCAACATATTAAAATAACGCATTCAGCTGGTGCAATGCCTGCTATTGAGGAATTATGTGCAAAGGCATCAATCCAACCTACAGCGATTGATGCGATAGCAGTATCCGAGGGACCAGGGGCATACACAGGTGTTCGAATAGGTGTGACGTTAGCTAAAACGTTAGCATGGACATTGCAAAAGCCTTTAGTAGGTGTATCGAGCCTACAAGTGTTAGCTGCTAATGGATATTTATTTAGTGGAATTGTCTGTCCTTTATTCGATGCAAGACGTCAGCATGTATATGCGGCTATTTATCAAGGCCAAACTTTAAATGCATTATTAGAGGATGGACATTATGCAATCGAGGATTTGCTGGAGCAAGTAAAGAAGCATGAAGAACCAGTATTATTTATTGGTGCGGATGTTGCATTATATAAAGAGCAGATTGAACAAGCCTTAGGGGAGCGAGCAATTTTTGCCTCGTTTACTTTGAATTTGCCTCGTGCTTCAGAGTTAGTTGCATTAGCGATGAATAGAGAGTTGCCCTCAATGGAAGCTATACATTCTTTCGTGCCACAATATCGCCGCATTGCAGAGGCGGAGGCAAACTGGTTGAAAGAGCAAAAGGAGAGCAAATAGACAATGGTGCAATATCGCAAAATGACAGTAGCAGATGTGGAAGCTGTGTATGCAATTGAAGTTGCTGCATTTCCAACACCATGGACGTTAGATTCGTTTTACTATGAAATGACAGAAAATCAATTTGCTTATTATACGGTAGCTGAGGAAAATGGAGAGATTCTGGGCTTTTGTGGAAGCTGGCTCGTTATTGATTCAGCACAGATTACAAATGTCGCTGTAATCGAGTCTGCAAGAGGAAGAAAAATAGGAGAAGGCTTAATGTGTGAGGCAATGCGTGTTGCACGTGAGGCAAATATGGAAACGATGAGCTTGGAAGTGCGTGTATCAAACGTAGTAGCGAAAAGCCTATATTATAAACTAGGCTTCCAAGATGGAGGTCTACGAAAAGGATATTATACTGATAATCAAGAGGATGCTCTTGTCATGTGGGTGAAATTATAAATGGAAAATCAATATATTTTAGCAATTGAAACAAGCTGTGATGAAACAGCAGCTGCAATTATTAAAAACGGAACTGAGATCGTATCAAATGTTGTAGCATCTCAAATTGATAGCCACAAACGCTTTGGTGGCGTTGTGCCTGAAATTGCTTCACGTCACCATGTGGAGCAAGTGACAATTGTTATTGAGGAAGCATTAACACAGGCACGGCTGCAGCCAAGCGAGTTAACAGCCGTAGCAATTACTGAAGGACCAGGGCTTGTAGGAGCATTGTTAATCGGAATTAATGCGGCGAAGGCTTTTGCGTGGGCAAACCATTTACCAATTGTTGGTGTTCATCATATTGCTGGGCATATTTATGCGAATAATCTAGTGCAGCCAATGGAATTTCCGTTATTAGCTCTTGTTGTATCAGGTGGACATACGGAGCTTGTTTACATGCAGGAGCATGGGCATTTCGAGTTAATTGGTGAAACACGTGATGATGCAGCTGGTGAGGCATATGATAAAGTAGCGCGTGTACTGAATTTGCCTTATCCTGGTGGACCACATATTGACCGATTGGCACATGAGGCAGAAGGTGCTGTATCTTTTCCACGTGTTTGGTTAGAGGAAGAAAGTTATGATTTTAGCTTTAGTGGTTTGAAATCAGCAGTTATTAATTATAAGCATAATATGGATCAGCGTGGTGAAGAGATTGTTGCAACACAAGTAGCAAAAGGCTTCCAAGATAGTGTAGTAGAAGTATTAACGACCAAAACGTTGCGTGCAGCTCGTGAATTTAATGTAAAACAAGTAATAGCAGCAGGTGGTGTAGCTGCAAATAAAGGTCTGCGCACAGCGCTTGAGCAAGCTTTTGAACAGCAAGGTATTCCTTTCTACGTACCACCATTGAAGTTGTGTACAGATAACGCAGCAATGATTGGTGCAGCAGGTGCTAAAATGTATGAGGCTGGCGTGCGCGGCGATATGATGATGAATGGTCGCCCTGGCATGGAGCTAAAAAGCTGGGTATAATTCATACTTCATTCCCACAGGTTATAACCAACTTCAACAGAGATAAATAGAAATGCCATTAGCGATGAAAAGCTAGTGGCGTTTTTTTGTTCAGCTAGGAGGAACTAAGTGGCGGAGCGTCTGAGTTAATATTATTCAAGGCATAATTGGTCTAGTTTGGCATAATGTAAAATTATATTGTTTTTTGCTGTCGATATGCTTAAAAATACACCATTATATAAAAGGTTTAATTTTTCTGAAAATTATCCACAGGCCAAGAGTAGAAAACAGTAAAATGTCAATAAGAACATCCGTACTTATGCACAAATTGTGGATAACTTGTGTGTAAGTTGTGATTTATCAATATATAGTATGCAGTTTTCCTCATTATGATGTGGGGAAAAAAATTTTTGATTGTGGATAATGTGGAAAAGTCTGTTGATATGTTGGTATAGCTACACTTTGAATGTGAATAAAATTGTGGGCTAATTTTATCGAAATTTGTATATTGACCAATATATATGTAATATAAAGTAGAATAGCAAATGTGTAAATAGGGGGGAATCTATTGAAGCAAAATAAAAGCTCAATGATTGCGTTATTAATTTTTGGTGGAGTTTTAGCGAGTATCGTTTTATGGCTGCTTAGTCATACTGTATTCGGTATTTATATTTTATATTCATTTTCAAATCTGCTTATTTTTGCAGCGATTACTTGTTATCCTCTAGCCATTGTTTATGGAAGACAGGACATAAAAAGAGTGTATGAAAGTATTCACATAGGAAACTATCGTCTAATTCGCATGAAAAAGCCATATGCGAACGTATTAAATATGATTATTGCAATCGTTATCACATTACTTTTCGGCTGGGTATATGGCGTGTATGGCGCTTACCGTGATTTAAAATATAAAAAGCCGCTAAGAAGAATAAAATAAAGGACATTGAGCGTTATGCGTTCAATGTCCCATTATTTTTATAGGCTTTCTAGTTCCTCACTTAGCTCAAGCCACTCCATTTCGAGCGTTTCATGACTTTCTTTTACAGAGTCTAATTCATTTTGAATTTTTAGCGCTTTCTCATGATCAGCAAAAATTGCTGGATCACAAAGCTGCTCTTCTAAAGCTACAATCTGTTCATCGAGTGTAGTCATTTGACCTTCAATATCCTCTAATTGTCGGCGAATTTGGCGCTCGCGTTTTTTAGCATCCTTATCAATTGTAGATGTCGAGGCTTTTGTTACAATAGCTGCTTCGACTAATGAGGATTCTTTCATTGCCGCAAGATCCGCCAACTCTTGCTTTTTCTCAACATAGTAATCGTAATCGCCCAAATATTCGAATGAGCCGTCTTGTGCTAGCTCTACGACCTTTGTTGCAATACGGTTAATAAAATAGCGATCATGCGATACAAATAACAGTGTGCCTGGATAGTCAATTAAAGCATTTTCTAAAATTTCCTTACTGTCTAAATCTAAATGGTTTGTTGGCTCGTCTAGCACTAGGAAATTGGACTTTTGCATCATCAGTTTAGCAAGAGCCAAGCGGGCTTTTTCGCCGCCAGATAAAGAATTAACGGATTTTCCAACATCATCGCCACTAAATAAGAAGCGTCCAAGCACGGTGCGGATATCCTTTTCATTCATTAGTGGCCATTCATCCCAAAGCTCCTGCAGCACTGTTTTATTAGAATTAAGCTTTGCTTGCTCTTGATCATAGTAGCCAATTTGTACATTTGTACCATAGCGAATATCCCCAGCGAGCTGCTGCAAATCCTGTACAACAGTCTTTAATAAAGTAGATTTACCAACACCGTTTGGACCGACAAGTGCAACGCGATCTTCGCGAAATAGGCGCAGCTGAATGTTGCGAGAAATTTCCTTGTTTGGATAGCCTACAGTGAGCGCATCAACTGCTAGCACATCATTGCCACTTTGCTTCTCAATTGAAAAGCCGAAGCTAGCCGATTTTTCATCACCATCAGGGGCATCCATCCATTCCGTACGCTCTAACATTTTACGACGACTTTGGGCCATTTTTGTTGTAGATGCGCGGGCGATATTTTTTTGAATGAACGCTTCCATCTTTGCCTTTTCATCTTGCTGACGCTCATATAATTTCATATCACGCTCGTAATTTTTTGCTTTATCATCTAAATAAGCGCTGTAGTTACCTACATATTTTGTAACGCGTGTACGCGATACTTCGTAGACAATGGATACAACTTGATCTAGGAAGTAGCGGTCATGTGAAACGATTAAAATAGCACCAGCATAGCCTTTTAAATAATTTTCAAGCCATGCTAATGTTTCGATATCTAAATGGTTTGTTGGCTCGTCTAAAATTAGTAGATCAGGCTTTGATAATAATAGCTTAGCTAAAGCTAGACGCGTGCGCTGTCCACCTGATAAGGAGCGAATTGGTTTCGCATAGTCTTCAGGGTAAAATTGCATACCATGCAAAACAGAGCGCGTATCAGCCTCAAATTGATAGCCACCAGCTTCTTTAAAATCATGCTGTAATTGGTCGTATTCCGCCATTAATTTTGCATATGCTTCTGGGTTTTCATACACATCAGGCTCTGCCATCTGCTGCTCTAAAGCGCGGAGTTTTTTCTCCATTTGTTGTAGCCCTACAAAGATTGTCATCATTTCGTCCCACATTGATAATTCAGAATCAAGCCCTGCATGCTGCTCTAAATAGCCGATTTTAATATCCTTTGGGATAATGATTTCACCAGAATCGTAGGACATTTGCCCTGCGATAATTTTTAATAAAGTTGATTTCCCTGCACCATTGCGGCCAACAAGGGCGACACGGTCACGATGTTGTACTTCTAGCTTAACACCGCTTAATATTTCATCCGTAATAAAAGATTTATATAGTTGATTTACTTGTAATACAATCATAGTTACACCTCAGTTCATGCTTTAAGTGTAATAGATACGCATGCTTGGTGCAATGATGGATACTTTACTTATTCGTCTATGTCTAGTAAGATGAAAACGACTTCGAACTAGATTGCAGGAGGATTCTATGTGAACAAAGAAATAAAAATTCCACAAGCAACTACGAAGAGGCTTCCTTTGTACTACCGATTTTTACAAAATTTTGCGACTGAAGGGAAACAGCGCGTCTCATCTCAAGAGCTTAGCGAGGCGATGAAAATAGATTCAGCAACGATTCGCAGAGATTTTTCTTATTTTGGTGCCCTCGGTAAGAAAGGGTACGGTTATGATGTACAACATTTATTGCAGTTTTTTAGAGAAACGCTAGATCAAGACGAAGCAACGAATGTAGCATTAATCGGAGTAGGGAATTTAGGAAATGCCTTTTTAAAATATAATTTTCAAAAAAACCATAATACACGCATTGTTGTGGCATTCGACTCGAAAGCACCGTATGAGGGAACAGAAATTAGCGGTATCCCAGTTTTCCATCCAGACCGCTTAGAGGAAATGTATGAGAAATATAATGCGGAGTTAGCCATATTAACGGTATCAGCACGATCGGCGCAGGCGACAGCAGACCGTTTAGCACAAATGAACGCAAAAGGTATTTTAAATTTTACGCCGATAAGATTAAATGTACCTGAATCGATGAAATTAATGAATATTGATTTGTCTGTCGAGTTGCAGGCGCTTATTTATTTAATACGCAATTGACGCAAATTATTCACAACTAATGTATTAGCAAAATGGCGCGGAATGCGGTAAAATATACATTAAAGAGGAGGTGGCGTAATGGTAATCCATTTAAATGCGATTGGACCAGTAAGCCTTGTTATTATCGGTGTTGTTGCCATCCTAATTTTTGGACCGAAGAAGCTTCCAGAGCTTGGCAAGGCAATGGGTTCTACACTTCGTGAGTTCAGACAAGCAACTAAAGGCTTAGCAGACGATGATGACGATAAAAAGAAAGTTATTGAGCATAAAGATAACGATAATGTTAAGTAAGTTAAGGATGTCTTATATATGAATCCAAAAGAACTGACTGTCATAGAGCATATTGAAGAATTGAGAAGTCGCCTTGTTGTCACGGCGTTCTTCTTTGTTTTGGCCCTTGTAGGTAGCTTTTTTTTAACGGAGCCAATTATTAAATTTATTCAAGAGAGCGATGAGGCAGCCCAATTTACATTAAACGCCTTTGCACCGACAGACCCATTAGCTGTATTTTTAAAGGTGATGTTTATTGTGGCGTTTGTTTTCACGTCACCAGTGTTGCTTTATCAGCTTTGGTCGTTTATTACTCCCGGATTGCTTGAAACGGAGCGTAAAGCGACATTAAAATATATACCTTATTCATTTTTCTTATTTATATTAGGACTAGCTTTTGCTTATTTCGTATTATTCCCATATGTCATGGGCTTCATGTCGAGCTTATCGAATAATTTAGAAATTCAGCAAACGATAGGGATTAATCAATTTTTCTCTTTTTTACTAACACTGACTTTACCATTTGGTATTGTATTCCAATTGCCGGTTGTTACGCTATTTTTAGCGCGTATTGGCGTTTTGAACCCTGCATTAATGGTGAAATTCCGTAAATATTCTTATTTTGTACTATTTGTTCTTGCGGCAATTTTGGCTCCACCTGATTTTGTTTCAAATTTAATTGTTGCGATACCGTTATTTATTTTATACGAAGTGAGTATCGTCATTTCGAAAATCGGCTACAAGAAGTTTTTAGTGGCAGAGGAGCAGCGTCAGCGTGAGGAGCAGGAGGCAGCTGAGCAAGTGCGAGTAGAGGAGTTGCTAGCAGAGCAACGACGACAAATAGAAGAAATGAATAAATAATGATTTTGCCTAATTGAAAAGAATATTAGTAAAACAGGACAATCTAGAAGTTTCTAGATTGTCCTGTTTTGTTTTTTCAAAATAGCACATATTACTTTGGGATAGATTCGATGACTTGCGGAATTTTATCTATGTTTAATTGTGCTAGTGTGACTAAGCCATTCATTAACATATGTGCAATGATGGGTGCAAGTAGGCGCTTTGTTTTAAAGTATAAAAAAGAAAAAATTAGTCCCATCACTGTATATACTAATAGATGTGGTAAATCTCGATGAATAACAGCAAATACTACAGCGCTAATTAAAGCGGAAACCCAAAAGTTTTGTCTTTGGATAAGCGAACCGAAGATGACACGGCGAAATATAAGCTCCTCTAAAATAGGTGCTAATAATGCTGAAGAGACAATCATTATTGGTGCAACTCGTGTAATATCCATAATCAATGCTGTATTCTCAGATCCTGGTTTAATACCTAGTAGATAAACTTCAATTAGTGAAGCTAAAATTTGACCTGAAAATGCTAAAAATACACCAATAACTCCCCAACCGATTGTGACACCAATTGAAGCGCGTTGTTCCTTAAAAACATTAAAGAAATTTTTATCCCTTCTAATAATAATTATCATAATGACTAGAGCAATCATGAAGGCAATGGTATTCCACCAAGCCATTAAAACAAACTCTTTATGCTCAGAATCAGGTATTAAATTCAAGGAAAAATCTCTAACGCCTGGAATTACTAAAACGATGCTTGATAATAGGGCAGCAATGTATAACAGCAATACAAATAAAGCCGTTTTCTGTGTTTTGAACTTTGGTGAGCTAATAGAAGTCACGTGCATAAAACCTACTTTCTGTAACTATAATACGTTATGCTTTCTTTATTGTAGAGGAAGTTCAAGAGAAATGAAAATTTTTTGTAGTTCTTACTTGCAAAAAATTTAGAGATTATTTAATATAGTAAGTGTGTTAGCACTCCTTGTTATAGAGTGCTAATAAATCCAAAGAATTAATATTTTGTAGGAGGTTGTTTCACTTGTTAAGACCATTAGGTGATCGTATCATTATCGAACTAGTTGAGGTAGAGGAAAAAACGGCATTTGGTATCGTTTTACCAGACTCAGCAAAAGAAAAGCCACAAACAGGTAAAGTAGTGGCAGTTGGGACAGGTCGTGTATTAGATAACGGTACACGCGTTGAGCTTGATGTGAAAGAGGGAGACGAAGTTATCTTCTCAAAATTCTCAGGAACTGAAGTAAAGTATGATGGCACAGAATACTTAATTTTACGCGAAAGCGACGTATTAGCTGTTATTGGTTAAAAAATAACGGGGCGTCCAGAAAGCAGCGCGCTAGCCTGCTTTTCAGACAACCCCATATAAAACGATAAGTAATGAGCTGACAATCAGCGGCATATAACACGAATGGATAAATTTTTTCAGGAGGTTTTTTGACAATGGCAAAGGACATTAAATTCGCAGAAGAAGCACGTTCATTAATGCTTCAAGGTGTAGATAAATTAGCAAATGCAGTAAAGGTAACATTAGGACCAAAAGGGCGTAATGTTGTATTAGAGAAGAAATTTGGTTCACCTTTAATTACAAATGACGGCGTTTCAATTGCAAAAGAAATCGAGCTTGAAAATCCATATGAAAACATGGGGGCAAAGCTTGTAGCAGAAGTAGCATCAAAAACAAATGAAATTGCTGGTGATGGTACAACAACTGCAACAGTATTAGCTCAAGCGATGATTCGTGAAGGCTTAAAAAACGTAACGGCTGGTGCAAACCCTGTAGGTATTCGTAAGGGTATCGATAAAGCTGTAGCGGCAGCTTTAACAGAGCTTCAAGCTATTGCACGTCCAGTAGAAAATAAAGAGGCGATTGCGCAAGTAGCGGCAATTTCTTCAGCAGATGAAGAAATCGGTCAATATATTGCAGACGCAATGGAGCGCGTTGGTAACGATGGCGTTATTACAATCGAAGAATCAAAAGGCTTCACGACAGAGCTTGATGTAGTAGAAGGTATGCAATTTGATCGTGGTTACGCATCTCACTACATGGTAACTGATACAGATAAAATGGAAGCAGTATTAGACAATCCATATATTTTAATCACAGATAAAAAAATCTCAAACATTCAAGAAATTTTACCAGTGTTAGAGCAAGTAGTACAACAAGGTCGTCCAATTTTAATTATTGCTGAAGATGTTGAAGGGGAAGCTCTTGCAACATTAGTAGTAAATAAATTACGCGGTACATTCAATGCAGTAGCTGTTAAAGCACCTGGCTTTGGTGATCGTCGTAAAGCGATGCTAGAGGATATCGCGATTTTAACAGGTGGTCAAGTGATTACACAAGACTTAGGCTTAGATTTAAAATCAGCTGATATTACAACTTTAGGTCACGCAGCAAAAGTTGTTGTATCAAAAGACAACACAACAATCGTTGAAGGTGCAGGCGACACTGTAGCAATCGAAAGTCGCGTTGGTCAAATCCGTGCACAGCTTGCTGAAACGACTTCAGAATTTGATAAAGAAAAATTACAAGAGCGTTTAGCAAAATTAGCTGGCGGTGTAGCAGTCATTAAAGTTGGTGCTGCAACAGAAACAGAATTAAAAGAGCGCAAACTACGCATCGAGGACGCATTAAACTCAACTCGCGCAGCAGTTGAGGAAGGTATCGTTTCAGGTGGTGGTACAGCATTATTAAACGTTTACAGCGCAGTTGAAAAAGTACTTGAAGAAGTAGAAGGCGACGTAGCAACTGGTGTGAAAATCATCCTTCGTGCGTTAGAAGAGCCAGTACGTCAAATCGCTGAAAACGCTGGCTTAGAAGGTTCAATTATCGTTGACCGCCTAAAACGCGAAGAAGTAGGTATCGGCTTCAATGCAGCAACAGGCGAATGGGTAAACATGATTGATGCAGGTGTAGTAGACCCAGCAAAAGTAACTCGCTCAGCACTTCAAAACGCCGCATCTGTAGCTGCTCTATTCTTAACTACAGAAGCAGTAGTAGCCGACATCCCAGAACCAGCTGGCGCAGGTATGCCAGATATGAGTGGCATGGGCGGAATGCCAGGCATGATGTAAGCTTTAGCTTATATTAAAATTTTAGTTATATAATGACCACCTCTCATTGTGATGAGAGGTGGTTTTTTATATACAGAAAAGGTAGTATAGATATACATGACACACAATTAGGGGGAATTTCAATGAATTACAACCGAGAAAAATTGACCATTACAACAGACAGGCTTGTTCTTAGATTATTTCAAAAAACAGATGCTGAACAAGTGGCTGCACTTTGTAATAACTATAATATTTATAAAAGTACAATGTATTTGCCACACCCATACAAGGTAGAAGATGCATTAACATGGATTGAATATCATCATGAAAACTTTCTAGAAGACCGTTCTTACGAATTGGCAGTGACAGATAAAGAAACAAACGAGGTTTACGGGGCGATTGCCTTATCGAACAATAAACATTTTAACCAAGGTGAGCTTGCTTATTGGATTGGCGAACCGTATTGGGGAAAGGGCTACGCTACAGAGGCAGCGAAGGCGATAGTGCAGTTTGCATTTGAAGAAAAGAAGCTGCATAAAGTTTTTGCAAGATATTTTGCAACAAACCCTGCTTCAGGCAAAGTAATGGAGAAGATTGGAATGGATCAAGAAGGGGTATTAAAAGATCATATTATTAAGGATGGGAAGTATGAGGATTTAGTTTATTATGGGCTTATTAATAAGCTAGCAAATAAGGCGTGATAGAGAAACGAATAACTATAAAAAAGCAAAGCCAACTGACAGGGCTTTGCTTTTACGTATATTAGCCTCGCACAATACGAGTGCGCACTTTATTCGAAATAAACTCTACAAGTAAGATTAACGCGACAAGTCCGATTAAAATAGAGCCTACTTCAGACCACTTGTAAGCGTTCATTGCAAAGATTAATGGTGCACCGATACCACCAGCGCCTACTAAACCAAGAACAGCCGCATCACGTAAGTTCATATCAAAACGATAAATGATAATCGAAATGAACATCGCTGAAAGCTGTGGTAAAATACCAAAGCGGATTTTTTCAAATGTAGTACAGCCAATTGATTCCATTGACTCTAAAACACCTGTATTTAAATCTTCAATCACATCTACATAAAGCTTTGATAGCATACCAATTGATGTTAAAGACATTGTTAAAACACCTGCAAATGGACCAGGACCTGTTACACGGATAAACATTAAACCGTAAACAATTGCTGGAATTGTACGAACCAAAATTAAAAATAGACGTACAACGAAAACGACAGGCTTTGGCATAATGTTAGAAGCTGATAAAAAAGCAAGTGGAATAGCTAAAATAGCCCCTACCACAGTCCCTAAAAAGGCAATCGCCATCGTTTCTAATAGTAGATATGGAACACCACGATCTGTAAAATTGAACAATAAATCTAGATTCGGATTAAATAATCCAGCGAAAATATTTTTCGCAATCGTCAAGCCATTTCCCGTTAAGTTGGATAAGTTAAATGCTGAAACAGACCATAGTAGGAGGGCGATAACGATAATTGTTGTAATGATTGTTGATAGACGATTTTTCGGTTCTTTTAACAATTGTTGTTCAATCGAATTCATAATATCCCTCCTACATTAATTTCTTTCTAAAGTGTTCGCTAACTGTTTCAATAATAAATACTGCCACAACAAGCATTAATAAAATCATGCCGACATTCGAATAGTTACGCCAGCCTAAGTTTTCATTTAGTAACAGACCAATACCACCAGCGCCTACATAGCCTAAAATAGATGCATAACGCACATTCCCTTCGAAGCAGAACAATGTAGTAGATAAGTAGTTTGGTAAAACTTGAGGTAAGATTGCATAACGGAAAGACTGTATTGTCGTTAATCCCATTGAATGCATTGCCTCATAAGCTTTCATGTCAGCATTTTCAATTTGCTCATATAACAGCTTTCCTACGTAAGCGATTGTGAATAGGAAAATAGCGACCGTACCAGCCATCGTACCTAAGCCGAAAATAAATGTTGCAATTAACGCAACAATTAATGTTGGGAAAGTTCGTAATATACTTAGTATAAATTTGCTTAATACGACAACTACACGGCTTTTAATAATATTTGATGAAGCACAAAAGGCAATCGGGATTGCAACAATCGCGCCTAAAATTGAGCCAAGTAATGACATTTTAATCGTATTGAATAACGGCACCCATAGTTTCGGAGCATAGTCAAAATTAGGTTTAGCCATTTCTTGTAAAATAATAAATAGTTTATTGATGCGTTCGTATATAACTAACACGCTAAAGCCAGTAATGCGGACTGAAAAGTAAATAAGCACAATGCCAATTAAAATGATTAATGGAGTCATTGAGCGCTTCATTGCAACTTCTTTACCGTTCTCCAATGTGATTTTACTTTTTGCCAGAGGATTTAATTTCATAGATTAGTCCTCCTCAATTGGCCTTTGCCCATTATAAATAGTATTTAATACTTCTTCTGTAACATCTTTGGCATGTCCATCATAAACGATTTCCCCTGCTCGAATACCAATTACACGTGTTGCATATTCCAAAGCTAAATCGATATGGTGAATATTCATAATGATGGTCATATTCATTTCTTTATTAATGCGTGCAAAGTCGCCCATTACTTGATTTGCTGTAACTGGGTCAAGAGAAGCGACAGGCTCATCAGCTAAAATAATACCAGGTGTTTGAGCAAGGGTACGTGCTAAAGCGACACGTTGCTGCTGCCCACCAGATAATTGGTCTACGCGCACGAACGCTTTATCTAAAATACCTACTTGGTCAAGTGCAGTAAGCGCTTTACGTTTTTCTTCTTGCGTAAACACTCCTAATAATTTACGCCATGCTGGCATTTCGGGTACGAATGATACAAGTACATTTTTTAAAACGGTTGCACGTGTGACAAGGTTAAAAGACTGGAAAATCATACCGATATTACGGCGAAGTTTACGGACACCAGCACCTCTTAATTTACGCACATCTGTTTCATTTACATACAGCTCGCCATCTGTAATATCATGCATACGATTAATGCAACGAATAAATGTCGATTTACCAGCACCGGATAAACCGATGACTGCTACATATTCACCTTGTTCAATTTGTACGTTAATATCTTTCAAGCCTTTAAAGCCGTTTGGGTATTGCATTTCAACATGCTTGAATTCAATCATTTAAAAGCTCCTATCATGTATTAATTATGTCTAGTATTAGACATGGCATTGCAAAAAAGATGTCCGAGATTGTCAACATGACGACTCGGACATCTCAAAAATACATTATTGCGCGTTCAATTCTTGAACTAATTTTTGCGCTTTACGCTCATCATCGTAATCAGCAGCATTTGCTTTTTGATAGCCTTCGTGGCTGTAAATCGCAATTACTTCTTTACCTTCATCAGTTTTAGCAATTTCGATGAAAGCATTTTGTAAAGCTGCTTTTAAATCATCGCTCATAATTTTTGAGTTTTGGCTTACGCTAATCGTATCGTTGTAGATTTTTGGCATAACACCAAGAACGTTTGTTTCGTCCCAGATTGAAGCTGGACGACCAAATTCTGATTGCCAGCTACCCTCGTAATCACGACGAGCATCTGCGTAAGTTACTAAAACGTCAGTTTGTCCAGCAGCTAAACGTGCAAAAGCGCTTCCGTAAGAATCTGCTTGAACTACTTTTGATAAATCTGGAATTGTTTTACCGAAGTTCTCTTTTAACCATAATGCTGGATAAATGTAACCAGCTGGAGAAGAAGAAGACATAACGTTCCAGTTAGCACCGTCTAAATCTTCGAAAGTTAATTGCTCACCAGCATTTACTTTCTTCGCTAATTCTTGTCCTTTTTCAGAAGGACCTGCAATTAATATTGCGCGGTATGAAGTTGCTTGTACATCTGTTGCCGCAGTTGGCTTGTTGTTATTCCATTCTTTTGCATCGTCAGAGTCATTGTTTAAACCTGAACGAGTTGCAGTAAGGATAACCTCTGCGCCATCATCATATAATACGTATGTTCCACCGGGGATTAAACCAACATCTGTTGTACCTGCTGATAAAGCTTCACCAACAGCCTCATAGTTAGTACCAACATTAATTTCGATATTTTCTACATCAAAACCCTCTTTGGCTAATTGATCCTTTAGTAAATTTTTTAAAGGCTCAGTTGCTGTAATAATTTCTTCAGGATTACGTGATGGTACGAAACCAATTAAAAGCTTGTCTATTTTTGTATTGCCATTTTCAGCTTTTTCTCCGCCATCTTCCTTTTTACTCTCTTTGTCTCCGCATGCCACTAAAACAGCTGCAAGCAGGATAGATAACGCGATTAGCATGAACTTTTTCATACTAAATTTCCCTCCTCAAAATGTGATGCATTTTACAGTATAAACTATATCGCTAAAACATTAAACATATATTTTTGTAAAAATATATTGATTTTATGTAAAGATATTCTGATTAGCTGTTTAAATACAAAGGATTTCAATTATGGTAAGTAGAAAGTAATAATGGTAGGATGTAAGACTTCTTACAAATATTTGCCTTTACGATATATTATAAAATAGTGTAAGCTGTAGCTTGATAAATTAAAGCTGCACTCATTGGATTTTTCATCTTAATTCAACGAAACTTTTTGTAACTTTAGTGTAGTGTTAGGTATAAATTTACTGTCTGTTACTGTAGGACTAAAGAAATGGAGTGACATGAATGAAACAGCAACGTATTCGACTGTTAGCAACGAGTGATATACATGGCTATGTTATGCCAACAAAATTCGGATTCGATAAAAATGAAAATTTAGGGCTAGCGAAACTTGCAAAAATTATTGAACAAAAACGTTCTGAGACACCAACTTTATTAATCGAGAATGGTGACTTTATTCAAGGGAGCCCTTTAACATATTATCAATATAAATTTGCGCCAAATGAGGAAAATGCAATGATCGCATTAGCAAATGCAATGCAATATGATGCGGGGGTTTTTGGTAACCATGAGTTTAATTATGGGCAAAAAGTTGTGCAGCAGGCTGTAAGCGAGGCAAATTATCCTTACTTAGCGGCAAATATAGTAGATGATGCAGGACAACCAATAGCGCAGCCTTATATCGTTAAAGAAATTGAGGGTGTTCGCATCGCAATTTTAGGATTAACAACACAGTTCGTACCTATATGGGAAGCACCAGCACATATTGCAGGCTGGCATTTTAAAAGTGCCTTTGAGACAGCTAAAGAATGGGTGCCACAAATTCGTGCAACTGAAAATATTGATATTATGGTTATTGCTTATCATGGTGGCTTCGAAAATGATTTAGAAACTGGTGAACAAATCGAATTTACTGGTGAAAATGAAGGCTATCAAATTTGTAAAGAGCTAGATGATGTTGATATTGTTATAACAGGGCATCAACATAGACTTATTGAAACGAAATTATTTGGGAAATCAGTCATACAGCCTGGCACAAAAGGCGTTTGCTTAGGTGAAATAACAATTGATGTGACGCTCGATGATGCTGGTAAAGTAATTAGCTTTACGCATGAGCCACAACTACATTATATTGATGATGCAACTATTGTGCATGATGAAATCGTACAATTAAATGCTTCGATATATGACCGAACAGATCGTTGGCTAGATGAAACAATCGGCACAATTAATGGTGAAATTCATTTTGATGATGCGTTCCAAGCACGCATTAAAGAGCATCCTTATGTAGAGCTTATTAACAATATACAAATGGATGTTTCTGGTGCAACGATTTCATCTACAGCATTATTTCACGATGAACCAGGTGGCTTACCGAGCAAAGTAACAATGCGAGATATTGTAACGAACTATATTTATCCAAATACATTAGTAGTTTTGCGTTTAACAGGTCAAGATATCATAGGTGCACTTGAGCAATGTGCTTCTTATTTTACAATTATGGAAAATGGGGAGCTTGAGGTTTCACGTGCTTTCACTTATCCAAAATCTGAGCCATACAATTACGATATGTGGGAAGGTATTGACTATACTTTTGATATTCGCAAGCCAGTTGGGGAGCGAGTAGTATCAGTTTTAAAAGATGGACAGCCATTACAACGAGATGCTACATATGATGTTGTGATGAACAATTATCGCGCTACTGGAGCAGGCAACTTCCCAATGTTTGTAGGCAAGCCTGTGGTGAAGGATATTCAGATTGATATGACAGAAATGATTGCAGACTATTTTATGAAGCATCCAATTATTGACGCAAGCTGCAACGATAATTGGAAAGTGGTTTATTAATAGGCAAAATGCCTGCTGAAATTTATATTTAGCAGGCATTTTGTTATTTTGTAAGTGTAATGATGTTATGAATTAGGCTATTGTTTTAATGACAATCCCAATTATAAAGTACTTTGCTAAAATCTTTACGCTGCAAATCATCTTCTGAAATAAAGAAATTACCTACTCCACAATCTCCCCATAAAATATGGTCGCCGATACTATCTACTTGTAATAATAGAATCGTAGAATCTGTGTAGTCACCATAAGCTCGTGGGTCCTGTTGTGTAAAGAAAGGATAACCGCCAATTTTGTGACCTGTGCCACTAAATGTGTCGTAGAATTTATCTTCTAACTCCTCATTATCCTCTAAATGCTGTCGAATTGCTTCATAGACCTTATTGCTACGAAAATCATCAATCATTAAAGGTTCAAAGCTTTCTTCGAATGATAATGCCATTTCCTTTTCAACAGGGAAATATAGCTCTTCATCCTTTAATTCAACAAAAGAAAAATCTTGTATTAATTGCGACTCATCTTGAATAATTTGTTCATGAAAGATAATGCGGAAGCCAGCTGGATTTTGTCCATTGTCAAAATCCATTCCTAAAACATCATCATAGCCATCGATGTAAAATTGCAAAATGCCTTCAGATGGGAAGTGAGGTAAATGCTTTGGTACATCGGCGAAATTAATTTGGGCAAGTAACTTTAAAGGCTGTCCACTTTCATTTTTCGGATAGTCCATTGTTAAAGGAAAATAAGGGTTACCTTCAAATTTGCTTTCAAATAAAGATGTTTTGCGTTCTACGGTTTCAATATTGATGACGGGTTGTAGAGTTTTTTCGATTATTGCTCGGTATTGTTCAAACTCTTGAGGGAGCTGTAAAGAATGGGTAGTTGTCATTTAAAAGCCTCCTAAGTTTTAGTTAATTTAATTATAAGAACTAATGTTCCCTTTGGGAATAATCGAAAAGTCACATTTTTTATCCGCAAAGTATCTTCAAAGCTGTTGAATCTTTAAAATAACAGATATTTCTTAATACGCTCATGAAATTCTTATTCGTATCATAAACTACCGATAGCATAATTGATTGATAGGAGGGGCCACTATTCAAATTCATGTAGTGAGAGCTGGAGAGAATTTATGGAGCATTGCGCAAGGCTATGGGACGACGGTTAATGTCATTGTGCAGGCAAACCAAATTCCAGAACCGGATCAGCTTGTTATCGGGCAAGCATTGGTGATTCCGATATATGGGAATTTTTACACTGTGCGTGCAGGAGATAGTTTATGGTCAATTGCTCAAAAGTTTCAAATGAATTATTTGACGTTGGCACAAATTAATGGGATTAATCCGAATCAAACATTACCAATTGGCTTGCGTTTGTATATTCCGCCACGAGCGAAAAGCAATACGGAAGCATTAGCTTATATCGAGCCTCGTGGAAATACAGTGAGTGAGGCAGTATTAAATCAGGCACGTGAGGCTAGCCCATCTTTGACCTATTTAGCTCTTTTTAGTTTTGAGGCACAACGAGATGGATCAGTAAAGGCGCCTCCAGTAGGGGAAATTCCTGCTATCGCTCGTCAATCAGGTACAGTAATGTCACTTGTTGTAACGAATTTAGAAAATGGTGATTTTAGCGGCGAGCTAGCGCAAGATATTTTACAAAGCAGTGCAGTACAGGAGCGTTTATTAAATAATATACTAGCTGAAGCACAGCGTATAGGAAATGTTAGGGACATTCATTTTGATTTTGAAGCATTACCTGAAAGTCAACGTGTAGCATATGTGCAATTTTTGCGGCGAGCAGTTGAAAAGTTCCATCCAGCAGGTTATTTCGTATCAGCAGCACTTGCACCAAAAGTAAGTGATGCGGGGCAAGGCCCATGGCAAGTAGCACATGATTATGGGGCAATTGGAGAAGTTGTAGATTTTGTTGTACTTATGACATATGAATGGGGTTATATTACGGGCCCTCCTATGGCAGTTTCACCGATTAATGAAGTTGAGCGCGTGTTAAATTATGCATTAACAAAAATGCCCGCAAGTAAAATTATGATGGGGCAAAATTTATATGGCTATGATTGGCCTTTACCATTTGTGCAGGGGCAAACGAGAGCAACTGCACTAAGCCCACAAAGAGCGATTGAACTAGCAAAGCGCTATCATGCGGCAATTCAATATGATACAACTGCACAGGCCCCTTACTTCCATTATGTTAATCAGGAGGGACAGTCGCATGTTGTTTGGTTTGAGGATGCAAGATCAATCCAGGCAAAATTCGATTTAATGAAAAGACTTAACATAAGAGGAATAGCCTACTGGCGTTTAGGATTACCATTCCCACAAAATTGGCTATTACTAACAGATAATTTTAATATCCAAAAAAGATAGGTTCAACACTGTAATTTGGGGCAGATTAAAAACATAGCATGTAGTTTCGTTTATTTTCGACCACCTTCGAAAATAATTATATGGAGTTATACCCAATAGAAATCAATGGTGGTTTCAGCCTTCTACAAAAAAATAGCAGTTACTTATAAATAGCGTTCCTTTAGTAATGTAAGGAACGTTTTTTTGTGGCTATTTAGAATTGATTCCGTCAAAAGAGCATAGGTAAATAGACTAGTATGTATAGTAATAGAGGTAAAATTATTATAAATCGAGTGTTCAATTATAATGAATATTGTATACTATTAAAAACGTGGTCAAGCTGTTAAAACTTACGTTTGTTACTAATTATTAAAGGGGAGATTACTGAGATGAAAGGATTCAAACTAGTTGCTATTTTATTTTTAATATTACAATTAGTTTTACCAATGTCAGTAAGTGCGCAAGAAGCAGAAAATCTTGATTACTTAGCGTTAGGCGATTCTCTTGCAGCCGGTATACAAGAAACGGGCGAGCTTGGGCTTAGCTATGCAGATTTTTTAGCACTTAGCATGACAGAAGAATATAATTTAAGTTCATATAATAAAGGATTCGCTTATCCTGGTTATACAACAGCAGATGTATTAAATGATATTAAAAATAATGTTACTAAACCTATTTATAATGCAGATGGACTGCAAAGTGAATCGGTTGCAATACGAGATGCAATTGCTAATGCAGAAGTGATTACAATTAGTGCAGGTGCAAATGATATACTTAAACATTTTAATAAAGAAACGTTAGAGTTCGACCTAAAGGGTGCTTTCGAAGGTATCCAGCAAATGGGAAAAAATTATGAAGCAATTTTAAAAGAAATTATAGCAATTAACCCGGATGCATACGTACTTATCATGGGCTATTACAATCCATTCCCATACTTAGATGACAGTTTACAAGTTCAATTGGATGCACTTGTATCAGCAATCAATAAAATAATTCGAGAAGCATCATCTAATCAAATGGCAATTTTTGTGGATACAGCCGAATATATTGCCTCTGATTTTAAAACATACTTACCAAACCCACAAAATATTCATTTAAGTGAAGCTGGGTATAAACTAGTAGCGGATTTATTTTTAAATGAGATTTATTACTATTTATACAATTATGACGAAGAAGAGTTTGAGTATTATGTCTTTACAGATACAGAGGGACATTGGGCAGAGGAATACGCTTCATTTGTAGCGACAACTGGTATTATGAATGGCTATGATGACGGTTCATTTAAACCAGATCAAGAATTAAAGCGTGTGCAATTGGCATCAATCGTATCTCGCATAATTGGTGATGAAACAGCAAAAGCAGCGCCATTCAAGGATATTTCAAGCTATGCTAAGGAAACTCAGCAAGCTATTGCAGTCGCATATGAAGTAGGAGTTATGAATGGAAACGGTAATTCTTTCAATCCAGAGGAGAAAGTAACGCGTGCACAAATGGCATTAATTATTTCTCGTCTATATGAGTATTTCTTTGATGAATCCTATGAGCCAGAAAAAATAGCACCATTTAAAGATATTGCGGGCTATGATTTGGAGGCACAAAAGGCAATTACATTGCTATATGACTATCAGATTGTTCAAGGTGTTGGTGACAACAAGTTTGCACCAAAAGATTCTGTAACGCGTGCACAAGCAGCGAAAATTATTACAGAGTTTATTTTCTCAACGTTATTTGAATAAAATAAACCTTCAATCAGGGGCTGGTACTCCTGCGGTTACTCGTCGCAAAAGTACAGTCTGTTCTTACGGAATAAATGAAAAGAGCTATCTAGAATCACTTTCTAGGTAGCTCTTTGTATGTTAAGTTGAAAGAATGTCTATATTTCTTGCTTGAAGAAAAATAACAATCAGTGGGGGAGGAGGAAAATCCATTGATTGTTAGTTTCATTTTATTCTTTCCATTTTAAACCTTCAAAGAAGCGATATACTTCTTCGAAAACAAGTTCACGTTCTTGGCCAAGCGTTAAAATATGTCCAGAGTTGATAAATGTTTTTACGGATTTAATGCGAGATTTAACAGAACTATAAATAAGGTCTGCGCTTTCGCAATAATAATCATCATCTTGTAAGCCACGTAAAATATGGACAGGTGCTTGGATATTTTCAAGTTTTGCACTTGTATCGTTAATCATGCCTTGTAAATATTCAAGTGATGGCATTTTTACAGCTCTTGCAATGCTTGTACGGTTATCTGTTGCTTCATCAAATGTTCCTGATAATTTTTTATAATTAATTGTATATTCGATAACGCGATTTTGAAGACTGTCAGTGTTTTTAGCAATTGCTGGTGCACTCATTGCAACGATAGCTTTTGTTGGACGTTCAGCACCAAGCTTTAAGGAAAAAATACCACCTAGAGAAACGCCTGCTACAGCAATTTCCTCATAGCCAAGATTGCGTAATGCGTCATAGCCCTCAATTACGCTATCCCACCATTCTTTAGGTGTTGTTTGAATTAATGTAGTTGGGTCACTGCCATGACCTTTATATAGTGGTGCATGCACTGTGTAATTGCGGTCTGATAAATAACGACCAAGACGTTTTACATCATTCGTATTGCCTGTGAAACCATGTAATAAAAGTACGGCACGTTTACCTGCTTCAATTGTGAATGACTTTGGGGCAACAATTTTCATAATAAGCTCTCCTCTGTAGATTAGAATGTGACAATTTTAAGAAAAATGTATTTTGATTATTGTAATTATCTTTATTTTTTGATATGCAATGCTGTTATTAAAGCTTATTATAGTAGTGAAAAAATATAAATACAATTTATTATTTCTATCATTTCAATTCCATTTGGTTATTAAAAGGAGGGGTAAAATGGAAATTCAACAATTATATTATTTTAAAATAGTTGCAACGCTACAGCATATGACACAGGCTGCAGAGAAATTGAGCATTTCACAACCAGCTTTAAGTAAATCGATTGCTAATATGGAGCAAGAATTAGGAGTGCCTCTATTCGATCGACAAGGCCGCTCTATTTTTTTAAATCGCTATGGGGCGTTATTTTTAGAGAGTGTAGATATCATTTTAGCTGAGCATAGTAAAGTAGTGCAGGAGTTTGCTGAAATTACGAAGCCAGGATTTGGGGAAGTTTCCTTTGGGTTTATACATACGCTCGGTATGGAAGTTGTGCCAGAGCTGATGGCGCATACTTCGAAAAAATACCCGAATATGCAGTTTACATTAACACAATCGACATCATTGCGTTTATTAAAATTTTTAGAGGATGGCGATATAGATTTATGCTTATCGCAAAAAATTGAATCGAAAATTTTAGATATTAATTGGATAGAGCTTTGGACAGAGGAACTTTTTGTTATTGTGCCAGAAAATCATCCTTTAGCAGAGCGGGAATATATAAAGTTAACTGAAATTAAAGATGACCCATTTATTTCGATTAAGCGAGGAAACTCGCTTCGGCAAATGGTTGATACGCTATTCCAGTCAGTTGGAATTACGACAAACACTACTTTTTCAGCAGAGGAAATGCACACTGTGGCAGGGTTTGTTGGTTCAGGGCTTGGGGTATCATTAATTCCAGATATTAAAGGACTTGACCAATTTAATGTCAAAAAATTACGAGTAAGTGAGCCACCTTGTTATCGTAAAATAGGGCTTTCATGGGTGAAAAATCGCTATATTTCACCAGCAGCAAATGAGTTTAAAGATTTTTTAATCGAAACATTACTAAGTCAAGGACAAAAATGAGGTGAGCAATTTGTTTCAACAGAAAAAATTAATTGCCAAACTACCTGTGCAGGAACGCGTTTTTTGGACTGAGCAATTAGAAAAGGCTGAGCGTGGTGAAAGGGAGGCGATTTATGGCCTTGTACAACTATGCGAAAACAATGAATGGTATACAGAGAAAGTATTTTGGCTTCAGCAAATAGATGATGAGGCTGAGGTGCAATATGAGCTCGCTAATTGTTATTTTGCTGGACAAGGTGTGGAGGAAAATGAGCAAAAAGCATTGAATTACTATAAAAAAGCAGCATTGCAAAACCATCCAGATGCGGCTAATAATTTAGCGGATATGTATTTGAATGGTGAAGGCGTAGAAGTGGATAAGCAATTAGCGTTTAATTGGTTTATGAAGGCAGCGCAAGCAGGTGTAGTAGAGGCAATGTTTACATTAGGCATTATGTATGAGCAAGGGCTAGGAACTGAAGCAAATGAAGAAAGTGCATTTCATTACTATTTAAGCTCGGCAAACGGTGGTTATGTAGAGGCTAGATATCAAGTAGGAATGATTTATTTAGAAGGTTTACTAGGACAGCCACAAAATGTAAAAGAGGCAATTGAATTTTTCTTATTAGCAGCAAAAGAGTATCATGTCGATGCGTTATTTAATTTAGGATATATTTTTGCGGAGCCACAGTATCATATACAGGATGGAGCAAAGGCGTTGCATTATTTTAAGCAAGCAGCTCTACTTGGTGATGCCGAGGCAAAATGGCAGCTTGCCAAGCATTATGAAAACGGCATAATCGTTGCACGCGATGAGCACGAGGCAGAAAAATGGCGACAAGTTGCTAATCAAGAATTGGAGGGATAAAGTGAACTGCAATCTGGAAAGGTCCTCATCGCCCACAAATTGCTATAGTGGAATATTTTTCATCCTGAAGAAATGCTTGTGTGACAGATATCGTGTTTTTCTCAATTGAACTTTTTCGGATAGCTAATCCCAAATTCTATTTTATGTTGCACTTAAATCTTGAATTAGAAGTCTTGTACCTACTGTGTTGCTGTCACTCGCCGCAGAAAAACATTGCTTACTCGCTACAGAAGATATTACAAACCATTTATTTGGGGAAAATTAATTATCATTATTCTATTTCAAAAAAAATTTATTTGCATATAGGTACGAAAGGTCTATTGGTGACTTTTCTATAAAAAGGTATAATATACTATAAAATCAATGTGGCTATACAAATATCTATGAATGTAAAAAAACCCCAAGAATCGAAATATGCTATTTTTGGCTTCTTTTGAATTTGGAGGCTGGTACTTTGTACTTGATGCTTCGCCTTTAGTTAAGATAAATTAACTCAGCGTAGAAAATATTACAGCCCGTTAGTGTAAGATAAATAAAATTAAGACAGTTTGGATGTGAGAATATGGGCGAACAATTATCATTACAAAAAAATGAGGTAAATCAAGAAATGCGTGATTTACAAAGAATTTTATTAGAGCAGCAAGAGGATATCACAGCGCTATGTACAATTATAGAACAGCTAAGAAATGTACCTGAACATAGTATTTATAGTAAGGACCAACTGCAAAGTACAGCTAAACTCAAGCAAATGCAAGAAAGACAACAGCAACGATTTCAACATTTAGACCAGCTTATTTTTACAAATAGACGCCAGCTTAAAAAAGATCATACGATCGATAGTAGTATAATGACATTCGGTAAAGAAGTACGAAAAATGGAGGCGGGACTTCGCACTTTACGGTTATTTTGTGAAGATGTAGTAAAAATGACAGCGGTAGAGTATACTGCCCCAAATCGAGCTACGGATAGAATTTATTATTTTGACAAGCGTTCAAAAGCACTACAAGTAGAAATTTACACATTGAGAGAGGAAATTGATAAAAAACAATAATTTTAGAGAAGTGGGTGTTGCTATGTTCTTGAGAAGAAATGTAAAAAAGGAGCGTATTCATCTAGATCATCTAACTGTTGGGATGCACATAGACCAAAATTCTAAAATCGCAAAGCAAATTAAAATGCTGAAAATGACAGATGAGGACTTGAAATTTTTGAAAGCATTCCAGCCATATGTGGAACAAAATATTGATAAGATAGTTGACCAATTTTATGATGCAATTGGTATGGAAACAAGCTTAACAAAAATTATTGACGATAATAGTTCTGTAGAGAGATTAAAAAAGACGTTAAAAAAGCATATTGGAGAAATGTTTAGCGGCCAAATCGATGGTCAGTTTTTTTTAAGGCGCCAACGGATTGCCCAAGTACACGTACACATTGGCTTACCGACGAAATATTATATTGGTGCATTTCAAAACCTCCTTATTAGTTTACTGGAAATAATTGAACAGGAGATTGAGCATCCTGAAGATCAATTTGCTACATTAAGGGCTGTTTCAAAAATATTAAATTTTGAGCAGCAAATTGTGTTGGATGAGTTTGAAAATGTAGTACAGCAAACGAACATTAAACATGAGGAACAAAAGCAATATGTAAGCCAACAAATAATAGAAGCAACAGAAAATTTAGTTGCTATTTCTGATCAAACTTCAACGGCTGTTCATCAGCTACATCAACAATCCGAGGAGGTTGTAGATGTAGCTGCGCAGGCATTGCAAATTTCTAGTGATGCAAAAAGTCGTGCAAATGAAGGGAACAGCCAAATTAAACAATCCTTGCAGCAAATGGAGCAAATCATTCAATCTGTAGAAGAAATTTCGCTAGATATCAATAAACTTGTAACGATTTCAAAGGAAATGGAAAGCATTATAGCGATTGTAACTAGCATAGCAGATCAAACAAATTTGCTATCTTTAAACGCTGCGATAGAGGCTGCACGTGCAGGCGAAGCAGGTAAAGGATTTAGCGTTGTAGCAGGTGAAGTGCGAAATTTGTCGGAACAAACCAAGCAATCTACTAAAAATGTAACTACTCTATTACAAAGCTCTAATATTCAAACAGAGAAATTGTTGTCATCAATGCAGCGTATACAAGCTGCAGTAGCTCTAGGCGAGCAAAGCCTATCAGCAACGGCACAAAGATTTACGCAAATTTTATCCGCAATGGAAGAGCAACAGCAAAAAAATAGTCTAGTTGGACAAGAAGTGCATATGATTGGTCAAGTAATAGATAATTTAGGTTTGGCGTTTAATGAGGTGTCGCACTCAGTTGATTCGTTAGCGACAGTTGCCAAAGAGCTAGTTTAAAAAGACCAGCAAGCTGTCATAATAAGTTATTAAAAATAGCTTATTATGATAGCTTTTTTCATGTTAAATTTCACGTATACTATAGCGTATAGAAATTAATTACGATAGGGGAATCATTAATGAAAAATATTGTAATGATTGTTTGTTCATCGATAGTGGTGGCTTTTGCTTATAATTTTCTACTCATTCCGCATGAAATATTAAGTGGAGGTTTAAGTGGAATTGCAATTTTACTCGGTATTGTAACACCAATTAACACTGGGATTTTGAACTTGCTACTTAACTTACCGCTTATTATTTTAGGAGTGATGAAGCTAGGGAAGCGTTTTATTAGCTATACGATCTTATCAGTCGTTGTGTTATCTGTAAGCTTATATATTATTCCTGTATATAAGGCGACAGAAGATCCGATTTTGGCGTCATTATTTGGAGGAGTAATTGTTGGGCTTGGTGTGGGTGTTATTTTCAGAGCATCTGGCTCATCTGGAGGCTTTGATATTATCGCGATGCTACTAAGCCGTAAACGAGACTTCCCACTAGGTGTGCTTATCTCCTTAATGAACGGTGTAGTAGTGGCAATTTCAGGCTTTGTCTTCAGTTGGGATGCCGCACTTTTAACGCTTGTATCAATTTATGCCACAGGCAAGGTTGTTGATACGGTCCATACAAGTCATATTAAGCTAACGTTAATGATTATTACGAGCAAGGGAGAGGAAATGAAAGAGCAGCTCCTTTCTAATTTATATCGTGGTGTGACGATTATGGACGCACAAGGAGCTTATTCAGGTGAAGGGCGAAAAGTGTTAATGACAGTTATCACACGCTATCAGCTTGCTGAAGTTCGTCATTTAATTGAAAAAGCAGATACTACGGCCTTTGTGAATATATTGCAAACTACTGAAGTAATTGGAATGTTCGATCGTAGCTCGAAATAACCGTAGCTATTTTGTCACAAAACGTGCCTTAAATATAAAGTAAAATAATAGTAAGGAAATTGACGTTTAGCAAGGAGAGACAACAATGAAAACAATCGTAGTTATTGGTGGCGGTATTACAGGGCTTTCAACAATGCATTATTTGACACAACAAATACAGGAGCAAAATATTGACGCGAAACTTATCCTAATAGAAGGAAATCATGAGCTAGGTGGGAAAATTCGCTCTCAGCAAATGGGTGAATTTACGATGGAAACAGGTGCGGATTCTATTGTAGCTCGCCATCCAGGAGTACTTGATTTGGTGCGTGAAGTGCAGTTCGAGGAAGAGCTTGTTTATAATGCAACAGGTATTTCCTATATTCATACAAATAATGAATTGCACGCGATTCCATCAGGCTCTACATTCGGTATTCCGATGAGTAAGGAATCACTAATGGCAAGTACACTATTAACTGATGAAGAAAAAAAACGTGTATTACAAGATGCAGAAATCCCAAATGACCGTTTTACAAAGGAGAGCTCCATTGGCGAATTTTTGGAATATTTTCTAGGGGGAGGAATTGTCAAAAAGCAAATCGCACCAGTATTAGCTGGTGTTTATTCAGGTGATTTATATGAATTGTCGGTTGCTTCTACACTTCCTTATTTAGTTGATTATAAAAATAATTACGGCAGTATTATGGCAGGCTTTAAAGCGCATCGTGAGCAATTTGAAAAAGCGGCTGATAAAAAGTTCATTTCGTTCCGCCAAGGAATGTCAGCCTTTATTCACCATATTGAAAAAAGCCTAACGAAAGTGCAATTTTTAAAAGGTATTGAAGCGATATCTCTTATGAAAGAAGAAGAGCACTATAAAATTACTTTAAGCACGGGGCAAATTGTTGAAGCGGATATTACGGTGCTTGCTGTGCCGAATGAAACCGTTAAGCAATTGTTAATAAATGAGCAGCTAACACAACATTTTGAGCAATTTACTAACGGCTCAGCTATTACGCTTTATGCTGGATTTAATGTGCCAGACTCAGTGTTACCAGCGGATGGAACAGGTTTTATCGTTTCACATAATAGCGATTTACAATGTAATGCTTCTACTTGGACAAGTCGTAAATGGGCGCATACTTCTGAAAATGGCAATTTATT
This sequence comes from Bacillus ndiopicus, assembly GCF_000612805.1. Classification (GTDB taxonomy): domain Bacteria; phylum Bacillota; class Bacilli; order Bacillales_A; family Planococcaceae; genus Metasolibacillus; species Metasolibacillus ndiopicus. The sequence goes on along the minus strand of NZ_HG964412.1, from coordinate 40,603 downwards.
AGTGCGCCTGTTTTATAAAGATAGCAACCCACGTTATGAGGAGCTTGCGGCAATGTCAGATGAGCAACTAACGAAAGTGGCATTACAGGATATCAAGCTTAGCTTAAATATTGAGGATGAGCCAATTGTTGTAAATGTGACAAAATGGATAAATAAAATGCCGCGTTATGATCTTGCACATCGTGATGCTTTACAAACAGTGGAACAAGGATTGGAAGAGCATTATCCCAATGTACTGCTTGCAGGCTGCTCTTATTATGGCGTAGGAATTGGCGCGTGCATTCAAAATGGTCGTGATACAGCAGGGAAAGTTATGGCTAGAATATGCGACAATATGTAGCGAAATAGTAGGATATTTCGTACGTTTAGCAAAAAACACTTCTCAAATGGCAGACACTACTCTATAATGAACAATAAGAATTTAATAAGTATTCAAAATTTCTTATCGAGAGAAGCAGAGGGACTGGCCCAGTGAAGCTTCAGCAACCAACAGTTATGTCAGGTGCTAAATCCAGCAGGTGTATACCGACAGATGAGAAGGAACGACATGAACAAGTAGAGCCTTCTTTAATGTATTTTAAAGAGGGCTTTTTCTTTTGATTTAATGGGTACATCAAAAGAAAGTGTCACAAATTTTGAAAGCCAAGGCGTAATTGATGTTTATCATTAACTGAAGGTGAGGATATAAAAATGGGGCTACGTGAAGCATTACAAACGAGAGTATTAACAGCAGACGGAGCAATTGGTACGCTGCTTTATTCATATGGATTAGATTATTGTCATGAAGAAATGAATGTTACTAGACCTGAAATTGTTGAGAAGATTCATAGTGAATATCTTGCTGCAGGCGCAGATGTCATTCAAACAAATACGTATGGGGCAAACGCAATTAAATTAGCGCGCTACGGATATGAAGATCGCGTACAAGAATTTAATACAGCAGCGGTAAAGCATGCGAAGACGGCTGTTGGTACAGGCGGGCAATTTGTACTCGGTACAATCGGTGGTGTACGCGGTATTCGTAAAAGCGATGCAACATTAGAAGAAATTTTAGTAGCGATTCGAGAGCAAGCGCAAAGCTTGTTAGCAGGTGATGTAGATGGGTTATTACTTGAAACGTACTATGATTTTGAGGAATTATCGGCAACGGTTAGCATGCTCCGTCAATTAACAGATAAAGTGATTGTGGCGCAATTAACGATGCATGAGCCAGGCATTTTACAAAATGGTATGCGTTTAAATGATGCATTAACGCAGCTTGACGCACTTGGTGCAGATGTTGTTGGGATGAACTGCCGTTTAGGTCCATATCACTCCATTCAAGCAATGGAAACGGTGCAATTGCCAAAGCATGCTTTCCTTTCTGCTTATCCGAATGCTTCTTTATTAGATGTTGAAGATGGACGTGTTGTTTATGAGTCAGAGGCTGATTATTTTGCACGGGCAGCTGTAGAATTAGTGGGCCAAGGTGTACGTTTAATTGGTGGCTGCTGCGGCACAACGCCAAAGCATATTGAAGCAGTGAAAAAACGTTTAGCGGGTATTACACCTCTTACTGTAAAGGAAATAAAGCCTGTTAGCGTAGAGTTTGTACGTGTACCTGAGCCGCCTGTTGAGGAGCCTCTACATATTAAAGTAAAGCATCAGCGCTCTGTTATTGTAGAGTTAGACACACCACGTCATTTGGAAATTGACGGCTTTGTTAAAGGGGCAAAGGAGCTTTATGCAGCCGGAGCAGATGCGATAATGATGGCGGATAACTCCCTTGCATCACCACGTATTAGCAATATTGCAATGGCTTCTATTTTAAAATTGCAGCATGGTGTGCGAGCATTGCCACATTTAACATGTCGTGATCGTAATTTAATTGGTCTGCAATCGCATTTGATGGGCTTAGATGCGCTTGGCTTACATGATATTTTAGCTGTCACAGGTGATCCGACAAAGGTAGGTGATTTCCCTGGGGCGACAAGTGTTTACGATGTATCATCAATGGAGCTTATCTCATTAATTAAACAGTTAAACGAAGGTATTTCTTTCTCAGGGAAGCCTTTACGTAAGCAGGCGAATTTCTCTGTAGCTGCTGCCTTTAATCCGAATGTGCGCGTACTAGATCGTGCGGTAAGCCGACTTGAGAAGAAAATTGAGCATGGGGCAGACTACTTTATTTCACAGCCTGTTTATACGAAGGAAAAAATCGTTGAAATATATGAGGCGACAAAGCATTTAGAAACGCCAATTTATATCGGAATTATGCCGTTAACAAGCTTCAAGAGTGCAGAGTTTTTACATCATGAAGTACCAGGCATTAAATTATCTGATGAAGTGCTGGCACGTATGGAAGCATGCGGTGATGATAAAGCGAAGGCAACCGCTGAAGGCGTTGCAATTGCACAGGAATTACTTGAGACAGCATGTGAATATTTCAACGGTATTTACTTAATTACACCATTCTTACGTTACGATATGACACTACAATTAATGGATTATGTGAAACAATTAGATGCACAAAAAGGAGTTAAAACAAATGTTTAATCATCCGATTGAGGAACAACTAGCGAAGCGCATTTTAATAATTGATGGCGCAATGGGTACGATGCTACAAAACGAAAATTTAACATATGATGATTTTGGTGGCGAGGAACTAGATGGCTGTAATGAAAACCTTGTCTTAACACGTCCCGATGTTTTACACAAAATACACCGTGCCTACTTAGAGGCAGGGGCAGATATAATTTGTACGAATACATTTGGTGGTACGCCACTTGTATTAAACGAATATGATTTAGGACATAAAGCGACTGAAATTAATAAGCGCGCCGTGGAAATTGCGAAGGAGGAGGCAGCAAAGCTTTCTACACCAGAATGGCCGCGCTTTGTAGCGGGTGCTATTGGACCTACAACAAAAACGCTATCTGTAACGGGTGGTATTACGTTTGATGAGCTACAGGAAAACTTCTATGTTCAGGCACATGCACTAGTAGAGGCTGGAGCAGATTTAATTTTACTTGAAACAAGCCAAGATATGCTAAATGTTAAGGCAGCTACAATTGCTGTGCGCCGTGCATTTGAAGAGTTAGGAAAAGAATTGCCAATTATGATTTCAGGCACAATTGAACCAATGGGTACAACACTTGCTGGGCAATCAATTGAGGCGTTTTATATTTCCATCGAGCATGTGAAGCCAATATCTGTTGGTTTAAACTGTGCAACAGGTCCAGAATTCATGACAGATCATATTCGCTCATTATCTGACTTAAGCACTAGCTATGTGAGCTGTTATCCAAATGCAGGCTTACCAGATGAAAATGGTTGCTATCATGAAACGCCAGAGTCTTTATCAAAAAAGCTGCAAGGCTTTGCAGAAAAAGGCTGGTTAAATATAGTGGGGGGTTGCTGTGGTACGACACCAGCACATATTGCTGCAATTCGTGAAGCGGTAGATGGCTATGCACCTCGTCAGCGCCAAGCATCGATTGGTGGACATGTTGTATCTGGTATTGAGCCACTACAATACGATGAATCGATGCGTCCATTATTTATCGGTGAACGTACGAATGTTATTGGTTCACGTAAATTTAAAAATTTAATTATCGATGGCAAGTTCGAGGAAGCAGCGGAAATTGCACGTGCGCAGGTTAAAAGCGGTGCGCATGTTATCGATATTTGCTTAGCGAATCCTGACCGTGATGAAGTAGCGGATATACGCGGCTTTATGCAGGAGGTAGTGAAAAAAGTAAAGGTACCTCTTGTAATTGACTCAACAGATGAAAAAGTAATGGAGGAAGCGCTGAAATTTTCGCAAGGTAAGGCGATTATTAACTCGATTAACTTGGAGGACGGCGAAGAACGCTTTGATGCGGTATTGCCTTTAGTGAAAAAATATGGTGCATCACTTGTAGTTGGTACAATTGACGAGCAAGGGATGGCCGTAACACGTGAGCGTAAATTAGAAGTAGCAGAGCGTTCTTATAAGCTGTTAACAGAAAAATGGGGCATATCACCAGAGGATATTATTTTTGACCCATTAATGTTCCCTGTAGGTACAGGGGATGAGCAATATATTGGTGCAGCAGAGGAAACGATTGAAGGAATTCGACTTATTAAAGAGAAATTACCTGGCGTTTTAACTGTGTTAGGTGTAAGTAATGTATCTTTCGGGTTACCACCAGTTGGACGTGAAGTGCTAAATGCAGTGTATTTATACCATTGTACACAAGCAGGACTTGATTATGCGATTGTTAACACGGAAAAGCTAGAACGTTATGCATCTATTCCAGAAGCTGAAATTAAGCTAGCGAATGACTTAATTTTCAATACAAATGATGAAACACTTGCTGTCTTTACAGATTTCTATCGCGATAAGAAAAAGGAAAAAACAGAGGCAGATATTCCGAAAACGGTAGAGGGGCGCTTAGCTTACTATATTTTAGAAGGCACGAAGGAAGGCTTAATTGCTGATTTAGATGCCGCATTAGAAATTTTCGATACACCATTAGACGTTATTAATGGGCCGTTAATGGATGGGATGGCGGAAGTAGGTCGTCTATTTAATGACAACCAGTTAATTGTGGCTGAAGTACTACAATCAGCAGGGGTTATGAAGGCTGCAGTTGCTCATTTAGAGCAATTTATGGAGAAGAACGACGACTCTGCAAGCAAAGGGAAATTAGTATTAGCGACGGTAAAAGGTGATGTGCATGATATCGGGAAAAACCTCGTTGATATTATTTTAAGCAATAATGGCTTTAAAGTAGTTGATCTTGGTATTAAAGTGACACCATCTGAATTAATTGAAGCAATTCGCAAAGAGCAGCCAGATTTTGTTGGTTTATCAGGTTTACTCGTAAAATCTGCTCAGCAAATGGTATTAACTGCACAGGATTTCAAGGAAGCAGGTATTGATATACCAATTTTAGTAGGTGGTGCGGCTTTATCACGTCGCTTTACAGAAACAAAAATTGCAGCAGAATATGATGGTCCTGTTATTTATTCAAAGGATGCGATGCAAGGTCTGGATTTTGCGAATCGTTTAATGAATAAAGAAGGGCGTGAAGAGCTTTTACAGGAGTTGCGTGATGCACGTGAAAAGCGTATTGAAGCAGATGAGAAGCGTGCTGCTAAACCGAAACCGGAGCTCCCAGCTAAGTTAGTTCGCACAATCGAAGATGCACCAGTATTTGTGCCGACAGACTTAACGCGTCGCATTAAGCGCAATTACTCTGTAGCGCATTTACAGCCATATGTGAATTTACGTACATTAATTGGACACCATCTTGGCTTAAAGGGCAATGTTGAGAAGCTATTAGAAGAGGGAGACAAGCGTGCAGTAGAGCTGCAGGAGCTGGTATCAGGCTATTTACAGAGCGATACATTCAAACCTTCAGGTATGTATCAATTTTTCCCTGCACAAGCAGATGGTGATGATGTTGTGGTTTATAGCCCAAATGATGCGAAAACTGAAATTGAGCGCTTCACTTTCCCACGTCAGCAAGTTGAGCCATATTTATGCTTAGCAGATTTCTTGAAAACAGTGGATAGTGGCGAAATGGATTATATCGCATTAATGGTTGTAACGGCTGGTCATGGTGTAAGTGACAAAGCGCGTGAATTAAAAGAGCAAGGACGCTTCTTAGAAAGCCATGCCCTGCAAGCAACAGCACTTGAGCTTGCTGAAGGATTTGCTGAGCGTATTCACCAAGAAATTCGTGACCAATGGGGCTTCCCAGATGCAACAGACTTCACGATGCGCGACCGCTTCGCAGCAAAGTACCAAGGGCAACGTTTCAGCTTTGGCTACCCAGCTTGTCCAAATTTAGAGGATCAAGAAAAGCTATTTGGCTTGTTAAAACCAGAGGAAATCGACGTACAGCTAACTGACGGCTTTATGATGGAGCCTGAGGCAAGCGTATCCGCGATTGTCTTTGCGCATCCAAATGCAAGATATTTTAATGTTTAGTGATGTTAAAGCTACTAGGAAATGCATTTCCTAGTAGCTTTTTATAAAAGAAAACTAAAGGTTTGAAAACAATAAAATAACCAGACAAGCTAATTTTTACGAGGAGGAATCGCTAATGATTCGTAGGGCACTAAAAGAAGATGTAGCAGGTATGCTGGAAATTTTTAATGATAATATTTTAACGAGTACCGCAGTTTATTTATATGAACCACAAACATTAGAACAGCGAATAGCTTGGTTTGAGGCAAAGCAAGTAGCGAATGAGCCGATTTTTGTTTATGAGGAAGAGGGACAAATTGCAGGCTATGCAACATATGGACCGTATCGTGCGTACCCAGGCTATGCTTACACTGTGGAGCATTCCGTCTATGTACATAAGGAGCATCAGCGCAAAGGAATCGCAACAAAGCTGATGCGTGCGCTAATTGAGGAGGCAAATGTACAAGGCATGAAAACGATGGTTGCTAGTATTGATGCTGAAAATAAGGCGAGCATTATCTCACATGAAAAGCTAGGCTTTGAGTATTGTGGCACGATTCGTAATGCAGGCTATAAATTCGAGCGCTGGTTAGATGTGTCATTTTATCAGTTGAATCTGACAGGTCCCAAAATTTAGTACCAAGTCATATGACACTTGTCATAAAAAAGTAGTGATATTTATGTCTACTTGTATATCGTTTGATTGTTTAATATTAAGTTAACAAATCGAACGAAGGTAGGGGTTCACTTGGCACTAACAGATGCTGAAAAAACAAAGCAGCTGCGTAAAGACGTAGCGCCATATGCAAAGTCAGAAATGAGAAAAAGTATTCAACAGCTTATAAATACACTTTTACCAATGATAGCGTTATGGGCACTTGCGTTTTATCTTATGCAATATTCACCTTGGCTAAGTGTTGCATGTAGTGTATTTGCAGCAGGTTTCCTTATACGCACATTTATTATTTTCCATGATTGTACACATGGTTCATTTTTCAAAAATAAAAAAGCAAATGATATTGTTGGTTTTATTACAGGTACGTTAACATCTTTCCCGTATGAAAAGTGGAAGAGAGAGCATACGATTCACCATGCAACAAGCTCAAATTTAGATAAACGTGGTATTGGTGATATCGATATGTTAACTGTGGAGGAATATGTTGAGAAATCAAAGCTAGGTCGCTTTGGCTATCGTCTGTACCGCAATCCAATTGTTATGTTTGGTTTAGGACCACTTTATATGGTTTTAGTTTTAAACCGTTTTAACCGTCACGATGCTAAAAAGAAAGAGCGCATGAATACGCATCTTACAACACTTGTGTTAATTGCCATTTGTGCTACTTTAATTTATGCATTTGGCTGGCAAGCATTTTTACTAGTGTATGGTGTGACATTATTTATCGCAGGAGCTCTAGGCATTTGGTTATTTTATATCCAACATACGTACGAAGATTCATATTTTGAGTTTGAGGAAGATTGGGATTATGTAAAAGCAGCTGTAGAAGGAAGCTCGTATTACAAGCTACCTAAAATTTTACAGTGGACTACAGGAAACATCGGCTTCCATCATGTGCATCATTTAGCGCCACGTATTCCTAATTATCATTTAGAGGAAGCGCATAAAAATGTAGCACCATTACAACATGCAACAACAATTACATTAAAAACAAGCTTAGAATCAATTCGTTTTAAGCTATACGATCCTGATAGCAAGAAATTTGTAACGTTTAAAGAAGCGAATGCACTAATTGCGTTGCGTAATAAAAAGCCAATACAAGCATAAATAGATAATAAAATTTAAAGGGGCTGTTCGGAAAGATAATACTTTCTGAGCAGCTTTACGTTTTGTATAGATTTTGGAATCTTTTTTCAACAATATGGAAGTACACTTTGGTATAATACATATTCAAGGGAGTATGTAGATAGAAAGGAGGCATTTATGCAAAGCTGGTATAGCATTATTCCGAAAAGCCCGTGGTTGAGTATTTACATATGGATTATATTTTGTATTATGCCATTTTTCTTTATCGTCCGCTCTTTTTCCATTTGGCATATTATATTAGGCACTTGTTTCATATTGTTATATTTCGTTTTCCATCGCTTTTCCTTTAAATCAAAAAATGGGCTAGTATATATGTGGCTTAGCTTTCAAATGGTACTCAACGTCATTATGACATTGGTGTTCGGCTACGTTTATTTATCGCTTTTTACAGCATTTTTTATCGGTAATATACGGCAGCCTGTAGGGTTTTATATTATGTATGGCTTACATATTGGCTTTACTGTGCTATCGATTGTCGCTGGTTATTTTATTTTTTTAGATATGTTTTTAGCACAGACGCCATTTATTATTTTGGCGGTAATTGGGGTTGTACTGCTACCATTTACACTATATACACGTAATAAACAGGAAAATTTAGAGGGTGAGCTCGAGACAGCACGCGAGCGTATTTCAGAGCTTACTATTCATGAGGAGCGTCAACGTATTGCACGCGATTTGCATGATACACTTGGACAAAAGCTATCGATGATTGGTTTAAAAAGTGATTTAGCGATGCGTCTTGTAGAGAAAAAGCCTGAGCAGGCAATAGCTGAAATTAAAGATATTCGTCACACAGCATCAATCGCGCTGAAAGAGGTACGTGAGCTTGTTGCAGATATGCGAGCTGTTAGGATAGAGGAAGAGCTGTATCGTATAGAACAAATTTTAAAAGCGGCTGAAATTGAGTTTGCTCTTCATAAAGACGAGCATGTTCTGCAAATGCCTGTTTTGTCCGAAAATGTTATCAGCATGGCGATGAAAGAGGCTGTTACCAATGTTGTAAAGCATAGCAAAGCATCACGCTGTGATATTACGATTGCACAAACAGATAATGAAGTTGCTGTAGTTATAAAAGATAACGGAATAGGTTTGCCTGAGCGTTTTAATAGCAGTGGCAGTGGTTTAAAAGGGATGCAAGAAAGATTGGAATTTATCAACGGTACAGTGGAGTTAGTTAATAATAGTGGAACGCAGTTAACAATTCGAGTACCACTTGCGATAACGCATCAAAAAGGGAGGGATACAAAATGATACGAATTGTCATTGCTGAAGATCAGGGAATGTTACTAGGTGCAATGAAATCCTTGCTTAGTTTAGAGGAAGATATGGATGTAGTAGGACTTGCGAAAAACGGTGAAGAAGCGATTAAGCTTGTAACTGAGCTACAGCCTGATATTTGTATTATGGATATTGAAATGCCTGTAAAAACAGGTCTTGATGCAGCGGAATTGCTACGTGAGCAGGAATGTAAAATTATTATTTTAACAACTTTCGCTCGCCCAGGCTATTTCGAGCGAGCTCGTAAGGCAGGGGTGCGCGGTTATTTATTAAAGGATAGCCCGATTGAAGAGCTTGTACATGCTATTCGTACAATTATGGATGGCCGCAAAATCTATGCACCAGAGCTTGTGGACTTCGTTTATGAGGATGATAGTGAAAACCCATTAACTGAGCGTGAAAGCCAAGTATTAGAGTTAGTGGCAGAAGGCAAAACGACGAAGGAAATTGCAGCAGAGCTTTATTTATCAGCAGGTACAGTACGCAATTATATTTCTACAATTTTAGATAAGCTCGGCGTCAGCAATCGAATCGAAGCAATCGCGCGCTTCAAAGAGAAGGGCTGGAATAAATAAAGAGCAAAGGGAATGGCGACTGCTCCATTCCCTTTAAATTTTTGCGAACGTAGAATAAACTTTGAAAAACGTAGAATAAATCAAAAAAACAAGAGAAGTTAAGCCTTAAAATGCAAAAAAGCTGTAGGGGAAGCCTTGTCCCTACAGCCTACATATTATTTTTTCTTTTTAGTTAAGCGACCTAATGCAAATGCTCCTGCTGCTACTGCAAGGATTGTGTTTGTTTTTTTGTTAAACACTTGCTTTGTTACAAGGTTTAAGTTTTGTGGACGCTCTGCAAGACGGCGCATGAAGTAACCGTACCAGTCTTTACCGAATGGTACATACGTACAGAAGTTATAGCCCTCTTTTGCTAAAGCAAGCTGCATTTCTTTACGGAAGCCGTATAGCATTTGGAATTCGAATTTATCATTCGGAATATTATGGTCTTTTACGAAGCGTTTCACATGCTCGATTACGTTGTGGTCATGTGTAGCGATTGACGTAAATTTACCATTTAATAAATGATATTCGATTAACTCGATGTAGTTTAAATCGATATCTAATTTATCTTGGTATGCTACAGATTCAGGCTCTTTGTATGCACCTTTTACAATGCGTAGACGGAAGTTTTTGAATTTCTCGATATCTTCTTTTGCACGGAAGAAGTAAGCTTGAATTACTGTTCCAACATTATCATATGTTTTAGAAAGCTCTTCAACTAAATCGAAAGAAACTTGTAAACGGTCATAGTTTTCCATATCGAAGTTAACGAAAATATCGTACTCAGCAGCTTTTGCTACGATTTCACGTAAATTGTCGTAACAGAAGTCGATATCAATATCAAGACCAAGTTGAGAAGGTTTTAATGAAATGTGAGCATCTACGCCTTCAGCATGAATTGCTTCGATTACAGCTAAAATTTGTTCTTTTGCTGCCTTTGCTTCAGATCTTTCGAAAACGAATTCACCTAAATTATCAACTGTACAAGAAATGCCTTGTGCATTTAATTGTTTCATGCTTTCGATAACTTCAGGAATATTTGTTCCTGCAACAACGCTTTGAGCTCCTAATTTTAGGCCATACTTTTGTGCTGCGCTATTTAAAAGTTGGTTTTCTGATAAGTGGATAAAAAAGTCACGTAATAGCATAAACTGTGCTCCTTTTATTTTTAGAATATAAATCTAAATTATTATAACATATTTACTCGGATATGCTACAAAAGTATAGCGTATCTTTAAATGAAAGAATTTTTAATTAATTGCATACGTTCATTGAATAAGGATGGATAAATTAAAAAGCCAAAAATAATGCTTGTTAAAGTAGCACAAGTTAATAAAGCAAAGACAATTAAAATTTGAAATTGTACCGCCTGTATTGGATCTGCGCCACCAATAATTTGCCCACTCATCATGCCAGGAAGCTGCACAAGGCCAATCGTTTTTTGCGCCTCGATTGTTGGAATCATGCTTGCTTTGATAGCCTTTGTTAAATGGCGATGTACTGCCTGCTTTGGCGTACCGCCGAGCGATAAAATAAGTTCAATTTCATGCTCATGTGCTTCTATTTCTGATGAAAAGCGATTTAAAAATAAAATAGCCAAAACCATCGAATTGCCAATAAGCATCCCGCTAATTGGAATAATGTATTGGGGAGTAGGCGGGATAATATGAAAGCCTAATAACACTCCTTGTGTAATTACTTCAACAACAATTAATGTAACCGCTAGTTTCCATGTAATACCCGGAATATTTTTCCCCTTTTGACGTGCATTAAGCGTTGCAACTGTAATCATTAGCGCAATCATTAGCAGCAAATAAACGAGATGCTCTGTGTCAAAGACGAATTTCAATACATAGCCTACAATAAGTAGTTGAATAACGGAGCGAACAGTTGCGATAGTTGTATCCTTTTCAAGCCCTAAATTTAACGTCCTCGATAAAATAAGTGGAATAAGTACAAAAATCAGTGTTAATGCTAATGGTGTGTAGGTCATGGCGTCCTCCCAAGAAGAAATGATTGAATTCGAGAGTCCTTAGAGCTCATTATCTCGTTAGTTGTACCTGCCGCAACAAGCTCACCTTTCATTAACACCCACGTCATATCCCCTAAATCTTTTGCCTGCCTAGTACTATGAGTAATCCAAATAATTGTTACACCTCTTTGGCGAAGCTTTAAAATCAATTGCTCGATATCGTGGACAGATTGTGGATCTAAAGCAGATGTAATTTCATCTAGCAATAATATAGTTGAATTATTTAATAAAGTCCTAGCGATAGCAATTTTTTGCTTTTGACCCCCGGATAAATCAGTTGCCTGCCGCATCAGAAAAGATTCGTCCAAACCTACATCAATGAGTGCGTTAAGTGCTTCTTCAGTTGTTAAAGTCTGATGCTGTAGTCGCCTAGGTAATGCTAAGTTTTCAAAAACAGTTGTTCTCAAAATAGGCGCTTGCTGTAATACTATACCTACTTTTCTTCGCAGTACAGTAGGCTCAAATGTATCAATCGCCTGTCCTTCTACAAAAATCTGGCCGTTTGTTGGGCTAATTAAAGCATTACATAATTTGAGCAACGTCGTTTTACCTGAACCCGAGGGTCCGATTAAAGTTGTAATGGAGTTAGTCTGCACTTGCTGCGAAATATTCGATAAAATAATTTGTCCATTTATTTTGTAGCTAATGTTATCAAGTTGAATTACATGTGAGGCAGTCATTAGAGTCTCCTTTGTATAGTTATTAAGCTCAAGTATAAACATTCAAGCCGATTAAAACATTAAAATAGTGTATACTATGACTAATATGTTTTCGGAAGAAGGGATTTTGTATGGGAACGAAGTATCAAGATGATAGTCTAGCGTTACACACGGACTTATATCAAATCAATATGGCAGAAAGTTATTGGGCAGATAATGTGCATAATCGAAAGGCTGTATTCGAACTTTATTTTAGAAAGCTACCGTTTGGCAATGGCTATGCTGTTTTTGCAGGACTCGAGCGAGCACTTGAGTATTTAAAAAACTTCCGCTTTACAGAAAGCGACATCGCTTATTTACGCGAAGAGCTTGGTTACGAGGAGGATTTTTTAAGCTATTTACAGGAAGTTCGCTTTACAGGAACAGTGTATTCAATGGTGGAGGGGGAGCTTGCTTTTGGCAATGAACCTATTATGCGTATTGAAGCACCACTTATTGAAGCGCAGCTCATTGAAACGGCACTATTAAACATCGTTAATTTTCAAACACTGATTGCAACGAAAGCAAGTCGTATTAAGCAAGTAATCAAAGACGAGGTTGGTATGGAGTTTGGGACTAGACGTGCACAGGAAATGGATGCTGCTATATGGGGAGCAAGAGCCGCTATAATTGGTGGTTTTGAATCCACATCAAATGTACGTGCAGGGAAGAAGTTTAATATTCCAGTATCAGGTACGCACGCTCATGCGCTTGTGCAAGCATATAAAAATGATTACGATGCCTTTCATGCGTATGCAAAGCGCCATCGTAATTGCGTCTTCTTGGTAGATACGTATAATACGCTGAAATCAGGTGTACCATGCGCGATAAAAGTAGCGAAGGAGCTTGGGGATAAAATTAATTTTATTGGCATTCGTTTAGATAGCGGAGATATCGCCTTTTTATCTAAGGCAGCGCGCCGTATGCTAGATGAGGCAGGATTCCCGGATGCGAAAATTATTGTTTCAAATGATTTAGATGAATATACGATTTTAAATTTAAAGGCACAGGGCGCAAAGGTTGATATGTGGGGAATTGGCACGAAGCTTATTACTGCATACGATCAGCCAGCATTAGGTGCTGTTTATAAAATGGTAGCTATTGAAAATGAAGATGGCGTTATGGTGGACACAATAAAAATTTCTGCTAATGCGGAAAAAGTAACAACGCCAGGTTTAAAAAAGGTATATCGTATAATCGATCGTGTTACAGGCAAATCAGAGGGAGATTATATTACGATGGAGGACGAGCAGCCACAGGAGGAGGAGCGTATTAAAATGTTCCACCCTGTACATACGTTTGTCTCAAAATTTGTAACGAATTTCGAAGCGAAAAATTTGCATGTAAAAGCGATTGAAGATGGGAAAATCGTTTATCAAAATCCTACACTTATAGATATTCGCCAATATGCGAAAGACAATTTAGAGCTGTTGTGGGATGAATATAAGCGCTCATTAAACCCAGAGGAGTATCCAGTGGATTTAAGTCAAAAATGTTGGGACAATAAAATGCGCAACATTAATGAGGCGCGCGCAATGGTTGAAAAGTTGGAGCAATCATAAGGAGTGTTGATAAATGACGTTGCAACAGCAAATTATCGAGGAACTAAAGGTTTTGCCAACAATTGACCCACAAGAGGAAATTCGCAAAACAATTGACTTCCTAAAAGGCTATGCAAAAAAGCATACTTTTATTAAAGGCTTTGTATTAGGAATTAGTGGCGGCCAAGATTCTACGTTAGCCGGTAAGCTAACTCAGATGGCGGTTGATGAGCTGAATGCGGAGGCAAGGGAGGATAAATATGCATTTTGGGCAGTGCGTTTGCCTTATGGTACGCAGTTTGACGAACAGGATTGCCAAGATGCTTTAGAGTTTATTCAACCAACGCATATTTACACAATTGACATTAAAGCTGCGGTAGATGCAAGTGTTCAAACATTAGCTAGTGCAGGTATACATTTAAGCGATTTTGCTAAAGGCAATGAAAAAGCCCGTGAACGTATGAAGGCCCAGTTTTCAATTGCCGCGATGAAGCAGGCTGTCGTAATCGGCACAGATCATGCAGCAGAAGCAATTACAGGCTTTTACACAAAATTTGGTGATGGCGGTGCAGACTTAATGCCGATTTACCGTTTAAATAAACGCCAAGGAAAACAAATTTTAGCGCATTTAAATTGTCCACAGCATTTATACGTAAAAGTACCAACGGCTGATTTAGAGGAAAATCGTCCAGCATTACCTGATGAAACAGCGCTCGGCATTACCTATGATTTAATTGATGATTATTTAGAGGGCAAAGAAATCCCATCAGATGCTCGTGCCATTTTAGAAGGGCATTATTTACGCTCACAGCATAAAAGACATATGCCAATTACGATTTTCGATGATTTTTGGAAGTAATAAAAAAAGCCGAACTATCCAATGAAACTCTAATAAAGCGTTTCGGAATAGCTCGGCTTTTCTATTTAAAAATTTTAAGTGAAAATACGATATAACTAGTATAAGCAATTCTAAAAAATATTGAAGGGAGGTATGTGTAATGCGCACTTCGAGAGTAAATGCCACACATAATAATATGTTTCGCGACGACCGCCATTATGTACAGGCAGGGGATGCTTTTCAGCAAGTTATGGATGATGGTAATCGTCCACCATTTAATCAATCAAATCAACAATCACTATTGTCCAATAATAAAAAGCAAAAGAAAAACAAAGGCATCATTTTAAAAAATAGTCCGCGTCTCATTATTAAAGGCATGCAGTACAACGCAGACTCTGCAATAATTCGCAATAGACTTCTTGTCGCATCGCAAATTGTCAACTACTCAAGCAATATTAAAAGCCGCCATTACACATACCGAAATTCGATTTAAAGAAAAGACCATTTTAAATTAAAGGCTAATCAACACACCTGTTTTGAAATAATATTTTTGACAATCTCTTGGTTAGTTCTTTTTCCTTTCAGTTGTGTTTAAAAGTGCTTTTCGTTATGCTTAAAGTACTGGAAACGGGTTGTTCGTGTCTCACATTATGGGGAGATATGATTGATTATTCAAAAAAATGTTGTTGGCGCAAGGAGGATATGGGATGCATCATCAGATTGAAGCAATTATTCAAAACATAGAAAAAGTAATGATTGGTAAAAAGGAAGTCGCTGAGCTTAGTGTTGTTGCACTACTTGCAGGGGGACATGTGTTACTAGAGGACGTTCCAGGTGTAGGGAAGACAATGATGGTTCGTTCTTTAGCGAAATCAGTTAGCGCAGAGTTTCGAAGAATTCAATTTACACCAGATTTATTGCCCTCAGATGTCGTAGGTGTTTCGATTTATAATCCAAAAACATTAGAATTCGAATTCCGACCAGGACCTATTATTGGCAATATTATATTAGCAGATGAAATTAACAGAACATCTCCTAAAACTCAATCTGCTTTGCTAGAAGCAATGGAGGAAGCATCTGTGACAGTTGATGGTGAGACGCTTGAAATACCAAAGCCATTTTTTGTTATGGCGACTCAAAATCCAATTGAGCATGAGGGAACATATCCGTTGCCAGAGGCGCAGCTTGATCGCTTTTTATTGAAGATTAAAATGGGTTATCCAACATTAGCTGAGGAAGTAGAAGTATTAAGAAGGGCACAATATGCACAGCCAATTGAGCAAATTGAAGCGGTGCTTTCTTTAGATGAGCTGCTTGCATTGCAGCATAAAGTGAAGCAAGTTTTTATTGAGGATAGCGTCAAAACATATATTGCCCAACTAGCTAGTGCAACTCGTCGAGATGAGCAAATTTATTTAGGTGTAAGTCCACGTGCCTCGATTGCCTTAATGAAAGCCGCACAGGCCTATGCTTTATTGAAAGGGAGAGATTTTGTAACCCCTGATGATGTGCAATATCTAGCACCCTTTGTCTTTAGCCACCGTTTAATTTTACAGCCAGAAGCACGTTATGAAGGGATTACAGCAGAGCAGGTTATGGGACGTATTGTTGAATGGGCGACAGTGCCTGTTCAAAGGTATAGTGAACGATGACGAATGCGTATACAATTATTCGAAATAATATTAAATTAGCAAGTATTGTATTACTTGCAATTAGCTTGTTTTGCTTTGCTATGTTTCAAGGTGGCTTTGTAAGTTGGTTTATTTTTTTTACTATTAGTCCATTTTTACTTTATGCAGTCATGTTGTATTTCGTCCCACTTAAATTTGCAATAATAGAACGCACTATTTATCCGTCCCATCCAAAACACGGAGATGATTTAGGAATAACGGTGAGTTTTCGTAATAATACATGGATTCCACTGGCCTTTCTTGTCGTTCGAGAAATGACCAATGAACATCATATAAATAATAATAGTAAATTAATTTTTGTTGGCTTCAAACGTAGTTTTGACTGGACATATGAAGTGAAGAATGTGACGCGTGGGGAGTATCGTTTTCAAGGCTTGGAATTTACAGTGACAGATTTTTTTGGATGGGCAATCCGTCATAAAAAAGTAGAACAGCCCCACACTATTCTAGTTTACCCAAAAACAGTTACTATCCCTTTTTCGACAATGCAAATGCAATATGATCAAGGGTCAGTTGTTTCTAAATATACGATTATGAAAGATACAACAATGGTAGCGGGTGTTCGTAATTATCAGCCAGGAGACCGCTTTTCTTGGATTCATTGGAAGTCCTTTGCGAAGGATGCGACGCTACGCACAAAGGAATTTGAAGATCGCCAAGCACAACGATTACTCGTCTGTATTCAGCAATCTTCACTTAAACATTTCGAGCAGGCAGTAAGTTTAACTGCCTCTATAATGCAATCTATCGTCAAACATCGTGGGGAAGTATCATTTGCTACTGCAGGCGAAAATCGTTTATATATGCCTTTAGTCCGCACTGATGGACAGCTAGAAAAAGTGATGCGCCATTTAGCTGTTGTTAAGGCAAATGGGGAAGATACAGCGTCAATCATTGTACGTAGTAGACACCAAGGGCTGAATCAATCCATTTTAATAATTGTGACAGGGGAATTTACGAAAGAGTGCCAGCAATTATTATTAAGCAATACGCAGCAGGTCCGCGCAATTATTTGCTTTGTCATTGTCACGATTGATGAATTAAAAAGCATGACAAATACATACCGTACGATGGGACAAAATCGAGTGGTTTATTTAACAGAGGATATGTTTAGTCAGGCGTTCACGGAGGTGAATAGACCGTGAAAAAAGATGTAAAGTTTTATTTAGAATATAGCGTGTATTATTTAATAGTTTTTGTTATTTTACGTGAATGGTTAAATCCTATTATGGAGCTTACAAACACAGGGTATGATTATTATTTCCTGCTTTTCATAGCTCTTTCACTTGCATTAGCAATGTTAGGATTACCTCTAATCGTCACATGGGTTATTAAAGTTGCCTATATAGCATTTTTTATTATTCGTGCTTATAGTGAGTATTCAATATTTTCAACAGAGGGGCTACATTTTTTATATAGCGAATTGCAGTGGAATATACTACAGCTAGTGCAAAGGAATTTCACGGAAGTATCGAATCCATTCCGTACGCTACTATTTTTAATACTTATTTGGATGCTTGTTTATTTAATTCATCATTGGATTACTGTGCATATGAGCGTCTTTTATTTTTTTGCGTTAACGATTTTCTTTATTGCGATGCTTGATACATTTAGCGAATACGATGGTAAAGCCGCAATAATTAAAGTGATGCTATTAGGGTTAATGTTGACGGCTTTTCTTTTCTTAAAACGTTCCACTACGATAATGGGCGCAGTATTGCAAAGAAAATCTTATGTGTATTATTTAATGCCTGTTATTCTATTTGTTAGTCTAGCGGGTCTTGTCGCTTTTATGCTACCAAAAGCAGAACCTCAATGGTCTGATCCTGTTCCATTTATTAAAGGGGTAACAGGGCAAGGAGGCATTGGTGGAGTTGCAGAAGGTAAGGTTGGCTATGGTGAAAATGATGAGACACTAGGAGGAGGCTTTTCTCAAGATGATACGATTGTTTTTCGGGCGCATGCACCGAAAAAGCAATATTGGCGTATAGAAACAAAGGATTTCTATACATCAAAGGGCTGGATTGTCGCAAATGATGGCTCCAATGAATGGGAAATACCTTCAAATACATTGCTGCCGTTGTCCATTCCAATGGGGGAAAAGCAATCGCTTGCGGAAATATTCCCAATGGCGGATTTTCCGTTTATTTTACAACCATATGGTCTACAGCGTGTATTATTTGATGGTTCAACTCTCTTTTCAAGTGAAACAGAGAAGCTACAAACAATCGTGCAAAATGATATTGTAGCATTAGATTATTATCAGCTTGTTTATAATGAACCTACTTATAGCTTTACAGCATTAAAGGATAAAAATATGCCAAAAACGGCGGTTAATGCACGCTTTTTACAATTGCCACATTCACTGCCAGAGCGTGTGCGAGATTTGGCTGAGCAAATAACAGCAGACTACAGCACTACATATGATAAAGCTAGAGCAGTAGAACGTTATTTCCAGCAAAATGGCTTTAGCTATGATACGAAAAATATCGCATATCCTGCTGAAGAACAAGATTATGTGGATCAGTTCCTGTTTGAAACAAAACGAGGCTACTGTGATAATTTCTCTACTTCGATGGTAGTAATGTTGCGTGCAATTGATATACCAGCGAGATGGGTAAAAGGCTTCGTAGGGGGCGATCAAGTTGGTCGTACAGATGATGGACTACTCGTATTTGAAGTACAAAATAATGATGCCCATTCTTGGGTAGAGGTGTACGTAGATGGCGTTGGTTGGATGCCGTTTGAACCAACAATAGGCTTCTCTAACCCTATATCCATTGATTATGATGTTGACCTATCGGAAAGTGAAGACAAGCTCGTGCCAGAGGAGCAAAAAGAGCTTGAGCAACAGCAAAAAGAAGAAATGGAACAGGCAAAGCAAAAAGAAGAAACAAAAAAAGCTTCTTTAAATGTATTGAATGAAAAAAATAAAAAATGGCTTATCGTCTTTGTTATAGTGTTATTCATTGTCATTTATTTGCTGTATCGCCGTCGCCGTAAATGGCTGCCATCAGTATATGTAAAAATAAATCGCCAAAAGAAACAAGATGCCCAAAGCTTCGATTTATCTTACAGTCGCTTATTAAAGCAATTAGAGCTCTATGGCTTTAAGCGTCAAAACTATCAAACATTAAAAAGCTTTGCACAGGAAGTAGATGAGCACTTTGGTACGAAGGATATGACGATTTTAACAGAGGCTTATGAACGTATGATTTACAGCGAAAAAGGCGAAACGTTAGACTACGAGCAACTGAAGGAAAATTGGGAATATCTAATTAATCGTACAAGTCGTTAGCAAGAGGGGAATTTTTGAAAAAATAGAACGGACAAACCTTCATAATTTTGTCGCACCTATCTTTCTTTATTCATATTTATGCAGAAAAACATTTGGTAAAACAGAAGAAAAAGAGTAGAATAAATAGCATTAAGAGGAGGTTGTATCAAGTTGAAGCAGGACAATATTTTAGTATTGGATTTAGGTAGTAGCGAGAATACGACGATTGCTCGTTGGATTCGTGATTTAGGTGTATATAGTGAGATTCATCCTCATGATATTACCGCTCAAAATATTCAAGATTTAAAAACGGTAAAAGGAATCATCCTAAACGGTGGTGAAAACAATATCGTTGATGGTGAAGCGATTGACGTATTGGATGAAATCTATGATTTAGGCATTCCTGTAATTAGTGTAAATCACAAGTCTACAAAAGCATCAAAAACTTTAGATAAGTGGCCAAACGAAGAAGAAACGAAAGCATTTTTAAAAGAATTCGTTTTTGATACATGTAAAGCTGAAGCGAACTGGAATATGAAAAACTTCATTGAAGATCAAGTAGCTTTAGTTCGTGAGCAAGTCGGCGATAAAAAAGTACTTTTAGCTCTTTCTGGTGGTGTTGATTCATCTGTTGTTGCAGCATTACTTATTAAAGCGATTGGTAAGCAGTTAGTTTGCGTTCACGTAAACCACGGCTTAATGCGTAAAAATGAATCTGAAGGCGTTATCGCCATGTTCGAAAAAGACCTTGAAGAAAACCTGATCTATGTAGACGCAAGTGAGCGTTTCTTAGGTAAGCTTAAAGGTGTTAGTGAGCCAGAAGAAAAACGTAAAATTATTGGTAATGAATTCATCCGTGTATTTGAAGAAGAAGCACGCAAGCTTGAAGGAATTGACTTCCTAGCACAAGGAACAATTTATCCTGATATCGTAGAATCGGGTACGAAAACTCATAAAGTAGTAAAATCACATCATAATGTCGGTGGTCTTCCAGAGGATTTACAATTTGAATTGGTGGAGCCATTATTCCAATTATTTAAAGATGAAGTACGTGCATGTGGTGTTGAGCTTGGACTTCCTCATGATATGGTGTATCGCCAACCATTCCCAGGCCCAGGACTAGGAGTGCGAGTGTTAGGTGAGATTGAACCTGAGCGTCTTGAAGCTGTACGTGAATCAGATGCTATTTTACGAGAAGAATTTGCGATTGCGGGATTAGATAAAAAGGTATGGCAATACTTCACGGTAGTGCCAAACTTTAAATCTGTTGGTGTTCGCAACAATGAGCGTACGTACGAATATCCGGTAATCATCCGTGCGGTCAATACGGTAGATGCGATGACAGCAACAATTGAACCAATCGATTGGCCAATCCTGTTAAAAATTACAGATCGCATTATTAACGAAGTGAAGCATGTTAACCGCGTGTGCTACGACCTGTCTCCAAAGCCAGGCGGCACAATTGAGTGGGAATAATTAAAACAAGCTAGTCTGAAAAAAATCAGGCTAGCTTTTTTATATGGGGATAAAGAGAGTGAACCAATTTTCATGAGTAAAGGAGCACCTTGCAAGAAAGTGCCATTTAGCAAAATAGCTATAGAAACCATCTCATACAAGAGAGTCTTCTTTTTTCGGTTGCATGTATAGTCAAAATGTATAAAGGTAAATAAAGTTGAACAACCTTTAATAAATGTTTATAACATTAAAATCATAAATTTCTTTTCCTATAGGAAAAGAAATTTATGATTTTCCAGTACTCGGTTTCGGTTCACAGAAGAAGGCTTGGATTATTTTATTGACAAATTCAAGACAAAGGAATAGTATTAATTCGAAAGTTAAATATCTTGAATTCGAGATAAAGGGGAGAGGTTTCTATATGGTTATCGATTGGTCAGTAACAGCGGTCTATAATACAATAATGTCAGTTTCAACTGGGATTGGGTTATTATTAATTATTCGATTTGGTTCTCATTTAGCTCAAGAAAAAGTTGGACAACTAGAAGGTTGGGCAATAGGATTTGGAATACCTGGGGTTATATTAACGCTAACAGGGGCTCATATGACCCTTACTTGGCCTTTATCAAAAATTGGATTCCCGTTTGATGATATTATTTTTGGAGAGACTTCTCTAGCTTTTGGGGTTCTCCTTATAGCTGCAACGATCTTATTATGGAGAAAATCTAATCTATATTTAAAACAAGGCATTGATATGAATGATTCGAAAGTAGTTTCCAATACTTTAAAGAGAGAATTGCCATACTTGGTAAAACCTTTATCATATTTTGCTGCGGCAATGGGACTAGCACTCATTTCAATCGCATTTGCAGGTATTGGCTATCAATTATTCGCAGCACCGCCAGAAGAACCAATATCGGGAGCTTTTGCTGATTATCCGATGATGGAGGCTACTTTTATGTCGCTATTATTCGCGATTACAGGGATTGGAGCAATATTGTTTCCTTTTGCCTTAAACAAAGGCGCAAATCCAAATTTCGCAAAAGCTATTAAATACCTCTGGACAATTGCAGGTATCATCTTTGTTCTATTTGGAGCTATGAATTACTTTACGCATATTGGATTAATTGTTAATACAATGGCCAAATAATTTTGAATGAAAAAATGCCTGTTGCTACCTCAATAGTGTCAATTAATTCGGCAAAATGAGGGGCACAGGCATATACATAAGATTGATTAAAAAAGAGTACTAACAGGATAGATTGATAATTTTTTTATCTTTATTGATACTTTCATTGTTGCTATTAGTAATTTAAACTGCTTGGTCACTTATCAAAATATTTTCTTTAATTTCTTTTTTTAAGATGAAAAATAAAGAGAGCACACCTATTTCCACAAGTAACGGAACAACAACAAGATGCGTTTGCAAGAAAACGCTGCTTATCAAAATGGCTAGACAAATAAATATAGAAATACGTTGATAACCTTTTGACTGGTAGAAAAATGCGTACGGTAACAAATGTCCTCCATAAATAATGGCATATACAGGCAAAACCCACTCAGGTGCTTTAATAAGCAGAAGGATACATATAATTAAATATAAAATTTGATTGTTTGTTGCGATTAATAGCCCTTGAATCAATGGATTTTTTTTATAAAACAAATCGACATTAACTATTTTGGCACAAACAATTGAAACGGGGAACAACAATGCGCCACAAGATAAAACACTAATATTTTTTATCATCAAATCTAATGGCAATAATGTAATTACTGTAATAACGCCCCAAATAAATATGGAGGCCATAATAAAAGGAAGACCTTTCTTTTGTTTCTCTGCAATATCATTTAATAATGTATGTAAGCTAGTATTAACGTTCATTTTTTTCCTCCTTAAACTGTGATTAATTTTCCAATGCTTTATTCAAGCTATTTGCTATTTTCTTATTTTCATATTTTGAGTAGAAATAAAATCCGATGATATGACCAATCAACGTTATGACTAAAACTAACAGTAGATAAGGTTTAACAAATATAAGTGCTTTCGCTGAAAAAAGATATACACTCCCAATACTGCAGAAAAAATTCAAAAAAGTGCTCAGTGCAATTTTAGTTGTGACTTTTAATGTAGAATAATTCCACAAATAAGGATAGACTATGCCAAAAATAATCCCCATTAAAATGCTGATGCTAATTAAATTCCAAACATAAAGGAACTGGACTGTATCCTCATGGAGAATAGTAGCTAAAACGACAACCAAAATCATTCCTAAAAATGCAACTTGCAAAAATCTATTTTTCAAGTCTTTTATCATAGCAACCTCTCCTTAATCGACTTTGCGTAATGTCTACTGACAATATATTTATTGTGTTGTTTTGTCATCACTTCCAACCTTGCATGACTTCCTGAAACGAACGAGTGTATTTGAGTTAAATTCAAAATATGAGAGTTGTTGATTCTAACCAAGCCAAATGACTCTAAGTAAGATAATTCTTTTAAAATCTTATTCAATATTAACTTTGTACCATCTATTAAAAAAAGGTTGCTAAAATGTCCGGCCGCTTCAATTGCTTCAATGTCATTAAGTTCAATTACCACCTGGCGATTGGTTTTAAGGTCTGTCGCATTTAATGTCATAGATTGTAAGAATCGTTGCTCAAATTTTAAAAGTAGTTCTTTATTCGATGGATTACTAATAATCTCAACTTCAGAAGATGGTTTATTTTTCTTCCAAATATAGCTGAACTTCATGCTAATCTCCTTTCTGTTTTTATCGTAACAACACTTCGCAGTGCTTACGATGATTTTTCGTTTTGTTGCAAAAAAAATGGGATTTGTTACATCATTAATATTAAACGAAGTAACTGTTAACAAAAAGATTTATATGCGATAATGATAAATATATGAGTTGTTACAATACATGCGCCAAAATATACAAACGATTAGTTAATTAGCATATGCAACAAAAATCGGCAACAGGTAATTAAAAAAAGAATATTTCATCAATTTTGCTAGTAGTTGATTTTGCTTTTCATAAGGTTTAAAATGTAAAAAATAAAATGCAGTGTGCCTTCATATGAGTTTGGTAATAGGCCCAAATATTTCAGTTAAGTTACCATGAAACTTATCTTTAACGGTGGTTTTGGGCATTCTAAAAATAGGAATGCGGAAAAACACTTACTATGAATGAACGCGTAGAAAGCATATTTTCCACGCGTTTTTTGTGATTGTAGGCTGCATTAAACATACTAGAAGAGGTGAAAGTTGTGGCAACTCCTTTATTAAAAGAGCAAGAAAAGATTATCGTTCTTGATTTCGGAAGTCAGTTTAATCAATTAATTACGCGTCGTATTCGTGAATTCGGTGTATTCTCAGAATTACATCCACATACTGTTACAGCGCAAGAAATTAAAGAAATGAACGCTGTAGGTATCGTATTTTCTGGCGGTCCTAACTCAGTATATGATGACCAAGCATTCAAAGTAGATCCAGCTATTTTTGAATTAGGCTTACCGATTTTTGGGATTTGCTACGGCATGCAATTAATAGCACATACGCAAGGTGGTAAAGTAGAAAGCGCGGAAACTCGCGAGTATGGTAAAGCAGAAATCAATGTTGTGACAGAAGGTAAATTATTCGGGGACTTACCAAAAGAGCAAATCGTATGGATGAGCCATGGTGACCACGTAACAGAAGTGCCTGCTGGCTTCGAAGTAATTGCAACAAGCCCTGCATGTCCAATCGCAGCTATCGCAAACGTAGAGCGCAAAATTTACGCAGTTCAATTCCACCCAGAAGTGCGTCACTCTGTATATGGTAACGACTTATTGAAAAACTTTGTGTTTGAGGTATGTGGTGCAAAAGGCGACTGGTCGATGGCAAACTTCATCGACATTGAAATTGCTAAAATCCGCGAGCAAGTAGGGAACAAGCAAGTTCTTTGTGCGTTATCAGGTGGCGTAGACTCCTCAGTTGTAGCAGTATTAATCCACAAAGCAATTGGCGATCAACTAACATGTATGTTCGTAGACCACAACTTAAACCGTAAAGGCGAAGTAGAGCAAGTAATGAAAACTTTTACTGAAGACTTCGATATGAAAGTAATTAAAATTGACGCACGAGAGCGCTTTATGAATAAGCTAAAGGGCGTATCTGACCCAGAGCAAAAACGTAAAATCATTGGTAATGAATTCATTTATGTTTTCGATGAGGAATCAGCAAAGCTAGAAAACATGGATTTCTTGGCGCAAGGTACGCTTTATACAGATATCATTGAATCTGGTACAGCAACAGCACAAACAATTAAATCTCACCATAACGTAGGTGGATTACCGGAAGATATGAAGTTCGAATTAATCGAGCCATTAAATACACTATTCAAAGACGAAGTACGAGCTTTAGGCTTAGAGCTAGGTCTACCAGAAGCGGTAGTATGGCGTCAACCATTCCCAGGTCCAGGGCTAGGTATTCGTGTACTTGGTGAAGTAACGGAAGAAAAATTAGAAATCGTACGAGAAGCGGATTATATTTTACGCGAAGAAATTAAAAATGCAGGTCTTGAACGTGACATTTGGCAATACTTCGCTGTACTACCAGACATCCGTTCAGTAGGTGTAATGGGAGACGGTCGTACGTACGATTACGCAGTAGGTATTCGCGGCGTAACATCAATCGACGGCATGACGTCAGACTGGGCTCGTATTCCTTATGATGTATTAGAAAAAATCTCGGTGCGTATTGTCAACGAAGTAAAGCACGTAAATCGTGTGCTGTATGATATTACGAGTAAGCCACCAGCTACGATTGAGTGGGAATAGTAGTAGGAGAGTTAGAAACCCTTGATGTATAAGGGTTTTTGGCTCTTTTTTATTTTATATGTTGTGTGAATAGTTTGCAGTAAATTTATTTTTAGGAGAGGAATCATGGTTTTGTTTCGGCTCTTTGAACGAAATGATTCCATTTAATTTGTTAGCAACTTCAAAATTACTATGAGGATATGAATAATTAGGAAGTTGTACTTACGGTGATAATAATTTTGAAAAAATGCGATAAAAGATCAATTTTTACCTAGAAAAAAGGAGCAGTTTTGCGACTTGGTAAATGATTCAACGAATATCAGGTAACCAATCCTACTTAGATAAACTCTTCTAAGTAGGATGACTATGTTCTTTACTAGGAATATCGTGACTTATTCATTGTTTTTTGGAGGAAACCCAAAAACATTTGCACGAAACGCTACTAGGAATCCAAGAAGAATGAGGATAAACATGACCCATGGAAAAGTACTCACGTCAAATGATTCCATCAAAATTGCTCCAATTGCACTCCCGCCACCAATAGCGAGATTCCAAACAGTAACTAACATAGATTGGGCAATATCAGCACCTTTTTTCGCATTATCTGCTATTGCTGTTTGCGTAAGTGTTGCTGCTCCTCCAAAGGTTAAACCCCATAAAGCTACAGCAATATAAATGATAGTAGGCTGACTAATTCCGATACCTAATGATAATGATGCCAATCCAAACCCAGCAAGACTAATTAAAACTAAAGTACGTAATATACGTTCAATGAATACACCTATAATCCAGATTCCAACTAAAGATGTAATGCCAAAAACGAGTAAAACCAAATCAACTCGTTGGGCAAGACCTGCTTCAGAAAGGTATGGTGCGATATAAGTATAAAGTATGTTATGGGAAAGTATCCAAGCCAATACAACAAACAGAATGGGGCGAACGCCAGGGGTAATGAAAACCTTGAGAAGGGTCATTCGCTTTTCAGATGTTTGTCCAGGAAAGTCTGGAAGTTTCCAAATAATCCATAAAATTAATAATGCCGCTAATAATGACATTATTCCGAAGACAGTTCTCCAGCCAACAAGGGAGCCAAGAAATGTCCCAACAGGAACACCAAAAGCTAATGCAAGAGGCGTACCAATCATAGCTACAGCCATTGCTCTTCCTTTCAATGACTCTGGTGCCATAAGTCGTGCATATCCCGCGGTCATCCCCCACAGTACTCCAGCAGTTACACCCGCAAAGAAACGAGCTATTATAGTTAAAGTCAAACTAGAAGATAGAGCTGTAATAGTATTAAATACAAGGAATCCAGTAATACATAAAAGAAGCAAGGGTTTCCTATGCCACCCTTGTGTTGCAGTAGTGATAGGAATAGCTGCAATTAGTGAGCCAAGAGCATAAGCCGTAACAAGTTGACCTGCTAAGGATTCTGACACACCGAGTCCTTCACTTATCGGTATTAATAGACCAGCTGGTATAGTTTCCGTAAGAATACATATGAATCCAGCCATAGCTAGTGCAATTAAACCAGCCCAAGGAAGACGTTCTGAAGGTATGGTATAAGACTCTTCATTTTGTTGAGTTAAATCAACGTTATTATCCATTTATAAAAGTCCTCCTGATTAGTTGATGGAATTAATTATACTAACAGTATTTCAATATTCACATATGATAATAAAGGCATTGATGTGTATTTAACTATAAAACAAATGAATTTTAATGATATTGCATTTAAAATATAATATAATGATTTAGGGGTATATACGTCTTACAGTATGATTAGTTATTGTGAAATGTCAGTATCGTATATTAAACTTAATGTACTCTGCGATATTTCATAGAATTTTAATTAGTTATAAACAAAATACAATTATTATATCAAGGGGTGCTTAAATGGATAGTATCGATAGAGATATACTAATGCGTTTACAATCAGATGCTCGGTTGTCAATGACTTCCCTTGGAAAACTTATAGGGCTATCTCAACCAGCAATAACGGAAAGAGTAAAAAGACTAGAAGAACAAGGAGTGATAAAGAGATACAGTGCTATAGTTTCCAATGAGAAAGTTGGAAAATCCACTGTGGCTTTTATCCTTTTTAGGACGACAAAGTGCAATAATTTCGTTGATTATTGTAAGGAGGCTCCACAAGTAGTAGAGTGTCATCGAATTAGTGGGGAATATAATTATTTGATTAAAGTAGTAGTTGAATCCACAAAGGAACTTGAATTATTTGAAAATGATAGTATGAAATATGGAGATTCCACTACATTGATTTCCTTATCATCACCTATTGAAAACAAGCCATTGACACCAAATTTAATAGAAAATATATAAAGTCAAGGCTCATAATCTACCATGACTGTGTTAGGCAAAGTGGATTTCGCTCGTTCTATGTAGGAAGTCGTGGCCTACTTGTCTGGTAACTAACCATCCACTTTCCAGTACCATTTTAGGTTCAAAGTGTTTTTCGCCTGCTTCAACAGGTAAAATCACCTCAATATCATCTGCTCGTTGAATATCCGAGTACAAATTGTAGCTGCGAGATAAAGTGGTCATGCGCCTACTAATTCTGCGCTGTTCCACTTTGCCTTTGCCAGCATATTTTAAGCGTTCAAATGTTTTCTCCATGTTTGAAATCACATATTTTAGTTTCATCGTTCATTCCCTCTTTCTTTTATAATGAGTAGTTTCATTCATAAACTGTGGATGTAAAACGAAAATAAAGGTGGAGGACGTCCATGGAAGATTCTTTTGTCAGAAGCCATTTGAACAAGTAAGCCACAAATCATGACTTCCTTTGTAGCGGAATAATGATTTTCTACAACATGATTTCTATAGTTTTTCATTTTTTATCCCTCCCATTTTGACACAACTTAAAAACGCCATCTGTTGGTAAAATACCGTTCAAATGACGTTTAAAGTATAATGAATATTGGAATTTTAAATCAGATAGAACAGGTTCTATTGATTAGGTGCAATTGCACTTTTATTGCACTTTTTATATTTTTTAATATGTTTTATATGTTTTGATAGTGTCCAAAAACCCTTGATATTACTGCATTTTTGCTTATATACTTTACGCTTAAAACAGAGTGGGAATAAACCATATACTTGATTAAATGAGAAAAAGCCTATTTAAAGGGATTTGTCGAATTGATAAATTCTTTTAGTAGGCTTATTTTTAAATAGTTCCCACTGCATTAAAAAATAGTACAGATCATTGAATTGATTGAAACTCAATGCTTGTTTGCTTGTCGAATTAAATCTAGCAAAGTAAAATTTACTAATATATAGTAGTAAACAAAACTTGAGGAGGTATTGTAGTGAACCAACACAAATTAATAATTACTCAGTATAATCCCAAATACGCTGAACAAACAGTAGATATGTGGCGAAAAAGTAAAGAACAGGCTATTGGTCAAAAAGAAATTCACAGCTTTGAAAATCACGTTTATTTTTTAAATCATATATTATTTGAACAGTTTCAAATAGATTTAGCGTTCATTGATGAAAAAGTAGTTGGAATGATTGCCTATAATGAAAGGGAAATAAGCCAACTATATATTCATATAGACTATCAAGGAATCGGTATAGGTCATACATTACTAGATAAAGTAAAAGCGCAATCAAGTGGGAGATTAACATTATACACATTTGAAGTAAATGAAAATGCACAACGATTTTATGAAAAACATGGATTTGAAATCATAGGTAGAGGGCATGAAAATGAAGAAAATTTAGCTGATATTCAATATGAATGGATATCTAAATAAATGATTAACAGGTGCTTTAGAGGTTTTTCTTGCTAAATACTCGACCCACCAAAAACGAGAAATCTGTTAGTTAAAGGGGGCTGTATCGTCTATTAGTGAGTGGGAATAGTAGCGGATATCCTAAAAACATTAGTAACACGAACTTATCCACGGAATTTAGGCGAAAAAGTGGGTGTTTATATTTAAAATAGCGCAGCTCCATTACCTAAAAGCGGGTGGAACTACGCTTCTTTTCTTATTACTTATTCTGCTGTTCAGTTGAATCATTAGAATCATCTAACTCATCTGATTCCATTGTTTCCTCTGGTGCGTCTGAATTTTTTTTCTTTTTTCTTATAAAGCCCCAAAGCGCTCCAATAGCAGCGATTAAGACAATCCCAAACTTTTTCAATAGGGCGATAATGACAGCTAGTAAGCCTGCTTTTTTGGCTACGGCTAAACCAGCGCCACCTAACATAAGGGCAGATAAACCGTAACCTGCTACCTTATCTGTCGATTTGTCAAAATCCTCATATCTTTTTCCATCATTTACTTTCAACTGGGACAAGATTTTTTCACTAAGGACCTTTTTATCTGCCTCTCTATTCTCTGGATCCGTCACAAGGATGACAGAAATATTTCCTTCTCTTGTCAGAATTCTTGTATTATAGTTTAAGAAAGTTTCCTTGTTCTCATTTTCAAGTAAAATGGACCAAGTTAGATTATGCGTTTGTTCGTCATAAAATGGTTCGATATCCCAACCAACAACATGAAAACGTTCACCTGGTTGACGTTCTTTATTTGCTTCTTCTGTACCTTCTTTGAAGCTTTTCAATAAAGCTTTTGCGTCTATTTTTGACTTTTCGTCATCTTCAATATAACCAGATTCCTCATAATCGAAAAAGACTGCCCATGTTTGGTTATCATCCATTGGGAAAACAGTTCCGATTTCAAGGCCAGACACAGGATCTCCGTAATCCGTTGCCATCATTCTAGTGTTGTCGCCATCAAGAAATACAAATTCTGAATCGAGATTAAGAGAAGCAATGTCTCCTAAATCAACAGATTGCCCACCTTCAATCCAGTTGTATTCATTTGCAGCAGTTACTGTTGTACTAAACATCATGAATAGTACAGAAATCATTACCATCAATCGTTTCATCTCGAAAATCCCCTTGTTATCTTTTTATTTTGTTATTTGCATAATATCGACTGCTAAAAAGGAGATTTTACTAACTTTTTAATGAGCTTCATATTATTCCAAATAATCCAAAATATGATTATACCATACTTGGAATAAGAGTAAATAATTTTGGTAATATTTAATCGAATTTTGTAATTTCTCTTATAAAATGTTAAATAAATTCAATTTGTAATTAAAGAGCCATAAGTAGTATTCTTGTAGTGTTTTATTAGGAATTTTAAAATGAAATGATTTGAATTAACTCACTATCAGCTTTAGAGGGAGTATATAGATATCTATATACTAATGTAATTTAAATATTTCTTATCCCAAACGCCATTTGCCGATCTCTCATAAAGATATATGAAAATGTCGCACAGCATGAGTAAAAATTCCTAAAGTATTTGCCAGTTTTGTATAACATTTTAGTGTCTGAGAAATAGTGTACTTTTGTGCAAATAATGTTTATTACTTTCCAGAAAATCATGATAAGATACTTTTATCTATCATCATTAGTACATAGATAAAAGTATATAAAACGAAAGGATAATGGAATTTGAACTCTATTAAAGCAAAGCTAATTACTGTATCTACATTACTTCTTACGATACCTATTATTGT
The DNA here is from genome assembly GCF_000612805.1 of Bacillus ndiopicus. GTDB lineage: Bacteria > Bacillota > Bacilli > Bacillales_A > Planococcaceae > Metasolibacillus > Metasolibacillus ndiopicus. Next base: position 9,117 of record NZ_HG964412.1, on the reverse strand, counting down.
AATCGGTTTTTTTAGTTATTATCAAAGCTCTTCTAATCTATCAGAACTAGGGGAGACCAATTTAAAAAATAGTGTTAGTACGACGATTGGATTAATTGAATCGCTGAACAAGGCTGTCGAACAAGGGAATCTACCATTAGCAGAGGCACAAGAGCAAGTAAAGATAGCAATATTAGGTGAGAAAAATAGTGATGGTACACGCCCGATCAATAAAAATATAGACTTAGGTGAAAATGGCTATATGTTTATTGTGGACGATGCGGGTCTTGAATTGGCACATCCTTTCATTGAAGGACAAAATGCTTGGGACTCTATTGACCCTAACGGTGTATATCCAACACAAGAAGTAGTTAAAGCTGCTAATAATGGCGGGGGCTTTAGTTATTTTGATTGGCCATTTAATAACGATACAAACGACATTAAACCAAAGGTAGCTTATTCGGCAAAGGACCCTCATTGGGGTTGGGTTGTTGTATCAGGTACATATATGATGGACTTCAATAAGCCTGCTGATAAAATTTTGTTTAATATTCTTATTATTGCGATTATTACATTAGCTATCGGAACTTCAGTTATTTGGCTTTTCGCCAATAAACTTTCCAAGCCAATAAACATCGTATCTAATCGCATGGATTTACTAGCAGATGGCGATTTAACGTCAGCTGAAATTACTGTTAATTCAAAGGACGAGGTTGGGAAATTAGCCAATTCTATGAATTATATGCAGGGTAGATTAAAGGAATTAGTGACAAAGGTTTCTAATGCTGCTGAAGGAATGGGAGAACAAAGTGCGGAGCTAACACTATCTGCAGACGAGGTGAAAGAAGGCTCTAGGCAAATTGCTATAACGATGCAGGAACTTGCTTCTGGCTCAGAGAAACAGGCAGATAGTGCAAGCGATTTAGCAATAGCAATGCAAAGCTTTGCGGCAGAAGTAGAAACTGCAAATAAAACAGGTATGCAAATCCATGAAGTTTCGTCTAAAGTTTTAGAAATGACAAGTGAAGGAAACCGCTCTATGCAAATATCCAAGCAACAGATGGGGAAAATTGATACTCTTGTTAAGGATGCAGTGCAAAAAGTAAAAGGATTAGACGCACAATCCCAAAAAATCTCCAACCTTGTTACTGTGATTAAAGATATTGCTGATCAAACGAATCTATTAGCATTAAATGCAGCAATTGAAGCTGCAAGAGCTGGCGAGCACGGCAAAGGCTTCGCAGTCGTAGCTGATGAAGTTAAAAAGCTAGCTGAGCAAGTGTCTGATTCGGTCTTAGATATTACTAAAATCGTGACAAATGTTCAAAACGAATCAACTGCTGTTGTAGAGTCATTATCGGGTGGCTATCAAGAAGTCGAAGAAGGGACAATTCAAATTGAAGCAACGGGTCTGAAATTTAATAGCATTAATCAAGCCGTAATGGAAATGGTGAATAGTATTACTACCATAACTGAAAGCTTAGCTACGCTTACTAAAAACAGCTATGAAATGAATGGTTCCATTGAAGATATAGCTGCTATTTCTGAGGAATCCGCAGCAGGAATTGAGCAAACATCTGCTTCATCTGAGCAAACTAGCGCAGCTATGGAAGAGGTAGCGCAAAGTTCAAATGACCTTGCAAGGCTAGCAGAGGAATTAAATAATGTTGTAAATGAATTTAAAATATAAACACTAGAGACAAAAGTTAAATTTATAATCAAATAGAAAAGCCGAATTATCATGAGACTTTAAATAAATGTTTTCATGGTAGTTCGGCTTTTTCTTTAGATAAAAATCTTTTGTTCTATCAGCATCAATTGCTCTCCAGTTTGAATAAAGGGTTATTACGTGTGAAACTGCTGGATTATTTGATAGAAAGTAAGAATGAATAAGTTTTAATAATTTTCTGTAGCCTCTAACACCCCTTATCATTTTAGAAAAAGCAGCAAAAAATGCGTTCGGAATTATAGTCGAAAATGTTCAGATTTTGTTCAACTCCTAATGGTAAAGTTGACTGGATACGCTGTATCAGCTCAACATATGCTGATATTTGACAGCATGTGTAAGGGAAAAGTGTCGATACATGGTTTCCTCCCTTCATATTTGTGGAGCTTGGGGCTCTGCAATATTTCGAAGAAACGAAAGGTAAATCATCGTACAGTCGGCAAGAACATATGAGGAAAAGGAGGAGATCTGAAGCATGAAACAAAAACGCAGTACAAGCAAATCAATGTTATCACTTTGGCTAGTATTGATGCTTATTTTGCAAACATTGACATTCGCTGTTCCTGCATCTGCAGAAGGTTTAATAGACCTAGAAGTAGATAAATCTGTGAATGATGAACCAGTCGGCACTGGTGAGACAATAACAGATAAAGAAGCTGTTCAATTAGTAACAGGAGACACAGCGAAAGTTGTTGCACCAAAATTACTAGGACCTGCAGATAAAACAGTAGTGTTTATGGATGAAAATTCAACCTTTCCGTTGGAGATAAAACAGGGAGATGCTGTTATTGATCCAGCTGCTGGCATGATTTTAGGCAGACAGCAATTTACGCTTAAGTCGGAAGGTCTCAAAGTGCCAGTGAAAGGCGATTTTGCAAATACGGAGCATGAGAATGATACTACTAAGTACATTCAGAAGGGTGATTCGATTGAGCTGAAGAGAGAAGTTTACTTCAAGGAAGTAGTGCTTCCAACAGCGACTAAACCCCTAAATGCACAGACTGAATTTGGTCCAAAGAAGCTTGCTACCGTCTATTTCACACCAAACAGTATCAGGATTGTATTTGACGGCGATGATAACTTCTTCAATGGTGTTGGACGAGATGTTGTTTTCGGATTTGAAACAACTGCCGATGCCGATGTAACAGGAATGGCGTATGGTGAAACAAAGCCTATCGACATTTTTGGGACAGCTTATCAGTTGAAGAACCCAGATGTTACGGCAGCGTATAGCATTACTATAAGCTCACCAGGAATGGTTAGATGGGATCAGTATGGCTATCGCGGACTTCAAGCTGCACAATTTGTTGAGGGAGCAGTTACTTGGGAGTCAACAGTATCCGCTTTTGATCAGTTTGATAAAACAATCAAGCTACCGTTAGACGGGAAAACGTTTTATACAAACCCTTCAACTTATAATACTGGTGGTAATGTACGTGGTGTCTATGTGCCAGGTTCATTTAAAGTAAATGGTATTGAGGTAGCTCCAACCATTGGTGGAGACGGATCTTTGACTTATATTTTCCCAGTGGGAACAGGCAAGGATCCAAAGGTCGAATATAAAACATGGATTCCAAAGGAAAGCTACTATTATGAGCATAGAAATCCACCAGGCAATCTTGGCCGTAGCTATCGAGTTATGCTTGGCAGAGTGGAATTAAGACAGGACAATGATAAATTAAAGGAAGCAGGTCAAGAGATTTCTTTTGCTCCAGACTGGATTCAAACATCTGCAGTCTATGACCATGGCAATGGAACAATCACATGGAAAGTTATTGTTAACCATTATAACAAAAAAGGTTTAAAAGATTTTACTATCACAAATGTACTGCCTAATGGGCTTGAATTTACATCAGCAACATGGCAGACATGGGTGGATGGTACTGCATCAGAAGTACAATCAATTACACCAGATGAGAACAGTGTTTATTCCTTTGGGGATATTGATGGTAAAGTGGAGCTAGTGATTAAAACTAAGGTGAAAAGTGGTTCGGAATTCAGAATCGATCCACGTGCAAACTGGAATTTGGACACACCAGACGGTATTCAGAATAATGAAGTAAAGACTGGTTTAAGACCTACCGCAGTAACTGATGAGGCAATTGTTACTATCGGTGCGCATACTTTTACAAAAGGTGCCTCTATTTCAATGGAAGATTTCAATCTTGGCGGAATAACATGGACAGTCCGCCTAGCTCCACAATATGCCTTGCCAGATGCGGTAGTATATGATGTGCTAGTGCATGGTGGAGATTTAAATGTATTAGATAATGCAGTGGATGAAACTGGTGAGGTTAGTGCAGAAACCATTGCAAAAATAAAAGCAAATATAAATACAGCACAGCTTTGGAAGCAGTATCAACAAGGTACTCTTAAAAGCGCGGATGGCTTAACTTTGGAGGCTATTCCTTTAACAGTAAACGGTGAAGTGGTGGCAGATTTGATTAAAGTGACTGGTTACAATACTGACCAAGCTGCTTCTTTTAGCTTCCGTGCGCTTGAAACTAACCCAGCTGTTCTTTTCAGGCAGAATATTGAGACAGAGAAAGTGCGCTGGAATAGGGCTTTATTATTTGATGGTGGAGCCGTAAAACAAGCACAAGCTTCAGCGTCCCTTCATATACGCATGTTAAATAAAGATATGCTCTATGCATCAAAACCATTGAAGGTAGATGGTACGCCTGAAAATGTTAATCCAAATAACGTTGGCAGCTATATTAGAAATGATAGTAATGAAGCATGGACAATCTCTGCCTATGACCGAACAACTAAGACGGTTACTTTCCGTCTAAGTTTAAATAATCCGGGATATAATACAGACGAAATGGCTAAGGCTGGTGGTAGTCGAGTAATCAGCAATATCAAGCTGGTGGACACATTGCCTGAAGGTTGGGAGTTCGTTCCATTTTCTGAGGGGAAAGATTTTGAGCTTTGGAAGAGCTATTCAGACAACGGTGGCGGTACTGAGTATGGTATTAGAAACGATGCTAGAACAATTATAGAACCAGGCACGGATGCTCATGTAGTTAGCTTTTCACATAGTGGCAACGTAGGAACTTTCACTTTCTCTAAATTAGAAAGTCCTTATGTCATTTTAGTAAAAGCAAGACCATCAAATGCAGCATTAGAGAAATATTTAGAGGAATACACTACAAACGGCACAAACAAACAGGTACTATATAACAAAGCTGATCTTCATATGACATGGGGGGGAGAGGAAAAGGTTATCACTGAGCAACGTAAGGTGATTGTACCAGTTCAATCTTTAGGCAAATCGGTAACGAAGCCAACTCCAGGAGTATTAGAATGGACAGTGAACTATACCCCACCATTTAATATGGAGAAGGAAGTTTATTTACAAGATACTTTAGGTGCAGGTATGAAGCTGCGCTATGATATAGACGGAAAGCTCGTGTTGACAGCACCAAGTATGGCAGTATATCGTGCTAACCTGACTTCTAGTGGTGCTCTAGAACGAGAAGGGGCAGCGCTAGATCTAAGTGATCCAAATAGTGAAGTTCAAGTAGAGGCAGCACCAGGTGCGGATGGCACTACAGTTCTAACATTCAAAATGGATGACCCAAACAAGTTTTACCAGTTTGTGTATCAAACCGAGGTTGATACAACTAAAGCAAAAGCTGGAGATAAAATGAGCAATGAGGTAAAGCTTGCGGGTGATGATAAATTAGAATCTATCAGTGCAAAAAGCGAAAGCACGTTAGATAGCTCAGACGTAGCCGGCAGTTCAAGTTCCAATGCTTTATTACCACTGAAGAAGGTAGATCCAGATGGTAAGCCACTTCCAGGGGTAGAGTTTACGTTGTATAAGAAGGACGATGGAAAAGAAGTTGCAAAAGGAACAACAGGTAGCGACGGGAAACTTAATCTTTTATTCCCAGATCCAGGGTATTATGAACTAAAGGAAACTTATATTGATACAAATACTTGGCTACCAACGACAAGAATTTATCAAGTATATGTAGGAAATACGCCAGGGAAGCCTATTTGGGTAGACGGAGTAAAAGTAACAACTGATAATCCACTAGTTGTGCCAACACCTGCTATGGGTGGATTAAAAATCGACAATACAGTAACAGGTAATGGCAGAGATTTAAACAAAGAGTTTAAATATACAATTATCTTTGATGGGAAAGACAAGGATGCGGAATATGAATATGTTAAGGATGGAGTAAAAGCTACGCTAAAAAGTGGAGAAACTATCATTCTGAAGCATGGTGAGGCAATCTCATTCCCTAAATTACTTGAAGGTCTTTCTTATACAGTTACACAAGAAAGCTATACAAATGATGGTTATACGACAGAGCCAGAAAGTCGAGTGTATAGTGGTGTAATCGAAAAGAGCAAAGTAACCGAGTTGAAGTATGTCAATAACCGAACAATTCACGGACATCTGTTAATTGATAATACGGTAACTGGCAGTGGTGATAAAAATAAAAACTTTGAATACACGATTACTTTCACTGGCGAAGGTTCGGACAAATCGTATTCATATACGAAGTCTGATAACACGACAGGAACAATCAAATCTGGTCAAACTATCGTACTGAAACATGATGAAAAAATAACTATTAATAATTTGCCTGTAGGGCTTACTTATACAGTTCAACAGACAAATTACACTAGTGAAGACTATGCAACTACACCAGAAGATTTTATTCTTACAGGTAACATCGAAGAAGGAAAAACAGCTGAAGCGAAGTTTATCAATTATAAAGATGCTTTAGGTAGTTTATTAGTGAGCAACACTGTAACAGGCAAGGATGGAGATCAAACCAAAGAGTTTAAGTATACTATTACCTTTGATGGGAAAGACAAGGACGCAACCTATAAATATGTGAAGAATGGAATAGAAGCTACGCTAAAAAGTGGAGAATCTATTATTCTGAAGCATGGCGAAGAAGTTACATTCCCTAAATTACTTGAAGGTCTTACTTATACTGTTCAACAAACAGATTACACAAGTGAGGACTATACGACTACACCAGAAGGTTTTATCTTTACAGGTAGCATCGAAGAAGGAAAAGAAGCGAAAGCGGAGTTTATCAATCATAAAGATACTTTTGGTAGTTTACTAGTGAGCAACACTGTAACAGGCAAGGGTGGAGACCAAAACAAAGAGTTTAAGTATACTATTATCTTTGATGGGGAAGACAAGGACGCAACTTATAAATATGTGAAGAATGGAATAGAAGCTACGCTAAAAAGTGGAGAATCTATCATTCTGAAGCATGGCGAGGAAGTTATATTCCCTAAATTACTTGAAGGTCTTGCTTATACTGTTCAACAAACAGATTACACAAGCGAGGACTATACGACTACACCAGAAAGTTTTATCTTTACAGGTAGCATCGAAGAAGGGAAAACAGCTAAAGCAGAGTTTATCAATTATAAAGATGCTTTAGGTAGTTTACTAGTGAGCAACACTGTAACGGGCAATGGTGGAGATCAAACCAAAGAATTTAAGTATACTATTATCTTCGATGGGGAAGATGATGCAGAATATGTATATGTGAAGAATGGAATAGAGGCTACGCTAAAAAATGGAGAATCTATCATTCTGAAGCATGGCGAGGAAGTTACATTCCCTAAATTACTTGAAGGTCTTACTTATACTGTTCAACAGACAGATTACACAAGCGAGGACTATACGACTACACCAGAAAGTTTTATCTTTACAGGTAGCATCGAAGAAGGAAAAGAAGCGAAAGCAAAGTTTATCAATCACAAAGATGCTCCAGGAAGCTTGCGAGTTAGCAATATAGTTACAGGCAATGGTAGTGATGAAAATAAGGAATTTGAATACACAGTAATCTTTACTGGAGTAGGTGCAGACAAAACGTATAATTATACGAAATCTGACAAGACAGAAGGAAAGATTAAATCTGGGGATAAATTCTATTTGAAACATGGACAAACATTGCTAATTGAAGGTATCTTAAATGGCACAGAGTATGTAGTAACAGAAAATGATTATACGGCAGATGGTTACACAACAACACCAACAAGCCGAGAGTACACGGGTACAATTAAAGAGAACGTAACCGCTGAAGCTCCATTTGAAAATGTTCGATATCTTCCAGGTACACTTGCCCTAGAACCAAAAGAGCAAAAGGTACGTGGAGACGGTAAAACTCCTGTTGACTTAACAGCTACTTTAACAGGACAAGATGGCAAGCCAGTAGTAGGCGAGGAAGTTATCTTTATCGTTGATGGTGTGGAAAAAGGCAGAGCTATTACTGATGAAAATGGTAAAGCGACGATTTCATATACACCACCGAAACTGACTGAGGTAACACCAAAAGAGCATAAAGTGATTGCGAAAACGAATGCTACTAGCCCATCAGGCGTACTTTACAATGAAGATGATGCAGTTGTCATTACAATGCCAGCAGCACTTACAGGTGTTCTACGTGACAATGAAACTAGAGAAATCCTCCCTTACAAGGAAATTGTAGTGAGAAATGTTGTAACTGGTGAGGAAGAAACAATTACTACTGATTCGGAAGGCCGTTACTACCACCTTGTTCAACAGGGAGAGAAGTATACGATTACTTACAAACATCCAGTGAATATTGGTGGCGTACAAACGCTTATTCCATTTACACAAAAAGCGATTATTGAAGGCACGGATAACCCAACAGAGGGTAACTTAGTTCCAGCAGAAATTACTGCTGTAGGTATCGTACTCTTCAAGCAACCTAACGGTACTACCACATTGCTAACTAAGGCTTTTGCGGGTAAATTAAATGTTTACTTGAAGGATGCAACGGGCAACTATGTTTCGGAAAACGGTGCACCAAAAGCATTCCCTCTAGGGGAGAATGGTACTTTCGCAGCAGAAAACTTAGCAATCGGTAACTATACGATGGAAGTGCGCTATGAATTTGAGCCAGGCAAAGAATTGATACTAGTCAAGGATAAAGTGCTTAACTTGGCAAATATTGATGAGCTTAATATTTCAGAGGAATTAGTTGACCCATACGGCACTGTTTACGATGAAACGACAGGTGACGCAAACACTGGCAAGAAAATTGAAGGCGCTACAGTAACACTATATTATGCAGACACACCAAGAAACCGTGCGAAAGGAATTACACCGGGTACGAAAGTAGTATTACCTGCAATTCCTGGCTTTGCACCGAATGATAACGCTAGCCCAGAGCAATTAAGCGATATCAACGGTTTCTACGCATACATGGTATTCCCAGAAGCGGATTACTATTTAGTTGTAACAAAAGCAGGATATGAAACATATACGAGTCCAATTATTTCAGTTGAATTCGATATTGTAAGACATGATATACCGATGAAACCAGTTAGCCCTGGCGGTGGTAACCCAGAAAATCCAGGAGGCAATCCAGGAACACCAGGAGGTAACCCAGGAACACCAG
>NZ_HG964411.1 GCF_000612805.1 Bacillus ndiopicus | reverse complement strand
GTTTTTTTGTTTAAAAAAAGGGAAGCCCCTAACTACCAAAGACCGAAAAGGTCAGCTCGGCGTGGTATCGTAAACAAACAATGACTATACCTTTCAAGCGAATACCATATGAAGCAGTGCAGATAAGCAATTTTTTGTATGCACATAGAATTTTCTATGGCTTTCCTGATAGAAGTGCAAAAGTTAATGATAGAACTCAAAAACTTACTAATAGAAACCTTAAAGTTACTGATAGGAATGCACAAATTCCTGATAGAACAACTCAAAAAGAGTTTATTTGGTCACCCTAAAAAGAATTAGTCTCAACCTAATTGATTTTCAGATATCCACCTACTGGTAAGCAATTACCTTAAATCATAGTGAAAAATAACTTTAATACATGACGTTTCATTAAAATATATCCCATAGAAATCAATATTTACACATGCCTTAAAATAAAATTGATTTATTTCCTTGCTTGTCAAAAAACATAAAAACCCCTAAAAACGAATTTTATCTATCAGTCAAAAGTGTCATTATAAAAAATAACAAGTACCTTCTCCAAAACTGCTTCTGGATTGATGATAAATTACGCTTTGACTAACTTAAGTTAAGATTTCTTTCGAGCTTGCGAAGGAAACCCTTTCAAAATCTATGAAAAGTACAAAAACATTTGCTTCTGCGGTTACTGGTCGCAAAAAATATTCGTTGAATCAAGATAAAAAAGGCAGCTAAAAGGCAGCCCTTTTTTATGCATATTCTTAAAACTTTTTCACGTTTACTAATTCCAATACTTAGTTTATTCGTCTTTAATTATAGAAGAGAAGGAGGGATGGTGTGCAGATTGTATATGAGCGACACTATGAAGCAATTTATCAATACATACTCTTTTTAACAACAAATCCAGCAATTGTTGATGATTTTGTTCAAGAAACGTTTATCTGGATTCAGCAAAAAACTACCACCTCTACAGGTTGCGAGATGAATGCTATATTTTGTTTTCTATGGTTCAGTGGGTGTCCAAATACTCACTGAATCAAGATAAACGCCCCGGCGGATGTCACAGATTTTTGAAGAGGAGTTTTTCGAGCAAGCTCGAAAAAAATCTGGACGCAATTACGCCAAGGCGTAATTGATTTGCTTTTATCACACAAAGCAAGTGCAAAATGAAAAGGCATTGCTTATTCGAATCGCGCGAAATTTAGTATACGACCATTTCAGGCGCAAAAGGCATTTAAAATGGCTACCTTTACCGAAAAAAGATTATGCGGATGAAGCCTCATTACCTGAGGAGCTACTGCTGCGTTCACAGGAAGTACAAGAATTATATAAGGCACTAACAAAAATTAAAATAAATTATCGTGAAGTGATTGTCCTTCGTTATATTGAAGAATTATCGGTGAAAGAGGTTGCTCATTATTTAGAATTATCAGAGGTACAGGTAAAAAATTATACGGCACAGGGATTAAAAGCATTGCGTAATATAATGGGGAGGGAAGAAGATGTTTGATTTTAAACAATTAGCTGTAAAGCCTAGTAAAGAAAAGAAGGAGCAACAATATCGTTTACTAGAAGAACGGTTGCAAAAAAAGAAAACAGCTTTGCTACCGACTGTATTGCTCCCTCTCAGTATGCTTATTGCTTTTTTACTGTTTATAACGTTTCCTACTGAGCAATTTAAACAAACTGCGACTGCAGAAAGTTCGATCGTTGAGATTTTAGGTACTTTAGGTGATGGGAATCCAAGCTCTATTTATCGATTTGGTGTAAAAAATATAACGAGCGATGCATTGATTTCCAGTTTTGAGAGAGCTTTAAGCGAAATGCAACCTATTACTGTACCGAAAAATACTCAAGTTACATATGCAATACAGTTAAAGTATGCGGACCGTACAGTAGAGCGTTATTATATGCAATGGGCGGAGAGGTCATATATATATTTCAAGGATGCGAAAGAGCAATGGTTTGTGATTGATGATGTCGAGCTTTATCAGACGTTTGCGGCTTTATATTTCCCAATAACAGAGCGAAGTAGCATGACTTATATTGTGATACTTTTACTAGTTATTGTACTGAAAATAGCGGAGAGGCATATTTGGCAACAGGGACATGACGGGAAAAAATTAAAGCTGTATTCAACGATATGGCAGCATCTAATTGACGCTTGTATAATACTTATAATATTTGTTACTTTACTTATGAAGGGCAATCCATCCGTATTTTGGAGCCTCCTATGTATTGTTATTGGATGGTTTTTAAAAATTAAAATAGAATCGAGTTACACGAATGAGGCGTGGCGTTACAAAATCATGATTTATCGTTTTGTCCTTCTTCTCATAGTATGGTATTTCATTATTTATCAGGGCGTGGCTTTATCTTGATTCAGTAAAGATTTTCTGCGACGAGAAACGTCTTTGTATTAGTGACCAATGTGACTTCTCCCCTAAATGTTGGGATGATTGAGCCTTTATTTCCCTGTTAATCCGAAACCTCTGAGGTATCACAGATTTCGGAGGGAGACTAGCATAGCAGCGAGTAGTGATGATTTTAGAATCAGTTCGATAAGAATCTGGGGTTGAAACGTAACTGATATTAAGGGCGCTGGTATTTTCCAGACGCTCTTTTTGATATAATAAGAGCAGAAAGACGAACGGAGTGAAGGAAGATGAAACGAGAGCGTCCGCTTGTGGAAGCTTTGCAAAAATTCGCTGGGCAAGAGCCGCATTCTTTGCATGTACCAGGGCATAAAAATGGTAGTATTTCAAATTTACCAAAGGAAATGCAGCAGGCCTTACGCTATGATATGACAGAGTTGACAGGATTAGATGATTTTCATCAACCAGAGGAGGCTATTGCTGAAGCGGAGGAATTGCTACGTCAAACGTATGAAGCAGACCGCAGCTTTTTTTTAGTAAATGGTTCAACTGTTGGGAACTTAGCGATGATTTATGCAACATGTCAAAGAGGCGATACAGTTCTTGTTCAACGTAATGCGCATAAATCGATTTTCCATGCACTAGAGCTAGTTGGTGTACAGCCTGTTTATTTAGCGCCAGAATGGGACGAGTATACATTTACTCCTACACATATTGATTTAAATGTAGTGAAAGAAGCTTTGCAGCATTTCCCAAACGTGAAGGCAGTTATTTTAACATCACCTACATATTACGGTGTTGTAACCGAACAATTAAAATCAATTATAGATTTATGTCATACATATAAAATTCCAGTGCTAGTGGATGAGGCTCATGGAGCGCATTTTATTGCGAGTGATAGCTTTCCTATGTCAGCTTTAGCGTTAGGAGCAGATATTGTTGTACAATCGGCACATAAAACATTACCAGCAATGACAATGGCTTCATTTTTACATGTGAAATCATCTCTTGTGGAAAGTGAAAAAGTGAATAAATATTTACGCATGCTGCAATCGAGTAGCCCCTCTTATCTATTGTTAGCGTCTTTAGATGATGCGAGGCATTATGTTAGCACATATATTGAAGCAGATGCACATTATTTAATGGAAAAGCGGATGCAATGGATAGAATCGCTACGGGCGATTGACGAGCTGCTTGTTATTGAGGTAGATGACCCTTTAAAATTGCTATTACGTGTACGAGGATATACAGGCTTTCAGTTTAAGGAACAGCTAGAGCGAAACCAATTATATGTAGAACTTGCGGATGCAGAGCAAGTGTTAGTAATTTTACCACTTCTTAAAAGAGGAGATGCATATCCTTTTGCAGATATGCGTATACGTATAAAAGAAGCTGTTGCAGTGCTACTAACAACAGAGAAAGAGGCATTACCAAAATTAAGTGAACAATTTAGCTTAACTAAAATCGTAATGCCAGAATATAGCTTTGAGGAAGTAGAGCAGCTTGAGAAGGAATGGATACCTTATATGCGTGCAATAGGGCGTGTTGCGGCATCGATGATTATTCCATATCCGCCTGGGGTTCCATTGTTCATACCTGGGGAAAAAATTACTGTCGCAAAACTAAGTCAATTAGAGGAACTACTAGCGATAGGGGCAGCGTTTCAAGGGGATCATCAATTAAACAAAAAACATATTTATGTCATAAAGCAGTAGTCGGAGGAATATAACAACATGGTAAGCAATTTATTTATTACATTTGAAGGGCCAGATGGAGCTGGAAAAACATCTGTGCTAAAAGAGATTGTACAACGCTTAAAGCAACATAATATAAATTTTTTAGCAACGAGAGAGCCAGGAGGAATTCGCATTGCTGAAAATATTAGAGAAGTTATTTTAAATCCAGAATATAAGGAAATGGATGCGCATACAGAAGCATTGCTGTATGCTGCAGCGCGTAGCCAGCATTTTTATGAAAAAATTACACCAGCGCTTCAAGCTGGGAAGCATGTGTTATGTGATCGATTTATTGATTCCTCGCTAGCATATCAAGGCTATGCTAGAGAGCTTGGTGTGGATGAAGTGCTTAGTATTAACGAATTTGCGATAGGTAAAAGAATGCCTGATTTAACAATCTTTTTTGAATTAGAGGCACAGGTTGGATTGGCGCGAATTCAAGCGAATCGTTCAGATGAAATTAATCGTTTAGATGCCGAAAGTTTAGCGTTTCATGAGAAAGTACATGCTGGTTATGAAGAGGTGCTACGACGTTATCCAGAACGAATTCGTACAGTAGATGCCTCGAAGTCATTGGATGAAGTAATTGAAGATGTTTGGGAAATTTTAAAAGAGGTTATAGTTTAAAAGTAAATGAATTGCATGACAGTATTGTGCTATAATAGTACTATCAATTTTATTGAAGGGGTGAGGGCGGATGAAATTAGTAGTAGCCGTTGTACAAGATCAAGACAGTAACCGTTTATCGAATGCATTAACTAAAAATAATTACCGAGCAACAAAACTAGCAAGTACAGGTGGGTTTTTACGTTCAGGAAATACAACATTTTTAATTGGTACAGATGATTCGCTAATACCGAAGCTTTTAGATATTATCCGAGAAAACTGTCGGGCACGAGAACAAATGGTAGCACCAGTTTCACCGATGGGAGGCAATGCAGACTCCTATATCCCATATCCTGTTGAGGTAGAAGTTGGGGGCGCTACGGTATTTGTACTGCCAATTGAGCAATTCCATCATTTCTAATTCCGAACGAATGATAGCTAACATATAATTAGTAGTAGCGCTGGAGGGAAATTCATTGAAAATCAATCAAGATCTACGTGTTATAAACACAAATCGCAATGAACTAAGGCCTACAACACAAGGCGCTAATCGTTTTGGAGAGATGGTTGTAAAGCAAGGCTCTAAAATGCAAACAGAGCAATTAACACGTTTACTTGGTGATATTTCGGCAGCAGGGGAGCGTGTAGCGAGGTCGCGTAATTTACGTGAGCTGACACGTTATAAAATGCTTATCAAACGCTTTTTACAAGAAGCTGTTGATTATGGTCTCGAAATGAAGCAATCACATACGTGGAATCGCTTTGGCGAAGGGCGTCGTTTAAAAATCATCGAAACAATCGATGAACGCCTGGTTGAATTGGCGCAAGATTTGTTAGATGAAGAAAAGGAAACGATCGACCTATTAGCTAAAATAGGTGAAATTAAAGGATTATTAATTAATCTATATATGTAAAACCCGTGTCTCCACCACATGACACGGGCTTTTTTCTAAGATGGATAAAATGACGCTTCAATCAGTTGAGTCTTTGTGCTAATACGAAATAAATTTGAAGATGTGAAAAGGTGAAGCAAATGGCACATAATATGAATGAGCTAGAGACGCTACAGCCTGTAGTCATAAAGCAAATTCAAACAATTTACGAGAAAAATAGAATGGTTCATGCCTATATTTTTGATGGCGAAAAAGGTAGCGGAAAAAAAGCTGTAATGCAGTTTTTTGTAAAGCTTTTATTATGTGAAAATGTGTCGAATAATGTTCCATGTGAAACATGTCGAAACTGCTTAAGGGTAGATTCAGGTAATCATCCAAATATTCGACAAATAGAACCTGATGGACAATTTATTAAGGTTGACCAAGTGAGAGAGCTTATTTCTGAAATGACGATGACGGCTGTGGAAAAAGGACGAAAAATTTATGTGCTTCATCACGCAGATAAATTAAATGTGGCTTCCGCTAATACACTGCTAAAGTTTTTAGAGGAACCAGATGGCGATGTGATAGCGATTTTATTAACGGAGCAAATTCAATCGATGTTACCAACGATACGTTCGCGCTGTCAGCATATAAAATTTTCACAAATACCGAGACAAGTTATTATGCAGCAATTAGTAGAGCAAGGTATTACACAGTCAATGGCGGCTACGGTGAGTATGGTAGCAAATGAAATAGAAACGGCACTTTTTTTGGCAAAAGCTGACCTATTTGCACACGCGAGAAAAACAGTGTTAAAATTAATAGAAGCTGTCAGAAAAAATGTCCATGAGGCGATGTTAATCGTACATGAAGAGTGGCTACCTTCCTTTAAAGAAAAAAGCGAAATGGAGCAGGCGCTTGATTTACTGCTTTTTGCTTACCGCGATATTGTCGCATTAAAAGCAAATATGGAATCTGCTTGCACTTATCCAGATATGCTACAAACTTTTAAAGAGATAGCCTTACACACGACATACGAGCAATTATCAAATCAAATGCAGGCAATTTTACAAGCTAGACAGCAGCTGCAACGTAATATGAATAGGACGTTGTTGATGGAGCAGCTTATGCTGAATCTGCAGGAGGGGTACACATTTGTATAATGTAGTTGGTGTTCGCTTTAAAAAAGCGGGCAAAATATATTATTTCGATCCAGCAATGTACGAATTAGAGGAAAATCAATACGTCATTGTAGAAACAGCGCGAGGCATTGAATATGGTAAAGTCATTATACCTACTAAGGAAGTTGGGGAAAATGATGTTGTATTACCATTAAAGCAAGTTGTACGCCCAGCGGATGAGCGTGATCGTATTCAAGTAGATGAAAATCAAGCAGAGGCAAAACGTGCGTTTGATTTAGCTAATGCTAAAATTATCGAGCATAGCTTAGATATGAAGCTAGTCGATGTTGAATATACGTTTGACCGCAATAAAATTATTTTCTATTTTACTGCGGAAGGACGCGTAGATTTTCGTGAGCTTGTAAAAGATCTCGCATCAGTTTTCCGTACGCGTATTGAACTGCGTCAAATAGGTGTCCGCGATGAGGCAAAATTATTAGGTGGTATCGGTCCATGCGGTCGAATGTTATGTTGTTCAACATTTTTAGGTGATTTTGATCCCGTATCAATAAAAATGGCTAAAGATCAAAACTTATCTTTAAATCCGACGAAAATTTCAGGACTTTGCGGTCGTTTAATGTGCTGTTTAAAATATGAGAATGACGAATACGAAACAGCTAAGGAAGGGATGCCGGATATTGGCGAAACGACAATGACGCCAAATGGTATCGGAAAAGTAATAGGCTTAAATGTATTAGAACGTTTAATTCAAGTATATTTACAGGAACAAGAGCGAACAGTAGAGTATACGCTCGATGAAATATTGCAATGTGAAGGAAATCTTATATAGACTCAGTACGTCTAACTTTTCTAGAAGATTACGTGAAAAAGTTTAGATGTAATTGATAAAGGTGATAGACTTCTGCTGAAAAAGATAAAGATTTAATGGGGTGGCTTGAGTGAAGGACCGTAATTTCTTAAATACCGTTATGGAATTCGAACAACAACTTGAAGCGATACAAGAGCAATTTAACTATTTAAAACAGTTTGTTGCACATATGATGGAGGAGCATCAAACACTTCAAGCGGAAAATCTTCACCTACGTGCTCGCTTAGATGAATTGCAATCGAATGAAGCGATACAAAATGAGGAGCGCAAAAGTGATGTGGCGGATATTGGTGAGGGTTATGATAACCTAGCACGTCTTTATCATGAAGGATTTCATGTGTGCCACGTTCATTTTGGCAGCTCGCGAAAAGGTGAGGATTGCTTGTTTTGCCTATCGTTTTTAAATAAAACAACATAGATAATGAAAAGGGAGTGTCTCAAAATAACTTTCGGACACTCCCTTTGTAATGAGCAATACTTTGAGAATGTTGTACTATATTTTTTAGATTGCATAATTTTTTATAAAAACTTGGAAGGGCTGATGGGATGGCAGATGAACATTTGCTTTCCTAACAGTCCCTCTTTTTTGTTAGTTCATCATAAAGAAATAGCTTGAAGGAAGTGTTAGAAATGGAACAATGGTTACAAGGTGATGAGCGCTTAGATTATCTATTAGCAGAGGATTTGCGTATCATTCAAAGTCCCTCTGTATTTTCTTTTTCCCTAGATGCAGTACTGTTGGCACGTTTTGTGAATATACCAAAAAGTAAAGGACATATTGTTGATTTATGTTCAGGTAATGGTGTAATTCCATTATTTTTAAGTGCGCGTACAAAGGCACAAATTACAGGGGTAGAGTTGCAGCCAAGATTATACGATATGGCATGTAGAAGTGTGCGCTATAATGGATTAGAACAGCAAATTACAATGACATTAGATGATGTAAAGGAAGTAGCAGATAAATTAGGTATTGAAAAATATGATGCTGTAACATGTAATCCTCCATATTTTTTAGCACATGAGATGAGCGATAAAAACATAAGCGAGCATCATGCGATTGCGCGTCATGAGATTCACTTAACATTAGAGGAAGCAGTAATTGCTGCAAGCCGTTTATTAAAGCAGGGTGGTAAAGCTGCTTTTGTACACCGTCCGGGTCGACTGCTCGATATTGTTACTGCTATGAGAGCACATCGTATAGAACCGAAGCGTATTCGCTTTGTTTATCCGAAAATGGGGAAGGAAGCAAATACATTATTAATAGAAGGAATTAAAGATGGAAAGCCAGATTTGAAAATTTTACCACCCCTTTATGTGTATGATGAGGCCAATAATTATACAGCAGAAGTGAGTGAGCTTTTATATGGAGAACGAAGCTAAGTATTATTTCTATGTCCTTCAATGCAAAGATGGGTCATTATATGCTGGTTATACAAATAATTTAGAACGGCGAGTGGCTGTCCATAATACTGGCAAAGGGGCAAAATATACGCGAGCTCGCTTACCTGTCACATGCATTTATTTTGAGGAGTTTGTAACAAAGCGAGAGGCGATGCAGCAGGAGTACGCATTTAAACAGCTAACGCGTGAAAAAAAGGAAATTTACATAAATAGTGCTAACCAAAAAGTCGGAATCATTTCTGAACAATGAAATGTTTAGTTTTAAACAGTGCAAGGATGATGGGAGCTAAAACTATTAAATAGCCAAAGAAGAATAGGATGGTGGTTATTTCACTGATCTATATGGATATTATTGGGCACTTGGTGCATCTAATATGTTAGTTATTAAAGATTTATAATTTTATTATTCAAGGTTGTCCGAAAAGCAGGCTGACGCGCTTTTTTTCGGACAATTTTTTGTTGTACGAAAAAGTAATATTAGCTTTCTGGACACCTTCTCAGTTGGCATTCCTCGCTTTTTTGTTTGATTATAGCATAATGGTGTATACTTAGATGATGATAGTTAGGGAGGAATAAGCATGAAATCACAAAAAAGTAGCCAGCATGAGGCAGGTGCATGCTTATATTTAGTGGCAACACCAATTGGCAACCTGGAAGATATGACGATGCGAGCATTACGTATTTTAAAGGAAGTAGATGTTATTGCGGCTGAAGATACACGTAATACGAAAAAGCTTTGTCATTATTTTGAGATTACAACACCGCTTGTAAGCTACCATGAACATAATATAGAAGCTGGTGGAGAAAAGCTTTTGCAATATTTACGTGAAGGGAAATCGGTTGCACTTGTTAGCGATGCAGGATTACCGTGTATTTCGGACCCTGGTGCTGATATTGTAACGAAGGCAATTGCAGAGGACTTTGCTGTTGTTCCAATTCCAGGAGCGAATGCGGCATTGACGGCGCTTATTGCTTCTGGGATTACACCACAGCCATTTTACTTTTTCGGCTTTTTAAATCGCCATAAAAAGGACCGCCGTTTACAGCTTGAAAGCTTAAAGAAACGTCAAGAAACAATAATCTTTTATGAGGCACCACATCGTTTGAAGGAGACTTTGAAGGATATTGAGCTTGTTATTGGCAACCGCCAAATTACTTTAGCGCGTGAGTTAACAAAAAAATTCGAAGAGTTTTTACGTGGTACTGTAAACGAAGCGCTGGAGTGGACAACGAACAATGAAATTCGAGGAGAGTTTTGTGTCGTATTAGAAGGTAGCTCAGAGGATATTAAAGAGGATGAGCAAGCGTTTTGGACAAACTTAACGATTGAAGAGCATGTAGACTATATAATAGAAGAAATGCAAATATCATCGAAGGATGCGATTAAAGAAGTGGCGAAGCAACGCAATTTAGCAAAGCGAGATGTATATCAGATGTATCATAAGTAATGAAATAAAAAAACGGAGCTGTTTAGAAAGAATTCCTTTCTTCATAGCTCCGTTTTCTATTTTATTTTTTTAAGCCTGCTTCGATTTCTTTAATTAAAAGTTCTGCGCCTTCAGGACTTAAAATTAATTTACCGCCTACAAGACGTAGGTTATCGTCAGATACTTCACCAGTTACAGCACATGTCATATTTGGCATGTATTTTTTTAAGATGATTTTATCGTCATCCACATAAATTTCTAAAGCATCCTTTTCTGCAATACCTAATGTACGGCGTAATTCAATCGGAATTACTACACGTCCTAATTCATCTACTTTACGAACAATACCAGTTGATTTCATAATATTAGTTCCTCCTTAAAATAAATTGTATAACAATTCTACAAAATTCGACATGAATTGCTTGTCTAAGATGAATCATACCAAGTAATTACATAATCGTCAATAAATTAGTTTGAAAAAAAAGTTACTTTATAAATGATTTGTTAAAAAACAAGCTATAATCGCGGTTTATTGAGAAAATTTAGGATATAATAAGATTAAGGTTCTATTTATGTATCGGCGTAATTCTACAAAATTCGACATTATTTGTCGATTTATTTAATATTTATTGTGAAAAAAATTAGCTGGAGCCTATGAACATGAAAAATGAAACTACTGTAATGAAAGTCAATGGTTTATTAAGCTTCTTTATACCAAAAAAAGGGATATTTCGTTTTTATCAAAAATTATATTTTAATGGATTGAATAGTGTACTTATTCTGTCACTCATATCTTTTGGGGATAAGTCATTTAATAGGCTGTAATATTCTATCATTGAAACGAAATTCGGACTTCGATAGAATAGATACTATATTGCAAAGTAATTGGAGGCACTTTACGTGAACGAAAAACAAACATTTTATATAACAACCCCTATCTATTATCCGAGTGGTAAATTTCATATTGGTACTGCGTATACGACAGTAGCATCAGATACGATTGCGCGCTATAAACGTCTGCGCGGATTTGATGTACGTTTTTTAACGGGTATGGACGAGCATGGGCAAAAAATTCAAGAAAAAGCTGCTGAGTCAGGCAAAAATCCACAAGATTATGTAAATGAAATTGCCGATGCAGCGAAAAAGCTTTGGGCATTAATGGATATTTCATATGATGATTTTATCCAAACAACACAGGAGCGTCATACAAAGAGTGTAGAAAAAATCTTCAAGAAATTTTTAGATAATGGCGATATTTATAAAGGTGAATATGAAGGCCTATATTGTGTGCCTTGTGAATCATATTATACGGAAACACAGCTTGTAGATGGCAAATGTCCTGATTGCGGTCGAGATGTACAAAAGGTAAAGGAAGAATCATACTTCTTTAATATGAAGAAATACGCAGACCGTTTACTTAAGTATTATGAAAACAATGTAGAATTTATTGAACCAGAATCCCGTAAAAATGAAATGATTAACAATTTCATTAAACCGGGATTAGAGGATTTATCTGTTTCACGTACATCTTTCGACTGGGGAATTAAAGTACCTGGTGATCCGAAACATGTTATTTATGTATGGGTAGATGCACTTTCAAACTATATTACAGCATTAGGCTACGGCTCAGATAATGAAGAGCTATTTAATAAATATTGGCCAGCAGATGTGCATGTGGTAGGAAAGGATATTGTACGCTTCCACACTATTTATTGGCCGATTTTCTTAATGGCGCTTGATTTACCGCTGCCGAAAAAGGTATTTGCACACGGCTTTATTATGATGAAAGACGGAAAAATGTCGAAATCAAAAGGCAATGTCGTATATCCTGAAATGCTTGTAGAACGTTATGGGTTAGATGCAGCACGTTACTTCTTATTACGTGAGCTACCATTCGGTTCAGATGGAGTATTCTCTCCAGAATCATTTGTAGAGCGCACAAACTTTGATTTAGCAAATGATTTAGGAAATTTATTAAATCGTACTGTGTCGATGATGAATAAATATTTTGACGGCATTATTCCAACAAATGATTTACAGCCAACGGAGTTTGATGAAGCTTTAAAAGCACATGCAAACGAAACACGTATTAAATATGAAGAAAGTATGGAAAAAATGCAATTTAGCGTCGTTTTGGCGGAGCTTTGGTCACTAGTTTCTCGTACAAATAAATATATTGACGAGACAGCCCCTTGGGTATTAGCAAAGGATGAGGCGGATAAACCAAAATTAGCATCTGTTATGGCGAATCTAGCAGAAAGTCTGCGTCATATTGCAGTAATGCTGCAGCCATTTATGACAAAAACACCAGCGCGTATTTTGGAACAGCTAGGTTTAGATAACAAATTATTAGCATGGGATACAATTGAAACATTCGGCAATATTATTGCACCAAACGTAAAAGTAGCAGAAAAAGGAACGCCAATTTTCCCTCGTTTAGACAATGAAGTGGAAATTAATTATATTCGTGAACAAATGCAAAGTTCAGTACAAACGCCACAGGAGCAACCGAAAAAGCAAGAGGTTGAAGAGGTTGCTGAAATTTCTATTGATGACTTCATGAAAGTTGATTTACGTGTAGCAACAGTTACTGCTTGTGAGCCTGTCCCTAAAGCAAACAAATTATTAAAGCTACAGGTTGATTTGGGGTATGAGCAACGTCAAGTTGTTTCGGGTATTGCAGAGCATTACACACCAGAGCAATTAATTGGTCAAAAGGTGATTGTTGTTGCGAATTTAAAACCAGTGAAGCTACGTGGGGAATTATCACAAGGAATGATTTTAGCTGGCTCACATGATGGAGTGCTAACATTAGCTACAGTAGATCCGAAGCTTGAAAATGGAGCGAAAGTAAAATAATGCAAGGAGGGTCTGTTGGGAATTTTGTTTACGACAGGCTCTTGCTATTTAAAAATAAAAATGTGTATTAAATTATATTGGCATAATTAAAATACCCTGAAAAAGGATATTTATTAGTTCTATATAACCAATTTTAATTTCCGCTTATATATAATGTCACAAAGGGCAGAATTTTTGTAATGCAAATGTAATATTTCTGAAAACTAAGAAATAATTCAATCAAATAAAATATACGTCAGGAGTAATAGAAAAATGGTAACTTTTATAGACACACATGTGCATTTAAATGCAGAACAATATGATAATGATTTACAGCAAGTAATAGACCGTGCTATAGAAGCAAAAGTTGAAAAAATGGTTGTAATTGGTTTTGACCGCAAAACAATAGAGCGGGCTATGCAGTTGGTAGAAAAGTACGACTTTATTTATGCGGTAATTGGCTGGCATCCTGTTGATGCGATTGATTGCACAGAGCAGGATCTAGAATGGATTGAAGAACTTGCAGCACATCCTAAAGTAGTCGGTATTGGAGAAACTGGGCTTGATTATTATTGGGACAAATCACCAAAGGATGTACAGGAATTTTGGTTCCGCAAACAAATTAAGTTAGCGCAAAAATTAAATTTACCAATCATCATCCACAATCGAGATGCAACAGGAGATGTTGTGCGTATTTTACGTGAAGAAAATGCCGCCACTGTTGGAGGTATTATGCATTGCTTTGGAGGCAGCGTGGAAACTGCACGTGAATGTATAAATATGAATTTCATGATTAGCTTAGGTGGACCCGTGACATTCAAAAACGCACGTCAACCAAAAGAAGTGGCAAAGGAAATACCATTAGAGCATTTACTAATTGAAACAGATGCGCCATATTTAGCTCCGCACCCATATAGAGGGAAAAGAAATGAGCCTTCTTATGTGACGTTAGTAGCGGAGGAAATTGCGAGACAAAAAGAAGTTTCTTTGGAAGAAGTTGCCAACGTTACGACGGCAAATGCAATCCGTTTTTTTAAGTTGGATGTTTAAATCATGAACATGCCTCCAATACTGCGTTTAGAACACTTTTTTTAAAGTGTTTTTTAACGGCTAA
Organism: Bacillus ndiopicus; assembly: GCF_000612805.1. Classification (GTDB taxonomy): domain Bacteria; phylum Bacillota; class Bacilli; order Bacillales_A; family Planococcaceae; genus Metasolibacillus; species Metasolibacillus ndiopicus. The sequence goes on along the minus strand of NZ_HG964411.1, from coordinate 88,471 downwards.
AAAACTTTATAGTTGACAGCGTGAAATCTAGTCCGTATAATTCAGCGAGTATCAAGGAGGCGTATTTTCATGTCAAATAATTCCATGAAAAGCCAGTTCTTAGGATCATTGAGGAGCAAGGAAACAAGAACAAAAATATTATCGTTTGTCTTGTTTGCAGCTGTAATTTCATTCGTTCTTTTCCAAGGAACGAAATCACCAGTCGTTATTATGGCGAACGGGGAAGAACAAAAAGTATCAACACACGCAAAAACGGTTGGCGAGCTTTTAGAAGCGAGCGACATTAACGTATCACAATATGATAAAGTATCACCCTCAGTAGATACCAAAATCGTTAGTGGAATGACGATTGAATGGGAACAGGCAAAAGAAGTAATCGTTTCAGTTGACGGGAAAGAGTCAAATGTATGGACAACTGAAAAAGTAGTGAAGAACATTTTGGAAGAAGCAAATATCGAGGTAACAGAGCACGATAAAATATCACAAAGCTTAAATACTGAAATAGAGGCAGATAACAAAATCGATATTCAAAAGGCGTTTCAGTTAACGCTTGTCGATGGCTTAGAAGAGAGACAAGTTTGGTCCACTTCGACTACGGTCGCTAACTTTTTAAAACAACAAGGAATTCAATTAGGTGAATTTGATCGTGTCGAGAATAAACTGGAGAACGTTATCACTCCAGCAGAAAAAATCGTAGTTGTTCGCGTAGAAAAGGTTACCGATGTAGTGGAAGAATCCGTTGATTTCGCAGTCGAAAAGAAAAACGATTCTTCGTTGCTTAAGGGCAAAGAGAAAGTAGTAACAGAAGGTGTCGCAGGAAATGTAGAGCGCACTTACGTAGTAGTAAAAGAAAATGGTAAAGTTGTCGATAAAAAATTGAAATCTGAAAAGGTGACAAAGGAACCGACAACAAAAGTAGTTGCTGTAGGAACAAAAGTTGTCACTGCGAGTGTTTCTCGTAGTAATGCACCTACTGGCGGTACGGAGTTTTATGTTACAGCAACAGCATATACACCGTACTGTAACGGCTGTTCAGGCATTTCGGCAGCAGGTATTAACTTACGTAGCGATTCTGATTTAAAATTAATCGCTGTAGACCCAAGCGTAATTCCATTAGGAACAAAGGTGTGGGTTGAAGGCTATGGCTATGCAATTGCAGGAGATACAGGTGGCGCAATTAAAGGAAATAAAATTGATATTCTTGTACAAACAAAGCAACAAGCATATAGCTGGGGACGTAAAAAAGTCCGCATTAAGGTTTTAAATTAAATCTATAGGCAAGAAGATGAATACTCGATGGGCTATTAATACGAAAAGTGCCTAAACACTTATTGATAAAGAGAGTCAGCCTACGCGCAACACATGTGCGTGGTGGTGGAGTAACTAACATCGTATTGAAACAAGGTCCCATCAGATGTCATAAATTTTGAAGAGAGCAGGCCTGTTGATACAGGTCAGTTAACTATTGACGCGTATCATTACGTTTCTAAGTTGACTTCCATTAGTGCGCTCAAAAAAATCAAAACAAAATTGATTTAGAGTTGTACTTCTAACTCGATGTAATAGTTAGGAGTATAGCTAATTTCTACATGTTTAAAAACAAGCGAACAACAATAAACTATAGTAATGCCAAAATGTTCATAAACGCTTTCTCGCTTTTATAAAGGCGAGAAAGCTTTTTTCAATGGCCTAAACATAACTTATGGAAAAATACATATAGATAAAATTATGATAAAATGGCTCTATCATTTGTTCATTAAATTTGAAAAAGAACAACAATAGAAAAGAGGGGCATTTTTGGATATACGAGAAATAATCGTTGTAGAAGGTAAGGACGATACGACAGCGATTAAGCGTGCTGTTGGTGCTGATACAATTGAAACGAATGGTTCAGCAATTAATGAGGAAATATTACGCCGTATAGAGCATGCAAATGAAAAGCGCGGTGTAATTGTATTCACAGACCCAGATTATCCAGGGCGTCGAATACGAGCAATTATCGAAGAGCGTATACCAAGTGTAAAGCATGCATTTTTAGAGAAAAATAAAACCATTGCTAAAAACGGAAAAGGTCTTGGCATTGAGCATGCAAGTGATGAGGATATTCGCCAAGCACTTGAAAATGTATACACGCCGAACGAGCATATCCAAACAGAAGAAATTACACTAGAGGATTTAATGTTAGCCCGCCTTATCGGACATCCACAATCAAAGCCACGCCGTAATCGTTTAGGGGAAATATTAAATATAGGGATGACAAACGGTAAGCAGTTGCATAAACGGTTAAAAATGTTTCAAATTACACCAATACAATTTGCACAAGCAATTGCACAGTTAGATCAGGAGGAACAAAATGTATAAAGATATTGCAACACCTATTCGCACAAAGGAAATTTTAAATAAGTATGGATTTTCGTTTAAGAAAAGCTTAGGACAAAACTTTTTAATAGACCCAAATATTTTACGAAATATCGTCAGTCATGCACAGCTAACAGAAAATAGTGGTGCAATTGAGATTGGCCCAGGAATAGGGGCATTAACTGAGCATTTAGCGCGTGCGGCCAAAAAAGTTGTGTCATTCGAAATCGATCAACGTTTATTGCCAGTACTTGAAGATACTTTAAGCCCTTATGATAATGTAGCGATTGTGCACTCTGATATTTTAAAGGCTGATGTTGCCCAAGTGATTGCCCAGGAAATGCCAGATGTCCAAGATATCATGGTCGTTGCAAACTTACCATACTATGTGACGACACCAATTTTATTAAAGCTTTTGCATGATCAGCTACCTATTCGTGGCTTTGTTGTAATGATGCAAAAGGAAGTTGCAGATCGTATTACAGCTAAGCCTGGTACGAAGGAGTACGGTTCTCTTTCTATCGCTATTCAATATTATGTGACAGCAGAAGTTGCAATGGTTGTACCAAAAACAGTGTTTATGCCACAGCCAAACGTTGAATCAGCGGTTATACGATTAATTAAACATGAGGCACCGCCAGTAACAGTCATTGATGAAGAATTTTTATTTGAGGTAACTCGCGCGTCATTTGCTCAGCGTCGTAAAACGATTTTGAATAATTTGCAGGCAGGGCTACCAAATGGTAAACAAAAGAAAGATGAAATTTTAGCTGCTTTAGCTGGTAGCGAAATAGAACCGACACGCCGAGGAGAAACGTTAACAATTCAAGAATTTGGTAAATTGGCGGATGCGCTTTATCCAAGCTTTGCAAAACAACAATAATTTGCCTAACTTTAGACAATAATAAAAAAAATAAAATTTTTTTCGAGAAAAAAGTTGACTAAAATAATTGTATGGTGATAAAATATATTATTTTTGACATTGTTTATAAAACGTGATACACTAATATACAGTGAGGTGTATGCGAAATGCCAAAAACAATTGCCAATATTAAAAAGGCTCTAGATGGTCATTTAGGCAAACGTTTGCAAATAAGAGCGAACGGTAGCCGTAAAAAAACGGTTGAGTGTGCAGGTATACTAAGTGAAACACATCGAGCAGTATTTGTAGTAGAGCTCGATCAAAAAGATAATGCGTGTAAACGTGTTTCTTACAGCTACACAGATATTTTAACAGAAGCAGTAGAAATTACTTTTTTAGATGACGCAATCGCGGTCGGTAAATAATTCCTAATACTTTTTTATATGTAAAAGGCACTCAGATTTTGAGTGTTTTTTGTTTTTAAAGAGGTTGTATAAAAGTTGCCGTTTTAAACATACTAATGTAGCCAACTGAACTTTAGAAAGGGAGGTCATCTGCATGGCACGAAAAGGCATCATGTCGAATCGTCTGAAGGAAGAGATTGCAAAAGAGCTTGGATTTTATGATGTAGTAGAACGTGAAGGCTGGGGTGGTATTACTACCCGTGATGCAGGGAATATGGTTAAATATGCGATTGAGAAAGCAGAAAAGCTTCTTGCTGAGCAACAAGCTACAGATACAAAGTAGCGAGTGATTTTAACTTAAGGAAACCCATCATATAGAATAGTTGGCAAGAGGTGTCTAAAAATTATTTTAGGCACCTCTTTTTTATTTTTGAGCAAGGATAATATTAAGAATCAATCAAAACTATAATTTAAATCTAGTGTTCTTAGCTCTTCAAAAAGGGTGATTACTTTTCTAGCTGGACAACATTTCAGAAAACAATAATTAGCTTGCTAGAGCTCCTTGCATTTTTTTATTTTCGAACTATTTCTATTTCGTTTTCCAGACAATGAATATGATAAAATATAAATACTAATTGTATAAGAGAGCTCTATTAGGGAGGAATTTAAATATGCTTTACATTAAAGCTCCAGCTAAAATAAATTTAACTCTAGATGTACTATATAAAAGACCAGATAACTACCATGAAGTTGATATGATAATGACAACGATTGATTTGTCAGATAGAATTGGTTTGGAAACACGTCAGGACGGATTAATTAAAATTATTTCAGCAGATCGCTTTGTACCGAATGATGAGCGCAATTTTGCTTATCAAGCAGCGAAGCTATTACAAGATACATACGGTATTAAAGAAGGTGTATCCATTACAATTGATAAGGAAATCCCCATTGCTGCTGGATTGGCTGGTGGAAGTAGCGATGCAGCAGCAACGCTCCGAGGATTAAATGAGCTTTGGAGCTTAAGATTAACAATAGATGAGTTGGCGGAGCTTGGGGCGCAAATTGGCTCAGATGTGCCTTTTTGCGTATATGGAGGAACAGCTCGCGCAACAGGGCGTGGAGAGAAGATTGAGGAACTCCCAGCCCCACCAAATTGTTGGGTTGTTTTAGCAAAGCCCAAAATTGGTGTATCTACAGCAGATGTATATGGTGGATTGAAGCTAGATTATGTAGAGCATCCAAAAACAGCACAGGCAATAAATGCAATTGAGAATAAAGATTATGAAACATTATGTACCTCACTTAGTAATGTATTAGAAAGCGTGACGTTAAAGCTGCATCCTGAAGTTGCTATGATTAAGGAGCATATGCATCGACTTGGTGCAGATGCAGTGCTAATGAGTGGCAGCGGACCAACTGTTTTTGGGTTAGTAGATAATGAAGCACGCACAGCAAGAATATATAATGGGCTAAGAGGTTTTTGTGATGAAGTGTACACAGTTCGTTTGCTTGGTGAGAGGAATCCACTTGCGTAAATGCGTACATTTATGTTAACTTACGTATAAAATATTCGTATTCTTAACAGAATGAGGAAATTATTATTATAATTCTGTAGAAGGCTCCCATTTCTATAGATGGTGAGATGAATGCTTATTTTGCTTTTAATTTAGTGTGTGCACAAACACTCACTGAATGAAGATAAAGTCTCCAGCGGATGTAAAAGATTGTTAAAGAGGGCTGCATTGCGCAGATTAGTTAACCATGGTTACGGGACATAATGGTTTTCGGTTAACTTCCCTTAGTTAGCTGGGGCGTAATTGATAGGAGAGGGTCATACTATGAAATGGAAGCGTAGTGAACGACTTGTCGATATGACATACTACTTGCTTGAACATCCCCACCAATTGATCCCCCTTACTTACTTTTCGGATTTGTATCAATCGGCCAAGTCTTCTATTAGTGAGGATTTAACGATTGTGAAAGAAACGTTTGAGGAGAAGGGAATCGGGCTTTTAATAACAGTACCTGGTGCAGCAGGAGGGGTGAAATACATCCCGAAAATGTCTGAGCAGGAAGTAAAAGATATTATTCAAGAGTTGATCACGCAGTTAGGGCAATCAGATCGTTTATTGCCAGGTGGCTATTTGTTTATGACGGATTTACTTGGTAATCCAGACTTTATGAATCGTGTTGGGAAAGTATTTGCAAGTGTCTTTGCTGAGCAACAAATCGATGTTATTATGACAGTAGCAACAAAAGGTATTTCCATAGCACATGCGATAGCACGTCATTTAAATGTGCCAGTTGTTGTTGTTCGTCGAGATAGCAAAGTAACTGAAGGCTCAACAGTGAGTATTAATTATGTATCAGGCTCTTCGCGTCGTATTCAAACGATGGTTTTATCTAAACGTAGCATGAAAAGTGGGCAACGTGTACTTATCACCGACGACTTTATGAAGGTAGGCGGTACGGTAAATGGTATGAAAAGCTTACTTGAGGAATTTGAATGTGAGCTAGCAGGCATTGCCGTTTTAGTTGAAGCGGAGCATGCGGATGAAAGACTAGTGGATGATTATTATTCTTTAGTTAAGCTACATGAAGTAAATGAGAAGGATCGTATTATTGAACTTAGCGAGGGCAATTATTTTCAAAAGGGGAGATTGTAAATGAAAACAGTATCAACAGCAAAAGCACCAGCAGCAATTGGACCATATGCACAAGGCATGATTGTCAACAATATGTTTTATTCATCAGGTCAAATTCCATTAACAGCTTCAGGCGAGTTAGTTGATGGTGATATTGTTGACCAAACAAATCAAGTATTCGAAAATTTAAAGGCAGTTCTTGCAGAAGCAGGCTCTTCGCTAAATCAAGTTGTCAAAACAACAGTATTTATTAAAGATATGAATGAATTTGCAGCATTGAATGAAGTATATGCTTCTCACTTTGGAGAGCACAAACCAGCTCGTTCAACTGTTGAAGTTGCACGTTTGCCACGAGATGTGAAGGTAGAAATCGAAGTTATTGCATTAGTGAAATAAGCTAATCGCTATAGGAGTTACGAAAAAGTCGAAGAAAGACTTTCTCGTAGCTTTTTTTGTTAGGCTCAGAATAGACTAAATTCGGTGTTTTGCATGGTATATATTACATATTAAAACCATCGATTATCACATTTTTTGCTCACTTATTACAAAATTCCAATATAAATATTTTTAATATTTGAAATATTTTAAAAGTTTAGTACTATTAAAGTAGGAATTAATATTCTATAAAAAGAATATTATATTCCAACATAGGCATCTTAGATTGAGGGGGTGAAAGAATGGAAGTAACAGATGTAAGATTAAGACGTGTACAACTAGAAGGGCGTATGCGTGCTATCGCTTCCATCACACTAGACGACGAATTTGTTGTACATGATATTCGCGTAATAGATGGCAATACGGGTTTATTTGTGGCAATGCCAAGTAAACGTACCCCAGACGGTGAGTTCCGTGATATTGCACATCCAATTAAGTCGACTACGCGCAACAAAATTCAAGAAAGCGTATTAGCTGCATACCATGCGTCCAGTGAAGATGATACGCTAGAGCTTGAGCAAGCAAACGCGTAAAGCTATAAGTGAAACTAGTGAGGCTGTAAGGAAAAGAATATTTCTTTACAGCCTTAATTATGTCATCGTTTTGTCAAGTCACTATACCTTGAAAAACACGATGATTTACTATATAGTCAATATGAGACTTAGAGTTAAATTGGAGGACTTATATGACAAATATTTATGCAATCGTTTTGGCTGCAGGTCAAGGAACACGTATGAAGTCCAAATTATATAAAGTACTACACCCTGTTTGTGGGAAGCCAATGGTAGAGCATGTCGTTAACCATATTGAAACACTGGACGTAAACCGTATTGTAACAGTAGTTGGTCATGGTGCTGAAAAGGTACAGGAGCAACTAGGCGATAAAAGTGAATATGTACTACAGGCTGAGCAACTAGGGACAGCACATGCGGTTCAGCAAGCAGAAGGCATTTTAAGTGAGCTTGAAGGAATAACACTTGTCGTATGTGGTGATACGCCGTTAATACGACCAGAAACGATGAAAGCTTTAGTTGATTACCATCGTGAGCAAAATGCGAAAGCTACAATTTTAACAGCTATTGCCGAGGACCCAACAGGCTACGGACGTATTATTCGTAATGAGGGCGGGCAAGTAGCACAAATCGTAGAACACAAGGATGCAACGCCAGAGCAACATCTTGTAAAGGAAATTAATACAGGTACATATTGTTTCGATAATAAGCTATTATTTGAAGCATTAAAGCTTGTAAACAACGATAATGCGCAAGGTGAGTATTATTTACCTGACGTTATTGAAATTTTGCAAAAGCAAGAGGAAATCGTGTCGGCTTATGTGACAAAGGATTTTAATGAAACGCTGGGTATTAATGATCGCTTTGCCTTATCACAAGCAGAGGAATTAATGCGCGCACGTATTAACGAGCGTCATATGCGTAATGGTGTAACAATCATCAATCCTATAACGACACATATTAGTGCAGATGCGAAAATCGGTAGTGACACAATAATCCTTCCAGGAACAATTATTGAAGGTAATACAGTAATTGGTGCAGACTGCCAAATCGGGCCAAATAGTCATATTATAGATAGCCAGATTGGTAACAGCACATCGATTCATAGCTCTGTAGTTAAAAGTAGCGTAATCGGTGAAGAGGCAGCAGTTGGTCCATTTGCGCATATTCGCCCTGAGTCTACACTTGGCAATCATGTGAAAATCGGCAACTTTGTTGAAGTGAAGAAAAGCCAAATTAATGATGACTCAAAAGTATCGCATTTAAGCTATATTGGTGATGCTGAAATTGGCAAAAATGTGAATGTTGGTTGTGGTTCTATTACTGTTAACTATGATGGTAAAAATAAGCATAAAACAATTATAGAAGACGACGTATTCGTAGGATGCAATACGAATCTAGTTGCGCCAGTAACGGTTCGTAAAAATGCTTTTATTGCAGCAGGCTCTACGATTACAAAAGAAGTGCCTGAAGATGCACTAGCAATTGCACGTGCTAGACAGGAAAATAAATTAGGTTATATGAACAAATTAAAATAATATATATATAAACAGGAGGGCATCATGCCATATCATTACGCTGACTCAAAACTAAAACTTTTCTCACTAAACTCAAACAATCCACTTGCTCAAGAAATTGCACAAGAGATGGGTGTGGAGTTAGGTAAATCATCTGTAAAACATTTCAGTGATGGAGAAATTCAAATTAGCATTGAAGAAAGTATTCGTGGTTGCGATGTATTCATTGTGCAGTCAACTTCTGCACCTGTAAATGAACATTTAATGGAACTTTTAATTATGGTGGATGCAGTTAAGCGCGCTTCTGCACGTACTGTCAATGTTGTAATGCCTTACTATGGCTATGCTCGTCAAGATCGTAAAGCAAAAGCACGTGAGCCAATTACTGCAAAATTAGTAGCAAACTTATTAGAAACAGCTGGTGCAACACGCGTTATCGTGTTAGATTTGCATGCACCACAAATTCAAGGTTTCTTCGATATTTTAATCGACCACCTAGTAGCAGTACCATTGCTTGCTGACTATTTCGGTTCAAAAGGCTTCAATTCAGATGAAGTGGTTATCGTATCACCAGACCATGGTGGTGTAACGCGTGCACGTAAAATGGCGGAGCGCTTAAAAGCACCAATCGCGATTATTGATAAACGCCGTCCGAAGCCAAATGTTGCTGAAGTAATGAATATCGTTGGTAATGTTGAAGGGAAAATTTGTATCTTGATTGATGATATTATTGATACAGCTGGTACAATTACAATTGGTGCGAACGCATTAATGGAGTCTGGTGCGAAGGAAGTTTATGCTTGCTGTTCACACCCTGTATTATCTGGTCCAGCAATTGAGCGTATCGAGAACTCATCAATTAAAGAATTAGTTGTAACAAATACAATCCAACTATCAGAAGAAAAGAAATCGCCAAAAATTAAAGAGCTTTCTGTAGCAAAATTAATGGCAGATGCAATCTCTCGTGTTTATGAAAATAAATCAGTAAGTACATTATTTGACTAATAATTTAAGGCTGTATGGAAAGTAGGCTAACGTACTACTTTCCATACAGCTTTTGCTGTTTTTATTTTGAAAGTAGTTGTGTAGTAGCTGACATTCGCTATAATCAAATTAACAATAATAGAAAGTAGCGTTTAGATGAAAACATATAATGAGAAAATGAGTATTTATCATGGCATGGCCTCCACGCTTGCTGCTAATACTACAGCAAATTATATTCCGATTTTTTCGATAGCGATTTTAGGGGCAACCAATTATCAAGTAGGCTTAATTAGCTCCATTCCGCCTTTAGTTACATTGCTGATGACTGTTCCTGCAGCAATACTATTGAATAAGGCGGTAGAGCAAAAGAAGCTTGTTGCTTTTTCCGTGCTAACGGCAAGGCTAGTTTTTATGTTATTAATATTTATTGCGTACATACCACAATCAATTGCTGCCTGGGCATTATTAGCACTTATTGCGCTGATGAGTATTCCTAATACGACCGCAACTATGGGGTGGCAAGCATTAATCGGTAATATTATTGAAGATAGAAGGCGTGGGCAATTTTTTAGTGATCGCAATCGCTTGCTAACAATGGTAGGGCTTATTTCAACATTATCAATTGGCATTATTATGCGAGATGCTACGAATAGCACCTTTGCTTACCAGCTCTTATTTTCAATCGCCTTTTGCTTTGGCTTGTTAGAGGTTTATTTTTTGTTAAAGCATGAGGAAGGGGAGCCTGTACAGAAAAAGGAACGAAATAAGGCTATGAATTGGGGAATTTTCAAAGACTCTAATTATGTACGATTTTTATTTGTAGCTCTACTTTTTAATTTTGGCTGGCAAATTGCCTGGGGGCTTTTTAATATTTATAATGTGCGCTATGCTGAGGCGACAATTTTTTGGATTAGTATGTTTAGCGCGGCAAATATGCTGGCACAAATTTTTTCCTTCCCATTATGGCGCAAATGGTCAGAAAAGTATGGCAATATGAGAGTTTTTGTTTGGGTTGCTTTCGGAATGGCGGTAGCGCCATTTGCAATGTCACTATCAACAAATCTCATATATTTAACATTGATGTCGGTACAATCAGGCTTATTCGTATCAGGCACGACATTAATTTTATTTAATTTGCTATTAGAAAATTCACCGAAGGAAAATCGAACGTATTGTATTACAAGCTACAATGTATTACTAGCAATTATCGCATTTATTGCACCGCAAATCGGTATTTGGTTACTCGAAACATTTACGATGAATATTGCAATGAATATAAGTTCAATGGTTCGGCTGGCTGCGGCGTTTGGATTTCTTTATGTGTGGATGAAGAATAGAAGAAGTTAGAGTTGCAATTATGAGTAACACTAATGTAATAATAAGACAATAAAAAACGTAGTTAAAAGTATCAGGAGACTTTTAACTACGTTCTTCTTACAAAACTTACTTATTCATTTTTTATAATTAACCTTATAGTTAATACTACTCAAGATAACTAAAAATATTGTGGCACCTAAATAAAACATAAAACCAGTTTTATTAAATCCAACTCTGTAGAAGAGTGTTGTAGAAACTATGAATAATAAAGTGATAAGTATGTTAAAAATCCAATAGCTTCTCATAAGAATCCCCCCTAATTAAAAGCTACTATAAACATTTTTAGTTTTGCCTGTAAAATCTTTATTCTCGTAATATACAGTCATAATATCCTCGATTACGCCAGATTTAGTACTTCTCTTCATATACACCTTATAAGATAAATAACCAGAAAATGTTTCCTTAGCACTTATACCAACAGCGCTTAAAAAGAGGCAGCAGCCATCCTAGGAATAAATCCCGCGGCACCGATTGCAACTCCACCAAGATATATGCCTAGCGATCTGTCTAGATTGCTGTAATATAACTCATAGTTAACAGGTAGAGAAGACTGAGACATACATTTATATGCAGGATAACATGCAGGAGTTACTACTGCATCTTCAATTACTTCCCATGTAATAATTTCATTTTAATTGTTTGTTACAAGATTTAATTTATTTATCTTTGAGTTAATTTCATCTTAGCACTGCATATACCACATTAACAATTGCGTGATTCCGTAGCGGACGTGCTATTTTCCACCAATTATTTATGGATGGCTGCCACATAATTGTTAAATACAGCCCATAATTTGAAAATTAATATATAAAATGATGAATTATACTCTATTCTCTTGATACAATCATAAGACAATGGTACTATAATTTCGTAGTAAGGTGGTTGATAAAGTTGGCATATAAAAATGAGATAGTAGAGAAAATGAAAGAAATTATCTTGTTAGAAAATATAGAAGAGTCCTTCAAAACAACTCTATTAAGTTATATAAATGAGAAGAAGGATTACTCCATGTCTTTTGGGGAACTTTGTGTGCTGCATTATCAAGCGTTTTTACAACAAAAAGCGGATGAACGTATTATTTTTGTTGCCGCGGCTGTTGAATTATTAATATTAAGCTTCGATATAATAGACGATTTACAGGATGGTGATGCAGACTATCTATGGTGCCAAGACCCTGTAATTGCAATGAATGCGGTTTTAGCAATGCTATTTTTAACAGTGAAATGTATTCAAGAAAGTACTTTTCCATACAGGGCGCAAGCAATACAGGTGTTATATAATTTTGCATTGAAGAGTATTAATGGCCAGTACCTCGATATTCGTAATTATGGTAAGGATGAGGCATCTTATCTAAAAATGACGGAGGCTAAATCAGGTGCATTAATAGCACTAAGTAGTTCGATAGGTGTTAGCCTAGCGATAGGTAAAGTGGATGAAAGGGTAACTGAATACTCAATATGCATTGGTGTAGTTCAACAAATATTAAATGATATTCAAGGCTTGAAATCATGGGAAAAGAAAAATGATCTGCTTAATAGAAAGCTTTCGTTGCCAATCATTTATTTATTGGAACAGCCAGAACAATATGCAGATATTTTGAGAAATTACTATAAAGGCTCAAAGAAGGAGATAGATACTACATATTTTAAAGAAATATTATTAGAAAGTGGCGCAATTAACTATGCGCTCGCTATAAAAAATATATACCAGTATAAGGCATTACATATGGTAGAGGCGATGCCATTTAGCCATGCGGACAAAACTTATTTAAAAACATTTATAGAATAGGAGATTTTATTATGGTGAGTAAATTAATTAAATATTTAAAAGAGAATCCACAATTAGTTCAGTTATTACAAGAAGATAAATTATCACTTGTGGGTGTTTCAAAATGGGAGCAACAGGCGATTACTGAGGCGATGAAAGGGCCGATGAAAGTATTTTCCTATAGTTGGCGACAATAAGCAATGAATAGACACAACGGAGTTTTTTGGGGAGTGATCGTTTGTTATACAATTATTTTTCTTTATTTAATAACGATTACTATAAAGACACCCGTTATTGATGTTAGTGTGGAACGAGTTCAGCATCAATTGATTATAAAAGATTTTACTTATACTGATTGGGCTGCACGTTACAATATTGAACGAGGGGATATAGTATTAGAAGTTAATCAGCAGCAAATAATGGATGATATAACTAAGATTAAAGGAGTAAGTAGCATATTAATCCAAAATGCGCAGGGCGATAAAAAGTTTATTGAAATCACCTATAGCGATTTTAAACCCCAACTTCTTTATTTTATATTGATTCCACTTCTTTATTATATAATGTGTTTAATAGTTTGTATCTATTTATATTTTAATCGAAAAGATTCTTTTCATTCCTTTATGGTTTTTACATTATTTATATTAACCACTGCATTAGAATTCGGCAGTATCGGGGCAACAGCGCACCTTTCTAGTGTCGGAATGTTTATTTCGAGTATTGGGGGCGTGGTAATTCTCATTTTACTACTGCATTTTCTTCTTAATTACTTGCGACACTTAAACATAGAGCATGCATTAATTATAAAGCCTATTTATTTATATGGTTTTTTGATTATAAGCTGTATGTTGATGTTGTTAGAAAAAGTCGTTCCCGCTATTTATCAATGGAATACACAGTTTCTTTTAATTATTATGTTGGTGCTTACTGCCTACACATTGTTTATTTTACTAGTCACATATATAAAAACTAAAAAAAAGCAGCTATTAGCATTGTTACTTTGTTTAGTTGGACCTCTTATACCAATGCTATTGTTTTATGCATTACCGTTGCTGTTATTTAATCAGTATATATTTAGTGCTCTTAGTTGTTTCTTAGTTTTACTTTTGATTCCCATTTTATTATTAGTCACACAATTACCAGATTACTTGTTTGATATTGATTATGAAATTTCAAAAATACGCTACTATAGTATACTTTCTCTAGTTGCCTCTAGTGTCGTTGCAATAAGTCTTTATTTTATGCTGGATATACAGCAACTAGATGTTTTTAAAAGCTTTCTTTTATTATTTATCGTTATTTTTGCGATGCTCTATTTGAAAGAACGAATAGACTATGCCAGCCGCAAAATTTTATATTCACCTAAAGGCGATTATGTGCATTTTGTCTATAAAACAATTGAGCATATTAAGAATATGCCTTCAGTTGATAAGTTATTAAAGCGCTTTAGTGAGGCATTGGCACAGCAATTATCTGTAAGCCATGTTGAAGTGCATATATATTCAGCTAGTGATGGAGCGCAGGAAATAGTGGCAAGTCCCAAAATAATTGAAAGCTTGAAGTTAGGTACTGTGAAAAAGGTGGAGCGGCGCTATATTGGCTGTTTACATGAAACTTTGGACAAAAAATATATTGTAACGATTGAAAATGATGGCGGAATTTATTTAAATAAGGAAGAGCTATTAAGCTTGGAGTTATTATTGATGTATGTTAGTAATTTCATTGATAATACGCAATTTGTCGAGCGGCTTATTGAGCAACTAGATATGTCGCAACAAGGTTCTCCAGCATGGCTGAAAAAATTCGTTTGGATACAGCTCGAAAATGAGAAAGCACAGCTTGCACAAGAGCTACACGACACGATTTTACAACAGCAGCTGTATTTAATACGAGAGCTAGATATTGCACAAATGGATATACAGCTAATTGAGCGTCATCGAGAATATTTAATCCAATTGAATGCTGATTTGCGTCAGTATTGCGAGCAATTAAAGCCACCATTGCTAGATAAGCAAGGTTTGCACGTAGCGTTAAATAAGTTATTCATAGAAGTAGAGGAACAAGCGGATTTTATCATTATCCATGAAATAGAGGAGGTAGTACTTGATTCACTGGAACTGCCACTATTAATTTACCGCACAATCCAGGAGATGTTAAATAATGCGTTAAAACATGCAGAAGCAACCTACGTCAAAATTACGCTAACCAATACGTCACAAGGCTTTGAATTAGTCTATTTTGATAATGGTATAGGCTGTGATTTATCTGAAGTAGGGCTGAAAAATTCAATGGGGCTACAAGGGATGAAAGAGCGCGTGTATGCATATAACGGCTTGATTGAGTTGACATCTGCACCAGATGAAGGTATGCATATACGTATAAAAATAGAGGAGTAATATACGAATGATTAAACTATTATTAGTAGATGACCATCCACTGATTTTAGAGGGCAGTAAACAAATTTTTGGCGACGTGCCAGATATTGTTGCAGACATATTGGCTGATGTGCAGGCATTTCCTCAAGTGCTTGCAGGTACTCAGTATGATGTATTTTTACTTGATATTAATTTAGGTGCGAGTAATGGTTTAGAGCTTGCTGAGCAGGTAAGAGCTAAATATCCAACAGCGATCGTTATTTTGTATACAGGCGAGAAAGTGGAGGATTATTATTCACTGATTTTTGAGAAGAAAATTGACAATGTTGTTTCGAAAACAGCTACAAAGGATACGATTCTGCGGACAGTTTATGCAGCGATAAATAATGAAGTGCTCTTGCCGAAAAACTTTATTGACTATATACAGCCACAAAGATCAACGAAAAAGAAATTACAGTTGAATCAGCGTGAAAAGAGAATTTTGGAGTTAGTTAAAGCAGGGTATACAAATAAAGCTATTGCACTTGAATTAGACTTAGCACAACGTACAATTGAAAGCAACTTATCACAAATCTATATGTTGTTAAATGTAAGTACGCGCGCGGATGCTATAGTGAAAGCGGTAGAATTAAAGTTAATTTGATATAAAAAAATCGCAGGGAGAGTCTACACTTCCCTACGATTTTTTTATGACTACTTCAAATGACTATCAAAGAATTTAACCATGGCATTATAAAATTCAAAGCGATTTTCCTCATTATTAAAGCCATGACCTTCGTTATCTTTTAACATGTATTCAACATCTACGCCTCTTGCGCGCAATGCTTGAACAATTTGATCAGATTCAGCTTGATTTACACGTGGGTCATTGGCACCTTGTGCAACAAACAAAGGTGTTTTAATTTTATCTACGTGGAAAACAGGTGAAACTGCCGTTAGTAATTCTTTATCTTTTTCTGGATGACCTACACGCTCATAAAATTGCTGACGCATTGTTTCCCAGTATGGAGGAATTGTGTCTAGCAATGTGAAGATGTTTGAAACACCTACATAATCTACTGCCGCAGCATATAAATCAGGTGTGAATGTGATACCAGCTAATGTAGCATAGCCACCAAAAGATGCTCCATAAATACCAATGCGCTCAGGGTCTGCAATACCTTGGTCGATAGCCCATTGAACGCCATCCGTAATATCATCTTGAATTTTTAAACCCCACTGTTTATTACCTGCCTGTAAAAACTCCTTACCATAGCCGGTAGAAGAACGGAAATTTATTTGTAATACAGCATAGCCACGATTTGCTAAAAGCTGTGCTTCTGGGTTAAAGCCCCATATATCGCGTGCCCATGGACCACCATGAGGGTTAACGATTAATGGTAGATCTTTTGCTTCTTTATTTTTAGGTAAAGTTAAATAACCATTAATTGTTAAACCATCACGACTCTTATAAGAAATAGGGTGCATTTTTGCCATAGCTTCTTCCTCTAACCACGGAGCAAGTGTAGCTAATTCCGTCAATTCATCTGTCAATGAATCGTAATAATAATACTTACCATATACCGTATCACTAGAAACACTTACAATAAATTTTGTTTTTTCTTTATTGTAATCATTGATACCTAGTTCACTTTCTTGTACACCTAGTTTATTTTGAATTTTGCGGAATAACTGCTCAAAGTCTTCATCGAAAAACTCATAATGCACTTTGTCTGTAACATATGTGCCAAATAAAAATTTGTCCTTAGCGCTATCGTGTAAAATACCTGCTACATCTACATCATCGTTTGAGAATACGACTTCTTCGTTACCTTGTAAATCATATTTAACAATGGCTACTTTATCACGACCGACATTGGAAGTAGCGTAAATGTGCTGATTATCTTTTGAAAAGCCTAGTGCTTGTACTGTATCTCCAGCCTGAACCTCAATAAATGGTTTGAATTCCTCTTGTTCTGTTTCACGATATAGGATAGTTCCTTCAACACCATCAGAAACAGCGGCAATGCGAATAGCACCTTTACTATCAGCTAACCAACCAACAATATTACCAGGGTTTTTTGCAACATGCGTTGATTTTCCTGTTTTCACATTTAATTTATAGACATCAAATACTGTTGCATCTTCTTTATTCATGGCAATTAAGATTTCGTCTTTTACGTCAAGTAAACCATTTAGAATGTTGACAGTGACATTTGGGTAAGGCGTTAAATCCTTTTCTGTATGGCCGTTAAAAGTAGATGAGTAAATATGGAAGTTTTCATCGCCACCATTGTCTTTGAAATAAAGCAATGTTTCATCCTTCCAGAAGAATCCTGCAATATCACGATCTGTCGAGCTTGTTACACGAATTGGCTCACTATCATCGCCCATTTTTTTGACGAATACATTTGCGCGATTTTCCCAACCAGAAATAAATGTAATGTATTGACCATCTGGCGAAAGCTCATAAGCAAAATTTCCGGGATTTTTCACGAAATCTTCGACAGCAATTTCTGCTACTGCTTCATTGCTTACTTTATTTTTAATATTTTTTGCATTGTTTAACGCTTTTACGGCATCCTCTTTGGAAAATGTATCACTTGTAATGCCAGCAAATAAAGCAAGCTCCTCTGCCTTTTTGCGATAATCCTCTAAGCTTTTTTCCTCTTTCTCTTGTCCAACAGCTCTAACCAAAATGCGAGCAATTTCATCACGTTGAATTTCAGCACTTAAATTAGCCAATTCACCTTCTCGTACCCACTCATTAATGATTTGTTGACGCATCGTTTCAGAGCTATGCTGGAATGTCAAAGCAGTAACAGCCATATCAAGGAATGTGTTGGCTGTTAGGCTCTCTGTTTGCGCAACTGTTATAATATTGTCATTTGCTGCGAGCGCATTCTGTGTAGATGCGGGATAAAGCGCAGATGTCGCTAAAATAATAGCGAAAGACGTGGATAATAATTTTCTTTTCAATGTAATCCCTCCATGTTGTTATTTACTTTTGATAGTGTGTAATTTTATGAAATGTAGTATGTATACGATTATTGAGTAAGTATTGTTTTTTTATTAGATTGAGGGGGAGAATCCCATGATTTTAGTGGGAGTCTCCTTCTCAAAATAGATTGGGCAATTTAGATTTCAGAAGATTTTTATCTAGTTAAAGTTTTAGTATCAATTTATACTTATCATTATTTTTATATTAATAATTCTAATGGATACATCCCTTTTGTGTATAAATGTATTGTATTACTAATTTAGGTTTCTTTCAAATAAAGCATCTAAGGAATAAAATACTATTGGATTTCATTTTGAAAGTGAGTATCTACCTCTATCCAAAACCATATATACAACTCCCTCACATAGAAGCTGTCCGAAAAGTTACTACTTTTTCAGATAGCTCCTTGCCTTTTTTAGTGAGACTACAACTAAGGCTTCTGAAGTACTCTATACTTTCTATATATAGCTATACTTGAAATAAAACTTATCAAAAATCCTGTTGAATAAAGTATAATAAAGAAATAATCTCTTTCTAGAATGGCAAATATAGAGGTGATTATGGAGACCATTAATAAAGATAACATACTACCTAGTGACACTTTGATTTGCTCTAAGCGTATCGTGCTATATACAAATAAGTAGGCACTTCCATCAATGAATAAAATTTAATTTAAAGGGTTTTACTGCTCCCTAAATTTAATAGTCCATAAAAGACAAGCGGCCGAACAAGATAAAATAAAAGGGGACCAATTAAACCTTCCCGCAGTTATCAAGGTATATATAACTCCAATGATTCCGTATATCAGTATAAAATATAATATTATTTTTGCTTTCAATAAAATCACCTACTTTTGAATCTAGCATTATTTGAATAATTAAGTATATCTAGATTTTATACAACTTCATTTATAGCAAACTTAGAACCAAAAGATGTTAGTAAGAAAGCTTATGTAAATATAATTTTTCTCTATTCATTTTAAATATATTAAAATGGTGTATTTCAGATAATTATTTAATCCTGAACGATATATGGAAAAGAGATGTCTATTTAGGCGTATGACTCTAATTAAGCTTTTTAATACTGTCATTCCTTAAAATGGGGTTTATCTCTCCATTTAAATTATCAACTTTACTATTTGCGAGTAAATAGTAAAGTTGATAAACTAGAATTAAACTAAAATTAAATTTTTTAGATTTTTTGGATTAAATGCACTACCAATGACTTTCCCTACTAAATATCCAAGGTCTGTTGAGATATCGAAACCACCTTCTACTAGTAAAAGATCTTGATCTGTTAGTTCTTTGAAGCTAGAAAAATTTTTAGAATCCATGTTAAACTCCCCTTTTTAATTAAATGTATTATCTACCAGAAAAACCGTCTTTGAAACCTTGAACCAATCCGCCAGAAAATTTCCAAACCTCATTTACAAGAACAATTCCGCCACCAACAAGTCCCGCAACTGTTAGAGCAGATACAGCCCCACCCTCAACTTCAATCAATTCTGTTTGATTTAATTCATCTAAAGATGAATTAAATTCTAAAGTTCCTAACTTATTCAAATTAAAACCTCCCTAAAATTTATTTTGAAGACAAAGTATCCTTTAGGATAGTGATATCTGCCTCTAGCCAAAACTATACACACCCACCCTCCGCATTAGCAATTGCGTGATTCCGCATGTTATTTATGCGGAATCACGCAATTGTATTTTGGTCTACTTCAAGTAAAAATAGTTTGAGGTAAGAATAAATAATAAGTAGAAAATCTTTAGCTCTATAGATGTAGGGATAAATACTTATTTCTATTTAGCTTCATAGAATGTTTAAACAATCACTGAATGAAGCTAAGTCTTTAAATAGAAACAAAAGTGCTTTTACAAGTAGGTTAAAGGCATAATTGATTTTCTTACTTCAACTAATTTAATAAGAGTAGAGGGATAGAAGTAGATGTTTAAAAAATATATTTGTATCAAGCAACACGATCAGAAGGATTGTGGTGTTGCTTGTTTAGCAACAATTTCAAAACAGTATGGTTTAAAAGTGCCAATTTCAAAATTAAGGGAAGTTGCAGGTACTGATAAGCAGGGAACGAATGTACTTGGCTTAATAAAAGCTGCTGAAGAGATTGGGTTTACAGCTAAAGCTGTGAAGGGAGATGCGACAGCTTTTTTTCAAGAATTTCCATTACCTGCAATTGCCCATTGTGTTATTGATAATCAATTTCTACATTATGTTGTTATTCATAAAATCACCAAAACACAAGTCATTATTGCAGATCCTGCAAAGGGAATTGTGAAATATACACCTGAGGAATTCTTTCAAATTTGGACAGGCATTTTGCTACTACTTGCACCTGCTACTAACTTTGAAAAAGGTGACGAAACACAGGGATTAATTTCACGATTTTGGCATTTATTAAAGCCACAAAAAAGCTTATTTTTTCAAATTTTTATTGGCTCTATTTTATATACGTTGCTAGGAATTGCAGGAGCATTTTATTTTCAATTCTTAATAGACGAGATTCTTGTATTTAATCTAGAGAAGTCATTGCATTTTATTTCTTTAGGCGTGCTTATACTTTACACATTTCAAATTTTATTAGACGCCTTTCGGAATTATCTTTTACTGCATATAAGTCAAAAGCTTGATATTTCACTTATTTTGGGCTATTACAATCATGTTTTAAAATTACCAATGAATTTTTTTAGTACAAGAAAGGTTGGGGAAATTGTCTCGCGTTTCATGGATGCATCCAAGGTACGAGAGGCATTATCAGGGGCTACCTTAACTATCGTCTTAGATACAATTATGGTGGTTGTTGGAGCTGCTATACTGTATGCACAAAGTACCTTTTTATTTGGCGTTACGCTTGTTATTGTACCAATCTATATTCTAATTGTTTGGGCATTCAAAAAGGCGTATGAAAATATTAATCGTAAAGAAATGGAGGATAATGCACAATTGACTTCATATCTTGTTGAATCGCTTAATGGTATTGAAACATTGAAAGCGTACAATGCTGAAAAAACAGTAAATGCTGAGCTAGAGAAGAGATTTATTAAGTTTTTAAAAAGTATTTTCAAGCATGGATTAATTGATAATTATCAAAACTCATTAAAAAATTATTTAAGCTTAGCAAGTGGTACTGTTATTTTATGGATAGGCTCTTATCAAGTGCTGAAAGGTGAGATGACAGCAGGGCAGTTAATTGCCTTTAATGCTTTACTAGCATATTTTTTATCCCCTTTACAAAACTTAGTGAATTTGCAGCCGATGCTTCAATCCGCTGTTGTTGCTTCACAAAGATTAGGAGAAATACTAGATTTAGAAACTGAAGAGGATAAGCATAAAGGAAAAAGAATGACTCCTCAACACTTAAAAGGGGATATAGACATTCGAGCACTGGACTTTAGATATGGTTCAAGAAGCCTTATTTTAAAAGATATAAATCTTTCCATTAAACAGGGTGAAAAAATAGCCTTTGTTGGAGAAAGTGGCTCTGGAAAAACTACATTAGCTAAGCTATTGCTCAATTTTTATCAGCCTGAGAAAGGTGAAATTTTAATTGATGGCAATAATATTCAAGATTTAGACTTTCATCAATTGCGTGAAAAGGTGGCATATGTTTCCCAAGAAAGCTTCTTTTTTAGTGGCACAATTGAAGAAAATTTATCGCTTGGAACAGGTGATGAGATTACGTTGGAAGATATTGTTGAAGCAGCCAAAATGGCAAAGGCACACGATTTCATTAATACATTGCCATTGCGATACAGTACGATGCTAGAGGAGAATGCCTCTAATTTATCTGGTGGACAAAGACAGCGATTATCCATTACAAGAGCTATCTTGAAAAAGCCTGACATACTAATTTTAGATGAGGCGACGAGCAATTTGGATTCGGTAACAGAGAAGGCAATATCTGAAATGATTGATGACTACTGCCAAGGCATTACAACCATATTAATTGCTCATAGACTGAGCACAATCAAAAAATGCGATAAAATTTGTGTCTTAGAGCAAGGGCAAATTATTGAGATTGGCACACATGAAGAATTGTTGCAGAACCAAGGAAGATATTATGAACTATGGAAAAATCAAATGACGGATAATGAAAAACAGCAAGAGCTAGTTTTTAATTAAGGTGATGGCAAATGAGAGTAAAAATAAATAATTTAAATGAATTAACTGATAGTCGTGAAATTTTAGAGTCTAAGCCACATCCATTTGTACCGATGTTCATTTCTATACTAGTGGTAATCATTATAGGAGCTTTAATTTGGAGCTATTTCGGAGAGATGGATGTAGTCGCAAAGGCAAATGGTATAGTTCGCCCTAATGAAAAAATACACACTGTACAGGCACCTCTTTTCGGCAAAATTGAAGAGGTGTATGTAAAGGAAGGGCAAAGGGTAGAGTTAGGAGATACTTTATTTTCAATAGAGCAGGCTGAAGTTTTGAAGGAGTTAGAGAATAGAAAAGCAGAGCTTGAGGGAATAAAAAAAGAATTAACTTTATTGAATACTTATAAGGAAAGTATTCAGGCAAAGAAAAATCTTTTTAAACGCTCGGAGGAGAATCGATATTCTGAGTTAGTAGATCAATACATAGTTGATTACAATAAATTACAATTGGATTTTGAGAATGCTTCTATTGATGTTGAACAAAAAAGAAGAAGTTTAGAGCAATCAAGTGAAATAGTTGATGTTAATATACTTGAAAATGAAAGAACGTTAAAAAATGAAACAAATAGATATGAAGTGGAAGTAGCAACATTAGAGGAAAAAATCAATCAACTGACATTTGATTTAGATAACGAAAATAAACTAAGAGAATCTATTGTAACGTCAGAAAATCATCTGGAACCAAGTGATACAGTACGTAATGCACAGTTAATCGGTTATCAAAAAAATAAAGAGCAATTAACTCTTGCTGCTGAAGATTATAAAAAGGTGTACGATCGTTCACTTGAACTTGGCGAACGCTTTGTATCAAAAGTTCAACTCGACAAAGAAAAAACACAGTATGAAAATGCATTAATCGAGCTAGAAAGCTTCGAGAATAAGACATTATTTGAGTTAGATACGAATATTAAGCAATTAGAAAAGCAACTTCAGCAAGTGCAAGCTGATTTAACAAACTTAAACAAAATGACCGATTTAACGGTGAATAATGAAGGGTTACATTTAGAAAAAGAACACCTAAATAAAAATATTCAAAGCATGAACAATCAACAAGGTTTATTAAATCAAGGTGAACAAGTAGCTTTAGATAAATTTAAGCTTGATAAGTTTGTAGAAATCAATAATTTGTTAGAAGTAGAGGAAAATAAAAAGAAAGCTATAGAAGAAAATATCGAGCGCCTCGAGATAGCATTAAATAATGGGGCGATTACAGCCTTGACTACGGGAACTATTAATATTGTGAAGGAAATCAATGTAGGGGAATTTGTGCAATCTGGGGAAACGATTTTAACAATCATTCCTGATAATGAATCTGAATACAAAGTGATGTTAGCTGTAACAAATCAAGAGATAGGAAAAATACGCATTGGGGATAATGTTAATTTTCATTTTAGTGCTTTTCCAAAACAAAATTTTGGCTATTTGACTGGAGAAATTACTTCAATTAGTTCGGATTCTTCTGTAGGGGAAAATGGCATGAGCTACTATTCTGTAAAAGCTTCTTTGAAAACTAAACAGCTCTCTAATAAACAAGGTGAAAAGGCAGAAGTGAAGGTTGGAATGACAGCAGATGCCTCTGTTATTACAGAGTCTAAAAAAATTATTTATTACCTTTTAGAAAAAGTTAATTTTATAGATTAGGAGCATGCAATATGCGAATGAAATTTCTTATAGCTTGCCTTTGTTGTTTGTTTTGTAATTTGCCTATATCGCAAGTAGTGCAAGCGGTTGAAGAGATTCCTATTTCAATAATTACGAAGGATGAGGCTATCGACCTTGCATTAAAGAATCAGGGCAATGTGAGACTTTTGGAGGTAAAGATAAAAGCATTGCAATCGCAAAAAAATTATATAGAAAATGAGCGAAAAGAATTAGAAAATATTGAACAACCAACTTTAAATATGTTACCAACAAGCATTGAATTTTTTATAGAGCAATTTCCAGAGTTTGATCAAATGGCTGAAGAGGAGAAAATAGCTGTGGACCAACTCATTACAACGCAAATTTTAATAAATACATCACTAAATCAATTAATTGAAGGACAAACACTAGCGCAGAATCAAGCGTTACAGGAAAAAATCGAATTGCAAAGAGAAGAGTTAAATAAAGCGGCTATTACAGCTGAAATAGATAAAAATAAAAGTCAAATTGAGCTAGAGCGAACAACCGAGGCAATTAAATATTATATTTCTCAAAAATATATTACGTTGCTATTATTGGAGGAAGAAATAGAGCAGCTTAAAATGGAGTTATTGTATATACAAAGTGATATTCAAGATTTTACTGTAATGAAGGAACATGGCTTAATTCATTATAAGGATTTTGAAAAAAAGAGTAATGAAATTCAAATGCTAGAACAGAAATTGAGTGAAAAAGAAAGAGCATATCAATTTTATATGGAAGAGTTAAAATCGGAAATAGGATTACCATTTGATCAAAAAATAAATCTTGAAAAAATAGATGTAGCAATAGAAAAATTATCAATTAGCAATTTAGAAAGTCAAATTAATAGGATGTTTAGCGTGAGAGCCATAGAGGAGGATATTCGATTAGGTCAAGAACATTATACGAATACTGATTCTGATAAAACGCATTTAAAAGACTACTACTATTATAACTGGCAGGCGACACAATATGAAAAAGAAACGCTTTTGAAAGAAATACAGGCTAAAGTAAAAAAATTAGATTTAGAGCAAGATACGATATTCACACAGATGGAAGATTTACAAGGGTCTAAAGAGGCTTTAATAATAGATAAAGAGGATTTAGAAATTCAGTTTAATCTAGGATTTGTTACAAGGATAGAAATAGATAAAATAAATCGCGATATACAGCGTGCCGAATCTAAAATAAATATGTGTAAGTATCAATATTATTTATTGTATGAAAAATTTAGTCGAGCATTGAATGGCTATTTGATGTAAATTAGTTGCCTCTTTTATATAGTTACGATGTCCGCTGAAAAATCAGGGTGTTTAGAATGGCAAAATCTTTCTAAATACCCTGTCTCTATATTAAATGTTTGGCAAAACAATTGTTTTTGTTGAATTATGAGTGTACAAGGAAGAATATTCATTTAGCTTTTACGTATTTTCTATATAAAACTATAAACGAAATAGAGTCTGTCACAATACCTGTTAAATCTGCCTATACCCAAAACTATACACACTCATCCTCGCATTAACAATTGCGTGATTCCGGTGCGGTATCATCCAATTGTCTTTTGATTTATTTGAGCTAAAATAGAGTAGAGTAAGAAATATGGCTAAAACGAAGTATGTAGAGGAATGAAAATGATAAAATTATTTGTAATAATGGGGCTTACAGGAATAGTATACGTAGTTTTTAGTAAATCCAAAATTGGTAACCCTCTATATATTACCATTGTAATAGGGGTTTTGTTAATAATGGCATCGTGGGTAGTTGATTAATACATATGTTTAGCGATAGGAATGTGATGTCGATTTTTGTTATTACATATTTTCTGAAAGAGTCCCCCCACCTCCTTTAGATGTAGTTTGATTAGTAGAGCTGAAAAAATTAAGAGATATGAATTGTGTTATAGTAATTATGAATACCAGAAAAAATACTATATAGATAATTATGGATGTGATTTAGATAAAAAGAGTTTTGATTTTAATTCCTTTATTTATTCTTTTACTTACTAGCTTCATCTTTTTTGATTATCGTAGGACAGGAAACATTTTATGGGGAGAAAATATTATACAATCATTGGCGTTTTTTGTAGTGTTTTTTCTTTTAAGGGGTTTGTTTGATAGCAGGAAGAGAACATAGAAGTTAAAGAACCAGCTATACACTATAGTATTTAATGCGAATCTATATTTTGGTGATATTTAGCGTCTGATGAGAAATCTACTAAACAAAAGATTTAAATTTAATTTGGCTGCTTTAAATGAAACACAAACATTATCATTAGCAGCAATGATAGGTTCCATGCATCACTTGAAGCGCATGCTACTAAATATGAGGAGAAACACAATGTATTTTAGACGATACGATGAAAATGACAAGTACCTTGAAAGAATCAAAGAATTGTTTGAAAAATATAAAAAATTGAGTATAACCTATAAAGCATTTACATTACAAGAGATAGAAGAGGTTTTTAAAAATAAGTATCTAGCTAAAGAAATAGTAAACGATCATACTTATTTCGGTTTAATTGATGACCTAATGGTTGATGTAAGTAATATTGTTAAGATGTATGAAATATCTGATTCTAATATATTAAACAGCCTATACTCTGACGAAGAGAGACAGACACAAAAAGCACTAGCTAGTGAAGATTTTATAGTTGAAACTGAAAATGATTTATTGTCTATTAATATAATGCAAGGAAAATTAATTCGAATTGCACTAGAAAGTAAAGATAATAACACTTTATTAGGTTACACACAGCAAGGTGAGTGTAAAAAAATTGCTGCAGAATTATTTGTAGCGGGATCAACAATTACTAAAGAGGATATCAATTTAGAAGATGAATGGTTTCAAGAATATTTAGAGGCTCTTGTATTAGCAGGATATATCGGATGAGAGTAAGCCTGAAATATAAACAAATATATTTTGTTTTTTAGCATTTCGGAAGCCTCTTATATCTGCGATATAAAACTATACTAGAAATAGAGCTTGTTAAAACCCCTGTTAAATAAAGCGCAATAAAGAATAGATCTTTATCTATAATGGCAAGGATAGCTGTGGTTATGAAGACCATTATTAAAAATAACATGCTGACTAGTGAACATTTAATATATGTTGGGTCTTGTTTATAGAATGAGAACATTGTGATGGGGCAGCTCCTTTCTTATATTTTTCTAGTTATAGCTTGGAATACAGTGAGCAGTGTTGTAATGAATATGTCGAGAAAAAAGAAAGCGAATATATCCGTTATCTTTAAAGAAATGATTGATGGCTAGACCACCGCATATATTTGTTAAAATAAATAGTAGAATAATTAATATTTTTTTGAACATATACCTTAGCACTTTCCCTCTACTTTTTTATAGCTGTTAATTGAGATAAATAACCGATGGATTGTATAGAGCAGGAAGCATAATAATCCAACCGCTAAATATCTATAAAAATTCTTCTCCATCAATTGGTCAATCAACCACATACCTGACATAAAGCAAACGGCAAATAGTATGCCAATTATAATCCGTTTCATGTTTGCTCCTTTTTCATGTTTATCTCTTAGTTAAAAATATACATAACTAGCCCCGCATTAACAATTGCATGATTCCGCATAAATTTCATGCGGAATCACGCAATGGCTATTTTGATATAGGTAATGGTAGTATGAAATAATTTAAGAAAAACTTCTCTTTATATAGCTATAGAGAAAACATTGCTATTGCCAAAACAAGAGGAAAAATACTGCATGATTATTTTACTCGGTGAATAGTTAAAGTGCAGAAGGTGAGGTAAATATTATAATTCGCAATGGTATAGTTTTTGTTATTTGCTTTTTATCAACATTTGTAGCATTCAATAATTTATTTAGTGAATATAATTTAGCTTTAAGCTTATTTTTCCGGGGTTTGTTTGCCGCCTTTTTCCTACTTGTTATTTATTTGGTTAATAATCATAAAAAAGTACAAAGTAAAAGTCCTAAAATAGGAAGTATCTATGCTAGTGAATCAGGTCGTTTAACACAATTCTAGGGCAGTAGATAACGTATTTAATCAAAGACATTTCTGCACAAGTAACGTATGCTTTCAATAACTTCATTCTCTTACTTAAGTAATGAAACAATAGAACCTTCTCTCGAAATCCTCTTTTTAAAAAGAG
Organism: Bacillus ndiopicus; assembly: GCF_000612805.1. Taxonomy (GTDB): domain Bacteria; phylum Bacillota; class Bacilli; order Bacillales_A; family Planococcaceae; genus Metasolibacillus; species Metasolibacillus ndiopicus. Next base: position 60,266 of record NZ_HG964411.1, on the reverse strand, counting down.
GATTCGTTATGGAATTATCTAAATTATTAGTAAATAGAGGTCGATGTAGTATATTAATAGATAAAATAGATCCTAACAAAAGGAGGCGCTTGTTTTGCTTGAATGGACTAGTGATGTGTGGGGCAAGCTGATGGGACCATATGGCTCTGGGGAAGGTGTGCCAGCGCTATTACAGCAATTGATGCAGGAATACAATCAAGAAATAGCTGATGAGCTTTTTCAAGAATATTTGTTTCACCAAAATACAATTTATACAGTTACATATGCAGCCGTTCCTTATCTGGCACATATTGCTTGTGCAACAAAAGATCTTAAGGTGAGGTCTGAGCTATTTACTACGTGCGGCATTATTGAAGCGAGTCGTGATCGAAATGATACTGCACCATTCCCAACAACTTGGACACAGCTAGCAGAGGATGTCGGAGAATCGACCTGTGCAGACATTTATAGTGGATATATAAAAGCGATACGTGAGATGGCATTACTAGGGCATAAGGTGCTTGCTTATGCAACACATGCTGTAGAGGATAATGTGGAGAAGCGTTACATTCTTAGTGCTAACGTAGCTTATCAAGGGTTGTATGAAGTGGCGAATATGTTGATGACATTTACAATGGGAGATGAGTACGTTTTTGCATGCCCAAGATGCACGCAAGATGTATATTTATGGCCAAATGAAGAAGGTACATGCATACATGCATTTGCGCAGGATCCTGTATTTAATGAAGAACAGGAGGCGCACATTGTTATCCCCTCTACAAAATTTTCGAATGTAGAGCAAAAGATGCTGATGGAGCAAGCAGAGACGGTTGGTGAACATAATCTCGTTCGTGATTTACCATATTTGACGAGTGAAATAAATTGTCTTTCGTGTGGTGTGCCGATACAAATTTGGCCTGCATTACTCTCGATATTTGATAGCTAAGGAACTATGAAAATCAAAACACCCAAATATTTAAAAAAATTAATCGTTATATGAGTTGTGGAGTTATTTAGATGCTAATTGAAAATAATTGAGCAGATTTAGATAATAAACAAAAGAAAGGGGTTTTACTATTGGATAAATTAATAAGTGTGGAAAGCTACCAAAAAGAATTGCTTGCCATTCTTAGAGCCCATTCTGAACAGGCCTTGATAACCTTGCAAGCGTTAGACACGGTTTTACCAGAAAAAACAAGCGCTATTCAGATTGGTATTCATCCAAATCAAGAACAGGACGGTACGTTTACTGTTATGATTCATTTGGATGGACCAGATTTATATGTTCTCAATAAAGCGATTGAAGCATATCGAACGTTGTTTGATGTTCAATATGGTGAAGAGGGGGAGCTAGAGCCTGAAGTTCCGCTATTCAATTCGTTCAATCCACCATTTGAAGTCAATGACGTGATTGTAGATACCTGCTTCCTATGGCTTGAAGAACTCTGGAAATCCTATGGTGGCACAAAATCTAATATACCTGCTGAAGTCTTTGGAGAAGATGGCTATGGATCAGAAGAGTTTAAAGCACTCACACCGTAAGTCGTTTAAAAAGGGCAATATTCTATTAAGTACATCAACCAATATAACTGAAAATCTTAATTGTTTTTAGTCCTTAGTTTATATACAATGCCGTTAATAAGTAACAAAATAGCTAATAGCATGGACATCATAAAAGTTGTTTTATTAATTTCTGTTTTTAACAAGATAGCAATGAGATTATTTAAGAAAATCACCGCACATAATATCAAGCATAGATTTGCTAATACATTTTTATTCATTATTTAGAGTCCTATTCCTTATGTTTGATGTGAGAAAGTGTATTTAAGGCTAAGTAGTTGTCTTATTCGTTCGTTTGCGTTTAATATACCATAAAAAGTAGCTTGATGATAAAGCTAAGTAACAAGCAGACCAATCTAGCTTCCTATCTAAAATTGCGGTATAGAAAGTACCAATTGTACCAAGAACACATACTATCAGTAGTACAGTTGTAATTTTTTTATTTGCCATAGATATGTACATTCCTTTTCTTTTAATTCTATCTAGAGCAAATTGAAAAGCAATTGCGTGATTCCGCATAAAATTATTGCGGTGTTGTGAGAAAATCAACAACAAAGGACACTCATTCGTTTCTATGGTAGAATAGGCTAGAATTGCATAAGTTAGATAAAAAATAAAAGGGTGAAAATAGATGAAATTAATTATTGGTTTAGGCAACCCTGGTAAGCAATATGCACATACACGTCATAATATTGGCTTTGATGTTATTGATGCGTTAGCGGAGAAATGGGGAGCACCATTAAACCAAATGAAATTTAATGGCATGTATGCAACTGTGCATCGTCCTGAAGGAAAAGTAATGCTATTAAAGCCGTTGACATATATGAATTTATCAGGTGAGTGTGTGCGCCCGATGATGGATTATTTTGATATTGAGGTAGAGGATATTATCGTTATTTACGATGATTTAGATTTAGAAACTGGCAAGCTGCGTCTGCGTCAAAAAGGTAGTGCAGGCGGGCATAACGGTATTAAATCATTAATTCAGCATTTAGGCACACAGGAATTTAATCGCATTCGTATTGGTGTTAGCCGCCCACCAGCAGGTATGAAGGTGGCAGACTATGTGTTGTCTCACTATTCGAAGGACGAGCAACCTATTATGGAAGATGCCATTAAAAAATCATGCGATGCAATTGAGCACGCATTATCGAAAAAGTTTTTAGATGTAATGAATGTTTTTAACGGTGCATAAATAAACAAGAGAAAGTCTATACTTTGAATACATAGTTTTATCGTGATTCAGTAGTGGATTTCTGCGACGAGTAACCGCAGGAGCACATGTATTTTGTACCAAATGCAAAGCATCAGGTACAGATAGAGGGATACCCATTTCTATAGATGGCAAATGGTCCACTGAATTATGATAAAGCCCACGGTGAATATCACATGTTTTAGGGTTGTTTCCTTTACGAACAAGGGAAAAATCTAGATGAGAGTTAGCCGAGGTGTAATTGATTTAAAGGAGGACTTGCCTTGTCAGTTCGTTATCGTTGTAGACATTGTGAAACAGAGATTGGTACATTGCCATTTGATGCAGACGAAACAATTCGTAAGCTTCACCAATTTGAAATAGGAGAAGTGGACGACTACGTGGAAAAGGACGAACGAGGAGATACGACAGTGCATTGTATATGTGAGCATTGTGAAGAATCCTTAAGACAATTTCCCGATTATCATGCATTAAAAAAATGGCTACAATAATGAAATGCTTTGGCCGATAAGGCCAAAGCTTTTTCCACTTCTATTATCTTGATTCAAAAGAAAACTCCCACCTCCATAGGTGGCGAGATGAATACCTATTTTGCTTTCTCTGATTCAGAGGGTAACCTCCTGAAATAGGGGAACTCAGCCTAAGCACCACATTCTTATGGCAACGACTGAGTGACCAACATTAAGTCGGCTTAAACGCCCCGGCGGAGAAGAAGTTAGCCGAGGCATAATTGATTATGAAAATATGGAAAGGAGGCTTTGCTATGGATGTTTTCCAGCAATTATTCTCGCAGGATAAGCATATAAATACATTTTTACAGCAGGTAAAAAAGGATAATGAAGCAAGCCAACTAGTTACAGGCTTAACGGGTGGCGCGAGGCCAGCGTTACTGCAAGCTATTTACAAAGAAACAGAACGTCCATTATATGTGTTATCGCCTAACTTGCTACAGGCGCAAAAGCTAGTAGATGATTTAACAGCACTTGTTGGAGAAAATGAGGTGCATTACTACCCAGCTGAGGAGTTTATTGCTGCAGGTATGTCAGTAGCTTCTCCAGAGCTCCGTGCACACCGTATTACGACGTTAGATCATTTGGCAAATCATAAGCGTGGTATTTACATTATTCCGATTGCAGGAATGCGTAAAATAATGACACCAATGAATGTGTGGCAATCGCATTTACTGCATACAGCAGTAGGAGAGGATATTGCAATCGATAAATGGCTTAACCAGCTTGTTACGATGGGCTATAGCCGTAGCCAAATGGTGACGACACCTGGTGAATTTGCGGTGCGTGGAGGTATTTTAGATATTTATCCACTTGATGCAGAAGCACCTATTCGTATTGAATTATTCGATACAGAGGTAGATTCAATTCGCACATTTTCTGCGGATAATCAACGTTCAATAGATAAACTTGAAAGTGTACGCATTCTACCAGCAGCTGAACTACTTTTAAATATTGAAAATCGTATTGAGCTAGCGAATCGTTTGGAAGCTGCACTAGCGAATAGCTTGAAAAAGGTAAAAAAGCAGGAAATTCAAGAACTGCTTTACCAATATATTCAACATGATATTGCGCTATTAAAGGAAGGGAATTTACCTGATACAGTAGCGAAATATGGCTCATTATTATTTGAGCAACAAACCTTTTTAGGTGATTATTTTGCACAGGATGGCATTGTTTTTTTGGATGAGCTAGGACGCATTCAAGAAGTAGCGGATGCATGGGAGCGCGAGGAAACCGAGTGGTTTTTATCATTAATTGAAGAAGGTAAGATGCTACATGATGTGAAGCCATCATTTATTTTAAAGGAAATTGAAGCAATGCTAACGCTTCCGAAATATTACTTTGCATTATTTGCACGAACTTTTTCAGGCTTTAAATTTGCGAAAACCATTAACTTTTCATGTAAGCCAATGCAACAATTCCATGGACAAATTGCATTGCTACAGTCGGAGCTAGTGCGCTGGCAGCAGGAAAAATATACGATTTTGTTTATGGCAGATGGAAAGGAACGCCTTGCCTCTATTCAACGTACGTTAGAAGATTATCAAATTCATGCACAATTAGGCTTAGGTCAAGCAGGAGGTATTTATTTAATAGATGCTGCATTATCTAATGGGTTTGAGCTTCCATTGCAAAAGATTGCTGTTGTAACAGATGATGAGCTATTCAAGCAGCAAACGAGAAAAAGAGCTCGTTCACAAAAAATGTCGAATGCGGAGCGTATAAAAAGCTACTCGGAGATTCAGCCGGGTGATTACGTTGTTCATGTGCACCACGGTGTTGGGAAATATATTGGGATTGAAACACTCGTTGTGGGTGGACAGCATAAAGACTATTTGCATATTCGCTATAGAGCAGATGATAAGCTTTACGTATCTGTAGATCAAATTGATTTAGTACAAAAATTCGTCGGGTCAGAAGATAAAGAACCAAAGCTACATAAGCTAGGTGGACCAGAATGGAAGAAGGCAAAGGCGAAGGTTGCTTCTGCTGTACAGGATATTGCGGATGATTTAATTAAGCTTTATGCAAAGCGAGAGGCGGAGAAGGGCTTTGCTTTCTCTCCTGATTCAGATGATGTACGTGCATTTGAGGATTTATTCCCATATGAGGAAACGGAAGATCAGCTACGCAGCATTATCGAGGTGAAGCGTGATATGGAACGTGAACGACCGATGGATCGATTGGTCTGCGGCGATGTTGGCTATGGTAAAACGGAAGTAGCAATTCGTGCAGCATTTAAAGCAATTCAAGATGGCAAACAAGTCGCTTTTTTAGTACCAACAACGATTTTAGCACAGCAGCATTTTGAAACATTGCAAGAGCGCTTTGCAGAACAAGCGATTACTGTCGGCTTATTAAGTCGCTTCCGCACGAAAAAGCAACAAACAGAAACTTTAAAAGGCTTACGTAATGGTACAGTGGATATTGTGATAGGAACGCATCGTATGCTATCGAAGGATGTTGTATATAACGATTTAGGGCTGCTGATTGTCGATGAGGAACAGCGCTTTGGTGTAACACATAAAGAAAAAATTAAACAGTTAAAAACGAATGTTGATGTACTGACATTAACAGCGACACCAATTCCACGAACATTACATATGTCGATGGTAGGCGTGCGAGATTTATCTGTAATTGAAACGCCGCCACAAAATCGATTCCCTGTACAAACATATGTAATGGAGCATAATGGGGCGCTTGTACGTGAAGCCATTGAGCGAGAAATGGCGCGTGGTGGGCAGACTTTTTACTTATACAACCGAGTGGAGGATATGGCGCGTCGTGTAGAGGAAATTCAAATGCTTGTACCAGATGCACGCATTGGCTTTGCGCATGGTAGAATGACAGAATCAGAGTTAGAGTCCACGATTTTAGAGTTTTTAGATGGTGCATATGATGTACTTGTTACGACAACAATTATTGAAACGGGTGTCGATATTCCGAATGTCAATACATTAATTGTGCATGATGCAGATCGTATGGGGCTGTCGCAGCTTTACCAATTACGCGGACGAGTAGGGCGTTCTAATCGCGTAGCTTATTCTTATTTTATGTACCAACGTGACAAAATATTGACAGATGTTGCAGAGCAGCGTTTACAGGCAATCAAAGAGTTTACTGAATTAGGTTCAGGCTTTAAAATAGCGATGCGTGATTTATCTATCCGTGGCGCAGGAAATTTATTAGGTGCACAGCAGCACGGCTTTATTGATGCTGTCGGCTTTGATTTATATTCACAAATGCTTGAGGAAGCAATTGCTGAACGTCAAACAGGTGTGAAGAAGGAAGAGAAGCCAGATGTAGAAATTATTTTGCATACCGAAGCCTATATTCCAGATGCTTATATCCCAGATGGTTATCAAAAAATCCAAATGTATAAGCGTATTAAGGCGATGGATCGTGTAGAGGATTATGTAGAAATTATCGATGAGCTGCAAGATCGCTTTGGTGATGTGCCAACAGAAACAGTGCGTTTACTACGCATTGCACGTATGAAAGTATGGGCTGTAGCAGCAGGTGTTGAGACAATTAAAGAAAAGCAGGGCATTATCTCGATTCAACTATCAGAGCAAGGAACAGCGCAAGTAGATGGTGCAAAAATTGTATCCGAATCGATGAAATACGAGCGTGCAACAGGCTTTAGCATGGATGGTATGAAGCTTACTGTGACAATTGACAGTAAACGTTGCAATAAACACTTGCCATTCGATGTATTAGAGGGCATGATGCAAATTATTGCCGAGGCAATAAAGTAAAGTTGTAAATTAGTATGGTAATTTTCACCTCTGCGGATTATTAGTTGAATGTCTCTCCTTGTTGTTTTCGTTAGCTTGAAGGAGAATGTATGTTTGTTATTGGCTACTATCTATTAATGCGAGGTAAAGATACTTTTTAGCGGGGATGACGAGGTATTATCTACTTAATATTTTATAGCTAATCATAGTAACTGAAGATTTTCTAAAAGGTATACAATTTTATAATATGGGTTAGGCTGTTAGAAAATGTGGAGTAATCCATTTTTCTTAACAGCCTAATTTTTTTATATTTCTTTGGTCGAACTTGCATACATTTCAACTTTTTACACCATACTATTGAAAAGTGCAGTTTGAATTTGTTGAAAGTGAGGCAATTAATAATGAAAGCAACAGGAATTGTACGACGTATTGATGATTTAGGGCGAGTTGTTATTCCAAAAGAAATTAGACGCACAATGCGTATTCGTGAGGGCGACCCGCTTGAAATTTATACAGATCGAGAAGGTGAAGTGATTTTAAAAAAATACTCACCAATTAATGATTTAGGTGAGTTTGCACAGGAATACGTGGAGTCACTTTATGAAACATTTGGCACACCAGCACTTATAAGTGATCGAGATGAGGTAATTGCTATCGCAGGAGTGTCGAAAAAGGAATATGTTAATCGTAGGCTGTCTGCTTTTGCGGAGGATTGCTTAAAAGCTCGCAACACGACGCTTGAAAAGATGGAAACAACATTGGAAATCGTGCCAGGGCAATTTGAGCAAGTAAAATCCTACTGCATCGTGCCAATCGTTAACAATGGCGATATTATTGGAGCAGTATACTTATTTTCAAAGGCACATTTTATTGGTGAGGTCGAACAAAAAGCAGCAGAGCTAAGTGCAACATTTTTAGCGAAGCAAATGCAACATTAATCCCAAAACCACTGGATGCAGCGAATGAGCTCATTTGGTGGTTTTTTGTTGTACAGTGTCAGGCACACATAATTATGGAAATCAAAACTTATCCTTGGAAAAGATAGTCCTTCTGCGAGAGTTCCTAGATTCATGCTATACTGTAGGCACTCATATGAATGAGGAAGGATTTGAACGATGACAACGCAACAATATGGAATGAAGAAATATATGAGAGGTGCGCTTTTATTAACGATGGCAGCACTTTTAGTAAAAATGCTAAGCGCCGTTTATCGTGTGCCTTTTCAAAATTTAGTAGGGGATGAAGGGTTTTATGTTTATCAGCAGGTGTATCCGTTCATATCATTTTTTGTCGTCTGGACATCTGGTGGCTTTGCGGTTGCTATTTCAAAAATGCTGGCAGATACAGCCGAGGTTAATATAAGAAGAGCGATTTCTAAAGTTGTTTTTAGTTATTTGACCGTGCTTTCGATATTATTTTTCAGCTTATTATTTTTCGGTGCGCAAACTTTGGCACTTTGGATGGGAGATATTCAATTAGCTCCGTTATTGCAAACAGGTGCTTTTGTAGCGCTCTGCATGCCAACGCTTGCTTTACTAAAAGGCTCATTTCAAGCTAAGGGTGTAATGGAGCCAGTTGCCTATGCACAAGTATTTGAACAACTAGTTCGTGTGCTTGTCATTTTAGGTGGTACGGTTGTGGTTATGCAAACATCGAAGTCGATTTATGCGGCAGGTAATATGGCAGTGCTTGGTGCGGTAGTTGGAGAAATAGCAGGTATTGTGCTGTTATTATTTTATATGCGTAAACAGTTAAATGGTACTCGTCATTTCGTCAAAATTAATGCATGGCCTATCATTAAAGACGTAACGCTATTTAGCTTAAGTGTGAGCTTGAGTAGCTTAATGTTGCTCGGCTTCCAATTAGTAGATTCCTTTACAGTTTATAAGACATTGCTTGACCTAGGAATACCGACAGAGCGAGCGATGGCACAAAAGGGTATTTATGATCGAGGTCAGCCACTCGTGCAGCTCGGCGTCGTCATTGCATCATCACTATCACTAGCGATTGTACCGCTGATAGCGCAAAAAATTAAAACAGCAGGACGTGGTGCGATTCCATTTGTGCAATTAACATACCGTACAGCGTTATTGTTTGGAACAGCTGCAGCACTTGGCTTAGTGATTACGATGCCTTATGTTAATGAACTACTATTTACATCTACAGATTTATCGAATGTCTTAATGGTCGTAGTTGTGCAAATTATTCCGTTTTCGCTTATTTTGACATTTACAGCTATATTGCAAGGTTATGGTAAATTAAAAATACCAGCGCTTATTGTTATTGCGGGTTTTGCTGTGAAATGGCTAAGCAATATATGGTTGTTACCAACAATCGGTATTATCGGTGCTGCATTAGCGAGTAATTTTGGCTTGTTCCTTAGTGCTATTTTTCTTATGCTATATGTAAAGCGAATCGTCAAGGTCAGTCTTGCACCGACTGCTTTTTACAAGACACTTGCTGTGGCGAGCGTCGCAATGATTGTAGCAGTGGAAGTAGGTAGCTTTGTCTGTCGTATATTGTTTAGCATGATAGATGGTCGTATGCAGGCAGCCATGATGAGCGCAGTTTTAATTGCAGTAGGAGCAACTACATTTATTACGATTGTTGCGAAAAGTCGTGTGCTAAAAGAAAAGGAATGGTTTTTAATTCCGTTTGGTCGTCGTATGGCACTGTACCAACTATGGCTGAATAAAAGAAAGTAGGGAAAACGATGAATGAATTAACAGTGATAGGCTTGGGGGCAGCTGATTTTGAGCAGCTTCCACTAGGCGTTTATAAAAAGCTAAAAGCTGCAAAAAAGCTATATGTACGTACACTAGACCATCCTGTTATTAAGGATTTAATGGCTGAAGGTATTGAATTTCATAGCTTTGATGCAATTTATGAAAAGCATGATACATTCCAGCCAGTGTATGAGGAAATTGCTACATATTTAATTGAGGCAGTACAGGAAGAGCCTATGTTGTATGCAGTACCTGGGCATCCGCTAGTAGCTGAGCAAACGGTGCAACATTTAATCGAGGCGGCAAATAATGATAAAATTGCACTTAAAATCGAAGGGGGACAAAGCTTCCTTGACCCGATTTTTACAGCGTTAAAAATTGATCCCATCGAAGGTTTTCAATTATTAGATGGTACAAGCCTGTCAGTGGATGAGTTAAATATGCGTCAGCATATTTTGATTGCGCAAGTTTATGATGAGTTTAGTGCATCAGAGGTAAAGCTGACATTAATGGAAAAATATCGTGATGATTATCCAGTAACTATTGTGACGGCAGCAGGCTCTTCGAGGGAAAAGCTTGTGACGGTACCATTATATGAATTAGACCAAGTGGCGGAGCTGAACAACTTAACGACAGTTTATGTGCCACCGGTTACTACAGATGAAGATGCGCTGCGTGATTGGACAACTTTGCGCCGCATTATTGCTGTTTTGCGTGGACCAAATGGCTGTCCATGGGACCGTATGCAAACACATGAATCTTTGAAAAAATATTTAATAGAAGAAACGCATGAGTTTTTAGCGGCCGTCGATGCAGAGGATGACTTTGCGATAGTTGAAGAGCTAGGTGACGTATTGTTGCAAGTATTTTTACATGCACAAATCGGTGAGGATAATGGCTATTTCAATATGGAAGAAGTGCTTGCATCTGTTAGTGAAAAAATGATTCGCCGACATCCACATGTATTTGGAGATGTGTCAGCGGAGGATGCGGATGAAGTTGTTGCTAACTGGGAGGCGATTAAGCGCCAAGAAAAGGGCGAGCAGCAGGAGCCACTTTTAACAGGTGAGTACCGCGTGGAATCTTCATTGCAAACATCCTATAATTATCAGAAAAAGGCTGCATCTGTTGGCTTTGATTGGCCAAATTCGGAGGATGTATGGGCTAAATTTGAAGAGGAGTGTCAGGAGTTTCGCCAAGAAATTGGGGAGGGCAGTGTTACTACGCGCCTCGATGAATTCGGCGATGTGCTATTCACACTTGTGAATATTGCACGCTTCTACAAAATTTCACCAGAGGAAGCAATGGTGCATGCCAATGAAAAATTTGCCCGTCGCTTTGGCTATGTTGAGCAACAAGTAAAGGCAAGCGGACAAGATTTTCATACATTTACACTGGAACAATTAGATGCCTTTTGGAATGAGGCAAAAAAGAAGGAAAAGGGAGAATAATTATGCGATTAGATAAATTTTTAAAAGTATCAAGATTAATTAAGCGCCGCACATTAGCAAAGGAAGTTGCTGTGCAAGGGCGCATTACAATTAACGAGAAAGTAGCAAAAGCTAGTAGCACAGTTAAAGTAGGCGATGAGCTAGCTATCCGCTTTGGGCAAAAAATCGTTACAGCACGTGTAGAGCAAATAAATGAAAATGCACGCAAAGAAGATGCGGCAAATATGTTTACAATTTTAAAGGAAGAGCGCCTAGAAAAAATCGAGCCAGAATTCATCGACGACGAGGACTGAGTAGATGGTGGATGAAAAGGTATGCCCACTATGTGGTGGAGGCAATAACTGCGGTGTTGTCAGTCAAAAAGGGGACTGCTGGTGCATGACCGCCAACTTTCCAAAAGAAATGTTATTAGAAAATCCGACGAGTTGTATTTGTGAGAAATGCTTGGAGGAATATAGGAAGCGCAAAGTATGAAGGAATGGGGTATTCTTCTTCGACTTAACTGTATCATGTTAGGAATTTTTATTTTACCTATCTAGAATTTAAGTAATGAAGGAAAATGATGTAGACATATATATGTCACTAAATAATTGATATTTGTTTACAGTTCACTTTACTGGAGGATATTATTTTACAAAAATATGTCGGTGTTTAACGAACATGGAAACTAAGGAGAGGCATAATATTTTTCTAGTATCACATACTCTAAAAAGGGCATAAAAATTTTGATTTATGCTACTTATGATTTTTGGATAAAGCAATGAAATATACAAACATGTTATGTACTAGCTTTCTTATTAGCGGACTCTTCCTTTCCTGCGATAAGTATATTGCGCTTCTTTAGTCTTACTCCACAGTGGGATTGCAACACCTATATAGTTGTCATGCCTAGCACACTAAAAAAAGAGTAGCAAAAGCTAATCCTTTATATATACTGTATTTTATCTACTTGAAAATGTATTCTGAAGATAATAATAAATATTATAATCCCAACTATATTAATTCTATAAAGATAAAAACAGAGGTAGTGTTGTGGGAATTGTTTTTTGTTATAATTTGGAGTAATCTCTGCGTATATATCATTTTTATTTTTAATATCATTCATCTAGCGCAAAATAGTCAGCCATCTGAAATGACCTTCAGATACCTGACTATTTTTTTGACAATCTTTCATTCTTCTCTTGAATATCCTATAATTTCGCGATTTTCTGATACTAATATAGATGGAGTGCCAACCACCAAATTTTCCTTGTCTTCAAAAGAGATAGAGTAAACATTTTGACCGAAATAATTTTTGTTAAATATTATATAATCTTCGTTAACTTCTAACATCTCAACTTTTGCTTTTTCCCCAACCTCCTTCCACCCTATTATCCCATCCTTGTTTTTTTAAGTACTCCCAAGCAATTTTTTTCTCTTGTTCATATTCTATTAAATCATCATTTCCATTTTTTTTATCTGAACAAGCTGAAATCAAGAGTAATAATAAAGCTATTAAAAGTATTTTTTGGGATCTCATTCTTCAGAAACCTCCTAAAATAAACTCCATTTCAGTAATTATTTATTACATTTTGGGTTCAATTCTAACTTGTAATAAGTAAATTCGTAAACATATTTTACCATATCGGAAATCAACTGTTATCATTTTCTTCGAATTTCATGTTATAATTCATCCTTCAGTTGTATAGCTACAGCGCTGTAATAAATATTCTTTCCCTAGGCCACTTATATCATAGCAACAAATATTGCCCTCTTAAACCGCCAATGTCCGCCAATATACCGCCATTGTTTTTTACAGTATCCTCCATTTTACCGCCAAGTTATTCACAACAAACACATAAATAACTCGTCATGAGCAAATTCACTTCAAATACATCACATCTGATAGATGCGGAAGTATAAAATTGTTGGTATCATTGAATTCATGCTTCCTGTAATAAAAGATCGTATGCTGTTAGGATAGATGAAAAATGTGTTCTAGCTACTGCGTGATACATGTGGCTCTCGTGTGGTAACTCACTAAATATAATTGATTTTGAATTAATTGATTTATTAGAGAATGAGTTAATAAATCAAAAAGTTAACTATAGTTTACATTTTAACTATATTTATAAAATTCAACTAATAATAAATGGTGGAAAGGAGGGGGAGGATAACTGTAGAAGAAGTATTAAATTTTGTAATAGAACTAGTTCCCTATACTATAATTAGTAGCTAAAAGGGATATTGAAGCAAAGTTTAATCTCTGAATTATGAAAACTACATTTAATTAAAAACAGGGGTGTATGTTAATTGTAGTGTGATGTTTACATATTTACAGAGAGCGTTTAGTCAGTAAAAAAATAGAAATAATCGCGAAAAAGTTTTATATCCTAACAAAAGGGTGTTGAGAAAGCAGATGAAATTCTGTTTTTCTCAACACCCTTTAATATGTTTTCCTAGTTTTACAGCACCCGGTATTTTTTTAAACTAAAGGTCGTCAATATAATAAAGACGATGGCAAAGCTAGCGAGTACCGCCAAATTTGTAGCAATTTCGCTAAATGTAACGCCTTTATACATAACGCCATTTAGAGCATTTGCCGCGTAGTAGAGCGGCATTAAATGACCGATTTTTTGTAGCCATGTCGCCATATTATCGAGCGGAAAAATACCCGAAAAGAATATTTGAGGCACAATGATTAATGGGATAAATTGCATCATTTGAAACTCAGAGCTAGCGAAGCTTGAGAGCAGTGAGCCTAATGATAGTGCGACAAGCGCTACAGTCATATTTATTAATAATACAAGCCAAATCGAGCCGACATGTACAATATCTAGTACATAAATGCCAAATAGCACAATAATAACAGTCTGTAGAAAGGCAAATAAGCCATAGCCAAGCATATAGCCAGCCACGATTTCGGCACGTTTAATTGGCGTTGCTAGTAAACGCTCTAAAGTACCCGAAGTTCGTTCCTTTAATAAGGCAATGCCAGTTATTAAAAAAACAAAGAAGAAAACGAAAAAGCCAATTAGCATAGGGCTAAATATATCGAAAATTGCAGTATCCTTATCCCCATATACATAATCAGTCGTCAAACTAGGCGCGGCATCTTGCTGCGGTTGCAATGCTTGTGAAAGCTTCATTATTAATACTTTGGAGCTTGATGGGTCGTTATTTAATAATGTTAGCCTTACATTTCCTTGCCCAAGTATTAGCCAGCCATCATACTGTTGCTCTTTTAATTGTTCTACCGAAAAATTCTGCTGCTCAATAATGTGTAAATCTACTGCCTGTAGCTTTTCGATTAATGGAGGAGTGCCATTTGAGATGACGAGTGTTAAGTTTGCCTCATTACTATTAAAAATAAAGGACATTAAGGTCAGTACTAATAAAGGTGCGAAAAATAACAAGGCTAAAGTGCGTCGATCACGTCGCATTTGCTGAATGATTCGTGTGACAATAGCGCCGATTCTCATAGTACTTCGCCCCCTGCTTTTAAAAATACCTCGTCAAAATCCTGTGCATCATATTGTGTCTTTAATGCCTGTGGAGTATCATTTGCAATAATATATCCATTGCGTAGCATAATTAATTGGTCGCATTTTTGAGCTTCATCCATTGCATGCGTCGTTACTAAAATTGTTTTTTGATCCTCATTTTTAAGTCGCATTAGCTCCTGCCAAATTTCCTTTTTCAGTACAGGATCAATACCGACTGTTGGTTCATCTAAAATGAGCAATGGTGGATTGTGCAAGAGAGCGATAGCTAGAGACAGTCTGCGTTTCATCCCACCAGAATAGTTGGCTACTTTAATGTGTAAATCGTCTTTCAAACGTACAAGCTGTGCAGCATAGACGACACGTTGCGTTCGCTCTCTTTTTGATAAATTATAAAGCTTTGCGAAGAAATTGAGATTTTCTTCACCTGTTAAGTCCAAGTATAGCGCATCTGATTGAGCCATATAGCCGATACTTGATAGTAATTGCTGATGTGGCACTGCCAAGTTTAATGCTTGAATTTGCCCATTATCAGGCTTTAACATACCCATAATCATTTTAATTAAAGTGGTTTTTCCACAGCCTGAAGGTCCTAGCAAGCCAACTAATTGCCCTGTTGGAATATTTAGGGAAAGTGGCGCAATCACTTGTTTATGATGAAAGCTTTTTTCGACATTATCTAATGAAATCGCATAGTGCTTCATCGGCGTTCCCTCTCTCTTATTTAATGTACTTTCAATTGTATGTCAGCATTTTCATGAACGCAATATTTCGAATTTTATTAGTAATATTAACGCTATAGTTGAGGGCAACTATGGAGGAATTTTTGTCGGGCTGATGTTCTAAATTAGAAGTAATATACGAATAATATTTTATTTTTGTATACTCCAGAAGAAAATCATTGGGAGTTAGCACCAATTTTTGACCATTGTTTAAGCTTATTGTCAGATACAAAGGATTATCCATTACGCAAGCCATTGGCAATATTAAAAAGACAAGTAGAAGCAAAGCCGATTACAACATCTTTTACTAAGCAATCGGCCTTATATAACGGCGCAGAATTCATTCATAAGAAAAGCTTAATTGCAGCTTTGACAGCATCGGATATTAATTTTGGACGGGTGAAAGATGTGTTGTTACCTCAGCTTAATGATGCAGCTTTTCAAGCAATGTGGATAGATGAGCGTATTGCTACTGTCGATTTAAAGCCTACTAATGGTGGTTCGCCGTGTGTGGTGAATTTAATTTCAACATTTAATAAACAGTTTTCGCCGAATATGGAAGGATAGATAAGTGTAGAGGAGTTAGAGCGTTGATTAAAATGGAGACCTTTCCTAAAGACGCGTGCAAATGCACAGGAGTTACTCCATATGTTAGGTTTGCAAAGCTATAATCGTTGGGCAATTGTACGCAAAACACATGACAGATGACGGATGACGAAATTTGGCTACGCTTTAAAGGGGAACAGCTAATGCATAAGGATGTCTATTTGCGAAAAGATTTGTATTATACAAAACTGGACGATGTTGAGGGAGCATAATTATGCTTTGGATCACTGGATATAAGCCTCTTCCTATAAAAATAAAGAGAGAGGCTTATTTATTAGTTATTTTGAAGGGTTTTTGATATTTGCTATAACTGACTGTTGGCTTAGTTAGTCCACAACGACCAGCCCGAAAAGTGAAGCAAGCTGAATTGCCTGGTAAGACGATACTTTACAGCCTTTCAAGCTCTCGATAGAAACATGAAGTAATTCAAAGGTAGACGAGCTAATGTCTATATCTTTTAAAGAAGTTTGTTCAAAATTTGCTTCATTCAAGTTACATCGATTTAATTCAATCCCTTTAAATTTACATTCATAAAAGTCTGTATTTGTTAAAATAGCCCCATTAAATACTATTTTTTCAAGCTTGGCATTATCGAATGTAGATAAGTGCAAAATACTATTATCGAATCGTACATTGCCGAGAGAGGATTTCGGAAATTGGCTTCCTAGCAGCTTGCAATTAATAAACTCTACACGATGGATTGAAGCGTTACTAAAATTAATATTCGATAAATCGCAATTCTCGAAACGGACATCCGTTAGCTGGATATTGCTAAAGTCTGTATAGTTAAAGTGGCAATTTTTCAAAATAGCTTGATCGATTCGAACTCTGTCTAGCACTTCATTCGTAAATGTCGAATCCACAATTTCACACATTTCAAGTTCAGGATATTCTTCATATAAAATATCAGAAAAACTCCTCGTAGTTAATTGTGCTGGGATTTTAGGTATATTTATTTTCATTCAAAGACCCCTTCTCCATTAAAAACTCTTCTATACTTGTAAGCTTAAAGGTAAATATAGTTGATAATCCAGTGCTGTTTTTTGGAACAGAGCATTGATTTCACTTACAGGTAAAGGTCTACTAAAATAAAACCCTTGTATACTGCCGCAACCGAATTGTTTAAGTATATCCCATTCTGCTTTTGTTTCGACCCCTTCTGCCACCACCTGTAGTCCGAGTGTTTTTCCGAGCTGGACGATTGTTTGAACGATAGCTGCACTGTTTTGATTAGTACTTATATTGCGTATAAACTGGCGGTCAATTTTTATTTGATGGACAGGGAGGTTTTGCAAATACGCAAATGACGAGTAGCCCGTACCAAAATCGTCGATTGAAATGGAGAAGCCCATAGCTCTAAGCTCAGCCATTCGATTTCTTGCAGCATCTCGGTCTTCGATTGCTACGTTTTCTGTAATTTCTAACACTAAGCTTTGCGGGGCAATCCCAGCTCTTTCAGTGCATTTTAATAAATAATCTGGCAAATCAGCATTAAGGAAATGCGCTGGCGATAAATTAATCGACACAGTTAGGTAATCTTTGCCCTCAGCTTGCCATTTTTTTAATTGCGTCACCGCTTCTTGAATAACCCATTCTCCGATGTGCGCAATAAGACCTGTTGATTCAGCTAGATTGATAAAATCAATAGGGGAAATTAGTCCACGCTCAGGATGCTGCCATCTAATTAAAGCTTCAAAGCCCTTCACTTGGCCTGTATCGCATTGTACTTGTGGCTGATAAAATAATTGAAATTGCTTTAAATCAAGCCCTTTTTGTAAGTTCATTTCGGACAATAAGCTTTCTTTTATAAAAGTATGCATAGATGGTTTATAAAGCCCAATAGCTTTGCGAGAAGTTTGTTTACGGGCATGTTCAAGTGCGATTTGTGCAACTTGTAAGCCATCTTTGACATTGTCAAAATGATTAGGGTAGTAAGCCATACCATAGCTAAATGTCATGTATACTTCCTGTCCAAGGATTGTCATTGGCTCTGTTAAAGTATTTGTAATCTCTTTACTGAGAATGGCACCTTGGTTGTTTTTTAGTGAAATAGGTGAATAAATAACGAAATGATCAAAGCCAATACGAGCAATAATAGATGGTTTTGGAAATGCGCTATGTAGGCGTTGTGCAAAGTTTATTACCACTTCTTCACCACCATCATGACCTAGTACATTTTGGACATTTGTAAATTGATCTAAAGTCATATAAATAAAAATACCACGCTCTTCTGCAGAAAGTGTTTTTAAACTTTCCTCTGTTTTCTTATAAAATGCATGCTCATTATTTAAGCCTGTTAGTGTATCTGTAAAGGCTAGCTTGTAAATATAGTTCTCTGTTTCTTGACGATGTAGTCGGTCAAATATAAAAGCAAACATATCTGCCACCGAAGCAAGAACATGCCTATGAACGGGCGTCCAGTGTCGTTTTTGTTTAGAGAGACAGCAAATAACACCACCAACTCCCCAATTTAAAACGATGGAGGCATCGAGCATTGATTGAAATGGATGATATTCCAAGGAAAGACTTTCGCGTAAGCCGTGCATTACAGGGTCTGTCGCCACATCATCCACGGCTAGTGTCCGTTTATGTACAATTGCTTCAAAATAGGCAGGAACTTCATGTTGTAGAAGTGTAGCTTTAGAAAATGGGTGAGTTCCTCTGCTATCGTAACTTGTTTCTAGTCTTAGTTTTGTTTGCTCTTCATTAAATAGCCAAATTTCTACTCTCTCACACTTCATTAGTTTCGCAATATCGAGGCATGTTTTTTGCAAAATAGGCTCGATGGATTGTTTCGATAACTTTAATAATTCTTTCTCTGAAAAGAAAAAATGTTCCTGATTTTGAAGGAGCTGCTGCAAAAGTTCATTTGCTTCCTCGATTGAAAAATCAATTAAGTAATCCATTACTAGACCTCTCTCCTATCGCACAAAGTTGTTTATAAATTAACAGAAGTGTTGATTTACCTTTAATGAATTTCAGTAGACATCCATATAATCATGATAGATCAACTGACAATTAATGTTACGACAAAGCAACTGTAACGAATTCTGATTTAATTGTTTATAGCTTTTGTCAGGTATTGTGATATAGCCTTTTTCTAAACACATATACTTTATCATTGAGACAAAAACCTTTCCATTCTTTTGTGTTTTTCTAACTTTCTACAATCCCACTAACCATCAGAGTACTATTGGCATGTTCTTTCTATAGTTCCAATGAGTTTCTTGTGTTCCATCATTCATCGTCAAAAATTTACCCTGTTTGTGATTTTCGTCTATATGGCAAACCATGCACACGGTCTAACCCGCGATGACTCCATTAAATGATATGGTTAGTATTGAGGATTTTTCCTTTTTGGCATACTTAATGCGTGTAGTGTCCCCTGAATTACAAAATAATGCATAATTAGCATGCTTAATAAATTAATTATAGCATCATCCTTTTTTTATTCCTCAATTTTTGGAAATTTATCTAGACTTGTTAAGATTTTAAACAAAATTTATTACTATAATATAGAAATTTTTTTTAATAGATTGTTATAGTCATGCTTTCACATTTTCTTGCATAAAGTGTGACAGAAGCAAAAAGGAGGAGATGGACATGACATTGCATCAAGAAAGTAATCGCTATACCATTCCGTCGGGCGAACATTTAGTGACAATTCGCAATCGCAAGCGAATGGACATGACATCTATAAAAGCAATTGAGCGTTTTGATCAAGAGGAATTTTTCATTCACACATCTCAAGGACATTTGCTAATTCGAGGTGAGGAGCTACGCATTGTACATTTAGATGTGGACAAGGGGCTTCTGACATTAGAGGGCAATGTGAAGCTCATGCAGTACGATGAGGAAGATAGTGCAGCAAAGGGCTTTATTCATAAATTGTTCGGATGACTATTTCAGCACAGCTAATGAGTGCTGTCATCATGTTTGCAAGCGGCATATTTGTCGGCTGTGTGGTTGACAGTACTCGAGCAGTATTGGGAGGGCTACCGAAACGGCAATGGATTCGTCAGTGCGCCGTAGTGCTAGAGCTTATAGTATGGATTGCTCTCGGATTTTGTACATTTTATTTTTTATATGTGACAAAAGGAGGGCAGTGGCGCGCAGTTGATCCGCTATTTCAGCTAGCTGGTATTTTTGCATACGATAAATTGTTTAGACGCTTTTTCCGATTTATGGGTCGATTGTTTGTGCTGCTCATAATTCGACCAATTTATTGGATTGTTTATATAATTAGTCGCTTTTTCTTAGTTTGTTATAAAGTGTGTGCGACTATAGTTATATTCGTGTTTACTCCTGTCATGAAACTGTATAAAGTAGTGCTTGGAAACCGCTTTAAAAAATAATTTTTACAAAGTATAATGGCTATATTATTCAAAATTGTGAGGTGGACAAGATGAACAAACAACATCACCAGGAACCATCACCTAACAGAGTAAGAAAGTTAGACAATGACTATGTTCGTTCTAGTGAAAATAATATGAAAAATAAACCTTCCAAGCACCAAATTATTCGTCGTCGTCGCAGAATACTGGCTTTCTTAGCTATAGCAAGTATAATAATTTTTAGTTTATCCAGCATGCTAATGAAGCAATATGATCGACTTGATGCGAAAGAGCAGAAAAAAGCAGAGGTTCTAGCAGAGCTTGAGCAAATTCAAGAAGTACAGGACATGCTAAAGCTACAAATCGCTAAGCTTGAGGACGATGAATATATTGCAAAGCTAGCGCGTAAAATGTATTTTATGTCTGAGGAAGGCGAACTTATTTTTACAATTCCAAAAGATGAACAGTTGAATGGGCAGCAAGAAGAAGATGAGTAACTGCAAGGGCGGATCCGTATGAAAAAATAAAGGGTCAGCCCTATTGCTGTGAAATGAATTGGATTTAGGCAGTGTTGTTGACACGATTATCCTGTTCGTTATAATAGAATAGAAACTGTTATAAAAGTGGATAGAAACTTTTATAAAAGTTTCAGTATACTTAGTACATGACTTTTGAAGTCGCTTAATTTTTAAGGAGGAGCATTTTTTTTATGTCAATTGAAGTAGGCAGCAAATTACAAGGTAAGGTAACAGGCATCACAAATTTTGGAGCATTCGTTGAGCTGCCAGATGGCAAAACGGGTTTAGTACACATTAGTGAAGTGGCAGACAACTATGTTAAAGACATCAACGAGCTTCTAAAAGTAGGAGATGAAGTTGAAGTCAAGGTGATGAATGTTGAAGCTGACGGTAAGATTGGTCTTTCAATCCGCAAAGCGAAGCCTCAACCAGAGCGACCAGAGCGTCCTCAACGTCCACGTCGCGATAATCGTTCGAACGAGCGCAATGATCGTCAACCGAAAGAGACTTTCGAGCAAAAAATGGCACGTTTCTTAAAAGATAGCGATGAGCGTCTTACAACATTAAAGCGTGCAACAGAATCAAAACGCGGTGGCCGTGGAGCTAGACGAGGTTAGTTTACTGGCTATTTCAGGCGTAGAAAAGGTGTTAGATAAATGTGAAAGCTATCCTGCAAGAGATTTCTTGTAGGATAGCTTTTTTGTTTTGTTGGCTATTTTTTTTCTTGTTTTAACAATAACCTAATAGAGGAGATAAATCCTATAATACCACCAATTAACCCGATTATAATCATTGCAATTTGAATAACAGGAGGAAGCTTTGTTAATAGCACACCTCCAATAATTAACAGCATACTTACTGCGCAAAATAATGTTAAGTATGTAAAATTACGAATCAAAATAGTTAAACCTCCAAAATAGTAGATAGTCTTATTATAGTATAAACATATTACTAAAAAATGAGTAAGGTTATCTTTGGATATGCTCTTGATTACTAAGGAGTTTTGATTGTCTACAAAGCCTATGCCTTCTCTATTTGGACATTTCCCCATAAAAAATTTGTTATAAATGAATGAATTTAAATATATGTTTTATCTCGGTGGAATTAATTGAGTTTTTTGTCATCTTATTTTAAGATAAATATATACTAGAAACCGTTTACTGTTTGTAAAGGTAATAGTTGTAATTCATTCGATAATGAATAAGTATTCGTAATACATAAAGAAATTGATAGGCTTTTAAGGAATCTACCTGTGCAAGCTCAAAAAACTAAATGAAATTTAGTTGAAACATAATGAGTTGTTAATCCGTAATAGGTAGTATGAAACAGCATGTATACAAAAGATAAGGAGGGCATTAAAATTGGGTATTAATTTACAAAAAGGGCAACGAGTTGATTTGACAAAAGGCAATGCAGGTTTAGACACAATTAAGGTTGGTTTAGGCTGGGATCCTATAAGTCAAGGGAAGAGCGGAGGTTTTTTCGGAGGTCTATTTGGTGGCGGAGGCTCAAGTGGACCGAACGTTGACTGTGATGCATCTGTATTAATGTTGCAGGATGATAAGATTGTTGACAAGAATGACGTTATTTATTTTGGAAAATTAACAAGTGATTGTGGTACTGTTCAGCACTCTGGAGATAATTTAACAGGAGATGGGGCTGGAGACGATGAAGTGATTACGATTCGCCTATCATCAGTACCTGCTAAATACAATAAGCTAGTGTTTGTTGTAAATATTTATAGTGCGGCAACACGCAATCAGCATTTTGGTATGATTCAAAATGCATATATTCGTGTGTATGATGACAAGACAGGAAATGAGCTTATTCGTTATAATTTAACAGATGATTATTCAAACTTAACAACATTAATTTGCGGCGAAATCTATCGTCATAATAATGAGTGGAAATTTGCGGCGGTAGGTAGTGGCACAAATGATATTCAGCTTGGTGACGTAGTTCGTAAATATCAATAATAACTAATTAGGGGGAATTTTAGAATGGTAGTTTCATTACAAAAAGGTCAAAAAGTAGATTTAACAAAAACAAATCCAGGATTAACAAAAGTAGTGGTAGGCTTAGGCTGGGATACGAATAAATATGACGGCGGAAATGATTTTGACTTAGATTCATCTGTATTTTTATTGGCGGATACTGGAAAGGTAGCGGACCAAAACGATTTTATTTTCTATAACAATACAACAGGTGGCAATGGTTCTGTTGTGCACTCTGGAGATAATTTGACAGGTGTTGGTGATGGAGATGACGAGGTTATAAAAGTAGGCTTAACAGAAGTACCAGCACATATCCAACGTATAGCATTTACTGTGACAATCCATGATGCTGAATCACGCAACCAAAACTTTGGTATGGTAACAAATGCTTATATTCGCATTGTGAATGAACAAACAAACGAAGAAATCATTCGCTATGATTTGGGTGAAGATTTCAGTATTGAAACAGCAATTGTTGTAGGCGAATTATACCGCCATAATGGTGAATGGAAGTTTAATGCAATTGGAGCTGGTTATCAGGGCGGTCTAGCAGCGCTTTGTAATGACTATGGTTTAGCTGTTAATTAATCAATTAAACGTTAGTCCAGATTTTTTCGAACTAATTTGTGAAAGTTAACCTAAGACCGTCACATCCTGAGATAATAGCATATTGGTATTCTTACGGATGTGGTGCTCTTAGATTGAGCACAACAGGTGCTTATATATCCGTTGAATCAAGGTAAACATGCAATGAAGGAGGAAGTTTCTTATGGCTATTCAATTAAGTAAAGGGCAACGTATTGATTTAACAAAGCAGGACCCAGGCTTAAATAACATAGGGATTGGTTTAGGCTGGGATATCAAACAATTTGATGGTGGACAGGACTTTGACTTAGATGCCTCTGTATTTTTATTAGATGCCTCTGGAAAATGTCGCAATGAACAAGATTTTATTTTCTATAATAATTTAGCAAGTCCAGACAAATCCGTTGTGCATACAGGCGATAATCGCACAGGTGAGGGAGATGGCGATGATGAAAAGGTTCTTGTAAATTTAAAGCAAGTATCTTCACAAATTGAAAAAATCGTTGTAACAGTAACAATTTATGATGCAGAAGGGCGCCATCAAAACTTTGGACAAGTATTGAATGCCTATGTCCGCTTAACAAATGAAGATACAGGTGCAGAAATATTGCGCTACGATTTAGGCGAAGATTTCAGTATTGAAACAGCCGTTATATTTTGTGAGTTATACCGTCACCAAGGTGAGTGGAAATTCGCTGCAGTTGGATCAGGCTACCAAGGTGGTTTAGCGGTATTGGTTAACACATATGGCTTACAATAAATGTCGAGCATTTGCTAGATGACGGAGGAACTTAATTGAACGTTATTAATGAAATACTAAATACATATGCACAGTTTTTTAATTGGCAGATGTGGGGAGAGGTTTTAACAGACCCTGTAGCGTGGGGACTAATTTTTTCGTTAATTGTTATGGAGGGTTTGTTATCCGCTGACAATGCGTTAGTATTAGCTGTTCTTGTGAAGCACCTCCCACCAAAACAACGAAAAAAAGCACTAATGTATGGGATGTTTGGTGCCTATTTCTTCCGTTTTATCTTTATTGGAATTGGTGTGTATTTAGTAAAATTTACGCTTGTAAAAATTCTAGGTGCTGCTTACCTAATGTGGTTAGTGATTGCACACTTTAAAAACAAAAATGATGATGAGGATGAAGCAAAAGAGTTTAAGAAAAGTAGCTGGCTAGTTCGTATATTTGGTACATTCTGGGCAACGGTTATTTCTGTTGAGTTAATGGATATTGCTTTTTCTGTGGACTCTATTTTGGCGGCATTTGCCATCTCGGATCAAGTGTGGGTGCTATTATTAGGCGGAGTACTTGGTATTATTATGATGCGAACAATTGCGGGGGTCTTCCTTACATTAATCGAGCGAGTACCAGAGCTTGAAACAACCGCATATATTTTAATTGCGATTATTTCACTTAAAATGTTTGCAAGTGTATTCGGTTTCCATATATCACATGAAATATTCTTCATTATTTTAATTGCAGCCTTCTTAATAACATTTATTGTACATAAATATAACAAGAAAACAGCTGCATAACAAACGCACTGTATTGGTCTGTAAAAGTAGACCGATGCAGTGTTTTTTTTACAAAGTATTTTTTCTGATGGTGTGTAAATACCTGACGAGTGTCACTGATAAAAAGGCCATTTTTCATTAGGAGAGAGATTATATGCAACATTTATCCACAGTACCAAAGTCGTTTTTTTATAAAAGCCCTCAAGCCTTTACGAAGTGGGGAACGCCCGATATATTGTCTCATGCGTTAGGTGCAACCTTATATATGCCGGCTTCTATGCCGAATATCGCCCAGATGGTGCAAACGAAAAAGTACCCTGAATTAGTTTCCTTTGTCATTGATTTGGAGGATGCCGTAGGGGATGGAGAACTGGAAAGCTGTGAGACAAAGTTAATAGCTGATATTGAGGAGCTATATACATTATATACAAACCAAAAAGTAGCACCAGAAGATTTACCGCTTATTTTTATACGTGTACGTAGCGTTGAGCAGCTCAAGCTATTGACAACGACTCTAGGAAAAAGCCAAGATGTATTAACCGGCTATGTCTTCCCTAAATTTACAGCAGCACAAGGAGCCCTTTACTTTGAATTATTAGAGCAAACGATTCAAGAACATCAATTAACTTTGTATGGTATGCCTATTTTAGAAAGTCGCGAAGTGTTATATAAGGAATCTCGTATGGAGGCATTATTCGCGATAAAAGAGGTATTAAACCGCTATCGTAATCGTGTTTTAAATGTAAGGATGGGCGCAACAGATTTTTGTGGCATTTATGGTATTCGCCGTCGTGTCGATTCGACAATTTATGATATAAGTGTGATTCGAGATTGTATCGCCGATATTGTCAATGTGCTAGGACGAGAGGAAGATGGCTTTATTATTTCGGGGCCCGTTTGGGAATATTTCAGTAATGCCCGCGTATTAAAGCCTGTATTGCGCATGACACCATTTAGTGAGAAGGGCATTTTGAATGCTCGGCAAGCATTATTGGATGATTGTTTGGATGGCTTAATGAAGGAAGTATTAATGGATAGACAAAACGGTATTCTAGGGAAAACGGTTATTCATCCAAGCCATATTCGCGTTGTTCATGCACTTTATGTAATTACTTATGAGGAGTATTTAGATGCATTAAGTATCGTGGAAAATAACGGAGGACAAAAGGGTGTATTGAAAAGTCATTATGCCAATAAAATGAATGAAATGAAGCCGCATTTAAGATGGGCACAGAAAATTTTACGTCAAGCACAGCTTTATGGTGTTTACCATGAATCGGTGGATTTTGCTTCTCTTTTAACGGATGTGGAATAGGAGGATATATTTGTGCAGCAAAAAGCAAGACTGAACATTATTCAGAATTACGATATAACAGTAGATATTAAAAGTAATCCTTTTCAATTTGAGGTAGAGGATTTATTTAAAATGGCAACACGCATTAATAAAAAAAGGCAGTTTTTATTTGTTAGTACCCTTCTTGGGAAACATTTAGCTGTCCGCCCGCAAATTCCTTTATTAACGGGAACTCTATTAGCCATGATGTATTATCAGAGGTTGGTAGATAGGGAAGTTCCTTCTCTTTCCTCGGTTGTTGAAGCAATCAAAAAGCAGGATGGACAGCCCTTTGTTGATGGATATCTTGAGTTACCTGAGGAGACATTATTTATCGGATTTGCGGAAACGGCAACAGCACTTGGACATGCTGTTTTTAAGACATTTCAGTCAAATGCTACGTATATTCATACGACTAGGGAGTTATTGCTAGATATAGAACCTTTTATTACGTTTGAAGAGGAGCATTCACACGCGACGAGTCATCGGATTTATAGTGATGCACCAGAAAAGTTGCTACAAGCAAAGCGCATTGTGTTAATCGATGATGAGATTACGACAGGAAATACAACTATTAATATTATCCAAACATTAAAGGAAAAATTCCCGCATGTGCAACATTACACAGTACTTTCTATTTTAGATTGGCGTTCGGAGAAGCAGGATGCTATCTTTAAGCAATTGGAGAGGCAGTGGAATATTTCTATTGATTTTATAGCGATTATGCGCGGCTCTTTTAGCTGTGATGGTGCACCGATTTTAACAGATGAACAGGCACAGGTTATGGTAGAAGAGGCGAAAAATATGGAGCTTTTATCTATTGAGGAGCCTCTTGTTTATCAGCACTATCATTCGATAGCAGAAAATGGACAAAAAAATCGTCAACCATATATGTTTGCAACTGGAAGATTTATGTTGACGTCAGAGCAGCAACGCCAGCAGCAGAAATCGTTGCAAGCAATCGCTCAGCAAATAAAAACACTGCGAACAGATGGACCAGCCCTTGTTATTGGCACTGGTGAATTTATGTATGTGCCAATGGAAATCGCTGCATATTTAGGGGAAGATGTTTATTTTCAATCAACGACACGTAGCCCCATTTACTGTTCAGATGCAAAGAGCTATACGATTACGCAAAAGCTTGCATTTGAAAGCCCTGAAAATAATGGCGTAATTAATTATTTATATAATGTCCAAAATCGCCCTTATACGGAACTTTTTTTACTAGTGGAACGTATTGCAAATAAAGAAATTGTAGCTAGAGTTGTACGTGCATTACAGTCCGTGAGTAACGCGAAAATTTATGTCATCTGTATGCATGAATTGGAGGATGAAGTATGAACATAATTAGAGAGCCAGACAAAATGGGCAGCTATTCTCCAGAAGATGTTATATTTTTGTTGCGAGATATTGGTCATGTGTCTTTGGAAATGGAGCATAACCAACGCGAGCAACTTATCCAATCAGGCATACATTACTCGGAAATGCTGCCAATGGAATATCAACCTTCTGAGGCATATATGTCTCTTTTTTATCAAACATTAGATGACTATGCAGAGCGTATAGCTGTTGCTGTTGGCATAGTTGCGGAGCAAATTGTAGCGAAGCAAGGGTTGGAGCATTTAGTGCTTGTAAGTTTAGCTAGAGCGGGTACCCCTGTTGGCATTTTAATTAAACGTTATTTAAAAATACGATACAATAAGAGTGTTCCTCATTATTCTGTCTCCATTCTTCGAGGGCGAGGCGTAGATGAGACGGCGATTCGCTATATTTTTGCTAAGCATCCGTCAGCACATATTCAATTTGTAGATGGATGGACAGGTAAAGGGGCGATTGCAAATGAGCTACTTCAAGCATGTGACGCCTTTAATGCAAGGCATCGACAGCAGCTTGATGCAACATTGGCTGTATTGGCTGACCCAGGGCATTGCGCAGCTATATATGGCACACGTGAGGACTTTTTGATTCCGTCAGCTTGTTTGAATGCAACGGTATCAGGCTTAGTAAGTCGTACAATATTGAATCTGCAATTTATGGATAAGTATGATTTTCACGGAGCAAAATATTACAAAGAGCTTGAAGATGTAGATGTCTCCAACTTTTACATAGACAGTATTACGTCTCATTTTAATCATGTGGAAAATCAAATAGAACAGCAACTTTTACAGGAAACAGAAACTAAAGTAACTTGGACAGGTATGGAAACAGTCCAAAGAATTCAACAAACATTTAATATAACAAATATAAATTTTATAAAGCCTGGTGTGGGTGAAACGACACGAGTATTGCTACGTCGAATGCCATGGAAAATTTTAATTAATCCACAGCATATAGATGAGCTAGAGCATATTCTACTTTTAGCAAAAGAAAGAAATATCGTTGTTGAGGAGTACCCGAATATGTCCTATGCTTGCTGTGGGTTAATTAAAGAGGCATAGAGAGGAGGGCTGTCCTATACTACTCTTTACATCAGATTTAGACCGAACATTAATTTATTCTAATCGTCTTTTGCGTAACTTCCCACCAACAAGCGAGGTCGTAGCAGTCGAACAGAAAGACGGTGAAGTGATTAGTTATATGACCGAGGAAACGCTGATGTTGCTACAGAAAGTATGTCAACAAACATTGTTCGTACCTGTAACAACTAGAGCCTATGCACAATATGAAAGACTTCATTTTATCGAAAAGCTGCAACCAACCTTTGCGATTATTAGTAATGGTGGCATACTATTAGAAAATGGTCGTCCCAATGAGGCGTGGGCTAAAATTGTACGTCAACGTATTGAAGATAGCGCCATTTCCTATGCGGAGATGTTACAGCATTTTCATAGTGTAAAATCTTCTACATGGCTAAAACAGTCATTTCATATGGACTCTCTATTTGCTGTACATTATGTGGATCGAGATGCTTTAAGCTTAGAACAATACCAAGCAATGATGCAGAGTTTTGATAAATATGGATGGCGAATATGGTTAAACGGTAGGAAATTATATATGATGCCAAAAATATTAACAAAGGAATCAGCAATTGCTTATTTGCGAGAGCATTGTGTACATGATACACATATCGCAGCAGGCGATTCGATTATGGATTATGGAATGCTTGCGATGGCAGACATAGGATATACACCTAGTCATGGCGATTTAAAGGATAAGCAGCCTCAAGCATTGGGTAATACTGTCTATTCGACATTAAATGGTGAGGCTTTTACAAAGGAATTACTTGAAGCTGTTTTGCAATTAGTAGTAAAGTAATTTACTAAAATTTAGTTTATTAGGTCACTATGCTGAAGAATATTTGAAGGATGTGAAACTTGTATGCAAACAATAACAATACAGCCCATTTTGGAGCGTGAAGCAGTTGATTGGTTGCAGGCGTTTCAAGATTCGCCTAAAACTCGTTTATTTTATGAGGTAACAGCACAAAAAATCAGCTTTAGCCGTATTGCTGTTCGGATATTAGGGACGCCATTAGAAACCGATGAATATTTTAATTCGTTGTTTACATTGGCTCAGCAGCCGAATGTTCATATTTTAAGCGAGGAATTGAATAAGCATATTGAACAAAAGGATTTTCAAGCATTGCAGGA
Source organism: Bacillus ndiopicus (assembly GCF_000612805.1). Classification (GTDB taxonomy): domain Bacteria; phylum Bacillota; class Bacilli; order Bacillales_A; family Planococcaceae; genus Metasolibacillus; species Metasolibacillus ndiopicus. The sequence continues at coordinate 30,403 of NZ_HG964411.1, read as the reverse complement.
AATTTTAGAGCAACATCAGAAGACACCTAAAGGTTTGTCAATAAATCGTTTAATTGCAATGATGTATGGCTATCAGTTGCTTCCTAAACATGACGATGCTTCAATGAATCGACATTTGCAATTAGCTACAATTCGTGTTGTGGAACAATTCCAGCAGCAACAATCATTAGGTTTATTAGCAAATGATTTTCGCCGTTTTTTAATTGATTTAGTGAAGTGGCTGAAAAATCATTGGATTCAATGGACAAAAGCGATGAAGCCAACCGATGATTTTCCTAAAGTAGTTTGGTATGGTGAAATGACGATGAGTCAACGTTATTTCTTGTTGCTCTTAATGGAGCTTGGCTGCGACGTATTGATTTTTCATCCAGCAAAGGTAGACGAATTCGTAGAAATTGATGCCGCGAATACGTTCTCTATTACATATTCATACGCACATGAAACAACACTACAGCCATTCCCTAATAAATTGCGTGACCGTCAAGCGACGGTTGGCTATCGTTCAAGCCAGCATTTCGAACAGCTAATGAACACCCAGCAATCGGGAGTATATAAAGCATGGCAGCTGCAAAGTTTGATGCCTCGTTCATTAACGTTGCGTATGACATATGATGATATTTTTATTTATGCCAATGAAAAAGCGATGGTTCGTCCAAATTTTGAAGTGCTAAGCAAGGAAGTAGTTATACCGGTTATTTTTGCAAAAGTTAGCGGTGTATCTAGTAAGCGTGAGGAATACTGGCAATTGATGCATTTGCTCTTGGATAGCCCGCAAACTGTGTTTGTGCAAGAATTCCCATATATGAAGAGTAGCAAGGCGAATTTCCATTTCCATTATCAGCATTGCTTATCGAATGGCGAGCTATCAATTGAGCGCATAATGCAAAGCGATTGGTGGCAGTACGGGGCATATACATGGGAGCTACAACAGGCCATTGCTTATACAATGAAGGCAGTTTGTGAGCATCCTAATATGAAGCAACAACCAAATGAATCATTATACGATTTGCAATTATTTTTATTTAAGCAAATGACAATGATACCAGATGAAATACTGCGTTTATTACAAAACTTTGATTATGCACAGGATATACCAAAGCTTGTCTTATATCAGGCGCCACAACAATCAGCTTTATCACGCGAGGATATTGCCTTACTTGTATTTTTAAATCGTTTTGGCGTCGATATTGTATTATACAATCCAACAGGGCAGTTAGACTTGGAAAAACATTTACTAGAGGATACTTTTGATGTGCATCGTTTAGAGCAGATGGTATTTGATTTACAATATGAAAAACCAAAGTTGCAAAAGCCTGCAGTAGATAGCGGTATTAAAAAAATATTTAATCGTTTTTTCAACTAGTTGAGAAAGGAAGATTGTATGTCCTTCACACTTGAACAATTAACGCTAGAAATAGCAGAGAATACGAAGCAACAACTACGTCAAAGCGCAGAAGTGCAGCAAATCGCCAATCGAATAAATACTAAAAATCAGTTAGATATTATGGAGTTTGGTAAAGAGCCTGCAATAAAATTAGCTAATTTCTCAGATCGTATGTTACGGATGCTAGAAAATTCAAAGATTAACGAATCGAATGAGTTATTACAGCAGCTTGAGATTTTGATGTTGAAGTTTGATAAACAGGATATAGCTGAAGAGAAGGGGTTCTTTAAAAAGTTATTTAAACGTACACCTAAAAAGCAAGAGGATACATGGCAAAAATACATGCCCCTAACACGAGATATTGAGAAGATGCATTATCAATTTGTGTTGCTGGAGGAAACATTGGCGAGCGATAATCGAATGTTAGCGGGTTTATATCGTGAGGATTTGCAATATTATATAGAGCTAGAAAAGTATATATTGGCGGTAGAGCTGAAATTAGCTGAGGTTACAGCATCCCTAGCGAAGCTGGAGCAGCAAAGTGCAGAAGGTAATCAAATCGCCAAAATGGAACTAAATACATGCCAAACAGTTGCCCAACTACTTGAGCAAAAAAGAGATGAGCTGGAGAAATCCCGTACAGTGGCTATTCTATCAGCGCCACAAATCGAAATGCTTCAAGAGGGCAATCGTACATTAATGGAGCAAATTAATGAGGCGTTTATTAAAACTATACCTGTTTTTAAGATAGGTATTATAAATACAGTGAATAGTAAAAAACAACAATTGCAAAATGACTCTGCTAAAGCCTTTGAGAATCGAATAAAGCAAACAAGCGGTGTAAATACTGATATCGTACAACTTAGTACAGCAATGGCAAACCAACAAGGGGAGTCGCAAACACTCGAAGAAATATGGGATGAGATTGTGGCAGGTATTACAAATTATCGACAACTACGTGATGAGCAGACACAGCAGCGTCTCAAAGTGGAGCAACAATTAAAAGCGTTACAAGTGAAGTAGCGTATACTATGTTTGCTATATCACAAATTAATTACAGGCAATGAGATGGCTATATCTCATTGCCTGTAATTTTTATTTGCTTCCAGCACGCCAAGAAAGGCCCCAATTGTAGGCATTATCCATGTCGCTATGATTAGAAAAGTATTCAACAAGACGCTCTACTTTAAATGTTTCGTTATTCACATTCTCAATCATTGCAATGGCACACATATTTTTACCATTGCGATGTTCATCTAAACGTACTTCAATACTTGGTCCTGCCCCGTAGTTGACTGTTACAATACCATCTGCCTCAGACCAATTTGCAATACCCTCATAAATAAAGGAATAAACGAGTACACGCTTAATATCAAGTACTTTATTTCCATTAATGCGTAAGTTTTCTCCCCCAGTACTTGTGCCTGTGCGATCATCACCATCTAATTCTATAAAAGGGGCGCTGTGTAGATTACCAAAAGCATTCCCTAGTGCCTGTACACAGCCTATTGTCCCGTCTGTCAGTTCAAATAGGCAGCCTAAATCTAAATCAATTCCACCTCCAGTTTTAGCTCCAAATAAAGATGATAAAAATCCTTTTGAAGGTTTTGCGGTTTGTTGATTCCAATTTAAGTTGACTAAAATTTCCCCAATACCTTGCTGCGATTTCGTTAAATTGATAGATTGCCCCTTTTTAGTCAGTTCCACTTTTCCTAAATTGACCATTAATGTATACCCCCTTTGTTTTATCCTGTAGCTATGAAGAAAAGTAAAAATTTCAAGTTATACTTAATCTTAGCATAATATAGCCTTTGTTGAAAGAGCAGGATAGTATACTTCAATATTTAAGGATGTGGCTATTGGTGAGAGAATAGGTGTTTTTTTGCTGCCTATAAAACGACGGTTTATGATGTAAATAGCACCGAATTCACTTGTTTAATGTTGTGTTATACAGAAGTTTTGCTGAATGCTGGAATTTTCTTTTTTGTCCGACAGCACAAGCAATCAGAAATTCACCAATCCACTCATTTTCTTGAAAATTTCCTAACAATTCGTCGAAACATTTTTTCTAGTAGCCTATATGAACAGACAAATTTTACGCTTCACTTTTTATATAATGGCAAAAAAGCTAGAGGAGATGACTATATGACACGAGTGGAAATGCTAGAAACGCCTTCTATGTGGCAAGGGGTGAAGGAGTATGCGAAAAATAAAAAGGTTATCTATAGTTTGCAAGTTACCTTTTTTATTGTCGCTTATTTTTTAGCACAGGCAGTATTTTTTGATGCGACACTTCCATTTTTATTGCCGTTTTGGGCAATTGTACGATTACGCTATGATAATATGCGCACAGCTGTTATTGTAGGTGGATTGTTAGGTTCATTATCATTTGGGTTAGGACAAGTAGTTATTTTATGCTTGCAGCTCATCGTTTTTGAACTGCTATGTCGTTTCAAATATTATAAGATGCCAGCTTCTTTGGCGATTGGATTATCTATTTTATTTGTTCAATTGCCATGGCAAAGTGTGTCATATGGCGGGGTACCACCGTTTTTAGTGCTGCTTTATATTGGCTATGAGGTTGTGTTAGCGGTATTGATGACATTATTTATCCAGCTTTTCTTTGTGCGTCCACACCAATTTTGGCAGACGGATTGGTCGTATGAGCGTATTGGGGCAGGCTTTGTAATTGCCGCAGCTATGCTTGGTGGGATGCAGTCTGTTGTTATTTATTCTTTGTCTTTAACGATTTTCGCGTTACATTGCATTATTTGTATTGCTGCTAGAGTCGCGGGAGTTCCAATCGCCACGATGACCGCAACGATTCTAGGGACATTGCTAGGTGTTGCAAGTCTATCTTTTACAGGGATGCTCGCTTTGTATGCAGTAACAGGTGTAATTGCAGGAAGTTGTAAGCGGCTAGGGCGGTTAGGGGTTGCAATAGGTAGCATTGTACCTAGCGTGCTATTCTTTTTTTATGATGCGACACTACCGCTTGATCTTGTCTATTTTTTCTCTATTGCCATGGCAGCGATTGTTTTTTTAGTGCTTCCACAATCATTGTTTACAGCACTGCATGATTTATTTTACCCAGAGCGAGATGAAGTGTTATTAAAAAGACAGACGTGGATGACTGAGCATGCTACTGAAAATTTGATGCAATTTCAGCATTTTGTTGATTTTATGAAGGAGCTTGTATTTGATCGATTTACTGCAGACTATGTGCAAAAGAAAAAAATTGAGCCTCTTGCTACATGTATGAGCTGCTTTCGCTATGAGAGATGTTGGGGAGATGCTGAAATGGCCCAAACGATTGAAGGGTGGTGTGTGGCCAAAGCAGCTACAAAGCCTGCAGAAGTTTTGCGTACAGAAGAACAGGTGAAGCAAAAGTGTGTTAAATCCACTAAATTGCTAGAGGAGCTGGAATCACAGCTATATCAGGAGCAAATGAATGGACAGTTTTATCATGGAAAAAAAATGATTGCATTGCAGCTACGCGATTTGAGTCGTCATTTGCAGCGACTTATGCAGGAAATAAAAGAAGAAACCTTGTCTTTTCAGTCTGCCGAAGAGGAGTTAATGAGCGCATTCAAGAAGGCTTATGTGCCTTGTTTTCAAATAGATGTTTTGCAGAGTAAACCAGGCGAACGCATCGTTGTATGCTCACTTACTCCGAAAAAGAGCAGTCAATATGATATGCTACAGCTCTGTGAGCGCCTTATTGTGCCAATTTTTTATGATTTTTGGCAGGAGCCTCTGTTTGTTGAACATTATGAGATAAGACAGGAACCGTTCCGCCATATGCAAGTTCGTTTTCGATCAGCAGTTCGTTATGAGCTAACATATGATAGCTACAGTCAGGCAAAGGAGCTTGTAAATGGCTCAGGTGACTCTCACGCTATTTTTCCGATACACGCAGGGCTAACAGCAGTTATGCTTTCGGATGGAATGGGGCAAAATAAAGAGGCACAGCGAGAAAGTAGAAAGCTTATTCGTATGATGCGTGAGTGTTTACTGTATAATATGAATCCAGAAACAGCTATGCATACGTTACACTATGTTATGTCGTTAAAGCGTGAGATAGACATGTATGCAACAATTGATTTTGCATTAATTGATTTGCAAGGTGGTACACTATGGTCATGGAAAGCTGGCAGTATGTCGACATATATAATACGTGGTCAAACTGTTATGAAAATTGATGGAACTAGCGCACCTGTAGGCTTTATGCCACAGTTTTCAGTGGAGACACAAAAAATGAAGCTACGAGCAGACGATGTAATATTTATGGTGTCAGATGGGTTATTTTCAAGTGAATTGAATTGGGACGAGCAGGAATCATATTTTTTGGAGCTAATAAAGCAAAGGGTTGCCGAAAAAATGCCGATAGATGTGTTATTGTATGATGTAATGGCACATTATAAAGGACGTTATGAGATTGAGGATGACTGTACACTTATCGGTCTGACATTACAGCATATAATTCCACAATGGGCAACAGTAAAGGCTAATTAGCGTAGAAGAACGGAGGTGAGAAGGTGGATTCATTCGAAACAAATGTAATGCACTATATCAAAAAGCAGCAACTAGTAGTGGCAGGAGACCGTCTTCTCATTGCTTGCTCTGGTGGAGTAGATTCGATGGGCTTAATGTATTTTTTTCAATCAATGAGTAGACAATTACAAGTAGAAATTGTTGTAGCACACGTTGATCATATGCTTCGTGCAGAAGTTTCTGCAGCAGATAGAGCGTTTGTAGAACAATTTTGTGCCAAGCATGGTATTCCGATACATAGTACGGCGATTCCAATAGCCGATATTCTAAAAAAAGAAGGTGGCAATTTACAAACGGTTTGTCGCAAAGAGCGTTACAGCTTTTTAGCGCAAGTTATGCGAGAAATGGATTGCACAAAGCTTGTGACAGCACATCATGCAGACGACCAGCTCGAAACGATGTTAATGGCTCTTGCAAAAGGTGCAACGATTAATGGCTTACAAGGTATGGCTGCAAGTCGTCCATTTGCTAATGGTGAACTTATTCGACCATTTTTAGCCGTCACGAAGGCGGATATTGCAAATTATTTGGAAAGTAATGGCGGTACTTATCGTGAAGATGCGAGTAATGCGAAGGACGATTATACACGTAATCGCTTTCGCCATCGCATTATTCCGCTATTAGTTGAGGAAAATCATCATATCGCAACACATGCTGTTCAGTTAGCTAGTCAGTTACAGCAAGATGATGCGTACTTAACGGAGCTGGCGAAAGAAGCTTTTGAGCGAGTTGTTGAGAAAAAAACAGAAGAAATTTATACTATTGATATTAGTACCTTTCAAAGAGTATCACCTGCTTTACAAAGAAGGCTCATTTTAATACTATTAAACTATATTTATAACGATTCAAGTACACTTTTTAGTCAATCATTATTATCATCTATCTACACCTTATTTGAAACTACAAATGGTAGTGCGACCATTCATTTACCAAATCATTACGTTATGCGGCGTGCGTATAATACTGTGACAGTTTGTCCATATGAAGTATATGAAGTGCGCGAAGCAGAGGTACTAACGTTAAATAAATGGCTCGATTATGGGTATATACAGCTATTTGTAGGGGCTTATGCAGGGCAGCATGATGGCGAATGCTACTATTTCCAATCAAGAGAAGTACGCTTCCCATTACATATTCGTACAAGACAAGAGGGTGACCGTATACAGCTTGCAAATATAGCGCAAGGTAAACGCTTATCAAGGTTGTTTATTGACTGTAAAATCCCTTTAGCCGAACGCGATAACTGGCCATTATTAGTCGATGCAGAAGATGAAATATTAGCTGTACTCGGTGTGCGTGTAAATAACAAATTTTCTAAGCGGCGACGCCCAGAGGATGATTGTGTTCTCGTTGTGCGTAACACTTATTAAAATTTGCAACAATTTGAGGGGGAATCGCATATGATTCAAAATGATATTGAAAAAATTATGATTACAGAGGAGCAAATTCAAGAGCGTATTCGTGAGTTGGGCGCACAACTTACGGCTGAGTATGATCACAAATTCCCGCTTGCTGTTGGTGTTTTAAAAGGTGCTATGCCTTTTATGACAGATTTAATGAAGCGTTTCGACTCTTATATCGAAGTAGACTTTATGGACGTATCAAGCTATGGTAATGCAACTGTTTCTTCTGGAGAGGTGAAAATTTTAAAGGATTTAAATACGAGCGTTGAAGGTCGCGATGTTATTATTATTGAAGATATCATCGATAGCGGCTTAACGCTTAGCTACCTTGTTGAGCTGTTTAAATACCGCAAAGCTAAATCAATTAAAGTTGTAACGTTGCTAGATAAGCCTTCTGGACGTAAAGTTGAATTAAAAGCAGATATCGTAGGCTTTGAAGTTCCGGATGGGTTTGTAGTAGGATATGGATTAGATTATGCAGAAAAATATCGTAACTTACCGTACATTGGCATTTTGAAACGAGAAGTATATTCATTCTAAAATAAGAACGTATGTAACGATTTTGACATAAATCGACTTTCACATATTTTCTTTAGGGCTTTTCATTGTATCAAAAAATGAACGTATGTTAAGATTTTATCTATAGTTTTTCTGTTATGTTGTGAGGAGGCTGGGGATGAATCGAATATTTCGATATACCATATTTTATTTATTAATTTTTCTCGTAATAGTCGGGATTTTTGGCACAGTAAACGGCAGTAACTCTGCGGTTGAAGAGCTAGATTACAAAAAGTTTTTTGCAGAGCTGGAGTCTGGTAATGTTGATTCAGTGATGATACAGCCAGCGAAAGGCGTGCTCTCAATTGTTGGGGAATACAAAAAAACCAACGCGGATGAGGCAAGCAAAAAGTTTACACTAAATATTTTACAAAATGATGAGCAAGCAAAAGAGCGTATTTTCAATCTTGAGAAAGACTACGGTATCAAGGTTGAGCATGCGCCAGAAACTAGTGGATGGGTAAACTTCTTTACAGGTATTATTCCATTCATCATCATTATCATTTTATTCTTCTTCTTGTTGAGCCAATCACAAGGTGGCGGTAATAAAGTGATGAACTTTGGTAAATCAAAAGCTAAGCTGTATGATCAGGAGAAGAAAAAAGTTCGTTTCAATGATGTAGCGGGTGCTGATGAAGAAAAAGCAGAGCTAGTAGAAGTTGTGGACTTTTTGAAGGATCATCGCAAATTTACTGAAATCGGCGCACGTATTCCGAAGGGGATTTTACTTGTAGGTCCTCCTGGTACGGGTAAAACTTTACTTGCACGTGCTGTAGCTGGTGAGGCTGGCGTTCCGTTCTTCTCGATTTCAGGTTCTGACTTCGTAGAAATGTTCGTTGGTGTAGGGGCATCGCGAGTACGTGATTTGTTCGAAAATGCAAAGAAAAATGCTCCGTGTATTATTTTCATTGACGAGATTGATGCAGTAGGTCGTCAGCGTGGTGCGGGTCTTGGCGGTGGTCACGATGAACGTGAGCAAACGTTAAACCAATTATTGGTTGAAATGGATGGCTTCGGAGCGAATGAAGGTATTATCATCATCGCTGCAACGAACCGACCAGATATTCTGGATAAAGCGTTATTACGTCCAGGTCGTTTTGACCGTCAAATTACAGTTGGGCATCCTGATGTAAAGGGACGTGAGGCGATTTTAAAAGTGCATGCGCGCAATAAGCCACTAGCAGATAGTGTTGATTTAGCAGCAGTAGCACAGCGTACGCCAGGTTTCTCAGGTGCAGACCTTGAAAACCTATTAAACGAAGCGGCACTTGTAGCAGCTCGTAAAAGCAAAAAAACAATTAATATGACTGATATTGATGAAGCGTCTGACCGCGTAATTGCAGGTCCAGCGAAGGCAAGTCGCGTTTACTCACCAAAAGAGAAAAAGCTTGTTGCGTTCCATGAGGCTGGACACGTAGTTGTAGGTTTAGAGCTTGATGAAGCAGATACGGTGCATAAAGTAACAATTGTCCCTCGTGGGCAAGCGGGCGGTTATGCAATTATGCTACCGAAGGAAGAGCGCTTCTTTACAACACGCCAGGAGCTATTTGACCGTATTGCTGGTTTATTAGGTGGGCGTGTTGCAGAGGAAATCGTACTTGGTGAAGTATCAACAGGTGCACATAATGACTTCCAAAAAGTAACAAGTATCGCACGTGCAATGGTAACAGAGTATGGAATGAGTGACAATCTTGGTGCAGTTCAATATGGCTCAAGCCAAGGTGGTAATGTCTTCTTAGGACGTGACTTTAACTCAGATCAAAACTACTCAGATAAAATTGCTTATGAAATTGACAAAGAAATTCAAAATATTGTCGATTCTCAATATGAGCGTACAAAACGCATTTTAACTGAAAAACGTGAGCTATTAGATTTAATTGCTAACACATTAATGGAAAAAGAAACATTAAACGCGCAAGAAATCGAGCATTTACGTGACTTTGGTAAATTGCCAGAAGCAGATGAAGAGATTGTGAAGGAAGGGCCTGCTGAGAAAGTGGCAGAGGCACAACCAACATTAGAAAAAGCTGGTTCTGCAACGGTTAATGAGGAGGTTGTAGGTGAAGCAAAATCACCAACAACGGCTGATTTACCACTAGAGCATAAGCCTCTAGATAAAACTGTACAATCAGACGAAGAGCGCAAATAGTAAAATGAGCTGATGGGAAATTTAATTTCCCATCAGCTTTTTATATTTTGGGGAGGTATGATGAATTCCAGAGAAATTCATCACTTTAAAATGACTACTAGGTTAAAAAACAAATCTTTTGCCTCTTATACGAATAAATGGTGCAACGCCATGCTATTTGTTAAATCAATGCTGAGTTATGGTGTTGAAACCAAAAATACTAGACAAAATAGCATATGTTTTTGCTTTGATATGGTATGATTTTATGTAAAAATGAAAATGGGCTGGTAGGTGTCGTGTAGATGATTTTAGTAATGGATGCGGGCAATACGAATATTATTTTTGGTATATATGATAATCATCAGCTTCTGCATAATTGGCGCATCGTAACAGAGCGCAGCAAGACGGAAGATGAATATGCGATGCAGTTGAAAGCATTTTTTTCTCATGAAGGCATTTCATTTGAACAAATAGAAGGAATTATTATATCCTCAGTTGTACCGCCAATTATGTTTGCCTTGCAAAGAATGTGTGAAAAATATTTCCGTATTAAGCCACTTATTGTTGGACCCGGAATAAAAACAGGATTAAATATAAAATATGAAAATCCCCGTGAGGTTGGGGCAGATCGCATAGTCAACGCTGTAGCTGCTTTAGCGGAATATGGCACAGGTCGCCCATTAATTATTGTGGACTTTGGCACTGCTAACACATATTGTTATTTAAATGAAAATGGTGACTATATGGGTGGAGCGATTGCACCAGGTATTGCGATTTCGACAGAGGCTTTATACACGCGTGCCTCAAAGCTACCGAGGATTGAAATTGCACGTCCTTCACAAATTGTTGGCAAAAATACGGTTGCAGCAATGCAGGCAGGTATTGTTTATGGCTTCATTGGCCAAGTAGAAGGTATTGTTAGTCGTATGAAGCAGCAGAGTAAAGAAGAGCCTTTAGTTATTGCAACGGGAGGTTTCGCAGAATTAATTGCAAATGAAACGCAAATAATTGATATTGTGGACCCGTTTCTAACTTTAAAGGGACTTTATATTGTATATCAACGAAACTAAAAGGAAAGAGGATTTAACATGAATGATTATTTAGTAAGAGCAATTGGCTTTAATGGACAAGTGCGTGCATTTGCAGTACGTACGACAGAAACGGTAGGAGAAGCTCAACGTCGCCACAACACATGGCCAACAGCTTCAGCGGCTCTTGGTCGATCAATGACAGCTGCAGCTATGATGGGCGCTATGTTAAAGGGCGATGATAAGCTAACAGTGAAAATTGAAGGTAATGGACCTATTGGACCGATGATTATTGATGCAGATGCGAACGGTGATGTGCGCGGTTACGTAACGAACGGACAAGTGCACTTTGATTTAAATGAGCAAGGAAAATTAGATGTGCGCCGTGCGGTAGGAACAGAAGGTGCACTTACAGTAGTAAAAGATTTAGGGCTTCGTGATATGTTCTCAGGTCAAACACCAATTGTATCGGGAGAAATTGCTGAGGATTTCACTTACTATTTTGCGACAAGTGAACAAGTGCCTTCATCTGTAGGACTGGGCGTCTTGGTAAATCCAGATAACACAATTTTAGCAGCTGGCGGCTTTATTTTACAGCTAATGCCAGGTTGTGAAGAAGAAACAATTGATGCGATCGAAGCGCAGCTAGCATCGATTGAACCAGTATCAAAAATGATTGAAAAGGGCTACACGCCAGAGCAAATTTTAGAAGCGGTACTGGGAGAAAAAGGCAATATTCAAATATTAAGCTCAATGCCTGTGCAATTTAAATGTCAATGTTCAAAAGAGCGTTTTGGTGCAGCAATTCTTGGTTTAGGTGAAGCGGAAATTCAAGAGATGATTGACGAAGATGGCAAAGCGGAGGCACAATGTCATTTTTGTTTAGAAACATATAATTTTAGCCAAGATGAATTGGAAGGCTTCATTAATGAAATCAACGCGTAATATTCGCACAACACCAACTACACCAATAAAAACGCCTCTTTCACAACGTCGTTTAAAAACAAAACCAGCATTAATGGTACTTGCAATTTTACTAGCAGGAAATTTATTTTGGTTTATTATGTGGCTCTTGCCATCGAAAGACAAGTCGAATAATGATGAGGTCGTTGCAACGATTGATGGAGATAATATTACACGTCAGCAATGGCTTGCTAAAATGGAGAGCATGTACGGTAAAGAAACTTTACAAGGCTTAGTCAATGAAGCTGTAATGGATAAGGCAGCAAAGCAGCATAAAATTAGCGTGTCCGATGAAGAAATTGATTTGGAGCTAGCCTTAATGCGTTCTGCACAAGATACGACAGACCAAACATTCCAAAGTCTATCTGACAAGGAATTGCGTCAAAAAATTCGAACGCAGTTAATTTTAGAAAAGGTATTGGCGAAGGACATTATTATTACGGATGAAGCGGTTGAAAACTTTTATAAAGATAATCAATCGCTTTATAATATACCTACATCGTATAGAACGAGTATGATTGTAGCGGATTCTAAAGAAAATATTGATAGCGTTCTACAAGAATTGGAAAACGGCTCGGAATTTCCTGTGTTAGCCAGAGAGCGCTCTATCGATACTCCGTCAGCCAGCTTAGGTGGCGATATTGGCTTTATTACGGAGCAGCAAGCTAATATCGATTCAGCTATACTGAAAGCTGTAGCAAAGCTAGAAAAAGGTGCGACAAGCGATGCTATCGTTTTAGGTGATGGTCGCTATGCCGTTTTACATGTTAGTGAAATTAAAGAAGGTCAATCTTTTACATATGAAGAAGTGGCTGAGCATATTAAGCGTGTATTAGCAGTAGAGCAATTATCTGCTAGCATTACGCCAGAAATTTTCTGGGCAGACTATAAAGTAGATTGGTTTTATGGGGAAGCGAAATAAAGTGAATGGCAGTCTGGTGGAGTTTTCTTTAACAACCACTAAGCCTGTTCATCTAAATTGCTACAGGATAAAATAAAAAGAGGTATAGGAAGGCGGAATTTCAAGTCCCTTTCCTATATCTCTTTTTTCCTTTAGGGGGAATTTTGGTTGTATTAGTGTTGAATTTACTTATTAAGCATTAATTTTTAAAAATTTTATAATTCCTATTGATTTTATAAGGATTGATTAATATAATAGTTTTATCCCGTATTAACAGACTGTAAGACCCCCACTGTAAAACAGCAGATAAAATCGGGATGTTTAAGTGGAGAATCAAACAGCCTGTAAAAACCCGATTGGTGAAACTACCAATCAGAGGAGGATGAGGAAAACCCCCCTCTGATTGAAGGTTCACTTTATTGAAAATTGATTCGCGAACCTCAATTTCAGCAATATACATAGAAAGTTATTATTTTTTTACGCATTAAACCAAGTAAATTTATAAGTTAAATAAAATTAGAAAGTAGGTAAAGTTTTATGACTTTGAAAAAGTTTGTTAGTGCAGTAGGGATTATTGGTCTGAGTGCATTGCTTGTAGCATGTGGCGGAGGGGATTCGGCTACTAATACGAATGAGCAAAATGTTGCGGCAGGGCAATCAGATGGCGTACAAAAAATTATAGTTGAAGATGCATTTATTCCAGCGGAAAATCCAGCGGCTTCTCCGGAAATTGCTGTTAAACGTGGCGATACAGTTGTTGTAGGCTTGCAAGAGCCTGGCGGTGTGTTTACTCCTTATTTCAATACAAGTGGTTATGATGGAAATGTACAATCTGTTATGTTTGAGCCTTTAGTAGATATTAATGAAAAAGGTGAAACAGTAGCAGGTTTAGCAGAGAAGTGGGATATTTCGCAAGATGGCTTAGTATACACATTTACTTTGCGAGAAGGGTTAAAATTTGACGATGGCACGCCATTAACAGCGGCAGATATCGAATTTACGTTGACATTATTACATGATCCAGCCTATGCAGGAAATACAGATATTACAGAGGCAAGCATCGTTGGTGGATTAGACTATAAAAATGGTGATGCAGCGAGCGTTTCTGGTATTAAAGTAATTGATGAACGTACAATTGAAATCGCAACAGATAAAGTAAATGCACGTACTTTACGATTACTAGGAGGCTCAGTCCTGAAAAAAGATTACTATGGCAATGGCTATGTAAAAGGTAATTTAGATTACTTAACACCATTACATCAAAAGCCAATTGGGGCAGGGCCGTATCGCTTTGTCGCTTATTTACCAGGGCAAGAAATTCGTTATGAAGCGAACGAATATTATTATGGTGGCGCACCAAAGGCAAAAGGCTTTATTTATAAAACGACTGTTGGTGATGCTCAGCAATTTTTCCAAACTGGTGAGCTAGATTATAGTGCATTAGCAGCGAACCAAGATAATTTTGAATTTTTACAAGCATTAGGTTTTGCAGATATTAATATTTATACATCTTCTGCATATAGCTATATGGCATTTAACCACGAGAAAGAAGTATTTAAAGATCCAAAAGTGCGTCAAGCATTTTCATTAGGCTTAGACCGTCAAACAATTATTAGCACATTCTATCAAGGGTTTGCACAAGTAGCAAACGTTCCTGTGTCACCGACTTCTTGGGCGTATACTGCAGATGTAGGTTCAACTGCTTATGATCCAGAAAAAGCAAAGGCTTTATTAGAGGAGGCAGGTTGGGTTCTTGGTACAGATGGTATTCGTGAAAAAGATGGTAAAAAATTAACTGTATATTACTTCACAACAGCAGGCGGTTTAGGTGATACGTTAATCCCGATTGCGAAGGAAAACTATAAAGAAATCGGTATCGATTTACAAGTCGAGCAAATGGATTTTAATGCATTATTAGCACGTGTTGATAAAGGTGACCATGATTTAGCTTCCTTCTCAACACCAATGCTACCAGATCCATATAATGGTGTTGAAAGCTTCCACACAAAGAGCACTAATTCAACGTTTAAGGGCTTTGGTAATGAAGAGATTGATGCACTAATTGATGCAACAGTTGCAACAAATGATATTGCAGAACGTACAGCTGCATTCCATGAATTATACAAAGCGTTAGACGAAAATCCACCAGTGATTTATATGGGCTATACAAAAGTGTTAAGCGGTGCTAATGCGCGTATTGAAGGCTTTACGCCAAATGGTTACCGTGGTATTGCAAGTAGCTTACGCAATTTACGATTAGCGGAATAAAAAACTGAATTCGTAAAAGCATTGAAAAATCCGCTTTACTTGTCGGAAAGAAACTATATAGCTCTCCTATTTAAAGGTGGTCTATCAGTTTAATTTTCTGAATAAGTGGAGGCGGATTTTTTCTTTCAGTTTGTCTATTGCGTTCTTACTGCCCGTTTATGTGGGATAAAATATAAAGCAGAGAGGAATGAGTTGATGAAAGGCTATGTTGTGAAGAGGCTTTTTTATATGATTCCAACATTATTTGGTGCATCAATATTAATTTTCTTTTTATATTCCTTAGTGCCAGGGAATTTCATTGATGCAGATCAAAATTTAACGGCTGAACGAAAGGCGGAATTGTACGAATTACATGGTTATAATGAGCCTGTTGTCATCCGTTATTTTATTTGGCTAAAAAATTTATTAAAAGGCGATTTAGGCTATTCGCTACAGTTCCAATTGCCAGTTGGTGAAGTAATTGGGAATTACATATGGAGTTCATTTATCGTAGCGTTAGCATCGTTAATTTTAACGTGGTTCATCGCTATTTTAGTCGGAATTGTATCGGCGATTCGACAATATTCAATATGGGATACATTTATAACGATTATCGTATTTGCTGCAATGGCAACACCTTCATTTTTCTTAGGGCTAGTGATTATTAAAATATTTGCAGTAGATTTAGGGTGGCTACCAGCAGGGGGCATGATTTCCACGGGTAGTAATTTTACTGGCTGGGAATACGTAAAAGATGTTGCTGAACATATGATTTTGCCAGTGCTTGTGTTAACGATGCTTGGCATAGGTGGTTTAACACGTTACTTCAGAACAAATATGCTAGAAGTTATTAAGCAAGACTTTATGCGCACTGCTCGTGCGAAAGGATTGAAAGAGCGAGTTGTTATTTTCAAGCATGGCTTACGCAATGCATTATTACCAGCTATAACATTATTTAGTTTTGAATTGCCTGCATTATTTGGTGGCGCAATTATTACGGAGCAAATCTTTAATTGGCCTGGAATCGGCGCTATTTATATGCAAGCATTCTCAGTACGCGATTATCCACTGCTTATGGGCTTCACAATGTTTATCGCAGTGTTAACTGTATTAAGTAATTTATTGGCGGATATTTTGTATGGGATTGCTGACCCACGAGTGCGAGTGAAAAAATAACAGTAATTCAAACGAGGAGTTGAAATTGTGGAGAGTAGTGCTGTAACGCTGGAGAAAAATAAAAAGTTACCTAGGTCGTCTTCGTTATGGCGACAAATAGCAAGGCGTTTTTTACAAAATAAAATGTCCCTTATTGGTTTGGCATTTTTAATATTTATTATTTTATTTTCTTTTATTGGCCCCTTTTTTTCGCCATATGTAAATTTAGGGGTCGATCCAACGAATATAAATCAATCGCCAAGTGCGCAACATTGGTTAGGAACAGATAAATTAGGACGCGACGTATTAACGCGTTTAATGCTAGCTGGACGTATTTCTTTATTAGTAGGATTAGGTGCGATGGTAATGTCGGTTGTAATCGGAGGCGTCTTAGGCATTATTTCAGGATTTTATCGTGGTATTGTCGATCAAATAATTATGAGAATTGCGGATGTTTTAATGACTTTGCCTGGATTGCCACTATTATTCATTATGGCGGCGATTTTATCGGAGTGGAAAGTGCCAACTGAGTATCGAATTTATATCGTGATGCTAATGTTAAGTATTGTTGGCTGGCCTGGCTTAGCGCGACTTGTACGTAGTCAGATTTTAAGCTTGAGTGAACGTCAATTTATGCAAGCTACAGAAGCGCTTGGTTTGCGAGATACACGGAAGTTGTTCAAGCATTTATTGCCGAACATTATACCATTGTTAATTGTGTCAGGCACATTAAGTGTCGGTGGAGCAATCTTGAGTGAATCGACATTAAGCTTCTTTGGATTAGGTGTTGTGCCACCAGATGCATCATGGGGAAATATGATTACTTCGGCTAATTCACTTCTTGATTTCCAAAAAAGACCTTGGTTATGGGTTCCACCTGGCTTAGCCATATTTTTAACAGTTATTAGTATCAATTTATTAGGAGATGGACTACGCGACGCGATTGATCCAAATATGAGAAGGAGGTAGAGACTGCTATGGGAAATACGGTATTAGATGTTAAAAATCTATTAACACAATATTATACGAATGGTGGCGTCATTAAGGCTGTTGATGATGTCAGCTTTTCCATCCCAAAAGGGCAAACGGTATGTTTAGTAGGTGAATCAGGCTGTGGAAAAAGCGCGGTCGCTATGTCCATTATGGGGTTAATTGATGGGGGTTCAGGTGGCATTAAAAATGGCGAAATCTTGTTTGAAGGAAAAGATTTGTTGAAGTTGAAAAAGCACGAGCTACGACAGCTTCGTGGTAACGATATTTCAATGATTTTTCAGGAGCCTATGACTTCCTTGAATCCTGTACTGACAATCGGTGGTCAAATTATGGAGCCATTGATGGAGCATGAGCTGATTTCGAAAAAGGAAGCAAAAAAACGAGCATTGGAGTTAATCGAGCTTGTTGGTATCGGGCGCGCAGAGGAAATTTTTAATAGCTATCCTCACCAATTAAGCGGTGGTATGTTACAGCGTATTATGATTGCTATCGCTTTAGCATGCTCCCCTAATTTACTTATTGCTGACGAGCCAACAACGGCCTTAGATGTAACGATTCAAGCACAAATTTTAGATTTACTTCGTTCGTTAAAAGAGCAAAGGGATATGTCGATGCTCTTGATTACACATGATTTAGGAGTAGTTGCAGAGGTAGCAGACTATGTCATTGTTATGTACGCAGGGAAGGTAATTGAGGAAGGTCCTGTTGTAGAGCTTTTCAAAAATCCGAAACATCCGTATACGAAGGGGCTATTGAAGGCTAAACCAGTTATTAATCAAAGACAAGAGGAGCTATATACAATTGCAGGGCAAGTTCCGAATTTAGCTACTTTAACACCATCTTGTTATTTTAGTGAACGTTGTGAGCAATGTATGGCTATTTGTAAGGAGCAAATGCCAAAAATCAATGATTTAGATAATGGGCAACGTGTAGCTTGCTGGTTATACGAAGAGGTGACGACAGTATGACGAATGAAGCGCCATTAATAGAAGTGAAAAATTTAAAAAAATATTTTGGTGAAAAGGGTGGACTATTTCAGCGCAATGTGAGTGTAGTGAAAGCGGTAGATGATGTTAGCTTTCAAATTCATCGTGGTGAAACATTTGGCCTTGTAGGAGAGTCAGGTAGTGGTAAAAGTACAATTGGTAAAAGCATTTTACGTCTTCAGTCAATTACTGAAGGAGAAGTACTATTTGATGGCAAAGATGTGCACAAGCTGTCGAATGCAGAAATGCGCAATTTACGCCCTAAAATACAATTTATCTTCCAAGATCCATATAGTTCGCTAAACCCACGTATTCGAGTTGGTGATGCAATTGGGGAAGCGCTACTAGATCACGGTCTATGTGAAAAGCATGAAGTAGCGAGTAAAGTAAAGGAAGTATTAGAAATCTGCGGATTATCTGAATATCATATGAATCGTTATCCACATGAATTTAGCGGTGGTCAGCGTCAACGAATCGGCATTGCGCGGGCAATTATTTTGCAGCCAGAATTTATTGTTGCAGATGAGCCTGTATCAGCGTTAGATGTTTCCATTCAAGCACAAATCATCAATTTATTCAGCAAATTACAACGTGATAGAAATATTACTTTTCTTTTTATATCGCATGATTTAAGTGTAGTGGAGCATCTATGCTCTCGCATCGGCGTACTGTATTTAGGGACAATGATGGAATTAGGTAGTCGTGAACAGCTTTATAGCAATCCATTGCATCCATATACGAAGGCTCTTTTATCGGCTGTGCCAATACCAGACCCAACATTAAAGCGCGAGCGCATCATTTTAAAGGGGGATATTCCAAACCCTGCAAATCCTCCAAGTGGTTGTAAATTTCATACGCGTTGTCCATTTGCAACAGAGCGTTGTAAAGTAGAAGTGCCTGAATTTAAAGAGGTTGAAAGTGGTCGTTTCGTTGCTTGTCACCTTGTGTAAAAAAATTTTTTGCATTACATCATGAATGCGTTGACAACTTCTATACTTAATTGGTAATATGTGAATTAGGTAAAGTCTATAAACTTAGTAGGAATTATAGAGGGGATGAATGTGATGAGTAAATTAGCAAATTCGATTGCAGATTTAGTGGGTCGTACGCCGATTGTTAAATTAAATAATGCAACAGGTGAAAATGAAGGTACTGTATATGTAAAATTAGAATACTTTAATCCAGGGAGCTCTGTAAAGGATCGTCTTGCTTTAGCGATGATTGAAGCAGCTGAAAAGGATGGTTCATTGCAGCCGGGTGGTACAATTATTGAGCCAACAAGTGGTAATACAGGAATCGGCTTAGCAATGATTGCAGCGGCAAAGGGCTATAAAGCAATTTTAGTAATGCCTGAAACAATGAGCTTAGAGCGCCGTAATTTACTTCGTGCGTACGGAGCTGAATTAGTATTAACACCTGGTCCAGAAGGAATGAAGGGTGCGATTGCAAAGGCTGACAGCTTATCGAAAGAGCATGGCTATTTCTTACCGCAGCAATTTGAAAATGCGGCGAACGCTGAAATTCACCGTCTAACAACAGGTCCTGAAATCGTAGAAGCATTCGAAGGCTTAAAGCTTGATGCATTTGTAGCGGGTATCGGTACTGGTGGTACAATTACAGGTGCAGGTGAAGTACTAAAAGAGAAATATCCAGAAATCGAAATTATTGCAGTAGAGCCAAAGGATTCACCAGTGCTTTCTGGCGGTAGCCCAGGTCCACACAAAATCCAAGGTATCGGTGCAGGCTTTGTACCAAAAGTTCTAAACACAGAGGTTTATAGCTCGGTATTCACTGTTGAAAACGAAACAGCATTTGAAGTAGCTCGCAAAGTAGCTCGCGAAGAAGGTATTTTATGCGGTATCTCCTCTGGTGCAGCGATTCATGCAGCAATTGAAACAGCAAAACGTCTAGGTGCTGGAGCAAACGTATTAGCGGTTGTGCCATCGAACGGCGAACGCTATTTATCAACACCACTGTATCAATTTGAAGATTAATTATAATGAATAGGGTGTGGGGAAGGCAGGTGGATATCTGTTTTCCTCACACTCTTTTATTTTCTAAGAGCTTTTGTAACACTTCTTAATTACAATTAACATCAGTTTGCTGCATAAAATATTTATAAATTAGTGGCACCGTAATTGTTTGATATACAAACAAGTGAAATTTTAGTTTAAAGGTTCATGCTAATTGCAGGAAGTTTTTGGCTTAGGTACTAATCATATGTTTGTTATAAAATTGCTATTAGCATTTTCTACGTTTTTCGAGTTTAATAATATATGTAAAGGGGTGTTACTATATGGACAAATTACAATGTGTTACTTTATTTATGACAAAGGATGCGTTTTTTTATAGTTATAAAGAGCAAACGATATTAGAGAAAAAGCATGCGTTTTTAGAAAGTGGTCGCGGTGGGCGATATTCGATAGCGGCATGGAATCCATTCGCTACACTATATGCTAAAAACGACGGTTTGCAAATCGAAGAGCAAGGTGGAGTACGCTTTCAGCAGGGCGAGCCTTTAGCGTTATTAGAAAAATATTTACAAGCATATGAGCTTGGGAAGCAGGACGAGCTACCTGATTTTCAGGGGGGAGCAATTGGCTTCGTATCGTATGATTATGCGCGCCAAATCGAAAGCTTGCCAACGATTGCGGTAGATGATTTACAGGTACCAGATATTTATTTTTATGTTTTCGAGTATTGGGCAGTGTTCGATGCAGAAACAAATCGCGTGATATTAATGAAGCGCCCTGAAAGTACAATTGACTTGCAGGAGTGGGCACTTAGATGGCAAGAGGCGGCAGAGCAAGGGCTAGGAAAACGTTTATTCCACGCCGAAAGAGCCACTGAGGTGACGAATGATGAAAGTGAGCTATCCGTTTCATTTTTAGGTGAAGAATTTGAACAAGCTGTTCGCAAAACTCAGGAGTATATTGCGCAAGGTGATGTGTTCCAAGTGAATTTATCCGTACGTCAGGCAAAGCCCTTGCATGCCGCGCCAATCGTTATGTATGAGGCAGTTCGTTCATTTAATCCATCTCCATATATGGCTTTTATCGCATCGCCAGAGTTTGCAGTTGTCAGTGGTTCACCAGAATTATTAGTAAAACGTAAGGGAGCGTCATTATCAACGCGCCCTATTGCGGGAACACGTCCGCGTGGGCAGTCTGAGGAAGAGGATATTCGCCTAGCAAATGAGTTAATTGACAATGAAAAGGAGCGCGCGGAGCACGTAATGCTCGTTGATCTTGAACGCAATGACTTAGGAAAAGTAAGTCGCTATGGCACTGTAGAAGTGGATGAATTTATGGTCATTGAGCGCTATTCCCATGTAATGCATATCGTGTCAAATGTGCGTGGTGAAATTGCGGAAGGGCAAACGAATGCAGATGTGATTCGAGCAATGTTCCCAGGCGGTACGATTACTGGGGCTCCGAAAATCCGAACAATGGAAATCATCGAGGAGCTAGAGCCAGTGCGTCGAGGGCTATACACAGGTTCAATTGGCTGGTTAGGCTTTAATGGTGATATGGAGTTAAATATTGTTATTCGTACAGCTTACATTAAGGACGAGACGGCGTATATTCAAGCGGGGGCTGGCATTGTCATCGATTCGATTCCAGCGAATGAATATATCGAATCACTTAATAAAGCGAAGGCAATGTGGCAAGCAAAAGGTATGGCTGAGGGGGTGTTAAAATGATTTTAATGATTGATAACTATGATTCATTTATCTACAATTTAGTGCAATATTTAGGTGAGCTTGGAGAAGAGCTAAAGGTTGTACGCAATGATGCAATCACATTAAAAGAAATTGAGGAGCTTGCTCCAAAAATGCTAGTTATTTCACCTGGACCTTGCACACCAAACGAGGCAGGCGAGAGTTTGAATATTATTCGTCATTTTGCGGGGAAGATACCTATTTTAGGTGTGTGTTTAGGACATCAAGCCATTGCACAAGCTTTTGGGGGCAACGTTATTCGAGCCGAGCGTCTAATGCATGGAAAAACGTCGCCTGTTTATCATAATGGGGTGGGTTTACATCGTAAAAATGCAAGTCCATTCGCGGCAACACGCTATCACTCACTTATCGTGGAAAAGCATTCGTTGCCAGATTGCTTAGAGGTAACATCATGGACAGAGGAAGGCGAAATTATGGGTTTGCGTCATAAAGAGCTTGCGATAGAGGGTGTACAATATCACCCAGAGTCAATTATGACAGAAGATGGAAGGCAGTTACTCAAACAATTTTTAGAACTGTACTGTAAGGAGTGACGCCAGATGATTTGTTGGATGAACGGTCAATATCTAGAGGCAGAAGAGCTTTCAATATCGCCATTTGATCATGGTTTTTTATATGGTTTAGGTTTTTTTGAAACGATGCGTACATATCATGGTGTGCCAGTGTTTTTACAAGATCATTTTCACCGTTTAACAGAAGCGCTTAATTCATTTCGTATTTATATGCCATACACATTAAATGATATTGCAGAAGTGATGCAGCGCTTAAATGAGTTAGAAGGTGGTAATGACGGCTATTTTCGCATTAACGTATCTGCTGGAGTGCACGATTTAGGTCTTGCTACGGCTGATTATCCAAAGCCGAATGTTATCGTTTTTCGCAAGCCGCTTGCTTTGCCAGAGCGAGGAACGGAGAAGCAAGCTGTTTTGCTAAAAACAGTACGTAATAAGCCAGAAGCAGAGATTCGCTCAAAAAGCCACCATTATGGCAACAATGTGCTAGCGCGTATGGAGCTGCCGAACTTAGCGAGCTATGAAGGCTTTTTCTTAAATGAAGAAGGATATATTGCAGAAGGAATTACTTCGAATATTTTTTGGGCTAAGCATAACGTGCTTTATACCCCATCTTTGGATACGGGCATACTGCCAGGTATTACACGCAAAATAGTAATGGCACTAGCTGGAGCTGTAGGCTATGAAGTGCGTGAAGGTCTATTTGATCGTCATGATATAAAAGAAGCGCACGAATGCTTTATTACAAATTCGATACAGGAGCTTGTACCAATTTCATCGCTTGGTAAGAAGTCCTTTGCTGGGGCTGAGGGAGCTATTTATCAACGCTTACATCAAGCCTATATAGCTGAGATACGGGAAATTGTAGGAGGTAAAACATGCTAGAACATTATATAAGTCCGCTTGTATTAAATGGCATTGAATTAGACTTTCATAAGGAAACGGTTATTATGGGCATTTTAAATGTGACGCCTGATTCGTTTTCTGATGGAGGAAAATATAATTCAGTTGATGCAGCTGTTATGCAGGCTAAGCGTATGGTTGCTGAGGGCGCAAAAATTATAGATATCGGTGGAGAATCTACAAGACCTGGACATGTACCTGTTTCGGAGGAGGAGGAGCTTGAGCGCATTCTCCCTATTATCCGCGCATTAGTGAATGAGGTACCAGCAATTATTTCAGTAGACACATATAAAGCGAATGTCGCGAGGGCAGCAATTGAAGCAGGGGCGCATATCATTAACGATATTTGGGGTGCGAAAAAGGATCCGAAAATTGCACGGGTTGCGGCAGAGCTAGGTGTGCCAATTATTTTAATGCATAATCGCCAAGATGAAAGCTACATTGATTATTGGGCGGATTTCAAAAAAGATATGCAGGAAAGTATTGAAATTGCAAAGCAGGCGGGTGTACTAGATGCACACATTATTTTAGATCCAGGCATCGGCTTTGTGAAAAATCTGCAACAAAGCATTGAAACGATGCAGCGTTTAGATGAACTCGTAGCATTTGGCTATCCAGTGCTTCTAGCGACATCTCGCAAGCGAATGATTGGCACGATACTTAATCTCCCTGTAGATGAGCGTGTGGAGGGAACTGCTGCTACTTGCGCATTTGGCGTACAAAAAGGTTGTCATCTGATGCGGGTACATGATGTGAAGGAAGTCGCTCGTACAGTGAAAGTGATGGATGCATTAGTAGGGAAGTTTGAAGTAAAGGGTGAGTTATAATGGATTATATACATTTACGTGATATGCAATTTTTTGGCTATCATGGTGTGCTAAAAGAAGAGAACGTTCTTGGTCAACGCTTTCGTGCATCAGTATCCTTGGCTGTTGATATTCAGCAAGCGGGGCAAACGGATGATTTAGAGGATACTGTAAGCTATGTTGGCGTTTATGATATTTGCAAAGAAGTTATTGAAGGAAAGCCATTCAAGTTAATTGAAGCGGTAGCAGAAACTGTAGCATCTACTATTTTACAGCGCTATGATGGGCAAATTTTTGGCTGTCGAGTAGAAATTATTAAGCCAGACCCACCAATTCCAGGCCATTATAAAGAGGTAGCTGTTGAAATTGTACGAGGTAAGTTTTATGAATGATGTATTTTTATCAATCGGCACAAATATTGGTAAGCGTGAAGAAAATTTAAAACAAGCAGTACAGTTGTTGAAAAAACAAGTAGATGTAATAAAAGTCTCATCTATTTATGAAACTGCCCCGGTAGGCTATACAGACCAGCCTTCTTTCTTAAATATAGCTGTACACATCAAAACAAAATGGAATGCTGCAGAAACGCTTGTTGTTTGCCAATCGGTTGAAAATGAACTTGGGCGAGTGCGTGATATTCGTTGGGGTCCACGTATCATAGACCTTGATATTCTGCTTTTTAATCATGACAAAATTGAAACGGACAGCTTAATTGTGCCACATCCGCGTATGTATGAGCGCGCCTTCGTTTTAGTACCGTTAGTAGAAATTAGCGAAAGTTTTGAAAGTGGGCAAATGACACAAGCTCGTGATACATTAGATAAGTTGGACTTACAACAAGAAGGTATTACTCTGTGGAAAAAAGCAGAGGATTTTAATAGAGAAGGGAATGTCTGAAAAGTTATTTTCAGACATTCCTTTTGCGATGAGTAATCGCAGAAGTAAGAGGGACACCCCGTTACAAAAATAGAAGGAGGAAAAGGCAGTGAGCAACGTACAGCAAAAGCCATTTCAAATTGCAGACATCGTCATGGACAACCGCGTCGTATTAGCCCCGATGGCTGGAATTTGCAACTCGGCTTTCCGTTTGACTGTAAAGGAATTTGGTGCAGGTTTAGTTTATGCAGAAATGATTAGCGATAAAGGAATCGTTCAACGTAATGAAAAAACACTTGGTATGCTTTATATAGATGAACGCGAAAATCCATTATCTTTACAAATTTTCGGTGGCGATAAAGAAACATTGGTAGAAGCAGCGAAATATGTAGATGAAAACACAACAGCTGATATTATCGATATTAATATGGGATGCCCTGTTAATAAAATTATTAAATGTGAAGCGGGTGCGCGCTTATTATTAGACCCGAATAAAGTATATGAAATGGTAGCGGCAGTAGTAGATGCAGTGAAAAAGCCTGTATCTGTGAAAATGCGTATCGGCTGGGATGACCAGCATATACTCGCAGTTGAAAATGCACAGGCTGTAGAGCGTGCAGGTGCGGCAGCAGTGGCTGTGCATGGTCGTACCCGTGTGCAAATGTATGAAGGTAAAGCAAACTGGGATATTATTCGGGATGTTAAGCAAAGTGTCAGCATTCCTGTACTGGGAAATGGTGATGTGGAAACGCCTCAAGACGCAAAGCGCATGCTCGAAACAACAGGTGTAGATGCAGTCATGATTGGGCGTGCGGCACTAGGTAACCCGTGGATGATTTACCGTACTGTAAAATATTTAGAAACAGGTGAGCTAAAAGATGAGCCATCTATGCGTGAAAAAATAGATGTATGCTTATTACACTTTGAACGCCTAATGAAATTAAAAGGTGAGAAAATTGCTGTACGAGAAATGCGTGGTCATGCTTCGTGGTATTTAAAAGGCATTCGCGGCAACGGTAAAATCCGCAATGCGATTAACCAAGCTGAAACGAAAGAAGATTTATACATGCTATTGAACGGTGCCGTGGCAGAATACGAAGAACAAGGTAAGCTAATCAAAGAAATCGTGTAGAAGTAAGAGGGCATGTCTAAAAAGGTACTACCTTTTCGGACATGCCTCTGCTTTTTAGTTCGATTGATCGAATTTGGTGGTTTCGTGAGCGAATTTCGGTGTTTAATGAGCGAAAGCAGGTATCTTGCGGGCGAATTCACCTATCTTATGAGCGAATTATTACTTTTGAACCGGGGGCTTTGATAGACATCATATATCAGCAATCACAGCTCAGTGCCATAATAAAATCGCAAATTTCGACAATACAATGGCGGAGTCGATATTTTTGCTAGGAAAAGACTAAAAAAGATGAATCCACCCCTAAAATTGTGTACAATAATAAAATATGGACAAAGCAGACTAATCAAATATAGGAGTGAATAACGTGTCAAATATAGAAGAATTAAACGACCAGCTTTTGGTGAGACGCCAAAAGATGACAGATATTCGCGAAGGCGGTCTTGACCCATTCGGTAGCCGTTTTGAGCGCACGCATTTATCAAACGAAGTGGTAACGGAGTTTGATGTTTTCGATAAAGAGCAACTAGAGGCAGAGCCAAAAAGCGTAACAATTGCAGGTCGTATTATGACGAAGCGCGGCAAAGGGAAAGCTGGCTTTGCACATATTCAAGATTTAGGCGGTCAAATCCAAATTTACGTACGTAAAGATGCTGTCGGTGATGAAGCATACGAATTATTTAATAAAGCAGATCTTGGCGACATCGTTGGTGTTACAGGTAATGTATTCCGCACACAAGTAGGTGAGCTTTCTGTTAAAGCAACAGAATTCACATTTTTAACAAAGGCTCTACGCCCTATGCCAGAGAAGTTCCACGGCTTACAAGACGTAGAACAACGTTACCGCCAACGCTACTTAGATTTAATGACAAACGAAGAAAGTAAGGAAACGTTTATCGCTCGCTCTAAAATTATTCGTGCAATCCGCAACTACTTAGATAATCATGGTTATTTAGAAGTAGAAACACCAATGCTACATACAATTGCTGGTGGTGCAGCGGCACGTCCATTTATTACTCACCATAATGCGCTTGATATGGAGCTATACTTGCGTATTGCGATTGAGCTACATTTAAAACGCTTAATCGTAGGTGGCTTAGAAAAGGTTTATGAAATTGGACGAGTATTCCGTAACGAGGGGATTTCTACACGTCACAACCCAGAATTTACAATGATCGAATTATATGCGGCATATGCAGATTATAAAGACATTATGGATTTGACAGAAAACCTTATTGCTCATGTAGCACAAGAGGTACTTGGTACAACGTCAATCCAATATGGTGAAGATACAATTAATTTAGCTGTAGGCTGGAAACGTCTGCACATGGTGGATGCGGTTAAAGAAGCTACAGGTGTAGATTTCTGGCAGCCAATGACGGTGGAAGAAGCTCGCGCACATGCTGCTGAGCATGGGGTTGAAATTAAAGACACACATGAAGTTGGTCATATTATTAATGAATTCTTTGAGCAAAAAATAGAAGAAACATTAGTACAACCAACATTCATTACAGGTCACCCGGTAGAAATTTCACCATTAGCGAAGAAAAACCCAGTGGACCCACGCTTCACAGACCGTTTCGAACTATTTATCGTACGCCGTGAGCATGCTAATGCCTTCACGGAGCTAAACGATCCAATCGACCAACGCGAGCGCTTTGAAGCACAAATGGCTGAAAAAGCGGCTGGTAATGATGAAGCACATGAAATGGATAACGATTTCATCGAAGCATTAGAATTTGGTATGCCGCCAACGGGTGGTCTAGGTATCGGTATCGACCGTTTAGTAATGCTATTAACAAACGCACCATCTATTCGCGATATTTTATTATTCCCAACAATGCGTCATATTTCTAAATAAAACGATTAGCAGGAGCCAACTTAAGGGCTTCTGCTTTTTGTTTTAGTTAGCGTTTTATACATCAAAGATAAAGCTATGTATATATCAAAAAGGCCTTATTATTTGCTAAAATTAAAGTAAATTTGAGGTACTAATAATAAAAGAGGGCGATGAGATGAAGTGGTTACCAATAACGTCAATAGCTTTTGTAATTTTAATTATAACGGGCTGTAGTGAATTTTTGGAAGAGGAACTGAAGGTAGAAGATACAGTGGTTACAGAAGGGACTGTTATCGAGGCAGCAGTGACAAATGAAGATGCTATAGCAAAAGGTTGTCTAGTAGGTGAAGTTTATATCGCATCAGAAGATACATGTACTTTACCCTTGAAATGTGACGATAAAACTTCTTGTGCGGCCCGCGGAGATGAATTAGTAACGATGCTAGAAGAAGAGTATGGTTCATTAATAGCTGAGGAGTCGGTCTCAACAGATTTGGAAGGTATCCATGAGCTCTATGTATACGAGATTGATAATGATCAAGAAATGATTCTGACTAATGATGATGTAACAGACAAGGACATGGATTATCATGCAGAGCTATGGTTTGATTTTGCTTGGCTAATTCCTGAGTCTGAACGCCAAGATATTAATCAATTTATTGTATTTGAGAGTGGAGATACATTGGCCTATATGCAGCAGCATGATGACAGTGGGCAATATTGGACGCTTGGCATGAATGAGGAAAATATTGAGCTAGCGTCTGAAACGATGATTACGTATATCCATGAGTATGCGCATTATTTATCCTTAAAGGATGGTGAGCAAAACATTTGGGTGGATTTAGATGCCTGTGATGATGTTTTGATTGAAGGCGAGGGATGCTTTTATGAGGATGCCTATTTAGTGGGTTTTTATGACCGATTCTGGAATCTCCCTAGTGAGTACGAGGAGGATTATGTGTCAGACTATGCCTTCAGCTCTGTTTCAGAAGATTTTGCGGAATCTTTTGCGCATTTTGTGTTAACAAATCAGCCGACAGAGATTAGTACATTGGCAGATGAAAAAATTGCATTCTTTTATGATTGGGAGTATTTTGTAGAATTGCGTGCACATATTTTAACGCGCGCAGCGACATGGTTAGTTCGGGCTGTTGCATAAATTTCCCTTATGACAGCGGTTGTTAGTATGAATTTGTGGACTTTACTAAGTTAAGGGAGAGTAATGATGTAAAGTTCATTTGGGAAATGGAGAAATGCTACAAGCGAAAATACTAAAGTTTCAATATAATAGATACAATCTCGATCGGCTTGTTGCATAGAAAAGTAGAGTCAGCGTTGAGAGCGCCACGTTTGGTTTTTTTAGATATAAAAGGTTCTAGATTATTGGTAGTTTAGACAATTAGGAACGAAACATAGATTTTGTAATGTTTCTATTTTTATTTTGTAAAAAAAGAATAACTTGAGAGTTCACACGATAGAAGGATATGGAGTATAATTTTCTAGTCTTTTATTTTTTGTAAAAAAAATTGGATTAAATATAGCTTTAGTGGAGGTCTATAATGAATTATAGAATTATAAATAAACAAGTATTTGAACAGGCGCAGGTTCGTTCGGTTTCAGATGTAGTATTTACTGAAGAAGAAATGGAAAACGGAATGAAATTAGCCGTTTCTAAAAAAGATGCAACACTTACTTTATTTTTAGTAGATATTGATGGACAGAAAAAGTTTGATGTACGCTGGGATGATTCATCTGAAGTTTTTAACGGTTGGTACTCAGCGTGGGATAATTTTTTATGGTGTTTAAGTATAGTAGAAACACAAAACGAAAAAAGCGGTAAAGAAGAATAATAAGTACAGCAGGAATTCAGGGAGGATTCCTGCTGTACATTTAACTATTGTTCAAAGGGGCGTGATTGAGGAAATAATCAAGTATATTTTAAACTTCTATATTGAAAGGTATGAAATGTGCTGTTATTTCGAATGATTTGAAAATGACGACTATGGATTGTTCTCTTTAATTAGGCATCTATTTGATTGTATAAAGGTTTATATCTATGAAAATTAATTAATATAAATTTTTTTCAAAAAGTACTTGCGCATTATATAGTTTATGTGTTAAATTATTAAACGTCGCCAAGAGAGGTAGAGCAACATGATAAAACATCTACTTCAATTAATGAAATCGCAACTTAAAAAAGTTTTACAAAAGTGTTGACATAAAAAAGTGTTGATGGTAAGATATAAAAGTTGCTGTTGAAACAACGGCGGAAAACATGAACCTTGAAAACTGAAC
>NZ_HG964410.1 GCF_000612805.1 Bacillus ndiopicus | reverse complement strand
TCTTTCAACTTCAAAACATGTGTTTCAAAGTATTATTCGGTATTAGCCCCGGTTTCCCGGAGTTATCCCCATCTACAGGGCAGGTTGCCCACGTGTTACTCACCCGTCCGCCGCTAGCGTAAATCTGGTGCAAGCACCAAAGATACGCCCGCTCGACTTGCATGTATTAGGCACGCCGCCAGCGTTCGTCCTGAGCCAGGATCAAACTCTCCATAAAAAGAATTTGAGTAAGCTCAAATTGCTGGCATCTTTTTGATGTCCAAAATTGTGTTTCATCTATTCAATGAAACTTTATTCATTCACGTATTGCTTGTTCAGTTTTCAAGGTTCATTTCGCCGCCTTCGCAAGCGACTTCTTTAATTTAACATTTAAGTTTTGGTTTGTCAATACTTTTTTTAAAAGTTTTTTCATCTCTTCAAATCTCAAATGCTATGTCTTAGCGACATAAAATATAATAACCCATTTCATTAAAATAAGTCAACACTTTTACTAAAAAAATTTAAAGAATTTGATTCTTGCTTAGAGATCTTTTTAAAATACAGAATAACTTCCTATTTAAATGTTTTAAATTACTCGATATTCTTTTTCTTTATCCCACAACGAATTGTTCATTCAGTTCATAAAAAGTAACACCAACCTCTATACTTTGAATGAAAATTTAAGCACTATTTTCTCTAGGTATTGCCCTAAGTTTATTTAGTAAATTTACAAACTTGATGCATCAGTTGACATTTCAACAAATTTAAAATTATTAATGGGACAAGGATCTCCACTTCAACTTATGCAACGCCAGATACCACCTAATCTGGCAATAGCATAAGTATCAAACTAAAAAAACAGAAGATCTTAATTATGATCTTCTGCTTTTTTAATTTTACTTAATACCATTTTATCTCTATTCTCTTTATTACACCGTCAATTATTATAATCATTAAAAACTGGGCAATAACAACTTAAAACCCCTATAGTCATATGCAACATTTTTAACAGGATTTACAACCAATTCATATATAATGGATTATCGTTAGTAACGGTATCAAAAAAACAAAATGTATTTCGGACTTCAATATTACTTATATTTTACCTATGTTATATTTATCTTCTACGAATTGTCGATCGACCACATAATTGCGATGGAATATTGCCTCACTTTTTGCTAAAGTAGGTTCTACTAAGATATATTCCTTATCCACTAAATACTCTATGAACACTTCTAATTCTGTAGAATACAGGCAAAGCTCCTCGTGTTCATGCAACTGTTGAATCGTCCACGATGGCTGAGTCAGCATTATTTCTAAAATATGCTGAGCGGCATCTTGAGTTCGCGAGTTGATTAAAAACTCAATTGCTAAAAACAGCAGCTCTAAACGCTTCTCTAAACTTTCATCACTCATCACTAGTTCTTCATACAATTTATAAATCGCTGGCTCAATTTTTTTCACTTGTGACCAAACTGTTACCTCTGGATATAAGCCATTATCAATAATTGATAGTCTACCTAAATGATGCAATGAATCCACTACGTGGCTATAAGAATCTAAATAATTTCCACTCTCGAAAAACTCTTTCCCTTCTAAATAACGACGGATAAGCTTGCTAAATTGAATGCCTGTTTTTATTTTGCGCCCAAAGAAAGGGAATTCTTGTAATTCTGAACGTAGTTTATATAAAAATTCATTACGATCAAAAATGATTTTCCCAAAAAAGAGCCAGTCTACTAATCGCTTATGTGAGCCTACAAATAGCCATTTTTTTAAACGCTTCTCCGTTAATATATGCATTACCATTTTTTTATCGCCATACATATAATGCTTTGTGAAGATAGAAGCTTCTTGTTCCTTCACAATAATAAGAAGTACGGAATCAAATGTATTTGTAATATTTAGCGCATCTTCTTTTCTGTTTATTAAAATAATCCCTAATGTATCAGGATGACTTGCTCGTTCCTGATAAATCGGACGTAAAATTTGCTCCATAATACTTCCCCTCCAAACAATAAATTGTCATCTGTTAATGTTCTTTCGACAACAAATGCAAGAAACCCTTTCAAATTTACATATTCTCATACTAAAATAATTTCATTGTATGTTATAGTAGTTGGGGAGGCAAATTACAATGAAAAAATATCAAAATAAAATAAATAAAATCCGCTCATTTGCATTAGCACTAATCTTTATCGGATTTGTTATAATGTATGGAGCCATTTTCTTTAGAGAAAACCAAATTTTAGTCATTATTTTTATGACGCTTGGCTTGCTATGTATTTTTGGCAGTACTGCAGTTTACGGCTGGATTGGTTTATTATCAACTCGGGCAGTGCAAGTCGTTTGCCCAAATTGTGGCAAGCATACAAAAGTATTGGGTCGTGTAGATATGTGTATGTATTGCAATGAGCCATTGACTTTGGACCCTACATTAGAAGGCAAAGAGTTTAATCAAACATACAATAATAAAAAGCAGTAAAACTAAAAGCCAGCTAGAAAAACTCTTGCTGGCTTTTTACATGAGCTAATTTATCACAGGTACTAATTTCGAAACAATAATGCTATTAATAGCATTAATATAAGCTAGCGCACTTGCTTTTAAAATATCCGTATCCGCTGCCTTCGCAATAAACTTTTCTCCTTCGTGTTCTACAGTGATTTTCACTTTCCCTAAAGCTTCTTGCCCGCGCGATACGCTATTAATATTATATTCAATAAGCTTTACATCAATATTGGTAATACTTGCAATTGCAGAGTAAAGTGCATCGATAGGACCTGAGCCAACAGCACTTGATTTAAACATTTCATCACCTTTACTTATTTTCACACTAGCTGATGGGAAGCTTGCATTGCTGACAACTTGTAGATCTTCAAAGCTGAAAAATTGTTCACTATAGTGTGTTGCATTTGCATGATTCGCATTATGTTTTTCATAATAATCTTCGACAATTACATATAAATCGTGATCATAGACTTCTTTTTTAGCATCTGCCAGCTTTAAAAAGCCTTCGAAAATACCTTCAAATTCATCTGCTGAAAGGTTAGAGAACCCTAATTTTTCAAGAGCATTTTTCACCGCATGACGACCAGAGCGGGCTGTTAACACCAATTCCATATCCTCTAGCCCTACATCCTCAGGGTGAACAATTTCATATGCATCGCGTGATTTTAATAAACCATCTTGATGTATACCTGATGAATGTGCAAAAGCATTGTCACCTGTAATTGCCTTATTCACTTGCACATCCAATCCCATAAAGCTTGAGACAAGACGAGATGTATTCATAATTTCCTTTGTATTAATATTTGTGTGTACGTCGTATACATCACCACGTGTTTTAATTGCCATTACTACTTCCTCTAATGCTGCATTACCTGCACGTTCACCAATACCATTAATCGTACATTCTACTTTATCAGCCCCATTTTTAATCGCCGCTAAAGTATTTGCTGTCGCCATACCTAAATCATTATGGCAATGGACAGATAGTAATACTGAATCATCTGTGTTTTTCATACGGTATGCAAGTTTACCAATCATTTCTCCCCATTGCTCAGGTTCAGCATAACCTACCGTATCAGGTACATTAATCATTGTCGCTCCAGCCTTCATAACCGCTTCAATTGTTTTCCATAAATATTCGAAATCTGAGCGCGAAGCATCCTCAGTTGAATATTGTACTTGTGGTAATAAAGTTTTCGCATACTTAACAGCGTCCACGCCAATTTGTAATATTTGATCTTTTGATTTGCTGAATTTTTTCTCAACATGAATATCTGAAGTGCCAAGCACCATGTGAATCATCGGATTTTCGGCATATTTTACTGCGTTATAAACCGAATCTATATCCGCTTTCACTGCACGCGCTAATGCTGTAATCATAATATCACTTGTATTCCCTACCCTTTCAGCAACTGCTTTTACAGCATCAAAATCACCTTGTGAGGATGCAGGGAAACCAGCTTCAATTATATCGACACCTAGCTTTTTAAGCTGCTGTGCAATTTCTACCTTTTCAAATAAATTTAGCTTTGCCCCTGGCACTTGCTCTCCATCGCGTAGCGTCGTATCAAACACCCAAATTTTTCTGCTCATTTTCTAGCACTCCTTCTTACTAAATGTATTTTGAAAATAAAAAAACCCGCCTCTAATAAATAGAGACGAGTTTAAGCTCGCGGTACCACTCTAGTTGGCCTTTCCTTTATAGAAAAGCCCTCTTTATCAACAGCTAACACTGTTTATCCCGATAACGGAGGAAACCGATTACCCTTACTATGAGTTCAGGGAATAGCTCATGGACGAGTTCAAAATGTGTGTCTACTGATTTCCACCAACCATCAGCTCTCTACAAGTACACAGGCACTTTTACTATTTCCACTCAATGCTTAAAATTTATTATTAAATAGCATAGTATACGAACCTATTTCTTTTGTCAATAATATTTAGAAAATTTTATTTTTTCTGCTTTTTAATGAATTAAACAAAGACCCGATTTCTCAAACTTGTAAGAAAGCTATATTTAAAATCGAAGATACTTGCTAAAATAAAAAAAGCGCCCCCAATTTTTTGGGGGACGCATGTTTTTTATAATGCTTTTTTTCCTTGACTTTCAATGCAGCTAGGACAAGTTCCATACACTTCTAAACGATGTGAATTTACTTTAAATCCTGTAACATGTGAAGCAAAATGCTCTACTTCGTTTAAGCCTGGGTAATGGAAATCCACAATTTTACCACAAGTTTCACAAATCATATGGTAATGATCGCCCGTTGCAAAATCGAATCGGCTTGCTGCATCTCCATAAGTAAGCTCCTTTACAAGGCCTACCTCTCGGAATACGCGCAAATTATTATACACCGTTGCGACACTCATGTTTGGAAACCTATCTTCAAGCGCTTTATATATATCATCTGCGGTAGGGTGATTCATTGACTGAATTAAATACTCTAAAATCGCATGACGTTGTGGAGTAATCCTTACACCAGTAGCCTTTAACGTGTCCAGCGCATTGTTTAAATGCATTTTAGACATCGCCATGCACCTCTTTTCATACATAATTATTAATTTATAATTGTTATAATTAGTGTATCGAATTCAACTACACTCTGTCAACATTTGCTTCCCCTTATTCTAAGTGTTTTGCGTCGAGAGCGTTGCATTAGATACAGAATACTCCCGTCTCTATAGATAACAAGGTAATTTGCATTCCATTCAACGGATGTCACTATTTTGGACAAGAGACCTGCTTGATACAAGTCAATTAACTGTTAGTTCGTTTTTATGTTAACTTCCGTTTGCAAGCTTGCTCGAAAAACCCTTGATTCCATTAGATTGAAGCGTAATTGATTATAAGCAAATTAATTATGAAAATAAAGAGGTAATTTCAATAATTTGTGTACTAAAAAACAACATTTCTCATTTAACACCCAATGATTCTCAATTAAAATTAATAGCCGCGTAATAAATCAACTTTATTTTCTAAATCACGCTCACCATCTAACCATTTTTTTAAGCTCGGCTCAAAAATTTCAAGGGCACGCTCAACATAGCGAGACGAATGGCTAGAAAAATGTGGTGAAATCGTTACATTGTCAAGCTTCCACAGCAGACTTTCCTTTGGCAACGGTTCCACTTCAAACACATCTAAAACAGCATGACCGATTATCTTATTTTGAAGAGCGCGCACTAGCTCCTCTTCTTTTACTACATTACCTCGTCCAAAGTTCATGAAAATTGCAGTATCTTTCATCATTTCAAAATGCCCATATGTTAGTAAATATTTTGTTTCAGCTGTGCTTGGTAGCATTGAAATTACGATATCTGCTTTTGGTAGGTGCGCTTTTAAATCATCGATTACATACGTTTCATTCATCGACTCAATTGATTTGCCACTGCGATTGCAGCCAATTGTATGAACGCCAAACGCTTGTAAAATTCGTCCAATTTCTGCACCTATTGCTCCCGGACCTATAATAAGAGCAGTAGAGCCATTTAACTCTGAAAGGCTCGTCTTTTTATTCCACTCGCCTTTTTTCTGTTGCTCATAAATAAAAGGTAACCCACGTTTCAGCGCTAAAATATGCGCTAGTATAGATTCAGTCATCGGTTTTTTATGAATACCTCGCACATTTGAAACGAAAATATCGCGTTCTGCAATTGCTTGCGCAGGCATTTTTTCTACCCCAGCTGATGCCACAAAAATCCATTGTAATTTATCAGCAAGTGCTATATTTGCTACTGTTAAATCTTCTCCATATGTAACAACTATATCTGCCTTCATTAATTGTTCCTCATTCAGCTTGGCATCAAATACAAAATCCACTTCTGGAAACTCAGCTACTAGTGGTTTTTGTAAATCTTCCCTTGGTTCGAACGTAAAATAAACTCGCATTACACATTACTCCCTTCGCGTAAAAAAGTTAAAACATCCTCAATATGGTTTTTCACACGCACCTTGCGCCATTCCTTCACTACAATACCTTTTTCATCAATTAAAAAAGTCGACCGCTCTATGCCCATAAATTCTCGACCATACATTTTTTTCAGCACCCATACTCCGTAGGATTCTGCTACAGAATGGTCAGTATCAACTAATAATGAAAACGGTAAATTATATTTCTCGATAAACTTCGTATGCTTTTTTGCATCATCTGCACTCACACCTAAAATAACTGCATTTAGCTCTGAAAAATCAGCATAGGCATCTCGGAAATCACAAGCCTCTGTTGTACAGCCTGGAGTCATATCTTTAGGATAAAAATATAACACAACATTTTTCCCAATAAAATCGCTAAGATGCAAAGGTTGACCATGCTCATTTTCTAATGTAAAATCTGGTGCCTGCTTATGTAACAACGTCATTTTTCTCACTCCTTTTCAACCTCGACTAAAATTTGTTGAGCCTAAAGGAAACCCCTACTCACTTTCTATCGTACCGAACTATGCCCATCCTTTCAAATTCTTTGGCATGAAATGAAAATTCGGTCTACAATAGAAGAGAATTAAATTATTTGGAGGAACAAAAATGAGATACGCAAAATCAGAAGCCTTACATGAAGAAGCACTAAAACATATCGTTGGTGGTGTTAACAGTCCATCGCGCTCTTATAAAGCTGTTGGTGGAGGAGCACCTGTTGCAATGGCCTATGGTAAAGGGGCATATTTTTATGATATAGACGACAACCGCTACATCGATTATTTAGCAGCATATGGCCCTATCGTTACAGGACATGGACATCCACATATCGCAAAGGCAATCGCACATGCCGCTGAAACGGGTGTACTTTTCGGTACAGCGACAGAGCATGAAGTAAAGTTTGCTAAAATGCTTAAAGAAGCAATTCCAACATTAGATAAAGTACGCTTTAACAACTCTGGAACAGAGGCAGTTATGACGACAGTTCGTATTGCTCGTGCCTACACTGGTCGAACAAAAATGATAAAATTTGCTGGCTGTTACCATGGACATTTTGACCAAGTTTTAGTTGCCGCTGGTTCTGGTCCAGCAACATTAGGCTCACCTGACTCTGCTGGTGTTCCTGAGAGCGTTGCTACAGAAGTCATCACCGTGCCGTTCAATGATCCAGAGGCATTTAAACACGCAATGAAACGCTGGGGTAACTTAGTAGCAGGTATTTTAATTGAGCCAATCGTTGGTAACTTCGGTATCGTAGAGCCAAAACCAGGCTTTTTAGAGTTAGTTCATGAAATAGCAAAAGAATATGGTGCTCTAACAATTCATGATGAAATTATCACAGCATTCCGCTTCCATTATGGTGCAGCGCATACGATGCTTGGCTTAACGCCAGATTTAGTTGCACTAGGGAAAGTAATTGGCGGTGGTCTACCAATCGGCGCTTACGGTGGCAGAAAAGAAGTTATGGATACAGTTGCACCATTAGGTCCAGCATACCAGGCTGGTACAATGGCTGGTAACCCTGCTTCTATGCAAGCTGGTATCGCTTGTCTTGAAGTACTGAAACAACCTGGTATTTATGATGAAATGGATCGTCTTGGCGCAATTTTAGAAAAAGGTATTTTAGAAGCTGCTGAGAAGTATAATGTAACAATTACCGTAAACCGTCTAAAAGGCGCATTAACTATTTACTTTACAGATGAAAAAGTAGAAAATTATGATCAAGCAGAAAAATCTGATGGTGAAATTTTCGGCCGCTTCTTCAAATTAATGTTATCGCAAGGCATCAATTTAGCCCCTTCAAAATATGAAGCGTGGTTCTTAACAACTGAGCATACAGAAGAAGATATTATTGAAACTATTGCTGCAGTGGATTATGCATTTTCACAACTATAAATGAGTGAACGGTATATGTCGAGCGCATATACCGTTTTACTAAAGGAAAAGAGGATCGCTATTATGAAGTTCGGTGCTCGAATTTTAAAAACTGGTGTTGCTATCGTTTTCGCGCTATTTTTAGCCGAATTATTTCATTTGCCATCGCCAGTATTCGCTGGAATTGCTGCGATTTTCGCAATTCAACCATCTATTTATCGCTCGTATTTAACGATTTTAGAGCAAATACAAGGCAACTTAATTGGAGCTATTGTTGCTGTAGTATTCGGGCTGATTTTCGGACATCATTTAGTTGCTATTGGTATCGCAGCAATACTTGTTATCGGTATAGCAATGAAATTTAAGCTAGAAAAATCATTGACACTTGCACTTGTTACTGTAGTAGCAATTATGGAGTTTCAAGGGGATGATTTTTTAACATTTGCGCTTATCCGATTTACTACTGTGATGATCGGAGTTTTTGCAGCATTTATTGTTAATTTTATTTTTTTACCACCGCGCTATGAAATAAAGCTATTTACAAATATTAATTCCATGCAGGATGATATTATTCGTTGGACTCGTCTCGCTGTTCGCCAAGCAAGCGAGCATACATCCACCAAAACAGCTTTAACAAAATTAAAATCTCGTCTATCACAAATCGATGTATTATATGAGCTTTATAAAGAAGAACGTAGATATTTAAAAAATCAAAAATACGTAAAGGCGCGAAAGCTTGTCATTTACCGCCAAATGATTACAACATCTAAAAAAAGCTTAGAGCTCCTACAACGCCTGCATAAGCATGAAAATGAGTTATCCAATTTACCTGAGACTATTTTAATGTTAATCCAAGAGCGCGTTGATTTATTATTAACTTACCATGAACAGCTGCTCTTAAAATTTACTGGGAAATTACGTGCAGACCATTCTACATGGGTGCGGCAAGAGGAGCATTTACAGCGTACTGAAGTAATGGATTTGTTTATTAAACAAATTACAATAGCAAAGGAAACTGAGGGCGAAGAAGAATTTTCTAGCTACCATCTTCTTTACATTTTATCTCGTATTTTAGATTATGAAGAAAACTTGGAGCATTTAGATAAGTTGATTATGTCATATCGAAATCACCATAGCGAAGAAGCAAATATTGATTTAGAGACAGAGTTTTATTAACAAAAAAGAGGTGCTCGGAAAAATTCCAAGCACCTCTTTGCTTTTTAAGTAAAATATTAAGAGAATCTCGTTAGCTTTTCATCTTTGGATCAAGGGCGTCTCGCAAGCCATCTCCCATTAAGTTAAAACCAACAACTGTTAGCATTATTGCTAAGCCTGGGAAAATCATTGCCCAAGGTGCATTCAATAAGAAAATACGTGCATCTGCAAGCATTTTGCCCCATTCAGGCTGTGGTGCTTCAGCTCCTAACCCTAAAAAGCCTAATGCAGCCGCTTCAATAATAGCTGTAGCAATGGCTAACGTCCCTTGAACAATAACAGGTGTCATTGAATTCGGTAAAATATGGCGCCATAAAATACGTGCGTTTTTCATTCCTATTGCTTTAGCAGCGTGAATATATTCTTCCTCTTTAATAGACAATACACGTGAGCGGATTAAGCGTCCAAAATTCGGTATATTAATAATGGCAATTGCAATTAAAGCATTGCGTAAACTTGGACCTAAAATCGATACAACAGCAATCGCCAATAAAATGCTAGGGAATGCTAGCATAATATCAAAAATACGCGAAATAATCGTATCAATCCACTTTCCATAATAACCTGCAATAATTCCTAAAAAGCTACCTGCTGCTGCAGATATTACTACAGCAAAAAATCCAACCGTTAAAGAGATACGCGCGCCATGCAAAATACGTGAAAAAATATCTCGTCCTAAATCATCTGTTCCAAACCAAAACTCAGAAGATGGTGGTAATAATCGTTGTGATAAATTTTGATCGTTAATCCCTTGCGGTGCTATAAATGGACCCAAGATAGCTAGAAGGACGAAAAATATGACAATAGCTGTTCCAACAAGTGCTGATTTATTTTTTCGAAAGCTGCGCCAAGCCTCTTTCCAAGGTCCAACAACTTGGTCTTCCTGTGCTAGATTAATACTAGTTTTTGATGCAATTTCAGACATATTTTCCCCTCCTCCTAGTTGTATTTAATCCTCGAATCAATAACTGTATACAAAATATCAACGATTAAATTAATCATAATAAATAAAAATGCCACAATTAAAATACCTGACTGGATTACAGGATAATCACGATAGCCAATAGCTTCATAAATATAGCGACCAATGCCTGGCCAACTAAAAATCGTTTCTGTCAAGATTGCTCCACCTAACAGCATCCCTGTTTGTAGACCGACAATCGTCAACACTGGTATTAACGCATTTTTTAGTGCATGCTTATAAATAACTACAAACATTTTTTGCCCTTTTGCACGTGCAGTACGAACGAAATCAGAGCGCATTACTTCTAACATCGAAGCTCTTGTCATGCGTGCAATAATAGCAGTCGGAATTGTAGCAAGTGCAATGCCAGGTAAAATTAAATGCTTTAGCGTCACGACAAATTGATCAAAGCGGCCCTGCATTAAAGTATCAATTAAATATAAATGTGTAATTGCTGATACGGGATCCCGTACTTCCTCTCGACCAGATGTCGGTAGCCACCCTAATTTAACACTAAAAATCCATTGTTCCATTAAACCTAGCCAGAAAATAGGTATAGATACACCAATTAGCGCTATAACCATCGCAATATAATCGAACCATGAATTTTGAAACCATGCTGAAACAATCCCCGCATTCATTCCGACAATAACAGCAATAATCATTGCAAAAATAGCAAGCTCAAACGTTGCTGCTAAATAAGGCCATACTTCTGTAACAATCCCTTGTCTAGTACGTAATGATTC
This sequence comes from Bacillus ndiopicus, assembly GCF_000612805.1. Taxonomy (GTDB): domain Bacteria; phylum Bacillota; class Bacilli; order Bacillales_A; family Planococcaceae; genus Metasolibacillus; species Metasolibacillus ndiopicus. The sequence continues at coordinate 181,643 of NZ_HG964410.1, read as the reverse complement.
ACCTAAATCTCCTGTTAAGATTCCTTTTAGATAATCAAAGTATTGTATGTACCAAGGATTATTTAAGCCTAATTTGTCACGCAATGCAGCTACCGCCTCGGCTGTTGCCTGCTGACCTAAAATTACTTGTGCTGGATCACCAGGAATCGCACGAATAATTAAAAACACAATGAATGTCATCCCAAGTAAAACTGGAATCAAATGCAATAAACGTTTTCCAATATAGTGAAGCATGATTCTTCACCTCTCTATAAAATCTTGTATACGAAAAAGAATAGAGCTGTCGGGAAAGCTAGTTAATCCCTTGCTTTCCCAACAGCCATACGAACTTTTAGAAAAAAAGTACGCCTGTTAGAAAAATCCTTGCTCGCTATTAAAATAAAAAGTATTGTTCTTAATTATTAAGCTCTTTATACGATTTATTTAATTAAAGCAAGTTATTCAATTGATACATTTGTCAATTTATCAGAACCAGTTGGGTGTGGTATGAAGCCTTTTACTTCCGCTTTTGCAGCAAGTAATGGCGTTGAGTGCGCTAATGGAACCCAAGGTGCTTCTTCATGAATAATTTCTTGTGCTTTTTTGTAAAGCTCAATACGAACATTTTCATCTGTTTCAGATTGTGCTTGAATTAATAGTTTATGTGTTTCTGCATTTTTGAAATATGAGTAGTTGTTGCTACCGATATTGTCTTCATCTAATAATGTGTAAATGAAGTTGTCAGCATCTCCGTTATCACCTGTCCAGCCTAACATAAATGCATCCGCTTCTCCGTCCTTTGCCTTATCCAAATACGTTGCCCACTCATATGTGACGATTTTCGCTGGCATGCCGATATCCTCAAGATTTTTTTGGATAACTTCCGCTACTTTTGCACCATCCGGCATATATGGACGTGGTACTGGCATTGCCCATAGCTCAATTGGCGCGCCATCATAGCCAGCTTCAGCTAATAAAGCTTTCGCCTTTTCTGGATCATATGGATAGCCTTCGATATCATCGTTATAGCCGCTAATTGAAGGAGGCATTGGGTTTTTTGCAACTTGCGCACGCCCTTCAAAGAATGCGTCGACAATCGCTTGTTTATCGATTGCATAGTTTACTGCTTGACGTACTAATTTATTATCGAATGGTTTACGTGTGCTTGTTAAACCTAAGTAACCAATATTCATCGATGGACGTTCAATTAATTGTAATTTTGAATCTGCTTCAATTACTTTTCCATCAGAAGGATTAATACCATCTGCTAAATCAATATTACCTGCTACTAAGTCATTTAAGCGTGCAGAATTATCTGGAATTGAACGGAAAATAACTTTATCAAGCTTTGGTAGCCCTTCTTGCCAGTAGTCTGCGAATTTTTCAATTGTAATAGAATCATTGCGCTTCCAATCTACAAACTTAAATGGTCCTGTTCCTACTGGATTGTCGCCAAATTTATCTCCTGCAGCTTCAAATGCAGTTGGAGACGCGATACCAAATGGGCTCATCGCAAGGTTTTTTAGGAACGGCGCTTGCTGACGAGATAATGTGAATACTACTGTGTAATCACCCTCAGCCTTTACGTCTGCGATAATATCTTGACCTTCAGCTTTAAACATTGAGTTGAAGTAGTAGAAGTCTTCCTCTGTACCACCTTTCCAGCGATTAACATTTTTCACTACTGCCTCTGCATTGAAATCTGTACCATCGTGGAATTTAACACCTTCTTGTAATTGGAAAGTGTATGTTAAACCATCCTCACTAATATCCCATTCTGTAGCTAAACCAGGGTGAATTGTTGTATCTTCCTCCCCAAAGTTTAATAACGTTTCAAAAAGGTTCTGTGTTACTTTATAAGATTCACCATCAGTTACGATTGCAGGATCTAACGATACAGAATCTCCCCCACGACCAAATACTAATATTTGAGGTTTTGCATCTTCTGTTTTATCGCCATCTGTATTGTCTTGACCATCAGTACTTGGCGTCGAGCTGTTGTCTCCACCTTCTTTATCAGTACCACAAGCTACTAAAAAGACAGAAAGCATTAATAACATTAATCCGAGTAGCCAAAAATTCTTTTTCAAATGAACCCCTCCTAAATGTTTTATATCTATATATCATCGTTATCTATCATTATATAAATGACAGGCAACAGAATGACCAGGTTTAACTTGCCTAAACTGCGGAACTTGCTGCTTACAAACTTCCATTGCCATTGGACAGCGTGTATGGAATGCACAGCCCGTTGGTGGATTTGAAGGACTTGGAATATCTCCCGTTAAAATAACCTGTTCACGCTCATAATTTGGATCTGGTATCGGTACTGCAGATAGTAAGGCTTGCGAATAAGGGTGCAGTGGCTCTGCATATAAATCCTCACTTGCTGCTAGCTCTACCATACTACCAAGATACATGACAGCGACACGATCGCTAATATGGCGAACAACGCCTAAATCATGTGCTATAAAAATATATGTCAGCTTTAAATCTTCTTGCAGCTTTTGCATTAAATTTAAAACTTGTGCCTGAATAGATACATCAAGTGCCGATACTGGTTCATCCGCAATAATCAGCTTCGGATTTGTCATCAACGCTCTTGCAATGCCAATACGCTGGCGCTGCCCACCGCTAAATTGGTGTGGGTAACGCTTCGCATGGTATGCGCTCAAGCCCACTACCTCCAAGTATTCAATCACTTTACGCCTACGCTCTTCAGCTGAACCGATGCCATGCACAATTAATGGCTCTTCTAAAATTTTCTCTACTGTATGACGTGGATTCAGCGATGCATATGGATCTTGAAACACCATTTGAATATCTCGTCTAACCTTTCTCATCTCTTCACTCGATAGCGCTGTTAATTCCACTCCATCAAAAGTTACTTTGCCACTAGTTGGCTCATGCAAGCGCATAATAACGCGTCCCGTTGTTGACTTTCCACAGCCCGATTCTCCTACGATTCCTAATGTTTCACCTTCATAGACTTCAAAGGAAATATCATTAACTGCCTTTACATCCCCAACTTTTCGAGCTAGCATACCTGCTCGAATTGGAAAGTATTTTGTCAAATTCTCAACTTTCAGCAATACGTTCGCCATTGACCTGTCCCCCCATCTCCGCGTGAAGCACTACTTCATTTTCCGAATCTAATAAAAAGCAACGTGCTGTATGCGCTTTCGTTTTACTATAAAGCTCTGGATTTTCTTCACTACAACGCGGGAAGGCATACTCGCAACGCGGTGCAAAACGACACCCTTTTTGTATAGAACCTGGCTTTGGTACATTACCTGGAATGGAATATAGTGCATCCTTTTTATAACGCATATCAGGCACTGACTGAATTAGCCCCTTCGTATAAGGATGCTGCGGGTTTTTAAAAATTTCTTGGACAGGGGCCTGCTCTACAATTTGCCCAGCATACATAACAATAACGCGCTCACATGTTTCAGCTACAACACCTAAATCATGTGTAATTAGTAAAACGGCAGTTTGTAATCTTATATTTAAATCTTTCATTAGCTTTAGAATTTGTGCTTGAATTGTTACGTCCAAAGCTGTCGTAGGCTCGTCAGCAATCAATACCTTTGGGTCACAAACTAGCGCCATCGCAATCATGACTCTTTGTCTCATTCCCCCGGATAATTGATGAGGATATTCCTTGAACAACTCCTCCGCACGCGGCAAACCAACTAGCTTCATCATTTCAATCGCGCGCTCTTTCGCCTGCTTCTTCGTCCACGTTTTATTGTGAATTTGTATCGCTTCCATCATCTGATTACCAATCGTGAATAATGGATTAAGGGACGTCATTGGCTCTTGAAATATCATCGCAACATCTTTTCCCCTAATTTGTCGCATCTCTTTTTCAGAAAGCGTAGCTAAGTTTTGACCATCTAACAAAATTTCTCCTGCTGTAATTTTCCCTGGTGGGCTTGGCACTAACCCCATAATAGATAGTGACGTAACACTTTTTCCACAGCCCGACTCACCTACTATAGCTAGAATTTCACCTTCCTCTACAGAAAAGCTAATATGGTCAACGGCGGCAATTCTCCCATCGTCTGTAAAGAAACTCGTTTCTAAATCTTTCACTTCAAGAATTTTTTTTCGGCTCATCTAGCTGCCCCCTCTTTTTCGGAAATAAAGCTAAAAATGTACAAATTAGGATTGATTTCACCTATTTTGAAAACATCATAAATATTACTCATTTTTAGAATAGTTAATTAATTTCTAATATATTCGATTTCACCTTCATTGTACAGAAAATTCTGTAATTATTATTCTACAAAAAAATAAGAAGCCCTTTTTGGCTTCTTATTTCATTCTATTACTAGGTTATTTTTCTGAGCACTTCTCACAAATTTTCTTTCATCCGTATTAATCACTGCTTGCAAATACGAGGTAGCAATGGCTTTTGCTTTTTATGGTTAGTCAATTCTGAATGTGCCTCTTTGACAAATGATTGCTTTATAAGAATTAAAAAAGTTGCGAGAAGGTTTCCCCACAACTATTTCTTATACAATGTCTAAGATTCATTCAATCTCAAAGATTATTCAATGCTTCTCAAATTACATCATCGATTTCGATATTTTTATCCATTATATTTCCTTCGTATAAATCAAATGGACGATACCCAATCATCAAATCATTTTAATACGCAAAATCCCCCCAAAATTTATTTTTTGAGGGGGTTCCACTTACAGCTTCTGCACCTGAAACAGATTATAATATGAACCTTGCTGCTGCATTAACTGCTCATGATTACCTTCTTCAACAAGTTGTCCATGTTCAATAACGAAAATTTTATCAGCATGTGTAATTGTTGATAAGCGGTGAGCAATGATGATTGTTGTACGATTATGTGCTAAACGCTCTAGCGATTCTTGAATTAATGCTTCACTTTCTAAATCAAGCGCTGATGTTGCCTCGTCCAATACGAGTATCGGTGGATTTTTCAAAAATACCCTTGCAATCGCAATACGTTGTTTTTGTCCCCCAGATAGCTTGACACCGCGCTCGCCCACTTGTGTGTTATAGCCATTTGGCAAGTTCATAATAAAATCATGCGCGTTCGCAGCTTTAGCAGCGGCAATAATTTCTTCCTCCGTTGCGTCTGGTTTTCCCATTAAAATATTATGTCTTACCGAATCGCTAAATAAAATATTGTCCTGTAACACGATACCGATTTGCGAACGTAGCGATTCCAATGTTACATCTTGAACATCCATGCCATCAATCACCACAGCACCTTCTTTGACATCATAAAATCTCGGAATCAAGCTGACAATCGTTGACTTACCTCCACCACTCATGCCAACAAAAGCTGCCGTTTCACCAGCCTTAATAGTGAAATTAATATTTTGTAGGACGTTTTGCCCTTCATCTTCATAACGGAAAACGACATCTTTAAATGCCACTTCTCCTGCCACATTTTTTAAAGACTGCGCTGATTTTTTATCAACAATATCGTACTTTTCATCAAACAATTCAAATACGCGGTCCATTGACGCAATCGATTGCGTTAATGTAGTAGATGAGCTCACAAGTCGACGCAGCGGTCCGTATAAGCGCTCAATATAAGCAATAAATGCTACCATTACACCAAGCGATAAGTTTTCATGTATTACTTGATAACCTGCATAAGCAATTACTAATAGCGGTGCAATATCTGTAATTGTATTGACGACTGCGAATGATTTTGCATTCCATTTCGAATGGTCTAACGCTTTATTTAAAAACTCACCATTCGTCTCATCAAATATTTTTTGCTCATGTCGTTCTAAAGTAAAACTTTTAATAATGCTTATCCCTGCTACACGTTCATGCAAATAACTTTGCACTCCTGCTAAAGCCTGTGAACGTTTACGCGTTAAATCACGCAGCTTACCAAAAAAGTATTTTACGCTGAACGCATAGAGTGGGAAAGAAATAAGTGCGACCAATGTTAGCTTAACATCCATCGTTAGCATAATCGCAACAGCAATTAAAATCGTCACTAAATCAAGCCATAAATTCATTAGCCCAATCATAACAAAATTTTTCGTCTGCTCTACATCATTAATAACGCGTGAAATAACTTCCCCCGCTCGTGTATTTGAATAATATTTTAAGCTCAACTTTTGCAAATGCGTGTACAATTCCTTACGAATGTCAAACAACACTTTATTGCTAATATTTTGAGCAAAATATTGACGGTAATATTCAATTGGCGGGCGAATAATAAAGAACACGATTAATGTTCCACCTAGCCAATAAACGAGCTGCTTCGTCATCTCTGCCTTTGTTAATGTATCCGAACCAATAATATCATCAATTACAATTTGTATAAGTAACGGAATAAACAATGGTATCGCAAATTTTAAAACACCGATTATAATTGTTAAAATTAATTCCCAAGTATACGGCTTCACAAAGCGCATATATCTTTTCATACTGTCCAAGTGTTTTTCCACTTCCTTCTATGTAATGCTTCGATTGCCTAAATACCTATTATAACAAAAAGACGACGAAAAGCCTGCCAAAATGATTTGGCAAGCCCCTTCTTTCATTATGACTCATTTTTCTCCTTGAATTTCACGATTTAAATGATAACGATTTGTCCATACTTCGATAAAGTCTGGGGCAAATGGACCCCTGCGCTGCTGAATCCAGCTTATTAGCTTTGCTACATTACGCTTTAAAATTTTATCAATTACTTCAGGGTAAGCCATCGCTTTTTTATGTTCCTCATACTCATCCTCATCCAGTAATGTGTAAGACATATCTGGGAAAACCTTCACATCTAAATCGTAATCGATGTATTTAAGGGAGTTATTGTCATATACAAATGGTGAACTCATATTACAATAATAGTACACACCATCTTCTCGCAGCATACAAATAATATTAAACCAATGCTCTGCATGGAAATAACAAATCGAAGGCTCTCTCGTCAACCAAGTGCGCCCATCCGCTTCTGTTACAAGCGTCTTCTCATTTGCCCCAATAACAACATTTCTAGTTCCCTTTAGCACCATCGTTTCTTGCCAGATACGGTGGATACGACCATTGTGTTTGTAGCTATGTATTTGTATCGTTTCTCCTTCTATTGGTAATGCCATATCAAAGCCCACCTTTTTTGTCCACCATTAATCAATAATACTCGTCCAAACTTTTTCAAGCTGGCTCAGTTAACCTTAGTCACATCCTGTGACATCTTCCAAACGTTTTACTTTGATTCAGCAAAAATTCTATCATTACTATTTTTCCCCTATTGCTGCTTGTACTAAGGACAAAAAGTATTGCTGAATCAAGATAAATATTTATATTATAATGTAACATTCATATTTTATTATAGCAATCGTTCTGCCAAAGGTGTAGTAAGAATACATAAAATTATCGAAAAAGGGTTGTTCTTTATCGAACAACCCTTTTCATAATTATTTTGTTTCTTCGTTTTGAGTGCCAAAGTTTTTCTTCGGCTGCTGTTTACCAGCGTATTGATTATTTTTTTCCATTTCGCGGAAATCTGGCTCTGTTGCAAATTCCTCGCGTTGCATTGGGTTTTGTTTTTGCCCAAGCTCTTTGTTTTGTTGATTGCGTTTCATTGTAAATCACCTCCGTGCTCATTATTGTGTGCACGATAAAATGATTTATTCAGTAATTTGTGACCAAATTTTTGACATAGGGACAGGCATTGGTAAATCAGCAATTTGCTCTTTCGTAAACCATTGCACATTTTCAGGCAAAGTATTTATTTCTATTCCTGTTGCATGGTAGCTATCGATATGCCATGTTAAATGTGAAAAAATATGCTTGAACTTTAATAACAGCCTTTGCTCAGCTATTTCTAAACCATATTTTTCTTTAATATTTTCCTTACCGCGCTGGAGCATTGGAAATTGCCACATATTTGCAAGTAATCCTTCCTCTGGTCGTTTCTCTAATAAATAATAGCCTTCATTATTTTCCACGACCATTACATCATAATCAAGCTCTTTCATCTTCACTTTTTTTGTCTTCACTGGTAGCTCAGCCGCATCGCCCTCTTCAAATGCTATACAATAATCACGAACTGGGCATAATAAGCATTTAGGAGAGGTTGGTGTACAAATTAATGCACCTAACTCCATCAATCCTTGATTAAAAGAAGATGTGTTATCTGGATCAATTAAGTATTCAACCGCTTCCTCAAACACTTTACGTGTTTTTGGTAAGGCGATATCCTCTTTAATATGTAGTACTCTGCTTAAAACGCGCATTACATTGCCATCAACTGCATGTTCTGGCTTCCCATAAGCAATACTAAGAATTGCACCTGCAGTATAAGGCCCAACACCTTTTAGCTTGGAAATATCCGCTCGATTATCTGGCACAACACTATTGTAAGTTTCAACTACTTCACGTACACCAGCCTGTAAATTGCGAGCGCGTGAGTAATAACCTAATCCTTCCCACAATTTTAAAAGTTCCTGCTCTGGTGCATATGCAAGCGCCTCAGCAGTTGGAAAACGCTCAATGAAACGATTGTAATAAGGGATTACGGTATCTACTCTCGTTTGTTGTAGCATGACCTCTGATACCCATATATGATAAGGTTCTGTCGTATGTCGCCATGGTAAGTCTCTTTTTTCTCTATTAAACCACTCGACTAAAGCTTGTCGAAATTGTTGCTTGTATTCGTAATTCACAATTGCCTCCACTTGTTTTAGATTTCCTTTCATTGAAAAAGGGTATATGATAGAAGTAACAAGATGTCCTTTAAAGGAGATGATGATTTTTGGATTCTGGTACACATTTAGTTATGGGTATTGCACTTGGCGGCTTAGCATTGGCTGACCCAGTCATCGCAAACCATTCCATCACATTTACTGCAGTAATGGTAGGAACGATTATCGGGTCCCAAGCACCCGATATTGATACAGTGTTAAAAATGCGTAATAACGCAATCTATATTCGTCATCATCGTGGAATTACTCACTCTATTCCCGCTACTTTATTATGGCCACTTCTTATAACGGCTATTTTATCGCTATTTTTCCAAGATGCCAACACTTTGCACTTATGGCTTTGGGTTCAACTTGCTGTCTTTCTCCATGTTTTCGTCGATATTTTCAATGCTTACGGTACACAGGCCTTACGCCCATTTTCTAAACAATGGGTGGCATTAGGCGTAATCAATACATTCGATCCATTTATTTTTACAATTCATTGCATTGGGCTATTATTCTGGGCTTTCGGTGCTAATCCTGTCATAACATTTAGCGTCATGTATTTCATCATTATTTTATATTATGTACTACGATTTTTTGTCCAAAAGGCAGTTAAAAAAGCAGTGCATGCGACAATTCAAGACGAGGAATATGTTATCGTTGCGCCGACAATGCGCTTTTTCAATTGGCGTGTAGCAGCCGCTTCTAAAACGCATTATTATGTAGGAAAAGCATATGGTCGAACAGTTAATATTTATGATAAATTTGAAATTCATCCATTACCAAAAACTGCACTTGTCAAAAAAGCTTTAAGCGATTCAAATCTGGAAGCTTTCGTTTCTTTCTCCCCCCTTTATCGTTGGGAAATTTCCGAGCTTGACAACGGCTTAACAGAAGTACGCTTAATTGACCTACGCTATCGTAGCAACAACCGCTACCCATTCGTCGCGGTAGCACATTTAAATGATGATCTAGACATCGTTACATCATATACAGGCTGGATTTTTACGGAGGACAAGCTACAGCGAAAACTGCAAATCGGGGCAAGTGATTGATTTTACAATAAAGAAAATGAGAAATAAATCAAAAGCTTTTTATTTTTTAGCATATTAGTAAAAATAAAGCCGCATGAACTTAAAGTTTCCAAACTTGAGTTCATGCGGTTTATTTCGTAATCAACAGTCAGCCTTTCTGCCTATTGATGGAAATCTTGCATTATATACTCAACCCGATTTTTCCCACCTGCTTTTGCTTTGTACAATGCTTTATCTGATCTATATAATAAAGTATTTAACGTATCCCCTTTTATGTAGCTTGCTACACCAAAACTGCTTGTTTTATGTTGAACTACGGGAAATAAACAGCTGGCGATCCGCATTCTTAAAACCTCTGCGAATTGAAGGGCTTCATTTAATGACGTATTAGGACAGACAACGAGAAATTCCTCTCCTCCCCATCTACCAACAATGTCCTGCTCGCGTATCGCATCTTTTAATACTTGGGCAATCTCTATTAAAACTTGGTCCCCTACTTGATGCCCATATGTATCATTAATTTCTTTAAAATTATCGATATCTAATAAAATAATGGAAAACGGGGTTTCATGCTCTTTAACTAAAGCAAAATACTCCTCCAAAACCATATCAAGCCTGACACGATTGGATATTTGTGTAAGTAGATCTGTATTCGCTAATTTTTCAAGCTCTTGTTTGGCTTGTTCTAGTTGTTGAGTGCGCTGTTGTACTTTATACTCCAATGTTTCATTTAGCTCTATCTGTAGCTCTTGATGCTCTTTTTTCATTAAATTAATTTTATCACCAAGTGCCAACGATAAAAATGTTGCTTCAAAAATCGCCCCAAGAGCAGGTACATGCTCAAACAGATAAGGATGAAATGGAATAATCATTAAAAAGCTTAATGATTGCACAATAATAGCGCCTAGTAATACCGTCCATCCAATCATATAGAAGCGTGCCATTTTTTGCCCTTTTAGCAGAACAAACAAACCAACTATCCATAAAAATATTAAGACGGTGACGCTATATACAAGAGTAAAATCATTAACTTTGCTTGCATTTGGTACAATAAGCGTAAAAATTAACAACACAAACGCAGTTATTAATAATATTTTTGCTGCTTTGTAGCAACGTGGTAAATACTTCCTCAACTCTAAAAACTCAATAGAAAATAGTAACATTGAAGCAAATAAAACATGAGCCCCCATTGTCAACGTTTTCGTTAACAACCATTTTGGTAATAACTGCCCAAATAGTTCTACGTCCAAAGAATTCATCGTTGCTTGATAAACAATAAAGCTGGCCATATAAAGCACATAATATAAATACACTCTTTCCTTAAAGGAAAAGTATAAAAATACATTGTAAATAAGCAAAGCCAATAAAAAACCATAGAAAATTCCAGTGAAGTACTTATAGTCAATCACGCTTTTAATGAAATCATCTGTTGTATAAAGAAATGAAACCATACTAAGCGGTAATAATGGTGTACCTTCAAGTTTAAAATAAATTTCTGTAATATTAGGCTCATTTATTTGAAATAAATTAGAGCGATATGAAATATTTTGTTGTTCGACATTAGATATACCTCTTTGTTGCACAATATAGGAGCCATCCTGTTGTACTAAAAACATTTCAATACTTTCTAATTTATCAATTACTTCAATCCAATAATCCTTTTCTTTTAATTGTAAATCATTTGTAGATAACCTTAACCAAATAGTATCTGTCGTATGCCAAAATAATAAGTAATCATATTCACTCGGCTCAAAAGCCTTATCATGTATTCCACTTATAATTTCTTCTACTGTAATGCTGTTAGATGTATCTCGCAAAATATCATAATATTTTCCTAGTACCACCTTTTCTGGATGCTCTGCAGCATTGGTAGATAAAGTAGTAAGTTGCATATATGTAATAATAAAAAGAATTCCAAAACATAGAAACTTCTTGCTTTTTGCATTTATATATGACAACAATAATCTTCCTCCATTAATTTACGGTTTACTAAATTTCACAAAAGTATATTCTAAATTCTAATAATCAACAAATTGATTTTTCTTAATAAAACAGGAATATAGCGGTCTTCAAGGAAAAATCCCTCTACTTACATACAAGGAATTACTCATCGAATAGAGAAATCCTGATATTTTCTGATTCTCTAATTGCTACAAATTCCACACAGTTTCTTCCGCAGTTTTTTGCCTTATATAATGCTTTATCAGACCTTGCTAATAATGAATCTAAGTCCTCTCCCTTTATGTAGCTAGCAACTCCAAAGCTCCCTGTTTTATGTTGTAAAATCGGAAACGGATAAATGGCCAATTGTTGCCGTAGATTTTCAGCTATTTGAACAGCTTCATCTAGCATTGTTTGCGGGCACAAAACTAAAAATTCCTCTCCTCCCCATCTCCCCACTATATCTTTCTCTCTAATAGTGTTGTTTAGAATTTGTGCAACTTTTATCAGCGTTGTATCACCAACTTGATGACCAAACTCATCGTTCACAGCCTTAAAATTATCAATATCTAATAAAATAATTGAAAATGGAATGTTCTGTTGCTCTGCAAGTTGAAAATGCTCTTCAAGCACTCCTTCTAGATATACACGATTCGATATTTGTGTAAGCCTATCTGTATTAGCCAACTTCTCAAGCTCTTCCTTCGCTTTTTCTAATTCACGAGTCCGCTGTTGTACTTTGGATTCCAATGTTTCACTCAACGTGTCATGTAGTTTTTGATGTTCTTTTTTTATCAAATTTATTTTATCTCCTAGTGCGAATGCCAAAAATAATGTATTAAAAAGTACACCTATAACTAGAACATCACATTTGAATAAGTGTGAGCACAATGTTTGTGAAGTCAAAGCAATAAGTAAAATTGTATAACCGGCGATATAAAACCGCGCTACTACTTGCCCTTTTAATAAAACAAGCACTCCACCGAACAATAAAAAAATAGTCACTAAAATAGAAGTAAAAGGATTTATGATCGTCTCATTAAACATTACGAGCCTTATAATAAGTGACAATAATGCACCAACCATTAACCCCTTTGCTAATTGATAATAACGAGGTACGTATCTTTTCAATTCAAGAAACTGTATAGCAAATAACAATATAAATATGAATAGGAAATGCACACTTACAACGATTGCTTTGGAACATAACCAGCAGGACTTCATTGACTCCATAGCTAAAATTTGTAGCATTGCTTGATAAAGTATAAAACTACCTATAATCAGTACATAATATAAATATGTCTTGTCCTTCACAGAAAAATAGAGGAATAAATGATAGACAGTCAAAGCTAAGAAAAATCCATAAAGAATACCTGTAGCATATTTATCATGAACTATATTATTAACCACATCATCTGTCAGATAAAAAGAGGACGTAATACTTGATGGTACAAGTGAGACTCCTTTTAATTTTAAATACATTTCTTTAATAGATGTATCATTGATTTGTAATAAATTAGCGCAATTTGAGCTACCATGTTGCATAGCATTTACAGCACGGTTAAGGGTACCTTGGGAAAACTCACAATAATGCCCTAATATAATTTTATCTGAATACTCTGCTGCATAAGTCGCTGATGTAGACAATAGCAAAATGAAGAGCATAAAAAAACATTGTACCCACTTCTTCGTTATTATTTTATACACCAACGATCCTCCCCCTCATTTGCAAAATTTATGCGTCATTAAAGAAACTCTAAGTACTTTGATGTATTTTAGGTTAAATTCGCCACTTTTATAGGTAAACAATTTTAAAATATATCCAAATTATTCATTCCAACTAACAAATTTAGACTATAGTCTACAAAATAGATATTACTATATTTTTGCATCGATAGGTATTGAAATTTCCTTTCCGCTCCATTTTGTAGACTATAGTATGTAGACTACATTGTTCCATACTATTGTAATTAATTAAAAAAGGGGATTTTTTCTCTTGATTGAAATTGAAAATATTACAATTGGTTCTGTTTTAAAAAGGTTACGTCTATCCATGAAATTCTCACAGGAGGAGTTAGCAGCAAGAAGCAGCCTTGATCGAACATATATTAGCATGTTAGAAAGAAATATAAAGCAGCCGACTATTACTACCGTTTTTCTGTTGGCAAATGCATTGAATATGAAGCCCTCAGAGTTTGTTCAACAATTGGAGGAAGATTTTGATGGTCACATAATTAAACGTACAAAAGTATAGATATTTCACATTGTTTCTAAATCTACGCTTATGTCCTTATTTCCGAAATGCTATCTCAAACATAATAAATTAAAAAATACTATATTAACATTCCTCAGCACTTATTAGAAAATACTTTTATCCCTCACTGTATTAAACAGAATAGCTAATTCTTCTATTACTTCTAAGTAAAGCATTTACAAAATAGTACATTTAAACGTTAGTAAATAAGAATAACCAGTTGAGAACTTATTCATTGTTCTCAACTGGTTATTTATTTTTCCCACATTAGTAGACTGTATTTATTTTTAGTGAATAAGTGAAGCTAACAATAAGGGTTTCTTCAGGCTATTATTCCCCACCTAAACTTCTTTAACTATACTACAATATCCTATAGGGCAAAAGATGATTGAATCTCCACTTTATCTTTTTATTGGACAATATCGTCACTACTATTTAATAAATGCGCATATTTTGGATTTTTTCCTGCGAATTCGTGTAGTTTGTCACCGTAGCTTTCAATTAACTGCTGTACAAGATTTGCTGTATAATCAGCACCTCGAAATGCATAACCAGCTTTTGCAGATGTTGCCTCGAAATCGCTCCAAAGCAGCTCTACCCATACACGTGCTCGCGCTTTTGACAATGCTGGATTTTTTTTCAGTAACTGTTCTGTTAGTTTTTCAATATGTTGCTCCATCTTATTTCCCTACCTTCATCGGCAATAACATTGCTACAGGCAACGCTTCCTCATAGCGTTCGCTACCTAAACGGTGTCCCCAAGCGAAACGTCCTTTTAAACGGTCCACTTTGAAAAATTCTCCAGGAGCACCATCAATACGGTACATTTCACCAAGTAGAATTTTATCTAAATCTACTAAGTATGACGCTGCCATTACGGCTTTTCGTTCATACACTGCAAATTCATTCATAATGCCCAACTGCTCTGCCTTGCGTGCCTTTTCTCTTAGTGTGGCGACCTCTGCTCGCAACTCCTGCTCTGTCATAGCTGCATAATTTTTTTCCATCACTCTTCAAACTCCTTACTATTTATATAACTACCGATTATATCAATTGGAAAGCCTTTTTGGTAAAGCGCTTGCTTTACTTTCATATGCAGCTCATTGCCTGTGTGCTTAGCTGCATATTTGCGCCAAATTTTATCGCCTTGCGCTTCGATTAAATGTTGCCATTCATCATCTTGCCGTTCAATCGTCATTTGGTCAAGCACCTCCTGTACAATTGTAAACGAATATCCTTTACGCACAAGTACATCTTGAATTTTTTGCTTTATTTGAGCTGGTGTGCGCCCTTTTCCAGCACGTACTTCCTTTTCTGCTAGCTGCATGGCAATTTTTACTTGCTCCTCATGCGTAAATGTTTGCAGGACTTGCTCCTGCAAATTTTTATCAATGCCTTTTTTTATTAAATCCTGTTTAATCGCGCGTGGTCCTTTGCTTGCTGTTCTTTTTTTCGTTTCAAGCAACGCTTTTGAATAAGTTTCATCATTTAAAAAGCCTAGACGCTCCAACTTGCGAATAGCCTCTAAAATAACTGCTTCTCCATGCCCGGCATCTTGTAGCTTCTTTTTCACTTCATATTCGCTACGCATTTGAAAGCTTAAAAAATGCAAAGCTTTATTAAATGCCTTTGCAATTTCATCCTCATACGTAATTTCATCTATATCAAATTGCTCAAGCACTTTTCCCTTTGTTAGGCCAAATTGAATTAGCGTTCCTTCATCTACAGCAAAGGCATATTCTTCGTTTAAATAAATATTGTAGCGCTCTGGATTATTTTTTTGGCGTCCTATTTTCGTAATAACAAACATGCCTTCCTCCCTCTCCCTACAAATTATCTTTAGTATACAGGTTTTTCAGCAAGCTTTCACGAATACTATATTAATGGCAAAAGGAGGAGATTACGATGAAAGTTGCAATTGCAGGTGGCACAGGCTTAGTAGGAAATGCACTAACAGCACTACTTCAAGAACAAGGACATGAAGTCATCATTTTAACTCGTGGACAGCCAAAAGGTGCACGCTATGTTCAATGGTTAAACGGCACACTACCTCTTGAACAGCTTGAAGGTATTGAGGCTTTTGTCAATTTGGCAGGTGTATCACTGAATGATAGGCGTTGGACTGATGAACAAAAAGAAGCAATTTATAATAGTCGAATGGCTGCTACAGAGGAAATGTTGCGTATTGTTACACAGCTATCAACGCCGCCACAAGTTATCGTCAATGCCAGTGCTGTTGGTATTTATCCAATTTCAACAACAGCTACATATAGTGAAACATCAGCACAACGAGCTCAAGATTTTTTAGGAAAAACAGTTGCTGATTGGGAGCAAAAAGCATTACGTGCACAGCAATTAGGCATTCGCACATGTTTAGCTCGCTTTGGTGTTATTTTAGCTGAAGATGCTGGTGCACTACCACTAATTGTTATGCCTTATAAAATGTTTGTAGGTGGAACAATTGGCTCTGGTCAGCAATGGCTATCATGGATTCATGTCAAAGATGTTGCACGCGCTATTTTATTTTCAATTGAAACTCCCTCACTTGAAGGTCCGATTAATTTTGCCGCACCTAATGCCGAGCGCATGAAAAGCTTTGGGAAAACAGTAGGACGCGTATTAAATAGGCCACATTGGTTACCTGTCCCAAACTTCGCACTACAGCTAGCACTTGGCGAAAAAAGTGTGCTTGTCTTAGATGGACAGCATGTTGTACCTGATAAACTTATAGCAGCAGGATTTACTTTCCAATTCTCTACTCTTGAAGAAGCGCTTCACGACTTGTATAAGTCTTAATATTTTGTGCAACCTAGGTATTAAAAAGGGAGGCTTGCTCAAAATGTGGAAACATCATTTTCTAGGTATCATGCTAATTTGCACAGCAATCATTACATTTATGCTGTCAACAAACACCACCGCACAGGCATCTGAATACCATTGGGGCTTTAAGCGTGCTACAAATAATGAGCCAGCACAGGCTGGCGCAGAACTTGATGCATTACTTGAGAAGTATGGCGCTATTTATAAAGGAAAGCCTGACGAAAAAATTGCTTACTTAAGCTTCGATAACGGCTATGAAAATGGCTTTACTGAAAGCATTTTAGATACGTTAGCGGCCGAAAATGTCCCAGCAACCTTTTTCTTAACGGGACATTATTTAACAAGTGCTACTGATTTAGTGAAGCGTATGGTAGCAGATGGTCATACAATTGGTAATCATTCTTATGGGCATCCAAATATGGCGCGCCTATCTGATAGTGAAATGGTCGCTGAATGGGAAAAGTTCGATAACAAGCTAAAGGAGCTAACTGGTATTAAACGTACTTATTATGCCCGACCACCTGAAGGAATATTTAATGAGCGCGTATTAAAAGTCGGCAATGATAATGGCTACCGACATATTTTTTGGTCTGTCGCCTTTAAGGATTGGTTAAAGGATGAGCGCCGCGGCTATAAATATGCCTACGATGCATTAATGCAGCAATTGCATCCTGGCGCTGTTATTTTAATGCATACTGTGGCACAAGATAATGCAGAGGCATTACCAAAGTTTATTGAAGATGCTAAAGCACAAGGTTACACATTTAAATCATTAGATGATCTCGTTCTTGAATATGAAGGTGTCACATTGCCTTAAACTTTTTTTTCATCCCACCATGCGATATAATGGTGGGATGAACTTATGAGGACGTGAAAAAATGAACCAATCAACAATGACACTTGGGCAAAAATTCCCTTTAACAATTAAACGACTTGGTATTAACGGAGAAGGTGTGGGCTTTTTCAAACGCAATGTTGTTTTCGTCAAAGGTGCACTTCCGGGAGAGGAAGTAACGGTTAAAGTAACAAAGCTACAGCGAAATTTCGCAGAGGCAGAAATTTTAGCGATTCGTAAAAAAAGCACTGATAGACAAGAGGCTCCCTGCCCTGTTTATGATGAATGTGGCGGCTGCCAGCTTCAGCATATGACTTATGAGGCGCAGCTAAAAAATAAACGCGATATCGTTGTGCAGGCACTGGAAAAATATGTACCGCAAATTGCAGCAAATGCCGATATTCGCCCAACGCTCGGTATGGAGAACCCTTGGAACTACCGCAATAAAAGCCAGTTCCAAGTACGTAAAGAAGGCAAGCGAGTTTATGCAGGACTATTTGCGGAAGGATCAAACAAGCTCTTGAATATTAATGATTGCTTAGTTCAGCATCCTGCCACATCGAAAATTACAGTTGGTACACGTAAAATTTTGCAGAAGCTTAATATTACTATTTATGATGGTAAAACATTGAACGGTTTAGTGCGTACAATTGTTGTGCGTACAGGCATTCGCACAGGTGAAACACAAGTATGCTTAGTGACGACACGCAACGAGTTACCGCATAAAGCCGAATTAATCGAGCGTATTAAAAAGCTTGATCCATCTATCGTATCGATTACTCAAAATATTAATCGTGAAAAAACCTCGCTTATTTTTGGTGACGAAACGATTGTTTTAGATGGCAAAGAGACAATTCATGAGGAACTTGGTGAGCTTGCATTCGATTTATCTTCACGTGCATTTTTCCAGTTGAACCCAGAGCAAACAGTACATTTATACGATGAAATAAAAAAAGCAGCAGCACTTACTGGTAAAGAAACGGTTGTCGATGCTTATTGTGGTGTTGGTACAATCGGTTTATGGCTAGCGCGTGATGCGAAGGAAGTGCGCGGTATGGATGTTATTCCCGAAAGTATTGTTGACGCGAAAAACAACGCGCGCAATCACGGTTTCCAAAATGCTCGCTACTATACAGGCAAAGCCGAAGACTTACTGGCTCGCTGGCAACGTGAAAATTTCATACCAGATGTCATTACAGTAGACCCACCGCGCACAGGCTTAGATAGAAAATTTATCGAATCTGTTTTAAAAATTAAGCCAAAACGTCTTGTTTATACGTCTTGTAATCCATCTACATTGGCGAAGGACTTACAGGAGCTAACGAAGCTTTATAATGTGGAATATTTGCAGCCTGTTGATATGTTTCCGCAGACGGCGCATGTTGAAGTGGTTTGTAACTTACACTTAAAAAACAAACACTAAGCATAAATAAAAGATGTAGTTTGCCATAACAGACTACATCTTTTTTATTCTCCTATATAAATACCTAACCATCATACGGAATTCTAAAATAATCCAAATACTTCTTAAACTTATCCTGTGAAGCATAACAAGTATCTAATAAATAGCCCTTCTCTTCTTCCCATTTAGATAGTCCTCGATAATAATACATCTTCATATCATCATCAATAACAAATGGTACGATATTATTTCGAAGTAGCTCCTTAAACATAATTAATCGACCAACACGCCCATTCCCATCTTGAAAGGGGTGAATCGATTCAAATTGATAGTGAAAGTCTATAATTTCTATAAACGACTTCGATTTATTTTTATTATAATCACTTAGTAGTTGCTTCATTTTCATTGGTACTTCTTCTGGTAATGCTGTTTCTTTTCCACCAACTTCATTCGGTAACTTTTTGTAACCACCAACTGCAAACCATTCTTTTCTAGAGTCACTTGTTCCATTTTTTAAAGTTTGATGAAGAAGCTTAATTAACGATTCACTCACAGGTTGTTTAGCTTGTTCAATAATAATGTTAATCGCATTGAAGTGATTTGCTGTTTCTACAATATCATCTACATTCAAAGGTTCAATATCCATTCCTATTGTATTCGTTTCAAAAATATAACGTGTTTGCTCGTGAGTAAGTTTACTACCTTCAATACGATTTGAGTTGTATGTTAACTCAATTTGAATTTTATGATATATACCGCCTTTGGTCTTGAGTTCTTTTTCTTCCTTCAAAATATCGAGTAAAGTCCGCTTATGGATATTTTTCTTATTTAAACGCTCAGGTTTTTTTGCCGATACGGGTATCATCCAAGTTTTGCCGTCAAGCTTTGCGCCCTCAATACGTCCATTTGTTGCATAATTTCGAACAGAACGCTCAGATATACCCCATTTTTTTGCTGTTTCAGCAACCGTAATATACTCCATATCACACCTCCGATATAGATATATTATACCTTATTATCGGCAATATTATAACAATTATTAAAAACAAATAAAAAACATTGCCGATAATATTACGCAACATGACTTTTTCGAATATTACTATATGTGAATTTTAGAAAATAATTTATATTCATTTGACAAATAACGGGCAAATTGTAAAATTGATTTAACTTTATCAAACGAATTTTTGTGGGAGAAAATTACACCAAAACCTTTCATGTTTCAACAGTCAATTTGCAATCAAGCAGAAGCAAATTATGAGATAACGAGTGGACATAAAGCGTTTCATCAATTAAAAGGAGAATCATTATGAATCAAGATAAGTGGATTAAACGCACGATAGATATTGTCGGTTTTCCCTTTACATTAACGAATATGTATCTCAATAAAAATAGAGAAGTAAATGAGATTGGTCAGAAGATTAAAATTGGAGATAAATTCATTCATACAATTGTTTCTGGCGAGCAGGATGCTGATTATACCGTCATATTAGATGCTGGACTAAGTTGCTGCTCCTTGGATTGGTATTATATTCAACCTCAATTAGCCAATTTTGCAAGAGTTCTTTCATTTGATAGAGCGGGTTCTGGATGGAGTTCTTCAATCAATGCACCTTATACAAGCGAAGATGTTGTAAATGATTTATTGCATATATTTGAAGAATTGCAGATAAAGCCTCCTTACATTTTAGTAGGACACTCCTTTGGTGGATTAAATATGAGATTATTTGCAAGTAAATATCCAGAAAAAGTTGCAGCATTAGTTCTTATTGATTCCGTACATGAGAAAAGATATTTGAGCAATGAATGGGACAGCGCTCGTAAAAAGTCCCACCGAAAAAACCTGAATGTATTTCGATTTGGTTACATAACCTCTGGGATTGGTCTTCCTAAACTGTTAAAGCAACCAGTAGGAAGAAAGTACCTTCCTGAACCTTATCAGAAGCATGTTAAATATATAGGCTATCACCCTAAGTCTTATGAAGCTGCTTATAAGGAATTTTTATATAGCGAAAAATCTGCTTTACAAGTTGAAAAATCTAAAGCTTTGAATGCAAATCTTCCCGTAGTTGTTTTATCCTCTAAAAATACAGATCCTACTTGGGTTGAGCATCAAAGCATGTTGAGTAAACTGACTCAACATACAAGACAAATAAAAACAAATTGCCATCATTCCATCCACTTAGAAGATCCGGATTTAGTAATTGAGACAATTAAGAATATAGTGGGTCATTAATTAATAATATTGAATTCGTTTTATCAAGTTTATTTTAGATGCTAAATAAAGATGGGCATTTATTAATTGTAGAATTTGTTAAAAATAAAAATATCATTTCAGATATGATGCATAACGGCTTTGACCAGGAAAACTAGCAGGCCTTCTAGCTAGCATCGGCTACAAAGATATTCAATCGAAAACTTTCTATCATGGAGAAAAAATATTTATGACACAAGATGCATCCATGTTTATAATAGATTATAAAAATAAGGAATCATTTCGAAACTTTACTTTCTTTCATCCGTATGGAATAAAAAGGAGGGATTCAATTGAAAAAATTCGTATTATTCATTTCCGCTTTCATCGCTGCTTACTTTACACTACAAATCGCTTCAGGCCTTGTGTTAACATGGTTTTACTCACCAACAATTGATGCAACGACAACTCCTTTTGCATCAGAGGTTGTATTTACAAGTGCAGGACCAACTTATTTAGCAGCCCCAATCCTAGCTCTTATGGCAGCGATGGCAGCATACGGCACCACTCAACTGTTTACTAAAAAAACAGCGCATTAATTTTTGGGCAGCGTACTTTCCAGTGGGCTGCTAACATGAAGGAGCTTGCTTAAAGCTCTTTTTTATTGACCTCGTCTATTCCCTATTTCCCCCGCAATAAACTGTATCAATTACGCCTCGGCATAATTGATCAGCAATGTATCTATCTTTGTAGATAAACCGCCAAACAAAAAGATGCCAACTAAAGAGGTGCAAGTTGACATCTGCTTTATACTTCAAAACCCTTATACTGAAAAATTTCCATTATAAAAAGCAATGACTTTCTTTGCACTTAATATGTGTAATTTACTGTCATTCTTGCTGTTACTGTTGAAACAGTTCCTGTTGTCGTAATAGATACTTTCCAAGTACCTTGAGGGTCTGTGTTATTAAATTGATTCAATGTGACTGATTTACTTCCTGTACCTGTAATATAGTGTTGTACTACATCACCATTAGGGTTTTTTACATTCAAATAAAATGGTGCACTTCCACTACTGACATTGACATTTAATGTGACACTACTCACTTTTGCAAAAGGGGGTAGTGTTCCTGATGAAATATTAAAAATAGAGGATTCATTTTGATAAAGAGAATTCATCGTACCTGTACTACCTGAAAAATAATTAATAGCAAATGTACTAATCGCTTCATCAGGTGTCAGGGTTGTTTCCTCTGCAAAAACAGACATAGACATGGTGAACATCATTATCATCATGACAATGAAAGAACAAATTCGTTTATTCATTGATTTTCCGCCTCCCGTTTATGCTTTAATATCTATATTTGGACTTTTATAGGCCTCTGCTAAAATTTCAGATTTAACAGGTTTCCCCCAGTCCCATGAAGGGTCTTTAGATTTAATAAAATCTCTCACTCGCTTGGCTTCCTCAAATTTAATTTGGTCAAGTGTCCAACCAGCAGAAGTACGTTCTGTTTTAGGTATAGAATTTAAGTAGCTCAATTTCACTTTTACAAGAGGACTGTTTTCATCTCCCATCCCTCCTGATTCTTCAAATTGTTTCCTTACAGCATCGATTATATCCTGTTTTACTTTGTCAGGAACAGGAACAATCTTTTGCCACTCAGCAGGATTCCGATTCGTAATATTCTGCGGGTCATCTGCATACGTTCCACGAAAGTTGGGGTCGCCTTGTTGTGCATTTACTTGTTCCTTCATTTGGGCAAACTTCAAGGTTTGTTGTAGATTACTGATGGATGCGAAATTTACTTGTGGTAAAGAAAAATTAAACTTCATTTGTATTCTCCTTTCATTTTTAAATATGGTATTTATTTATATATCGTCTGTTTATTTGAAGAGTTTAATTTATTTATGTTGATTAATCGCTTATAAAGATTTTACTCTCTCATTTGCCTTTACTTCATTTAGAAAATAATGTTCAGCATTTATGAACTTTGTCTTCTGAAAACGACATCTCATCTAGGAAAACTAACCTCTTACCTAAAAATTCCGCATGCACAAATTTTTCTATGCTACATTAATATTATCGAATTCGATTTAAAGTATTGAGGAGGCCTCCAATTGAAAATTCAATTAACGATTAATAGCGCCTTAGAAGACACCGAGATTCATATACATGCAAAAGAATATAATGAGCAAATTGAGCAGTTGATGAAGCAGTTGCAAGGTTCACAAAGCGGGAAAACAAATGTACTAGATGGCTATTTACAGCAAGAAATTCATTTGCTAAAAATTACTGATATTTTTTCTATCTATGCTGAGGGTGCGAAAATTTATTTGCAAACGGATGAGCAGGAGTTTGAATCAAAGCGTAAATTATATGAACTCGAAGCACAATTGGTAAAAGATTTTGTCAGAGTAAATAAGTCAACACTCGTTAATGTTCATAAAATTTCTTCAATTCAAATGGGCAAAATCGGCACTACGCAATTATTGCTTGAAAACGATACGAGCATTCCTGTAAGTCGCAAGTATTTAAAAGACTTGAAGCGCCATCTTGGAATCGGAAAGGAATGATATGATGAAAATTCTACGAATGATTGTTATTGGGATATTAATTGCACTTAGCTCCTCTTATATTTTAGTAACAATTAGCATACTTTTTGAATCAAATACCCTTATATCAGGTGAAGAGCTGCTTCATCAAATTCTAATAGCTGTAATACTCGGAGCCGTTATTGGACCTTTATCTCTTCTATTTGAACTAGAGCGTCTACCTTTTATATTACAGCTCGCCTTACATTTAACTGGTATAACGCTCTTTGTATTAATTGCTGGATATTTTGGTGAATGGTTTAATCACTTTGGAATTGGCAATGTACTCATATCTGAGGCGATTATTTATTCTATCGTTTGGTGCATGATGTATTTATTACAAAAGAAGGATATTGAGCAAATTAATGAAGTTATTCAAAAACGGAGGAAGCCATGAAATTGAAAACAATCATACAAGTTGAAAATTTACGTAAAGCCTATGCCCAAGAGGAGGCGGTAAAAGGGATTTCATTTTCAGTGGAGCAGGGTACTCTTTTCGCCTTTCTAGGTGCGAATGGTGCCGGTAAATCAACAACAATAGAAATTTTATGTACCTTATTGAAAAAAACAAGCGGTACAGTCAATATTAATGGCTACACCCTTGATAGCAGCAATGATAATGCTGCTATTCGTAAATCGATTGGTGTTGTCTTTCAGCAAAGCTTATTGGATGAACGCTTAACAGTGTACGAAAATATCATACATCGAGGTAAAATGTATGGCTTGTCTAAGCAGGAGTTAGCAGAAAACTATCAATTTGTATCAACCCATTTAAACTTAAACGAAATTGAAAAACAAAAGTACGGTACATTGTCTGGTGGGCAAAAAAGGCGGGCAGATATAGCGAAAGCACTTATTCACCGTCCTCCTCTGCTATTTTTAGATGAACCTACTACTGGACTCGATCCCCAAACGCGACAATTTGTTTGGCAAACGATTAAACGATTACAAGAAGATACAAATATGACTGTATTTTTGACGACGCATTATATGGAAGAAGCTGCAATGGCCCATAAAATTGTGGTGTTAAAGCAGGGAGAAATTGTTGCAGAAGGTACACCAGATGCTCTAAAAACAAAATATGCCTATGACCAGCTAGCGCTTGTTTTTCATAATTCGCTCAAAGGCACAAACTGGCTTATAGAAAACAATATTAGCCATACGGAAAAGCAAGGTATTTTCACAATTCGAGTACAATCCACAATTCACGCATTAGCATTATTAAAGCAGGCTGAACCACTTATTGCGTCTTTTGAAGTAATAAAAGGGACGATGGATGATGTGTTTATCCATATCATGAAACAGGAGGTATCTTGATAATGGAAGCATTTTTAAATTTAATAGAACGCAATAATAAAATGTTCAGACGTGATAAAACAGCAGTTTTCTTTTCATTGCTATCCGTCATTATCGTTATCGGGCTATACGCATTGTTTTTGCAAAAAATGCAAATTGATTCGCTTAAACAAGCTTCTGAGGCTACTCCTGAGTTAATTACAATGGTTAATGAATGGTTTGTAGCTGGACTCTTATCAATGATTGCTGTTTCAACAACACTTGGCACATTTGGAATCGCCATAAAAGATATAGAGTCAAAAACGGTAGTTGATTTTTTAACAGCTCCTGTTTCACGCGCCACAATTCAAATGAGTTATGTGCTCAATGCAATTATTATTGGCTTCATCTTTTCCTTCATCGCTTTAATCGTCTGTGAAATATTTATTGTCGCTACAGGTGGCACATGGTTAAGCTTCTCCTCTTTTCTAAAAGTTATTGGAATATTAGCTTTATCTGTATTATTAGCGAGTATCATGAACGTTTTCTTCACGCTTTTAGTTAACACTCAAAACTCGTTCGCAGCACTAAGCACTATTGTTGGGACACTACTTGGCTTTTTATGCGGCGTCTACGTCCCTATTGGCGCGCTACCAGGATTTGCACAAAATATCGTTATGTATTTTCCTGTTAGCCATACAACCTTATTATTGCGCAATGCATTTATGGAAAACTCACTCACTCAAGTATTTGCTGGCGCACCTACTGAAGCTATCGAGCAATATAAATTAATATATGGCATCACATACAAGCTACATGGTACTATGCTAAGTCATGCTACAAGCTACATCATTATTTTAAGTTCAATTATTATCCTAACTATACTTTCTATTTCACTTTTTAAGCGCAAGCATCGATAATTATTTGTAAATAATCAATCAATATCGCATAATTATTACAAATAACATATGGAGGCGCAAAAGATGAAAACTTATTATGGTAGCCTATGCTCTTTATTTTACGATATTAGCAAACCAACTCCCCCAGCCGATGAATTAAACTTTTACATGTCATTCGTAAATAAAGATATGTCGATTTTAGAGCCAATGTGTGGCTCTGGTCGATTTATGATGGAGTTTATTAACGAGGAATATAATATTGATGGCTTCGATATATCGGAAGAAATGATTGCAAGATTTCAAGAAAAGCTTCACTATAATGGAATTTTACAATGCTGCGAATTTTCTGCATTTCGCACAGAAAAATTATATGATTTTATCTTTATCGCAGCAGGCTCCTTTTCTTTAATCACTGATCACGAACAAGTATTATCATATTTAACACAACTAAAAAATTGGCTACAGCCTGATGGTAAAATAGCTCTTACCGTTTTTACTGATGTTGAATATAGAGGTGGGCAGATGACTGAGGTTATTGATGCCCCAAGATCTGTTCAAGAGCAAAATATCGAAATAGTATTAACAGGCACAACATCGTATAATCCAGCTAATGGCGTTAGTCATTCTAAAATGACCTATGACTTGTTTGAAAACGGCATCAAAACAAAAAGCGAAGATGAAGATTTCTTTATTAAATATTACCATCCAAATGAGTTTGAGACATTTGTTGCTAAAGCCGGATTACATATCGAAAACGCATTCATTGACTATAATAAAACCCCCTTTACTGGACAGGATAGCGAAGCAGTTGTTTATGTACTGACAAAATAAGAAGGGGATGAATGGTTTGCTTAAGCTTTACATTACTCGGCATGGTGAAACAATATGGAATACACAAGGAAGGCTACAAGGATGGCAAGATTCTGATTTAACAGAAAGTGGCATCCAAAATGCCCTTGCTTTAAGTAATAGATTAAAAGATATAGAGTTTGACGCTATTTATGCTAGCCCTAGCAATCGAACAGTAAAAACCGCCTATCTTCTTAAAGGAAGCCGTAATAAAATGATTATTGAAGAGCCTAACTTAAGAGAAATCTTTTTAGGAAATTGGGAAGGTCAAACACATGAAGAAGTAGAGGAACAGTATCCAGAAGAATATTATGCTTTTTGGCATACCCCTCACCTATATATACCAACATCTGGTGAAAGCTTTGAGCAGTTGCAAGCGCGAGTTACAGACTTTTTAAATCACCTAACATCACAGCATCAGGATGGAAATATTTTAATCGTTACGCATACCGTCTTCATTAAAGCACTATTGATGTATTGCAAAAAGCTTGCCGTTGAACAACTATGGGCTCCCCCTTTTATACACGATACAAGTTTGTCTATTATTGAAATTCGTAATGGTAATATGGACATCACAATGGAAGGCGATATAAGTCATAGAAATGTGGAATGGTTCTATGATTAGATATGCTGTCGGTGCCATCATATTTCACCAAGCTGAAATATTATTAGTACATAAAGTAAAAGTGAGTGCAATTGAAGATAAACATATACAGGGAGAATGGGATTTTCCAAAGGGCGGTGTCGAGCAAAGCGACAAAGATTTAGAGGCTGCTTTACTCAGAGAGCTTGCGGAAGAAACAGGCTCTATTCAATATAAAGTGATAGAGCAGTTAGAGGAAAAAATCGCTTTTCATTTTTCACGGGACTTTACAAACAAAACAGGCTTTACAAAACAAGAAACGACGATGTTTATTGTTGAATATTTGGGAGACCGTGCAAATTTAAGTCCACAAGACAATGAAATTAGCGATATTGAATTTTTATGCCTAGATAAAACGCTTGAAAGATTAACACATCAAGACACAAAGCTATTTTTCGAAAAAGTTTTTGAGAAAATTAGCAGAATGGTTCTGTGCTGATGCACAGCAGCTCTTAATATATTCACCACTTATTTAAAACTCTAATGTAGGTGATGCAATGAACTATATTATAAAATATGGAAGAAATTTTATGGCGATTTCAAATCGGATAGAAGCGGATTGTCATAAGCATTGGCTATTGCAAATGTTTCTTAGCAGCGAAAAAGAATTAAATATTGAAATAAATGGGCAGCGTATCTCTTGCAGTGCCGTTATTGTCAATATGGATACACTGCATCTATTTAATACAGAAGAGGAACCCCATTTCACTATGGTAGTTGACCCTACGACAGAGCTTGGACGTGTATTGAAGGAGCTGTTAATGGGGCAGCCCTTTTATGTTTTTCCAGATGAAAAATCCGCTATAATGCAGCAAAATTTTAAAAAAGTGCTTGAACAAAAAAGTCGTGATGCTTTCCTTTCTTTTGCTGAGAGCATTATTTTACAGTTCGATTATCGTAAAATAAAAAATTTTGATGATCGAGTTGTGCAAGTGTTAAACCTGTTAGATGACTGTATACACGAGGATGAATCTCATCAAATAAAGTATTTTTCTGAAAAAGTTGGACTCTCTGAAAGCCGCTTGGCACATTTATTTAAAGAAGAAACAGGTGTCCCTTTAAAAAGTTATACTGTTTTGCATAAACTTCAAATAGCGTACGCATCAATTTTCAATGGCGAAAGCATAACGACAGCAGCAGTTAATGCTGGCTTTAACAGCCCTTCACATCTTGCATACACGAATAAAATGATGACCGGGATGTCAGCAACAAGTATCATCAAAGATAGCGAGTTTTTGAAAGTTTACTGATAACTACTTTGGTACAGTGTAATCATACCGAAGGGGGATTACACAATGAATAAGTACTTGCAAGAAACTTTAATGTTGAACTTTTCCCATAGCTCAATACAAAGATTAATAAAGGAAAAGCAGTGGGCAAACGATGATGATTTTCAAAAGATACGAAAAATCTATAATTTTGTACGCGATGATATCACGTTTGGATATAACACGGATGATACAATCTCTGCCTCAGAAGTCTTAAATGATGGGTATGGGCAGTGCAACACAAAAGGAACGTTATTTATGGCGCTTTTAAGGGCGGTTGGGATACCTTGCCGAATTCATGGCTTTACCATCGACAAAAAACTACAAAAAGGAGCGATGACAGGTCTCGTTTATAAACTTGCTCCACAAAGCATTGTGCATAGCTGGGTTGAAGTTCAATATAATGGGCATTGGTATAACATAGAAGGCTTTATTCTAGATAGTAAGTATTTGAAGAAACTTCAAAAAAAGTTCTCTGATTGCACAACAAGTTTTTGTGGATATGGTGCCGCTACCGATAATTTTCAAAATCCACAAGTCGATTGGAATGCTAATGATACTTATATTCAAAAAGAAGGCATCAATCACGACTTCGGCGTTTTTAATGCACCAGATGAATTTTTTGAAAAACATCAACAGCAGCTGTCGCCATTAAAAAAATGGATTTACCGAAATTTCGTGCGTAAACTTATGAATCGCAATGTAGAAAAAATTCGTGCTTGAACTATGGACATAAAAAAATATAGTATGTATGCGGATTTGCAATACATTTCGTATCGCATAATCCGCTTTTTTATTTTAATTAGATTCAGGTAACTCAATGATATAGGATAGACATTCTTTAATTTTTGAATTATTACGTGAGCTTGCAAATGTGAACACATGACAGAAAGAATAAGTCTGCTTATTTTCTAATTGTATGGCACCATTTACAGAACCATCATAGCCATGAGTAATAATTTTGTTAATATGCAGTTCTGTTACTTTACTATTTTGCAATTGCTTTAGTACCTCAATAACACTTTCCTTTCCTTGAATCTGCTCTTTACCGATTTTGTTCCACCTAAAATCATCCGTAATGTTATCCGAAACAAAAGATAAATCATTTTTAGCAAAGGCAATGTTAAATTCCTTAAGAAATTGTTTTTTGGGCGCATTCCCACAGTCTTCAGGGCAGATTATTTTTATATTATTGGATTCATTATTCATTTTTACCCCTCCATTATTAAAAAGTAAACACAGCTGATACGCCATTTAATACCCAATATCTCCACAATCAAGACGTTTGTTATTTCATATAAGTACTCAATACCTTTTCTATATCTGTATTCAACTTGTTGATATCAACCGTTGTTACTGGCTTATTTTCAAGCTGATATTTTTGCTTAAGCTGAATAATTCTGCGAACACTTTCATTAATTCTATCTTCAGCAATTTCTCCATTATTTATCGCTGCCTTCACCGCTTCGATTGCAGAAGTTACATTGGAAGCGCTATGCGCAATTAAAATAATATCATTCCCTGCTTTCACCGCATCCACTGCAGCTTGTCCTATATCAAAATGATTCGTAATCGCCCCCATCGTCATATCGTCTGTCATCACAACACCATTGAATCCAATCTGATCTCTTAAAATTCCCGTAATGATTTCCTTTGACATCGATGCTGGATACTTTTGATCGATTTTTGGCAATAAAATATGAGCTACCATTACTACATCTGCACCATTTTCAATAGCCGCTTTAAACGGAATAAGCTCCATCTTATTTAAATCCTCTAGACTTTTCGTCACCTTTGGCAATTCTAAATGAGAATCCACTGAGGTGTCACCATGCCCTGGGAAATGCTTGATAACAGGAATAACCTGCTTAGATTCCAGCCCTTTCATCGTCTGAATGCCTAATTCACTGACGATATTAGGATTATTGGAAAACGAACGATCACCGATAACTGGATTGTTTGGATTACTGTTAACATCCATTACGGGAGCAAAATCAAGATTAAAGCCAAATGCCCTTAATTGTTCCCCTAATAATTTTCCAACCTCAAATGAAAATTGTGGCTGATTAATATTCCCGATTATTTTATTTGTCGGGAAATTTTTTAATGGTCCTGGTAATCTGGCTACTGTTCCACCTTCTTGGTCAGTTCCAATGAAAAGTGGATGTCGGTTATCTACATTTGCAGCCATTAAGTCATTGATTAGTGTTATTGATTGTTGTGGTGTTTCAAGATTATTAGCATAAAGAATCATTCCCCCAACCTTGAAATCATGAATTAAACTTGACGTTTCTTGTTGGAGCATTGTGCCTGTAACACCTGCAAACATCATTTGACCAATTTTTTCGTCCAATGTCATTTGGCTAATCATTTCCGCCACTTCATCTTTTAATTTTGTGTAAACTGAAATATGATGAACGCTAGGATTTGAATCGGCTTCAGTTGGTTTCGGTAATATCCATTTTAATTGATACGTGGGATTAACTTGATAGACAAGGATAATTTGATTTGTTGTTTGATCCTCAAAATAGCGAACTTCAGTTGGTTCCCCCATGCTATTTTTAATTTCCTCTAAATGAATTTTCTGTATGTTTGCTTTAAAAGAACGAATATCGAAAGCCTGTATATCTTGGTAGCCAATTGTCACACCCTGCTCCAAGTAGTCCTCGTATTTTCCATTTGCACTCTCAGCTATTTGCTGAGGCTCTCCCCATTGCTGATAGACCTCCTGTTTATCAGTCTTCCCTGCAGCAAATGGCACATCTGGCACTTTTCCTTCTTGAGCTGCTTGAACAATGTCCTGAATAATCATATCTGGCTTCTCCGATACCTCCTCCTCTTGGGATGGAGCTGACTCCGAATTTTTAGGCTTTTGTGTTATTGATCCGATCTTCATGCCAATAAAAAACAGCATCCCCATTAAAATCAGTACGAAAATTAAGAGCAAACCACGTCTTTTTTTACGCATGTTTAAAACCTCCTAGCATTAAAAGAGTTTACCGCAAAACAGGAAACATTTATTAAAAAGAATACCCATAATGAAATTAATCATGTTTGCCTTATATATTTGATAATCATCTCAAGTAGTGTTTCATTTTTCATTATAAATGTAAAGCTTCAATTATTGCTCCATTTTACCCTCCCGTATTGGAAGAAATTATAGCTAGCAAATACTATTTTCCATTCAAAAAAAGATTTAATCAAAATAAATTTCTCTTCCTAACCATTGTCAATCCACAAAAGTTACCTTTATGTTTCTATGAAACGAAAAAGTGCGTACTTTTTTTAACTTAGTAAGGGCATCATAATAAAAGAGCAAACAAGAAATCATATAAATTGGAGGAATAAAAATGATTAATCATTTACAAGATACAATTACATTAAATAACGGTCTACAAATGCCAGGTATGGGATTAGGTGTTTTCCAAGTAGAGAATGATGCAACAGCCGATATCGTTAAAAATGCTATTGAAGTTGGGTATCGCAGCATTGATACTGCTGCTATTTATGGCAATGAAGCAGGTGTTGGGGAAGGCATTAAACAGGCGCTAGCATCTACTGGTTTACAACGCGAAGACCTGTTTATTACATCAAAAGTGTGGAACGCTGGATTAAGCTATGAAGAAACTATTGCTGCATATGATGAGAGCTTAGCAAAACTAGGGCTAGATTATTTAGATCTTTATCTTATTCACTGGCCTGGTAAAGATAAATATGCTGAATCTTGGAAAGCACTTGAAGACCTATACGAACAAGGAAAAATCAAAGCAATTGGGGTGTGTAACTTTAATGTTTCGCACTTACAAAATTTATTATCATTTGCACGTATTAAACCAGTTTTAAACCAAGTGGAATTCCACCCTCGCTTGCAACAAGCTGAGCTTCGTGCATTTTGTGAGCAACACCAAATTCAGCTTGAAGCTTGGGCACCTTTAATGCAAGGTGGACTCCTTGAAGACGAAACTATTTCAAAAATAGCAACGAAATATGGCAAATCAACTGCTCAAGTTATTTTACGCTGGGATGTACAAAACGGAGTTATCACTATCCCAAAATCTGTACGTAAAGAGCGTATGGTGCAAAACGCTGATATCTTCGACTTCAGCTTAACAGATGAAGAAATGGCTATCATCAATGCAATGAATCTTGAACAACGAGTTGGACCTAACCCAGACGAGTTTGACTTTGTACTATAAAAATTAACAAGAAAAAGAGGCTGCTTTGGTGCAACAGCCTCTTTTTTCTTATTATTACGATGTATGTTGAATTGAGATATCTTCATCATTTTTTCTTAAAAGCACAGCTTCACCTTTATCTTGCAATAATTCAATATGCTTTTCACCCCATGAGCAAAGCATACTTAGAATCGGTTCCATTCCTTGTCCATAGGAAGTTAATGAATATTCAACTTTTGGCGGTACTTGATTAAAGACCTTTCGATCAATTAATCCATCTTGTTCTAGCTCTCTTAATTGGCTTGTGAGCATTTTTTGCGAAATCCCTGGAATCAAACGTCGAAATTCATTTGTTCGGATTTTGCCATGATGGTTTAAATGACAAAGAATAACTGGTTTCCATTTACCACCAATAACTTCAAGCGTAGCTTCAACTGCTATATTATATACTTTTTGCATAGTAACCCCCTGTTATATTCAATAGTAACTAAAAGTACTCTATGGTCTTTTAAGCATGTATGAATATTATCATACTCTTTTAAAAAAATCAAAGATGGCAATTATAAGCACTTCGACTCTTAACGACAAATCTTTGAAGTTAATGTGTCCCATGATACCTCTGCCTTGATTTTTGTTAAAACACGCTACGCACCAATCCTCCGTCAATTCTTAAAGCAGAACCATTAATAGCTGATGAAAGGGGGCTGCTTAAAAACGTAACAAAATTTGCAATTTCTTCTGGTCGAATAAGCCTTTGAATGATAGAGGTTGGGCGATTTTCTTTCATAAATCTTATTTCAGCTTCTTCCATAGTCAGATTCTCATTAGGGTAAAGGCTATTTAACATCGTTTCTACACCCTCTGTTAAAGTAGAACCTGGCATAATTGTGTTGACGGTTACACTTGTTCCTTTCGTTAGCTCAGCTAAACTACGTGAAAGCGAAAGCTGCATCGTCTTAGTTGCGCTATAATGAGCCATTTCTTGAGAAGGCATTATAGCTGCTTCACTAGCAATAAAAATAACCCTTCCTTGCTTTTTTTCAATCATTTTATTTAAATACCAGCGCGTAAGTCGAACACCACTCATGATGTTGACCTCAAACATCTTAAGCCACTCCTCATCGGAGATATCAAAATATTCCTTTGGCTCAAAAATTCCTAAGTTATTAATAAGAATATCTATTTCCGGGTATTCCTCTGTTACCTTCTGACATCCTTGTTCTGTTCCTAAATCAGATACCGATGACTGAAGATTAGCCTCTGGATATTGTTCTTGAATTTCTTGAATTGTTTGATTAACCTTTTCTTCGTGACGACCATTTATAATGACAGTAACGCCTTCTCCTACCAATGACTTCGCAATTGCTTTACCAATCCCTGCCGTAGAACCTGTAACTAGTGCCGTTTTCCCTTGTAAATTCAGAAACATATGGAATACCTCCTATATTTTTTAAATTATTAACTGCATTATATAGTTACCATTATGGGGGTTCTCTTTCTTTCACACAAAAGATAAAAGACATTCTTACTTAAAATTATGTGTAACTATATTGTTTTGTATCTATGTAAAATCAAAATTGATAGGAGCTTGACCTACCAGTTGCTGCCATGTAAATTCTACTACCATCTCCTTCTATTAATTAAAACCAAATTTAACCATTTCACAATAAATACGAAACAACACAGCGCAGATAAAAACCTTAATAAACGTGAGAAATTCATTTAAAAAGGATGATTTTACTCCCCTTTATGTTTATGGGCAAATCAAAGCCATTTTCGGGCGAATTTTACTGTGAATCGGGCGAATCTATCCCGTTAATGGGCGAATTCCCTTACTAATTGGGCGAAATATTACTTTAGACTTATAAAAGAAGCTAAGACAAATTTACATTAAATTTATCTTAGCTTCTTTATTCATTATATTTTAAAGCGTGCCACAGCTGAGCTTAAATCAGTTGCTAATGTATTTAGCTGCTGAGAAGCACCTGCAACCTCTTCCATTGAGGCGAGCTGCTCCTCAGAAGCTGCTGCAACTTGCTGGGAGTTACTTGCAGTTATTTGAGAATTGCGTTCTAATTCTTCAAGCGATGCTGCAATTTCCTCACTTCCTGCTGACATTTGTTCAGCCGCTGCCGATACTTCTTGCACTTGGCTGGATACTTCCTGTACAGATTTTAAAATAGTTTGGAAGGATTCACCTGATTTATTGACAAGCTGCGTTCCCATTTGCGCTTCTTGTGCTGACGCATTTAAAGAGGCTGTAACAGATTCAGAACGAGTGCTAATTTCTGATAAAATTGTATATACCTCTTCGGAAGATGCTTTTGAACGCTCTGCTAGTTCACGAATCTCCTGTGCAACTACTGCAAAGCCTTTGCCATGCTCACCTGCTCTTGCTGCCTCTATAGAAGCATTCAATGCAAGTAAATTTGTCTGATTTGCAATATTAGCAATATGTGAAAGAATATTGCTAATTCGGCTACTGGAGTCATTTAATGCCTGCATCTCATATGTAGCAGCATTTACTCGCTCTTCTATCATTCCCATTTGCTTCACTGTCAAATGTATTGCGTCTACGCCATCACTCGCAAGGTTTGTTGTTTCTGATGCAAGATCAGAAACAATTGTTGTAGATTCAGCAATTCTTTGAATTCCTACTGCCATTTCTGCCATTGCACGTTGAGATTCACCAGAACTTATTAACTGAGTTTCTGAGCTTGTAGCCACTTGGGAGATGGAATGTGTAATTTCATGGGTAGCCGCTTTTGTTTGATTTGCTGTTTCTTTTAAATGGCTAGA
This sequence comes from Bacillus ndiopicus, assembly GCF_000612805.1. GTDB lineage: Bacteria > Bacillota > Bacilli > Bacillales_A > Planococcaceae > Metasolibacillus > Metasolibacillus ndiopicus. Next base: position 145,985 of record NZ_HG964410.1, on the reverse strand, counting down.
TGAATTCGCTACTTCACTAGATGTTTGATTAATTTGTACAGCTAATTGCCTTAAATTATCTATCATCGTATTAAATGCTAAACTTGCTTGTCCAATCTCATTTTCATCCACTATCGGCACACTAACCGTCAAATCGCCAACTGCTGCCAGCTTTGCCTTTTCAGCCATTATTTGAAGAGGCTTCAACGCCCTCTTCAATAAAAACCAAATAGATAAAATAATAATAGCAATTGCCGCAACACTAATAACCACAGCTTTCCAAATTAATGCTGTTAATCGCTTTTTTACAATTCCATAATCATAATCAATCCCATATACTGCAATAATTTCGCCGTTATCATTTGTTAAAGGAGAAAGGTAAGTTAACCATGTGCTAAATTCATCTTCGAATGCCTCGGTTAATCCTGATTTTCCTTCTAGTGCTTGTGCATATACCTCGCTGAAGCTACCTTGATTTTCATATTCAACCCCTGCATCCATGCCCATGCTTTCCAATGATTCACTACCCTGCAAGTATCGAAAATAATTTTTTCCGCCCTCTGTTCGAAAAGTCGGCAGTAAATAATAAGCATTTGCTACAAGATAATCATCCGTCGTCCCACTTAAAACCTTTTTCATTTTGCTCATTGCCTCTGAAGGAAGCTCTTGCCCTGCTGCCATCATTGGTGCTATTTTCTCTATTTCGGTTAAATCCGCTTGTGCCACATCTCTCAGTTTGTCGCCTACATTTATAAATTTCTCGTAAACTTCACCGACTGCTGCTTTGTACATTACAGTTGATAGTACGCTGATAATAACAACAAATAAAACGGATAACACAATAGAAATTCCGAAAATCAAGCTTCGTTTCTTCAACCATTTTTCCAATACAAGCACCCCTTAAACGTCTCATTCTTTGAAATATAAAAATTTAATCCTATAGCATAGGTAAGAAAAATCGTTATATTATACTAGAATAACGACGTATAAAAATACTATAGTATGTAATTTTATTATAATTTGCATAGGTTATACTATCTAGTATGTTTTCAAAAATAATTCTATATACCTATCATTTTCAATCAGTTATACTTCAAAGTAATTTCACCCAAATTTCTCCAAGCTTACTCACACTCTGTGATATCAGTTATCAAGGATTGCCTCAAAATTACCTTTGACACAACAGAAAATTCAACTTTATTTATTCATTATGAAATTAAAAAAACGTCGTAAACTTTGTGTTTTCAACCATTTAAAGTTTAGCCTGCTTTTTCATCCTCGTGAAAAAGTATAATAGCACTTTACAAGACCCACTTAGCTAAATAAAAAATACTAACACTCATCTATTTAGATGAATGTTAGTATTGATTTTTTGTACCTGTCACTCTATTTTTTAAATTGAATATGATGCAAGTTAGCAAAAACGCCACCGGCTGCTACAAGCTCATCATATGTTCCTTGCTCCTCAATACCTTTCTGTGTAACAACCAACACTTTATCAGCGTTGCGGATTGTTGCAAGGCGGTGGGCAATAACGAGTGTTGTACGGTTTTCAGCTAACTCTGCTAAAGACTCTTGAATAATCATCTCTGTTTCTGTATCTAGAGCAGATGTCGCTTCATCTAAAATTAAAATTGGTGGATTTTTCAGGAACATACGTGCAATGGCTAGACGCTGTTTTTGTCCTCCTGATAATTTCAAGCCGCGCTCCCCAATCTGTGTTTCATAGCCATCTGGTAAATCTGCAATAAATTCCTTCAAATGTGCGCGCTCAGCGGCAGCTTTTATTTCCTCGAAGGAAGCACCAAGCTTACCGTACTCAATATTTTCTCGAATAGTTCCTGTAAATAAAAATACATCCTGCTGTACAATACCAATTTGTTCACGCAGTGATTTTTGTGTCATATCGCGCACATCAATTCCATCGATTGTAATGGCACCGTCACTTATATCATAAAAGCGTGGAATTAATGAGCAAATCGTTGTTTTCCCAGCACCACTAGGTCCTACAAAAGCAATTGTTTCACCAGCATTTAATGAAAACGAAATATTCTTTAGCACTTGCTTGGATTGATCATAGTTAAAGCTAACTTGATTAAATTCGATATCTCCATACAATAACGGGACTGTAACTGCATTTGGCTTGTCCAACACCTCAGGCTCCTGATCAATTAAATCACGGAAGCGCTTGAAGCCTGCCATCCCTTTCGGATAAAGCTCAAGTAATGCGCTAATTTTATCGATTGGCTTAATTAAAACATTTGTATATAAAACGAAGCTTACTAATTCACCAGGTGATAACTGGCCAGTGTAACTAAGCCATGAGCCTACAACTAAGACAACTAGTGTTAATAGGCGTGTCATCATATAAATGCCGGAATGTGTACCCGCCATTACTTTATATGCGTACAGTTTTGCTGATCGGAATAAACCATTTTGTTTGCGGAAGCGTGCCATCTCAAAATCTTCATTCGTAAACGATTTAACAACGCGTACACCTGAAACACTATCCTCAACACGTGCATTTACATCTGCGATTTCGCCGTACATCTTTTTCCATGCATTGTTCATTTTAATATTGCTATATGTTACGAGCCATGTTAAAAATGGAACCATTATAAGTGCAATCCAAGCTAATGTCGGATTGACGTTGAACATAATTGCAAAAGCTCCAATAAACGTCATGATTGCAATAAAGAAATCTTCAGGACCATGATGCGCAAATTCACCAATATCGAATAAGTCATTCGTAATGCGACTCATTATATGTCCTGTTTTTGTATTGTCAAAGAAGCGGAAAGACTGTCTTTGCACATGATTAAATAGCTCTTGGCGCATATCGGTTTCAATATTAATACCAAGCTTATGTCCTAAATAGTTAACGATAAAATTCAATATCGTACTTAAAATATAAACGAGCAACAATAGTATACTAATTTTTACAATCATTCCCCAATCGCCTGTCGGGAGCAGCTTATCAATAAACCAACTTACCGCAAGCGGGAAAAAAAGCTCTAATATCGCAACAATAATAGCGCTCGAAAAGTCTACCATAAACAAACGTTTATGTGGCCTGTAATAAGAGAAAAATTTTCCTAGCATTGTCCTATCCTTTCTTAATTTGCAAATTTCGTCCGAAATATAAAATGACGATAAATATGATTGTAAGCATAGTAGCTACAAACAATAGAAAGCTCATGTTATTTACTAATTGTAAATAAGCTCCTCCCAAAAATGGTCCACTCAAGCTACCAATACTAAAGAAAATACCACATAGTAAATTTCCTGTCGGTAGCAATTCCTTTGGCGTTAAGTCCGTCATATATGTGATACCGAGTGAAAACATGGTACCAACACACATACCCGCAAGCGCAAAGAAGATAACAACGCCCCATGGCAAATGCTCAACAAAGCTACATATAGCAAATGAAGCGGCTCCTCCTAGCAGTCCCCCTAAGATTACTTTACGACGACCAATTTTGTCCCCAAGCATACCTAAAGGTAGCTGTAGCACAATTGTACCTATTGAAAAGGCTGCGAGTACAATTGATACCATTGCTACTTCAAAATCTTTTCGTAATGCATAAACTGGGAAAATTGCATTTAGAGAAGATTCTAAAAAGCCATAAACTAACGGAGGCAAAAACGCTACCCATGCATACCGAAAGGCCAACTTGTAACGTGTAATACTACTTGTTTGCTTTGTGTCCCCTTGTAAAACTTCAGGATGTTCGTTGTGTACAAAAAACACAAGCGACCAAGCAACTAAACAAAGTATAGAAGATACAATGAATGGAAGTGCCTGTGAAAATTTAATTAGCGGAACAAAAAGCGGGCCTACTGCAAAGCCAAGGCTAAAAAATAAGCCATAAATCGCCATGCTACGCCCTAATTTATGCTGTGGTGTAGAAGCGGTTAGCCATGTTTGCGTCGCAAAATGCAGGGCATGGTCTCCAATACCAATTAGCAGTCGTAGGAAAAACCAAAATAGTATATTTTTCCACAAAGGAAATGTAGCAAGTGAAATAAAAACAAGTGCTCCCCCAGCCATAATAATTGGCTTGTAGCCAAATTTACGCAATGGCTGTTCAATAAAAGGAGAAATTAATAAAGTTCCTATGTATAAGCCTGTTGCATTTAAGCCATTCAATGTTGTAGCAATGCCATCCTGCTCAAAAATTACCGCAATTAATGGCAATAGCATACCTTGCGAAAATCCTGAAATGGAGACAATGACTACTAAAATCCAAAATCGTTGTTGTGCATATGACGCTGCCATACTTACTGCCTCCAAAACTTCACTATTTACTTTGCTACATTTAATGTAGCAGCTCATGTTATTTGAATATTGTAACATTTTTTCTACGGATGTCGAATTATATTTGAGCAAAACAAGTAGCAATCATTGTAAACACACAAACAAAACCCTAGCAAACTTTATCTCTAAAAGTTTACTAGGGTTTTAAATATCACTTGTATCCACTAATTTTTGTATAAACTATTCCCTAGCTTTTTTGCTAGAAAATGTTTAAACTCCCTCCCATTCTTTTTCATATTTTGGCTACATATTTTTTCTGATCAACCCTTTCTTTTATTTGTTAAGATTACTTTAACACAAAGTTAGAATAATGTAAATATTCAGAATAGATATTTTTTATTTATTTTACTTAAAAAAATTTTTTCTAGCCTAATTGCCTGTTATAGTTGCTTTCTTGCCACTTTAATGCAAATTTATAAATGTTTAAAAGCGCTTGCCTTATTATTATTTGCGTTTATAATACTTGTATACAAGTATACTCGTTTTCTAGAAAGGATGATAATATGACTGAATTTAAAGACTTTCTCTACCCACAAAAATGGCTTATAAAGGCTTCTACTGGTGAAAAAGTAACTTCTGAGCTAAGATTGCGCATTATTTCTGGATGGATTGAAAGCGGTACCATTCTTTCTGAAAATAAATTAGCCGCTGAATTTTCTGTTAGTCGTTCTCCTATTCGTGAAGCCTTAAAAACATTAGCGTCTGAAAATCTAATTCGCTTAGAGCGAATGGGGGCTGTTGTAATTGGCTTAACAGACAAAGAAATTGAAGAAATTTACGATGTACGTTTATTAATCGAAACATTCGTGTTTGAACGTCTATTAAAAATAGAAATAACTGAATTAACAATAGAGCTAAGCAAAATTGTAGAAATGATGAAAGTAGCGATTAAATATCAGGATGCAGATGAATTTTCTTATCAAGATATTTTATTTCACGAAACGATTATTCGCTCTATAGATCATTCTTATATTTTAATGATTTGGAATAATTTAAAGCCTGTTATGGAAGGCCTTATTCTTTTATCTATGCGTATGCGCTTTAAGGAGAAATATGAGGACTTTCCACGAATCCTAAAAAATCATGAGCTATACATTACTGCTATTCAAGCAAAGGATCGCAAGCTAATGGTTCAATCTTTACATGACAATTTTGATGATGTCCAAGGTAAGGTAGAAGATTTATGGAAATCACAACAAATGCTAGCAAAAGGAGTGGAACAGCAAAATGACTGAATATATGCTAGGTGTCGATATTGGAACGACAAGCACAAAGGCTGTCTTATTTACAGTTCAAGGGACAATAATTCAGCAGGCAAATATCGGCTACCCACTGCATACGCCTGATATTTCAACAGCAGAGCAAAATCCTCAAGAAATATTACAAGCTGTGCTACAGGCTGTCTCAAATATTATGTCAATGCATACAGAGAAAAAGCTTGCCTTTATTTCCTTTAGTAGTGCATTACATAGCGTTATTGCTATTGACGAAAACGACCAGCCTTTAACACCCGTTATTACATGGGCAGATAATCGAAGTGAGAGCTGGGCACGTAAAATTAAGGATGAGTTGAATGGACATGCAGTATATTTACGAACGGGTACACCTATCCATCCTATGTCACCATTATGTAAAATCGCTTGGCTTACCCATGAGTATCCTGCTATTGCAGAAAGAGCAGAAAAATATATTGGCATTAAAGAATATATTTTTAAAAAGCTTTTTAATGAATATGTAGTTGACCATTCACTAGCTTCTGCAATGGGCTTAATGAACCTTCAAACATTGGATTGGGATAAGGAAGCTTTACAAATTGCGGGTATTTCAAAACAGCAGTTATCAAGGCTTGTATCAACAACCCAAAGCTTTCAAGGCTGTAATGAACAGCTAGCAAAGCAAATGGGTATTGATCCACAAACACCGTTTATTATTGGTGCAGGTGATGGTATGCTGTCCAACTTAGGTGTCAATGCCATTGGTAAAGGTGAGGTTGCAGTAACAATCGGAACAAGTGGTGCAATTCGTACGGTTATTGATAAACCACAAACAGATAGTAAAGGTAGAATATTTTGCTATGCCCTAACAGAAAAACATTGGGTCATCGGTGGCCCTGTCAACAATGGGGGTATGGTGCTACGTTGGATTCGGGATGAGTTTGCTTCTTCTGAAATAGAAACAGCCAAACGTCTAGGCATTGACCCATATGAGGTCTTAACAAAAATTGCTGAGCGTATACACCCTGGCGCAGGTGGCCTGCTCTTCCATCCTTATTTAGCTGGAGAGCGTGCACCTTTATGGAATCCTGATGTACGTGGTTCATTTTTCGGCTTATCAATGGCACATAAAAAGGAGCATATGATTCGTGCTGCTCTTGAAGGTGTTATTTACAATTTATATACGGTCTATTTGGCTTTACGAGAATGCATGGAAGGGCCTGTAACGCGCATTCAAGCAACAGGTGGCTTTGCACGCTCTGAAACTTGGCGTCAAATGATGGCAGATATTTTTGAATCGGAGGTTACTGTACCTGAAAGTCATGAAAGCTCCTGCCTAGGCGCTTGTATTTTAGGATTATATGCAACTAATCGAATCGCTTCTTTAGATGTAGTCGCTAATATGGTTGGGGAAACATACAAGCACTCTCCAAAAGAGGATGCTATGCAAGAATACCGTCAGCTACTTCCTATTTTTATTCATTTATCACGCGTTTTAGAGCAAGATTATACAGCTATCGCAGATTATCAGCGCGGCTTAAGCAAATAAAAATACTAACTTTCATATTTAGGAGGGGCTATGTATGCCATTAGTTATTGTAGGGATTGGGATTATTGCATTATTAATCTTAATTATGTTTTTTAAGCTCAATACATTTGTCTCACTTATCATCGTATCCTTTGGCGTTGCTCTAGTATTAGGGATGCCATTAGATGAAATTGTTAAAACAATTGAAGCTGGCTTAGGAGGTACACTTGGTCATTTAGCGCTTATTTTTGGGCTTGGTGCAATGCTTGGTAAATTAATTGCAGATGCGGGCGGTGCACAGCGCATCGCCATGACATTAGTTGATAAGTTTGGTGAAAAACGAATTCAATGGGCTGTTGTTGTTGCATCATTTATTATTGGTGTCGCACTGTTTTTTGAAGTTGGTTTAGTTTTATTAATTCCTATTGTTTTTGCGATTTCAAGACAATTAAAGGTTTCTATTTTATATTTAGGAATTCCCATGACAGCAGCGTTATCTGTTACACATGGCTTCCTGCCACCACATCCAGGTCCTACTGTAATTGCAGGTGAATTTGGGGCAAATATTGGTGAAGTGCTATTATACGGCTTTATTATTGCTGTACCAACCGTTATTATCGCAGGTCCAATTTTCACGAAAATTGCGCAAAGATTAGTACCTGAATCATTCACAAAAGCAGGTGATATTGCTTCATTAGGTGAGCAAAAAACATTTAAAATCGAGGATACACCAGGCTTCGGGATTAGTGTTTTCACTGCATTATTACCAGTTATTTTAATGTCTATTGCAACAATTATTACATTACTACAAAAAACAATGGGCTTTGACGATAATGGATTTTTAGCTGCCGTTCGCTTTATTGGTGAAGCAGGCACAGCGATGTTGATTTCCTTATTAGTTGCTGTTTACACAATGGGAGTTGCCCGCAATATCCCTATTAAAACTGTGATGGACTCATGTACTACAGCTATTTCCCATATTGGTATGATGCTGCTTATTATTGGTGGTGGTGGTGCATTTAAGCAAGTACTAATTAACGGTGGAGTTGGAGATTATGTAGCAGAGCTATTCAATGGAACGAATCTCTCCCCTATTTTATTAGCATGGATTATTGCTGCGATTTTGCGTATTTCACTAGGTTCAGCAACAGTCGCTGCGTTAACAACAGCTGGCTTAGTTATTCCTATGCTTGGACAATCAGATGTTAATCTTGCATTAGTTGTACTCGCTACAGGTGCAGGTAGTTTAGTTGCTTCACATGTGAATGATGCAGGCTTCTGGATGTTCAAAGAGTATTTTGGCTTAAGCATGAAAGAAACATTTGCAACATGGACATTACTTGAAACGATTATTTCTGTAGCAGGACTAGGATTTATTTTATTACTAAGTTTATTTGTTTAAGGAGTGAGAAACGATGGTTAATACAATTGGCGTTATTGGTTTAGGCGTAATGGGAAGTAGTATTGCATTAAATATGGCAAACAACGGCGAGCAAGTAGCTGTTTATAATTATACAAGTGATTTAACGGAGAAATTAATGGAAAAATTGGAGGGGCAAACACTTGCACCTTATTATGAGTTGGAAGCATTCGTGCAATCTTTAACTGTTCCACGCAAAATTTTCCTAATGGTGACTGCTGGTGCAGCAACTGATTCAGTCATTCAATCACTAATTCCATTGCTACAACAAGGAGATATCATTATGGATGGTGGTAACTCCCATTACAAAGATACAGAACGTCGCTATGATGAGTTGAGACAACGCGGTATTGGCTATTTAGGTGTTGGTGTATCTGGTGGCGAAGTTGGTGCATTAACAGGCCCATCGATTATGCCTGGTGGAGACCTACACTTTTACAATGAGGTAGCCCCCATTTTAACGAAAATTGCGGCAAAAGCTGAAGGTCAGCCCTGTTGTACGTATATTGGACCAAAAGGCGCAGGTCATTTTGTCAAAATGGTACACAATGGCATCGAATATGCTGATATGCAATTAATTGCTGAAGCCTATACATTTTTACGCGGGAATTTAGGCTTATCTGTAGAAGAGATTGCGGATATTTTTGAAACTTGGAATGATGGCGAATTAAAAAGCTATTTAATTGAAATTACGGCTGAAATTTTACGTAAAAAGGATGATGTTACAGGCTTACCACTTGTAGATGTCATTTTAGACCAAGCTGGACAAAAAGGAACGGGTAAATGGACAAGTCTGCAAGCTATTGATAATGGCATTCCAACATCTATAATTACAGAGGCATTATTTACTCGTTATTTATCTGCTTTAAAAGAAGAACGGATACAGGCGCAACTAATTTTAACTGGACCTAGCAATCACGCTCCTAACTTGGATAAAGAGCAATGGGTTGAATATGTGCGTCAAGCGTTATATATGGGGAAAATTTGTGCATATGCACAAGGCTTCACACAATATAAAATGACATCTGAAATCTATAACTGGAATTTACCATTAAAGGATATTGCCTTAATTTTCCGCAATGGCTGTATTATCCGCGCAGAATTTTTAAATGTTATTAGTGATGCCTATAGTCAAAAAGCAGATTTAGCGAATTTATTAATTGACCCATACTTTGCTGATAAAACAGCAAAGTATCAACAAAGCTTGCGCAATATCGTTTGTCAGGGTGTTCAATCAGGTGTCGCTTTACCATGCTTTAGCTCATCATTAGCCTATTATGATAGCTATCGTACAGGTGTTTCCAACGCTAATATTATACAAGCACAGCGCGATTATTTTGGCGCTCACACATATAAGCGTAATGATATGGAAGGTGTTTTCCATACAAATTGGTAACAGTACTGTTTCGTTGAGCAAGTAATTATTTGTAAATTAAAAGGTGGTTTCTATTTTTAAAAGATTTTTTTATTAAAAGTCTGTATAATAAGACGTAATAATCTACAATATAGGAGAATCCAATGAAACCAATCACAAATAAAGAACAGCAAGTAACATATTTAAAGGAGCGTCTGGAAATTTTCCTTGAAGTGTTAGACGCTATTGATCCAGAAACGACAGAACTTGATGATATCGATCGTCTTATTCAAATGATGGATGATTTAGAGGAAAAAATGGAACAATTCCAACAACGATCTGACATAGAAGAATAATTATAAGGGGAATGTCGTTACTTAAGACACTCCCCTTTTTTTAGTTATGTGAAAGGAGTATAATGATGTGGAACACTTCATCTAGTAAAATAATTACTATGTGAAAATAACACATCTCATTACTATTTTTCGGGGGGAAAATAACATGGCATATTTAGAAACTTTGGAGAAAAGCCTGTATAACCTGGTAACAGAAACATCTACAAATCTACCAAAAGACGTTCGCCGTGCAATAAAAAAAGCAAAAGAGGCAGAAAATGCTGGTACACGTGCAGCGATGAGTTTAGATACAATTACGACAAATATCGTAATGGCAGAAGATAATGTTTCTCCAATTTGTCAAGATACTGGTTTACCAACTTTTAAAGTCTATACTCCTGTAGGCGTAAACCAAATCGAAATTAGAAAAGCAATCGAAACAGCAATTGCTTCTGCAACAGCTGATGCAAAATTACGTCCAAATTCAGTTGATTCATTAACTGGTAAAAACTCAGGAACAAATATCGGTGCTGGACTTCCAGTAGTAAAATTCGAGCAATGGGAAAATGACTATATTACAGTAAAGCTTATCCTTAAAGGCGGCGGCTGTGAAAATAAAAACATCCAGTATTCTTTACCGACAGAATTAGAAGGTTTAGGCCGTGCTGGTCGTGATTTAGATGGTATCCGTAAATGTATTTTACACTCTGTTTGGCAAGCGCAAGGTCAAGGTTGTTCAGCAGGCTTCATCGGTGTAGGTATCGGTGGTGATCGCTCAGCAGGTTATGACCTTGCTAAAGAGCAATTATTCCGTCATGTGGATGATGTAAACCCAATCGAAGACTTAGCAAAGCTAGAAGAATATATCGTAAAAACTTCTAATACATTTGGTGTAGGTACAATGGGCTTTGGTGGTGAAGCAACATTATTAGGCTGTAAAATTGGCGTAATGGACCGCTTACCTGCTTCATTCTTCGTATCAGTAGCATATAACTGCTGGGCATACCGTCGTATGGCAATCGATATTAATCCAACGACAGGTGAAATTATTAATTGGCACTATCAAGAAGGTGAAAAAATCACGTTCAAGGATGAGGCAGCTGCAACATCTGATACTGATAACGAAGTAGTTGAATTAGTTGCACCAATTACAGAGGAAAAAATTCGTTCACTTAAAGTCGGTGATGTTGTCAAAATCACTGGCCGCATGTACACAGGTCGCGATGCAATCCACCATCATTTAATTGGTGAAGGTGTTGAAGCACCTGTAGACTTAAACGGTCAAATTATATACCACTGTGGTCCAGTTATGGCCAAAGACGAAGCTGGTAACTGGGTAGTAAAAGCGGCAGGCCCTACAACTTCAATTCGTGAGGAGCCATACCAAGGTGATATTATGAAAAAATTCGGTATCCGTGCTGTAATGGGTAAAGGCGGTATGGGACCAAAAACATTAAAAGCTTTACAAGAACACGGCGGCGTTTACTTAAACGCAATCGGTGGTGCTGCTCAATACTATGCAGATTGCATCAAATCAGTAGACGGTGTAGATTTAATGGAATTCGGTATTCCTGAAGCAATGTGGCATTTAAATGTTGAAGGCTTCACAGCAGTTGTAACAATGGATTCACACGGTAATTCATTACATGCTGATGTTGAAAAATCTTCACTTGAAAAGCTAGCACTACATGCAGAGCGTGTATTCTAATTATTTAAGGCTTGCGAAATATCGCAAGCCTTTTTTATTTAAACTTAACAATTCGCCATAACAAACGATATAGACATTTGAAAGGAGGTGTAAAAGATGAAGGTTATATTTACAGTAGGATTACCTGCTAGTGGAAAAAGTATATTTGCCCAAAAGCTAGCGAAAAGCGAGAATGCTATTATTCTTTCAAGCGATGCTATACGTGAAGAATTATTTGGTGATGCAACAAAACAAAAGTCACGTATCGTTTTTCGTGTTCTATATGAACGCCTCAATGACTTAGTAGCAAAGGGGCACTCTGTTATTGTGGATGCTACCAATATAGAACGTGAGCGTAGAATGTTTGCATTACGTAAATTACCGAGTACAATTCGCAAGGAGTGCTATTATTTTGATACGCCCTACTCCATCTGTATAACGAGAAATCAGCAACGTAAAAGAATTGTCCCATTAGCTATCATGGAGAAAATGGCAAAGCATTTGGAATTTCCAACAGAAGGAGAAGGCTTTGATAAAGTGCATATTGTACATGAAACAGCACCTTATGAAATTTCACGGCAGCCATTTATTTCACTTATTGAGCGCCAACCTACTTACGAGGAGCTTTTTCAAACATTAGGAGCCATTCCGTTATTTCAAAAAATTTATCACTTTAATCAGGAAAATCCTCATCATCAATTTTCGCTATGTCAACATACGTATTTCGTATTATCCTATATCAATGAATACTATGCAGAAAGCGACAAATTAGCTTTACAAATCGCTGCTTTATTTCACGATGTAGGCAAGCCGTTTTGTAAAAAATATAAACCATTACAGCAGCATTATGGCTATTTTGGACATGAAAATGTTTCCGCTCAAATTGCTTGTCATTTTTTATGTGAGCTAGGCTTTGATATGGATTTTGTTCTAAAAGTTGTTCACTTAGTGCAATTTCATATGCTTATCCAATACGGTGGTGATAGAGGTGGCAGCCAAATTTATCATTTATTAGATGGTGAATTACTAACAAAGCTCTACTTTTTCCGCGAGGCAGACCAATTTGCTAAATAGAAAGGAAGTGATAATATGACAAATTACGTAAAATATCCACGAAGCTTTTATTTACCTTGGAGTAGAGGTTATACACATGATGATAAAGTCGCTAAAAATATCCAGCATTTTATTGGTAAAGAAGTTATCGTGACTGAAAAATTAGATGGTGAAGGAACGACTCTTTACAAAGACTATATGCATGCAAGGAGCATCAATTCAGCTAACCACCCTTCTAGACATTGGGTGAAAACATTTCATGCAAACTTTGCTTATCAAATTCCAAATGGTTGGCGATTATGCGGTGAAAACGTTTATGCAAAACATTCTATTTACTATCAAGCATTAACAAGCTATTTTTATTTATTTAGCATTTGGAATGAAGAAAATATATGCTTAAGCTGGGATGAAACGGTTGCCTTTGCTACTAAATTAGGTATTGAAACTGTCCCTGTTTTATATCGAGGTATTTTCGACGAAGAAAAAGTAAAACGTACATTCGTAGGGAAATCTTGCTTTGATGGTGAGCAGGAAGGTTATGTTATCCGAAATGCAAATTCATTTCATTATAATGATTTCCAATATAATTTAGGGAAATATGTTAGACCACAGCATGTTCAAACTAGCGAACATTGGCTACAGGAAGAAATAATTCCGAATAAATTAAAAGTATAATAAACGGCGAAAGAAAGGACTGAGAACAATGTAATATGTTATAAAAAAACGATGCAATGATACGTAATTTTTCATCCATATTCCCCAGTTAAATCCGCATATTGCTCTCATACACGATTTACAGTAATTCATACTTATCCACTCTTATAGAAGGTATCTATTTTTCTCAAGAAAGAATACAGAATAAATCCCTAATAATTTATTATCTCTTCTTCAATAACAGTCCAAAAATCATTTTCGTATGTTTCCTCTAATCTGTGTAGAATAATGCAGCATTTATATTTCAGCCTGCCCTCATCAATTTCTTTCGATATATGATACATCCCTTTATCATCGTCTCTGCATACATAAATTTAAGGTTATGCACCTAGATCCACTTCCTTTCATATCCATACGTTATTTTAATGTTAAATATGCGGTATTCAAAACTGGCAAAGGGAAATCTCCATTCACAAGTTTTTTTTATTGCATTCTTTATTTATTCCCCTTATACTCTAATTATAATAATTCTAATTTAGAAATGAAACTAATCTAAATGAAAAACATTATCAAATAAACAACAATTAGTTAAATGAAAGTGACTATCATTATCAAGGAGGGGTAATATGGAGATATCTAATCGAGAAAACTTATCATTAAATGAGAAAATATTAGAGCATAAAGAGTTGATCGCTGCACTTGTAGCTGGTCTAATTATCGTTCTTGCTTGGCGCATGGATAAAAGCGGTCAATCAACAGCTGCCATTATCGCTTACTTAAGTGCCTTTGCTATCGGTGGCTTTGCAAAAGCAAAAGAAGGCGTGGAGGATACCATTGAAAACAAAACATTAAATGTTGAAATATTAATGATTTTGGCTGCTATAGGTTCAGCCATTATTGGTTATTGGACTGAAGGTGCGATATTAATTTTTATTTTTGCTGTAAGTGGAGCCTTAGAAACATACGCGATGAATAAAAGCCATAAAGAAATTTCCTCACTTATGGCGTTACAGCCTGAGGAGGCTTGGCTCGTACGCGGGGGCTTTGAACCGATTAGCGTTCCTGTTGCCTCGATTAAAATCGGTGATCATATTTTAGTAAAGCCCGGTGAACGCATTCCAGCAGACGGCACTATTTTTAAAGGAATATCTGCCGTTGATGAAGCAGCAATTACTGGCGAATCTATGCCAATAACAAAAAATGTAGAGGATACAGTTTTTGCAGGTACAGTTAATTTAAATGGTGTGCTAACTATTAAAGTATCAAAAGCAAGCTCAGAAACTTTATTCCAAAAAATTATTACGCTTGTGCAATCTGCGCAAAGCGAAAAGTCCCCTTCCCAGCAATTTATCGAGCGCTTTGAAGGCGTCTATGTAAAAGGCGTATTAGCTGTAGTTGCATTAATGATGTTCCTTCCCCATTTTTTATTAGGCTGGGATTGGACGACAACATTTTACCGCGCAATGGTACTCTTGGTTGTTGCCTCACCATGCGCCCTAGTAGCTGCCATTATGCCTGCTACACTAGCTGCTATTTCAAATGGCGCGAGACACGGCATTTTATTTAAAGGCGGCTTACATTTAGAGCATTTAAGCGTATTACGAGCTTTAGCAGTTGATAAAACTGGTACTTTGACACAAGGTACACCTGTTGTGACAGACTTCATTGTACGCGATGAAGAACAGCGTATGTATACATTATCCATTTTAGCTGCAATCGAAGCTCACTCTACTCACCCTCTTGCTCATGCAATTACTGTATTTGCTAATAATCAGCAAGTACAAAAAATTGAGGCTACTATTGAGGATGTACCTGGCTTTGGCATAAAGGCAGTTGTTTATAATGAACAGTATTTAGTGGGTAAACCTGATTTTGTAGGCTATGAAGATTCGCAAAAATTTGCTGATGGTGCAGCCCAAAAGCTTGCTTCCCAAGGGAAAACCGTTATCTTTTTAAAGGATAAGGATGGGATTGTTGCACTCGTTGCGATGCAGGATACTGTACGTGAAGAAGCGAAGAAAGCAGTTGCCTTACTACAAGAGTTAAATGTTGATGTCATGATGCTAACGGGAGATAATGAGAAAACTGCACACGCAATTGCAGCACAATCTGGGGTTAATGCCTATGTTGCTGAATGTTTGCCAGAAGTAAAAGTGAACTATATTAAAGAATACCTCGCAAAATATAAAACGGTTGGTATGGTTGGTGATGGCATAAACGATGCGCCAGCACTCGCTACTGCTACAGTCGGTATTGCAATGGGGGGCGGTACTGACGTTGCCCTTGAAACAGCTGATGTTGTATTAATTAAAAATGATTTATCGAAAATTGCTTATGCAGTTAAGCTATCACGCAAAATGCAGCGCATCGTAAAGCAAAATATCATATTCTCATTAGCCGTTATTGCGTTGTTAATTTCCTCAAATTTTTTCCAAATAATCGACTTACCTCTTGGCGTTCTTGGCCATGAAGGAAGTACAATTTTAGTTATTTTAAATGGACTACGGATGTTGAAAAATATATAGGTGCAGCCCGAAAAAGGAGTACCTTTTTCGGACTGACTTAGCTGCTATATTAAGCATTCGCTAAAATATTTTACTCCTGTGGTTATTCTTCACAAACATAAGAAGGGAGTGTCTCAAAATGACTTTTGAGACACTCCCTTTCCTAATTTAAACAAGAAATATTTTTTTATCTTTCCTTGCTTTTTTGGCAAGATAGCGATTTTGCAAAGCTGCATTTATTAGGCCACCAAAAATTAAAATCATCCCCGTTAAATAAAGCCAGAGCATAAGCACAATAATCCCAGCAAGACTACCATACGTAGCACCGAAATTGCTAAAGCTACTAATGTAGTATGAAAAACCATATGTTAATGCTACCCAGCCTAAAGTTGCTAGAGCAGCTCCTGGTATAATACTAATAAGTGTTAAACGTGGCACTGTATTTGGAACAATCCAGTACATTAATGTTAACACAGCAAAAAGAATAACGTTAGGCATAATCCAGCGCAAAAACGTCCACATAGATTCAAATGAACTTTCTTTACCAAGATAAGAAAATATAAAGCTACCAATTTGCTTACCAAATATCGGAAATACTAGTGCTATTAATATAATGCCGATAAAAGCCAACGTAAAAAGAAGGGCCCATAAGCGATTTACTACACCTGATTTTCCTTCTACATCATAAGCGCGATTTAAGCCTTTTATTAATGCGTCAATGCCACGTGAAGCAGACCAAATCGTACCGATAATTCCAAGTGATAATAGCCCACTATTTGAGGTCGTTAAAATCTCATCTATTATATTTTCCGTTAAAATATATACCTCATCTGGCATAATATCTGACATAAACTCAAACACTTGATTACGCTGTAATTTTAAGTATGGTAACAATGTTACTAAAAATATGAGTAACGGAAAAAATGATAGCAAGAAAAAATAAGCAAGCTGTGCACCCATGCCTGATATATCAGCACGCTGCAAACGAACAAACATATCTTGAAAAAAGCCTTTTGTTGTTGTGACATCAATATCAGCCTCTACAGGTGCAATAAAGGATTTCCAGAAGGCTATAGTGCTTGATGCATTTTTTTTAAATTCTTTCATCAAGCTCTCCATCCCCCTTTTCCTTATTATGAGTTACTTTTTGAAAAAGCATCTTTCGTTTCTGTTACTAAGCTTTTTACTGTACTCGGTAATGTTTTAGCCTCATCTACATGCTCCATAATAGAGGCAATGTTATTTGTTACATTGGCATATAGTGACTGCGCCTGCTCCATTTTTGTTTCAATTAACTCTTGTAATTCATCACGATTTTGCGAATAATAAGAAACAGTCTCTTTCATTTTTTTAGATGTTTCTATTGTATGTTGACGCGTTTGCTTATCTAACATGCTAAGTGCCGCTCCTGCCAATGCCCCAAAAATGATAGCTGGTACTAGTTTACTTTTCATTATTTTTTTCCTCCGCTCTTTCGTGTATTATTCCCAAGTCTATTCAAAGTAAAACGTTGCTTACTGTTATTGTAACTAAATTTCTCTATTTTTGAAAGCTTCCCTACATTCACCGTTATGCTCTAAAGTATGTTATAATAGGTCGGATTAATCCGTTTATTTTGAAAGGTAGGCTAACAATGGACTTAACAATACCATCTCAAGAGAATGTTATTTATATGGTTGAACAAATTAAAGAAAAGCTACGCATGGTTAATGTAGATGCCATGAAATCAGAGCATTTTAACGAAAAACACTATGAAGATTTATGCTACTTATACGAAATGGTTATGAAACGTGACTCTTTCAGCCCTAGTGAAATGAATGCAATTGTTGCTGAGCTAGGCTCGTTGCGTAAATAAAAAATAGAGGGGCTGTTGGAAAGATATTATCTTTCTAACAGCCCTAGCTTCTATATGAAATATTTGTTAATACTCTTACTCCTGCGGTTACTTGCGTCATGAAGCTGTCTTAACACGACTTTTCAGACAGTTCCTCTCCTAAAAGCTATAAGCATTTTATACTTCTACTTGCCTTCTACACATGTTAAGATAAAATTTGGTATATTCATTTACTAAAACATAATGATTAATGGGGTTTTAATTATGCAAAAAGTTGGTGTGGTTGGGCCGAAGCAATCTGTTGAACGAATTATCCATTTTTCTGAGGAATTAGATACCGAATTACAGTTTATCGCATTCCCTTACAATATTATTGAAGAAACAAAATCAATTGTTGAAACACATGATGCAGAGATTGATTATTGGCTATTTTCAGGTATTACTCCCTACACTATTGCACTCGAAACGAAAGCTACACAAGATAAATTTAATTATATTTTTCGAGCAACGAGTGAGATTTTTGAAGGAATTTTAACATATTCCTTAGAAAACCATTCGATTCCTTCTGCTGTAAGTATGGATTTGATGAAAATGAAGGGACAAGACCACATTGATTTTATAGTTTCTAATCAATATCCAATGCTTAAGCAGCATTATTTCCGTTACGATTCAACCTCAACAATTGAAGAAATTTTCGAATTCCATTATAGTCTTTGGAAAAATAATGAGGTAGATATCGTAATTACGTCTTATCCTGAGGTTGCTGACCAGCTTATGCGAGAAGGCGTACCTGTTTATTGGACAGGCCCCTCAAAATGGAATACGTTTTATGCAATTCAAATCATTCTTGAAAAAATTAAAACGCGTTATTATAAAGATACCCAAACAACATCAGTCAAAATTAAAATTCAAAATTTTGAAAAGCTAAAAATATCAAAGCACTCTGGCTATTCATTTGAATTTCTTTTACTCGAGTTGAAAAAATTAGTGCTTCAATGCTGTCAAACATTGGATGGTCTTTTAACAGATGATAATAATGGGCAATTTACTATTTTCACAACACGAGGAATTGCAGAAAAGCACCTTTCAAAAATTCAAGAAACATTACAGCATCTTTCATTTAAAACAGAGTCTCCTATATTAGTCGGAATCGGACATGCGAATACAACTTATAGAGCAGATTTATTTGCAGCAAGTGCAGCACAGCAGCTAGAAAACCAAAATCAATCAAGCATTGTAGTGATGGATGATGAAGGGCAAATTTTAGAATTTACAGAAGCAAATGGAATGATAGAATATCAAACAATGATTAACGATGCTGAAATTCTTAAAAGATTACAGCAAACGTCAATAAGTTCTAAAACATTTATGAAAATTGCATCAGTCGTCAAGCAAATGCACAACAATTTATTTTCCTCAAAAGATTTGGCTTTAGCTCTACAATCATCTGAACGAAATGCACAGCGCATAATCGCAGAGCTTGTAAAGATTAACCTCGTTCAATTAGTCGGTGAACAACAACGGAATAGTAGAGGACGAGCAACGAAAATTTATAAATTAATTACACATATTGAGTCCTAACAAAACTGTTAAAGTAGAGAAAATCAGATTGATTTTCTCTACTTTTTTATATTTCATTTGATAGCAACTATTAAAATTTTATAAAAAAAGATTGCATTTAAAATAATCAGAAAATATAATTTACGTATAATTAACGAAAATGTCGTTAAATAAATAGGAGGTGCTATATGGATTCGAACATTATGGAAAAGAAAGCTAGAAATACAGTATTATTGCTTTTATTTTTAGGTTGGACTTTAGGAAATCTCGATCGCTACATTATGAACTATGCAATTGTAGATATCGGGAAGGATTTATCATTAAGTGCTACAGAAACGGGTCTTATTTTAAGCTCGTTCTTCCTCGGCTATGCCATTATGCAAATGCCTGGTGGATTATTAGCAGATAGATTCGGTGCTAAAAAAGTTTTATTAACTGCTGTTATTGTCTGGTCGATATTCACTGGATTAACTGCTATTGCTTGGTCACTAGCAGCAATGGTCGTTATCCGATTTTTATTTGGTATTGGCGAAGGAGGATTTCAGCCTTCTGCTTCGAAAATTATTTCAAACGTTTTCCCTAAAGATGAACGTAGTAAAGCAATGTCTTTAATGCTTTCTTCAGGGGCTATTATGGCTATGCTTGTACCTATTATTTCAGCAGTATTGCTGACATCAATTGGCTGGCGTATGTTTTTCGTCATCGCAGGTGTATCAGGCACTATTATTGCTTTCCTATATTGGAGATATATTAATATTCCGAATGAAAAGACAACAAACGATTTAAAATCAACAGGAGCAAGTAAAGGGTTCTTAAAATCCTTATTGACAATGCCATTTATGTGGAGCTTGCTTATTTCATATTTCACAATCTATGCAGTGAACTGGGGCTTAAATTCCTGGCTCCCAACATATTTAACACAGGTTCGTAACTTAGACCTTATGTCTATTGGTTATTTACAATTAATCCCTGGATTCTTAATGTTAATTGCTATGTTCACATACGGTTTTATTATTGACCGTTTATCATTAGGAAAAAATAAAATTATCGGTGCGATTTGTGCTTTTGGTGTAGCAATTTCATTATTTTTAATGTTTAATGCTACTTCAATTGCCATGTTTATTACCTATCAATGCATCGTGACACTTTTAATGACGTATGTCACTTTATTATTACCATCGTTTATCTTGAAAAATATCCCACAGCATATTACAGGAACAGCTATGGGAATGGCGAATACAGGTGGGCAATTAGCTGGCTTTGTAACGCCTACATTAATTGGGTTTATGATTGATGCTTTTGATGGCTCTTACAATGCAGCATTTTGGTTGTTAATTGCCTTAGCAGGTGTTTGTATTCTATCAATCCTATTAGTTTCTACGAAGGAACAATCAGTAGATAAGCAAGGAGTTGCATAATATGTTTAATGTACATGAATTTTTACAAAAAAATGCCCAAACCTTTACTAACCTAAGTGATGCGATTTGGGAAGTGCCAGAGTTATATTTTAATGAAAAAAAATCAGCACAATTAACTGCAAATGCCCTTGAAGAAGCAGGCTTTGAAGTTACACGAAATATTGCTGGCTTAGAAACTGCTTTGATGGGCTCTTATGGAAATGGCCCTACTGTTATAGCCTTTTTAGGAGAGTACGATGCATTACCTAGTTTAAGTCAAAAGGGTGGTGTTTCTACCTACGAGCCAATTGAAGCAAATGGTCATGGGCATGGCTGTGGTCATAATTTACTCGGCACAGGCTCATTTGCCGCTGCTTGTGCTTTAAAGAAATATATCGAGGAAACGAATGCACCTGTTACATTGCGGTTCTATGGCTGCCCTGCTGAGGAAGCAGGCTCTGGTAAAGCACATATGACGAAGGCTGGTATTTTTGATGATGTTGACCTAGCTATTTCATGGCATCCTATGACTTCAAATGGTGTTATGAATATGACAAGCTTAGCTAACTATGCAGTGAAGTTTAAGTTTTATGGTAAGAGCGCACATGCTGCAGCCGCTCCGCATTTAGGCCGTAGCGCATTGGATGCTGTTGAGCTAATGAATGTTGGTGTTAACTATTTACGTGAGCATGTGGAGCAGGAAGCAAGAATCCATTATGCTATTACGAACTCAGGTGGTACAGCTCCAAATGTTGTTCAAGCCTATGCTGAGGTAGATTATTTAATACGTGCACCTCGTAAAAAGCAAGTAGTTGATATTTTTGAACGTGTACAAAAAATTGCTCAAGGGGCAGCATTAATGACAGAAACAAAAGTAGAAATGGAATTTCAAGGAGCTGCTTCTGATTTAATTCCAAACACTATTTTAGCAAAAGTTATGCAAGACCAGCTTGATAACTCGCCCACACTTTCTTTTACTGAGGAAGACCAGCAATTTGCAAAGGAAATCTATGATTCATTAGATGAAGCAAGTAAAGCTTCTGCTTATCAATTTATGACACCACAAATGAAACAACAGCTACAAGGTCATTATTTGAATCATTTAGTAACACCTTTACTCCCTGAAGTACTGCTACCGGGTTCAACTGATGTAGGTGATGTCAGCTGGGTAACGCCTACTGTTCAATGCTCCACAGCTTGTTGGGTATTAGGAACACCAGCTCATACTTGGCAGGTTGTTGCTGTTGGTAATACACCAATTGCACATAAAGGGATGCTATATGCAGCTGAAATTATGGCTAAAACAGCCATTGCCTGCATTGAAAATCCAAAACTAATAGATGAAGCAAAAGCGGAGCTACAAACACGCCTTGATGGGGATGTTTATCAATCACTAATTCCAGATAATATTTAATCGAAAAATAAAAAAGCTATCAGGAAAACGGGTTATTGCCCGCGCCTTCCTAATAGCTTTATTTTGTATTTATTTCTTTGTTAATGCTACAGCAATTCCTGCACCAATCTTTGCATTATGCTTAACTAATGCGATATTTGATTCTAGTGATTTGCCTTCTGTTAATTCCTTTACTTTGCCTAATAAGAATGGTGTTACGTTCTTACCAGCAATTCCTTGCTGCTCTGCTTCTTCTAAAGCTTTTGCAATAATACCATTGATGAAGCTTGCTTCCATTGAATGCTCTACTGGAATTGGGTTGGCGATAATCGCGCCACCGCGTAAGCCTAAATCCCATTTTGCACGCATCATCGCTGCTACTTCTTCTGCTGAATCAACACGGAAGTTTACTGCAAATTCGCTTTCACGTGTGTAGAATGCTGGTAATACATCTGTTTCATAGCCAATTACAGGTACACCTTTTGTTTCTAAATACTCTAATGTTAAGCCGATATCTAAAATTGATTTTGCACCTGCGCAAACTACTGCTACGTTTGTCATTGCAAGCTCCTCTAAGTCTGCTGAAATATCCATTGTCGTTTCAGCACCACGGTGTACACCACCGATACCACCTGTTACAAATAGCTCGATTCCTGCTAGCTCTGCACAAATCATTGTTGCTGCAACCGTTGTTGCGCCTAATTTTTTCGTTGCAAGTAAATAGCCTAAATCGCGACGAGATGTTTTTGCTACTCCTTGTGCGTTACCGAACATTTCTAATTCTTCATCTGATAAACCAATTTTAATTTGTCCGTCAATTAAAGCAATTGTTGCTGGTACAGCGCCATTATCGCGAATAATTTGCTCTACTTCACGCGCAGTTTGCACGTTTTGTGGATAAGGCATCCCATGAGAGATAATTGTTGATTCCAACGCTACGATTGGTAATCCTTTTTCCTTTGCCTCTAAAACCTCTTGTGAATAAGATAAGTATTGTTTCATTTTAAGTTCCTCCAATTGTTATATTCATTTTGTGTCACTTGACGTACTGTCGTATTTGCCTGCAATGTTTTCGCTGAATGATAAAGTGCGAATTGCACTGCTTCATGTAGATTATCTCCTAGCATCACGCCATGTAAGCAAGCACTTACAAAGGCATCTCCAGCACCTGTTACATCTCTAATATCATCTATTTTATATGCACTATACTGCTGTAAACCGTTCTGATCTCCAACTAACACACCTTGCTCACCTAAAGTTAATACTACATGTTTAGCACCTTTATGTAGCAGTGCTCTTACCGCATCTTCATAGCTTGTTTCATCCGTAAAAGTCGTGTGTAAGTATGTTTCTGCCTCATCTCTATTGCAAATAAAATATGTTACACCTTGTAAATCATCAGGCATTCTGTTCATTTTAGGCGAAGATACAGGAACGATTACCAGTGGGATATTGCGCTCCTTGGCGAGCTGCTGGACATACATAACTGTTTCCTTTGGGCAATTTAAATCAATGACAATTGCTGAAGCATTTACTAATGTCGCTGTATGTTTCTCTAGTAGACTAGGCGTCAAAGCATCATAAATTGCCATGTTCGCTAAGGCAATTACAAGCTCACCATCTTTATCTAATACCGCTGTATAAGAGCCTGTTTGTTCCATATCTAATTTCTCTATTACATCAAGTTCAATAAATGCGCGACTAGCTTGTTCAATCATTTGTGCATCAGCATCTTGTCCAAGTGTCGTAAGCAATTTCACTTTGTTACCTAGACGACCTAGATTTTCTGCAATATTGCGTGCAACGCCACCGACGCTTTCGCTTGCTGTTACAGGGTTAGACGTTGCTAGCTGAACTTTATTTGTAATATGCAGCTTCCGATCGACATTTGCCCCACCAATCGCAATGATTGATTGCTTTTCTGGTAATACGTATGCTCTGCCGACAATTTCACCTTTTTTTATCAAGCCTGAAATAATATTTGCGAGAGTTGGACGTGACATATTTAAATTTTTCGCCATTTCCTGCTGCGATAAATAAGGATTTTCTTGAATCAATTGTAAGACAAGTTTCTCCTTATCATTCATTGCAATCCCTCCTCTCAGAACTTTTGTTTATATCATAAACTTTTGTTTGATTAAAGTCAAAAAAAAAAGAGCTGTTGCAGACTAGATTTTTTTATCTAGCTTTGCATACAGCTCCCCATAATCAGTTATTTATTAATATCGCTACCATCCTCTAATACCAATGGCTGTATCAATACTTCGACACGACGGTTTTTAGCGCGTCCCTCTGCTGTATCATTATCAGCAATAGGCTTATACTCACCCTCACCTATAACACTAAAATAACTTGGGTCTAGTTCTGGGTTATTATCAATGATGCTTTCTAAAAAATTAGATGCACGCATAGCAGATAAATCCCAGTTTGAGCTAAACTGCGCATTATTCATTGGCACATTGTCTGTATGCCCTTTTACAAGGATGTTACGCGGCGTATCAGTCTGTAAAATCTTTGAAAGATCTTGTGCAATAGCTGAATACTCCACTTTCACATCTGCTCTACCTGGATCAAAAAGCACGCTATCACGAATTATGATAAGCACCCCACCTGTATCTGTTCGGATTACTTCGAACTGCTCCTCCAACTCGTTAATAGCGATAAATTCCTCTATTCGCTCTAAAGTTCCCTGCAGTTCTTCTTGGTCTCTTATATATTTCATTGTTTGATCAGTAATCTCGCTACTTGTTGCATTTGGATCAGGTGTAGCAGATGGGTTTTCCATTACACCAACGCCACCATCAAAAATTTGACTAAATACTTCTGACATTCTTTCTAACTTCTGTTGGTCTACTGAACTAGAAGCAAATAATACAATAAACAGCGCTAATAATAATGTCAATATATCCGCATATGGCACTAACCAAGACTCATCAATATGTTCCTCATGTTTTTTATGCTTTTTATGCTTCTTTGCCAAGGCCACCCGCCCCGCTTTCCATGATTTGCTTACGTTCTTCTAATGGTAAGTAAGAAGCTAGCTTTTGTTCAATTACACGCGGTGCTTCCCCTTCAAGAACAGATAAAATTCCTTCAATCATCATGCGTTTTTGCTTCGCTTCCACTGAAGATTTTCGCTTTAGTTTGTTAGCGAATGGATGCCATAATACATAACCTGTGAAAATCCCTAATAATGTTGCAACGAAAGCAGCAGAGATTGCATGTCCTAATTTTTCAATATCACTTAAATCTGTTAAAGCTGCAATTAAACCGATAACGGCCCCTAACACCCCTAAAGTTGGTGCATATGTACCAGCTTGTGTAAAAATTAAAGCTCCGCTCGCATGGCGGTCTTCCATTGCCTCAACTTCTTCTGATAGAACATCACGAATATAATCCGCATTTTGTCCATCAATAGCAAGCGTCAAGCCATTTTTTAAAAATGAATCCTCAATTTCTGCCGCTTTACTTTCAAGTGCTAGTAATCCTTCACGACGCGCTAAATCAGCCCATTGAGAAAACATTTTAATGATTTCGATATCACCAGTTAATTTTGTTTCTTTAAATAGTACTTTAAATAATTTTGGCACTCGTTTTAATTCCTTCATAGGGAAGGCAATTACTACTGCAGAAATAGTACCAAAAATAATGATTAATATGGCAGCTGGATTTGCTAATGCGCCTAAACCTACCCCTTTTAGTACCATACCTGTAAGTAACGAAATAAATGCTAGAACTATACCTATTAACGAGGAAAGATCCATTATGTATACCTCCAATAACCCATACTTTTTTATTATTTCTATTCTATCATTTAGTATAATCTTATTTTCATTTTTTTTCGATGTATTAATGCATTTTTCTGCAATTTTCGGTATATTTGATTAGATGGTATCAATACAATTGATTTTTATCATATAAAAATTGGGGGACATGAGAAAATGAGCACAGTTTTTGAGAAAAATTTATTAAAATACGCAGAACTAGCTGTAAAAATAGGAGTAAATATCCAAAAGGATCAATATCTCTTTATTCAAGCTTCTACGGAAGTAGCGCCATTTGTTCGTCTAATTACAAAAGTCGCTTATGAAAATGGTGCGCGACAAGTATTTGTTGATTTTGCAGATGATGAAATAACGCGTCTTCGCTATGAGCTAGCACCAGAAGATTCATTTGATTTCTTCCCTGAGTGGAAAAAGCTTGAACGTGAAAGTTTGGCTGAACAAGGGGCGGCATTTATGTCAATCATGTCACAAAGCCCAGATTTATTAAAAGGCGTTGATACAAAGCGTATTGCAATAAATCAAAAAGCTGCTGGCACTGCTTTAAATAAATATCGTCAATATGTACAATCAGATAAAATTAGTTGGACTGTAATTGCTGCTGCTTCAAACGAATGGGCAGCTAAAGTATTCCCTGAATTGGCAGCAGAAGAGCAAGTAAATGCATTATGGGATGCTATTTTCAAAGCAACTCGCGCTGATTTAGATAATCCTGTTGAAGCATGGAAAAACCATGATAATGCATTACATTCTAAAGTAGATTACTTAAATGAGAAAAAATATGAAAAGCTTCACTATACGGCTCCTGGCACAGATTTAACAGTCGAATTACCTAAAGGCCATTTATGGTGTGGAGCGGGCAGCATTAACGAGCGTGGTCATGAATTTATGGCAAATATGCCGACGGAAGAAGTATTTACAGTTCCACATAAAACAGGTGTAAATGGCTATGTTTCTAGTACAAAACCGTTAAGCTATGGCGGTAATATTATTGATAACTTTAAATTAACATTTGAAGAAGGTCGTATTGTTAAAGTAGAAGCGGAGCAAGGCGAGGAAATATTAAAGCAATTAGTTGAAACAGATGAAGGTGCACATTATTTAGGAGAAGTGGCACTTGTTCCACATGAGTCACCAATTTCTGCATCTGGTCTATTATTCTTTAATACTTTATTTGATGAAAATGCATCAAATCACTTCGCTATTGGTAGTGCCTACGCATTTTGCTTAGAGGGTGGCAAAACAATGGCACAGGAAGATTTATTAGCGAACGGCTTAAATCAAAGTATTACACATGTTGATTTCATGGTCGGCTCAGGTGAAATGAATATTGATGGAATTACTGCAGATGGTCAAAAAGAGCCTGTATTCCGCAACGGTAATTGGGCATTTTAGTTGAAATTGTATTCAAAATGTTGTCATAGTTCTTCTAATAAATTCAAATAATATGAATTAGCTCTACTTTGATAGTAGTCTTTCATGTATAATAATAAATAATGACTGTATGAAGGGAGATAGACATAATGTTTAATTTTAACCATCATCATCCACTTGCACCCGAGTTCTTAACAACAGTACTTGGTTTCACAGTAGTTCTTTTAATTTCTGTATGGTTCTTTATTCATTTCTTACGTGTAGGCTTACAATCTTCTGACTCTACTCGTATTGACGCTAAAAAATAATGAAGTAGAACATAAGGCTGTTTCGTAAGCGCAAGCTAGCGAAGCAGCCTTTTCTATATAAATAGTGTTATTTTTTTAAAAAACACAGCATTTTTCCTATTTGGCATTCTTCTTATTTTGCTTTACAATTTAGTTTAAAGGAAAGGGGCAACTATATGACTTCATTACAAGAGATTTTAAATTTCAATGAATTTTTCGTAGCACATAAACAATATGAGCCTTATATTACAACAAAATATCCCGATAAAAAAATCGTTATCCTTACTTGTATGGATACGCGATTGGTTGAGCTATTACCAAAAGCTATGAATTTCCGAAATGGGGATGTTAAAATCGTAAAAAGTGCGGGCGCTATCGTCAATCATCCATTCGGAGGTATTATGCGTAGCTTACTAGTAGGTGTTTATGCACTACAGGCAGATGAAGTTTATATTATCGGGCACTATGATTGTGGTATGAGTGCTGTTGACCCTGATCAAGTGCTTAATAACATGAGGGAGCGTGGCATTAGTCAAGAAACAATCGATATCATTAGCTATTCAGGTGTTGATTTACGAGAGTGGTTACGTGGATTTGGCGATGTAACAACGAGTGTTTTAAAAAGCGTTGATATGGTCCGTTCACACCCTTTAATGCCTAAAGGTATACCTGTTCATGGTCTTGTAATCGACCCAAGCACAGGACGTCTTGATTTAATACAAGATGGAAACGACCATATATAATATTACAAAATATAGCTGTTGGAAAAGTAGGTTTGCACCTGCATTTCCAACAGCTATTTCTTTTTATTGTTTAGATGATAAGTTATTATGATTTTTGGTCTTTTTGACAATTACAGGAGCTTTCCTAAACAACAGTCTACTCCCCCTCACCCTTTGAATCCTCAGCTAACAGCGCGTACATATAATGATCTACCCACTGTCCATTAATAAATAATAGCTTTCGTAATAAGCCTTCTTTCACAAAGCCTACTTTTTCTAGTACGCGTATAGAAGCGGAATTCGGTGGTGCCACATACGCCTCAACACGATGGACTCCTACTTGCTCAAAGGCAAATTTCACTACCGCTTTTGCAGCATCTGTAGCAATGCCTTTTCCTACAAAATGCTGATCCATTGAATAACCAATAAAAGCACTAGAGTACGGTAGTCTTTTTACTGCATATAAAGAAATATGTCCAATTAAGCGATTCGTTCCCTTTACAAATACCCCAAAAGAAAACTCCCGCTTTTCTTCCAACAAGTATAAACTTTCCACAATTTTTTTACGTTGTGTTTCTACTGTATAAAAATTAGGATGATGTAGTGGCTCATATGTTGACCAAAAATATTTATTTTCGGATAGCAACACCGCCAAACTAGGTGCGTCCGCTTCTACTAATGTTCGTAAATCACATCGATCACACGCAATAGTAATCACCGTATCACCTTTCTTTTGAAATAAGCTCAAAAAGTCTCTCAGCATTTTTTATACACCGCTAAAGCGCCTTCTCCTACAAAATTTTCCTACACTGTTCTGTACAAACAGACGGTAACTTATCGTGCTTTCACAATCAATATTTTATGTTGCAAAACGTAGCATCAAGTACAAGCTTCCTAAGCAAGGTTAGTAGCTCTACTTTTATTTATGCTTCTTTCTTTTACTTTTCACTACATTTTTCGGTTTAGTCACTGTTTCTTTTACTTGCTCTTCTACTTCAGTTATTTCCTCTTCATTTTGCTGTACAATATTATCCAATTGATTTGTTAAATGTAAGCCTCTTCGCTCTGCTTCCTTTTCTATATGAGCTAGCGTTTCTTTTAATACTTGCACACGTGCATATAATTTATCATTTCCAGGTATTAAAATCCAAGGAGCATGCTTGCTATCCGTTTTGGCGAATACATCATCAGCCGCTTCGGTATAATTTTTAAATTTCTCGCGATTGCGCCAATCCTCATCTGTTAGCTTCCAAGCTTTATAAGGGTCCTCAGCGCGTTCATTAAAGCGCTTTAACTGCTCATCTTCGTCGATATGTAGCCAAAACTTAATAACGATATAATCACCATCAGTTAGTAGTTGTTCGAAATTGTTTATTTCTTCATACGCCCTACTCCACTCGTCTTTCGTTGCAAAGCCTTCTAGGCGTTCAACAAGCACTCGACCATACCAAGAACGATCAAATACTGCAATTTGTCCGTGCTGTGGCAATTTACGCCAGAAACGGTGCAAATAATTGTAGCGTAGTTCATGTGGCTGTGGAGCAGAAATTGGATGTACAACTAATCCACGTGGGTCTACGCGCTCTGTTAATCGCTTAATTGCGCCACCTTTTCCAGCAGCATCCATTCCTTCAAATACAAAAATTAAGCCTATTTTATTATTAAAGAGAAACTGCTGTGCATTGAGCATTTCGTATTGTAAAACTTTTAACTTCTTTTTGTACATTTTTTTATCCATGCTTAATGTTAAATCTAAGTCACTTAATTTTTTCATTTCTCCCACTCCTTAATCAGTAAATTATTATTATTCTATCCTATTTAGAACGACAATCCTACATAGATTTATGGTGAAATATAGAAATTCACTGAATGTACATTTTCTTATAGTTGTAGAGGTCAATTAAAAGATATATAATTTTTTACGGAAAGGGGAGGGCTACATGGCTCGAACTATATTTTTGTTCAGCTCTACAATTTTAACAATACTCTTTACTTTACATACATTTTGGCGCCATTTATTCGGTTTTTCAACATTGGCTAGCATCAATCGTTTACCTCTATTATTTTCCCCTGCTAGTTACGTTTATATAGGCTGGCTAGTTGTTTTTATAGGATTAATAATATATATTCTACGCAAGCGCCATCAACCAAATACGTTCACTTCTAGACAGCTAATATTATTTACATTAGCACATATTTTTCTGATTAGCTTTTTTGTTAGTTGGCATGCTAAATATCATATCGTTGCACTGTTACTATTAATTGCACAGCTTCTTTCATTATTTATGCTATATCGGACATATTTTTTAACAAATGTTCAGATTAAAGAGCGTGTACCTATCTCATTGTATTTAGGTTGGATGCTATTTTTAACGTATATCTTTTTTTCACATACAATGGTTTATTACAATTGGCATGGCTTAGGCTTGAGCAATACCTTGTGGACGGTTATTTTATTAACACTTGGCGCTACGATGGCACTTTATTTTCGCTATCGTTATATTGATAGAGTGTTGCCTTCCATATTTATCTGGGGCTATCTAGGTATCGCTTGGTATAATGGATTTGAGGAGCTATTCGTTACAGCAGTCGCGCTTTTTTTGAGCGCTGTGCTTATCGTCTGTCTTTTTTCAAAAATAAAAAACATCAAGTAGGTTAGCTATCAACAAAAAGGCTGCTGGAAAAGCAGATTACTATCTGATTTTCCAAGCAGCCTTTTTAATTTTCTAGCTCTGTTAAAATAATTGGCTTATCTTTTGTAACAATAACGGAATGCTCGATTTGTGCCACAAGTGATTTATCTGGCGTAATAAACGTCCAACCATCCCCGGCTTCAATGATATGCTCAGCCTTCGCTGAAATAAATGGCTCTACAGCTAGAACCATTCCCTCTTTCATAATTGTGGAATCCCATGCATCATAGTAATTTAAAATATGGTCAGGTGCTTCATGTAATGAGCGCCCTAAGCCATGTCCTGTTAAATTCATAATTACCGTCAAGCCATTTGCGTTCGCTTCACGCTCTACAGCTTTTCCGATTTGATTCAATTTTGAACCAGCTTTTACTTTCGTCATCGCACGGTCAAAAGCAGATTTTGCTATAGCACACAGCTTTTCTTTATCGTCGTAGCCTTCACCCACAACAAAAGAAATTCCAGTATCTGCAAAATATCCATTGTATGAGCCTGATACATCGATGTTGACTAAATCACCCTCTTGAATTACTTTATCACTTGGAATACCATGTGCAACCTCATGATTGACACTAATACAAGTATAACCTGGGAAATCATACTCTCCTTTAGGCCCAGATAAAGCACCAGCTTCCTCAAACATACGACCAGCTATTTCATCTAGTTCTTTTGTTGTAACACCTGGCTTTGTAGCTGCTTTCATCGCCTCACGAATTTCTGCAACAATACGACCAATTTTTTTAAACGCATCCAATTCTTCTTGAGTAGTTACAATCATCTTAAACGCCCTTCCTTTAAAGAAAATCTTTAATAACTATAACACAAAAGTACAAATAAATTGTATAATGGACTTCCAATAACTAAATTATAACTTTTCTAAAAGTTTTAACAATTAATTATTTGCATAGGTGCATGAGGTGATGAAATGACAAGTTTAACTGTTTATTTATTCTTATTTATCATCCCTATTTTTATTTTAACATTTTTCATTGTTAAATTATTACTTAACAATTTTAAAATGACAGAAACAAGGTTATTAAGTATTGCATTAATTAGCTTTTGTTTCTTATTGTTAGGAGGTTTTTTACTCCATACATTGCCACTTCAATATGTCCCATTCTTCTCTTCTGTAGTAATGGGAATATGTATTTTAATCTTTATTTCTACACTTCTGCATTTAATGTATGTATTGTTAGTGAAGTATTGTCATTTACATGCGCGTCAGTTTATAGTTATTCTTTTTTACACGCCTGTATTTTTGCATATAATTGCTATTTTTTTAAGCTATAGTTTATCAATTGAAATTTTTTATTTACAAGCTCTTTGTCTTTATCCAACATCTCATCATTATAATATATGGCTTTTTGGTGCCATTAGCACAGACATATTTATCACAATTTTATTATCAGCATTTGGGGTAATCCGGGCAAAATCGGTACATGGCAAAAGCTTATTTCGATTCTTTATCATTACAAATAGCCTGTTTTTTATATTATTTTTATTAACATTTGCTTTATATTTGAAGGAATATCTACTACCTATATCTATTATTTTATTTATGACAGTTGCAAGTGTCATTTTTATTGTAGGCATTACAAAATTCGAGCTTATTCCAAGTATGGAATCTCGCTATCAAATGGTTTTTGAAGTGACACCAGCTGCTATTATTTTACTTTCTAGTGAGCTAAAAGTGCTTGAATATAACATACATGCACGCAATACTTTCTATGCCACTTCAGACCAGAGCTTATCTGCCCT
Organism: Bacillus ndiopicus; assembly: GCF_000612805.1. Taxonomy (GTDB): domain Bacteria; phylum Bacillota; class Bacilli; order Bacillales_A; family Planococcaceae; genus Metasolibacillus; species Metasolibacillus ndiopicus. The sequence goes on along the minus strand of NZ_HG964410.1, from coordinate 113,139 downwards.
TTTACACACTGTACATAATCAAAAGCAGGGTATGTTGTTAATTAAAGCATTACAAAGCTCTAGACAGCTTAGTAACTTTACGTTGGATTTTGAAAATCCTTCAACATTACAAAAAATGATTTTAGCATTTGAAGCATCCATCATTCCATTCGGTTCTGAAGAATGCTACTACATTATGTGGCGTGATATTACCGATGATACAGAGAAAGAGTCACTTGCGCATTATTTGGCCTATCATGACGCATTAACAGGTCTTCATAATCGCGCCTATTTTGTACAGTATGTTGAAGCATATATTAATAAATCATTAGCAACAGATATTCATGCGGTAGTTTTAATTGATTTAAATTTCTTTAAACAAATCAACGATAATTATGGGCATGCTGTTGGTGATTTAGTACTACAGCATATGGCTTCCATTTTAAAATCCATTATTACGAGTCCACATATTATTGCTAGGCTCGGAGGTGATGAATTCGTAATATTTTTAAGGAATTTAAAAAATAAGGAAGAAGTAGAAACCAATGTAGCAGCAATTCGCCAGCGTTGTGAGAAAGATATTTTTCAATTTGAAAAGGTGCAGCTTACGATTTCCCCTAGTATAGGCTATAGCTTATATGCTGTAGATGGTAATACATTAGAGCAATTACTACATGTTAGTGATATCAATATGTATATAAATAAAGCTGTTATTAAACAGCAACAAGCTCCACTCAAGTAAAATACATCGCTAATGCAGTTCATATTTTCAAACGAGGTGTTTTCAATGCAACCAATTCATGTATACATGCTTGTGTACGGTATACCAATATTTATTTTGTTTATAATGCTTATTATTTTATTTTCAAAAAATATGGCGTTGCTAGAAAACCGTTTATTGAGCGTTATATCAATTGCATTAATTTTTGCTTTTTCAGGTGAGTTTGCACGTCAGCTCATTACACTTGAACATAACCCTTTTGTTTCTAAAATAATTGTCGGTCCCTTCATCGTTCTTGGAATGGTCGCAACACTGCATTTAATTTATATTCTTATTGTTAAAAATGCCAAAATTCGCTTTCGTAAAGCATTATATTATGCACTTTATATACCGCTAGTTGCTCAAATATATATTAGCTTTTCGCCTATAGCACCTATTGAACAAAGCTATGAACGCGTTGGCATTTGGACATATCGAATAGCCAATTTTTATAATATTTGGGCACATAGCTTAACAACATTTACCATTTGTATAACCTTGTTTATGTTTATTTATGGGTTTTTCAAAACATCTATTTCAATCGGCAAACAGCTATTACTATTTCTATTAACTAGCTATTCATTAATACTCTTGGGTTATATCGCAGCATTAAGCTTAGGGATGAATAAACTTATACCACTCCCTATTTTATTATTAAACTTTCTTACAGTTGCCCTACTTATGATTGGTATCCGAAAATTTGATTTAATGCCAACTATAAGCCAGCGTTATCGTCTCGTTTTCGAACTTATGCCAGTTGCAATTACAGTTGTCGATAGAAGATTAAATATTATCGAAATTAATAATAATGCACGACATTTTTTACAAGCTCGAGGAAGAAGCGAAGAGAATCTACTTCATGCAGCTCAATCAGAGTTTAACCAACAGCAAATTCATAATATGATTGCTGCAATTAAAGATAAACAGCAAATTCATGGTTATATTATTGATTTAAAGCGCAACAATGAGGATAGTGTTTTAAAAGTTTCAGTCGATGCTTCTTATATGACACTTGGTATTGAAAAGTACTATTACATTATGTGGCGGGAAATTACTGAGGAATTTGAGCGTGAACAACTTATTGAGCATTTAGCTTATCATGACTCACTAACAGGATTATACAACCGCGCTTATTTTGTTGAGTTTGTTACACAATGCTTAAGCAAGGCCACTCATCAACAAAATGCCATAATCCTCTTAGATTTAAATTATTTTAAGCATATAAATGATACATATGGTCATCAAGTTGGTGATTATGTTTTACAGCATGTAGCTAAAGTTTTAACAGCATGTATTCCAGCTCCTCATAAAATTGCACGCCTTGGCGGCGATGAGTTTACAGTCTTTCTACAAGAGATTAGCAATGAGGAGGAATTGTTGCATTTCGTTCATACCATTCGGCAAGCTTTTACGAAACAGCTCTTTACGCATGAAGGTAATATTACATTCGAGATTTCTCCAAGTATCGGGTACAGTATAGCACCTCGTGATGGACAAACATTTGAAGAACTATTCCATATTGCGGATCTCAGCATGTATGCGGATAAAAGGCTTATCAAGGAAACTTTGAAAGAAAAGATATAAAGCTATTAAATAATGGGTGTCAGAATGCAAGGCTATGCCTGCATTTCTGGCACCCCTTTTTTCAATGGTTTTAAAGCGATTGAGAGGAAGTTCACTAAATTATTGCTGAAACTTCTATATGGTCTAATACGTATATAAAATTAAAAGAAAGCAAAAACTTTAAAGGAGATGATTTTAATGGAGGATCGTAAAATTTTAAGTATGCTTAGCTATTTAAGCATTTTCTTTGCACCATTTATAGCACCGATTATTATTTGGTTAGTATCGAAAGATGAAGAAGTCCGCTACCATTCAAAGCGAGCGCTCATTTCACATATTATACCTATTATACTAGGTATAGCTGTTGGCGTTTTCTTTATCTTTACTACGATATTTGGCGGCGTTCAAGAAGACGCAACTTTATTTTTTGCAGGCTTTGGTGGCATGTTACTTTATGGTTTATTGTATTTAGTATTCATCATTTGGAATATCGTACAAGCGGTGCTAGTATATCGTAATGTTTAAAATAAAACATCAATTGGGTATATTTAAAGCATCAATTAAAGGAGCGATCATATATGAAACTCGGCAAAATTGTAAAAACAGCTATAAAATGGGCACCTGTTGCTTATCCAATAATAAAAAAAATACTAAATGAGCGAAAACAACAACCAACAGCTCGTCGTAAATAAAGTTAAAGAGCAGCCTTATTGCTGCTCTTTTCTTTATACCCCTGGTACTTTAATCGCTGTACGACTAAAGCCTTCTTTTAATTTTTCCACATGTAAAACAGCTGGTATTATTGCTTTTAGCTCCGCTACATGCGAAATAACACTAACCATGCGTCCTGATTTTTGTAAATCGATTAAAGTATCAATTGCACGCATTAAAGATTCTTCATCAAGAGAACCAAATCCTTCATCAATAAACATCGTATCAATTTGCACATTTCCTTGAAAACTTTGAATAATGTCTGCCATACCTAATGCTAAACATAGGGAAGCATTAAATTTCTCCCCACCAGACAACGATTTAACATCGCGTGTTTGCCCTGTGTAGCTATCGTATACATCTAAACTTAGTCCACTTTGTCGACCATGCGATTCTTGTCGATCAGAGCACACTAATTGATACTGTCCGTTAGATAAATGCTTTAGACGACGGTTAGCTGCCTCTGTGATTTGCTCCAAATAACCAATTTGTACATAACGTTCAAAGGAAATTTTCCTTTGGTTCTGCCCTCGTAAGACATTATATAGCATGATTACTTCGTTCGCTGTTTGCGTTAACGAATGAATTTCGTCTGCTATTTGCAATAGCTTTTCTTTATATTCCAAGCAAAGTTTCTGGCAATTTCTTGATGCATTAGCTGTTTGTAAAGCTTCTTCATAAGCTTCTTTATATACTTGCAATTGCTCCTTAGCAAATGTTATATCTACCTTTTCAGCATTTGCTAATTGCTGTGTCTCTTGCTCAACAAATGTTGTTAAAGCATGAAGTTCATTTGTATACGTCATGTATTCCTGCTGTAACACTTGGATTTGCAGCTCTGTACGACAAGAATTAATAAATTCTTCTTCTGTCGCAAAATGGTATTCTTCTCTTTTCTTTTTAAATTGTTCTGTTACTAATATGAATTTTTGCTGCAATTCCTTATGATGTGCAACTGATAAAGTATACGTTTCTGTTATTTTTAAATAGTTCGTGTTCGATTCATCATAATTTTTCTGTGCTGTACTTAACGCCTGTTGCAATACATGTAGCTGCTGCTCCTTCTGCTTTAATATTTCCTCTAGCTGCTCAAGACTACTAATCGCTGGTGGCATGCTTAAACGCTTTTGCTCTAAAACAGTTTGCTGCTGAATAAACATATTCCTAACTTGTTGTAACTGTTGTTCGTTATATTTTTGATTTTGCTCAAGCTGTAAAATGTTAAGCTGCAAATTCTTCAACTGTTGTCGACCAACTACCAAATTTTCCGCTAAATTTTGTAATTGAACAATTTCTTCTTTGCTTCGTTGATAGCGCTCTATATATGAAAGCTCCTCATTACTTTCCACATTTAGCTGATTAAGCTGTTCATTCAATTGACTTTGCCTTTGCAATACCACGTTGCGCTCAGTTGTAAGCTGCATCAATTGCTGATGAAGTTTATTAGCGTGTTCTTTAAATTGCAGGAGCAGTTGTTGGTCTATTTGCTCTGTAGCATTTTGATTAATCGCTGGATGCTCTACACTGCCACAAACAGGGCAAGGCGCACCAGGCACTAATGAAAGTGCTAACATATGCGCTTGATTTGCTAACCAATTCTCCATTACTTGATCGTAGCGCTTCTGTGCTTCTTCATGTTTTTGCTGTACATGTGAAAGCTGTTCAGCCAACTGCCGCTCTACTACATTTACATCTTCCAAGCTTCGGAATAAAGCTACTATCTCTTTTAAGTATTGTTGTTGCTCTAACATTTTTGGCAGCTTAGCCACTCGTTCTTCTTGCTGTTCAATAGTATTCTGTTGCTCATTCATTCGCAGCTTTAAATTTTCAATCTGCTTATTATCGTTATTTATATTTTGTAGTTGTAAATCAAGCTCTTGCTGAAGCTTTTCAATAGCGTTAGTTAGCAATGCTATTTCCTCATAAAGCGGCTTCGTTTTCTCTAATTCTGCTAGCTCCTGCTGATATGCTAAACGCTCATTATCACGTTCTTTTTCCACCTTTAATGTTATAGATGCCTGCTGTTGCTCTTGCTGTAATTGCTCCTTTTTTGCAAGTAATGCTGTTAATAAAGCTGCTTTATCAGCTAATTCCTGTTTCAGTTGCGTACATTGCTCGGCAACTGGAATAAGCTGCTGTGCTTTAATAGCTGCTTCATACTGCCTTTTCTTATTTTCAAAAAACTCTTGCTCCGATTTTTTAGCTACTAACTCCTGCTGCTTTTGTTCAAATAGCTCGATTCTTGCATTTAAACGTTGCCATTCTAAAACAACCTTTTGCTGTTCTTCGTGCTTTGCAAATGCTTGCTTATAGTACTTAGCATCTGCATCTGCCTTCAATTCATAATATTGTAGCTCCTGCTCCAAGGCCTCATCAATTTGATATAAATTAGCATTATCATTTAAGCGTTCAAAGAGCAATGAATCACGCTCAGGCAATGCCCCCGCAAGCTGTTCAACATAGCTCTCACTACGGGCAATCGCCATTTTTTGCTGCTGCTCAGCCTCTTGCTTTTTTACTTCCAGCTTTTTAGCAATTTCTCCGTAACGCTCTGTCTTAAAAATTTTACGTAAAATTGCCTCTTTATTATCTGATTGTGATGTTAACAGCTTACGAAATTCACCTTGCGGTAACATAATAATTTGACTAAATTGATCATAAGATAAGCCAATTAGTTCCTCGATTTTTTTATTTATATCGGTTACTTTTTGTCGCTCAACAACAGGTTCCTCTGTTCCATCAGCTTGCAAGCGCATAAATTCGTAAGCTTCCCCAGTCGCTGCCTTACGTCCTTTTTTAACGTGTGCTAATTGCCGTTTTACACGATAAATAGTATCGCGCACTTCAAAAACAAGTTCTACCGCTGTATGCACATCATCCTCAGCAAAATCACTGCGCATTGATTTATTTTCTTTTCGATCTTGCCCACTTGCTGCACCGTATAATGCAAAAGTGATACCATCAAAAATCGTTGTCTTACCTGCACCTGTTTGACCAGAAATAACGAATAATCGATGTTGCTGCAATTCAGTAAAATCGATTACCTCTTTTTGTTTAAATGGACCAAATGCTTGAAGCGTTAGACGAATCGGTTTCATTTCACACTTTCCTCCTCACGCTCTTCCTTTAGCAAATCCTGCAAGGCTTCATCAAAGAGCTGAAGTGCAATATCTGATGGCTCTGCTCCTGTCATTTCTTTCATAAAACCTTGAAATAATGTGCGTTCATCTAATTGATCACGCATAATAACTTGCTCCTCATCACGCTCAACAAACATCATTCTTCGCTCAATATGCAAAGCATTTTTATAAACTGTGCGTATTTGTTCCATCGCCCCTATTACGGGTGTCGTATCAATTAAACGAACAAAAACATAATCTTCGCTCTCTTTGTGGTGCAAAATTTCCTGTAAAGTCCCCTCCACAATGCGTAAGTCACGATGTGGAATCAATGGGCGTTTCGTCACTGTTACTGTACCATCGGCCGCTATATCTACAATTAAGAAACCTTTTTCATGATTCGCTTCAGATGCGGAATACTTAAGTGGTGAACCTGCATAGCGTACCGTTTCATTCAAAACATAATGAGCACGATGCAAATGACCAAGTGCTGTATAGTGAAATGGCGCAAAATAATGTGCATTTATACATTCTGAACCTCCAATTGCCAGTGGGCGTTCTGAATCGCTTGTATTATCTTGTTTGTCGCCATTTGGTGTTACGAAAGCATGGGCAATCGCTATATGACGTGCCTTTGAATCTAAAGTAGGTGTGATTTGCTCAATTGTTTTTTTCATTGCATCATCATATGTGATAATTGTTTCATCCTGCAATGTAAACTTTACAGTCGCAGGCTCCGCAAATGGAATAAAATGAAAATGCACTTCTCCATGCTCATCATGTAATACTACTGGCTGCGAGAAAGCACTAAAATCCCCTACTATATGTAAGCCTGCCTGTTCCATTAATTGACGCCCAAACTGCAAACGAGTAGGACTATCGTGGTTGCCTGCGATTGCTAGGACAGGAATCTTTCGCTGTAATGCGATTTTACTTAATATATCATCTAATAAATCGACTGCATCTACTGGAGGAATTGCACGGTCATACAAATCACCAGCGATAATAATAACATCGGGCTGTTCTTCATCGATTGCAGCAATAAACTGCTCCAATATAAAGCGCTGATCGTCTGTCATATAAACACCTTGCACTAGCTTTCCTAAATGCCAATCTGCTGTATGGAAAATTTTCATGATTGCCACCTTCTTTATAGTTAATTCTTTTGCTTTAATTATGTTGAAATTATTAGTTGTCTCAAAATAATAGTACCATCAAATTACGCCTCAGTGTAATAACAGCCATTTAAAGGATGCTTGCATGTTTATAAATGGTTAATATGTAATCAAAATAAAAGTAATGACAAATAAAAAAACAAAAGAACAACATGCTGAAGAAATGCGAGAGTATTCGAAAAAAATGGTTTTTCAGTAAGGCAAAAAGAAAAACTGTAAGGAATTAAGTTCCCTACAGCTTGTCTTATTAGTAATTCGGTTGCATTTTACCGTTTGTAATATCTTCCATATAATGACATGCAGCTTGATGTCCTTCTTTCATCAAGTCGGATGTGCGCAGCTGTGGCTCCTCTGTACGGCATTTGTCTGTCGCAAATGGGCAGCGTGTATGGAAGCGGCAGCCGTTTGGTGGATCGATTGGCGATGGTACATCACCTTTTAAAATGATGCGCTCTTTTTTAGCATCTGGATCTGGAACAGGTATAGCAGATAATAACGCTTTTGTATATGGATGCTGTGGATTTTCAAATAAGCTAGTCTTATCTGCAATCTCAACAATTTTTCCTAAATACATTACGATAATGCGATCTGAAATATGGCGTACTACCCCTAAATCGTGTGAGATAAATAAATACGTTAAGCCATACTCCTCTTGCAACTCTTCCAATAAGTTTAAAACTTGCGCTTGAATCGATACGTCTAGTGCTGAAACAGCCTCGTCACAAATGATTAACTTTGGATCTACAGAAAGTGCACGCGCAATACCGATACGCTGACGTTGACCACCTGAGAATTCATGAGGATAACGATCTGCTTGATATGGACGTAAGCCTACAGTTTCTAAAAGCTCCTCAATGCGTGCACGACGTTGGTTTGGCGGCAACACATTTTGAATATGCATCGCTTCGTTTAAAACAGAAGCTACTGTTTGACGCGGATTTATCGATGCATAAGGGTCTTGGAAAATAATTTGTAAATCTTTACGGAACTTGCGCATTTCTTTCTTTGAAATTTTTGTTAAGTCAGTTCCTTGAAACTCTACAGTTCCTTCTGTCGGCTCCTCTAATCTTAAAATAGCACGTCCAGTCGTTGATTTACCGCAGCCTGACTCCCCTACGATACTTACCGTTTCGCCTTCATAGATTGTAAATGAAACGCCATCTAGCGCTTTTACATGGTTCACTGTACGACCGAGAAAGCCGCCTTTAATAGGGAAATACTGCTTTAACCCCTCAACCTTTAACAGTTCTTTTTTCGCCATATAGCGTCACCTCCGAATCGCCATCCCATTCTTCTGAATACATCCAGCAACGAATTTGTTCGTTATTCCCTATGCTTTCAAGCATTGGTGGCTTAGTATGACAAGCTTGCGTAGCTACTGGACATCGTGGTGCAAAGCGACAGCCTACAGGCATATCATGCGGACTTGGCACCATCCCTTTAATCGGAATTAGCTTTTCTTGATCAACATCATGACGTGGTAAAGAGTTTAATAACCCTAATGTGTATGGATGCTTCGGATTTTTAAATAACGTACGCACATCTGAATATTCTACTACTTGCCCTGCATACATAACTGCTACATAATCACATGTTTCTGCTACAACGCCTAAATCATGTGTAATCATAATAACAGACATGTCTAAACGATTTTGTAAATCGCGAATAAGCTCTAAAATTTGTGCTTGAATCGTTACATCAAGGGCAGTTGTTGGTTCGTCTGCAATTAAAATTTCTGGGTCACATGCTAACGCCATTGCAATCATAACGCGCTGACGCATCCCCCCTGAAAGTTCATGTGGATACTGCTTGACACGCTTCTCAGGAGATGGAATTCCTACAAGCTTTAACATATCTACAGATTGCTTCATTGCCTCCTGCTTTGAAATCTTTTTATGAATAATTAAGGTTTCACTTATTTGTTGTCCTACTGTATAAACAGGGTTTAATGAAGTCATTGGCTCTTGGAAAATCATTGAAATTTGATTCCCACGAATATCGCGCATTTGTTTATCTGTTAGCTTTAGTAAATCCTTTCCTTTAAAAAGGATTTCTCCATCATTTACCTTCCCATTTTTTGCAAGAAGGCGCAGAATAGATAAAGATGTAATACTTTTACCTGAACCAGATTCACCTACGATACCGATTGTCTTTCCTTTTGGTACAACAAAGCTAACGCCATCAACAGCGCGTACTTCTCCACCCTCAGTTGCAAAAACCGTTTGCAAGTTATTAACTTCTAAAATATTTTCTAATTGTTGTGTCACAATGATTCACCTCATTTCGCCTTAAACTAATTCAAGTCGATTCGTTTATTTAAGAATTTGTATGAAATATCTACAAGTAAGTTTACCAGTACGAAAATAATAGATATGACGAGAACAGTCCCTTGTACAATCGGGAAATCCCGCTGCCTAATTGCATCGATTGTTAATCGTCCCATTCCATTAATCGCAAAAATAGTTTCTGTTAGTACCGCTCCACCTAAGAATCCACCGAACTCAAGTCCGATTACTGTTACTACAGGAATTAATGCATTTTTAAGTGCGTGACGGTAAATAACAAGACGTTCTGAAACCCCTTTTGCACGGGCAGTTCTAATATAATCTTGTCCGATAACCTCAAGCATGGAAGAACGTGTCATACGAGCGATGATTGCCGCTCCACCAGTACCTAGCGTAATAACTGGTAGCACCATTTGACGCCATGATTCTCCCCAGCCGGACGGTCTCATTTGAACAATATCAAACAGCCATGCTGGCATATCCATACCGAATGGTAAATTACCTAATGCGAACCATTGAATCAACACTAGACCTAACCAGAAGTTCGGCATCGATAAGCCGAATAAAGCAATAATCATTATGAAAATATCTGTTAGTGTGTAATGGCGTACTGCAGAAACAATACCTGCGATTAAGCCTATAAATACTGATAAAATCGTTGCATAGATTGATAATTCAACCGTAATCCAAAAACGGGCTGAAATTTCGTCCATTACAGGACGACCGCTACGAACTGAATTTCCTAAATCCCCTTTTACAGCACTTGTAATAAAGCGCCCATACTGCACATATGCAGGGTCATTTAGCCCTAATTTTTCGCGTAGATTTTCAATTGTTTGCTCTGAAGCTCCCTCACCAGCCATTACGCGTGCAGGGTCTCCAGGAATAAGGAACATCAATGAGAATACTAAAATCGATACCCCTATTAATACTGGAATCGTTTGTAACAAACGACGAATAATATATTTTGTCATAGCTGCCCCTCCTTTATTGCTTCATTTTTGGATCTAGTGCATCACGTAGACCATCTCCGAATATATTAAATGCTAACACGACAATAATAATCATCATTCCTGGGAACATTACCATATGGCTTGCATTGTGCATATAAGTACGTCCTTCGTTTAGCATCGCACCCCATTCAGGCGCTGGTGGTTGTGCACCTAGACCTAAGAAAGCTAAACCAGAGGCAGTTAAAATAGCTGTTGCAATACGCATTGTCGCTTGGACAATAATTGGCGACATAATATTTGGTAAAATATGTAGGAAAATAATACGCCCATCACTTGCACCGAGTGCTTTTACAGCATCTATATATTCCAACTTTCTCACTTGTAGCGTAGAACCCCGAACAATTCGAGCGAACGCTGGTACGGAGAAAATCCCTACCGCAATAATCACATTTATTAAACTACCACCAAGTACAGATACGATTGCTAATGCTAATAAAATACCTGGGAAAGCAAGTAAGATATCCATTATACGCATCGTAATTGTATCAATCATACCGCCGTAATAACCTGCGACGATACCTACTACTACTCCAATAATTCCACCGATAAATACTGATAAAAATCCAACCTTCAATGTAAGCTGGGTACCAAAAATAATACGAGTAAAAATATCTCGACCAAAATTATCTGTTCCAAACCAATGCTCTTTTGATGGTGGCTGGAGTTTATTCACTAAATTTTGTGCATTAGGATCCGTTTTCAAAATAAACGGCCCGACTAAACCAACTATAATTATGAATAAAATAACTAAGCCCCCGACAACTGCGGCTTTATTTTTCAGCAATCTCTTTGAGAAGGTTTTAAAAGCCTCTACTCGCGGATTACTTCTTGTTGCGTTTGTAACTTTTTCAGTTTGCACGCTCATTGTGACCACCCTTTCATTAATCAAACTCTTCAGATAATTCCATTTACTATTGCGCCTTAACTATTATCCAAATCTCTCCTATTTTATATAGAAGAATCTGTAACATCCGTTAAAGGCTTTTCTTGATTCAGCAGTAATTCATATACACTATATTTGTCGCACCTAATTGCTTAGGCTTCTCTTGTGTAACAGAAAAATATTTGCTCCTGTGATTACTCGTCGCAGACATGAATTCTGAATCAAGATAAAGATTAATCAGTATGAATAACAGTATATATATGAATATAGAGCATTTTCAATAGTTTTTTGATTCTTCTAAATATAAAATCACTTTTTTTTGCATATTTACTATAACAAAATTCGACAATATTATTACGAGAATCTAAGTAAATTAACGTTTCTAAAGGGTCTTTATAAAAAAATTATTAGAAAAATAAAAATTTTCCTTAGTAACTGAATTAAAGGAAAAATCTTTATTTTTAAACAATTTATTGCCTGATAATAAACAGGTATGGTATATTCTAACCAGATGTTACAATCTTGTGATATTCTAGAATAATTTTTTAAAGGGGGATTTTTCACATGACATTTTCAAAAAAGTCACTATGGTTACTCTTCTTAACTTTAACGCTAACACTTGTTTTAGCAGCTTGTGGTAGCGATAAAAAAGAAGAGCCAAACAAAGGTGGTACTTCAAATGAAAATGAAGGCACACAAACAGAGGGGACTGAAACAGCTGCTGGGGGTGGTGGCGATTTAATTATTGCTGAAAACTCTGATGCTCAATCTTTAGACCCACAAGGCTCAAATGATGTACAATCTTCAAACGTTCAAGGTAATATTTTTGAAACTTTAATCGTTCGTGATGCTAATGATGAATTAGCATCTGGTTTAGCGGAGTCTTGGACACAAGTTGATGATTTAACTTGGGAGTTCAAATTAAAAACTGGTATAACTTTCCACGATGGCGAAGTATTTAATGCTGAAGCAGTTAAGAAAAACTTTGATCGTCTTTTAGATCCAAAAGTTGCTTCTCCACGTGCTCATTTATATGAGATGGTTACAGAAATTAAAGTAATTGATGATACAACGGTACAATTCGTTACAGAATATCCATTCTCACCATTACTTGCACACTTAACTCATACTGGTGGTAGCATTATCTCTCCAAAAGCAATTGATGAAGACTATGCTGCAATGACAGGTGACACAGCTGCTGGTTCTGTTATTAACGAAAAGCCTATTGGTACTGGTCCATTCAAGTTCGTTTCTTGGGAGCCAGGTAATGAAATTAAATTAGAAAAAAATGCTGACTATTGGGGTACTCCAGCAAATGTTGACACTGTAACAATTAAGGTAGTTCCTGAAGGTGCTACACGTGTTGCTGAGATACAATCAGGCAATGCTCATATTATCGGTTTAGTTGAGCCTAGCCAAGTAGCGAATGTAAACGCTTCAGGTGTTGCAAAAGTTGATGATACTCCATCAACATCTTTAACTTATGTTGGTTTCAACACACAAAAAGCACCATTTGACAATAAGTTGGTTCGTCAAGCAATCTCAAAAGCAATCGACCGTCAAACTTTAATCGATGGTATTTATGAAGGCTTTGGTATTCCAGCTATTAGCCCGATTTCACCAGGAGTTTTCGGTTATACTGAAGATGTAACTCCTACAGAATATAATATCGAAGAAGCTAAAGCTTTACTTGCTGAAGCAGGCTATGCTGATGGCTTCAAAACTACAATTTGGACGAATGATAACCCTGCTCGTCAAAACGTAGCAATCGTATTACAACAAGCTTTAAAAGAGCTAAATATTGAGGTAAATATTGAAGTATTAGAGTGGGGCGCATATTTAGAGAAAACGGCTGCTGGTGAGCATGATATGTTCATCTTAGGTTGGTCAAACAGTACAGGTGATGCTGACTATGGTTTATATGCATTATTCCATTCATCACAACATGGCGACCCAGGTAACCGTGCATTCTACACAAACCCAGAAGTTGATAAGCTATTAGATGCAGGTCGTCGTGAAGCGGATCAAGATGCTCGTTTAAACATTTATAAAGATGCAATCAAGATTATTTCTGACGATGCACCGATGGCATTCGTTTTACACCCATCAATTTTAACAGGTGTATCTGACAAAGTTACAGGCTTCCGCGTAACTGCTGACAGCATGTATCACTTAAAAGACGTTAAAATTAGCGAATAATAAAGAAACCGCTAGAAAAACAAATGTTTTTCTGGCGGTTTTACTTTTTTTGATATTTATGTCCCGAATTATAGATTCCACACCTAATAAGGACTCATTCGCAAATCTTTTACCAAATCAGCTTTTCTGTCATTCAATTGCAGAAGCTGTTCAAAGCTTAATGGATTTGGCTTTGGTAATTCATTTTTAGTTAGGGCTGTGCCATTAAACTGCGATAAAAATGCATTCGCCATAACTAAATAGCCCTCCATTGTAGGATGGACATCAGCATAATTTGGCAAATATTTTTTAGCATTTGGGGCAAAGCTTTGATCAACTGCGATAAAATATGCGCCATGTTGCTCTGCCTCTTGCTGTAAAATTAAGTTTAGTAAATCCAATTGTTTCGCTGTACCAACCTTTTGTGTGCTAAGCACATTAGGGTACGGAAAATAATAACCCATTACATAAATTGTTGCATTGGGGGCATAGTACTCCAGCTTCTCTAAAAGCGCAGAAAAATTCTGTCGTGCTTGATTTAAGGAAAAATCAGCTGCTAATTGCGAAAAGGTCAGTGTACCTGCCTGTGACCGATGCTGCACGATTTGCAATAAATCATTCGCACCAGCAGATATCGTAATTAATGTCGCCTTCGACAACAAGGCTTTCGCATCTGGCTGCTCTATGCGCTGTAGGACATCTGCTACTTTGTAGCCGGGAAATGTTAATTCCTTTGAGTAAAATTGCAGTTCGTTATTTAGCGTTAACTGCATAGCAATTAAATCTGTGTAGCCTGTGTCAATTTGTCGATAAGGCGTTTGCCCTGCTGCAAGGGAATCGCCTAGTGCAATATATACTTCCTGTGCTTGCACTTTTGTAGCACCGACTAATAGCAATATGACTATTACCCACTTTTTCATTGCTCCACCTACTTAAAATGCCCAGCTTCCTTGACGGAAAATCGGCTCATATGTGCCGTCCTCTAATTCACCATCAATATCCATCTCACCGCTGCCAATCATAAAATCTTCGTGAGTAATGGATGTATTAATGCCTAATGTTTCAAGCTGTCCTTGCTCAAGTTCACGACCACCTTCGTAGCATGTTGGATATGCTTCACCAATTGCTAAATGGTTCGATGCATTCTCATCGAATAATGTATTGTAATACAAAATATTTGATGCTGAAATTGGCGATTCATGTGGTACTAAAGCAACTTCACCTAAATAGCTTGATCCTTGATCTGCATTAATTAATTCCTGCAATAGCTCTTCGCCAATCTCAGCTTTCGCCGTAACAATTTTACCCGCTTCAAATGTCAACGTAAATTTATCAATAATATTACCTTTATAAACAAGTGGCTTCGTATTTGATACTGTACCATTCACACCATACTTTGCTGGTAGTGTGTATACTTCCTCTGTTGGCATATTCGCAATAAATGTTGTACCTTGTGGTGTTTTACTGCTACCACATTGCCAAATATGCTTCTCAGGCAATTCGATTGTTAAATTTGTACCAGGTGCTTTGTAATGTAGCTTTTTATATTTTTTACTATTTAATTTAGTTGCTCTTGCTTCTAAGCTTGCTACATGGTTTTGCCATTGCTCAACGGCATTTCCTTGCCCAATATGCACCGTTGCAAAAATCGCTTGCCATAAAGCATTTACTTGCTCATTAGCTGGCAAGCTCGGAAATACTTTTGCAGCCCATTTTGCAGATGGCACAGCAATAATAGACCAAGCAATATCATCGTTCATCACTGCTTTTCGATAATTAACTAAGGCACTTCCTGATGCTTTTTGTTGCGCAGCAAGCTTTGCTACATCAATACCAGCTAATAAATCTGGGTCCTCTGCATCAATCCATAATAGCGCCCCTTGACGCGCGATTAATTCCTCACGCTGTGCGACAATCCACTTTGGGAAATTCGCAATTTCCTCAGTTGTCGCGTTTTCAAAAAATGCGCGCTCAAATTTAGCATCTGTTAAATTAACATGCACACGCCCTGCACCAGCCTCATATGCCTTTTGCACGACTAAACGTGTAAAATCTAGCGTATCTGTTGATGTATTAATTAGTAAATACTGACCTTGTTGGATGTTTACCCCAACACGTACAGCCAGCTCAGCATATTCAGCCAATTTCTCCTCAAATGTCATAATAGATTCCCCTTTTATTTATTGAATTTTTCCCCTTGCTTAGAAGGTTTTTTAGCATTAGTTGTTGGCTCATTAATTGTTTTTGAATTTCCTTCAATTAACTCACCTTTATGCCATACCTTTTGCACTGCTTTAAGCCCTAATTCACGCAGCCATTTTTTATACGTTTTTTCATCTCGGTATGATAATAGCGTCAATACCTCACCGTCAGCTCCAGCACGCCCTGTTCGACCTGAACGATGCGTATATTGCTCGATTGTACGAGGAACGTCTACGTGTATAACATGTGTTAAACCTGTAATATCTAATCCTCTAGCAGCAATATCTGTTGCGATTAAAATGCGAGCATCACCCTTGCGGAAAGTATCTAACGTTTTTTTACGCTCTTCCTTCTTCATATCAGAATGGAGTGCAACGATTGGCGCCTCTTTGTAGGTTAATTTACTTTGCTTCATTAGCACTTGATCAATATTGTTGGCAAACGCTAATGCACGCACACCTGAAATATTTGCTAAACGGCGCAGTAAATCTGTTTTATCGCGCTCATCTACTTTGACAAATGAATGAACAATTTTACCTACCTTCACCATATCTTCAGGTTTAATTTTAATATGTATCGGCTCAAACATTAATCGCTCCGCTACAATTTCAATTTCCTCTGTAATCGTCGCTGATACTACAACTACTTGACGCCCGTATGCCGCACCATCAATAAATGATTTAACAACAACGCGGTACTCACGGCTTAAAAGCTGATCACATTCATCAAGTACAACCGTTTCTATTTCTTTTAATTTTAGCTTACCTGCACGCGCTAGCTCATTTAGACGTCCTGGTGTACCTACAACGATTGTTGGCTTCTTTTTCAGCTTTTCAATTTGACGAGCTGAGTTTGCCCCACCGATTAATTGTTGCACTGTAATATCCGTTCCTTCTGTCCACTCACGAATAACATTGACAATTTGCATGGCAAGCTCTTGTGATGGTGCAACGATAAGTGCCTGCGTTTGCTTTTTGCTACCATTTACTTTGTTTAAAATCGGTAGTACATATGCTAACGTTTTTCCCGAGCCAGTTGGTGATTCTGCTACAATGTCTTTCCCATCTAACATCGCTGGAATCATTTCCTGCTGAATTTTCATTTCATGTTCAAATGTCCACTTTTTTTGTAACGCTTCATTCAATAATTGAATCGCCGACATGATTATACCCACCTTTATCCTGCTTACTGTATTAGTTAGTGTATCATATTTCTTCGTAAAAAAGAGGCTAGTAAAAAAGCCACTTTTCATTTGACTTTTCTTTAGCCTCATCATTCTTATTAATATTTGACACTTCACTTGAATTAATACTATCCTCACCAAGAAGGCTACTCATTCACTTCATAGCCACAAGCAATAATTGCTGCTTCAGCAAGTACAAGTAGTGAATCGATGTAACGCTCCCCTAAATGTAGTTCCTTATTTATGATAGATAGCTCTGTACAGCCTAAAACAATAAGATCACATTGTTGCTGTAGCATCTCATCTTCAATTGGTTGCCATAGCTCCCTACTCACTGTTTTACCTGCCTTTACATAATCGTAAATAACAGACATCACCTGCTGTTGAATTTCATTTTTAGGTATAATTGGCTCAATATTCACCTCTAGCAGCGCTTGTTGATAAACCTGCGCTGTCAGAGTGCCATCTGTCGCTAAAATACCTACGCGTTTTGCTCCCATTGCACTTGCACGCTTTGCAGTTTCTCGGATCATGTGCAATATTGGTACAGGGCAAGACCCTTGCATATCATTATAAAATGTATGCGCAGTATTACATGGAATGCAAATAATATCTGCACCATATGAAGCAAGCTTTTGTGCATCACGCTGCAAGTACGGTATAGGATTAGGCTTTGTTTGGTCTAAAATATAGGCAGTGCGATCAGGAATCGTCGTATCATTATCAATAATTGTATGTAGATGCTCCTGATCTTTCGTTGCCTTCGTACATCGCACAATCATTTCGCCGATAAACATTGTCGCAAGTGGGCCTACACCACCAATAATTCCAAGTGTTTTTTTCATTTATTCAGTCAAACCTTTGTTGTTAAAGTATTTCTTGTATTTTCTATAATAATTTAAGCTGTTAAGCGTTAGCTTTATCCAACGCTTTATATTCATATCCTTATTATAAAATAACGAGTTTGTAAATTTACCTTGTCGAATTAAGCTCTTCGCTTCCATTTTCATTTTTTCATTTGAAGCATATTTAAACAAGACACCCTTCGGAATAATCATCCATAAATGAGGATTGTCCGCATATGTTACCTGCTGTTTAATATTCAACATGTGATCATCTGCAACATATTTCATTAAATTATAGCCTGCTGCTGTTACATAGTAGCTTGAGCGACCATTACGTAAGTTGATTTCGAATAGCTTATACTGTCCATCTCGCGTATCGTACTTCATATCAAAGTTAGCAAAGCCAGTATAACCAATGTCCTCTAAAAATGAGCGTACTTGGTCCATTAACTCCTTATCATGCGTCGTAATAATTGCCGCATAGCTACCAATTCCTTCTGGTGAGTGCTCCTCTAATATTGGATTACCTAAGCACATCAGTTTCACCTTGCCATCCTTTCCTACATATGCATTTAGCACGCGCATATAAGAATCATCACCAGGAATAAATTCTTGGATAATTAATGTGTCCTGATAGCTCGACTGATAAATCGCTTTTAAAATCGCCGTTTTCTCAGCTTCATCATGTGCTACGAACACTTTCTTTTTACCTGGGAATGAACATGCCCAATATGCCACTGAGTTAGAAGCTTTAATAATAATTGGGTAGCTAAAAGGAGGCTCGAATTGCTCATAGTCTTCCACTGTGACAGTTGTTGTGCCAGGATATTTAAAGCCGTATTTATCACACATTTTATAGAAGTTTTCCTTCAATAAAATCTGATCCATTAGCTCTTCATCGATGTACGGCACTGTGAAGTATTGTTGTAGGGCGGGTTTATTTTTAATAATTAGTTTTGCATAATCATCACCGCATGCTAATAATAATAGCTTTTTGCCTTCATATTGCTGCGCGACTTTTTCTAATGCAGGTAAAAAAACATCATCTTCGTTTAGACGGTCAATTGCCTGGAATTTCAAAATTTGGCTATCTTGCGTAGCAGTTAAATGCGAGCGCCCTAATACTAGTGGGCGAATGCCGTATGCCTCAAAAAATGAACGGGCCATACCATAAGCATTCATATCTGATCCTAATAATATTGGTAAAAATGGTTGTTCCATTGTTTTTTCAACTCTCTTTTAATTTGTAGTATGAGCTTTAGTTTATCACATTTTAGCAATTCATTATGCAAAAAACCTTAATCAATTACGCCTTGGCGTAATTGCGTCCAGATTTTTTTCGAGCTCGTGAGGGAAACCTCTTCAAAAATCTGTGACATCCGCCGGGGCATTTATTTTGATTCAGCATTTGTACATCCATTAAATCATAGAAAACAAAATATTGCATTCATCTTACTACCTGTAAAGGTGGGGTTTTCTGTATCTGTCGCTACGCCTTCGGTACAAAAAGACACTTGCTCCTGTGGTTACCAGTCGCAGAAAATCACTGCTGAATCAAGATAAAAAGACAAAAACGTGAAAACGAGCTATTATATTTATATTAAAAATATAAAGGTGATTCTATGCAACAATCAACTGAGCAGTTACAAGCACTAGAAGTGGAAATTGTCCAAACATTAGACATACTAATTCATTTAGCACTCGAGGAAAATCATGTTGAAATGAATGCTGCCTTTGCGAAATTGTTAGCAAAAGTACAGACTACTGGTTTAATTGACTATCAATTTAATGTGCTTGTTGAGCCCCAGGCCTGTGAAACTGAAACATGCCTTTTACTGCAAAGCTTACAGGAGGCAAAATCAAAGCCGCGCAAAAGACACAAGCTCCTAACGCACCGTATGATACTGAAAATATGGCTACGAAAAAACCAGCTATTCAGGAAAGAGTTTTTGCCACAAATGTTTTAAGCTTTCGTCTGAATGCATAGGGCTGATGGACAAGGCAGATGAACCCTCCTCCTTCCTATCAGCCCTTTAATTTTTGAACTTTTGCTGATTATTTTTCCATTGCTGAAACCAGCGTGTTATTTTTTCGTCAGGCTCTAGCTCTTCTAGTGCTTGCCTTAACAATTTGTATTGTTCTTCAACAGATTTTTCGTCACCTTTAGCATCGTATAGCTTCATTAACGTAAAATAATGTGATTCTTCCTCTCCATTTAGCTTTAGTAGCTTCTTTTCAACTGCAATTGCTTGTTCATATTTCTGCTCATTAATATAGAATTCACTCAGCTGCATAGCATGTTGAAGCCACAATCGTTTTAAATGCTCTCGCTCACTTTCTACCCAAATATAATCACAATCATTTAATAAATGCTCTTTATACAAATTCATTATCTGCTCATGTTGTTCATATGTATCAATTGAAAGAGCTGGTAGTACTTTAAGCTGCTTCATCCATTCATGTACATCAACAAGTACATTTCCTAATTGCAATTGGTAGCCTGAATCAAATAATGGGCTGGAAATACGAATATCATGCAAATCATATTTTTTTAATGTTTGACGAATAGTAGAAATGGTTGTATATAAATGATTTACTGATTTTTTAATATCTATCCCTTCCCAAAACATTTCAAGTAAAGTATCTTTTAAAATTGTTTTTTCATGATTTAATAGCAAATAAGCAAAAACTTCCTTTGCTTTCGCTGTGCGCCACTTCATAGACTGTACCTGCCCATCTGCTAATACAACTTTGAGACCTCCCAAAAGTTGAAGTAAGGTACTATTACTTTTTGGAATAAGCTTATTACTATAAAGAGATTGTAGTCTAGCCATTGTTTTATATAGTCGCTCTTTTCGTATAGGCTTTAACAGATAATCAATCGCATGTACATTAAATGCATCTATTGCATAGCGATCATATCCTGTAATAAAAACAACTTCTGCATCTGGTAAAATTCCGCGTGCTTTTTCAGCAAACTCTAAGCCATTTAAAGTAGGCATGACAATATCTGCAAATACGATATCAGGCTGTAAAGTTTTTATATTTTTTAATGCCTCTAACGGGTTAGTAAATTCACCAACAATTTCAATTGGCTGTATTTCACAATTTAACAGTAATTTCTTTAATCGCTTTATAGGTAAAATTTCATCATCTATAATTATTACTTTCAAAAAAGATTCCCTCTCCTTTCAATAATTATCCCTAGAGTATTCGTTCATCACTAAAAGCTGTGGGTGACAAAGTAAAATATAATTTGATTTAAAAAGCTATGAACCCAGTTAATTTCCGTGACGATTGGCTCACTTTCCACGGGGCATGGCTCCAACTAATTATTACCAGCAGGAGCTGAAATAAATTAGTTGAAGCTGAGCCTGCAGAAAGGGTCACCCATAATGGAATTCGATGGATTTTTTCCTGTTCTATAAAAAAAACTGAAACACTGCGCTATTTTTGAATCAACTAGCGTTTTTATTTTGGAGGACCAAAATATCTATATACAGTAAAATTATGGCATTTAAATACGTAGATAATCCCCTCTTGTAAAGTCTAATATTTGATGTAACATACTTATATATCGGACTATTTATATATATTTTATTAGCAAATCAAAGTATTTCAAGAAGAAAAAATGGAGATACAATGTATGATTAATAGAAAACAAAATTACAGTAAAATTTTACAATATATAATAATAATTTCAATATTTTTTACGTTACTCTTTTTATTGCGTCTAAGCTGGCTTCATTACTTTTCTTTTGCTAATGAAGTTGAAATTAAGCAAGGAGTATTAGATTTTGAACAAATTCAAGATTTACGGAGCTTTAAAACACATTTGGATGGAAAATGGGCTTTATATCCTAATGTTTTGCTTATTACAACAGATGCGATACAATCCGACACCCCCATTTACTCAAGCTTACCAGAAACATGGGATCCGTATCTTGAATATAAACCAGGGCATTCACCAAGCGGTTCGTACTATTTGAAAATCGTCAATGTGCCTGACATGAAGATTGTTTATGGTCTAACCATTCCAGCGAGTCTTTCACCGTATACACTTTATGTGAACAGACAATATATCGGCAACTACGGAAAACATATACCTACCCCAAGAACACCTGATGAGGATCCCAGACCTGTTACTTATCACTTTCCATTACAGCCTGGGGATAATGAAATTATTATTTCAGGCTTTAATATGAATAGCTATGTACCTGGTGGGTTAACAACATCACTAATTTTCGGTGATTCACATTCTATTGAAAAAATAAGATGGTACTCTGTCATTACTCAAATAATCGTTTGTGCATTTATTCTTTTCTATCTTCTATGCGCTATTTTACTATTTACTGTAGGAATTAGAAGAAGTGCATTAATTTATTTTGCGCTTTTACTAGCTTCCATGTTTACTACGGTTATTCTTTCGAGCAATAAGCTTCTTCTTTGGTACGTAAAAATTGATTGGATAACAGCAACGAAAATATTGCAATTTTCCTATGTAATGACGATACTTTGGCTAATGTTGTTTTTTAATGAATTAACAAAAAAATATATCCGCACAAAAATATTAAACATTCTCGCTGTCTTTTGTTTTGTTTATCTATTATTAATTGCGGCCATGCCAATTGACTTTATTTACAATACGAAATTTGTCTTTTATGCACTTTTGATTGTTGTATCGATTGTACTAACAGTATTTATATTTAAAATTGCTTTACGTAAGCACAAAGGCTATATAATGCTATTTTTAGCAGCTACAGCAATTATTAATCATTGCGTATTTCTAATTATCAATTGCTTTGTGACATCACCTTACAATTACTATCCGTTTGATTTATTAATTGCCATTACAGCATTATTAGCTTTTTGGTTTATGAACTTTTTCTATAAATCGGCAAAATCGGAACAGCTCGCTATTAAGCTCCAACGGGAAATTTACAGAAAGGATGATTTCCTTGTGAATACATCCAATGAGCTACGCACACCTTTACAGCATATGCTAAGTGTCGCACAGTCTTTATTAGCGAAAAAGGAACATCATGATTTAAGGCTATTAGTGACAATTGGTCAGCATATGTCCTTTATGCTAGATGGTTTACTAGATTTGATTCATCTAAAAGAACAAACAATCAAGCTTCAAATTAAACCCGTTAATGTAAATCAGATTGCAACAAGTGTCAGCAGTATGTTCAAGCCTACAATTAAAAATAAGCCAATTGAGCTAGTTGTTGATTTGCCTAAAGATTTACCACCTGCACTAGCCGATGAAAATCGACTCATACAAGTTTTCATTAACTTAGTTCACAATGCAATTAAATTTACAGACAGAGGCTCTATCACTATTCAAGCACAAATAATAAGCAATCAGCTTTATGTTTCGATTACAGATACTGGTATAGGAATTGAACAGAGTAAGCAGGTGCTCATTTTTGAACCGTATGAACAAATTGATGCTAACCCGGCTCATATTGGTCTAGGGCTTGGGTTAAGTATTAGTAAAGAAATTATCGATTTACACGGTGGCTCTCTCAATGTTACATCAATATTTGGCAAAGGCTCTACTTTTACATTCTCTTTACCAATAGCGAAGGGATTAACCATTGGACATGACGAGCCTATTATTGAACATAGTAACGCACTATCGAAATATATCTTTTTACAAAATGATTTGTCTGAAATAGAAAAGGAGCTTGCCGCTTCAACTAACGAACACATCTCGTCAGTTAACTCGGCACAAATTTTACTTGTCGATGCGGACCCTCTAAGCATACAAGTATTATTAAAAGCTTTAACAACAGAGTTTTATAACATTGAAACGGCTACAAACGGTGTAGATGCACTTGCAAAAATTAAGGCGAAGAGCTTTGATTTAGTTATTTCAGATACCGTATTGCCACAAATGTCAGGCTATGAATTAGCTATGCAAATTCGCCAGCAATTCTCTATTTCTGAGCTGCCTATTTTATTTTTAACTACACGCCAGCAAAGTGAAGATATTCGACTAGCCTTTTTAAATGGAGCAAATGACTATGTAAAAAAGCCGATTGAATATATTGAGCTGAAATCGCGTGTAGATGCGCTTATTCAAGTAAAGCAGTCAAGTGAGGAGCGATTGCGTTTTGAAGCTGCTTGGTTGCAAGCACAAATTCAACCACACTTTTTCTTTAACACACTAAATGCAATTATTACATTGCATGGTGAGGATGACGAAAAAATGGAGGAGCTTTTACTCGCTTTCAATGACTATTTACAAATGAGCTTTAATTTCGAAAATATCGACTTGCTTGTACCTCTCGATTATGAGCTAAAGCTTGTGCGCTCTTATATGGCAATTGAACAAATTCGCTTTGATAATCGAATTCAAATGATATGGGATATTCCAAAAGATATCGCGTTTACTGTACCACCATTAGTACTGCAAACACTTGTCGAAAACGCAGTACGTCATGGCATATTAAATCGCCCTGAAGGTGGTACGATTACGCTACGAATTACAGAGCATAGCAAGCATTATTTAGTAGAAATTATTGATGATGGCGTTGGCTTCGTTAAAGAA
This sequence comes from Bacillus ndiopicus, assembly GCF_000612805.1. GTDB lineage: Bacteria > Bacillota > Bacilli > Bacillales_A > Planococcaceae > Metasolibacillus > Metasolibacillus ndiopicus. Next base: position 88,684 of record NZ_HG964410.1, on the reverse strand, counting down.
TCGGTTGATACAACCGCCAGTGTCGGGCTTTTTAATACCGAACAACGTTTAAAGCAATTATTTGGCGTAACACTAACAATTGATAGTATTGTTGGGAAAGGTACAACAGTTTCCTTCCCTGTACCGAAAGAAAATATTTAAGGGCTAAAATAGCACATAGGGCTGTAGGAAAAGATGTGACTCCTCCCTACAGCCCTGCATTTAATTTTTCTATTTCTTGTTTTCGATTATTTTGCCAATGCTGGAACCAGCTTTTTACTTCCTCGCTTGGCTCTAACGCTAATTGTTCTTCCAATGTTTGCTTTAATAATGCATATTGCTCTTCAACTGCTTGAGCATCATTTAATATATCGTATAGTTTCATTAACGTAAAATATTGTAATTCCTCATCTGCATCAAGTAATTGTAGCTTTTTTTCAACTTCAATTGCTTGCTCATACATTTGTTCCTTTATATAAAATTTACTAAGCTGTAAAGCATGCTGACGCCACATTCGTTTCAAACGCTCACGTTCACTTTCAGCCCAAATATAGTCACAATCCTTTAAAAAATGATTTTGATACGCCTGAAATACTTGCTCATGCTTTTTATATGTATCCTTTGTCAAATCTGGTAAATCTTTAAGTTGCTTTGTCCATTCATCTACATCAACAAGCACGTTACCTAGCTGCAATCGATAACCTGAATCAAGCTGAAGGCTAGAAATTTGCACATCATGTAAATCATATTGCTTTAATGTTTTTCTAATTGTATAAATAGTTGTATATAATTGCTTTACGGACCTCTCCATATCTACCCCTGACCAAAACAATTCGAGCAGTGCATCTTTTGATATGGTTTTTTCATGACGAGACAGTATATATGAAAAAATCTCCTTTGCTTTTGTTGTACGCCATTTCATAGAATGCACTTGACCATCTGCTGATACAACCTTAAGCCCCCCCAAAAGTTGGAGGCAAGTACTATTGCTCTTTTGAATTGGCTTATCACTAAGCAATAGCTGAAGTCTTGCCAATGTTTTATGTAATCGCTCTTTTTGTATAGGCTTTAACATATAATCAATGGCATGGATATTAAATGCATCTATTGCATAGCGATCGAATCCTGTAATAAATACGATTTCCACTGATGGCTGAATTTCTTGAATTTTTTCAGCGAGCTCCAAACCATTTAAATCTGGCATTTCAATATCTGAAAATATAACATCAGGCTTTAAGCTTTTTATATTTTCATATGCCTCTATCGGATCATCAAATTCCCCTACAATTTCAATTTTATGTAATTCATTTTCTAATAATAAATTTTTCAAACGAGTCATCGGTAACAACTCGTCGTCGATAAGCACTACTCTCAAAAAGTGTCCTCCTCTCTCAAATTTTCATCACATACTAACAGTTACAAGACGCCCACTTAAGTGTTGAAGTGGGCGCCAAGTTGCCTATATACCAGTCATAATTAGCAAAAGATAAAACTAGCTAATAAAGTTCCTTCAAAATAAAGGATACAGCTAAAAAAGGCACGTAAATATACCCCATATTTGTATAATCAACAGACATATTAATTACACTTTATATTCCTACTAAGTTATCAAAATATCAGCTATTGGTTATGTTCTCTATTTAGTGTAACATATTTATATATCGTACTTAATTAATAAACATTTAACTGGCAATTAAAGAAGAGTGGAGTTTTATTTATTATGATAAAAACACGCAATTATTACTATGAATTTAAAATTATTATACTTATTTTATTGTTTTTTTCATTGCTCTTTTTCATGCGCTTTAGTTGGGTCAACTTTCTTTCATTCTCAAATGAAGTCGAGATTCAACGTGGTGTTATGGATTTTGGGCAAATTGAAAACAGCAAAAGCTTCAAAACATTTCTTGATGGTGAGTGGGAGTTTTTCCCGAACACTATACTTACCACAAGGGAAAATAAAAATTCTACTTCTCTCATCTACTCAAATTTACCCGAATCATGGGATACTTATATAAAACGTAAACCGGGTACTACAGCCCATGGTTCATATTATTTAAAAATTATCAATGCACCTGATTCAGAGAGGCTTTATGGCCTTACGATACCTGCTAGCCTGTCACCTTACACACTCTCTGTAAACGATAAGCGCATCGGTAAATATGGTAGTGAGCCACTTAATTTAAGAACACCTGTCTTAGACCCTAGGCCGGTTACTTACTACTTTCCGCTACAACCTGGGGACAATGAAATTATCATTTCTGGCTTTCATCGGAATGAACATACACCTGGTGGTTTAACGAAATCACTTATTTTTGGTGATTTACAGTCTATCGAAAATTTAAAGTGGTTTTCTGCTATTACACAAATTATTGTATGTGCCGTTTTCCTCTTTTATTTACTTTATACCATTTTACTTTTTATTGTCGGTATAAGAGGAAATTCGCTATTGTACTTTGCACTACTCGTATTTTCAACATTTATTACAATTATGGTGTCAAGCAACAAGCTACTTTTATGGTATGTTCAACTTGATTGGATAGTATCAACGAAGCTATTCTTCTTTTCCTTTATCATGACTATGCTCTGGTTTATTTTATTTTTAAATGAACTAATAAAAAACTATGTGAACACAAAATTACTTAATATATTGGCAACCTTTTGCTTTGTTTATTTATTATTTATCACTGCGGCACCAATTCGTTATATTTTCTCTACACAAATAATATTCTATGCACTATTTACTATTTCGCCAATCATTCTAGCTATTACTACTTATAAAGTGGCAGTACGTCGACAGAAAGGCGCTATTATGCTGCTTTTAACAGCTACAGCAATGATTAATAATTCAGTATTTATAATAGCTAATCGTTTTTTATCAACACCTTATAGTCACTATCCATTTGATTTGCTTATTGCAATTACTGCTTTATCTGCTTTTTGGTTTATGCGCTATTTTCATGTATCTGTCCAATCAAAACAACTCTTCGCTAAGCTTCAACAGGAAATGTATAGAAAAGATGATTTTCTTGCCAATACATCTCATGAGCTGCATACGCCACTTCAGCATATGCTAAGCATCGCACAATCGCTCTTAGCAAAAAAAGAGCAGCCAGATTTAAGGCTATTAGTTACAATTGGTCATCATATGTCGTTTATGCTAGATGGATTATTAGATTTAATTCATCTAAAGGAACGAACAATAGAATTGCAAATTAAACCGATTAATGTTCAGCATATCGCAGCAAGTGTTAGTGATATGTTCCAGCTCACAATTAAAGGTAAGCCAATCGAGCTAATTGTTGATTTAGCACCAGATTTACCACCTGTACTTGCAGATGAAAACCGACTCATTCAAGTTTTCATTAATTTAATTCATAATGCAATTAAATTTACAGATAAAGGCTCTATTACAATTCATGCGAAAGTAATAGGCAATCAGCTTTATATTTCTATTAAAGATACAGGTATTGGAATTGAAAAGAGCAAGCAAGCTGTTATTTTTGAGCCCTATGAACAAGCTGATGATACCATTAAGTCTTCTCGTCATATAGGTTTAGGGCTTGGATTAAGCATTTGTAAGGAAATTATTGAATTGCATGATGGCTCAATTTCCGTAGCTTCTGCGATTGGCGAAGGCTCTACCTTTACATTTTTATTGCCAATAGCAAACGGCTTAACAGTGGGACATAGCGAGGATACTACCGAAAGCAGTAGCATATTATCAAAATATATTTTTTTACAAAATGATTTGTCCAATATGGAGCAGGAGTTGGCTGTGACAATAAATAAAAATACAGCCTCAACTAGCTTGGCACATATTTTAATTGTTGATGCAGACACATTAAGCTTACAAGTGTTATTAAAGGTGTTATCTAGCGAATCTTATAAAATTGACACAGCTTTAAATGGTGCAGAAGCACTTGAGAAAATTCGCGAAAATAATTTTGATTTAATTATTTCAGATATTATGCTGCCACATATGTCAGGCTACGATCTAGCAAAGCAGATTCGAGAACAATACTCAATCTCAGAGCTTCCTATTTTGTTCTTAACAGCACGTCAGCAAAGTGAGGATATTCGTCTTGCCTTTTTAAATGGTGCAAATGACTATGTGAAAAAGCCAATTGAATACGTTGAGCTTAAATCACGTGTCGATGCACTTATTCAAGTGAAGCAGTCCAGTGAAGAGCGTTTACGCTTTGAAGCTGCATGGCTGCAAGCGCAAATTCAGCCACACTTTTTATTCAACACATTAAATGCCATTATCTCCTTGCATGGTATTGATGATGAAAAAATGAAAGAATTGCTGCTCGCTTTCACTAATTATTTACAAATGAGCTTCGATTTCCAAAATGTTGATGTCGTTGTGCCGATTGATTATGAATTAAAGCTTGTTCAATCTTATCTAGACATCGAAAAAATTCGCTTTGGTGACAGAATTCAAGTTATTTGGGATATTCCCGAAAACCTAATGTTAAACGTACCGCCACTATCAATCCAAACTTTAGTGGAAAATGCAATCCGACATGGCATTTTACCACAAAGAAAAGGCGGCACTATTACTATTCGCATTGCAGAATCTAAAGAGACTTATATGGTGCTAATTATTGATAACGGGGTAGGTTTTGATATGACTCGCCCACGTAAACAGGCAAGTGTCGGATTAGTCAATACAGAACAACGCCTTAAACAAATTTTTGGCGCAGAGTTATTAGTAGAAAGTGCAATTGGGCATGGCACGACAGTTGCATTTACAGTTCCAAAATCTTATAGTCAAAAACGTATTTGATAATACATTCTTAGTACACAAAAAGGCTTCGGAGAAAATAGGTTAATTCCTATACTTTCCGACAGCCTTTTGTACTTTTATTGCAGTATTTCCTACTCTCTTTTTATTAAAAGCCTATATATTCGATTTAAAAAAAGTAAATAAACGCGATTTTTTGTTACTTTATCATTTGCTGTGATTTATACTTTTTCCTACTTTTTGAACTACTCCCACTTAACTCCTTGACGAGCCGCTTGAAGTGGGAGATTCCTAAGAACACCAGCGTAACCGCCAGTTATTGATTAGGCTAGCCCCGTAGCTCCTACGGTTAGAAGTCGTATCGCTTCATTTTTAAGATTTTGTCCTGCGTTTAGATCCCTGTCGTGATGTGTGCCACAAGAAGGGCAGTCCCATTTACGAAGGTTGAGATTCTTCACGTCTTTGTTTTGATAGCCACAACACGAACAGAGCTGAGAACTTGCAAATGTTTTGGAGACAGCCACTACTTGTTTGCCATACCATTTGGCTTTGTACTCAAGCATGGTTCTGAATTGTGACCATGATACCTCGCTGATTGCTTTAGCTAACTTGTGGTTTTTTAACATGTTAGATACTTGCAAATCTTCAATACCGATTACATCGTGGTTTTTAATGATTTCGGTGGAGATTTTTTGCAAATAGTCTGTTCTGGCATTGGTCATCCGTTCGTGGATTTTTGCCACCTTGATACGTTGCTTGTGCCAATTGGAAGAACCTTTCGCCCGTCTAGAAAGGATGCGTTGTGCATTCGCTAGTTTTTCTTCCATTTTACGGAACCATTTTGGATTGGAGAAGACTTCTCCCGTACTCAAAATGGCAAAGTCTTTTAGTCCAACGTCAACACCAACAGAAGAACCTGTCTTTTCTACTGGTTGCACTTCTGTTTCAGCAAGAATGGACACAAAGTATTTTCCACTTGAATTCCGTCTGATGGTAGCATTAAGAATACGCCCTTCTACTTCACGACTTTTGGCAAACTTGACGAATCCAAGTTTGGGCAACTTGATTTGGTTTCCTGCAATCGCAATATTGCCGTTCGTGTGCTTGGTTGTATAAGACTGTACTTTATTCTTTTTAGACTTGAAACGTGGGGCGTTATTCTGTTTCTTGAAAAAGCGTACATACGAATCTGCAAGGTTTTTAAGGGAAGATTGGAGCGCAATGCTGTCCACTTCTTTTAACCAAACGAACTCTTTCTTCAGTTGGGTTAATTGAGAAGAACAAGTGTGATAAGTCAATCCTATCCCTGTTTCTTTGTAGGTCTCCTGCCATTGAGCTAGAAAATGATTGAAGACAAAACGTGAACAACCAATTGTTTTCGCGATGAGAATGGCTTGTTCTTTGTTTGGATAGAGACGAAACTTATACGCTTTATTGACTAGCATCGTTTTTCACCTCCTATTTATGATTATATACACAAACATACGTTCTCACAAGGAGTAAGGAGTCCAAATGAATAGTAAGAAATGCATTGTGTTAGTAGATGAACAACTTCAAATTCAAGCCGTTAGAGAAGAGAATACCCTTGAAAACAACTGGAGGGTTCTCTTAAAAAGCAGGTCTAGGCTCCCGCCTACCGACATTCATCTCCCACTTACTTACTGGGCTTTATCACCCTTTACGTTCCTTGAGGTGGGAGTCTTCTGTCGGGAAATGATAAATCGCATGGATAATTTCTTTGTTGACAGCTTCGATATTATGAGGTGTTTTTAATATTTTGAAAGCTTCTGCTCGTGTTATGTCAGATGTAACATATTTCGGAGGTAAGTTATTTAGTGCTGTCGCGATAATGTTCATTTCACATAGTTCGCAATTGCAAAATGTTTGATATTCCACCCCATTCAGCAAAAAACGAACAAGCCCTCGGACAATTTCTTCTGTTACATTTATTAAAATAGCTTGTGTCATTTATTTTTCTATCCTCGCTATCTATTTAGTACAAGCTATGGATGGTAGCCCTTATCAAAATACAAAGCCGTAGAGAAATGTAGGCACTAGCCTACGTTCCCTACAGCTTCTTCTTTTTTATTTATTATTTCACAAACTGCTCTACGCCATTGGCATCCACTGTGTATGAATGTGTGCGAGCTGCTTCTTCGATATCACCAAATGCACGGTGTGTCTTGGAAACGTCTGTAAAGCTTGCAGTTGGTAGTTCATTTAATGGTCCGCGCTCTAACATACGGTTTATCATGCGAACTGCTTGTACACGTGTAATGGCTTCATTTGGCGCAAAGCGTCCATCTGGATACCCACTAATAATACCTGCATCGCGGTTTGCCTCGATAATCCACTGTGCCCAGTGACCTTTTGTATCATTAAATGTTAATGTGATATTTTCTTCCACTGTTAACTTTTTAAAGTTTGCTACTACTTTCGCCATTTGTGCGCGTGTAATATTGTTTGAGGCATTAAAGTTGCCTTTTTCATCGCCATCCATAATGCCCATCTCTTTCACGTAGGCAATTTCACCTGCCGCAAAATGCGTGCTCGGAATATCCTTGAATGGTGCTGTGTCTACTGTTGTACCTTCTTCATAGCCTAAAATACGTGCAATCATACGTGCTGCTTGTGCACGTGTAATATTTTCCTCTGGACGGAATGTGCCATCCTCAAAGCCACGAATATAAGCTGTGTGTGTCTGTACTTCTTTCGTCACTTGAATAATTGTAAATGTACTGAATTTTTCTACTGTGAAACGCAATCCTGGCTTGCCATCTTGCATTGTCACTACTTCAGGTTGAACCACTTTTTTCTCACCATCTGAATGCTCAATGAACACGGCTAAGCTCTCTAAAAATGCTTGGCGCTCTGCTGCTTCAGTTGGTAGTGTTACCCCACGTAATGGTAATGTAATCACTACTGGACGAGATGGTAAGTTTGTTTCAATCGTCATTGGACGTGCTACCACATGGACATTGTTGCTTTGTAATGTTTCACGTACAACACGCTCTGCACGTGCACGTTCTTCAATTGCTTGACGCTCGCTTTCCTTTTTCACAGGTACTAGACGGAAGTAGAAGTTATCCTCTACACCTTCCATTGAGCTGTTTGGAATCGCGATATGTGCATTATCTGTTGCAATTTCTAAAGTTAAGCCATTGTCGCGTAAGATTTTCAGTGATTCTTTTGGTACTTCTACAGTTACCTTGTCTACTTCATCTTTTACATCTGGAATAACAATACGTGCAATTGTATTGCCAATTTTCTTCGCTTTTTCTACAGCTTCTAATGCTTGCGCTGGTGTTAAGTTCACCAAGTCTGTTACTTGACCATCCGCATGCGTCGTACGCTCAATTTCCACTGTTGTTTTTTCAAGTGGGTTGTCCCCATCAACTTCTAAATCAACACGGATAATTGTTTTATTTTCTTGTGGTTGTTCTGGAGTTGGCGTTGTTGTACCGCCATCTGTATTGCCATTGTCACCACTGCCTGGCGAAGATGTATTTGCTTGTCGATATACTTTGATTGTATACTGCTTCACATTACCATTAGCATCTGTCACTGTAATCAAAATGATATTTTCGCCTACACGTAATGGAATTTGTCCTAATGTACCTGGTTGTCCATTGACAGTTGTTGTTACTTTTGCGCCCACATCCATTGGGATAGCATTGAAGTTAATCGTAGATGTTGGATAGCCTACATTCATTGTGTAGTCTGTGACACCTGTTTGGAAGCTTGGGCTTAACGTACCAGTTGAAGGTGTTAAGCTATTTAAGCCTTGTCCCACTGGTGTTATTGGTACAAGTTTATTTTGCGCTGCTGTTAACTCTACTAATGCATTATTAACCTCAGTTTGTGTTGCATTTGGATTAGCTAATACTTCCTTAGCTTTTTGTAACGCTTCATTGTATAATGTCCAACTTTCTGGTGTGTAGTTAGTTGGAACTAGGTTATTACTTTCATCTACTTTGTTTTGTAGCGGTATTTTATTTACTGCTGGTGTTGTAGAGATTGTAAATGTTTTAGTTTTAGTGACAACTTGTTGTCCATCCGTAGCTGTGGCCACAATTGTATACATACCATCTGGTAAATCTGTTGGTGGTGTAAATGTCCACTCCCCTGTTAATGGGTCAACTGTTGCAATACCATCTACTAATATCGTATCGTTGTTACTATTTTTCAGTTCAATTGTTACCGTTGAAGGCGTTGTTGTTACAGCAACTTTCCCTCCAAATGTCGGATGTGGATTTGTTGTCACTGCGTCAGGCTGTGTAATTTGGAATGCAGCGCTATATGGGTTTTCTGCTGCTTTATTAAATTCAGCTACCTTCGCACCATTTGTACCTTCCAATGTGCCTGTTCCATCATATTTCACTGTGACTGATTTCCCTGTTACATCTGGTGTTTTCGGGAATGTGAGTACTAGCTTGCCATCTACTACTTCAAAGCCAGTAGGTACTACTTCTACACCATCAACATCAATCGCAAAACCTGTTAAATCTGTCAATGTAATGTCTTTGTCAAACGCTACTGTTATTTTGTTACCGTTTGTTGTTTGTTCCAGTTTAGCTGTTTCTGGTTTTGGACCTACAAGCACCAATTTATCTTGTGCATCAGTTAATGCAGCTAACGCTTGATTTACTTCTTCTTGCGTTGCATTTAGATCATCTAAGACATTTTTGGCTGCTATTAATTGATTTTGGTAGTTTGCCCATGTTTCTGGCGTATACTCTGTTGCGATTAAACCTGCTGCTTCATCTACTTTAGCTTGAAGTAGCTCTTTATTAACGATTGATACGTCAAAGTTACTTACAGACACACCATTCTGCCCTTTTAAGTTACCTTGAGTGGCATCATAAGAAACTTTTACTTCTTTGCCTGTTACTTCTGTTCCATCTGGTAATGTAATGATGACTTTTTTCGCATCAGTTGGGTCAACTGTAAAAGTTGCATTGGCAATATCATTACCATCAACTGTAATCGTAAAGCCTGTTCCATTTGTCAATTCGATGTCTCGGTCAAACGTCAGGGTAATTTGGTTGTCTCCTGCTTGTGCTTGCTCAAGTGCCGCATTTTCAAGCTTTGGCACAGGTGCTGCAATCGTAAAGTATGCACCATTCGCGAAATCACTACTATTTAGTGTTACTTTTCCATCTGTAAGTGGATAGAATGAATCGTTCTTGTCAAATTGCTCATCTGCACTAATAACTAAATATAGCGGCCATTCTGATGCTCCTACTACTTTGTCTACTTGCAACGTAATATCTGCATCAGTCCAATTTGTTTTTTCTACTTTGTAAATACGTTCAGTATGTTGTAACTGCTCATTTTCCTTAGTTAATGGACGAGCAAATGTTGCAGCTTGTTCGTTATCACTAAATGTGAAGAATGATAAATCATTCTCAATTGTCTCCGCATTATCTTTATTCAATGCTTCTACTGTGTCGCCAAGTGCAATCGTTACCATCGCACTATCTGCTTGTGATTTTGATTGCTTTTGATTAATACCACCGGCACCATCAAGACCAATACCAGTAATACGGTGTCCGTAACCGCTATTTTTACTTGCAGTCCACATCCTTGTTACACCGTCACTTGCAATATAATCAGTCGGTTGGCCAGCATCATTTTTCAAGGTAATCCCATATTTTAACGCAAGATAGCTGTTTACCTTTGAACGTTCGTCATCATCCAACGTTTTGTTAAACACAAGCATTTCTGCAATATTACCATTTTTAAATGGAGCATAGTCACCATATCCAAAATACTCAAAACCATTTTGCGCTACCCCTTTTGCCCAATTGGGGTTATGGGTTTGTGGTGTATGTGCTTGGATATGACCATTAATAGATAAGGCCCACATATTAGATGTACTTACTACACGCAGTATATTAGGAGCTGTCACTTTCTCAGTTGGTGACTCAATCGTTTTTACTTCATTCGTAGCAAAGTTAGTAATAATTTTACTATCACTATATAAGACATCATTCTTTCCAGCTTTACTAAGCTCCCATGGGAATCCCGTTTCACCTGATTTTTGTACGGAGAATACTTCTCTTTCCTGACTGGTTCCAAAAGGTATGTCTGTTATTGAAGTAGTTGAAAAGAGCATACCAGTCTCCTTCGCATCAGTTGCTTGATGGAAGTTAATCTCTCCTCCATTGACATGTTGCTCAGAGATTGCTCCCAAAGTATTATTCCAGTTGAATTTACCAGCAAGATCCTTTAATACAAATTTACCAGCTATCACTTCTGGACTTTTCTCAATATCTATATAAGATACAAATTCAGGGTCACTAATATCTACTCCACCTGGTCCTACATATTCAGCAGAAGCTGCCTTTGCTTGCTGTGGACCCACAAAAGATATACTACTTGCAACTAATGCCGTAGCAAGAAATGCATTGAGTGAGCGTTTCCACCATTTTTGTTGCTTCTTGTTTTGCATGTTTATCCCTCCATTTTTTCTATTTAGTTGTTAAAGTGTATATGTAATTAATCCACCCCTTCCTTCATTTCAATTGTTGTTTGGATAAACTCTAAGAAACTCGAATTTTTATCAAATTTCTTTCGCCATCATTTTAATAAATTCACCTCTACAAAAACTCTACAAATCATGATTGAAGTTTCACTTTATTAGAAAATTTTTACTTGCTGCTAACGAATTAAAAACACTAAAATGGAGAGGTTGATGATATAACGAGGTGATTTATGAAATACGCTATTTTTGGGGATTTACATTCACATAAAAAGCATACTAAGCGGGTGCTTGCGCATATTCAAGTGGTTGCGCCTGATGCAGCATTATTTGCTTTAGGAGATTTATATGAATGCACAATAGGTAAACGTAGGGCAGTAACTGCGCGCAATATCCCACTGAAGGAAGCCGCGATTATGAAAAAAAAGTTTGAGGAGTTGCTTACATTCCCTTCTGTTATTGGCAATCAAGAGGAGCGTATTGCACTTGTAACAGGCTCGCAGCGCTTTTTGCAATATGAGGAGAAACTATATATAGAAAATGCCATGCTTATTCATGGGCATCAATTTGAGTGGAACGAGCAATTTGAACCGACATTCCCTGAATTTCATACGCCATTAGTATTTTTTGGACATAGTCACCGCGCAGCTATTTATATCGATGGTATTCGTACAGCTATTTGCTATAACTCTCCTATATACGTTGGGGACAAGCCATATATTATTAATGTTGGGGCTGTTGTGGAAACACTCGATTGGTGTTTATATGATAGTGAGGAAATGACGGTAACATTTATGCAGGCGAAATAAGAATACAAAAATGGCTGTTGGAAAGCAGATATTCACCCGCATTTTTCAACAGCCCTATTTTTCATTTTATATACTTCATTTTAGTATTAACAAATATCGCTTTTAACTGCTGCAGTTTGTCAATTACTATTGCTGATACTTCAGTAAGGCTTTCTAAATATGCTACAGCAGCGTCTTTGTCACCTTGATGGTATGCTCGTACTGCCTTTTTTGCAATTTCGTGCACTTGTATGTGTGGCTGCTCAAGTTCTTTATAGGCCTGTTCATTGCCTAATAATTCTTTTGCAATTCCGTAATACCATACACCTAAACGAGACTCTTTTGGCAATTCAATATCGTTCTCTGTCATCTGCTCAAAGCCAAGTATTAAATTATATATACGCCAACGCCATAATAAATGGTCTGTAATATTAAGCTCAATGATATCTTCTTGGCTTAAAATAAAGTTTTTAGAAATTGTAGAAGACCGGTAATCTTCAATCATTTTACTTAGCTTGTATATAGCGGAGCCTGTATCAAAAGTAATTTCTTTACTTTGCACAGTACTATGACGAATATTTTGGTTGCGTGCTGAAATATCTGAAGCAACCGTTGCTTGATGATGCGTTGTCGTAGCAATTTCATCAAAGCGTGCACCTTGCTGCTGCAATGCGCTGTTTAGCTCTGATAAAGTTTGCGAAATATGTAATGCGTTCGATGCGCTTTCATGCAAATCATATGTCGATTGCTTCGTCAGTTTATCGATATTATTTGTAATTTGTAATAGCTTTTGAATATCAGCCTGAATTGTTTCAACGGAGCTTTTCGTATCATCAGCTAGTTTTCTAATTTCGTCTGCTACAACCGCAAAGCCTTTACCAGCTTCCCCTGCTCTGGCAGCCTCAATCGAAGCATTTAATGCTAATAAATTCGTTTGATCTGCGATACCCTTTATAAGTGTCATTAGCTCGGTTACGCGCGTAACACCTTGCACTAAGCTCACAACATCCTGCTGTACTCGCTGCTGTCCTTCATCTGTTTGCTGGAGCATTTTCGTAATCGCTTCAAGTGAAGATATTCCCACACTAAGCTCCTTTAAAGAGCCACTCGTCCCTTCCGCAATATCTCCAATTGATGTTGAGACTTCCTCGATGCTTGCATCCAGCTCATTCATTAAATCGCTCGCTGTTATGGCATCATTTTGCTGTACACCTTGGAAATCCATCAATTCTTTAATTTGTTCAAGCTGTGTATTGTATTTAATAATGTCCCCTAAGCCATTTACAACAGAGCCACCTTGAATCTCAATATACGTTTCGACTATTATTTGCTGGTCAATCGTCACCAAGCTATCATATGCCAAAATGATATCTAACATTTCTACAGGATTTTTACGGTACTTTTTCACGATTAATGGGATAATTAATTGATTTACTAGCGTATAAGCCGAAATCATCCAGTTCGGTAATACGCCGATTCTCGCATGTGTATAGGCAATGCGCCTACGTTTAAATACATAGTCAATATCTAGCTCGTCCTCAAATAAGCTTGTGAAATGGCGGTCAAATGTCTTTTTTAGTCGATCTATTGATGAATGCTGATGGATAATTTGACTAAATTCCTCAATTTCTAATAAACGACTATAAAAATTATCTAAAATATATTCATTTTCTTTTCTGTAAATTTCAGCGATTTTTCTTACAGATTCTCGTCGAATATGTGATATCGCTAAAAAATCTAATTTTTCTTGAAAGCGCTCATTCGTCTTTATATCTGAATTTTGCTGTTGATGAAAGTAATCATATTGGTCAAAGCTTTTCTTAAACCCGAACATAAATCGCCCATCCTCTTTCTTATATTTTACAGACCTTTAATATCAGCCGAATTTTTGACGGAAGCCACATTTTCTGCATAGTTCTTCGACAGCTTCACGACGCGAGAAGCCATCAATAATATTATTTGCTCGTTCACTTTCTACAATATCGTTAAACGATGTTTCGTGAACATTGCCTAAATTAATAACCCCTTCACCATCTAAGCAGCAAGGAACAACCGTACCATCTACTAAAATTGCAGCATGGCTGCGCAGTGCATGACAAAAGCCTTTGCCCGTATCCTCAGGCTCTAAAAGACTTGGCCATCTAAATTCATGATCTTGATTCAAGTAAATATTGCGGCCAATTTTTATGCCCTTTCCAGGCTCTACACGCTCTTCAATTAAGTAATCTAAATTATATTCTCGTTCAAGCATTTCTAGTGTTTCGCGGTTTCTCCTTGCCACAATATCAGAGATTTCCTCTTTCTGTATATTCCATAATCGATAAGAAACAATGACATTATGCTGCTGTACTTCACGTACAAAATGCAAAATATCGCCCAAATATTTTTCCCGATTTTCAGAGCCCTCATGACCATCAAAGCTATGAAGAGAAAAGTTAATTTGGCGAAGTGCAGGCTTCCCTAATAGCTTATGGAAGTTTTTCTTAATGAGTGTGCCATTCGTTGTAATATTAACTTTGAAACCTTTTTCATGTGCGGCATCAAGCAATTGATCAATGCGTGGGTGAAGCAGTGGCTCTCCCTTTACATGTAAATAAATATATTTAGTATGCGGTCTAATTTCATCTAAAATTTTATTAAATTGTTCAACTTTAATTAAGCCTTTTGCCCTTGCTGTTGGAGGACAAAAGCTACAAGCTAAGTTACAAACACTCGTTATTTCAATGTATACCTTTTTAAATGTTTTCACAGTAAAATCACCATTCCAAAATTATTAATCCATTTCATTTTATCAAACTTTCATTCCTTTGCGTGTGAAATCTGTCACTTCCAAGCACAACTTCCTGTATATTTAACCTCTTTCATAGCCATATTTATTAATAAGAGGAGGGAATGTATCTTGACGACATCCGAAAATACAATATCCATTTATGCTTTGGGCGGCATGAATGAAATAGGAAAAAATATGTATGTAATTGAATGTGAGGAAGATATTTTTATTATTGATTGCGGTGCTAAATTCGCCAGTAATAACTTGTTAGGTGTGGATTTAATTGTGCCAGACATCACTTATTTGCAGGAACACCATGCTCGCATTCGTGCACTAATTGTAACACATGGACACGAAGATCATATCGGTGGAATTCCATATGTTTTGCAAAGATTGAATGTGCCTATTTATGCAAGTCGTTTTACACTTGGTTTAATTGAATTGAAGCTAAAGGAGCACAAGCTGCTGCGCGATACACAGCTAATCGAAATTGATGAAAATTCAAGCCTACAATTTACTACATCATCCGTTAGCTTTTTCAAAATAAATCATAGTATACCTGATTGCTTAGGTGTTGTTTTTCACACGGCGCAAGGAAAAATCGTGCATACTGGGGATTTTAAATTTGATTTCACTCCCGTTAATGATAAAGCTTCCGATATTCATAAAATGGCGGCTATTGGGGAGCAGGGCGTACTAGCGCTTATTTCTGAAAGTACAAATGCGGAACGACCTGGCATGACACCTTCTGAGCAGCTTGTAGGCGAAAACTTAAGGGATGCCTTCGCAAGGGCAACAAATAAAATTTTCGTAACAACCTTCGCTTCTAATGTCAATCGCATTCAGCAAATAGTAGAAGCAACTATTGAAACAAATCGCAGGCTTGTCTTGCTTGGTCGTAGTATGGTAAACGTAGTATCTGTTGCAGTTGAACGAGGCTATTTGCGCATGCCGCATCGCTTATTAGTCGATGCACGTGAGGTTCAGCATCTTGCACCTGAGCAAGTTGTCGTTTTGTGTACAGGCAGCCAAGGGGAGCCACTAGCTGCGCTTGCTCGTTTGGCAAATGGACGACAGCGCGACTTGCAAGTTCATTCGAATGACACAGTTATTTTTGCAACTTCACCTATCCCAGGTAATGAAAAAAATGTTTCTAAAATTATCGATGATTTATTTTATCTTGGGGCAAATGTTATTTACGGCTCAGGTAGTGCAACAGGTATGCATGTTTCAGGGCATGGCTATCAAGAGGATTTAAAGCTGATGCTGACATTGATGAAACCGAAGTATTTAATACCGATACACGGAGAATACCGCATGTTATACAAGCACCGTCAGCTTGCACAAGCTGTTGGTGTAAAGGATGAAAATATTTTTATTTTAAAAAATGGAGAAGTAGTCGATTTTATTCAATCTACCGCACGGCAAACGCGCAATGTACAAGCAGGGGAAACTTATGTAGATGGGATAGGGACTGGCGAAGTAGAAAACATCGTCCTGCGCGATCGTCAACAGTTAGCGGAAGATGGCATGCTCGTTATCGTCTTAACTGTCAAACAAGAAAATGGACAACCGCTTGCTCCTCCAGACACAATTTCCAGAGGCTTTGTTTACGCTAAAAATGCGGAAGGCTTACTTGTCGAAATAAACGACCTTGTCCTTGCCTCAGTTCAACCTTTTAAAGATGCAAATATTAGAGGCATGCAGCGTGCAATTAAAAAATCCGTCGGACAATATCTTTTCAATATTACACGAAAAAAACCAATGATTTTGCCAATTATTATCGCAATTTAATTACTGTTTTTAGGTAATTCCCTTCCTAATTGGGAGGGAATCTGCTTTTTGTTGATTTTCTTTGCTAATTAAATGTTATTTCTTACTATTTGAGCGTTTTTCTTTGCTATTTGAGCGCTTCTCTTCCTTAATTGATCCTTTCTCCCTATTCGGACGCTTTGTCTCCCTAATTGAGCGGTTCTATTCCTTAATTGAGCTTTTCTCCTTAATTGAGTGCTTCACTACTAAGCTTTTCCTTGCTTTTCATACACATGGGGAAGGGAGTGTTGGGAAAGCAGACAAATATCTACTTTTCCAACACTCCCTAATAACCCTAAGTCAAATCATTTTTAATAGCGCTTCCTCTCCCGTCATCCCTGCTACAATCCCTTGTTTTTCTGCTTCATTCGTGACGGATTCGAGTGGCGCCTTTAACAATTGATCAATCGTCTTTACCCCAACCGCACGCCCAGCAATGATTTTGCGTTCAGCTAATCGCTCATTTAATAAAGCAATATCAAGAGCGCCACACATTATATAGCCGAGATCATTTGATACGGTTAATAACGTTGTATTTGGCAAATACACCGTGACTGCTGTGAACGAATGCCCTTTAATATGCAAAGCTTCAATTGCGACGATATGCACCTCTCCTCTCTTGTTGTATACATATGGCAACAAGTGAAAAGATGTGCCTATTACTGCGCCTTCGCTATCTAAAATCTAATTTTTCAGCGCGCCTCATTATTTTCTACATGAAAACACAACAATCTCATTATCAACATACGTTTCTAAATGCACAGGGCGCCCCCATAGTTTATAAATATAATGCAGCACTTGCTCTAAATATTGTTGGTCTAGCTCCATTCCTTCATAGCAATGCTTTAAATAGAGTTCACCGTTACGTTTAAAATCTCCATCCACTACAACAATATATGGAAACCCGCCATTAACACGCATTGATACTAATTGATTGGTTACAGCCTCATATTCCTTATCCGTAATTCGATACTCATTGCCTACTTTTGCGAATACATATAAATCCTCTCGCTCCACAAGCTGCTTTGTTAAATAATTGCGTAAAAAGGAAGTATCCGATTCAATTTCTCGCACTTCAAAGATTTTTTCTCGTCCTGAATTAGGCTGAATTCCTCGCTTTTTCATTTCCTCTGTCGGCTGATTATAGCGCTGCTCAATATCCTCAAAAACTTTCAAGCCAAGGTAATACGGATTAATTGATGTTTTTGATGGCTGAACAACACCTGCATTTAGTTTGGCATAATCTATCGTTTCTGCTGTCGTTAAATTGAGCTCTCGCATAATACGTTGATGCCAATAGGATGCCCAGCCCTCATTCATAATTTTCGTTTCAAGCTGTGGCCAAAAATAGAGCATTTCCTCACGCATCATCGTTAAAATATCGCGTTGCCACTCTTCAAGCTCGCGACTATGCTGCTCAATAAAAATAAGTAAATCCTTCTCTGGCTCTGGTGGGAAGGTTTTCTTTTTTTCGATAGGCTCTTTTCGTGGCTCGTCAATCCCCCATAAATCATCGTATGGTGTGGAGCGTACTTTTGGTGCTTCTTCCTCTTCTTCAACTATTTGTGGACGGATAATTGCTGGATCAATATGCTCTTGAATGGCAAGCACCGCATCCAAAAACTCTTCTACCTCATCTTTGCCGTACAAGAGCTCATATTTAGCAATGCGCTCAGCCGTTGCTGTCATACTTTCCACCATATCGCGACGCGTATTAGAAAAGCGGACATTATTTTTGAAAAAATCGCAATGCGCAAGCACATGAGCAATAATTAATTTATTTTGCGTTAATGTATTCGTATCAAGCAAAAACGCATAGCATGGATTTGAATTAATAACGAGCTCGTAAATTTGACTTAAGCCTAGATCATATTGTAGCTTCATTCGATGAAACTGTTTGCCAAAGCTCCAATGTGTAAAGCGTGTAGGCATCCCATAAGCGCCAAATGTATATATTATTTCCGCTGGGCAAATTTCATAGCGCATAGGGAAAAAATCTAAGCCGAAACCAGTTGCCACCTCAGTAATTTCATCAATCGCTTTTTGCAGCGCCTTTTCCATTACTGCACTCCTTCTTTTTTAAAAATGCTTTTTAGTGCATCGTAAACATCAGATTTTCTTTTAATAATATAATGACGAAATTTCGGATGTTCGATTTTACTATAAGCGGACATCAACGCGGATGTTCTGCTGTAGGCGTTCACTTCCCCATAGCCAAACATACTAGAAACTTCCATTAATTGCTCGATTAACTGTAGGCAACGGTCATTATCAGAGGATAAATTTTCTCCATCCGAAAAATGAACAGGGTAAATATTGTAGCGTGATGGAGAATATTTTTCGTTTATTAATTGTAATGCCTTTGCATAAGCTGAGGAGCAAATTGTCCCACCGCTCTCTCCTTTATTGAAAAACTCCTCCTCTGTTACTACTTTTGCCTCGGTATGATGAGCAATAAATTCAATATCTACAGCGCTATATTTTGAGCGTAAAAAACGCGTCATCCAAAAGAAAAAATTGCGAGCGCAAGTCTTTTCAAAAATCCCCATCGAACCACTCGTATCCATCATCGCTAGTACAACTGCGCGCGACTCAGGCTTCACAACCTCATCCCACGTTTTAAAACGTAAATCGTCTTGATGAATCGGATTAATTGCTGCCTTCCCATCTATTGCATTGCGTTTAATCGCTGTTAAAATGGTACGCTTTTTATCAATGTTGCCCATTAAGCCCTTTTTACGAATATCATTAAATTCTATTTTATTGGTCGCTATATTCGCCACTTCTTTTTGCTGTAAATTGGGGAGAGCTAGCTGTTGAAACAGCATTTCCTCAACGTCCTCTAGCCGTACCTCAGCCTCATAATAATCTTTTCCAGCTTCCTTGCCAGCCTCTCTTCCTTGTCCTTGCTGTGCTTTACCATCTCGCGCAATGACATCGCCTACTTGGCTATCCCCCTGCCCTTGCCCAACATGCTTTGATTTATCTGTATTGTAACGAATTTTATATTCATCTAAAGAACGAATCGGAATTTTAATGACCTCTCGACCTTTTGATAAAATAATACTTTCCTCACTAATTAACTCTGGTAAATTATTTTTAATCGCCTCGTCAATTTTCTGTCGATGACGTTCTTGGTCCTGATATCCTTTACGATGGAGGGACCAATTTTCCTTTGAGATAATGAACTGCTGTTGCTGCTTGTCACTCATTTTATCCACACCCATCTGCAAATTCGCTTTTTTTATACTATGCAATCCTACTGAATTTTTGAACTGTATTCGCGAAATAATTTCAGTATAATGAATATAATAAAATTTCAGAAAGTGGGTTTGGGAATGTGGGAGAAAATTTTAATTGAAACAACGCGAGGGACTTTTGAAGTGTTTAAAAAGGGGAATGGTCAACCTATCTGCGTAACACATTTATACAGCGAATACGATTCCCGAGGTAATATATTTGCAGATTTATTCACAGCACATGCAACTGTCTATTTAGTTAATTTAAGAGGCTGTGGCAATTCAACAGATGACCTTTCCAAATTTAATTACAGCATGACGCATACTGTAGAAGATTTAGAAGCAGTCCGTCTAGCACTAGGATTTGAACAGTGGATATTTGCAGGACATTCGACAGGTGGAATGTTGGCATTAAAATACGCTATTATGCATCCAGATAGCCTTGTGTATATCGTCGCAGGTGGCTTATGCGCTTCTTCTGATTATATGCGACATCCTAGTAGCATTTATTGTTCAGCTAACCCGAATAATCTACGCATTAAGGAAATTTTAGTAATGCTACGTAACCCAGAATCGACACTTGAAGAGAGACGCGCTGGAAGCAAAGAATGGTCGCTTATGTCATTGTATGATGAAAAGCTTTATGACACGATGATTAGTCGTCCTAATAGCGGCAAAACTGTTTCAAAGCGACTTGATTATTTCTCTTACGAGGAGCTACCTACATACGATTTACGACCTGAATTACCTCATGTTGCTACAACAGCCTATATATACTGTGGCTTACATGATGCGCAATGCCCATATGAGTTTTCTGCTGAAACTGCTACGCTTATGCCTAATGCAACACTGCAAACTTTTGAGCAGAGCAATCATTTTCCTTTTATTGAGGAAGAGGAGACATTTCGTCAGTTTGTGATGGCGACTTTTAGTTAAAATGGGCAGTGTAGGGGAAAATTGCATTCCTACACTGCCCTTTGCGAGGTTTATTCCATGTTTTTCAGAGTTTATTCCACATTTTCAAAAGTTTATTCCATGTTTCTCAGAGTTTATTCCACGTTTTCAAAGGTTTATTCCATGTTCTCCATAAATTCGCCTTATCGATTCAATAAACTTCCCACATAGCGAAGCAATTCGTTCGCCGATGTTGTATTGTAGCCGTGCTCATCTACAAGCGTTGCGACAACTTCGTTTATTTTTTTCAGCTGTGCTTCATCTGGTGTTTGCGATGATGTAGTAATTTTTACGACATCCTTCAAATCGGCGAATAGCTTCTTCTGAATCGCCTCACGTAGACGATCGTGCGAATGGTAATCGAAGCGTTTGCCCTTTCTCGCAAAGGCCGATAAACGAATTAATATTTCCTCACGAAATGCCTTTTTCGCATTTTCAGATACGCCGATTTGCTCTTCAATTGAGCGCATTAGCTTTTCATCAGGATTCATTTCCTCACCTGTTAATGGATCGCGCAGCTTATTTTTATTGCAAAATGCCTCTACATTATCAAGGTAATTGTTCAATAATGTTTTTGCCGATTCCTCATACGAATAAACAAAGGCCTTTTGCACTTCCTTTTTCGCAATTTCATCGTATTCGCGACGAGCAACCGCAATATAATTCATAAATTTTTTGCGGTCATCCTCTGAAATAGAAGCGTGCTGATCTAAGCCATCCTTCAAGGCACGCAACACATCTAACGCATTAATCGATGGCACTTCCTTGCGAATAATTGCCGAGGAAATGCGGTTAATGACATAGCGCGGATCAATGCCCTGCATCCCTTCATTTGGATATTCCTTTTTCAATTCCTCAATATCAACCTCGTTATAGCCTTCGATGCTTTCCCCGTTGTAAAGGCGCATCTTTTTGACAACATCGACACCTTGTTTTTTCGGAATTTCTAGCCTAGTTAAAACAGAAAAAATAGCAGCTACTTTAAGTGCATGCGGTGCGATATGTACATGTGCCATATCGCTATCATGTATCATTTTTTCGTAAATACGCTCTTCCTGACTAACCTTTAAATTATACGGAATTGGCATAACGATAATACGCGAATGCAATGCCTCATTCTTTTTATTAGCAATAAATGTACGATATTCTGTTTCATTCGTATGAGCGACAATTAATTCGTCTGCACTAATTAAAGCAAAGCGCCCTGCTTTAAAATTGCCTTCCTGTGTTAATGATAGTAAATGCCATAAAAACTTTTCATCGAGCTTTAGCATTTCTTGAAACTCCATCATTCCTCGGTTTGCCTTATTCAGCTCGCCATCAAAGCGATAGGCACGAGGATCAGACTCCGAGCCGTACTGTGCAATTGTCGAAAAGTCAATGCTCCCAGTTAAATCGGCAATATCCTGTGATTTCGGGTCAGATGGTGTGAATGTGCCTATACCTACTCGGCGATCCTCAGAAAAGAAAATACGCTCTATTCGCACTTCTTCAATACGTCCACCATACTCCTGCTCAAGGCGCATCGTATTTAATGGTGACAAGCTTCCTTCGATACGAATCCCGTACTCCTCATAAAAATCATCTCGCAAATGATGCGGAATTAAATGTAATGGATCTTCATGCATTGGACAGCCTTTAATTGCGTAAACCGCCCCACGCTCTGTACGTGAAAATTGCTCCAAACCGCGCTTTAGCATTGTCACAATCGTTGATTTCCCACCACTCACAGGTCCCATTAACAATAAAATTCGCTTGCGCACATCAAGTCTTTTAGCAGCAGGATGAAAATATTCCTCTACCAATCGCTCAAGAGCTGTTTCTAATCCGAATATTTCCTCACCGAAAAAGCGATACATTTTCTGACCATCTTTCTCTTCAACACCTGCACTTTTCAGCATATTGTAAACACGAGAATGTGCAGTTTGTGCGACTTCAGGTCGTCGTTTAATAATCTCCAAATAATCCGCGAAGCTACCTTCCCATTTCAGACGATTTTCTTCTTCTCTGTAATTTTTAATTTTATTTAAAATGCTAATAGTTTTTCCTCCATTCAAGCCTTTATTTTACATCGTATGAATGGAGGTGAATGTTGATTCCAATTATTCTATACAGATAACTGTGCACAATTACGTCCAGCTTTTTTAGCGCGATATAACGCTGCATCAGCATCCTGAAATAATTGATGCAGGTCATCCTTTATACAAAAAGGATTTGAAGCAAGACCTACACTAACGGTCACATATGGAAAAAAAGGCGAGGCTTCATGTTTTATACGCCGAAGTTCGACCATTCTACATATTTTGTTAGCAAAATGTAGCGCTTCTTTACGCTCTACATCAAACATTAAATAAATAAACTCTTCGCCACCAAAACGCCCAACAAAGTGGTGCTCTCCTGCTAGCTTCTTCAAAATTGCAGCAACTTCCTGTAACGCTTTATCTCCAGCTAAATGACCATAGTAGTCATTAAAATGCTTAAAGGCATCAATATCTAATAGCATCACTGTTACATGGCGCGCTTTATTTCCCATTGTTGCTTCCACATAATCATATAGCCCGCGACGATTCGGCATTGCTGTTAACTCGTCACGCGTTGCTAAAAGCTGTAAACTACCATTGGTATATGCTAATTGATTATTTTTTTGTAACAATAACTGCTCGTGCTCAAACATCCTGTAGTGTCCTTGGTAAATAAAATACGAGCCTGCTAAACTAATTACAATAAAGAATGCGATATTAACCAAATGCGCCAATACGATTTCTGTATTAGGTTGTACTATTATTAAGCCACCTAATAAGTAGAGTGTTGGGATGCTTTGTAGCAAAATAAAGGATTTTAGACGTATATGGTACATAATTGCGACACCTAGTAAATTGATTAAATATGCTGTCACATGCCCGTAAGAATCTTGGTCTAATAATGTAATTGTTGCTGCCCACATTAATGTAAACCAATAATAATTCCATATAATCATTTTGACTAATTGATAATCAAAAGATTTTCTATCCATTACACTCGTTAAAAAAAGAAATAAAACAGAAAATACAAGCAACAGTAAATGTAGTAATAAGTAACTGTCCCAAATATCCCCATTCTGTATAATGTTTATCATGATTAATAACAATTCAAGCGTAACTACTATCCAAACAAAATATTTAGCTCGATACATGTTTTGTCTAATAAATTTGTTATTAATTTGTTGCATAGCTACCTCCATTTCGTATCCCCAATCCTAAATATTTAATTTACCTTTTTTGTCATGTTATATAGCAGTACCTTATGTATATCACCTATCCATTTAAATTTTTCAATTAATTCCTTTTGCTCTTTTTGAAGTCGTAATAAATAGATATTTTCTGTTAGCATATATTGCTCTAATTGTGGCAATGTTGTTAATATCTTTTGAATCTGCTCTAAAATAGCTTGCCATTGTGCAAAACGGGCAATAAGCTTCTGCTGAGTTTCAATACTAGGTAGCTGAACAATTTGCTGCTCAATTTCTTCGATTACTAATGGCTGTGCTTGTAAATAATAAAATAAATATTCACTTAAGATCATTGATTGACATGGGATAATGGCAATAATATTTTTTCCAATGTAAAGCTCTTGCTGACAAATATGATATGCCTTTTCAATTGAGTGTATTAAAACTGTTCCTGCTGGTACTTTAGTTAGATATATATCCTGCTCTATGGGATGCTGAATTTTCGGTAAGTATTGTATGTTTTTCAATAGTCCCCAATGCTCGCTATTAACAAATGGTATACCTTCGTTTGCAAAATAATTTGAGGGTGGTACAGTTGCATCTTTTACAATTTTAGCTAAATGGTCCAATTTATATTGTTGCATCAAAATATTCCCCCTATATACATATATAATATATCCTATTTCATTTGTACCATTATAATACAACTTTTATTAAATGTACTATTTTAAAGGTATCTTCATTTAAAATGTTTTTCACTAGCTTTTAACATAGAGGTGAAATGACATGTCGGATTTTTTAAAGCTGGTAGGGGAACAACTCCGTGCAATTCGCATTGCAAAAGGTTTAAGCCAAGATGAATTAGCAGAGAGAACAGGAAAAATTAGCTTTAGTAAAGGGCGTATTTCTAATATAGAAAACGGGCAATCAAATATTACATTAAGCACGTTAGAATGTTTAATGCACGCATTAGATATTGCACCAGATGAGCTTTTTAATTTTCAAACCTTAACGAATGTTGCAGATATCGAAGAGAAAAATTTAATGTTGAGCATCCATCATTCTCTATTAAGAGAGCGTGATTTAGACGAGGTGAAATATGTCGTTCGTATCACGAAAGATTTTTTAAATACAATGGACGCCCAAATAAAAAAGAACAGCTCTAAGTAATCGTTAAGAGCTGTCCTTTTTTGTGCAGAATTATGCACGATATTTATTTGTAAGTCCTCTCAAAAAATAGCGAGCAAAGCTATCGCCGCATTCTTTATAGTTTTTATGGCTCGGATTGCGTAAAATCGCACCAAGCTCACCTTTCGATACTTTAATACCGCCGCCCTCATCTATTAAATCAATAACATCCTCACTCGTTAAAGCTAAGGCGATTTTTACTTTTTTTAGTAGCATATTATTTGGGCTTTCCTGACCTGTAGCCTTTGGTGGCGCAACTGGCTCTCCAGTGTCAGATAGCTGTGGACCACGCTTAAATGTAATAAAGCCATTGAGAAATGCCTCAAGCATTTTATTATTACATTTTTTAAAGTTTTCAGGTGCCTCCTCATCTTCCTTCACCTTGATCAGCATATCCATCACATCTTCTTTTGTCACTTCAATACCACCAAGCTTAAAAATCTCCATCATATCTATGTTTTTAATATCGAATGCGTAGCGCAAGCGAATTAAAATATCATTATTTGTCATTACATATCTCCTTTACTTTTATCCACTGCTTGTTATTGTACCAAATAACGCTCTTGCCTGTTAGTTTTAAGCAAAATTGGAGTATAAATTAATGCCTCAGCTTATTGCTCCATATAACCACTGCTACGCACAATATTACAAAGTGGCTTAATCAATTCCATCTCGGCGTAATTGATTTTTATTTTACAAATCATTAAGTTTACGGGCGAAATTCGCTTGGAATCGGGCGAATATATCCGTTTAACGGGCGAATTCACCAGCCAATCGGGCGAATCGTTACTTTAGGCCTAATCCAAAGCTATACATTCCAACTCTTCTTCAATTTTCTATTGAAGTGCAAAAAGCCGTTAGGAACTATGCGCATTCGCCTATTTCTCTAACAGCTTATTTCTTCAACCTTGAAAGATTACAATTGGTTAATTTCTTCAATCCATTGTATAACTCGTTTTGATTGATCTAATGTAATTGGTGGCTTGCCTGTTTGAAAGAAGCTTATTATCTGCTCTAATAAGGAAACATAATATGGTTTTTTCATCTTCCAAAATTCTAGGCTATGTGGAATATTGCCATAATGAACTACGCCCCCAAATTTATCATGCCACTCATATTCCCCTCGAAATATTGCTTTTCTTCCATTTTGGAAATGCAAGGTTACAAGCTCCGCATTATCTAGAAGCAGCTTGTCGAATTTCTCAACATCACAATTAAATAATTGATCAATCCATTCGAGTGAGTGGATTCCGTACCAATAATAGCCAGGCATCGCAGGTTGGCTAGGCAATGGTCCGTAAGCATATAAAAAATCAACTGGCTTATCAATAAAATCATTTAACACTTCACTAAATCGTAAGCTAGATGCAGTGAACACTGGTGTCCCATAATTTAAAGCCAGTTGCTCAATTTTGCTAAAGGATTCTATTCCAATGGTAATTGGCTTATCGATAAAGACAGGCTTTCCATATGGTGCAAGCTTTTCAAACCATGCTGCATGGTTTCTTCCATCAACTGTTACAATTATCCAGCCATCAATATGGGGCGCAAGTTCTTCAACTGTTTCATATTTTTTCACTTGCCACTGTTTTAATATTTCCTTATACTTAGCAGCTCGATTAGCGCTAATTTCTAAATCAAAGGAGCTCGCTTCTATATAACCGGAAATCGTTCCATGCTCTAGGTAGAATGGGTGTGATTCATCCTGCAAAATTCTCGTAAATATTTCTACATGCGACGTATCATTACCAATTAAGCCTATTCTCATTCAGCTACCTCCTTAAAAACATATCGTTGTCTCGGTCTACCGCGCTTTTCCACTTTTTCTGTTCCTTTTACTTCAATCAAGCCTGTATCTAACCAGCTAGCAATTAGCCGATTAGCCGTTCGATTCGTTACATTAAAAGTAGCTGCTACTTCCTGTGCTGTAAAATGTGTTAAACGATTCTTTTTAAGATACGCCTTCATCACTTCATTCTTTCTTACACCTGCTAAGTGAGGTTCGCCTTCTAATTTATAAATTAACGGTGTGGCGATTTCAACAGGGCCAATCACAGCGCGCTCTTCATTCACAATAAAGGAATGATTGCCCTTTCTTTGCTTAGCTTGAGCTAAAGCCAATTCTGCATGATAGTATGCTAAAAAAGTTGTCCAACCAAATCCAATACCTATTTGTAGCGTGAAATTTTGCAAATTTTTCATATCACTGTATAATGTAATATTTTTATAGCCTTCAGTAGCCCTTTCGAATTCACCTCTATGTGTTATAAACAAGTATTCATCACCATTATTAGGTAATAGAAGACCATTCATTTCATCAACAAATCTTGAAATTAATTTTTCAATTTTATATTTTTGCAGAAGATTTTCTTGATTCGTCGGTGGGTTATCCGAAAAGCTTTGTAGAGCAATTTTCCCAAACACAATTTGATGATCTTTCTCTCTTCTTTTTGTCATGGACAGGAGCATTCTTTCAAGACATACTATCACATCTTCCTTTGTCGGTTGCAGCCAAACTACCGGAACACCTGCCATCAACAAATTGTCAGCAATTAGCTTTAATGAGGTAATAACACCTAACTTTTTATATGCTTGATAATTTTTTTCATGCTCTTGACATAGCTCTTCCACCTGTTGAACATGGCTTGATATATTTACGTATATAATGCTCAAATCCTCAATATTTTCAACAATAGGATTGATATATTCTTCCGCTACTCCATCAATACTTATATGCTGAATCGAAGCTTTCGTCGTTAGCTCAAAAAGGGCTTTATATAAGCCATTTCCTTTTAATGGGATGAAATAACAATCGACCGTAAGTGAGAGGCAATCTTTTACTAATAAATATGTCGCTCTGCTTGAAAATAAAATACAATCAACGCTACCTTCTAATTCCTCAGTAAACGTAATCGCATCAAAAATATTATCTGAAAATCGATATTCCACAGTGAGTGACGGAAACATAGAAAAGCATTCCTTTATCATATCCTTAATCCAAAACGGTCCTATAAAGGCTACTTTCAACAAAGCCATTCCCCCAAACAAGGGGCTGCTGGATTAGTCCAGACAAGCCCCTTAGAAATATTCACAATTGCAACAAAGAAGCAGATACCTGTTGCCGTCTATTATAAACTAATAATTAGCAAAATTCTTATATTAACGATTTTTAATAATTGTATTTTTTTCCATTAGAATTAAAATAGATTTTCATTGTCCTTTTGTAAAAAATCCGCTACAAAATCATCATCATGTAAATGAGGATACAGTTCATATACTTGCTCAATTAATTGCGCTTGCCCTTCACTCAGTACTTCACGCTCACTAATACAAATATTTTGCATCATTAGCCCTTGTCGTGTTAGCACTTCATTTATGCCAGCAATGCTACCTTTAAACTGATTTTTCGAATCAAAGAAAGCGGCATTAGCATGTGTGATTTGTTGGGCAGTTGTCATCCACTTTAATGGTAGCTGCTCTTGTTCTCGCTCGACCTTAATTTCTTTAAATAATTTTACTGCTGTCGAAGTCCATACAGCCCAATGCCCTAATAAACCGCCTACAATGCGTTTTTGTACTCGCTTATTATTTATTTCCTCTTCAAAAACTGTAAATAAATCATGCACAATTGTGTCATCGTTTCCTGTATATAACGCGATTTCCTGTTCGCGCGAAGAATGCATTACAGCCCTTGCAACATCAATCGTTAAATAGCGATTAAATGGTGCTATTTTAATTGCATATACTGTTGGTATTTCACAAAACTCTCGCCAATAGCCCTCACTGAAAATTCTTCCTCCTACTGCTGGTTGCAAATAAAATCCAATAATAGGGATAATGCTAGCGACAGCTTTTGCCCTTTCTAACAGTTGCTCCTCTGAAAGATGCGCTAAGCCATTATTGCTTAATAGTACAAGATGGTAACCTATCTCTTTAGCATACTGTGCCTCTTTTTTAGCTTGCTCTATTTCACCACTAACACCTGCTATTTTAATAAAATCCGGTTGGGCATGGTTATTAATTTCCTCATTAGCAAGCGCAAGTACTTTTTTGTACAATTCAAAGTCATCATGAATTTCAAATTGTGTTGTATGCACTCCTACAGCTATCCCATCTACACCAGCAGCAATATAATATCTTGTTAAACGTCTTTGAGAAACCTCATCTAGCGTTTTATCTTCGTTTAACGCTAATGGGTGCGCTGGAAGAAAGGAGCCTTCTATAATTTTCTTTTTAATTTGCTCATTTATCACTTAGTAGCGCCCCTTTCTTTCTTGGAAATGTGTCGGTTTATTTATATATTCACCATCGTTATCAATCCAATATGCAATTAAATCTAGTAGCTCTTCAATTGAAACGGAAGGGTAGCCAAATGCTCTATGAGCTTTTGAAGAGTTACTTAGCAATGCTGTATCACTTTCTTGACCTATAATTTGCGGATTTTTATTAAAGCGTTTGCCAAATTGCTCTGCTAGCCAACGAACAGATAATGTTTCTGGCCCCGTCGCATTAAAAATATTTGGCGGGGTCGTGGCATGTAATAATGAGCGAATTGCATATTCATTTGCACTTCCTTGCCAAATTACATTCACATGCCCCATCGTTACATCAATTGGTTGCTCACTATATACAGAGCGAGCAATTTCAACTAACACACCATATCTTAAATCTATTGCGTAATTCAGCCTAAAAATTGACATAGGTGTTTGATCTCGATGCGAAAAATATGTGAATACACGCTCACGTCCTAATGAGGATTGCCCATATTCTCCAACTGGATTAGGTGCTTGCGATTCATCACATCCACCATTTTTTACAGCAGATAACGGATAGACATTTCCTGTTGAAAATACAACAATTTTAGAGCCTTTATAGTGCTCAGCGACACGCCCTGGTAAATAGCTATTCATTGCCCAAGTAAAATGCTCATTTCCTTGTGTGCCAAACTTATTACCTGCCATATATATAACATTCTCTGTTTTTGGTAATTTTTTTAATTCCTCATCACTTAATAAATCACATGCGATTGTAGCAATTCCTTTATCGTTTAATTCCTCTTGAAGTGTCCCTTGCGAAAATCGCGAAACCCCTATCACTTGCTGGTTTGTTCCTGCAGCATCAATCGCATTTTTTAATAAATACGCTAATGTCGGTCCCATTTTCCCGCCAATACCTAGGATTGTAATATCCCCTTTGATTTTCTTTACATCCTCTATTAATGCAGTCGATGGTCTTGCCATATACTGCTCTAGCTGTTCTACATTGTTTAACATTTGAAAGCCCCCTACTCTACCCTAAAAATATATTTTTAAAATTATTAAACGCTAAATAAACTAAGACAAGTAAACCTACAATGGCAAAAATATTGCTTACAAGCCCATTTTTTAAATCACCCATAATGGATTTCGTATTGGCAATAACTAAGATTGCTACTGCGATAAATGGAACAACAAAAATAGTTACACCTTGTGCAAAGATAATTAAATTTACCGGAGCTCCATTAAATACAAGCGCTATAATAGAGCCAATTAACATAACCCCAATAATCGCGATTTTAACTTTTATATTTGAAAGTGAATGCCCTAAGCCAACCCCATCTGCAAATAGCCCTCCTCCAATTGTGGCATTACCAACTAATGAAGAGAATGAGGCACCAAACAAGCCTAATACAAAAACAAATACTGCAAATCCACCAAATGATGGCTTCAAAATATCAGCCATCTCAATTGCATTATTTACTACGATGCCCATTGGCTTTAAAACTGCTGCAGCTGTTATCATAATTAAAAACGAAATGAAGCCAAGTAAAAATATCCCGAAAAATGCTTCAGCTACTGTTTCTTTTGCTTGTGAAATTTTTGCACCTTTTTCACGCACAAGATAGGATTGATACAGTGCCCCTACGATTGAAAAAGAAGTTGCGAACAATGCAATGATTAATCCGACACTTCCTTCAGGCAATGCAGGAATTAATCCACTAAATATGTCTGAAAGTGAAGGTCTAACTACAATTGTTGTGATTAAAAATGCCAAAAGCATAATAATAACTAGTACAAGCATAAGTTTTTCTAAAATTTTATAAAAATGTGTAAAAAACAATAGTCCAACAGCCAGCACAGTGCCAACAATTATCCACACTTTTGAGTTGACTCCTGTAATTGCTTCAACTGCAATCCCTGTACCAATTGCATTACCAGCTTGGAAGGAGGCACATACTAAAAATGCACCTATACCTATAAAGATTGCGGCTATTTTCCCCCAACGCTCTCTTACAATCCCTATAAATGTTGCTTTCCCAGCTAATCCAATACGAGCGCTCATCTCCGTATAGCTAGCCATTAATATAACGGCTAACACTAAAATCCACACTAGCTGCGTCCCATAAATTGCGCCAATCTTTGAAGAGAGCGTTATTGACCCTGGTCCTAATACTAAAGCTGATGTAATCAACCCTGGCCCTAACATTTTTAGAAATCTTGAAACCGCTCCTTGACTCCCCTTGCTAACTTCATGCTGATTAACCTTCATTGACATCCCAATTCCCCCTTTTCAAATCACTGAATTTTCTTACTACTGATTTTATAGAAAGAACTAAAATAAAGACACGTCCTTTTTTCGTCTTTAATTCCTTCTAGCAATTACTGTTCAGCAAATTCAAAACAAAACAAAAAGGGAATGTTGGATAAGCCCAACCTCCCTTGAAATGATAAGTTTTTATTTTATAGACCATTAAGCTTTCGGGCGAATCTATCCGTTTAACGGGCGAATTCACCTGCTCATTGAGCGAATCGTTACTTTAGGCCTACACTCGAGCTAAAATGCAATATTTGCTTGCAACCATTTCAAAGCTATACATCCCAGCTCTTCTTCAATTTACGAGACAAAACAAGCAAAATAACTAAATAGATTGCCGCAATACTAAATACAAAATAATTCTTTTCCAGCAGTTGGTTCCCAACGAACGAATAAATAACAATGGATGGTAGTTTGCCAAGCAATGTTGCTAAGGCATACGTTTTTAAGGGCACTTGAAAAGCACCACAAATAATATTTACTAAGGCTGTTGGTAGAAAAGGAATCAACCTTGCAATCAAAATCGCTAAAAAGCCATTTTTTTGAAGTAAAGTGAAGAACTTTGACGATTGGTTCAGCTTATTTAGCTTTTTCTCATAGTAATTTTTCAAAAAATTTTTACACAGCACAAACATTAAAATAGCACCTAGTACACTGCCACTAATGTTTATAGCGAGGGCAATCCATAACGGATATGCCAAACCAATCGTACTATAAACAATAGCAATCGGCATAAATGGAACAAATGATAATGCCAATAATAACAAAAAGCTAGCAGCGCCTTTTGCAAAACTTGGTGTTTGAAGCCAATCGATAAATATAGTGTCCATTGAATAACCTCTAGTTTATGTTATTTGCTTCGTTTTGTAATTAATTTGCTAACTCACTTTTCACCCTATCCCGAAACGCTGCATCTGTTAAAAATTTCAGTTGAAAGCTATTTAAATTTTGAGAGAGTTTTTTCTGTTCTACAATGGATAAATCATTGGAGAAAAACGCTAATTCCGTCTTGTTTTGTTTCTTATCTGTTGCGTACATAGCAACGGTTAAAACAAATACAGTGGAGCCACCCTTTTGTCCCGCATGAGTGAACAGCTTACGATTGCCCTCGCTCTCCATTAATTGCTCCATTACAGGGTCGAGATATTGATAAACCTCCTTGCTAAAGTAAGTTTTGTTGTTGAGTCTATTCATTAGCGTTACATAGTCCTCTGTTGTTGAGCGTGGTAAGCGATCTGACCAAATTTTTTGCATGCCTAGGTCCATCACTTTCCCTAATTGCTTTTTATCCTGCTCTGACAACGGCTTAGTTAACCAGCTATTATGAAGTTCTACCGTCCGTCTGCGATATTCCTCCATATCCATTTCTTGCATCGCCTTCAGTAATTCCTTCTTTGTTAAGTTTTGTTCACGCATTAACTGTGCAGGTACATATTGTGCACTAACAATTGGATATAAAGGGTCATGCTTTAAAAGACCTAAGCTACTAAGTGTTTGATTAATATTTTCAAGACCTAACACATTAATCAAATAGTCTGTATTGGCATTCGAGCTATAACCAATCATTCCTTTAGCAATCTCCTGTAATGAGGCACTATCTCCTTGCAGCTGGGCTAGCCAAGCCTCATGTGCGCCACCATCTGTTTTTGCTATGTAAAACTTCTCCAATTCCTGTATACTCACTTGCTGATTCGGATCAATTTTCCCCTGTGCTGCCTGTTGCGCGTATTCAATCGCTACAATAATTTTCACTGTACTTGCTAAAGGCAACATTTTCTCTTTATTCACACTAGCCCAGTTTTCGTCATTATATGTAATCGATAGTGCCACATTTTCCTTTGCAGCATTTTCTTTAATAAAATCAATGATATAGTCAGAATCTGCTGCTTTTGCTTCCTTATTAAACATATAAACCCCAATGCCAAACAGTAAAACAAGTGCGAGTGCTATACCTCCAGCAATCCATATTACAATTTTCAATTGGATGCCCCTCCCTTTATTCTCGTTTACTGTATTTACGTTTAATTTCTTTGAAAGTTTCACGAAAAAATTAGGAGCCTATAGAGCACAAAAGCTCAACTGAACAAAAGTCAGCTGAGCGTAATTATGCCAAGCAGTTATTTATTTTAATGTTGGCTGCGTAACTAGCACACGCTTAATAAATAAGGAGCAAATCAGACCAATAATAGCTATGATAACAGCAAAGGTATAGGAATGCTGAATACCGTAAACTATGGCCTCAACCTTTGCAACTGGGCTCTCAGGATTACTTACTTGAGATAAAATAGCATTTTGATTTCTGTTTAGTATGCTAACAGCGATTGCTGTGCCAATTGCACCAGAAGTTTGAATAGTAGTATTGACAATCGCTGTTCCATCAGGATAGTTACTTCGTTGTAATTGATTTAATCCGTTGGTCTGTGATGGTGTTGTAATCATAGACATCCCTACCATTAACAAAGTATAAAAGATAATAATTGTTAACCCGTTGGTAGTGGTAGTTATTTGCGAAAAGACTAATACCGAAATGGTGCCAAAGATGAAGCCTGGTATCACTACCCATCTTGGACCAAATTTATCAAATAAATGTCCAGTAATGAGCGCCATAATTCCATTGATGATTCCTCCAGGTAATAGCAACAAGCCCGCATCAGCGGACGATAAGCCTAAACCACCTTGTATGTACATAGGTAATAGTAAATTACTTGAGAAAATGATGAAGTTACTCAAAACCGTTAATCCTATCCCCATCATAAACATCGGATGTTTAAAAACACGAACATTAAGAATAGGCTCTTCAAGCTTTAATTGACGCCACCCAAATAAAGCTAAGGAAATTCCTCCGATGATAAGAGCAAGAGTAACTGGTAAACTAGACCATCCTAATTGTTCTTCCCCAGCTAGACTGAATCCCATAACGAGTCCGCTAAATCCTAAAGTTGATAAAACTATAGAGATAAAATCAATTGCTGGTTTCTTTTCAACAGAAAGGTCAATTATATGAATTAGACCTAAGCATAATGACAGTAATAAAAACGGAATAGGTATCAAAAATATCCAATGCCAGTTTAAATACTCCACAATAAATCCAGAAATGGCTGGACCAGTTGCTGGAGCAAACATCATCACTAAACTAACCATCCCCATAGCAACTCCACGCCTATGTGGTGGAAAAATAACCAAAATCGTATTAAATAAAATTGGTGTGGCTAAACCTGTTCCACACGCTTGAATAATTCGACCAAGTAATAACATAGAAAAGCTTGGAGAATTGGCTGCAAGCACTAAACCAGTAATAGAAAAAATTAAAGCCGTAATAAATATTTTTTTCGTTTTAAAACGTCTAATTAGCAAGCTTGAAATAGGGATAAGGGTACCTAATACAAGTAGATAACTAGTTGTTAACCACTGCACAGTTGCAGCAGAAACATCAAATTCTATCATTAAATGATGTAAAGCAATATTAAGGGCTGTTTCACTAAACATCCCCATAAACCCACAAATGAGCAGTGCTATCATTAATGGCACTACTTTCACTTGCTTATTATTTAATTGATTAATATGCATAATATGTCATTAACGACTCCTTTATCAGTGGGGTTGTCTGAAATATTTTCCCTTTAGAAAAGTGAATATTTCTTTTGAATATGTTGAAAGCACTAGATTTAACTTCTTTACATTCATTTTTAAAGCGAAGAAGTAAAACTAGATTTTTCATTATTCAAGGGTGCTTTAACTTTCAAGACAGCCTATTAATCCTATAAAAAAGAACTGGAGATTATAAGTATGTAGCTATTTATTTTAGGCTTCCTCAGTTCATTTACAGGACCATACTAACACGGAAATCATTATATGAAAAATATTAAAAAATTTAATTATGCATACTTTTTCGATATAATAGGATAGTTAAAATAATCCATTATTATAAATAATCAATTATGGCTGATGATTCTATAATCGCCCTCTCTCCACATACATTTCCCGCAAATAACCCATTAGTAATTCAATATCGTTTAACGTATAATAATAAAAAATTCCTATCATTATAAAAGGAGCATTAAAGGGGGAAATCAAGTGGAACTGAAGCAATTGGAATACTTTCTGACATTAAGTCAAGAATTGCATTTTACTCGTGCTGCTGAAAAACTTGGCATCACCCAGCCCTCACTTAGTCAGCAAATTCGTTTGCTTGAGCATGAAATTGGTATGCCTCTCTTTGATCGTGTTGGCAAGAAAACGCTACTTACCGAAGCAGGTCGAGCATTGCTACATCATAGTTATAATGTGTTTCATGAACTCTCACAGGCACGCGCAGCAATTAGCGAATTGCAAGGTTTAGAGAGGGGTACATTAAAAATTGGTGCACTTCTAACCGTTGTCAATTACTTACTTCCTCCAACGGTGATGGGATTCCATAATAGTTACCCAAATGTAGAGCTTTCTTTGCTTGGGCTGCGAACTGGTGATATTTATAACGGATTGCTGCAAAATGAGCTTGATCTGGGAATTGTTTTCTTGCCAATGGAGCACGAAGATCTTGAAACCATCCCGCTTTATCAGGAAAATCTAGCACTAGCGGTAGCTGTAGACCATCCCATCGCCCAAGCAGCGTTTGTAACGCTTGATATTTTAAAGGAAACACCTTCTGTTCTATTACCGAATACTTATTTCTTACGACAAGTAATCAACGAACAGTGCCAATCACTAGCATTCACACCCCAACCAGTACTCGAAATGACAACAATGGAATCAATCATTACAATGGTTGCCAAAGGAATGGGTGTCACTATCCTACCAAAAGGTTACTTGGATTATATTGATAATCCACATATTCGCACAATCCCGCTTAAAAATCCGATGCTCACTACACAAATTGGTATCGTGTATCGTAAAAATAAACATTTATGTGCAGCCAGTCGTGTATTTATGGAGCAATTAGTATCAACTGTTAACAGCAAAAAATTTTAAACGATTCTACTCTCTAAAACGTAACAAATTTTAGGTGCTTTGCAATCACTTCTCTAGGCGGGAACTCCAAAGGAATTAATGTTTTCCAGGAAACAAAGTCCGATGCACACAAAGCGATTATCAATCACTACCCGAGACTTTGAATGAGAAAGTATCTCTGGGGCATTCTTGGAGGGCGCTTTGTGGGTAAGGATTATAAAAGAAGGCACCGTTTTAGGTACCTTCTTTGTGTCTTTTAACCTTTTACATCCTCAAGGCTTGCACCGAAATTGATATGATAGGCAATTCCGTTAAGCACTAGAGCTGGAACGGATTTAACCCCCGCCTTCTCAGCTTCCTCGATTCGGTTTTGCGCCGTACCAAGATGCACAATCTCCGTATTAACTTTTGACTTGTCTAGATAATCAACAACCACTTGCTCTGCTTCTACACAAACTGGACAACCTGCATGATAAAAAATTGCTTGAGTCATTAACATTCACTCCTTCATTTTTTATGTAGCGCTGCTACTTAATTTAAGTATAGGGTTGAATTTCGGCATCATCAATTTCAAATTACCTATCGTTATCATAGGTAAATATGATGATTACCCTGATAATTTTAGAGATATCTCCTTTTCTGCAAAACGTTGAAATAACACTAATTTTCATGATAGTATAGCGAATTAAAAGTTACATGACGTACTACAGCCACTATCATGGGCCATGAAATTAAAAAAAGCTGCTGCCTGCAAAATACAGACAGTAGCCTCAACGAGTTGCCTAGCTTTTTTCAAAATGTCCTTTATACTTTAGCCTTACATATTACCTGTTAATCTTTCACTAGAATCTTTCTCTGTTCCCGCCAAACGTTTTAAAAACGTCTTTCTCCAATTCGAGGACAACTCCTCCACTTCAAGGATTTGTTTGATGCCTTCAATATTATCCTTCTCTCGGTGCATAATTCTATTAGCAAATGAAATTGTCACTTCCTTAGGTTGACGCTGAAGAAGCGATAGTTCGTCATCTTTAGAAACGACTCCCTCCTCCAAAACGCGGAAATAAAATCCGGTATAACCCGTTTGTTGTACTTTCAAAAGCATATCAGGCAAACCATACCTAACCGTCAACTTATAACAAGGTTGTCTTGGCTGACTAACTTGAACAATTGCTTTACCAAGCTTAAAAACGTCCCCAATGCAGACATCAGTTTCCAACAAACCTTTAATCGTTAAATTTTCCCCTAAAGCCCCGTACTCTAACGGTCTTTTTAATTCATTTTCCCAAAATGGATAATGTTCGTAAGGATAAACACATACTGCTTTCTCCCTACCTCCATGATGAATAAGATCCCCTTGCCCATCTCCTTCAAAGTTTAGAGAAGATAGATACAGCGCTTCATTTGTAGGCGTTTTGAATATTCCTGTGGAAATTTCCTTCTGCTGGAATTGGACCTGTTTAGGCATACCCACATTCAATGAAATAATTTCAATAGATGCCATTTGAATCACCCCACTCAAAGATTTTAATCAACAAGATTAATAATGCGACTATATACCATGTTCTTGTTTCTATCAATGATGAACCAAACCTTAGTAAATTAAAAAAGGTTTTTTTAATTCATAAGATGTATCAGTTACAAACTTGTTTCCAAACCTTTTCTAATGGCTTGACGGCACGATTGGCAAATAGAAAACTTGTAAAAGCAATCATATATATTGTCAGTAAACCTATGAAAGAGAAATTATCTTATATCAAATAACCTTCCTAAAGTTAGTCCTGTAATATTTCACCTATACTCTTCGTTTTAGACGTAAAAAAGACGCCCATTTTATTTGAACGTCCTAAAAATTTTTATTTTCTTGTGTTCCCCCTCAAATTAATTACCACTGAAACGGTAATGTGGTTTTTCAGTACATTATTTCTAGGTTTTCACCTTTTCCTACAAACACGAAATGCCGACTTACCTTATCTTCTACTTTCTTTCACTTACCAAAATAGTATCAATCCCTTTTGATTACCGACTCTATTAAATTAAAGAATTATTTCATTATGTAGCTAAGTTTGATTACCTCAAGTCTTTCTTTTTTCTTCTTTTCTCCTTTTTGATTCTTTTACATAATTAATATAGTTTCCTATTCCTTCTATTACTGAAACTGAAACGATGGCCCATTCTAGTGCATTAACATCTCTTAGCGATTCCTTGCCATAGAATAATGTAATGCTAGCAATAAACCCATAGAGAAGGGCTTTAGAAAAATACTCCCACATAGGAGAATAATTTTCTAAATTAATTTTTCCGTAAATTTTATCTATTAAGAATACAATTCCTAAAATTATAATTACGGTTATAATAATTTCTGTCGTCATAGTTCACCTCCTTAAAGAATTATAACAAATGCTTCATTAGTATCTCAGATCATTATTTCCTAGTAATTCCTTGAGTATTATTACGTTTAATGAAATAATAAATACAGAAATTTATGTAAATAAAACCAATGCATAATATATTAAACAGAAAATTCAAGGAGGTAAAAAATGAGTAATTTAATTATTAAAAATGGAACAATCATTGATGTGGAAAATGGAGGTTCTTATGTAGGTTCAATCGAAGTAGAGAGAAATACAGTGAAAAGAATATTTAAAAGTGACGACGTGTTACCACAAGGTGTAGATATAGTTGATGCTGAAGGTAAATATATTATCCCAGGTTTAATCGATATGCATTGCCATATTAATGATCGTTTTGCTCCCCATTTCGTTGCATCAGGGGTAACGACAGTGCGAAATGCTGCCGGTAATGTCCTCTTACTAAAAAACTTAATTGAGAAACCTGATGATGCACCAACGCCACGAGTATACGCATCTGATAGAATGATTGATGGAACACCTGGTCAATGGGGTCCAACTAGCTATGGTAATCTCGTAACAGACGATCCAGAAGAAGCGAGGAAAGAAGTTCGTAGACAAGTAGAAGTAGGGGCAAAGTTTGTTAAATTGTATGGATGGATCAAAAGAGATGTTATGGCAGCTGCTGTAGATGAGGCGAAGAAATATAACTTGGAAGTTGCCATCGATTTAGAAAATTCAAAAGACTTAACAGCTTTAGACGCAGCTGGGGGTGGGGTTACTTGGTTTGAGCATGCATCTGGTTTTGCACATGCGATGTATAAAGGGTGGAATCTATTTGTAATTGACCAAGAGGAATGGAGTCACATTGATTGGGAAAACCCTGACCAAGAAAAAATAAAAGAAATTTGTGAGAAAATGTTGGCATACAATGTAAAACTATGCCCAACACTGGTCGTTTACAATCAATCTATTAAATACCCTGAAGTATGGTCTCCTAAAGATATTGTCATAGAATCCGCGACAAAAATTAATTACCTGATGGATTATTGGAAACAACAAGCGCAACATGTAGACGCGATAAGAAAATATAATGCCAAAACACATAACTTAACGAAAGCTATTGCTAAAACTTACTATGACATGGGTGGAACAGTCGTTGCTGGAACGGATACACCTGCCCTATTATATACATATCCTGGAATGGCCTTACACCGTGAACTCGAAATATTTGTGGAGATTGGCTTTACTGAAATGGAAGCTTTACAAGCAGCGACAGTAAATGCGGCTAAATCGATCAATCATGATGGTATTGGTGTAATTAAAGAAGGATCTATTGCTGACTTAGTTATTTTAAACAACAATCCCTTAGAGAACATTAAACATACAAAGGATATCGCTATCATTGTAAAAGGTGGTAAACCTTATACACAAGAGGAAATACTGAGCCATGTCCCGAGTGACGTTGAAGTAGAAAAATCAATGGCTACATTCATAGAACAATGGGAAGAATTACAGGAATAAAGAAATTAAATGAGATTATCCTTAAAGAAGAAACTTGAACAAGTTCTCTTATTTGAAAAATGCTCATTAACTTGATTACAAAAAAGAACGAATTCCATTATCAGAGATTCGTTCTTTTTTCATTAAACTAACTCTAAGCAAGCAACCGCTTCACAATTCGCCGAATGTAGAAACCTATCAACTAGCGTTTTGCAGCCGCTGTCCCCTAAAAAATCTCTAACTAACCCTCACTCCTCTATCCATTTCTTTTTCACATCATCTGCTAAACAACCGAGCTTTTCAAAATGAGTTGCCATAATACTAAAATACATATTTTCCTCACTATGTACATTGGCTTTGCGAAGTACTTCATTCACTATGCTTGCCACTTCTTCTCCTAATGCAAAAGCGGTGTTGAAAGCACGTACACGCATCGTTTGATCTAGATCAAACATAGCATCCTGTAACTCGTTCATTGGAATCGGTTCACTAAAATGAGCATATGGGTCTTCGTAGGTAGCGCAATAAATTTGCTCTCTTGCTTCCTCAAAAGTGCCACCCAGTAATACCTCTCCTGCAAAAATCCCATCGGCTGTTTGCGAAAGACTAGATAAATCAATCTCTACAAAGTTCATATTTTGTACAATATAGTATTTATCATTTAGGTTTAGCGCAGCAACATAGTCCTCCCACGTAGCGATTTCTCCTAATTCACTATATACTGCCGGACGATACAAGTAGTTCGCTGTGATATCTTTGAAATAAACCGTCCATTCCATATAAGGACTACCAAAACTAGATAAAACACGTAATGCAAATCCATCTTCTGTTTCTACTAGTTCGTCATACACATAATAGCCATCAAGCTCCCCTTCTATTTGTACATCATGAAAAACTAACTGCACAATTGATTGCGCTGTAAACCCACCACTCATATTTAATAGTAGTGTAAATTTAGTTCCTTGCTGCTCAGCATTTAATATTTCACCATCATGTAACGACTGTGAAAAAATAGTTTGCGCAGTTGAATTAAAGCGTTCAACAATGGTTTCACGCTTTGCAAAAATAGCATTTCTATTAGTCGTAAATTGCTCAATCGTATTATTACACCATTCTTCAAATTGATCCATTAAAGCTTCGTTTTTAAATAAAGTTTGCTTAATTATTCCTGCCTGA
The DNA here is from genome assembly GCF_000612805.1 of Bacillus ndiopicus. Lineage (GTDB taxonomy): Bacteria > Bacillota > Bacilli > Bacillales_A > Planococcaceae > Metasolibacillus > Metasolibacillus ndiopicus. The sequence goes on along the minus strand of NZ_HG964410.1, from coordinate 46,965 downwards.
AAATTTTGCGGGACAACAGCTATATACCTTGCTAAATTCCCGTATAAATATTCTTCAAATTCGACATCAATGTCTTCTCCAAATGGATATGTATTTGCTACATCGAAAATTGCTTGTTGTTCACTTGTTAAGAAAAACATCTGCCCACTCCTTTACAATGATATAAGTAAAATTGTAGTTGTTTTTGAGTAGTATTTACAATCTTATTAAATTAATATAATTCAAAAGGGTTAGTAAAGGAACTTAAGGATTTCAAAAGTTTCTATACACATAAATTACACTAATAAAATTTAAATAGCTTTAGAAATAATTCGAGAAATGGGGAAAAAATCTTGGAACAGCTGCTAAAAGAAATAAAATTACTCAGTGAAAAAGAGCCAAAAACGTTAGTGCAAATGGCGTTAAAACTATCAGAGGAAGTTGGAGAAACCTCACAAGCTGTACTATCATACGTAAAAGCGAGCGGAAGTGAGTATAAACAATTGGGCATTGAAGATGTAAAAGAAGAATGCATTGATGTAATTTTGGTAGCCCTGGCTATGTTTTATAAATTGTCCGAGAACGATAAGGAATTACATGAGTTAATTAGTAAAAAATTAGATAAATGGGAAAGTAAAATCAGCTAACGAATAAATTAAAGTTTTAATGATACCTTGGAAATATAATTAGAAAGGATAGGTTACATTTTTGTTTAACTTTATTAATAATTAATGTATATTAACAATTGAGGTGATTATAAAGTGTTTCAGCAATTAGTTCAGCTAGTAAAAGAAATTAATCAGATTGAATATGAAACTAATCTTTTATTGGCGGAAGAATTTTCGTCACTATTAGACGATAAAATTACTGATAAACAGGCTATATTTTTAAATTTCCTACATCAAAAAGGAGCCCTTCAAACTTACGAACTATCTAAATTAATGGGGACCTCTGCAAGTGCTATAAGCCAATTGGTAAATAGATTAGAAAAGGATGGTTATATAAAAAGAACCATTAATCTAAAGGATAGAAGGGAAGTTCTTATTGAACTTGATAATCGGGGTCATTCTTATTTTCAAAAGCACGAGGAGATTGAATTGGCAATCATCGACAAATATTATTCAAAATTAGAAATGGAGGACCTAATTCAGTTAAAAGATATATTCACGAAGTTCAAAAAAGTAGTTGTGCAAGGAAAAAAATGAATAGAGCTTATTCCATTTTGTTTTGGTAAATAGTTAATACAAATTAAATATTTATATTAATAAACTAATTGGAGGGTATTGTTATGAATATTAATGCTTTACAACATGAAATATCTAGGATTGTACAGCCATACGTTAAACCTCGTAAACATTTATTATTGTCCATAGGAATTATGTACAAGAATCAATCTGCTACTTATATATATACTGGCTCTTCAGTAAGTTTGAAAAAGGAAGATAAACCATTTATTTATGAAATTGGTTCTATTTCTAAGGTTTTTACAACTACGCTTTTAGGGGAAATGATACACAAGGGTCTACTCTCCGAGAGTGATTCCATTGGTAGGTATATCCTAAAATTATCCGATAATCATCCTGTTACGTTAAGTCATTTAGCGAATCATACTTCGGGGTTACCAGGGATAGGTATGTGGAAATCAATTATCAATCTTTTTGATTCAAGAACACCTCGCGATCCTTATTGTTTATTTTCACTAAGTGAAGTCATTGATTATTTTTATAAACATCGTAAAGAACCTAAATTAAAGTTTCGTTATTCTAATGCTGGCATGGGTTTGTTAGGACATATTTTAGCCACGGAACTAAACACCGACTATGAAACAGCTCTTAAAAAAAACATAATGGATCCCTTACACTTGGAAGATACATCCATATCGGTTCCTACAGAAAAACAATATCGTATGCTGAAAGGGCATGATGTAAAAGGGAGAAAGCAGTCTCCGCTGCATATGAGGGACTTTATGGGAGCAGGCGCTTTACGATCGACTGTTAATGATATGTTGGAATTTATAAAAGCGCATATAAGCAGTGAAAATGAGGGCTATCAATTAACACAGAAATCCACAATGGAAATTGCTAAAAATATAAATGTTGGTTTAGGGTGGTTTCTAGAAGATGAGATTATTTGGCATAATGGTTCAACCCAAGGATTTTCAAGCTTTTTAGGTTTCGATCCAGCGAAACAAATAGGTGTAGTTGTCTTATCAAATTATCGCTCTCGATTATTTGCCACTAACCCTGATCAGATGGGAACAGATATACTTAAGCTATTACGAAAAACATCATTAGATTTTGTCTATTAATAATGCAATTCCTAAAATAATAACTACAGTTATAATAATTTCTGTCGCCATAGTTTACTTCCATAAAAAATTTTAACAAATGCTTCATTATATAATTTCTTCGAAAATATCTTTAATCCTATATGTAGCGAAAAAGAACGAATTCCACTACTGGAAATCCGTTCTTTTAACATTTCTTTATTATTAAACTAACTGCAAACATGCTCCTTTTTTCATATGTTGTTTATTAACTCCATGTCTTAGTCTTAAGAAATTCAGCGATTTCCTTTGTCTCTGGTAATTGCTCTGTCTCAAGAATCTGTGATAAATCAAAAACCCGTGTACCCATAGGTGCTCTTGGAGTTATTTTCTTAAAGTCTGTTTCATAGAATTCTTCTACAAAAAAATATCTATTTGCAGACAGTACATATCCGTATTTTCTTCCATCTTCAATTGCCTTACATATTTGTTGTTTTCTAAAATCAGTTAATTCTCCAAGTTCAACTTTATACTCAATTCCAGCTTCTGAAGTTATAGCTGTAATAATAGCATTGATTTTCCCAATCGCTCTCACGCTTTTTTCTTTGTATAACCCTAGGTAGTCATGGGCGCTAAAGCCCCGATCAATGCTATCATAATAAAGGTTTTCGCTTACATTAAAATTAAATGTTGTACCAGCAAGTTGAACCCTCATACGTTTCCATGAATCTGAAACAATGATTAGCTTGTCCCTATAGCAGTAATTTAGGTAATCTTCCAGAACTTCCTGCATTTCATAATCTCTATCATCAATAAAATCCTTTATAGCATCGACAAGCTTTTCGAATGTGGTATTAACGTGCATTACCGGATATGTTTGTGTGGCGTTATATTCCTTTAAATAGTTTTCAAATTCTTTTTTCTTCTCTGATTTCATCATCTCTGGTGCTAAAGTAATCATCACTTTATATTTTTCATCACCAAAAGACTTCAAATGGCGCTGTAACTGATCCAAATAAAACCAGTCAGTCATTTTAGTTTCAACAACAATTTTGAAACTCTCCTGTGTGATAGTAGCATCTGGAATACTTTCGACACTTTTTTCCTGCAAATTAAAAACTATCTCTGGTTCAAAGGAGTCAAAAAAGAATTCAGATTTCAAAAAGCGAAAGAACTTATCTGAAGAATATGAATAAAGCCGAGACAATAGTAACATCGTATTTGCTGTAGCAACATTCTCTTTCTCATAGTATCTCTGGAAATAATGAATTTTCATAACTACTTGTCACCCTTCGTTTTCTTTTTATAATTCTTTGGGAAGTAATCCTTCCCAAGTAGCCAAACATATTGGTCGATTTGCTTTAAGTTATATTTATCTAAGCCATAAAAGGTACGGAAATCAATGAATATACCTTTGAATTTAACATAGTCCCTCAAATCGCCATCTTGGAAATCTGAGAAGCTATCACAATTTCTAAAATAGCGAAGTACCTCATCAACATAGCTATCATAAATCAGATAATCGAGTGAATTGTGATGGCTACAATACTTTGAAGCAAAGGAATAAAAATTCTTCTCTGTATCACCAATAGTTACATACTGGATATCTCCAACTAGGGTAATATCACCAGTCTTAAGTCTCGCGTCAATAACCAGAGCCGATTCTCCTTTACCTAATACTGTTTAATCTTTCTAGCCAATTCAAAATGCAACCACTCTTAAAAAAGTCTAATAATGCACCATCGCAAAAGCGCTCAGCTCTAACAGCACCCATTATAAGCGCAAGCACACACTGTGCATTCAAATTTGAAACGTCCGCATTCTTCATAGAATCCGTACCCCATTCAAGCCCGTTATCTTTGAGAATTTCTCCATAGCGGGTAAGTTCCATATTTTTATTATTTTTTTCAAAGATGTAAACATCGTTGATGAAATTGTGCACCATTTCGGAATAGCCCACAAATGGCATATGTATCGGATACTCTGGCATTCCATCATTTTCTTTATCAATAATCCATTCACCAATGCTCGCCGTCTGAATCATAGGTATGTATTTTACCAAGATATTGAATTTATCCACCATTGTCCTCCTCAATTTCGTTAATGCCAAATAACAAATACTTTCTATAAAAAAAACCAAATCCCTTTAATTAGAATTTGGTTTTTTAATTATTATACTAATTCCAACCATGCAACTGCTTCACAATGTGTCGAATGCGGAAACATATCAACAGGCTGAATCTCCTGTGTTTTATAACCGCCATCCTCTAAAATGCGTAAGTCGCGTGCCAATGTCGCTGGGTTACACGAAACGTAAACAACGCGCTTTGGCTTCTGTTCGATAATCGTATTTAATAGCGCTTCATCACAGCCTTTGCGTGGTGGATCAACAACGAGTACGTCTGCCTCTTTGCCTTCCTTATACCAGCGTGGGATGATTTCCTCGGCTGGGCCTGCTTCGAAATAGGTGTTTGTGAAGCCGTTTAGCTCCGCATTGCGTTTGGCATCCTCGATGGCTTGTGGCACAATTTCTACACCCATGACTTGTTTGGCATTTTTAGCTAAAAATAATGAGATTGTTCCGATACCACAATAGGCATCGATTACACGCTCAGTACCTGTTAGTTGCGCATAGTCAAGTGCTTGCTTGTAGAGCACTTCTGTTTGGATTGGGTTGACTTGATAAAATGAGCGTGCTGAAATTTCAAAGCGCACGTCACCAATTGTATCTTTAATTACATCCTTGCCCCATAATGTGATGGTTTCATCGCCGAAAATAACATTCGTTTTATTTGGATTAATGTTTTGCACAATTGATGTGATGTTTGGTAATAGCTCGCGGATTTTTGCGACTGCCGCCTCTGCTTGTGGGAATTTACGTGCTGTTGTTACAAGCACAACCATCACTTCATTTGTTGCCCGTCCTTTGCGAATAACAATATGACGCAGCATTCCCTTATGTGTTTCCTCATTGTACGGGCGGATTCCTAACGCAGTTAGTGCTTGCTTGAAGTCTGCCATTATTACATCTGCCTCGCCCGTTTGAATTAAGCAACGCTCCATATCGACAATTGTATGTGACTTCGTTTTGTAAAAGCCGGCGATTGGTGCTGTTTCTCCTTGTGCGAACGGAATTTGTGATTTATTGCGATATTGCCAAGGCTCATCCATCCCTTTGACAGGTAATACTGGAGCGTCAATTTTACCAAGGCGCTTCATAACGTTTTCAACCATGCGCTGCTTCCATTTTAACTGACCTTCATAAGACAAATGCTGAAGCTGACAGCCGCCACACTGTGAAAAATAAACACAAGGTGCTTCTACACGTTCCGCAGAAGGCTTTAGTATATCAACTACTTTCGCAAAGCCATAATTTTTTAGTACTTTCAAGACATGTACTTGCACAAGCTCCTCTGGCAAAGCACCTGCGATAAATAATGGATAGCCATCAACCTTTGCGACCCCGTTCCCATCATGCGTTAAATCCTCTATCGTAACCGTTAATTGATCATTTTTCTTTACTGGTGCTGTCATTGTAAATCCTCCATTTCAATGCCTTTATTGTAGCACGCAACCTACCTTGACAAAAGAAAATAGATAAAGCGAAACCCCAAAACCGTTTGTGTGCTCAGCTCTGAAAATATTCAGATTTGTTTGTATGTCTAACATCAATCTATAGTATAATAGAAATAGCACCTTTAGATTACCTTTTTGAGGAGTATAGAACAAAATGGCTGTATTAATTATCGGCTCTGTTAGTAACGATGTCCTTAGATTACAAAAATATTTCAAGCGTATAGAACTACTGAATATCCATTGCTTTACAACAGTTGAAGCTGCTATCCAATTCGATAATTTGTTTCTAAAAGAAGATATCAAGATAATCGTTTATGATGCCAAGCTAAATTTAAACAATTGCGAGGAACATTGTCAGAAAATTGAGGCTTTAAAGAATTGGAGTGACGCACCTATTCTACTTTCCACCTCCTACGAGAAGCCAATTATTCTTGATAGATTATTTGAAGTAGGGATATTTGATTTCATTCTAAAGCCGTTTGATTTTACTCACTTTAAAACGCGTGTTCATGTAGCATTGAAATATCGTGTTGAGACAAAGCTGCGTAAACAACATCAATATAAATTAGCAAAAGATTTAGCCATTGCAAAGAATGTACAAAAAAACGCTTTAACTCCTGCACTCACATTGCCTCATATTGAGCTGGATGGTATATATGTTACCTCTCAAACACTTGGTGGCGATATGTATTGTTGGTTTGAGCTTGATGAAGATTTAACAGCAGTTATGTTATTTGATGTTATGGGGCATGGCGTTGCAGCCTCACTTATTACAATGTCCATCCGATCGTTACTTAAAGGCATTATAGTAAGGCTTATAGATCCCGTATCTGTGATGAAGGAGCTCAACAAGCAAATTTTTGAATTATTTTCTACAGATGATTTAGATAGTTTTTTAGTAACGGCGATTTATATGTTAATTGATAAAAAAAATCGCACATTGCAATATGTTAATGCCTCTCATCCAGCAGGCGTGCTATTTGGCAAATATGGAGAAACCGTTACTTTAGCCGCAAACTCTCCAATCCTTGGACTGTTTCCTGCTATTCAAGTAAAGGCGAAGCGCGTTCGACTAACTGGCTGGCATCGAATTATTTTATATACAGATGGGCTACTTACATTACAGGATGACCAAGAAATAGATTTGAGCTTCTTCCATTCCTATGCATCTCAAAATAATAGCTATGCACTGCAAAAATTTGCCCAAAAATATGAATTAACAGACCAACAACTCGAGGATGATGTAACAATTGTTTCAATTACAATTACATTATAGGTGTGGTGATTATAGATGGAATTTATGCTTAATGTAACACCGAATCAGCAATCGATTTTTTTTATCGATCAAGTAATGGAAAACTATACGCAGCTTTATAACATTCCAAGCGCACAGGATATTTGTTTCGTCACGCATGAACTCTTTATTAATGCCGTCGAAGCGATGAACAATGCGAATAGACAAGAGGAAATTCAAGTATGCGTTACATGGGATGACGAGCAAGTCCAAATTACAGTAGCTGATTTTGCCGAAGGAATACCTCAGGAAGAGTGGCAATCTATTCTTGAGCCCGATTTAGAAAATATGAGCTTTTCTGAGCGTGGGCGTGGCTTCTTCTTTATTGTACATATGGTCGACAAGCTGTGGTTTGAGCAATTACCTACTTCACAATTTTTAGTTGGCGTTAAGAAAAATTTAATAGATTAAATATTAATGGAGGCTATACATAATGAAATGGTCAATTCGCAACAAAGTTAATATTGTTATTTTCACATGTATTTTATTATTAGCTGGCATTTTAGGTGGAGTCAATTATTATGTAACGAAGAAAAATTTATTAGAAAGTGCCAATGAAAAGCTAGTATCCGATGTTCAATTAAGCTACTATGCTTTAGATTCTAGCATTCCAGGTGATTGGGATATTGTAAATGGAAGTCTTTATAAAGGTTCTGTGAGCATGGTGGAAAACTATCCTATCCCCGATCAAATTAGCGAGCTTACAAACGGTAATGTGATGTCTATTTTCCAGCATGATACACGCATTTCAACAACTATTATAGAAAATGGCGAACGTGCACTTGGCACAAAAGTTTCCGACGCAGTTGCGGCAGTTGTACTAGATAAAAAAGAGCGCTTCCTTGGCACAGCCACTGTTTTAGGTGAGCCATTCCAAGCAGCATATGACCCAATTTTTAATAAAAACGGGGAAGTAATTGGTATTTGGGCTGTGGCAGTTCCAACTGCCCCTTATACGAAAATTGCAGCAACATCTGCTATTGAAAATATTGTTATTTCTTTAGTTGTAGCCATAATTATTACAGTAGTTATCGGCTTCATTATGCAGCGCCTTATTGTGACACCAATTAATATTTTACGCAATAATGCAAACGAATTAGCAAATCTAAATTTGAAGGTTAATTTATTAAAAGCAAAGGGCAATGATGAAATTGCAGATTTAGCTCTTGCATTTGGCAATATGAAGGAACGATTAACAGAAACGGTCACAAATGTAGCACAAAATGCAAACGAAATTGCAAGCTCTTCCCTTGCTTTAGCAGAATCTTCACAGCAAACGAATGAGGCTGCTAGCCAAATTGCGACAACGATGAATGATGTCTCAGTAGGAATTACAACACAAGCAGAGCAAGCGGAGCAAATTGTAAGCATGATGCATGATACAATTAACTTAGTAGAAAATAGCTTAACGAATGCAGAGCAAAGCCTTATTAATGCTCAAGAATCAACAGAAATTGCTAATGAAGGTGAGGCTGCTATTAGCAAAGCCATTCAACATTTAAGCACTGTAACAGAAACAGTAAGCTATGCAACTGATTCTATTCAAAAGCTTGGTATGCGCTCTGAGGAAATTGGAGGCATTATTACTGTCATTACTGATATTTCAGAGCAAACAAACTTATTAGCATTAAATGCAGCGATTGAGGCTGCTAGAGCAGGTGAACATGGTAAAGGCTTTGCTGTCGTTGCATCAGAAGTGCGTATTTTGGCTGAACAGTCTAAAGAGGCTGCGCAGCAAATTACAGAGCTTATTAAAGATATTCAGGCTGAAACTGCTGTAACAGTTCGCACAATGGAAAGTAATTTATCTGCTGTTGAGGAGCAAGTTGTTATTATTAATAAAGGCGGAGAAGCATTGAAGGAAATTGTTGACAAGGCAAATACGACCGAGGCTGGTGTAGCACAAATGAAAAATGCCTTTGCTAATGTCAACAAAACTTCTCACAATGTCCAAGATGCAATTCATAATATTTCTGGGATTATTGAAGAATCTGCCGCTGCTTCAGAGGAAATCGCCGCTGCTTCTGAAGAACAATATGCTACAGTAGCTGAAATGGCTGAAAATACAGCGAACTTAGCTACAATTGCAGATCGTTTACGTGAAGAAGTGAATAAATTCCAAATTTAATGGAGGCATAAAATACGATGGAACAAAAAACAGCCACAATTCAGTTTATAAATAAACCTAATTATATTTCCATTTCATTTTCAGGAAGTCTAGAATACGGCTTAATTGAAGATATAAAAAAACAATTACAATCGCAAAGCTTTGAAACGGAGCTCGGCTTTATTTTAGATATGAGCCGCGTGAAAAACATCGACAGTACGGGCTTTGGCATGATTGTCAATTTTGCTAAAAAAGTTTCTATGCAAAATAAAAAGATCGTTATTATCGTTGTAGATAGCTTTGTTCGTAAGCTTTTTGCCATTTCACAATGCGATAAAATATTCCCGATTGTTGAAAATGAAACTAATGCATTAAAAGTTATTCAAGGCTCTAGCCATACAGAGCTATCCATAAACGAATACTAACAGAAGAAAGTTGCCCGAAAGCAGGCTAGCGCGCCGCTTTCAGGCAACTTTTTATTATTTTAGCCCATCAGAAAATGAAAGCATTCTTTAAATAGTTAAAACATCGATTTCCTTCAATTATTAAAACTTCCCGCCACTTCCGCTATAAGAGTGACCACCACTGGTCGTTCCACCGCCGCTACTACCGCCTCCTGATTTATTAGAGGGCTTCTTCACTTTTGTTACAGTTGTACGTAAATAGCGGTCTTGCTTTTTTGTAATACCAGAGCCATTAGGGTCAAAATAATCACGCTCTGTTGTCGTCATCTTTCCACCTGAACTATATGCCATCCAACCTACAATAATTGCCGCTACTAAAATCCCTACACCTAGCTGAAACCACCAGCGAAAAAGGATGCTATTTGGCTCATAGCCCATATATTCATGCGAAGCTTTTATAAAATAACGAAATGCATCATAGTAATCACCCTTAGACAGGCTCGGTGTCAATCTTTCGCGAATAACCGTTAAACGACCAGAATCTAAATATACCTTTGCTTTTTTAAAGCCAGCTAAGTAAACATCACGTTCCTGTATATCAATGGAGAGGATAGCTGTGTTGCCATGTGGCTTATTATAGCCTAGTGCCTCATTATCATAAAAATCGCCCATATATTTTTCAATACCATTACCATTTGTCCCGTTGACAGTTAGAATGATAAAGGCTGTTTTATAATCCGCACTTAGCTCCTTCGCAAACTCCTCTAATTCTTTCTTTTCATTTGCTGTTAAAAGGTTGGCATAGTCAAAAATATATTGCTTTTGATTGGCTGATTCAGCGTATGCAGATTGATGCCAAAGAGCAACTATTAAAAGGAATAATGGTAAAAGCTTTTTTAGCATGCTCACAAATAGCCACCTCCTATCAACACCGCAATTCCTTTCATAATAAGGAATGCTCCTGCTGCAATGCCACCGAACCAAGCTGCTGCCTTGCCTTTACTAAGCGGTGGTCTCCCTACTACTTTTCCCGTATGACCATTCATTGCAAATATATACTCTGAATTGTTGTAATCATGATAAATCATCCATACAGGCAACAACACATAGGCGCTATTTTTCTGCTTTATATCAATATCTTTTGTTTTATAACTGACCGTACTATAATTGCTTAATTCCCCTGCAATAAACGTATCTACATATTCTTTTACACGCTTTTCTATACGTGGCATCATTTCTTTATCTGTGTAATTATATTTTTCAGCAATATAACCTGCTAAATAAGGTGTTTTAAAATCTTTTAGCTCGTTAAAAGGAAATGGCTCTAGCTTGTCCATTAAATCATCATTCATTTTTTCTGAGGCATCTGCTGGGATTTTCGTATAGTTTAAATTTATTTCACGCATCACATCAAAATAGCTCGTTTCAGTATAAATATAATCACCTTTTGTGTATGTACGTACTACCGTGCCGACTGCTTGGACCTTCGAATTACTATTTATATCATAAAGCCAAAATGGTACATACATACCTGTAATCGTTTTGACTCGTTCAGACATCATGAAATCCTTTGGCATAAGTAGCCCTCTACCGCACCATTTTTTAAAGGCCTTCACCGCTTCTTTTTCACTTATCGTAAAAGGAATTACTTTTGATGGTGCTAGGCTTCCTGATAACCGATCCGCAATGACTACAGCAGATTGACAAAAGCTACAGTTCGTTGCTGTTGTTTCTGCTAGTGTAATCAGTACTGCCCCACAGTTATTACAATGATATTCATTTGTCTCGTCCTCCGCAAAGGTTGCTTTAATCATTTCTTCTGGATAGTTTTCAATCGTATCCTTTCTACCACAGCTTCGACATGTCAGCTTCCCCGTATCTGCATCGAAATTCATATCTCCCGCGCAGCTAGGGCATGTATAGTGTAAAATCATCGCTATCCCCCCTTTTTTAAATTACTTGTTTTAGCCATTATAATCTACAATACATAGAAAAACATAGAGGACCAAATGAAAAAAGTGTCGGGAAATATAGACTCTAGCCTACTTTCCCGACACTTAATTAAACTCGGTCTTCCTCTCGAATTTCTTCGATTGGAACAAAGATTTCAATATGTCGCTTTAAATTTTGGAATGTAGCTGGTGCATCCCCACCATACTCACCATCTAAATTTAAATGCACCTCTTCATCCGATGTAACTGTTACCTTGTTCGCTTTTCGATAAATAACACGTTCATCATTTAAATGCTCCCCGCGCAACGCAAGTGAAGCAATTTTAATAAAGTCGGTAATTGAGCATTCCTTGAGCACCATTACAGTAAAAAGTCCGTCATTAATAGAGGCATCCGGTGCAATTTTTTCAAAGCCACCAACAGAATTGGTTAAGCCACATAAAAACATCATCGCATTGCCATCGAACACTTCATCATCAATTTCGATTCTCATATGCGTTGCCTTAATCGATGGAATCATTTCGATACCTTTTAAGTAATAGGCTAACTGCCCCAGAATTGTTTTCATTTTACTTGGCACTTCATATGTCAGCTCAGTAATACGACCACCTGCTGCAATATTAATAAAATAGCGCTCATCATTTAATATGCCTACATCTACAGGTAGTGTATCGCCTTTTATAATAATATCCAACGCCTCGTCAATTTTGCGCGGAATATGAACAGCACGTGCAAAATCATTTGTAGTGCCCATAGGAATTAGGCCTAGTTTCGGACGTTTTTCAAATCGGCTAATTCCTGCTACAACTTCATTGAGCGTCCCATCGCCACCAACTGCAATGACAATATCAAATTCACGTTCAACCGCCTCTTTGGCTGCCGCTGTAGCATCTCCTTCACAAGTTGTTGCATGGCAGGAAGTTTCATAGCCTGCTATTTCTAATTTTTCTAATACCTCTGGTAAATGCTTTTTAAATGCCTCACGACCAGAAGTAGGATTATAAATGATTCGAGCTCGCTTCATCTCTTTAACCATCCTACAAATTCAAATTTTCTTCTACAACATTGTAACGTTTTTTTAACGTAAATGTTTCCTATAGGATTGTAGAAATCACTTTTTTAAAGTCCTCATAAACATATGTCCAATATGTGCTATCTTCCATATACTGTTTGCGCATATTTGTATACATTGCTTTTTGCGCTTCTTCAAATGCTGGGTCTTCCTTATCAGGCAATTGTGAACGTGCGTCCATTACAAATTGCTGTAGCTCTGGTGCACGCGGTCCCCATTTACCTACAACATCACCTGCTTCATTTAGCAATAAATAAATCGGAATAGCTCGTCCACCATTTGTTAAATATTTATCGATTAAATCTGTATCTGCATCACGTAATGACGTACGCATATCTAAGCCTGCAGCCTCAGCAACTTTACGCACGATTGGATTGTTAAGCATAGCATCTCCACACCAATCCTCTGTAATTGCTAAAATATGCAGATTGCTATTTTTTAATTGCTCAATAAATTCATCATTCGGCACATGAAACTTATTATAAATAGCAAAGCTTTCTTCTCTCAACGTCGACATATTATCCATATATTGCTGAATAGAAATAGCTTCTTCAAAATATTGTTGCTCTGTTTTCATTGTAGATTCCTCCCTAATGCTTTTATATTCTATTTTGCCTCTTTTACTAATTTTTCACAACTAATTGGTTTCTACCCGAAGCAATATTGCTTTAATATTTTACTATATCGAAAACAAAAATGCCCAAAAAGTTTTCTTCTTTTTGAGCTTGGATAGGTTTTAGTTAACAAAAGTTCACCATAGCTTTGTCATCCACAGTTTTTAGTGATGAACTAATTCAATCATAACAATTCAAAAAAGCTATCTCTAAAAGTTACTTTCATAACTTTTGAGATAGCTCTCTCATTTAATAATTAACGCTTAGCAATCTCTTCTAATAAAATTTGATTTGTTAGTTGAGGGTTTGCTTGGCCTTTTGATGCCTTCATAATTTGACCTAGCATCGCTTTAATTGCACGGTCTTTACCTGCTTTATAGTCTTCCACAGATTTCGGATCATTGTCTAAAACCTCTGTTACGAAGCCTAAAATTACAGCAGGATCAGAAATTTGCACTAAGCCTTTTTCTTTTACGATTTTACCAGCTTCGCCGCCGTTTACAACAAGCTCTGTAAATACTTTCTTCGCAATTTTAGATGAGATTGTCCCATCAGAAATCAGCTTAATCATGCCTGCTAAATTTTCCGGTGTTAAGGCTGTATCCTTTAATTCTTTTTGCTCAGCATTTAAGTAAGCAGAGACGTCACCCATTAACCAGTTTGCAGCTAGTTTCGCATCAGCACCAGCCGATACTGTTGCATCAAAGAAATCCGAAATCTCTTTATTGATAACAAGCACTGCTGCATCATAAGCCGTTAAACCTAGCTCAGACTCATAGCGTACTTTACGCGCATCTGGTAGCTCTGGGATAGAAGCTTTTACACGCTCTAGCCATTCATCATCAATCGATAAACGCACTAAGTCTGGTTCTGGGAAGTAACGGTAATCGTCTGCACCTTCTTTTACGCGCATTAAAATCGTTTTACCCGTTTTCTCGTCAAAGCGACGTGTTTCTTGCTCGATTTCTCCACCAGCACGTAATACTTCAGCTTGGCGTACTTCCTCATGCTCTAAACCTTTACGCACGAAGTTGAATGAGTTTAAGTTTTTCAACTCTGCTTTTGTACCAAATTTTTCTTGGCCATATGGGCGCAGTGAAATGTTCGCATCACAACGCAATGAACCTTCCTCCATACGCACATCTGATACACCTGAATATTGAATAATTGATTTCAATTTTTCTAAATAAGCATATGCTTCATTCGGTGTGCGAATATCTGGCTCTGATACAATCTCAACTAGTGGCGTACCTTGACGGTTAAAGTCTACTAGAGAATAACCGTCGCCATGCGTTAATTTACCAGCGTCCTCCTCCATATGAAGGCGTGTAATACCGATGCGTTTTTTATAACCATCCACTTCAATTTCAATCCAACCATTTTTACCAATCGGCTTATCGAATTGAGAAATTTGATATGCTTTCGGGTTATCTGGATAAAAATAGTTTTTACGGTCAAATTTTGTTTCTTGCTCAATTTCCATGTTTAATGCAAGTGCTGCTCGCATTGCAAAGTCAACAACATTTTTATTTAACACTGGCAAGACACCTGGGTAACCTAAGTCGATAACAGATGTGTTAGTATTTGGCTCAGCACCAAAATGGTTTGGTGAGCTTGAGAAAATTTTTGATTCTGTTTTTAATTCAACGTGTACTTCTAGACCGATAATTGTTTCAAAGTTCATCTTATTTTACCTCCCAAATTTGAGGTGTTTTCTTATGGAAATCTGTCGCTTGCTCATATGCATAAGCTGTGCGATAAATTGTTTCCTCATCGAAGTGTTTTCCAATGATTTGCAAGCCTAATGGTAGGTCATTTTCAAACCCACATGGAATCGAAATCGCTGGTACACCAGCTAAGTTGATTGGAATTGTTAAAATATCATTTGCATACATCGTTAATGGATCATTGACGTTTTCACCAATTTTAAATGCTGGTGTTGGCGTTGTAGGCCCGATAATTACATCAAAGTCTTCGAACACTTTGTCGTAATCCTCTTTAATTAATGTACGCACTTGTTGCGCCTTTTTATAGTAAGCATCATATGTGCCTGCAGATAATGAATAGGTGCCAAGCATAATGCGGCGTTTTACCTCATCACCGAAGCCTTGCGCACGTGTTTCTTTATATAGCTCCATCAAGTTTTTTACGCCTTCAGCACGGAAGCCATAGCGAATACCATCAAAGCGAGATAGGTTTGATGAAGCCTCTGATGAAGATAAAATATAGTAAGCAGCTAATGCGTATTTTGAATGTGGTAGTGATACCTCTTCAACTGTTGCACCTAAGCCTTTTAAAACTTCTAGCGCATCTAATACAGATTGACGTGCTGCCTCGCCTACACCTTCACCTAAAAACTCTTTCGGTACAGCGATACGTAATCCTTTAATGTCGCCATTTAAAGCTGCTGCATAATTCGGGACAGGCACGTTTGCAGATGTCGAGTCATTTTCGTCTACACCTGAAATTGCTTCTAACAATAATGCATTATCACGTACGTTGCGTGTAATTGGACCGATTTGGTCAAGTGAAGATGCAAAGGCTACTAAGCCAGAACGCGATACACGACCGTATGTTGGCTTCATGCCAACAACACCACAGTAGGCTGCTGGCTGACGAATTGAACCACCTGTATCAGAACCTAGTGAGAAAGGAACTTCTCCTGCTGCAACAGATGCTGCTGATGCCCCTGAAGAACCACCTGGTACATGCTCAAGGTTCCAAGGGTTTTTTGTCACCTTATAATAAGAGTTTTCGTTAGAAGAGCCCATTGCAAACTCATCCATATTTAACTTTCCTACTGTTACCATGCCAGCTTCGCGTAGCTTTTTCACAACTGTCGCATCATAAATCGGAATAAAGCCTTCTAAAATTTTAGAAGCACATGTCGTTTCTAATCCTTCTGTTACGATGTTATCCTTTACACCAATTGGCATACCAAATAATGGACCGCGCTCTTCAAACGGTACTATGTCTAGCTCTGCTGCTTGTGCAGTTGCTTGCTCTTTATTTAATGCTAAAAATGATTGTACATTCCCATCTAATGCTTCAATACGTGCGAATGCTTCATTTGTTAAATCAGCGATTGTTACTTCGCCTTTATGTAAGCTTTCTTGTAGCTCATGTGCTGAACGCTCAAATAACGTCATCTATAAATCCTCCTACGTTTTAGTTTAAATGATGTCTCTTAGTCTAAAATGGACGGCACTTTTACTTGTCCCGCTTCTTGTTCCTTCACATTTAGCATCATTTTTTCACGCGCTAAGCCTTGTCCTGCTACATCTTCACGCAGTACATTGACCAATGGTAAAACATGCGTTGTTGGCTCAACGTTTGTTGTATCTAATTCATTTAATTGCTCTGCAAAATCAGTAATTTTACCTAATTGCTCTGCAAATTTTTCCGCTTCTTCTTCTGTAATGGCAAGTCGCGCTAAATGAGCTACGTGCTTTACTTCCTCTTTTGTTAGTTTAGCCATTTTTTACACCTCCGAATAAAGTTAACCATACGTGTTATCATATCATTTTTCATTTTAAAAATCACAATTTGAAGCAAAATAACAAAACTTCTAGTGAAAAAAGGCGTGTCTAAAAAATAATTTTGAGACACGCCCTCACAAAAATTGTATTTATAATGCGAAAGCGCTACATTACAGCACATACTTATCTTGATGGAGAGAATCAGGGTAGTGCTTCTGGAAGATTTTTTAGAGTGAATTTCTTACACGAGCTAAACAATCTAGGTAAGGGAGTTACGTATCCCCCTCTACTAACATTATTCATAAATATGAACAAATGGCTTATCACTGTTACGTTCTTTTTTTATCAACACTTCAGGTCCATTGATTGATGTTACACTTACTGTCACCGCTATATCACTAGGCAATTGCTTTAACATAACATCGGTTAAATGTTGTGTAAAACCAATAATTTCTGTTGTTCCATAAAATTGTATTGGAATTTCAACTTCTAAATTTTGCAGTTGATTATTTTGATAAAACCCTGTTCCAATAACACTTGTAAAATTAGAAAAGTACTTATCGATAGCTTGCTTGAAATTTAGGAATTTTGTATTCATCTCACGATAAACTTCGTCTGGTGAATTCATTGGGAATGTAACATATCTCTCATTAATTTTTTGCCATTCATCTATAGCACTTTTTCCGCTGTCTACAACACCATAAGCAAAATATGTGCCTGGTACAATGGAGTTTCGAGGCTGTTGCTTAAATAAACCGATAACAATCGGTACACCAGCGAGCTCTGAACGTGCTCTTAATCTAGATATGACTTCATCTGCAATTTCTATTGCAGCTTTTTCAAGCTTATCTTCTGGAATAGGTTCTTCATAATATTCCCCGTACTTCTCTTTTTGATAATAATAAATAGAATTCAACGCAAGGCCAATTGACACACCGCCGAGTTTCACTTTATTATCATCTGTCAACGTTAAATAGTTTTGCTCTATAATATGAGCTAAATAAACAGGTGCCTTTTCTGCTTTAATAACTGGGTCAAGCTCTTTACCATTGGCATCTAAGCTAGAAGGATTTAAACCTTGTAAATCCTCACGCTTATCTGTCGTTTGATTTTCACGTGCAAGCCAATTGCTTACCGTTTCAGCCGATAAATATTGCCCCTCTTGGAAAAAGTATTTGTCTGTATCAAAAGCATTTTGTGAAATGCGCATTAGACCATTTTCAACTTCTTTTACATCATATTTTGTATAAATATTAGAAACAATTAAGCCACGGCTTGCGCTTTCTTTATAAGGGTTTAGCGTTCTATAATAGTTTTCACTTAATTGCCTACTTGCAATATGTGCTGTTTCTACTTCTTCTGTATCCTCTGACTGCTGTACAACTTCCGTATTATTTTTGAAGGAAGGCGGTGTACAGCCAGCTAACATAGTTGCTACTACGAGCACCGATACCCAGCGAAATCGAGTCATCAGTCAAGCTCCTTTACTATTGAAATTGTTCGATTAGGCGCTGTTCATCCCAAATCTCAATCCCTAGGTTTTGCGCTTTTTCCAGCTTAGAGCCCGCGTCTTCCCCAACGATTACAAGATCTGTTTTTTTACTAACACTTCCTGAGACAATGCCACCTAACTCTTCTATTTTCGCCTTTGCTTCGTTTCGTGTCAATTGTGATAATTTCCCTGTTAAAACAATCGTTTTCCCCGCAAATGGATTTGCACCAGCTTCAATCTGAACTTTTTTGCCTTTGTAGCTCATATTCACGCCAACATCTTTTAAACGTGCAATCAGTAGCTGGACATCTTCGTTTGAAAAATAAGTGACAATGGAATCTGCCATTTTGTCGCCAATTTCATGAATTGCTGTTAATTCTTCTGGCGTTGCAGCCATCAATGCTTCCATCGTTTCATACTGCTCTGCTAAAATTTTAGCTGCTTTTTCACCAACATGGCGAATCCCTAGTCCAAACAATAGACGCTCTAAAGAATTTTCCTTTGAACGCTCTAACGCCTCTACTAAATTGCTAGCTGATTTTTGCCCCATACGCTCCAATTCAATTAACTGTTCAACTTGTAATAAATACAAGTCAGCCACATTTTGAATATAGCCTTCTCTTAGCAATTGCTCAACGACCTTTTCACCTAAGCCATCTACATTCATTGCATTACGGGAAACGAAATGTTTAATTCCTTCTGCAATTTGTGCTGGACATGTTGGGTTCACACAGCGTAGAGCAACCTCGCCCTCAATACGAATTAGCTCACTATCGCAAGCGATACAATTTGTTGGCATAACGTAGGGCACCGCATGCTCTGGACGTTGCTCTAACAGTACACCTACTACCTCTGGAATAATGTCACCCGCTTTGCGAATAATAACTGTGTCACCAATGCGAATATCCTTTTCACGAATTAGATCTTCATTATGAAGTGATGCCCTCCCCACTGTAGTCCCTGCTACTTGTACTGGTTCTAATATTGCAGTAGGCGTAATTACACCTGTACGCCCTACTGTTAAATCGATATCAAGTAACGTCGTCACAACTTCTTCGGCAGGGAATTTATAGGCAATTGCCCAACGTGGACTTTTTGCTGTAAAGCCTAGCTCATCCTGCTGTGCAAAACGGTTTACTTTTATTACAATACCGTCTATTTCATACGGTAGCTCAGCACGCTTTTCTGTCCATATTTGTATAAACGATAAAACTTCATCAATTGTTGCGCATGCTTGACGCTCACGATTTGATGGGAAGCCTAATTGCTGTAAATAATCAAGCATTTCACCATGACTATCTAAGCCATATACTTCACCATCACCACCAACTGAATAAATAAATGTAGACAATTGACGACTTGCTGCAATTTTTGGGTCAAGTTGGCGTAATGAGCCTGCTGCCGCATTTCTAGGATTGGCAAATAACTCTTCACCCTTTTCTGCTCGTGCTTTATTTAAAGCCTCAAAGGACTTTTTCGGCATATATGCCTCACCGCGCACTTCAATCGTCACAGGCTCCTTTAAGCGTAAAGGAATAGCACGGATTGTTTTTAAATTCGCTGTAATATCTTCACCAACTGTGCCATCCCCACGTGTTGCCCCTTGTACAAACACGCCATTTTCATAGCGCAAAGCGATTGCCAAGCCATCTATTTTCAATTCACAAATATAAGAAAAATTATCCCCAATCGCTTGCCTTACTTTGCGGTCAAAATCGCGTAAATCTTCTTCATTAAACGCGTTCGAAAGACTAAGCATCGCATAATTGTGTGTCACCTTTCGAAATCCTTCGAGCACAGCTCCTCCAACCCTTTGTGTAGGGGAATCAGGATAAATAAGGGAAGGGTTTACTTCCTCTAAGGCAATCAGCTCATGTAATAGCTGGTCATATACAGCATCTGGTACAGCTGGTTTATCTAACACATGATAGGCATAATTGTAATCATGTAATAATGTATTCAACTCAGCAATTCGTTTTTCAATATCCGTCATTTCGTTCCCTCCTACGCTTTTATAATAGGGGCAAACTTTGCAAGCAAACGTTTGATCCCTATTTGTGGGAAGGCAATATCGAGCTCGGTATTTTCTCCTTCTCCTTTTACACTAACAACTGTACCTGTTCCCCATTTACCGTGAACTGCTTTATCGCCTGCCTTCCAGCCATGCTGGTCGCCACCTGTCGCCTGCTGATGAGTAATGCGTGAAGTTGACTTTTGGGCAGCTCGATACTGCGGTGCTCTGTCATAGCGATTTGCTCTAAATGGTAAATCGCCTGTCTGTGCATAGCCTCCCGATTTACTCATATGCTCCAATATTCCGTCTGAAATTTCGTTAATAAAACGCGATACAGGATTATAACTAGAACGACCGAAAATTGTGCGTGAGCTAGCGCTTGTTAAATATAGCTTTTCCTCTGCTCTTGTTATGCCCACATAGGCAAGGCGACGCTCTTCTTCCATCTCTTCAATATTATCTAACGCACGCGAATGAGGGAAAATATTTTCCTCCATACCAATAATAAAGACAACCGGGAATTCTAAACCTTTGGCAGCATGCATCGTCATTAAAATAATCGTGCCTTTCGCCTTTTCTTCCTCATCTAATGAATCGATATCTGCAACAAGCGCTAAATCCGTTAAGAAAGAAATAAGTGATTTGTCTTCACTACGCTCTTCAAATGCCTTTGTAACAGTTAAAAATTCTTCAATGTTTTCTAATCTACTTTGCGCTTCAATCGTTTTTTCACCTTGCAGCATTTGACGATAGCCTGAGCTCTCAATAACTTCTTCTACAAGCTCTGTTACTGTAAGTATCTCCTGCTTATTTGATAAATCTCGAATCATCTCATAAAATTTCTCTGCCGATGCTGCAGCGCGCCCTGTTAAACCCATAAAGACAAGTTCCTGCATTGCATCGAAAATAGAGCGATCCTGCTCCAATGCATAAAACGCCATCTTTTCAAATGAAGTTGCACCAATATTACGCTTTGGCTCATTAATAATACGCGCAAGCGAAATATCGTCATCATTATTGGCAATTAACCTTAAATAAGCAAGTAAATCTTTAATTTCCTTACGATCATAATATTTTGTCCCGCCAACGATTTGATAGTTCATGCTAGACTTTTTCAGCACATCCTCCATCGCACGCGACTGTGCATTTGTCCGATATAAAATAGCGAAATCGTCTAGCTTACGACCTTCTTTGCGGATAAGCTGCTGAATCGTTTGCACGACATATTGTGCTTCATCTGTTTCATTGTATGCTTTATATATAACGATTTTATCGCCTTCATCATTATCCGTACGCAAAGTTTTTTTATAACGGCTTTCATTGTTTTCAATTATTTCATTTGCCGCCTGTAAAATACGCTTTGTTGAACGATAATTTTGCTCAAGCATAATGACTTTTGCATCTGGATAGTCCTTTTCAAAGGATAAAATATTCGTAATATCCGCACCACGCCAGCGATAGATCGACTGATCAGAGTCACCAACAACACAAATATTGCGGAACTTTTTCGCTAATAGTTGAACTAATATATATTGGGAATTATTAGTATCCTGATACTCATCAACGTGTATATATTGGAATTTATTTTGATAAAACTCCAATACCTCTGGCACTTTTTCAAAGAGTTTAATTGTTGTCATTATTAAGTCATCAAAATCGAGAGATTGATTAATTCGCAATCTCTTTTCATAGCCTACGTACACTTGCGCAGCAACCTTTTCAAAAGGATTATGTGGATTCATATTTGCTTGGAAATCGCTTGCTGTAATGCAGGCATTTTTCGCTGAACTAATTGCATTTAGTACTGCTCGAGGATCGTATTGCTTTGGATCAATATTAAGCTCCTTTAAGACATTTTTGACAACTGTTAATTGATCTGCACTATCTAAAATAGAAAAGCTTTTTGCATAACCTAATTTATCAATATCGCGGCGCAATATTCTTACACACATCGAGTGGAAGGTCGATACCCACATGCGTTCACCTGTACCGTTACCAAGCAAATTGTCAATACGCTCACGCATTTCACGCGCGGCCTTATTAGTAAAGGTAATCGCTAAAATTTTAGATGGATATACTTCCTTCTCCACTACTAAATAGGCGATTCGATGTGTTAACACACGCGTCTTCCCAGATCCTGCCCCTGCCATAATAAGCAAAGGTCCCTCTGTCGCTTTTACCGCCTCCTGTTGTTGCGGATTCATTCCAACGAGTAAATTTTTCGTAATTTGCTCCATTTCGCACCACCTAAAAGAACATTCGTTCTCATTATATCATAACACTTTTTACAGCATCAACCGTTTTCAATGCTGCCTGTAAATCATCATAAATAATATTTCCTACAACCACTGTATTCGCAATTGCTGCCATTTCTGTAGCTTGCTCCACTGTTGTAATACCACCACCGTAAAATAAAGATGTGTTTGCTAATACATCTTTAGCAGCCTTTACAACTTCTACATCCCCATACGTACCGCTATACTCCAAATAAAAAATTGGCAGCTTAAAGTAATTTTCTGCCATGCGTGCATATGCGACTACATCATCTATTGATAAATCTGTTTGCGCCTCTGTTGCATGCGCTACTTTACAATCAGGGTTAAGTACACAGTAGCCTTCTGCAACAAGCTCCTCCCAAACCATAATATCTCCGTATTCTTTTATTGCCATATGGTGTAAATCCTTTACCCATTTTGTATTCCTACTATTTAACACGGACGGAATAAAATAATAATCAAAGCCTGGTGTAACTGATTCAATATTTGAAATTTCAAGTGCGATTGGCACTGTATATCTACGTACACGTACTAATAAATCAAGCACATTATCTAATGTGATACCATCTGTACCACCTACTAAAATTACATCGGTGCCAGATTCACATACTTTTTCTAAATCTTCATCAGAAATAGTTTTTGCTGGATCGACCTTAAACACATGTCGCCAAGTTTTCAATTCCACACTACGTCATCCTTTCTACAAAACCTTATCGTTACAAGTATAACGCAATTACTATAAAAACAAAAAAGGGAGTTTCGGAAAAGCAACAATATATCTGCTTTCCCGAGATTCCCTACGCATTTTTATACACCACTAGCAAGTATAGATACAAGACAACATAACGGCACTTGCATTTATTTTATGAAGTTAAATATGTCATGCAGGAAGAATTGCGCTTGAACAAGCTTTCTTCCTCAGCATATTTTGCATAAAAATTACCCAATCTTCTGCTGTTTTTAACTGCAAATTATTTAAATATGTAGCAACTTGCTTTCTATAATCAGACATCATTTCTTCATTTAACAGCACTCGCTCAAGCTGGTGATGTAAGCATTCACTTTTATCAAGCGTATAAGCAAGCCCTCGCTCCGTTAAATATTTTAAATTACGCTCCTCTTGACCTGGCAAGGCAGAATGCACAAAAATGGGTAGCTTTTTATGCAATACTTCACTAACTGTTACTCCTCCAGGCTTTGTTACAATTGCATCCATTTGATCATACAAGTGGTTCATTTCTGAGCGCGATTTTATATAACTAATTGGTATCACATTTGGCAATTTCCATGCTAAAACTTGTTGATATAATTTCTTATTTGTACCACACAAAATATAGTAATGAAAAGATTTATTCTGTTTGAGCTGCTCATATAAATTTGCACAACTCATCAAGCCTAGATTACCACCTGCGATTAAAATATTTCGGGCAAAATTATGTAATGCTGTTGTTCGAAGCATATCCTCATGAACTGGAATGCCCGTCACAAATATATTGGATTCAGCTATGCCCTTCTGACATAATGCATCCTTCATCTCTTGCATCGGTACAAAATGGTAATCAATTGCACCAAGTCCCCATACTTGATTCATAAAAAAATCAGTGTAAACATTTACAACAGGAATGTTGCAATGTCCGCTTTGCTTTAGCTTATTTAGTAAATAAGAAGGTATGCTTTGCGTACAAAAAATAATATCAGGCTTCTCTTCTTCTAATAAACGAATTAAGTGCTTCAAAAGCATCTCATATAATTTAAAATTTGATTTCTCTTCTTTTTGTTTATCAAACATTTTGCTGTAAAACTTCGTATACATTGTAGGTGCGTATTGAATCCAAGATATATAGCCGTGTGAAATTACTTTTTCCACGATAGGACTTGTATAGTTGAGCAAATCTACCTTTTTTACCTCAACATCCTCATTATGCAGTGCTATAAAATCCATCAAGGCATCAGCTACTTGATGATGCCCTGTTTGCATCGTTAAAAATGGTAAAAAAAGTGCCTTTTTCATATTGTCTCCTCCTCTACTTAAAACGTAGCTTTTTGCGCTTTTTCCATAGCCAATAAAAAACAAACAAAACGCCAATTCCAAGTCCCATATATGGTGCGACCTCTGGGCCAACATGAAAGACTGATCCTAAAATACGTCCTGCTATTAAAAAAGGAATCACCCATACAAGTGTTGCAATTAGTGCATATAACAAGTAACGTTTAAAGGGTACTCGACTTACACCTGCAACATATGGGCTCAGCTGCCTGAGACCCGGTATAAAAATTCCAAAAACAACTGTCCTTAATGCGTTACGTTGAAATCCTTTACTAACAATTTCTAAATTGCGCTCCGTTAGTCCAATAAATTTACCAAAGCGCTTCATAAAAGGATAGCCAAGCCAACGACCAATCGCATAGGCTACTAACAATGCTGCATAAACGCTGCAAATTGCGCTAATAACAGATAGGCCCAAAGCAAGGCGCCCGTAGCCTACCAATAATCCGACTAAAAAAATTAATGATTCCTCAGGCGCTGGAATTCCAATAACGCCTATAAATAAAGATAAAATAATTAGTGCATAACCATAATTCTCAAGCAAATTTAAAACTTCATCCATCATAGTACCTACCTTAACGCGACAAACTTTGTTGTGCTGGCATGCTTTCGTAAATACCCTTCTAAATGCCTCAGCATATATTTAGGTGCCTCCTCATCTGCGCCTATTGTTTGTCCATTATCATGCAATAAAAAAATTCCTCCCACTTTTGTTGCCTTCACTAGCTTATCCTCTAATGAATGCTCGATATGGGCAATCCGCCAATCAGAAAAATGTTTTGTCCACAGCACAATACGATAATTCTTTGTCAACGCTGGTACAAAAGCATTCAAATGTCCCCACGGCGGACGATATAAAGTCGGGCGCTCACCTGTAATCTGTTCAATTACCCGTGCACATTGCTCAATCTCTTTTTTAACTTGAAAGGGTAACAACAACCAATTTGATGTATGTTGATAATGGTGAACACCGATTGTATGTCCTTCCTTATACATTCTTTGAATAAGTGTTGGATAAGCCTGTGCATTTTTACCAACCACAAAAAATGTTGCTTTGATGTCAAACTCTTTTAGTAAATCCAATAGTTGTGGTGTATAGATTGGATGCGGTCCATCATCAAATGTTAATGCCACACCTTCGTCACAGTCGGTTTGTACAAAAGCCATTTTTTTATAAATGGCTGTGGATATTACCGAGTAAGACAATAAACCACCTGTAACATATAATGCTCCTTTTAGAATTGCTTTTTTCATAGTGTCTCTCCCTATCTCAATCTCTAGTAAATGACCTGCTTTATGTGTGCCATCATCTACTAGGTGCTTTTGTTCATCGCACCGCACCTCCTCTCATTACTAAATTAAAGTAGAAAAGCTTCCCTCATCTGAAAGCTACTAAATGAAGATTTTTACATCATATTATTCTTATATAGGATTCATTTTAAATATCCCAACTTTTTCTACTCTTATTTATACGTATAGAATTGAAATTTTGTTGCATTTATTCAAACAATTTTCCATATTTATTATTGAAAAAATAAAATAATATTTTTCCTACTTTAATTATGAATAGTTTTTTAATAGATAAAGGCTATAGAAAAACAGATAGTTATACCTGTTTTCCTATAGCCTTTAATAGAAAAAATTATCTTACTAATCAAATTGTTATTTATGCATAAATGGTTTTTCATCAGGGTAAAGACGACCTAGCATTTCATCATACATATCGTTACCGTAATCAAAGCAGCGGCGCACACGTGAAATTGTAGCAGTTGAAGCTCCAGTTTCTTTTTTTATTGTTTCATACGTTTTTTTCAATCGTAGTAAATGTGCTACCTCAAAGCGCTGCGCTAATGATTGAATTTCGCTAATTGTGCATAGGTCGTCGAAAAATTTATAGCATTCTTCAATATCTTTTAGCTCTAATACAGCTTTAAACAACTGATCTGTTTGATGTCCACGAATCTTTTCGATTTGCATCTAATTATCCCCCTCTCTTCATTCCGAATACGTTACAGCAGACGCTAGTCCTGGTGTTGTTGGAACAAAGTGAATCCAAGATCTCCCTTGCACTAATTTAACTTCACTACCATCTTCCTCAATTGGCACTAATAAGCCATCACTATTTTTCCATTTAATTTCTCGCATCATGCCTTGCTGGAATATATACGCATTTCCTTCTGCCGATATATCAATATCACGACGTCCAACACTGTCAATTACGCGATGTGGCATTTCAAAAAATAGTATATTTGATAGTTGAATTTCTTCACCTGTTAAGTAATCTGTCGTAACAGTATTAGCAGAAAATCTTTTATACTGCTCTGTTCCCTCATCATAGACGTATGTGCTATTGAAAGAGCTATTTTGGCTATAACGAACCATCGCTTCATTTGCTCTAACACCTATTTTAACACTATCTTCATTGCGATAAAAAGTATAAAACACTTTTTTGCTGTAATTCATTGAAGCGCCCACTTTTTCTGCCCCTGCTAGTACATTTTCTCCAGAAATATATGAGTTATGAGGTGCTTGCCGCTCAGAAGAACGCTTGAAATATGTACCATCATAATGCATTCCATTAATATTCGAGACGACGCCATTTGCTAACATTGATTTTGCTTCTGGGCTATAACCATGTGCTATATAAAAAGCATCTAGACCTTTAGCAATATCAATAAAGTAAGAACGAGCACTTCGGATAGGACCGATTTGCTCAGGTATTGTCGACTGATAAAGTGCTAAAAGGCGAGTAACATCTCCTTCTGCTAGCATTTCATAAACAACATCCGCCGATGCTAAACCTGATTGTGGTCTAGCAGCAGGGTGATTATTAATTGTTGCTAAAATTGGACGTTGCTCTATCTCCTCTGCAATTGCCTCACCTGTAAATGGCATCGTAAAAGGTAATTCAACAACTTCCTCTTCAGGCTCCTCTTCAACCTCTACTTCTTCAACAACTTCTTCCTCTGGCTGTTTTTCCTCAGGCTTATTACCACAACCGGCTACTATAAATACCGCGCATAAGCTTGCGAGTAGCTTTAATTTTATATCCATTATTTTTCTCCTTATTAACGCATAACTGCTGATAGTAGCACTCTATTTTTTAATACATCAAACAGCCCTTTACGCGTAATGCGAATGTATGGCAAATGTGTTGACTGTAAAAATAATAATGTATAAATTGCATCAGTATGACGATAGCCACGCTCACGGAGTGCAGTCTTTAATGCAACTTCTTTGGCAATTAATGTTTCAACATCTCCACCGTATAAGCTACCTGAAATCGGTAGGTCAATAGATGCAACAATTTTGTTATTTTCTGTTAATAAAATTCCACCATTCATCTCTTTTAATTTCTTAAAGGCAAATTTCATTTCTTCAATGCTTTTTCCTATTAAAATGATATCACCAGTTGTAGAATATGATGATGCAAAGCCTTGTACACTTGATGCAAAGCCTTTAATCATTGTATTAATACGCCATTTACCTTGGCGGTCTATAAGCATTAAATAACTTTCATCAGTTGTTGAATCTAGCACACTATGATTGAGATGCTGAACGCTGTATGGCTTTGTAATTACGTCATTAACCATTTCAATTCCGACTGGCATCGAAAACTGAAAGTCTTCATCACATAATTCAAAATCCATATTAAGCTCACCAAATGCAGACCAATCAATTGTTGGCAATGCAAATGCTTTGTTGTTGTCACGCTTTAACCATACACCTTTTGATAGTACTGCCTCTGGAGTAGGTGAAAATTCATCCTTTAAAATATTAAGAGATGCATAGCGTCCTGTTGCAATTAATCCATGTAGCCCAATCATATTGTAATAGCGTGCAATATTATACGTTGCCATATTATAAGCATCGATTGGTGCTACACCTGCTGCAAGCGCTGCTCGAATACATTTATCCATAATACCATCTTGGTAAAAGCTTGGTGTTGAACCATCAGTCGTCATCATTAAATGATCAAATACATCTAATTGCTTTGCTACAGCATCCTTTAATAACTGGGGCAAATCAGGACGAATCGAAGAATAACGCAGCGTTACAGCATAACCGTGTAATAAGCGACTCTCCACTTCTTCAATCGTCATTGCCTCATGGTCACCATCTGCTCCTAATAGCTTCATGCGTGCTAACGTTCTTTCAGACGCTCCAGGAAAATGACCTTCGATTTTCTTTCCTTTTAACTTTGCTACTTGAATCCAATGAAGCATTTGGTCATCGCCACGCAAAAGCTTTGGCCAAGCTGTTAATTCACCACCAAGTAATACAAAATCTTGATCAAGCCATTCTAATACAGATGCTGTTGAATACATTTCATCCTCTAGCTCAGTTTCAGTTTGCGAATCGAAACGTGCCCACCAATAAAATGAAAATGGTAATTGACGTAGCTGCTCTAAAATTGTAAACGCTTTCTCATTATCCATTAAAGCGGCAAATGTCATATTATCTGATATAAATGTTGTTGTTCCTGTTTGCGCTGCAAAATCAGCAAAGGATTGTGGATTATATAGTTGAAATGGGTGAACATGTGGCTCAATATAACCAGGAACGATCGTTTTTCCTGCAACATCTATAATTTCAGTTCCTTCTACAAATACTGGCATGCGTTCTCCTACATACACAATACGGTCATTCAAAATCCAAATGTTACCTTCCATCCATTTTTTGAATATGCTATGCAAATAACGCGCATTTTTTAATACAATGGTCGGTGCAACCTTGCCATCAATAACAGCAACTTGCTCTCGAATGTCTTTAATTTTCCAATTGATTTCTGGCATGGTAAAACGCCCCCTTTTTCATTGATACATTTTTTTAAGAAAATTAAGCATACTATTTATCATGATTCAGTTGGTGTACAAACACTGAATTAGAGGCAACCAGTCTAAGAACGCGATTCACGCACGCAACGACTAAGTGACTAAGTGGCTAAAATCGTGTTGCCCCAAGCGCCTCCGCGGATATCACAGATTTTTTTAAGCTAGCTCGACAAAAAATCTATACTTGAGTTAGACAAGGCGTAATTGATATAATGCATCGCCTTTATCGTATCACAGCGCTTTCATAAAGCAAAGTGCGAACAAGCATGTAATAACATTTTTATAAGGAGTTGACTATTTTTGTTAGAAGAAAACATTTCAGAGCGCAACGCCTTCGTCCGCCTTATTTGTGGTGTGTCATTAACAGCCTGTGGCGTAGGTCGCATTGCTCATCGTCCTAATTGCTGGACAGGCCATCTAATGATTGCAGCAGGTGCTATGAAAATTGCGGAAGGTATTTTCCACTACTGCCCTATGAAAGCTATGTTCACATGTAATCATGAGCACTCGCAATAAAAAATAGGACGGGAGGCCCCGTCCTACTTTTATTGGAATGTGCGCCAACCGATATCTTTGCGGAAGAAGAATTTATCCCAGCTTTCAGTTTCAAGTGCTTCGTATACTTTTTGCTGAGCTTCTAACAGTGTATCTGCTTTTGCTGCTACAAGTAATACACGGCCACCATTACCTACGAATGTGCTATCTACTAGTTTTGTTCCAGCATGGTACACTGCATATTGCTCGCTAATTGCTTGCATATTTGGCAGTGGATTTCCTTTTTCAACATCGCCTGGATAGCCTTCTGCTGCAACTACTACCCCTAGCATCGCTTCGTTTGACCATTGTAAATCAAAATATTTCTCAGCCATTAGTGCTTGCATAAATAAACCAAAATCAGATGCCATACGAGGTAACACAACTTGCGTTTCAGGATCTCCAAAACGTGCATTGAACTCAATTACTTTTGGACCTTTTGCAGTTAAAATAAGTCCAGCATAAAGAATACCAGTGAAGGATACGCCTTCCTCCTCCATTGCTTTGACAGTCGGCTCTACAATTTCAATGTATGCTTTTGAGACAACCTCCTGTGGAATTTGTGGTACTGGTGAATAAGCGCCCATACCACCTGTGTTCGGGCCTTTATCCCCATCATAAGCACGCTTATGATCTTGCGCGATGACCATTGGATAAATTTGCCCTTTATGTACGAAAGACATAAATGAAAACTCTTCGCCATCTAAAAACTCTTCAATTACAACACGTGAAGAAGAGTCACCAAAACGTTGATTGCCAATCATATCATTAACTGCATCAATTGCCTCTTGCTCTGTCATTGCAACAATAACACCTTTACCAGCAGCCAAGCCATCTGCCTTTACAACAATTGGGGCGCCTTGTTCTTTAATGTAAGCAATTGCTGGCACAGCCTCTGTAAATGTTGCATATGCGGCAGTCGGAATATTGTATTTTTGCATAAGCTCCTTAGCATACGATTTAGAGCCTTCAATTTGTGCAGCAGCTTTTGTCGGTCCAAAAATAGTTAAACCTTCTTGTTGGAAATAGTCTACAATCCCTGCTGCTAATGGTTGCTCAGGTCCAACAAATGTTAAATCAATGCCTTGTTCCTTTGCAAATGCCACTAATGCAGCAAAATCCATTGCATCAATTGCTACTAGCTCTGCATCTGCACGCATCCCATCATTACCAGGTGCCACGAATACTTTCTCTACTGATGGCGCAAAGCTAAACTGTTTAGCAATTGCATGCTCACGTCCACCGCTACCAATTACAAGAACTTTCATCTTTCAAAACCTCCTGATATAAAATATAGTAAGAACTTTCACTTTTAAAATGACAGTTTACTGGGGTATTTACGAACTTCTCAGGTAAGAAGCGATTTTCCTGAGTTATCTGCGTTTTTTCATGGATTATCTGCGCTTTTCTCGATTTATCTGCGTTTTTTCATGACTTATCTGCGAATCCCCCAAGTTATCTGCATTTTCTCATGACATATCTGCGAATTGCCCAAGTTATCTACGAATTTCCCTCGCCTAAAAACCCTAATAAAAAAACGCTCGCTATTACAGCGAGCGTTTTATCATTATTTGAACAACAAACGTACCCGACCAAAATAGTGCTGTTGCTCAAATATGATAATTTGCGATTTATTTCCCCCGGCCAAAGTGGATAATTCAATCGCGACTTTTTCAACAGCATGTCCGGCCAAAGCCACGCTGCTTCATTACGCCTGCTGAAAGGCTTCAGCTAAGGCATTTTTCATAACGCTTCTGTTGCTCCCCGACCAAAAGTAGCAACGAAACATTATTCTATTATAACCGCTCTATTTTACTTATGCTATTGTTTTTTAATGTTTGAAGTGACGTACACCTGTAAATACCATTGCGATGCCATATTCGTTTGCCTTATCAATTGATTCTTGGTCTTTAATTGAACCACCTGGCTGAATAATTGCTGTAATGCCGGCTGCGTGTGCTGCTTCAACTGAATCGCTCATTGGGAAGAATGCATCAGATGCTAATGCTGCACCTTGTGCTTTTTCGCCAGCTTGTTCAAAGGCAATCTTCGCTGCGCCAACTCGATTCATTTGTCCTGCACCTACACCTAATGTCATTTGGCTATCAGTAACAACGATGGCATTCGATTTTACATGCTTCACTACTGCCCAGCCTAATTTTAATGCGTTCCACTCTTCTTCAGTTGGCTCGCGATCTGTTACAACATTTATTGTTGCATCGTTGAAGCCGTAACGATCTGGCTCCTGTACAAGTAAGCCACCTTCTACTGATACAACATTGAATTGATCTTGTTTCGCTTGTGAGAAATCGATTGTCATTAAGCGGATGTTTTTCTTCGCTGTTAAAATTTCTAATGCATCTTCTGTAAATGAAGGCGCAATAATAATTTCTAAGAAAATGCCCCCAAGCTTTTCAGCCGTTGCTTTATCCACCTCTTTGTTTAACGCGATAATACCGCCGAAAATAGATGTTGGATCAGCCTCATATGCCTTGTTGAATGCTTCTTCAATCGTAGCACCTGTACCAACACCACATGGGTTCATATGCTTAACTGCTACAGCAGCAGGCATATCGAATTCTTTAACAATTTGCAATGCAGCATTAGCGTCTTGAATATTATTGTAAGAAAGCTCTTTACCGTGAAGCTGCTCCGCAAATGCGATCGAGAAGTCAGAGCCTAAACGTTTTTGATAGAATGCCGCTTTTTGATGTGGGTTTTCACCATATCGTAAATTTTGCTTTAATTCATAAGTTAAAGTTAAGCTTTCTGGGAAATCTTCTTCTGTTAAGTAATTTGAAATGTAAGAGTCGTATGCAGCTGTATGACGGAATACCTTTGCTGCTAACTTGCGGCGCGTTTCAATTGTCGTTGCCCCATTCGTCTTTAACTCTTCCAGTACTTGCGTATAATCTGTTGCATCTACAATTACTGTTACGTATTGATGGTTTTTCGCAGCAGAGCGTAACATTGTTGGTCCACCGATATCGATATTTTCAATTGCGTCGTCTAATGTCACATTAGGCTTTGAAATTGTTTCAACAAAAGGATATAAATTTACACAAACTATCTCGATTGGCTCAATGCCATGCTCATTCATTTGTGCTTGGTGTGAAGCATCATCAAACTTCCCTAAAAGACCACCGTGAATCATTGGGTTTAATGTTTTTACACGTCCATCTAAAATTTCTGGAAACTTTGTTACTTCATCGACAGCTGTTACTGGTACATTATTGTCCTGTAGCATGCTTTTCGTACCACCAGTTGATAAAATTTCATAACCTAATGCCACTAATTCTTTTGCAAATTCTAAAATACCTTCTTTATTCGAAACACTAATAAGTGCACGTTTACCCACGATAAAATCCTCCAATGTATGTTGAAAATGTTGGGGCTGTCGTGAAAATACCGACAGCCTTTAATTTTTATTGAAATAATTGTTTGAGTGTAGCTGTATATAACTTGTGTTCTGCTTGATGGATACGCTCTTCAGTTTCTTCACGTGATTCCGCTACCTCTACCGCAACCTGTGCAATAATTGGGCCTGTATCCATACCAGCGTCTACAAAATGGACTGTTACACCTGTCACTTTTACACCATGCTCATATGCTTGTCCAATGGCATCTTTGCCTGGGAAAGATGGCAGTAAAGATGGGTGGATATTGACAATGCGATTTGGGAATGCCGATAACAACGTTTCCCCAATTAAGCGCATATAGCCTGCTAAAACAATCCACTCAATATTTTTTTCTTGTAAAGCATCAATAATCGCTTGCTCATAATCTGCCTTTGAAGCGAATGTCTTTGGTGCTATCTCTAGTACTGGGATACCCAGCTCTTTGGCACGTGTTACAACAAATGCCCCTGGCTTATCTGTTATTACTAGCTCAATTTTAGCATTTAGCTCGCCACGCAGGATGCTTTCCGCAATAGCTTGAAAATTGCTACCGCTACCTGACGCAAATACTGCTATTTTTGTCATTACACTAAACTCCCGTCATGCTCACCTTTGAAAATAACACCTTCGCCTTTTACAACGCGACCGATTTCATACGCTTTTTCACCGTTTGCTTCAACAGCTTCAAGTACCTTGCCTGCATCTGCTGCTGGAACAGCGATTACAAAGCCAATCCCCATGTTGAATACATTGTATAAATCTTTATCAGCTAACTGACCTTTCTCCTTCAAAAATTCAAAAATAGGAAGTACAGGCCAAGAGCCTAAATCGATTTCTGTTGCAAGCCCCTCTGGCATCATGCGTGGTAAGTTTTCATAGAAGCCACCGCCCGTGACGTGTGCACAGCCATGTACATCAGCAACTTTAATCGCCGCTAACACTGGCTTCGCATAAAGCTTTGTTGGTACTAACAATGCTTCACCAATCGGACCTAGTGCCTCGTAGCTTTCTACAACTTGATCTACCGCATAACCATTATCTGCGAAAACAATTTTACGTACTAATGAATAACCGTTAGAGTGAACACCGCTAGAAGCGATTCCTATAAGCACATCGCCATCCGCGATTTTTTCACCTGTAATAATAGCGCTCTTTTCACAAGCCCCTACTGCAAAGCCTGCTAAATCGTACTCATCTTCCTCATAAAGACCTGGCATTTCTGCCGTTTCGCCACCGATTAATGCTGCACCTGATTGAACACAGCCATCCGCAACACCTTTTACGATTTGCTCAATTTTTGCTGGCTCCGCTTTGCCGACAGCCACATAGTCTAGGAAATATAATGGCTCCGCACCTTGTGCAACGATATCATTGACACACATCGCAACACAGTCAACACCAATTGTGTCATGTTTATCAACCATGAAAGCTAGCTTTAGCTTTGTACCAACACCATCCGTACCTGAAATTAATACAGGTTCCTTTAGGTTTAATGTAGATAAATCAAACATGCCGCCAAAGCCACCAAACGTCCCCATTACACCTAAACGGTTTGTACGTTCAACGTGAGATTTCATACGCTTTACAGCTTCATAGCCAGCCTCTATATTTACGCCTGCTTGTTCATATGCTTTCGACATGCGAAAAGCGCCTCCTTTGTTGGATTAACCGATGATAAGCTAGCGAGAAAGTCCCGCCAGCCGTATGCACTTTATTGAAGTATTTCCCATTCAAACAAGGACTGACTTTCTTTTAAAGCCCTTAGCCCAAATTTGAAAAAGAAATAAGTAAGCGCAATTTTTTGAATTATTCAAGAACTAAACGGACTTATTTTACAGCCCCATAGCTACCTTTATAAGAAAGTTTAAAACTGTATTCTTAGCTTAATAATTCTTTTTCATGTGGTAAAAGTGTATCAGGGAAAATTTCAGTTGGGTATTTTCCTGTGAAACACGCTAAACATAAACCACGATTCTCATCATCAAATGGACGAGCGATAGAATCAATCATGCCCTGTGCTGATAAAAATGTTAATGAATCTGCCTCTATAGCTTGTCTAATTTCTTCAACATTATGGCTTGCTGCAATTAATTCTTCGTGTGTTGAAGTGTCGATACCATAGAAGCAAGGGTCTGTCATTGGTGGAGATGAAATGACAACATGCACTTCTGCTGCTCCCGCTTCTTTCAACATTCGAACAATACGACGTGAAGTAGTACCACGAACAATTGAGTCATCTACCATGATGACACGTTTCCCCTTAACAACTTGAATAACTGGTGATAATTTCATTTTTACACCACGTTCACGCAATTCTTGTGTTGGTTGAATAAATGTACGCCCAACATAGCGATTTTTAATTAAACCAAGCTCATATGGAATACCACTTTCCTCTGCAAAGCCAATCGCTGCAGAAATACTTGAATCTGGTACACCAGTAACTACATCACCTTCAATATGAGCACATTCACGCGCTAATTGTTTGCCCATACGTTTACGTGCCATATGAACATTGATGCCATCAATATCTGAATCTGGACGAGCTAAATATACATATTCCATAGCACACATGGCGCGATTTTGCATCTCAACAAAACGATCAGATGTTATACCTTTATCATTAATAATTAATAACTCTCCTGGCTCAACTGAACGTACAAATTCTGCGCCAATTAAATCAAAAGCACATGTTTCTGAAGCTACAACCCAGCTATCGCCAAGCTTACCTAAAGATAATGGGCGCAAACCATGTGGATCTCGCGCTACAAGCATTTCCTCCTTCGTCATAACTAATAACGAATATGCCCCTTTTAATAAATTCAAAGCTTCTTTTACTTTAGCATGGAAGGGTGATAGTTTACTTTTCTTAATTAAGTGTGCTACTACCTCTGTATCAGAGCTTGAGTGGAAAATACTCCCCTGTCTCTCTAGGTATTGCTTTAAATGATTAGCATTTACTAAGTTTCCGTTATGCGCAATCGCTAAGCTACCTGTTGATGAGTGGAATAATAATGGCTGTACATTTTCCATACCATGACCGCCTGCTGTTGCGTAGCGTGCATGGGCAATCGCTGCTTTACCATTGATTTTTTTTAATTTTTCTTCATTAAATACTTCGTTTACTAAGCCTTCACCTTTTACTGCACGTAGCCCTTCACCATCTGTTACAACGATACCAGCACCTTCTTGCCCTCGGTGTTGTAAAGCGTGTAAACCATAATAGCTAAGGTGTGCGGGATTTGAGTTACCCCAAATCCCAAATACACCACATTCCTCATTTAAGCCTCTGATTTCAGCAAGCATGGAATTGCTCCTTTCCAAGCAGAACGGAATTCTTCAACAGTTCCTTCTACAAGAGTGCCTTTTTCTCCATTAATTGTGATTTTCGCATCATCTGTTACTGTACCAATTTTCTTTGCATCTGCTACTACTGCTTCAAAGCTTGCTGCATTTTCTGCTTTCACTGTCACGATAAAACGTGATTGTGATTCAGCGAATAATGCTGTTGTTGCAGAACCTTGTAATGTTACGTTCACGCCAAGTTCTTGTGCTGCAAATGTTTTTTCTGCTAAAGCTACAGCTACGCCACCTTCAGAAACGTCATGTGCAGATTGTACAAGTCCATCGCGAATCGCCGTTAATAAAGCTGCTTGACGCGCTGCTTCCACTTCTAAATCAATTGCTGGTGCTTTTCCTGAAATCGCGCCTTCTACTAATTTTTGAAGCTCTGAGCCACCAAATTCTGTTTGTGTTTCACCGATTAAATACACATAATCGCCTGCTGCCTTCACTTCTTGTGTTGTTACATGCGATAAATCCTTTATTAAGCCAACCATACCAATTGTTGGTGTTGGATAAACAGCTTCACCAGAACGCTCATTATACATTGATACGTTACCACCGATTACAGGCGCATTTAATGCTAAGCATGCTGCTGCAATACCGTCAGCAGATTTTTGAATTTGCCAGAAGATTTCTGGCTTTTCAGGGTTACCGAAGTTTAAGCAGTCAGTAATTGCAAGTGGCTCACCACCAGAACATACTACGTTACGCGCTGCCTCTGCTACCGCAATTTTACCGCCTGTTTCTGGGTCTAGGTAAATATAACGAGAGTTACAGTCTGTTGTCATCGCTAAGCCTTTATTAGTACCGCGTACACGTAATACCGCTGCATCAGAACCCGGTTTTACTACTGTATTTGTACGAACTTGGTGGTCATATTGATCATAAACCCACTCCTTTGAAGCAACTGTTGGTGCTTTTAAAAGTGCTGTTAATGTTTCTTTATAATCAGTTACAGCAGGCTCTGCATTTTCCATCGCTTGGAATTCAGCGAAGTATGCTGGCTCTGCATCTGGCATATTGTAAACAGGTGCATCCTCTGCTAAAGCATCTGCCAATACCTCAGCAACTACTTCACCTTTGTGTAGTAAGCGAAGCATTTTGTCATCTGTTACACGACCTACTGCTACGGCATCTAAATCATATTTTTCAAAAATCGCTTTAATTTCTTCCTCGCGACCTGCCTTAACAACGATTAACATACGTTCTTGTGATTCAGATAACATCATTTCATACGCTGTCATATTTGTTTCACGCTGTGGTACTAAGTCTAAGTTCATTTCAACACCAGTACCAGCTTTTGAAGCCATTTCTGCTGAAGATGAAGTTAATCCAGCAGCACCCATATCTTGAATACCAACTAATGCATCCGATTTTACAACCTCTAAGCAAGCTTCAAGAAGCAATTTCTCCATGAAAGGGTCACCAACTTGTACTGCTGAACGCTTTTCATCAGCTTCTTCTGATAGCTCCTCAGAAGAGAATGTTGCACCGTGAATACCATCACGACCTGTTTTAGCACCTACGTACATTACCGTATTACCTACACCAGCAGCTACACCTTTTTGAATATCCTTATGGTCGATTAAGCCTACACACATTGCGTTTACAAGTGGATTACCTTCATAACAAGGATCGAATTGGATTTCGCCACCAACTGTTGGGATACCGATACAGTTACCATAGCCTGCAATACCAGCTACAACTTCTTCAAATAAATATTTACCACGCGCTGATTTTAACTCACCAAAGCGTAAAGAGTTTAACATTGCGATTGGGCGTGCCCCCATTGAGAATACGTCACGAATAATACCGCCAACGCCTGTTGCAGCTCCTTGGTAAGGCTCTATAGCAGATGGGTGGTTATGTGATTCCATTTTGAATACAACAGCTTGCTCATCACCGATATCAACGATACCAGCACCTTCACCAGGACCTTGTAATACTTGAGGACCTTTTGTTGGGAATTTACGCAATACGGGCTTTGATTTTTTATAAGAGCAGTGCTCTGACCACATTACAGAGAATAAACCAATTTCTGTCCAATTAGGCTTACGTCCTCCCAATTTTTCGACAGCTAAATCGTATTCTGCATCTGTCATCCCCATGTCTGCATAAAGACGTTGCTCTTTAATTTGCTCCGCTGTTGGCTCGAAATTATTTGTTGACATGTTGTTCCCCCCACTGCTTCAAAATTGATTTGAATAATTTTAAACCGTCTGCGCCGCCTACGATTTCATTAGCCGCACGCTCAGGGTGTGGCATCATACCAAGTACATTTCCTTGCTCATTGATGATTCCCGCAATATCAGCTAAAGAACCGTTGGGATTGTCACCTGAATATGTGAAAGCAATTTGATTGTTTGCTTTTAATGATTCTAATGTTTCCTCGTCACAGTAGTAGTTTCCTTCACCGTGAGCGATTGGAATATCGATAATTTCATTAGCTTCGTACTGATTCGTAAATAATGTATTATTATTTTCAACTTTAAGTTGAACTGTACGGCACATGAATTTTAAGTTTTTGTTACGTAATAATGCACCTGGTAAAAGACCTGCTTCTGTTAAGATTTGGAACCCATTACAAACCCCTAATACTGGCTTACCTTGCGCTGCAAATTCCTTTAAAGCCTTCATAATATTTGATTGGTTCGCCATAGCTCCACAGCGTAAGTAGTCACCGTAAGAGAAGCCCCCAGGAACTAATGCACCATCAAAGCCTTCTAAAGATGTTTCTGTATGCCAAACGTATTCTACTTCTTCACCTAATTCATCCTTGATCGCATGATACATATCGATATCACAGTTCGATCCTGGAAAAACGAGCACTGCAAATTTCATGGATTAAGCCTCCTCGACTTCATAGCGGTAGTTTTCGATTACAGTGTTTGTTAACACTTTTTCGCACATTTCTTTAACGATTGTATCGATATCACGAGTTGTGTCACCGATTGTTAATTCTAGGTATTTACCGATACGTAAGTCTGCTACTTCCTCGTAGCCGATTTTCTTTAAAGAACCTTGTACTGCTGAGCCTTGTGGGTCTAAAATGCTTTCTTTTAATGTTACGTAAATTTTCACTTTTTTCATGATTATTTGCCTCCAAGTTTTTTTAAAATAATTTCATAAACTTCTGTTAAATTACCTAAATCACGTCGGAATACGTCTTTGTCAAGCTTACGTTTTGTCTTGGCATCCCATAAACGACATGTATCTGGCGAAATTTCATCTGCTAGTAACACTTCTCCCGCTTCATCAAGCCCAAACTCCAATTTAAAATCAATTAGTTGGACGCCTACCTCTTCAAACAATGGCTGCAATACTTTATTCACCTGTAGCGCATTATCATACAAGGCTTGTACTTGCTGTGCTGTCGCTATACCTAACACATCGATATGCTCCGTTGTAATAAACGGGTCCCCCAGTGCATCATCTTTATAATAAAATTCTACAATTGGGCGTGTCAGTGGTCTGCCTTCTTCAAAGCCCAAGCGCTTCGCTAGGCTACCCGCTGCAATATTGCGAACAACAACTTCAATTGGAATAATGTCTACTTTTTTTACAAGTTGCTCATTGTCTGACAAACGTTTAATAAAATGCGATGCAATACCATGCTCTTGCAATTTTTCAAAAATCAACGTTGTTATGCGGTTATTTAAAATGCCTTTACCAGCAATTTCTTCTTTTTTCTCGCCATTAAATGCTGTCGCACTGTCTTTGTACTCTACAAATAAAATATTAGTATCTTCTGTAGCATACAGACGTTTTGCCTTGCCTTCGTATAATAGCTGACCTTTATTCATTGCGGATTCCCCCTGCGATTAATTTAAGCCTAATCGTTCAAAAATCATATCAACATGTTGAATGTGATAGTTATAATCGAAGCAATCATCAATTTCTTCTGGTGATAAGTAAGTCATAATTTTTTCGTTTGCTTCTACTAATGAACGGAATCCAATTTGTTCATCCCATGCGCGTGCTGTAAGTGGCTGTACTGTATCATAGGCTTCTTCACGAACTAAGCCTTTATCAATCAAAGCTAATAAAATACGTTGTGAATAAATCAAACCGAATGTACGATCCATATTGCGCTTCATATTTTCAGGGAATACAGTTAAGTTTTTAACGATGTTTCCAAAGCGATTTAACATATAGTTAAGTGCGATTGTTGCATCAGGAATAATGACACGCTCTGCAGATGAATGTGAAATATCACGCTCATGCCAAAGCGCTACATTTTCATAGGCAGTAAGCATATATCCTCGAATCAACCTTGCCATCCCTGTCATGTTCTCAGAGCCGATTGGGTTGCGTTTATGTGGCATAGCAGACGAGCCCTTTTGCCCTTTACCAAACGCCTCCTCCACTTCGCGTTGCTCTGATTTTTGCAGACCTCGTATTTCTGTCGCAAATTTTTCAATAGATGTGGCAATTAAAGCAAGTGTTGAAAAATACTGCGCATGACGGTCACGCTGTAATGTTTGTGTTGAAATCGGCGCTGCGGCTAGTCCTAACTTTTCACACACATATTGCTCTACGCGAGGGTCTATATTGGCATACGTCCCAACCGCACCGCTCATTTTACCTGTTTCGATAATTTTCGCAGCAGCTTCAAAACGCTCCAAGTTACGTTTCATTTCCTCATGCCACAATGCTAGCTTTAAACCAAACGTTGTTGGCTCCGCATGTACACCATGTGTTCGTCCCATCATAACTGTATATTTATGCTCTTTTGCCTTTTCTGCAATAATTTCAATAAAATTGTGTAAATCCTTACGTAAAATATCATTTGCCTGTTTGATTAAATAAGATAATGCTGTATCTACAACATCTGTTGAAGTTAATCCATAATGCACCCATTTGCGCTCTTCGCCAAGCGTTTCTGATACAGCACGTGTGAACGCTACTACATCATGGCGTGTTTCTTCTTCGATTTCCAAAATCCGGTTCACATCAAATGAAGCGTTAGCGCGAATTTTTGCTACATCCTCATGTGGAATATCTCCAATTTCAGCCCATGCCTC
This sequence comes from Bacillus ndiopicus, assembly GCF_000612805.1. Lineage (GTDB taxonomy): Bacteria > Bacillota > Bacilli > Bacillales_A > Planococcaceae > Metasolibacillus > Metasolibacillus ndiopicus. Next base: position 5,260 of record NZ_HG964410.1, on the reverse strand, counting down.
GCATGCTAAAATTTCAACTTCTAGCCATGCTTGATATTTATTTTGCTCTGTCCAGATTGCACCCATTTCTGGTCGTGTGTAACGTTCGATCATCTGTATTTACTCCCCTTATTCTGACCAAATGCCAGATTGATTTATTTGTTGTAGTATTATGTCCATATCATCTGCCATTATTGTAACATGCCCCATTTTACGGTTCACCTTTGCCTCAGCTTTTCCATAAAGATGAACTGACCAGTCTGGGTATTTTGCTATTGAATTGGTTAAGGGAATTACATGTTGACCTAAAATATTAATTGAAACTGTTGGTGCCCATAATTTAGGCTGACGTAATGGCCAGCCACATACTGCTCTAATATGCTGTCCAAATTGAGAAATATTGCATGCTTCAATTGAATAATGCCCAGAATTATGTGGTCTTGGTGCTAATTCATTAATTACAAGTTCCCCATTCTCTAAAACGAACATTTCAACAGCTAAAGTACCTACTAAATCTAAAGAATCTGCAATTTTTGTTGCAGCCTCTGTCGCTTTTTCATAAGTCGTTTTTGCAATACGCGCTGGTACAATTGTTTCATGTAAAATATGATTCACATGAATATTTTCTCCAACAGGTAAGCAGCATGTTTGACCTTGTCCATTGCGTTGTACGATAACAGATATTTCTTTTTCAAAAGGTACAAATCCTTCAGCAATGCAAACAGAATGTTTAAACAACTCTTCCACTAAAGGTAAATCATCTGCTGATTTTAATAGCTGCTGACCTTTCCCATCATAGCCACCACGAGCAGTCTTAACGATACAAGGGAAACCTACTTCATGGATTTGAGCCACAAGCTCTACATAGCTTTCTGCTACAACGTAAGGCGCTACTGGACAGCCTGCCTCTACAATTGCAGCCTTTTCTGTCACACGATTTTGTGTAATACGAACAAGCTCCGCACCTTGTGGCACATATGCAATCTGTGTTAATCGCTTTAAACCTTCGTAATCAATATTTTCAAATTCGTATGTGATAACATCACTAACTTCTGCTAACTCTTCCAATGCTGCTTCATCATCATATGCAGCTACAATTCTAACATCGGCAACTTGTCCGCATGGTGAATCCATTGCAGGCTCCAATACAGCAATTTTAAAGCCTGCTTCCTTTGCTGCTAAAGCCATCATACGTCCTAATTGACCACCGCCAATAATTCCGATTGTTTGCCCTGGATAAATAACTTTTGTCACTGTAGTTCACCTGTGCTTTCTAACACTTGTTGCTTAATTGCTTCACGACGCTTTTCCAAACGCTCTGCAATTTCTACATCTGTTGTAGATAAAATTTGTGCTGCAAGTAAGCCTGCATTCGTTGCACCTGCTTTTCCAATTGCAACTGTTGCAACAGGTACGCCACCTGGCATTTGTACAATTGATAATAAAGAATCTAGACCGTTTAATGCCTTCGATTGCACTGGAACACCGATAACCGGTAATGTTGTTTTTGCTGCTACCATCCCTGGTAAATGCGCTGCACCACCAGCACCTGCAATAATTACTTGAATGCCGCGTCCACGCGCTGTCTCTGCATATTCAAACATTAAATCTGGTGTGCGATGTGCTGACACCACCTGCTTTTCATAAGATACTTTTAGCTCATCCAATATTTCGCATGCATGTTTCATTGTCTCCCAATCGCTAGAGCTTCCCATAATAACGCCAATTTTTGGGTTCATCATCTCGCACTCCTTAAATAAATATTTACTTTAAATCAAAAAATCCTTGAATAGTTCGCTTTCTATGTACTAGAAAGCAAACTACCCAAGGACTGAATAAATAAAAGAATTTGCTTTCTTTTTATATCATTCCAAAATTGAATAGTTGCTTCCCAACATAGTCCGGAATTTACGGTACCGGGTAGAAACACTAAAGCCATATCCTCTAGCATATATGTGTGGGTAAAATGTTTTCCTGTTCACATTTTATCAAGCCTTTTCTATAAAAGCAATGCAAAAATGCGAACGATAAATTTTCAGAAAACATTAATGTTCGGTTTTTAGAACTATTCTTTTCGTAGTATACCTTTAAATTGAATTTTTTGGCGCAAATACGTTGGTTCCCCATCTACTAAATGGAATACTGGCTCCTCCTTCCTTCCACATACTGAGTAGCCATCTCGCTCCATTCTTTCTAGGCATTGCTCAATTGTTTCATCATCTTGCACCTCATACCAAACTTGTTTTTTTGACAATACTCTTCATCCTTCCAAGCCTATATCTGTTATCACTACTATAGCATGAAAGAGAATTAAATTTCGTCAAATGTTTGTCACTTCTGTAAATAAGCGATCAATATACGCTTTATCAATCGACTTTCCTTTAGTTTTATAGAGCACGTCCTTATAAATAATCGTGTCTGCCTCATGAATCGTTAATTGCTGAGCTATGCCTTTTTCTGTATAAATTTTTATCCAATAATGATACCCTTTGAAGTCCTTCTCAGATTGCTCTTTTTGAATTGTAATATCAGCTAAATTGAAAAGTATTTGCGAAATTTGTTCATGATTCATAATTTCTGTTTTTTCACCTGTCTGGCCATTTGTGATTTCAATTTTCACGACTTCCTTTGAATTCACTTTGATTAATTTTTGTGGAATATAAGAAACCCCAATAATAACAGTAATCACACATAAAATTATTATACAGCTAGCTACTATTTTCCTTTTCACTTTTAGCGCCCCCTTTCCCTATTTGACGAGCAATATTAATTTTCGTTTCAGGAGGAAATTTTCTTCTATCGCTACAGAAAACATTGCTGAATCATGAAAATTTATTTATATAATTATACACTTCCATACATATCATGAACTTGAGATGAACAGGAAGTGACAAACAAACTAGGTTAATTTATACTAAAACAAGCTAGTTATTTTCCGCAACTTTATTATAAATAATGACGTCTATATGAATTCATTAAAGAAAACGGAGATTAAATATGAAAAAGCGAACAAAACCTAAAATGCGAACTTGGAAAAAGGTCGTATTGTTTTTAATTAGTTTATTATTAATCAGTATAGCTAGTTACGGGGGATATACATATTACTCCTTCCAAAAAGCTGTTGAAAAAATGCAATCACAGGAGCATCTAGGTCACAACGAAGAAATCGTTTCTGAAAAACTTCCGCATATTGAGCCATTCTCAGTTCTTTTATTAGGAATTGATGAGCGTGAGCATGATAGTGGACGAACAGATACAATGATTGTAGTAACAGTAAATCCAGACCTAAAAAGCGTAAAAATGTTAAGCATCCCCCGAGATGCTCGTGTTGAAATCGTTGGCAATAACACTGTTGAAAAAATTAATCATGCTTATGCACGTGGCGGTATACCTATGACAATTGCCACAGTAGAAAATATTTTAAATATCCCGATTGATTATTATGTGGCCGTTAATATGGAGGGCTTTTTACAAATTATTGATGTACTAGGTAACGTAACAGTTAACAATGACATAGATTTATCGCATAGACAATATACTTTCCCTAAAGGAGAGGTTTCCCTAAACGGAGAAGAGGCACTTGTCTTCACACGTATTCGCTACGAAGACCCGCGAGGTGATTTTGGCAGACAGTTACGCCAAAAGCAATTAATTGAAGCTATCGCAACAAAAGCAACAAGCCCATCTACTTTATTAAAGCTAAACGATATTTTCGATGTGCTAGGTGATAATGTCCAAATGAACTTCCCAATGAATAATTTATACCAATTGCAAAAGCTGTACTCTAATTTAGACAAAAATATTGACCAGCTCCAATTTGAAAAAGGTGATGGCCAGCGCATCGATACACTTTGGTACTATATATTTGACGAGCAAGAGTTAATGGATATTAGTAACAATTTGCAACTGCATTTAGAGATTGAACAATAGCCAAAAAACCTGAACGATTAACAAAATATTAATCGCTCAGGTTTTATTTTTTAATAGATTGGTTCTTTTAAATTTTAAATGTTTGTTAATATTCTGGTTACCTGTTTGAAAAATATGAACATGATGCGTTCGCTTCTCCTTCCCTTTGACAAAATATCTTCTTTCAGGTATTCCATTTTCCCCCTTGCTTCATATTTAAAGGTGCTCATTTTGTTATTGAATAAATCGATATGCTCTATATCTCTTACTACAATCAAAATATCAATTATTGGTTTTGCATAGTCTATTGATTGGACAGATGTACTTCCTATATGAAAGATATTTATCATTTCATCTGCAAATATACCCTTGAGTATTTCAGCTTCTTTCATATATAATTTATTCCATTCTTTTGACCAAGGGACAATTTCTGTTTTTCTCAACATTTGAAACTCCTTTTGTTTTATTGTGTTAATTCATTATTAGCTCATACCTATGATAAACTTATATTATCAGAATTCTCTAAATGACAAACTTATAAGGGGGGAAATGAGTGAAGGAAAAATTATTGAGAGTTGGTACAACTTATATTCCTGTTTTAAATGTAGAACTTTCTTCAGATTGGTATGTGAACAAATTAGAGGCTGAATTGAGTTATAAAGATGAAGATAAAGCGATACTTAACTTTGCTAATCAAAGTATATTTCTTGTAAAGTCTAATGAAAATCAAAGCGCAAATTTTTACGATATTTATGGCGAAGAACGTTTTTCATTAACATTCGAAGTCAACGGGCTGAGTGCTTTAGAAGCTATACATAAGGATTTTATAGAAAAACAAATTAGAGTTGGGGAAATAGAAAACAGAGGACACTCTGGAAGAAATTTTGTTTTCTATGATTTAAACGGAAATAAATTTGATGTTTGGAGCGAATTGAGTTCAATATTTAAAGAAAAATATTTAATTTCCGATTAGGCAATCGAGATATTGGAAAAAAAACTCAATACTTATTGAGTTTTTTTATATCCATTACACTAGGGCTAACTCTAATCTTGATTTTTTCGGGTTGAGTGGAAGTTATCACATCCTGTGATAACGATTAATTGATTTATGTCGTACTAGTCTCTCTTCTAAATCTGTGACCATACCTAGATGTTTAATCAATAGGCTTGATGTTCCTATCAGGAGATTTTTACTTTCTATCAGCAAGTTTTAGGGTTCTATCAGTAACTTTCGCACTTCTATCAGTAAGTTTTGAGGTTTTATCAGTAACTTTTGCACTTCTATCAGGAACGCCATAGAAAATCCTATTTGCATACAAAAAATTGCTCATCTGCACTGCTTCATGTCATGTTCGCTTGAAAGTGATAGCGA
>NZ_HG964409.1 GCF_000612805.1 Bacillus ndiopicus | reverse complement strand
TTACCTCACCAACTAGCTAATGCGCCGCGGGCCCATCCTGTAGCGATAGCAGAACCATCTTTCAACTTCAAAACATGTATTTCGAAGTATTATTCGGTATTAGCCCCGGTTTCCCGGAGTTATCCCCATCTACAGGGCAGGTTGCCCACGTGTTACTCACCCGTCCGCCGCTAGCGTAAATCTGGTGCAAGCACCAAAGATACGCCCGCTCGACTTGCATGTATTAGGCACGCCGCCAGCGTTCGTCCTGAGCCAGGATCAAACTCTCCATAAAAAGAATTTGAGTAAGCTCAAATTTTTGCTGGCATCTTTTTGATGTCCAAAATTGTGTTTCATCTATTCAATGAAACTTTATTCATTCACGTATTGCTTGTTCAGTTTTCAAGGTTCATTTCGTTTCATTGTCGCGTTATCTCATGGCGACTTTATCATAATAGCATCATTCATTCATTAAAGTCAACACTTTTTCATAAATTTTTTATAGAAAACTATTTTCTATGCGAAACCCCATTAAATAAAGGAGGTTAAAAAATGCGTAAAACATTGCTATTACTAGCTTTGGCATTTTCAGTTCTATTATTTTATCAAAAAGAAATCTCCACTATTTTACCGACATTTAACGCGACGAATGAACCTGCAATTATTTCAAAAGGACATTATGGACAAACTTTAATTCTCGAAGTCACTTTTTCACATGAAGGTTTTGAAACTTGGCTTGAAGATCTGAAAGCTCCTTATCCTTTACTGCTACTCGACAGTGCTTGGATTGAACGTTCACCTTCAATGATTAAAATAATCAAAGACAAACGTATCCCAACCGCACTCCTCGGTCATAATAGTACAGATTATATCGATAATAAACTTTTAGAAGATGAAATCGCTCTTTATAAGAAACATTTTGATAGGGAGCCACTTTGGTTTATGACGAAGGATTATATGTTTTCAGAGGATTTAAAGCAACATATATTTAGTCACCGAATCAACATGCTTGCACCAACAGTCCTTTGGCATAAAGACCTTTCTATCGAAGAAGGCATGATTGTTTCGGTTCCTGTACATGTAGATTCCTCCATTGATTTTGAACAGCTCACTTTATTTATGCAACAAAATCCTGTTGTTTCTATAGAAGAAAATTTATTTGGCTATCAGTTAAAGACAAAAAAGTTTCCTCAATAAAAAAAACGATGGTGAATACTATGCCTCACCATCGTTTTTTAATTTTGGGCAGCCTGCTTACGTGCTTTACGGCGCTCCTCTAATTTTTTGCGGTCTTCCTCAGACTTAGCGTTGTATTTAGGTAACATTAACAATTGGTATGCATTAACTGCGAGTAATGGGAATAATAATAAGGCAACATATGTGTTTATATTATCTTGACGTCCCATTAAAGCAATAATCCATTCTAATGATGTAATAACAATCATGAAAAATATAGAAGGAATTAATACATGTTTTTTACCTGTCATTTTTACTTTTTGAACAGCTGTTGCGATTGCACCGAATACTAAAACCAATAGTAAACCAATGTAAAATAGCCAATCCTTCGTCGTTTCTGCTCCTGGTGCAAAACGGAAAATCACTAAATCTACTATCACAACTACAATTAATAACATTTGTACCCAATTCCATAACGTTAACGTACGGAAAATATTAACACCTACTTGGTGCAACGTTAAATAACCAAAATATCCTGCTTGTGCAATAACACTCATTGTGAAACCTAATAAAATCATCCATGCGAAAGCAGCGATGAACTCGCCGAATTCTCCAGCTTTTAAGTATGGTTGAAAGAAATCCCAGCGTATAAAAAGACTTGCGATGGCTGTTACGCCGCCACCAATTAATAGCGACATAAGGAAAAACTTAATCCAATTTCGTATTGTCACGACATAATGTCCCCCATTTTATATTTTCCATTCCCATTTTAGCAATGACGACATAAAAAAGCTAATACTCAATGAGTGCAATACATATTATTCGTAAAAATGTGAACAATAAATGAAAGAGCTTTACGATTAATTATACTTCGATTAACCTTTGCCTAATTTTTTCGAGCTTACGTATAAAAGCTTTTAACATCCGCCGCAAATTTATTTTGATTCGGCGGGTATTAAGACACTCGCTGAACTAAATAGCAAAGTATGCTGTTCCATCTCCTTATGAATGATGGGAACCTTCTACTGAATAAAGATGAAAGGACGGATAAATAATGTATCGAATTGGACTTATTATTTTTTCTGTAATCCTACTTGCTGGATGCACCGAGTCAAAATCAGCCACATTATCATACGATGAAGTGAAAAAAATCATGGTTGACTCCATACAAACTGAGGATGGGAAAAAGGCTATTCGCCAAATACTGGAGGATCCAAAGTTTCGCGAGTTACTCGTACTCGATAGCGACGAAGTAAAGCAAGCTACAGAGAAAACGTTATTATCCAAAGAAGCAGAGGAATTTTGGAAAAAAACATTTCAGGACCCAAAGTTTAAAGAGGCTATCGCTAAAAGCATGCAGGAGCAACAAGAGACAATTTTAAAAGGACTAATGAAGGACGCATCCTATCAGGAGGATTTACAGTCGTTTTTTGGACAAACAGAAATGCAAAAGCAACTTGAGACTATTTTAAAAAGCGCACCACTTCGTAAACAAATGGAACAGATAGTGATGGATACGATTGACAATCCTTTATTGCAATCAAAGTGGCAGCAATTAATTATTCAAAATGGGGAAATTAGTAGCTCTGGTGATTCTGAATCGAAAAAATCAAAGGATGACAGTAAAGACAAAAGTAATGAAGAGCAAAAACAATAGCTCTTTTATGATACTCAAAATAAATTACACCTTAGCATGTTATTGCTCTGATTTTTTAATCTCCCTTAGCGGAAATTCTTAAACTTAGACGAGGTTCATTTTAAAAATCTGCTCATGGGGAGCAAAAACAAATAAAGGGGAAGTATCAAGAAAGTTTTACTCTTTCCTGATACCACCCCTTTTATCGTTATTTTTTTAACTTATCTACAATTTGACGAGCGATTTCCAAATAAATTTGCCCTGTTGGATGATCTTCTGCATAAATAGATGGAGCAAAGTCCTCCTCTGTCCAGTCAGGCTGTCCTAGTGGAATTTGACCTAGTAACTCTGTACGTAATTCATCCGCTAATTTCGGCCCCCCACCGCGACCGAAGACGAATTCTTTCTCACCTGATTTTGATTCATACCATGCCATATTTTCAATAACCCCTAAAATATCATGGTTCGTTTGAAGTGCCATCGCGCCTGCTCGTGCTGCTACAAATGCTGCTGTTGGGTGTGGTGTCGTTACAACGATTTCTTTTGAAGACGGTAACATTTGATGAATATCTAATGCCACATCCCCTGTACCTGGCGGTAAATCTAATAATAAGTAATCAAGCTCTCCCCACTCTACATCTCGGAAAAACTGATCTAACACTTTACCTAGCATTGGACCACGCCATACGATTGGTGCATTGTTTTCAACAAAGAAGCCCATTGAAATAACTTTTACACCCATGCGTTCAACTGGATAAATGCGGTTGTCCTTCACAACAGGCATTTCTCCTATACCCATCATATCTGGCACGCTAAAACCATAAATATCAGCATCGATTAGCCCTACCTTTTTACCAAGGCGTGTTAACGCAACAGCCATATTTACTGATACTGTTGATTTCCCTACCCCACCTTTACCAGAGGCGATAGAAATAAATTGTACGGTTGATAATGGTGATAAAATATCTTGCGCCTGTGCTTCATTTGCTTGCCCACGGAATGCTTCTAAAGCTTCGGCTGATAGCTCCTCAAAGCGAATACCTACAGATTGTGCACCATTTTCTTTCAGCACCTCAACAATTTTCATTTGAAGTGTCATTTGCTCAGGTGTATTTGTTTTCGCAATTGCGATTTTTACGCTAACGTGTCCTTTTTCTTCTTTAATATTAACGTTTACAATACCGTTCGTTTCCGCTAATGTTTTATGTAAAAAAGGATCTTGTAGTTGTCCCAACAATTCTCTGACTTGTTGTTCGTTCATTTCGTAAAACACTCCCCTATTTTTATATCCACCTAGTAGTATAACACACCCATCGTTGCAATATAGCTATTGGAGTTCCATGAGATAGTAGTTCTCAATACCGCGCACAATGGCCATAGCCATTTTTTCTTGATAGCCTGCATCCGACAATAATGCCCGCTCTTCATCATTGCTTAAAAAACCCGTTTCCACTAACACCGCCGGCACTTGCGCCTTTTTTAATAAATAAACTTCCTTAATCGATAATGCTTCGCGGTCTGTATTTTGTAAATGCTCCCGGATAGAATCTTGAATTGTTTTTGCTAAAAGCTCACCACGAGCATCGCCTTCCTTATGATAAAACACTTGTGCACCGCGCCATTTACTGTTTGGGATTGCATTAGCATGAATCGTAATAAATAAATCCGGTTGCTGCTTTTGAACAATTGTTTCACGTAAAAAGATATCTTGCTTTTTACGCTCGCGTAATGTTGGGAATTGCTCATTTGGTGCATGCTCAGCTAGTACATCCTCGTCTGTTGTACGAGTCATAATCACCTCTGCACCTAATCTCTTTAGCTGACGAGCAACCTTTTCAGTAATTGCCAGCGTAATATTTTTTTCAACAACATCACCTTTAGAAGCGCCGCCATCAATTCCACCATGTCCTGCATCAAGCACTATCTTCACCCCACCTAATGGCTCAGGCAAAAAAAAGCGCTTATCGGAGGCACTTGTTTCATAAACGACAATCATCATACAGCTAAACATAATAACAATTAGCGCTAACCAACGCTTCATATACACACCACCTTTGACTTACTATACGCAAAAGTGGACGTGCGTATGCGTTCAAAAAGGACGTGTCTGAAAAGTCCTTTCTAGACACGTCCCTATAATTGAAAAAGCTTTATTTTTTAAGCTTATCCTTGTCATTTATCCCTTCGCCCACCATTTCAATTAGTTTCATTGGGATATTAAAATGCTTTTCTTCAAGATGAAATTCCATTAGTTTATTCTCATCGTCAGATTTCAATTCTTTTACTTCTTGATGAAGGGCTTCCATTTTTCTATCTAGTTCAGTAGCAGCTAAAGCAGCCTCTTTTAATTCTGCTGTCAGCCTTTCTGGAACAACATTGTCGTATTTATAATAAATTTTATGCTCCAAGCTCGCCCAAAAATCCATTGCAATCGTTCGAATTTGAATTTCTACGTAAACCTTTTCCTCTCTATCTGACATAAATACGGGTACTTTCACGATTAAATGTAGGCTTTGATAGCCGTTCTTTTTCGGATTTTCAATATAATCCTTGCACTCTACTAACTCAATATCCTTTTGATTACACAGCATTTCCTTAATGCGATAAATATCCGATCTGAACGAACAAGTAATACGAATACCCGCAATATCTCGCATACTCTCTTTTATTGCTGGTAAGGTTGGCTCCATATTTTTTCTAACGATTTTCCCTAAAATACTTTCAGGTGATTTTAAGCGCGAAGAAGTATGCTCGATAGGATTATAATCATGAATAAATTGAAATTCCTCTTTTAAAATGCTAATTTTCGTATTTACTTCATCTAATGCAAATTTATAAACAAGCATAAATCTTTTTAGTTCATCTGCCATAGCTTTTAGTTTGTTTATTTGGATATTAGTATTCATTGTTTCACCTTCTACTTAGTAAGTTCATCTGCTATTTATTTTACTGGATATGTTGTGTAATAAGCGAATGAAAACTATTTACAATTACTCAGCAGTCTTTATTGCACTGCGATTTATTTGAACACTTAGCAATTTACGCTTTGATTTCATTTGGTGCCACCTTTATTAAACATCATTTCATTGTATTCACTCGATTGCCCTTTCGAAATGCTCAAGCTTTGCCATTCATCCTTTTGTATCTGTTTCGCAATAAAAATAATTTGTCCCACATGCATTGCATAGTGAGCAAGCTGTCTTTCGATTGCATCGATTACGGTGTGTGCTTCTCCGCGAATATATATCGTTGTTAGAAGCTGCTCTGCAGGAATTTGTTCAAGAGCATGAAATAAAATGTTCCAGCCTTTTTCCCACAGTGCGAATAATTCTTCATTCGTAGCCATTGTATCCATAAATTCCTCATCTCGATTTCGATAAGGCTTTTCGCCATCACTTGTCAAAAAATCAGTCCATCTTGAAATCATATTTCCACTCAAATGGCGAATTAATATAGATATACTGTTTGATGATTCATGAAGCGTCCAATGAAGACCTTCCTCAGATAATTGAGCAATAGCTTTATCTCCTAAATCCTTTAAGCTTTTAAATCGCGCATGAATAATCGTCAAATAGACTTTTCCAAATTCCAACATCATCACTCCCTCTCAGATTTTATATTCAGAATAAACTAAAAATATCATTTTGGATAGCTAACACTCAAGGTAAGAAAACAAAAGGAAATATGTCCACTTCTTATACACAATAAATGAAAACGGCTATCAGGTTTCCCCAATAGCCATTTTCGTTTATTCCTTCAGTGCCTCGACTACTTTGCGTTTCCAATGTAGGAACTCTTCACTCAAGAATAATTGTTCATCGCGTGGACGCTTAAAAGGAACTTTAATCGACGCTTTTACAGTTGCTGGATTTGTAGATAATATAATTACATGATCCGATAAAAAAAGTGCTTCTTCAATATCATGTGTAATAAATAAAATGGATTTATCGTACGCTTCCCATGTTTTCAATAGCCACTGCTGCATCTCTTTTTTCGTGAAAGAGTCGAGTGCAGAAAATGGCTCGTCTAAACAGATTAGTGGTTGCGGACTAAGTAAAGCACGAACAAATGCTACCCGTTGCTTCATTCCGCCCGATAATTGACTCGGATAGGCCTGAATCATCTCGCCTAAATTGGCTTTTTGCAATAAGTCAATCGCCTTTGCCTCATCTGCTATTCCTGCCAACTCACTTCCAAGCATTGCATTTTGCAATACCGTTCGCCAAGGAAAAAGCGAGGGACTTTGGGGCATATAGCTCATGTGTCCACTTTGATTTGTAATATCGCGATTATTTAATAGTATATTTCCTTGCTCAGGTTTTAAAATGCCACCAATTAAATGAAATAAAGTACTTTTCCCGCTACCAGATGGTCCTAGTATCGAAACAAATTCCCCGTTCTCAACAGTGAAGGAAACATCAGACAAAATCTTTTTCTCCCCAAAAGAGTGATGAAGTTGCTGAATTTGTAAAGTCATTGTGCTCCCTCATTTCGTTTCCAGCGCGTAAACCATTTTTCAAGTGCTAAAAATAGACCGAAAAAGGCTAGGCTCAAAATAATTGTGACGACAATAGCAACGAAAACGCGCGATGTCCGGTAAGAAGAAGCGGATAATGTCATAAATACCCCAATCCCCTTTTGCGCACCTAACCATTCCGCTACAACCGCCGTCATCACACTGTAGGTTGCAGCAATTTTTATACCTGAAAAAATACTTGGCACCGCATCAGGCAATTGCAATTTAAAAAACGTTTGCTTTTTTGTTGCCCCCATCATTTGCATATAATGCATCAAATCACGGTTTGTTTGTCCAAATCCATCAAGCGTTGCAATCGTGATTGGAAAGAAAGCGGTCATGGCAATAATTAAATATTTCGGGAAATCCCCTAGTCCAAACCAAATCATAAAAAGCGGTGCTAATACGATGGTTGGGATGTTTTGAGAAATAATGAGAAATGGCATCACGATCTCTCGTGCCGTTGGAAAAATATGTAGCAATGTCGCAACGATAATGCCTAGCACAATGGCTGACGAGAAGCCAACTAAGACTAGCTTAATCGTCGCCAGCATATGTGGTAAAAAGGCCGGAAAAACAATAACCATTTCCTGTGCAATCGTAGAAGGTGCGGGTAATAACCACACCTCAATTTGAAATAACTTCGTTGCCAATTCCCAAAGAGCAATTGCAATCAAAAGTGCAAGAGCTGGTTTCCATAGACTTTTGATTTTCATAACTGCTTCCTCACTTCATAGCATTTGTAATAAATTCATTGTTAAATGCTTTTTGAATGTCTACTCCTTCAATAATCTGATTCTTAATCATAAAGTTCGCGTAGTTCTCCCAACGGCTCGCTTCTTGAATACCCCAAGCCTCTGCTCCTTCTTTATAACGAGGAGATAACCATTCCTGACTGCGCTTCACAAGCTCTGGATTAAGGTCTGGTTCCGCCGCAATTAAAATATCTGCCGCTTCTTCAGGATTGTTAATCGCAAACTCATAACCTTTAAATACAGCGTTAATAAATGCTTGCACCGTTTCAGGATTTTTTTCAATCATTTCATCACTTGTAATAATAAGTGGCGAATACGTATCTAGCTCTGGCGCATAATCAGCTGATTGAATAAAGTTCATATCCGCGCCTCGAATTTCTCCTTCAATACCAGTCCATGCATAAAAAATACTAACAAAATCAATATCTCGTTCCATAGCGATAAAATAATCTGTATTGCCGACCTGAACCATATTTATTTTCGAAGCATCTCCACCTTCTTTGTCCATAATCGCTTGTAGAGAGGCTTTTTCTAATTCCGAACCATAGGCACCATATACACGCCCCTCAAAATCTTTAGGCGTTTTAATGCCTTTTGATTTCGGTGTGTAATAACCACTCGTATCGTTTTGGATAATCGCAGCGACTGAAACAATCGGGATGTTTTCTGAACGCGCTTGTGTTACTTGACTTTGGAAGCTAATCCCGAACTGCCCTTTTCCTGAGCCGATAATTTGCTCCGTGCTTACCTCGCCTGGCAGCATAATTTCAACATCTAAACCTTCTTCTTCAAAATAGCCTTTTTCCTTTGCTACATAAATTCCTGTATGATTTGTATTCGGCGTCCAATCTAAGAACAGTTGAACTTTTTCGTTACCTTCACTTTCTTTCGACTGGCATCCTACTAAAAGAAGGAGCAGCGCTAGAAATGGCAAACATCTTATAATTGCTTTCATTAAAATATCCCCCTGTTATAGCTTCACTTTCTCATCACGTTCTGATAACCATGTTTCAAATGTATATGACATTTCCCAAAATGCTAATTCATATTCCTTTGCGATAATAAATTGCTCTTTAATTTTCTCTTTTTCTTTTTCACTCATACCCTCTACAAGTGAATTCAATAAATCAATTTGCGTTTGTGTCGCTTCTTGGAACCAGTCACTCGCATACGTAGCAAGCCAGTTGCGATAAATTTCAGTCTCTGGATTAGCATGCTCGTATTTCTTTCCAATATCCGCGTATAGCCAATAGCATGGCAACATAGCTGAAATAACATATGCTAAATTTCCAAACATTGTCGAACGATACAGATGTGATGTGTAGCCATAGGCTGTCGGTGCTGGTTTAAAGTTTTCCATATCCTCTTCTGTAATGTTCAAAATCTTCGCATGCTGCTCATGTACGCCTAATTCAGCTTGAGCAGTTCTGCTTGCTGTTTCTGCAAGCAGTGAAGTAATCGCAAAATCATCCGCTTGAGCTGCTGCTAACGCATGCACCTTTGCATAATGATTTAAATAATAGATATCTTGTAAAATATAATTTTTAAATATTTCAAAAGGCAAATCCCCCTTAACGATTCCCTGAACGAATGGGTGATTCAAGCTTTTCTCCCAACTCTCCTTTGTTGCTAAACGTAATTCATCAGTAAATTTCATAAAAAAACCCTCCTAATTTGTTCTTTTTCTAAAAGGAACACATAGGAGGGGGTTGTTTTAAAATGAAATGTTATAAATAAAAAAGTAACAAGTTCATTTCCCATCTACTTCCCTCCGCTCGTACTAACAAGATCAGGTTCTAAGAGTAAGTCTCAGCCATCAATTTGGCACCCCTAGTAGAAAAAGAATTATTATTTAATTTCTAGTACATCATAACGTATAAAAATAAATTGTCAAATGTTTTTGAAATAATCTATTCATTTAATTGAGAAATATTATCATTTATACTATGATAGATACGTAATATATAATTAACTAAGGAGAAATATAATGCAAATATACTGGACTAAAATAAACAAAATTATTGATGAAACATCTGAAGTTAAAACGTACATGCTTGATTGTCCTGAAGGTTTCACATGGCAAGAAGGCTCACACACTCATTTTGCATTAAAAGGCTTTAATGCGGGAGAGAAACCAAATCGTAGCTTGATTCGCCATATGTCCATTTCCACTTTACCGAACGAAAACTCGATCGGTATCACAACGCGCATCAAAGAAAATTGCTCAGAATTCAAATCGATTTTAAAAAACCTTGGGATTGGCAGTGAAGTAGCAATCTTTAAAACACATTCAAATGTACCACTTAAGCGAGAAGATAAAAATATTTACCTATTGTCATCAGGTGTCGGTCTAGCAACATTTAGGCCACTCGTGCTGGATTATTTCGAACGTGCTGACAATGTTAAGCAAATTCATTCTTTAAATATTGATTCATCAAAGGATTTCTTATTCCCAAACATTTTTACATCTGCCCCTGACAAGAAGTTCGTATCACAGTTCGTCGATAATCGTAAAGACTACTATGAAGAAGTGAAAAACCTTGCTACAGATAAGGATGGGCTCTTCTATGTTGTCGGTAGCGATGAATTCCTTATACAGAACATTGAACTACTACGTGAGCAAGGCATCGTGCCGGAACAGATTATAGTAGACAAGCACGAGCAACAAAGATCTGAGTTTTTATCTAAGTAGGTTACCACATCCCCACTCAGAAAAGCCTTTGGAAAACATTTTTTCAAAGGCTTTTTAGCGTTGATATTTAATCAATTCACAACGTTTACTATCTTTACTCGTAATGTTAATATATTTCCCTTCAAATCAAAAAGTCACAGATTATACCTTAGTTTTGGTTCCAATCTCTTTTTAACAAAGAAAAGGAATAATGGTCATAATATTTTCCCCTAAATAAATGCTTATCCCTATATATTCCCTCATTTACAAATCCGAGTTTTTCTAATAACTTCGTAGAGTTCACGTTATCTAAAGCAACATAAGCATTAATTCTATTCAATTTCATATGATTAAAGCCACTATTAATTGCACTAGTTAAAGCCTCTTTCATATAGCCTTGTCCCCAATATTCATGCCATAAATCGTAGCCTATTTCAGCAATATTGTTCATTCTGTCCCAATTATCATATCCACATGTTCCAATTGGTTCTTGGGCAGCACCTTTTTTGACTAATACCCAACGATTGTGTCTCTTTTCTTCTGGATCTTTATTCCATTCAACAAACTCTATTGCATCATTTCTACTAAATAATTCTTCATCATATAAAAATTCGCACACTCTTTCATCACTAAAAAGCTTATAAATAAAATCGACATCCTCATTATTTACATTTCGCAATAACAATCTATCTGTTTCTAAATTCGGAAATTTTTTTTGTTCTATCATTTTAACGCCCCCTAATCATTTATTAAATTTATCCTCCCCGGATAACTGAATTCTCTATCATACTATGTATTGGAAAAGCTAAATCAAAGTTATAAAATTCTTCTCACCATCTTGAAAAACAACCTTTGACAGTTATCTACCAATATATTCTCTAACCAAAAATCACGATGTAATCTACCTATTTACCTACCTAATTCTGTTAAAACATTGGCATTCCATTGATTTCGTGTAAGTGTTTACTAGGAGCAGATTCATAAAAAACATTTAACACTTTCTAGTTATTAAGAATTACCCTTTCTACTAATTTACCATTTAGCGGGGTTATTGCAAGTGATGCACCTAATTCTTCTTTATAATAAATATTGCATATGTATCAAGGCGATCAGATCAAATTAATATTCAAACAACACAAAATTATTATCTAGAATTAATGCATAAAAAAAGCACCAGCAAGATGCTGATGCTTTAAATCTGTTATGAAATTCAAGCTGATTTGCACCAACTTGAACCCCAAAACCTTTGTAAACGCTGATATAACAACGATATTAACGTTTTGAGAACTGTGGTGAACGACGAGCGCCGCGTAAACCTGGTTTTTTACGCTCTTTCATACGTGCATCACGAGTTAATAAACCTGCAGATTTAAGTGCTGGACGGAAATCTGGGTCAACTTGTAATAAAGCACGTGCGATACCGTGACGGATTGCACCAGCTTGACCAGTGAAACCACCACCGTTTACGTTTACGTGAACATCGTAGCTACCTTTTGTTTCAGTTGCTTCAAGTGGTTGGTTGATGATTAAAAGTAAAGTTTCATATGGTAGGTAATCCGCAACATCACGGTTGTTGATTACGATTTTGCCTTCGCCTGGTACTAAACGTACGCGAGCTACTGAGCTTTTACGGCGACCTGTGCCGATGTATTGAACTTGTGCCAAGGTTATATCCTCCTATTAATGTAGTCTATTATCCACGAAGCTCATAAGCTTCTGGTTTTTGTGCTGCGTGTGGGTGTTCTGCGCCAGCATAAACATTAAGTTTGCTGAACATTTGGCGACCTAAAGAGTTTTTAGGAAGCATCCCTTTAACCGCTAACTCGATCATTTGAGTTGGGTATTTTTCTTTCATTTCGCCAGCTGTACGTTGTTTTAAACCACCAGCGAATTGAGTGTGACGGTAGTAAATTTTACCTTCTAATTTATTACCTGTTAATTCGATTTTGTCAGCGTTGATGATGATTACGTGATCACCTGTGTCAACGTGTGGTGTGAAAGTTGGTTTATGTTTACCACGTAAAATGGCAGCTACTTCAGAAGCTAAACGTCCAAGAGTTTGGCCTTCTGCGTCAACTACTAACCATTTACGCTCTACTTCGTGACCTTTAGCCATGAATGTTGTACGCATGTATATATCCTCCTAATTAATTCGATTACCGTTATTTTTCATTATTATACACTATAAGTTTCGGGGCTTATTTGTGGTGGTAATGAAAATACCATACATCATCATATAACGTATTGCATTATAAGTCAAGAATTTTTATTGAACACCTGGAGAGGTTGTTAAAGCCTGAAATCGCTAAATAAGCTGCACTTTTTCATCCTATATTCTTATATAAATCTTAATATTTCTTATAAAGCTCTACAAATAATATTCTCCTTTAAGGCCTCAGTATCATGGCTTTGTGTGACATTTTTGAAAATCAAGTGCACCGTTATTTCATTTGTTTGGAACTATTAATACGTTTTTTATTACATTATCAATAGCTATTCCATACAATAGCCAGAGAAAAAAGTGTAGTAGAAAACCAGGTAATAACAATTTAAACTCCTCATAGTTGTATAAGCTGCTACCTAATTTATTAATAAGATAAATAAGTATAGGATCCATAACGAGTACAATGTCTTTAATCGGATTTACAAATAGCTCGTATATAATGAATTAATAGTTAGCGATGGTAGCCAAAAAGCAAAGCGCTTAAATAGTGACAATTCAAAGCCCCCTTTATTACAAACTCGTTAAAGTTTATAACAATATAATAAAGTGGAGAAAGCAACATTACTTCCCTCAAATAATTTGATTTTAGGTAATCCTTCTTCACTTCTAGCACGCTCATTATATTTCTAAACAGATGGGATTATCTCATTCCATTTCATTTTCCAATGGATAAAAAACCTCTTCCAAATAAAGTCCATGTGCAGGGGCTGTTTTACCTGCCTTGCTACGATCCTGCGCTTCGATTGCTTCAGCTACCACCTGAACAGCACGGCGACCTATGCCAACTTCCCAGAGCGTGCCTGCGATAATACGCACCATATTATATAAAAAGCCGTTACCTGCGATGGTCATATGTAGCTCATTGCCGACCCATTCCAAATCTAATGAATGGACTGTGCGCACTTTATCAACAACACTTGTATTCGCTGCACAAAAGCAAGTAAAATCATGTGTGCCAATAATTGACTGTGCAGCTTCGCGCATTAGTTCTATATCCGGCTTAATTCCCCTCGTTTCAACCGTATAAAAACGACGAAACGGGCTTTGGATTTTACTACAATCCCAAATATAGCGATAACGCTTGCCTGTCACGCTATAGCGCGCATGAAAATCCTCTGCCACCTGCTCCACAGCTAAAACGCGAATATCGTTAGGCAATTGGACATTTAATGCCTTTTGATAGCTCTCGGTCGGAATAGCAAGCGGTGTATCAAAATGAATTACTTGTCCACTCGCATGAACGCGCGCATCTGTACGTCCACTTGCTGTCACATGCACGCGTTCTCCTTTATGCATTGTCATTAGAACTTTTTCTAGCTCTAGTTGCACTGTACGTTCACCCGGCTGTACTTGATAGCCAGCAAATTGCGTACCATCATAGCTAATTGTTGCTTTTAATCTCATCGGGTATCACCTCTAGTTTCGATAAAATACAAGTAAGGCTGTCAGTACGACAAGCGAAATTAAACAAATTGTATCGCGGTAATCCCATTTTAGTTGACGATAGCGCGTTCTTCCCTCGCCGCCTCGATAGCCACGTACTTCCATCGCAGTTGCTAAATCCTCAGCACGTTTAAAGGCGCTGACGAAAAGTGGGACTAGCAACGGAACAACTGCTTTTAAGCGATCCTTTAAAGGTCCCGCACTTAAATCTGAACCACGTGCCATTTGTGCCTTCATAATTTTATCTGTTTCATCCATTAATGTCGGGATAAAGCGTAGCGATATCGACATCATTAATGCTAGCTCATGCACAGGAGCTTTTAATTTTTTTAATGGATTCAGTAACACTTCGAGACCGTCCGTAATTGAAATGGGAGATGTCGTTAATGTTAAAATTGATGTCATAAAAACAAGCACTAAAAAACGTGTTGAAATAAAAATACCCTGCTTTAAGCCTTGCTCATAGATTTTCAGAAAACCGAAATCTAAAATGACCGCCCCTTCACGCGTAAACAGCGTATGTAGTAGGAACGTAAAAATCATTAAAAATACAATTGGCTTCAAACCATTAATTAAAAAGTATAAGCGAATACGAGATATAAATATAATCAACAATGTAAATGCGAGCAGTAGCCCATAAGTTACTGCATTGTTCGCGAAAAAGACGATAAAGATAAAGGCGAATACGAAAATTAGCTTCGCACGTGGATCAAGCTTATGTACGAAAGAATCACCTGGAATGTAGCGCCCAAAAATCATTTTTTCCATCATTCTTGGTCACGCTCCTTTTTCACAACTTGTGCCAGTTCAATCGCTAGCTCCTCTTCTGTTAAACACACTTTCGGTAATGCCTCACCTATAAGTTTTTCCACACGTTGTTGGAAGCGGACAATGCGAGGTGGATCTAGACGATATTTTGCTAGCGTTTCTACATCTGCGAAAATTTCCCTTGGTTCTCCTATTAATACACAGCGTCCCTCATGCATGATTGCAATATGGTCAGCATAGCGGGCCGCATCCTCCATACTGTGCGTTACAAGAATCGTCGTTAATCCTTGCTGCTTGTGTAAATTATAAAACATGTCCATAATTTCCTTTTGACCACGTGGGTCTAAACCCGCTGTTGGCTCATCTAGCACGATAACTTCTGGCTGCATTGCTAGTACCCCCGCTATCGCTACGCGTCGCATTTGCCCTCCTGATAAGTCAAAAGGCGATTTTTCTAACACTTCCTCTGGTAAGCCGACGAGTGTAATGAGTTCACGTGCTCGACGCTCAGCCTCTTCCTCAGAAACGCCAAAATTCATTGGGCCAAACTTAATATCCTTTAATACGGTTTCTTCAAATAGCTGATGCTCTGGAAACTGAAAGACGATACCTACTTTTTGGCGTACAGGCTTTAATTCCTTTGCCTTTTTTCCCGCTTCAATCACACGGTCACCTATATGCACCTCGCCTGTAGAAGGCTTTAATAGCCCATTAAAATGCTGTAAGATTGTTGATTTCCCTGAGCCTGTATGGCCAATAATCGCTTGATAGGAGCCGTGAGAAATCGTTAAATCCACATCAAATAGCGCATATTTTTCAAATGGTGTATCTTTTCCATAAGCATAGCTTACTTGTTGAAGTTTGATGTCCATAAATCATTCACCAGCTCTTCTTCTGTCATATGTTGTCCTATTAGCTTTACACCTTGCTGTTGTAAAAGCTTTGTCATTTTCATCGCAAAAGGTAAATCTAGACCAAATTCAATTAATTGCTCGCCTAATGCGAAAATTTCACTCGGTGTGCCTTCTGCATATTTTTTGCCATCATTCATAAAAATAATACGATCCGCTAGCATCGCTTCTTCTAAATCATGTGTAATCGAGATAACTGTCAGTCCGATTTTTTCACGTAAAGCTTGAACAGTGCTTAGCACCTCATCACGCCCTTGCGGATCTAACATTGATGTTGCCTCGTCTAATATTAATAGCTGTGGATGTATCGCTAATGCGCCGGCAATGGCAACACGCTGCTTTTGTCCCCCAGATAAATGATGTGGTTCATGGTTTAAAAATTGATCCATCTTTACTTGCTTTAAAGCTTCTTTCACACGTAATACCATTTCTTCATACGGTACACCGTTATTTTCTAATGAAAATGCAACATCATCTTGTACTGTTGCACCAACAAATTGATTATCAGGATTTTGAAATACCATCCCTACTTTTGAGCGTACATCCCAAAGGTTTTCCTCTGTTAATGCGCTACGTAATACGCGTACTTCACCTTCAGCAGGATATAATAAACCGTTCATTAGCTTAGCAATTGTCGATTTTCCTGAACCATTATGACCAACAATGGCAATCCATTCCCCTTGCTGTACAGTAAAAGAAACGTTTTGCACAGCTTTGCGGGCTGTTTCATCCTCCGGTGTATAGGAGAATGTCACGTTGTGAAAAGATAAAATTTCTGTCATTGCTCTGCTCCTCTCTTTCTCCACTCAATTAACCAACTGTGTCTTGGCTAGATTTTTCAAGCGTTCTCGTGCGCTCCTATTCAAAATCTGCGACATTCGCTGTATAAAGATAAAGTTACACTGTTTCCTAACCCTGTGCCACCTTTTCCACATATATAAAAATAAAGCACGTTACAAAGCAAAATTTGCCTAAACGTACTTTATGTTTATGTATGTATTGGTGATATTCACCAATCTTTATAGAATAAAAAAGCGCGCACCTCATTCAGAGAAATGCGCTTATCACTACATTAAGGAGAATACGGCTGCTCATTTCCGTACTCTGAATGAATGAGGTGCGGAGAGCTAGACGAGACGCCAACATAATGCTTATGTCCCGCTCATCGTAACGCTCAGCTTAATTATTTGTCGTATAAATCGTTTTAATTACGCACAAGAGGCGCAATTATTTACAGAAAGGGAGTGCCGACGTTCATAGGTGAACTAGACACCCCCTCTAAAACACTTGTCGTTAATGAATTAAACTAGTTCAATCACAACTACAGGTGCGCCGTCTCCACGACGAGGACCTACTTTAAGAATACGAGTGTAACCACCTTGACGCTCTGCATAGCGTGGTGCAACATCATCGAACAATTTTTGTAATGCGAATGAAGTTGTTTCGTTACCTTCTTCGTCAGTTTTCGTTACTAGCTCACGACGGATGAATGCAGCCGCTTGACGACGAGCATGTAAATCACCGCGTTTACCTAATGTAATCATTTTTTCAACAGCTTTACGAACTTCTTTCGCGCGAGCTTCAGTTGTTTCGATGCGCTCGTTGATGATTAAGTCAGTAGCTAAGTCACGTAACATCGCTTTACGTTGAGAACTTGTACGACCAAGTTTTCTGTAACCCATGGATGTTTCCCTCCTTTAAAAAATATCTGATCTTGCTGTATATTTAAAATTCGCTTAGTCTTCTTTACGTAATCCTAAACCAAGCTCTTCTAACTTCGCTTTAACCTCTTCTAAAGACTTGCGACCAAGGTTACGTACTTTCATCATGTCGTCTTCTGATTTATTCGCTAATTCAAGTACCGTATTGATACCTGCGCGCTTTAAGCAGTTGTAAGAACGAACAGAAAGATCAAGCTCTTCGATAGTCATCTCTAAAACTTTTTCTTTTTGATCTTCTTCTTTTTCGACCATGATTTCAGCCGTTTGCGCTTCATTCGTCATGCCTACGAAAATGTTTAAATGCTCTGTTAAAATTTTCGCTCCAAGCGAAATCGCCTCTTTCGGACCGATGCTTCCATCTGTCCATACATCAAGTGATAACTTATCGTAATCAGAGTTTTGTCCAACACGAGTGTTTTCCACTTGGAAATTGACGCGTGAAACTGGAGTGTAAATAGAGTCGATCGGGATCACGCCGATAGGAAGATCCTCACGTTTGTTTTGATCAGCAGGAGTATAGCCACGACCGCGTTGCGCATACATACGCATACGTAAATGACCGTTTTTAGCGATTGTTGCAATATATAGATCTGGATTTAAAATTTCAACGTCACTGTCATGTGTGATGTCAGCAGCTGTAACTGTTCCATCACCTTTTACATCAATCTCAATGACTTTTTCTTCGTCAGAGTAGATTTTTAAAGCTAACTTTTTCACGTTTAAGATAATTGAAGCAACATCTTCTACAACGCCTTCTACAGTAGAGAATTCGTGTAATACGCCGTCAATTTGAATTGACGTTACAGCAGCTCCTGGTAAAGAAGACAGAAGGATACGACGTAAAGAATTTCCCAAAGTGTTTCCATATCCGCGTTCTAGCGGTTCTACAACAAACTTGCCATATTTGGCATCTTCGCTGATCTCCACTGTTTCAATCTTTGGTTTTTCAATTTCGATCATTCAATTTACCCTCCTTCAAAACATCAATGTATAGGTTCATACCATCATAGTTGTCATTCTTGATTGACTTTAATAATAAGTTGCACAAGACATTTGCACAAAGAAATGATGTACTTAAAGATATATGCTCTTTAAGCTGCACCCACTACACGCGACGACGTTTTGGCGGACGGCAACCGTTATGCGGAACTGGAGTAACGTCTTTAATAGCAGTTACATCTAAACCAGCAGATTGAAGTGCACGAATTGCAGCTTCACGACCTGCACCAGGACCTTTAACAGTTACTTCCAACGTTTTCAGACCATGTTCAAGGGATGCTTTAGCAGCAGTTTCTGCAGCCATTTGAGCAGCAAATGGTGTAGATTTACGTGAACCACGGAAACCAAGAGCACCAGCGCTTGACCATGATACAGCGTTACCTTGCATATCTGTAATCGTTACGATTGTATTGTTGAATGTAGAACGAATGTGTGCGATACCAGATTCGATATTCTTTTTCACACGACGTTTACGAGTTTGTTGTTTACGAGCCATGTTAAGAAGGAACCCCCTTTACTTAATTATTTTTTCTTATTCGCTACAGTTTTACGAGGACCTTTACGCGTACGTGCGTTGTTCTTCGTATTTTGACCACGAACAGGTAAACCACGACGGTGACGGATACCACGGTTACAACCGATTTCCATCAGACGTTTAATGTTAAGTGAAACTTCGCGACGTAAGTCACCTTCCACTTTTAATGTATCTAATTGTTCACGGATTAAGTTTAATTGATCTTCAGTTAAGTCGCGAACGCGGATATTTTCGTCAATACCTGCAGCTGCTAATACTTTTTGTGAAGTTGTTTTACCAATACCGTAAATATAAGTTAATGAAATTACAACGCGTTTGTCGCGAGGAATATCAACACCAGCAATACGTGCCATTTACGTGTGCACCTCCTTATTAATTATCCTTGTTTTTGTTTGTGTTTAGGATTTTCACAGATTACCATTACTTTACCGCGTCGGCGAATTACTTTACACTTTTCGCAGATCGGTTTCACAGATGGTCTCACTTTCATCTAACCTAACCTCCTTAATAGTCCGGAGTGCAAAAGATTATTTAAAACGGTATGTGATACGACCGCGAGTTAAATCATATGGAGATAACTCAATAGTAACCTTATCTCCCGGTAGAATGCGGATAAAGTGCATACGAATCTTTCCAGATACATGTGCAAGCACTACATGCCCATTTTCTAATTCTACCTTAAACATCGCGTTTGGCAAAGTCTCAACAACTGTCCCTTCGACTTCAATTACATCATCTTTCGCCATTAACTCTCGTCTCCCTTCTATATGCAATTTCTGACTACCTAATCCGGTAATCATTATAACTGTTTTCTTCCGTTATTTAGAAGCAACTCGTCTCAACATATGCTTGGATTGTATGAGAGATGTTCGAAAGACGCTCGTCTGGTTTCGCTTCACACAATCCATGGAATGAACAGAACCCGGTTTAGGAAGCTGTATTCCTTATGTTAACACGATAGCCGGAATGTCTTGGATGAGAGATTCATACCCGTTACACAGATGCTTCCACGAAACCCTCTATACAATAAGTGGATCATCACACGTACTGTGCTCCCCTCTCACGTATTAATTGGGTACAATATGCTTTTGCAACTCTCAAAAATTATGTTTCGTTGTTGCCTCCGCATGCCTCCCGCGAAAGCAGATAACTTGCGCCTGGGTCGGGTATCAGCTGCGGCCGCTCTGTAATAGAGCATCAAGATCAGCAAATACTTTATTAATATCCTGCTGTCCGTTAATATTTGTTAAAACACCTTTAGCTTGGTAAAAATCAAGTAAAGGTTGCGCTTGATTCATATTTACTTCCAAACGATTTGTTACCGTTTCAGGATTATCATCTGCACGAGTATAAAGCTCGCCACCATCTTTATCACATTTTCCTTCTACCGCTGGAGGGTTGAAAATCAAGTGATAAGAAGCGCCACAGCTTTTACAAATGCGACGTCCACTTAAACGTGCTACTAATTCATCTTTATCAACTTGGATATTAATCGTATGTTCGATTGCACGGCCTAGGCTTTCAAGAATGCCATCTAACGCCTCTGCTTGAGGAACTGTACGAGGGAATCCATCTAATAAGAATCCTTTTTCACAGTCAGCTTGTGATAATCGCTCACGCACGATACCGATTGTTACTTCGTCAGGTACTAATGCACCTTGATCCATAAACGATTTAGCTTGTAGGCCAAGTTCAGTACCGTCCTTAATAGCTGCACGGAACATATCGCCTGTAGAAATATGAGGGATTGCGTACTTCTCAACAATTTTATCTGCCTGTGTACCTTTACCAGCACCTGGCAAGCCCATTAAAACGATATTCATACGAAGGTTCCCCCTAAAAGCTACTGTGTCTAGCTGGTTAAGGAAACGAAATCGTTCCCTAAAACCAACATTATTTCATAAAGCCTTTATAATGACGTTTCACTAATTGTGATTCTAATTGCTTCATTGTTTCAAGTGCTACACCAACTACGATAATCATACTTGTTCCACCAATTTGAGCAGAAGCAGGTAAATTCATAAATGTAGTGAATAAAATAGGCATAACAGAGATAACACATAGGAAGATAGCACCGACGAAAGTTAAACGATAAAGGACTTTTGTTAAATAAGCCTGTGTATCATTACCTGGACGGATGCCCGGAATGTATGCACCTTGCTTCTTTAAATTGTCTGCCACATTTTCTGGGTTCACTTGAACGAACGCGTAGAAGTATGTGAAGGCAATAATTAAAGCAATATAAACAGATAGTCCGATTAAACCAGTTGTCTGCTTATAATCAAACATATTTTTAATAAACGTTGTTACACTATTTTCACCGAAGAACGTCGACAAAGTTTGCGGTGTCACAATAAACGCCATCGCAAAGATTACCGGAATAACCCCTGCAGCATTTACTTTTAACGGTAAGTGCGTTTGTTGACCACCAGTTTGAGACGCACGGCCTGTTACTCGTTTCGCATATTGAATTGGAATTTTACGTAACGCTTGGTTAACATAAATTACACCAACAATAACTGCAAGAATAACTAATAATAACAATGCAAGAATAACAATTCGAATGAATAGTTGATCGCCTGCACCTTGAATTTGTTGTGCATAAATTTGGTTAATTGAATTTGGAATCGCAGCTACGATACCAGCAAAGATTAGAATGGAAATACCATTACCAACACCATTTGCTGTAATTTGCTCAGACAACCATAACAGGAAGGCAGTACCTGCTGTCAGTACAATCGCGATAGTTAAATACGAACCAATACTAGTATCAGTAATCAATGATCCGCCATAAAGCTTGTTAAAGCCAAATGACATTGCAAATGATTGGATAAGCGCTAGAACGATTGTAAAATATCGTGTAAATTGTGCTAACTTACGGCGACCAACCTCACCTTGTTTAGCCCATTCTGCAAATTTAGGTACAACGTCCATTTGCAATAACTGCACAATAATTGAAGCAGTAATGTATGGCATAATCCCCATCGCAAAGATAGAGAAGTTTGCCAAGGCACCACCACCGAAAGTATTTAAGAAGCCGATAATATTAAACTCATCAGCAGCTTGCAATACTTTTGCGTCAACGTTTGGTACAGGAATAAATGTCCCGATACGGAAAACGATTAACAATAATAAAGTAAAGATGATTTTATTTCGTATATCTCGAACGCGCATAAAGTTAGAGATCGTTTGAAACATTAGATCACCTCAGTTGTTCCGCCAGCATTCTCAATAGCTTCTTTTGCAGAAGCTGAGAATTTATGAGCTTTTACTGTAAGCTTTTTAGTTAAAGTTCCATTACCTAAAACTTTAATACCAGCTTTTTCATTACTCACAATACCAGTTTCTACTAATAATGCAGCAGTTACTTCTGCACCATCTTCAAAACGGTTTAATGCATCAAGGTTAACGATAGCGTATTCTTTACGGTTAATATTTGTAAAGCCTCGTTTAGGTAAACGACGGAATAGTGGGTTTTGACCACCCTCAAATCCTGGGCGAACGCCGCCGCCAGAACGAGCGTTTTGACCTTTGTGACCTTTACCTGCAGTTTTACCGTTACCAGAACCGATACCACGACCAACTCGGTTACGTACTTTACGTGATCCTTCTGCTGGTTTCAACTCATGAAGTTTCATTATGAGTGGCACCTCCTTGTTCAATGATATGAAATTAAATTTCTTTTACAGTAACTAAGTGAGCTACTTTTGTAAGCATACCGCGAACAGCAACATTATCAGCATGTTCAACAGTTTGATTTGTTTTGCGTAATCCAAGAGCCTCGATTGTTTTACGTTGTGCTGGTTTAGTACCAATCACAGATTTAGAAAGGGTAATTTGTAATTTAGCCATTATAATTCCCCCCTTATCCTAATAATTCTTCCACTGATTTACCGCGAAGCTTTGCAACTTCCTCAGCTTGCTTTAATTCAGTTAAACCTGCAATAGTTGCACGCACCATGTTAATTGGTGTGTTTGAACCTAGAGATTTTGAAAGAATATCAGTAATACCAGCTAACTCTAATACAGCACGTACTGGACCACCAGCGATAACCCCTGTACCTGGAGCAGCAGGTTTAATTAACACTTTACCTGCACCGAAGCGACCTTGCACTAAGTGTGGAGTAGTTCCACCTACGCGCGGTACTTCGACTAAGTTTTTCTTCGCGTCTTCAACAGCTTTACGGATCGCGTCTGGCACCTCTTGTGCTTTACCAGTACCGAAACCTACATGGCCGTTCTTGTCTCCAACAACTACTAATGCTGTGAAGCGGAAGCGACGTCCACCTTTAACAACTTTAGCTACACGGTTAATTGTAACTACGCGTTCTTCAAGTTGCTCTAATTTGTTTGCGTCAATGCGACTCATGAAGTATGTCCCTCCTTCTTATTAAAATTCTAAGCCGTTTTCACGTGCAGCTTCTGCTAAAGCTTTTACACGTCCATGATATAAGTAACCACCACGGTCAAATACAACAGCAGTAATATTTTTTTCCGTAGCGCGTTTTGCGATTGTTTCACCGATTTTAGATGCAGCTTCTACGTTAGATCCCATACCTTCGAAAGCTTTTTCTTGTGTATTAGCAGATACTAAAGTTACACCAGCTACGTCATCGATTAGTTGTGCATAAATGTTCTTGTTAGAACGGAATACGTTTAAGCGTGGACGCTCAGCAGTACCCGTAATTTTTGAACGTACACGTGCATGACGTTTTTTACGAACCTGATTTTTATCTTGTTTCGTAATCACAGAGGTCACTCCTTTCTAATGCTTGGTTTTAGCATTATTTACCTGTTTTACCTTCTTTACGACGAACGTATTCGCCTTCATAACGAATTCCTTTGCCTTTATATGGCTCTGGAGGACGAACGTCACGGATGTTAGATGCTAATGCACCAACGCGTTCTTTTGAAATACCTTTTACGATAATTTTCGTGTTTGAAGGAACTTCAACTTCTAAACCTTGTTCAGGTGTAAACTCTACTGGATGAGAGTAACCTACGTTAAGTACAAGTTTATTACCTTGCAATTGAGCACGGTAACCTACCCCAACAAGTTCTAGAGTACGAGAGAAACCTTCAGAAACACCCGTTACCATGTTAGCTAATAACGCACGAGTTGTACCGTGGACTGTACGGTGTTCTTTCGATTCAGATGGACGAACAACAGTGATGATGTTGCCTTCTTGCTCGATTTTCATATCTTGATTAAATTGACGAACTAATTCGCCTTTTGGACCTTTAACAGTTACTGTGTTGTCGTCAGCGACAGTCACAGTTACGTTAGCAGGTACCTCGATAAGTTTTTTACCTACGCGAGACATGTAAGTTGCACCTCCATTCTTTTGTTACTAATTACCAAACGTATGCTAAGATTTCTCCGCCAACTTGTTTAGCGCGAGCTTCTTTATCAGTTAATAAACCTTGTGAAGTTGATACTAAAGCGATACCAAGACCGTTTAATACTTTAGGTACTTCGTTTGTTTTAGCGTATACGCGTAGACCAGGTTTAGAAATACGTTTTAAACCAGTGATTACACGTTCGTTATCTTTACCGTATTTTAAGAAGATACGGATGATTCCTTGCTTGTTGTCTTCAACATACTCAACGTCACGTACGAAACCTTCACGCTTTAAAATTTCAGCGATTTCTTTCTTTAAGTTAGAAGCAGGAACTTCTAATTTCTCGTGACGAACCATGTTCGCATTACGAATACGAGTAAGCATATCTGCAATCGGATCAGTCATTGTCATGAAAATTTACCTCCTTCCCAAAATTAGGGGATTACCAGCTGGCTTTTTTAACGCCAGGAATTTGTCCCTTATATGCAAGTTCACGGAAACAAATACGGCAAAGCTTAAATTTACGATATACAGAGTGTGGACGACCACAGCGTTCACAACGTGTATATTCTTGTACTTTAAACTTTTGCTTACGTTGTTGTTTAACGATCATTGATTTTTTAGCCACGTTTTCGCCCTCCTTATTTGATTACTTTTGGAACGGCATACCGAATTGTGTCAATAACTCGCGAGCTTCTTCATCAGAATTCGCAGTCGTTACGATCACGATGTCCATACCGCGTACTTTCGAAACTTTATCGTAATCGATTTCTGGGAAAATTAATTGTTCTTTAACACCTAAAGTGTAGTTACCGCGACCGTCGAATGCTTTTTTAGAAACACCGCGGAAGTCACGTACACGTGGTAGTGCGATAGAAATTAATTTATCCAAGAATTCATACATACGCTCACCGCGTAATGTAACTTTAGCACCGATAGGCATACCTTCACGTAAACGGAAACCAGCAATCGATTTTTTCGCTTTAGTTACAACTGGTTTTTGACCAGTGATAGTTGCTAATTCTTCAACAGCAGCATCTAGTGCTTTAGAGTTTTGTACAGCGTCACCAACACCCATGTTAATAACGATTTTTTCCACTTTCGGCACTTGCATTACTGATTTATATTCAAACTTGCTCACTAGAGCAGGTGATACTTCATTTACAAATTTTTCTTTTAGGCGGCTCATGTTCGTACCTCCTTTCTCGTTTTACTTATTAGTCGATTACTACACCTGATTTTTTTGCAACACGAACTTTTTTACCGTTTTCGATTTTGTAACCTACACGAGTCGGCTCGCCAGATTTTGGATCGATCAGCATTACGTTCGATACGTGGATTGCAGCTTCTTGAGATACAATACCACCTTGTGGGTTTAACTGGTTAGGTTTGATATGCTTTTTAACGATATTAACGCCTTCAACAAGAACACGGTCTTGTTTTGGGAAAGCAGCTAAGATAACGCCTTCTTTGCCTTTATCTTTACCAGTAATAACTTTTACCTTGTCGCCCTTTTTAACATGCATTGTGTGTCGCACCTCCTTGATTGGTACTGTCATGAAAATTAAAGAACTTCTGGAGCTAGAGAAACGATTTTCATGAAGTTGCTGTCACGCAATTCACGTGCAACAGGTCCGAAAATACGAGTTCCGCGTGGTGACTTATCATCTTTGATAATAACGCAAGCATTTTCATCAAATTTAATGTAAGTACCATCTTTACGACGAACGCCAGATTTTGTGCGAACGATAACAGCCTTAACAACGTCACCCTTCTTGACAACGCCACCTGGTGTTGCTTTCTTAACTGTACATACGACGATATCGCCGATGTTTGCAGTTTTACGTCCAGAACCACCAAGCACTTTAATTGTTAATACTTCACGTGCACCTGAGTTGTCAGCAACTTTCATACGACTTTCTTGTTGGATCACTTAGGTTACCTCCCTTCGGAACTTTATATTTTCCGAAATAGTTATTAGATAATAACCGCTTTTTCTACAACTTCCACTAGACGGAAATGTTTAGTAGCTGATAGCGGGCGAGTTTCCATGATACGTACGATATCACCGATTTTCGCAGTGTTTTGCTCATCATGAGCTTTAAACTTTTTAGAATATTTTACACGTTTACCGTAAAGCTTGTGCTTTTTGTGTGTTTCAACTAAAACAGTAACAGTTTTGTCCATTTTGTCAGAAACAACACGGCCTGTGTAAACTTTGCGTTGATTACGCTCAGTCATGCCAGAAAACCTCCTTTATTCGTATTATTGTGCACTGATTTCTCTTTCACGAATCACAGTTTTCATGCGCGCAATCGCTTTACGAACTTCGCGGATGCGAGCTGTGTTTTCTAATTGACCAGTCGCCAATTGGAAGCGAAGGTTGAAAAGCTCTTCTTTCAGTGATTTCACTTTTAATTCGATTTCAGAAGTGGCAAGGTCACGGATTTCATTAGCTTTCATTAGATTCACCACCAGTTTCTTGACGTTTTACGATCTTACATTTAACAGGAAGCTTATGTGATGCTAAACGAAGTGCTTCACGTGCGATCTCTTCAGATACACCAGCGATTTCGAACATAATTTTTCCTGGTTTTACTACTGCTACCCAACCTTCAGGAGAACCTTTACCAGAACCCATGCGGACTTCTAGAGGCTTTTTCGTGTAAGGTTTATGTGGGAAGATTTTAATCCAAACTTTACCGCCACGTTTCATGTAACGAGTCATTGCGATACGGGCAGATTCGATTTGACGGTTTGTAATCCATGATGCTGTAGTAGCTTGTAAGCCCCACTCACCAAATGTTACTTCTTTACCGCCTTTCGCTTCACCACGCATGTTACCACGGTGTTCACGACGATATTTAACGCGTTTTGGTAATAACATTATTATTTGCCTCCTTCCACAGAGTTCTTTTTAGTAGGAAGGACTTCACCACGGTAGATCCAAACTTTAACGCCTAATTTACCGTAAGTTGTATCAGCTTCAGCATGTGCATAATCGATGTCAGCACGTAGTGTATGAAGTGGAACAGTTCCTTCACTATAGTGTTCAGCACGCGCGATGTCAGCGCCACCTAAACGACCAGATACTTGTGTTTTAATACCTTTTGCACCAGCGCGGATTGTGCGTTGGATTGCTTGTTTTTGAGCACGACGGAATGATACGCGGTTCTCAAGTTGACGAGCGATGTTTTCTGCTACTAAGCGAGCATCAAGATCAGCACGTTTGATTTCTACGATATTAATGTGAACACGCTTGCCAGTTGTTTCGCTTAAGTATTTACGTAAGTTTTCAACTTCCGTACCGCCTTTACCGATTACCATACCTGGTTTCGCAGTGTGAATTGTAATGTTTACGCGATTTGCAGCGCGCTCGATTTCTACTTTAGATACAGATGCATCTTTTAATGTAGATTCGATATGTTTACGAACTTTGATATCTTCGTGTAAAAGAGCAGCGTAGTCTTTCTCAGCGAACCATTTTGATTCCCAATCACGAATAATACCAACTCGTAGTCCTATTGGATGTACTTTTTGACCCACGGATTAACCCTCCTTCTTCTCTGATACCACAACTGTAATGTGGCTTGTGCGTTTGTTAATTGCGCTTGCACGTCCTTGAGCACGTGGACGGAAACGTTTTAATGTTGGACCTTCATCAACAAAGATTTCAGATACAACTAAGTTATTTACATCTAACTCATAGTTATGTTCAGCGTTAGCAACTGCAGATTTTAATACTTTCTCAACGACTGGAGACGCCGCTTTTGGAGTATGACGTAAAATTGCAACTGCTTCACCGATTTGCTTGCCTCGGATTAAGTCTACTACTAGACGTACTTTACGAGGAGCGATACGAACTGTACGAGCGATAGCTTTAGCTTGTGTCATTAGGATTTACCTCCTCTCAAAATTAGCGTCTTGTTTTCTTATCGTCTGCACCGTGACCTTTGTAAGTACGTGTTGGTGCGAACTCGCCTAACTTGTGACCTACCATATCTTCTGTCACATATACAGGAACGTGTTTACGTCCATCATATACAGCGATTGTTAAACCGATAAAGTTCGGGAAGATAGTAGAACGGCGAGACCAAGTTTTAATTACTTGTTTTTTCTCAGAAGCCTCTTGTACTTCCACCTTTTTCATAAGGTGAGCGTCAACAAAAGGTCCTTTTTTCAAGCTGCGACCCATTTAGGAACCTCCCTCCGTGATCCCACCACGGCTCTTCTAGCGAACCGCAGTACAACCACTTTATTTTTTACGTCCACGAATAATGAATTTAGAAGATTTGTTTTTCTTCTTACGTGTTTTATAACCAAGAGCTGGTTTACCCCATGGTGTCATTGGAGATTTACGTCCGATTGGAGAACGTCCTTCACCACCACCGTGTGGGTGATCGTTAGGGTTCATTACAGAACCACGAACAGTTGGGCGTTTACCTAACCAACGAGAACGACCTGCTTTACCAATGTGGATAAGTTCATGTTGCTCATTACCAACTTGACCAACTGTAGCGCGGCAAGTTGCTAATACTAAACGAACTTCACCAGATTGAAGACGGATAATTACATATTTATCTTCACGTCCTAATACTTGTGCTGATGTACCAGCTGAACGTACTAATTGTCCACCTTTACCAGGTTTTAACTCGATGTTATGGATTGTTGTACCCATTGGAATGTTTGCTAATGGTAATGCGTTACCTACTTTAATGTCTGCCTCTGGACCTGAAACGATCGTTTGACCTACTTCAAGACCTTTCGGAGCTAAGATATAACGTTTTTCACCGTCAGCATAGTTAATTAATGCGATATTCGCAGAGCGGTTTGGATCATACTCGATTGTAGCAACGCGGCCTGGAATGCCATCTTTAACACGTTTAAAATCGATTACGCGGTATTGCTTCTTATGACCACCACCGTGATGACGAACAGTAATTTTACCTTGGTTATTACGACCAGCTTTGCGTTTTTTCGGAGCTAATAAAGACTTTTCAGGCTTATTAGTAGTGATTTCCGCAAAGTCAGATGACGTCATGTTACGACGACCATTTGAGGTTGGTTTGTACTTTTTAATCGCCATTTGTGTTCCCTCCTTCTATTTATTGCTCAGGTTGCCCTGTCTATTAGAATAATTCGATTTCTTTTGAATCAGCAGTTAATTTAACGATTGCCTTACGACGTTTGTTAGTGTAGCCGCTATATTTACCAACGCGTTTGAATTTACCTTTGTAGTTCATGATGTTTACTTTATCAACTTCAACACCAAAGATTTCTTCTACAGCGTCTTTAACTTGTGTTTTGTTAGCGCGAGTGTCTACTTCAAAAGTATACTTTTTCTCTGCCATTAATTCAGAAGAACGCTCAGTAATGACCGGACGTTTAATGATATCACGTGCTTCCATTATCCAAGCACCTCCTCAACCTTTTCTACTGCAGCTTTTGTGAATACAACTTTGTCATGACCTAAAAGATCAAGAACGTTGATTCCGTTAGCTGTTAAAACAGTTACACCTGGGATGTTACGAGCAGATAATGCTACGTTTTCATCTAACTCAGCAGTAACGAATAATGCTTTTGAATTGATTTCTAATGCTTTTAAAATAGCAGCGAAATCTTTAGTTTTTGGTGCATTTAAAGTTAATGCATCAAGCACTAAGAAGTTTTGTTCTACAACTTTAGCTGATAAAGCTGATTTAAGAGCTAAGCGACGAACTTTCTTCGGTAATTTATATGAATAGCTTCGTGGAGTTGGACCGAATACGATACCACCACCGCGCCATTGTGGAGAGCGGATCGAACCTTGACGAGCACGACCAGTTCCTTTTTGACGCCATGGCTTACGACCACCACCAGCAACTTCAGAACGGTTTTTTACTTTGTGATTACCTTGACGTAGAGAAGCACGTTGTGCGATTACTGCGTCGAATAATACAGCTTCGTTTGGCTCGATTCCGAAAATCGCATCGTTTAATTCGATTTCACCAACTGAAGCGCCTGTTTGACTAAGTACAGATACCTTTGCCATTCCTGTTTCCTCCTTTCTTCGAGAAATTATTTAGATTTAATAGCAGTTTTCACTGTTACTAATGCTTTTTTAGAACCAGGAACATTACCTTTAACTAATAATAGGTTACGTTCAGCATCCACCTTAACAATTTCAAGGTTTTGGATTGTTACAACGTTGCCACCCATTTGACCAGGTAATTTCTTTTGTTTGAATACGCGGTTCGGAGCAACAGGACCCATAGAACCAACGCGACGGTGATAACGAGAACCGTGGCTCATTGGACCACGTGATTGTCCGTGGCGTTTAATTGCACCTTGGAAACCTTTACCTTTCGAAACACCTGTTACATCAATTACATCGCCTTCTGCGAAAATTTCAACTTTGACTTCTTGACCAACTTCGTATTCTGCTACGTTTAAGTTGCGGAATTCACGAATGAAGCGCTTAGGAGCCGTATTTGCTTTTGCTACGTGACCTTGTTCTGGTTTGTTTGAAAGCTTAACGCGCTTATCTTCGAAACCAATTTGAACTGCTTCGTAACCATCAGTTTCAACTGTTTTCTTTTGAAGAACTACGTTTGGAGCAGCTTCAATTACTGTTACTGGGATTAAATCTCCGTTCTCAGCGAAAACTTGAGTCATACCGATTTTTCTACCTAAGATTCCTTTAGCCATTTGTCACACCTCCTGTAAATTTTAAAAGTTCTATTTTGTTTTACCATTAAAGTTTGATTTCAATATCAACGCCAGATGGTAAATCAAGCTTCATTAACGCATCAACAGTTTGTGGTGTTGGGTTAACGATATCGATTAGACGTTTATGCGTACGCATTTCGAATTGCTCACGAGAATCTTTGTACTTGTGAACCGCACGAAGAATTGTATACACAGATCTTTCCGTTGGTAGCGGAATCGGACCCGATACGCTTGCACCTGAACGCTTAGCAGTTTCAACAATTTTCTCAGCAGACTGATCAAGAATACGGTGATCATACGCTTTTAAACGAATACGAATTTTTTGTTTTGCCATTACTTTCCCTCCTTCTCGCCTATTTTCTAGACATTCTCCACGAAAATTCTCCCACACACCGCCATGGCAAAGCGGCCGGGTGTGTCGGCAACCTCTCGCTTCATCGCAGTCAAAGACCAACATTCAATATTATATACAATACTATTGCAATTAGCAAGTAGTTTTATAAAAAAAATTGAATGCCTTTATCATGCTCTATTTTGTTAATTACATTTCACTATATTTATAAGCCGTTGTCTAGTATATAAAATATTTCCCATCATTGCAAGCAATAAATACAGTCCTCTGTACCGCAATTCCTCCTTTTATGTAAAGCACTTTATATTCAATCGCTTTTTGGGTAATAAATCCTCGCTATTAAACATCTTATAAATTCTCATTGTGCATATTCATTCAAAAAAGCGCGTTTTCAAAAAGATTTCACCACAGCAAAACTCACTGAAACCAAATATCAGCATAAAAATAACAGGCATCCTAGAATTTCTAGGACACCTGTAATTTTTAATCTCTACCTATTTAATAGTCCCTGCAAGAGTTCTTTCTAATTTAAATTTTTAAGCTAAGTAGTGTGGTTAAGACAAACTGCTCTTAATGACTTTTTTATAATATTGAATTGCTAGCAGCATAAATACCATATACATAAGTATATATAAGCCCATCATTATAAGCATCGGAACAACTAGCTCCGTACCAAATAGGAACCATCCCGATTTTACTGCAAAGTAGCTATGCAATAAGCCAATTAACAATGGTACACCAAAGTTAAACACTTGTTTCCAAACAATGCCCTTCAAAATATCCTGCTCAGAAAAACCAATTTTTCTTAATGTCGTGTAGCTTGCTTGCTCTTCATCGGCTTCAGCAATCTGCTTAAAGTACAAAATGCTTCCTGTCGTTAATAAAAATGCTAACCCTAGGAAAGCTGCAATAAAAATCGTCATACCGAAAATATTCATATAGTCTTGCCATTCTTGCTTATATGAATTTTGTTTACGAATAATTTGCTTTTCTCCTTCACCAATAATTTCTCGGATATCAGCACCTGATTGTTCGTATAATTCTTCCGCCTTCGCTACATCATTTTTATTTTCTAAAAACACAAGCGTTTGTGGTACGCGATGGCGATTACCATAAAACTCCTTGTACTGTGCATATTTCTGGTCTGACACGACAAGTACGGCATAAATTACGCCCATACTGCCATTATGAGCAAGAGTGCTTTCTTCTTTCACATCGACAATCTTCAACGTGTCATTTAAACGCGTATCTAGTGAATCTATAGTTACTTCAATTTGTCCTTGCTTATTAAATTCATACAGCTTCGAAACATAGCCACTCATATTTGTTATGAATGCTTCATCTTCCTGTAATTCAATCTTTCCTTTCAATTGTTCATAAGTAGATTGAGATAGCAGTCTTTTTGTAGACTCCTCTGCATAAAACAACTCTTGCATATCAGCAGCGTTTTTTAGCAAGCTTGATACATTAAAATCTACATAAATATCTTCATAAGTAACCGCTCGATAATCAATACCCTGTTGATTTAGTAATTCTAAAAACGCTGGACCTTTATCCGTTGTTAACACATAATCCGCAGGTACAGCTGTCTTCACTGATTTCTCACCTGAATAATATGCAATATAAGAAAGAGTTGAAATTGCTAGTGATACTGCTGTTAATACCGTTATAAGCGTTAAAGACTTAGCATTCCCTTTCATGCGGTGCATAATTGGTGTAACTGCTAATACATCTGTCGCTGTTAAATGACCATTTTTAGACAGTCTGCGTAAATTAAAAATAAAGGATACAGAGTAACGGAATACTAGAAATGCTCCGCCAATAGTTAGTGCTAAAATAAGCAGCATGTTAATAAGTATGCGATCCGCTTGATTACTTGCAAACAATTGTGTCGATTCATAGTAACCCCAACCAATTAACACTAAGCCAAGTGCCCCAATTAACATTTGCCATACGCTAAAGCGCTTTACACGT
The DNA here is from genome assembly GCF_000612805.1 of Bacillus ndiopicus. Classification (GTDB taxonomy): domain Bacteria; phylum Bacillota; class Bacilli; order Bacillales_A; family Planococcaceae; genus Metasolibacillus; species Metasolibacillus ndiopicus. Next base: position 173,113 of record NZ_HG964409.1, on the reverse strand, counting down.
TCCTCTGTTTGCTTTGATGCTGTAAAAAGGGATAGCAACGAAACGCGTCGAATCATCCAGCTTAACTGCACCAAAATAACAATTAACATTACACTAAAAAGCATTATCGTTTGTATTATTGCCTTCGAATCAAATGTTAACTGAACTAATGCTTCCTGCTCCAAAACCTTCATTAAAACCATCGTGAAAAATCGCGAGCTTAAAAGACCCGTGATAATACCAATTAACACAGCTCCGCTAAATAGCACAATATTCTCAGCTGCAATTAAGCGAAATATTAGCCCCTTAGTCATCCCAATAAGCTGATACATTCCTATTTCTTTACTGCGTCTCTTTGTAAACAAATGATTGGCATAAAGCACGAAAAATAATACGATAAAATATAGCAAATACGATGCTACCTTAAAACCTGTAGCGGCAGTTGGGCTATTTGATACTTGTTTCAATACCTCATCATTAAATTGCAATGTGACAAAGGAAAAGTAAAGTGTGACACTAAAAATTAGCGAAAAGAAATATAAAAAGTAATGACGCATGTTTTTCAGCATCGAGCGTGAAATTAAGCGACTAATCGTCATAGCCATCACCGCCTAAAACGCTTTGCGTACTTAAAATTTGCTGGAAAAACTCCTGACGAGTTTTGTCTCCCTTATAAAGCTCTGTGTAAAGCGCCCCATCCTTCAAAAATAACACGCGCGAACAAAAGCTTGCAGCGACCGCATCATGTGTAACCATCATAATCGTAACATTGCGCTGCTGATTTATTTGCTCTAAATTTTTCAGAAGTGCCGTTGCTGATTTCGAATCAAGCGCTCCTGTTGGCTCGTCCGCAAAGACAATCGATGGGTTTGTAATCAAGGCACGCGCTGCCGAAGTCCGCTGCTTTTGCCCTCCTGAAATCTCGTTTGGATATTTTGCAACGATATCTTCAATGCGTAAAACTTCTACCAGCTCTTGAAAACGTTGTTCTGCTGCTTTGTGTGGAACTTTTTTAATCGCTAAGGGAAGCAAAATATTCTCCTTCACAGTCAATGTATCGAGCAAATTATAATCTTGGAAAATGAATCCTAGCGCATCACGTCTAAAAGCTGCTAGCTGACGCTCCTTCATTTCTTGTAATATTTGTCCATTAATTTCTACAATACCTTCTGTTACATGATCAATAGAGCAAAGTACGTTTAATAACGTTGTTTTCCCTGAGCCTGAAGGTCCCATAATTCCAACAAACTCACCTTTACTTACCTCTAAATCTATACCTTTTAATACTTCGACTGCTGTTAATCGTTTACCATATGTTTTACGGACTTTACGAGCCGTTAAAATATTCATCATTTATTCCCCCTGCTTTTCTTATGTATCTACATTGTACAGTTGCCGCAAGTAGAAATCGTTCGTTTTACGTTACAATAATAAACGGTATGTGACAATGTCGTCACATACCGAATGTTTGCACATATTCATTCTGTAAAGGAAATTTAAATACAACGGTCGTACCTTGCCCATAAATCGAATCAACATAAAGCAGTACCCCCAAAGATGTAGCTGCCCGTTTAGCCAAATAAAGCCCCATCCCAGTTGCAATATTCGTTTCCCTACCTATTGTGCCAGTATAGGACTTTTTAAAAATACGCGGCAAATCTTCGGGACGAATACCTGGACCCATATCCTTTATTTTTAGCAAAATGTGACCTTGCGTATCACGCGTAACATTTACAACAATCTCACTATTATTTGGGCTATATTTAATGGCATTAGACAGCACTTGTCGAACAATAAAGCCCAGCCATTTGGCATCCGTCAAAACGATTTCCTCAAGCTCATCTATTTGGAAGCCAATCCCCTTTTCCAAGCACCATGTTTGAAATTCACGAATTTCTTTAAAGACAATTGTGCGTAGCTTTACTGGCTCAAGTCGATTATCTTCCGCAATTGTTTGCAGTCGAGTTTGATGTAATTGTTGGTCAACCAATAAATGGAGGCGTAGCCATTCTTGCTCCAGTCGATTGCGTACTTTTGGGTCATCTAATTGCTCAAGCATCAGCTTCATCGCCGTTAATGGTGCTTTAATTTCATGCACCCATGCTAGAAGTCCATCCTGCTCTTCACTTTTCTCGAATTTAATTTTTTGTACAATTTGCATTTGTTGCTGTCTCTGCCCTTCATACAATTCAATTATTTTGTGCGTATAGGTGTCCCATCGGTAGCTTTCAACATCCTGTAGTGAATTTTGATAAAGGATATTTTTCAAGCTTGGTCTTTCCCAAAAATAGCGAGCAATTAAAAATAATAAAAACAATAAAAGTGCTACGCTATTTAAATAGCCCACAGAAACCGTAGCAAATCCAACATCAAGCATACAAATAATATTCCATATAAGGAGTAACCCAATAAAAAAACCAATCCACATAATATGTTGCCTAACATATAACCAAATCATTTAGACACCGCCATATAGCCAAGGCCTTTTTTAGTCACGATAACATCTACCAGCCCTATTTCTTCAAGCTTTTGTCGAAGGCGATTTATATTTACTGTTAACGTGTTATCATTTACAAAGCGCTCATCATCCCATAATTTGCGCATTAATTCTTCACGCGAGACAATTTTATCTACTCGCTCTACTAGCAACTTTAAAATAAACAGTTCATTTTTTGTGAATTCAATTTGATTATCATTGTACGTAAGAATCCCTCGTTCGTAATCAATTAGTGCTGCCTGCCAACTAATTACTTGCTGCACCTGTTGTTGATAATCGTATGTACGTCGTAACAAAGCCTGTATTTTTGCTATAAGTACATCCATATGGAATGGCTTTTGTATAAAATCGTCAGCACCTAGCTGCATCGCCATTACCATATCCATTGGATGATCCCTTGATGATAAAAACAAAATAGGTACATTAGATACAGCACGAATTTCTCGACACCAATGAAACCCATCGTAAGCTGGTAACTGAATATCAATAATGACAAGCTGTGGGTTTTCTTTCTTAAAATCATTCATCACTTTCTGAAAATCCTTTGGTCCTATTACATTTAAAGACCATTGTTGTAACCGTTCCTCTATTAAATGGAATATTGAAGTGTCGTCTTCCACTAAAAAAATTTTCATAATGAATCCCCTCGCTTTAACTTTATAATTGATTTTACCTCGGTGTAATTGTGTCCTGATTTCTCCAGAAAACCAAAAAATCTTCTTCAAAATCTGCGATACCGACTGGAGGCTTTATCTTGATTTAGAGGATGTTTGAACACCCTCTAAATCAAGATAAATTCAAAAGCGTTTGAATGCAAAAGAAAAACCTCAAGAGCGTCCCCTTGAGGTTTTAATTAAATCAATTATTTTTGGATAGAAGCAACTACACCAGCACCTACAGTACGGCCACCCTCACGGATAGAGAACTTAGTACCTTCTTCAAGTGCGATTGGAGCGATAAGTTCTACTGTCATTTCGATGTTATCGCCAGGCATAACCATTTCTACGCCTTCTGGTAAGTTACAAATACCAGTCACGTCAGTTGTACGGAAGTAGAACTGTGGACGGTAGTTAGAGAAGAATGGAGTATGACGGCCACCCTCTTCTTTTGATAAAACGTAAACTTCTGCTTTGAAGTTTGTGTGTGGAGTGATTGAGCCTGGTTTAGCTAATACTTGACCACGTTGGATATCTTCACGAGCTACACCACGAAGTAATGCACCGATGTTGTCACCAGCTTCAGCGTAGTCTAATAATTTACGGAACATTTCTACACCAGTTACAGTTGTAGATTTAGCTTCTTCAGCGATACCGATGATTTCTACTACGTCACCAACTTTAACTTGACCACGTTCAACACGGCCAGTTGCTACTGTACCACGACCAGTGATAGAGAATACGTCCTCTACTGGCATCATGAATGGTTTGTCAGTTTGACGTTCTGGAGTTGGGATATAGTTATCTACAGCGTCCATTAATTCAACGATTTTTTCTTCCCACTCTGGCTCACCTTCAAGAGCTTTAAGAGCAGAACCTTTGATTACTGGTAGGTCATCGCCTGGGAAGTCATATTCAGAAAGTAGGTCACGGATTTCCATTTCTACTAATTCTAATAATTCTTCGTCATCAACCATATCACATTTGTTCATGAATACTACTAAGTAAGGTACACCTACTTGACGAGATAAAAGGATGTGCTCACGAGTTTGTGGCATTGGACCATCAGCAGCAGATACTACTAAGATACCGCCATCCATTTGAGCAGCACCAGTGATCATGTTTTTAACATAGTCAGCGTGTCCTGGGCAGTCAACGTGTGCATAGTGACGTGATTCAGTTTCATACTCGATATGTGAAGTATTGATTGTAATACCACGCTCTTTTTCTTCTGGAGCGTTATCAACGTCAGCGTAAGATTTTGCTTCTCCACCTAAACGTTTTGATAATACTGTTGCAATTGCAGCAGTTAAAGTTGTTTTACCATGGTCAACGTGTCCGATTGTACCAATATTAGCATGCGTTTTCGAACGGTCAAATTTTTCTTTAGCCATTAGAGAAAGCCTCCTATAATCTATGTTTTAGTTTTTTATGTTATGAACGCTGGCTTAAACCGGGCCCAGCTTAAGCCAGTCAATCATAGCTTACAAATTAGTTATACTTTATGCAAGATGAAATTTCAATTATTCACCTTTATTTTTTTTGATGATTTCTTCTGCAATTGATTTTGGTACTTCTTCATAGTGATCAAACACCATTGAGAATACACCGCGACCTTGTGTTGCAGAACGTAAAGTTGTTGCATATCCGAACATTTCAGATAGTGGAACCATTGCGCGTACTACTTGAGAGTTACCACGAGCGTCCATACCTTCTACACGTCCACGACGAGCAGTAACGTTACCCATGATATCACCAAGGTACTCTTCTGGAATTACAACTTCAACTTTCATCATTGGCTCTAAAATTACTGGACTACATTTAGATGCAGCAGCTTTTAATGCCATAGAAGCAGCAATTTTGAATGCCATCTCATTCGAGTCAACATCATGGTAAGAACCATCAAATAATTTCGCTTTAATATCGATTAATGGGTAACCAGCGACAACACCGCGGTCAAGCGAGTCACGAAGACCTGCTTCTACTGCTGGAATATATTCACGTGGTACTACACCACCAACGATAGCGTTTTCGAACTCGAAGCCTTTACCTTCTTCGTTTGGAGAGAATTCAATCCAAACGTCACCGTATTGACCACGACCACCTGATTGACGAGTAAATTTACCTTGAACTTGTGCTGAACCACGGAATGTCTCACGGTAAGATACCATTGGAGCACCTACGTTACATTCAACTTTAAATTCACGTTTCATACGGTCAACTAGGATGTCTAAGTGTAACTCACCCATACCAGAGATAATTGTTTGACCAGTTTCTTGGTCAGTGTGAGCACGGAAAGTTGGATCTTCTTCTTGTAATTTTACAAGAGCTTGACCCATTTTATCTTGGTCAGCTTTTGATTTAGGCTCTACAGATAAAGAGATTACTGGCTCTGGGAATTCCATAGACTCTAAAATAACAAGATTTTTCTCGTCACATAAAGTGTCACCAGTAGTTGTGTCTTTAAGACCAACAGCTGCAGCGATATCACCAGCGAATACTTTTGAAATTTCTTCACGGCTGTTCGCATGCATTTGAAGGATACGACCTACACGCTCACGTTTACCTTTTGTAGAGTTTTGTACGTATGAACCAGACTCTAAAGTACCTGAGTACACACGGAAGAATGTTAATTTACCAACGAATGGATCCGTCATAACTTTGAACGCAAGAGCTGAGAATGGCTCTTCGTCTGAAGAATGACGAATGATTTCATCGTCGCCATCAACTGAAGTACCTTTAATAGCTGGTACATCTGTTGGAGCTGGAAGGAAATCAACCGCTGCATCAAGCATTTTACGAACACCTTTGTGTTTGAATGCTGTACCACAAAGAACAGGGTAGAATTCTACCGCGATTGTTGCTTTACGGATAGCTGCTTTTAATTCAGCAACAGTAATTTCTTCGCCTTCTAAGTATTTTTCCATAAGATCTTCATCAACACTTGCAACAGCATCGATTAATTTCTCACGGTACTCTTCAGCTTGGTCCATCATGTCTGCTGGGATTTCGCCAACAGTAACTTCAGTACCTAAGTCGTTACCATAGAAAGTAGCGTTCATTTCTACTAAATCGATGATACCTTTGAATTCATCTTCAGCACCGATTGGTAATTGGATTGGGTGTGCGTTCGCTTGTAAACGATCGTGTAAAGTTCCTACAGAATATAAGAAGTTTGCACCCATTTTGTCCATTTTGTTAATGAATACAATACGTGGTACACCGTAAGTAGTCGCTTGACGCCATACAGTTTCAGTTTGTGGTTCAACACCAGATTGAGCATCTAGTACTGTTACCGCACCATCAAGTACACGTAAAGAACGTTCTACTTCTACAGTGAAGTCTACGTGTCCTGGTGTATCGATGATGTTAATACGATGACCTGCCCATTGAGCTGTTGTAGCGGCAGAAGTGATTGTAATACCACGCTCTTGCTCTTGCTCCATCCAGTCCATTTGAGCTCCACCATCGTGAGTTTCACCAATTTTGTGGATCTTACCAGTGTAATAAAGGATACGCTCAGTTGTCGTTGTTTTACCAGCGTCAATATGAGCCATGATTCCAATATTACGAGTATTCTCTAATGAGAATTCGCGTTTCATAGGAAATTTCTCCTTCCGTTTTCGGTTAAGACTGTCTAAGAATTGTTAGCTAGCGTAAAGAATATTACCAACGGTAGTGAGCAAATGCTTTGTTCGCTTCTGCCATTTTGTGCATATCTTCACGTTTCTTAACTGAAGCACCAGTGTTGTTTGATGCATCTAAGATTTCGTTTGCTAAACGCTCTTCCATAGTTTTTTCACCACGAAGACGAGAGTAGTTTACTAAATAACGAAGACCTAATGTAGTACGACGCTCTGGACGTACTTCAACTGGTACTTGGTAGTTAGATCCACCTACACGGCGAGCGCGTACTTCTAAAACTGGCATTACGTTGTTTAATGCAGCTTCAAATACTTCAATTGGATCGTTACCAGAACGTTCTTTTACTAATTCAAACGCACCGTATAAAATCTTTTGAGAAGTACCTCTTTTACCATCAATCATCATTTTATTGATTAAACGAGTTACTAGCTTTGAATTATAAAGTGGATCTGGTAACACGTCACGTTTGGAAACAGGACCTTTACGAGGCATGTGTTTTCCTCCTTTCAAGTGATAAATAAATTTTTAATTATTTCTTTTCTTTAGGGCGTTTTGCACCATATAAAGAACGTGATTGCATACGACCGTTTACACCAGCAGTATCAAGAGCACCACGTACGATATGATAACGAACACCCGGTAAGTCTTTTACACGACCGCCACGGATAAGAACAACACTGTGCTCTTGTAAGTTGTGGCCTTCACCTGGGATGTACGCTGTAACCTCGATTAGGTTGCTTAAACGTACACGAGCGTATTTACGTAACGCTGAGTTAGGTTTTTTAGGCGTCATAGTACCTACACGAGTACAAACACCACGTTTTTGTGGAGATTTAACATCAGTTAAAGATTTTTTAAATGAGTTATATCCTTTGTTTAACGCTGGTGAATTTGATTTCGTGCTTTTTGATTTACGAGGCTTACGGACCAATTGGTTAATTGTAGGCATCGATTTTTCCTCCCTTCGTTCATTCCTTGTTAATACCACACATCCAGGTGGTTCATTTTTAGGGTAAAAACAAAGTCTTTGTGTATACTACACAAAAACTACATCGCAGTAATCGCAATAACCGCAGCTCCAACATGAATGCCGCAAGCTTTCCCAAGTTCTTTTTTTGACTCGACCAAAGTAATTGGTATGCCGATTTCTTTCGCGAGAAGAATGGCCGGATCGGTTACCCAACTGTCTGCATCGAGTGCGACAAAAAGCTCTGTAACTTGACCAGCACGCATTGCTTTCACTGCTTGCTTTGTACCTATGATTGTTTGACTAGCCTTTACTTTATTATAAGACATTTGCATATCCCCCAAAGCATAGACAGTTAACTATCAACCTTAAATATATTATCATCCTCTACTTGCACCTGTCAACTATTATCTAAAAAAACTCCGGCAGAGAATAGCTCTCTACCGGAATTGGAATTACTCAGCTGAAGTTAGTTCTTCTTCCGTTTCAGCGTCCTGCTCAATACGGATTTGACGGTAGCGTTGCATACCAGTACCAGCTGGCACAAGCTTACCGATAATTACATTTTCCTTCAGACCAAGAAGCTCATCACGCTTACCTTTAATTGCTGCATCTGTTAACACACGAGTTGTTTCTTGGAACGATGCTGCTGATAAGAATGATTCTGTTTCCAGAGAAGCCTTTGTAATACCAAGAATAACAGGGCGGCATGTTGCTGGATTTTTGCCACTCAAAATAATATCTGCATTAGCTTCGGCAAATTGATGTACGTCTAATAATGAACCCGGTAATAAGTCTGTGTCACCAGCTTCAATTACACGTACTTTGCGTAGCATTTGGCGAACCATTACTTCGATGTGTTTATCTCCAATTTCTACCCCTTGCATACGGTATACTTTTTGCACTTCTTTTAGTAAATATTCTTGTACTGTAGATACGTCTTTTACTTTTAATAATTGCTTAGGATCAATCGAACCTTCAGTTAGTAACTGTCCTGGCTCAACTGTATCATTTAACTGTACTTTTAAGCGTGCATTGTAAGGCGCTTGATACTTACGTGTTTCAACTTCACCTTGTACAGTAATTTCTTTCAAGCCTTCACGAATTTCATCGATATCTGATACTACCCCAGCAATTTCAGAAATAACCGCTTGCCCTTTAGGGTTACGCGATTCGAAAATTTCTTGGATACGAGGAAGACCCATTGTAATATCGTTTCCGGCTACCCCACCTGTATGGAATGTACGCATCGTTAACTGTGTACCAGGCTCACCGATTGATTGAGCTGCGATAATACCTACCGCCTCACCTACTTCAACCTCTTCACCTGTAGCTAAGTTCATACCATAGCATTTTTTACACACACCATGCTTTGTATTACATGTAAATGCAGAACGGATTGTTATTTGCTCGATACCTGCATCATCAATTGCACGTGCTATATCTTGCGTAATTAAACCGTCACGTTCTAAAATTACTGCGCCTGTTTCAGGGTGGTGAATTGTTTTCTTTGCATAACGACCTACTACACGCTCTTCCAACGCTTCGATTAGCTCGTTGCCTTCCATTAACGCACCGATTAATAAACCGCGGTCAGTACCACAGTCATCCTCACGTACGATTACATCTTGTGCAACGTCTACTAAACGTCGAGTTAAGTAACCTGAGTCGGCTGTTTTTAGTGCTGTATCGGCAAGACCTTTACGCGCACCGTGTGTAGAAATGAAGTACTCTAATACTGTTAAACCTTCACGGAATGAAGATTTAATAGGTAACTCGATGATTCGACCAGCCGGGTTGGCCATCAGACCACGCATACCTGCTAACTGCGTAAAGTTCGATGCGTTACCACGAGCTCCTGAGTCAGACATCATAAAGATTGGGTTCGTTTTCTCTAACGATTTCATCAGTTTAGATTGAATTTCATCTTTCGCTGCTGACCAGCTAGAGATAACACGATCATAACGTTCCTCTTCCGTAATTAAACCACGACGGAATTGAACCATTACTTTATCTACTTTTGCCTGTGCCTCTTCTAAGATAACACCTTTATCTGGTAATACGACGATATCAGATACCCCTACCGTAATACCCGCACGAGTAGAATGTTTAAAGCCTAAATCCTTCATACGGTCTAACATTTTTGATGTTTCCGTAATGTGGAATCGTTTAAATACTTCGGCAATGACATTACCAAGGAACTTTTTGCGGAATGGAGGCACTACTGGCACAGATGCAAAGTATTTTTGTAAAACTGCTTTGCGTTGTGCATCAACTTTTTCAGCTTCTGATAAATCAGCATAGCCTTCAGTCGCTTCCAATTCAGCCATTTGTTCAGCATCAATTGCTAATTTTACAAAGTATTTTTCAGGCGTTTTTTGCTCTAGGTTTACATCTGTTGGCTCGTTAATATACGGGAATGATTCTGGTAAAATCTCATTGAAAATTACTTTACCAACAGTTGTTAATAAGAACATTTTATTTTGTTCTTCAGTAAATGTTTCATTATGAACAGAGCTTGCATGGATAGCAATACGCGTGTGTAAATGAACATGACCGTTTTGATATGCAATTAACACTTCGTCTGGACCATAGAAAACAGATCCTTCACCACGAGCATTTTCACGCTCAAGTGTTAAGTAATAGTTACCTAATACCATATCTTGAGATGGTGTAACTACTGGTTTACCATCTTTAGGGTTTAAAATATTTTGTGCTGCTAACATTAATAAACGTGCTTCTGCTTGCGCTTCTGCTGATAGTGGAACGTGAACTGCCATTTGGTCACCATCGAAGTCAGCATTATAAGCTGTACATACTAGTGGATGTAGACGAATTGCACGACCCTCTACTAATGTAGGCTCGAACGCTTGGATACCAAGTCGGTGAAGCGTCGGTGCACGGTTTAGCAGTACTGGATGCTCACGAATAACATCCTCTAATACATCCCAAACCTCGTTGTGTAAACGCTCGATTTTGCGTTTCGCACTCTTAATGTTATGAGCTAGGCCACGCTCTACTAATTCCTTCATTACGAAAGGCTTAAATAGTTCGATTGCCATCTCTTTTGGAAGACCACATTGGTACATTTTTAAGTTTGGTCCTACTACGATAACCGAACGACCAGAATAGTCTACACGTTTACCTAGTAAGTTTTGACGGAAGCGACCTTGTTTCCCTTTCAGCATATGTGAAAGTGATTTTAAAGGACGGTTACCAGGACCCGTTACTGGACGACCACGGCGACCGTTGTCAATTAAAGCATCTACCGCTTCTTGTAACATACGTTTTTCGTTTTGTACGATGATGCTTGGGGCACCAAGGTCTAATAAACGTTTTAAACGGTTATTACGGTTAATTACACGACGGTAAAGATCGTTTAAGTCTGAAGTTGCAAAACGTCCACCATCTAATTGAACCATCGGACGAAGCTCTGGCGGAATAACAGGTAGTACATCCAAAATCATCCATTCTGGTTTATTGCCAGAGTTACGGAATGATTCCACTACTTCAAGGCGTTTAATCGCGCGTGTACGGCGTTGTCCTTGAGCTGTTTTTAATTCCTCTTTTAATGTTACTGTTTCGCCTTCAAGGTCGATTTTTTCAAGTAACTTTTTGATTGCTTCTGCACCCATCGCTGCTTCAAATGTTGCACCGAATTTTTCACGGTAAGCACGGTATTCTTTTTCAGAAAGCAGTTGCTTGCTTTCTAAATTTGTATCAGCAGGGTCAATTACTACGTATGACGCAAAATAAATAACTTCCTCAAGCGCGCGTGGAGACATATCTAAAATAAGACCCATACGGCTAGGAATTCCTTTAAAGTACCAAATATGAGAAACAGGAGCTGCTAGCTCAATATGTCCCATACGTTCACGACGTACTTTTGCACGTGTAACTTCTACACCACAGCGATCACAAACAACACCTTTATAGCGAACGCGTTTATATTTACCACAATGACATTCCCAGTCCTTTGTAGGTCCGAAAATGCGCTCACAGAAAAGACCATCCTTTTCTGGCTTTAATGTACGGTAGTTGATTGTTTCTGGCTTCTTCACTTCACCATATGACCAAGATCGAATCTTATCTGGAGAAGCTAAGCCGATTTTCATATATTCAAATTCATTAACGTCTATCAAGGAGCCTACCTCCCTTTAGTCTAAGTCTTTATAAAGACCTTTCCGTAGCTCGACATTTATCATCGTTTTCATTTATTGCAAAAAACGGGCAGGGCAAATACCTGCCCGTTACAGATTATTCCACTGTTTCTACTGCATCGTCTTCTTCATCCGTTGGTACAATGTTTAATGCATCAGCTGGCTGAAGATCGTCTTCTTCATCAAGATCGCGAAGCTCTACTTCTTCATCGTTGATTGTTAGCATTTTTACATCCATACCTAAAGATTGAAGCTCTTTAATTAATACTTTAAATGACTCAGGAACACCTGGCTCCGGTACACTTTCACCTTTAACGATAGCTTCGTATGTTTTCACACGACCTACAACGTCATCTGATTTAACAGTTAAAATTTCTTGTAATGTGTACGCAGCACCATATGCTTCAAGTGCCCAAACTTCCATCTCACCAAAGCGCTGACCACCGAATTGTGCTTTACCACCAAGCGGTTGTTGCGTTACAAGTGAGTATGGTCCTGTTGAACGTGCATGTAGCTTATCATCAACCATGTGTGCAAGTTTAATCATATACATGATACCTACTGATACACGGTTATCAAATGGCTCACCTGAACGTCCATCATATAAAATCGTTTTACCATCACGGTCCATACCCGCTTCTTCCATCGTTTCCCAAACGTCTTCTTCATTAGCACCGTCAAATACTGGTGTTGCCATATGAATACCTAAGTAACGTGAAGCCATACCTAAATGTAGCTCTAGCACTTGTCCGATATTCATACGTGAAGGTACGCCAAGTGGGTTTAACATGATGTCAACAGGTGTACCGTCTGGCATAAACGGCATATCTTCCTCTGGTAAGATACGTGAAATTACACCTTTGTTACCGTGACGTCCGGCCATTTTGTCCCCAACGCGGATTTTACGTTTTTGAACAATATACGCACGAACTAATTGGTTTACACCTGGTGGTAATTCATCACCATCTTCACGGTTGAAGACTTTAACGTCAAGTACAATACCACCAGCTCCGTGTGGTACACGTAGAGACGTGTCACGAACCTCACGTGCTTTTTCACCAAAGATTGCATGTAATAAGCGTTCTTCTGCAGTTAATTCAGTAACCCCTTTAGGCGTTACTTTACCTACAAGAATATCGCCATCGCGCACTTCTGCACCGATACGAATAATACCACGCTCATCTAAATTACGTAACGCGTCTTCCCCAACGTTTGGAATATCACGTGTAATTTCTTCAGGTCCAAGCTTTGTATCACGAGACTCTGATTCATATTCTTCAATATGCACGGAAGTGTATACATCGTCTTTTACTAGACGTTCACTCATAATAACAGCATCTTCATAGTTGAAACCATCCCATGTCATGAAGGCTACTAATACGTTGCGCCCAAGCGCTAACTCGCCTCTTTCCATAGAAGGACCATCTGCCAAAATATCTTTTGGCTTCACACGGTCGCCAACTTTTACGATTGGACGCTGGTTATATGATGTACCTTGGTTAGAACGAACAAATTTTTGAACTTTATACTTCGTTAAATCGCCTTTAACTTCTTTACCGTCAATTGTTTCAATACGACGTACGTGAATTGAACGTGCTTCGACGTGCTCAACAATACCATCGTACTTAGCTACAACAGCAGCACCTGAGTCACGCGCATCAACATGCTCCATACCAGTACCTACGAAAGGCGCCTCTGGATTTAATAATGGAACAGCTTGACGTTGCATGTTTGCGCCCATTAATGCACGGTTCGAGTCATCGTTCTCTAAGAAAGGAATACATGCTGTCGCAACAGACACTACCTGTCTTGGTGATACGTCCATATAGTCAATTTTGTCTTTTTTGAATACCGTGTTATCGCCTCGGAAGCGTCCTACGATTTCATCTTTTGCAAATGTACCATCTTCATTTAAGATTGAGTTAGCTTGTGCTACTACGTAGTTATCTTCTTCATCAGCTGTTAAGTAATCGATTTGCTCTGTTACTTGACCAGTATCAGGATCTACACGGCGATATGGTGTTTCGATAAAGCCGAATTTATTAATTTTCGCAAATGATGAAAGCGAGTTAATTAAACCAATGTTTGGACCCTCTGGCGTTTCAATTGGACACATACGACCGTAGTGAGAATAGTGAACGTCACGCACTTCCATACCAGCACGCTCACGTGTTAAACCACCTGGTCCTAATGCTGATAAACGGCGCTTGTTCGTTAATTCTGCAAGCGGATTTGTTTGATCCATGAATTGCGATAATTGAGAGCTACCAAAGAACTCTTTAATAGATGCAATTACCGGACGAATATTGATTAATTGCTGTGGTACGATTGACGCTGTGTCGTTAATTGACATACGTTCACGTACAACACGCTCCATACGAGATAAACCGATACGGAATTGGTTTTGTAATAACTCACCAACTGAACGGATACGACGGTTTCCTAAATGGTCGATATCGTCTGTATTACCAACGCCATAAAGTAAATTGAAGAAATAAGAAACTGAAGCTAAAATATCAGCCGGAACGATGTTTTTCACTTCTTCATCAATATAAGCATTTGAAATAACGTTGATTTCTTTTTGTGCTTCATCGTTTGGCGCATAAATTTTGATAGTTTGAATTGTAATATCGTCCTCTAACACACCACCAACTTGTGATAACTTGCGGAAGCCGATGCCGTTTTCTAAATAAGGAATTATCTTATCTAGTGTGCGTCGGTCAAGGACAGTACCTTTTTCAACTAAAATTTCGCCTGTTTCTGGGTCAGCTAATGTTTCTGCAATCGTTTGGTTAAATAAACGATTTTTAATATGCAGCTTTTTATTCATTTTATAGCGACCAACATTCGCTAAATCATAGCGTTTTGCATCGAAGAAGCGTGAATATAATAAGCTTTTTGCACTTTCTACTGTAGGTGGCTCACCTGGACGTAGACGCTCATAAATTTCAAGAAGCGCTTTTTCTGTGCTTTCTGTGTTATCTTTTTCTAACGTATTACGTAAATATTCATTATCACCGATAATATCGATAATTTCTTGATCTGAACCAAAACCTAATGCACGCAGTAAAACTGTAACCGGAAGTTTACGTGTACGGTCGATACGAACGTAAATAACGTCTTTTGCGTCCGTTTCATATTCAAGCCACGCACCACGGTTTGGAATAACTGTTGCACCAAAGCCTTTTTTACCGTTTTTGTCCGTTTTATCATGGAAGTAAACACTTGGTGAACGGACTAACTGTGAAACGATAACGCGCTCGGCACCATTAATAATAAACGTGCCTGTTTCCGTCATTAAAGGGAAATCCCCCATAAAGACATCTTGCTCTTTTACTTCGTCTGTTTCCTTGTTGTGCAAACGTACTTTTACACGCAATGGTGCGGCGTACGTTACGTCACGTTCTTTACACTCATCCACATCATACTTTGGTTCCCCTAAAGCATAATCGACGAATTCAAGTGAAAGATTACCTGTAAAATCTTCGATTGGAGAAATGTCGTGGAACATTTCACGCAATCCTTCTGCAAAGAACCACTCATAAGATGCTGTTTGAATCTCGATTAAATTCGGAAGCTCAAGCACCTCTTTAATACGCGCAAAACTTCTGCGCTGGCGGTGTCGTCCGTACTGAACTAGTTGACCTGTCAACTCATTCACCCCTCAATAAAGCGATAATAGGTCTTTGCAAAACCATACAAATGGTGTATGATTTCGAAAGACAAAAAGAAAACGAGTCTTTATTAAAAGCTCATTTTCGGTTAAAATCAATTACGCCCCGGCGTAATTGTATACAGATTTTTTCGAGTGAGCTTATAAAACTCTCCTAAAAAACCTGTGACATTTGCCAGAGGCTTTATCTTAATTCAACGAAAGTTGGAACTCTCGCTGAAAAAAAGCAAACTAAGCACTTATCTCGCCACCTTAGAGGTAGGAGTCTTCTGTATCTGTACCTGACGCGTTGCTTTCGGTACAAAAAACAGTTGCTGCGTTGTTGCTGACGCTCTGCTTTTGCAACAGAAAGCGCATGTGCTAACACTTTGATACAAAAAATTCTTGTAAAACACACCCTACTTAAAATTAAAATTACACAAAAGGGCATACTTCCTCAAAATAATAATTTTGCATTTTATTATATTATCACAGTCAATTTGTCAAGTCAATATTTTAGAGTAGATTGACTTCTTTTTATTTGACAGAAATATAATTCACCCACCAAATAGGTTTACATTTTACTGTGAACTATTTTTTCGCGCGCACAATCCAGTATCCTTTTTTCTTCTCAACAACTTCTACTTCAACAAACTTCTCTTCTAAATGACTAACTGTCGATGGAGCGCCCTGCTTCTTTTGAATAACAACCCACAGCTCACCACCAGCTACCAGCATATTATATGCCTCGTCATAAAACTTAAAAATCGTTTCCTTACCGGCACGAATGGGAGGATTGGTTAAAATAGCCGCAACTTCCGTTTGGGGCGCTACGTTTGCTAGTCCATCACTTTCGATAATTTGTACATTTTGAATCCCGTTCACTTCTGCATTTTTTTGCGCTAATGCTACCGCACGTGAATTAATATCCACCATGTAAATAAAGCGATCTTGATGCACCTTCGCTAACGCCAAGCCAATCGGTCCATATCCACACCCAATGTCCATGACCGCCCCTTTAACCGCAGGCATTTCAAATGTGTCAATTAATACACGGGAGCCAAAATCTACTTCACTTTTACTAAAAACACCCGCATCCGTTTCAAATGTAAACTCCGAACCAAGCAATGTGAACTTCCATCTACGCGGCTTACTTTCAACTTGCGGCTTATTAGAATAATAGTGCTCTGACACCTAGTAGCGCCTCCTTACTAAAAAGAATTAGGTAAAAAAACAAGCCCGTCATATGACGAGCTTGTCTATTTAATAGATGCTAGCAAGAAATTACTTAACTTCTACAGAAGCGCCAACTTCTTCAAGTTTGCCTTTGATTTCTTCAGCTTCTTCTTTAGAAACGCCTTCTTTAAGAGCTTTAGGAGCGTTGTCTACAACTTCTTTAGCTTCTTTTAAGCCTAAACCAGTGATTTCACGAACCACTTTGATTACTTTGATTTTTTCAGCACCAGCGCTAGCTAATACTACATCAAATTCAGATTTTTCTTCAGCAGCGCCTGCAGCACCACCAGCAACTACAGCTACAGGAGCAGCCGCTGTTACACCGAATTCTTCTTCGATTGCTTTTACTAAATCGTTTAATTCAAGAACTGTCATAGCTTTGATAGCTTCTAAGATTTGCTCATTGTTCATTTTAATTTCCTCCTACATTAGGTTATGTTTTAAGTTTTAGGCAATTAAGCCGATTTTGTGTGAAGAACGGCAGCAATTAAGCTCCTTGCTCTTCTTTTTGGTCTGCAACTGCTTTCGTTGCAAGTGCGAAGTTGCGCATTGGTGCTTGAAGTACAGATAAAAGCATAGAAAGTAGACCTTCGCGCGATGGAAGTTCTGCAAGAGCTTTAACATCTTCAAGTGATGCAACAGTACCCTCGATAATACCTGCTTTAATTTCTAACGCTTCGTTCTTTTTAGCGAATTCGTTAATAATTTTAGCTGGTGCTACAACATCTTCATTTGAGAATGCGATAGCGTTTGGACCTGTTAAGTGTTCATTAATTCCTGCAACGTTTGCAACCTCAGCAGCACGACGAGTTAAAGTGTTTTTGTATACTTTGAACTCTACGCCAGCTTCACGAAGTTGTTTACGAAGTTCTGTTACTTGACCAACAGTAAGACCGCGATAGTCAACTACTACTACAGATGCAGCAGCTTGGAACTTGTCAGCGATTTCTTGTACTTGAACTTTTTTAGCTTCAACAGCTTTGCTCATTTGATGACACCTCCTATTAGAATGAGTCATTTATACCGACAAAAGAAAGCCTCTATATCTAAATAGACATAGAGGCAGAAAGTCATCATCTTAAAAAGATTCCGAATTCCGTTGTCCTCGGTAGGAATATTAAGCGCATAAAGCCCCCCTACTGTCTACGGTACAAATGGATAATTCACAACAGAAACCATATTAGCAAATGGTTGGTTTGTTGTCAACTGTTTTTTATTATTTAACTACTACGTTAGCTGCATCAATTTTAACAGCAGGACCCATTGTAGTTGTTACGTTTACAGATTTCATGTAAGTACCTTTAGCTGCAGCAGGTTTTGCTTTTTGAACTACATCAAATACAGCTAAGAAGTTTTCTACTAATTTGCCTGTTTCGAAAGAAGCTTTACCGATAGGAGCGTGGATAATACCATCTTTCGCTGCACGGTATTCTACTTTACCAGCTTTAATTTCTTCGATAGCTTTTGTTACGTCGAAAGTAACTGTACCTGTTTTTGGGTTTGGCATTAAGCCTTTTGGACCTAATACACGACCAAGTTTACCAACTTCACCCATCATATCTGGAGTAGCTACGATTACATCGAAGTCGAACCAGCCTTGTTGGATTTTTTGGATATATTCAGCATCACCTACATAGTCTGCACCAGCAGCTTCAGCTTCTTTAAGTTTTTCACCTTTAGCGAAAACTAATACGCGTTGAGTTTTACCAGTACCGTGTGGAAGTACTACTGCACCACGGATTTGTTGGTCGTTTTTACGAGTGTCGATTCCTAGACGGAACGCTACCTCCACAGTTGCATCGAAGTTTACAGTGCTAGTTTTTTGAGCTAGCGCGATTGCTTCTTCTACAGAATATAATTGTGTACGGTCGATTAATTTAGCTGCATCTTGCAGTTTTTTACCTTTTTTAGCCATTATAATTTCCTCCTTGATTGTGGTTATAGCGGAATTTTACCTCCCACGAATAAAGGTTGCGCACTACTTAAGTGCCGCAACCTTCCAAAAACAAATGCATCATCAAGTAAATGGGAATTAGTCTTCGATTACAATACCCATGCTACGTGCAGTACCTTCAACCATTAACATAGCTGCTTCAACTGATGCAGCGTTAAGGTCTGGCATTTTTTGTTCAGCGATTTCGCGAACTTTATCACGTTTAACCGTCGCTACTTTTTTACGGTTTGGTTCACCAGATCCAGATTGGATACCAGCTGCTACTTTAAGTAGAACTGCTGCTGGTGGAGTTTTCGTAATGAAAGTGAATGAACGATCTTCGAATACTGAAATCTCAACAGGGATGATTAAACCTGCTTGATCAGCAGTGCGAGCATTGAACTCCTTACAGAATCCCATGATGTTAACACCTGCTTGACCTAGTGCAGGACCAACCGGTGGAGCTGGGTTAGCTTTACCAGCAGGGATTTGAAGTTTTACAACTTTAATAACTTTTTTAGCCACGAGACACACCTCCTTAAGTCCGTGATGTGGTAATTGGGTTGCCCCTCCCACTCAAATATCTGTCTGTCAGCTAATTTGCCGATAACATTAAAAATCTATCAATTGTCGACTGAAAACAATTTACAGTCTGACCTATGAAATGATATCACTTTTATAGCATATACGCAAGCACAAATAATAATCAAATTCAAATTTATTGTTTTCGAGTTTATTTTGCACCTTAAGCATTACAAATATTTGCACGCATCATGATTTTTACTTTTAATCAATGCATGCTCGAAAAAATCTCATTTATCACACCGTAGCTCAACAGGTGTTTTTACCTAAGCTGAATTAAGACTAAATTTTACGAATTTGTTCGAAGCTAAGCTCCATTATTGTTTCGCGCCCAAACATATCTACGCTAACTTTAACTTTCGATTTTTCAACATCCACTTCTTCTACTCTTCCTTGGAAGTGAGCGAATGGCCCTTCTAACACTTCGACAACCTCGCCAACCTCTAAGGCAACATCACCGATAGCTGTATCTTTCATACCCATTTGAGCAAGTAGACGTTCAGCCTCTTCAGGTAATAATGGCGTCGGCTTTGCTCCACCGCCCGAAGAACCTATAAAGCCTGTCACACCTGGTGTATTACGGACAACATACCAAGAATCATCCGTCATAATGATTTCCACCAACACATAACCAGGGAAAACTTTTCGCATTACCGTGCGCTTTTTACCATCTTCTTTTACATCAACTTCTTCTTGTTCTGGAACGATAACACGGAAAATTTTATCTTGCATTCCCATTGTTTCGACACGTTTTTCTAAATTTGCTTTTACGCGATTTTCATAACCTGAATACGTATGAACTACATACCAATTTTTCTCCATAGTTGCAAGGACTTTTCGTCCGCCCCTCCTTCTTATTTTTACATAATTATTTCGGCAAATGAAAAAACCCGTTATTGCTATGGACGGGCTATTTCATAAATATCAATATTTTTTTACAAACTTAAGAACCAACGGAATAGCTCTGAGACTCCAAGATCAACTACCGAAAAATATAAAGCCATAAAAATAACTGTTACAATAACAACAACTGTGTATTTTGTTAGCTCTTTACTTTTTGGCCAGCTTGTTTTTCTCATTTCTGAGCCTACTTCTTGTAGAAAAGTTGTTACTTTACTCATTCTAGCCTAACCTCCAAAATCAATATTATCTTCTATATTGTCTGTTTATGCATCGTATGTTCATTGCAGTGCGCACAAAATTTCTTGAGCTCTAATCGCTTTGTTGTACCTTCTTTAGCGGGCATTGTATAGTTTCTTGAACCACATTTCCCACAGCTTATAATGACTCTTTTTGCCATCCATATCACCTTTTCGGCATTTTGTCTTTTCAAGACTAACACCTTACAATGATGCTGTCAACAAGCTTCTCGTGTTAACGAATACCCTCAGCTTCTAAATGGCGTTCCAACTTTCGCTTTACTCTTTGCAACGCATTATCAATTGATTTGACATGGCGATTCAACAATTCAGAAATCTCAAAATAGGATCGACCTTCTAAATAAAGTGCAAGTACTTGCTGCTCAAGCTCACTTAATACTTCACTCATTTTTTCTTCTAAGTAGTTGAATTCTTCTCGATTAATCATTGCATGCATCGGATCGTCCGATAGCGGACTAGTAATAATATCCATCAAGGTCCGTTCAGACTCCTCATCATAAATCGGCTTATCTAGCGACACATAGGAATTGAGCGGAATATGTTTTTGTCGTGTGGCAGTTTTAATTGCTGTAATAATTTGTCTCGTAACACATAGCTCAGCGAACGCTCTAAACGAAGCAAGCTTGTCCCCTTTAAAATCACGTATCGCCTTGTACAGACCAATCATACCCTCTTGTATGATATCTTCTTTGTCAGCACCAACAAGAAAATAAGACCTTGCTTTCGCTTTCACAAATAAGCGATATTTTGTTATTAAAAAATCTAGCGCATCTGTATTCCCTAGACGAACTTGTTCTACAAGTTCCTCATCAGAAAGCTCTTCAAATTGCTGTATGGTTGGCATCTTACTACTTTTAAGCAATCGCTTCACCTCAGTCACTTAAGAATCGTTAGCAATAGTATAATTGAACTAGATAGATAATAAAATCTAGAAATTTCTTGCTAAAGCAAAATATCTATCATTCTACTTTAAGCCTCGTCGCCATTTTTCAAAGACAAGCTCCACATCTTTCGATAAAGGAATGCGCGAAGCAGGCTTCTCTACTTGTGTCTTTTTCACTTTTGATGAAATTTTAGTTTTAATAATTTGCATTTCAATTTCCAACTCACGAGCTGATTTGCGCAATGCCCCTTGTCCAAATACTACATTTTGCTCAGTCATATCAGAAGTTGCAACATGAATTTGCACCTTCCTACCCTTTAACTCATTCGTTAACTTCTCTATACGCTCATCAGCTGTTTCATTTTTTCGCGTAAATATTACTTCCAGATCGTGTTTCATATACAATTTTTCAGTACCAGGCACGAGATAAGCATCAAACACAATAATAACCCGCCATCCCATTGCCGCTTTATATTCAGCCAGCAATTCTACTAAACGGTCACGGGCATCTTCTAAACTTTTATCACGTAAAGGGCGTAACTCCACCCAAGCCCCAATCATATTATAGCCGTCTACTAGCAAAATATTTTGCATATCATAAAGCTTGGCGGTTACGATATACTTCGTACATTAACAACGCCGCTGCAACTGATGCATTTAACGAAGTAACATGACCAACCATCGGTAAGTGGTATAAAAAATCACATTTCTCTTTCAGTAGACGGCTCATACCCTTACCTTCACTACCGATAATAATCGCTAATGGCAATGTAGCATCCATTTTCCGATAATCGGCAGAGCCTTTTGCATCGGTACCAGCAATCCATACGCCACGCTCCTTTAGCTCATCTACAGTTTGCGCTAAATTCGTTACCCGTACAACAGGTACATGCTCAATTGCACCAGTTGAAGCTTTTGCAACAACTGCTGTTAAACCAACCGCACGACGCTTCGGAATAATAATACCATGTACACCACTTGCATCCGCCGTACGCATGATAGAGCCCAAGTTATGAGGATCTTCCAGTTCATCCAAAATTAGGAAGAAGGGGTCCTCTTGCTTCGCTTGGGCTGCTGCAAATAAATCTTCCAACTCCGCGTAATTATAGGCAGCAACGGATGCGACAATCCCTTGATGGTTTGCATCTGATAGTTGATCCACTTTTTTCTTTGGTACAAACTGCACCAAAACACCGCGTTCTCGTGCCAAATCTAGCAGCTCTTGAATGCCTGCTTTTTTTACACCTTCTGCAATCCATAGTTTGTTCATTTCGCGACCTGAGCGTAACGCCTCTAGCACTGGATTTTTTCCTGCAATCATTTCACCTGTTTGCTCCGCCATCTATGACACTCCCTTCGATTGTTCCACGATTGTAATCGCATAATCAATTATTTCATATACACGCTCTAACTGCCCTAGTAAATATAGGCTACCGAGCACCGCTTCAAAGCCTGAACTATTGCGGTATGTTTGCACATCCGTGTTTTTCGGAATTGAGCCCGATTTAGCATTACGGCCTCGTTTAAATACAGCGAGCTCTTCTTCCGTCAAATAGTTTTCCTCTAACAAACGATACATCACCATAGATTGTGCCTTTGCTGATACATACTTTGTTGCCTCACGATGCAGCGTATTTGGCTTTACGCGCCCTATAAGCAGAAGGTGCTCTCGTACCTTCTGCTCAAGCACTGCATCTCCCATATAAGCAAGCGCTAACGCATTCAATTGTTTTACATCTTCTTTTCGAAGCTCCGACATACTATTACCCTCGTTTCCAACGTGTACCTTGACGCGTATCTTCCAATACGATATTTAAGCTTAATAATTGGTCGCGAATTTCATCAGAGCGTGCAAAATCACGATTCTTACGAGCGGTATTACGTTCTTCGATTAACGCTTCTATTTCTTCATCAAGTAGCTCTTCTTCAGCTTTCAACACAATACCTAAAACATCACCAAGCACATTGAATGTTGTTAGGAACTTTTGTAAAACCTCTTGCTCTGTATTACTTTCAGTTGCGTATATATTTGCTAAACGCGCTAACTCAAATAAAGCTGTAATCGCATTTGCAGTATTGAAATCATCATTCATAGCCTCTTCAAATTGCTGTTGGATTGCCGCAATTTGCGTTAGCCATTCTTCCGAGTTATTTACTAAATCAGCAGCAGATACAAGGCGGTGCTCCACATTGCTATACGCTGTACGAATTCGCTCTAAACCTGTACGAGCCGCCTCTACTAAATCTTGCGCAAAGTTAATTGGCTGACGATAGTGTACAGATAGCATAAAGAAGCGCAGCACTTGCGGATCGATTTGTTGGCGAATATCATTCACTAATACAAAATTCCCTAATGATTTCGACATTTTTTCATTATCGATATTAATATAACCATTATGCATCCAATAACGTGCGAAAGTTTTCTCATTATGCGCCTCTGATTGCGCAATTTCATTTTCATGGTGAGGGAATGTTAAATCTTGACCACCTGCATGAATATCAATTGTATCACCTAAATGCTCACGTGCCATAACGGAACACTCAATATGCCAGCCCGGTCGACCATCACCCCATGGACTTGCCCAGAAAATCTCATTTGGCTTCGCTGCTTTCCACAGTGCGAAATCAAGTGGATCTTCTTTCTTTTCTCCCGCTTCGATACGCGCACCGACCTTTAAATCATCAATAGATTGATGAGATAATTTACCATATCCATCGAATTTGCGTGTACGGTAATAAACATCTCCTGCTGATTCATATGCATAGCCTTTATCAATTAACACTTGAATAAATGCGATAATATCATCCATGTGCTCTGTCACACGTGGGTGTGCATCCGCTTTACGGCATCCTAGCGCTGTAATATCGTCAAAATAAGCTCCGATAAAACGTTCCGTTAGCTCAAATACTTCCTCACCTAATTCATTTGCCGCTTTAATAATTTTGTCATCTACATCTGTAAAATTAGACACGAATCTCACTTCGTAGCCTGCATATTGCAAATAGCGACGTACTGTATCATAAACGATAACAGGGCGTGAGTTACCGATATGAATATAGTTATAAACAGTTGGTCCACATACATACATTTTTACTTTACCTTCTTCTAGTGGCACAAATGTTTCTTTTTGACGTGTTAATGAGTTAAAAATTTGAATGCTCATCTTTTTCTCTCCTTTTATTTTTCTTCGTAACCAATAAAACCAAACCTCAACAAGTTGGTTTCTTACTGCGCTTTTGGTACAAATAATTTGCTAAAACAAGATAAAAAAGCGCCTCCGTCACAAAAATTGTGACAGAGACGCATTGTTAGCGTGGTTCCACTCTGCTTGAAAGGGACTAATTAGTCCTCCTTCCGCTCTAAAGTCCTTTTAACGAGGGACGACTTCGGCTCGCCTACTAGATTTCAGCAAAGCGCTCAAAGGTGCATTTCCGTGTTGCCTAGGCTCAGACTACTTTCAGCCGATGGTAGTCTTCTCTTTTAGAGCATGCGCGACGTACTTCTCCTTATCAAAGCTTTCATACTATAGTAGCTTCATTGTACAGAAATTAGTAAAAAAAGCAATCAATTAATTCGCGTATTTTTCTACACGAGCAATAACTTTCTCTTTACCAATTAATGCAATTGCATTTGGGAGCTCTGGGCCATGTGTTTGACCAGTTGTTACTACGCGAATTGGCATGAATAAATTTTTTCCTTTATGTCCCGTTTCTTTTTGTACAGCTTTAATTGCCGCTTTAATTGATTCTGCATCGAACATTTCTAATGCCTCTAGTTGCGCTTTGAACGATGTCATAACTTCTGGCACTTGCTCTCCTGCTAACACTTCTGTAGCCGCTGCATCATAGTCAATATCATCCTTGAAGAACAGCTCAGAAAGCTCAACAATCTCTGCACCAAAGCTCATTTGATCATGGTACAAGCCAATTAGCTCAGAAGCCCAAGCAGCCTGTTCTTCATTTAACTCTATAGGTAAAAGGTTCGCTTTTTGTAAATGTGGCAATGTTAATGTAACAACCTCTTCACGAGATAGCTTTTTAATATATTGATTGTTCATCCAAGTAAGCTTCGTTTTATCAAACATTGAAGGTGATTTAGATAAACGCTTTTCATCAAATAGCTCAATAAATTGCTCCTTCGAGAAAATCTCTTCTTCCCCTTCCGGAGACCAGCCAAGTAGAGCGAAGAAATTGAACATTGCCTCTGGTAAATAACCTAAATCTTTATATTGTGCTACGAATTGAATAATTGTCTCATCACGTTTCGATAGCTTTTTGCGATCTTCATTGACGATCAATGTCATATGCCCATATTGTGGATACTCCCAGCCAAACGCATCAAAAATCATCATTTGCTTCGGTGTATTCGATAAATGCTCTTCGCCACGGAACACGTGTGAAATTTCCATGAAATGATCATCTAATACTACTGCATAGTTATAAGTTGGGATACCGTTAGCTTTTACTAGCACCCAATCACCGATATCTTTTGATTCAAAAATAACCTCACCACGTACTAAGTCTGTAAACTTGTACGTCGTCTCTGCTGGTACACGCATACGAATTGTAAATGCTTCACCTGCAGCCTCTTTTGCTGCTACTTCATCAGCCGTTAAATGACGACATTTGCCATCATAAGTTGGGGCAGCAACACCATTTGCTTTTTGTGCCTCACGTGATGCTTCAAGCTCCTCTGATGTACAGAAGCATTTGTATGCTTTACCTTCTGCTAATAGACGCTCTGCATGCTCTTTATAAATGTCAAGACGCTCCATTTGGCGGTACGGCGCATATGGTCCACCAATATCAATCGACTCATCAGGTATAATACCTAACCAACGTAAGTTATCAAGCTGAGATGCTTCCCCGCCCTCTACATTACGCTCGATATCTGTATCCTCTATACGCACAATAAACTTACCGTCATGATGCTTTGCATATAAATAGTTAAATAATGCCGTACGCGCTCCTCCAATATGTAAAAAACCTGTTGGTGATGGCGCATAACGAACACGAACTTGTTTCGTCATAATAAAAGCCTCCTAAATTTTAAGTCACGAAAAATTTCCGACCGTTTTAACTTTGTCCATTTTACCATTGTCTCTAGGCAAATAAAAGTATAGGGGATTAAAAAATCCCGGATAAAGCTTTTCTACAAATTCCTCTTTTTAAGCATTGTGCGCTAAAAAACGAGGAAATCCTTTTCGGCTAGAAAATAGGATGGCTGACGGGAAATGCAGGTGCTAGCCCGCCTTCTCGTCAGCCTCTTAAATATTATTTTTTAATTAACAAAATCGTCGCTAACGCCGCTATACCCTCTTCACGACCAACGAAGCCTAATTTCTCTGTTGTAGTCGCCTTCACATTCACTTGTGATGGCTCAGCATTTAATAATTCAGCAATTCGATTGCGCATCGGTTCAATATACGGTGCCATTTTCGGGCGTTGCGCCATAATTGTAGCGTCTACATTACCTAGCACATAGCCTTTATCTTCAACAATCTTCCAAATGTATTGTAGTAATTTCGCTGAATCAGCATCCTTCCACTCGGGATCTGTATCTGGGAAATGACGTCCAATATCGCCTTCACCAATTGCACCAAGTGCAGCGTCCGTAATTGTATGTAATAATACGTCTGCATCTGAATGCCCCAAAAGCCCGCGCTCATGTGGAATTTCAATACCGCCCAAAATTAATTTTCGTCCTTCCGCAAATGCATGTACATCATAACCTTGACCTACTCGAAACATATTCATCTTCCTTTAATTATTATTTGTCATTTTTACTTTATTCACTATCATATCAAAATTTATTGTGAAATAGGGAAGTGAGGTGTCTGAAAAATTATTTTGAGACACCTCCATGACATCTTGATGCAATCAATGCAGAAGCACAAATTTCTAACAATTGTTTAATATAGCTTCCCTTTAAATATGATACTCAATGTTTTTCATTTGACTGTTACTAATATTTGGAGATGGCTGCGAATTATAAACACGTGAATATGGTGGTACAGAATGCGTTAACCAAATATTACTCCCCAGCACGGAATCATGCCCAATTGTCGTCTCTCCACCTAAAATCGTTGCACCTGCATAAATTACAACATTGTTTTCAATATTCGGGTGGCGTTTAATACCTTTAATCGGGTTACCATTTGCATCAAGTGGAAAGCTTAGCGCTCCTAGCGTTACACCTTGATAAATTTTCACGTTATTACCAATTGTACACGTTTCTCCAATAACTACACCCGTACCGTGGTCAATAAAGAATGATTCCCCTATGGAAGCTCCTGGATGAATATCGATACCCGTTAAACGATGTGCATACTCTGACATAATGCGCGGCACAATTTGCACACCCATTTCATATAGTTCATGGGCTATACGGTGAATAAACACTGCCACTATCGATGGATAGCTTAGCAAAATTTCTTCTGTAGAAAGAGCTGCCGGGTCTCCATTATAAGCAGCTTGTATATCTGTTTGTAGCATCTTACGAATTGCTGGGAACCTAGCAATTAAATCCATCACAATTTGATCTGCCTGTTCAAGGCAATACGTCCCAGTATTCGATGAGTCGCTATCATCCATATTATAAATCAGCACCTTTTCAATAATATCACGCAAATCCAGCGCTGCCTCACGCAGTTTATTACTACTTACAATATTAATGCGCATCTCATCAATCGGTGGAGTTGTATAAATACCTGGAAATAATACTTCATGGAATTTATCTAAAATTTGATAAATTTTGTCCCGGCCAACAAAGCCAATGGAGTTTTCAATATCAATATACTGCTTATTTATATCATTTAAAGAGCTCGTAATTGCTGGTACCTTTTCATTCAACCATTCATTTAAATTCATAACAACAAAACACCCCTTCAATTTTCTAATTAATCTTATAACAATACTTGTGTTTTTATAAGGTTACAAAAGATTATTGTTGTTTGCAAGAATTCATTTTTACAAAATGAACCTTTAATGTAAAAGGAGGCGAATAGCCTTAAATTTTAAGAAAAATTTACGTAATGACCTACACAAACTGCCGCAAGTATACTACTTTTAACAAATCGAAAAAAGTTATGTACTCATTTAAGGAATATTCACCATCTTTATTATTTATTCAATGAAGGCTCCTACTTTGGCTGTTACATCCAGCATGTTTTTTGTGATTTAAAAATGGTAAAAACCCACCGCATTCATGTGGATTTTTACCATGATGTCAATTAACATTTTTACGTAACAAATATAAAAAATATGGTGCGCCAATAAAGGCGACTACAATACCTGCTGGCACTGTTGCACTTGCAATAGCTACTCTACCAATCGTATCAGCAAGCATTAGTAAGCTTGCACCAATAAACAATGTCAGCGGTAAAAATAATTGATAGCGTGGACCAACTAATTGCTTAGCGATATGTGGGGCCATTAAGCCTACAAAGCCAATTCCCCCTGTTACTGATACCGCAGCAGCAGCCAATGCTACCGCAACAAACAATAGTCGCAAGCGTTCCTTCGTAATATTTATCCCTAAACCAATCGCTGTTTGCTCTGTCATTCCTAACACATTTAATACGTTTGCTTTATAAAAAATAAAAGGAATACCTAACGCAAGCCAAGGCAATAGCGCCCAGAAAAATGGCCAATCAGCTCCCCAAACGCTACCTGCAAGCCACTGCGCAATAAACTGCACATCACTACGCTCAGCTGAGGAAATTAAAAGTAGCATCACGCCAGCCAAAGCATAGGCAAACCCAACACCTACTAAAATAAAGCGAACGGGCTGTATACCTTCACTTCGTTTATAAGCGAAAAAGTAAATGCCAAGCGCTGTTACAATCGCACTTATAAATCCAACAAGCGGGAGTACATATGCAAAATTAGGTAAATCACCATCTACCAATAAGTAAAACAATGTAATACCAACGCCTGCACCTGCATTAATCCCAATGATGCCCGGGTCAGCTAAATCATTCCGTGTTACCCCCTGTAATACTGCACCAGCTAGCGCTAATGCCATACCCGCTGCCGCTAAAACAAACATCCTTGGTAAACGGACAGAAAATAAAACAAAGGATTCTTTAAAGCTACCGTTTCCCATCAAAGTAGGGAGTATACGATCTATCGATACGGAGGATGCTCCTACTGAAATACCCAAAATAAAAATTGATACGGTTAGCAACACCCATGTGAATAACCATTTACGTTGCTTTTTTCTTCCTTGATTAAACAAACTGGCGCCCTCCCTTCCTTACCAGCAGTAAGAAAAATGGAAGACCCAAAATTGAAATAATCGCAATTACTGGTGTTTCATAAGGGGCATTAATCATTCGCCCCGCAAAGTCTGCCGCTACCATAAAGCCACCTCCAATAAGGGCGCTCATTGGTAAAACAAAGCGGTAATCAGTACCTACGATAGCACGAACAATATGCGGCACCATTAAGCCGACAAATGCTAGATTACCTACAAGAGCAACCGCTGAACCTGCAAGAATAACAACTACCAACATCATAATACCTTTAATAATCGTCGTGTTTTGACCTAATCCTACAGCTACCTCTTCATTTAAGCTTAAAATTGTTAACTGGCGACTAAATATAAATGCAGTAATTAACCCTACTACGATAAAAGGGACTATCATTAAGGTCTGCCATGTCGTGCCAACTAAACCACCGCTTGTCCACATCGATACATCTTTCGAAATTTTAAATAATATGCCCGTACCATCTGCTATTGCCTGTAAAAGGGCAGATACCGCTGCACCTGCTAACACAAGCTTTAAGGGCGAAAAGCCGTTCTTCGTAGAAGCCCCAATACTATAAACGAGTAGCATTCCTACTCCTGCACCTATAAAGCAAGCAAAAATAAGCAGGTAAAAAGATGTTTTAGGGATGAATGCCATCGCTAATGCAAGGGCTGCATTCGCTCCTGCTGTTAAACCAAGAAGCCCTGGATCTGCCAATGGGTTTCTCGTCACCCCTTGCATAATAGCTCCAGCAACTGCCAGTGCGCTCCCCACAAAAATTGCAGCTATAATACGGGGAAAACGAATTTCACGCAGTATACTATAATGCTTACCACCGCTTTGACCAATAATTGCTTGATAAACGTCCTGTACGCTCGTATTAGCTGCACCGCAGCAAAGGGAAATTGTCACTATTACAGCTAATAATACGAGTGCGAATACTATCTGAAGCCAAAACGGGATATATCGAAACTTTGTCATTTACCTTCGCTACTCTCATCTAAAATTATTGTAAAAACTTTTCTTCAAAGAATTTTAGCTGGTACTCTAATGTAACAGGATCATTAAAGTAAAATGCATTCGCATTGATTTCGAATAAATGTCCGTTTTTCACTGCTTCTAAATCTTTAAACCATGTCGCATCTTCAAAAGAATTTTCTTGGTCCTGGAACATACTAAAAATGACATAGTCACCCGCATACTCATTTAATACTTCCTGCGAAATCGCAAAATAACCTGGCTGTAAAGCATCCTGTATTACTTTTTCAGGCATTTTCAAGCCCATTTCTTGGTATAAAATTTCCGTCCCACGCCCCCAGTTATTACCATAAACATATAGTTGTTTATTGAACATTTCTGCTACTGTAACTGTTGCATCTTCACCAATTTTTGCTTTAATTCTTACACCAGCCTCTGCTGCACGTGCCTTGAAATCCTCTACCCATTCTGTTGCTTCTTGTTCTTTATTGACAACCTTACCAATCTCAATAAATTGTTGTAAGTAATCAACCTTGCCATAAGTAAATAATACAGTTGGCGCGATTTCTGCTAATTTATCCGCATTTTCAATACCATTTAAACCAATGATTAAATCTGGGTCTAGTTCAATAATTTTTTCAATATCAGTATTTTCAACAACAACTGCATCCTTAACGCCCTTTTGGAAGTTTGGATTGTCCGCAGCCCATGAATCAACACCTACAACATTGATACCTAACTGTAGTAAATGACCTGTAAATGATGATAATACAACTACACGCTTTGGCTCTGCCGGTACTTCAATGGGGCCCGCCTCTGATTGATATGTAATCGTTGCAGCCGATGCTTCCTTTACATCCTTTTTCGATTCTTCTTTATTGCCACAAGCCGCAAGTACTAATGCGACCATCATTAACATTGTTAATAACCTCTTTTTCATTGTTCTATCTCCTTTTACACCGTTTGTAATAGATTATAAGTAATACACATTGGCTTATTTGTTCTAGGGTCTTTGCCAATAACTGCATCAATATTAAATACCTTTTCCAACACTTCTGGAACGATTACTTCCTCAGCAGCTCCAAACTTCACAAGCTCCCCCTTCGATAAAGCAACAATATAATCCGAAAAGCGCGCAGCTTGATTTAAGTCATGTAACACCATAACAATTGTGCGCTCCTCTTCTTTATTCAACTTATCTAGCAACTCTAAAACCTCTAACTGATGTGCCATGTCTAAGTATGTTGTTGGCTCATCTAGAAAAATAATATTGGTTTCTTGTGCTAATGACATGGCAATCCATACACGCTGACGTTGTCCACCTGATAGGGCATCAACGGATTGAAGGCGATAATCCTCTGTTTTGGTAACTTTTAAAGCCCAATCAATCATTGCTTTGTCCTTTTGCGATAAATTTCCAAAGCCTTTTTGATATGGAAATCGGCCATATGACACAAGCTCTTCTACTGTTAGACCATGTGCACTTTCTGGACTTTGTGGTAAAATAGCGAGTTCTTTCGCTAAATCTTTTGTATTCATCTCAGAAATACTTCTACCATCTAAAATAACTCGCCCACTTTCATGCTTCAAAATTCGAGTAATTGCTTTTAAAAGCGTAGATTTACCACAGCCATTCGAGCCGATAATTGTCGTTATTTTTCCATCAGGGATTTGCAGCGATAAATCTTGTACAATCGTTTTATTGTCATAGCCAATACGTAGCGATTCAATTTGTAAACGCAAAGCGTGACCTCTCTTTCCTTTTTTGAAATTCCATGTTATGATTAAATCCAATCGATAATGATAATCGTTATCACTTAGAAAGTCTAATTATCCTTTTACATTTTGTCAAATATTTTTTTAAGGATGTGGTAGTTTAAATGCAAAATATATATGATGTAACAATTATTGGCGGTGGACCTGCGGGTTTGTATAGTACTTTTTATAGTGGGCTCCGTGGCTTGAAAACGAAGCTTATTGAAAGTCAACAAGAGCTTGGGGGAAAGGTACTACTCTATCCCGAAAAGCTTATTTGGGATATTGGTGGTCACCCCCCTGTACTTGGGGCGCAATTTGTTAAACAATTAATTGATCAAGCAAAAACATTTGATCCAACAATTTTAACGGATACGAAGGTTGATTTTATAGAACGAGATGGGGATTTATTCATCGTTCATACTTCAAAGGGAGAGCGTCACTACTCTAAAGCTATTCTTTTAGCAATTGGTGGGGGCATCATTAATCCGCAAAAGCTCACATTAGAAGGGGCAGAAAAATACGAAATGGCCAATTTGCATTATACTGTGCAATCCTATCAGCGTTTCGTTGGTAAAGAAGTGATTATTTCAGGAGGGGGCAATGCGGCTATTGATTGGGCAGTTGAGCTTAGTCAAATCGCCAAAAACATCACTGTAGTGTATAGAAAAGACAATTTATCAGCACATGAGGCAACGATACAAGAAGCCATTAATGCTGGTGTCAAAATCGAATGTAATACTTCAATTACGAAGCTAACTTCCAACGCTGATAAGACAGCTATCCAATATGTAACATGCGAAAATTCAAAAACTCAAGAAAGCTCTATTCGCCATATCGATGAGGTCATTATTAGTCATGGTTATAATCGTGAAGCATCATTAGAATTTGACAAAGCAATAATACTTCCTAAAAAGGATGACTATTATTTTGAAGGAAAGGCTACAGGCGAAACGCCACATCCTGGTATTTTTGCGGCTGGAGATATTTTAGCATTTGAAGGAAAAGTTAACCTTCTT
This sequence comes from Bacillus ndiopicus, assembly GCF_000612805.1. Classification (GTDB taxonomy): domain Bacteria; phylum Bacillota; class Bacilli; order Bacillales_A; family Planococcaceae; genus Metasolibacillus; species Metasolibacillus ndiopicus. The sequence continues at coordinate 139,759 of NZ_HG964409.1, read as the reverse complement.
ATTGGTACTTTCCAGGATGCAGCAAATGCTGTTAACTCCATTAAAACCTATTTAGAGCCAAGCGCTTATCGTTACGGAATGGTTTCCTCTCATAACGAGCTGTTTAAAGAGAAAAACCGCTCTATTATTAAAAAGCAACTTTTGAAAACAAGTAATTAAAAAAGGGGAATGTCTTTAATATTTTTTCAGACATTCCCCTCTTAATTCAGCTAACCTTGTAAAGCTCGCTTACGCAAAATAGCTTCTCCAAATAGTAAATCCTCTTGCGTTGTCATTTTTAAATTTTCATAGCTACTTTCAACAATATGAACTTCATGACCAAGACGCTCTACTAGCATTGCTTCATCTGTGCCTAAAAACCCTACTTTCTCCGCTACATCTTCTGCCTCTGCTAATAAATCAAAGCGAAATGCTTGAGGTGTTTGAATCATCCATAAACTATCACGCTCTATCGTTTCAGCAATAACCGTACCGCGCACCTTTTTCATCGTATCTTTTGCACGAACCCCAGCAATTGCCGCACCCTTTTCATGCGCTACCTTTGTTAGCTGTGCAATAATTTCTTGGGTAATAAATGGACGAGCAGCATCATGCACAAGAACAATTTCCACCTGCTCCATTGCCTTTAAGCATGAATGGACAGAATGCTGACGCTCCTCACCTCCAGCAGGTAACCCCTTCACTTTCGTTATACCAAAACGCACTAACAACTCTTCAATAAATGCTCGTTCATCAGGCTTCACAGCTAGCCAAATTCCTGTACAATTGCTATCCTGCTCAAACACCTCTAATGTGTGTATTAAAATCGGCTTTTCAAAAAGTGGCAAAAATAATTTGTTTTGCCCTACCCCCATCCGCTTTCCACTACCCGCAGCAGGTAACACTACTTCATATCGCATTTGCTCACTCCCTAACTTTCTTTTGGTTTAGCAAATATCATTCGCCCCGCTGATGTTTGTAACACGCTCGTTACTGTAACCGTAATCGCCTGCCCAATGTAACTGCGACCACCCTCTACAACGATCATCGTACCATCATCTAAATAAGCAACACCTTGATTATGTTCCTTACCATCTTTAATAACGACAACTTGCATATCCTCGCCTGGAATAACAACAGGCTTCACTGCATTTGCTAAATCATTAATATTTAATACCTGTACATTGTGTAGCTCACACACTTTGTTTAAGTTAAAATCATTCGTTAATATTTGTGCATTGCGTTGTTTTGCTAAACGCACCAGTTTCAAATCGACTTCTTGCACGTCCTCAAAATCATCATCTACAATCAACACTTGTGATGCACGCTCATCCTGTAGCCTTTTTAAAATATCTAGACCTCTTCGGCCGCGAGTGCGCTTTAATGTATCTGAAGAGTCTGCAATATGTTGCAATTCAGTTAATACAAACTGCGGCACAACAAGAGCCCCTTCCACAAAGCCTGTCGCAGAAATATCCGCAATGCGCCCATCGATAATAACGCTTGTGTCTAATAATTTCGACATTGCCATATCATCCTGTGTAGCAGCCTTTTTCTTTTGCGTACTGCCTTTAGATGTGAATAGCTGCAACAGCTCTTCTCGCTGTTTGAAGAAAATACGGAAACCTAAGTATCCCAGCGTGATAGAAAAAAGTATTGGTAGCACTTCAGACACACCGGGCAACGAAATGCGCTCAATCGCAAAGCCAATAAAATAGGCCACGATTAAACCAACAATTAAGCCGAATGTTCCAAACAACAAATCACCTACCGGCAATTTGAATAACACTTCCTCCATCCAAACAATTAAGCGAACGCAATAATCGGACAATAAAAATGACAAAACAAATAGTAAACTAGCGCCTAAAATAATCGAAACAATAGGATTGTTAAGCCACGGACTAGAAGATAAATGCATAAACTCATATAATGGCGGTAAAAAAATAAAGCCCAACGTTCCCCCGATTAATAAAAAGGCAATTTGAATAACTCTTTTTAACATCACATCACATCCTTCCCTTGAGCATAATTATACATCGTTCCTCCTATTATTGCGAAGAACAACTAACCATATTTTTTATATCGATAGACGATAGGCGGTGACACAATGGGAAAGTATTCCCCATTAACAGAAGGAATTTATTATATCCTTTTATCCCTATACGAGCCAAGACATGGCTATAGCATTATGCAATTCGTTTCGGAGCTAAGCGACAAACACGTCGAGCTTGGTGTAGAAACTATTTACGGTGCAATTCAAACAATTAGTAAAGAAAAATTGGATTATGTCTTTTGAGGAAGACGAGGAATATGTCATTAAGGATGCAGGCAAAATCGCCATTGAACAGGAAGTTAAACAATTACACAAGCTATACCAAAACGGTTTACTCTTTACGAAAGGGGAAATTGACAAATGAAAAAGAAAGTCTATAAGTAAAAAGTTGTCTGAAGGCAGCACAATAGTATGCTTTTCAGACAACTCTCCTTGATCAAAATTCATTGAAACAAAGGCGCAAGCAATCACCTATCGTTTCTACCCCGACAACTTGGATACCAGGCGGGAAATCCCACCCACCAATATTGGATGCAGGGATAAAGGCTCGTTGGAAGCCTAATTTTGCTGCCTCTTGTACACGTTGCTCAATACGAGAAACACGGCGCACTTCTCCCGTTAAACCAACCTCTCCGATAAAGCAGTCTGTTGCACGCACAGCTTGATCCTTAAAACTAGAAACAATCGACGTTAAAACAGCTAAATCAATTGCAGGCTCATCCAGCTTTACACCGCCTGCCACCTTAATATAGGCGTCCTGTGCCTGTAGCATCATGCCCATACGCTTTTCTAGCACAGCCATCAATAGTTGCACACGGTTTTGGTCTACTCCGGTCGCCATACGCTTTGGATAATTAAAGCTTGTCGGTGTCACAAGCGATTGAATTTCTACTAAAATGGGACGTGTTCCTTCCATTGATGCAACAATTGTTGAACCCGCTACTCCTTGTGAGCGCTCCTGTAAAAACAACTCAGATGGATTTAAGACTTCCTTTAGACCGCCATGTAGCATTTCAAATATTGCAATCTCGTTTGTTGAACCAAAACGGTTTTTTTGACTGCGTAAAATACGGTGATTATGGTGTCGCTCTCCTTCAAAATAAAGCACTGTATCTACCATATGCTCTAAAAGTCGAGGGCCAGCAATTTGTCCCTCTTTCGTCACATGACCTACAAGGAAAATTGCAATGTTTTTCGTTTTTGCAATGCGCATTAGCTCCGCTGTACATTCACGAACTTGTGATACGCTTCCTGGTGCACTCGTCACCTCTGGATGATGCACCGTTTGGATCGAATCGACAATAACAAATTTCGGCTGCACCTCTTCAATCGTTTGATGCAAAAATTCTAAATTCGTTTCTGAGTATATAAAGAGCTCCTGCGATTTCACACCTAGACGCTCTGCTCGCAATTTTGTTTGGCGAATCGACTCCTCACCAGAAATATAAAGCACGCGCTGACCACGATTAGAAAGTAGCGCAGAAACTTGAAGCAATAACGTAGACTTCCCAATACCAGGATCCCCACCTATTAATACAAGTGAACCCGCAACTATACCGCCTCCAAGCACACGGTTTAACTCCGTCATCTCCGTAACGATTCGTGCCTCGTCCACTGTTTCCACTGTCATAATCGGCACAGCCTTTTGCGTAGTTGCAGTAGAATGTTGGAAAGCTCCACGGGGACCCTTAACAATAACCTCTACTTCCTCCACCATCGTATTCCACTGCCCACAGCCTGGACAGCGCCCCATCCACTTCGCCGATTCGTAGCCACACGCATTACACGTAAATTTTGTCTTTTTCTTCGCCATAATGCCTCCAATGTTTTTTGTTTTATTATAGCAAAGTCTGCTTAATGAAGTTTAAGAAAGACTGGCTATACTTTGGTAAAACTAAAAACACCTAATGCAAACGAATGCATTAAGTGTTTATATTTTATATATTAGGCAGTTCTTCCTCTCTAGATTTAAGCAACGTAACTACCGCATCCATGCCCATTTCAAACATGGTGCTAGTATTTGTGATCGGTTGGAAATAGTAATCTACTTTACGCTTACCAAACTGTAGCTCTAGTTCCTCCCATTGTATAGTTGGTAGCAATGCAAAAGCTAATGTATCATCGCCTAAGGTTTCCATAAACCAACGGATTTGATATTGAGGCGAGAGCATGCCCTGCATCGCTCGAATTGCACTATCTCTATCTGTCACATCATCAGCAAAGGGAATGGTTATCGTTTTTTCTTGAGAGGATAGGATAATATCCACACCCCTAGGTTTATCTATTTCAATAACTTCACAAGCAATTCGATTTGACACAGGTAATTGATCATTAAAGTAACCTATTAAGTCTTCTTCAGCCTCGCGCCAATCTATCCAAATAAGCAAATCGCTTTGATTAGCTATTTCTTCAAGTGTTAAATTATTTAAGAAATCTGCAATCTTCTCTTGATTCGTCATCTTCATCCCTCATTATTAATGTTTTATTTGCTCACATGAAAATGCTTTACTTGCTCCACTGCCTTTAATAATTTTTTAGTTACAATTCTAACTCATTGATATGATTCGTTAATTTTATCATGTTGTTCAATTGTTGCAATCATTTCCTTATGTAATTTTTTCGATTGAAATATTGTGAACATCGATCTATCAACCCAAATGAAAATTTACCTCTCCATTCATTTTAATTATATTCTAACAATTAATCAATTTTTCCTTTTGCAGCTAATTTAAACCAGTATTTTACAAAAATGAGGAGTCCAGTGAATCTAGCCCTTTTCAGACATAACAGTAAATTCAGCTTTACTTTTTAATTTTAAATTTTAGAAAATTGCGTAGAAACCAGTATTTTCAAGCTTTTAAAGAATACTTACATGTTTCTAAATATCGAACAATTCAATAAAAAAGTTGTCCGAAAAGCAGCGCGCTAGCCTACTTTTCGAACAACCTCTATTGTAAATCTTTTTATTTAGCCTCTACAGCATTTTCCTTAGCACGAACAACAAATTCATTATCAACATAGTCGAAAATAATTTTTCCGCCTGTTAATACAGTGCCTTTTAAAAGCTCCTCAGATAGGCGATCTTCCACATGTTTTTGTAGTGCACGACGTAATGGACGAGCACCATATTGTGGATCGTAGCCTTCTTCAGCGATTTTCGCAAGAGCTGCATCTGTAAGCTCTAGCTCGATGTTTTGCTCTTGTAGTCGCTTCGTTAAAGAAGCTGCCATTAGTGAAATGATTTCAGTTAAGTGTTCTTTTTCTAATGAGTGGAACACAATCATTTCATCAATACGGTTTAAGAACTCAGGGCGGAATGCCTTTTTCAGCTCTTCAAGCATCGTGTTTTTCATATCTTTATGCTTCGACGCTGAATTGCCAACGTTAAAGCCTAAGTTCTTTTGATATTTCAATGCGTCCGCACCTACGTTTGATGTCATAATAACAACCGTGTTACGGAAGTCCACAAGGCGTCCTTTCGAATCTGTTAAACGACCGTCCTCTAATACTTGTAATAAAATATTAAATACGTCTGGATGTGCTTTTTCGATTTCATCAAGCAACACTACAGAGTATGGCTTGCGACGTACTTTCTCTGTTAGCTGACCGCCTTCATCAAAACCTACATAGCCTGGAGGTGCACCTACTAAACGAGAAGTTGCGTGTTTTTCCATATACTCGGACATGTCGATACGAATCATTGCGTCCTCATCACCAAACATTACTTCTGCTAATGCTCGTGCAAGTTCTGTTTTACCTACACCTGTAGGACCTAGGAAAATAAATGAGCCAATTGGGCGCTTCGGATCTTTTAAGCCTGCGCGTGCACGACGAATCGCACGTGAAATAGCTTCAACTGCCTCGCCTTGACCAACTACTCGCTTATGCAGCTCTTCCTCTAAGTTTAGCAGCTTCGCAGATTCCTCCTGTGCAATTTTATTTACAGGAATTCCTGTCCACATTGACACAACTGCCGCGATATCATCAACTGTTACTTCTGATTCCGCTTTACCTTGAGATTCTTTCCAATGCTTCGTCGTTTGCTCCACTTCCTCTTTGAGCTTTTGCTCAGAATCGCGTAGAGCAGCTGCCTTTTCAAACTCTTGGCTTGATACAGCCGCATTTTTTTCAGAGCGCACGCTTTCTAAACGCTCCTCTAACTCTTTTAAGTTTGGTGGTACAATAAATGAGCGTAAACGTACTTTTGAACCCGCTTCATCAATTAAATCAATCGCTTTATCTGGTAGGAAGCGGTCTGAAATGTAGCGATCCGATAATTTTGCTGCCGCTTCAACTGCTTCGTCTGTAATTTTTACGCGGTGATGTGCTTCATAGCGATCACGTAATCCGTAAATAATTTGAACTGTTTCCTCAACAGATGGCTCATCAACTTGAATTGGCTGGAAGCGACGCTCTAAAGCGGCGTCTTTTTCAATATATTTACGATACTCATCTAATGTTGTCGCACCGATACATTGCAATTCACCACGCGCTAACGATGGTTTTAAAATATTTGAAGCATCAATTGCGCCCTCTGCCCCACCTGCGCCAATTAATGTGTGTAGCTCATCGATAAATAAAATAATATTTCCCGCTTGGCGAATTTCATCCATTACTTTTTTCAGACGATCCTCAAACTCACCGCGGTATTTTGTACCTGCAACAACAGTTCCCATATCAAGCGTCATAACACGCTTGTCACGTAAGATTTCTGGTACTTCATTGTTCACGATTTGCTGTGCTAAACCTTCAGCAATCGCAGTTTTACCTACACCTGGCTCCCCAATTAACACAGGATTATTTTTTGTACGGCGCGATAATACTTCAACAACACGCGTAATTTCTTTCGAACGACCGATAACTGGATCTAACGAGCCTTCGCGTGCGATTGCAGTTAAATCACGTGCTAAACCATCTAAAGTTGGTGTGCTCGCTGTTGGGCTTGCTGCGCTACCACCAGGTTGGTTCGTATCATTATTGCCTAATAATAGTAAGACTTGCTGGCGCGCTTTATTTAAGCTAACATCTGCATTCGCTAAGACACGCGCTGCAACTCCCTCACCCTCACGAATTAACGCTAATAAAATATGCTCTGTTCCGATATATGAATGGCCTAATTTTCGCGACTCATCAACAGATAATTCAATTACTTTTTTAGCTCTTGGCGTATAGCTTACTGTTAAACCAACTTTCTCAGTTCCCTTACCTACTAACTCTTCAATACCCGATTCTATCGTTTGAGGGCTAACCCCAATTGCCTCTAACGCTTTTGCTGCGATGCCACCACCTTCACGCACGAGACCGAGTAAAATATGCTCTGTCCCAATCGCATCGTGATTTAAGCGAATAGCTTCTTCCTGTGCTAATTGTAAAACTTTTTGTGCGCGTTGCGTAAAACGATTAAACATCATATGTTTCCTCTCCTTTTTCACCTGTAATCAAACTATCATTATCCAATTTTTCCCGAACATACTTTGCCCGATATATATCACGATCTACCGCATCGAGCATTGTCCCTGCATATTGCTGAACAAAGCCTGGCTGAATTAACATGACGCATTCATTTAAGCAGCTAGGCGAAATTCCTTGGATCAGTTTTAAATCAACACCTAATCGAACGCTTGAGAGGCATGATGCCGCCTCCTCACTTGTTAATACACGAGCGTAACGCAGTGTTCCTAATGCACGATTAACGCGATCATCCAATGTGACTTGTGCTCGCTCTAACAATTTTTTGCGAGCATTGCGCTCTTTCTCAATAATTTGTTCAACAACCTTTTGCAGCTCTTCTAAAATTTCACGCTCTGATTTACCTAGCGTTACTTGGTTAGATATTTGATAAATATTACCTAAATTTTCGCTACCCTCTCCATATATACCACGCACAACCATACCTAAACGTGTCATCATTTGGATTAGGACATTCATTTGCTTTGACATTGTAAGTGCTGGCAAATGCATCATAATCGATGCACGTAATCCTGTACCTACATTTGTTGGACAGCTCGTTAAATAACCAAATTGCTCGTCATAAGCATAGCTCACTTGTTTACCTAATCGATCATCTAGCTCACTCGCATATTCATATGTCTCCATTAACTGCATACCTGGGCTCAAAACTTGAATCCGCAAATGATCCTCCTCATTAATCATTACGCTTGTGGATTCGTCGGAGGATAAGAAGACAGCCGACACCTCTTTATGCTTCGCTAAATAAGGGCTAATTAAATGTTTCTCTACTAACAATTGGCGTTCTAATTGTGATAAATCAGCCATTTTAAAATAAGAAAAATTTAATTGCTCCTGTGGCGTGAGCAATGCTTTCATAAGCTTCTCCTGTACACCATTCGCCTCTTGCTGTGAAAAGCTTAGCGGAAAGCGAATATTGGCAATATTTCTAGCAAGCCTAATGCGAGTTGTCATGACGATATCTGAATGTTCACCACTTTCGACGACGCATTTAGGTGCATGCTTTAAAAAATGCTCGATATTCATACATCTACACCTCCAGCATCAAGCTTATGCTGAATTGATTTTATTTCATCACGCATTTTAGCAGCGTCCTCAAAGCGCTCTTCTGCGATTGCATGCTGCATTTGCTGGCGTATTTCTTCTATTTTTTGCTTGAGCTGCTCCATACTAATCACTACAGACTTACCAGTATGTGATGTGCCAGCCTGTAAACGACTAAGCACAGGTGGGAGTTGATCTCGGAACGTGTTATAGCACTCGGTGCAGCCAAATTTCCCTTGCTTTAAAAATTGGCGATATGTGAAGCCGCATGATGGACATGTGCTTTGCGTAGCTTTTTTTTCTTCTGTTTGTGTGCTTTTCCACATCGGTACACCAAACCAGTTTGAAATAAGCTGATGCAATGCCACTGGCTCTTCCTGTATGTCTGTTTGAAATGGATGAAATTTTGATGCGCAATGCTCACAATAATGCTTTGCGACCGCTTGCCCATTTTGTACTTTCGTCACTGTAACAGATGCGTGTCTCTGTTTACAATGTTCACAAATCATGCTAATCACCTACCTTATTTATTGTCGTATTTCAACGTAATAAACATCGCCTTTACTATATATGCGCGAACTTGGTCGCGTAGTGGTAACGGCAGTGCTAATGTTGAGCGATCGACCGCAGCTAATATTAGCTTCGCTTCCCGTTTTGTAATTATTTCCTCATCTATTAAACGGTATATCATATGCTCTATCGATTGCTGTGCCACCGCATCTCCAACTTGCTGAATCATATCGTCAATAAGTGCGGCTTTTGAATGGACCTCAACACGTAAAATACGAATATAACCACCGCCACCCCGCTTACTTTCAACTAAATAACCTCGTTCCGCTGTAAACCTTGTATTAATAACGTAATTGATTTGAGACGGAACGCATTGAAATTTATCTGCAAGTTCACTACGTTTTATTTCGATATGCTCTTGCCCACTTAATTCGAGAACTTGTTTTAAATAACCTTCAATAATATCAGATATATTCCGCACGATTGTCTCTCACCTCAATTCCATAACTGACTTTGACTATCTTTGACTTAATTATAGAAACAGCGAAATTGAAATGCAATTAAAAAACCTCACAATGCATAATTTCGCTTTTAAAGCTTTATATAACAAGGCTTTAGCAACAAAAAAAGCAAAACCTCTGCATTAGAAGTTTTGCCATTTTTTATACTTTTAAAACTTATTATACCCAACGTCCAACAATCGGATAATCCCACTGAGTTTCGTTTATTGCCTTGACAATACCGATAATCGGTACAACAATTCCCATAATCGCAAATACAATTAAAAACGGTAGACCAATTAGTATCACTGAGAAGAATCCTGAAATACCCACAAGTACCCACATAACTGCTTGGAATAATAATGCTTGTATTGATAAACGCTTTATTTCACTATCTGTACTAATTAAGAAAAATAAAATTGGTACTAAAACTGGCGCAAAAAATGCACTAGCATGAATAATTACTTTTGACCATTTGTCTTCCATATGACATCAACCCTTCTTTTAATGTTTGTACTTTATATACGGTAAAAGGTTGTTGAAAGATTCATTTTTATGTAAAAAAATTATCTAACTTTAATACGGACCTCTATCATCTGGATTATCACTAGCCTGTGGGAATAAAAAATAAGAAATAACAGCCGAGAAAAAGACAGCCCCTACAATAATCAAAAATTTATGTAATGATGGCACATCTTCATATTTATTAAATATCATCATTGTGGATGAAACACCTACAACAGCTGAAAGTGGAACGACATATTTTAAACGTCCTTTATAAAATTTCATTGTTCGTTTCTCCTTCATCATTTTATATCCTTAATTCTACCTTGTAGCTACTTAAAAAACAAATTGAATCAAATATATACTTCTGACAAAAGATTGCAAAACTAGCATTTAAAATAGTACAATAGGAATGTTATACTTTTTATTCTTTTGAGATAGAGGAACTAGATAAATTTTATTGTAGGATGGAGAAAATAATGGCGAACTGGTTTACAAAAAAGACTACTGAACAATCAACTTTTTTTGAAACATCAAAATACATACAACAAGTTCAACTAGATGTTAGTAATTACCCTGATTTAGTGAAACAACTACAATTGCTTAAATTGACAACAGAGGACTTAGCTATTTTGAAGCAGCTCCAACCATTTGCCAAAGATTTAGTTCCTACAATGGTCGAGCAGTTTTATGAGGCAATTAGTTTACAATCTAATTTAGTTGCGATTATTCAAACAAACTCACATATTGACCGCTTAAAAGGTACTTTAACTAAACACTTAAATGATATTTTTAATAGTAAAATTAATGCTGCTTATATAGAAGAACGTAAAATTATTGCACATGTACATGTGCGAGTTGGTTTGAAGTCAAAATGGTATATCGCATCATTCCAATCACTAATGTCAACATTTATCGAATTTGTTAATGGCTTAGATTTATCAAAAAATGAATGTATTCGAGCAATTAATGCCTTTTCAAAAATAATCAACTTTGAGCAGCAGCTCGTAATTGAGGCTTATGAAAATGAAGAAGAGCGCATCCGCTTAGAGCTTGAAGCATCTAAGCACGTATTAATTAGTACACTTCAAGATACGTCTCGAGAGCTGAGCTCCACAAGCGAGGAAACATCTGCGTCTCTACAAACAATTTCCCATCAGGCTGAAGGAATTAGCTCAGCTACTGAGCAGGGTCTAGCCTTTGTAGCTGAAACAGAAGAGAAGTCAAATTTAGGAAAAAGCCATCTCGAAACACAAACTCGTTTAATGAATACGATTTTAACTGGTGTGGAAACATTAGAGGCTTCCATGGCGGCTTTACGTCTCTCTTCGCAAAAAATTTCAGAAATTGTAGGTCTTGTAACAGGCATAGCAGATCAAACCAATTTATTAGCGCTAAATGCTTCAATTGAAGCAGCGCGTGCTGGTGAGCATGGTAAAGGCTTTGCTGTTGTAGCAGACGAAGTAAGAAAGCTAGCGGAAGAAACGAAAACAGCTGTTCAAAATGTAGCACACTTGATTAAAGAAACGGAAAACAATATTTTAAGCATGGCTAGCTCTGTTCAAAGTGTAGATTCACAAGTACAGCAAACTGTTGAAACACAACAAAATCTTGCAGCATCATTTACTTCAATTACCGAGGCTGTATCTGGCATTAAACAGCAATATATGAATACTACCGATGATATCCGTACTATTTCAAACTTAATTGCAGAATTAACAGAAGCATCCACAATCGTTGCTGCATCCTCTGATGAATTATTGCAAATCGTAACGAAAATCAACGAGCTTGAAGACTAAAAATGGGCTATATGGAAAGTAGTAACTTTCCATATAGCCCATTTTATATTATACCTGCTAAAACAGATGCTTCCACGCCAAATGTTTTAATGCTGCAATGCACGTTTTGCTTTGCGGTATTCTCTACGCTTTGGTGCAGTTTCAAACAATCGTTTTTCCGTTTCTGTTTCCGGATAAACACCTGGCACTTCTCTTGGCTTTCCTTCTGCATCAATAGCAACCATTGTGACAAAGGATTCTGTTGTCAAACGCTCCTCACGCGTTTTTAAGTTGCGAGTTACAACACGCACATAAATTTCCATCGAAGTACGTCCTGTTGATGTCACAATTCCCTCTAACTCCAACACATCGCCAACATAGGCAGGAGAAACAAAATCAACTGAATCAATAGAGGCTGTGACAACCTCTCCTTTAGCATGTGTCATCGAAGCAATTGCAGCAATTTCATCAATATAAGCTAACACACGTCCCCCAAAAATAGAACCATGGTGATTCGTATCTGGTGGGAGCACAAGACGTGTTTGAATTGTACGAGAATAACTCATTGGCATAGCATTTCCCATATTTAATCTCTCCTTCAAGAGCAATCTTCTTTTTATGTTACATGCCAGCACGTGGAAATTCAAATGTTTTACGCATTTGTTTGCCAAAAATAAGACCGATTCGCATATGCGAATCGGTCCCCCAACTAATACCCTATATTCAATTCTTGCTGTTCCTCTTGCGTAAATATACGCGACCTTGTCAAGAAGCGCTTACCTTCCACACCTTCCAAGGAAAACATACCACCTCGCCCATCAACAACATCAATAATGAGCTGTGTATGCTTCCAATAATCATATTGGCTTTTGTGTATATAAAATGGTGCGCTGCCAATCTCACCAAGCAATATATCTTGCTCACCTAGCATTAAATCACCTTGCGGATAGCACATCGGTGAAGAGCCATCACAGCATCCCCCTGATTGATGGAACATAACAGGTCCATGGCGTTCGACTAATAAATTAATTAAATCGAGTGCTACATCTGTCGCTATTACACGCTCAACCATCCTTTAGCACCTCCAATTATTAGAAGAAGCCTGCGCGATTTGGATCATAGCTCACTAGCAAGTTTTTCGTTTGCTGATAGTGACTTAGCATCATTTTATGGTTTTCTCGTCCAGTACCTGACATTTTGTAACCACCAAATGCCGCATGTGCAGGGTATTGGTGATAGCAGTTCGTCCAAACTCGACCAGCCTGAATACCTCGACCAAAACGATATGCCGTATTCATATCGCGCGTCCAAATACCCGAACCTAAGCCATATAAAGTATCGTTCGCTATTTCCAAAGCCTCTTCCTTCGTTTTAAACGTCGTTACAGCTACAACAGGTCCAAAAATTTCCTCCTGGAAAATACGCATTTTGTTATCGCCTTTGAAAACAGTTGGCTTAATATAGTAGCCGTCTGTAAATTCCCCATCTAATTGGTTGCGTTCACCACCGATTAGACACTCTGCTCCTTCTTGCTTACCGATATCTAGGTAAGAGAGAATCTTTTCCATTTGCTCTGTAGAAGCTTGCGCACCCATCATCGAGTTCGGATCAAGTGGATTACCTGTTTTAATCGCCTCCACCCTAGCCAACACACGCTCCATAAATGGCTCATAAATTGACTCTTGGATCAGCGCACGTGAAGGGCATGTACATACTTCCCCTTGGTTTAAGGCGAACATAACAAAGCCTTCTACAGCCTTATCTAAAAATTCATCATCCTGTGCCATAATATCTTCAAAGAAAATATTTGGCGATTTACCACCTAGCTCAAGTGTTACAGGGATAATATTTTGTGATGCATACTGCATAATTAAGCGCCCTGTTGTCGTTTCACCTGTAAAGGCAATTTTCCCTATACGCGTGCTTGACGCTAGCGGTTTACCAGCCTCTAAGCCAAAGCCGTTTACAATATTAACAACACCTGGTGGTAATAGGTCTGCAATTAATTCCATTACGACCAAAATTGATACTGGTGTTTGCTCTGCAGGCTTTATTACAACGCAGTTACCTGCTGCAAGTGCAGGGGCAAGCTTCCATGTCGCCATTAAAATCGGGAAGTTCCATGGAATAATTTGTCCCACTACCCCTATCGGCTCATGAAAATGATAAGCTACTGTATTATTATCTATTTGGCTGAGCGAGCCTTCCTGTGCTCGGATAACACCAGCAAAATAACGGAAATGATCAATTGCTAATGGAATATCCGCGTTTAACGTTTCACGTACTGCCTTCCCATTTTCCCAAGTCTCAGCTACTGCCAGCATTTCAAGATTAGCTTCCATACGATCTGCAATTTTCAATAAAATATTGCTGCGTTCTGTTGGTGAAGTACTGCCCCATGCATCTTTCGCTTCATGTGCCGCATCGAGCGCTAGCTCAATATCCTCTTCTGTAGAACGTGCTACTTGTGTAAACACTTTCCCTGTTACAGGTGTCGGATTATCAAAATACTGCCCTTTTGTAGGAGGCGTCCATTTACCTCCAATATAGTTGTCATAACGTTCCTTAAAATGAATCAATGCCCCTTCTGTGTTTGGAAATGCATAAACCATTCAATTCTCTCCCCTTCGTTATGAATATTAGATCATACCCTATATGCTATGCTGCAGCTAGTGCTAGTAGAAAGGTAGTCTTATATATTATATTGTCAGAAAAAGTTGAATATTTCAATTTTTATCCCTCTATCTTTTTGGGATTGATTAAAAAATAACATGTTATTTCACTATTTATTTATAGAAAAGATAAACAAGCCGTTGATTTCCGTTGCGGGTGGACGCTTTCCGCAGGCACGGCTTCAACTAATTTATTTCGGCTACTGCCGAAATAAATGGATTTTCAGCTCGTGCTGTTCCTGCTGGAGTCGCCACCCTCCACTCCAATCAACTAGAAATAGCTTTTATCTAATGAAATAGTCAAAAACATATTCTTCAATAGCTGATACAAGAAAATAATATTGATGTACCTATTTCATTTTAAAATTCAGAATAAATCAAATCTTGTATTGTGGAACCATCTACATAGAGAGCTTACTCTTTAAAAAAGTAAGCTATGTGTCATGTTAACTATTGATTAAAAATTTTTTCTCAGATAAATCATGGTAAGCAATAAATTTTTATGTGCGTGTTTTTTAGTTGAATTCTTTATTTACAAGGCTTTCTCCAGTTGATTGAAGTGAAGATGGCTCGGCTACTGCCGAAAAAAATTAGTTGGAGCTATGCCCCCTGGAAAGCGAGCCAATCGCAACGGAAATCAACTGAGTTTTCAACTTTCTATAGAAAATCTGATTAAATAAGCACACATATTTCTTTTGAAAAATGCTATTTCCTTTTGCCAACTATAGCTTTTGCTGATGAACCTATATTTCTTATTCCATACTAAATATTGTATACTAACATTATTCAAATTAAAGGATGAGAAACTATGCGTATTAATAAATTTCTAGCAGAAACTGGGGCGGTGTCACGTCGTGGTGCAGATAAATGGATTGAGGAAGGTCGAATTACAATTAACGGGGAGCTTGCTACAATTGGCAGTAAAGTACAAGAGGGCGATATCGTCTGTGTAGATGGTCAGCCAGTTTCGAAGGAAGAGCAGCTTGTTTACATTGCACTGAATAAACCTGTTGGCATTACGAGCACAACAGAAAAACATATTAAAGGCAATGTAGTGGACTTCGTAAATCACCCATTGCGTATATTCCATATTGGACGTTTAGATAAAGATTCAGAAGGCTTGTTACTTTTAACGAATGATGGAGATATCGTAAATGAAATTTTACGTGCTGAGCACCATCATGAAAAAGAATATATCGTCCAAGTTGATAAACCTGTTACTGATAAATTTTTGCAAAAAATGGCCTCTGGTGTAGATATTTTAGATACAACAACATTACCTTGTCGCGTAGAAAAAATATCGAGCAATGTTTTCAAAATTATTTTAGAGCAAGGTTTGAATCGTCAAATTCGACGCATGTGTTCAGCGCTTGGCTACTCTGTAAAGCGACTTCAACGCATTCGCATTATGAATATTCACTTAGGCAACTTAAAAGTCGGTCAGTGGCGAGATTTAACAAAGCAAGAACTACAGGAGTTATTTAAGCATCTAAACTATAAACAATCGTAGCACAAATCTAGGGGGCGAGATGATGCTCACAATTCAACCAACAAAACTACTAACAGGCGCCCGTATCAGTGGCGACTATTGGGATATTGATCAACTAATTAATGCAATCTATCATATTACAGGTGATGCAAAGCGCTACTACGACTATCAAGGTGCTCGCAATCGCATTTTAAATGTGTGCTATAAGCTACGTCAAGCAGCTACAGGCGAGCAACATATCGAATATATCGCAAACGGTGTTAATCGAGGTATACAAACGAAGCAAAAAATGGTGATGCCTGAAAAAAACATTTACTTTGCAACTGATATTTTATGGCCAGAGTTATTGTTTACAGCCATTGCATGTAATGATTTTATCCATCTTCATCAAGAGCTAGTAGACAATTCATTATGGAACCAACACATTGCAACAGTACGTAGCTTTCAAGCGCTCGTTGCAGAAAGTTTACAAGAGCTGATTGGCGATGAACATTACGCCGTTTTCCTACATGTTCTTGCTGAAAAAACACCTGCCTATTTTCGCTATGCAACGCAATATGTTGATGTGCTTAATATCGAGTATCTGTCCTTATCACAGGAGGAACGAGCAGCGCACCTTTCTGCATTTGCTATCCGTTTAGTCGTTGAAGGTGAGGATTATCACTTCTTATTAAATCAGTTAATGCAGGCAGCTAAAGAAACAAAACATGCCTTACATGAATTACAAATCTCTTTGAAGTACCCCGAGTCTATAGATTGGTAGCCTTAAAAAGCGCAAACAATCCATTGAAAAACGTTGATTGTTTGCGCTTATTTTACTTTTTATGACTATTTCAACTCTGCATATGCCATCTTGCGAATAACTACCTCATGTTGTGGATAATCAGCTAATAACTCATCCTGTGTAAACAACTCAAAATCTGTAAAATCGAAGCCTGGTGCAACCATACAACCAACTAAACTGAATGTATCCGCATCATCAACAGATGAACCAAAAATCGTATGCTTCGGCACTAAAATTTGTGGTGCTTCCCCTGCTGCAATATTTAGTCCAAGCTTCTTTGCCTCATAAGTACCATCTGGGTGAATCATATGCACAGTGAGCGGACTACCTGCATGGTAGTACCATAATTCATCTGACTGTAAACGATGAAGGTGGGAAATATCCTGTGAACGCAATAAAAAATAAATACTCGTATATATTGGTCGCAAAACATCGCGCGTAGCCATTTTATCATTAGCGCGAAAGCTTGATTTATAGTAACCACCCTCTGGATGAGCCTCTAGCTGTAATTGCTCAATGTAAAACTGTGCTGACTGTGTCATGTATAATCACTCCTCTGTTATCTACATTAACGAAAAAAGGGCTGTCTTGCAAACTGTGCAAGACAACCCTTTATCATTATAAACCACCAAGATAAGCTGCTTTTACCTCATCGCTCTCTTGTAATTCCTTCGCTGAGCCTGATAGCACAATTTTACCGGTTTCTAGCACATAGGCTCTGTGGGCAACGGAAAGTGCCATGTTCGCGTTTTGCTCTACTAATAAAACTGTCACGCCCTCTTTATTCACCATTTCAATAATGTTAAAAATATTTTTTACCATTAATGGCGCAAGTCCCATTGAAGGCTCATCCATTAAAATTAATTTGGGTTTCGCCATTAAGGCACGCCCCATCGCAAGCATTTGTTGCTCACCGCCTGATAGTGTGCCAGATAGCTGTTTGTGACGCTCAAAAAGGCGTGGGAACAGCTCATAAACGTGTTCCATATCTTTTTTAATACCTTCTCGGTCTTTCCTCAAATAAGCACCCAGCTCTAAGTTTTCTTCTACTGTCATATTGGCAAATACACGGCGCCCCTCTGGCACATGGGAAATCCCTGCCTTTACAATTGACTGTGCTGCCTTGCCATCAATAGCTGAACCTAAATATTCAATAGAACCTCTTTTCGGCTTAAGTAAGCCTGATAATGTCTTTAGTAACGTACTTTTCCCTGCACCATTTGCACCAATTAACGTTACAATCTCACCCTCATTTACTTCTAAGGAAAGGCCCTTCAATGCTTGAATATTACCATAGTATACATCGATATCATTTACCTTCAGCATTAGTCCGCTACCTCCTCTCCTAAATACGCCTCAATAACCTTTGGATTTGAACGAATTTCTGCTGGTGTTCCCTCAGCTATTAGCTGTCCATGGTCAAGCACATAAATGCGCTCACAAATCCCCATAACTAAATTCATATCATGCTCAATAAGTAAAATTGTTAAATCAAATTCTTTACGGATAAATGCAATAAGATCCATTAATTCTTTCGTTTCTTGTGGATTCATCCCTGCTGCTGGCTCATCTAGCAACAAGAGCTTCGGTCCTGCTGCAAGCGCACGTGCAATTTCTAAGCGACGCTGCATCCCGTACGGCAAGTTTTTTGATAACTCATCCTTATACACATCTAAACCAAAAATTTTTAAAAAAGCGAGCGATTCCTCCTCCATTTTTGCTTCACCAGAAAAATGCTTTGGTAGTCTGAAAATAGAAGATAGAATGTTATGATTTGCTAAAGAGTGGTTTGCTACCTTTACGTTATCTAATACCGATAACTCTTTAAATAAACGAATATTTTGGAATGTACGGCTAATACCACCTCGTGTTACTTTGTATGGATCCAACCCTTGAATTTGCTTACCAGCAAACGTAATTGTTCCTTCCGTTGGCGCATACACACCTGTCAACATATTGAATGTCGTCGTTTTACCTGCACCATTTGGTCCAATTAAACCAATGAGCTCCCCATTTTCCATATACATATTGACATTTTGTACGGCCTTTAAACCGCCAAATTGAATACCTAAGCTATCGACTTTAAGAAGTGTACTCATACTTTAGTACCTCCTTTTTTTCTGAATTTGAATAAGTCTGTAATTTCTTTTGTCCCTAGTAAACCTGTTGGGCGATACAGCATAACTAAAATTAAAACAAGTGAATAAATAATCATACGCGTCTCTGGAAACGCCTGTAAGTATGTTGATACGAATGTTAAGAAAATAGCTGCAAGCACTGCCCCAGAAAGACTACCTAATCCACCAAGCACAACTAAAATTAAAATATCAAATGATTTTAAAAATCCGAATGCTGTCGGTTGAATAATATAGAAATTATGCGCATAGATTGCACCTGCTACGCCAGCAAAGAACGATCCTACTGCAAATGCAGCTACTTTATAATAAGTAGTATTAATCCCCATTGCATCTGCTGCAATTTCATCCTCACGTATAGCAATACATGCCCGCCCATGACGGGAATTTGTAAAGTTTGAAATGATTAAAATTGTAATAGCAGTACCAACAAAGGCATATGTCCAAGTCGATTGATGCGTTACTTGCATCCCCGCTGCCCCACCAACATAATCGATATTTAAGAAGACAATGCGAATAATCTCAGCAAAGCCCAGTGTAGCAATTGCTAAATAATCACCTCTTAAACGTAAAGAAGGAATACCAACTAATAGCCCTGCTAGCATCGCGACAACTGCCCCAGCTAAAATTGCCATCGAAAACGGCATACCCAGCTTCATCGTACAAATAGCTGATATATAAGCACCCACTGCCAAAAATCCTGCGTGCCCAATAGAAAACTGCCCTGTTACACCAATTACAAGATGTAAGCTAACCGCTAGCATCACGTTAATACACATTGTAATAAGCATATTTTGATAATGCGTATTGACCATGCCGAAAGAAATGAGAGTTTGCACGACTGCATAAAGCACTAGCGCTATGATTGCATAGCCCCAAAAAACTTTAGACTTTTTCATCCTTGCTCACCTACACTTTCTCACGAGCATTTTTACCAAAAATACCCGCTGGTCGTAAAATTAGAATTAAGATTAAAATAACGAACGCTGCTGCATCGCGCCACAATGAAAAGCCTAACGCACTAACTACCGTTTCTACCACACCTAGTACAAGACCACCAGCCATCGCACCTGGAATAATACCAATACCACCTAAAACTGCTGCAACGAACGCCTTCAAGCCAGGTAATACCCCCATTAATGGATCAATTCGCGTATAGTAAATACCGAAAATAACCCCTGCAGCTCCAGCCAACGCTGAACCAATCGCAAACGTTGCTGAAATTGTATTATCTACATTAATTCCCATTAAACGTGCTGCATCTGCGTCATGTGAAACTGCACGCATCGCCTTACCAATTTTCGTACGATGCACAATAAATTGTAATAACATCATTAAAACGATGGATACCGTTAAAATAAAAATTGATCTTGTGTCAATTTGTACTCCGAAAACATTGAATGACGGGTTTTCAAAAATAGTTGGGTATGCCTCAGGTGCTGCCCCACGGAAGAAGATAACCGTATACTCAATTAATAATGACACCCCAATTGCAGTAATTAATGCTGCAATACGTGTTGCATTACGTAGACGCTTATAAGCGACCCTTTCAATGATGACCCCTATCACCGCACATAAAATCATCGCCATTAGTAGCGCTGGGATAAAGTGCATATCCCATCTTGCAATCGCAAAAAACCCGATAAAAGCACCAAGCATGAAAACATCACCATGCGCAAAGTTAATTAATTTAATAATGCCGTATACCATCGTATAACCAAGAGCGATGAGCGCGTAAATACTACCGAGTGAAATTCCATTTACGAGTTGCTGTATCCATTCCATTATTCTCACTCCTTTGATTTTGGCTTCGACAACCAAATTGACAGTAAAAGGGACTGTCGGAAAAGTCTAAAATCACTTCCAAACAGTCCGAAATCAAGTTTTACTTATTTGTTTTAGATTGTAGCGAAGAGGCTCTTTAAACCTCTTAAAAAATGGCTGTCTGGAAAGTGGCGCATTAGCTCACTTTTCAAACAGCCCACTGAGTCACTTAACGATTAAGGATTCACTTTAGAGTTGAACACTTGGTTGCCGTCTTTGAATTCAAGAACTGTTGCTGATTTAACTGGGTTGTGTTTTTCATCTACTGTAAATTTACCTGTCACTAAGCTTAAATCTTTTGTTTCCGCTAGCATATTTTTAATTGTTTCACCTGTAACATTATCTCCGGCACGTTCAATTGCGTCTTTCAAGTAGTAAACAGTGTCATATCCTAAAGCATGGAAGGCATTTGGTGCTTGGTTGTATTTCGTTTCGAATGCCTTTACAAACTTTTGAATTGTCTCATCTGGATCTTCAGATGAATAGTGATTTGTAATGAACGTGTTATTTAATGCGTCTTTCCCTGCTAAGTCAATTAAAGTCGGAGAATCCCATCCATCAGCCCCCATTAATGGCGCTGTAATACCTAACTCACGTGCTTGTTTAACAATTAAACCTACTTCTTCATAGTAACCTGGGATAAAAATGAAATCTGGGTTTGCCCCTTTAATATTTGTTAATGTTGATTTGAAGTCTACGTCTTTTGCTACATAGGCTTGTTCAATAACTACTTTACCGCCATTTTTCTCAACTGTTTCTTTAAACGATGCAGCCAAGCCTTTCGCATAATCAGATGCATTATCAGCATAAATAGCTACATTTTTTGCTCCAAGCTCATTTGTCGCAAAGTTTGCTGCTACAGTACCTTGGAACGGATCAATAAAGCATGTGCGGAATGCATATTCATTGATTGTTCCATCTGCGTTTTCCGTTACGTTCGGTGCCGTTCCTGATGCTGTTACCATAGGAATTTTATGTTGATTCGCTATTTGAACTGTTGCTACAGAGTTCCCTGATGTCGCTGGTCCAATCATGGCCACAACCTTTTCTTGCTCCGCTAATCTAATTGCTGCAGACACCGCTTCAGCATTTTCTGATTTATTATCCACTTTGATTAATTCGATTTTTTTGCCATTAATGCCGCCGCTCGCGTTAATTTCTTCCATCGCCAATGTTGCGCCATCAGCAATAGATAAACCATACGTTGCTACCGCTCCAGATAATTCAAGGTTAGCTCCAATTTTTATTGTATCGCCTGAAGCAGAATTCCCTCCGCCACTTGATGAACCACCATTTGACGATGAACCACCACCCGAATCAGTACCACAGCCTGCCAATGCGCCAGCTAAAACTGACGTTGCTAAAAATAGAGAAGCAAATTTCTTTAATTTATAATGTTTCATAATTATAAAACACCCTTTCAATCAATTTTCTAATGTTTTAGTATTTTCAGATAATTATACATAAAACATTCGTCCTGCACAATATAATTTTAAATATTCCGAAATATCTAGTTAGAGTGAGTATTCAGATATTTTAAACTCCCATATTTTACTTTAATTTTACTATCGTGTCTATATCTTTTTAATATTTTAGGTTTTGAGTTCGCTCAAGATTCATAGTCCAGAACTCCTACGATAGCTACTGCCATCGTAGAAGCACATCTATTAAAATAATAAAGTATACACACATATACGTTCGTTAGCATTCGATTCTCCTTTTAAACGCACTTCTTTACGTAGTGTAAAAGGTGTCTCTTGCTCAAGATAAAATAAGTAATCAATTGCTGGATAGTATAAAATAATATGTATATTTCTTGGGTTATATTCAAATGAGTGTAGTATTTTTGCTACAACTTTGCGGAAAATCTCGATAGAAAAAGGATTAAAAAAGAAAAAAACATTATCCTCTTTTGTTACTCTATATTGCTCTGCTAGCATATGGAGAAAAGTAATAGGCACATGCTTTTTCTTTGCCTTTTCTAAATAAGTTTCTTTATTATGCTGTGCTTCAATAAAGAACTTTTCATCCATCTCGATACCTACAACTGGAATATGAAAGCGATAATGTATATAAAGAGGCACACGTCCCTTACCACAGCCAATATCTACAAATGTAGCGTTATCTGGCAGTGTATATTCCGCAAAAAGTTGCTCAAGTCCAGCATAAGGGGTAGGTTCATAACGATGATAATGTGCTAACTTCGGAAATCCATATTGAAAACCAGCAGTATCAATTCGTAGTAATTTTTCATAATCATGCTCTTTCATAACATTGACCTCCTTTCATAACAAAACAAGGGCTATCGGAAATAATAAAACCTTTCCTGACACCCTCTGTTTTGAATATTTGCTAAAACCTGTAGTCGCAATTGTTTTCTTTCGCGAAAGCACGCGTCAGTAACAATTTTTTGCACTATCCCCAACTTACAGTTTCGTATTAATTGTTTACTTTACTCGCTTCTTGTGCCATCGACTGAACAAGTGCCTCTACTGTTTTTGGCACAAAGCCTTCCAGCACAGGATTTATCATCGCCGCTAAAAAACCACCAGCTGTCATTGTTAAACTACCCGTTAATAAATAACTACCATCATTAGATGGCATCATTTCAAAATAACCGCTACCATTAATATTGTCAGATAAACCAACTAAATTAAATGCTAATTTTTCATTTTCCACACTTGTTATTTCGTCCAATTGTAGCTTTACTGCCTTTTGTATAATACCAAAATCCCCTTGAAACACCCAAATCATTTGCTGTATAGAAGGTAGCTCATGATGCAAATAGCCCGGAATTAATACCGCCCAACGCTCTTTATCTTGAATAAACTTCCATAACTCTTCTTTCCCAATGTTAATTGTTTCTTGATGAACACTTGTCGTCATATCCCAATCCCCCAAACAATCTATTATGCCCTAGCTAACTTGAATCCAGATTTTTCATGCTGGCAAGAGCAAACTCTTCATTATCGGTGACATTCGTCTGGACGCTTATCTCGACTGAACGGGCGCTTGTACATCCACTGAATCAAGATAAATCCATTTCAATAGTAGCAAATAACGTGTTTTTTAACAATTAAAGGGGAAACCTTTTGGTAGCAAAATCGTATTTAATAGTAATACATGAAATGGAGGCGTTTTAGATGTTAGTAACAACAACGAATAGTCTTGAAGGTAAAACAATCGAAACATATCATGGAATCGTAACAGGTGAAGCGATCATGGGAGCCAATGTTGTACGTGACATTTTTGCTTCTGTTACGGATATCATCGGCGGGCGTAGCAGTGCCTATGAAGAAAAGCTAGCTGAAGGAAGACAACTTGCAATTGAGGAAATGAAAGAGCGAGCAAAGCAATTAGGTGCAAATGCTGTAGTTGGTGTAGATTTAGACTTCGAAACAATACGCGATGGTATGATGATGGTCGTTGCAACCGGCACAGCAATCACATACCGTTAAAAAATTGAAGATAGAATTGCGAGTAATTCGCAATTTTATCTTTTTATTTATATCGTATAAACGAACAGAAATGCCTTCTTCAACGAGAAATCAGGTGCCTGTTTTAGAATTTAAGTGAAGTAGGAGTGTAGTAAAATCCCATTGATTGAAATTTCATTTGATGTTTTCTTTGACATTTGTTCCGAAATCGGGTAAATTACCAAATGGCGAACATTTTCGCTTTCAATAAAAAAAATATTCGTTTTTAGAGGTGTTCAAATGATGGATAATGTATTTGACTATGAAGATATTCAATTAATTCCTAATAAATGTATTGTAGACAGCCGTTCACAATGTGATACGTCTGTTACACTAGGCGGACATAAATTTAAATTACCTGTTGTACCTGCTAATATGCAAACAATCATTGATGAAAAAATCGCTTTAATGTTAGCTGAAGGTGGCTATTTCTACATTATGCACCGCTTCAATCCTGAGACGCGTATCGATTTTATTAAAAATATGCAATCTCGTGGCTTAATTGCTTCAATTAGCGTTGGTGTAAAAGAAGAGGAATATGCTTTTGTAGAGCAGTTAGCTGCTGAAAATCTAGTACCTGAATTCGTTACAATCGACATTGCACACGGTCATTCAAATGCTGTTATCCGCATGATTCAACATCTTAAAAAGCATTTGCCAAATAGCTTCGTTATCGCAGGTAATGTTGGTACACCAGAAGCTGTACGTGAGCTTGAAAATGCTGGTGCTGATGCAACGAAAGTAGGAATTGGTCCTGGTAAAGTTTGTATTACAAAAATTAAAACAGGCTTCGGCACAGGTGGCTGGCAATTAGCTGCTTTACGCTGGTGCTCAAAGGCTGCAACAAAGCCAATTATTGCAGACGGTGGTATCCGTACGCATGGTGATATCGCAAAATCTGTACGCTTTGGTGCATCCATGGTCATGATTGGTTCATTATTCGCTGGCCATGAGGAATCTCCAGGTGAAACAATCGAAGTGGATGGGAAATTAGTAAAAGAATATTTTGGTTCAGCATCTGAATTCCAAAAAGGTGAAAAGAAAAACGTCGAAGGTAAAAAAATGTATGTTGACCATAAAGGTCCATTAAAAGATACATTAATTGAAATGGAGCAAGATTTACAATCATCTATTTCTTATGCTGGTGGCACAAAGCTTGATGCTATTCGTACAGTTGACTATGTTATTGTGAAAAACTCTATCTTTAACGGGGATAAAGTATACTAAATAAGCAAAGGAGCTATTGGAAATACAAATTCCAGTAGCTCCTTGCGATTTTATTCCATGTTTCAGGACGTTTATTCCACGTTTTCGAAAGTTTATTCCATATCCCTCTATTATGTACTAACAACACCAATAATTCCCCTTTTCTCATACCCTTTTCCATTATTCTCTTCAAATTCAGTATGTACAAGCCACCTATTTCCAATTCCAAGTTCTCTGTATTTCAATAAACTCTCCCTCTTTGCCAGCAGAAACTAAGCGCACTGAGGCGCTTAGTTCAATGCTATTCTACATTTTTAGGTCTAAAGGTATTGCAGCATGTTTCAAAGGAATAGCGTGCTTGATCTTGACTATTGCGTAAATCAAAATCTCCAGCAAACTCCGCGTTGCTTCCTCTACTTCTCCGATCGTCCATATCTACTTGAATTCGCTCTGCCCCACACAGGTCACCTTTCGCATGAAAAATACAATTCACTACTGTACAGTTTACTTCAACTTGTGGCATCGTTCTCCTCCTTAGCCATATTTAATAGAA
Organism: Bacillus ndiopicus; assembly: GCF_000612805.1. Lineage (GTDB taxonomy): Bacteria > Bacillota > Bacilli > Bacillales_A > Planococcaceae > Metasolibacillus > Metasolibacillus ndiopicus. The sequence continues at coordinate 113,783 of NZ_HG964409.1, read as the reverse complement.
AATAGAGAAAATCTTCTCTATTTCTTATCAAGTATTATGCCCATTGGAGGCCACTTTCATAATCAAAAAACTTTTAAACAATACAAATAGGTTGTTGAGAAAAGCATATTTACTTTCCCCAACAACCTCACCTACATTAAAATTTTAATGGAATTTCTACATACACTACTGTTTCTAGTTCATTTTTAGAATAAAGTGAAATTTGCCCACCATATTTTTCAACAATGTTTTTGACGATAAATAATCCTTGACCATGCACTTTTCCTTTTTCCTCTTGTTTCGTAGAGTAACCTTGCTCAAAAAACGGTGCATCTAATGAAAGTGCGCGGCCTGTATTCGTTATTTGGAAAATATACTTCTTTAAATCCGCCGTACAATCAACAACAATCTTCCTCTGCCCTTCAGGTAAAGCAACAGTTGCATCAATGGCATTATCAATAAGATTCGATAATATTTTAATTAAATCTGTCGTTTTTATATGTTCAAAGGAATTTTGTGTGACCGTAAAATTCATGTCAATTTGATTATTTTGTGCAGCAAGCTTCTTTGTTTGTAGCAAGATGGCAAGACCAGGATGATCGATATTTAATTTAATCGACTCCAATGTTTGCACTTCTTTGCTTAACGCCTCGACATACTGCATCGCTTGCTCTACCTCTCCTAGTTGTAAAAAACCATGCAGTACCTGAATATGATTAGTAAAATCATGTCTTAAGGAAGAAACAGATGTAATCAATGCTTTAATCTCTGTTTGATACGTATCTTCTGTATCAACTACTTCCTTCGCCAGTTCCTTTTGGTACCATCTTTGAATTAAGAAAAATGAAGTAATCGTAATAATAATTAATGCACCATTAAAGATGAATAGTAAAATATTATTTTCTATAATATCCTTCTTAATGTTATCTAAGGAGCTTGTACTTAAATCAATACCTAAATAACCAATTGTTTCATTAACATCATCTTTAATCGGTACACCTACAGTTACATAAGTACCATACTTTGAATCCTCTATAATCTCTGTCACAAAGGGTGTGCTATTATTGTATGCCTCACTTACATATTTTCTAGGTAGTAAACAAATCTCACCTATCGGAAAATCATCATGCTGCCCTTCTATACCAGGTTGACCAACAACCATTGCTCTAGCAACATTAGGATTGTCAACTTCAAATGTATAAATATATAACACACCCGTTTTCTCTTTAGCATCACTTAAGTAATTTCTTATTTCCCAATAGTCGCTATTTTTTTCTGGGCTTCTTAAAAATCTTTTATATGTTTTCATATCAATAGATCTAGCAATAGATTCACCGATTGAAAGGCTTTGATTAATAATGGATTCTTCTACAGTTTTCTTCACCTTCATATAAGAAATAGCAACGTTTGCAGTTGTGAAAAGAAGTAGTAGTAGTATTGAGATAGCCATTATAATTTTTATATTTTTATTTTTCATACAAAATCATAAATCCTCTATAATTATTTTCTTAAATGTTATTTTGATTTAGTTGAAAATGCCCCTCTATTATAGAGGGACTCAGTCTAAAAGCACCACGCATATATAATGGCTGAGTAACTAACATCTTGTTGATTTAATATAATATTTTTTGAAGATGGTTTCAGACACGTCCGAAAGAATTTTGACTAAAGTTTGCTGGGGTGTACTTAATTCACTATGAAAGTCCTATTCATACATACTACTACAATTACAAGAAAAATTCCTTGCATAAATTCCCATAAATCAAGTATTTTTTATCTAACCTATAAAGAAAAACTACTTAGGAAAGTTAATTTCCTAAGCAGTTCTATATTATTTATTAAATTGTAATACTTCTGCTGTTGAAGCGTGGATTTCTTCTAACAGGGCAGGGTTGTCCATTAATTTTTGACCGTATGACGGAATCATTTTTTTAATTTTTGGCTCCCATTTTTTCAGTTCTTGTGGGAAGCAGCGTTTAATTACCTCAAGCATAACTGGAACAGCTGTTGAAGCACCTGGAGAAGCACCTAATAATGCTGCAATCGAGCCATCAGCAGCGCTAACAACTTCCGTACCGAATTGTAATGTACCTTTTCCGCCTGCTTCTGTGTCTTTAATTACTTGTACACGTTGACCAGCGACAATTACTTCCCAATCCTCAGATTTTGCATTAGGAACAAAATCACGCAGCTCTTCCATACGTTGTTCTTTTGATAATAATAACTGTTGAATTAAATATTTCGTTAAAGACATTTCTTTTGCACCACAAGCAAGTAACGTTAAAATGTTATGTGGCTTAATAGATGCAAATAAATCCATATTTGAGCCCGTTTTTAAGAACTTCGGTGAGAAGCCTGCAAATGGTCCAAATAATAATGATTTTTGACCATCAATATAGCGTGTATCTAAGTGAGGTACAGACATTGGTGGTGCACCAACTGCCGCCTTACCATATACTTTCGCATGATGTTGGTTAATAATCTCTTCATTTTTACATTGTAAAAATAATCCGCTAATAGGGAATCCACCGATATGTTTCCCTTCAGGTATACCTGATTTTTGTAACAGCTCTAAACTACCGCCACCTGCACCAAGGAATACGAATTTCGCTTTATGATATTCCATTCTGCAGCCATCTTTATCATGTACTTTTACTTCCCAAGAACCGTCTTTCATACGATTCATACTGTGAACACTATGCTTGTAGTTTACTTCTACGCCTTGTTCTTCTAAGTTTTTTACAATCATACGTGTTAAAGCACCGAAGTTTACATCCGTACCAGTGTCAATTTTAGTAGCTGCAATTGGCTCTGGAGACTTACGGTCGTTCATAATTAATGGAATCCACTCTTTTAACGTTTCTGGATCATCAGAAAACTCCATACCTTTAAATAATGGATTTTTGCTCATTGTTTCAAAGCGTTTTTTCAAAAACTTTACGTTATCTGCGCCTTGCACCATACTCATATGAGGTAGTGGCATAATGAAATCTTGTGGATTTTCGATTAGCTTATTTTGGACTAAGTATGACCAAAACTGCATTGAAACTTGGAATTGCTCGTTTACATTAATAGCTTTGCTGATATCTATTGAGCCATCTGATTTTTCAGAAGTGTAGTTCAGCTCACATAATGCAGCATGTCCTGTCCCTGCATTATTTAATTCGTGAGAGCTTTCTTCACCCGCTTTTTCAAGCTGCTCAAACACTGTAATTTTCCAATCCGGTGCTAATTCCTTAAGGATTGACCCTAAAGTAGCACTCATTATTCCGGCACCAATTAAGATAACATCTGATTGTGTATGTCTGTTACTCATTTTTACCTTCCTCATTATATATTAAGATTTGCAGAAAGATAGACACCCTATCTCCCCGTATCAATTATTACCTTATAGCAGTGTATCACAATTTCGCCATTATTAAAATATATACTAGAAATACGAGAGTTATCATTACTTTTCGAGCCTAGTTCTTCATTAATAAAGCAAATAGTGAAACCTCTTATTGTTCATTTTCGATTCCTTGCTCTCTATATACACAATTTCGTCCCTTGCTCTTCGCCTTATACAACGCCTTATCTGCCGCATTTAATAGTTGAGACAAAGTTACCTCTAAGTCAGTAGTCGCTTCAGCTAAACCTCCACTAATTGTCGTAACAACTACTGTATTTTCAACTGTTAATGGGGTATTCTCCACAGCTTGGCGGATTTGATTAGCTAACTTCTCTGCCTCTACTACCGAATAATTTGGCAATGCAAGTATAAACTCCTCTCCACCATAACGTGCAAATAATTCCTTGTCTGTTAGCTGAGACTTACAAACTTGCGCAACATGGGCTAGTACTTGATCCCCTACCGCATGACCATATGTGTCATTTACCTTTTTAAAAAAGTCAATATCCATCAGCATCACTGTAAAGGGGGTATTTTGTTCCTTTGCTTCTGCATACAATTGCATACATTTATCAAAAAAGGCTCTACGATTATATATTTGTGTCAGTTCATCAAAATAAGCCAAATGCTCCAGCTTCAGCTGTAAATCTTTTAACTCTGTAATATCATTAAAAATGATAACTAGACCGTTTTGGTAATTTGGCTGCTGTAGTGCTGATAAACGAACTTGATAAGTACGCCCTGTTTCTGGTAACCAAACCTCTTGACTTGTCCCTACAGCATCTAATGTATAGGGCATAGGAATACTTATTAATATATCCCAAATATCTTGATAACGCATCCCTAGCATTGACTTTTTCAACTCTGGGAACATCTGAATACACGCTTGGTTATATTCAATAAGTCGATGTTGATTATCTAACACAACCACACCATCATTAATACTATTAAAAATTCGATCTTTCGCAACTGGCATATTACGAAACAGGCTTGATGAACGAATTGCCCATAAAAATAACGAAGAGGAAATGACTAGTACAGCAGGCACTGGGTCAAAGCCTCTAGGAGTTAGACCAAGCGAGTAAATAAAGGCCATAGTCATCGGAAGCAGCTGACTCCCCATTAGTGCAAATAGTTGTGGACGATATACTTTATCCGTTTCCCTCCAACGAAAAAGTAACAGGAAGAAAGCAACTAGCATACTAGCAAAAATAAAGGCTCCATGAACGGAGTACCATAATCCGATTTCTTGATAAATATAAGGCTTGCCTAAAACAGCATCGAACTCAAATATTTTATAATGAAGATGGTGTAAGTCATTTGTTGCCACCATAAACAACGTAACGCTGGGGATAGTTAAGAGTGCTACAAAAACTTTTTTTGTAACAGAATATCCTAAATACTGTAAAACAAGAAGCAGCCCTAAAGGTGGCGTTACTGCTATACCCAGGTACTGAAAAAAAGTCCAAACCTTAACTCCGACTAAAGAAGTAGCAAGTAAGCCAAAACCTGCCGAAAAGCAATAAACAGCAATTAATGCTGTATAAACCATGAACAAATAAATAATTTTTGTATAATGATGGCGCTTAATTAATACATGCAAGCTCAAATAAAGATTAAGTACACCAGTTGTAATAAAAATCGTGACAATTGTTGTTATTTGTGAATGCATGTTAATCTACCCCGTTTTGTTGGTTGATTTCCCTATTTTTACAGGAATCTATAACTGCTCTACAAGCTCTTTTAAATATGTCATAGCCTCTATCATTTTTGCTCCATACCAAAACATTTCACCATCTACTAGCATAATTTTCGTATTAGGTAAAAACGCTTGAAATTCAGAGATATGCTTCTCACTATAAGGAAACGGCTCTGATGCAAGAAACAATACATCTAGCTGCGCCGCTTGAAATTGCTCTTGCGATACACTCGGATAACGACCATCCATTTTAGCAAACGGATTTTCAAAGCCAAGCCGCGCTAAAACATCGTTAATATACGTTGTATCTCCCACAACCATATATGGCTTGCGCCAAATAGCATAGGCTGCCCGCCCAAGGCTTTGCTGAGGTAAGGAATCAAAACCAGCCTTACTAGCTTGTACAAGCTCAGTCGCTTTATTCCCCTTATTCGTTAACATACCTAGTGTTTCTATTAGACGATAGCCATCTTCAATTGATTGCACCTCTGCCACAAAAACGGAGGCAATTTTCTCTAGCTGTGTAACAATTTCCTCTGTATTCTCCTCTTTTTCAGCAAGTATTAAATCAGGCTGTAGCAGCTCTATCAAATCTACATCGACTTGCTTCGTGCCACCGACTTTCGTAAACTTCTCCACTTGTCCTTTTGGAAAAATGCAATATTTCGTACACCCGACTAATAGTTCTTCTGCACCTAAAGCAAATAATGTTTCTGTAATGGCAGGGCAAATTGAAATGATGCGCTGCGGTTGATTTGGACATAGCACTTGTCGCCCAATATGATCAGTTATTGTTCGCATAATATCGCTCCTTTTGGATTAAGCATTAATGGAAAACTTCCAAACTCCAGTTTCCTTATTTATCGTAATCTTTTTTTGCGCTTCTCCATAATACGTATAGCCAATAATATCTGACATCACAAATATAAATGCACTGTCTAGCTTTAAGCCGTACGCTGCCTGCGCTAATTGCTGGCCTGTTAACTCGCCCTGCTGCAAAGCCTGGTAAATACGTTGCCATTTTGTATCCATATGTCGCAAGCTGCGCTCTATCACTTCTGCCGTATTAGTAAAGCTTGGTTGATGACCTGCAAAAACATGCGAAAGCTCAAGGTTTTGCAAAGCATGGAAAGATTGCTGTTGCTGCTGCACTGTTTGCAGCATTTCTCCTTCCTCATCAAAATCCACTAGCGCATTTGGTATACTATTGGAAAAAATAATATCACCCGCAAATAGCCATTTTGTACTTTCATCATAAAAAGCAATTGAATCTGGTGAATGTCCTGGGAAATACTGAATGTGGAAATCACCTAACTTTTGCGACTGATGCAAAGGAAGTATGTTTGCCTGTATTTTCAATTGCTCGTGTTGCTCATAAGTCGTTCTTAGCTTCATCATACGATTAATAGCCGCTTCCGTATGTAATACATCATACACTTTATATAAATGCTCAAAAAATGCGATTTTATAATACAAATAATCTGGTTCAAAACGCAGGCGTGGAACCGCCTTGTCGCTTGCATAAACAGGTATATTTTTAGACGCAACAATATCATTGACCATTCCTGTATGGTCATTATGGTGGTGTGTTAATAAAATTTGTGAAATATCCTGTAGTTGAAAACCATATGTTGCAAGCTGTTCTTTGAAAAATTGCTTATACGTAGGGTGCTCAATACCCGCATCAATTAAGGTCAAACTGTAGGCATCCTCTACTAAAAAGCAGTTGATGCTATCACGTGAATTGGGCGATGGCTTGTATATAATTGGATACACTTTTTTGTTACTTGCTTGAATAATCGGTTCCATATGGATGCTCCTTAATGATCAATTACGCCTTGGCTAACTTTAGTCCAGATTTTTCGAACTAGCAAGGGAAACTCTTCAAAATCTGTGATAGCCGCTAGGGCTTCTATCTTGATTCAGTGGGTGAATCAAGATAAAAAGACATGTTAGACTGATTCTAACATGCCTGAGCTGGTTTTATCTCTTATTAAATGATGAAGTCACAAAAACCTAATTGCAGTTTTATTTTAAGTGTTAAAGCGATAGCCGCTACCCCAAATCGTTTCGATTGGAAGTTCAGATAGCTTCCCTTTTTTTAATTTTTCTCGAATTCGCCCTACATGGACAACAACTGTAAACACATCACCATCTAAATCATCCATGTCCCATACTTGTCTGAACAATTGCTCCTTTGTCCATACACGGTTCGGATGCTCCATAAAAAAAATGAGCAAATCTAACTCCTTTGTTGGGAAAATAATTTCTTGCCCTAGCACAAAAGCTTTACGCGCTACCTTATCAACCACAACACCATTAATCTCAAGTATATTCTGTTTTTGACCTGCGCCTGTTAGCATATGGTAACGCTTAATATGCGCTTGCACCCTTGCAACGAGCTCACTTGGGCTAAATGGCTTTGTCATATAGTCATCTGCCCCTAAACCAAGACCACGTATTTTATCAATATCTTCCTTTTTCGCGGATACAATCATTATCGGAATGTTTTTCTTCTCTCGAATTCGTCGACAAACCTCAAAGCCATCTAATGAAGGCAGCATAATGTCAACAACGATTAAATCAAAAGGCTCATTCAGTGCGCGGCTAACACCCTCCAAGCCATCCCGTGCAATATCTGCATCAATTTGATTGATTTCTAAATAATCTTTTTGCAGCTCTGCAATACTACGATCATCTTCAATTAATAATACACGTGATTTACTCATTCAAATGCCTCCCTATGCCTGCTCTAGCGTAATACTAACAATGGTACCCACCATTTGTTCGCTTTCAATTTGTACATTGCCACCATGCTTCTCTATAATTTGCTGCACAATCGCTAAACCTAGACCGCTACCACCTGTATCTGATGTTCGTGCCTCTTCCCCACGGTAAAAGCGATTAAATACATATGGAAGCTGCTCCTTTGGAATACCTTGCCCATTATCGACTACACGTAGCACAACACTAGAATCATTTTTGAATACTTCCAATAAAATCGTTAATGGTTCATCATCTTTTTTAAATTTAATGCTATTTTCGATTAAGTTCATAATAGCACGATTCATTTGCATACGATCAACCAAAACATATAAAGACTCTTCATTTGTTTGTAGACGAATCGACACTTGTCTATCAATTATTTGAAGCTCCTCTACAACATGCTTTAAAAATTGAACAAGATCAATGCGCTCATAATGGAAGGAAATTGCCTCCGCATCAAGCTTCGAATACAAAAAGAGTTCTTCAATCAAATAGTTTAAAGCGATTGATTTCGCATGAATCGTTTGCAAATACTTTTCTTGCTTCTCTGGTGTATCTGCTACCCCTTCCTGTAAGCCCTCTACATAGCCAATAATAGATGTAATTGGGGTTTTTAAATCATGTGAGATATTTGCAATAAGCTCCTTACGATTGTTTTCTAAATTCCGTTGCTCCTTAATCGATTCGATTAAAGTATCGCGCATATTTTCAAAATTCAGCGTTAGCTGCTGTACCTCTTTTGCTGTATGTTCAGCTTTTTCAATAGGCGTTGCAACAAGCTCTCCCTCTTTCATCTCTGCCATTACTTTCCCTAAGCTTTCAAGCGGCGAAATAATAGCTTTTCTTAGCAAATAATTCATAAACACAACGCCCGCTACCGAAATACATGCGATGGCTAAAATAATGACAATGCCCCATCTCGTCATAAACTCCAACAAATTATTTTCCTTTTTTAAAATGAGAATACTGCCCTTCGTCTGGTCACTAAAATAAAAATCAAATTTAATATAGCGATAAAGGCGACCAGCATTTTGGATTGTACCCCTCGTTTCAATATTATTGGCATCAAATTGTGGAAAGTGGGCAATAAGAGATTTCTCTACTAATCCTTCAGAATAATAGACAATTTCAGTGTCCTTACGAATAACAACCCCTAGTGATTTTGTCTCAACTTGTAGTATATTGTGTGCCAAGTCTCGGTCCATATTAATGATTTTATCAGGGGCTGTTTTTGCGACCCTACGCAACTCCACATAGGAAAGTTCCTCATCTGCGCTTAAGGAACGCTGTTTTGTCATCGCTTGATACAGCGTATTTGGCGTCGGAACTACACCTGTTGTCACATAAAACAAAATACAAATAATTGCCAATAGCGACGCACTTGCAATAAAAATACCTCCGATATATGAAATTAAAAACCTACGTTTAATTGTCATATGCCATCTCCTTTCTCATCAATTATGCACCAGCTTACTTTACCAAAAATACTGGACACACGATTAAATTTACACAAATACCCAATTATCCGTTAAATTCTTTATAATACTTTTTCTTTAAAATCCAGCGAAATCCTTTAAACTAAAAGAATTTCTCGTTTTTGCGCCATAAATAGCTGTAGGGAAAGCAGGTCTACACCTAACTTTCCCTACAGCTTCATTATTTCACTTTATTTATAGAGGAGGTTTTCAAATAAGCTATAATTAGAAGCTAAAGTTTGGCTTGTAGTCGCCTGTATATGGCTCATGCTCTACAAAAATTACAACATCTTCACCAGCCGCATTTTTCCCCATACGCTTATATGTGAATCTATTTGTGTTTACTTCTGTTAATTCTAGCGCTGCACCATATTTATTTGTCCCAATTGAAACATGTGCACGAATTTTATTTTTATTTAGTACATCAAAGTAACCATAATCCCCACGGCTTTCACCTGTTGCAATATTAAAGAATTCATACTTACTTGTTTTCTCATCAAACTTCGCGATGCTAAGGAAGTTGCTATTGAACTCTGTCACATCATTACCTTGATCATCAAAAACTTTTGTGCCATTCCACAATGTCGAGCCTAAAATTGCGTCGCCATCAATTGAACGTACAATTGTTCCAGTAGTTGCATTTAATTTAGCTGCATCCGTTGTGAATTTCAAGTTTTTCTTATATGGCTTGTGCTCTACATAAACTTCAACATCGTTACCTTGTTTATCTTTCCCCATACGTTTATATGTGAAAATATTTTTTGATAGCTCAGTTAAGTCAACTACAGCTTGATAATTCATCGTTTCAGAAATTAAAATACGTTTTGCGCCATCATTTGTAATAAAGAAGGTACCACGGTCACCACGAGTTTCTCCCGTTTTAGCATCGAAAAATTCATAATGACCTGTTTTTTCATCATATTTCGCAAGACCAATAAAGTTCGCATTTTCTTTTGTTAAATCATTGCCTTTTGCATCGTATACGCGTGTTCCTTGCCAGTGCGTACCGCCTAAAATTTTCGCTTCAATTTGGCCTAGTGATGCGCGGTGTTTTTGTTTAACAAGTTGCTGAAGAGCTACTGGATTATTTGCAGCTTGGGCATCTGTAGCACCATAACCTGCTGTTAATAATGCGATTGAGCTTGCTACTGCTACTGTCATCATTTTAAATTTTGTGTTCATTGTCCCCATCTCCATTTCTTTTTAACTTACTTTAAGCATACACCCCATTTCTAAACTGCCTATATCGGAAAAATAAACAAATTATAAATTGTTTGTTGGAGGCAAAAAGCCATGCTCGATTGATTTGAGCATGGCTTTTATAAATTTAGTTTTAAGTCTGTGGTATTTCGGGTGGTAATAGTGGCGGTGGCAGTATTGGCATTGGTGATGGTAAATTAAATTGATAATTAAATTGATACCCCTCTACTGTAATAGCATGTAGTTCTGTTGGTATTGGACTATCATTATCCAACTCCACTTGAACACGTATTTGCCCCTGCGCATCGTCTAGCAGAACATTACCTATAGTTGATGTTCCCACTCCAAAATCTAGATTTAACTCCTTACCTATTAAATCGACTAAATTGTTTGAATATGTGAAAAGGATTAATTTATTTGGTAATTTACCTGGTTCTACTGGTGAAAACATAGCACTTAGAACATTAATTTGCTTTACTGCTGGCAATTGAATCGACATTGGGAACCCATAAAATTCATAGCCCGGTAATGCAATACCCTGTAACATAGAAGGGCGGTCATCAGGATGCATTTCAAAACCTCCAAGATGAATTTCGGTATCGCTTACTCCAATTATAGATGCAGATATAGGAGCGCGGTCATTCCCAAATTGCAACTCCAATTCCTCTTCACCACTTAAAGCATCTATCCCCCCTATATAATTGAGGGTCATACCTGTTATTATAGAATCTGTGATTGTATAAGTTGCCCCCGTAATCGCTGCATTCCTTACTCCCTGTGTAATCGCTATCTTCGCTATCAGCTCATCTACAAGAGATACTGATTGCTGTGTCGTAGGATCTGTAAAGTTAAGCCCTTCAAACAACGAAATGATTATTTGTGTGTCCGTTATTTGGATTACCTCTTTGTTACGCATTTCCTCTAGCATCACTTCAAAAATAGAGTCAAATTCTACATGTGGCATATTCTCTAAGATTGCTCTTTGGTTAAGAATTTGGTATATTACGCCAATAGATCTGAGTTCTTCTTCTGAAATATCATTAAACTCTGGTGGTAATTCTATGTCATCTGGTATGCTTGGAGGAATGGCCTCTGCATCAATCTCTTTTCCATTCAACGTATCATAAAGCCATTTCTTTTCTTTCAATCCTTCAATTGATTGCATACTTATTAACTTTTCCAACTTCTCAACCATTTGTGTAATCTCAGGTTGGGTCAATGCCAATCGTGATTGTATATTTGTTAAAGAAGCTACACGTTGATTGGCAGTCGTCGCACCTTTTGCATCCTTCACCATTTTTTCTGCCTCTATAATAGCTGTATCTAGTGCATCAACTACACTTTGTGGCATCCATTTTTGTGTATAAGGGATAACATCGCCATTTACAGCTATCGGCTCCGTTGCTGCGGCTTCTTCAATACTCGCTCGACGCTCGTTGGCCTTTTTTATCATCGCTTCAAGGCTAGCTGTCTCAAGCTTTGGTAGTCTTGGTGTAGTACCACCTGTATTCCCACTGCCACTATCTGAATTGTTATTTGATGGAAGCGTAGAATTGAATGGACTTTGTTGACCATTCGCCATTGTTAGCGTACCAATTTGTCCTGGGTGAGCATTTACACGTTCACGCAATTGCTCATGTGTCATGTTTGTTGTTATATTGCCTATCGTTACATCTTCGCCAAGCGTCAAGCTAGCATTGGCCTCAGATGGTAGTAAAACATTATTTATCTCCAGTGAGCCTTGTAATCTAGCTCGTGATTGCCGTTGTGCCAATTTTTCTTGCATATTTAGTAATTGCTCTTGTTTTTGTCTTTCTAGCTCCTGTAAACGTTGTTGCTGCTGTTGTCTTTCTCGCATTACCCGTTCTTGTAGCATATTATTTATTTGTGAGTCGTATATTTTATTTAACTCTTCTGGTGATTGCTGTGGTAAATTAGGTAAATTCCTCATTTCCTTTTCAAGAAGAGCTCTTAGTTGCTCTTGCGATAAACGATTATTTTGCTCCTCATTTTGCATAATTGAAGCTATTATTTTTTCTAATTGGCTACGTATTGCTTGAGCTGTTGGGTCTGAGTCTAGGTTATTAGCGTCCTTCAACCCTTGAATGAACTTCTCATTCTCTTCCTGTATTTTTCTTACATTATCTAGTAAACTCTGCACAATATCAGCATTTAAAGATAAAAGATCAATTGGCGCTGTGCCTCCTACTATCTGCTCTGGGTACATCCAAGGTTGCATATCCATAAATCCAACCCCTGGCGCATCTACCACTAATGATTGACCAGGGTAAATATATGGGATATGTGTATTTGAACGAATAGTCGCATTTGCTGCGTTACTTATAATCGCAGGAACATAACCATTAGTTATATGAAGGTTTACACCATCAGTATAAAACTGGGTAGCTACCTTTGTAAGTGACGCTGTTTTAGGTGCTTCAATTTCCTCTAAAAACACCTGTCCCTGTACAGTAACTTTATCCAATACGATATTAGATGTTTTGCCAGCAACACGAAGGTCCGCAGCAATTGTTATGTTTTTCAGCTCTACAAAATCAGCATTTACAACCACATTATCTACAGATGCATTGCCTCCATCTAGTATTACATGCTTCTCGGACTCTCCAGAGGTATTTAGGTCAATCGCTAGCACTTCTGCAATTTCACCATTCACTACAATAACATCAAGCTTTGCCCCAGTTAAAGCTGTGGCATTTTTAGCATTTAAAATTTCCTTGGCATTTCCGCCAATCGGCCATTTTTTATCGTCTGTTAGTAGTTCACCATTTTGAATATCCTGTATCATCAAAGTAGTCCCTGTTATCTTAGGTGCTGTCTGCTTTGCTCGTTCCGCTCTAACAATAAATGTCGCAAGCTGTCCACGTGTTACATACCTTTCACCACTAAAGGTAGTAGCAGATGTCCCTGCTGTAATACCATTTGTAAATAACGCTGCTACTGCTGCTTTATATTCTGATGTTACATCCGTGAACGGAATCGTACCCTCAGAAGCAGGTAATTGCAATACTTGAGCAATAATTGTTGCCATGCTATAGCGTGACACAGGCTGATTTGGGCTTTCCACAATTCCTATCAACTGTAGAAGCTCCTCACTTGTCCCCTCTATTCCAACCACCCCAGCAATGATTTTTGCTGCCTGTGCATATGTCACTACTTCATTTGGTTTAAATGTGCCATCTGGATAGCCTTGAATAATACCACGTTGCACTAAGTCCATAATCGCTGGATAATGACTGCTTTTCTCTTTTACATCTGAAAAAGAAGTTGCTGCAGCCTGAGCCTGTATCCCAGCAACAGAGCTTGTAGCAACTACTCCCGCTGTTGCTACAATAAATAATTTATTTTTCCTCATTGTTTCCCCTCCTTAATTTGATAGAAAGTGCTAGCGCATATTTCCAAGAATAGATGAGCGGCTATCCTGCATTTTTTTAACAAAGTTTGTCATGACATCGAAAGCCTCGTTGCGCTTATTAGACATACTTTGCAAACGTAACATATCCATTTGCTGCGAATTACCTAAACTATCAATTTGACCTTTTAAATCATTAATTTGTTTTTCTAATTCTGCCTGTTTCGCTTGATCTGATGTGGCTGCCTTTTCTTTATTTAACTCTATTAACTGATTATTCAACGTGGCTATTCCTTGATTTTTTTGCTGAACGTCTTCAATTTGATTTCTTAGTTGCTCCTCTAGTAGCTTGGCTCGTTGTGATTGTACTGCCATTAAAGCCGTTTCAATATCCATACCTTGAATATTAATTGGTTGAGCCCCACCAATATTCGAATTAGCAGATGTTACCCCAGCCCCGCTCATTATTAAGCCTAATGCCAATGCACTTCCAATCATAGTTTTTTTCATTTCAATTTCCTCCTCTAAAATTTTAGTTTGTTACACTATAAACTACGAAGGTTAAAATTTAGTTAAAAAAATCAAAAATGTTTGAAAATAAATGAAAGAGGTCGCTTAGATATGAGTTTGAGGCTGCTAAAAAAATCAAAAATATCTAAAAGAAATCTTCTCTAAGGGGCAAATATTTTACTAAAAAGAGGTGCATTAGGCTACTTTCAGACCCCCCACCTCAAAATTAATCCATTCAATAGCCAGTATTTTTATAATCTACAAACCTAATATTTAGCTGAAGCACAAAAAATGCCCTTCTACCCCATGTAGGTTAGAAAGGCATTGTTTGAAAATCTTTAGTTGTGTCATCTCTATTTCCAACAATAACAAATGAGGACAATACAAGAAGTTTCGCTTTTCAGCGCTCAAAAGTGTTTAAATTTTAAGAGACTATTTTGGAAACTTCTTCACTATCAATCAATTTCAGCAAAGCCTTCACAAGTAAAACGGACATCTGTTGAAATATAATTTTTAGCACCTGTTTCAACATTAATTACCCCGCCTGGTTGATGTATATTAAACTTGTCCTCTATACCTTTTGCCAAGTAAATCCCCAATGCGAGACTGCCAGATCCACATGCTTGTTCGAAAAATTGAGATCCCGTTTCTTTAACATAAACGAAAGGCCATATCTCATAGTCATTTTCCCTTAATCTTCTATAAGGAATAATACCAATTGCTTTATTTTCAATTCTTTTAGAAACTTCTTCAATGATTAGGTTAAAATCATCTTGGCTTGGCCAATAGTCTGTTAAGAAGTGGGTAATTCCATCTAGTTGCACACAACTTCCAGAAATGTTTCTTCCATTAAGGTCAAAAGTAAGTTCTCTAATGGAAAGAGGTTCTGGCATCTCAGCTTTCGCTTTAAAGTAATTAGAAGATGTCGCTTCAACTAAACAAGCGAGAGGTGATTCTGCGCCAGAAGTTTCTAATAAAAAATTACGTTGTTCTGTTAGTCCATTGTAATGACAGTAGGAAGCCGCCGCTAAAAGTGCATTTCCGCAAAATTCCCCCCCTGACATCTCTAATCTAATTAAAGAATCCTTACTTTTTGGTGTGACCAAAAACCCTAACTGTTCCGCATTGATATATTCATAATCCATAAGTGTTTTGGCGATGTATGAATACTGCGCTGGATCAATATAGTTAGTAATTAAAATAGTCATATTTTTTGATGGGCTAATTTTGACAAAATTGAGTTTCATTCTATCATCCCCTTTTTTAAGCAATCTGTTTCTTGCGTACTATTTCAATTAACTTTAAAGAACCATTGCAGCAATTAAGCCAAAAATGAATAACGGAATGTTAAAATGCAAGAAGGTTGGCACACATGTGTCCCAAATATGATTGTGTTTTCCATCTGCGTTTAGTCCCGAAGTCGGACCAAGTGTACTGTCTGATGCGGGTGAACCTGCATCTCCAAGTGCGCCTGCAGTACCAATTAATGAAGCAGTTGCCAATGGAGAGAAGCCTACAGCTAGACAAAGTGGCACAAACAAAGCTGCAAGAACTGGAATCGTACCGAAGGATGAGCCAATACCCATCGTGATTAATAATCCAACTAGAAGCAACATCGTCGCAATAAGCAATTTATTATCACCTAACATCTCCGTTGTGGACTTTACAAGGCTTTCAACAGCGCCTGTTTCTTTCAAAATCGTTGCATATCCTGAGGCAATTAACATTACAAATGCAATCATTGCCATCATATTAATGCCTTCACCAACAACTTTTTCCCCTTCTTTAAATGGTACCACTGTTAATAAGAACATAAGAATAATACCTGTAAGCGCGCCTAAAACTAATGAACTACTCGCAAGCTGCACAATAAGGGCGCAAATAATCGCAATAATTGTAAACAAGTGTTTTGATGTGAAAGATAATTTCATCTCTTCCGATGCCGCCATCTCATTTATCGCTTCTTGTTTGTTAAAAGATAGCCCAGCTTCTTCACTAGAAGACACTACACGGTCTTTGCGATAAGAAATAAAAACAGCAAACAATAAACCAACAATCATACCAATTCCAGGTATTAACATAGAATAAGTAACAGATGAAATAGGGATTTCCATACCACTCGCTTTCATTTCATCAGCAATAATCCCATGGAAAATCAAACCAAAGCCTGCGGGAATCATAATATACGGTGCCTTCAATCCAAAGGTTAAGGCTGTTGCTACTCCTCTACGATCCACCTTCATTTTATCGAACAAGTGCAGTAAAGGTGGGATTAAAATTGGAATAAACGCTATGTGTACAGGAACCACATTTTGAGAAAAACAAGCAACCCCAGCAATTGTTAACAATAGAATTGCACGCTTACCTTTTAAAATCTTTATAAGTCTTTTCACTAGAAACCCTGTAATCCCCGAGTAACCAATCCTAACGGCAAATATACCGAGCAAAATATAGCTTAATGCGGTATTTGCTTGCCCACCCATTCCGGATATTAACATATTTGTCGTGTCAACTAATGACAACCCTTCCATCAAACCTGCAACACCAGCTGCAATCAAAATTGTCAACATTACATTGACGCGAAGAAGGCTTAATACAACCATTACAATTACTGAAATTACCACTGCATTGAACATACCCCTCACCCTTTCCTTCTAAAGCAATTTGTATTTTTTAATACTATATTAGGTGTGTTGATTCGCCTTTTTTACAGATGACCTCTATTAATCTATTGATTCCCGTTGTATGATACAGAAACAGCTTTTGCTAAGTGATTTCAACTCATGCTATTCCCTCCAGAATCGCCAACACCACGTCAACCAACAAGTGAAATTTTTATAAAAAGGGGTTTTTCCCTTATGAATCCTACTTACAAATATCCAATATTAGCATAACCAACACACTTGATACTATATAAAGAAAGCTTTACTAGTGTTTTTAATAACAACACCTCATTGAATTCCATCTCAAGTTTATAGCTCTCATATTTTTGCTGTAGTTTTAGTGATTAAATTTATTTTCCCTTGTTTTGTTGTTAATAAGCCATTAGTAAGATATACACGAATTCGTTCTGCCATGAGCCAAGCTAATTCCTTCAGCAGAGGCATCTATAATTTCACGTAATCCTTCAACAATAGTTGATGCAATTAATTCAGTTTGATAGGCTAATTTTTTTGCTTCTAAATTTCCAACACCCCCATTGCAGTAATCGTTTGTCTATCATTGATAAGCCCAAGTGTGAAAGCTAGGCTAAATCACCCCTCAAATTCCTTTAGTTAAGTAAAATGCCATAGAAAAAAGGGCTATATCAATAAAATCACAAAAAAGTGATTTCACGATACAGCCCCCTATTAACTAAAAAACTATGGGCAAATTATATATGATTAATACCTAAACCAATCGTTTCATGCTCCAAGCCTTTAACTGGTGCACCAATTGTTCCATATAAAGAAACGGCAATCCAATCTCCCTCTCGTTCATTATCATATGGATTCCCTCGTAAAACAGCAAAAGATAAACCAACAGTTCTAAGTACAGAGCCTAGTTGTACCTGCCCCCTCGTCACACCATGTAAAGCTTCAATAATCGCATGGTATAATGCATGAGATTCACGGTAAATGTCAGACTTGATAATCCCATTTTTCTTAGCTGCTGTCTCAATAGCAGCAACTATTTTTTGAGAGTCCATAGAACCGACTTTTCCTGTACATCCCTTCCAATTATCCTGTTCTAGTTTTGCCAATTGTTGGGGTGAATCATCTGAGAATAAAAGAAGAATAGATAGTCGACCTATATAGCGTTTTTTACTCAATGACATATAAACACACTCTCTATTTCCTAGCTTATAAATTCTAATGACTATTAACTAGGTTTAGTGTAACCCCTTTCCAAAAAGGTGTCAACAAAATTTTGAATAGTGTTACAATTCTGATATATACAACCTCCTTTCTCGAAATGCTGGCTCCTTTAACAGCTTACTTCATTTATTTTGAGCTTTTATCCACCCCAGACTAAATACAAAAAGATTTTTTGCTATTTTGTCCAGATTTTATTCAAATTCTATGGTGTTCGCTTTAAAGTGGAGGAACTTTTAGACGCAGAAGTACTACCTATAAAGTTAAAGAAATAGAGTCAATCGATAAAAAGGATGCGGTTATTACTGCGGAATTTGAGAAAAAGCAAATTTTAAGTGTGCCAAGTCAACTACCTATCGAGCTAACAGTTAAAGACAACTATGAAATTGAATATACAATCACTGCGTATCAAAAGGATAAATATAAAAATGTCTTTGATTATTTCATCGATGCGGAAGGCGATATTTACTATTCCTATTCCAGCTTGCTTGACCGACAAGAGAAGTATCGAGTGGGGCAATTCTTTGATAAAAATTATCAAGGAAAGGAACCTGTATACCCTGTTCAGCTTGTCATCTTTCGCTTTGAGCAATATTTGGATGGTACAGGGCGAGTAGTTGTGGAATTGGATCAAAAATAGATTCTGCCAAATGAAGCACACTAAAAAAGTCGATTTGTCACAAAAATTGCGTGACAAATCGACCTTTAAATTGATAAATCCAATAAAAAGTAGGATTTATATTATGGAAAATTGATTTTTTATAGTTTATCAAAGCCCTCTTAAAACGCTAAACCTTTTTTGTATTACCTCACATTTTTTCCTCGATTATAATATTTAAAGGTTAAAATTTGGTTAAATACTAAAGAAAAATTAGCCAAATAAGAATGACTAGCGCTGAATTCCCCTGACAGTCCTTCTTTCCACCACTATTTTTTCATCCCCATCCAACTATCGACATGATGCACTGCTACTCCATCGAAATAACGATGGTTTGCATAATGTTTATTAATTTGACTTAACATCCCATTCATCCGTTTTTCACCTTTAGCAGAAAATGATACTTCAGGCTCCTTAGGGAAAGGTATCGTTTCAACACCAATAACAACAGGTGTTTCGTATTTTTTAGCATACTTCATTTCATTTTCTGTAACGCGCTTTAAAGCAGGGACTGTATTGCGGTAAGCCATAATCGATATCCCATCTACATTTTTAATAATCCATTCAGCTAAATTGCCTTTGCCAAATGTATTTTTATAAAGCACCTCATCATACCAAAATGGAATATCTACCTCTAATTTTAATTCTGCGGTATGCGCTTGCTCCATAGCGTGCTGTAACAGTTCTTGATATTGATATATTGCCATCGGCTCATTACTCTCCCAAAATTCCGACAAATAAGGCTCTACATCTAAGTGCACTGCTGTAAATGGTGCATCTGGATAAGACTCTTGGTACTGGCTTAACCATTCCCACAAAGTATCAAAGTAAGTTGTATCCCAATCTGGAGCACCATCAAGTGCCTGTACTTCAATACCTGCTGTATTCATTTTGCCAATAAAGTCAGCATACATTTCATTTGGTAGCGATGGATCAATTTGCAAATATACTGATGTCACTTCTTTTTCTACAATAAATGTGATTGTTTGTTCATCGGTAATTGTATAGGTGTTCCAAAGCCAGGTTGCCTTTGTCTTGCCAGACTGCGCTTCTGCATTACTCAATACAAACATCACTCCTATCAAAACAATTAAAGTAGTAATTAATTTTTTCATTTCCTCTCTCCGTCCACACATTTCTATTTCAAGTGTAAATTAACGCTTTTTATTTTACAATGGTAGTAATAGTAATAAATGGACCTATGAGAGGGGCTTATATTAAAAATGACATCAATTAAAAGTGTAGGGCAAATCGGGGTACCTGTACAAAATATTACGAGAGCAGTAAACTTTTACAAAGGTTTATTAGGTTTACCACTTCTGTACAATACGGATTCAATGGCCTTTTTCGAATGTGATGGATTACGCCTCATGCTAACATTGCCAGAAAAAGAAGAATTCGCTCATCCAAGCTCTGTTATTTACTTTCAAGTAGACAGTATCCAAGCTACCTATGAGCATCTTATGAATGAAAATGTAACGTTTATCGATAAACCACATGTCGTTGCGAAAATGGGCAGTGTAGAAACTTGGATGGTATTTTTCAAGGATACAGAAGGTAATACACACGCATTGATGAGTGAGTTAACGGTTTAAATAATTCAGAGGGTATCGGAAATTTGAATTTTCTCGATAGCCTCTTTCTACATGCAGTATACATAAGTAATTATAAGAATCAACACAAAAAACGGAACTACAGCAAAAATCGAATAGCTGGATTTACCGTTATAATAGTCAAATAATACTTTTTCTAGAAATAATAATGTACATATTCAAAATCTGTGACATCCGCCGGAGGCTTTGGGGCAACACGATGCTGGTCACTCAGTCGTTGCCACAGGACGTGGCGTTCTTAGACTGAGTTCCTCTTTCTCAGTGAGTGTTTGAACACCCACTGAATGAAGGCCTAAATAAGCAACCTGTGGAAGTGGGAGCTTTCTGTATATGTCGCTACGCTTTCGATACAAAAAGACATTTGCTCCTGCGGTTACTCGTCGCAGAAATACATTTGCTGAATCAAGATAAAAAAACAAGTTAGCCCTAGTAATAGAGCCAACTTGTTTTTTCCGCGTAACATACCGATTGAAGCCTTACTTTATCGGCACTTGAATAGGAGCAATTTCAAATGGCTCCTTTACAGGTACAAAGAAGCCACCGCCAGGATTCTCTGTTTTACCAATAGTGATTTTAGGCGTTATAAAAATAGATGTTGCTCGTTTATCATAGTTTGATAGCATAATGCGTGGATAATTCTCATGAAATTTACCAAACTCTGTACTATGGCCCGTCCCTTTATGATAAATAATATTATAATGATTTCCTACATCATCAGTCACCGTATATTCAACAACGGCATGACGTATTTCATCATACTCTTGCGCCAATAATGCTTCATCCACTAATTCTGATATATAGAATGTTGTTGCAATAGGTGTTACTGTTTTTTTCAGTACAGCAATCTTAACACCTTCAGCTTCTGCTTTTAGACTATATTTTTCAAATAATTGTGATTTACTTTCAAGTGCATCTAAAGTAAATTCAAAAGACCAGTTGCCTGCTACTGCATTATTTACATTATTTAAATCCCGTATTTCATTTCCTTTGAATTTCACATGTACCTGTTCTGGCTTGGTACCTCTAAGAAGCTGTAAAACATAAACAACAGCATATTCATAATCACTTATCTTTTGCACTAGATAACTTCCATCGTAGCCCGGGTTGTGCTTATATCTCTCAGTAAATTCATCTACGATTATTTGCTCTGATAAAGCAGGTCTTTCTCCTAAATCCTTTTCGCTTTTAATTGTATAAGCAATCGTAATGTTCTCCGTATCATAGACTGCATTTGTAATAGTTACTTCAACACCATTACTTTTTTGACTCTCGCCCATACTCGTCGAATATTCTCCATAGCTTTCAAATACATACTTTTCGTTATTAATAAATAACGCATATATATTCCCTATAAGTGGAATATTGGTTGCGAAAGCAGGAAATGCATAGCCAACTGTAATGCTTGTAGCAAGTAAAAATGTAGCAACGACTACCATATATTTTGTGAGATACTTTTTCTTTTTGGCTTTGAAGATTGCCCTTTGAATTCTCTCTTTTTCAAGCGTGTTGACTTCCATTGGCTCCATTTTCATATCAATATTTAAGCGATTAAATTGCTTATATAGCTTCTTCATGTCGTACTACCTCCTAAACAAATTTGTTGTAATCGCTTTTTCCCTCGATATAAGCGATTATCAATAGCTGCCTTTGTCAAACCACAATGCTCTGCAATCTCTTCATTCTTCATATTTAAAAAGTATTTCATCGTAAAAATATCGCAATCCACTGGGGCTAACTTACTCATCATTTTTAATAATTCTTCTGTAGAGACTTTTAAAATGTATTCCTCTTCTGCCGATATTGTTGCATTGCTATTTTCCTCGATTTCATAAAATGTTACTGTCTTAACTAATTTTCTTTGCTTACTAATCGCTTTAAATTTGGCAATTGTACAAATCCACTTTCTGAAATCCTCTTGAGCTCCTTCAAATTGCTTGGCATTTTCATAAACGCCCAAAAATGTATCACTTATGCATTCTTCTATTATTTGAGGATCATTATAAGATTTTAAAGCATTATAGATAACCGCTTTGACAATCCCAATATATTCATCAATTACATATTGCAATGCTTCTTCTTTCCCTTTTTTTAAATGCTTGATAAAATTCTCACTTGTAATCTTCATACAAACATCCTTTCTCAAACTATAAAGGCCTTTATTTAATACATCGCTTAAAATCGAATTTATTCTCACTATGGCTACCATTTTTGGAGAAAAAATATTAACTATGTCCCAACTAGCTCTTCATAAAACGGTAAAAACAAAAAAACCATAAGAAATCAAAATTTGATCTCTTATGGTTTTATTTTAAGATTTATACATTAGCATCTTATATTTATTTAATGACTTTTGGTTCTGGATACTTAAAGCCTTTTGTATCCACTTCCACCTTTTTCATTTGCTGATCTTCTAATGGCTTATCTGCAGCGTCGCGCTCAACATTAACGATTGCATCAGCTACTTCCATACCTTCGATTACTTTTCCAAAGGCAGCATACTGACCATCAAGATATGATGCATCCTCTACCATAATGAAAAATTGTGAACCTGCGGAATTCGGATCTCCCGCACGTGCCATTGAAATAACACCGCGCTCATGCTCTAAATCATTTTCAAAATCATTTGCTAAAAATTCGCCTTCGATTCCATAGTCAGGGCCACCTGTACCATTACCTAATGGGTCGCCACCTTGAATCATAAAGCCTGGAATAACTCGATGGAAAATCAACCCATCATAAAAGCCTTGCTCCACTAAAGAAATAAAGTTTGCAACTGTATTTGGTGCTACAGAAGGCTCCAATTCGATGACGATTTTTTCATCGTTGTTCATTGTAATCGTTACAATCGGGTTCTCTTTAACATCCGCTGGATAATTTTGTGCATCCTCAGTCGCTGGATTTTCCTCCACTTTCTTTGCGCCACAACCTGCTAAAATTAAAGTAAGTGTTAGCAATGTAAAAATAAAATAAAATCTTTTATAACGTGCAAACATTTTTCCAACTCCTATTGATCAATATTTTGCCTCTTCAACTTTACCTCATAATCCTCCTATTGTGAACTACGTGAACTCGCCAAAAGAAAGCTAGGTTCACCTACACTATAAAGCTGCAAATAATGCATGGCCCGTGTACAGGCCGTATAGAAAAGCCTGCGTACACTCTCATCACCATATATTTGTGTTGAAGCATTATAGATAATAACCGCTTCAAACTCAATACCTTTAGCTAAATAGGCTGGGATAATAACAACACCTTGCTCGTATTTAGGTGAACCATTCTTTAGCAATTTAATACTATCAACACTAGATAAAGCCGCGTGCGCACGTTTACTTTCCTCTGCTGACTTACATATAATCGCTATGCTTTGATAGCCTAATCTCTTTAATTCTTCTACTTTTGATACAATGCAACGATGCAATTCCTCATCGTCAAATACTTCTGTTACTACAGGTAGCTCACCATCACGCTCAAAAGGGATAATATGTTCACCATTTGGAATCAGCCTGCGTGTAAATTCGATAATAGGCTTAGTCGAGCGGTAGCTACGTGCCAAATTAATAACTTCCACTTCGTCTTGTCCATATAAGTTATTCAAAATATTAAAATCAACCATTTCGTTAGCGTGTGTAAAGATAGCTTGATTAAAATCTCCTAACACGGTCATGCGAGCTACAGGGAATAAACGCTTAATAAACTCAAATTGAAATGGTGAATAATCCTGTGCCTCATCAATAAAAATATGCTTTATTGAAAGATTAGTTTGGAAGCCTTGAATCAACTCTCGCATCAATAAAAATGGCGTAGCATCTTCATAAAACAACTTGTTCTCATCTAACATAACAGCAGTCATTTGGCAGATAACTGCCCATTCTGTAGGTAGCTGTCCACCTAGACATTTCTGTATTCTTAAATCATCAGTAAATAGCTGTTGATAGATACCCTTCATATCAATAAAGTGCAATGCTCGAATTCGCTTTCGTAATGGCTTTAGTTTCTGATAAACAATAAGTTTGGCAAGCTCTTTTGGCTCCATATTATAATCAGAAATCGAATCTCTACTAAAGCCATGCTTTTTCGCCAAATAAGCGTGTGCTTTATAGTATTCTTCATTGCTAAGTAGCTCGATTTCATCCTCTACCCATGATTTTGACCATTCGCGTTTTTCCATTTCCTTTACTTGATCCAAAATCCAATCCTTTATTTTTTCAAGGCGATTATGGAATTTTAGCGAAGTATCGCTATTATAAAATTGTGCCGTAATCTGCTCTGCAGTCACAATCGGCTTTTGTTTAAAAACTATATCTTTAAACAACATGCCAGACTGCTCTAGCGATTGTCTATAGGATTTAATGATTTCGAAAAAGTGGATAGACGATTTGAATTTTATACCCGCAACCCTTGCCTTATACGTAGGCATATCCATTGCAGTAAGGATAAATTCTAATTGATTATAAGGGTTTTCAATTTCAAAATCTTGGCCAAGTCGGTGATTCAAATATTCTTGGAATGTTACCTGTTGCATATTTTCCTCTCCAAGCTCTGGCAAAACATTTGAAATATAACTATTAAACATGGCATTTGGTGAAAATAAAATAATCTGCTCTGCATCCAAGCTATCACGATATTTATACAGTAAATATGCCACGCGCTGCAAGGCCGCAGATGTTTTACCACTACCAGCAGCACCATGGACAACAAGCAATCTACCTTGATCATAGCGAATAATGCGATTTTGCTCCTGTTGGATAGTGGCGACAATGCTATGCATATATTTATCTGTGCCTTTACCTAAAGCCTGCTGTAAAATTTCATCACCTATTGTAAGGCTCGTATCGAACATTGATTGAAGAACACCTTCTCGAATAAGGTATTGCCATTTCTTCTCCAAATCGCCATGGATAATACCCTCTGGCGTTACATAGTGTGCAGGACCTGGCTGATAATCGTAGTAGACACTGGAAATTGGCGCTCTCCAATCGTAAATAAGAAAATCCTCTCCACTTTCATCCATTAATGAAGAAATGCCAATATACAATTGCTCCGTAGCTGGAATCTCTTGTTCCTTAAAATCAATCCGTCCAAAATAAGGGGTTCTCTTCATACGCTGCAACACAGATAATCTTTTAGCAGCATGCTGATGAGTGCTTTGACTTACTGACAATGCCTGCGCTTCCTGCCTTAAGCTAATAATTGTTTCAAGAAAATCATCGAAAGTGTCCGTATTCACCTTTACCTCTTCCCAAAAATGCTTGCGAATATTCATCACATCATTTTTGCGCTGTGAAGTCTCCTCTTCCAATCGATTTATTTGCGATACAATTGTGTCCATTACATCATTCACGCGTTTTTGCTCTTGTTGAAACTGTAAATTCAAAGCGCTCACTCCTTCAAATCAATATAGGGGTTGACTAGCAATAAATTATACGCTATAATTATGATAGGGATATTTTATGTTAATTTGAAAATAGCGTATATCTATATAAACTTATCATAGACTGGCGTTTTTTGCAATGCATTTTATATACTTTTAGTACAAACCTTTCTTATGGTTTGTACTATTTTTATGTAAAAAAACTTGCGTCTGATGTACATCAAACACATGTCTAAGGCATGTTATAAATAGCTGGCATATCCCCACATTTTTAAAATCATCCTCAATTTAAACAACTATACCTTTCTCGCCCTTACAATTAAAAATGATGGTCGGCGTAGCTCCTTTTGAATGCTAGGTAATTTAGCAATTGCTTCATCAGTTGGCATAGGCTCTATTATTTTTTCAATTTTTAAACCATTATCAATTAATGTATTTAAGACCGTAGACATTGTACGATGGTAAGTCATGACATTATCGACTAGCCAATGCTGTGTGCGTAGGCCCTCATTCTGATAATTATCTAACGCAAAATGCAATATGTTCCCTGTTTCATCTGTAATCGAATACTCGTTAGCCTTATTTGAGGTCGCAATTGGGTGTTCTATAGAGAATAGCAAAATTCCGTCACTCCGCAATGCTACACTAATTTTTTTTATAAGCTGTGAAAAATCTGCTATATAGTGAAAAGCTAATGAGCTACTAATAAAATCAATAGATGCTGTTGGTACTATTAAGTCCTCAAAGGCGGCTTG
Organism: Bacillus ndiopicus; assembly: GCF_000612805.1. Lineage (GTDB taxonomy): Bacteria > Bacillota > Bacilli > Bacillales_A > Planococcaceae > Metasolibacillus > Metasolibacillus ndiopicus. Next base: position 87,142 of record NZ_HG964409.1, on the reverse strand, counting down.
CTCAAAGGTTAAGTTTTCATAAGTGTGCAGACTTTTAGCTGTAGCAATCATATTTGCTGAAATATCAATGCCTGTGACATGCCTTGCCCCTTGATTTACACAGGCTGCCGCAAAGCCTCCCATGCCACAGCCGATATCAAGCACCACTTTGTCTTTTAAAGCAGGCACAAGTGTGAGGAAATTGGGTTGCTCTAGCAAATTATTATAATTATTTTCACGCGCCCTTAATGCTTTATATTGCTGGAAAAATTCATTGTTATCATATATATTTTGCTTCATCCTTGCCTCTCAATTCATCATAACGTTATGAAGTATTTGCGCAAGCTTATTATCACATGGCAGTCCACTTATTAATAGACTTATAATTTAGTTTTTGATAGGATGTAGATAGAGGCATGTCTTCTTTAGGTAAACATGAACAGGCAGAAATCACCAGTGATTTCTGCCTTAATTTTTGAATCAGAATTTTTTAATAAACTAATATATCTTTATCCAAAACTGATTTATTTTGCACTGGATTCCCCGTAATATACAGCTTTTGCAAATTAGGGAGCTTGACTAATGGCTCAATATTCGTAATAGCGCCGTTTTCTAAATGCAACGTCTCAACCTCCTGCCATTTTTCTATAAAGCTTAAGGATTGCAACGCGCTTTCCTGCAATGTAAATGAACGCAATGTAGTCATATCCTTAAAATATGGCATCAGTTTATTGAGATCATTGACCCACTCACCTCGGTTAATTTGAAAGGAAGGTTTACTCAATGTTAAATGCTCTAACGTATTATTCACAAACGGCTTTTCACCTAAGATACCAAAGGAGCAGCCAGTACAAGTTAATGTTTTCACATACTGCAAATTAAATAGTTCGTTCGTCTCACCCGAAAGAAGGTACGGTTCATTTAAGTTTAATGTTTGTAGGCTAGGGATTTTATTTAATGAGCGAACATTTATAAATTCCTCATTCTCAAATGTCGAAAGCTGTTCCAACTGTGAGAATTTCAATAACTGAGCTGCATCGAAATCTGAATCAAGATAAACCGTTAAATCTTTTAAAGCAGGTGCCTTTAGTTTTGCTATAAAATCATCTCTTAATTGCGCTTTCTTTAGGTTTGGTGCAACAATTACCGGCAAATCACCCGGATAATAACCTCTTACCTCCAACTCCGTTAAAGAAGGCAGGCTACCTACAGCTTCAAGTGAATCTAATTCAGAGTTACTTTGTAAAATTAGCTTCGTCAAAGACTGCTTATTTCTAACAGGCTCCAAATTTGTAACGTACGTAGAACTCAATTGAAGAGACTGTAAATTCGGCATGCTTTGTATGAAGTCTAACGTTTTTAAATTCTTAGCACTTTCTACTGTTAGCTCACGTAATTGGCTTAATGCATATAATGCACTAAAGTCTGTCGCATCCGTAAAAGTAATTTTTAAGGATTGTAAATCAGTTAGTGAAGATAACCAATTAAAATCATCAATATAATTTATTCCGAATGATTTTAATTTTAGCTGATTCAGTATATGAAAATCTGTCACCGATTCATCGACATAAGTAATATAAAGTGACTGTAAATTCGGAAAATCTAGTAATAATGCAAGCTCATTGTTATTGCGAATTTGTACAGAGAGCTCCACAATTTTCGATTTATCCCCTATAAACTCACCAATTCTATCAAACGATTCATTGAAAGCACCTGAATAGCTTTTTAAGTCTTTTAAATGCTTCAAGCTTAATTGGTCGCTTTGCTGAATATCATATTCATCATCTAGCTTCAGCTTAGTTAATCCCGTAAAAGCTTCAAAGTCCTTCTGGTCGATTCTCTCTTTATTCAATAACTTATCCATTAACGTATAACTAAATATTTCAGCTTGCCCATTAGAAAATGGATCATCAAAGCTATATTCAAATTGCCACTGATTATCAACTTTGTGAGCAAAGAAATAACGAATTGTCGCAATTTCCTCCTCAGTAGGCAGCGTGTCCCCTTTATTGAAAATATCCTTCAAGAAGAATAGAAGTGCTTCACTTTCTGGCATTGTACGAACTGCAACCGTCGTTTTTTCAGTACTAATTGTTTTCGTATCAATCAAGAAAAAGTACGTCATAAATGCCAGCAATATCGCAATAGGTATTAATAGCGCGATTTTGAAATTTGGATTAGCCTGTTGAGTCTTTTTAGGAGTAGCATCTCCATAATAATTGTTTATTGTTTGGTTAACGTAATAAACCTTATTTTCTTTCAACATTAATTCCGTTTCACAGTAAGGGCATTTAATCGTTTGTCCCTCTTTATATTTCAGCTTGCCATTACAATTCGGGCAATTTAATTTAATAAATCCCATCAACTTCCCTCGCTTTCATTTATCTCTATCAAATGTTTGAAGTTTTACTTTATTAAAGCAAATTTTTACACATATAAAAATAGGATAAGATACCCTTTTGCATTATTTACGTTGGGAAACGAAGTGAAGTTTCATTTCAACTTGTGTTTTTAAATGTTATCCATTACTATATATCTAAATGATATATATCTTTTAGATAGGTGAGATGCTATGAAAAACTACAGCGACACAACATATGCAATATTAGGAATACTAACAACTGAATGTAAATCAGGCTATGCTATTAAACAGCTTATTGATCGAAGCTTAAATCATTTTTGGAAAATCAGTTATGGGCAAATCTACCCGACGCTTAAATTAATTTCACAGGAGGGATTAGCAGAAATTCGAACATCATCAAATAGTGGGAGACCCGATAAAAATGAATATTATTTAACTGCCAAAGGCCTAGAAGTATTAAAAAGTTGGTTAGAGCAGCCAATCGTAAATTTCCCAGCAGAACGAAATGAAGTTCTACTAAAATTATTTTTTGGTCACTATCAATCTCAAGAGAAACAAATATTATTACTACAAAATTACAAGGAAAACCTTGAGAAACGCTATCAAACATACATCGCGATTGAACTAGCAATTCAGCAAGATAAGAACGAAGATGCAATGTATTGGCTGTTCACATTGGACTACGGAAAAAGAACGGCACAAGCTGCAATAGATTGGTGTAATGCTACGCTTGAAAAACTTAAATAACAGGAGGAATGCACGATGGCAAAGCAAATCTATACTGGACGCTATACGATTGATAATTCAGAGGATATTGTCGTTTTTATCATTGGCATGAGAGTAAATAAATACCTCGCTGTCCATAAATGGTTGCCTGTCTTTAAAGCTATGCCTGGTATGATTAAAGAGCTTTATACAAACAAAGAAGATCTAGGTTTTTTATCGACGGAAAGTTATTTTGGGTTTAGGACGACTACGATGATTCAATATTGGCGATCTCTTGATGACCTACTTGCCTATGCTAAAAATGAAAACCATTTGACTGCCTGGAAACATTTCAATCAAAAGATAGGCAATAATGAAGCGGTTGGCATTTATCATGAAACCTATCAAATAAGTAAGAAGGAATATGAAGCTATTTATGTCAATATGCCTCAATATGGTTTAGGAAAAGCATTACAACATGACCCTGTCACTACTGAACAAAACTCTGCTCGACAACGACTTAAAAAACAATAGGGCCAAAAATTTTTAATTACTGGCTCTATGTTTTAGAAAACTATACAAACGTAAAATGGAAATCACGGGAGCTGATAACCATTGCTCCAGATACCCATATTTTGAAAGCGACTGTCCAATTAGGATTATGCTCAGCAGATGTACTGAATGGTACATCAGAAGATAGAAAAGTAGTTGCAGAGGCGTGGGAGCAAGCATTACATGGTAGCGGGCTCGCTCCAATTGATGTTCATACACCGTTATGGCTGTGGAGCCGTGCGGGGTTTCCTGTAATTGCATTAGAGGACAATCCCAAGGTTTAGGAAGGTAGATTTTATCTATCTTTCCTAAACCGCCTTTTACTTTACTGTGGCATAATAATTTTCATTATGAATCCCTATCACTTTCAGTAACAACCTTCACTTCCCCAAGCGAAGTCGTATGTAAAAATGCCAGTCTTTCCGCCATTTCCTTAGGCGTACTTTGAAAACCCTGTTTAATCCAATATATAAATAAGCCTAAAAATGCATATGTTTCATAGGAGTTTATTGCCTCTATATCGACCCACACTTCCTCTTTCAAGCTTAAATCTTTACGACTAATGCCGCCCATTGTTTCACAAAATGTGTTTTGAGAGCCTGGAATTACCTCCCCCATTAACATGAGTGAAAACACAAATTGATTCTTATAAACGAATTCAAAGATGGGGATGTTCGGCGTAGGGTCAGATAATGAAAAGGACTCCTTTCCTTTATAACTCTCTCGATAGTATTGCGCAAGCTCCTCTAAATAGTCCTTAAAAATATTTGCTAATAACTGTGTGCTATCTTCATAATGCGAATAAAACGTCACACGATTACAACCTGCCACCTTAGCAATTTCTGTTATCGAAATATCTTTAAATTGCTTTTCCTTTAATAAAGTGAGCATTGCCCCTTTTAGCTTTGTACGTGTTCTGACAATGCGTCGATCTTCCGTTACCACTACTAAATCACCTAATTTCATACAATCTTTTGTACAAATTATAACACGACGTCGCAAAAGCAGCTTTTTAAGGCTAAATTATAGGAACTGTGAATTGACATCACCTACATAATTCTGTTAATTTACATTTGTAGTTTATTTTAATGAAATTATTAATGCTAGGAGGAATTTATGATGGCTCGTTTAGAAGGTAAAATTGCAATTATTACAGGTGCTGCTCAAGGTATGGGAGCTGCACACGCAAAATTATTCGTTGAAGAAGGCGCTAAAGTTGTTATTACTGATTTAAGTGAGGAAAAAGGACTGGCGTTAGCTAATGAATTAGGGGAAAACGCTATTTTTGTTAAACAAAACGTAACTAGTGAGGAGGATTGGGCTACAGTCATTGCAAAAGCAGAGGAAGCTTTCGGTCCAGTAAACGTTTTAGTAAATAATGCTGGTATCACAATGGCTAAATCAATACTCCAAACAACACTTGAAGAATATCGTCGCCTTGTAGAAATTAATCAAGTATCTGTATTTTTAGGTATGAAGGCTGTTATTCCTTCAATGCAGAAGGCAGGTGGAGGCTCAATCGTTAATATTTCCTCACTAAATGGCTTAGTTGCTGGTGCAATCGGCTACACAGATACGAAGTTTGCTGTACGTGGCATGACAAAAGCAGCCGCAGTTGAAGGCGCTCACTATAATATTCGCGTAAATTCTGTACATCCAGGTGTCATCGCTACACCGATGGTAGTCCAAGAAGATACGAAGGCAGCCGTTGAAGAATTTGCAAAGCATATTCCATTAAAACGTATTGCCCAACCTGAAGAAGTTTCAAAAATGGTACTATTTTTAGCCTCTGATGAATCAAGCTACTCTACAGGCTCTGAGTTCGTCATTGATGGCGGTATTTCTGCACAATAAGTTCTACAAATTAGGGCTGTTGGATAATCCAACAGCCCTTTAATTATTGCAACTATTCCTCATAAATCTGCCCTTTTGGAAAACCAATAAGTCAATTAACTATGTAAAGGGAAAATAAATATGGTATCTTTTTTCAAGATACAGTTTTGAAAGAGAGGATATTTATCAATGAATCAAAGTAATTTTTGGCTTGATTTACCACGGCCATTTTTTATATTAGCACCAATGGAAGAAGTAACAGATGTTGTATTTCGCCATGTGATTAAAGAAGCGGGGCGTCCTGATGTATTCTTCACGGAATTTACCAATACAGCAAGCTACTGTCATCCAGAAGGCGTAGATAGCTTACGTGGTCGTCTAGCTTTTACAGAAGACGAGCATCCTATTGTTGCACATATTTGGGGAGACAATCCTGAGCATTTCCGACAAATGAGTATTGGCATGAAGGAGCTAGGCTTTAAAGGTGTCGATATCAATATGGGCTGTCCTGTCGACAATGTGGCGGAAAGAGGCAAAGGAGCAGGCTTAATCCTTCACCCTGAACGAGCTGCTGAAATTATTCAAGCTGCAAAAGCTGGTGGCTTACCTGTGAGTGTCAAAACAAGGCTTGGCTTTACACATGTAGAAGAATGGCGCGAATGGCTAACACATATCTTGAAGCAAGGTATTGCTAACCTTTCTATTCATCTTCGCACACGCAAAGAAATGAGCAAGGTCCCTGCGCATTGGGAGCTTATTGCGGACATCAAAAAATTACGCGATGAAATAGCTCCCGAAACATTATTGACAATTAATGGCGACATCCCTGATCGTGCAACAGGGCTAACGCTAGTCGAACAATACGGCATTGATGGTGTTATGATTGGTCGAGGCGTCTTTACAAACCCATATGCCTTTGAGAAGGAGCCGCAAGAACATAGCGCCACAGAATACCTTAATTTACTCAGCTTACATCTTGATTTGTATGATCACTATTCAAAGGAATTCGAAACGCGTTCATTTAGAGCACTGCAGCGATTCTTTAAAATCTATGTGCGTGGCTTTAAAGGGGCAGGTCATCTAAGAAATGAGCTAATGAATGTAAATTCAACTGCCGAAGCACGTGAGTTATTGAAGGCATTTTCAATTAAGGAAGTAGGAGAATAAACAAAGAGGGCTTTTCAGAAAGTGAACATACTACTTTCTGAAAAGCCCTCTGTTTACTGTATGAATCTGCTATTCTACTTTTTTTTGCAAAGCTCTATATAGCATTGCCGCAAACTGCGCTCTTGTCACATTGTCGTTTGGATTGAAATGATCATCATCCCCTAAAACAATGCCTTGGCTTGCTAATGTGCTAATATACGGTGCATATCATGCATTTTCAGGCACATCCTTAAAGGATTTAGCACCCTCTGTTTCAAAACCAAAAAGCAGTACGATAATTTTAGCTGCCTGTGCTCTTGTTAAAGGCTGCTTCGGATAAAACTTACCATCACTACCATCTATAATCCCAGCTAGTTGTGCCAAACGGATTTCATTATAGTATACATATTCTACTGGTACATCAGTAAATTTGGCTGCCTTTCTTTGCTCTGTTAATAAACCTAATCTTGAAAACATCACAACCATATGCTCGCGACGAATCAACTCGTTTGGTCTGAATTCATTGTTTGAATAGCCTAATATAATGCCTTTCAAAACGAGCGATTGAATAACCCCATTCGCCCAAAATTCGGCGTCGACATCACCAAAATCGATTGTCTTTTCTTGTGGTTTCTCCATATCTGGCGTAGATAGTGATGGTTCCTCGATGTTATGAGTAATCGTTAGCTCAAATACCGCATCATCCCCAGCATTAAATTTGAACACTATGCGATAAGTACCAGAACTTAATGTTTCCACAGGAACTTCTCTAATCTAAATGTAATACACCAAGGTTAAAATTTGAAAAATATATTTATTTTTCAAAAAAAAAAAAACAAGCCAGTTAAGACTCGTTCCTTTTCATTGATTGTTCATGCTGAAGCAACCATTCTTTTCGCCATAGACCACCTGCATAACCAGTTAACTTTCCATTTGATCCAATAATTCGGTGACATGGAACAACAATACTTAGTTTGTTTTTTCCATTTGCACTCCCTACTGCTCTGATGGCCTTTTCATTTTCAATGGCAATCGCTATATCCTTATAAGATACCGTTTGGGCATAAGATATTTCTGTTAAAGCGTTCCACACAGTTTTTTGAAAGTCTGTTCCTTCAAGTTGGTATTGGAATGTGAACTCTTGGCGGAGCCCCTTAAAATATTCATCAAGCTGGTTGCGACACTCTATCAAAATCGGCGGTACTTCAGCCTGTAATGCCTGCTCTTTTTCAGAAAAAAATATAGAAGTAATTGCTTTATCTGTCCCAGTAATTTCAATTACACCAACTGGTGATTCATATTCTAATTTATATTTTTTCTCCATATAATGACCTCCAAAGGTAAAAGGTTGCGTATGCCTGCCAGCCCTGCCAATTGGCTGCATATACTTCTATTTCTTTGATTGTTGGCTTTTCATCAAGATTTAATAAGGCTTTTAAAGCATTATGGAGACCCACATCTGCAATTGGAAAGGCCGAGCTTTGGTGTAAGCATCGCATCATCACATAATTTGCCGTCCATGCACCGATACCTCTAATTGACATTAAAGATTTTTGTACATCTCGCTCTTCAAGCAATAGTTTTTTCGAGAGCCTCCCACTCACCATTTCCTGGGCAATGCCAATCACATATTCCGCCTTTCGAGTAGTGAATTGAAGCTGCTTTAAATCTACTACATTTAGAGCTGCTATTTTTTCAGGTGAGGGAAATAGCCAAAACTGCCCTCCCTCAAAAATTACACACTCACCAAATTGCTCAATATACCGTTTCTTTAATGTATAAGCAAATGTTAAATTAATTTGCTGTCCTACAATTGCCCAAACAAGCGCTTCAAATAAATCTGGAACACCTATAATTCTTAAGCCATAGTATTTATCGACAAGTGTTTTTAGTATCTCATCTTGGATAGCCATTTGATAAAAATCCTCTAAATTCTGCTCCAAGTCAAACCATTCCCAAATATACTCTGCTGCTTTTTTACGCTCAGCAGCAGATGGAATTTCTAAAGGAAACTCTACCTTTATGCAATCATTCATCCACTCTATTTTGCACAAAATCTTATTTATCACCTTGTATATTGCGCCATCTTTTATTTGATGCAGCACCTCTAAATTAGACCTATCTAAGTAAATTAAGCACTCATCAAAATCAAATTCCTTAGGCGGGGAAATTTCTATATAAGACTCAAAATCAGTCCACTTCATTTTGAAACCCCCTTCTATATTCGCTAGGTGAACATTTTTTTAAGCTGCGGAACACTTTGTAAAAATTGGAGGGGCTTTGAAAGCCCACCTCATAACAAATTTCAAGATTCGTTAATTTTGTGCTTTTCAGAAGATGTGTAGCTTTATCAATACGTATTTTCTCCAAATAAGTGCGTGGCGTCTCAGTGGTTTCCTGCTTAAATAAACGCTCTAAATAATAAGGGCTTAAGCCTATTTGCTCCGCTATATCCCGCAAACTTAGATTTTGCTTATAATGATTCACTAAAAATGTAGTAATTTTTCTTACAATCTCAATATGCGGCGAATGCTCAACTTCAGGCTGGCATCGTTTGCATGGGCGATAGCCTGCCTCTTCCACAGCCTTCATCTCATCGTAAAACTCCACATTAATCTTCTTAGGCTTTCTTGATCTGCAGGAAGGACGGCAGTATATTTTCGTCGTTTTTACTGCAGTAAAAAATAGACCATCATATTTCCGGTCACAAGCCATAATTTTCTCCCACATTTCTTCAAATGTAAGGTTAACCTTGGACACCATATAATCTACCGCCCCTTCTGCATCAAAATTTATTACATTTATTTTATCAAGAAGTTGTTCTGCATTTCATCCTTATTCTTGCTGTTATGGTCTGACCGAAGGAAACTTCCTTACATTGATAATCATCAAAACAAAACCGCAGAAAATCAAAGTTTTGCAATTTGATTTCCTGCGGTTTATCTACCTATTTGAAGCGACTTGGGAAGTCTGTCATGATGACTTCTACGCCTACCTCTACTAATTGCTGGTATTCCTCTTCATCATTTACCGTATAAATACGCAACGGGAAGCCTGCTTTTTTTGCCTTCTCGCCAAACTCTGATAATGCGTATGTCGCTTGACAATGGATGGCATTCGCTCCAATTTCCCGCGCAATCCATAAGGCATTATCTGGCACACCCAAAACTAAGTAACCAATCTCGATGTCTGGATTTTGCATACGCACACGCTGTAGGCTAAATGGATTGAAAGAAGAAATGATAATACGCTCCTGCAAATCGTACGCTTTAATAAGGGACAATGCTTTTTCCTCAAGTCTAGCATACTGAATTTGGTCATTCTTCAGCTCGATATTTAAGCGCAGATTGTTGCCTTCCTCTTTCATCCAAGCAAGTACTGCATCAAGCGTCGGCAAGCGCTCCCCTGCAAAACTTGAAGAAAACCAGCCGCCCGCATCTAACGCTTCTAGCTCCGCTAAAGTAAAATCTTTTACAAAGCCTTGACCATTCGTCGTACGATCGATTCGCTCGTCGTGTATAATAACGAGCTGCCCATCCTTTGTCATTTGTACATCAAGCTCAATACCCGCAACATCTGTGCGAAGTGCCTCTTCAAAAGCTATCATCGTATTTTCTGGATATTGACCACTAGCGCCTCGATGGGCAAAAATTGCTGGTTTGCTCATATTGAACACTCCTTTTACTTTTTTCGGTTCGCCATATCAAGTACTTGATTTGTTTCTTGAACTGCTCGATTAAGCGCTTCTTCAAACTCTGTACTTCTAGGGCATTCATTCAAATCCTCCTTTATTACACTCCTGCTCTATCATAGAGGACGTATATAAAGGTCATGTAAAGAGATTACAAGAATTTTATTAATAAAGGTCAATTAGGATTCTTTGTATAAACAAAGTACCTCCTGCAAGTTTTCTAAAACTTTGCTTGGCATTTCTTTTACCTTAATATCTTTCCCTAGGAAAAGTAGCCAATTTGTTATTTCAGCTAATTCTTCTACATTATTTGTATCAATAAAGGTCTTGAGAACGGCCGTCGTCTGGAAGGGATTTGTATAGGAAAGGGAAAACTTTAAAGGATGATATTTCTTAAACTGAGCAATTGCTCTTGGACCTAGCTCGAGGATAAAATTGATTGCTTCCTCCTGCTTATTTAGTTTTTCCAAAATCTTTTTCTTACTTATTCGTTTCTTTGAAGAAGAAGGCTCTATATCGATAAGATTATCGACAGCAAAAATCCGTCTTCTTTCTTCCTTTAAATCAAAGCCTTCAATAAACCATAAGCCTTTTTCATGATAAAGACGCAAAAGATAAATTGAATATTGCTGCTCTTTTATAGTAAGTAGTAAATAGCTATCTAAAAGAATCGTTTGAATAAGCTTTTCTAACATTGGATGTGGAAGATCAGATAATTCAAGTAGGTCAGGGTTATTTGGGTTCGTTCCTTCGAAAAGCAGGATTCGATTCAAAAGCACAAGGTCATCCTGCTGTGTTTCTGATATAAGGCCTAATAATTTTTCAGCTAAAGATTGTCGGCTTTTTAAATAGGGAAGCTGTTGATTTCTCGTCGCCATAAAAGCAATAAAAAGTGCTTTAATTTCGTTATCAGTAAAGCGAACATTGGGTAAAATAGAATTATTCATAACAAAATAACCACCAGCTCTCCCAACTTCAGCGACCAGTGGCATCCCCATTGCCTCGATTTCCCGAATATCTCGTATAGCTGTCGCACGAGAAATATTAAATTCCCGCATAATTTCAGAAATTGTAAAATGGGAGCGATTATTGATATAGCGCATAATAGTATTAATTCGTTCAAATTTTTTCATGGCAGCCCCCTAAACAGTATCACTTTTTGATATGATTAAACGCTATTATAAACATATCAAATGAAAACACAAGTCATTTGAAAAAAATCCAAAAAGGAAGGTAATAAACATGGAAAATTTCATTCTTGAAGAAAAAGAAGGCTTCACAGTTTTAGGCTTAGGAGTAGAACTTAAAAGCGATTACACAGATTATGCTGGCATTACTAAAGAAAAATCAGACTTTTGGCAAGCTATCAAAGAAGATGGCAGACTGGATACTTTAAAAAACCTTGCAGCAAATGATTATATTTTCGCTGTAAACGAAGCGGTAAATAACAAAATGATGCACTATGCTGGTGTTATGACGAAAGAAACCTTACCTGAAGCAACAAGAATCATCCAATTCCCTAAAGGGGAATACTTAGTTGTTAAAGGGGAAGCAGCTACAGCTGAAGAGCTAAGCAATCAGCTTACTGGCATTGCCTTTGGTCAAGCTTTACCAGCAGCAACAGATGTTGCTTATGTTGGTGGACCAAATACAACGGTTGAAATGGGAGAAAAGGACGGCTTAGTATTTGGTGAAATGTGGATTCCCGTTGTTAGAAAGTAAAAAAGTGTGAGGAAGGCAGATTAATTGCCTACCTCACATTTTTTATAGCTTATATTCAATTTTATAATCCAAGGAAATTGGTTAAGAAGATGAATTATAGTACACTGGTTTAGTTATTGAAATAAATGGACTTAATAAAGCTTTCGGTGATAACTTTCCATCGGATGAGGAAATATTTAAAAACTCAGCTCTCAATGTAAAATCCCTTTTTCCCTTGCCTCCTTCAGCCATTTTGGGAACTCATCAAAAAGTCGATTATATAGCTCTTCATCTGATACTTTATCCAAATCATCTAAAGCAAAAAAATCAGCGTTATCAATCAATCGTCCAGGTAAATCATCTAATTTTCGAAGCACGCCATAATTTGCATTCCCTAGACCAATAAATTGCCAGAAAATATTTTGCTTAGCGGCATCAACTAAAATTTTGGCAATCTCTTTATCCTGATAAATTCCGCCATCACTGAAAAATATAACGTAGGAAGGCATATCCTTTCTAGGCTCCTTTTTGACATAATGCTGAATAATATCCTTCATTACAGGTGGCTCATTATTACCCGCCCCTAAACCACCAAACATTTTTGGTGCAGGATATGTTCGTTGAATATAGCCCTCAAAATCATGCTCTGTTACACTTTTTGCCTTCATAAATTTAGAGCCAAAGAACCATACATCTAATTCACCATTATCATCCATACATGCAGCAACAGCTAGCACTCTTTCGAATGCACGCTGAATTGTGCCACGATGATAGAGATTTGTCATTGAGCCAGAAGCATCAAAAACAACAGCTACACGTGCCTTTTCAGATGCAATTTTCTTCTTTTCCAATGAAATTGCAACTTTCTTTTTCAGTAAATCAATTTTCGTTAAATTAATCTCTTGAATTGGTTCGATCTTAGGAATAGAAGGCACTTCTGGTTCTTCAACCTCCACACCATAGGATTCTGCCAATGGCTTTAATCCACCATTAAATCCTCTACCAATCGCTCGGAATTTAAACTTTGATTGATGTCGATACACTTCAGCAAGAACCAATGCTCTTTCTTCAGTCGCATCATCAATTTGATAGCAAACTTCCCCTTGTGTACTCTTTACTGTGATACTTAACCCTTGAACCGCAGCAAAAGTTGAATTCCCTTCTAATGTTGCTGTAAAAAAACACTGTTGGATAATTGATGAAAGCTTCTCTAATTGAATAGTGAAAACCACTCTATTCTTGTCATTCGTTGTCAAGTTAACGCTTTGTTCTGGCTCTGTTTCTTGATTATAAAATACCATGTAATCATCTGACGGTACTTTGCCATTAGCGGCTACTAAAAAAGAGCTAACATCTAAAACCGAAGTAGAGTTCCATCGTACTTCCACTATAATTGTGCCACTCTCTGCAAGAACTGTATTGCCACCTTTTTGTAAAGAAACTATGTTAGACATATCAAAACCCCTTTGTACTATTAATTATAACTCGGTTAACTTTAGTTCAGATTTTTTCTAATTGACTAGTAGCAGCTAACCTAAAACCATCATGGCCTGTGACATTCCTCTAGGCTATATCAAGATAAACTAACAATCTACGCATTGGAAATATTAAAACTATTTATCATATTATATAAACGGGTTACCCATTTTTGCAATTCTTAGTTAGAATAGCAAATACAATCCAAATTGAACTCTCTTATAGTTATTTGCCTACTGCAACTGATGTATTCTTACCCCTTCAAAATATATGAATTTTACAAGAGATTATACGAACATTAAAAAAGTTATAATACTTTAAAACTGCATTCACTCATACGGCCTATTAAAATAATAATTCTCTCCAGACTACTTAGAGCGTTTATTTTTGATATCAAAACATAAAATCCTATTCCTCATTAGCCGTTTAGAAGAAGTCGAGAATAATAGAAAATACAGCCACCCAAGGAGTATAAAGGGCGACTTTTATTATTTTTATTCAAACTTCCTCTTTACCATCACTTTTGATATAGTTCTCGGAAATGAGATTTTTGATTTTCATAAACTTTAAGTAGAGAGTCTAATAATTTAAAATCTCCATATAGATTTAATAATAAATTCAAATTTGTCAGTTCTTCCTCTACAGAACGATTTAAATAGAGCAAACAAATCGCCTTATTTGTAAATAGCCCTGCTAACATTTGATAAGACATTTTCTGTTTGTAATTTTCATAGATAACATTAAGTTTATCGAGTGCTAATTCATATATTTGATGTTGTAATAACATTAAACATAAATCCATTTGGAAGTAAATTTTTAGATAAGTTAAATCTCTCTCAAAATTCCCATAAGAATCAATCCGTTTTAAAACCATTGTTGTAATTTCTAAGGCTGTTTCTAGTGGAAATAAAACTAATAGGCTATTCAACAAAATTAAATCATCAATATACCAACAATCTAACATTTGTAAATCATCCCAAACTAAACTTGCCTTTTGTTTTGCTAGTTCAAGATTACCTTCTCCAACATGTAAATATAAAACTTGATAAGCCATAAAAACTTTATTTAAATTAGATTCCGGAAATTCTTTCAAGTAAATTCTCAATCTATTCATATGATCTTTTATAATTTCAGGTAATATGATTTCTAACTATCTAAAATCTTTCATGATGGATTCATATTCTGACAATTGATAGTAATTGTGAATATAGAAAAATTCATTACTAGATATATTCAAGCGTTCAAGTAACTTTGTAAATAACTCAACATCCAATTGCAGCTGATCTCGTTAAATTCTTGAATAAGTTCCTTGATTTGTGATTTCTGCAGCAATTTCTCCTTGTGTCATATTACGGCTTAATCTAATTTTCTTTAACGTTTTTCCAACCCCCATAATACCTCCACATATTTCAATCTGCATAAATTTGAAGCAATTATGAATTACTTATATTCTTTAATCCCCTCATCAAAAGCTTGCTTATCATTGTGTAAAAAACCATGAAGAGCTTCCTGCAAGGCGAATGTACTTTTATAAAATCTAACACGTTCAGCTATTGCCTCACCATTCGGATAAAGCTGAATGCACATGTTAAAAAAATCCTCACCATAACTAGAAAGTATTCCTGCAAAATCATATGCTGGATCCCCTAAACGAGCGTTTCCAAAGTCAATTACTCCTGAAATCTCTCTTGATTCAGGTAGCCAGATGATGTTTGCAGCACCAAAATCACCGTGTATAAGTGTCACATCTAAATTTCTAACTGAATCCGACTCTAAAAAAGCTTTAAAGGATTGCGTTATTTCCATTTGAGCTTCTTTTCTAATGAATGGAAACAGATTACCCTCGATTTCTTGATATAATTTGGACATTTCTTCAAAAGGATGTTTATACGCCAATTTCAAAGAATCGCTTATTCGATCTTTTGGAATTGTATGAAGCTCTATAAGAAATTGAACTAGCTGTGTTGATAATGATTTTAATAATTCTTTACTTTCAATTCCTGTAATATGCTCTTTCCAAAAAGGAACACCTTTTATTAACTCATATCCAGTAAAGACTTTTCCTATTTCTAAATTTTCTAAAGAGCTATATATCGGGTTAGGAATTTGAACTGAAATAAAATCCCTAATGTATTTTAGTATTTCTGTTTCTTTTATTAATTGTTCAATTCCTTTTTTATATTTAGGAAATCTAAATACTAATGAATCATTTATAATGAATACATCATTATTCTGTCCTATATCATTTGGTGTATAAGATTCTATCTGAAGTTGGGGATAGAGAAATTTTATGTATTCTATTAAATTTTGCTTATTACTTGTTGATTTATCGCTTTTATAAAGATTAACTAATTCCGATTTAAACTTAGAAGAAAATGTTCGATTTTGATGCGACATAATAACAACTACCTCCCTTATATTATTTAAATACCTAATAAACGACCTAAAATGCTATCACAAAAATATTTTAGGTCGTTCCACTTTAAACCGTACTTACTTTTATATGATTTTCTGTAATACATCTATATTCCTATATATTTATAGTCTCACAATTTTTTCACAAATCACTATAATATCCTTTTATATACAGTCTATATTGAAATATGTTAATAAACAACTATGAACCATCAACTGCAACCCTCTAAAATATCTATATTTCTATATAGATACTAAAGACAGGTAAGATTTCCAAGTAAGTTAGATGGGGCAACTTTTTAAAAGTTACATACAAAAAAAGAGTGCCATTAACTAGCACTCTACTTGACCTTAATAACAAGTTTAATTTCCCAATTTAGAAGAATTGGTTATAAACAAAATTTAGTTGAGAGGTTTTTCCTTGTATTCTTCAATCCAATAGTCGTAATACGGAGAGGCATTTTATTTAATTCCAAAATTTTGCATAGAGTCACAAATTATTGCTTAAACAATGTAGATGCAGCTTCCTTACCACCACCAGACTCACTCTAAAGGCACCTCATCGTTTTTTAAAAAATTTCCATTAAAACCTCTTTGACACTACTACTCAGCACAGTTTATTAAAAACTATGGATGATTCTTTTTTATTAAATATGGATAGTCACAAATAAAGGTGGCTACTATATGAAAGAGAACTACATTGGAAGTTCACATATTATATTTAATTCACCGGGAGGTTACATATGCAATATGTTATTTCTATTTTGGGTATTTTGTTTGTATTATTTTTGGCTTGGTTGGCAAGCTCCAATAAGAAAGAGATAAGATTCAAGCCAATTGTCATAATGATTATCATTCAAATTCTTTTATCTTTATTACTGTTAAACACAGAATTTGGATTAACTATTATCAAGGGCATAGCTACCGTTTTTAACAACCTACTCAAATATGCAAACGAAGGGGTGTCCTTCGTATTTGGTGGCATAGCAAACGAAGGTGAAACTCCATTCTTTCTAACTGTATTATTGCCAATTGTATTTATTTCGGCATTAATTGGGATTCTTCAGTATTTAAAAATCCTTCCATTCCTTATGAAAGGAATTGGACTTTTATTAAGCAAGGTGAACGGAATGGGGAAACTTGAATCCTATAACGCCGTTGCTTCATTAATGGTTGGTCAATCGGAGGTTTTCATCACATTAAAAAAACAACTTGATTTGCTTTCCAATCAGCGTTTATATACTCTATGTGCATCAGCGATGTCAACTGTATCAATGTCCATAGTCGGGGCTTATATGACAATGCTAGAACCCAAATACATCGTCACGGCTTTGGTTTTAAATTTATTTGGTGGTTTTATTATAGCTACTATTATTAATCCATATGAGGTTGACCCAAACGAGGATATATTAGAAATAGAAGAGCATGACAAGCAATCCTTTTTTGAAATGCTCGGTGAGTATATCCTTGATGGTTTTAAGGTCGCCATTATCGTCGGGGCTATGCTGATTGGGTTTATTGCATTAATGGCGGGATTCAATAATGTATTTGAGTTATTGTTTCATGTTTCCTTCCAAACGATATTGGGCTTTCTCTTCGCTCCAATTGCCTTCATTATGGGAATTCCCTTCTCAGAAGCGGTTAGCGCTGGAGCGATTATGGCAACTAAGCTGGTGACCAATGAATTTGTTGCGATGTTGGATTTGTCTGGAGGAAATTATCATTTCAGTGAACGAACAACGGGCATTCTTTCTGTATTCCTTGTTTCCTTTGCCAACTTTTCTTCCATTGGTATTATTGTTGGGGCGGTCAAAAGTTTGAATGAACAAAAGGGGAATGCCGTTGCGCGTTTCGGATTAAGGCTGTTATATGGTGCCACACTTGTAAGTATACTTTCAAGTATTATTGTTAGTCTCATTTTATAAATAAACGTACTATTTAATCATGATGTATTTGGTGATTGACATGGAGTTTTTATAATAATTTAAAAAAGGCAGTGGTAGAAACTACTGCCTTTTGTTTTAATAACCCTATATAAAATCTGAAGAAAAATGGAATTTTTTAATAGCATTTTATCCTCTGCACCCATACAAAGAAAAAGAATAGGAAACTCATATATCCTATTCTTTTTCTACATTATTCATTTGGAAATTTCGGTAGATATATCATCGCCTTAAATAAATCGCCATCGACTTGAATTAAGAACCTCCCACGTTGGATGTGAATAAGGCTTTCAGCAATCGATAACCCTAATCCGCTACCTTGGCTTGATCTAGATTCATCCCCTCTTGTAAAGCGTTCCATGAGCTCGTCTGCCGAAATATTTAATTCATACGCAGAAATATTTTTAAATGTTACGCGTATTTCATTCCCTAAATCTTCTACATCAACATATACCCTAGATGTAGGCTGTGCGTATTTAAAAATATTCGAGAATAAGTTTTCGATAGAGCGCCATAGAAGCTTACCATCAGCCTTCACATACACTTTTTCTGTTGGGTGGGCTAACTTAAAATCTAATGACATTGCTTCAATTTTTTCGCTCATTTCACCTATTCCTTGCGTTAGTAAGGATACGACGTCAATTCGTTCTAACTGAACAGGCATACTTCCACTTGAAGCTTTAGCTGCCTCAAACAAATCATCTGTTAAATGTTTGAGCCTTTTCGATTTTTGATCTAACACATCTACATATTCAGCAATTCTCTCAGGGTCGCTTTCTATTTTTAATAAATCGACATACGTAATAATTGATGTTAAAGGCGTTCTGATATCATGTGAAACATTCGTAATAAGCTCTGTTTTTAAACGCTCGCTCTTGATTTCATTATCCACCGACTTTTTTAACCCATCAGTAATACTATTAATATTCGCTGCAAGTGCGCTAAACTCCCCTTTTCCGTCTACTTCAATTCGATGATGGAGATTTCCATTTTTAATTTGCTCTATACCCTCTTTTATGCGGTTAAACGACTTTACCTTCTTCATCGCGAACCAGGCAGCTAGACCTATAGTAATGGGGAACATGAAAAACGTTGCTGCAACTACTATTGGATACCCGATGACAAGTAACACGATTTTCACACCTACACTGCCACTATCAAATACATGCTTTACCCAGAGGAAAACCTTCTTAAGAATTTGATATATAAGTGTATGCTGAAGCAATGATCTATTTTTAATATGCTTTATGAGCGATAAAATCATCAATAAGGTAATAATTACAATAGGTACTGTGAGAAGTAAGTACATATCATGCAATACCTCAACAATCATTGCTACCCACAACGATATTAAACAAACGACTACCACAATATTGACATCATTATATAGCTTATCAATGACATGAAAACGAATTTCTTTATCTTTAAATGACGTTCGTCCAATAACGATGATTAAATAAACAAAAGATAAAATAAATCCTGCTAAAAATACAATGAATTCATTAAAAAGTCTTTTAGCAACTCCTTTATCTTGTTCCCAGTCCGCCACTTTTTGTTGTAAGAAAGATTCTTTAAATGCTACATAAATAACATCTGTTTGTGGATTTAATTGCTCAACTTCAGGTGTAAAATAATCTAAATATTCACTTTTCTTCACTTCGTTTGGATAAAGTTTTTGCTGATAATCCTCAAATAGCATATATGCACCAAATGATTCAAATTGCTCTTTCTTATTTAGCTCACTATTGGAAAATACATGTTCACCGTCGCTCGCATAAAACACAATTCCTTCATATGTTTCTAGCGAACTGAGCAACCGATAAAATTCCCTTACCTGCTCTTTCATGCTTTCGTCTTTTTTACTAATTATGTCATCCGCATATTGCTCTTGATATACGCGATTATTTTCTGCTTCACTCAAATTTGCATTATATCTGTATGAATAACGGAAATTATTATATGAATTTTCTTCGATTTCTCTAATATCGTGTTCTGTTAGTGTCTGACCACTTAAAATATGTTCCTCACTTTTGTATTTCACGATTAATTGCGTTAAAGAGAATATAAGCCTAGAACTTTCATCAACGAATGATCGGCTTTCAAAATAATTATCTTGATTTATACTACTAAGATGAACCTCTTTAAGTTCCATGTTGATAATTGCCTTCGTTATACCAGTTAAACATGCAATGGCAATCAGAAACACAACCACTTTTGTAATAAGTGCATGACTAATATTTCTCAACTTTATATCCAACTCCCCATACTACTTTTAGATACTTCGGCTCTTTCGGATTAATTTCAATTTTTTCTCGAATCTTTCGAATATGAACTGCAATCGTATTTTCTGGATTAATGGCATTCTCATTCCATACCTTTTCATAAATATCTTCAATTGTGAATACTTTCCCCGCATTTGCTGTAAGAAGCTTTAAAATTTTATACTGCACTGGTGTCAAATGAACCTCTTTATTATCAACTGTAATAATTTTTCGTTCATCATCAATCGTAAGCCCACCCGTTTGAAATATATAACTACTCACCTCAAGACTCCCAAATGTCGTATACCTTCTTAGCTGTGATTTCACTCTAGCTACAAGCTCTAAAGGATTAAACGGCTTAGCCATATAATCATCTGCTCCAATATTTAATCCGAGTATTTTATCATAATCCTCCGACTTAGCAGAAAGCATAATTAACGGAATCATATTATCTTGCCGAATCTTCATCGTCGCTGTAATGCCATCCATTTTTGGCATCATAATATCCATAATAATTAGGTGGATTACTTGATCTCGAATTAGATCGATTGCCTCTATACCATTGTAAGCCTTGAATACTTGATATCCCTCATTTTCTAAATAAATGCTAATAGCCCTTACAATTTCTTTATCATCATCACAAATCAAAATGTTCAACTACATTCACTCCTCCATCTCTTTAGGTTCACGTGATTACCCCTATAGGATTCGTATAAGGATATAATACTAATTAAATCTTAACAAACTCACACATCAATTCTTAATATTTTCTTAGTGTTTTATTGTATACATAAATGATTCAGCTAAAACGCTCAATAACTTTACAAACATACTGTATGTATGTTAAGTTGAATTTATAAAAATAGGAGGTGTAATTTTTCAAATGAAAACAAATAGTTTTTATCCCGTTATTTTGACAGATAAAATTGAAGAAAGTGCAAAATTTTACACTGATTTCTTTGGGTTTGATACCGTATATAAGGCCGATTGGTACGTTAGTTTAAGAAAGGCTAAGAGTGACTTTCCTTTCGAATTGGCTCTTCTTGATGCGTCACATCCGACTATCCCAAGCGCCTATCAAAGGTCAGTGCAAGGCTTGATTTTGAATTTTGAAGTGGAGGATGTGGATAAGGAGTATCAGAAGCTCATAATTTCTGACAAACTGCCATTGGAGCTTGATATTCGCGATGAAGACTTCGGACAACGCCATTTCATAACAAGTGACCCAAACGGAGTCCTTATTGACGTTATAAAAGTTATTCCTCCTTCACAAGAAGAAAGTGCTCAATACGTTGAAAATATCTGGTCAGAAGAGGAAAAATAGATGAGCGAAAATACAGCACTAAAGCATTATTTTGGTGTAGAGTTGGCTCGTCGTCTCTCTAGTCTTATTGAACCCCATTTTCCAAATTTCCCTTCAGATTCATTTATTGAATCCGTTGCTAATCAAGTTGAACCTTTAGCATTAAAAGGGAGAGTTACTGTCATATCTGATGAATTAAGAATCGCTCTTCCAAGCGACTATTCAGAGTCGCTAAGCATTCTCTTAAAAATTCTAGGACGAGAAAATGAAACAGAACAAGGCATGTTTACGAATGGTTATTTTCTAATGCCCGTAGCTTATTTTGTAGAAAAATATGGTTTACAGCATTTTGAAATTTCTATGAATGCTTTATATGAAATTACGAAGCGACATACATCAGAATACGCAGTACGCCCTTATTTGGCGAACTCTCCTAATGAATGTTTGATTTATTTAAATAACTGGTTGTATGACCCTAACCCTCATGTTCGGCGACTAGTTAGTGAAGGTACGCGCCCCCGTCTTCCGTGGGCCAAGCGAATGCATGCAATTAAAGGGGATCCAGCTAATAATCTAAATTTATTAGCCCCATTATTGAAGGACCCCTCTGATTATGTAAGAAAGTCAGTAGCTAACCATTTGAATGATTTAACAAAGGATTATAGGGATGTCACACTTGATTGGCTTCGCTGTTTGAATTTAGAGGACGCTGATATTAAATGGATTATTCGTCGTGGATTACGTTCTCTAGCCAGTTCGGAGGATTCAGAGGCTCTAGAGCTATTGGCAAAACTATAAGTAAGGAGAATCATCTTTCATGAAAAGAAGTAAGGAAGAAACTTACGAAACTATTATTAAACTCAAAGAAGTTGCAAGAAAGCATTTTACCGAGCATGGCTACGCAGCTACTGTATTGGATGAAATAGTTAAGGAGGCTAGCTTAACGAGAGGGGCAGTCTATCACCATTTCGGTAGTAAGAAAGGGCTCTTTCTCGCTGTACTAGAATCTGTTCAGAGGGAAGTTGCTGACAAGGTAGAATCTGAGGCAGCCCAGAGCGAAAATTTATGGGACCAGCTAATTCTAGGATGCCTTGCCTTTGTTAACGCAGCTGTCGAAGAAAAAAACAAACGTATCATGCTTATAGATGGACCGGCTGTACTAGGATGGGAAACTTGGCGAAGCATGGATGAACAAGGCTCTATGCGACTATTACATGAACAACTTCAATTAATGCAGCAACAAGGATACTTTGAATCAGTATCCATTGAAGCATTAACACATATTTTATCAGGTGCGCTGAATGAATCTGCTTTATGGATTGCACAAATGCCAAATGTAGAGGAATCGGTGGAAGAAACTTTCAAAATCATTTCTTTATTGTTGGATAGATTTAAATCTTAATTTGATTGCTGCGCTGGAGCATTGCTACCAGCGCATGCTTTCTGAAATCACAAGTCTACCAAAATTTTCAAATACCTTATTTACTTGTACTACGGATTTCCATGTTGTGATTAAGTGAAGGCGTTCATTAATTACAATATCTCCAACCCTGTAATATAAAACTCTCCATCTATTAATTCAACTGTATACTTGCTAGTTTGTTCTGTGTCGCTAAAACCTTGCTCTGGGTTATCAATTGTGTAATATTCATTTACATCTACTTCGTACATTTTTTCTGATAATTGCTCTATTACCGTTACATTATAATCAATTAAATCAAGAACGATGCCTTTCGTATGTAATGATTTCATATAGCGCTCTTGCTCTGAATAAAAAAGAGATTCCGGATAAACATAATGCCCAAGGGATGCTGTATCTCCGTCTGCATATGTTTGCAAATAGTATGTTATTAAATACCCTATCTGTTCTCGTGCTGATTCCATGGTATTATTCGCTTCTGGGACAGGAACACTGTCTATATCACTTTGAACCTCCTCTGATGGACTACTCTCCTCCTGTGATTCAGATACTTGTTTATTTATCGTTGACTCCTCTTTTTTTGTTACTGTTGCTTTCGGATTTACTTTGTTGTCATATATCAATTTTAATGCTGTTTCTGCATCAAGGTTAAATGCCTCATTTTCACCTGATTTTACTTTATAAACAGCAGTATTTTCATCATCTACATACATTAATAATTTGAATTCAGGATTTTTACTATTTTCAGATATAGCCAAAATACGCGCATTTTCTGAGTAATTAATTGGGTATTCTGCTTGTGTGTGAACTAAATCTGTTGCTAAACCTATATCTGACCAAACTGTTGTTTTATTTAATAAAGCCATGAATTCCTTTAATGTGTGTTCCGTACCATTTAGTTTATAATTTTGTACTCGCTCGATTAGTTTTTTTGATTCTTTATCATAATATAACTCAGTCCCATCCACATTCATAAAATCAGCAATTTGCTTTAGTATATCGTCATCTGAAATACCCTCTGCTCTCCATGTTTCTACTAGTATAGCGGCTGGCCCCTCTAGTTGATCCAAATTATACTCAGATTGCTTTTCACTACACCCCGTTAATAGAAATAAACAAAATAACACAATACCGTTTCTCAATATTTTCATATAGTTCCTCCTCATACCATTATAACTTGCATAACAACCATTTTAACTCAATGTCTGTCGATAAACATCCTCCTTTAAAGTAATTTCTTTTTTATTATTTCCCTAATCTAACTATAGAAATAATCAAACTTTCCTGTTAATTCTTTTGCTTCACTGATTTTCATCAAACTCTCTTGCAAGAACCATATTTTTTTAAATTCATATTATATAAAAAAGCATATCCATACCCGTTTAACTGCTCTTAGGCAGGGAATTTTATACTCCTTACCTTTCAAAAACAAATAAAGAAGGTGGCTATAATTCAGAATTCCAAGTACCTAGATTTTTTATCGAAACT
Organism: Bacillus ndiopicus; assembly: GCF_000612805.1. Lineage (GTDB taxonomy): Bacteria > Bacillota > Bacilli > Bacillales_A > Planococcaceae > Metasolibacillus > Metasolibacillus ndiopicus. The sequence continues at coordinate 62,867 of NZ_HG964409.1, read as the reverse complement.
CGGTATTGAAGGGGCGCATCCTGGCGGTATTAATTTAACGAAGGAAATACTTAAGAGGGAGAACATTAACAGAAATTCTCATATTCTAGATGTAGGGTGTGGTACTGGCCAAACTGCTGCCTATTTAGCTTACAAATATGGCGCAAAAGTCACTGGCATAGATATTAATCCAACAATGGTTACAAAGGCTGAGAGGAGAATGAAAAAAAACAGCTTACCAGTAAAAATCATTCAAGGCTCAGTAGAAAAAGTTCCGTTACCTGATTATCATTTTGATTTTATTATTTCTGAATCTGTTCTTTCTTTCGTAAATAAACCGAGAGCCCTTAAAGAAATCTTTCGGTTATTAAAAAATGGCGGTCGTTTCATTGCAATTGAGCAAACGATTAACAAGCGACTAAAGGAAAAAGAGGAAAATGAAATCAAACAATTTTATGGATTTGATTCACTTACAATGAAAAAAGATTGGGTGGCATTATTGGAACAGGCAGGTTTTGAACAGATTCGTATACAAAAAAATACATCCATCGATTCAGCACCTGGTATTCCTTACTCAGATACTATTGAACCTGAACTTTATGAAATTATGGAAAAACATTTTGATATCATATTTAGGTATAAAGGGAAATTAGGCTACAGAATTTATTCATGTACAAAATAAATTGAGGTTTTTTAGTTGTTTTACCATTTTTGCTTTGTACTTAACATTGTAAATAATTCGCCGTATTTGTCCAAAAAATTAGGAAATAGCTACTTTTAAAGTTAATATCATAAAAGAGAATGGCCTCGATTAGCCATTCTCCTCTAAAAACATCTATTCTTTATTATCGTACTAACAAAACACAAAGCGATTAAAATAACCCATGTACAGACTAAAATAATTATAACCACAAATCGAATGGATGTACTTCAAAGATAATTCAAAGGAAAATCAGAGCTCGTATACTCCGGCATAAATTATTTCCATTAAATTTTAAAATACTTAATCGCTTCAAGAAGATTTTTTGCTTCCTCTACAACATCATCAGAATCTGCTCTTACTTGTTGTATCCCATGAGCCTGCTCTTGCGTAACTGCTAAAAACTCTTCTGTGGCTGCTGCATTTTCCTCAGCTACAGATGCAATGTTCTCCATAACCTCAGAAATTTCATGTGACTTTTTATTTACTTCATTTGCTGAAGATGCTGCATTGTTTATTTGTGTCACAATATTTTTTACAGACTCTCTTATTTCGTCAAAATATTTCTTTGTATCATTTACTGCAATTTCTTGCTTAGATACAACATTTTTAACTTGATTCACCTCATCAACACTTTGAGATGTCCTCGCCTGTATTTCCTTAATCAGTGCAATAATCTCATCGCTTGAATTCGCAGATTGCTCTGCCAGCTTCCTTACCTCATCTGCAACAACAGCAAAGCCCTTCCCATGCTCTCCTGCACGTGCTGCTTCTATTGCTGCATTAAGTGCAAGAAGGTTTGTTTGGTTTGCTATACCGCTAATAACATCGACTATATCACTGATTTTGCCCGATTTTTCAGCCAGCATATCAATTGCCATTCCTACATTTTCAGTAGTTTTCTTACTTTCTTCCATAAGTTTTAACTGGCCTACAATGGCTGTAAATCCTTCATCAACAGCCGCATTAACAGCTTTGATCATATCTACAGAGTTTTCAACATTAGTCGTGATTTCCTGTATATCCTTTGTTATACCAGCTACCATAGATGATCCATTTTGGACTGACTCAGCTTGGTCATTTGCACCATTTGCAAAACTATCTACTGTTACAAGTATTTCAGATGATATTTTCCCTGATTGAACAGCCATATTATTCATTTCATGTGCTTTAGAATCTACAGTATTTGTAGCAACTACTACTTGCTGTATTAGATTTCTTAAATTATCAATCATTGAATTATATGCAATAGAAAGTTCAGCAATTTCATCCTTACCTTTAACATCAATTTTTGTTGTAAAATCACCATTAGCCATGTTCTTAGAGTTTTCTATAAGCTTTAAAATCGGGCGAACTACTACTCTTGACAGCAAAATTGCAATGATAGCTACACTAATCAAAGAAATAACAATAATAGTAATTGCAATGTTCCTAGATTTCGTAACTTGCTCATTCATTTCTTGCAAAGGCGCGTCTAAAACTAGTCGCCACCCTGTCCTCTCGATTTCCTTATAAGAGGCCAAAATACTTTGACCACCATCTTCTTGATACTGTAAGATGCCGTTTGTATTAGACAGAACATTCTTGTTTAACAGTTCAACGGTATCTTTATTTTCTATTTCATTTATATTCGTGCCAATTTTTGCGGCATCAGGATGAACTAAAATTACACCGCTACTTGATACTAAGTATCCTTTTCCCGTTGTTGCAACTTTAATATCTTTAACAACTTTCGAGATTTTAGACACATCTAGCATCGATTGGACAATCCCCCTAAACTCCCCCTTATCATTTACAAGGGGAACATCGATAATAATGATGTCAATATCTTCATTAACAGCTTTCAGAATATCGGAAATAGCAATTTCTTTGGTACTCATCGCATTTTTAACATTCTGAAAATCACTTCCATCATAATTTTGGTCGCTTGTGTCATAGACATGTCCCTTCGTGTCTACATAAGAGTATACTTGTACGTCAGAATCGCTTTGTGCCATTATTTTCAGAACTGGGATAACTTGTTCAGGGTCATCATTCAAAAATTCTGGATGCGCCTTCACTACAGCTTGCATCGATTCAATTTTTTGTGAAATCCAGTCGTTAATATATTTTGTATTAAGATTTGTTGCCTCTTCAAAGGAACCTTTAGATGCAGTACTTATGGCAGCGTTGGATTGCATGAGTAAAATCGTTGAAGCAGCAATAAGTGGAATTAGTGATATACATAGCAAAATAAACATTAATTTGAGCTTGAATGATTTATTAATGGTTGAAAAAAGATTTTTACTCATATTCGTCATCCTTTTTTGAACATAGATTTTGTATTTTAATTGTTAAAGGCTCTATCCAACGGCTCCCCAAAACCTGATAATATTCCCTTACCTATATATATTATCGGAAGCTTTTATAGTATCTGCACTTATATTATAAAATCATAATACTACACAAAACGGCAATTTCCACCAAAAAATTTTTATTATTTATTTTTTGGCAGTTTGGATGAAAATAAATCTTATAATATAACAGTTATAGTAGCCCTTATTTATGGTAAATCTCTCGATAATTAAGTTTATATGCCTTTTCTGAATTACTAATCGCTATATCAATCGCATCTATTAAACTATGCTCCTACCAGTAGTCACAAAGAGGGCGTCCAAAATGGCTTTTCGGACGCCCTCTTTCTCAAAAATTAATATGTTTGTACTACGACAATTAAATAAATCCAATAAACACCCAATTCTTCAAGGGTTGAATTAACTATTGTAAAAATCCAAAATACACAGTTTAACCCAAATTTGCATTTTTAGGGTGTTAGGTTTATTACTTATCTGATTGCCAGACCCCTCCCGTACCCGGTATAAAGCCGCAAGTTTTATAGAAGTTAGTATTCTTTTCCTCGTATGTTACCGTTACAATTCCTAATCCAAAACGTTCAGATTCTCGCAATAATTCTTTTACCAATTTAACGCCAATTCCATTTCCCTGATATTCTGGATGAACGATAATATCTTCCAGATATCCATGTTCTAAGCCCATTCCACAAACATAACCAAAGGCAATTAGCTTACTATCTTCATTTCTAACACCAGCCCAAAAATTACAACGTTCAAATAATGTCGGATAATCTTTGTCTCGTCTCCCCCAGCCGACAAGTTCTCTTAATTCGGGTACTTCATTATTACATATTGGAATGTTAATCTCCACTTTATAGTTCATTTTCTTCCTCCTTATTTACCATATCCTAATTCTATATGGTGAAGCCATACTCCTTCTTGATTTAAGCGAGATATTCCTTAGCTTAAAAGAAACTCAGAAACACTACTAATTTAGTATTTCTGAGCTTTTTTTACCTCGTTTACTTATTAATAAGGTTCTCCTCAACTAATATAAATGGGGTTTTATTTATTGAATAATAAAACTAAATATTTAGCTCCCTCTATCTCTCCCAAATTAACGTCATATCTTGCAAAAGCTCGTTCCATGTTTGCTCTTTTGTAGCAATTACTTTTTCCAAATCAAATTCCCCATAGTATACAGCATCAACAATATTGCTATCTGGTAGCGTAAATTGCTCAGGACCTATCCTTTTATCCTCTCGGAAAAAATTACTTGTAGGAGAATTAGCTATTGTTTCAACATAATAGACAAGGCTAACAAATTTTATTTTCCCATCTATTTCAACTTTCATTGGGTGCGTTATATAAGAGCCCGCATGGCTTTCCCCAAAATAATTAGAAACAAGTGACCCATCTTCTTTCTCTTCAATCTCAAATAAATCCTTTGAATAAGGAATAGGATTTTGATAGTGAAACACATATGAAAATACAGCCAGACACAATAAAATAGTCATTACAACTGATCCACCAATAAGTTTCATTTTTTTGTGATTCCATTTTTTATTAAGCTTCTCGAACAATGTCACATTATTTTCAATAGGTACATACAATGTTTCCTTCATTTGCTCATAATCCTTTTGGCAAGCTTGACAAGTTTTTAAATGTCGCCCTACCATCTCTTTTGTATCTTCACTTACGACGTCATCCACATAAAGTGGTAACAAATCTTGAATAATTGTACATTTAACTTCCTTCATCTTGTTTCGCCTCCATATACGCTAATATTTTCTTTTTTGCACGGTAAAACGTTACTCTAGCCCAGCCATCACTTTTTCCAAACAGTTGACCAATTTTCCCAAATGACAGTTCACCAAATATACGAAGGGAGAATACTTCTTTATAAGGCTCTTCCATTTTGTGCAAATAATGATGAATAGCAAAAGCTTGTTCTTCATTCATTAAATATTCTACGACTCGAACATCATCTAATACAGAGGCTTCCACTTGATTGGCTTGGTACTGCTGCTTTTTGTAATGTGTAAAGTATGTATTTTTAGCGATTGTAAAAAGCCATGCTCGCACATCTTTTTTGCCATCAAATTGGTGAATGGATTTTAGTGCCTTAAAAAATGTTTCTTGTGTGATTTCTTCTGCTATTTTTTCATCTATCGTCAGTGATCTCATATACAAATAAACGTCATGAAAATACGCTCGATAAATTTCCTCAAAGTCCATTGTCTCCCCTCCCTTACCTTAATAACTAGTAAAGTGCTAAAACGTTACAAGATCTTGCAAAAAAATAGACATATTCATTTTATCTGAATATGTCTAACTAAAATTAATAATATATGGGCTTGTTAAAGAATATATCATTACAATTGCACTTACTTATGATACGGTTCTCCATAATATATCTAAATGGGGATTTAGCCTAAAATATATTAGCTTTCAGTGGTTAATATCACTATTGTCTAAAAATATATTATATTATAAATATGTAATTATTATTTTTTAAAGGAGCGAATTCATATGATCATTGTAACAACTGAGAATATTGCTAATCATCAAATTACAGAGGTACTAGGTCCGGTGTTTGGTTTAACTGTAAGGGCCAGAGGAATTGGTAAAGATATTATGGCTTCTTTTAAGGGATTAGTAGGTGGAGAAATAAATCAATATACAGAAATGCTTGAAGATGCCAGAAAACAAGCGATGGATCGTATGGTGAAAAATGCTACAGCAATGGGCGCAAATGCTATTATTATGATGCGTTTTGACTCTGGTGAAATCGGTCAAAATATGAGTGAGATTGTGGCCTACGGAACAGCAGTTATTGCAGAAAAGAGATAACTAATGAAATGGGTTATAGGATTTTACAGTATCCAATTCTTGATTCTGATTATTTTAATTATCGGATCATGGCTCATTTGGGATCGTCGCTTTAAAACAAAACACGGCAGCCAAGTACCAAAAGGGTTCATACGGACAAATGAGATTTCAATTGATCCAATCACAAATAAAAAATTAGTTGTTTATTTCAACCCCGAATCTGGCGAACGCTTTTATAAAGAGGAAAAATAAAAATTAAAAGGCTTTACTTATGATACGATTCAATATTACTAGTGTAAGTGCAGTCCTTATTTTTTGAACAATGTCATTAAAAATAATTTAAAGGAAATATATAATTCTTATCGAATTATATATTTTATAGCATTACAAATGTAATTTTGGAGGCATAAGTATGTTACTTTACAATTGATTCATCTCCCTAATTTTACAATTTAATTTAGGAGATGATAATAATGATATATAAAAATAATCTTGAAAACATTTCTTATGAGATGTTAGAAGGCTTTTTTGTAGACTGGCCAAATCCACCAAGTACACAAACTCATTTAAAAATATTAAAAAATAGCAGTAAAATAGTCATCGCAATAGATACTAATACTAATAAAGTTGTAGGATTCATTACAGCAATTAGTGATGGGGTTATCTCTGCATACATTCCACTCCTCGAAGTTTTACCAGCATATAAGAATAAAGGTATCGGTAAGGAATTAGTACAAAGAATGCTTCAAGAGCTTGATGATATTTATATGATTGATTTGTGCTGCGATGAGGATTTAGTTCCCTATTATGAAAAATTTGGAATGATAACTACATCAGGTATGATAAAAAGAAATTATAAGATGCAGTCAGGGAAAATTTAATATTTCCATAACACGATAAAACATTTCTTTCGAATATCGCTTCAAAAATTATAAAGTAAAACCACCTGAAACGCTTTTAATCTAACGTTCTAGGTGGTTTTTTTGGAAAATACCATTACTTATGGTACAACTTTGGAACAAATCCTAGCCTGCCCCGCTTTACTTTACTTTTACATCCTTCTACTAACACTTCTAAACCAAACCGAAACTCTATATCTATATTCATTTTTAAAATGTCAAAAGGGAGACCCTCTATAGGTACAGATATTAAATTTTTTAAAATGAGCCCTTAGGGAAATATAAATGTTTATTGAATTACCTTAACAGTTTTTTGTCCTACAACGAGTACTCCATTTACATAACCTTTAAACACAAGGGTTACTTGCGATTGATTCCATGTGAAATCAGATCGTTCGAACTTAAACTGTCCAAGCCCTGCTTGATTATAATATCCATTATTACTATTTAAGGCTTTTACGCCATTAATAGTTGCAGTATTTAGGTCGAAGCCTTTTGTACTGATTCCTGCGGGCAGAATAACACGCACTGTGAATACCCCTTTATTTCCTTTAATAACTTCTGGTGTTACTTCAATCGTGGCTGGAATGTAAACGGCAAATTGTTTTGTAATAGTCGTGCTATTTCCAGCAGCATCAGTTGCTGTAATAGTGACATTATACATACCTTGCTCATCAAATTTTATAGAATCTCCATTTGCTACAACTGTTGTTTTTAAACTCGGGGAAGTAACAACCATCTTTTCCGAAACAACACCTGAAAGACTATCGTTAGCTAAATATGTTAATTGTACTGAATCGCCAAGCTTGTACTCTTTGCTTACATCCATTGAAACATTTGGTACGGTTTTATCAATTTTCACTTCAATAGTATTCAAATCTTCCACATTACCTGCTAAATCAACTGAATAAAATTGGATTGTATGCTTTCCTTCTTGTTGAACTGTAAACGTATTACCTTCTACAAAGGAAGATCCGTCAATTGAATAGAACGTTTTCGCAACGCCACTTTCAACATCCTGTGCTTGTAATTTTACAACTGCATCTTTGTTTGTCCATTTTGCTGGAGCTGTCGCAGTTGTAGTAGGTGCGATTAAATCTGCTTTTAATTTAATCGTTTGAACTTCCTCTTTGTTACCAGCAACATCAACTGAATAGAAGTTAACATTATAAGAAGCTTTGCTTCCATCTACTTTAATTGTTGTACCTTCTACGTATGCTGCTCCATCAATTGAATAGAACGTTTTATATACTCCACTTAATGCATCTGTTGCTAATAAGTTAATAGCTTTATTTGCAGTAAGCCACTCTGGAATATCACTAGTTTTTGTAGCTGGCGCTTCTGTATCGATTTTCACAATTGCAGTTTTTTCTGCCTCTTTATTACCCACTTTATCTATAGAGTAAAAAGTAATTTTATGAATTCCCTGCTCTGACACTGTAAACGATGTTCCAGATACAAATGCATCACCATCTAATGAATAATACATATTTGCTACACCTGTTTCATCATCTGTTGCAGATAAAGTAACTTCTACAGGACTTACGTTTGTCCATCCAGCTGGTACATTAGCTGTCGTAACAGGAGCTGTTGTATCCACAATCAATTTTGCCAACACAATATTCGATGGTGTTGATTCACCAAATGAGTTACTATACGCTGTTACATAATATTCGTGATCTGCATACGTTAAATCTGAAATTGTGTAAGACAAGTTATTAATTTTTTCAGCAATTAATACTGGTTCTCCATTCACAATTTCATATAAATTATAACCATTTGCATACGTTACAAAGTTCCATAAAATTCGAGCACTCGTCGGACTTAGTAATTTAATGCTTGCTACTGGAGATTCCATCTCTGGGTATACAATGTTCACTGCCAATAGGCTAGAAGGAGCTGATTCTCCAAAACGAGTACTATACGCAACAATTTCATAAGAATGCGTTGCTTCTGAAAGATTATAAAGTTGTGTAGTTAAAGCTGTTCCTTTGTATACTAATTGACGATTTGATTCCGTTACTTCATATACAAGGTATTCATTTGCCCAATTTACAGCTTGCCATGACAACGTAATATTGTTACCGTTAAAAATCGTACTCGTCATCTCTGGAGCTTGTACTTCAGGCCAAATAATATCAAAATTAATGTTACTTCCTTCAGCCGATTCACCGAAACGTGGGCTTACAGCATGAACTACAAATTCATATTGACCTTCTTCCATTTTAGGGAATGATGCAGAAGTAGTTGTTACTGTATTCTTTAATACTTTTTGTCCATCAACGATTTGATACACTTTATAGCTCGTTGCATATGTTACTGCGTTCCATTTTAAAACGATGTCATTCACATTTGTAGCTGTTTTCGTTAAATTGCTAGGCGCTTGTATTTCTGGGAAAACTAAAGTTAATGATACTTTGCTTCCTTCTGACGATTCACCATAGCGAGAATTATACGAATGAATCTCAAACACATACTCGCCCTGTGGCTGATTTGCATAAGTTACTGTTGTAGTAGTTAATGTACTTTTTAATACTTTTTGTCCATCAATAATTTGATATACTTTATAGTTTGTTCCATAAGGAACCGTTCCCCAAGTTAACTTGATATCATTTCCATTTACGAAACTGTACGTTGCATTATCTGGTGCAGCCATTTGTACTTCACTCATATTAACAGACACTTCGCTACCTTCTGCTGACTCTCCAAAGCGAGAGCTTACAGAATGAACAACATAAACATGATCTCCAAATGAAACGTTAGACAATTTAGCTGATAAAGTAGTTACTGTATTTTTCAGTACTTTTTGCCCATCAATAATTTCATACACTTTATAACTTGTTGCATATTGAACTGCTCCCCAAGTTAAAACAACATCATTTCCATTCTGAATTTTGAATGTTAGAGAACTCGGTGCTGCCATATTTGGATTTTGTAAAGGAACTGTAATTTCTGCTGCAGTTGATGACTCTCCCAGCAATGACGAGAAAGTTGTCACAACATAGCTGTGATCCCCTTCTGATTGGTTCGTATAAGTTACAGTTGTGCCTGTTATCGTGCTCTTTAAAACTCTTTGGCCATCGATAATTTCATAAACTTTATAACTTGATGCACCCGTAACAGCTGTCCACGTTAACTTAATGTCATTTCCGTTAAGAACTGTGTACACTAAATTTGTCGGTGAAGGTAAATCTACATCATTTAATTTTAAAGAAACTATACTACCTTCTACAGATTCTCCAAAACGGTTACTTACGGAATGTATTTCATAAGTATATTCACCTGGTGACATCTTTGTATAGTTAATAGTTGTACTAGTAACTGTATTTTTCAGTATTTTTTGGCCATCAATAATTTGATACACTTTATAGCTCGTTGCATTTTTTACGGCATCCCAGTTTAAAGTGAAATCAGAAGTATTTTTAATAACATATGTTAAGTTTGCTGGTGGATTCATTTGCGGGAATTCAATTGCAAATGAGATTTTCGCACTTTCCGCTGATTCTCCGAAACGACTAGAGAAAGCGTGAATTTCATAAGTATAGTCTCCTGCTGGCAAATTCGTAAATGTTGCTTTTGGTGTAGTTACTGTACTTTTTAATACTTTTTGTCCATTTAATACTTGATATACTTTATAGTTTGTCGCATAGGTTACAGTATCCCAGCTTAATGTAACATCATTAATGTTAGCTGCTGTATATATTGGATTCGCTGGTGCTGCCATTTCAACAGGCTCTACTGTTACAGGAATTGGGCTCCCATTTGCCGACTCTCCAAAACGACTACTTACAGAGTAAATTTCGTAAGCATAGTCTCCTGCTGAAGAGTTTGCAAATGTAACACTTGCTTTCGTTACAGTGCTCTTTAGCACCTTTTGTCCATCGATAATTTGATATACTTTATAGCTTGTCGCATTCGTAGCAGCGTCCCATTTTAAAACAATGTCGTTTCCATTCACAATTGTATATGTAACATTGCTTGGAGGCGTCATCGCAACTTCACCGATAATGACATTTACTTGGCTACCTTCTGCCGATTCTCCAAAACGGCTACTTACAGAATGAATTTCATATACGTATTCCCCACTAGGCGTATTTGTATATGTTACACTCGTTCCTGTTACTGTACTTTTTAATATTTTCTGATCATCAATAATTTGATAAATTTTATAGCTTGTTGCATTTGCAGCAGCGTTCCATTTTAACGTAACGTCATTAAGATTTGCAATTGTAAATGTTACATTTGATGGAGGAAGCAACGTCACTTCACCTATAGTCACCGTTACTTGATTTCCTGCTGATTCTCCAAAGCGACTACTTACAGAATGAACTTCATATACGTATTCCCCACTAGGCATATTTGTATAGGTTACACTCGTTCCTGTTACTGTACTCTTCAATATTTTTTGGTCACCGATAATTTGATATACATTATAACCTGTTGCATTTGCAGCGGCAGTCCATTTCAGTGTTACGTCATTGACATTTGTAATTGTATACATCAAATTCGTTGGCGCTGCCATTTCTGGATGATCCAGTGTTACGCTTACAGTATTAGAAATTGGTGACTCTCCAAACTTAGAGCTAAATGAAGAGACTGCATACTTGAAGTCCCCTTCTGGAGCATTTGAAATTGTATACGTTTTACCTGTGACTGTAGTAACTAAAGTGGACTCTCCATTGGATCCAATTTGGTATACTTTGTATCCTTCCGCATATAGAGAAGTCGTCCAGCTCAAGTTAATGTCGTTGACGTTTTGTAAAGTATACGTAAGTGTTGGTGCTTCAATCGTTGGGTAAACAATGTCCACTGTGATTGGTGCACAAGGACCAGACTCCCCGTTTGCACTTAACGTGGAAACAACATATGTGTAAGATCCTTCTGGAAGATCATTAATCGTATAGCTGTTCGTAGTAACTGTACCACGTGGTATTAATTGACCTTCTGTAATTTCATATATTTTATATCCTGTAGCACTAACTACCTCACTCCAAGTAAGCTTCACAACATCTGGTGTGATATGTTGATATGCAAGGTTACTTGGCGGCAGAATGCTATTATCTGTTGCTCCCAAAACATTTTTCATTGGAAGCAGAAAAATTTGCAAAACTAAAACAAGTGCTAGTAATGCTGAAATTTTACTCGACAATCTTTTACTCATGTTCTTTACCCTACCTTTTAGTAGTGAAGAAGGAATAGCGCGCATAAACATAAGCCTCCTAACAGGGTTCACAGGAAAAGGCTTTGAATCCTTGTGGTAACCGGCTACCATCCACATAACGTGGTTCAGGCCCTTGGCTTTGCGTCTCACAGTTTCCCATGTTTTGCCTTTTTCACTTGATTTTTTTTTATGTTACAAGGTTATCATAATACTATAGCTACACACGTGAAAATGCTTTTATACCTATCTGCAATGGATAAAAACTCAAAAATATACTCAAACATTACTAAAATATCCCCATGATTTTTAAAATATTAATGAGAGAAGATAAATAAAATATTTAAACACATTACAAAAGGCACTGAAAACAAAATTATCTTCTATTAATGGAAATGAAGCTGCTCAACTTTATCTTTTAAATTTCTATAAAAATCCTATGTATCGAGCCGTTTACAGCTACATGAACATTATTTAAAAGGAATAGGACGTATCCTAGTTGAGCTTAAATAACAGCATAACCTTTATAAATAATTTGAGTTAAGAAAGCTATTGTTGGAATTGAGTTTCATAAGATAAGCCGATTCAAGAAATAATCTTGAATCGGCTTTTTTATATTTACTAAAAAACTGTGCTTCAAAGCTATTAATTTTAAAGGCCAACATGAACACCAAGTTCTAGGTGAATCCACAACAGTTTAATTAAAAAAGATTAGAAAATAGCACAAATTCTTGATTACCAAGCAGCTAAGCCTCTAAGCAGTTTTAACCTAAATAATGCTTTTACTATTCCACAAGCTCCATTTAGAATTGTTTTAGCTTTGATTAAATTAAATATCCCATTCACGGCTACAAGAAATAATTTTGTTAAGCTAATTTCAACTTTGGGCGTGACAAGAATTACAAACATTTCCATATCTACTTTACATTTAACCCCACACAATAAACCATTAAAATACTCACTAATAAATGGACTATCTTGGAATTTGATAGTAATATTTTAATATATAATGTATTTCGGGGGCTAGAAATTGAGAGTTCAATATAATCAAGGTTTATTCACACAAAATCGATACAACCACACAAATACTGAATTAAATAAAACTTTAAATAAACTTTCTTCAGGCTTACAAATCAACCAAGCCGCTGATGATGCTGCTGGATTAAGTATTTCAGAAAAGATGAGAGCACAAATTCGTGGGCTAAATCAAGCTGGAGAAAATATTCAAGATGGGATTTCACTTATTCAAGTAGCTGATGGTGGGTTAGGTAATATTATAGACCCTAATTTACTAAGGCTTAGAGAACTTGCGCTACAAGCTTCAAATGATACTTTAACGGATGCAGATAGACTTATAATACAGACAGAAGTAGATCAAATAATAAAGGGCATAAGCGATATTGCTAACAACACAGAATTCAATGGTATGGCTTTACTTGCTGGAAAGGCTAATAAAGATGGGGATCAAATATCGTCTGATAATTTAGCTTCATATGTTAAACAAATTACATCGAGTGGCGGAATAACTGACAAATATACATACGGCGGAAAGGATTACGCTAGTGCTATCATTGATTTTAGCAATATTACATCAGCAAGTGACGTAGCTAAATTAGCAGGAAAAGGTGTTAATTACACTTGTTGTACTTGTACAAAAGCTTATAGTATTAAATTTGTCAATGGTAATCCAGATACATCAAGATTAAATGACTTTAATCCCGTGATGGAAGTTGATATCAGTACCATTACAAACGGAACGGATTTAGTAAATAAAATTATCGAAACAGCATATGGTCAACCAGGGTTTGTTTATGATCCAGATAATCCATCTATGCCAAGTAATGCAACAAGTTTTGTAAATCATTACTCACAGTTAGCAGCTGATGGCGAAAAAATATATATTTATGATAATAGGAATGATCAAGCCAACGGAAATTGGCCAAATAATGGAAATGGTGTATTTGACCTTAATGTTTATGGTGAAGCACAGGAAGAAGATTTGTTCTTACATTTGGATATACAAGTAGGAAGTAATGCTGGACAAAAGGTTAGAATATCAATTCCCAATGTAACCGTTCAGAAACTAAAAATCGATCCACTGCCCGTTGATACTCAAGCGAATGCAAATGCAGTCATTTCTATAATTGATAATGCTATTAAGAAAGTGTCAAGTGCAAGGTCAACTGTAGGTGCATACCAAAATCGATTTGAACATGCCTACAATAACGTTAAAAATGCAGAAGAAAATTTAATAAAGACCGAATCACAATTACGTGATGCCGATATGGCAAAAGAAATGTCCACTTTGAAGAAAAATCAAATTCTCCTACAGTCATCACAATCCATGATGGCCCAAATTAATCAAATGAGCCAAGGCATTCTAGAAATATTAGGATAAGCCTTAATTCAAACAGCACCAATCTAATAAAGGACTGGTGCTGTATTATTTTTTCTAAAATAGCCTTACTTAATTATGATACGGTTCTCCATGATGTTGCTAAGTGAGGTTTTTAGGATATAGGATGATGCCAAAACCCAACTTAACTATACCGAGAGTATCCTATAGATTCTTGAAGTATTCTTTGGTAAACATAGGGTCTAATGAATTATAGAACTTTATAGCTAAATCTAATTTCCCATTTAAAGATGGGTTATTATCAATGTTATCCCATAGAGTTTTATCCCCAGAAAACATCGCTCTTACAATGGCATTAAAATCATTTTCTAAGCTAGTTGTTGCATACTCTGTTAGAAAACCTTTTTCAAAATAGAGCTTATCTTTAGAGGAGTCATATTTGGAATTTTTCGATTCAAGGTATTCGCTACCATCGCCACTATATTGAAAGCCTTTAGGATTTAATGCTTGCCATGCTTTATCGTTAAATTTCTTCTGATTTTTATAGTATAGGATACTTGAAAATTCAGCATGGAATATCTTCTCAAAGTCTTTAAAAGTATAGTGATTTTGATTAGTTAAATAGATATCTTTACCAATATATGTACCGCCATATCGAACTCCATATACATATAGTTTATTGGATACAAAGATATTATCAATATTATCACTTAAGAAATAACTAGGATATTTACTCATAGCTTTATCTAACCATTGTTTAGTTAATGATTCTCGCTCTTTACTCATGTTAGTGTAAGAGATATTTGATTTGTATTCTTTTGGAACAATTATATTATTAATTGAAATCTTAACTTCCTTTTTTGGATTTATCATAATAATATTGTCACTATCTTTTTTGTCTAATGTCTTAATAGTAAACTTTATTTCTTTGTTTATGAATTTACCATTAACTGATTTCACTTCATTGATACGAAGTGTATAGCTCTGCCCACTTACATAACCACCTAATGGTGCTTCTACTAGAATTTTATTTTTATTTGCTGAAACTTTTACATCTGTTACTTGAATGTAATTCTTATCAAATACAACTACTGTGTCGCTATTTACTGATTTCTTATCTAATTGGGTTTCAAATGTAATAGTCCAATTATAATGTGGGTCAACTTCTTTAAGATTTTTGGCTGAAACTTCTTCATAAAACGAAAACACTAATAATACTGACATTAATAAAATCATCTTTAGACTTTTCATTATTTTTCCTCCTTAAGTTTTACTATAGGGAAACTGTATCATAAGTATGTTAGGTTATGAAGAACTTTCAATAACTATCGTTACCCAAAGCCCCTCTTTTACAAACTGCATAGCATTCATCTACATGACTATTTCCTATATACCTCATTGCTCCAAAACTTAAGCTTGCTCGATAAATGGAATGAACTGAATCGACTGTTTTGTGGCAACCCTAGTAACTGCCTTTTTCAACATCGAAGATTGTTCACGTTTTTCACTAACTCTTCAATGAGTTGGTCGCTTTTCATTAATTTACTTAATACAAAGAATCGGCATATTCTGTTCTAACACCATTCCTTCTTCACAATGTACCTATTTTTCACTTCATCTGTATAAAAAAACACATGGAAAATTAACTCCATGTGCAAAACCTCATTTATTTATGGTACAGTTCCTCGTGATGTATCTAGGCACAATATCTTTGTTAAAAATAAAATATATATCTGTATATAGAGACAAAGCCCCCTAATCTAGTAGTGGTTTCTTCACTTTCTTTTGTATTTTATTTTTTATACGGTTACACTTGTTTAAGTGTAAAAAGTTATGTCTTGTTGCTGGCATTAACACAAGCCCAGCGACAGTCTTCCTGCTCCAATATTCAGCAATCTCACTTGCTTCTTGGAGAATAGCTTTTTCATCAAATAACCTTTTAATTCTGCTAGCTTGTACTTTCTCTCTAAAGTCTTCTCGTTTCAGTGACGATATAACTCGTCGTGTTTGTTTTCCTACATTTACTCTGTATTCTAATAAGGCATCAATATCAATGCTTGAACTTAATTCTGCAATGTCTTCACAGCTCATTTCATTTCCACTGTGTGAGAATCTGATGTTCATCTTTTGAAGCCAACTGTCAGAATAAAGTACCTGCTGACTGTTAGCAACTAAGATGTTCATTGTCATATCTTCTATTCTAGTAATATGCCAAAGATGCCATACAATTGAGTTCTTTGTATCTGGAGCATTTACTGGGTACCTTCTAAATGTGATTTCCTCCAAATTTTCCAAAACCAAATCCTCAAGCGTAGAGCAACTACTATTACTCATCTTTGATGAATACAATAACGCATGGTGAGTGAGAAAAAGTTCCATCGCTTGAGCATGTTCATTGGGTTTTGATATTATTTCGGTTAATAGCTTATGATTTTTATTCCAAGCCTTTCTTTGTTCTAAATCCATCGAATCAAATCCCCTACTTATTTTATAATATAAGTAGTTATTCGAGGGAATGTTTCAAATTCCTTCAATTGTTAATTTTTTATTTTGGTCCGTATTTTTCGACCACTCAAAAAGTTTTTTCATTTCCAATATTGAAAATCCGGTTTCTTTAAGTTTAATAATGGTTTCAATTAAAATCACATCAAGGTTGCTATATTCACGATGTTTGTTTTTAATTTCTGGCTACAATAAACCTATCTTTTCATAGTATCGAATAGTATCTTTACTAATGCCCGTATACTCCGCAAATTTTCCAATTTTCACTACTACCACCTATTATTTTATAAATTTATAAACCAATAGAACGATTATACTATTGAAAATGAAACGAATAATATGATGGCTGACTTTAATGTGACCATTTGTTGCTATCCCTTGAGATATTGCCAATATATATAACAATATAAATGCGAGAATTAGTAAAACCAATTGCAAGTCTTTACTTGGGATAAATAAGATTACAATTATACATATTGATACACTGACAAATAATAAAGCTCGTGCATGATATCCTACTTCCTTGCATTGTTTAATACCTGCCAATCCCGTTAAAAATGCATATAACCCAATCAATATATGTCACAACCGTTATTTACATCACGCCATTCTTTTAATCTATTCACTTTAAAAGATAGAGTTAACTCCATGTCAATAAATAAAAACAATCTACTTTAATTCGTAGACTGTTTCATGTAATTCAAAACCTCATTTATTTATGATAAGGTTCTCCCTTAATAATCCTAAAACTCCGATAAATCTGCTCCACCAGCACTAATTTCATTAGCTGATGGGGCAAGGTCATTTTGCCGAAGCATAGCTTTTCATCCGCGCGCTTTAATACGTCCTCATGAAGGCCCAGCGAGCCGCCGATAACAAACGCGACTTTGCTTTTTCCGTATGTCATTAGTGTATCTAAATCGGCTGCCATTTCTTCGCTTGTTTTCATTTTCCCGTCAAGAGCGAGAGCGATGACGTGGGTGCCGTCGCTTAGTTTGGCTAAGATGCGTTCGCCTTCCTTTTTTTTGACGAGCTCCATTTCAGCGTCGGATAGCTGCTCAGGGGCTTTTTCATCGGGTACTTCAATGAATTCGATTTTTGCGTAGCTGCTCAGGCGCTTGGCGTATTCATCTATGCCCATTTTTAAATACTTTTCCTTTAGTTTTCCTACGGAAATGATTGTTATATTCACAGCTTATCCACCTTTACAATTCATTTACAAACATGTTATCCACAAAAGTTATCCACATATCAACAATGCATTTCAATATATTGTGTAAAGTTATTTACTTGATACAATATATACAGCTTGCTCTTCACAGTAGTCACATTTTGTGGATAACTTTTCGCTATTAACTAGTTTATCCATAATCGGAAAATCCTCGTTCTCTGCTACAAACATGTCTAACGCGTGATCTATATGGATTTCGCAACTGAATTTTTCCATTTTTCTTTACCTCCAATAATCTGAAATTTCCACAAACTTATACACATTCTCCACAATGTTATCCACAATCCATTGTAACAAAGAAAAAACAAGTAGGAAAGAACACTATTTCTTCCCTACTTGTTGTACATGCATATATTGTTAGTTATCCACAATTATATTGTTGCGTTTGTATTTAATGCTAATTTTAATTCAACAATTTTTCCTTGGCGATACACTTTTAATGTTAATGTGTCACCCACTTCTTTTTCATTGTATAAGTGTTTACGAAGCTCAATTGAGTTTTCAATTTTCTTGCCATCCATTTCAACAATAACATCATATTGTTGAACACCTGCTGCCTCTGCTGCTGAGCCACGTACTACATCTGTCACAACAACACCTGTTGTAATTTCTTGTGGTATTTTTAATGTTTGTTGTTGATAGAAGGCTGGTACTTCTGTTAAATCAAGTAGTGAGACTCCCATTGCTGGACGTTTTACTTCGCCATGTTGCTCTAATTCCTCGATAATTGGAATAGCTGAATTAATTGGAATTGAGAAACCTAAGCCTTCGACAGATGATTGAGCAATTTTCATTGAGTTAATGCCAACTAATTCACCAGCGATATTCACTAAAGCGCCACCACTATTACCTGGGTTGATTGCTGCGTCTGTTTGTAATACTTCTGTTTGCCAATCTGGTTGACCGTCATTGTTTAAATCGACTGGTACTGAGCGATCTTTCCCAGATACAATTCCTTTTGTTACAGAGCCATAAAATTCTAAGCCTAATGGATTTCCGATTGCAATAACTGTTTCCCCTTGTTTTAGCACATCTGAGTCACCAAATTTAGCAGTTGTTTTTACATTTTTACTATCGATTGCGATAACAGCTAAATCAGTCCAGATGTCGCTCCCTACTAGTTGTGCATCTTCTTTAGAACCATCCGCAAGCGTAACTTCTAATTGCTGTGCACGATCAATTACGTGATGATTTGTTACGATAAATGCTTTATCTCCATCAATTTTATAAATGACACCGGAGCCACTACCTGTCTTTTCAGAAGATGTAGATTGGTCCCAAAAGTTAGTTACTTGCTGAATATTTGTAATACCAACAACTGCGTCAGAGACCTTCTCTACTGCACCTGTAGCATCTGTTGAGACTTCAGTTACATTTTGCTGGATTGTTTTGTTGCTAGAGTCTGTCGTAGGATTCGATTGTTGCGTACCTGGTAATTGCCCTACAAGGGAAGGCAGCAATAACCATAAAAGCAGAGCACCTATAACAATACCTGATAGCCCACTCATAAAGTAGCCTACTTTGCTTCCTCCTTTTCCTTTTTTGTCACGTTTTCTTTGTGCTTCTAATTCCTCACGTCGCAAACGCTCTTGCAACGGTGTTAATTGTTCTGGTTCTTGTTGTGTGTTATGCTCTTCAAAATTTGTCATATAAATCGCCCTTTCGTTCATTTGTTATTATTAGCATACACATGAAACATTAAAATTAGATGAAAATTAATTAAAACTGCAATAAAAAAATCAGCTATCTAACAAGCAGGCCAATGCACCGCTTGTTAGATAGCTGATTACACTTTTGAAAACGTAGCTAAACTGTCACCAATTTAGTTGGCTCCTCTGCATCTGTATCATGTAAATGCACGAATTCACCTGTAACTATGCCGCATGTTTGCAATGTTTGCGAAACGCTCATGCGCGCTAAATCCTTCATATTATTATCCTTACTTAAATGGGATAAATAAATTTGTGTTGGCTTTTCGAAAACAACCTCACTCATCGCAACGGCTGCATCTTCATTCGAAACGTGACCAACATCGCTTAAAATGCGGCGCTTAATACTCCACGGGTAGCGACCCATTTGTAGCATGCCGATATCATGATTACTTTCAAAGACAAAGGCATCTGCTCCGCGAATATGACCTTTCATGCGATCACTGATATAGCCTGTATCTGTTATAACAGCTAGCTTGCGTCCCTCTTCATGAAAGACATAAAACATAGGGTCTATAGCATCATGAGAGACAGCAAATGATTGAATGTCTAACGAACCGAATGATTTTACTGTCTCCATATCAAATTGAAAGCGTAGATCTACAGGGATATTACCAATATGTGTGTCCATTGCCGACCAAGTTTTTTCATTTGCATAAATCGGTACATTATATTTTCGTGCGACAACGCCTAGCCCCTTAATATGGTCACTATGTTCGTGTGTCACTAAAATACCTGAAAGCTTTTTCATATCACGATCAATTTTGGCGAAAAGCTGCTCCATTTTTTTACCGCTTAAGCCCACATCTACTAAAAAAGCGTGTTCGTCATTTTCTACATAAACGGCATTGCCTGTACTACCGCTAGCTAAAATACTAAATCGCATCGTCAAAACCCCTTATTCTTCTTCCTCTACTGCTTTTACATCGAGCTGCATATCAACAACTTTTCCATCAACCGCTTTGACGAAAAATTCCTCACTCGTTCCTTCTGGTGTTCGAACTCGTACTTCCCAAGTCGGTGCGAATACTTGCGTTTGTGTAAATTGGAATAATGTTGAGTAGCCTAGCTTCATGCTCGTAATTTGCGAATCTGGCTTAATTAAATTGCGCGCATACAATACTTGAATAATTTGAATTGGTGGTAGTAGATTTTTTTGTACCTCTAATTCTTCTATCTGCTCAAGCATTGTTTGCTCGTATTTATAAACCTCACCTTGTTCAGTGAAATATACCTTCACAAGACCTTTCAATGAATAATAAAAGGTACGATCATTTATACGTTGAAAATAAATTGCAGTTCCTTCCTCTTCATTAATATCCCATAAAGCATAGGAGGCACCTGAACTCACATGTTGCTGTATAAACTCTTGAAAGCCTGTTGCTTCCATATTACGTAACTTAATAGGCTTCTGCAATGTCACGATAAGTGTATCGTCATCTTCTACACGATATGTTTCATTTATTCCTTGAAGTGCATCTGGCGCATTAAATAGTTTTACCTTTCCAGATATATAGGCTGCCTTTTCTATATTTGGCAAGGATGCATACGTAATATTATCATCCTTTAATTTGGCCTCTATATTTTTTTCTCCAAGAACCTCTACATTTTGATTTTCCTTATAGCTATTTACATACTGTGAATATAAGAAAATATTCAATACTAAAAAAACAAAGATGAATATAGATTTTGTTTTATTCCAATCCATATTCATCACCTCCTACTCGCTCAAACGTGAGGCGCTCCCAGCCATTTTCCGTCAACATAAACCAGCTTGGCTCTAGCGTAAATAAATCTGCCTCTGCATCATGCACTAAATAGTAACCGATTACTAAATCTTCTACCTCATTTATATCCTCTTTTAAAGTAGTTTGAATATAATCAATCGTTCGAGGTCCCGATGCCAATTCTTTTGCAGCTTTGTCAGCGGGGATAGGCGTATCAAGCATGTAGTATGGTCTGCGATAACGGAAAATACGATTATCTCCCCATGTTGTTGAAATACGTGTCAAGGTCGTATCACTATATACAGGAAGACCATTGAAAAACATTTGGTATTCAGTGACATGCTTTTGATAATTCATTGCTGCAAAGCGATAATCTGCCGTAATACCGCCATGTTCATTTAAAAAATCTATGCTATCCTTCATTAAAATAGATGCCGCAATTGGTGAAATGCTTTCGGCAGGAGGATAAACATAATGAATAGACTGGTTCTGTATATCTAGCCTCATAAGCGACATGTCATCTGTATATTTTTCAGATTGTGCACTTTCTATATTACGCTGTACAATATTCGGGTCTATAAACAATATCTTTTTTAATAGCTCTATTGAAATCGATTCAACCAAATACGCATATGGATTAATTTCGGTTGGATTCGTTAAAACATATAACGATGTTGCATCAGTGCGTTCAATTTCCATATAGCTATCGAATTGCACTGCTCGATCGATAATATTGCGTTGAAAGCTTGTCTTGTTGTTCACCTTCACAAAGGAACGGTACATTGTACGATTATTTGAGCTAATAAATAAAAACTGTAATTGATCTGTTGCTGCTAACCTACTCCAGTCAATAACAACTCGATTAAATGTCGTTTCTGGAATATTATCTTTGTCATGGAAAGGCAAAATAGAAGCGAATGTAGGCATTGGAATATCCGCTTGAAAAAATAGAATCATACGGTCTTGAGCTCTTAACATTTCATTCAGTTTGTCATCTGCTAAATTATGATTTATAAGTGTTAAATCATTTGCCTCCATACTTGAAAACTCGTCCATTAATGTATCGATTACTGTGGTTGATGTTGTGCCTGTAAAGTTTTCTTCGTCTTTAAATAACAATCGATATGGCTTTACCACTCTATTAAGAGCTTTTGGTTCTCCTAGAGCTATATGCTCGATTTGTATATCTTCAATTGTTTGATACTTTGGCTTGTAGCTCCATGCTAAAAAGGTTAATACCAAGCTTAATATAACAAGAAGGAATAGGATGACGGATTTTATATGCTCAATATACTTCATTCCCATTCCTCCTCTTCATCCAATTCACATGGCAATGTGAAGAAAATCGTTGTACCCTTTCCTTCCTCACTCTCTGCCCAAATTTTCCCTCCATGCGCTGCTATCATATCTTTGGCAATCGCAAGCCCTAAACCTGTACCACCCATTGAGCGAGCACGTGCACGGTCTACGCGATAGAAGCGTTCAAAAATACGTGTTAAATTTTCTTTCGGAATACCCATACCATCATCAGAAATCATTACTGTCATCATATTATCGTTGACAGTAAAGCCAAAACGAATATTTCCACCATCTGGAGAGTATTTCAATGCATTCGAAATAATATTATCGATTACTTGTGTTAATTTATCTGTATCAATTTCTACAAAATAACTTGTTTTTGGCAGTAAGCGTACAAACTTCACATTTTGCGATTTTGACATTTCAAAGCGATCGATAATGCGATGTAAAAACTTATTAAACTCTACAAATTCCTTAGTTAAATCATAATCTTGGCTATCCATTCTTGATAATTGTAGCAAATCGTTTACTAAACGAATCATTCGCTCTGTTTCTGTTTGCGTTACATTTAAAAATGTTGGTGCAATATTTTCATCGCGCCAAGCTCCATCAGCGAGCGCCTCTAAATAGCTGCGCATCGTTGTTAATGGGGTACGCAATTCATGAGAAACATTCGATACAAACTCACGGCGTTCCATATCAATCTTTTCCTGCTCTGTAATATCATGTAATACGGTAATTAAACCATTAACAAAACCTGTTTCCTTTTGAATAACGGAAAAATTGGCACGCAAAATATAAGGTGCTTCCTGCGTGCTAAAGTTTAAATTTAGCGGCTCTTTCATGTGAATCAAATCTTCAAAGCTATAATTTTGATCTAAGCCAAGCACTGATACAATTGGTCGATTCATCATCGCCTCACGCGTAACATGTAGTAAATTCAATGCAGGTTCATTAATTAAAATTACTTTACCTTTACGGTCTGTTGCAATTACCCCATCTGTCATATTACTAAGTACTGTCGCAAGCTTCCTACGCTCAGCCTCTGTCGTTGATTGCGCCTCTTGCAAGCGATTTGTTAAATGGTTAAAGGCAATTGCTAATTGACCAATTTCATCTGTACCATAAACACGTACCTTTCGTGAGAAATTCCCCTTCGCCATTGCCTGCGCCTGCTTACGCATATCAGAAATAGGACGTGTAATTGTACGGGCAATTAAAATTCCCAATATAATGGTAATAATCATTGACATTGCTGTCCCTGCTGCGAAAATGCGGTTAATATCACCCATTTGCTCAAACACTTTTTCAATGTTTGATTCAATATAAATCATACCAATTACTTCACCATCAGGTCCTACTGTATCTAAAACTGGCTTGGCTAGCACCCAAATCCGCTTATTGGTTTGATTGTCATAATAAATGGAATCAATTAATGTTTCGGCTGCCATTGCTTTACGTACTAGCTCATCCGTCGAGCGTTGCCCAACAATTGATTGATTATTGCTTTCAGATGTCGCTAATATTTTGCTGCGGTGATCAATCACTCGAATCTCTTTAATATCGCGTGAGGAAATATCACCTGAGGAAAACTCACGTAATAAGGAGCTTAAACTTTCTTCTAATTGGGGTGATGTATCATTGCGCTCACGTAAAAGCTCTTCTCGAATGCTATATTGAACAAGGTCAATACGCTGGAAAATCGATTCCTGAAAGCTCGTTTTTAAATTTTGTTCAAGCTCCCTTGAAAAGTACAGCCCAATAATTTGCAAAGCGATAATAATTAATAAAATATAAATTAAAACGAGCTTCACATGAATAGATTTAAAAAAACCTACTTTTTGCATATTTGTTACTCCTGTTCAGGATTTCGTAAATAATATCCTACACCTCGGCGTGTTACAATCCATGTAGGATGACTTGGATTATCTTCGATTTTTTCACGCAATCGACGAATCGTTACATCTACTGTGCGCACATCCCCAAAATAATCATAGCCCCATACTGTTTGTAATAAATGCTCACGTGTCATTACTTGCCCGATATGTTTTGCTAAATAATGAAGCAATTCAAATTCGCGATGTGTTAACTCAATAGCTTCATCACGTTTTAATACTAAATAAGCATCTGGTTGAATAGTTAAAGAGCCTACAACAATATTGTTCGTTTCTTCTGCGGCTTCCTCCGCTTGCGCAATAACATTTAAGCGGCGCATATTTGCTTTGACACGTGCAATTAATTCTCTTGTGCTAAATGGCTTCGTCACATAATCATCCGCACCCATTTCAAGTCCAAGCACTTTATCAATCTCTGAGCCTTTCGCTGTTAGCATGATAATTGGGAATGTATATTTTTTACGCACTTCACGACATACTTCCATTCCATCACGCTTTGGTAGCATAATATCTAACAGCATTAAATCTGGTTGCTCTTCTTCTACCTTTTGCAGTGCCTCATCACCATCATAAGCACAAATTACACGATAACCTTCTTTTATTAAATTAAATTGCAAAATATCTGCAATCGGCTTTTCATCATCTACAACTAAAATCGTTTTTTCCATCTATATCGTCCTCTCATATTTAAAAATATTTATCAATTAAAGTTTTAAAGTTCAATAGTAAATAGAGGTCTCTTTACAAGTCCCTCATTTTACTGTACCATGCTTTGCGTTTTCGCGCATTAAACAGATATTTCATTTTCAATATTGCCCAAATTTCAACTGGATTATTTCCCAAGAAATAATTATTAACGGAAGCTATACTTAGTAATTAGTAGTATTATATTTGAAAAGGCAAATAGATTTAGAGATGTTAGTTTTATGAGAATCCTTTTTATTATCATTTTAAGTATATCAGGTGGATGGATTTTAAAATGGTTTTTGGAAAGTATAAATCGTCTACCAAATGGCTCCTTAATTTATCTACCTTTCCTTACCCTAATCACAGTTATTTTAATATGTATTCTAGTTAAGCTTGAGAAGATTATTAAAGATAAAGAGTAACATTAGTATTTGAATTAAAGTAAATAGAGAATCGAAATGAACATTAAATCATCTCGATTCTTTATTTATATTTCGTTTAGCATCTTTTCTCATTAAATACCTTCTAGTAATGGAAGCGGTAAGACTCACACCACAAAGTAACAATACTTGAGTACTCGGAAATTTAGCATGGATTAATCCATCATACAAAATCCACAATATTAGGAATGCTAGCAAAAGTATTAGTGTAATTCTAGCTGCTTCACCATTGTAATCTTGATAGTTAGTGTAGTTTATTTTGTCAGTATTCCTTTGCATCCACATTTACACCATCCTCTATCTTTATTATAATGTTATTTTCTACAAAGATAGAATAAAACCTTCCAAACATAGCAAAAAACTGTAAGGAATGAAAACTAACATTCCCTACAGCTTTTTTATTATTTTAAATATGATAATGGATTTACTAATGATCCGTTTTCATGTACTTCAAAATGTAAATGTGTACCTGTTGAATTACCTGTCGAGCCCATAACACCAATTGCCGAGCCTTGAGCAACTACTTGTCCAACAGTTACATCGATTTGCGAAAGATGTGCATAAATTGTTTCATAGCCATTGTTATGGTTAACAACAATTTTATTTCCATATGTGCCATCCCAGCCTGTGAACGTTACGACACCGTTGTCCGCTGCTTTAATCGTGTAATTAGAAGGTCGTGCAATATCGATACCACGATGTAATTCTCCCCAACGGCTTCCCATATGACTTGAAATATAGCCACCATTTGTAGGCCATGCAAATGTACCTGTACCACGCGATGGAATTACCTTTGTACCGACTACAACAACTCGACTTGAAGGCTCTGAAACAATGTTTTCAGTCGTTACAGCACGGTCTGTACGTTTACCGTTTTCAGAAGTAATTAAATATGTAACTTCTTTTTTACCGTCGGCCCCTTCTTGTTTTACTACCTTTTCGCCTTTCAGCATTGTTGCATCTTCTTCAACGATTTTAGCATGCTCAATTGCTTCTACTTTAAATTTTTCTTCAATAACTTTTACTGTTACAAATGGTTTATTCACTGTTACATTTAACTCTTGACCGATTTGTAAAACTGTCGATTCATCAATACCAGGATTTAGCTCCATTAGCTCAGCAATTGTTAAACTGTGCTCCTTTGCTATAGAACCTAATACATCACCAGATTGAATAGCGTATTTTTGTTGCTCAAGCATACCTGTTTGTAAAAATTGCACTGCTTCGTCAACCTTTAAAATTTCATTCGGTTTAGCCTTCGTTTCTTCACCAGC
Organism: Bacillus ndiopicus; assembly: GCF_000612805.1. GTDB lineage: Bacteria > Bacillota > Bacilli > Bacillales_A > Planococcaceae > Metasolibacillus > Metasolibacillus ndiopicus. Next base: position 35,846 of record NZ_HG964409.1, on the reverse strand, counting down.
TACTTCAGCTGATAATGAAACTTCTACGACGCGTGTTTCATCATCTTGTAAAACGGGTAATTGAGCAGTAGTTGGTTGATTAAGTGCTTCTAGCTCTTCTTCAGTAACATACTGAAGCTTTAATTGCTTCACTACTTGCTCAAGCGCTTCTTCATTTTCTACATATGCAATTGTTTCACCATTAACCTTTAATGATTGTGCATCCGCTTCAACAACTAGAGCTTCTTCTAGCTTCGCTAATGTTTCTGCATCATTAGCGCTCACTTCGAAAACTTGCTCAGGAATAATGTCAATGCCAGAGTGTGCATCAATTGCTAACCCAACGTATTTTTTACTTACTTGTTGCTCTTTTTTTGCAAGTAATGATTCAACTGCTTCAGGATTTGAGACAGCGCCTACATATTCTTTATTTGCATATATATGATAAATCTTACTAAATGTAGCATTGGCTTCTGCTTCTTTAATAAAACCAAAAGGTACAATTAATGTAGAGAACAATAAAGCCGAAATCGCTACTTTTTTTACTTTTGTCGATGATTGTTTTAATAGGCTACTTTGCTGTCTATGAGCGTCTTTTGCTATATTCCATTTCGAACTCATGGTAAAGCCCCTTCCAAAATCTATCCCACATTTATATATAGGACTATTTTCAGTGTAAAATCACACTTTTACACTTTAACATACTTTTTAGTTCAATTGAACTGTTTTGATATTTTGTAATGAAACTGTATTATTTTAAAAAACTTTGTTACATTAAATTACTTTAGAAGATTACCTTAGTTCTGTAGGTGTTCACATATCTTTGAATTAAAATAAAAGGACTGCCAATAACCTGCATCTTCACAGTTTTTTGGCAGTCCTTTATTCTATTTATTTTAATCCCAAATATTCGCTACAATATTCGTTTGTTCACGTGCTGGACCTACAGAGAATGTCATTAAATTAATGTTAGTTAGCTCAAGAATACGTTCAACATAACGACGCGCGTTTTCTGGCAATTCCTCTAATGTACGCACCGCTGTAATATCCTCTGACCAACCAGGTAACTCCTCATAAATTGGCTTACATTGCTCAATGATATGCAAGTTTGCTGGATATTCTGTAATGATTTCACCGTTATAATCATAAGCCGTACAAATTTTCACCGTTTCTAAACCAGATAATACATCGATTGAGTTAAGTGCTAAATCTGTAATACCACTCACGCGGCGAGAGTGACGTACAACAACTGAGTCAAACCAGCCTACACGTCGGGGGCGACCTGTTGTCGTACCATACTCACGACCGACCTCACGAATTTGTTGACCAATATCATCATGTAGTTCAGTAGGGAAAGGACCATCACCCACACGAGAAGTATAGGCCTTACATACACCTACAACTCGTGATACATAATTAGGCCCAACACCAGCACCAATCGCTACACCTCCGGCAACTGGATTTGATGATGTCACATATGGGTACGTCCCTTGATCTATATCAAGCATAACACCTTGTGCACCTTCAAATAATACCTTACCACCTTCATCTAACACGTCATTCAAAATTTTTGATGTATCTGTTACATATTGTGCTAACTCTTGACCGTAAGTAAAATACTCTTCAAAAATATCGTCAAAGTTTACACCTTCTACTTCGTAAAGCTTTTCAAACAAGCGATTTTTTAATGCTATATTCTCACGCAACTTCTGCTCAAAAATACCTTTATCTAATAAATCTGCCATGCGTATACCAATACGCGCGATTTTATCCTGATAGCAAGGGCCTATCCCTTTTGCTGTGGTACCTATTTTTTGGTCGCCACGGCTTTCCTCCTCTACGATATCTTGTTGAATATGGTAGGGTAAAATAACATGCGCTCGATTAGAAATACGTAGATTGGATGTGTCAATTCCTCTTGCCTGTAAACCTTTTAACTCTGTCACAAGTGATTTTGGATTGACAACTAACCCATTGCCAATTACAGATGTTTTTTCCTTATAAAATATACCCGATGGAATTAAATGCAGCTTATACGTTTCCTCACCAATTTTAATTGTGTGGCCTGCATTATCACCACCAGCAAAGCGTGCAATAACATCTGCCTGCTTCGATAGAAAATCTGTAATTTTCCCTTTACCTTCGTCTCCCCATTGTGTTCCAACAACTACTATTGATGTCATAACATGCGCACCTCCGATAGACGCCTTAACGTCCCTTATTACAAGCAGAATAATTGTAGCAGTGCATATTAGTAGAAGTCAAATAAAAACACGAACACTATTGTACTATTACAATAGAAATGTTCGTGTTAAAACTTTATTATATACAATTTCTAGTATTCTGGTGGTGCTTCATATTGCGACCAGTCTACATTGAGGAATTTATTGAATTCCTTTTTAAACGCTAGCGTAACCGTTCCTGTTGGACCATTACGTTGCTTAGCGATAATAATTTCAATCATATTTTTACTTTCAGATTCCCTATCATAGTAATCATCACGATAAAGGAATGCTACAATATCGGCATCTTGCTCAATCGAACCGGATTCACGCAAGTCACTCATCATTGGACGCTTATCTTGACGCTGCTCTACACCACGCGATAACTGTGATAGTGCAATTACCGGAACCTTCAATTCACGCGCAAGTCCTTTTAACGAACGAGATATTTCTGATACTTCCTGCTGACGATTTTCTCCAGGACGACCGCTACCTTGTATAAGCTGCAAATAGTCAATTAAAATCATACCAAGCCCATTCTCTTGCGCTAATCGTCGACATTTGGCACGAATTTCATTAATACGTACCCCTGGTGTATCGTCAATAAAAATACCGGAATTTGAGAGACTGCCCATCGCCATTGTCAGCTTACCCCAGTCTTCTGCTGAAAGTGCACCTGTACGTAAAGCTTGTGCATCAATATTGCCTTCTGCACAAAGCATACGCATAACAAGTTGTTCCGCCCCCATCTCTAATGAGAATATGGCCACATTTTCACGCGCCTGTACAGCAACGCTTTGTGCTACGTTTAAAGCGAAGGCTGTTTTCCCTACAGATGGACGCGCTGCTACGATGATTAAATCATTACGCTGGAAGCCCGCTGTAATGTTATCTAAATCACGGAAGCCTGTTGGAATACCCGTAACATCGCCTTTTCTCGATTGTAGCTTTTCAATATTATCGAATGTTTCAACAAGGACGTCCTTTACGTGCTTGAAGTCGCCCGCATTTTTACGGTTGGCCACTTCCATCATTTTTTTCTCGGCTTCAGCTAATAATGCCTCTACCTCATCTTCACGTGTATAGCCATCTTGTACGATTTTCGTCGCGACACTGATTAAACGGCGTAATAGTGCCTTCTCTTCTACGATTTTTGCATAGTGCGCAATATTCGCAGCAGTTGGTACAGCGTTTGCCAGCTCAGAAATATACGATAGACCACCGACATCCTCTAGCTCTTTTTTTACGGAAAGCTCCTCTGTGACAGTAACGATATCTATCGCTTTTCCTTGATCGCTTAAAGTAAGCATCGTTTGGAAAATAATTTGGTGTGCACGGCGATAAAAATCTTCTGGCAGCAAAATTTCAGATGCTGTAATCAGTGCTTGTGGCTCAAGAAATATCGCACCTATAACCGATTGCTCTGCTTCGTGATTATGCGGTGGCACACGGTCTATCATAGATTCGTTCATCTATATGCTCTCCTTATTCAGCAATAACGTGTACTTTTAACGTAGCCTTTACTTCTTGGTGAAGCTTTACTGGTACATTTGTATAACCTAAAGAACGGATACCGTCGTTGCACTCCATTTTGCGTTTATCAATTTTAATACTATGTGCTTTTTGCAATTCGTCTGCAATTTGCTTTGTAGATACAGAGCCGAATAGGCGTCCGCCTTCTCCTGATTTCGCTTTAATTACTACTTCTAAAGACTCGATTTTTTCTTTTAAATCCTTTGCAGCTTGTAGCTCAGCAGCCGCGTTTTTTGCTTCTAATTTCTTTTGACCCTCTAATTGGCTTAAAGCTTGATTGTTTGCTTCTACAGCATAGCCATTTTTAATTAAAAAGTTTTGTGCGTAGCCATCTGCTACATTTTTAATTTCACCTTTTTTACCTTTTCCTTTTACATCTTTTAAAAATACAACTTTCATTATTCATTACTCCCTTCAATTACTTCTGCAATAGCATCAATTAAATATTTTTTAGCTTCATCTATTGAATGCGCCTCTAGTTGTGTTGCTGCATTCGTTAAATGTCCTCCGCCACCGAGTTTTTCCATAACGAGCTGGACATTTGTTTCACCTAAAGACCTTGCACTTATACCTATTAAACCATCAGCTCGATGCGCAATAACGAAAGAGGCTGAAACATCTTTCATTGTTAATAAAATATCGGCTGTTTGGGCGATGATGACAGAATTATACACACGCCCATCTTCCCCGTGGGCAATTGCAATTCCTGGGAAGGCAAATTTAACTGTTTGAACAATTTTTGAGCGCTCAATATACGTATCAACATCCTCTTTTAGAAGCTGTTGAACTAATATTGTATCAGCACCATGTGTCCTTAAATAAGAGGCTGCTTCAAACGTACGTGCCCCCGTTCGAAGTGTAAAGCTTTTCGTATCGACAATAATGCCCGATAACAACGCTGTAGCCTCTAATGGTGTAATTTTTTCATTTTTCGGCTGATATTCTAGCAGTTCTGTTACAAGCTCGGCTGTTGAAGATGCATATGGCTCCATATACACGAGTGTTGGGTTCGTCACAAATTCCTCTCCGCGGCGATGATGGTCAATAACAACAACTTTATCAACTTTATTGAAAAGACGCTCATCAATAGTAAGACTTGGCTTATGCGTATCAACGACGATTAATAATGATTTTGGTGTCATTTTTGCCAATGCTTCATCGGGTGAAATAAAGCGTGGATAAAAATCGGACTTGCTTTCTATTTCCGACATCAGCCTTTGTACACTGCCATGTAAATCTTCAAAATTAACAACAATAAAGCCTTCAATTTTATTCATCTGAGCCATTTTACGTACACCAATTGCTGCACCAATTGCATCCATATCAGGCTGCTTATGTCCCATAACAAATATTTGATCACTTTCTTGGATTAAATCTCTTAACGCATGTGAAATAACACGCGCTCTTACGCGTGTGCGCTTTTCAACAGGGTTTGTTTTGCCCCCATAAAAACGCAATTTCCCACTTGGCTGCTTTATTGCTACTTGGTCGCCACCTCGCCCTAATACTAAATCTAAGCTAGATTGCGCTAGCTCTCCTAGCTCAACTAGCGATGACGAACCAGCCCCAACACCAATGCTAAGAGTTAGCGACATATTTTTTTGCAATGTTCGCTCGCGTATCATATCTAAAACCGCAAATTTCTTTACTTCAAGCTCAGATAAAATGGATTCGTTTAACACCGCTAAAAAACGATCTGAAGATACACGTTTCACATATATTCCGTGATATGCTGCCCATTCATTGACGATAGACGTAACCATCGTATTCGTTAAACTGCGCGTTTGGTCATCCATTGCCTGTGTCAGCTCATCATAGTTATCAATAAATAAAATCGCAATAACTGTACGGTCAGCAAAGTATTGAGTTTCTATTTCTACTTGCTCTGTTACATCAAAGAAATATAAGAGCTTTTCTGTTTCTTTATAATATGTCCGATATTTACGTTCACCAATTGTCACTGTTAGCTCCCGCTTTTCTTCCGGTTGCATAATGCTATACAAATCCTCAGAAATAGTGAACAATTCTTCTCCAATTAGTGAGTCAGTGCTTAAAATATTAAGCATAAAGGGATTTGCCCATTCAATATTGTAATCTTTATTGATTAGCACAATCCCTATCGGCAGTTCTAGAAAGGCTTCCTCTCCAACCTTTTTCATTCGAAATGAAAGCTTTTCAATATGCTTTTCTGTTTCAATGTACGCTGTCTTTTCAATTTTCCAAACGTAAAAAAGTCCACCAATCGCTGCTAATATATAACCAATCGCAATCCACATATTCCATAAAAATAATAAAATAGCTGCTACTAGCACTAACAAAGATATAAGAAAAAGTGGATAACGAATTAATCGTTTTCTAAACATATCCATTGTAACAGCTCCTTATTTTTTCTGGATTTTATCCTTAACATACTCACGCATAGGAAAGCCTAAATCAATAATACCGAGCAAAATAATAAATGAGTAAAGCGGCAATGCAAGTAATACAACTACGCCCTTTAAAAAGCTTGGTGATTTATACTCATCTAATAAGAAAAAGATAAATGATAGACCTTGCAATGTTAATAGTAGCCATAATACAGCAGATACATTGAGTGTAGCAACATATAAAAATGTTCCTATATCCGGTTGTACAAATAAGCTAATAGAAAGTGTAATTAAGTAATACCACAGCACAGCTCTAGGCAAACGCATCGTCTTAAACGCTGCAAATTTCGGAACATCTATTCCGAAGCGCTTTAATAATGGCAGGTTAATTGAAATAAGTACAAACGTTAAAATAAAAACAGAAATCGTAATCGTAGATGGCATCGCCGTCTCCATTATTCGGAACGTCTCATCTAATCTTTCTGGTGTAAGCACCTGCTGCGGAGAAAATTGTTCAGCAACTTTTAATGATTGTCTATAACTTTCTTTTGCAATACTTAGACCAAGCTTCACAAAGTCAATATTGAAAAACTTTACGAGTGCTACATATAAAATGGAAAATGTAAATAACAGAGCTATACCTGTTGATATGAATAAGTATATTTTGCTTTTTTTTGTTCGTATCGCATCACCTATTGCTAAACCTGCTACAGCAAATATTAGCGATGTTAGGAACATCATAATGCCGCCAAAGATAAATGTAATGCCGCTTGCAACAATAGCTACAGCAATTGCATTAGCTCTATTATATGTTGCAGCAAGCCACGCAATAGGTAAGAGCGCAAACCCCATCGCGACTATACTGACAATCGGCACATAAAAAGCAACGAGCATAATAACTGTAAACAGGACGATTACAATGCTACTTTGCACTAATTTTTTTGTTTGATTATTGGGCATGAAGAACCTTCCTTCTATCATTTAAAACTTTTCTTTAGTATTTGTAGGTGTGTAAGTTACAACACTAACTATCAGAGCTACACTTCCTCATTATTCTATTGTATCATCTTTTCATGTTGCAAACAAAAGGACAAAATCGAACAAATGATTGGTTTTTCGTATTCTTAATCAATTACGCCTTAACGTAATTGCGTCCAGATTTTTTTCGAGCAAGCTCGAAAAATTCCTCTTCAAAAATCTGCGACATCCGCCGGGGCGTTTGGGCCAACGTGATGTTGGTCACTCAGTCGTTGCCACAAGGATGTGGCGCATTTAGACTGAGTTCCTCTATTTCAGTGAGTATTTGGACACCCACTGAACTATAGAAAAGAAAATATATCATTCATCTCATCACCCGTAGAGGTGGGAGTTTTTTGCTGAATCAAATGTTGAATTGCCTATATCCCTTGTATAACTCAATAACTTTATGACTATTCACTTGATATAGTAAGGGTGTTTAATTATTAGAAAAATTGAGATATTTTACATACCTATATATAATCAATTAAGGATGAAATATCTACTATTATCTATAGATAATTTTATATCTTATTTTTGCAATACCATAAAATTAAGGAGACTAAAAAATTGACTAAAAAAACAGCTATACTTCTATATCCATATTTCAGTGAATATGAATTAACTACAGCATTATCTATTTTAATGCAGGGTGGGAAACCTGTATCTTTCATCGGCTTAACGAAAGACCCCATTATTGGGGAATCTGGCCTTACCTGTTTACCTGACTTAACTATTGATGATATTCAACCTGAGGAATACGATAGTCTGCTACTGTCAGGATGTATGTATATCGACAAAATAATAGACATTCAAGATTATTCAAGCTTTATACAAAGGATTTCATCCCAAAAAAACTTTGTTACAGCAGCTATTTCAAGTTCACCATATCTCTTAGCAAAAGCAGGATTGTTAAAGGGCAAAAAATACACAGTTGGACTCTCGGAGGAACTGAGAAAACAATCTCCTTACTTTGAGGAAGAAAATTATGTTGGGGAATTGGTAGTCACAGATAACAATTTAATTACTGCTTGGGGTGCCGCTTTCATATCATTCGGGGTTCAATTCGGAAAAGCGTTACAATTGGATTTTGAAGAAGGTTGGTACAGAGGTTGAAAAACCCTTTAATCAAAAAGATTTTATATTAATAAAAAAAGTACAACAAAGGTCATTCAACCATTGTTGTACTTTTAATTATCTTATTTATCTTCTGCTACGAATGGAAGTAATCCCATGATACGAGATACTTTGATAGCTGAAGTTAATTTACGTTGATACTTCGCGCTTGTACCAGTTACGCGACGTGGTAAAATTTTACCGCGCTCAGAGATGAATTTCTTTAAAAGATCTACATCTTTGTAGTCGATGTGCGTAATGTTATTAGCAGTGAAGTAACAAACTTTACGGCGTTTGCGGCCTCCGCGACGTTGTCCTGCCATTAGCGTTGTCCTCCTTTAATAGTTTTTTTAGTGGATGGAAGCATTAGAACGGTAAATCGTCCTCTGATACTTCGATTGGTCCTTTGCTGTTTGCAAATGGATCTTCATCCATACGTGTATAATTTTGCTGATTTTGTGGTGGCTGCTGCTGCTGATAAGAGCCAAATGGATCTTGCGCAGGAGCACCGCCATATTGCTGGTTATTATAGTTTGGTTGTCCCCCACCATAATTATTACCACCATATGGTTGATTTTGCATACCTTGTGATGCGCCACCGCTACGTGGTTCTAAGAACTGTACTGCATCTGCTACAACATCAGTTGTATAAACACGTTTTCCGTCTTGTCCTTCATAGCTACCTGTTTGAATACGCCCTTCAACGCCAATCAAGCTTCCTTTACGCATAAAGTTCGCTAAATTTTCGGCTTGTTTGCGCCAAGCAAGACAGCTAATGAAGTCAGCTTCACGTTCACCTTGTTGGTTCGAAAATGTTCGATTTACAGCAACTGTAAAGCGAGCCATAGGAACTCCACTTGGTGTATAACGAAGTTCTGGATCTTTTGTCAGTCTTCCTACTAGTACGACACGGTTAATCATCGGTACACAGCCTCCTTTTCAGCATTATGGTTAAAAATTATTTTTCTTCTTCGCGAACAGCGATATGACGGATAATGTCTTCGCTAATGTTTGCTAAACGAGTGTATTCGTTGATTGCTTCTGTACCAGCGTTTACTTTCACGATTTGGTAGAAACCTTCGCGGAAGTCGTTGATTTCGTAAGCTAGACGGCGTTTACCCCAGTCTTTTGCTTCGACGATTTCAGCACCGTTTGAAGTTAAGATTTCGTTGAAACGCTCTACTAAAGCTTTCTTCGCTTCTTCTTCAATGTTCGGACGAATGATGTACATTAATTCATACTTTCTCATCTTTGTTTTGCACCTCCTTATGGACTTGGGCTCTCCTATAATTATAGGGAGCAAGGAGTAAGTAACTTGTATTACTCACAACTGTGAATTATAGCATGTTTGGAAAGTGTATGCAATATATTTCTATATTATCCTGCATTAACGGACAGTAGTTTTTACTGCGACGAGTAATCGCAGGAGTGCACACAGACATCCTCGCCAAGACTTGAGGCGAAATCAAATTACTTAAAATTTCACTTTATTCGACATGCTATCATTTCATCGTTAAAATGATTACTAAGTTAGGAGTGGTCATATGACAGAAGAGCAGCCTAAAATAATTGAGTTGAATATGATGAAAATAGCAAAGCTGAATCTTTGGCTAACGATTGGCTTCAGTGTTGTTTTTACTATTATTTATAAAATCATTTATGGGCAAACGAATTTTTCACTTTTATCAATGCTAGCGATGGCTGTTTTATATATTGTTTTCATCATTTTACATGAAGTATTTCATTTAATTGGCTTTATGGTGTTCGGCGGGGCAAAGTACAAAGAGCTTAATTATGGCGTTAATTTAAAGCTTGGCATTGCTTATGCAACAACGATAAAACCCTTGACCAATAGTGCAATGAAAAAAGCTTTATTATTGCCATTTTGGACAACAGGTGTTTTCCCAACTATTCTAGGATTTTATATGGAAAGTTTTGCGCTAGTCATTACTGGTGCTTTATTAATCGCAGGTGCGGTCGGGGATTTTGCGATGTATAAAGAGCTTCGAAAATTTCCGAATAATGCGCTTGTCAAGGATGACCCGAAGTTACCGAAACTATATGTATATTAAACGAGGCTAATGGTGAATTTTAATCGTAAGTGACTTTCTATCAGTCTCTATGTACATTTTGTTTATAGCAATCTTCTTCAATTTTTAGAATTTGATAAAACGAAAGGGAATTTATCATGAAAAAAATACGAATTGCTTTTATTGTATTATTCATTTTAGCGGGATGTTCAAATAAAGAAGATACGAACCAACAAACAAGCAACGATAATGAAAGTAAATTAAATGTATTGATTCAACAAAATGAAGAACTAAAAAAGCAACTAGAGGAAAGACCTAATTTGCCATCTACCCAATTGAAGGAAACATTGAATCTTTCTATTAGAATCATTCAAGCAATGAACAATTTAGACTTTAACTATCTTGAAACAGTTATAGATTCTAATGTAGCAATAGATCATGAGAAAAAAGCTTTTATCTTTGAGAATGGTTATGAACAAAATTTTTTAAACGTTGATTACAGCATTTTAGAATATCGATTTCATCATTTAGAAAACAACGTTATAACAGTCGGTTTTGGTCAGCATAATATCGCAATTTATTTTGAATTCTCCCAAAAAGATGGGCAATACTTATTAAATTCACTTATTACCAATTAAATATTATTGATTTGGCAGACGAAAATGATTTTCTAAGAAAGTTATTTTATCCATGCTTAATACATATAAATATGAAGTTTTATATTATATGATTTTTAAAATAGTTAAGGGATTGAGTTGCGAGGATTTTTAAAAATGGGCTAAAAAAGAGTTGCCATATGAGGCAACTCTTTTTTTATTAAACGTTAAAACGGAATAGCATAATATCGCCGTCTTGCACAATATATTCTTTACCTTCTAAACGTACTTTTCCAGCTTCTTTCGCTGCTGTCATTGAGCCTAGCTCAACTAAATCATCATAGGATACTGTTTCTGCACGAATAAACCCGCGCTCGAAGTCAGTGTGAATAACACCTGCACATTGTGGTGCCTTCATACCTTTACGGAACGTCCATGCACGTACTTCTTGTACGCCAGCCGTAAAGTATGTAGCAAGTCCTAATAAATCATAAGAAGCACGGATTAATTGGTCTAAGCCTGATTCCTGAATGCCTAGCTCCTCTAAAAACATTGCTTTTTCTTCGTCGTCAAATCCCGAAATTTCCTCTTCGATTTTCGCACAAATTGTAATAACTTGTGCGCCTTCTGCTGCTGCAAATTCACGTACCATTTGAACATATTTATTACTATCCGCATCTGCTACTTCGTCCTCAGATACATTTGCAACATATAGCATCGGTTTAATTGTTAATAAATGTAGACCTTTAATTACCTTTAGCTCATCGTCTGAAAGCTCCGCTGCACGTGCTGGTTTTTCAGCTTCAAGTGCATCTTTCAACTTTACTAAAATTGGCTCTTCAATTAATGCTTCTTTATCTTTTTGCTTTGCCATTTTCGATACGCGCTGCAATCTTTTATCTACAGATTCCATATCAGCTAAAATAAGCTCTAAATTGATGACTTCAATATCATCGATTGGGTTTACTGTACCTGCTACATGCGTAATATTTTCATCTTCAAAGCAACGTACTACCTGACAAATTGCGTCTACTTCGCGAATATGTGCTAAAAATTTGTTTCCAAGCCCTTCACCTTTTGAAGCACCTTTTACGATCCCTGCAATGTCCGTAAATTCAAATGCTGTTGGTACAGTTTTTTTCGGTTCTACTAATTCTGTTAATTTATTTAAACGTGCGTCTGGTACTTCTACGATACCTACGTTCGGATCAATTGTTGCGAACGGGTAGTTGGCAGCAAGTGCGCCAGCTTTAGTAATAGCGTTAAATAGCGTTGATTTGCCGACGTTTGGTAAACCGACGATTCCAGCTGTTAATGCCATATATGACACAACCTTTCTATGTTCAGTTCATTTTACTTAAGTTGATAGCCTTTTCTATTATATTGATAATACGTCTAAAAGTCTAACTGCATTATTGTTCATTTGCCTTTTTAATAATCTTTTTCATCTTTTTCTCAAATTCACGTCTAGGAATCAATACGCTATGTCCACAGCCCTCACATTTAATGCGAATATCAGCTCCTAAACGAATAATTTTCCACGCATTTGTTCCACATGGATGCTGCTTTTTCATTTCAACGATATCATTTAATTCAAATGCCTTTACTTCCAACTCTATTCTCTCCCTTCAATTTCTCGTCCCATGACACGATCATACAGCATCATTTTCGGGAATGGAGTAGGTATTCCATTTTGCTCTAATAAGTCCTTCACATCTTGACGAATTGTTCGAGCAATCGTCCACTGCTTTAATGGTAATGTTTCTGCTATAATGCGAACAGTGATTTCATCGCTAGTCGCATTTTGAACACCTAAAAAGACAGGGACATTTGTTAATGTTGAATATTTTTGTGGCAATCCTTCTAAATAAGCTGTAATTAGCTTTTCTGCCTTTTCAATATCAGCATCTATATTTAATTGCATATCAATCATAAATTTTGAATGATTGATTGAATAGTTTGTCACATTTGTAATTGAACCATTTGGAATAATAAATTGCTCACCCGTATTGCCCTTTACTTTTGTTGTGCGTAAGCCAATCTCCAGTACGGTTCCCTCTGCTCCATTAATTTTAATATAATCGCCCACACCAAACTGATCTTCAAAAATAATAAAGAAACCTGTAATAACGTCTTTTACTAAGCTTTGTGCACCGAAACCAATTGCTAAGCCCGCAATACCAGCCCCTGCAAGTAACCCCGCAATTTGAATATCGAGCGCAGATAAAACACCCATTATTGCAGAAAAGTATACTAAATATGATAAAACACTTTGCAATAATTTTAATATTGTTTTTTGGCGTCGCTCTGAGTGATTTAGAGGAGAACGCATACGTACAACGAAAATCTTTTCAATAATCTTTCTTCCAACACGAACTGCAATATAGGACACTGTCATAATGGCAATTATTTTTATAGAAGCGAGTAAAATAAAATCCCATAATTCTTCACTTGTTACGTATTTCCACGCTTTTTGGCTAATGCGTGCTAAACCATTTAAATCTACTGTTGGTGCCGTTAAATAATTTAATCCCATTTTTTCACTCCTTGTATAAGAAACTAATAAACTGAGTATACTTCACAAATATAACGTATTTTTAGAAAGTGAGTGAAACAAATGTATAATCATTCTGTTCATTATGAAGCATCAAGTGCAGTATGGAAACTGAGTGACATCTTTTTACAAACAATCCCCTTTGAGCATAGTCAGCTCGTCTTTTGCTGTATTGGAACGGATCGCTCAACCGGCGATGCACTTGGACCATTAATCGGTAGTCTGCTGACGAAAAGCTATGCATTCCCTTTTGATGTTATTGGGACATTAGAAGAGCCATTACATGCTTTAAATTTACTAGATACATTTAATGATTTACAAGCACAAGCTGAACCTCCATTTATCGTAGCAATCGACGCTTGCTTGAGCGAAAAAAACCGCATAGGAAATATTATAGTAGAAAATGGCCCACTTTTTCCAGGAAAGGCTGTAAAAAAACAATTACCCCCAATTGGTGACATTTCCATTAAGGGCATCGTCAACATTGGAGGCTTTATGGAAGCACAAGTATTACAAAACACTCGTCTTCATTTAACATATAGCATGAGTGAAAAAATTGCTCGTTCGCTGCAGCTAGCTTGGCAACGCCATTTATTGAAAAATAAACATACCAGCTACAATAATAGCCACACACAAAATACTTGGCAGCAAATTGGCTACTCGAATTTTCGTTAAACCTGTAATATTTAAACCAATTGCTAAAATCATAATACCGCCAGTTGCCGTCATTTCTTGAATAAATAAATCAAGTGCTTCCTGTGGGATATACTGGCTAATCGCACCAGAAAAAATAGCTATAATTCCTTGATAAATAAAGACGGGTATAGCAGATAATAAAACACCAATCCCTAAAGTAGAGGCTAAAATAATTGATGTAAAACCATCAATTATACCTTTAGTAATTAAAATATCATGATCATTACGTAAACCACTATCAAGCGCACCTAGTATTGCCATAGAGCCAATGACAAAAATGAGCGTCGCTGTCACAAAGCCTTCAGCAATAGACCCACTACTATTTTTCCCAAATAACGACTCAACCCATTTACCAAATTTGTTAAACCATTTGTCTAAATCAATCCATTCACCGATCATCGTACCAACAACAAGACTAATAATAACAATGACAAAATTGCCACTCGCAAAGCCCATTTGAATACCTAGAACTGCAACTGCTAAACCGATAATAGACATAACTGTTTCCTTCATTTTTTCTGGAATATTACGAAACAGTCTGCCAATAAATGCCCCAGCTATAATTAGCACAGCATTTATTAATGAACCTAATAAAATCATCTTTACCTTCTCTCTATTCAGTGCGCTCTAAACGTAAAATTTCTAAAATACGCTCTAAATCCTCATCAGAGTAAAATTCAATTTCTATTTTTCCTTTGTCTTTCTGTTTTTTGATTTGTACGCCTGTTCCGAAATAGTCTCGAAGTTGTGCTTCTGTAGCCTGTACAAAAATATCACGTGCTGGTGTTTTTGTTTCACGTGAAACATTTTCATTTAATGATTGAACAAGGGCTTCTAGTTGTCGCACATTTAATTGTTGCGCAATAACCTTTTTTGCAACTTCAACAATCTGCCTTTTATTTTTTAAACCAAGTAATGTACGGCCATGCCCCATCGTTAATGAGCCGTCATTTACTAATGCTCGAATTTCTTCTGGTAGTTGTAATAAACGAATATGATTTGCAATATGTGGTCTACTTTTCCCAAGACGATTCGCTAAGTCTTCCTGCGTGAAATTCAATTGCTCAATTAAGCTACTATACGCTTCAGCTTCTTCGATTGGTGTTAAATCTTCACGCTGTAGGTTTTCTAATATAGCTACTTCCATCATTTGTTGCTCAGTCATTTCTTTTACGATTACAGGAATTTCAGCTAAACCAGCTAGTTTCGCGGCACGGTAGCGACGTTCGCCTGCAATAATTTCAAATTTCCGCCCCTTTTTTCGTGCAATAATAGGCTGGATAATCCCATGTTCTTTAATTGATTGTGCAAGTTCTTCTAAGGCCTCATCTTGAAAAAGCTTTCGAGGCTGGAATGGGTTTGCTACAAGCTTATCAATAGCAATTTGTTGCACATTCCCTTCTTGCTGTACTGCCTCCTCTGGAAAAAGTGCTCCAATACCTTTACCTAAACCTTTAACCATTTTTAATCACTTCCCTTGCTAGCTCTACATACATTTCTGCACCTCTTGATTTTGCATCATATAAAATAATAGGCTTTCCATGGCTCGGTGCTTCTCCTAAACGAATGTTACGTGGAATAATTGTTTTATATACTTTATCCTGAAAATATTTTTTTACTTCTTCTATTACTTGCAGCCCTAAATTTGTCCGTGCATCAAGCATTGTCAAAAGGACGCCTTCTATCATTAGTTGTTGGTTTAAATGCTTTTGCACAAGACGAACTGTCGATAGCAGTTGACTTAAACCTTCTAATGCGTAATATTCACATTGTACAGGAATAATAATTGAATCAGACGCTGTTAATGCATTAATTGTCAATAAACCGAGTGATGGTGGACAATCGATAATTATGTAATCATAATCTTGCCGTATTGGCTGTAGCGCATTCTTTAATTTTCCTTCACGTGAAATAGCTGATACAAGCTCAATTTCTGCACCAGCTAATGAAATTGTTGCAGGTACAACAAATAAGTTTTCTACTTGCGCTGGTAAAATTTTAGTCGTAATATCTTCATCATCAATAATGACGTCGTAAATACAACCATGTACATCTGCTTTATTTATACCTGTGCCACTTGTTGCATTGCCTTGTGGATCGATATCAATTAACAGTACCCTTTTTCCTAAATAAGCTAAACAGGCACTTAAGTTTACAGATGTTGTTGTTTTGCCGACACCACCTTTTTGGTTAGCAATTGCAATAACTTTTCCCATAATCCCACCTACTTCCTACAAATCAATATTAAATATCGTAAATACTCTTTAAAGGTATTCTATCAAAATTTACGCGTAGTTCCTAAAGTTATCCTACTATTCTAACAAAAAAACTCCCACCTAAAGTTGGTGAGAGTTCACATTTTGATTTAACCTCTGGCAAATGTCATAGATTTTCTAAAACTCACTAGACAGAAAGTGAAACTTCAATTAGTTGGGCTTTTTCTCATCCCTACTGATTGTTAGCTTTCACCAATCGGGCTTTACGGAAAGTTGTCGCCATCCATTCCTTTTTTTCTCAAATCTTAATGTCGGCGTCTGTACTCCTGCAGTTACTCGTCGCAGAAAAACTACTGTCCGTTAATGCGGATAAAGTTAGCAAAGGTATAATTGATAAATTATTTTTTCTTCGGAATTTTAACAGTGATTTGATAGTACTCCTCAGTATCTTCTTCTTCTGTTTTCAGTTGGATACCGCTTTTCGTAACCATTGTTAAAGATTGTTTAATTGTATTTAAAGCGATGCGTACATCCTTACTAATTGCTTTACGCTTCGGCTTTTCTTTTTTTACAGGCTCTTCCTCAGTAGATGGAGATAGCAATTGTTGAATTTGCTCTTCAAGCTGACGTACGTTCCATTCATATTCTTTCGTAGCTGTAATTAGCTGTAATTGTAATTGCTCATCCTTAATTGCAATTAGGGCACGTGCATGTCGTTCTGTAATTTCACGTTTTAAAATCGCCTCTTGTACAAATTGAGGAAGCTTTAATAAACGTAGCTTATTTGCTACGGTTGATTGGCTTTTTCCTAGACGCTGTGCAAGCGCCTCCTGGGTTAATGAATGCAATTCAAGTAATTGCTGATATGCTAATGCTTCTTCAACTGCTGTTAACTCTTCGCGTTGTAGGTTTTCAATTAATGCTATTGAAGCTGTTTCTTTATCGTTTAGCTGTCGTACAATAGCAGGTACTTCAATCCATTGTAATTTTTTCATTGCACGATAACGTCGCTCACCTGCAATGATTTCATAGCCATCCTCGCCATTTCGTCTACGTACTACAATTGGTTGAATAACACCATGTATATGAATGGTTCTTGACAATTCTTCGATTTTTTCATCGTCAAATACAGTACGAGGTTGAAAACGATTCGGTATAATCTTTTCAATAGGGATTTTCACTACTTCTTCTGTAGCCTTTTTTTCTTCTATAGCTGCTACTTCACTTTTTACTTCAGACTCTTTTCCGCCTCCGAAAAAACGTGAAAAAGGACTTTTCATCCGAGTGGCACCACCTTTAAGAAACTTCTTACTCACTATCAATATTATTGATTATTCAAGTTGAAATGTACATAGTTTGGAATCAACTTCGCATCTACGTATTCTATCATTAATTAATGCCTACTATCATTATGTATGCTTGAAAACGATAAAATATCTATCAAACATACAAATTACTTACGAGATTTATCTTAAATCAGTGGAACACTACATCCTATTAGCTCAAAGTCTCTAGAGAATGACATAGATTTTGAAAAGAGACTATAGTGACGATTTTAAGTTAACTTCCACTAGTAAACTTGAGAAAAATCTAAACTATAGTTAGCCGAGGCATAATTGGTTATTGAATTGGCGTTTTGTTTGGAACACCTGGCTTACGAGGATATTTTTTCGGCGTCGACTTTACTTTATTAAAAACATATAAAGTGCGCTCACTTTCTTCTACTGGCAACTCAAATAAAAATTCCTTTTTAAGCTCTGCACCAAACGTTGTGATAGCTTTTTTGGCTTCTGCTAATTCCTGCTTACCTGCTGCTGCTTTCAGTGCGACAAATTGGCCCCCTTCTTTAACAAGTGGAACACATAGCTCTGATAAAACTGAAAGTCTAGCTACTGCACGAGCTGTTACTACATCAAATTTTTCGCGATATTTAGCATTTTGACCAAATTCCTCTGCACGGGCATGAACAAATTCAACATTTTTCAAGCCTAACTCTTCACTTAAATGGTTTAAAAACGTAATTCGTTTATTTAATGAATCAACGATTGTGATTTCTAAATGAGGGAAACAAATTTTAATTGGCAGGCTTGGGAAACCAGCCCCTGCGCCTACATCACAAACAGATGTCACCTTTGTAAAATCGAAATAAAAGCTGGCACTAATGGAATCATAAAAATGCTTTAAATAAACACCTTCTAAATCAGTGATTGCCGTTAAATTCATTTTTTCATTCCACTCTACGAGTAGCTCAAAATATTTTTTAAATTGGGCAATCTGCGCATCTGTCAGCTCAATGCCCTTTGCCTTCAATGCTTCAATAAATTGTTGCTCGTTCACTACAATTCTCCTTTAGTTAAAGAGCGCTCGCAAATGGAGCGCTCTTATGTTATCAGTGACGCCTTGATGCGCCAAGTTTTTTCTAATTCGAAAAAACCATTTCAAAATTTGTAGCATTTGCTAGATTCAACTATCTAATTCAGACTTAATCATTGGCCACGCGGGCAATTTTTCCTTGTTCAATATAAACAAGTAAAATTGAAATATCAGCTGGGTTTACACCTGAAATACGAGATGCCTGTGCAATTGATAACGGATGAACAGATTTCAATTTTTGACGGGCCTCTGTTGCTAATCCTGAAATCGCATCATAATCGATGTTTTCTGGAATTTTTTTATCTTCCATTTTGCGTAAACGTTCAACTTGTTGTAACGCCTTTTGAATATAGCCTTCATATTTCAATTGAATTTCAATTTGCTCTTTTACTTCCTCAGAGAACTCTTTATCTGAAGGGGTTAAAGATGCTACTAGATCATAATGCATTTCAGGACGTTTTAATAGATCTGCGCCTCGAATACCATCCTTTAATTCCGTTCCACCTACTGAGCGAATAGCTGCCTGTGTGTCAGCATTCGGCTTAACAATTACTTCACGTAAGCGAGCAATTTCTTGTTCAATTTGCTCACGCTTCGCCGTAAATTTAGCGTATCGTTCCTCAGAAACCATACCTATGTTATAACCGATATCAATTAAACGCATATCTGCATTATCGTGACGTAATAATAAGCGATATTCAGCACGTGATGTTAATAAACGATAAGGCTCATTTGTCCCTTTCGTTACTAAATCATCAATTAACACGCCGATATATGCGTCTGAACGGCTTAAAATAGTTTCTTCTTTGCCGAGAATTTTAGAAGCAGCATTAATACCTGCCATTAGACCTTGTGCAGCTGCTTCCTCGTAACCTGAAGTACCGTTAATTTGGCCTGCTGTATATAAATTTTTAATACGCTTTGTTTCTAATGTTGGCCATAATTGCGTTGGTATAACTGCGTCGTACTCAATTGCATAGCCTGCACGCATCATTTCTGCATTTTCTAATCCTGGTACAGATGCAATTAATTTTTTTTGCACATGTTCCGGTAAACTCGTTGATAAACCTTGAACATAAACTTCACGTGTATTGCGTCCTTCTGGCTCTAAGAAAATTTGATGACGCGGCTTGTCATTAAAGCGTACGACCTTGTCCTCAATCGATGGGCAATAACGCGGTCCAGTTCCTTTAATCATACCAGAGTACATCGGAGATAAATGTAAATTTTCTTCGATGATTTGATGTGTTGTTGTGCTTGTGTATGTCAACCAGCATGGTAGCTGATCCATAATAAATTCAGTCGTTTCAAAACTAAACGCACGCGGTACATCATCACCTGGTTGAATTTCCGTTTTCGAATAATCAATTGTTCGATTGTTTACACGTGGTGGTGTACCTGTTTTAAAGCGAATAATGTCAAAACCAAGCTCCTTCAAATTATCAGCAAGCTTAATAGATGGTTGCTGATTATTTGGACCACTTGAATATTTTAAATCGCCAAGAATAATTTCTCCGCGCAGGAATGTACCTGTTGTAATAATTACTGATTTCGCACGATAAATACCGCCGATTTGAGTAATAACACCTTTCACTTCACCATCTTCTACAATTAATTCCTCAACCATTGCTTGGTGAATTTGAAGATTTTCTTGTTCTTCTAATAAGCGTTTCATTTCTTGCTGGTAAAGCACTTTGTCTGCTTGTGCACGCAATGCACGAACAGCAGGACCTTTACCTGTATTTAACATTCGCATTTGAATATGCGTTTTATCTATTACTTTCCCCATTAAACCGCCTAATGCGTCGATTTCTCGTACTACAATTCCTTTTGCTGGACCACCAATTGATGGATTACATGGCATAAAGGCAATCATATCAAGATTAATCGTTAGCATTAACGTTTTGGCGCCTAATTTCGCTGCTGCATAAGCCGCTTCAGCACCTGCGTGTCCGGCACCGATAACAATGACGTCAAATGTACCTGCTTCATATTGTGTAGGCATGCTGTAACTTCCTTTCATTTTTTATTTTCCTAAACAAAACTGTGAGAATAATTGATTGATTAAGCTTTCTTGCACTGTATCACCGACAATTTCACCAAGAATTTCCCATGTACGTGTTACATCTATTTGTACCATATCGACAGGCACACCTGCGTTAGCTGCGTTCAATGCGTCTTCAATGGTTTGCCTTGCTTGATGTAGTAATGCAATATGACGTGCATTTGAAACATACGTCATATCCCCACCTTCAACTTGCCCTTCAAAGAATAATGCAGCAATCGCTTCTTCTAGCTCCACTACTCCCTCTTCTTTTAATAACGAAGTTGTAACGATGCGACGCCCACCAGCTAATTTTTTGACACGTTGCAAGTCAATTTGCTGCTGTAAATCAGTTTTATTCACAACAACGATATAGTCCATCTGTTCAATCGTTTCAAATAAACGCTCATCCTCAGCTGATAAGCTTTCCGCGCCATTTAATACGAGTAAAATTAAATCTGCTCCTTTTAAAGCCTCTCTTGATCTTTCTACCCCTATGCGCTCAACGATATCTTCAGTTTCGCGGATACCTGCTGTATCAACTAAACGCAATGGCACGCCGCGCACATTGACATACTCCTCTATAATATCACGCGTTGTACCTGCAATATTTGTTACAATCGCCTTATTTTCATGCACTAAACTATTTAGCAAAGAAGACTTCCCTACATTTGGTCTTCCTAAAATAACAGTAGATAATCCTTCACGTAAAATTTTCCCTTGTGAAGACGTCGTTAGTAATTTATCTATTTCGTCACGTACCCAGCTGCATTTTTCTAGCAATACAGGCACTGTCATTTCTTCTACATCATCATATTCTGGATAATCGATATTCACTTCTACTTGCGCTAACGTTTCGAGTAGTGCTTGTCTTAGTTCTCCAATTAAACGCGATAGCTTACCATCCATTTGTGTTAATGCTACATTCATCGCACGATCTGTTTTGGCACGAATTAAATCCATTACAGCCTCTGCTTGGGATAAGTCAATTCGTCCATTTAAAAAGGCCCGCTTCGTAAACTCCCCTGGTTCTGCTAATCTAGCTCCATAACGCAAGACAAGCTGTAACACACGATTAACAGAAACAATTCCACCATGACAGTTAATTTCTACAACATCTTCACGTGTAAATGTTTTCGGCCCCCGCATTAACGATAGCATTACTTCTTCTACTACTTCCTCTGTCTTAGGATCGATTAAATGCCCATAGTGAATCGTATGTGTAGCTTGAACAGCTAAATTTTTTCTATTTGGCGCTTGGAATATTTTATCTGCTATCGCTATTGCTTCATCTCCACTCAGTCGAACGATTGCAATAGCACCTTCTCCCATGGGTGTGGATATCGCAGCAATTGTATCAAAATCCATCACAAAGCCTCCTGACCTCATTGTGTTAATAACTTTTTTATAAAAACAAGATTATCCACATGTGGATAACGTAACCGAACGATATTTCCTAACAACTTAGATTAACATATTTTCAGCAAAATCTAAAGTGAGAAGGAATTGTAATATGTTTGTGGTTGACAAAGTGATGCGTGCAATCATTTGTGTAGATTTTTCTATAAAAAATGAAACAACATGTTATTTTTACCACACTACATTGTAAATAAGAATAGCAAAAGCTGTCCGAAAAGTGGTTCGTTAGCCTACTTTTCGGACAGCCATTATTTATCTGTATGCATTATTGATTAATTATTTGTTGACACAATAACCAAATAGCGATTTGGTTCTACACCCTCTGAATATGTTTCAATATCCAGTCGATTTGTTAAAGCGTGATGGATTATTTTTCGCTCATAGGATGGCATTGGCTCTAATACTACTTGTTTACCAGTGCGAACAGCTTTGTCCGCCATGCGCTCTGCTAGTTGCTCTAATGCGGTACGACGGCGTTCACGATAATCCTCTACATCTAACTTTACAAGCATAAAAGTTTTTGCACTTTTGTTTAACACAAGCTGCGTTAATTGCTGTAAAGCATTTAATGTTTGTCCACGTTTACCAATTAAAAGTGCAGCCTTCTCACTTTCTAAGTTAAAAGTCGTATACTTGCCTTCTGTTTCGTGCTCTATGTGTAAATCGTTAATTCCCATACTTTGAGCGACACTTTCAATATAAGCTTTCGCTTCTTGTATAGGATCTATATTTTGTTCCTCTTCTGCTGGTTGAATCAGCTCTTCATTCACGTCATCAGTCTGAACTTGTTCCCCGAAAACTTCCACTACTGGGGCTTCCACTAGTGGTTCTTGAACTTGTACTTCTTCTACAGCTACATGATTAACTTCTTCTTTAATTGTTACACGCACCTCAGCAAGGCGTGCACCAAAACCTAAAAATCCTTTTTTACCTTCTTGTAAAACTTCAACATCTACTTGTTCGCGGGTTTTGCCAAGCTGTTGTAACGCTAATGAGATCGCTTCTTGTACCGTTGCGCCTATTTGCGTAATTTGCTTCACTTTTTCGCTCCTCCTGTAGTAGCTTCTGGTTTGTTTTTATTCCAAGGCTTATAAATTACAAGGTTTTGAGTTACAGAGAAAATATTCCCGATTACCCAATATAATGATAGTGCTGCTGGTAAGAACATACCAAAGCCCATAATCATTACTGGCATAATGTACATCATCATTTTCATTTGTGGGTTATCAATTGCTGGGCCTGTCATTAATACTACAAATTGGAATAAACCTGCAACAATTGCGAGTACCACGCTAGGTTCAGCTAGCGGGAAAATTAAAAATGTACCTAAATCAAATGCTTCAGGTGTTGCATTCATACGATTAATCGCATGGTAGAAACCCATTAAAATTGGCATTTGAATTAATACAGGTAAACATCCCATTAAAGGATTCGCACCTGATGTTTGCATTAATGCCATCATTTCTTTTTGATATTGCTGCTGTGTTGCCGCATCTTTAGAGCTATATTTTTGTTGTAGCTCTTTTAATTTCGGCTGTAATTCCTGCATCTTTTTAGAGCTTTTAATTTGCTTGATTGTTAGTGGTAAAATAGCAGTTCTAATAATAATCGTTGTTACGATAATACCTAAACCGTACGTACCAAGCAATTCAGCAAAATATTGAATGACTGAAACTAACGGCCAAACGATGAACTCATTCCAAAAGCCTTTGCTTTCAGCTGAGATCGGTTGGTTATATTCTGAACAACCTGATAGCAATAATACGGTAGCAACCAATGTCAGAACTATCCAAAGTCTTTTTTTCAACTTTCTTCCCCCTAGACCAACTACTCTATTTATTCATTTGTGTTTGAAAGTATTCTAACATGTGAAGACGCTTGCACTCCACTATTTTGTAGAATCACTTTATTACTTTTGCAATTTTTAATACATGCTGCAAGCTCTTCTTCGTTTCATGGAAATTTAAAGTGGCCGCCTGATGTCGGGCGATAATAACATAATCCATATCCTGTCTTACTTCACCCTTTATTTCAAGGAATGTTTGACGGATATAGCGCTTTATTTGGTTACGTGTTACGGCTTTTCCTACCTTTTTGCTTACTGATAAGCCAATACGAAACTCCTCTTGCGCCTCCTTTGTCAAGCAATATACGACAAATTGGCGATTTGCAAAGGATCTTCCTTTCTTAAACACCTTTTGAAAGTCTTCGTTTTTTTTAATTCTTTGGCGTTTATTCATTCCTTCACCATCTCCATCTACTCATTTCGCCTTATATAGAAAAAAAAGACCACTGATGTGGCTCAGTGGACTTATGCTGATAATACTTTTCTTCCTTTACGACGACGAGCAGCTAATACTTTACGACCGTTTTTCGTGCTCATACGTGCGCGGAAACCGTGTACTTTACTGTGCTTGCGTTTTTTAGGTTGATATGTGCGTTTCATTTATATTACACCTCCTATGAATGAGAGTTTTCTATTTATCTTTTTCGACATACAGACTTGCATATTATATATATAAACCTTGCTATTTGTCAATCCTTTAATAAAAGCATGTTTCCTTCTTATTTTTCTCTTACTTATCCACAACTCAAACTACTTTAATAAAAATAAGTATGTGCATAATTTTTTTTGCTTTTTAAATTATCCACATACGTTATTGACAAGTTTTTCACAAACTAATAGCATGTGGACAACTATTTTATAAACAGTTTGCACTATGTGGATAAGTTTGTTAAAGTATTGTAATTGCTCGTTTTTTTTGATACGATAAATGTGTTTTCTTTTGTGGACGAATTTTTTGGGAAATATATTATCCACAGATGTTGATAATCTGTGGACAACATTATACATATGCTTTGGATATCATTTATCCACAAGCTGTGATTATGTGTATGTCTATTTATATATTTGTATAAATGAAATAAAAAATAATTACTCCTTTTCATTGTGTCTAGATTTTTTTCGAGTTGACTAACGTCTCTCTTCACAATCTATAACATTCGCAAGAGACTTAAACTAAATTCAGTGGAGTTTGGACAACTACTAAACTGAATCAAGTTAAAAAATAAATTTCGAACGAAAGGACGAATCCGCTTGGAGCATTTAGAAGAATTATGGAATAATGTCCTTGCTCAAGTAGAACGAAAGATTGCAAAACCAAGCTTCGATACATGGCTAAAACCCACAAAAATTTTAGCTTATAATGGATCGACTATCACAATTGCCGCTCCAAACTCCTTTGCACGTGAATGGCTAGAAAAGCACTATATTCACCTTATAACAGGCAGTTTAAACGAATTAATAGGAGAAGATTTGGTCATTAAATTTGAAGTTCAAAATGAGCAAAATGAGGACGATTTTGAGCTACCAGCACCCAAAGTTCAAGGTCACAATCAAGATCATCAAGAAATTTCACCCGGAATGTTAAATCCGAAGTACACATTTGATACATTCGTTATCGGTTCTGGGAATCGCTTTGCGCATGCAGCTTCCCTAGCTGTTGCAGAAGCACCAGCAAAAGCATATAACCCGTTCTTTATTTATGGGGGAGTAGGGCTTGGCAAAACACATTTAATGCACGCAATTGGTCACTATGTGCTTGAGCACAACCCTACAGCAAAGGTTGTATACTTATCATCTGAAAAGTTTACGAATGAATTTATTAACTCGATACGTGATAATAAAGCGATTGATTTTCGCAATAAATATCGTAATGTAGATGTTTTATTAATCGACGATATTCAATTTTTGGCAGGAAAAGAGTCTACACAAGAGGAGTTTTTCCATACGTTTAACACGTTGCATGAGGAGTCAAAACAAATTGTTATATCGAGTGACAGACCACCTAAGGAAATTCCTACACTGGAAGATCGCTTACGCTCACGCTTCGAATGGGGCTTAATTACAGATATTGCACCACCTGATTTAGAAACAAGGATTGCTATTTTACGTAAAAAAGCGAAGGCAGACCATTTAGATATTCCTAATGAGGTAATGCTTTATATTGCTAATCAAATAGATTCCAATATTCGTGAATTAGAAGGCGCGTTAATCCGCGTTGTTGCTTATTCTTCCCTTGTTAAAGAAGACGTGACACCAGAGCTTGCAGCTGCTGCGTTAAAAGATATTATTCCAAACGCTAAGCCGCGCATGATTTCAATTTTAGATATTCAGAATGCGGTTGGAGAGCATTTTAATATTCGCTTAGAGGATTTTTCTGCTAAAAAGCGTACAAAGTCAATTGCTTTTCCTAGACAAGTTGCAATGTACTTATCACGTGAGCTGACGGACTTCTCATTGCCAAAGATTGGTGAAGAGTTTGGAGGACGAGACCATACAACGGTTATTCATGCACATGAGAAAATCACAAATCAGCTAAAAAATGATCAGGGGCTTCAACAAGATATTAAACAAATTAGAAGCATGCTAGGTAAGTAAGCTTATTTTTTTGTTCATCATGCATGGGGATAACTTATCGATTTTTGTACAAACTTATACACAGTCTATCTACATGTGGATAGACTGATTTTACTTGTTAAAAAGGCACTTATCCACAAATCCACAGCGCCTATTACTATATCTATTTATTTATTTATTATTTTAATAACATTATATATGGGGGTACGTTATGAAATTTGATATTATGCGTGACCGGCTTTTAGCTGGATTAAACGACGTTATGAAAGCAGTTAGCTCAAAAACAACAATTCCAATTTTAACGGGTATTAAAATTGACGTAACACACGAAGGTTTACATTTAACAGGTAGCGATGCTGATATTACAATCCAAACTTTTATACCTGTTGAAGAAAATGGAGAACAATTAATTAATGTTAGTGCAACGGGCTCTATCGTATTGCAAGCACGTATGTTCAATGAAATTGTTAGAAAGTTACCTACAAATGATGTAGAAATTGAAGTATCAGCAGGTTTTGCAACAAATATTCGCTCTGGTAAATCTGAATTCCATTTAATTGGTCTAGATGCTTCAGAATATCCTTTACTACCAGAAGTGGCTGCAGATCGCCAATTCTCAATGCCAGCAGACTTATTAAAATCTGTTATACGTGAAACTGTATTTGCTGTTGCAACATCTGAGAGCAGACCAGTGTTGACAGGTGTAAACTGGAAGATATTAGATAATGAATTAATATGCGTTGCAACGGATAGCCACCGTTTAGCTCGTCGCAAAATTCAGCTAGAACAATTACCAGCTGAAATTAATAGTGTTGTAATCCCTGGTAAAAGTTTGAATGAATTAAATAAAATTTTAGAAGACACAACAGACCTAGTACAAATTGCATTAACGAATTATCATGTGCTATTTAAAACAGATGATGTATTATTTTTCTCTCGCTTACTAGAGGGCAATTACCCAGATACATCCCGTTTAATTCCTGAAGAATATAAAACAAATGTCACGATTAATGGTAAAGCATTGTTACAAGCAATTGACCGTGCATCACTATTAGCACGAGAAGATCGCAATAATGTTGTACGCTTTGAAACATTAGAAAACAATACAGTAGAAATTTCATCAAACTCACCTGAAATCGGAAAAGTAGAGGAACAAATTTCAGTGGAAAATCTTGAAGGCGAAGCGCTTAAAATTTCCTTTAGCGCTAAGTACATGATGGAAGCTTTACGAGCAATCGATGGACAAGATGTAATTATTCAATTTACAGGTACTATGCGTCCGTTTATTTTACGTTCAATACATGATGACGCAATTTTACAACTTATTTTACCTGTTCGTACTTACTAAATTTAAAAAGCCTAGAAAGTTTCAGAAATATAACTTTCTAGGCTTTTTCTTTATTGAATCGCTTTTCTTACGCAGAAGCTGTTTTTTTGGTATGATAGAAAGATAGATTTCTTTTAGCGGAGGATGAACAATCGTGCAAGATATATTTATTGATACAGAGTTTGTGACATTAGGACAAGTGTTAAAAATGACGGATGCAATTAGCTCCGGCGGGATGGCAAAGTGGTTTTTAAGTGAACATATTGTTTATGTCAATGGCGAAGTAGATGATCGCCGTGGACGTAAGCTACGCAACGGTGATGTAGTGAATATCCCTGGCATCGGTCGCTTCCGTATAGTTGTGAACGGTGCAAGTGAATGAATATTGAGCAATTGAAGCTGATAAACTATCGAAATTATGAGTCATTAACGCTTGATTTTTCTCCTAAAATAAATGTTTTTATTGGGGAAAATGCACAAGGTAAAACAAATGTGATGGAATCCATCTATGTTTTAGCTATGGCCAAATCCCACCGTACATCGAATGATAAAGAATTGATACGTTGGAATGCAGACTATGGTAAAATAGAAGGTGTTGTGCAAAAGCGTTATGGCAGTCTCCCTATTGAGCTGACAATATCAAAAAAAGGCAAAAAAGGCAAAATAAATCACCTTGAGCAAACACGCCTAAGCGATTATATCGGACAAATGAATGTCGTTATGTTTGCGCCAGAGGATTTACATGTTGTCAAAGGAAGCCCTCAATTACGACGACGCTTTATTGATATGGAAATTGGTCAAATATCTCCTGTATATTTACATGATTTATTATCGTTTCAGAAAATCTTAAAACAACGAAACCATATTTTAAAAAGCAATCAAGGTCGCCACGCATTAAATGATGTAATGTTCGATGTTTATACAGAACAGTACATACAAGCAGCTGTTCAAATTATTCGCAAAAGATTTCAATTTATGGAGCTATTACAGGCATGGGCTGAGCCAATACATGCTGGTATTTCGCGTGGATTAGAAAAGCTTATTATAAAATACCGACCAATTTCAGGACTAGTAGCAGATCAAAGCGCGGAGCAAATGGCAACACATTTAGAGCAAAAGCTACTAGAAGCACGGAAAAGGGAGTTAGAGCGCGGTGTAACATTAGTAGGACCACATCGAGATGATTTGCAATTTTTTGTCAATGACTATGATGTTCAAACATATGGTTCGCAAGGGCAGCAACGCACGACAGCTTTATCTCTAAAGCTTGCTGAAATTGAATTAATTAAACAAGAAACGAAAGAAACACCCATCTTATTATTAGATGATGTGTTATCAGAGCTAGACGATTATAGACAATCACATTTATTAAATACAATTCAAGGTGAAGTTCAAACATTTGTTACTACGACAAGTGTCGAAGGAATTCATCATGAAACGATTGAACAGGCCAGATTGTTCCATGTGAAACAAGGTTCTATTGAAAATTAAAAAAGCCTTTGTGGAATAATTGGTTGCATAGAGTGTGAAGAAAGAGTGGGTGAACATAGTGTCTTTAGAAGAAAAAGACGTTCAGCAGCAGGCATATGATGCTGATCAGATACAAGTATTAGAAGGCTTGGAAGCAGTTCGTAAACGTCCAGGGATGTATATTGGTTCTACAAGTTCAAAAGGTCTACACCATTTAGTATGGGAAATCGTTGATAACAGTATTGATGAAGCACTGGCTGGCTTTTGTACAGATATTACAGTAGCAATTGAAAAGGATAATTGGATTCGAGTTGAAGATAATGGCCGTGGTATTCCTGTAAGTACTCAGGAAAAAATGGGCTTACCTGCTGTTGAAGTTATTATGACGGTGCTACACGCTGGGGGGAAATTTGGCGGTGGCGGTTATAAAGTATCAGGTGGTCTACATGGTGTAGGTGCTTCAGTTGTGAACGCATTATCTATTGAAACAGAGGTTTACGTAAAACGTGACGGTCATGTGCATAGTATTAAATTTGAACGTGGACGTACGGTTCAGCCACTTACGGTTGTTGGTGATACAAATGAAACAGGAACAACGACACGCTTCAAAGCAGATGCGGAAATTTTTACTGAAACGACTGTTTATGAATATGATATTTTAGCTACACGTGTGCGTGAATTAGCGTATTTAAACCGTGGAATTCGTTTAACGATTGCAGATGAGCGTGAAGAAGAAGTGCGTTCAATTACATATCACTATGAAGGTGGTATACGTTCATATGTTGAGCATTTAAACGCTAACAAAGAGCCTATTCATGATCCAATCGATACTAATGGGGAAAAGGATGGTATTTCTGTTGAAATTGCAATGCAATATAATGCAGGCTTTTCTTCTACGATTATGTCGTTTGCGAATAATATTAATACGTATGAAGGCGGTACACACGAATCAGGCTTTAAAACTGCTTTAACGCGTGTTATTAATGATTATGCACGAAAAGGTGGTTTACTTAAAGAAGCGGATGCCAATTTAACAGGGGAGGATGTACGT
Source organism: Bacillus ndiopicus (assembly GCF_000612805.1). GTDB lineage: Bacteria > Bacillota > Bacilli > Bacillales_A > Planococcaceae > Metasolibacillus > Metasolibacillus ndiopicus. The sequence continues at coordinate 5,417 of NZ_HG964409.1, read as the reverse complement.
GAAGGTTTAACAGCTATCGTATCTGTTAAGCATCCAGACCCACAATTTGAAGGGCAAACAAAAACAAAATTAGGTAACTCAGAAGTAAGCCAAATTACGAATGCGTTATTCTCAGAAGGTTTTGAGCGTTTTATGCTTGAAAACCCAACTGTTGCACGCCAAATTGTTGAAAAAGGCTTAATGGCAGCTCGCGCTCGTGTTGCAGCGAAAAAAGCACGTGAATTTACACGTCGTAAATCAGCTTTAGAAGTATCAAGCTTACCAGGAAAATTGGCTGACTGCTCTTCTACGAATCCTGCTGAATGTGAAATTTACATTGTTGAGGGTGATTCTGCTGGCGGTTCTGCAAAAAACGGACGTGACCGTCATTTCCAAGCAATACTCCCTTTACGCGGGAAGATTTTAAACGTAGAAAAAGCGCGCCTAGATCGCATTCTTTCAAATGCTGAAATTCGCGCAATGATTACTGCTTTTGGTACAGGAATCGGAGAAGAATTTAATTTAGAAAAAGCGCGTTATCATAAAATTATTATAATGACGGATGCCGATGTCGATGGCGCACATATACGCGTGCTATTATTAACGTTTTTATTCCGCTTCATGCGCCCGTTGATCGAAGCAGGCTATGTGTATGCAGCTAAGCCACCACTATACCAAGTGAAACAAGGGAAGCATGTGGAATATTGCTATTCAGATGAAGAGCTAGATGAAATTTTAAGTCGATTATCAAGCATACCAAAGCCAAACGTACAGCGTTATAAAGGTTTGGGTGAAATGAACGCAGAACAGTTATGGGAGACGACAATGGACCCAGCACATCGTACATTAATTCGTGTTGAATTAGATGATGCACTTGAGGCAGATCGCATTTTTGATCAATTGATGGGAGATGACGTTGAACCACGCCGTCATTTCATTGAAGAAAACGCTGTGTATGCAGATTTAGATATTTAGTCGTTTGGAAGGGAGGTCTATATTTTGTCTGAGATCGAACATGGAAATATTCAAGGAAGAAATATTACAACTGAAATTAAAACATCGTTTTTAAGCTACGCGATGAGTGTTATTGTAGCGCGTGCTTTACCAGATGTACGGGATGGTTTAAAGCCCGTACATCGTCGAATTTTATATGGGATGCAGGAGCTAGGAAATACATCAGATAAGCCCTACAAAAAAAGTGCCCGTATCGTAGGGGACGTAATGGGTAAATATCACCCACATGGTGACTCTTCTATTTACGATGCAATGGTGCGTATGGCGCAAGATTTTAGTTATCGTTATATGCTAGTAGATGGGCATGGGAACTTCGGCTCTGTCGATGGTGATGGTGCAGCTGCGATGCGTTATACAGAATCACGTATGTCGAAAATTGCAATGGAAATGCTACGTGATATTAATAAAGACACGATTGATTATGAACCTAACTATGATGGTAGTGAACAAGAGCCAAAAGTATTGCCGTCACGTTATCCAAACTTACTTGTGAACGGTACTTCAGGTATTGCTGTAGGTATGGCAACAAATATTCCACCGCATCAGCTTGGTGAAACGATTGATGCAGTGCTAGCTTTATCTGAAAACCCAGCAATTACGACAGAAGAGCTAATGGAGATTATACCAGGACCAGATTTCCCAACAGGAGGGCTAATTATTGGTCGTTCTGGTATTCGTCGAGCTTATGAAACAGGTCGCGGCTCTATCATTATTCGAGCTAAAGTAGAAATTGAACAAAGTAGTAGTGGTAAAGAAACAATTTTAATTCATGAGCTTCCTTATCAAGTAAATAAAGCGAAGTTAATCGAAAAAATTGCTGAACTTGTACGTGATAAAAAAATTGATGGTATTACGAATTTACGTGATGAATCAGACCGTCGCGGTATGCGTGTTGTAATTGAAGTACGTCGTGATGCGAATGCGAATGTTGTATTGAACAACTTATATAAGCAAACAGCAATGCAATCTAGCTTTGGTGTAAACATGCTTGCGTTGGTAGATGGTCAGCCAAAGATTTTAAGCTTAAAAGAGGCACTTCATCATTATTTAGAGCATCAAAAAGTTGTAATTACTCGCCGTACAGCATTTGAATTACGCAAAGCAGAAGAGCGTGCACATATTTTAGAAGGCTTGCGTATTGCGCTTGATCATATTGATGAAATTATCGCAATTATTCGTGGCTCTCGAAGTGGTGATGAAGCGAAACCGGTATTAATGGAACGCTTTACATTGAGTGAGCGACAAGCACAGGCAATTCTTGATATGCGTTTAGTTCGTTTAAGTGGCTTAGAGCGTGAAAAGATTGAAGCTGAATATCAAGAGCTACAAAGATTAATCGCTGAATTAAAAGCGATTTTAGCGGATGAAGCAAAGGTGCTTGAAATTATTCGTAAGGAAATACTTGAAATTAAAGAGCGTTATAATGATACACGCCGTACAGAAATTACTGCTGGTGGACTTGAAATGATTGAGGATGAGGATTTAATTCCACGTGAAAACTCAGTCGTGACATTAACGCATAATGGTTATATTAAGCGCCTTGCTGCAAATACATACCGTTCGCAAAAACGCGGTGGTCGTGGTGTGCAAGGTATGGGAACAAATGAGGATGATTTTGTAGAGCATTTATTATCTACATCGACTCACGATACAATTTTATTCTTTACATCTAAAGGTAAAGTGTTCCGTGCAAAAGGCTATGAAATACCTGAATTTGGTCGTACAGCAAAAGGTTTACCGATTGTAAACTTGTTAAACATTGAAAAAGATGAAAAAGTAACAGCGATGATTCGTGTAGAATCTTTCGATGAAGATGCTTATTTTATTTTTACAACGAAAACAGGCATTACAAAACGTACGCCAGTATCACAATTCGCTAATATACGCACCAATGGTTTAATTGCTATTAGCTTACGTGAAGATGATGATTTAATTTCTGTGCGTTTAACAGATGGTAAGAAGCAAATTATTATTGGTACACAAGATGGTATGCTCGTTCGTTTCCAAGAGGAAGATATTCGTTCGATGGGACGCTCAGCTGCAGGTGTACGAGGTATTAAGCTGCGTGAAGGTGATTATGTAGTTGGTATGGAAATTATTGAGCCAGGCCAGGAAATTTTAGTTGTTACAGAAAAAGGCTATGGAAAACGTACACCAGAACAAGAGTATCGTTTACAAAGTCGCGGTGGTGTGGGCTTAAAAACGATGCAAATTACTGAGAAAAACGGAAAAATGTGCGCGGTAAAAGCGGTTGATGGTACTGAGGATATTATGCTTATTACGATTAACGGCATGCTTATTCGAATGGATGTGCAGGATATTTCCGTTATCGGTCGTAGCACACAAGGTGTCCGTTTAATTCGCTTAGCAGAAGAAGAATATGTTGCAACTGTAGCAAAGGTAGAAAAAGATAATGCAGATGAAGCGATGGAAGACGAGGATGAAAATATAGAGTAAAAGATTAGTAAGGCAAAAAGATCTTTTACCAATTAGCTGATCTTCACTTCTAATTTTTTAAAATCTAATTTTATTACGCCGATGTGTAACTAATAAATTTATGTAGGGGCTGTGGAAAGGCAGATGAATATCTGACTTACCACAGCCCTTTTAACTTGATTCAGCAAATCTGTTCTTCGACGAGTAACCGCAGGAGTAATTCTTTACTGTTACAAAAATGAAGCAAAGAATGCTTCTCTAGCTTTTCTCAGTGAGTGTTCAAAAGCTCTTTGAAATAAAGGAACTTAATCTAAGAGAACTACACATGTGTGTAAAGCTCTATGAATGTCACAGCCTTTGAAGGCATAATTGATAATTACTACTATATTTATACAAATTGTTAAGATACAATGGAAAGAAAAGTACGCATATAAAGGTGGTTTTTAAGTTGGAGACTACTCACGTAAATGTTAAGGAATTAAATGTAGGACAAATAACAGCAGACAATATATTTTCAAATACACAATACCCTATTATTTATAAAGATACGAAAATCACTTACGAGCATATTCATATTTTAAATGTATTTAATATTAAGGATATTCCAGTTTATCAGCAAATTTCGGAGAATAATAAAGCGACAGATGTTGTTGAAACTACTTCTATACAACAGGTAGAACAGGTAGCTTCATTTGAAAAATCCTATGCATATGCAATCCAACAATTTAAAAAGGAATTTTTTAATTGGGAATCAGGCGCAAAAATTGATATGACAAAAATACGTGGAATGGCAATCCCACTAATTGAACAAGTACTGGAAGACCGTTCATATATATTTGATTTAAACAGCTATTCAAATCCACAAGATTATTTATACCATCATTGTATAGCAACAGGTTTAATCGCATCGATTATGGCGCAAAAGCTGGGTTACGAAAAGGGTATTTGCATTCAAATGGCAATAGCGGGTATATTGGCGGACTCTGGAATGGCAAAGATTCCTGCTAAAATTCGTCATAAGGCTAGTAAGCTGACACCGCAGGAGTTTGCAGAAATACGTCAACACCCTGTTCATAGTTATATAATGGTAAAAGACTTAGCTGCATTAAAAAGTGAAATGAAGAAAGCCGTTTTCCAACATCATGAAAGGCTAAATGGAAGTGGTTATCCAAAAGGAATAATGAGTGATGAAATTTCAATTTTCTCTCAAATTATTGCGGTAGCTGATGTCTATCATGCGATGACTAGCGAGCGACTATATAGTGAACAAAAAGCAACGTTCCAAGTAATAGAGATGATTAAGGAGTCGGAGTTTGGAAAGTTTGATATAAAAGTTGTTAATGCTTTAATCGCTATTGTAGCTGATCTGCCAATCGGTACTAAAGTTGAACTATCCAATAAAGAGCGTGCAGAAGTAATGTTTATTAATAAGTATGCACCGACGAGACCATTAGTAAAAATTATAAGGAATGGTGAAATTATTGATTTAGCGACAGTGCGTTCTTTCTATATATCACGTGTTATTACAAAAAGTGATAATTAGATATGTGTTTGTTGTTTAAAAACTATTTGTACAAATTCAATACGGCAATTCTTGACCATTTTTCCGAGCGCTTTTGAAAAAATCTATTAAGGCTATATACCTTGACTCAATGGTATTCACATTGAGTCAAGGTTAGGCGTATAACATATTAATCTGCTAATCTCGAATATATTAATATTTGATTGAAAATTTTTTCGAAAACTATTGACCTTATATAAAACATCTGATATTATTTATGAAGTCGCTGTGATACGTAAGTAACTCTTTTGGAAATGAAATTTCAAAGAAAATAAATTTTAAAAAGTAGTTGACTTTAAAAACACGACATGTTATTATATAAAAGTTGCCTCTGATAAGAGCGACTAAATAGAAATGAACCTTGAAAACTGAACAAGCAATACGTGAATGAATAAAGTTTCATTGAAATAGATGAAACACAATTTTG
>NZ_HG964408.1 GCF_000612805.1 Bacillus ndiopicus | reverse complement strand
TTTCCCCGAGTTATCTGCGGATTTCTATGACTTATCTGCGCTTTCCCTGATTTATTTGCGACTTTTTCTAATTCATCAATTTTTGTCAATACAAAAAGGCTGTTTGGCAAAAATGCCAAACAGCCCTCATGGATTTAGCCACGCATTGCGTCAATTAGTGCTGGGCGGAATTCGCCTTCACGTAGCATTGCAATTTCATGTAGGTATGGAGCTTCTTTCGTTTTAGCGTCTGCACCAACGAAAGGTGTTTCAAGTATTTTTGGTATATGCATGAGCTGGTCATGGTGCACAATATATTTCAGTACATCGAAGCCAATTTCGCCAAAGCCGATATTTTCATGACGGTCTTTTGCTGCACCACGCACATTTTTTGAATCATTAATATGCAATACTTTTAAACGATCCAGCCCGATAATTTTATCAAATTCATTTATAACACCATCAAAATCCTCGACAATATTATAGTTTGCATCATGTACGTGACACGTATCGAAGCAAACAGATAGGCGTTCGTTGTTTGTAACGCCGCTGATAATTTGAGCAATTTCCTCAAATGTACGTCCACATTCACTGCCCTTACCTGCCATTGTTTCTAGAGCGATTTGCACAGGGTAATCTTCTGACAATACTTCATTTAAACCTTCAACAATTTTTGCAATACCGGCCTCTGCTCCTGCACCAACATGTGCGCCTGGATGCAGCACAATTTGTTTTGCGCCAATGGCAGCGGTGCGCTTGATTTCCTCTTGTAAGAAATCTACACCGAGACGGAATGTTTCAGGCTTCGTTGTATTGCCAAGATTAATAATATACGGTGCATGTACGACGATGTTTTGCATGCCATGCTCCTGCATATGCGCTAAGCCCGCTTCAATATTGAGTTCCTCTATTGGCTTACGGCGTGTATTTTGCGGCGCGCCAGTGTATATCATAAATGTATTCGCACCATAGCTTAATGCTTCTTCACTAGCACCTAGAAGCATTTTTTTGCCATTCATCGATACGTGTGAACCTAATAACATGCTTAAAACCCCCTATTTACGGCCTCTATTTTTCAAACGGCGTTCACGTTTTTTAATTTTTTCCATTTCCCATTTCATATTGCGCTTATAGCCTGGTTTTACTTTTTTCGGCTTGCGCACTAGTGATTTCGCTTTCGCATCAATTTCATTTTCTTGCTTAACGCGATTTTGACGTTGGTGGCGATCCTTTAACTCAATCCATTCACCATTTTTAATATCTCTCTGTTCAAATGGGATACCCATTTTTTCAACACGTACTAACGCATCCTCATCTTCTGGCTTGAAAAGCGTAATGGCTGTTCCTTTATTACCTGCACGTGCTGTACGACCAACACGGTGAATAAAGAACTCTAAATCCTCTGGAATTTCATAATTGATCACGTGAGAGATACCTTGAATATCGATACCGCGCGCTGCTAGGTCTGTCGCAACGATAAATTGGAATTCCAAATCACGAATTTGCTTCATCATTTTTTTGCGATCGCGCGCACTCAAATCACCATGAATTTGCCCTGCACGAATTCCTTGCTCAGCTAAATAGCTTGCAACATGCTCCGCTGTTTTACGTGTATTACAGAAAATAACCGCTAAAAATGGATTGATGTTTTTAATAACATCCAGCAAACGGCTATCGCGCGATTTTGAACGGACGGGTACAAGGTAAAAATCAATATTTTCTGCTACTGGTCGCTTATCATTCATATGAATATGAACTGGTGATTCCATATATTTCTTTAAAAAGGGCTGTAGCTTTTCTGGAATCGTCGCTGAAAAGACGAACATTTCTAGGCTTTCAGGCATATGGCTAGCAAAGCCATCGATATCTTCAATAAAGCCCATATCAAATGCTAAATCCGCCTCATCCACTACAAGGATATTTGTCGTATGCACTAGTAACGCATTTTCCTTCACTAAATCTTTTATTCGACCTGGTGTACCAACAATGATATGTGGCTGTGTTTTTAATTTATCAATAGAACGTTGCTTATCTGTACCACCGATAAATAATTTTGCTTGAATTCCTGTTCCTTCAATTAATTGCTGTAATGCATCGAAAATTTGCTGTGCAAGCTCACGTGTTGGTGACGTGATTACAGCTTGTACCTCTTGTTTGTTTTCGTCTAAACGTTGCACAATGGGAATTAAAAAACTATGTGTTTTTCCTGTACCAGTATGTGCTTGTCCAATAGCACTCTTACCTTTTAGTACTAGTGGAATCATTTCCTTTTGAATAGGTGTTGGTTCAACAAAGCCTAATTTCGCAATGGCGTCCTGCAAAAAAGGTTTTAATTGATAATCTGTATATTTTGACATAATCGCTCCTCCTTAAATCTTTACTATTGTACCACGAAATCTTGTTTTACGTGCTTAATCAAGTTACGATGTTATAAACTTTTTCATTCAGAACCCATGTCGTAACTATTGCATATGATAGTTATAAACCCACTATAGTGTCCATTTGATGTGCATATAGAAAGGAGAGTTTTATGCGCCCGTTACCATATTTCCAGATGCCCATGCCTTACGCTGCTCCTCCGTACGGTTTTATGCCTAGAAATTTCATGCCATTTATGCGTGCTGGTGCATTCCCCCCGCAGGTGCCAATGGGGATGGGAATGCCGATGCAAGCAACACAGGCGGCACAGGCAGCACAAGCCGTAGCCGCTACGCCAAAATGGGAAACCTTTTTGCAAACAGCTAATAGCTTTATGAATAATGCACAAAAATTTACACCATACGTACAACAGGCTGCACCTATGATTAAAAACTTACCCGCTCTTTGGAGAATGTATCGAGGTTTTCGCAACTCATCAGGTGAATCTAGCACAGTTCATGCCCCCCATAGGGATATAGAAAACAGAGTGGAAAGTAGAATAGAAAGTACAAGGAGGCAAAATGAACGTCAAACACGACCTTCTGTGCCAAGAATTTATCAACCACCATTCGAATTATAAAATAAAATTTTAACGTTGCTGTTGGAAAAGCAGATTGGCATCTGTATTTTCCACAGCGATTTTTCTATTCTATTAAGAAAAGAACGGGCTGTATTAAAGCATACAAGCCAAAAATCTCAAACACTCTCTACATTTAATGACTTTAAAAAACGAACTTTTGTATTCGCTGTACGTCATTTGCTATAATGAGAGCAGTGAAGCGAAAGGAGTTTGAACAATGAAAGTAATTAAAATAAATCCACGTGGTTATTGCTATGGTGTTGTTGATGCAATGGTCATCGCACGCAATGCTGCATTAGATAAAACTTTACCTAGACCTATTTATATTTTAGGGATGATTGTTCATAATAAACATGTTACAGATGCCTTTGAGCAAGATGGCATTATTACACTTGATGGAGAAAACCGCAAAGAAATTATCGAAAAGGTTGACAAAGGTACCGTTATTTTTACCGCACATGGTGTTTCACCTGAAATACGCGAAATTGCGAAACGAAAAGGACTTGTTTCGATTGATGCGACTTGCCCAGACGTAACAGTAACCCATGATTTAATTCGTGAAAAATCGGCACTAGGCTATGATATTATTTATATCGGGAAAAAGGGGCATCCTGAACCTGAAGGAGCTATCGGTGTTGCACCTGATCACGTGCATCTTGTACAGTCAGTTAAAGATGTTGAACAGTTAAATATTACAAACGAAAAATTACTAGTGACGAACCAAACAACAATGAGTCAATGGGATGTTGCTGCATTGATGGAAGGGTTACAGCAAAAATTCCCTCATATCGAAGTGCATAAAGAAATTTGTCTCGCTACACAAGTGCGTCAAGAGGCAGTAGCAGAACAAGCAGGTGCAGCAGATTTGCTAATCGTTGTTGGTGACCCTATGTCAAACAACTCAAATCGACTGACACAAGTATCGGAGGAAATTGCAGATACAAAATCCTACCGCATCGCTGATCTTAGTGAGCTAAAGCTAGAATGGTTAGAAGGTATTGAATCAGTTGCTGTTACAGCAGGCGCTTCAACACCAACGCCAATCGTTAAAGAAGTAATTACATTTTTAGAAAAATATGATCCTGCCGATGCCTCAACGCATGCGCTTGCTCGTACTGTAACGCTAGATAAAATATTACCTAAAATCAAAGAACCTAAGCCTGTAGAAAAAATTATGCCATATTAATAGATAAAGCTCAGAAAAGCATAGATTGCATTTCTGAGCTTTATTATCTTGATTAAGTAGAAACTACAGTTAGTGAGATGAGTGACTATTTTTTATTCTTAAAATAGAGGCACCCAGTTTAACAACGCCACTCAAGCGCAACAACTGAGTGACCAACATCACGTCGGCTCAAGATGTCACAACTTTTTGAAGAGAAGCCTGCACAACGTGACGATTTTAGATTAACTTCCACTCAGCCCCCAAGAATCTGGACTGGAGTTAGCCAAGGCGTAATTGATTTTGTATTTTCGACAAATTCTTCGACATTTCTTGCTAAAAATTCGTGCCAATCCCTCATAATAGCTCCGTAACTGTTCATTTCTAATGCAATTATGACAAATTTATGAACTTTCATTTCCGCACACAATGTGACATTATTTTCATGAAAAGTAATATACAATACATGTATCAATCAAAATTAAGGAGTTCCATCATCATGTTGAAACACTTTTTCGAGAAAACGATTTTAAAATGTAGAATTGAATTAAAAAGAAAGCAAATGTATAAAAAAGCGAGAGACTTGGGCTTCACTCATCCAAAAGTAGTGGAATCCAGTCAGCAATTAGATACATTGCTTAACATTTACTTAAAAAGAGCTTCATAGCATTCAGCACTTACTGCTGTGCTCGTTTACGCTCTTTTCTATATTCGGTATAACGCAACACACTACCACCAATCGCAAAAGTCATACCAATTGTAATAAATATTACTCGCATCGTATTTGATGTAGTAGGAAGTACACCGAAAATCGTCGTTAAAACAACAAATAAACCAGAAATAGATACTAAATAACCTGCTAAACCTATACTCACGTTTTTCACCTCATGTCAAATTTTATCGTGCCCCACATGAAAATGCAATGTCACACCCTGTCATATAGAAAATAGCTTATTGAAAATCGAAAAGGCTGCGGTAAAGTGGAATCTTTCATCCGATTTTACCAACAGCCTTTATTTTTTGCAGACAACAATCTATCTACATCTGACAATACGTTAAAACTTCAAGTTTTATTTAGATGCTTTATATGCCTCTAAATATTCTTTCACTTTCGCGCTATCTGCTTCTAGTTTTAAGCCTGTGTCTACAAGTGGTGAAACTGTTGAAACAGCTGGCTTTTTATTGCCTTGATAGTAGCTAATAAATTCATCTTGATTAATTGAGTAAAGAACTGCTTTACGTAAATCAAGAGATGTTGCAATGTCGCGTCCTTTTGGATTCATTAATAAGTAAGAAACCGCGTTGCTGTCTGCCGTTTTTAACGTTAAATTTGCATCTCCATTTACAACATCTAGCTTTGTTTCTGGTACTGCTTGTAATACTTGGATTTCACCGTTACGAAGTGCAGATAACGCACTATCGTTATCTTGGATAAAGCGTACGCTTATTTTATCAACTTTTGGCTCATTTGCTGTTCCAGGTTGATAAGCTGGGTTTTTCACGAAAGTCGCTTCGTAATCATTTTTTTGCACTAGAATATAAGGACCTGAAGCAGCTAAATGATTTGCATATGTTGCCCCTTCTGTTACTGTTGCTTGATCCCCATATGCAACATTTACATTTGGATCATAGCTTGCTACATCAAATGTATTGATTGCTGTTACAGCAGCCTCTGACACGATGCCACCCGATTGATGCGCTAAGTAGTTTAACACTTGAGGGAATGGTGTTGGTGTTGTAATTTTCACTACTTGATATTTACCTGCTGCATTGTCAACATCCGCTTCATTCGTTACTACCTCTGCAATCGATGCAGGTAATTGTTTAGATAGTACATCTAAAACTGTATCACCTTCTGCTGTTTTTACCGCTTCTAATGATGTAATATCTTTTACGATTTCAACTGTTTCAATATTTTCATGAATTGAGTATGTGCGGTGATCAGGTACTGAATTCTCATCCTTTGCACGCTCTAATGAAAAGACAACATCCTCAGCAGATACTAAATCTTTTGTATCAACAGCTTGATTGTTTTCTACTTTTGCGAAGTTAATATCATCGCGCAATACAAAGTAATAAGACTGGTTATCTGCTGAAATTGCATGGTTGTATGATAGAGAGCCCTCAGAAACTACTTCATCAGTATCAGATAAATTGACTAAACGTACATACATATTTGTATTTAATGTATTAATTGAACCATCATTTCCTTTGATTGGGTCTAATGATGTTAATGATGAAATACCTTGATGCAATACAAGCGTTTCAGTTGCATTTTTCGCTGTATCATTAAAAGACATTGTCTCCCACGCCTGTGCACGTGATTTCGATAAACGCACTGTATCTGGATTTACGTCTGCTGAATAAATACCTTGGAATTTTTTCGAAATATATAGTGGTGCAATATACGCTTTATCAAATACAAGTGCTTGCTCAAGCTCTGCATATTTTTCCTTTGCTGCATCACCAATAAGTGTGCTTGCCTCATCAATTAATTTATCAATTTGCTCATCTGCTGTGTCACTATAGTCTCCGCCTGTTTTAAACAAGCCACGTACTGCATAGTCAGGGTTACCTGTTACAGTCGTCCAGCTTGAAAGCACGACATCATAGTTACCTGCATCTTTTTGTGCTGAATATGAACCATAATCTGGTTGAATATTTAATTTCACATCAAAGCCATTTTTCGTAAGTTGGTCGCGTACAATATTTAAATCTTGCTCCTGTGAAGCCATACCTAACACTTCAATTACTGGTTTGTCACCTGTTTTGTCGCCAGTGCTTTCTTTATCTACATTTGATTTTGTTTCTACACAGCCTGTTAATGCAACCGCTGCTGCTGTTGTCGCTGCTGCAAATGCTAAATATTTTTTGTTCATTTTAAGTACCTCCATATAATCAATTACGCCTCAGCGGAATTGCGTCTAGATTTTTCGAGCTTGCTCGAAAGTTCCCATTCAAAATCTATGACATCCGCCGAAGGCTTTATTTTGATTCAGCGAGTGTTTGGGCACTCACTGAATTAAATGCTAATTTTACATTTATCACGCTACCTACTTGCTGTTGCAGGCTTCTGCTGAATCAAGATAATTTAGTGTGATTTAGGGTCTAATGCATCACGTAAGCCGTCACCAAAAAAGTTAAATGATAAAACGAGCAACATAATACAAATACCTGGGAAAATTGCTACATAGGAATGTGTTTCTAAATAAGTGCTTCCTACCTTTAAAATATTACCCCATTCAGGTATATGTGGCTCTACACCAAGCCCTAGGAAGCTTAAACTACTTGTTGAAATTACTGCGCCTCCGATTGTTAATGTACTCTTAACAATCATTGGTGCTAAAGAGTTAGGCACGATATGCTTAAAAATAATTGCAGAATCGGAAGCCCCTAATGCTCGTGCCGACTCAACAAATTCGTAGTTGGCGATTTGCATTACGTTAGCACGCATTGTTCTTGCGTATGTTGGAATAGCACCGACGCTAAGTGCGATAATTAAATTAACCGTATTTGCACCGAATGCAGCAATAATGGCAATCGCCAATAAAATACCTGGAATTGCATATAAAATATCTAGTGAACGCATAATGATATTGTCCGTATGTCGGCCATAATAACCTGAAAATGCACCCAATGCGCCTCCAATTATCGCTGGGATAATCGTAGAGAAAAACCCTACAATTAATGATATTTGTGCACCAAATACGATACGTGAAAATAAATCTCGTCCGAAATCATCGGTACCTAACGGATATTCAAATGAAGGCCCTTGTAATAAGGCACTATAATTATTTTGTGTCGCAAAGTCGTAGTCGAATGTCCATGAGCTTACAACAGATAATGAGAACATAGAAATAATAAAGAACATGCCGAATACGGCCATTGTATTACGCAAAATTTTATCCCACGTTTTTTGCCATTTTTCTATAGCAGAAGGGTCTGAATTTCTCGCCTTGCGAATTAATGTAAAGCCAAGTAATGTCGCAAATAAATTACCTGTTAATGTCGCTAGCAAAAGTACGATTCCTAACACTTGCATCCATTTAGGTGCATATGTAGGTGTGACATAGCGCGCAACAAGTATGGCTGTCACCGTATAAATAATTGCAAAGCCTATAAATGCAGCCATCGCCACTATAAAAGTGTCTACAACATATGGCTTAAATATATTCAGTGCTGAAAGCATAAAAATAACAATTTGTGTCATCAGCGCATAAACGGTGAAAGTATACTCAGCCGTTTTGTTTTTTGTGATAAGCATAAAACCGTAGCCTGCTGCAAAAACATTTCCTGCTAAAATCGTGAAAACTAGCGGATAGCCTAACAAACGTGTACGTCGCTCTATTTGCTGAGCGTTTGTTAAATCTTTTTTTATTAGAATGGATGTTAGCCAAACATAAAGTGTTGTTATAGCATAAATAATAAAGCCATATAACACGTATGGTCGCCATACACCTTCGGTAAAATTAAAACTATAAAGTAAAAGCAGTACTGAAAAAATCGCAGAAAAGGCAATGGTGAATTGTGCATTGACATATTCCTGTGTAATTTTCAAAAGTAGTTTCACATTTGATATGAATTTCACAAATATCCTCTCCTAAGATTGTTTCATTTTTGAGCGAATGCGTGGATCAAAGAAAGCATACAGCACGTCAATTACCATATTAACAATCGAAATTGTAATGGCGATATAAACAACGCCTCCAAGAATTGCAGGAATGTCCGGAATAAATTGTTTATCAACAATATAGCTACCAATACCGCTAATGTTGAATACTTTTTCTGTGACCGCTGCCCCACCAAGCATACCACCGAATAATAATCCTATTACTGTAATAATGGGAATCATTGCATTGCGAATCGCATGTTTTAAAATAACAGTTTTCCCACTTAAGCCCTTTGCTCTCGCTGTAATAATATAATCCTCATGAATGACCTCTAGCATACTAGAACGCGTCATCCTTGCAATGGATGCTGTAATCGATGTTCCTAATACCACGATTGGCATAACGATTGATACCCAATTATTCGGGTTATACGTTGCGGGTAGCCATTGTAGCTTTAATGAGAAAGTTAAAATAAATATTAACCCCTGCCAGAAGCTTGGAATGGATAGACCAATTAGTGCAAGTAGCATAAATGTATAATCTAAAAAGGAATTAGGACGAACTGCTGAAATAATTCCTACTGGTATCGCAATAATAATTGCCATCACTAAGGAGAACAATGCAATCTCTAATGTAACAGGAAATTTATTCATTATGCTTTGTGTAATATCCTCTTTACCAGCAAGGGAATTTCCTAAATCAAAAGTAAATAGTCCAGATAGAGAATGCCATAGCTGTACTAAATACGGCTGATCCAAGCCATGAATTTTATTAAAATTCTCTATTTGTGCAGGTGTCGCCTCAACACCTAATAGATTGCGAGCTGGATCAAATGGTGAAATATATAAAATCGTGAACACCAGTATTGCTACTCCAGCAATAACAAACAAGCTTTGGAAAATACGTTCAACAATAAAACGTACAAATGGATTGCTACATAAAATTAATATTGCGTACATAAAAATGCCGGGAATAAATGTCACTAATAAGAAAGAAGGCTTTGTTAACAATTCGCTAAAATATGTTGCATATGATTTTTGTTCAACATTGCTTTCTAAAAGCTGCTTTTCTACTTCCTTATTAATTCTCTTGTCAATTAATTGCTTAATCGTTGTCTGAAGCTGCTGCTCATCAATTTTTTGATTAAAAAAGTTGGCTTTGGACAATTCCTGCTCTCTATATTCCGACGCCCACTCATCGCATATTCCAGAGGCGATTATATTCGCTCTTTGCTGTTCATATTTTTCCGAATAAGTACTCTTATTCTTTTTATAGAAAAATAATATAGTAGCAACAATATGAACTAACAACCCTGTCACATATAAAATCCAAGCATAACTTCTTTTAGCACCCAATTTCTGATAGCTTTGTGCAAAATAATTATTTATGCCGCGTCCAAGAATTTGATTATTGGACATATTGCTCCTCCTTTCATTACAATTGTAATACTTGATAAGTTTCAATAAAAACACATATTGTATAATTCCTATCTGTATAGTACATTATGTAGTAGCTAAATCATTTCGTCAATAAAAATATTATCATGATTTAACGCAAATTTGTGTTCTGACGACTTAGAATTAGAAAAAGATAGATTCGGCGTCTATTGGATAGTGAAATGAAATTGTTTGGAAAGTCGAAATTGATTTAAAATATAGAAGGTGAACATTTATGGATGAAAAATTACTAGAAATAGAAGATTTACGCGTTTCTTTTATAACGGGAGAAAGCGAGTTTGAAGCAGTAAAAGGAGTTAGCTTTCATGTAAATAAAGGAGAAACTGTTGGCATTGTAGGGGAATCAGGAAGTGGTAAAAGTGTTACAGCACGTTCAATTATGCGCTTATTACCCTCCCCTCCTTCATTTTTAAAATCAGGCTCTATTTATTTTCAAGGGAAAAATTTAATAGAACAAACAGATAAGCAGATGGAAGCGATTCGTGGGAAAGATATTAGCATGATTTTCCAAGATCCAATGACTTCTACAAACCCTACTATTCGTATAGGGGAGCAGATTGCAGAAGGATTAATAAAGCATCAAAAGCTTTCAAAAAAACAAGCTTATGAGCAAACGATTGAATTGCTAAAATTAGTAGGTATCAATAACTGTGAGGAGCGCTATAAACAATATCCACACGAATTTAGTGGTGGTATGCGCCAACGCGTGATGATTGCGATGGCACTTGCCTGTAATCCTTCATTATTAATCGCAGATGAGCCAACTACAGCACTTGATGTGACTATACAAGCGCAAATTTTAAGCTTAATGAAGCGGATGCAGGAGCGATTAGGTACAGCTATCATTTTAATTACGCATGATTTAGGTGTTGTTGCAGGCATGTGTGACCGCGTTGTTGTGATGAAGGAAGGCGAAATTGTTGAACAAGGAACAACCGAGGAAATTTTCGCAAACCCTCAGCATGATTATACGAAGCGTCTATTAAATGCTTTACCAAAGCTACATGAAAAAAAGGAACCAAAAGAGCAGCCAAATCTTCCAGCAGACCTTAACCCAAATGTTCCATTAGTGGAAGTGCGCCACTTAGAAAAGCATTTTAATTTAGGTAAAGGGAATGTTTTAAAGGCTGTAAATGATTTATCCTTTCATATTTATCCCGGGGAAACGCTTGGACTTGTAGGTGAATCAGGCTCAGGTAAATCGACAACTGGACGTACCATTTTACAATTGCATCAGCCAACTGATGGAGAGGTTCTTTATAAAGGTGTACCTGTTACACGTTTATCCAAAAATGAATTAAAAGGCATGCGTCGCTATTTGCAAATGATTTTCCAAGATCCGTATTCATCTCTTAATCCGCGTAAAAAGGTGCTTGATATTATAGGTGAGGCGTTAGATGTACACAAGCTAACGACATCTGTGGAGCAGCGCCGAGCGCGTGTGGAAGAGCTATTAGAATTAGTAGGCTTGAAAAAAGAGCATGCACTACGCTACCCTCATGAATTTAGCGGTGGGCAGCGACAAAGGATTGGTATTGCTAGAGCATTAGCGGTCGAGCCTAATTTCATTGTTTGCGATGAGCCATTATCTGCGCTAGATGTCTCTATTCAAAAGCAAATAGTCGACTTACTTAAGGATTTACAGCAGCGCTTTGGCTTAACTTATTTATTTATCGCACATGACCTATCAATGGTAAAGCATATTAGTGACCGAGTAGCAGTTATGTACGGTGGGAAAATTGTAGAGCTGGCTGAAAGCGAGGAGCTCTATTCAAACCCACAGCACCCTTATACAAAAATGCTGTTACAATCTATCCCAATACCCGACCCTGCGATAGAAAAACAAAAGCAAAAAGAAAGACATGTATTAACAGAAGACGAGCTACTTACAAAACGTTTTGATGTTGATAACACGCACCTTGTCGAGATTTCTAAAGGGCATTGGGTTGCACTCGAGAAAAAGTAAAAGCATTAAATAAAGGCTGTGAGGGAGTTCCCTACAGCCTTACTTATTTAAATAAACTTAAATGGCTCTGTATGAATCGCTGACTCGATAAATTGTACAGGCAATTTTTTTTCCTCACAAAGTTTTGCCATTTTTTCTGCAACACCTTTTATCATTACCTTTTCTACGTGGTGTCCTGGGTCCACAATGCTTAAACCATTTACTTCTGCATCCTGTGCCATATGGAAGCCAATATCCCCTGTTACAAAGACATCTGCCCCCGCTCGCTTTGCGGCTGCAATATAGCTATTGCCATCTCCTCCAACAACCGCTACCTTCGATACAGTTTGCTGTAAGTCACCTACAACACGTAGACACGGCACATTCAATTGTACCTTCACCAATTCAGCAAATTGCTGTAACGTTAAAGGCTGCTGCAATGTACCAATGCGCCCTAAGCCAGCCTCATTTGCTGTTAATGCCATTTCCCATACATCATAAGCAGGCTCCTCATATGGATGTGCATTGAGCATCGTCTTTAATATACGATTTTTTTGACTGCTTGGGAAAATAACTTCAATTTTTTGCTCAGGCTCTACGTTTATTTCACCAATTTGACCAACAAACGGATTTGCACCTTCTAGTGCACGGAAACGCCCTTCTCCTGTTGTCGTAAAGCTGCATGTATCATAATCGCCTATTTGCCCTGCCCCCGCGTTAGCAAGAGCTGCTCTTACTGGCGTCGCATGTTCTGTTGGCACATATACAGCAAGCTTCATTAGCTGCTCGCTATATGTATGCTCTAAAATTTTACGGTTTTCAAGCTGTAGTGTATCCGCAAGTAAATCATTAACGCCACCTTCTGCGACATCTAAATTTGTATGGGCTGCATATACCGCAATATCATGCTTTAGGCATTTTTCATAAAGCTTTCCTGCTGGCGTATCTGTTCGTAAATTGCTTAATTTACGAAAGATTGGCGGATGATGTGCAATAATTAGCTCACAGCCTTGTTCAATCGCTTCTTCAACTACTGCCATCGTAACATCTAGTGTTACTAACACTTTCGTCACCGTTTTATTTACTGTGCCAATGGCAAGTCCTATAGGATCATTTGGCATACACGCAAGCTTTTTAGGCGACCAGCTTTCAAACAATTGAATAATTTCATTTCCATTAACTAACTTCATTCCTAAAGCACTCCTTCGACAAGTTGAATTAGTTGCTGTAGCTCCTCTCGCTTCGCTTGAATTTCAGGCGTTGCTTCGGCTTTATTTAAATCTTGTAAAATTCTTTGCCAATTTTCTATTTCTCTCGTCCATTTTTTTACAAAAACTTCTGAACACTGTGCAATTAAATGCTTACCAAGTAAAATTTCAGCTTCTGTCAGACGCATTACACCTCGTTGCAACACAAGTATCTCGTATATTTTATCATCTTCTTCTAAAATCACTTCATCTAGAATTGCCCAACCATGCGATAACGCCCATTCACGAATTACTTTAGCATGGATATTTGGCTGTAAAATTAAACGGGTAACTGAATGCAATGCTTCTGGATGCTTGTCTAATATTGATACGATTAAAGGACCACCCATACCTGCAATTGTAATCGTATCAACATGATCGTTCTGTTCAACGGCAGCAAGACCATCCGCTAATCGCACTTCTATATTGTTTAATAATCCTTCTGCACGCACTTGACGCTGTGCAGATTCATACGGACCTTTCACAACCTCACCAGCAACAGCGCGTGATACAATTCCTTGCTGCACTAAATAACATGGTAAATATGCATGATCGCTTCCGATATCTGCTACAACCGCACCAGTGGGTACGAAGGAAGCAACCGTTTCTAATCGTTTCGATAGCTTTTGTGCGTTCATAAAATTCCTCTTTTCTGCAATGTCTCCACTCTATTATAGTAGAAAACCGCCCCATTGCCGAGTTATACAAAAAATAAATCCTTAGCCACAATATGCAGCTAAGGATTTATCTACTTGTTATTTTAAGCTTGAAATATAGTCAGCGATTGCTTGTGCTTCCGCTTCAGATTTCATATTTGGTGTCATAAAGTTAGAGCCTTCTAAACCGTTTACTAATACATCAACGATATGTGCTGGATCTTGTTCCACAAGATTTGGTCCCATAGCTCCAGTTAAATCGCCACCATGACAGCTAATACAAGATGCCACTAGCTCTGCGCCGCCACCTTGCTCAGTAGTTTCGCCACCTTCAGCTTCTTCACTTTTTCCAGCACCGTTTACTGACATGAAGAAAATAAGTCCGATACCAAATGCTAAAATTAAGATGTAAGGAAAAACTGGATTGTTTTTCATACGATAAACCTCCCTTGTTATTCATTGTGCTTCTATATGATAGAATCTATTCAACATTAATTATTGTACTGCATTCAGTTGAAAACGGAAAGCCCTAAAGCATAAGTTTTACTTTGTTTGTAACAATTTCGTCACTTAACTATTAATCAGCCAAAATATGTCTTGCAATTACTAGCTTCTGTACTTCAGAAGTACCTTCTCCAATTTCTAATAGTTTTGCGTCACGCATATAGCGCTCTACTTCGTATTCACGCATATAACCATAGCCACCATGTATTTGGATTGCCTCATCGCAAACTTCCATCGCCATCTCGGATGCATAATATTTTGCAATCGCAGCCTCCTTGCTGAAAGGACGTCCTTGATCTTTTAACCATGCAGCTTTGTACACATATGTACGAGCTATATCAACCTTCACAGCCATATCCGCTAACTTAAATTGTGTTGCTTGGAAATCAGCTATGGCTCTGCCGAATTGCTTACGTTCCTTTGCATATCGCACGGCCTTATTTAAGGCTCCTTGTGCAATACCTACAGCCATCGCTGCAATACCGATACGCCCGCCATCTAATGTTTGTAAAAACTGCTTAAAGCCATTGCCTCTTACACCGAGTAAATTTTCCTCTGGCACAACGACATTTTCCAAAATAAGCTCTGTTGTATTGGAGGCATTTAACCCCATTTTTTCATATTCATCTTTAATCGTAAATCCTTTAGCATCTGTTGGCACAATAATTGCGCTAATTTCCTTTTTTCCATCCTTTAAATCTGTAATAGCTGTTAATGCTAAATGCTTTGCATAGCTAGCATTTGTAATAAACATTTTCGATCCATTAATTGTAAATTGATTACCTTCTAGTACTGCTCGAGTTTCAGTACCGCCTGCATCAGATCCCGCATTGGCCTCAGTTAAACCAAAAGCACCGAAAGACTCCCCTGTACAAATCGGTGTTAAATAACGTTCCTTTTGCTCCTTAGTGCCGAATAAATTGAGAGGAGCTCCACCTAAAGAAATATGTGCCGAATACGTAATACCCGTTGAAGCACAGACGCGGCTTAATTCCTCCGTCACAATAGCAAAGCTAATTGTATCTGCACCAGCGCCTCCATATTCCTCTGGAAACGGTAACCCCATTATGCCCATCTCCGCTAATTGTTGAAATATCTCTTTTGGAAACGCTTTCTTTCTATCGCGCTCAATAGCCCCTGGCGCTACTACTTCATCAGCAAATTCTTTCATTGTGCGTTGAATCATACGTTGCTCATCTGTTAAATCAAAAAACATTTTGCCCACCCCTTTGCATGTTTACACTTTTATTCTATAAGAAAAAACCGTATTTTAACAGCATTTTCGTACTAAAAAGAGAAGGACGTGTCTGAAAAGCCATTTTGAGACGCGCACTTTGCGACGAGGATAGTGACAATTTATTGTGACTACTGTAGGAGCATAGTTTTTTAGCAAATATTTAATATAGAAGCTAGGGCAGTCCAAAAAAGAATACCTTTTTGGATACCCCTTCAATCAATCTTATACAAAAAAATAAATCACTATCGCTAACATCCCTAAAATACCAGAAACTGTAAGATAAATAATTTTCAATGTTAAACCTGAAATAAACCATAGTAAGCAGTTTAGTAGTAACCCTGTATAGAGCACTGTTAAGCTATGAGGGAAGTAAGTCATACATACTTGCACCGTAACTGCCAACAGTAATAAAGCACCAGTTAAATGCAGTATTGGTGATAGTAATTGATTTTTTTTAGCTATGTAAAAAGCACCTATCAAACAACCAATCGCTAAAGCTGTTGTTAAAATAGCGACGAGCCACACAGCATCAATCGTGAAAAGTAGTACGATAAAAATAATTGCTATAATTGGCATTATTGAATATTTGCGCAATGCCTGTCTTTTTTTCTGCGCCATCACCGATTGAGAAGCCTTTCCCTGTATTTCCTTTTGCTCCTCCCCTTCAGTGTATAGTGTTGTTAAAAAGTCACAATAATGCTCAGGCAATAGCTTATTTTGCTTCCAAAATGTAATTTCATTAATAATTATTTGCTTTCGTTGGTTCGACATTTTTATTCTCTCCAAACCATTTTGTTATGTATAATTCTATCATAAAGAAAATATTACTATTCTAACATCGGTAAAAAGTAGCATCTCATCTAAATTTCGTTGGTAGTTATAATAATTATTTATTATATCAGGTGTGTTAATTAGCCTTTATTTTACAAAAAAAAGCTATAGGCGGACTGGTAGACCACCTATAGCTTTTATATATTATTCTAAAAAGTCTTTTAATCGTTTTGAACGAGATGGATGGCGTAGCTTGCGGAGTGCCTTCGCCTCAATTTGACGAATACGCTCACGTGTAACGCCAAATACTTTCCCCACTTCTTCAAGCGTTCGCGTACGACCATCATCTAATCCGAAGCGTAAACGAAGTACATTTTCTTCACGATCTGTTAAAGTATCAAGCACATCTTCAAGCTGCTCCTTTAAGAGTTCATAAGCCGCATGATCTGAAGGTGATTGTGCCTCAGAATCCTCAATAAAATCGCCTAAATGCGAATCATCCTCTTCACCAATTGGTGTTTCAAGTGATACAGGCTCTTGTGCAATTTTTAAAATTTCACGAACTTTTTCAGGTGTTAAATCCATTTCCTCACCAATTTCCTCTGGAGATGGCTCACGTCCTAAATCTTGCAATAGTTGACGCTGTACACGAATCAATTTATTAATTGTTTCGACCATATGCACAGGGATACGGATTGTACGTGCTTGGTCAGCAATCGCACGTGTAATCGCTTGGCGAATCCACCATGTAGCATACGTAGAAAACTTAAAGCCTTTACGGTGATCGAATTTTTCGACCGCTTTAATAAGCCCCATATTCCCTTCTTGGATTAAGTCAAGGAATAGCATACCGCGCCCAACATAGCGCTTAGCAATTGATACAACAAGACGTAAGTTCGCTTCAGCTAAACGTTTACGCGCTTCTTCATCACCTTGCTCAATACGCTCTGCTAAACGAATCTCTTCCTCAGCAGAAAGTAAATCAACACGACCGATTTCCTTTAAGTACATACGCACAGGGTCATTAATTTTAACACCTGGTGGCACACTTAAATCGTTTAAGTCAAACGTTTCTTCATTCGCCTCTTGCTTAGACAATGCATCTTCCTCGAATTCCTCTTTACCTTCTACGGTAACACCATGACTTTCGATATTTTCTGCAAAATGGAAGATTTCTTCGCTTTCTAGCTCAAAAGTAGCTAGTCTATCGGAAATTTCTTTCATCGAAATTTCGCCTTCTGTCTTTGCTTTATTTTGAAGAAGCGCTTTTACTTCCTCTAACGATAGTTCATTTACTGTTTCTTTTGAGCGTTCTGATTTGTCCGCCATAAACCTTCCTCCTTCTAAAAAACGAATCGAGTTACATCGTCGCCAAAGTTCTTCTTAAATGGACAATTTTTTGCATAATTTCCATAGCCTGTTTATATTCATGCATTTTTTCTGCTTCTGTCTGCTTTTGACGCAATGCATCAATTTCAAGCTGTATGCGATGTTTTTTAAGATGTTTTATACAGTCTGCAATTTCAGCTTCTGCATGATCTGGATCTCGCTCAGCTAATGCAGCTTCCATCACAATTTTACGTAACTCTGAATCTTCAATTACCTCTACAAATCGTTGATAATCAGCTGTACTAAATTCCTCGTAAAAACCGATTAATCGAACAAAAACAACCATATACTCTTCTCTTACAAAAGGCTCCTCGCCACTTTGTAAAATTTTATCAACCACATGCACATTATGAAGCATATGCGATAACAACAATCGTTCTGCACGCTCCGCTCCAGTCAACGGTTTTTGCGATACAGGCACCGAAGCAACTTCTTGCATTGGGATTTGTTCTTTTTTATAGTGCTTCGATTTCGCTGCCTCAAGTTTACGATATTGTGCATAAATAGCTTCTTGAGAAATAGATGTTTCATTGGCAAGCTGTGTTATATATAAATCACGCTCTATTGGCGAAGATACCAAAGCAAGCTCTTCTAGCACTTCTTGAACGTATTGCAGCACATCATTTTCAAATTGAAAATTTTTATTGCGCCTTGCATACATCATCATAAAAGCAATATAAGCATGGGGCTTGTCAATTATTTGTGCTTTAAACGCTTCTGCACCGTACTCACGAATATAATCGTCTGGATCAAGCTTGTCCGGTAAAACAGCAACTTCTACTTTTAAGCGTTCATCCTTTAGCAACTGAGCTGAGCGTCGCGCTCCTTCCATTCCAGCAGAATCCCCATCATAGCAAACTGTAATTTGCTCCACTAAGCGCTTGAGCTTTTGGATATGCTGTGGTGTGAGCGATGTGCCCATCGTTGCTACTGCATTCATAACGCCTGCATTCGTCGCTGCTAATACATCAACAAAGCCTTCCATTAAGATTACTTGACGCGTTTTCCGTATTGTAGCCCGCGCTTTATCTAAGTTGTATAATACTTCGCTTTTATGAAAAATTGGTGATTCAGGACTATTCATATATTTTGCTTCTTCAGCATCTGTATTTAAAATTCGCCCTGAAAACGCAATCACCTTCCCATTATCGTCGCGAATTGGAAACATAATACGTCCCCTAAAGCGATCGAAATATGAACCATCACTTTCTCGTCGAATCACTAGACCACTCTCTGCCATTTCCTCTAAAGAAAATTCTTTTCTTTCTAAAAATGAAGTCAGCGAATCCCATGACGGCAACGCCCAACCAATTTTATGGTTTTCGATTAACTCCTGAGTGAAGCCACGCTTCAATAAATATTGTAAAGCTTCTTCTCCATCCTCAGTATTCATTAATAAATGATGGTAAAATTCCATTGCAAAATCGTGTGCCTGACGCATATTTGCCTCGGCTTTTGAAATGGCTTTTGCAGGCTGTGAACTACTAGTCAGTTCTGCATCTAATTGGACGCCTGCTCGTTCACCAAGTTTCACAACAGCATCTGGGAATGTTATATTTTCAATATCCATCACAAAGGTAATCGCATTACCACCTGCTCCACAACCGAAGCAATGGAATATTTGCTTGTCTTGCGAAACGGAGAAAGAAGGCGTTTGCTCTCCATGAAATGGACATAACCCAAACCAGTTACGTCCCCTTTTGGTCAATTGCATATAATCGCTAATAACATCGACTATATCCGACTGTGAACGAATTTGTTCAATTAATTGCTCAGGTATCTTTCTGGTCATTCCATCACCATTTTCAGTTGTTACATAAACATAATTCGAGATTTATATTGAAAATCCTTTATTAAACGACAAAAAATTATCGGAAGGATTGTACAAGATGAAATATCTCTACTTCTAAATATTTTTACCACAATTTTATTATTATAAAACAATTATTTCATTTTAGCTACATATTTTTATCTTAATCCAGAAGAAAACTCCCACTTTCATAGGTGCTGAGATGAATTCTATTGTGTTTAAATGATTCAATTGAAGTACAAACACCTATTGAATCAAGATAAATGCCCACAGATTTTAATGAAGATTCCCTCGCGAGCTAGAGAGTTAGTCAAGGCGCAATTGATTAACACACGAAAAAACCCCATCCTAAGCGGATAGAGGTAGCTTATACTTGAGCGCGGATTTTATCCAAAATAACATTTGCTGTTTCTTCTACAGCTGTATTTGTCACATCAATTACCTCGCAACCAATACGATTAGCAATCCGAGTAAAATGCTCAATTTCTTGTTTAATGCGGTTATGCTGTGCATAAATAGCATCATCATTTAAACCGAGCGTCTTTAGACGTTCTCTCCGTATACTATTGAGGTTGTCTGGTGAAATAATTAAACCGAAGCATTTTTTTGGATCAACTGCAAATAGCTCAGCTGGTGGCTCTACTTCTGGTACAAGTGGAACATTTGCTACTTTTAAGCTTTTATGGGCTAAATATTGTGATAAAGGGGTTTTAGATGTTCGGGAAACTCCTATTAAAACAACATCGGCCAGTAAAACACCGCGAGGGTCCCGCCCGTCATCATATTTAACAGCAAATTCAATCGCTTCAATTCGCTTAAAATAATCATCATCTAATTTATGCATAAGCCCAGGTCGTTCTAATGGTGCTTCCTTGATAGCATTCTCTAACAGCTCTATCATTGGCCCCAACAAATCAATTGCCGCGACATGCTGTTCTAATGCTATTGTATAAAGATTTTGCCGCATTTCTTTTTCAACTAATGTATATACAATAATTGCCGTTTCTTGCACAGCTTGCTGTACGATTTGAAGAAGTTCTTCAAAGCTTTTAATCCGCGGAAAACGGCGTATTTCTACATTTTCAAATGTTGGTCTAAATTGACTAACAGCCGCTCTAACTGCTAGCTCTCCTGTTTCACCTACAGAATCAGATACGACGAAAAAAATCAAGTTGTCCAAAATATCACCTACAATTCGTGAATTTGTGCGAGTGAGATGAAGGCCTTCGTCACATTTGTTTTCGTTAATCGACCAATAATTTCAACGCCACTAACCGTTTCATTCACTACTGGCAAAGAATCGATTTCACGATCGATTAATTTTTTAGCAGCTTCAATTAAAAAGTCATTTTTTGTGCAGTATGCAATGTTAGGCATACGTGTCATAATAATATGTACAGGAATTTTATTTAAATCCTGTGTGCCTATGCTAGTACGCAATAAATCTTTACGTGATAAAACCCCTTGTAAATAATTGTTTTGATCCGCTACAAATAGCGTCCCAACATCCTCTAAAAACATATGACAAATAGCATCATAAACGGTCATATTTTCAGAGACAATAACAGGTACAGATTGAAAGTCCTTTACTTTTAAATTCATAAGAGAGTCTGTTAATGACATCGTATTCTTTTTTCCTGCATAAAAATAACCAACACGTGGTCTTGCATCTAAAAAACCAGCCATCGTTAATATTGCTAAGTCTGGTCTCAATGTTGCTCTCGTTAAGTTTAAACGCTCTGCAATTTGCTCCCCTGTAATTGGACCGTTTTCTTTTACAATTTGCAAAATAGCGTCTTGACGTTTATTGAGTTCGATTTTGACTCACCTGCTTTTAATAATGTTATACTGATTACGTTATTATTATATACTATTTCAAATTAGATTGCGAAGAAAAGAATTAGGGCTATAGCACTTGCACAAAAAAAATTTTGTTGTATACTAAACCATATATAATAAGCGATGAATGAGAAATAAGTATCTTTTCACAAAAGCGAGTAGGGATTAGTGCAAGCCTACACCGAAAAGAGAAACGGCACTCAGGAGCTATTTTTTCGAAAGAGGTTCAAACGAATGATGTT
Organism: Bacillus ndiopicus; assembly: GCF_000612805.1. Lineage (GTDB taxonomy): Bacteria > Bacillota > Bacilli > Bacillales_A > Planococcaceae > Metasolibacillus > Metasolibacillus ndiopicus. Next base: position 250,384 of record NZ_HG964408.1, on the reverse strand, counting down.
TGAGCAATCAGGGTGGAACCGCGGATTCTGTACATAACAGCATTCGTCCCTGGGCATATTACGCCCGGAGACGAATGCTTTTTTCGTTCCAACGGGCAAAATAGGAGGAATTTTCATGACACAAAAATCAATGGAAACAATTGTATCACTAGCAAAGCATCGTGGATTTGTCTTCCCAGGCTCTGAAATTTACGGTGGACTTGCAAACACATGGGATTACGGCCCACTTGGTGTAGAATTAAAAAACAACGTTAAAAAAGCTTGGTGGCAAAAATTCGTTCAAGAATCTGAGCATAATGTTGGTTTAGATGCGGCGATTTTAATGAATCCAAAAGCATGGGTTGCTTCTGGTCACGTTGGTAATTTCAACGACCCAATGATCGATTGTAAAGCATGTAAAGCGCGTCACCGTGCAGATAAATTAATTGAAGACGCTTCTTTAGAAAAAACAGGTAAAGAAATTATTGTTGACGGTATGAGCTTCGATCAAATGAAGGCAAAAATGGAGGAGCTAGAGGTTGCTTGTCCTGATTGCGGTAAAGTAGACTTCACAGATATTCGTCAGTTCAACTTAATGTTTAAAACACATCAAGGTGTAACAGAATCTTCATCAAATGAAATCTACCTGCGTCCTGAAACAGCACAAGGTATTTTCGTTAACTTTAAAAACGTCCAACGCTCAATGCGCAAACGTACACCATTCGGTATCGCACAAATCGGAAAATCATTCCGTAACGAGATTACACCAGGTAACTTCACATTCCGTACACGCGAATTCGAACAAATGGAACTAGAATTTTTCTGTAAGCCAGGCGACGATCTAGAATGGCATGCTTATTGGAGAGAATTCTGTAAAAATTGGTTATTAAACCTTGGCATGAAGGAAGAGTCAATGCGTTTACGTGACCACGAAGAAGATGAGCTTTCTCACTATTCAAATGCAACGACAGATATCGAATTCCGCTTCCCATTCGGCTGGGGCGAACTATGGGGTATCGCTGACCGCACAGACTACGACTTAAAGCAGCATATGGAACATTCTGGTGAAGATTTCACTTACATCGATCCAGTAACAAATGAACGATATGTGCCATACTGTATCGAGCCATCATTAGGTGCTGACCGTGTAACATTAGCATTCTTATGTGACGCTTATGACGAGGAGCAGCTTGAAGGTGACGACAAACGAACAGTTTTACGCTTCCACCCTGCTCTAGCGCCATTTAAGGCAGCAGTACTACCTTTATCAAAAAAACTATCAGAAGAAGCGGGCGAAGTATGGGCAGATTTACGTAAAGCCTTCCCTGTTGATTTTGACGAATCACAATCAATCGGTAAACGCTACCGTCGCCAAGACGAAATCGGCACACCATTCTGCATCACATACGACTTTGACTCAAAAGAAGACGGTCAAGTGACAGTACGTCATCGTGATAGCATGGATCAAGTCCGCATGCCAATTTCAGAAGTAAAAGCGTATATTGAAAAGCATTTACAGTTTTAATTATTGGAAGGGAGGATGCCTCGAGCATCCTCCCTTCCCGTTTATCTCGGCATGCGTGTTTACTGCGCCTTTTTAATCTTTAAGCTTGCGGGCGAATTAAAGCCGTTTTCGGGCGAAATCCTCTAAGAATCGGGCGAATCTATCCGTTTAACGAGCGAATTCCCCTGCCAATCGGGCGAATCATTACTTTAGAACTACAAAAAAGTTTGCAAGAAATTTAATTTCCCTACAAACCACCAATTTGTGGTAATGTACGCCAGCCATACACAGCTTCTTTAAAGCTTTCTCCACCAATCTCAATTTCTACAACATCGATTTTTTCTCCCCCAATCGCTTCATAAAAAGCTGTCGAAGGATTATCTGCTAATACAAGCACGAGCATCGACACAAATCCTTTCATCTGTAGATACTGTACCCCTTGCTGAATTAAAGCTTTTCCAATTCCTTGCCCTTGATACTCTTCTAAAATATAAATAGCACTAATTTCCCCCTGATAATCAGGATACACTCCGCTTCTTTCCTTACCTGCTGTTGCAAAGCCAACAATTTCACCTTGTTTATTTTCTGCGACAAATACATGTCCATACGGAATAGCTGTACGCCAAAGTTCTTCTCTTTCACTATAGGATAGATTATCCAAATAGCTTTGTGCCACTATTCCTCGGTAAGTCGATCGCCAGCTATCTACATGAACAATCGCAATCCCCTTTGCATCCTCTAGTTTCGCCTGTCGAATATTCATTCTGCAAATCCCCCCATTTTTATCCCAATACAATCAATTGTATAATAATTCTAATTTTTATGCATAAATAAAAAGTGCCAGCAAAGCAGGTGATTGTCTGCTCTATTGGCACTTCGTATCAAGGCTGTACCTTAAATTGACTTATCTCTACTTGTAAGTCATTTGCCATCGTTTCTAAAACATTAGCGGAGCTTGCAATTTCTTCATTAGAGGCTGTTTGCTGCTCAGCAGAACGGCTAATCGTATGAAGACTTGACGTTATGCCATTTGCAATTTCTGCAATATCATTTGCTACGAAACTTGTTTCATTCGTTTTGTCATTTACTCTACGTACAATGCTTGTTACCTCATTTGTACGCTTACTAATATTAGAGACGTATTCCACGATATTTTTAAAGGCTTCTCCAGTTTGCTCGACTGACTCTCGGCCTTCATCTACAAACTTGGTACCGCTATTAATGGCAGTCACTGCACTTGATGTTTGGCTTAAAATATCATCAACTAGAGTACGAATATCATCAGCTGCTCTACCAGATTCCTCAGCTAGCTTTCTTACTTCATCCGCAACAACAGCGAAACCTTTCCCAGCATCTCCAGCGCGCGCTGCCTCAATTGAAGCATTTAGAGCTAGCAAATTCGTTTGGTCTGTAATGCTGGTAATTAATGCTAAAATAGAACTGATTTCCTTCGACTTTTCTCCTAGTGCATTGACAACTTCAGTTGAGTCATGTACAGATTTATTAATTGTATTCATTTTTTCAATTGTTTGTTCGATTAATTCTAAACCTAAGCCAGCCTTTTGATTTGTTACGGCTGCTACATCTGCTACATCCTGTACAACAGATGATACTTCCTCCATTTCCTTACTAATTAAATCCGATGACTCAGATAACTGCTGCATTTTCTCTAGCTGCCCTGCCGCTCCGATTACCATCTCTTGGATTGAACTTGAGATCATTTCAACAGACGTACTGCTTTGCTCCGTAATCGCTGCAAACTCCTTTGTATACGCTGTCACATCCGTTGAAGCTTTATTCGCTTTTTCAATAACTGCTCCAATTTGCTCAAGCATATGATTAAACTCTGTCGATAATTGCCCAACCTCATCTTTATAGCGATCATCGATACGTACTGTTAAATCACCATCCGCTGCTTGAGTCATCGCCTTCAATACTCGATTCACTCGCTTTAAAATAATGTAACGTGTACATAGTGCAATAATCACCGTTCCAATAAATAAAGAAATAAATGTATTTATTGCAACGCCTGCAACACCATCTAACTCAACAATTTCTCCAACCCGGTTACTAACAAATTCCGAAATATGTGAACTAATAAATAAACTCACACCTACAGCTAAAATCATTTTGAAAATTAGACTTTTCCAAAACTTAGTTTCGCGTGATAATAATTTTTCTCTTTCCATAATTGCTCTCCATTCCTATGTATATCTACTATTATTGTAAAATAAACATCAAAATTAGTAAAATAGTTGCTCTATCTATTCCCTCGAATGTTTATTTAGTCCTAAAATCAATAGAAAATAGGTGAAATTCATTTAATTGCTTTTTATTTTCAGCGTATTGCGGCAATTTGCAGATAAAAAGAACTATAGTAAACTTCCTCACTTTGAGCCTCGTATATACTATAGAAAGGGGAAAATAGATGAATAAAGATAGATACCAGAATTAGCAATGCTTCTACATACCAAATAGCTTTAGCTTTTTACTACATGAAAGATATATAAATTATTGTCCGGGAAATATTCATTGAATCTTCCGAAAAGACAAATAATTAATAAGTCCATGATGTGCTATAAGCGTACTTAGTAAAGATGACTGTTAACAAATACAAGGATTATTTAAAGAGCTGGGCATATAAAAATTTTTCAGGGCAACAAAGGTTATTTCCAGCAAGTTCTATTGTTCCAAAAAATACTCTTATTGAATTAGATGAAACACCCATTATTGATGAAGTGATTCTTTTATTATCAATCAAACATCGATTATTTTTATCCTGAAAATGTTTAGTCTGAAAAGTAAGGAAAAAATGCCACTTTTCAGACCGCTTTACTTATTTATCAATATAGTATGCTTGCCAAAAATGAATATAAAGATCTAAAGAAGACGCAATATCATTTTGTAAATTGCGAATCGTAACATTGATACGTTTGCGTGAATAAGTGGATTTTTTATTTATATGATAAGCTATAGCTTCTTCTATTCGCATTGTTGAATCTATCATTTGTTCTAAATACATTTTCGCCTCTACTGAAAGCCCCTCTACTTTAAAGCTCAAGCGGATAAGTTCATTTTTAACCAATTGAATATTTGTTAATAGCTGCTCCCATTCTATGCGCTTCATATGATAGTCAGCATTTGTTAGCCAATCCATCTCGTACAAGAGCAACAAAGAAACCGAATATGACACAACATAATCTGGCTGTGCTGCTCTTTCTTCGAACAATGATCGGAATACAGCGAAATCCTCATTATATTTTTTCTGGCGCATTTCATCAACTTTCACTGGGACAGCAGGATATACGCTCAAAATTGAATATGGAAAAAACACAGTGGAAAATAACACAAAAGCTGCTATTGCTATCACTATCAATTTCCGTTTTCGCATTATGCCTCTTCTTTTAGTCATAATTTTGTTGAGGCACCCCTTTTGTTAAATAATTTAGTAACTTTTTATGTAATTTCTCATCTGCATTCATTATTTCATAGCCACGGTCATCATATAAATGGAAAATGCACTTTGTGCGCACGTTCACTAAAAACACATCTGGTGCATATACACTATGTCTTGTTCTTAATCGTGGCTTTAAAGAGCGAAAATCCTTATGAATGCATGTTTTCAAAAGCCATTGTAATTTTAAATCTGACACTTTACAAAAAAGCTCCATTTGTTCAATAAGTAATGCATCCTCATCAAATTGCCACATATATTCTTCTATATGAAGTTCATACTTTTTCCACTGATTTTTCACATAGCGCGGAAAAAAGTTAGGATATATTGTTTTCTTTTTATCTTTTGGGTATGAGTTGATAACGACAATGATATCATCTGTTTTTTCAAAAAGTAGTTCCATTATTTCAAAAACTTGCTGCTCAACCCTATGAAACCTCGCCATATTTAACTTGTTACCTTGAAATTGATAGATTCCTTGACCTAATTCAATGTGAATGGCTTGCTTCCACTGATGATAAAAATTTGGCGAGAGCCTTAAACCATTATAATATTCATTCATAAATTGCTTTAACCTCATAGCTACCTCCTTTTAATGCAATTTAATAATTTATACGAATACAGAGATAGAATGTTTCGTAAAAATGGAAATTTCCCAAAACAAGATAATTTTAAAATTATAGCTGCTGACACATCCAAAATTACAATCAAACGAATCACCTGAAAATAAGTTAGTAGTAAAAGTGGACTTAGGTTTACATTTTACTATTGCTATCTTTTTGATAGTGCAAAAATATATACGATCAAAAAAGGAAAACGAGCGTAAAATAGAATATATTAGTAAATAATACTTAAGGAGCGAACAACTATATGAAAACACCACCATTTACAGTAGCCTCAATTTAAATTCAATTTTGAGGAGGAAATTATGGAGGCTCTATTAGTAATTGATGTACAAAATGGATTGGTCGATTTAACGCAATGTGATGATACATTAGCAAATATCGAGCTATTAATTGAAAAATTTCAAGCACAACAAAAACCAGTTATTTTCGTTCAACATATGGATGATGAAAAAGAGAGCGTGCTCTTTCATGCTAGTAAAGGTGCTGACATCATTAACCGCTTTCAGCCTTTTATAAAGCATCTTGTTACAAAGAAAACGCCAAGTGCCTTTTATCAAACAAACTTGCAAGAGCTTTTAGCGAGTTTTGGTGTTGAGCATGTCTATATTACAGGCTTTAACACGGAGTTTTGCTGCCAATTTACAGCTATTGCTGCCTATGATCGCTGCTTCCGTACAACCTTTATCGAGGATGCGACAAATACAGTGAATCATGCGGAAACCTACGAAATGGCTGGCTTAGATATCCGTGATTTTGTGGGAACTGTGCTGCATTGGTCGAATGTGATTGAGGTGCTTGATATGGAGGAGTACTTGGAAACACAGCCCTAATTATAAGAAGCAACCGCCTTTTGTGGTGGTTGCTTTTTGTTGTAGTATCATTTCATTCACTTAGAAAAGATTTGTGTACCAAAAGTCTTCAAATATTTGTCGATTAAAAGTTTATAGGTGTAAATATATTAATAGGGAATAATTAGTTTACAGCAATTATTGATGAATTTTAGGTTTATTCTATGTTTTCGCGATTTTATTCCACGTTTTCTGAAGTTTATTCCATGTTTTTTCGGTTTTATTCCATGTTTCATATAAAAAAAGCTGTAGGGAAATCCCTACAGCCACTTTTTTATTTTGTAAACCTCGGCTTACGCTTCTCCACAACTGCCTGCACACCTTCATGAAAATCAGCAAGCTCTGTCACGAGCCCCATTTGGGAGGAAATATAGTCGAGCGATGAGCGTAAAGACATTGTTTGACTTTGATATACTGCGCGTTTAATAAACTGAATTGCAGTAGTTGGTCCATTTGCTAGCTTTTCTGCATATGCTTGAGTGTACTGCTCTAGCTCCTCATCTGGCACAACAAATGTTACAAGTCCTGCTTCCTTCGCTTCATCTGCTGATAAAACGCGCGCTGTCCATAGCATATCAAGCGCTTTATCAATCCCGACAAGCTTTGGTAAAAAATATGCCCCGCCATCTCCAGGTACAATACCAACATTGACATAGCTCTCAGAAAACTTTGTAGACTGTGCGACAATGCGAACATCGCACATTAATGCCATATCCAGACCTGCACCAAATGCGAAACCGTGCACTTGTGCAATAACAGGCTTATCAATTTCCTCTAGTAAAAGTGGCACGCGCTGTACCCGTTTCCATAAAGAATTTTTACGTGCAAGTGCTGTTGATGTCACGTCGTCCTTGCTTTCGAAAAAGCCTTTGCCTGCTGCCATTGCTTTAATATCGCCACCCGCGCAAAAGCATTTACCGTTGCCCTTGACGATTAGCACATGAATCGCATCGTCATCTCGTACCGTTTCAAGCGCCTGAATCCACCTTGCGAGCATATCCTCACTAAATGCATTCATTGCTTCAGGACGATTCAGTGTAATCGTTGCAATCCCTTCCTGTACATCGAATAATAAGTCAGCCATTCAAAGTCCCCCTTATTTCGTTGTCATCCATGCCCAAACGTCTTCCACTTGTAGCAAATCGCCTGCAAGCTCACGCTGCCAATAATGCGCTGTAAAGCCTTCCTCACGCCAAGCCCATAGGCGACGCGTATAATGCTGTAGGCTATGCTCGTATGTTACGCCGATTGCTGCATGTACTTGGTGAGCAGATGTTGCCACGATTTTGCTTGCTTCATCTAGACGAATACTTGTGAATGCTACTTCGAATTGCTCTCTTTCGCCTACAAGTGCACCCGCCATATTTTCAATTGCTGTCGTTGCAATCGCTGCTTCTCCAGCAAGTATCGCTAAATGCTGTTGCACAAGCTGGAAGCGATGGATGGGACGACCAAACTGCTCACGTTCCTTGGAATAGCGTATTGTTAGCTGGAATGCTTTATCGAGTGCTCCGCTAATTGCAGATAACTTAGCTGCTGTCGTATATTTTTTTAGTTTCTCAAGCTGTTGCTCGTTTATTTCGACTTGCGCGGCGACTTTAGCTTGCTGGAAGCTTACTGTATCACGCGGCTCGGTTGCTAAATTCGTTGCATGCTCAATTTCTGCCTGAGCTAAGTCCACAGTAATTAGCTTTAACACTTCCCCCTCTTTAGCAAATGTAACGAATTGCTGCGCGATTCTCGCCCATGGTACATGCTGAACAACTCCATCTAGCCTGCCATTTGTTAGTGTAAGCGTAGGTTGCTCGCTTAATAGAATCGTTGTAATTGATGAAAACGGAGCAAGCCCTACATACTCCAAAATAAAATTAGCTAGTGTATGCTCAAGTACAGGCGCTGGCACAGCATAATAGCCAATTAGCTGATAAAGTGCTAATAAATCCGCAATATCACCATTTGCCCCACCATGCTGCTCTGTCACTGCGACCTTCAACAGCTCATTATCCTCTAGCTGCTGCCAAAGTGGAGTGGCCCACTTGCCTTCTTCTAATAAATCCACCGTTTCTTTTGTGACAAGATCTTTGCATATTTTTTCAACGACCTCTGTTACGATTTCTAGCATTTCGCTCATTGTGCGACAACCCCCTTCGCCACAATGCCGTACAGTACCTCTGATGTACCACCTCGAATTGTAAAGCCTGGTGCGTGCAATATCGATTCCGCCATATAGCGATCGAATGCGCGCTGTGCCTGCAAGCTTGGATACGTTGCAACAAGTAGGCGCGCAATTTCAGGTATTTTTTGCTCAAACTTTGTGCCGATGCTTTTCACAAGTGCAGCTGGAATCGCTACCTCGCCGCCCTCTTCCAATACTTGTGCAACACCGATTGATAAATTGCGCAAGCTCCACATTTCTGCTAATAGCTTGGAAGCAGTTGCTAAACCAACAAGATCATTCGCTTTTTTTAATTCGGCAATAAGTTCATTTAATAATGGAAATGTACTCAATATGCGCTCAGGTCCACTGCGCTCAAAGGCAAGCTCAGCTAACCCCTGTGCCCAACCATTACCTAATGTACCAACAACCATTGCATCAGGTACAAAAACATTATCGAAAAATACATCGTTAAAATGACGTTCTCCCGTTAAATAAGGAATTGGCGTAATCGTCACACCTGGTGCATGTAAATCAATAATTAATTGGCTCAAGCCTTGATGCTTGTGCTGCGGGTCATAAGAATCTGTACGTACAAGCGTCACCATATAATGCGCATCATGCCCATTACTCGTCCATGTTTTTGCTCCGTTAATAAGCCAGCCTCCGTCTACTTTTTCTGCCCTTGTGCGAACAGATGCTAAATCGGAGCCGCTATTTGGCTCGCTAAGCCCAATCGCAAAAAAGCAATCTCCTTGAATAATCTTAGGTAAGAAAAACTGACGCTGCTCCTCCGTACCAAAACGCAAAAGTAAAGGTCCTGTTTGCCGATCTGCAAACCAGTGCGCTGCAACAGGTGCACCTGCTGCTAAAAACTCTTCCGTTAAAATATAACGATCAATCGTACTGCGCTCTGCTCCACCGTAGTGCTTTGGCCAAGTCATACCAATCCAACCTTGCTCTGCCACTAATTTTGAAAAGGCTGGATCACTCCCGCTTAACCATGAATCACATTTTTTTCGAAATGTTCCTTTTTTAAGATGATGCTGCAAAAAAGCGCGTACTTCTAAACGAAACTGCTCCTGCTCTTTTGTAAATTGCACAACTGGTAATTTCATTTCTCCCATCCCCTTTTGTCATGCTTCACCTCTATTTTAGCGCTTATCGCACCAAATTGTCTAACTATTCCGAATTACCTTCATCTTTTGGTGGCCAATCTTCCATTCGCTCCAATTGCTCAATAAAGCTCCTTGATTTTAAGCGAATCCCCGTTTGCTCCTCATAAATTGTCGTCACGATTTTTTTAATAAACATTTTCGTTTGGGGTTTTAAGTCAAGCTTGCCAACTTGATCAATTGGCATCATATAAAACATCCGAATCAGTTTGAGCTGTGTGGGTGACAACCGAATTATATAGGCATCATGATGGAAACAACGATGGCATAAAAAGCCCCCTTGTGCAAAGGAGAAAGCGAATTCGCCGTCTGTTGATGCGCAGCTTGCACAAGCATGTAGAGTCGGTTGCACCCCTGCAAACGGCAGCATTTTCCAATCAACAAATAACGCAATCGCTTCAGGGTCATAGCCTTCATCAATCGCAATTAAAGCTTGCCTTACTACTTCAAAGGCAAAGGGCTGTGGCTCCCCTTCTTCGACTAAACGATCAACAAGCTCACCGATATAGCTCGCATATGCGGTCGCACGAATATCCGTTTGTAATGTACGCATCGCATTTAAATGTTCGCCTTGCTGCAACGTCCCCATCCCGGTAGTTCGCTGTACTAAATATAAGCCATACATAAAAGGCTGTGTAATACCTGCCAAGCGACTTGTCGGCTTTTTTGCCCCGCGTGCCATGACTGCAACCTTCCCTGCCTCACGCGTCAGCAATGTGACAATCTTATTGGACTCCCCGTAAGCTCTTGCCTTTAAGACGATGCCCTCCCATTTATGTAACATTTCAAATACACCTCCCTGTTATTTTGTCGAATCACAAGATTTAAAAACTTCAACGTTATGTACTTATTTTATTATATCTAATAGGTCGTCTAATTTATTAATTTCATAAGTAGGTTTTAAAGCTGTATTATTTTCCTTGTGCTTGGGATTGAACCAGCACGTATCAATACCATAGTTATTGCCACCTTGAATATCAGAAGTCAACGAGTCACCCACAATTAGCACATTTGACTTTTCTGTAATTTGCAGCTTATTAAAAGCATCGTCAAAAATACCTGTTTGTGGTTTTTGAAAGCCTGTCGATTCAGAAATAATAATCTGCTCAAATGCACCTGCCAAGGGGGAATTATTAATTCTTGCTATTTGTACATCTGTGTAACCATTCGTTATAATTGCTAGGCGTTTATGTGAGAGAACCTTAATGACCTTTTCTGCACCTTGTATGAGATGCGTTTGCTCTCCAAGAAATCTTAAATAGTCCTGATTAAATACAACTGCATCAATTTCAAGCTCATATTCTAAAAATAATCTCCTAAATCTCTCAGAGCCTAGTTCAACGAGGCCCATTTTTCCATTTTCTAAATCTCTCCACAATACTTTGCTGATTTCTTGGTAGCTTTTTTCATATAAATTTAAGCTATTTTCTAAATTATATTTAGCGAAAACTTTATTAAAAGCTTCTTGCTCCGATTTAGTAAAATCAAAAAGCGTGTCATCTATATCAAAAAATAGAATATCGTAATTTTTCATTTTATCCCCTTTTTTCTAACGACCTTCACTGCTACTTCATTTTTCAAGATTGAAAGTGATTTGTCAATAGTGGCGAGCCCTTACAAATACTCTCGATTGAATTAAATGGATGAAAAGGATGGTATTGAAAGTTCCGTTTTGATAAACGGATAATACAAAACACTAGACTTTTAAATAGGTATTACATCAAGATAATGAACCATAAGACTGGCTATTCAATTCATATACTTTATTGATAAGTAAACGAAAATGATAGTGGGGTGATACGAATGATTTTAACTAAAAGTAAAACAAGCATAGTTGCAGGCGTTGCATCTGTATTAACTGCAATCTTAAGCGTCCTTTTCTTTTTTTATACAAGAGGGCCTAACGCTGATGTGTACTTTGCCATTAAAATTTTTAGTATATTGTCAACACTAGGTATTATATTCTCTGTTTTATCTATGGTCATTTCAAAACGGCAAATAGGCCCTATATTATTAGGCATACTAGGACTTCTAACAAATTTAGTCGTTTTAGTTTTTACTTTTCTTTTACTATTAGCTATGGGAATTAGTGAATCTTAAAATTGCATTACCTTGAATAAGGTGTGCAATATGGACTTATTCTACGTTTGACCAAAAACTAAAAGAAACTCCCACTTTTTTGCGGGAGTTTTTTCATTATTAATACTCATCCTCACGGAAGCCAAAGTCGCGTAAATGAGTTTGCTTATTGCGCCAATCCTTTTGCACTTTTACCCAAAGCTCTAAATATACTTTTGAGCCTAGTAACATTTCGATATCTTTGCGCGCTAATGTGCCGACTTCTTTCAATAAAGCCCCACGCTTGCCGATGACGATGCCCTTTTGCGAATCGCGTTCGACCATGATTGTTGCTTGGACGCGAATCATATTTTCATTTTCTTCATCGCGCTTAATTTTATCAATAACTACCGCAATGGAGTGTGGAATTTCTTCGCGTGTTAAATGCAATACTTTTTCACGAATCAATTCAGAAATAATAAAGCGCTCGGGATGGTCCGTCACTTGGTCTGCTGGGTAATACTGTGGACCTTCAGGTAAATATTCCCCAAGCTTTGTTAATAAGTTTTCAACATTATTCCCTTGCAGTGCAGAGATTGGTACAATTTCGCTGAATGGATATTTATCTTTATACGATTCAATAATCGTAATCAACTCGTCTGGGTGAACTTGGTCAATTTTATTAATTACTAAAAAGACAGGCGTTTTATTACCAGCTAAAAGGTCCAAAATAAATTCGTCACCTTTACCGATTTTTTGCTCTGCGTTGACCATAAATAAAATAACATCAACTTCACGCAATGTATTTTTCGATACTTTTAACATAAATTCACCTAATTTATGTTTCGGTTTATGAATCCCTGGTGTATCGATAAAAATCATTTGCGAATTTTCCTGTGTCAGCACACCTTGCACTTTATTACGTGTCGTTTGAGGCTTATCTGACATAATCGCGATTTTCTGTCCAATAACGCGATTTAAAAACGTTGATTTCCCTACATTTGGTCGGCCAATAATTGAAATAAAGCCTGATTTATAGGGACTGTTTGCTTGCTGCATATGCTAAATCCTCCGTTGTGAATGCACCTGGTAGAAGTTCGCCTACCGTCGTTTCTTGCACATCACCTTTTAAATTTGTTAAATATACTGGCATCTCTGGTGCAAAAAATTCACTCATTACTTGGCGACATGCCCCGCATGGCGCACAAGGCTTATCCGTATCTGCCACAATCGCAATTGCCTTAAATTTCATTACACCTTCTGATACCGCTTTAAAAATGGCAGTTCGCTCTGCACAGTTTGCCATACTATATGCTGCGTTTTCGATATTACAGCCTAAATAAACTGTACCGTCTTCCGCTAACAGCGCTGCACCTACTGGAAATTTCGAATACGGTACATACGCTTTTTCGCGTGCCACCTTTGATTGTTCCATTAATGTCTGTTTGTCCATTTGTTTTTGCCTCCTTCACTACATTAAAACCATTTCGGGAAAAAAATGAGTACTCCGATTATAACACTGCCAACAGCAAATACAAGTACCGCGCCTGCTGCTATATCTTTCGCAGCCTTTGCCAGTGGGTGAAATTCTGTTGTTGCTAAATCGACAACACGCTCGATTGCGCTGTTTATCATTTCCGCACCAATAACAAGAATAATGACTATCACGATGGCTAGCCATTCTATTGACGTTAATCCTGTTAAAAAGCCCGCAATCATTACGATACAGGCACTCGCTAAATGAAAACGCATATTTTGCTCCTTTGTTGCAGTTACAATTCCTTGAAAAGCGTAAACAAAGGAGCGTAAAAACTTGCGAATATCCATTATACCTCGCGTCCTAATCCAAAAGAGGATAGAATTGCATTTTGCTTATCAAACATTTCTTTTTCATCTTGCTCATTCATATGATCATATCCTAACAAATGTAAAAACCCATGTACTGCTAGAAAACCTAGCTCTCGTTCGAATGAGTGACCATACTCCTCAGCCTGCTCTTGTGTGCGTTCAACTGAAATAATAATGTCGCCTAAAATGCGCGGTATTCCCTCACCAATAATCGCGGTTTCTCCTTCACCTAGCTCCTCTAAAGCAAAGGAAATAACATCTGTTGGCTGGTCCTTGTCGCGGTATTCACGATTAATTTCATGAATGGCCTCATTTGTTACGAATGTAACCGATAGCTCGCTACCATCATCAATCTGTTCTTCATTTGCAGCATATTGCAATAAACGTTCCACTAAATTAATGTGGGTTTCCTGAACAGAGTCCGTTTCATCTAAAAAATCGATAATTAATGCCATCTATAATCCTCCTATTTTGGATATTCAATTCGTGAATGGAATGTACCATTTAATGTTTCACATAATACATCCTCAATAATTTTTAATTCCTTTAATGAAATATCGCACTCATCAAATTGGTCATCTTGCACTCGGTCCTGAATAATGGACTGTACAAGCTTTTTGATTTTTTCCGCAGTCGGCTCCTTCATTGAGCGCACTGCCGCCTCAACGCTGTCTGCAATGCTAATAATTGCAATTTCCTTTGTTTGTGGCTTTGGTCCCGGATAACGGAATGCCGCTTCGTCGACATTCATTCCCTCTTCCTTCGCTTTATATACAAAAAATTTCAATAAGCTTGTGCCATGATGCTGCAAGGCAACATCAATAATCTCCTGTGGCATTTTCTGTTTACGTAATAGCTCTGCCCCATCCGTCGTATGTGCGATGATGATATCTGCACTCGATTGTGGTGGTAATGTGTCATGTGGATTAATGCCAGACATTTGATTTTCGATGAAGAAGGAAGGTCTTCTTGTCTTCCCGACATCGTGATAGTAACAGCCTACACGAGCTAGTAATCCATCTGCACCAATAGCCTCACAAGCCGCCTCTGCCAAGTTCGCTACCATAATACTATGATGATAAGTGCCTGGAGTTTCTGTTAATAGTTTTCTAAGTAGCGGATGATTAGGGTTCGATAGCTCAATTAAACGCATCGTTGATAATATACCAAACGCTGACTCAAAGAACGGTAATAGACCCATCGTCAGTGCACCTGAAAGCACTGCTGAAATGATTGCTGCTATAAAATAGAAGCCTATTTCTGTTAAGCCGTAGCCCGATTGTGACATAAGCAAATAAAAGCTTATAAATAAAATATTGACAATTGAAAGAATACCACATGCCTGTAATAAAGATGAACGTTTTTCAAGATTGCGCATAAAGTACAATGTCGCAAAGCCGCCAAACATAATATACAGCGCTACATCCATTTGCAAGACAGCTGCATAGCCACTATGGAACATAATACCCGCTGCTGTAGCCGTCATCACAGTAATGATAGACGCTACCCTATCATCCACGAGCAATCGAACAAGCATTGTCGCAAGTGCTGCTGGGTATAAAAAGGCAATCATAACATCAAAATTATCAGCTACAACACTGATTAATTTCATCATCACAATACAAATCGTATACACAATTGCTGTAACAAGTAGTTCATTCCGACGTTTTGCTATCGGTTTTTTTGAACGATCAAAGACAATATAAATAAACGCCATTTGTAGGAAAATTAAAATCAGTAGGCCAAAAACTGGCTTCAATGACTCCTTCGTATCTAGCATACCTAGTAACTCTAATTGTCGATATACTTCACGGTCGATTAACTCGCCCTCTTGCACGATAATTTGGCCTTGCAAAATACGTGTCGGCTCAACCATTTCACGTGCCTGTCGAATGCGCAGTGCTGTTTTCTCCTCATCCAGTACTTCCGTTTCTACAATAGCAGCCCGTCCAAGTGTAATCGCTGTATTAAGTAAGGGCTCTGCTATAGTAGATTGCTGACGTATTCTACTATCGATTTCATTACGAATCGTTAATATTTGCTCTTTGCGGAATGGACGATCTAAAGTATGTTGTACTATTTGTCCCAAACTATCACGCGTATCGATTAAGAGTTCTTCATCAATCGTTAATAATATTTCTAACTGTGTGTTGCTAATAGTTAAAGAAGTTTGAGATTCTGTAATATCCTTTAAATTTGTCTTTAATTGTTCAACACGTTTTTCTATTGAATCATCTTTTGTTTCTTTTCGTACATCAAGCACGATATCAAAAATCGATGTGACAATTGCGGAACGATGAGCTGCTAGTTCTTCATTAAAAAGATAGACAGGCTCTACAGATTTTTCTGCATTATCACGTTCTCTCTCCGTTTTCACTGAATCTTCTACAGTTTTCACAGAGCGGATTGTTTCGGGTGCAAGCTGTAGCAACTGTATATCATATGTAATGCCTCTTACATTGCCTGCCATAAACAAAAATTGAATAGTTGCTGTAATTAAGAGGACTAGTATTAAAAAATAACGAAATTGAATGATTTGCATTATGTTTTTTAATTGTTTTCTCATTGCACACCTCCACTTATCATTTTACCAATTTTTGAGCGTGATTTCATGTTAATTTAGTGTCACTTTAACTTGAATCAGCAAATCTTTACTGCGACGAGTAACCGCAGGAGCAAATGTCTTCTGCGACGAGTAACCGCAGGAGCAAATGTCTTCTGCGACGAGTAACCGCAGGAGCAATAAAATATTGCTGATTTAAGTTAAGCCTCCAGCGGATGTCACAGATTTTGAAGAGGAGTTTTCGAGCGAGTTCGAAAAAATCTGGACGCAATTACGCCAACGCGTAATTAATTGAAAAAACTAGAAAGAGGCTACTAGTAAGTCAGAAGTATCTTTGACTTATTAGCAGCCCTTAGCAATTATATACTGTTAAGTTGCTTCAAAAACTGCGCGCGCAGCTTTCTAGCCACTAAAAAATTCAACTACAGCTCTTGATCTGAATATGCTTGGATTACCTTTGCTACTAGTGGGTGACGCACAACATCCCCTTGCTCAAGAATTTGGAAGTGGATATCCTTTACATATTTCAATGTGCGCTCCGCAATAATAAGACCCGACTCTGTGTTTTTTGGTAAATCAATTTGTGTTTTATCACCTGTTATAACCATTTTTGAGCCAAAGCCAAGGCGCGTTAAAAACATTTTCATTTGCTGATGTGTTGTATTTTGAGCCTCATCTAAAATAACGAAAGCATCATCTAACGTACGCCCACGCATATATGCTAATGGCGCAATTTCAATTGTACCACGCTCAATTAAACGCTGTGTTTGCTCTACTCCATAAATATCGTGCAGAGCATCATAAAGTGGTCTTAAATAAGGATCCACCTTCTCCTTTAAATCTCCTGGTAAAAAACCTAATGACTCACCAGCTTCAACAGCAGGTCTTGTTAAAATAATGCGCTTCACATGGCCGTTTTTTAAAGCTTGTGTTGCCATAACAACAGCCAAATATGTTTTCCCTGTACCAGCTGGACCGATTCCGAAAATCAAATCACGATGACGAATTGCGCGTATATATTCACGTTGCCCAATAGTTTTAGCGCGAATCGATTTGCCTTTTGCATTACGTGCAATTTCTTCTTCATAAAGCTCTGAAAAATATTCAATGGTACCTTTATTCGCCATTTCAATCGCTGTAGCCACATCACGTTGGTCCACATTGATTCCTTTACGAATCACTTGCAGCAGCGCATGTAACACGGATTTTGCTTGTTCCTTTCCAGCTTCCTCATTACCTGCAATTTGTACAACTTCTCCACGTGTAATAACTTGTACTTTAAAAGTTTCTTCAATTAATTTAATATTTGCATCCGACATGCCTAGTAACATAACTGCTTCATTCGGATTATCTAACTGTAATTGTGAAATATTTTCTGACATCCTGACGCTCCTTAATTAATAGGATAAGGTTTTGCAATATTTTCATTTATTAAATAGAGAACCTTCCCTTTTACTTTACCATCTTCAAATCGAATGTGTAAAAGGTTTTCTTTCTTAATAATACTCTTTGTTGGTAATGATTGTACCATTTTCTCATGTAGCAATGGCATAATACGTGATTCTATATGTTCCTCAGTTAATGTTTCTACTATTTTTTCTCTTGTCTCTACCTTTGCAATACGCACATAACGTGCTAACCACTTAGGCAATGAAATCGATTTTATTTCCGTCGGTAGCCCTTCGTCAGCAAATGTAATTTGCCATGCCTCTTCTGTTACAACTTCATATTGCACTTCTTGTGGAATTGTAAAATCACTTTCTAGCCAATAATCTGCGTAAACATCACCGACCGCTCCAATTAAAAGCTGCCTCTCTCCTACTGTCATTAACCCAGATACGAGCGTATCTCCCTTGTATACTGTTGTATTTGGCGTTACTTTGCGCTCCCCACTCTTAATATCAAAATGGGTAATGACGCCACTGTTGTTTGCAAGAAGGTGATAATAGCCATCTTTATTTTCCTTTACTTCATTTTTCGGTGCAAGTTGTGGGCGAATGGTCATTTTGCTACCAACCTTTGCAACATGTACCCATGAATATTCTCGAAAGTTTTGCATAATGAACTCTCGTACCTCTTGGTCTGTCGGCAAGCGTTTTTTTAAGATGGGAGCAGCAAATTCATTTTGCACTAAACGCTCAATTGCAACTGTTTGCTCTGGTGTATTTCCTTGTATGTCAATTTCCCATATCCAGTAATTACAAAATATCGGTATAATCCAAAGACAAAATAGGCATATAAATGTTATCAATTTTTTTGGAAGTAGCTCGTCTGTTGTTAAATAATGTAATTTTATTTTAACGCGGTATTTGCTGCGAGCTTTACGCAAGATTGCAATATGCTGACGTGCCAGCTCAAATTGCAGCGCCTCTTTCGTTGTACGCACTTGATAAATTGGTACGTGATGGCTATGTAAAAATTGTAGTAAGTCATTTGTTTTTTGATTTTTTTGTACCGATACTCGAACACGGCGATAATCGATATTATGCATGCTTTTCAATCTGTAGTGCATGTAATTTTTCACAAGAGATCGTAAAGCCATTCGTTGCTAAAACCGTTACAGTTAGTCGTTCTCCCATAATATGCACAACATAATCTTCTATCATACACGAGCAACTCGCATCGGATGCAGCTAATATGCGATAATTACCGTGCCATTTAAATAGCTGGAAATTTGTCATTTCAAATACGGCAGCCATCTGAAATAATTTTTTCATAAAAACAGCCTCCCTTTCTCGTACTATATGCATCAGAAAAAGGAGGCATGTATAAGTTTATCGTACTCGTTGCTGCTTCGCTTTTGGCGGACCTAAAATTTCAGCTGCAACAATCGCTTGAACGAGCGCTTTCTTTGTTGTTGGAGGTGTAAAAACAGCTGTTTCTCTCTCCTTCATTTGCGCTACACGCGTGGATTGTTCAATATTTGGACGCACTGAAGCTCGCACATCGACCGAATCAGGTACTTTCATTATTCGAGCACTCCGCTCAACTTTCTTTTCAAGTTGTGCTGGTTCAATTTGCTGAGCTGGTTCAATATTTCGTTCAACCTCAGCCTTTTTTTGTTCAAGCTGTCCAAATATTTCTTTTGCGAAATCCTCCAAGCTTCTTTCTGGGGTTGTCTTTGCTTGGCGAGGTGTTGAGCCTTGATTTGATTGCTTATTAAATGGTGGCATGCTTTTCGTGTTTTTGGGCTTCTCCTTTTTACTAAATAAAGAAGCAATGATTCCGATTATGATAAAACCAATTATAGACTCCACTTAAGCAACCTCCCTTCTAATCACGCAATGTATTATTTTTTCTGCGTATCGTCATTTGTTGACTTCGCAATTGAATCGCGCATCATCGTATCAGCTTGAATATTTTTATAGTTCATATAATCCATAATGCCAAGGTTGCCTGAGCGTAAAGCTTCCGCCATCGCTAACGGAATTTCTGCCTCCGCTTCAACTACTTTTGCTTTCATCTCTTGCACTTTTGCAACCATTTCTTGCTCAGTAGCAACAGCCATCGCACGACGTTCTTCTGCTTTTGCCTGTGCAATATTTTTATCAGCCTGTGCTTGCTCAATTTGTAATTCTGCACCGATGTTTTTGCCTACATCAACGTCTGCAATATCAATCGATAAGATTTCATATGCTGTACCTGAGTCTAGCCCTTTTGATAATACTGTTTGTGAAATTAGGTCTGGGTTTTCTAATACAACTGAATGCGATGCTGAAGAACCAATTGTCGAAACAATCCCCTCACCTACGCGGGCAATGATTGTGTCCTCACCAGCACCACCGACTAAGCGATCTAAGTTTGTACGTACTGTAATACGTGCCTTTGCCTTTACCTCAATCCCGTTGATTGCCACACCTGCGATAAATGGTGTTTCGATTACTTTTGGATTAACAGACATTTGTACGGCTTCCAAAACGTCACGACCTGCTAAATCAATCGCAGCTGCACGCTCAAATGTTAGTTCAATATTTGCACGGTGTGCTGCAATTAATGCGTTTACTACGCGGTCTACGTTACCACCTGCTAAATAATGGGACTCTAACTGATTAATCGTTACATCAATACCCGCTTTATGCGCCTTAATTAATGGATTTACAACACGTGATGGGATTACTCGGCGTAAACGCATCCCGATTAACGTGAAGATACTTACACGAACTCCTGCAGCTAATGCGCTAATCCACAACGTTACTGGAACGAATGTGAAAAAGATAGCTAAGAAGATAAAAATAGCTACGATAATAATCGTTAAACCAATTACTCCTGCTTCAACAAACATAATATTATTCCTCCGTTTCTTCTAATACCGCTCGCACAACAATGCGTGAGCCTTCTACTTTAATAACTTCTACATGCTTTTTGGCATCGATATAACTGCCATCTGACACCGCATCAATACGCTCTCCATCAATGGAAACAACACCTGCTGGTCTAAATGGTGTCACAGCTATCCCTTTTTTGCCAATAAGCTCAAGTCGATTGACATTAGAAACATAGCCTTCCTCTGTCGTCGTTGCATCTTTTAACACGAGCTTGTTAAACATATGCAATTTTTTGCCAAAGAATTTCATAAGTACCACCATTCCTATAACTGCGATTAACATCGCAATTAAAATTGAATACCCCATTTGGACAAAATCAGCACCTGCTAAGAGCAAGCTTAATAATATGAATACTGCACCTATTATACCAACAATGCCTCCGGGGACAAAAAACTCCACAATTATAAGAATTATACCAATAAATAGCAATAATATCGATTCATAACCTGCGAATCCTGCAATTAAATGCCCAAAGAAGAATAGGCCAAGTGCGGATAAGCCCATAATACCTGATACACCAAAGCCTGGCGAATAAAGCTCAATAACTAAGCCAAGGCTTGCAATCGATAATAAAATCGGTATAACAATTGGATTTGTGACAATGCGTGTAATTTGCTCTGCAATTGTCGGGTTGACATCAATGACTTTACTATCTGCTAAATTTTCCTTTGCCAACACTTCCTGCAAATCTGCCACAGTGCCATTGGAGTAGCCCACCTTCAATGCCTCAGCTGCTGACAATGTTAAATACTTGCCTTTTGGTGCTCGGTATTCACTCATATCGATCGTTGGGTCAGCCATCGCTTGCGCATATTCTGGGTCTCGACCTGTACTTTCTGCCGCTGACATCATTTGTGCAATCCAAGCGCTTTGCGCCTTCAGCTCCGCTGCATTACCAGCTCCATCGATAACCCCTGCTGAGCCGATTGTGGCATCAGGTGTCATATAAATCTTATCTGCATTTAGTGCGATAAATGCCCCTGCTGAATGCGCTTTCGTATTGATAAAAGCAATGACGCGTATCTCGGATTGCTTAATGATTTTCGCTATATCTTCTGCTGCATCTGTGAAGCCACCCGGTGTATGTATTTCAAGTACGATTGCTTCTGCATTATTATCCTTTGCATCTTGAAATGCACGTTGTAAAAAAGCTGCTAACCCTTTTTCCACATTTTTTTCAATCGGCACATGGTATACTTTGTTTTCGGCAAAAGCTTGTGAAGGAAATGCTAAGACGATTGACAACATAAACAACACTAACCAGCTAAGTATTCGCGTCCTTTTCATCACGTATCTCCTTTCTAAAAATTTGATTAACTGTTTATACGGTTCATATACATAAAAGTTTCAAAAAAATTATAAAAACTTTACTTTAATTTAAAGTATATCTTATTTTGCGCATTAAGCATAAAAAAATAGGCTATAGAGAATTCATCTGCTTTCTCTACAGCCCATATTACATTAAATATTTTTACAAATTTCAAGCACTTGCTCTACTGCTTGTGCTGAATGATGTAGCGCCTGCTTTTCTTCTGCAGTAAGCTGTAGCTCAATAATGGATTCAATACCATTGCCACCCAATATTGTCGGAACACCTAAAAATAAATCGTTGTAGCCATATTCCCCTTCTAATAGGGCAATTGATGGAATGATTTTGCGCTGGTCTTTCATAATAATTTCAACCATTTGTGCACAGGCAGCAGCCGGTGCATAATAAGCGCTACCATTTCCAAGTAGACCAACGATTTCCCCGCCACCTTTACGCGTGCGCTCAACGATTTGCTCTAATCGCTGTTGAGGGATTAACTTTTCAAGTGGGATACCACCTGCGTACGAATAGCGGATTAATGGAACCATCTCGTCTCCATGCCCACCTAATACGAAGCCTGATACATCCTCTGGCGCAATTTGTAGCTCCTCTGCAACAAAGGTATTGAAACGAGCAGTATCAAGGACTCCTGATTGTCCAATCACACGATTTTTAGGGAAGCCTGTTTCTTTATAGCAAACATAAGTCATTGCATCAACAGGATTGCTTAAGACAAGCACGATACTGTTTGGTGCATAGCGCTTAATTTGTGCAGACACCTGCTTAATAATATTCGCATTTGTCGCTACTAAATCGTCACGGCTCATGCCAGGCTTACGTGGAATACCAGCAGTAATTACAACAATACTCGCTCCTGCGATATCCTCATAATTGCTCGTTCCTTTAACAGATACATTAAACTTCTCAATTGGACCTGTTTGTAATAAATCAAGTGCCTTTCCTTTTGTAGGATTTTCGGCATCAGGAATATCTAATAGTACGACATCGCCCAATTCTTTTTGTGCTAAAAATAAACTTAATGTTGCACCTGTATGGCCTGCACCAATTACAGCAATTTTATGTTTTTGAAATGCCATTATGCTTCACCGCCACTTTCAGTAGAAGCTACTTCCGTCGCTTTCTTAGTGCGTGCTGGAGCTGGCTTTTTTTTCGGTGCCTCGGGTCCTTTGATCATTTGGAACACATCACCATCTGGTCGTGGAATAACGTGTGCAGATAATAATTCTCCAACACGCATTGCTGCTGCTTTACCCGCATCAACTGCTGCTTGCACAGAGCCAACATCGCCTTGCACAACGACTGTGACAATACCGCCATCTACAAATTCTTGCTTCACAATTGTTACATCTGAAGCCTTAATCATCGCATCTGCTGCTTCAATAGAGCCAACTAGCCCTTTTGTTTCAATCATACCGATTGCACTACTCATTTATCTTCACCCCGCATTACTTCTGTAGAATCTATAATTCCAATTACTACTGCATCAATTGGCAGTGGATTATCCTTCATAATATAGCGCGATGATCCTCCACTCGTAATAAGAACATCATCGCCTATGCCTGCACCAATGCGATCTGCAGCAACAAGCTCAGTTCGTATCGGTTGTTGATTGGAATCGATTGGTTGAACGATTAATAATTTTAATCCATTTAATCCTTCTTCCTTGCGTGTAGCCCAAACATTCCCAATGACTCTTCCCATCAGCATTTGCTCACCCTCTATTCTGCATTAGCTAAATCATTTATTCTTTATTAATTGTTAAAGTTTTATTTAACTCTCGAATTTTGTCATATGCCAATGCTGTTACAATCGTCTTTTTTGAAACGACGATTTCTTGCTCTGTAATTGCAGCTACTTGTACTTGTGAAAGTAGTTTTTTTGTATAGTGATAAACTGACTTTTGTTCGGGTAATTGCGTAGCAGTCTGAACAACTGGTTGTGCAGTCTGTACACTCGTTTGCTCAATTGATTGTGCTTGAACAATTTCAGCTAAAGTTCCTTGCTTTATTAAACCTGCATTCGCCTCATCTGTATCAATATGCATTTCCAAGCGGTAACGGTCTGATACACGAATAATAACATCTGACAGGATAATCGGTCTGATACCAGCAAGTTTTACTTGAACACTTTGTCCATCTTCAACTTGTAGGCGAGCACTGTCGGCTGGTGTCATATGAATATGAGCTTTTGCAACAATAAGCCCTTCCTTCAGCACCACACTTCCTTTTGGACCGATTAATGTAATAGGGCTTGAGCCTTTTACATCTCCAGAAATTCGCAGTGGCGGCGTTAAGCCAAGTTTAATTGCATCTGTAAAGCTGACCTCCACTTGAGATAAAGAGCGTGCTGGACCTAAAATTCGCACTCTTTCAATTGAGCCTTTTGGTCCAGCAATAACAACCGTTTCCTCTGCTGCAAACTGACCTGGCTGTGAAAGCTCAAATTTCGGTGTAAGCTGATAGTTTTCTCCAAATAGCTGCTCAACCTCTGACTGTGCTAGATGTACATGTCGCGCTGACACACCGACTGGAATTTTATTATCGTGCTGAAGGGAAGGCTGATTTTTCAACACTTGCTGTAGCACTTCTTCAACAATTTTTTGCACTAAATTTTCTTGCATCAAACCTCCTCCTTACTTCGTTGATTTAATAATTGTACCTTTTGCCTGTTGTTCGATGAAGCCTGCATTTGCCTCGTCTGTATCGATATGCATCTCTAAGCTAAAATCCTTTGATACACGAATCACAACACCACGCAATGTAACTGGACGCTCACTTTCAACCTCTACTGAGACCACTTCATTGTTTTCTACATTGAATTCTTTTGCGTCTTCTTCAGTCATATGAATATGAGCTTGTGCAATAATTGCACCTTGCTTTATCGTAATGGTTTTATCGCCATTGCTAATCTTAATGCTAGCTGAATTTTCAATATCGCCCGATTGTCTTAATGGGGGATTTAAGCCAAGCTTCACCGCATCTGTTCGACTAACTTCTACTTGCGTTGCGGGTCTTACTGGTCCTAGTATACGTACGTTATGAATGGCACCTTTTGGACCTTCAATGGATACGCGCTCCTTCGCTGCATATTGTCCAGGCTGTGAAAGGTCAAAATCTTTTGTTAACGCTGCATTTGGGCCGAAAAGTGCTTGTAAATCTTCTTCACTTACATGTATATGACGTGCCGAAACCGCAACTGGGATTGTTTTTGTCTCTGCGTTCAAGCGAGCCACCTCTATCTATAGTTATAATAAGACGCACAAATTTTGTATCACACGGTAAGTGATACAAAATTTGTGACGTTGTCTAGTTGAATTAATTATGCATCAAGCTTTGGTAAGATTAATTCTAATTCGTTATGTGGACGTGGGATTACGTGTACT
The DNA here is from genome assembly GCF_000612805.1 of Bacillus ndiopicus. Lineage (GTDB taxonomy): Bacteria > Bacillota > Bacilli > Bacillales_A > Planococcaceae > Metasolibacillus > Metasolibacillus ndiopicus. The sequence goes on along the minus strand of NZ_HG964408.1, from coordinate 225,137 downwards.
GATAATAATTCACCTACGCGCTCTGCAGCAGCTGCACCAGCATCTGTAGCAGCCTTTACAGCACCTACATCACCGCGTACTAATACTGTTACGATTCCGCCACCAACATGTACTTTACCTACTAAATTAACGCTTGCCGCCTTTACCATTGCGTCAGCTGCTTCAATTGCACCTACAAGACCTTTTGTTTCTACCATTCCTAAAGCTGTACCTTCTCTGTTCATTTGTTATTCCTCCAATTATTTGTTTTGTAATGTAATTTGTTTTAATACTTGATCAACAATTTGTTGCACCATATCAGTATCTACTGCGCCAGCTTGTGCAACTTGCTTCTCAACAATTGCCTCTAACGGCTCATACTCTGGTTCTGGCACTGAAACATTTTTTGTACCATATGCCATACGCTTAATATTGATTAAATGTCTTGCCGTCACATTATCTGACGTAATATTGCCGCCAAATGTGCCGCATCCAAGCGTGAAGGATGGCGCTAAACCAGTCGTTCCTCCAACTGCTCCGATAGATGATAATGTATTAATGACAATACGTGATACTGGTAACTCAACTGCGAATTGCTCAGCTAATGCTGCATTTTCAGTATGAATCGAGCATGTATGCCCGCGTCCACCAATGTTTAGTAAATCAATCATCACTTGCTTCGCCGCCACACTGTCTTTTACTGTGTAAAGTGCAAAGATTGGCGATAATTTTTCAAGTGAGAACGGAATTTCTTTACCTACTTTTGTTTCTAAACCAATAAGCACCTTCGTACCAGCCGGCACTGAAATACCTACTAAGTCAGCTAAGCAGGCGGCCGATTTCCCAACAATTTTCGGGTTTACTTTACCTGGTACAGGGGAAATTAGCTTCTCCATTGTTAGCTTTTCTTCCTCAGTTAAAATATAGGCACCGTTTTTCTTCAACTCAGCAATTAACTTCTCAGAAACGGCTTCGTCCACAATAATCGATTGCTCTGTTGCACAAATTGTACCGTTATCAAATGATTTACTTTGTACTAAATGCTGTGCGGCCTTTGAGATATTAGCTGATTTTTCAACATATGCTGGCACATTCCCTGGACCAACGCCGTATGCTGGTTTACCAGAGCTATAGGCAGCCTTTACTAATGCACCACCACCTGTTGCTAAAATTAAATTAATTTGTGGATGCTTCAGTAATTGCTGTGTTGCGTCCATAGAAGCCATTGTTAAGCATTGTAATAAGCCTTCTGGTGCGCCTGCTTTTTCAGCAGCAATTCGACAAACATTTAAAGCTTCCTCTGTACATTTTACCGCATATGGGTGCGGGCTTAATACTAGAGCATTTCGTGTTTTTAAAGAAATCATTGCTTTAAAAATTGCAGTTGATGTAGGGTTTGTAGTTGGTACAATACCTGCGATAACACCAAATGGACTTGCAATTTCAGTCACTTTTGCTGCTCGGTCGTAGCCAACAATACCTACTGTTTTTAAATCTTTAATGTCTTCATAAAGGTCTCTTGAAGCCACTTCATTTTTTATTTTTTTATGGTTAGGAACGCCCATGCCTGTCTCTTTTACTGCCATTTTTGCAAGTCGATCCGCTTCTTTAAAAGCTGCATCTGCTACGGCTTTAACGATTTGGTCTACTTGCTGTTGCGAGAATTGCATATATGCTGCTTGTGCTTCGTTTGCTTTTTTAACAGCATCACGCATTTCCTGTATTGCTAATAAATCTTTATCTAATGTAGGCACTTGCGTCGCCTCCTTTCTAGCTTATTGGATTTCTTGCCAAGTTGGCGATTGCTTCTCTGAATGCATCCGCAGCTGCTTGACAGGATGATTGTGAGCCACTTAATAGCCCGCCTCCAAAGTTCGTTTCAGATGGAGGGCCATAGAATACTTTTAGCTCGACATCTGCTGCCTTTAAAGCTGCATCAAGCCCTACAACTGCTTCAAGAGGTGGAGCAATTAAGTAAGCAAGTGCTGTACCAACCTTAACCCCAGCCTGTTCAGCAAGATATGTGCCACAGCTTGCAACAGTATGTGCAAATAGTGCGTGACCTTCATTTTGAAGAATTGCTTCAAAATAAGTGTCGAACTCCACCTTTTGCTGAATTGCCTCTAGACCGCTTCGCACTTCATCAGGTGAGCTACCAGCAATAATGCCAATAACTTCCCCAGATAATGGGCCAGAAGCATGTGCTGCTCCTGCGTAAAAGCTTTTCGCGTAAACAACATCAACATCCGCTTTTTTTGTAGCTTCATCAAATGCCACGTAGCCCACATCATCAATTGTTAATGTAACTAGCCCTAAGCTATTATGATGTGGCTTTAATGACAGCTGTTCAGCAAGCTCATTATTCACGCGCGGAATAATTTGCATTGCCAAAATTTCAGCCATTATTTTTTGAGGATTCATGTTATTGCCCTCCTAGCTTTCTTTCTCCACAAGTGCAACACCGCTCGCCTTGTGTTGTAAAATTCTTTGTACGACTGTTCCTAAATAAGCGCCTGCCTCTAATGGTGGGATACCGCCTTTATGGATATTAGAAATTACCATACGCTCTGCTTCTACTGTGCCAATTCGTGGCTTGTAGCATAAATAAGCACTCATTGATTCAGCAGAAACAAGCCCTGGGCGCTCTCCAATTAAGTAAACAATTACTTCAGGCTGTAGGATTTCACCAATTTCGTCCATTAGTGCAACACGCCCTTTATCAATATAGAACGTTGTACCGATTTCGATATTCAGATTACTTAAGCTTTGCTGTAATGATAAATAAACATCCATAATGTTTTCTTCGATAGCGCTTGCGCTTAAGCCGTTAGAAATAATAATTTGCACTTGCGGATTGCTTTTACAATTCGCTTGAATAAATTCCTTTGATTCATCTGATAATCGACGCCCTAAATCTGGTCGTGTTATATATTCTTCTTTATCTGTTACTCTAGTAGTTACTGTTGCAACATTTAATTTTTGTAACAGCTCTTCAGATACTTCACCATAAACAGCATCAACTGCCGCTGCATGATCCAGTCGGAATTTTAACCATGTTTTTGTTTTAGGTCTTGTTCCAGCTCTGCCAACACCGATTCTTGCTGGTGTATTTTTACGTGCTGCTTGTACACTTTCTGAAGGGCTATCCACTTCAAATTGGAAGGGCTTTGCCTGAGTATTTGTATAAGCTGGCGCATCATAATTGATTGGCTCTCTTGACGGAGCATTGTTATACAGCTTTATTAAAGTGTTGGATCCGTCAGTTGGTGATGTTTCTGGCGTTTCAAGAATTTTCAATGTGCTATTGTTTTGTTGCACCTCAGCTACTTGTTGCGGCTCTGTATTGCCATTCATTTTTTCCATAACTAATTGCGTAATTTTGGCTACTAATTCTTCATTCAAGTGATCCACCTACCTTTCAAACAGCGATAAATCGCCTGCTCTCGAAGAAAGACGACCGTTTTCATAAATGCCCATTTTTTCTAGCCAAGCTAAATAGGCTGGTGCTGGTGTTTTTCCTAAAGTTTGCAGCAATGTCGCTACATCATGATAGCTCATAGATTGATAATTCAGCATGACATCGTCTCCCATTGGAGCAGCGATAATGAAGTTTACGCCAGCAGCAGTTAACAGCACACCTAAATCTTCGATATCATTTTGATCCGCTTTAATATGGTTCGTATAGCAAATATCTACCCCCATAGGAAGGCAGTGCATTTTACCCATAAAATGATCTTCAAGACCAGCGCGAATTACTTGCTTATTATTGTATAAATACTCTGGACCGATAAATCCTACAACGGTATTAACGATGTATGGATTAAAATGTCTTGCAAAGCCGTAGTTACGTGATTCAAGCGTTAGCTGGTCAACACCGTAATGCGCTTCCGCTGATAGCTCAGAGCCTTGCCCTGTTTCAAAGTAAAATAAATTTGGACCAGTGCCTGTGCCCTGTTTTTTAATTAACTCTTCAGCTTCACGGATTAAATCAGCCGAAATACCGAATGAACGGTTCGCAATTTCAGTTCCTGCGATACTTTGGAAAATCATATCTGCTGGCGCACCTTGCTGAATTGCCTTCATTTGTGTCGTAATATGTGCTAGTACACAGTTTTGCGTTGGAATATTCCATTCATTAATAAAGTTTTTAGTTGCATGTAACACCCTTTTCACGCTTTCAACTGAATCATCTACTGGATTGATCCCGATAACTGCATCACCAATTCCATAAGACAAGCCTTCTTTTAATGAAGCGATAATCCCATCAATATTATCGGTTGGATGGTTCGGCTGTAGTCGTGAAGATAATGTTCCTTTTTGTCCGATTGTAATATTACATGTTGATAAAACTTCAACTTTATTCGCTGCATGCACAAGATCTAAATTTGACATTAGCTTTGTGACAGCTGCGATAATTTCGGAGTTCATACCTTTGCTAAGTCGCTTAAGCTCTCGGTCACCTGTACTATTTGACAAAATGTATTCACGTAGTTCTTCGATACTCCAATTTTTAATTTCTCCGTAAATTTGTTCGTTGACATCTTGCTCGATGATGCGAGATACTTCATCATCTTCTGGAATAAGTGGGTTTTCGCGAATATCCTTTACTAATAATTCGCTTAATACAGCCTTTGCTGCAATGCGCTCCTGCACTGTTTCAGCAGCAATTCCTGCAAGGCGATCGCCTGATTTTTCTTCATTCGCTTTCGCCATGACATCTTTAAGCGATTTAAAATTATATTTTTCTCCACCCAATATAACTGATAAATTCACGTTCATCCTCCTTTACTGTGAGTGGAATGCAAGTGTTTTTACAACAACGGGTACTACTCCGGACGGAAGTACTTCCCCTATGTCGATATAATCACCTGTTTCTACCTTAATTTGATCAATGCAAATAATTTGAATTTCATTGTTGATGGATTGAATTGTTTGCCCAATTACCTTGGCATAATCCGATTGAATAATTAATATAATCGGTATGTTACTTCTACTATTCAAGGTGAACTGCTGCAAAATAACTTGGCATAGCTCATGTACATCTTGAAAGCTTAAGTATGGTAGCTGACTAAAATACAGAGCAAAGGGTACAGGATTTTCTTGCACTGAAAATAATGTGTTGGCCTGTGCAACTGCATTTGCAACAATGCGATGAACATCTGCCATTGAAGCATTCATATTGCATTGAAAAACAGGAACATTTTTCAACGGTAAAGCTTGTGCGTCTACTTGAATTGTTGCACCGCTAATATCGGTTGTTTGTGTACCGGCTCCTGTAACAGTAGCTCGCGCAGTTTCTTCTGGTTTTATCCATAAAAACGATTGTAGCGCATCATGCTGTTGCAGTGCTTTCGCCAGCCTTTCACCGATATCATCATATTGGCGCATTGAGCAGTTGTCCTCGTAAATACAAGCTGCTACACCACCAGAGAAAACGACAGCGTCTACTTGCTTAAACCAATTCGGCAAGTGCCCTAATAGTAATGGGTGATACTCATCCTGTAATTGACCGCTCAGTACATTCGCAAGCAGCGTCACCATTTCCTCTATACATTTTGCAATGCGTGGGTCATTAGCCGCATCACCAATTTTTAAAGGGTTGTCCCAGCGTTGCATTAAGCGTTCCAGTGGTGGTGATATGGAGTGGATGACACCGTTTTGGAACTCAATTAATCGTCCACCAATATGCAGCGTACAAGTGCCTATTATTTCGCCAAATTGCACGACTGCAATATTTGCTGTGCCTCCTCCAATATCGATATTGGCTATTACTTTCCCCGTTTGCTTTGATTGCTGGACAGTGCCAGAGCCCTTTGCAGCAATAATGCCTTCTAAATCAGGTCCAGCAGTAGCTACTAGGAAATTCCCTGCGCTGTTTGAAATAGTATGTACTACTTCGCTTGCATTGTGCTTTGTCGCAGATTCACCTGTAATAATAATTGCGCCAGTAGAAATGTTTTCTGGCAAAATATTTGCTAATTGATATTGTTCAAAAATAAATTGCTCAATCTTTTCCATATCAATAACATCTTTGCTTTTAAAGGGTGTTTTAATAATTGGACTTTGATGTACTAATTTTTTCTCAATAATTTCAATACGTGGTACATGGGTTAAGCCTGCTACGTTGCGTAATAAGAAGCGGCTAACAACCATTTTTGTTGTACTCGTACCAATATCGATTCCTGCACTCAAAATTTCTTCAGTTGTCAATGCACCCTTCCCTCCATTCATGGCTCGCAATATTCGAGATAAGGACTTGCACTTTCTAAAACAAATTGTTTAATTGCGGCTATATCGTTTAATTCAATGAGCGGTGCTATGAATTCCGTCCCACGTTTTTCAAGCGCTGATGTTTTCACAATAGGCCCACGCATCATCACATTTTTTAATAAGCTTGCTGCTCGTTCAACATCAGCCTGTGGATGGTCAATTTTTGTAATGACACCAATTTGTATTTTAGGAATACCTAAGCTAAATTGGGGTGGAAATACACTTCTGGCAGATGTCGCATCCTGTAAATAGATGACATGCGTTACTTCCAACGATGTTGCCATAATGTTTCTGTAATACATCGGGTTTTCAATATATTCCCCTGGCGTATCTACAATCCAATCCTCATAGACGAGCGCTTGTGTTTTATTTGCTGAGCTGTTCTTACCTAATAAAGCATTCATCAACGTCGATTTTCCAGCCTGAACGCCACCTATGATCATTACGCGATTTTTCATATTGGCACTCCTATGATTTCGTTATTTGTGATGGTGTGTAGCCTAATTTTTCAGATAAAAATCGATTGATTTCAATCATCGCCATTTCAACTTCTGACACGCTTCCAACAATGACAAGACTACCTGTAAAACGATCTAGGAAACCTAGACGTACATTCGCAGATTTCGTTGCCAAATCTCCTGCAATAATAACTGTTTCACTTGGTGTACAAGTCATAATCCCCAAAGCTCCAGCTTCCTGTATGCCCAGTTTTTGAAACATATCAGGATCTGGGTTCGCAATTAAATGACTTAATGTTAACTGTTTTCCAGGAACAAATTCCTGTATAAATCGTTTTTTCTCCTCGCTCACACCATTCACTCCTAACTATTTTTACATTTAGTCAATCACGGCTTAAGCATGATAACTACCTGATTTTATGTGAGTTTAATTTCCCAACCAAGAGTTAGGGAAACTATCAAATTAAGATAAGTATTCTTTTTCTTTAATGATACCAGCTTTACGGTCTTCCTGCTCTAATCTTAAAGCAGTTGGTACTGATAGTTTGTATGCTAGGAAAATAGCGATAATACCAGCTAATAGCTTACCAACGATTACTGGTAAAATAATTGTCGGTTGGAAGTTCGCCGTAAACGATAAATGGTCACCTAATAAGAAGGCTGCACAAACGCCAAATGCGATATTGATTACTTTATCTTTTGGTGGCATATCACGCACAAGTGTAAACATCGCTAAAATATTGGCTACTGTCGCTAAAAGACCTGCGCTTCCTGCTGATGATAAACCTAATTTCCCACCAACCAACTCTAGAGGCTTTGCTGCATACTTACGAATCAAATATACCATCGGGAAGGCACCGGCTAACATAATACCGATATAACCAGCTGTTTCTAATGCTCGGAATTGGTCAGCTTCATCCGCCATAATTGGGTCAAAGCCCCATGCGCCAAAAATTGTTGAGAAAAGACCCGTGAAAATTTCGACAATTGAGAATACAAGAACTAATTTAATACCTGCATCCATGATGCGTCCGAATAACATAAATCCTGTAATCATCGCATTCGGTACAAGCTTTAAGCCTAACGCAATTAAAATAACAAAAATAAATAGCGGTAATAGATTAATTAAAATTTGTAAAACAGAAATTGCAAAGACATATGCAGGCGCCTCTGTCGTACTAATAACTTCACGAACTTCCGTATTAAATGTCACAATCATAATTGAAGAAATAAATGCACCAATCGGAATTGTTAAAACCCCAGCCATGATACCTAATGCCATATATTTATGATCGCGTTTGTCTAACATGGCAAGTCCCATTGGAATAGAGAACACGATTGTTGCTCCTGACATAAAGCCGACAACTAATGCCATTACCCAACCTTCATATGATGTTTTTAATGCATTTGCTAACTGATAACCACCCATATCAGAGGCTAAGATTGTCGTTGCAGCAATTGCTGGGTCCGCACCAATCATTTCAAATATCGGGCTAATAAAATTACTAATAAACCAAGTTAAATATGGAATGGATGCCATAATACCTGCTGCAGGCACGAAAATATGACCTACTGTATGTATACCATTCATGAACTCTTTCCCTATCCCATACTCAGCATCTCGGATTGCACCGATTGCTCCTAAAACTGCACAAATCATAATAATATAAACGATAACCGTTCCTATCATTTCCATAGACTTATACACCCCTTTATTATTTTATCTATATAAAAAAGGCGCATTAAAGAAAATACTTTTCTTTAAGCGCCTTTGCTTAGCTATTTACTTGTTGGGTACCCGATAATTTGCTGTGCGATATGCACCATTTCCTGCTGCGTCCGCATGCTCTCATCTCTAATTTTTTTGTAAGCCTCTTCTTCGCTAATATTTTCTAGCTGCATGAGCAACCCCTTTGCTCGCTCAATGACTTTACGTTTTTCCATTTGATTTTGGACTTGTTGCAGTTTGCCATTTAAACGGTCAAATTTCTCAATTTGATGAAAAGCGACTTCCAACGCTGGTAGTACATTTTTCTCTGAGAAAGGCTTCATTACATAGCCAAGTACATTATCCTGCTTCATGTATGATAACAACTCTTTTTCGCTATAAGCCGAGATAAAAAGAATAGGTATACCAAACTGCTGCTCAATAATTTTACTAGCTTTTAAACCGTCTAGTTTAGGCATTTTAATATCCATTAATATTAACTGCGGCTTATGGAGATATGCTAATTCAATAGCGGTTTCTCCATTTTTAGCATGCGCTACAACTTCGTAGCCATTATCTTCTAAAATAAACTGCAAATCAATTGCAATAAGCGATTCATCTTCAACAATCATTACTTTCCTAGTCATTTAGAACAAATACCTCCTCACATACAGGGAACTGAACTTGAGTATGTGTACCTCTATCGCTAGGGATAATCGTAAAAGTACCCGCTAGGTCGTATTCAACTAGCCGCGTAACAATCTCCATACCTAATGATGGCTTCGCTTCATGCATTCCAACGCCGTTGTCGGAAATATGGAGCGAAATGACCGAATCATTTTGGTAAAATTGAATATTAATTAAACCTTCTTGACGACCTATAAAAGCATATTTCAATGCGTTCTGCAATAATTCACAAATAATGAGTGCAAGCGATACTGCTTTTTTAGAATGACAAAACAGCTGTAAATTATTATGATGAACCTTTAATTGAACATTAGCTGTATTTGCTGTATCAATCATTTTGTCACCAATTTTTTTTGCTAGTGCGATAACATCTACCTTTTCTTCTGCGTTATCCTCATTTTCTAGTATAAGCTCATATACCGAGGAAATGCTATAGATTCGATTTAATGCTTCTTGAAAGGCTGCCGTGTGCGAAGCTGATATAGCATTTCGCATTTGCAGACGAAGTAAGCTTGTTACCGTTTGCAAATTGTTTTTCACACGATGATGAATTTCTCGAATAGCGAAGGTTTTCATCAGTAGCTCATTTTCTTTCAATTTAAGCTCTGTTAAATCGTGAATGATAAGCAATGTCACCTTTTCACTTTGATTGCGAATCGGAATTTTTTTAACTATAAATGATTTCCCATCAATCGTAATTTCTAAGAAAAAGACATCGTCGTCTTTATCATAGACTTCCTGTAAAAATGGGAAAACCTCATTTAATGCAATATTGTCAAAAGAATCACGCCCTGATAATTCTGATATAAAACGATAACCAGCAGGGTTTGTATAAATCACTTTATTTTCATGATTCGTTAAAATAATAGACTCTACTAGCAAATCAGAAACGACAGGAACTGGTTGGAAATCAGGCTTTACAATATGCTCAATCAATGCAAATGGCATTTGTTGAACCACTTCATTGTTCTGCTCTTTCGCTTCCATCCGCTTTTCCTTAATCAATACTGCAATCACTTGCTCATTATCATTAAAAATAGGTATAACGTTTTGCTCTACCGTAATCCCTTCCTGTGTAATTGCTCTTGAAACAGACGCCTTTTTCCCTTTTCTAAAAGCAGAAAATACGGCTGGTTCGAAGCTTTCAAAAACAATTTTGCCAATTACGGATTGCTCATATAAATTATTTTGTTTTTTAGGAAATGCTTCTGCTACTACGATAGCATGAGATTGTTTCTCAACCATACAATCAATAAACATATAGCATTCTGCCAATTCAGCATAATATGCCAGTGTAGTTTCTATTTGCTGGAGCTTTGCAATATCTGCCTTTGGTAGGTTTGTATATTTTCTGCAAAGCTTTTCTAGTTTTGACAGGCCAAAAACCCCCTGTTACAAAATACACAAAATTGTGCTGAATTTTTGTCATTATTATAACCATAATACTATACATTTTTCAATAATAATTTAATTTTTCCCGAACAAAAATTATGTATTTTCAAGAATATTATAGAATTAAACAACTATAAAATATATTTTTTTATCTTGATATAGTAGACGTTTTTTTACATAAAAGCGTGATTTTAGGCTCAAAAAAGGCAAAACGCCCCAATTTTTACAATGTAAAAATTGGGGCGTATCATTGTTGTCTGCTCAGTGAATCATAAAATTGCGTGTTTTGAACGTAGGGATTTTAGGAAAAAAATTACCACTTACGTTTACGTGCAGCTTCTGATTTCTTTTTACGTTTTACGCTAGGTTTTTCGTAGAACTCGCGCTTTCTAACTTCTTGAATTGTACCACTTTTTGATACAGTACGTTTGAAGCGGCGAAGAGCATCTTCAAGCGATTCGTTTTTTCGAACGACAGTTTTTGACATCTCTCTTTCCCTCCCTCCGAACACACGTCAATACAACACCAATATTTAATCGGTGTGTACTAAAAAATTATAACGCAACATTAGCAGCCAGTCAACAAAAACTATTATATTTAGTAATTAGAATTAGAAGATAAGCCATTCATAATTGCTACACCAGAACTCGCCCCAATACGAGTTGCTCCGTACTCAATCATTTGTTTCATATCTTCTAAGCTACGAACGCCTCCAGAAGCTTTTACACCTAAATCTGGTCCAACCGTTTTGCGCATTAATGCGATATCTTCAGCCGTTGCGCCACCTGTGCTAAAGCCTGTTGATGTTTTTACAAAATCCGCACCTGCTTCAACAGACAATTGGCAAGCTTTCACTTTCTCTTCGTCTGTTAGTAGGCATGTTTCAATAATCACTTTAACAAGCGTGCCGTTCGCAGCCTCTACAACCGCTTTAATATCATCGCGCACAAGCTCATATTCGCCATTTTTCAGTGCACCAATATTAATCACCATATCAATTTCACCAGCACCGTTGGCAATTGCATCCTTCGTTTCAAAAGCTTTTACTGCTGAAGTTGTTGCACCTAATGGAAAGCCAATTACTGTACATACTTTTACATCCGTTCCTGCTAAAAGCTCTGCACTATACTTAACCCATGTTGGATTTACACAAACTGAAGCAAAATCATATTGCTTTGCTTCTGCACAAATCGTTGCAATTTGCTCACGCGTAGCATCTGCCTTTAATAAAGTATGGTCAATCATTTTTGCATAATTTTGAGTCATCATGATAGCTCCTTTAAAATATATGTTGTACGTACAACTATATCATAGTTTGCACATAAAAGAGCAATTTTATATAAAAAAGTGAGGATTTCTTCCTCACTTTTCTATCTTTATTTAATCTCTTCAGTTAAATGCTTTGCCGTAATTGAACGTTCGCAATTTGCAATACCTTCTGGTGGCCCTTCGTATAAAATTTCTCCACCCCCGATTCCACCTTCTGGACCTATATCAATTATCCAGTCGCTTTGGCGAATGACATCCAAATTATGTTCAATAACAATCACTGTATTGCCTTTGTCTACAAGTTTGTTCATAATATCTAAAATCGTTGCTACATCTGACATATGTAAGCCTGTTGTTGGCTCATCTAAAATGTATAGATTGCCCTTTGTAGACATTTCCTTTGCCAGCTTCAAGCGTTGACATTCCCCACCAGATAACGTGTTTAATGGTTGTCCCAAAGTTAAATAAGATAAACCAACTGTATTTAAACTTGTTAATTTACGCTTAATATCTTTGGCCTCGAAAAATTCCACTGCTTCTGCCACTGTCATATCCATTACATCAACAATATTTTTGTCTTTATACGTATATTGCAGTACTTCTTGCTTGTAGCGAGTACCATTACATTCGGAGCAAATTACTTCAGCTTTATCCATAAACGATAAATTTAATTCAAGCGTTCCTGTACCACCACAGCTTTCGCAGCCACCTGTTGAATTATAGCTAAATAAACCTGCCTCAGCGCCTGTTGCATCCGAAAAGGCTTTACGAATTGAATTCATAACACCTGTGTAAGTAACTGGATTGGAGCGACTATTAGCATGTACAGGGCTTTGATCAATGCGGATAGCTTCAGGATACTTTTTAGCAAATACTTCATGCACTAGCGTACTTTTTCCTGAACCAGCTACCCCTGTCACAGCAGTTAATACACCTATCGGCACGCGCAAGCTGACATTTTTTAAATTGTGTAATGTGCTTTTTTCGCTTTCTAAAAACTCTGATACTGGACGTGGGTCTGCCTTTATTGTTGCTTTCGTTTTTAAATACTGTCCCGTTAATGTTTCGGATTTTAAAAGTTCCTCATAGCTGCCACTGAACATAATTTGCCCACCATGCGAACCAGCGGCAGGACCAACATCAATAACATGGTCGGCAATTTGAATCACGTCAGGGTCATGCTCTACTACTAAAACTGTATTGCCTTTATCTCGCAATTTAACAAGCAAATCATTTAAACGATAAACATCATGAGGATGCAAACCTGTGCTCGGTTCATCAAATATATAAATTAAACCAGTTAAGTTGCTGGATAAATATTTAACCATTTTGACACGCTGTGACTCACCGCCTGATAGAGTCGGCATTTCTCGCGTTAGCGTCATATAGCCAAGACCAATATCACATAAACTTTGCAATCTTTCTGTAATACCCTCTACTAATTCTTTCGCTAAGGGCTCTTCAATTTCTTGCAAAGTAGCCGTTAACTCATCTAGCTGCATCGCGGTCATATCATAAATGGAGCAACCTAAAATTTTTGAAGAAAGCACTTTTTCGTTATAGCGCTTACCATCACAAGTAGGGCAGCTACGCATCGTCGTAAATTGCTCTAGCTTACTTGCAGCCGCTTTTGTCGTATCCTTGTCTGTCTTGACATTTTGACGCATAAATTTCACAGCAATACCTTCATATGTCGCATTCATTTCGCTGTTTTGATACGTCACGACAACTTTTTGCGGCTCCGCATACATTAATTGGTGTAATTCTTCTTTTGTATAATCTTTAATTTTTTTATCATTATCAAAAAAGCCCGATTCAGCATATGCCTTCCATTGCCACGTTCCTGGTCCAAAGCCTGGCAGCAAAATAGCTCCTTCATTTAACGATTTTTCTTTATCTAATGTTGTATCGATATTCAAAGTAATAATTTTTCCAATGCCTTCACATTGCAAACACATTCCGCTCGGATCATTAAAGGAATAAGCATTTCCATAGCCGATACTTGGCGTAGCAAAGCGTGAAAATAACAATCTCAACAGCGAATTAATATCTGTAGCCGTACCTAATGTCGAACGTGCATTACCGCCAAAGCGCTTTTGATCCACAACAATTGCTGTCGATAAATTATGAATCGCATCCGCTTCTGGTCGACGATATCTCGGTAAAAATGTTCGCACAAAGCTACTATAAGTTTCATTCAATTGACGACCAGCCTCTTGGGCAATTGTATCAAAGACAATTGATGATTTCCCTGAACCAGAAACCCCTGTAAAAACAGTAATTTTCCCTTTCGGAATTTGTAGGCTCACATTTTTCAAATTGTTTTCTCGTGCATTGACAATTTCAATATACGTTTGCTCCATGGAAGTTCCTCCTTTAAATTTGATGCTTTCTAACTTTAGCGTATGTTCGAGAAGAAGGCAAGCCGCGACATGCAAGAAAAAAACCTGCGTATATTTAGGGCTGATTACGGAATATATCAGCGGCTTTTTTGGTTTTATCGGCGACTTTCGAAATATATCAGCGGCTTTCTTGATTTTATCGGCGACTTTCGAAATATATCAGCGAATTTCTTGGTTTTATCGGCGACTTTTGGGATATATCAGCAACTTTTTAATTATATCAGCGGCTTTCTTTACATACTATCAGCACACAAAAAGCACGTCCTACATGATGTAGGCCGTGCTCCTGATTATTGCATTTGTTCTTCTAACACGCGGACAAATTGCCCTTCGTTGTATGGGTAGCCCGCTTTTGTAATTTTTACTTTAACAAGCTTTCCTATCATATCTTCCGTACCTTCAAAAACAACTTTTAAATAATTGTCTGTGTAACCGACATATAAATTTTCATTGTTTGTTTCTTTGAAGCGCTCTTCTGGAATAATCTCCATCACTTCATCTTCGAAACGTGATGCATATTCTTTTGCCAGTTGATCGTTTAATTGAATTAAACGGTGAACACGCTCATTTTTAATTTCTTCATCTACTTGATCCTCCATGCGTGCTGCTGGAGTGCCTGTACGTTTAGAGTACGGGAATACGTGTAGCTCAGAAAACTTATGGTCGCGAATAAAATTGTACGTTTCCATAAACTCTTCCTCTGTTTCACCTGGGAAGCCCACGATAACGTCAGATGTTACTGCTAAATTTGGTAATGCTTCTGCTAATTTTGTAATACGCTCCGCGAAAAATTCCATCGTATACTTACGACGCATACGCTTTAAGACAGTATCTGAGCCCGATTGAATCGGGATATGAAGATGATTTACGACAATATTTGAATTACGTAACACCTCGATTACCTCATCTGTTAATTGCGATGCTTCAATAGAAGAAATACGTAGACGCTTTAAGCCTTTTACTTGTGACTCTAAATCGCGCAATAGTTGTGCTAAATTGTAATCTTTAAAGTCTTGTCCATAACCACCAGTATGGATACCTGTTAAGACGATTTCCAAATAGCCCGCATCAACTAATTGCTGCGCTTGGCGAATAACTTCATGTGGATCACGTGAGCGCATTAAGCCACGCGCCCATGGAATAATACAGAACGTACAGAAGTTATTACAGCCCTCTTGAATTTTTAACGAGGCGCGTGTGCGGTCTGTAAATGCTGGAACATCTAATTCTTCATACACACGATTTTTCATAATATTGCGCACTGCGTTAATCGGCTCACGCTCTTCACGATATTGTTCAATTAACCCAAGCATTTTGTGGCGGTCTTGTGTACCGACAACGATATCAACACCAGGAATCGCCATAATTTCTGCTGGTGATGTTTGAGCATAACAGCCCGTTACACAAATAACTGCATCAGGATTACGACGTATAGCACGGCGAATAACTTGGCGCGATTTTTTATCACCTGTATTCGTTACAGTACATGTGTTAATTACATATACATCTGCCTGTTGTTCAAAATCGATGCGGTCATATTCTTGCTCTTTAAATAATTGCCAAATGGCCTCGGTCTCGTAGTGATTGACTTTACATCCCAAAGTCTGGAAGGCTACTTTTTTCAAGGCTTCGACACCTCTTTCTCTTATTCAAATTCATATGAAATTGCAGAAAGTGCGTATAAAGGCGCAGTTTCTGCACGTAAAATTCTAGGACCAAGTGACATCGTTTCAGCACCTGCTTGTAGTAAACTAGCAGATTCTTGACGTGATATGCCACCTTCCGGACCAAAAATACATAATATTGATTCCGATTTATTATCATACACTTTTTTCAGCTTATCCGCAAACTTTGTGCGTTGTAATTGCTTTGCATCTTCTTCATCTGCTATGAAAACAGCATCATACTTAGAAATTAGCTTAAGCAACTCTTTAAATGAAATAGGCTGGCAAATTTGCGGGACATATGTACGATGTGATTGTTCTGCTGCCTCCTGCGCAATTTTTTGAAGGCGCTCAGTCTTTTTCTCACCTTTTTTATCATCCCACTTCACGATAGAACGCTCTGCAGCGAATGGAATCAATGAATGCATACCTAGCTCTGTGGCCTTTTGTGCAATAAGCTCAAGCTTATCTCCTTTAGGTAAGCCACATGCAATATCAACCTTTATTGGCATTTCAGGCGATGGAATTTCACGGCCTGTGTTTCGAACGACTACGGCTGCTTCTATTTCTATAATTTCACTAATAAACGCTTTATCGTTTGTCACAACAATAATTTCGTCCCCTATTTGCATACGCATTACTTTACTTATATGCTTAGCAATTTCCCCGACGATTTCTAGCTGCTCATTTTCATCAAATTGTTCATTTACAAAGTATCGTTGCATGTTATCGCTCCTTAATATGAAGAGAAAACCAACAGCTACATATGCAAGCTGCTGGTTTTCAAGCTTTTTATGGTCTGCGGGAAATAATCGCTACCCAATCTTCCATCATTAATACTTCTTCGATTTGGAAGCCCGACGCTTCAAGCGCTGCTTTGACATCGTCCTTTTTTGCTCCAATAATACCAGATGTCACGTAAACGCCACCAGGCTTTACAATTGAAAAAGCGTCATCCGTAAAGCTCATAATTATTTCTGCTAAAATATTCGCAACAACAACATCTGCTGGCTCTTTAACTGTGTCCAGTAAATTGCCATGGAACACCTCGACGATATTTTCCACTTTATTTAGCTGAATATTTTCTTGCGCAGATCTTACAGCAACCTCATCCAAGTCAAGTGCATGCACACTTTTTGCACCAAGCATTGCAGCACCAATCGACAAGACACCAGACCCTGTGCCAACGTCAACAACTGTGTTCCCTTTTTTAACGACTTTTTCTAGTGCCTGCAAGCACATTACTGTCGTTGGGTGAGTTCCTGTTCCGAATGCCATCCCAGGGTCAAGCTCAATAATTAACTCATCTGTCGAAACAGGTGTATAGTCTTCCCATGTCGGAACGATTGTAAAGCGTTCTGAAATTTTTACTGGATGATAATATTGCTTCCAAGCCGTTGCCCAGTCCTCTTCATGCACTTCGTTCGTCGTTAATAAATTTTCACCAATATTAATATTGAAATTAACAAGATTCGCGATTGCAAGTCGGATTTCTTCAACCGTTTCAGCTAAAAAGCTTGAGGCAGATAAATAAGCTTTCACTACTACACCATTTTTCGGGAAATCATCTGGATTTAGTGCATAAATCTCACCAAATTGATCTATTCTTTCCTTCGTTAATTCGATTGAATCCTCTATAACAACACCACTTGCACCTGCCTCATGCAAAATATTTGATACAGCATCTACCGCTTCATGCGTTGTTAAAATCGACAATTCTGTCCACTTCACTTGCAACCACTCCTCTTTATTTATTCACCTTTTAATTTCTTTTTTAACTGATCCCATAATGAGCTACCATGCTCTTCAGGAATATCGCCGCTAATTTCTGCAAAATCACGTAACAATTGCTTTTGCTTTTCTGTTAGCTTTGTTGGTGTTACAACTTTTACAACAACATACTGATGACCTGTTCCATAGCCATGTACATTTTTAATTCCTTTATCTTTAATGCGGAATTGTGCGCCCGACTGTGTACCTGCTGGAATTTTCAATTTTACTTTACCATGTACTGTTGGCACTTCAATTTCATCACCTAAAGATGCTTGTGGGAATGTTAGCTTTAATTCGTAGTAAATATCGTCACCGTCACGCTCAAAGTACTCATGATTACGAACTGAGAAAACAATATATAAATCGCCAGCTGGTCCACCATTAACACCTGGCTCACCCTGACCTGCCACACGCAGTTGTTGACCATCGTCTACACCAGCAGGAACTGTTATTTTAATTTTTTTACGTTTTTGAACTGTGCCAGCTCCGCGACATGTTGTACATTTATCTACAATTATTTTACCTGTTCCACGGCAGCTTGGGCAGCTTCGCTTATTTACCATACGACCTAATGGCGTATCAACTGTTTGATTAATTTGCCCCGCTCCGTTACAATGAGAACATTTTTGAGGCTCTGTACCTGGCTTTGCTCCCGAGCCATGACACGTATCACAAGGCTCATCCCTTGGGATTTCAACTTCTGCTTCTTTCCCAAATACTGCTTCCTCAAAGTTAATATTCATACGATATTGAAGGTCGTCACCTTTGCGTGGTGCATTCGGGTCTTGACGTCGACCACCGCCGAAAAATGAGCTGAAAATATCCTCGAAACCACCAAAGCCACCACTGAATCCACCACCGCCGAAGCCTGCATTCGGATCTTCATGACCAAATTGATCATAGCGAGCTTTCTTTTGATCATCTGACAGCACTTCATATGCCTCTGCGATTTCTTTAAACTTTTCATCTGCACCTGGCTCTTTATTAATATCTGGGTGGTATTGCTTTGACAGCTTTCGATATGCTTTTTTTATCTCATCCTTACTTACACCTTTCGTAAGGCCTAGCACTTCATAATAATCGCGCTTACTCATTTAATTACACTCCGATCTTTTTTGCATAAAGTTTATTTTACCATGCAACGACAAAAACTGCTCTAAATTTATTCATTCCAATTGAAAAAATACTCAAGCCCTTGTTGCAGTTTTTGAACAGTGAAAAGCCAAAGCCGCGAGCGGTCTTTGGCTTTTCTTAATATTACTTATCGTCTTTTACTTCTTCAAAGTCAGCATCCACAACGCCATCATCTTTCGTGTCAGCATTTGTACCTGCTTCACCTTGTGCAGCCTGAGCAGCTGCAGCAGCTTGCTCATAAACTTTCATAATTAGAGGTTGTAAAATGCCTTCTAATTTTTCTTTCGCAGCTTTAATGCCTTCGATTTCGCCAGCTTCTAACGCAGCTTTTAATTCATCGCGTGCATCTTCAACAGATTTTTTCTCATCTTCTGAAATTTGCTCACCTAAATCTGTTACTGTTTTATCAACTTGGAATACAAGTTGGTCCGCTTCGTTGCGTAATTCCGCCTCTTCTTTACGCTTCGCATCTGCTTCTGCATTTGCTTCTGCGTCTTTTACCATGCGTTCTACTTCTTCATCTGTTAAGCCTGAATCAGATTGAATAACAATCGTTTGCTCTTTATTTGTACCTAAGTCTTTCGCTTTTACAGATACGATACCGTTTTTATCAATATCGAATGTTACTTCGATTTGTGGGATACCGCGTGGTGCTGGCGGAATATCCGTTAATTGGAAGCGACCTAATGTTTTGTTGTCTGCTGCCATTTGGCGCTCACCTTGTAATACGTGAATATCTACTGCTGGTTGGTTGTCTGCAGCCGTTGAGAACACTTGTGATTTCGATGTCGGAATCGTTGTGTTGCGGTCGATTAAACGTGTGAACACGCCACCCATTGTTTCGATACCTAATGATAATGGTGTTACGTCTAATAATACGATATCTTTTACATCACCTGTTAAAACGCCACCTTGTACAGCCGCACCCATTGCTACTACTTCGTCTGGGTTTACACCTTTATGTGGCTCTTTACCTGTTGCATTTTTAATAGCTTCTACTACTGCAGGAATACGAGTAGAACCACCAACAAGAATTACTCTATCTAATTCAGAAGCTGAAAGACCTGCATCAGATAATGCTTGGCGTGTTGGAACAATTGTACGCTCTACTAAATCGCGAGTTAAATCATCAAATTTCGCACGAGTTAATGTAACTTCTAAGTGAAGCGGACCATCAGCACCTGCAGTGATGAATGGTAAAGAAATTTGTGTTGATGTTACGCCTGATAAATCTTTTTTCGCTTTTTCAGCAGCATCTTTTAAACGTTGCATAGCCATTTTATCTTTTGATAAATCAATCGCATTTTCTTTTTTGAACTCTTCAACTAAGTAAGCGATGATTTTGTCATCGAAGTCGTCACCACCAAGCTTATTATCACCAGCTGTTGCAAGTACTTCGAATACACCGTCACCTAATTCAAGAATCGATACGTCAAACGTACCACCACCAAGGTCAAATACTAATACTTTTTGATCTTCATCTTGTTTATCTAAACCGTAAGCAAGTGCCGCTGCTGTTGGCTCGTTAATAATACGCTCTACTTCAAGACCAGCAATTTTACCAGCGTCTTTTGTCGCTTGACGTTGTGCATCGTTAAAGTAAGCAGGAACTGTAATAACAGCTTTCGTTACTTTTTCCCCTAAGTAATCTTCTGCATAGCCTTTTAAGTATTGAAGAATCATTGCAGAAATTTCTTGTGGTGTATAGTCTGTACCTTCAACAGTTACTTTATCAGCAGTACCCATTTTTGATTTAATTGAAATAATTGTGTTTGGATTTGTTACAGATTGACGTTTTGCTACTTCCCCAACTTGACGCTCACCGTTTTTAAATGCTACAACAGATGGAGTCGTACGGTTACCTTCTGGATTTGGAATTACTTTTGGTTCTCCGCCTTCTAATACAGAAACACAAGAGTTAGTTGTACCTAAGTCAATACCGATAATTTTGCTCATTTGAAATTTTCCTCCTAGTAATTAAACACAAGTATAATTAATTTATTATGAACGCATAAGAATATGCAGTGTTTTACTGTCAATTATGCGCTTGTTAATGAAGTTAGAATTTATTCGTTTACTGAAACCATCGCTGGTCGTAACACGCGATCTTTTAGCTTGTAGCCTTTTTGCAATTCGCGTAAAACAACACCTGATTCCTTCTCGCTATCTTGTTCTTGCATAACAGCTTGATGGAAATTCGGGTCAAATTGCTCACCTTCAGCTGCAATCGCCTCAAGTCCCTCTTTTGCTGTCGCATCCACAAATTGGCGATAAACCATTTCAACTCCTGTAAATAATGAAGTTGCTTCTTCTGATGTTACTTCAACTTGTAAAGCACGCTCTAAATTATCAAGTACAGCGATTAAATCTGTTAACAGGCTTTGTGCGCGGAATTTCTCTGCAGCCTCTCTATCCAATTTGTTGCGGCGTAACATGTTATCATAGTCTGCACGTAAGCGTAAATAGCGATCCTCTTGCTCTGCTACTTTCGCTTCAAGCTCAGCTATTTTTTGCTCATTTTCATCTAGTGGGACTACTGCTTCTTCTGCAGTAACTTCTTCCACATTTTCTTGCTCTAGCTCTTGATTTTCCACTTTTTCTGACACTCTATATCCTCCTTAAAACGCTGCTAATGTTTCGTTAGAGCATTCGATAGACCACTTCGCATCATCTCTAATAAAGTAACGACACGTCGATAGTCCATACGTGTTGGCCCAATTATCGCAATGGCACCATGCTGCTCATCTCCTGTAGAGAATGCTGTTGTAATAACACTGCAGTTTTCCATTGCTAAATTATTGTTTTCAGAACCAATGCGAATTTGAATACCTACTTGATTTGGCTGAAATAAAGATTGCAATTGGCTTTCTTTATCCATCAAATCCATTAGCATACGAATTTTATTTAAATCATGAAACTCTGGCTGATTCAACATATTCGTTTTGCCACCATAGTAGATTTTTCCTTCTTTTTGACTTATAGAAACATCTACTAGTGATTGAACGATAGTTTCTGCTGCTGCAATATGCTGCTTTAATATGCTTAGCACTTCAGCCTCAAGCTTGATGTGTAGCTCATGCAGCGGCACACCAATTAAGCGGTCATTTAAAATATTGACCATCTTTTCAATATCCGAAGGGCTAAACCCTTGCGGCAAAGTAAGGACTCGATTTTCTACATGACCATTGTCTGTTACAACAATTGCAACAGCTGTTTGCTCTGTCAACGGCACAATTTGAAATTTCCTCACTTTGTGCTGTTGTACATCAGGACCAAGTAGAACCGCTGTATATGTCGTTAATTCCGACAAAATATTAGCTGACTCTCGAATAAGTCCTTCCATTTCACCAATGCGATGATTGAAAACTGATTGGATTTGACTTATTTCTTCATCACGAATCATATGAGGCTGTAATAAATGATCGACATAAAAACGATAGCCTTTTTCGGATGGGACACGTCCTGAAGATGTGTGAGTTTTTTCCAAGAAACCAAGCTCCTCAAGATCCGCCATTTCGTTACGAATCGTTGCTGGGCTATAAGTAATACCCTCTCTCTTCGATATTTGACGTGAACCAACAGGCTGAGCAGAAGTTACAAAATCATCTACAATTACTTGTAAAATTTGCAACTGACGATTTGTTAGCATTTTGATCACCTCTGTTAGCACTCGTTTCGATGGAGTGCTAATACTAATTATAAATTAACAAATCTCTAATTTAATGTCAACCATATCGCTCCATCTTTCAGTCACATACGCTGAAGCTATGATATACTTGAATTTTTTCAAGCTAACGGGCAATTTAGAGAGGCTGTAATTCTTCTATTATTTAGAAGGCGTTTTATCTCCCTTTAAAGATTTGCTGATTTAAGATAAAAAATGTTGAAATACCTCGTTACCTACAAAACGCCCTTGCCTTGTTAAACGAATTCCATGTTGGTCCTGCTGTAAAAGCTCCTCTTTTACAAGTTGCTCAATTACATCACCAAAGCGCTTTTCCATCGGCTCATGCATTTTCTTTTCATACGATTCAAATGTTACACCTTCTACTTTGCGTAAGCCTAAAAACATTTGCTCTTCGATTTTTTCTTCTAACGTTACTGTATGCTCATGAATTATTGGACGCATACCAGATTGAACTGTTTCTATATATTTTTTGATTGGTCCATGATTGGAGTAGCGCACACCCGCTAAATAGCCGTGAGCCCCCGCACCGAAGCCCGCATACTCATCATTATCCCAATAAATTTTATTATGCACTGAGGCAAAGCCTTCTCGTGCAAAATTGCTAATTTCATATTGAGCTAAGCCTGCTACCTCCATTTCATGCATTAGTACGTCATACATATCCGCCTCTAAATCTTGTGTTGGTAAATGTAATTTACCTTTTGCATATTGAATATAAAATACTGTTTTCGGCTCAACGATTAATGAATAAGCTGAATAATGCGGTAGCTTCAGCGCCAAGGCTGTTTGCAATGTTTGCTGCCATTGTTCCATCGTTTGCCCTGGCAAGCCATACATTAAATCGATGCTTATATTATCAAAGCCTACTTGCTTCGCTGTTTCAATCGCCTTGTAGACATGTTCATTGCTATGCGTACGACCGATTTTTTCTAGCAAGCTTGCATCAAAAGACTGTACGCCCATGCTTAATCGGTTAACACCACCAGCATATAGCGCTTGCAATTTATCTTGCGTTAACTCGTCTGGATTTGCTTCCGATGTAAATTCTTTTACGTTTTGCATCGGGATAAAGTTTCGAATAATTTCAAGTAATCGGCTAATTTGTGTAGCTGATAGCGATGTTGGTGTGCCTCCACCTAAAAAAATCGTTTCAATTTGCTTAAAAGCATCTGGATGCTGCTCTACAGTCATCGCTATTTCTTGTCCAAGCGCCTCAATATATGCATCTACTGGCTGATTTTTAAAAAATACTTTATTAAAATCACAGTAATGACAAATTTGATGACAGAAGGGAATATGAATATAAACACCTCTTGCCAATAAAATCACTTCCCTCTTTTTTTAGCAGTTGTAGCTTAGAACTACGAAATCATTCACAGACCACCATAGCGGGCGTTTGGACACCCGCTAAAGCCTTCTGCTGAATCAAATCTAATGGATAATATCCGTCTCGCGTGATTTTTTCAGTAACGCCTCTGTCTTCTCGCTTAAAATCTTTTTAAAGAATGTACCAAATAACAGGAATAGCACTCCTCCAACAAATAATACTACTATATCCAAAGTAACCGTTGACCAAATAATGCCTCCTACCGCTTCACGCATTAGTTCAATCGCGTATGTGAACGGTAAGAATGGGTTAATATTTTGGAAAAACTTCGGTAATAATTGAACAGGGTATGTCCCACCTGAACCAGCGATTTGCAATACAAGCATAACGATGGCCATTGCTTTTCCGACATCACCAAATACCGATACTAATGTATAAACAACCGTAATAAAGACGCTCGAAATAAACAGCCCGAATATAACAAACAAGACAGGTGATGCTAGTGTACCATCAAACAAGAAAATATCACCCATTGTAATAATGAAAGTTTGTAGTAACGCAAATGTACCAAATGTTAGTAAACGGCCAAAATACACTTGGCGAATCGAATACTCTCCACCGTGATGAATATTAACAGATAATAATGAAATCAGTAATAGGCAACCTACCCAAATTGATAAAACTGTATAGAATGGAATCATACCCGTACCATATTTATCGATAGGGAATAGTTTATGATTTTCTACTTTTACAGGGTCCGCAAAGAAATCGCGCTCAGCTGCAGCATTATTTTTTAGTAATTCAATAATTTCATGTATATTCGCTTCATTCTCAATTGTTCGTAATTTATCTGCTAAATCTTTAATTTTTTCGCTTAATGAAGGATAGTCAGCTTGAATTTTAGCAAGCATGTCGTTTGCTTTTGCTAAAGATTCATCGGCATTTTTCAATATTTGCGTCACTTCGGGAACTAAGCCTTGAACTTTTGTTAAAATTTCTGACGCGCCAGTCAAACTACTGTTTGCATCAGCAAGCATTCTTTTTATTTTTGGTTCAAGTGTATTTTTATATTGCGATAAAAAATTATCAATTTGAACATCTACGTCAGCCGCTACTTGCTGTAAACTTTTCAAACCTTCTTTCAATTTAGCATCATTTACATCAATATTGCCAAGCGCATCTAATTGGCGAGAGAAATCTGTCATGACTGATTTTAAGTTGTATAGTTTATTCAACACCAGTTGCTCGCGCTCTTTTGCATTCGGCAAGCTCTCCGCTTGTTCAGCGATTCGTTCAAGCTCCTGAATAAGTTTACTATTAGCAAGCTTGTCCTCATCTGATATAGGGTTAAGAGCGCGTAATTCGTTAATTGTTTGCTGCATCTTTTGCTTCAGCGATAATCGTGTCTCTTCTGCCTTTTGCCCAATTTCTCCAATCGCTTCAACATGTGTGATTAATTCATCAATACCTTTTTGAGCAACTGTTAATCGGCTCTGCAAATCCTCTAACGCTTTATCTAGTTTTGTTGTATCAATATTGATATTGCCCAGTTGCGATAAAAAGCTTTCGACATCCTTCGAAATCTTTTGGACTCTCTGTAAATCCTTCTCAACAATTGGTGATAAATTATTAAGCGTTACTTCAGCCTCGTGCAATAACATCTGGGCACTTTGCACTGTCGCCAAGCCACTGTTCGTCGTTTCTTGTACTTTCGGCATCATAGCTAAGCCTTCTGTAATAAGCCCAGACGCTTTTTCACTATCCTCGGCAGATTTGTTTAACGTTTGCTCAATTTCAGGTAAGTGCTCTTCGATTAAGAAAACATATTCTTCAAACTTTTCAAAGTTAGGTACTTCCTTTTCAATTTCAACACCAAGCTCATTAAAAATATCAAAAATAGTCCCATTCACTGTCGCAATAAACTCGCTTGAAATTTGCTCAGCAATACCACTTGCACCTTTTTCCGTAATTTTTGGTGCTATTGAGTTGATTTTTTCATTTACGTAGTATTCAATTGTTGCCTGCTCTGGCGTTTCCGCTAATACGGACGCTAACTTCGAGGAAAAATCGGCAGGAATAATTACAGCCGCAAAATAATCCCCCATCGTTACTTTATCAAGCGCTTCCTCACGATTTGTAAATTTCCAATTAAAGTTTTTATTTGTGGATAATTGGACGACAAGCTCATTCCCTATATTAATATCGTCTCCACGTACAGTCGAGCCCTCATCTTCATTAACAATTGCCACTTGCATTTGATTCGTTTTCCCATATGGGTCCCACGAGGCATAAATATTAAACCACGCATAGAGTGATGGCAAAAACACTAATCCGCCTATTAAAACAATTGCCACCCAATTGGTCGCTATATTTTTTATATCGCCCGTATAAATATTAAAAATTTGCTTTAAACTATTTTTCATCTCATACTCCTTTTTATTAATTATTCAAGTTCTTACAATTATAACGAAAAAACGACAGCGATAAAACATGATAATTAAATTATGAGGTTTACCACAAGCCATTGACGAATAACACTTTTGCCTTCATCATAACTAGTGGAGGTGTCGAATTTTGTATTTATATTTTGGAGTTATTCCACTCGTTTTATTTATCGTTTTTCTTATTTCCTATTTAATAGACCCAAGAAAGATTGTGAATGGCTTTTTATTTAACATTTTTCTCCTTACATTTTTGGCGTTTTGCTCTATTGCATCATTAGCATCTGAGCAAACTATATTAAAGTGGATTATCGTTATTCCTGCAATTGCTCTTATCCTTTTAATTCCATTTGTTATGGTTGCCTTTACAGTTGCATTGTTTTTAAATGCACGTACTTTAATGCGCAAAGAGGGACGACGCTTTGCCAATTCTTTAACATTGCTTTTAGGTATTGCAATTGTCGCGTACTTCTTTATTGGGCTATTTAACTTATCCGGTCGATTCTCATTAGAATTTCAGCCATTTTTTGCTGCTGCTTCTTTGATAATTATGTACTTTTTACTCCATGCCGCAAATTTTTTATCGGCTTATTTTTTATATCAATTTAATAGACCGCGCTTGAATCAAGATTTCATAATCGTGTTGGGCAGCGGCTTAATTAATGATAAGGTACCTCCACTATTAGCGAATAGAATTAATAAGGCAATCGATTTTTTTCATAGACAAGCGAAGGTCACAACGCCACCGATAATTATTTTCTCTGGTGGTCAAGGTCCAAATGAAGGGCTTTCCGAAGCAGAAGCAATGCAAAGCTATGCACTGGAAAAGGGCATTCCGTTGGAGCATACATTGCAGGAAAATAAGTCTGTAAATACGTATGAAAATATGCTATTTTCTAAGCACTTAATGGATTCATTAAAGCCAAATGAAAAATATAAAAGTATTTTTACTACGAATAATTTCCATTTATTTAGAGCTGGCTTGTATGCTAAACAGGCTGGGCTAAATAGCCAAGGTATCGGCGCTAAAACGGCCTTTTATTATTGGCCAAACGCCATGATTCGCGAATATGTCGCAATTGTTGTTATGGGAAAAAAACGCCATATGTTTGTTATCACCACAGTTTTCATTTTAGCAGCGTTGTCATCACTTTTATTTTATTTTGTGAAGTAATGGAGATAGCACTTAATAGGCGCGAGAAATCCATTTTAGAATGGAGATTTCTTGCGCCTGTTAATTCGATTGTGCTTTTGCTTAAGCTTGCGGGCGAAATTTACTATGAATCGGGCGAATCTATCTGTTTAACGGGCGAATTCCCCTGCTAATTGGGCGAATCGTTACTTTTGACTTATTCAAAAAATTAATTATATCTCCATACCCAAATAACTTGTAGGAAGTGCAGTTTCTATCACTTTCCCATCATTTGCTACTTTATAAGCTTGCGCATTTGGTCTTGAGCTTACAATTTTATGTATATCTTGATCGATAAAATGAATCGCTACACCATCATCTGTCGCATAACCAGACTGAATTTGCCCTGTTGCAATTAATCGCTGGTAACTAGGTCTACGATTCGCTTCTCCATCATAATGAGGACAATTGCTCCCTTGCAATAAACCTAGACATCGTAATGGCTCCAAGCCTTCACCAAAAGAATCTGTTACCCCTTCCTCAAACCAACATATCGAGCCTGCGCTAATTCCAGCTAATATGATGCCTTGCTCCCAAGCCTTTTGTAAAATTTTATCTACGCCCCATTCCTTCCATAGTGCTAATAAATTTTTCGTGTTGCCACCACCAACATAAATAATTTCCTGTGTAAGTAAAAATGACTCTATATCCCTTGTAGATGGATTAAATAAAGAAAGATGACTAGGTTGGCATGGCTGTTGCTCAAAAAACTGATAAAATCGTGCAATATAATCTTTTGAATCACCACTTGCTGTTGCTAAAAAGCAAACTTTCGGCATCTCTTTCCCACTTTGCTTCAAAATATACTGATCTAGTAGTGGATTATCCGGCTCCATTGAAAAGCCACCACCACCCATTGCAATAATTTGTTTCATTTTGCACATCCCCTTTTCTTATACTGATATGGATAGCTTAATTTTTTCTTAGGCATTATTACGCCTTAAATATATTTAAAAACATACTACCCCAAGCTTCTTCTTTTGTGGATTAATGAAAATCTGCCGCTGAAGCAAGATAAAAAAATTCTTCCTTTATTGTACATCAATTGGAAAAATACGAAAGTGGGGATTTTTAGCATGGCTTTTGCTACATATTATCTTGAAACATTATATTATTCATGAATAAGAGGGGAATGAAAAAACCACTCAATTAAGAGTGGTTTTTCATTAAAAATTAAAGTTTTACGATGTTTGCAGCTTGTGGTCCGCGTTGACCTTCTTCTACTGTGAATTCAACTTTTTGACCTTCTTCAAGTGATTTGAAACCTTCACCTTGGATAGCTGAGAAGTGAGCGAATACGTCTTGTCCGCCTTCTACTTCGATGAAACCGAAACCTTTTTCTGCGTTAAACCATTTTACTGTACCTTGTGTCATTTGAATGACCTCCATTAATCATATTCAATAAAATCTTGTTACTTGAAAAAAAAAATCACATATTACAAAAAGTATCTATCAAAACACGATTACTCTTTGTAATATGTGATTTCATGTTTTCTTTACTATCGACTTTATTGATTTTATTATATAACAAAAAATTGTATTTGTCTAGTGCTCACACCGATAATAAAAAAATTTCCATCTTAACTTTAAAATACATTAGAACGAAATCATAACAACTACCTTTAACGCTCAACATATCGATCTATATCTGTTAAAAGAAGCAATTTTTAAACAAAGCAAAATCACCCGCTGCAAAAATCCAAAACCTGTGTTTTTGTCTAAGTCACCTCATTGTTGGAACATAGCCTATACTATATCAATCGAAGGGAGTTAAAAAATGGTAAATCCAATGCGTTTTAATGAAAGTCGCGAATTCTTCCCAGGCATGAGACCATTTTTTCCAGGCATGAATCCGTTTTTCCCAGGTACGAGACCATTTTTTCCGGGTATGAGCCCGTTTTTCCCAGGTATGGGTCCATTTTTCCCAGGTGTGAATCCGTTTTTCCCAGGTATGGGTCCATTTTTCCCAGGTGCGAATCCGTTTTTCCCAGGCATGAGGCCATTTTCTCCTGGCTTCGGAAACCAAATGTTTCCCTAGGATAAGTAGAATTTTTTTTGCATTACCACTTTATTAGGTATAAACATTAAATAAACCACTCAAAACTGTAGTGAACACGAAAATTAAACCAGAATGAATCTCTCCATTCTGGTTTTTCTAATGTTTAGCCAATCCTTCTTAATAAGTGATTGGAATTTACTCTTTATTCGCTTTTAATTATGAGACGCTTCCTATTTCGAATCATCCATTTTCAGAACAGCCATGAATGCTTCCTGAGGAACTTCTACAGAGCCTACTTGCTTCATGCGTTTCTTACCTTCTTTTTGCTTATCCAGAAGCTTACGTTTACGGGAAATATCTCCACCATAACATTTGGCAAGTACGTTTTTACGGATTGCTTTGATTGTAGAGCGTGCAACAATTTTTTGTCCAATTGCTGCTTGTATAGGCACTTCGAATTGCTGTCTAGGAATTAATTCTTTCAGTTTTTCTACAATTACTTTACCGCGATCGTATGCGAAATCACGGTGCACGATAAAGCTTAATGCATCCACTTGTTCGCCATTTAATAAAATGTCCATCTTCACAAGTTTCGAAGGCTTGTAACCAATTAACTCATAGTCAAATGATGCATAGCCTTTCGTATTTGATTTTAAGTAGTCGAAGAAGTCATAGACAATTTCAGAAAGTGGAATTTCATATTGGATGCTGACACGAGATGTATCAAGATAATCCATTCCCATGAAATTACCGCGCTTCATTTGACAAAGCTCCATTACTGCACCTACATAATCGTTTGGCACCATAATTGTCGCTTTTACATACGGTTCTTCAATGCGGTCAATTTTTTGTGGATCAGGCATCATTGATGGGTTATCCACTCGAATTGACGAACCATCTGTCATAAATACTTCATAAATAACAGAAGGGGCTGTCGTAATTAAATCAATATTAAACTCACGTTCTATACGCTCTTGAATAATTTCCATGTGCAATAAGCCTAAGAAGCCACAGCGGAAACCGAAACCAAGCGCCTGTGAAGTTTCTGGCTCATACTGTAATGCAGAGTCGTTTAGCTCTAATTTTTCTAATGCTTCACGTAAATCATTATATTTTGCTGTATCGATTGGGTATAAACCACAGAATACCATTGGATTTAACTTACGATAACCTGGCAATGCCTCTGCTGCCGCTTTATTACCTGCAAATGTCACCGTATCCCCAACGCGTGTATCGCCTACATTTTTGATAGATGCTGTTAAGTAACCTACATCACCTACTGTTAATTCTGCTTGAGGTACTGCCTTTGGTGTATGAATTCCCACTTCAATTACTTCAAACTCAGCACCTGTAGCCATCATGCGAATTTTATCGCCTGGCTTCACTGTACCATTAACGATTCGGATTGAAATAATAACGCCTTTATATGCATCATAAACAGAGTCAAAAATTAATGCTTGTAATGGTGCCTCAGGATCACCAGTTGGTGCAGGCACTTTCTCAACAACCTGCTCTAAAATATCTTCAATACCAATACCAGCTTTTGCAGATGCTAAAACAGCTTCTGATGCATCTAAGCCAATAACATCTTCAATTTCCTGCTTCACACGCTCTGGATCAGCTGCTGGTAAGTCGATTTTATTAATAACAGGTAAAATTTCTAAATCATTATCTAATGCTAAATAAACATTCGCAAGTGTCTGCGCTTCAATACCTTGCGCCGCATCAACTACTAAAATAGCCCCTTCACATGCAGCTAAGGAACGTGATACCTCATAGGTAAAATCGACGTGCCCAGGTGTATCGATTAAATGGAATGTATATGTTTCTCCATTCTTTGCTAAATATTTCAATTGTACAGCATTTAATTTAATCGTAATGCCGCGCTCACGCTCTAAATCCATTGAATCCAGTAGCTGTGATTTCATTTCGCGCTGTGTCACTGTTTGCGTTGCTTCTAAAAGTCTGTCCGCTAATGTCGATTTCCCGTGATCAATATGGGCAATAATCGAGAAATTTCGGATATTTTCTTGTCGTTTTAAACGTTCTTCTCGGTTCATATAGTATGTTCTCTCCTAAATGTAAACTATTTTAAATTATACTATGAATAATACACAAAGCACAACATTAGACTGAATAGAAATGCCATGGTATCAACATTTCAGAGCCATATATGGCACTAATATGTCCAATTCAAAGCCTAAATAGTTTGTAATATAGCATGTAAGTAAATTACCGAATATGCTTTAATAATATTTTAATGTGCTCTATTTTTCTTTGAAATTTACTTCGATTATCAGCAAGTAGCTCTAAATTCGCTAACTGTGCTATTTCTTGGACTACTTGATTGACTGTTAAGTTGTCCGTCACTATTTTCTTTTCTGTCACCTCATACTCAAAGCCATGTAGACAGGCAGCTATCTGTTGTCGAGGCCAGCTATTCGGCAATTCTAATCTTGTATTTAACCTTTTCGTCAAAGTTGCTTTATTTGCATATAAAATAAAATGATGAATTGTAATACCCTCCTCTTGCAGCTGGGTTATGATTTCATCATAATATTGCTTTTTTATAATTGTCATTGGCACGATAATAGGCCCTTCATATTCCCTCAGGAATAATCTCAGCATATCCACATTCATTGAACGCCACTCTTTGAAATCTTGAAAGTTATCCTTCAACATTGCTTTTGGTAGATTTTTATTTAAAAAATAGCCAACATTTTCAGGATCATACACAAAAGAGTTTGGCAGGCGTTTGTTTAACTCATAGGCTGCCGTCGTTTTACCTGAGCCAAAAGCTCCATTAAGCCAAATAATCATATGTTCTCCTTTCATAAGAAATACAGGAATAGCCGGCATTTAAAATTTCCAGCCATTCCTGTATCCATTTCAAGCGCTTTAATGATTTTTGATAAAGGACCTAACTACTTGCCTTCTGACACTACAAAAGCCACTTCGCTCTCAACACCTGTAGCAGATATAGCTGTAATGCCGTATGTGTAGCTTTTTTTAGCAGAAGCTGTCTTGTCCACAAACGTAGTAGTACCATTCATATTATAAACAACATCCACTATATTTTTAGGGTCATCGTAAGCCCCTTCAACATCCCCTTCAAAACGATAAATCACATATTTGCGTGCCTGTGTCGTGTTTTCATCTATAATTTCAATTTTGCGACCACTTGCTTCCTTCGTCACTTGCACAAAAGTTGGCTCTGTTGGTGCTGTTTCATTATCCCAAGTTGTCCCTGGTGTCAACGCTGTATAGTTATATAGCTGCTCGTTGACAATCGTTGCATAACCTAATTTATTGTTTTGTATGCTTTTTAAAGAAAAATGCATTTGCCCCATGGCTGCTGTCTTTTCCGAGCGATTCGCTATTATTTGACTTGGCAATTCCATTTTATTTTTCCATGCTGCATCACTGTCATTGCCAACTTTGTAATCAGCAAGACCAATATACAATTGAACTGGATGGACCTTTGCATAAGTTCGCACTTCATGGCTCCACCAATCTAGCAACGTCCCATATTTCGCAACAGATAACGTTCTTGACCAATAAATTTGTGGTGTAATGTAATCAATCGTGCCATTTTTAATCCATGTTCTTACGTCCGCGTATAAATCGTCATAATTATTGACGCCTGCCTTCGTATCACTTCCTGTTTTATCCAGAGATTTATTGCGCCATACGCCAAATGGTGAAATACCAAATTGTACATGTGGCTTTGTCTCTTTAATAGTTGTATACAGGTTTTCTACGAGCTGATTGACATTATCTCGTCGCCAGTCTTCCACTTTTTTAAAGGAACCACCATATTTTTTATAGGCTGCTTGATCTGGGAAGGCTTCTTTCGCAATTTTGTATGGATAAAAATAATCATCCATATGGATTGCATCGATATCATAATTGGCTACTAGCTCTTTTACCGTTTCCACTAAATAGTTTTGCACTTCTGGCAAACCAGGATTTAAATAATATTGCTTGCCATATTTAACAACCCAGCTTGGATTTGTTCTTGCCACATTATTTGAAGCTAAGTCTGTTAATTTTTGGCTAGGCATTGTAACACGATACGGATTCATCCATGCATGTAACTCCATGCCTCGCTTATGTGCTTCCTCTACCATAATTGCAAGCGGGTCGTAGCCCGGGTTTGTTCCTTGCTTTTTCCCCGTTATGTATGAAGACCATGGTGCGAGCTCTGACGGATACATCGCATCATTTGTCGGCCTTACTTGATAAATAACTGTATTTAACTTGCTTGCCTTTAACTTATCTAATGTTTTACGCACCCAAGCTGTGTATTGCTCCTTATTCATACCTGCTTTCATATCAATATTTAGCACCGTTGAAATCCAGACAGCACGCATTTCCCTTTTCGGCTGTGCAGTGCTTGCTGCTGCTGGGTTAACGGCGATTGTTGATAGACATAAAGCAAAAATCATCGCGACTAAACTAACAAATTTCCATTTACTATTTTTCTTTTTCATACTTCCTCCAGATACCATTTTTCTATTTTAGTATACGACAAGTATTAAATACATGCTAGAATATCAAGCACTTCGATAGCGTGAAAATGCAAAAAGCTGCCGAGAAAGCTACTAAATGCTTCCCCGACAGTTTTTTTATTTTTCGATAATGTGCATTGCTCGATACATAAACGCTACAAATTGAGCGCGTGTCACAGGGTCATTTGGCTTAAAGTTGCCATTATCACCTAACGCGATTTCATTATCTGCTAGTATAACGATATAATCCTTTGCCCAATGTATGGCAGGTACATCTTGGAATGTACTAGTGCCATCCGATGTTAAATCGAATACTTGCACAAGTACCTTTGCCATATGCGCACGTGTCATTGGTGCCTCTGGTTTGAATTTGCCATCTACCCCATCAAAAACTCCTGCTTGATACATTTTCGCAATCGCATCGTAATAGCGGTGACTTGCTGAAACATCTGTAAAGTCCTGCATCTCGCGAGTTGCTGGCAAATCAAATGCTCGGGCAAATATCACAGCTACATGCTGACGTTGGATTGGGTCGTTTGGCTTGAATGTGCTATCTGGGTAGCCCTTAATCCAACAACGTCCTGCAATATCTTCAATCATGTCCTTTGCCCAGTGCGTAGCAATGTCGATAAATTGAATCGGACATGTAGACACTGGTGGTTTTTCGATTGGCGGCTCTACTTGTTCCACTTCATCCTCCGCGTTTTTCACCCATTTCGCATACAATGTCATACTTTCTTTCACAACATCTGTATCAAAATGCCATTCCTTTGTTAAGGCAATATCTATATACCAGCCTGCAAATGTATAGCCCTCTTTTGTTGGTGGGACTGGTTCAACAATTTTATCATTATAGTCTTTTGTCTGTGCCGTAATTGCTGTACCACCATTTGTTTGGAATTGAACTGTATACGTAATTGACGGGGTGCTACCTCCACCTCCACTAACTGGAGGTGTTACTATAGGTTTTGCTGTCCATTTTGCATATAATGTTATATTTTGCGTTACAACATCCGTTGTAAAATTCCATTGCTCTGTCAATTGCGCATCTTTATACCAACCAGCGAAAGTATAGCCTGTTCTTGTTGGTGTTGCAGGTTCTGTTGCTTTTTGTTGATACGCAACAGATTGACTTGCTATCACAGATCCGCCATTTGTAGCAAAGGCTAGTGTATGGTAGGCTACTTCCCATTTTGCATAGAGTGTGATATTGGCTACACCCATGTTAAATGTGTCACCAGCTTTATAATCCACGCCACTACCATCCCTGTTTGTATTCCATCCAGCAAAAATAAATCCTGCTTTCCTCAGTTGCCCTATATTATCAGCTATAATTACGCTAGCATCTGTAACATACTCATGTGCATCAGTTGGTACGTCCCCGCTCGTTGCACCATTCTTATCATAGATAATTGTATAGAGGGCAGTTTCATATGCGCCTAAATCAATACTTGCTCCTTGCACACGAGGATTGCGAGCAAGGTCTTTTAATTCACTGTTGAAGGCATTGTTGCCTTTATTAATCGCAGGAGAGCCTTCACGCAAACGCAAATCAACCTGTGCAAAATCTCGAAAAATCTCTGTTGCTTTAAAGACTTCCCCAGAAACCTGACCTATTGCATCATAGAATATAGCATCTTCAGCATCTCCGACAATGCTATAAGCCATTGTCGTTGAACCATCTATTGCTACCCCGTTATTTCCTACAATCAAGCTATTGCGAATGTCTGTAACACTAGCAGGATTGCTATAAATCGTTGCATATGTGTTATTTTGCGCACCATTATGAGTCATCGTCACATTGGTTAATATAGTTTTGCTATTTCCAGCATTAAATATGGCATTTCCCTCACCATTTAAAACCGTATTCTCTTGGAATAACCCATTGATTAGTACGGGATTACTGTCAATATTATTTAGACCGCCTCCATAATCAGTAGCTGTGTTGCTTTTGAACTGCACATTTATTAACGTAGGATGACTACTCTCGTTAGAAATGCCCCCTCCATCAAGGTTAGCGTTGTTTCCCTCAAACATTACATGAATCAACGTTGACTCACTAACATTAGTGTTAAATATGCCGCCTCCACTTTCATCAGCCATATTGTCTTTAAATTGCACGTTCTCTAACTTTAGATTACTTTCACGATTATAGATGCCGCCTCCATTAAGGTTCGTTACGTTGTCTTTAAACATTACATCGGTTAATGTCAACTCACTAGCATCAGTGTTAAACATACCTGCCCCATCTTCAACGGCCGTATTACCTTCGAATTGGACATTCTCTAACACTGGATTACTATTGCGGTTAAACATACCGCCCCCATCCTCGTCAGATACGTTATTTTTGAATTGGACATTATCTAACTCTGGACTACTACCCTCGTTATACATGCCGCCTCCATCGTTAGCAGCCTTATTGTTTTCAAATTGCACATTTATTAGCTTTGGGGAACCATAACCGCTATACATACCACCACCATTATCCCCCTCATTGCCTTTAAATTGCACATTTACTAATTTCGAATTGCCAAGATTACCGTTATACATACCGCCTCCATCCCTAATGGCTGTATTATTTTCAAAGAAGACTTCTGTTAAATCTAAATCACCACTACCAAAACTAATTAGACCACCGCCATTATAAGCTGTGTTGGCTTCGAACTGTATATTAATTAACGTTAAGCTATCACCTGCGGTAAGTATGCCACCTCCGTTTCCACTTGCCTGGTTATTTTTAAATTGGACGTTCATTAGTGTAAGATTAGAGTCTCCCTTATTAGCTATGCCTCCCCCACTATTCGAAGCTCTATTATCCTCAAATTGAACATTTTGTAATATTAGGTTGCCAGAATCCTCATTAAGCATACCGGCCCCATCATAACTAGCTCTATTATTTTTGAATCGAACATTGTTCAATGATGGGCTGCTGGCATCCAAATTAGCTATACCTCCCCCCCATAAAGACTCGTTGTCTTCGAACTGAACATTGTTTAATGTGGGGCTACTATTCGTCTCATTGAACATACCGCCCCCATAACGAGCATTAATGCCTCCTCCATTTAATTCTCCTACGCCGTCTCTAATGATGACGCTATCTAGTATAGCTGTTTCATTTAATAAGGCATTATGAAACACATGGTAGCTATTGTCAGTTTTATCATTCGCTACGCCAATATCTCCACTTAAAATCGTTGGATGATCTTCCAAATTGCGCTCATCTTTAATTTGTTCTGTCCCTGCAAATCCACCATAAATAGCTACATTATCTTTCATTTTAAAAGAAATTCCGCGATCTACACCTGCTGTTGGTTTATATATCCCTTCAGCAATCCAAATTTCTTCACCCCCTACAGTTGATGCTAAAGCACTCTGTAGATCTGTGAAGGCATTTGCCCAGCTCGATCCATCATTATTTCCACTTGCATCTGCATCCACATAAACAACCACAGTAGCTAGTGCTGCCAATGCCTTTGGGGATGGAGCGATACGAACCTGTCGCTTTTCCACCTCTTCTTGCCCCTCAATTCGTAGCCATATATAATGCGTTCCTACTTCCTCTAGTATCAGTGGTAAATTGCGATCAAATGGCTGCCATGATGCACCTAAATCCTGTGAAATTTGCACATTGGCACTGTCTGAAGTACTAACAGTAACATAAATAGTCACTGGATCTGTTGCAACTTCTTCTTCATAGTAAGGCTGCCCATTTGTTTGTAATTCCACTGTTAGTACAGAAGCCGCCTCCATTGGAAGGCTACCAAAAAAAGCCTGCGCCACTAATAGACAAACTAATAGCTTCAATACAGTTTGATGCAATGATTTTTTCATCCTCTTCCTCCTCATCCATTCGTTATCAATCACTTTCTTTATCCATGTGGAACAATATCCATTCCCCCTTTAGTTCAATCATCACTTCAAAAAGAAGATATCATATGCAAATGAAAGAAAAATGAAAGAATCGAATTACATAAAAACAGCTACTCAAGCAAAAAAATCGCTAGAGTAGCTATTTTAAATTATAAATGTAATGCTCGATACATAAACGCTACAAATTGAGCGCGTGTCACAGGGTCATTTGGCTTAAAGTTGCCATTATCACCTAACGCGACTTCATTATCTGCTAGTATAGCGATATAATCTTTTGCCCAATGTGTGGCAGGTACATCTTGGAATGTACTAGTGCCATCCGATGTTAAATCGAATGCTTCCACAAGTAATTTTGCCATATGCGCACGTGTCATTGGTGCCTCTGGTTTGAATTTGCCATCTACCCCATCAAAAACTCCCGCTTGATACATTTTCGCAATCGCATCGTAATAGCGGTGATTTGCTGAAACATCTGTAAAGTCCTGCATCTCACGAGTTGCTGGCAAATCAAATGCTCGGGCAAATATCACAGCTACATGCTGACGTTGAATTGGGTCGTTTGGCTTGAATGTGCTATCTGGGTAGCCCTTAATCCAACAACGTCCTGCAATATCTTCAATCATGTCCTTTGCCCAGTGCGTCACAATATCTGTAAATTGAGTTGTACATGCAGGTAATTCTTGTTCTGGCTCAGTTGTGTTATCCGGATTTTCTACTGGTATAGTCGTATCTTCTACATTTTCAATCCACTTTGCATACAATGTCATATTTCCTTGGACAGTATCTTTAGTAAAATCCCATTTCTTTGTTAAAGCGCTATCTGTATACCAGCCTACAAATGTATAGCCCTCTTTTGTTGGTGGGACTGGTTCAACAATTTTATCATTATAGTCTTTTGTCTGTGCCGTAATTGCTGTACCACCATTTGTTTGGAATTGAACTGTATACGTAATTGACGGGGTGCTACCTCCACCTCCACTAACTGGAGGTGTTACTATAGGTTTTGCTGTCCATTTTGCATATAATGTTATATTTTGCGTTACAACATCCGTTGTAAAATTCCACTGCTCTGTCAATTGCGCATCTTTATACCAACCAGCGAAAGTATAGCCTGTTCTTGTTGGCGTTGCAGGTTCTGTTGCTTTTTGTTGATACGCAACAGATTGACTTGCTACCAAAGATCCGCCATTTGTATTAAAGCCTACTGTATAAGTATTTAATAACCATTTGGCATAGAGCGTCATATTCGCTGTTACTTTATCATTTGCAAAATCCCACTTTGTGTTCAATCCTGCTTCCTTGTACCACCCCTCAAATGTATATCCTTCCTTCGTGGGCGGTGCAGGTAATGCAATTTTTCCGTTTTGTGCAATATTTTGTGAAACAATAGTGGAGCCCCCATCAGTCTCGAATGTAATACTATATTGAGGAACCCAGTTCGCATAAAGTGTCAATGGCTTTGTTACAATATCTGTCGCAAAATCCCATTTTTCGTTAAATACCATATCTTTATACCAAGCATCAAATATTAGATTTGTTTTGCTTGGTGCAACTGGCTCTGTTATTTTCCCTTTAGAAACTATATACAGCGGATTGATTGTTGTTCCTCCTTGTGAATCAAAGGAAACCTGAAATTCATATTTTGCATAAATTGTTAATGGTGGAGTAAACGAAGCTGTAGAATCCCATTGATTTATAAATTCTCTTTCTGTAAACATCCCACTGTATATTTCCCCTGCACCGCTTCTTCCTTGGTTTTGGAAAGGCTCCTGACCAATAGATGGATTACTATTAAATATCACTGTGTCCAAATTATTTTCTTGAAATGCCCAATGCCCTAAATTACTCAAAGAACTAGGGAAAATTATGTTTGTTAAATAATTATTACTAAATGCAGCTTGCCCTATTGTTTGAATAGTATTTGAAAAATCGACATTCGTTATCATATTTCTTGCAAATGCGGCCTGATCTATTATTTCCACACCTTCTGGAAGCGCTATGTTCGTTAGTTTATTATTATGAAAAGCATACGGTGCAATTTTTTTGAGATTTGGCGAGAAATTAACAGTTGTTAGTTGGTTCCCCATAAACACATTAGCCCCCAAAGTTGTGACACTCGGAGGAAGAGTAAGCTCCAATAACTGATTATTAAGAAACGCGTTTTCTCTTATCTCTTTCACAGTATTTGCTGACAAATCGATATTTGTTATACCATTTTTTAAAAACGCACCGTTCCCTATTATTTCAACACCTGCTGGAATCACCACGCTTGTTAGTTTATTTTCAGAAAAGGCTTCTACATCTATAGTGTTTATATTTGGGGAGAGATAGACAGTTGCTAATTGATTACTCTTAAATGCGTAACTTCCCACTGTTGTAACACTATCAGGAAGAGTTAGTGTTGTTAAATCGTTCCCGTAAAACGCATACTCCTTTATCGTTTCAACACTACTAGGAAGTTCAAGTTCCATTAATCCGCAGTTAGAAAAAGCACTTCCCCCTATCGTTGTCAGCGTGTCAGGCAATGTAATTGTTGTTAATTGAGGGTTATCCCTGAACGCACCTTCCCCTATGACTGTAACACCATGCGGAATCTTCACAGTCGTTAGCATATTATCATCAAAGGCATATATCCCAATCGCTGTTAGTTTAGTGGATAGCTGTACCGTTTCTAGCTGATTCTCTCGAAATGCATCTGAATCTAAAATTTCTACAGAGTCAGGAAGAATAATTGTTGTTAGTTCATTCTTAGCAAATGCCTCCATCTCAATCGCTTTAACTGTATTTGGCAATTCCACCTTCGTTAATCCCTTATTTAGAAATGCTTTTACTCCAATGCGTACAACAGGTTCTCCACCAAGTGTAGCTGGTATGACAATCTCTCCTGGTGGTCCTTGATAAGCTGTAATCACTACCTCCCCACCAATAATGTCATAATGAAAGCCATTTTCTTCTGCTGCATCAACAGGTGAACTGTTCCCATATAGCATAATTAATAGCATCGTGAGCAATAGCCCAAACTTTTTCATACAAATCCCCTCCTTCTTTTTCTAACCTACGAGGCTATAAAAAAGGCTACCATATGCCAATGAAAGAAAAATGAAAGAATTTAAAAACGCTAGTTACCCAAACCATGTTGAGTAACTAGCATGTCATCACTTATACTGTTGATACAACTGTTGCATTGCCATTGATGGTTGCAGATTAAACTCTCGCTGCATCATCTCTACATACTGATGGTAATGTTGGTGAAGAGCTTGCTTATCGCCCATCGCTCCGTAAATATTAAGCAAAAGCTGATTAGCTTCCTCATCAAACCCATCACGTTTTCCTATTTTCTTCGTTATCTCTAATGCCTTACTATAGTTTTCACAGCGCCAAAGCCACTGTGCAAGACGTTTAGCAAAAGTTGTGTAAAGTAAGCTCAAGCTTTCCTGTTCTAAAGCTGCCCATAAGAAGGATTGTTCCTCAAATAACTCACCCACCATCTGCTTTTCCAGTTCTAGTGCTGCCTGTTCATTATTTTTGTTAATTTGTGCAAGTAGGTCTAGCCCCTGCTCCAATTGCACAAAATCGATTTCCATGTGATCTAGCGCTAAGCGATATTTTTCCTGCGCTGTTATTAGCTGCTCTTTAAAGCCATGTTCACTTAACGCTTTTCGACATTGGTAAACAGCTGTATTCAAATAAGTTTCCGCGTTTTTCAAAGGCATTTCTGGAAACAATGCCTCTATTACTTTCATTTTCCCGACATTTTTCCCTCTATGTATGAGCAAAAAAGCAAATAGCTCCTTGCTCTTTTTTGATATCCACTTTACTTCTCCTTGCTGTGAGCTACTAACTTCAAAGCAGCCTAACGCTTGCACCTTTAAGCGATTTAGCATAGGTTCTTCAGAGGTACGATGACGTTTGTTGTAGGCTCTCGCAATCGTTTGACTCAGGCGGCTTTTTGACACAGGCTTTAGCATATAGTCCAGTGGGTAAACATCATATGCCTGCATCGCGTAATCCGCATGTGAGGTTGTAAAAACAATATCAAGGTCACTATTGTGTGAGCGCAACTTATGTGCTAGCTCTAAGCCATTGTCTTCAGCGATTTCAATATCTAAAAAGGCGATGTCAACTTCATGCTGGCGAAGGAAAGTCAATGCCTCATTCATTTGCTGAAAACTACCAACAAGCTCCACGCCCTCTATGCTAGCTAACATCCGTTTCATTGTTAGCAACATAATTGGTTCATCATCTACAATCAATACTCTCATTCTATTCCCCACCCCTTAGCGTAAAATAAAAGACACTGCCTTGCCCTACACTACTTTCTGCCCATATACTTTCGCCACTTAATTGAATAAACTGCTTGCTCACTAATAAGCCTAGACCGGCACCTTTTTCGCCAGCAGTGCCCACCGTCGAAGGTATTTGATGACCGTTGAATAGCTGTTCAAGCTGCTGTTGTTCCATGCCCAGCCCATTATCTCGAACAGATACGATAACCATTTCTCCAGATAATTGAGCATTGATATGAATCGTTCCACCAGCTTGTGTAAATTTAATTGCATTGGACAGTAAATTGCGAAGGACGAGCGATACTACTTCTCTATCCGCATACACATATGTATCTTTTACGATGTTATTCACTACATGTAAATTTTTCATCTCACAGTGTAGCGCAATTAATTGGCAACACTCTTCCACGACGTTTGCTAGCTGGAGCGTTTGTGGACGCAATGCGACATCGTCTCGCTGGCTGCGAAACCACTCTAGTAAATTATTGGACATATCAAGTGTATGTCGGATTTGTTCGCCAAGCTTTGTAATAATTTCTTGATGGTCTGTAGCAAAATGCGCACGATCTTCCTCTAGCAACTCGATTAATTGATATTGCATCGCTAATGGACTACGTATATCATGCGACACGACCGCAACAAGCTGGTCTTTCAGCTTGTTTAAATAAGCAATTTCCTCTGCTTGCTGCTGTTGTTCCGTTATATCTATAAGGAGTGACACACTACCTTGCCCTATTTGCAATGGATAAACATGAACGCGATATATTTTCCTGACCTTATGTACCCAAACTTCTATATCGACTACGCCTTGCTGCATTTCATGCGTTAATCGATACCATGCCGGCCACTGTGTAAGTAATTCTGAAGCCTTTTGATTATAAATATCGCTATAGCCCAAATCCTTAAAAAATTGAATTCCCTCTACGTTGCTCTCCATCACATCACTAGAAGCATTCATAATGATAATGCTTTCTGGGAAACGGTCAAAGACAATATGCTTTGTAATTGGCACAATGGCAAAAAATTTTGTTTTTAAAATAATAATCAAAATTAATAAACCCGTTACACTGCAAAAAGTAGACAATGTGCCTAGCTGTGTTGACCACTTTGGGTTAGCAAAGCGAATCATTTCCAGCACAAACGGCAAGGAAGTTAGCAATAGTACAAACATGCCTGGCTTGCGAAAGTCGCTGCGAATCGTCCGGACATAACTATAGAGGTGATAGAAGCAAATCGTTAAAATCGCATAACAAAAAATATTAAAGCTACTCGCATACAACGTTCTAACTGTTAGTAACTGACCATCTACTAATGTGCTTGTGTGATACACAATATGTAAATAAGGGTTCAACCATATTAGCAAGAGCCAAAAGATGAAAATGGAAAATAGCGCGATTTTCCACCCAGCTTTAGGCGTTTTTTGACGATTAATTAATAAATAGACAGCCATCACAAAGCAAGGAATCATTAACACAAGCGATGTTTGTTGGATATTACGGAAAAAAATCTTTTCAGCTAGCAAATAGCTGCTTTTTTCTAAAATCAAACTGCTAGCATATACGATTCTGCAAATAACAATGCTCATCATATATACAACGCCAGGTACTTTTCTAAAGCGATAAAGGGTGATAAAAATAGTCCCCATCATGATTAGAGATATGATTGTAAGTATAAGCTCTATGCTAAAAACCATGGTAGGACCTTCTTTCTTTTCATTGTACTCAAATAGTAACATAGACAAAACATGGAGATAAAGCTATATTCCACTGCATTTACATATAATAGCCTTGCTCTATTATAAAAAATAGAGAGTCTATTGACTTACTTATTAGAAGCATGATAAATATGAATTTAAAAATTAAATAAGAAGGTGAAAATTATGAAAGAAGTATTATTGAAAAAAGCCTCCTATATTCGCCAAGCAGAAATGGAAGAGCTGCAAAAGGCTATGGATTTTGCAGAGAAAGCCCATGCTGGACAGTACCGAATCAGTGGGGAGCCATATATTATTCACCCATTTGCTGTCACAGAAATATTGCTAGATTATAAAGCTGATATTACCACTTTAATTGCCGCATTACTGCATGATGTAGTAGAAGATACGCATCACACAAGCGAAGAAATAGAAAAGCTATTTGGCACAAAAGTAGCCAATATTGTCGATGGCCTAACAAAAGTTGATAAGAAAGACATTGCTGGGCAAGATGAATATAAAGCTGTCAATTTAAAAAAATTATTATTAGCTACACAAGTAGACGTACGGGTAGCCATTATCAAAGTGGTAGACCGCCTTCATAATATGAGGACTTTACAAGTAAAAACCGCGCAAAAGCAAGTTCCTTATGCAAGCGAAACATTGAAAATCTTTTCTCCCTTATGTAAAAAATTAAAATTATTCGATATCCAACACGAATTGGAGGATTTAAGTTTTTTATACCTCAAGCCTTCAAAATATGATCGGGTTATATT
This sequence comes from Bacillus ndiopicus, assembly GCF_000612805.1. Lineage (GTDB taxonomy): Bacteria > Bacillota > Bacilli > Bacillales_A > Planococcaceae > Metasolibacillus > Metasolibacillus ndiopicus. Next base: position 180,618 of record NZ_HG964408.1, on the reverse strand, counting down.
TACATTAAAGCAATACGAACAGCTTTTAGAAAGCTTGTCTCAAAATATTTTTCAAACACTAAAAACATCACTCGAGCCAAATATAAATTTAACCGTAAATTATGAAATGGAGCCTATGTATAGCGCATATTCAAACTTAAAGGATAGCGAGAATTTAGAAGCCATATCTAAATTCATCCTTACTACTTCTAATTCTTTAAATTGCTATAAAATACTAGGTCTTATCCATCAAATATATCAACCAATTTCTCATCAATTTGAAAATAACATGGCAATCGACAATGACTCATTAAACAAATATTTAAAAACTGTGATTACAATCAACCATCATCAAGTGGCCATATTTATTGAAACGGCAGAAAATCGTCTTAGAAGGAAAAAAGGCGTTTTTTACTTCCTTACAAACAATGCAACGGAGCAAAATGCCCAGCATATGATGAATACATTTATACAAACAAATCATCTGCTTACACAAGATGTTCTTGAATTTTATGATTTAATCACTTCAGAATTATTGCAAGACACAATAACTGTATTTACACCTAAATTAGACCCTATCCATATACCGCAGGGCTCAACTATTATTGACTTTGCATTCGCTCTTGACTCTACACTTGCTAAGTGTATGTTTAAAGCTAAAATTAACGGTATGGAAAAACCGCTCTCAACAAATGTTTCGAATTTAGATGTTGTAGAGCTTTTAGTTGCCGATAAGGAGAATACTGATTTGGATAATTGGCTTAATTTTGCTAATAGCTCTAAAGCTCAACTAGAAATTAACCGGGAGTTAAGGGATTATTGAATACTTAAAACCAAGGGGGACTTCATCCCCCTTGGCAAACCCTTCGTCGTATAGCCCCGCATGCTATATTTGTTCATTGGCATTGATTTTCGCAATTGCCTGTGCTAACACTGCCACTGTACGCAAAATTTCTTCTTCGGTATTATCTATGCCACCAAGCTCCACTAGTAGCATTTTATTAAATAAATCTTGATTATACACGCCATCTACGCCCGCACCTGACTTTTTCATCACGCCCCTTGAAATACCTGGTACAATATTATCCATCGCTGCATGAAGCGCCTCTGCATATGTTAAATTTCCCTTGTAGCCTGGATGATCTAAGCCGACAACAAATGCGACTTTAGCAAAGCTCATCTCAGGTGTTTCTAACGTTGTCGCCTTTCTACCAACCGCATCACGATGAAAATCGATAACTAAATCATATAAATTTGTTGCAAGCTCCTCCTGAATATATGGGCGTACAACCCGATATGCTTGAGGAAAATCCGCACCTTGCTGCTTCATTACATTCATCACATCAACATCTAACACCGTTCCTTGCAAATTATTCAGTTGAAAATGATTGAGCATTGCCTGTTGCATAGTAAAAATATTCGTTTGCTCATCATATACTGCCTGCATTCCTGTTTTATTTTCAACAGCAGGCTTATAGGCTTCATGAGAATGTGTGTAAACAAAAAGCACTTCTAAAGGTTTCGTTGTGGTATTTATGGGACGCGGATTTACATTTGTGGCAGCAGCATAAACAACCGCCTTTTCAGGTACAGGTGTAGATGTGGGTTCCTTTACAACTACTTGATTATTCGGAAAAGGAAGCTGTCCCATAATAATTGGTAGCAAAAATAAAGCAAAGAGCAGTATGATAAAGCGTTGCATAACTTTCATAGCTTGCATCCCCTCCTTCCACTACTCTATGGAGGGAGGGGAATGTTTAGAACTTATGAATCGGTTGTCGTTAAATGGAATAAACTGTTTGAAATTAATAATGCGTACTGCATAAGCCATATATCGACTTCTTTCGGTGTAACGATAAAGCGCTCCTGTGCATGGAACACTTCTTCAAATAACTTCCTTTTATCTTCAATAGACCATGTCGACCATTCACCGAAAATTGGCTTTACTAATGTTAAATCAGCATCTTTTGTATCAGATCGCCAGCCTGTTACAGAAAGCTTACCTGATGGTTTTTCACGCTCGCTAATACGCGATGCTATTGAACGAAATACTGTATCGACAGCATCTGCTATTAGCACCGTTGCTTCTACAACCGTTGGAATACCAATTGCTAACACAGGCACACCTAGTACTTCCTTAGATATTTCCGCGCGTTGATTGCCAACACCTGAGCCTGGATGAATACCTGTATCTGTTAGCTGAATTGTGCGACATAGACGTTTGCTGCTTCTTGTGGCAAGTGCATCAATAACAATGACCGCTGCTGGTTGAATTTTTTCTGCTAACGCCTTTACAAATTCACTCGTTTCAAAACCCGTTTGCCCTGTTACCCCTGGTGCATACATAACGAACTGTTCATTAGGATTCTCAGAAAATGCACTTTGTAGCTCATCAATTGCTATTGGTCCAATTGCATCTGGCGTAATTGTTTTATTACCGAGCCCAACAATAAGTATTTTATTTGGAGATTTGTAATTAATCTCGCTTAGTAGCATGGCAATATATTTTTGCAAAACTTGCTGCAATTGTGTAAAACCATCTGTATCGCTCGGGTAAAGTGTCGGAATAGACAAAGTAATATAGGTACCTTGCTTTTTGCCAATTTGCTGTTCCCCTTCTTTCGATACTGTTACTTTAGTAATTTCAACGCGCTGTTCTCGCAGCTCCTCCATCAAAATGCCACTTTTACGTGCCGTCTTTTCCTTTTGTTGCTGCGTTTCATACGTTAACACTTCGTCTGTTTCATCTACTAAATCTGTTCTACCCCAATGTACTTGTTCCATATTTTCACCTCATTTTTTAGTGTGGTCAAACTGTCAAGTAAATATTCTTTGCATTTATGTATTGCAATTACGGCTACTGTTTGGTAGAATGATTTTTGTTGTATTGACACATGAACTAAGTGAGAAGATACTCATCTCGTACCTAATATTTAGGAGGTGAAAGTTATGCCAAATATTAAATCTGCTATTAAACGCGTTAAAGTAAACGCAAAAGCAAACGAAGCAAACTCTCAAGCGAAATCTGCTATGCGTACTGCTGTGAAAAAAGCTGAACAAGCTTTAACTGCTGGTGCTGAAAACGCACAAGAATTAGTAGTTGCTGCTTCAAAAGCAGTGGATACAGCTGCTGGTAAAGGTCTTATCCACAAAAACGCGGCTGCTCGTACAAAATCACGTTTAGCTAAAAAAGCGTAAGTTATGAAACATTGGTCAGCATTCATTGCTGACCTTTTTTCGTTTTATGCTTGAAATATCACCTGCTGGGTGATTTGGCTATTTGAGCGATTTCTCTTATCTCAGTGGCTTCTTCTGCTATTCGAGCAATTCTCTATCCTAATTGAGCGATTTCTCTTGCTATTCGAGCGATTCTCCACCTTATTTGAGCGATTTTCTCTGCTATTCGAGCGATTCACAAATTTCTAACAAAAAAACCTCTTCCTTAAAGAAGAGGCTTCATTAAAAATAGCTCTAAAATTCGAGCTCGGTTGCTGCTCGTAGATTTTAATTGTAAATCGACGGTCGCTAATGCATTCAAGGCTTGTAATAATCGCTCCGCTGCTGGGCGGTTGCGCTGTTCAAGTATCATTTTCACACGATATGGATGTACTTTTAACTGTTTGGCAATTTGCTGCGGATGGTAGCCTTTCGTCAATAAATAGAACGCTTGGCTCATCGTGCGAATATTTGATGCTAGTAAACCGACAAGCATAATTGGTTCCTCTTTTTGACGCAATAAATCATGATAAATCGTTAATGCCTCCGCTTGTCGATTCCCTAAATAAGCGTTCAACATTTTAAAAGCATCGTGCTCCAATGTTTTTGCCACAAGCTCTTCGACTAGCTCTTCTGTTATTTCATGCTCTTGACCTAAATAAAGCACCATTTTTTCAAGCTCCATTTTTAACTGCAGCATATTTGCACCGACCATTTCCAAAAGCTTCGCTGTAGCACTGTCCCCGATTATTTTCCCAGAAGCTTCTACTTCAAGCTTAATCCAAACATATAAATCCTGTTCTTTCGGTGTTTCTGCCGAAATTAAAACAGAGCTTTCTTTCATTAGCTTTGTTACTTTTTTTCGCTCATCCAATTTTTCATACGGCGCTATAAAAACAGTTACCGCAGTATCAGTTGGGTAAGACAACCAAGTTTCCAAACGCTTTAAATCATGTTCTATTTTTTCTTTTCCTTTTTCTGTCGCCTTTAAAAATGAAGCATTTTTAGCAATAATAAGCTTTTTATCTGTAAAAAATGGTATTGTGTCTGCCTCATCTATTACAAAATCTACAGGCCGTTCAGCTAAGTCAAAAGGTATCAGCTCAACCTCTTCTTGCCCGCTTAAGGCCTCCTTCAAACGATTAACCGTTTCATCTATAAAATATGTTTCTTCGCCAACAATTAAATAGACAGGTGCAATATTGCCCTTCTTTATATCTTGCCAAATTTTTGTAATCATCGCGAAACTCCTCTTTTACTTCTTCCTTTCTAGTATAGCACTTATCTCAATTTAATGGATGTCACAGATTATCAAACAGCCGCTAAATGAATGTGTTTAAATTACGACAATTTAACATACACTATGCCGATGAAAATTGTATTGCATATAGATTTTTACAATAGCTTGACTTATAATTGAAAAAGAGTAGGAGGGATATATATGGCAGGACATAACGATCCAAATTACGTTACTGAAAACCCATTCGAAGGCCGCGGTCGCGCTTCTCAACGCAATGATGCTATTGACGCTGGTATTGGCTTCGCTGTACCTTTCGGAGTATTCACAATAATGTTCATCATCGCGATGATTGTAGAAGTAGCTACACGCTAATTCACAAAGCAAATGGTTGCCCAGAAAGCTGGCTAGTGTGCCGCTTTCTGGGCAACTTTTTACTGCTCTATTGAAATATTAAAAACATTGGTTTTAATTTTCTGGAAAATACATCGACATTGTGTCGTATGTGAGCTGGTTACCGTCCCATTGCACTGTCACCGTGCCTACTTCACCTGTTATTAAATAAGCAATATCATTGCTTTGTAAACGTGCAACTACTTCTGGATGTGGATGATTGTAACGATTGTTTTTCCCAGCCATAATAATTGCTAGTTGAGGATTGGTCACTTCAATAAATTCTTCAATGCTCGATGTTTTACTACCATGATGACCAAGTTTTAATATGCTAACATCGCGAATTTTATCACCAGCAATTTTCACTAGCGCCATTTCACCTTCATGCTCTAAATCTCCTGTCAATAATATTTTTAAAGCATCAAACTCCATCAATAGGACGAGTGAATCATTATTGCCCTCATAATCAACATCGTTTGGCCATAAGTAGCGGAAACTGGCTTTACCTACTTGCCAAGCATCGCCTGCTATTTGTTCTCGAATTAACAGTTTTTGCTTACCTGCCTCCTGTAAAAAATCAGTCATTACCACTTTTTCCAATGAGCTAGGTGATACATGTACTTCTTGTATTGCAATTTCGCGCAATATTTCCTCTGCCCCTTCAACATGGTCAGCATCAGCATGCGTTAAAATAAGCTTATCGACCTTTCCGATGCCTTTACCTTTTAAAAATGGCACAACGACTTGGCGACCAACTTCATACTCGTTGCTGCGCCGCTTCCACGCCTCCTGCTCAAATCGCAGCAAACCACCTGTATCTATAACATATACCGCCCTTCGATAAGGCAGCTCAATTACAACACAGTCACCCTGTCCTACATTAACAAAGGACACAAGCAGTTGTTTATTCGTATAAGGTAGCATTTGCGTAAAAAGAGCTGGTACTATAAGCAACAGCAAAGCAAACCTCCATTTCTGTAACTGAAAATAATACAAGGTTGCACAGGTGCTACAAAATAACATAAGAAAGATGATTATAGATGGCTTACCCGCAACCCACATTTGATACGGCATATTTTGCAAAAAAAGAATAAACTCCGTCAAAAACATACGGCATGGCTCATACATCCAAAATAACAGTGTGGCAAGAGGCTTACAAATATATGTCATCATAAGCAATAAAATATTAATAGGTAAAATAATAAAGGAGAATAATGGTACAAATAAAATATTAGCAACAAAGGAGGATAAGCTGATTTCATAAAAATGAAGCAATAATAACGGGTAGACGAGCACCTGGCATGCACATGTCATCATAAAAGTTTGCATAAGTAGCCCTTGCATCGATGCTAGCAATCTGGAGGATAAAATTAAACTTAACGTTGCTAAATAAGATAATTGAAAGCCGATTTGATAAAATGCACCTGGCTCCCAAAGAACAAAAACAATAAAGCATATAGAGAGTGCATCTAAAGCACCCAGTCGCCATTTTAAATAACGTGCTAGCATAACGACTTCTACAACAAGGACTGCCCTCCAAACGGATGGTGCTCCACCTGCTATTAGTGCATATGCAGGTAATATAATTATTAACAATAAAGTCGCTAGTTCCTTGCGTATACGTAAACGTAACAAAGCTTCAAAAAATAACATAGAAATAAGCGCAACATGCAAGCCTGAAATTGCGAATAGATGGGTAATGCCAAGCTTTTGATAAGCTCGATTCAAATCTACTTCTACCTGCTCCTGTGAGCCGATTAATAAAGCTTGTGTCTCTGCAATAAGTGATGGAGGAAAGCTTTTTTCAATATGTCGCAGCATTTGAAAGCGCTGTTGTGCTAAAAGGCTTGTTAAAGAATACTGCTTTTCAATAAAGTGCAGGGAGGAAATTTCCAAAACCCCACGCGCATGCTTGCTACGTAAGTAGTCAGCCATAGCAAAGCTATAAGCGTGTGCAGGCATTGAAGGTGTTACTAACACACCTTCTACTAGAAAGCGTTGTCCAGTTAAAGACTGTTCACTATAATCACGCTTTTCTTGCTCGCTAATAAAAGTATACTGCACATAGATTTTACGCCCCTTCTCGTCCCTCATAAAGCCGCGTAAGGATGCCCCGTCTATCTTATATTCGCTCGTCCAATTAAGCTCTATAGGCATTGTAATGGGCTCATAGAGCATAGTTATTTGCCATACTGTGTAGCAATAAACAACTCCACAAACAATCGTTAGTGCATTTAAATGAATGAACGGTAGCCGCTTATAATAACAAAAAGCTAATAGTACAGCTAGCCATAGAAAAAGCCATGGTGATTCAAATGCTGCACCTTCAGCAATGAGAACTACCATGGCATAATATAACCACTTATTTTTTAAGTAATTGACCAAAAAGTTCATTTATCTTCTCCTCTAAGGGACCTAATTCCTCTGGAGAAGCACCATAGCTACGTAATTTTTCAAGCATCTCTATAAGCAACTGCAATTTCTCATCCTGCAAAAAGTCAATTTTCGCTTCGTCGAACGGGATATGCTTCACATTGACATTCGCTTTTGCTAGCAGCTCCAATGCGTAAGGATTATTTTTATAATCCTTTGCGTAATAGACATTTTTTATACCGGCTTGAATAATCGTTTTCGTACAAGGCAGACATGGAAAATGAGTTACATATAAATCTGCACCATTCGCTGGCGTACCGTATTTAGCACATTGCAATAAGGCGTTTGTTTCTGCGTGTACTGTGCGCACACAATGATTATCAACAACATAACAGCCTTTCTCAATACAATGCTCATCTCCTGAAATGGAGCCGTTATAGCCGCCTGCAATAATGCGCTTTTCCCTTACGATTGTGGCGCCAACCGCAAGCCTCGTACATGTGCTTCTTAACGCTAATAAATGGCTTTGAGCCATGAAAAATTGATCCCACGTAATGCGCTCCATATGATAACCTCCAAAATTTCTTAATTTTAGTTTAGTCTTTTCACGTAATTGACGCAACGGGGTTATTTTTACTTAATCAAAACCTTATCAATAATAATTATTATTTTGCTTCAATTAAATCTTTAATTCGCTCAAACGATTTCTCACCTATACCAGACACTTTTTTTATATCCTCAATCGATTGAAATTTGCCAGCTTCATTGCGATGGCTAATAATAGCCTGTGCCTTTGCAGGACCAATGCCAGGAATGGTCATTAATTCTGCTTCATCTGCCGTATTAATATTGACCTTTGTTGAGGTTTTATTTTGAGAAGCTGTAAAACTGACACTTTCTTCTACTTCTTCACCTTGAAAAGGCACATAAATAACCATCTCATCCTGTAGACGCTGAGCATGATTAATCAATTTCGTATCTGCCTGATCTGTATAGCCACCTGCTAATTGAATCGCATCAATAATACGATGCTCTTCAGTTAGTTCGTAAACACCAGGAAACTTAACTTGCCCCTTTACATCGACAATAACTGCTGAAATGGTTATAGCTTCTTCAATATTGTTTTCGATAGCTTGTTCAGGCTGCACTGTTGCAGGTATGATTTCCACTTTTGCTGAATTGTTTTGTTGAAGAAAAAAATAGAGGAGTCCAATAAGAAGTGCACTCGGGAGTAGCACTTTTTTACCGTATTTTTGAAGGTATCGCTGCATTTCACATCTCTCCAAAAGGAGATTAATTCATATGGAGCTATCTTCACTATACAAAATTCCCCCTATTATGGAAAGTACTTTTTATTTAAAATAAAAAATGAAGCTAGCAAAAGCTAACTTCATTATTATTTCACCGCGCGAATAAAAACACGCTCGCTATCTTCCTGTGGTTGTTCGGTTGACCAATCTGCTGTTATATGCACCTCGGTAAAGCCCACTCCACGTAACCACGCCTCGTATTGCTGCGGTGCAAATGTGCGCTGGTAATGTTCCTCGTCAAAACGCTCATACAAACCATTAGCCGTCTCTGCGAAAAACGTCATGTAATGATAAATAGAATGCGGTTCTTTTCCTTGCTCTGTATGCCAAACATAAGCGATTTCTCCATCATCGTATGTGAATGGGCTATCTAAAAAGATTTCATCCATTTTATAAAGCGAATGGACATCAAAAAATAATTGCCCACCTTGGCGGAGGCTGTCATAGATACGCTGTAACGTTTCAATAACCGCCTTTTCCTCACGCACATAATTAATCGAGTCAATCGGAATAATCGCTACATCTAGCTCATGAAAGCCTTCTAGCTGATCCATAGACATCGCCATTAATGGAATCGATTTATTCGCAGCTGCAAAACGAGCACTTGCAACCATCAGCATTTCCTCTGATAAATCAATACCGCTTACCTGGTAGCCTGCATCATCAAATAAGGAAGCTAAGACACCCGTGCCACAGCCGATATCTAATAAGGTTGGGAAGTGAGCTTGTGGTGCATAGACTTTTACCCATTCTACATATTCGTCGTATGGGATATCTGTCATTAATGCATCATAAACTTCCGCAAAACGTTCATAGCTAGCCATTACAGCTCAGGTGCGTCCAATTGTGGCGCATCTCCCCATAGACGCTCTAAATTGTAAAAGCTTCGCTCATCTTTATGGAATACATGAACGACAACATCGCCTAAATCAACTAAAATCCAGCGAGCTGTATCAAAGCCTTCAACGCGTTTTACTTCAAGACCATTCTCATGTGCCTTTTCTTGAAGTTCACGTGCAATCGCCTGTACTTGACGATCAGAATTACCATGGCAAATAATAAAATAATCTGCAAGCAAAGAAATATTGTTCATATTTAATACAACAATATCCTCCGCATGTTTATCATCTGCCGCTTTATATGCTAATTGTAATAATGTTTCATTCATCAATCATTTAATCCTCTCTTATATAATAGTTATAGCATTCAATGGACCAGGGATAAATCGCTAGCTCCGTCTTTATTAAATGTGCCACTGAATGATGAATACATGCACGCATTGCGACTGTTAAATCTTGCTGCGCGATTTCACGTAAATTATCAACACCAGGAAACTTGCGATTTGGCTCAATCATATCTGCTATAAAAAGTATTTTTTCTAATTTCATCATATTCGCACGCCCAGTCGTATGGTAGCGAATAGCATTCAAAATTGCATCATCATCAATTTGAAATTCTGTTTGCGCTATCCATGCACCGACAGGGCCATGTAAAATTTCTGAGCCCCAAGAAATTAATTCATCTCCGAGCTGATTGATGCGTACTATTTCACGCATCCACTCTTCATCAGCGTATTTCGCAATATCATGTAAAATAGCTGCTATTTCTGCTTTTTTCACATCTTCATCATAGCGCTGTGCTAGCTGAATAGCTGTTTCCATAACGCCGACTGTATGAATATAACGCTTTTCTGGCATGCGTGGTTTTATTGCATTAAGTAATTTTTCGCGCTCCATAAAGACCTTCCTCTCGAATATACGCCTCTACTGCTTCTGGCAATATATATTTTAATGGTCCACCATCCTGACAGCGCTGACGAATAACTGTAGAAGACAAATTCATTTCTGGTGTTTCTAGTATTTGCACCGGGTAAGTCGTTTTTGCTTCTGTACCTGGTCGCTTAATGCCTACAAACTGCACAAAAGAGATAAGCTCCTCAATATGGTACCATGTATGCAAAGAATCAATCATGTCTCCACCGATAATAAAATAAAACTGCGTATCAGGCTCTCGCTCCTGCAATAAATGCATTGTATTATACGTATATGATACCCCGCCACTTTCTAATTCAATCTTTTCCACTTTGAAATATGGTACACCAGCAATCGCTAGCTGAAGCATCTGCATTCGCTGCTTATCTGTCGCGGGTAACCGCATCTCTTTATGTGGCGGTATTGCATTCGGCATAAAGCGCACCTCATCAAGCTTAAGCGCATGATAAGCCTCATTCGCCATTAGTAAATGACCATTATGTGGTGGGTTGAATGTACCGCCTAGAATGCCCACTCGTTTCATCAACTACTCACCTTACTTTTGTGTCGCCTTTGGTAATACGATTTTTTTATTTTTGCGTGATTCTTTATATAAAACAACTGTTAAACCAATCAATTGAACTAGCTCTGCTCTAGTACCTTGTGCTAAAGCTTCAGCCACTTCATGCTTATCATCCTCACAGTTGTCTAAAATACGCACTTTAATCAGCTCACGCACTTCTAATACGTCGCGTAATTGTGCAAGCATTGCATCATTAACGCCACCCTTTCCTACTTGGAAAATAGGGTCTAAATGATGTGCTTCAGCACGTAAAAAACGCTTTTGTTTACCTGTTAACATAAATATAAAAATCCTCCTTGGTATATACAGTGAAGCTCCATTAATTGTTAGCTTTCACAAAACAAGCATCAAAGGGCTTTTTTCCCCTTGCTTACTTTTATTCAACTGTTATTAATTTTTGTTATTTTAATTGTGCCGTTAATTCAGCAATCGTACTCGATGTATTTGGGTAATGCCCTAGCCAATAATTGTAGGCAATCGCTCCTTGATGTACAAACATCCCTAGTCCATTAACAATCGTTGCCCCTTTGCTTTCGGCAGCTTGTAAAAAAGGTGTCATTAATGGATTATATACAATATCTGCCGCAATTGCTCCTTGTGGGAGCTTGTCTAATGAAAATGGCAAGTCAAGCGTACCACTTGTCATGCCAGCAGGCGTTGTTTGGATAAAAATTGCAAACTTTTGCAGGTTGTTTTCAGCCTCTTGCAAAGAAATCGCTTGTCCACAGCCAAGTTGCTCTACAATAGCCTCTGCTTTTGCTAAAGTGCGATTGGCAATCGTAATATGTTGATAGCCCTCTGCGAGCAATGCAAACGCAATACCACGCGCAGCGCCACCAGCACCTATTAATAAAACCAACTTGTCCTTATGTGCTGGACCAATCATATCTTCTAAAGAACGGACAAAGCCTGCACCGTCCGTATTATAGCCTTTATATTTCCCAGCAGCCGTTTTGACAACCGTGTTAACAGCACCCATTTTTTGCGCCTGCTCATCTAGCTCATCTAATAGAGGTAGTATTGCTTCCTTATGTGGTATCGTTACATTCCAGCCTGATGCACCTAGTAATTTTAACGAGGTAACTGCTTGATGTAGATTGGCAGGTTCCACATGAATTGGTATATACGTTGCATCCACATTCATCTCTTTATACCAAGCATTGTGCATTGCTGGTGATTTGGAATGGCTAATTGGATCACCAATTACTGCAAACCATTTCTTCATCTCTACTCATCCTCTGCTATTAAATTAATGATGGGCGAATAAATACTTGTACCCCTTTTGGTGCGTATGCTGCTATCACAACATTAGCATGCTGTGCTGTAATCCAACCAAGCCCCGAAAAGACGATATCTGTTTTTGCTTCTTTAATCGAAAATTCGTGACGCACAAGCTCAGGTAATTGTTCGATAAATTTCTTTGTCGGTGGTGTTAATAGCTCACCTTTATGCTCAGCATATAAAGCATCTGCCTTTTCAAGCTTTGTACGGTGAATTGGCAAATCATTTGCTACATGTACTGTGAAGGCAGAACGCTCTCCTTGAATAAAATCAAAGCGAGCAAGTGCACCAATAAATAGCGTTTGCCCCGCATTTTGCTGATAGACCTTTGGCTTAATTTCCTTTTTCGGCATAATGTATTTCAATTCACTCGCATCTAAATAATGCGCCATTTGGTGATGGTTAATAATACCCGGTGTATCGTATAATGCCGCCCCATCATCTAACGGAATTTCAATCATATCTAATGTTGTGCCAGGGAAATGAGATGTCGTAATTACTTCTCCTTCACCTGTTGCCTGCTTAATAATACGATTAATAAATGTCGATTTCCCTACATTCGTACAGCCAACGACAAAAACGTCCTTGCCCTCTCGGTAGGTTTCAATCGCCTCTACAACCTCTGCCATACCTCGACCTTTATGTGCAGAAACAAGCATCACATCAATTGGCTTTAAGCCGAGTGCTTTTGCCTCTCTCTTTAACCAATTAATAACTTTTTTCTCTTTCACCGATTTCGGTAATAAGTCTACTTTATTTGCAACAAGCAATACTGGATTTTTACCTACAAAACGATGCAAACCAGGTAACCAGCTACCATTGAAATCAAAAATATCGACAATTTTAACGATTAATCCCTGTTGCTCACCAAGTCCATTCAAAATACGTAGAAAATCATCATCCGTTAAGCTAACAGGTTGAATTTCGTTATAGTTTTTTAAACGGAAGCAACGTTGACAAATAATCGTTTCCTTTTCCAAAGATGAAGCAGGCGCATAACCTAATTCGTTTTTATTTTCTGTTTGAATAACTGCTCCACAGCCTATGCATTGTGGCATTTCTACCATTATTTTTCCTCCCAAGTTGTAATTCCTCTGCGTTTCAAATCATTGAATATTCTGCGTTCAATAAAGCGATTAAAGAGCGTTACTACGCCATCTGATTCAGCTACAGGACGCACTAAAAATGTATACAGCTTTTGACGCTTACCACCAAATATATCCGTTAATAGCTGATCGCCTACCATCGCGACTTCATCTCGACGTAAACGCAGCTTTAATAGGCCAGCATAATAAGCAGAGCCAAGCGGTTTTCTTGCACGGTGGATATACGGAATACCAAGCGGTGTTGCAAAATGCTTTACTCGCTCTTCATTGTTGTTGGACACAATAATAACACGGATACCAGCAGCTTTTAATTGCTCCAGCCATGTCATAATTTCCTCTGTAGCGTCTGCACGGTCCCATTCAACAAGCGTATTATCTAGGTCAGTAATAATACCTTTAATGCCTTGCTCATGTAGTCTTTCTGGCGTAATTTCATGCACGCTATTGACATAAGCATCTGGTAATAAAAAATTATACAAAATCGTTACTCCTTTAAATGTATTAGGGTTGTCAGAAATATAGACACAATGTACACTATTATAACATAGTTGCGAATGCTTCTCCCATTCTAATCGCACGTCCTTGTATGACATTTTCATGAAAAGAAATCGTCCCCTTCTCAAACAGCATAACGACAGTTGAGCCAAATGAGAAGTAGCCAACCTCTTCTCCCTTTTTCCATTCTTTTGATGTATTCGTTAAAACGATGGAATTCACAAAGGTAGCACCTACTTTAATGAAAGCCGCATGTGCATTATTGCCATAAACAAGCTCGTTTACCATGCGATAATTATGGCTTATCGGCTTTTTGCCGTATTGCAAGCCTACTTGATTAACCGGAAATGATTTTTTACCTAAAACATATTGCTTCTCGACATAAGCATCGACAGGGCTATGCATGCGATGATAATCTGCGGGACTTAAGTAAAATACTATATATTTCCCTTTGTCATAACGCTTCGCAGCTTGCTCACTACCTAATAAATCCACAACGGAATACGGCTTTTCTTTCACTGTTAAAATGAGATTATCCTGAATTTCTCCGAAAATCTCTAGCTTTGCGTCGACAGGGCTAACAAGTACAGATTGGTTTTGATCGATTGGACGAGCATCTGCTTTCAGCTCGCGTGTAAAAAAATCATGCAAATTTTTAAATTGCTCCATTTTTTTTGAAACCTCATCTATATTAATACCGTATAATTTACTATAGCTTCGAATAAAGTTTTTACTATAGCCTGATTTTGCAAATTTCATGAGTATGTTAGAACTTGTCTGACCATTCGTTAATTCAATGAGTTGTTGATAAATTTTTTCTTTCATATTATATCCTCCATCACGTTTGATTCGCACCGAAGTCAAATAATAGTGGAAAACTTTTAATGCCTTTTTCGGTGAAAAGTAAGAAATTTGTAAAAAATAGAATACATGAAAATGATGCTATGCTATTATATAGTGTAACAGCTTATTAGAAAAGTAGATATATTTTAAAGTTCTATCATTTTATCGCTTAAAGCAGTATAATAGAAAAATATTCAGTCGAAGGAGTGTTTCTAATGTTTCTTCTCCAGAAAGTTGATTTAACTTTGAAGAAAATAAAATCAAACGCTGCCAATTTAATTACGCTTCTAAATCTATCGTTTGGTGGTGCTTCTATTATGGCATCATTAAACGAAGCATATAACTATAGTGTACTATTTATTTTTATTGCAGCATTTTTAGATCGTTACGATGGTAAAGTCGCTCGAAAATATAATCAGGAATCCGAGCTTGGCAAACAGCTCGATTCAATGGGAGATATTATTTCATTTGGTGTAGCTCCTGCAATTTTAATGTACGAAATTATTTTCTCAAACTTCGGTCTCCCAGGCATGTTCATTACGATTTTTTACATTACATGTGGCGCCTTCCGTTTAGCGCGCTTTAATTGTTCAGAAACACCTGGTTACTTTGTCGGTTTACCAATTACAGCAGCGGGCACAGTGTTAACAATTACGTTTTTCTTAGTGCCAGTTTTGTCACCAGTCTTTTATTTAATCGTATCACCATTGTTAGCTTTATTAATGATCAGCACATTTACATTGAAAAAGGTTTAAAGTATAGGGGCAGTCAGGAAATCTAAATTTTCCTGACTGCCCCTTGCTGTTATTGCCAGAAAATATATGCTCGCACCACAAAGACTTTTCAGACGCGCACTTTCTTTTCATGAAGTGCTAAAAATCGACATATACTGCTAAAAAGGCGGAAGGATGAAGCATTTTGAGCGGTATATTTTTTTCGCTCATTCAACTATGGTTAGAATTCCCTTCATTGCTTGGCTATTTAAAGGGGCAGGCGTTTTCTAAACCATTTTCTCGTGAAGAAGAAGCAGAAGTATTAGAAAAATATTTAGCTGGTGATGAACAAGCGCGCCTTGATTTAATTGAGCGCAATATGCGACTTGTCGCACATGTTGTAAAAAAGTTTCACCCTCCTCATGAGCAGCTTGATGATTATATTTCGATTGGTACCATTGGTTTAATGAAGGCAGTCGCTAGTTATACGCCAGACAAAAAAACAAGGCTTGCAACATATGCAGCAAGATGTATTGAGAATGAAATATTAATGCATTTACGAGCCCAAAAAAAAGTACAAAAGGATATTTCACTTTTTGAGTCAATTGGCGTTGACTACGAAGGGCAATCATTGCAAATTCGCGATTTACTACAATTAGATGAGCAGCCCGCAATTGATATTTTAGAGCAGCAGGAGCGCTTTGCGCAGCTGTACGCCTATTTAAATACATTGGATGAACGAGAATTAGAGATTATTACGTACCGTTATGGATTACAACATCAGGAGCCACTCACACAAAAGGAAATTGCTAAAAAATTAAATATATCAAGAAGCTATGTATCGCGTATTGAAAAAAGGGCCTTAATTAAGCTCTATCAGCAATTTAAGCATAATCAAAAAGATTGACAAACAAAAAAACTGAGAGGAATCAAACTTTCCTCTCAGCTTTTTTGTTTGTCTTATGCCGCGTTGTCATGTATATCCGCTGAAATAACAAGCATTAATACGACTGTCGCCATAATTGCCGTTATTGCGATAAATACCATAAATATCTACTCCTCACAATTGCTCGTTTTATTATGGCTTTATCGTAGCATTTTTAACAGTAACTTGACTGTGACTTTTTTAACACTTTACTAAGTTTTAAAGCTTTGTAATCGCCTTTAATACGATTTCTGTAGAATGCTTGGCTGCAGTTGGTAAAAACTCGTCAAAAGTAATATTCGATTCTTTCCCTGCAATATCCGATAATGCACGAATCACTACAAATGGTGTGCCAAATTGATAACATACTTGTGCCACTGCGGCTGCTTCCATTTCCACTGCCTTCATTTGCGGGAAATTTGTACGAACCTCCTCAGCACGTGCTGGATCAGCCATAAATACATCACCAGAGCAAATCAAGCCTACACCATATTGATGCTCTCCCACTTCCGTAACAGCTTGCTTTGCAATAGCAATTAAATTAGCATCTGCTTGATAAGCAGCCGGCATACCTGCCATTTGCCCAATTTCATAGCCGAAAGCTGTGACATCAACATCATGATGACGAACCTCATCTGAAATAACAACAGCCCCTACTTCAAGTGCTGTATCAAAACCACCTGCAGAACCTGTATTAATCACTACATCTGGTTTAAATTGTTGTAGTAATAAGGTAGTCGACATAGCAGCATTTACTTTCCCTATACCGCTCTTTAATAACACAATTTCTTTTCCTGCATATGTACCTTCTGTATACTCACTACTTGCAATTGTTGTTACAGTAGTATTTGTTAGTGCCGTGCGTAGTAGCTCTACTTCTTGCTCCATTGCACCGATAACTGCTATTTTCATCAATATTTCCTCCTATTAATTGTATCCTGATTCAGCAGATTTTTGTACAATCTCTGAATCAAAATACATAGATTAAGATATTACCATGATCCTTCAATTGTGCTTAACTTCTCTAATTTTACAGGTTTCCAGCCCTCATTTGCAACCCATACAATACTTACACGATATTTCTCTGTTTTATCAGTTGAAGAGATAACTGCAATTGCTGAATCAGCACTGCCATTATTTTTAATGCTCCAAAGAATACTATTATCTTTTGTTAGCGGTGTAACAGCAAAAATAGTTGCTAGTTTTTCTTCATAGTCAATATGCCCATCTTTAAAAACTGATACATGAGGTTCCGTTTGTGCCGTTTTCGTTGGCTGCCAATTCGGGTTTTCTATCACTTCTTCTACAAGTGGGTCCGTTGATGGCGATACTATATTCGTCGAATCATTTTCCTGTGTTGAGTCTTCAGGAGATTGGGTAGTTTGCTGCGAATCACCAGATGAACTTGATTCTTCTGCTTCATTTGATTCATTTTTAGAATCTTCATTTATACTATTATCTTTTTCACTAACTTCATTTGTATTTACATCATCATCCGCTTGTTGTTCAATTTGCCCTTTATCAGTAGCTTTGTCGTCGCCTGTGAAAAAAATAATATAGCTCGTAATACCGATTAATACGATAACAAGCGCTATTAAGTAGTTTAGTAACCGATTCATCGTAGTGCTTTTTTGCTGCCGACGCTGCTGTCTGCTTTCTAAGCGCGAATTTTTATTTTGTTCATAATCTTCCATACATTTCGCCCCTTTATTCATTATTTGCGATTGCATTCGTAGTGGTTATGATAAGTTGACGTGCTGTTCGTAGACAAAGTTCCTACTATCCACTAAGCCATCAATTATAATATATAACGAAATGAATGAAAAAGCCCAAAAAGTAACTATCACTTTTCGGACCTTTTCTATTGATTCAACAGAACCTATGTTGGATTACCTAATTGAATCTCTTCTTATTTAATATTAGCTAATTTTTAAAATTTCAACTTCCATATCTCCACCAGGAGTTGTTAATTTTACTTTATCTCCAACTTTATGCCCCATTAATGCTTTAGCAATTGGAGAGTCATTGGAAATAAGGCCTTCTAATGGATCTGCCTCCGCTGAACCAACAATTGTATAAGATTCTTCAAAATCAGCTCGTTTACCATCAATTAATTCATCAAAAGTAACCGTTTTCCCTAAAGTTACTGTATCACTTGCTTGTGACTCGTCCTCTGTAATAATTAATGCATTACGAAGCATTGATTCAATTGTTGAAATACGGCCTTCTACAAAGCCTTGCTCCTCTTTCGCAGAATCATACTCCGAGTTTTCTGATAAGTCACCAAAGCTACGTGCAATTTTAATACGCTCAACTACTTCTTTACGCTTTACCGTTTTTAAGTGATCTAATTCTTCTTCTAATTTAGCTTTCCCAGCCAAAGTCATTGGGTATTGTTTTTCGTTTGACATAATACTCATTCCTCCATTGTTCTAAAACTGTACATTTGTATTTTGCATGTTGTATCTTGATTCAGCAAAAATTCCTACCTCTCTAGAGTAGTAAGACGAATAGCTATTTTGGTTCGATAGGTACACAAACACCAACTAAATCAAGATAAAACGCCTTGATAGATGCCACAGATTTTGAAGAGGTTTCCCTCCTCAGCTCGAAAAAATCTGGACGCAATTACGCCGAGGCATAAATAATGCAATCGTTTACTTTTTAGAAGTCATACTTTAGTCAATTACACCATAGCTAACTCTCGTCCATGTTTTTCAAGCTAATGGAGATAGTTAACCGAAAGCCACATTTTCTAAAGGTTTCATCCATTATTACTATAAAGTATAGTTTTTTGATGCTATTCCTCTTATTTTAGTGGACTTCACACCACCTGTTTATCTTGATTCAGGATAAAGTATGTTGCTAGTAAATGTATGAATGAGCGGGCTTCATTAGAAGCTGCCCGCCCATTGTATTTGTCTAGACCTAATTTTCAGTTGGTTTATCTGAAATTTATGGTTAAAAATGCTTTCATTATATAGCAACACAGTGTAACTGCGTGTTTAAATGTAAATACTTCCCTATCATATTATACATTCGATTCAGTTTCAAGAATTGTTTTAATTTTTGTTACCATTAAATCGATTGCGACGCCGTTGTCTCCACCTTCTGGAACAATAACATCTGCATAACGTTTTGTAGGTTCAATAAACATATTGTGCATTGGGCGCACTGTTGTTAAATATTGTTCAATAACCGATTCTGTTGTACGGCCACGCTCTTGAATATCACGTTGCATACGACGAATAATGCGTAAATCAGCATCTGTATCAACAAATAATTTAATATCCATCAAGCCACGCAGTCGCTCATCTTCAAGCACTAGCATACCTTCAACAATAATAACATCCTTTGGCTCCACATGAATTACATCACTAGCGCGCGTATGCTTAACATAATCATAAACTGGCTTATCAATTGGCTGACGTTCAAGTAGCGTATTAATATGCTCAATTAGAAGATCTGTATCAAATGCTAAAGGATGATCATAATTTGTTTGCAGACGCTCCTCAAATGTCATATGACTTTGATTTTTATAATAATAATCTTGTTCAATCACTACTACAGAATGATCTTTAAAAACTTCGTAAATGGCACGTGTGACACTTGTTTTCCCTGAACAAGAGCCACCAGCGATACCAATAACCACTGGACGATTTGCCATTTAGTCATTCTCCTTACGCATCATATTTAATTTTGTTAGTGGACGATCAACTTTGAATTTTAAAATTTGCAATGGGTGGCGTGCAACATCTAATTCATTACCATCCTCATCCCAAATCTGTCCCACTGTCATTTGGAATGTCTCGATATCCGGACCGAAAAACTCAACTGTATCGCCTGGTTTGAAATAGTTGCGCTGCTCCATTGTTACCATATGTGTAGCAGCATCATAATCAAGTACAAGCCCGGCAAAATCCCATT
Source organism: Bacillus ndiopicus (assembly GCF_000612805.1). Taxonomy (GTDB): domain Bacteria; phylum Bacillota; class Bacilli; order Bacillales_A; family Planococcaceae; genus Metasolibacillus; species Metasolibacillus ndiopicus. The sequence continues at coordinate 160,486 of NZ_HG964408.1, read as the reverse complement.
TCACCTTTCCTGCATGGAAACCAAACATTTGCTGTTTATAGCTTGGCTCACCTTCGAAGAATGAAGAAGCAGTTGCACGGTTTGCACAACGTGATAATTCATCTAGCCACTCTTTTTTAATTTCAAAATTTTCTGGGTTTGCACAATAAGCATCTATCACTTTACGATAGACAGATACAACTGTAGCAACATAGTGAATTGACTTCATGCGACCTTCAATTTTTAATGAATCGATACCTAGCTCAATCATATGTGGAATTGATTCGATTAATTTTAAATCTTTCGGGCTCATCGCAAACGGTGCTTCACCTTCTTTAAATAGCGGCTGTTCTTCGCCATCTACCTGCTCATATAAATCATAGTCCCAACGACAAGATTGACAGCAACCACCACGGTTTGAGTCACGTGCTGTCATATGATTAGATAAGGTACAGCGACCTGAATAAGCAATACACATTGCTCCATGAACGAAGGCTTCGATTTCAATATCAACTTCATCCTTCATTTTTTGCATTTCAATTGCACCAACCTCACGCGCTAATACAACACGATGTAGGCCTTCATCTTTCCAATACTTCACTGCCTTCCAGTTAGAAAGCGATTGTTGTGTAGAAAGATGAATTTCTAGCTTCGGTGCAACACGGCGACAAGTTTCAATAATTAGTGGATCTGCTACGATAATACCGCGCACGCCAACCCCTTCAATCGCCTGTAAGTACTCTTCAAGACCTTCCATATTTTCATTATGTGCAAAAATATTTGTTGTTACGTAAATAACCGCACCATATTTATTTGCAAATTCAACACCTTCAGCCATTTCCTCGATGGAGAAGTTACCCGCGTTTGAGCGTAAACCAAATTCTTGTCCACCGATAAATACAGCATCTGCACCATAATGAACAGCTACTTTTAATTTTTCTAAGCTACCGGCGGGTGCTAATAGCTCGGGCTTTTTTGTAATGACACGTTTGCCATCAATAATTTCGCTAATTTTATCATTTTGAATTAATTGCAGCATTGCGCAAGCACCCCTTTCTTAATATACTGTTTCTTTATAAATAAAGCCTGTGTCTAGTGGGCGTAGCTCTGGTTGAATTTCTTCAATTTTCGCTAAAAGCTCGTCCTTCAAATCTTCGTATGCATCCTCACCTTGTTCAAAGTATGCATCAATTGCTTGACGGTATAAATTCGTCACGGTTACAACATAGTCAAAGCTTTGTAATACGCCGTCAAACTTCAATGAATCGATACCTGCCTCAAATAATTCCGTTAACTCATCGATAATACACATATCATTTGGAGAGAAAATATGTGTACCATTTATATCCTCATAAATCGGGTATTTATTTTTTCGTTCTTTATCGTGTAAAAACATATTTTTATTATCTTTACGGTTTTCAATTTCCATTACTTCATCGCGGTATAAGAAGTAGTTTCCTAGTAGCTTACGTTTTGATTGGAACATGCATGTCATACCGTGTACTTGTACTTCAATCTCATGCTCTGTATGTTCTTTAATTTCAATAACTTCATCCACTGAAAGCTCGCGCGCTAAGACAGCTCGTTTCGCACCACGCTCTCCCCAATAATTTACTTGGAACCAGTTTGTCGCAATCGTTTCAGGGCTCCAATGTAAAGGAAGCGCAATATTTAGCTCACGTACAGCCATAACTACAGCTGGATCTCCAAATAATATAGCGTCCACACCGATGCGCTGCATTTCTTGTAAATATGCTTCTAACGCTTCTATTCGATCATTATGGAAAATTGCATTCACAGCTACATAAACTTTTTTACCAGCTGCATGAATGATTTTTGTTGCTTCTTCTACTTCCGCTACTGTAAACTCTCCAGCTAATCGTAAGCCAAACTTTTGCTCACCAATGATAAATGCATCTGCACCAGCTTCAATTAATGATTTTATATGCAAAATCGATTGGGGTGTTACTAATAATTCAGGTTTTTTCACATTGCTCACCTCTTCAAACAAATTAATAGACCATCACCAATTGGGAAAAATGCACTTGTATAATCAGGATGCTGCATAATCCAATTGGTAAAATTGTGCAAATTACGAATCATTGTTCGTTTTCTTCTCGGTACTTCCTTCATATCCAAATCCGATAAACCGTGCATATACATATTATCAATGTAGAGCACACCACCTGACGGAACTAGTGGCGAATATTTTTCAAAAAACTTTTGATATTGCCCCTTTGCCGCATCAATAAACACCGCATCGTATGTAGATGACAATGAATTGATATCTATCTCAAGTGCATCACCTTCGATTACTTTAATGCGTTCTGCCACTTCCGAGCGACTAATAAAATTACGTGCATGCTGTACGCGCTCTGCATCACGCTCGATTGTGACAATATGGCTATTCGGTAAAGCGAGCGCCATTCGAATAGCAGAATAACCAATTGCAGTTCCAATTTCTAAGATTTTCGTAGGGTTTTGAATGCGTAACAATTGATTTAATGCATCAATTCCAATAAGTTGCATAATAGGGACATGATGCTCCTCCGCAAACTTTTCCATTTCCAGCAATAATTCATTACGCGGCTGAATAAAAGATGCGATATACGTATCTGATAATTCCATTGTGTATACTCCTTTTAAACAGGTATCATTTTAACAAAAAGAAAAAGCGAAACGTTGATGTTTACGCCTGCCACCTGTCATATAACTCCATATGAAGAGAGGACTGCCAGGAAAGTAGGCTAACACCTACCTTTCCCAACAGCCTTCCACACATCTATTGAAGTATTTTCCATTTAAAAAAGAACTTACTTTCTTTTAAAAGCTTGAAAACACTTACCATAAAGTCTATCACTTAAATTTAAAAGCAGAATAGGTAAACGTAAACTTTTTGCTTTTCTGAGGCTTGGTAGATTTCTTTGACAATCCTCTTATCATTTAATCTTTACTTTAAAAACCACCATCTATGATAGCACGAATGACGAAAGAATGCGAATAATGTTTTTTGTATTCTTTCATCATTTTAACTTATAATTAATCGAGAATGTCTTTTGAATGATAACTGATTTAACGTAAATATTGCTCGATATTTACTTGATGTTCTTCATACGTTTTAGCAAAGTGGTTTGTACCCTCTTTATCTGCTAAGAAAAACAAATAATCTGTCTGCGATGGATTCAATGCGGCTTCAATTGACACTTTGCCTGCCCCAGCAATTGGGCCAGGTGGTAAGCCTTTGTTTTTATATGTGTTGTAAGGGTTGTCTACCTCTAAATCTTCATATAATACACGATCTTTATGCGAGCCAAGTGAATACAAGACAGTTGGATCTGTTTGTAGTGGCATATCAATGGCTAAACGATTATAGAAAACGCTCGCAATTGTTTCACGATCTGTTTGTGCTGTTGCCTCTTCCTCTAACAGAGAAGCAAATGTCAATAACTCATGAACCGTCATTTCCTTCTCTTCTATAATAGATTGATATTCCGTTACGATATCATTAGTTGCCCCTAGCATCGTTTCAATAATTTCCGTAAGTGAAGGTTTTTCCTCATAAAATGGATATGTTGCAGGATATAAGTAACCTTCTAAAGCATAGCGAATATTGTCATTGTATATTTCTTCAGTTAGCAAATTCGGATACTGTCCGATTAAGCTTTCAATATATGTAGTATCCGTTACTTTATCCATAAATTGTTGGGCAGTGAAATTCGTATTTTTTTCCACAATTTTCGCAATTTGCTCTAATGTTAGCCCTTCTGGAACAGTCATTGTAAATACAGGCTCACGATAAACTTTACCTGTTTTCAAACTTTCAATAATTTCATCTAATGTCATTGCCTTAGTAAGCTTGTAATTACCTGCTTGGAATTGTGACTCATTTTTAAATTTCGCATAGTATTTAAAAATCTGTCCATTTTTTACAATGCCATTTTTCTCTAAAATTTTTGAAATTAGTGTAACACCAGATCCCATCGGAATTTCAATAGCAATTTCGGCTGTGGCATTCGGATCAACTGGCTGAAGTGCAGTGCTTACATATTTATAGCCAGAGTAGCCACCTACTCCTATTACAATAAGTGCAATTAACACAATAACACTTACGATGCGACGAACAATTTTCACTTCTTTTTTCTTGCGTTTCATATTGTTAAACATTTGTTGCTTTTTTGATTCATTATCCACGGGTCAACCCCCTTTATCTTGATTCAGCATAAAACTATCTGTAAAAAACCCGATTGAGGCCAACACGATGTTGGTCACATAAGCGTTTCCTAAGAATAAGAAGTAATTAGCTTGTGTTCCTCTGTAACAATCAGCGGAGGATGAAAACCCCCACTGATTGAAGTTTCACTTTATTTCTCTTTCATATCATACAAGATAATACAAAAGGTGACAACCGAAAAGAGGCTATCTGGAGACGTCTGCTTACTGCTCTCCTAATAGTCAAATTATTTATCCTCTCTTTGAAAAGACACCTATCGTACTCTTTTTATTCACTATAGATAATTTACATTATAGATAGGTCGCTTCATTGCATTTTTAACAGTGTAATTTACTAAAGCTAAAACGCCACTCAGGGAAAAATCCTGAATGGCGCTTCCTATTTTACAGCATTAATATGAAAGAAACGATAAACAGTATAAATTAACCCCTATTCAGCTACCTCAGCCATTGAAGCTAACACTTTTTCAACCATTGCCCATTCAGCTTCCGTTTCAATCGGTAGTAGCTCTGTTACTTCACCGTTTTCGCCTGCAATATAAGCAGAGGCAAATACTTCCGAAGGTTCTTCTCCTTCTTCATCGATCGCATAAAATAAATAAGATTTTCCTTCTACCTCAAAGCGGTGTAAAATGTGGCAATAAATATCTTCGCCATCCTCATTTGTTAATGTCATGTAATTTACTTGATCCTCAGAAAATTCATCCACAAGTGTATTTAGCACCTCTTGTACCATTTCCCATTCAGCTTCTGTTTCAAGTGGAGCAAAATCGCTTACCTCGCCATTATCGTCTAATTCACAGCGTAGCGCCGAAACTTCTCCACCTTCTTCTCCCTCTATTGTATACAGCACATAAGAATGTTCCTCCGCATCGAATGTAAATACTACGCGGCATAATACTTCCTCGCCAGCTTCATTTAACAGCTTAAAAAATTGCTCTTCCATCATATATTCCTCCTTTATTTGTCAAAAAGAAAGCAGAGTTGGCATCCCGCCTCCCCTGCTATCAATCAAGCTTCTAATGACTATTCTTCGTCGTCGAACTCATCTTCTAATGCATTTAACACATCTTCGATTAAATCCCATTCAGCTTCTGTTTCAATAGGCTCTAATTCGCCATCTTCTCCATTTTCAGATGGTGTAAATGATGATGCGAAAATTTCAACTTGCCCTTCTTCATCTTCTTCTGCACCTACTAAAGAATATAAAACGTATGATTTACCGAATTCTTCTGAATCAAAAGTGTGTATTACTTCGCAAAGTTGCTCATTACCACTTTCATCAATAATTGTAATATGACGTTGTTCTTGTTCCATCACTGGTCACCTCTTCATGTTATTTAGGCGTAGCCTAATTGTCGTTGCGTATTCATTATATGAAATGAGCGTTTTTTTAAACGTTGCAACTTTTTTCATTACTACTAAGTTGTAAAAACAAAAAATACCTTTACCCTTGCCGATTCGCTTTCAGGGCAGAAAATTAATTGTTCCGCGTACGCGGAACAATTAATTTTTACTATCTAAGTATCCTTGTAAAATCATAACTGCTGCCATTTTATCAATGACTTGTTTGCGTTTTTTACGGCTGACATCTGCTTCGATTAACATGCGTTCCGCAGCCATTGTCGTTAAGCGTTCGTCCCACAGTGTCACAGGCATGGCGAAAGTTTCTTCTATAAGAGCTTTATATCTCTCACTAGCCTCACCTCGTGGACCAACAGTATTGTTCATGTTTTTCGGATAGCCTATAACGAATTCCGTTACAGCATATTCTTTCACAAGCACTTTAATGCGTTCAAGACCAAATTGCTCTTGCTCCTCATCAATTTTTACTGTTTCAATCCCCTGTGCTGTCCAGCCAAGCGCATCACTAATTGCAACGCCGACAGTTTTTGTGCCAACGTCTAATCCCATAATTCTCATTTTGTCGCCTCGTTATTCTTCCTAATGTAAAATTTCACGAGCTCTTCTAAAATTTCATCTCGCTCAAGCTTACGGATTAAGTTTCGTGCGTCCTGGTGGCGAGGGATGTATGCCGGATCACCAGATAACAAATAACCAACAATTTGATTCGTTGAATTATAGCCCTTTTCCTCTAATGATGCGTATACTTTTAACATCACTTGCTTTACTTCTTGTTCCATTGACTCTTCTGGGAAATTAAATTTCATTGTTTGATCAAACGAACTCAAGACCAGCACCTCGCTTTCAGAAAGTAAGGAGATGGATTTTGCCCATCTCCGCTTTTTCTTATTATACTTGATTATGAATACAAGTTAAATGCCTTTTACATAATCATACACAGAATTTAACGCTTGTTCAAGTTTTGAGCCGTCTTTTGCACCAGCCATCGCCATATCTGGACGGCCGCCACCTTTACCACCACAAGCTTCTGCAACAAGTTTAACGATATTTCCAGCGTGATAATTTCCACCTACTAAATCTTTCGTCACACCTGCACAAAGCATTACTTTCTCACCATCAACAGCTCCTAAAACGATAACAGCCTTTTCCATTTTCTCTTTTAAATCATCCATCATTTGACGCAGTTGGTTGTTGTCCTTTGCATCAACTTTTGTTGCTAGCACTGTTACATCACCAATTTTTTGTGCTGCATCTAAAATAGCACCTGCTTGCGCATTGGCAATTTTTTGTGATAGTGATTCATTTTCACGCTGCAATTCTTTGAAGTCTGCTTGTAAGCTTGTTACACGTGCTACTAAATCTTTTGGATTTGCTTTAAATTGTGCTGCCGCTTCTACTAAAACTGCTTCTTCTTCCTTCGCTGCTAAGTACGCACCTTTACCTGTTACAGCCTCAATACGTCGAGTCCCTGCACCGATACCGCCTTCAGAAACAAGTTTGAAGAAGCCGATTTCTGAAGTGCGTTTTACGTGGACACCACCGCACAGTTCAATTGAGTAATCGCCAACAGATACAACGCGAACAACATCACCATATTTTTCACCGAATAAAGCCATTGCGCCCATAGCTTTCGCTTCATCAATCGCCATTTCAGCAATAACTACTTCGATATCATCCCAAATAACTTCGTTTACTTTACGCTCAATTTGCGCAAGCTCTTCTTTTGTTACTTGACCAAAATGAGAGAAGTCAAAGCGTAATCGATCTGGTCCTACATACGAACCTGCTTGGTTAACATGTTCACCTAAAATATCCTTTAATGCTCGGTGCATAATATGTGTTGCCGTATGGTTTTTAATTGTTAGATTACGTTCTTCACGGTTCACGGCTGCTTGTACTACATCATTTAAATGTAACTCACCTGATTCCACAACAACTGTGTGCAACGGCTGTCCGTTAGGTGCTTTTTGTACATCCTTTACGAACGCTGTAAAGTTATCATTTGAAATATAGCCATGATCTGCAATTTGTCCACCCATTTCTGCGTAAAACGGTGTTTCAGCAAGCAATATTAATGCTTCTTGCCCCTCTGAAGCGACCTTTGCTATTTGACCATCAATAACAATCGCTGTCACCTTTGTTTCTGTAGTTAATGTGTCGAAGCCAACAAACTTACTTGGTTCTGTTAAATTCGCTAATACTTCACTTTGCACTTGCATTGAGTCAACGTCTTGGCGAGCAGCACGTGCACGTTCACGTTGCTCCTCCATCGCCGCTTCAAATCCTTCATGATCTACAGTCATACCTACTTCTTCCGCATATTCCTCTGTTAACTCAATCGGGAAACCGTACGTATCATATAAACGGAATGCATCAGCACCTGGAATAAATGTTTCACCAGCGGCTTTTTGTGCTGCTGCTACTTCATTGAAAATTGTTAAGCCGCCATCTAATGTTTCGTGGAAGCGCACTTCTTCGTTTTTAATAACGCGTTGAATAAATTCTTGCTTGTCTGTTACTTCTGGGTAGAAGTCTTGCATAATTGCACCAACTGTCGGCACTAGCTCAAACATAAATGGCTTGTCGATCCCGATTTGCTTCGCATAACGTACAGCACGGCGCAATAAACGACGTAATACGTAGCCGCGCCCTTCATTTGAAGGTAATGCACCATCACCAATTGCAAATGCCACTGTACGGATATGGTCTGCAATTACTTTAAATGGTGTATTAACATCTTCTTGCGCGCCGAAAATTTCACTTAAATCAACTTCATGTGGGCGTTTATAACGACGATTCGCAAATTCCTCGATTTTTTCAATAATCGGCATAAATAAATCTGTATCAAAGTTTGTTGGCACGTTTTGCACAACAGAAACGATACGCTCTAAGCCCATCCCTGTATCTATGTTTTGCTTTGGTAGCGGCGTGTACGTATGGTCTGGATTATGGTTAAATTGTGAAAATACAAGATTCCAAATTTCTAAATAACGCTCATTTTCCCCGCCTGTATACATCTCTTCCTCTGGTGTATTGACACCATAAGCTTCACCACGGTCATAGAAAATTTCAGAGTTTGGACCAGATGGACCTTCTCCGATATCCCAGAAGTTGCCCTCTAAACGAATAATGCGCTCCTCAGGAATGCCAATTTCATTATGCCAAACGTTATAAGCTTCCTCATCCTCTGGGTGTACTGTAATTGATAGTAACTCTGGATCAAAGCCCATCCATTTTTTATCCGTTAAAAACTCCCAAGCATAATGGATTGATTCTTTTTTGAAATAATCACCAATTGAGAAGTTCCCTAGCATTTCAAAAAACGTATGGTGACGCGCCGTTTTACCAACGTTTTCAATATCGTTTGTACGAATTGATTTTTGTGCATTTGTAATACGTGGATTTTCTGGAATAATACGACCATCAAAATATGGCTTTAACGTTGCTACACCTGAGTTAATCCATAGTAATGTTGGGTCATTAATTGGCACAAGTGGTGCTGATGGTTCATGATGATGTCCTTTTTCTTTAAAAAACTCTAAATACAGTCGTCGAATATCTGTTGCTTTCATAACTAAAATTCCTCCTCAAAGTTGTCTATGTGTGAAAAGATTATTGATGGAAATAAAGACAAAAAAAGCCTTCATCCCGAAAAGGGACGAAGACATTGTTTCGCGGTACCACCCTAATTTATAAATTGCACACGTCAATTTATATCTCAAGCGCTTGTAACGTAAGCAAACGGCAAGGATTAGTTGCACTCTGGAGTAGCTGTTCAGCTTTAACTTATGGAGATTTTTGCAGCCAGGAAATCTCTTTCTAAACATTCATTAAGCCTACTTGTTCCATCATCGTTTTCATTTATTATGCCTAAATTATATGCAATTGCATAGATGCTGTCAACGTATTATATAGACATTTTAGTCGTTCATAAAATCAAAAGGTGTGATGCTCTCCATACCGATTAGTGGGTGGATATAAGGAGCTGTTTCAACATTTAATATCGGAGCAAGCTTATGCTGTGTAGCTTTTTCATCGGCTTCCTGTGATTCAGCTAACACCACATCTGTTATATCTTCATCCATTGGGTTCAATCGTGCCGTTAAGCTTGTAAAACGCTGTAAATCATCCGTTTTCATTAAGCCCTGTGCCAACACGTCGGGCTCTCCGCATAAAATTAAAAAGTTTTTCGCACGCGTAATTCCTGTATACAATAAATTGCGACGTAGCATTTTTGAATAGCCACGTACAATCGGCATAATTACCGTTTGGAACTCTGACCCTTGTGATTTATGAATAGAGCAGCAGTAGGCTAAGGTTATTTGATTTAAATCACCGCGTTGATATGTTACTTCGATACCATCGTACGATACAACGAGCAAATCTTGCTTTTCCACAGTTTCCTTTGCCCTGAGTATCGCGACAACCTCACCCATATCACCATTAAAGACGTTGCTATCTGGTTGATTGACAAGCTGCAATACCTTATCACCTATGCGATAAACTGTATCACCAAATGCTAGCTCCTTACGTGTACCGTCATTTGGATTCACTAGCTCCTGAATTTGCTTATTCAGTGCATCAATTCCAGCAGGACCTTTGTACATCGGTGCTAGCACTTGAATATCGCGTATCGCCTGCCCCTTTGCTGTTGCACTTTTGACGATTTGTGTGACAACGTTCGCTATTTGCTCAGTTGATGCTTGGATAAAGGAACGATCAGCCGTTTTTTGTGTTAATGTTGACGGCACTGTACCTTGTTTAATTTGATGTGCAATATCAATAATCGTCGAGCCCTCTGCCTGCCTGTAAACATCTGTTAATTCCACAGTCGGTACTTGCTTTGATGCTAGTAAGTCCTTTAATACTTGCCCTGGACCAACAGGTGGTAGTTGGTCTTGGTCACCAACAAAAACAACTTGGACATCTTTCGCTAAGCTTTTTAATAGTTGATGCGCAAGCCATGTATCAACCATTGACATTTCATCTACAATAACAAGGCGTCCTGTTATTTCACGCTCTGTCTCTTCTTCCTTTTCCTGACCTGTAAATCCTAATAAACGGTGGATTGTCATTGCAGGTAAGCCAGTAGATTCCGCTAATCGCTTAGCTGCACGCCCTGTTGGTGCTGCTAGTATAATCGGAAATGGCTCCTCCTTTTTGGCATATGTTTTTGGATCAAGTGACAAGCCGTGCAATTCTGCATATACCTCCACAAGCCCTTTAACAACAGTCGTTTTCCCGGTTCCGGGACCACCTGTTAAAATCATTGTGGCGTTTTGCATCGCGCATTCGATTGCAGCTACTTGCGACGGAGCATACTGCACCTCATAGCGCTCCTCTAGCTCCCCAATTGCTTTTAAAATCTCATCCTTAGAAAAATGTGGCTGTTTTTTATTGTTTGCTACAAGCTCTAAAATTTTCGAGGCAATACCAACTTCACTAAAATATAATGATGGCAAGTACATGCGCGTTTCTTCACCACAAATTTTACTTTCTTCACGCATTTCAATACAAGCTTGCGAAATGGCTTCAAACGGAATTTCTACACGCTGACTTTGTTCCAGCATCGACTTCACGGTTGGCAATACTTGCTCTGCCTCTAAATAAACATGCCCCTCCGATAATGCTGCCGTTGTTAAAACATGAAAAATAGCGGCTTTAATACGGTCGGGATGATTGCCTGTAATGCCGAGCTTTGCCCCTAAATCATCGGCACGCCCGAAACCAATTCCTTCTACTTCCTCAATTAAGCGATACGGATTTTCCTTTAATAAAATAATCGCATCTTCACGGTACATTTGATAAATTTTCATGCCAAGCTGTGGTCCAAAGCCCCAATCATTTAATTGAATCATAACGCGCTCTAAGCCCAAATTTTGCTCAATCACTTCAACAATCATTTGCTTTTTTTCTTGTGATAATTTCGGAATAACATCCAGCGCATTCGGATCATCCATTATTCTTTTCAGTGCATCAACACCGAGTTTTTCGACAATTGATTCTGCTGTTTTGCGACCAATCCCTGTAAATAAATCGCTTGATAAATAATGAATAACACCTTGCTCAGTAGCTGGTACTTCTTTTTCAAACGTATCTATTTGAAACTGTACTCCATATTTCGGGTGCGTTTTTATATTGCCTGTAAATCGATATAACTCATCCTCTGTCAGCGGCGGAAAATAGCCAACAATGATTATTTCTTTTTCATCATAAGCTAAGTTTGTTTCTTGGATTTTCACACGTACGATAGAATACATATTCGTAGCATTATGAAAAATAGAGACTATTGGGCGCCCCAATACAAAGCGTTTTTCTTGCTCAAACAAATTTAAGTTTTCCACTATTTTCGCGCCCCTTTCTCCTGAAGTTATAATTTTTATTGCCTTTTTAGACAGCTCCATTTTTATATAGTTAGTTTAGCATAATTTCCTTCTACTTCCTATGCAATCAATTGTCTTCAGTTTTCTTCAAGTTCACTAGACTAATAATTTGCAACATCTCTTTGATATCTTTATCTATGTTCGCTCTCTATCCAATGGTATGATATACATATAGAATTTTTTTCGGAAGGACTGTGATTACGGTGGAATTTCGACCGTGCATTGATTTACATGATGGAAAAGTAAAACAAATTGTTGGGAGTACGCTCGGCTATGCCAATAAAAACGTTGTTGAAAACTTTGTTTCTGAGTACGATGCTGGCTATTTTGCTAGGATGTTTCAGCAAGACCATTTAACTGGTGGTCACGTTATTATGCTAGGCTCTGGCAATGAGGACGCAGCACTACAAGCATTGCAAACTTATCCAAATGCGCTACAAATAGGTGGTGGCATTACAGCACAAAACGCCGCTCGCTTTATCGAAGCGGGTGCTTCCCACGTTATTGTCACCTCTTATATTTTTCATGACGGAACGCTTGATTTGGCACGATTAAATGAGCTTGTTGCCGTTGTCGGAAAGGAGCACTTAGTCATTGATTTAAGCTGTCGAAGCCGCGCTGGTAAATGGTTCGTAGTCACAGATAAATGGACAAAATTTAGCGACTTTGAAGTAAATGCTGAGTCCATTCAAATGATTGAGAGCTATTGTGATGAACTCTTGATTCACGCTGTAGATGTTGAAGGAAAACGCGGTGGGATGCAAGAAGAATTAGTGCGAGATTTAGCCCGTTGGACGACAATCCCTACGACCTATGCTGGTGGCATTCGCTCATTAGCTGATCTACAAAAATTCGAAGCCATTACGGAAGGAAAGCTGCATATTACAATTGGCTCCGCACTTGATATTTTTGGTGGCAGCTTAGCATATACAGATGTTGTACAGTATTGTAAGAAGAAAAATTGAAAGGAAGCTTAGCAAATATGTATATTCGATATCAAAATTTAATTTTTCCATTTAAAGATACAAACTTAGAGCGTATTGTAGATGAGCGCTATTTCAAAATTAATTTACGAAATAAATCGCAGGAAGTGCGCGTTCATTTAGAAAACGAATTAATGCTGTTAGAGTTTTCAAAATCATTGAAAGCAACATGTAGTTATTTACGTGACTACAAAACAGAGCCGTATATTATTGTCGCTATTGATTTAGAAGTTTTCGTTGATGAATTTAATAGACGCTATAAATTGGATGCGGTCATTAGCCTGCCATAGTAAAAAAGTTGTCTGAGAGCAGCGTGCTAGCTTTCAGACAACTTTTTGCTTTTTTATTTCAACCTTTATCATCTACTTGTATAGATAATTCCTCCACATCTACATAATCCCCTGCTTCTTGCTTATCATAAGCATCTAAATTTCCTTGCTCCAAAGCAATTTCAAGGGCATTTACGCCCTCCTCACGAAAAGGATGTAAAACAGGCTCTCCTGTTATTTTCTCCACTGTCTCACTATGTTCAACGCAAACATTTGTGAAAGGAATAGCGCATAATCGATCATATGGTATCGGCTGTTTGCAGACAACACAAACACCATATGTGCCTTCATCCATTTGGGCGAGTGCCTTTTCAATTTGCGCAAGCTCATCATTGCGATGTGCATGAATGGTAATATCTTTTTCACGCTCAAATAATTCTGTACCTAAATCAGCAGGATGATTCGCTAGCATTGATAATTCATCTACAGAATCGCGTAAACTCGTAGGCTCATTCGCAAGTAAATTTTTCGTTACCTCATCCTTTTGTACAACTAACATTTTTCGCAATTTCTGTAGCTGTTTTTCCGTTAACATAACAAAACCCGCCCTTTTTCACTAGTATGCTGAAAAAGAACGGGGAGTATACGCTTTATTAATTCAAATTAGCGCGTTGATTAACCATATCATAAATATATTTTGCTTGGTCAAACTCAGGCTGCAATGTAAATGCTTGCTTTAAATGATAAAGCGCATCTTTAGTACGCTCTGTTGATACTGCATACAGCACACCTAGGTTATAATGCGCATCTGCATTGTTCCAATCCTCATCAATCACAAACTGTAGCTCGCCTTGTGCTATATCGAACATTTCTAGCGCACAAAGCAAAATGCCGTATGCTAAACGAATTTGCAAATCCGTTGGCGCAAGCTCAGCAGCGCGTTGCATATATGGCAATGCAAGTTTATACTGCTCCTCGCGTTCAAATGATTTCGCCAGCATATAGTAAGCATCTGCACCTTCAATGCCGTGCTCAATTGATTTTTGGTATAGCTTCGCCGCCTCAATATAACGCTCTGCATTATAATATAAATTCGCCAAGCCATAATAAGCTGTAGCCGATTTTTCATCAACTGTAATCGCTTTTTGGAAAAAGCGTTCCGCGCGCTCTACATCATTTAACACGGCTAATAAATTGCCAAAATTGACGTAGCCCAGCGCATCATTTGGCTCAGCTTCAATTGCCTGTGTAAAAAATTGCGCTGCTTCCTCATATTTTTTTTCTTGAAAGGCTTGAATACCTTGCTCGTTAAAATTCATTGTGAATCTCTCCTAATGGCAAAAGACCGCTATAGCAGCAGCCTTTACCCAACAAATGTTAATTTTTCACTATCTTTGAACACTTCATCAATTGTTCCGCCACCTAGGCAAACATCCCCATCATACAATACAACAGCCTGTCCTGGTGTAATGGCACGAACCGGCTCTGCAAACTCGATATAAGCAGTGCCATCTGGACGTAGCTCTACCTTCACAGGCGAATCTTCCTGACGGTAACGGAATTTCGCTGTACAGTTAAACTCTTTTGGTAGCTCTTCTGTCGTTGTGAAATTCATTTTTACAGCAGATAATGCCGTCGAATAAAGCGCCTCATGGTGGAAACCTTGTCCAACATATAGTACATTGCGCTGTAAATCCTTCCCTAGCACAAACCAAGGCTCACCATCTCCACCGATACCTAAACCGTGACGCTGACCCAATGTATAATACATTAGTCCATCATGCTGTCCCATTACTTTGCCATCAAATGTTTCCATTTTGCCAGGCTGTGCAGGTAAGTATTGACTTAAAAACTCTTTAAAGTTGCGCTCTCCAATAAAACAAATACCTGTTGAGTCTTTCTTTTTAGCTGTTGCAAGCCCTGCTTCTTCAGCAATTTTACGCACTTCTGGCTTCGGTAAATGACCGATTGGGAACATCACATGCTTTAATTGCTCCTGTGATAATTGGTTTAAGAAATAAGTTTGATCTTTATTGCTATCAACACCACGTAGCATGGCTGTTTCACCATCGCGTTGTTCAACGCGCGCGTAATGACCTGTCGCTAAATAATCTGCACCTAGGTTCATAGCATGCTCCAAAAATGCTTTAAATTTAATTTCTTTATTGCACATCACATCTGGATTTGGCGTACGGCCTGCTTTATATTCCTCAAGAAAGTACGTAAATACTTTTTCCCAATATTGCTTCTCAAAATTCACTGCATAGTATGGAATGCCAATTTGATTACATACAGCAATTACATCCTCATAGTCCTCAGTAGCTGTACATACACCATTTTCATCAGTGTCATCCCAGTTTTTCATAAAGATTCCGATTACATCATAGCCTTGTTGCTTTAATAAGTAAGCAGCAACAGATGAATCGACCCCTCCTGACATTCCTACTACCACTCGAATTTCCGATGGTTTTCTCGTTTCTATCATTATTATCACCTTTTCAATCCTGTCGCGTAAAAGGCGCGAAGCATTTATTTTTTAATTAATTACACCTCGGTGGGATTTTAAATCCCTTACTAAAATCACGTTAAACGTTTGACAATATTTACGGTACGTTTTCCAGCATCACGTACAAGCTCTTCATTTAATCCTTGCCCAAAGCTAAAGCGAATGGAGCTGCGCAATGCTGCTGAATCTTTGCCATACATAGCTACAAGCACATGCGATGGATCGATGGAACCAGCTGTACAAGCAGAACCGCTTGACACGAAGACACCCGCCATATCCAAATTCACTAAAAATGATTCTACATCTGTGCCTGGTAATGTCACATTAAAAACATGCGGTAGCATATGCTCCTCATTACCATTCACTGTAAACTCAATTCCCGCCTGCGTAAATTCTTCAATCAATATCGCTTTATACTGTTCATAAGCCTTGCGCGTTTTTGGCTGCGCTTCTGCCATTAGTTGTGCTGCTTTTGCAAAGCCAACAGCAGCCGGAATATTTTCAGTTCCTGCACGTCGCTTTTTCTCTTGCGAACCGCCATAAATTAAGCTGTCCATTTTTGTCCCTGCTTTTGCATAAAGCAGACCAATCCCTTTAGGACCACCTATTTTATGACTAGAGGCACTTAATAAATCGACTTGTAATTTTTCAACTTCGATTTTTTCTAAGCCAAATGCCTGTACAGCATCTGTATGGAATGTTGCAGGATGGTGTTTTAATAGTTCACCAATTTCCTCAATTGGCTGCAATGTGCCGACTTCATTATTGCCATACATAACTGTTACTAAAATTGTGTCAGCTGTCAATGCTTTCTCAACAGCGCTAACAGCAACACGACCAGTTTCATCAACAGGCAAATAAGTTACTTTAAAGCCTTGACGTTCTAGTTTTTCACAAGCATGTAACACTGCATGATGCTCGATTTCTGTCGTAATAATATGCTTTCCTTCGTGCTTTCGTGCATAGGCCACACCGAAAATCGCCATATTATCTGCTTCTGTTCCACCGCTCGTCAAAATAATATCATTTGCTGTTGCACCTAGCTGCTTCGCTAAAATTGCGCGTGCCTCGTCTAATGCTTTACGCGCTTCGCGTCCAGCCGTATGAATGCTTGATGCATTGCCATACACCGTTTCCATTGCAGCAGTCATCTCTACAAGCACTTCTTTTAACATTGGCGTCGTTGCAGCATGATCAAGATAAATTGTTGTCATTGTATAAACTCCTTAAATATAAAACATATAGCCATCTGTAGGTGAAGACTCTGTATATTTCGCTAAGTCCTCTAAGCTTGTTGTATCAAGTACATTTTTCACCGCGTCACGAATGCGCATCCATAGCTCGCGCTGTGGCGCTTCCTCATCTTCAATGCCTTCTACGGGTTGAATCGGCCCTTCAAGCACACGAATAACGTCAGCTGCAGAAATTTCAGCTGGTGGGTTTGCTAGCATATACCCGCCGTATGCACCGCGCACACTTTTTACTAAACCTGCGTTGCGCAGTGGCGATACTAGCTGCTCCAAATACGCTTCAGATAAGTCTTTTTCTGCCGCAATTTGACGTAATGGTATCGGTCCCTCTCCGTGATGCTTTGCTAATTCAATCATAATTGTTAAGCCATATCGACCTTTTGTAGAAATTTTCATAAATAACACCTCTAATATTCTAGTCCATTCATTCGTTCATTATATCATATTTCCTTTTATTCCACTCGGAAATGCTTTCAATTTTCGATTCTTTTCTAATAGTCTAGACATAGCAAAGATTGACAAAAAATCAAAGCAATTAGATAATTCAGTTGATATTCTGCGTATAGTTAATCCCTTGAAGGAGGAAATTCAATGACTTATATTCTATCACTAGTTGCTATAGGACTGCTCTGGATTATTGCCTTATTACATATATATTGGGCTTTCGGTGGACATTGGGGTACTTCTGTTGTAATACCTTCAAAAGTAGGGACACAGCATGCAGCTTTTCACCCAAGAAGATTTGGTACATGTCTTGTTGCTTTGCTATTGTTTTGTGCTAGCAGCATTATTGCTATACAAGGAGGCCTCATACAAATCTTACAAGCTAACAAACTATCTTCAATAGCTTGTCTTGTATGTGCCATCGTCTTTCTTATACGTGCCATCGGTGATTTCCGTTATGTTGGATTTTTCAAAACTATAAGACATTCTCGCTTTGCAAAGTATGACACATGGTTATTTAGCCCTTTCTGTATTTTTTTAAGCTATGTTTATTTTCAATTGCTGTAATCATTGCACACCCTTTCCTATTAGAAGTACAATATGATAGGACACTGAAGATAAAAGAAAGTTGGTGGTATCAATGCAAAACGAGCCTTTAGCTTATAAAATGCGGCCACGTAATTTAGATGAAATCGTAGGACAACAAGACATTATCGGCAAGGAAAGTACCCTTTATAAAATGATTGCTAGTGGTCATGTGCCATCCATGCTGCTCTATGGTCCACCGGGTATAGGAAAAACATCGATTGCCAGTGCAATTGCTGGTAGCTCAAAGCTGCCATTTTTCTCTTTAAATGCGACACAAGTAGGAAAAAGTGATATCGAGCAAGTTGTGATGGATGCAAGAATGTCTGGAAAGGTTATTTTATTTTTAGATGAAATTCATCGCTTTAATAAATTACAACAAGATACATTGTTGCCCCATGTTGAAAATGGCTCAATTGTTTTAATTGGAGCGACAACAGAAAACCCTTTTCATAGCGTCAATCCTGCAATTCGTTCACGCTGCGGAGAAATCTTGCAGCTTACACGTTTAACTGTGGAAGATGTTTGTGTATTACTGCAACAAGCAGTGACAGATGAAGAGCGTGGGCTTGGTAAGTTTAAAGTTTCTGCTACTGACGAGCAGCTTATAAAAATAGCTGAGGCAAGCAATGGCGATGCCCGCAAAGCGTTAACTTTACTAGAATCAGTTTATTATGCCTCTGATGAAACAGATGGCGTGACAGTGCTAAGTGACCGAGCAATTGAACATTTAGCAAAGCGCATTGGTGTGTATGGCGATAAAGGTGGCTCTCATTTTTATAATTTATTATCCGCCTTACAAAAATCGATTCGCGGTAGCGATACAAATGCCGCATTATATTATTTAGCACATTTATTAGAGTCTGGCGATTTAGTTGCGGTATGCCGCCGCTTGCTCGTCATTGCCTACGAAGATATAGGTCTTGCAAATCCAGCAGTTGGTGCACATGTCAACGCGGCAACGGATGCTGCACAAAAACTTGGACTGCCTGAGGCACGTATTCCTCTTGCTGCCGCCGTTATTGAAATGTGTTTAAGCGATAAATCCAACTCTGCTTATCAAGCACTCGATGCCGCCATCGCAGCAATTCATGACGGTAAAATAGGGGAGATTCCAAATCATTTAAAGGATGCTCATTATGCAGGTGCAAAAACACTTGGACATGTCGGTTATCAATACCCACATAATACCCCAATTGGCACTTTTGGAGGATGGGTTAATCAGCAATACTTGCCTGATGCACTTGTCGGAATGGAATTTTACCAGCCTGTTATTGCAGGAGAGGAAAAGCGTATGGCGGGGATTTATGAGAAATTGAAGTCTTTTAAGAATAATATGTAAAAGCAATTATAAAAATTTAAAACTCTTAATTTGTACGAAACAAATAATTCCGGCTATTCTAAATTTTAATTTAACTTCATTAGAAAGCTACACTGCCTATTCAAACGTCGACTTAGTAGTTGTATAAAGAAGATATGAGAATTAAATTCGGCTTATATCGGGAAGTACGCAAGAATCCTTCAAAACCAACAGTTACTGAAAGCACTGTTGATTTTGAAGGATTAACAAGTTGCAACCATAAGTATTAATAGAAGCTGTCTGTACATGGATAAGTACACCAAGGACCTTTAGAACCAAAAGCATCCACAGTGGCTGCTGATGCTGAAGGGGTAACTGTTGTAACCCCAAGTGTTAATAAAGTTGCCAAAATCAAAACTTTCACTTTTTTCAAAAAAATCACCCCTTATAAACCGTATATTACCATATAATCTTTTATATGTATATACCAAAATCACTCAATATGGTATATTAATTACAGGAGGAGTGCTGATGGGCTTTATAAATTTTTATTTTCCGATTTTTCTGACTTTTTCATTTATTATTCTCCAAACCTATTTTAGCAAATACGGAAAATTAATATTCACTATAATTTTAGCTATTTTTTTTACAATTTTAATAAGAGTTTTCTTCTTGGAATATGATTTTTTAATTATTATGATTTTGGGGAATCTCTTTTTTTACACAATGGCGGTAGTTACTTTTTTTACAAAACCAAAATTTTAAGATGAAAGGCATAAACAAAGGAAGCTTCTTAAATTAATATTATTGAGGATAATTTAAATTTCATAATCATACAAAAACGAGCAGGGGCTCATCTCCCTGCTCTTATGCAAAAGCCTCCCAGCAAATCCGTGCTGTTGGTGGAAGCTTCTGTTGTAAAGCCGAAGCTCTACGTAGGTTTGGCACCTAAACTATAATATAGCAAACTACGATATTTATTTCAAATGAATTGCTTTACCAAAAACTGCACGCGCTGCATCTCCGATGTGCTCGCTCACCGTTGGATGTGGGAAAATCATACGCGCTAAATCCTTCACAGAGCCACCAGTAATTTTACAAGCGAGCATGGCATTAATCATTTCAGTTGCGCCATCTCCAACGACGCAAGCCCCGTAAATATCTCCCTCAGGGCTTGCTACGAATTTCATAAAGCCTTGTATATTGCCTTCTAGCAGAGCTTTAGGGTTTGTTGGTAAATACATTTTTGTAACAATTGCATCTGCTGGTGCCTCATGCTCTAGCATCCCAAATGTTGCTATTTCGGGATGTGTATAAACACAGCGTGGAATTTCCTGTTGATTGATAACACGCGGGTGCTTACCTAAAATATAGTCCACTGCATGCATACCCTCTGCACTCGCTGAATGTGCTAATTGGAAGCCACCTACAAGATCACCTATTGCAAAAATATTAGGAATGCTTGTTTCGTAATGATTATTAACCGCAATTAAACGACCATCCATTTTTAATTCCAAAGCTTCCGCAATTTGTGTATTTGGACGACGACCTGTGGCAAATAGTAGATTCTCGTATTTAAATACCCCTTTAGAAGTATGTATTTCATTGCCACGAATTTCTTCAAACGTAAAATCTGTCACAAGCTCAATGCCTAGCTGTGCCATACGCTGGCGAATTAAAGGTCGCGCATCTGGCTCCTCTGTTTGTAATATATCTTTACTATGATTTAAAACGGTTACTTTTGTTCCCATTGGCGCTAATGCGAAGGCCATTTCAATCGCAATAACACCACCACCAATAATCGTTAGCTCTTTTGGTAATTTTTCTATTGCAAAAAACGTATCTGTTGTATAATATTTTGCTGTTTCAATTCCTTTAAAAGGTGGTACAAAGGGACGACTGCCCGTTGCTAGAATGACATTATCTGCTGTAAATACCTGCTCGCCCATTATAACCTTCCGCTCTGCTGTAACACTCGCTTCTCCTCGATACATCGTAATTTGTGCACTCTCAATAAAGCCTTCAATATTAGCCAGAAGCTCTGCCACAACTGCATCTTTACGTTGCATTAACTTTGGAAAATCAATATCAATTGTAGGTACTGTAATACCCCAATCTGTACCGCGACGAATTTCCTGTACAAGCTTACTATGCTCTAGCATAATTTTCGATGGAATACAGCCAACGTTATAGCAAGCACCACCAACTTTATCTTTTTCTACAAGCGCCACCTTTAAGCCACACTTGGCTGCATGAATTGCTGCAACATAGCCACCAGGACCCGCCCCAATAATAGCTATTTGATAATGTTCCATGACTACTCCCCCTTTTTTACTAAGATACCATTTCCTATGTACAGTTGCTATAACAAACACAATATCGCTAATGCCCTTAGACCTAAGCGGGTACAAATGCCGTTGTTCATCTAACAGCATGAATTTATAATAATATTGTGAGCTTAACTTTCACAGCACAAAATCAGCAATAAATTGATGTTAAACCAAAAATTTTTTAAATATTTATACCAAGGGGTGCGCTATGGATATAACTCAAGATTTCATTGATGAACACTTCAGAAATTACATACTAGAAACCTTTTGTAACAATCAGAAAACGATTCTACTGAGTGATGTAAATCAAATTGAATCATTGCAAATTGCTAACCATAAATACTCAAGCTTGAAAGGAATTGAGCATTTCACAGCCCTCAAAGAGCTAGATTGCTCATTCAATAATTTGTCAGATATTGATATTAGCAGAAATAACAGTTTAAAGATACTTGATTGCGGAGTGAACAAATTGACTTCACTTGATCTTAGCAATAATCCAAAATTGGAGAATTTGTCTTGTAGATACAATGAGTTGACTCAGCTATGTACAAATTACAACCCACTATTGAAAGTATTAGACTGCAACAAAAACCAAATTTCCTCGTTGAACTTGACGAACAATGCTGAGCTGGAAAACCTCGATTGTGGGTTTAACCGCATTCAAGATTTGGATGTCAGTCAAAATGTTATGCTTGTGAGTATAAATTGTTATTGGAATATTATCTCAGATTTAAACCTAGAACAGGTTATCAATTTGCAAGAGCTTAATTGTAGTTACAACGCTTTGTTTGACTTGAATATGAAACGCAGTTCCCAACTAGTACGACTGGATTGTGGAAACAATTATTTAATCAGCCTAGATATATCAAACTGCCCAGAATTGATTGATATCCGATGCAATAACAACCATCTTAAAAATTTGGACATAAGCAACAATACGCGGTTAGAGCGACTAAGATGCTTTAACAATCATATTAGAAGCCTAAATCTCAGCTATAGTACACATCTAACTGAGCTTTATTGCTCAGAGAACAAAATAGAGAAGCTGGATACTACCCATAACCCCAAATTGGAACAAGTGAACTATGCCGATAATCTAATTGTGGAGCCTGATTATGCTATTAAAGGAGTTGGAATGTTTCAATATGATGTTTCGGCATCTACCTATACATCTACACTATGCTATAAAGAGCAAGAGCTTCCTGTTAGTACAGAAGCAGTCACAAAAGCCGATATGAAATGGTTGTCACCAATAATCAAAGAAGCATGGAATCATTTTGACGAGCTGAGCCTCAGGGCACTTGACCTGATTGCCGAAACGCATCCTGACGAAGATGTGAGTGAACTAGTGTTGTCTGAATTTGAATTTAGTGCAAATGGAGATTTTCGATTGGGCTATGATGCAGGTGATACCCCTGCTGGTCAACTGTTTATTTATGTGCCCTTCAATAAGAAGCTAGAAATTCAAAGTGATTTAGTATATGAAATTTATTAATTTTTCTGTAGTTTTTGCAACAGATGAAAAGGGTGTTAGGAAGGTTAAACCTTTCCCAACACCCTTTTCTATATTAATCCACTTCGATATCCTTACGATTTTTCTTAAGCATTTTTGAAAGTAGCTCATACACAATTGGTACAACTACTAATGTTAATAATGTTGAAGAAAGTAAGCCACCGATTACTGTTACAGCTAAGTCTTTCGAAATTAGACCGCCACCCGCGTTACCGAACGCCATTGGTAGCATCGCACCAATTGTTGCAATTGCCGTCATTAAAATCGGACGTAAACGTGTCATACCCGCTTCTAAAATTGCCTCACGCATCGTCATACCATCTCGCTCCATATGAATAATACGGTCAACTAAAACGATTGCATTCGTTACAACGATACCAATTAACATTAGCATACCCATCATAACCGATACAGAAATTGTTTGACCTGTTACGAACAAGCCACCAAATGCCCCGATTACTGCGAATGGTAACGAGAATAAAATCGCAAATGGCGCTAAACCTTCACCGAATGTTACAACAAGAATGAAGTAGACGATAGCAATCGCAGCAAGCATCGCAATACCTAATTGTGTAAATGCTTCTGCCATATCTGCTGCAACACCAGAAACGCCTGTTGTTACACCTTTTGGTAAGTCTAACTCATCAATTTTTTTATCTGCCGCAGCTGTCGCTTTTGAAATATCATTACCAACAACTTTCGCTTTCACCGTTGCGAAATATTCACCTTTAGAACGCGTTAAAGAGTTTAAAGTCGTTCCTTCTTCCACTTCCACTAAGTCACCAATCTTCATTGTTGTGCCTAGTGCAGTTGGGATTTCTGTTGCTAAAATATCATCTATTGATTTTGCTGCTGCTTTTGCCTCACGTTGAACAATTACATTTATATCTTTCCCATTATACTCAACAGTTGTTAATGTTTCAGCAGTGCCTTGTGGCGATAAAGCCATGACAATTTGTGCTGTTGTTAAGCCGTATTGCAAAACATTTTTTTGCTCTACTTTTAATACATGCTCAACGTATGGATTTTCGTTATCTGATTTAACATCTTCTAAATCATCAACACCACGTAATGCGCCTTCCACTTGCTCAACTGATTTGCGCAAATTATCCAGATTTTCGCTATATAATGTGTAGCTTACTTCGCTTGAACCCATGCCCATTGCACCGAAATCTTGTGACTTCCACTCACCAGATTGTCCGATATTAAACACATAGTCCTCTACCTCTTTACGAGCAGCTGGGAAGTCTTTCATATCTGGATCAAAAATTAAGTACATTAATGCACCGCCACCAGCGCCTCCCATCATCATCGTTGATGGATCAGCACTTTTAGCATCAGTAATTGAGATTTGTACGACATCAATATCATCACGCTTCATTAATTCCTGCTCAACTACTTTTACATTTTCTTCAGTTTGATCTTTTAGCTCGCCTGTAGCTGGTGTGTATGTTAAGTATACTACCTTTTCTTCCTGTGAACCTAGGAAGCTAAAGCCAATCAATGGCGTTAATGCAAGTGAACCGACAAGCATTAAAATCGCAATTGTAGATGTAATAATTTTATGATTTAATGCTTTTTCTAATACATTTTTATACCAAATTGCTAGTTTACCTACTTCTTTATGCTGGCTTTCTGTTTTCTCGCCATACACTTTTTTGCGGAATAAGAAGTGAGATAATGCTGGTACAATCGTAATCGCTACTAGCAATGATGCACCTAACGCGAATGACATCGTTAATGCGAATGGCATAAATAGCTCACCAATCATGCCACCTACAAGCATTAAAGGTGCAAATACTGCCACCGTTACTAATGTAGATGAAAAAATCGGCTTGAACATTTCAATTGTTGCTTCTCGAATCAATGCACGACCTGTTAATTTTTCTTGCTTTAAGTGGATACGGCGATAAATGTTTTCAACTACAACAATCGAGTCATCAATAACACGCCCAATTGCAACTGTAATTGCACCTAACGTCATAATATTTAACGTAATATCCATCCAGTTTAATAATAGAAATGCCATAAATACTGAAACTGGAATCGAAATAATCGAAATAATCGTCGATTTAAAATCACGTAAAAATAGTAAAATAATTAATACTGCAATCGCACCACCAAATACAGCCTTTTCAATCATTGTAAATACAGAATCTTCAATTGGCTTACCTTGGTCAAGCGATACATCAATTTTTAAACCATCAATTTTCTTTGTTTCCTCATCAATTAATTCTTTTACTGCATTAACAACAGTTACTGTATTCGCATCCTGCGCCTTCACAATCTGAACACCGATGGAATCCTCACCGTTTGTACGTGAAATCGATTGAACTTTACCTTCAACCTCGATTTTCGCAATATCACCTAAACGGACAAATGGTGATGGGTTCTCTGCTGAAGGTGTTACTGGAATTAATAATTCTTTTAATTCATCGATAGATTTTACTTTACCATCAACAGCAACAGCTTGCTCACCAACTGTAAATTCATACAAACCTAGTGACAAGGCCATATCGCTTGCTTGAATCATTTGCTTCACGGTTTCTTCTGTTAAACCAAGCTCAGCCATTTTCGCTTCATCATATGTAAATGAAACTTGCTCTACATGCTGACCTGTAATAGAAGCAGATGCAACACCTTCAATTTTATTAATCTTTGGTAATACAATATCCTCTACTGTGGAAGTTAATTCAACGATATCTTCGTTTGAACTACTTATAGATAACGCCATAACCGGCATCATATTCATACTAATCGCCATAACAGAAGGTTTTTGTGCCCCCTCTGGTAAAGTGATATCATCTAGAGCAGATTCTAATTGGCGCTTTTTCTCGTCCATATCAACGCCATAATCATACTCTATTTGTACTTGTGAAACGTTTGACGATGATGTTGAAAATACTGATTTCACATCCTCTAAGCTTTCCACTTTTTTCTCAAATGGAATGGACATTTCATCCATTACTTGTTCAGGTGTTGCCCCAGGATAAACACCTACTACGATTAAATAAGGAATCGAAATATCAGGAATCGACTCCATTTTCATTCTCGTACCTGAATAAATACCCGAAACGGTAACAATAATCGTTAATAACCATACAGCTAATTTGTTTTTCAAAACAAAATTCACTAAAGAATGCACGTGTATATCAATCCTTTCTTGACACTTTTTATTACAAATTCTATACTAATGACTAATCAGTCAGTTGTCAATTAAGAAAGGTGGTTAAAATTATGTCAAAAAAGCAACTTATTTTAGAGACGGCTGCACAGCTCTTTGCTACCAAAGGAATTGACGCTACTTCCGTTCAACAAATAACAGATGCTTGCGGCATATCAAAAGGAGCTTTCTATTTATCATTCAAGTCAAAAGATGAGCTTATTATTTCCATTATTGACTACTTTGTGAAAGATGTCGCTACACGAATTGACCAATCAGTCAATGAAGGTAAGAGCCCTGAGCAGAAGCTTTATAATTACTACTATCAAATATTTTCTATCATACAGGAACATATCACATTGGCCTCTGTATTTTTTAAAGAGCATACACAGTTCCTCAGTGAAGAGCTTATTCAAAAAATGGCACTTTACGACACGATGATGAACAAGCTTATTGAAAATTTATTGCTAGAGCTTTATCCTCAATCAGCGCAGCATATTTACGATTTAGCAATTATTATTAAAGGTTTTATTTCTGGCTACTCTGAGCATATGTTTCAAAAGGCCAACGCCTATCCATATGATTTACAGGCACTTTCCAAAAGTCTTGTAGAAAAAACTACGATTATCGCTACACATGCAAAAACTCCTTTTATAACAAAGGAGATGATTACTCTACATTCAACAGAAGAAGCGTTAATTACATTAGAAAACATTTTACAAGAAGCAAACATATTACATTCTTATTTGGATGACGGATTGCTACAGGATTCAGTAACGATTATCACTGAGCAGCTCCAATCCTCTCAACCACGTGCCGCTATTATGCATGGTATGCTTGCTAATTTACAAACTAATCCAGTTTGCAATTGGTTTTGTTATCTCGTTAAAAAGCATATTGAAAATTAGAGAAGGCTGTTGGAAAACTGGTTTGCACCTGCTTTTCCAACAGCCATTTGCATTTTATTTAAGTGCTTGCTGCTAAAAACAACGCTAATTTTTTGGTATTGAAAGTTTGCCTATGAAGGCTGAAACGCTCGTTTATAAAACGGAATGCTTATTAACACAAGCAACGCAATAATTAAAAATAGCTGTTCTTGAAAATGTATCAACAGCCAGCCACCTAAGACAGGCCCTATAAAACCACCAATATTTTTTAGCTGTGATGCGCCTAAATATGTTGCCTTCTGCGTTTCTGGTGCAATTTCTTCGATAACAGCATTCATCATAGGGAAAGTAAAAATTTCTCCTATTGTAAAAATAACA
The DNA here is from genome assembly GCF_000612805.1 of Bacillus ndiopicus. GTDB lineage: Bacteria > Bacillota > Bacilli > Bacillales_A > Planococcaceae > Metasolibacillus > Metasolibacillus ndiopicus. The sequence continues at coordinate 132,921 of NZ_HG964408.1, read as the reverse complement.
ATCGCTACAATGAATAGCCATGCCGCATTCGCTATCCCAAACATTATTAAGCCAAGCGCAAAGAAAATGATGCCTGTAATGAGCGAAGTTAAAATTGAAACTTTTTCAGTCAACATGCTAATAGGTAACTGTAAAATTAAAACGACAACAGCATTTAATGAAATAAGTAATGAATATAATTTCACCCCATCCTCTAATTTTAATTGAATAAGTTGAGGTAACGTTGAATCAAACTGTGCATAACCTAGACCTATTAGTGTGCCACCAGCTAAAAATAATAATAATTTATAGTCAGAGAAAACAATGTGTAAAACGCTCTTTATATTTTGCTCATTTGTTAATAGCTTTTGGCGCATCTCATATTTATTCAATATAATAACCAAAAACAAGCCATAAACAATGTACATGATTCCTGTTATAACAAACGGAATAATAGGGCTCGCTAAAGTCGAAATCATAACCCCTACTAAAGGCCCTATTACAGCCGCAATATTAATCGCTGTATAACGCACTGAGAAAAGACGGCGTTTTTTATCATTGTCCGTAAAATCAATCATCAATGCCTGTGTGGCTGGCTCAAAAAAGGAGCGACATAATCCATTTAATGCATTTAAAAAGACAAAAAAAGCAGCAAGTGTCGTCAATGCAAATCCAAAAAACACACTTCCCCAAACAAATATCGTTATAATAATCACAATTTTACGCCCAAAGCGATCCGTTAAATAACCCCCTATAAAGCCTCCGAATGTCGCAAAAAGCGGGGCAACACCTACAGTAAAACCAATTAACATTGGTGATGCCGCATGTACATTATGTAAATAAATTGCCAAAAAGGGCATTGTCATAAAGCTGGCAATACGTGTAAAAATAGTTCCAAATAAAATAATCCACACAAGTGGATGAAAATAATATAATAGTTTCATTGAAGCATCCTTTCTGCTCAACTTGAAAATTTACTGATGATTTCGGCAATACAGAGTGTTTTTTAGCATATACTAAATTTATGTGAAAAGCTATATGTTTTTATTTCAATCAATAATTAAAAAGGGGTATGTAAATGAAGATTTTATTATTAACAGGTAGTACGAGAAATGATGGTAATAGTGAGCAATTGGCACAATTAGCATTACAAGGATTAACTTATGAAACAATTCATTTAAAAGACCTAAACATCAAGCCAATTGAAGATTTACGCCACACTCCTGAAGGATTTCATCCTGTCGATGATGATTATACGAAAGTATTAGAAGCCATTTTAAGAAGTGACATGCTCGTTTTATCTACGCCCATTTATTGGTACAGCATGTCTGGTACAATGAAGAATGTAATTGACCGCTTTAGTCATGCCATTCGAGATACGCGTTATCCAAATGTTACAGAGCATTTAAAAACAATGAAAGCAGTCGTTATTGCAGTAGGTGGAGATCACCCCCGCATTAAAGGCTTACCACTTATTCAGCAATGCCAATACACATTCGATTTTTTAAAGATGGAATTTTACTCCTATATTATTGGAGAGGCACGTAAGCCAGGTACAATTGCTGATGATAAGCAAGCTTTACAACAAGCTCATTACTTAAATGAACAGCTTAAGGCTTTACAAAGCGGAAAGTAACAAATAAAGTGAACCTTCAATCAATGGGGTTTTTACAGGCTGTTTGATCTCCCACTTTAACACCTTGATTTTATCTGCTGTTTTGAAGTGGTGGTCTGGTGCTCCTGCGGTTAGACGCTTCGCTTTCGGTACAACAAAGATTTGCTCCTACGGTTACTCGTCACAAAAGTACAGCCCGTTAATACAGGATAAGGGCTGCTGGAAAATCTCCAACAGCCCTCTCTATTTTTAATAATTGGCAAATAGCTTTTGCAAAATAAAGTACGATTGTTTTAAACGTTCATCCCATTTTGGCATTTGCCAAGTTTCCCATGTATAGGACGATAATGGACCTAGTTCCCCTTGTTGCACCTCAGGTAAAGAGTCTACTACGCGACCTTCATCATCAACAAAGACGGCTCCAATAAATATTTCATCCACTTTTACTGCTGCTTCAACACCATCTCGGTGTATATTTCCTATAAATTCGCGTTGACTTGGATCTTTTGATTGTATTAATAGCCACGGTAAACGTAATTCAATTACATCATCCTGTGTCCAAGCATAGTCAACAAGCGAATTATAATCCTCCGACTCTGGGTTAGCATTCCCCTGCATTAGTTTGCCTGTTTCATAATAGCTAAACTCAGTTGTAATCTTCTGCTGTGGTAAATAAAGCTCTTTGTTTAATACAAAATGAATAGGCGAAAATCTGCCACTGTTCATAATCGGCGTTGCTGTATGAGGTGGAATCATCTTTAATAAATGTCCATAAAAATAATCATAAAAATCATAGTATTCATCAACAACAACACGCGAATCTCCCTTTTTGTTTAGCTCAACAATAAAGTCGACTCCATTTGCAAATGCTACATCTTGAACAGTTGTTGCAAAGCGATTACCTTGTTCAGGTACTACATCTAATAAAATACGCGGTAAACCATTTTTTAAAACGTCGCCTTGCAATTTAATATATAAATATCGCTCATCATAATCAACTGCCATTGAAGCAGTTGATGAATCATACAAAGATGTCCCTTCCCATTCTTCGCTATTGCCATCCACTTTTATTTTTAGGCGATCAAAGCTAAGAAGACCAAATTGCTGCTCATTTGTTTGTGCATTAGACCAAAATGGACGGCGGTTTGGATCATCATAGTCCATCGTATTCCATGTACGCTTAAACCATTCATCCTGCCAAGTGAATACTAATCCTCCTAGCAAGCCCTCGTTCATAATATCTTCATACAAATGCTGCAAAGTTTCTCCCTGCTCTGTTTCAGACATAAAGCCTTGATTCCAGCCATAAACGTTTTCATGTGTCATACCACGTGAGCCCGGAATACCAAACTCAGCAATTAAAACTGGCATACGATGTGCGGCATGTAATTCATTTAAATATCCTGCATAACTATTTTTATTTCCTCGGAAATCAACATAGTTTAAATAGCCTTCATCGAAATTAAATAAATCTGGGTAATATGGGTAAACATGATAGGAAGCAAATTGTCCAATATCATTCATCAAATCTTTCGTATAAATAACGTTTGGATTTACAGCAACTAAATCTTCATCTTCTGAAGGCTCTGATGGGTGATCAAGTAAATCTGTTGTTACCCAGTTTGTAAAGCTCATTGGGCGCATCCAATTGTATTTTTCCTTCTCATACATTGTTACTAAATCCATTTGTTCTGCAAGCCAATACTCAAATGGTGAGGCATCCTTTGTTTCGAAATATGTGCCACTATATTGACCGATTGATGCATGTTTTTCATTTGTACCAACAACAACATCCGGATACCACTCAATCCCAAGTACCCAGCCAATTACATATTTTGAAATATCCGCTTCATATAAACCTGAAGCATGCCCTGGGCGAGGTTCTACATACTTATTGCCATGAATAACATCAACAATACGCTTCATCTCATTTTGGAAATCTTCCAACGTTTTTTCATCATACGCATCAAAGTTAGCTTCTAAGCCTTCCTCTTCAATCCATACCCCGTGCAGCACATAAAGTGGTTTGTCAGAATATTTTTCATTATAGCGCGCAAGTGCATTATAGAAGCCGGGTGGATGCAATGTATAAACACGTATTGTATTAGCATTCATATCCGCAATTTGTTTAAACCAACGGTAATATTCATCCTCGGTTATAGCTGCCTCTCCAGGGAATGCACCGGGTTTCCCCATCCCAAGATTGACACCTTTAAAAACAATCTGCTCCCACTTGCCATCTTTGAAAACTTCAAATTGTTCTCCCTGCACCCGTGCATTATAATAGGAGTCATCATTTTTCACTACTTTTTCAGTTTCTTTCTTTTCATAATTTGCAAATATTTTGTGCAACATTGGTACATAAATTGACCAGTAAAATGAGCGATCTGCAAATTTTTCCGCATATTTATATACAGTTGGCAAACCTTTTACTTTATAAAATGATGGTGCTTTTGAAATATCGTTGAAGTCACCAGCAAAATAATAGGAATTTGAAAAGCGTCTTTCTTTCCCAATGATTGCCGCAAATTGCAATGGGATATTATGCTTTTCAAGTAGCTCTTCCCCTTCTTTTGTCACACTCCATTTATAATTTGCGAGTACATCCTCTGAGTATTTCGGTGTCACTATATCAAACCAATACTCATAATTGGCACTAGCTGTCTTGCCTAAAAATTCTTTACCTTTATCAGATAATGCTACTTTTATACCCGCCTCATCTACATGTTTATCTAGCTCTAATACGACAAGCTCTTCTTGCCATTCATTTACAAGTAGAAAGCCTCCACCTTGATAATTCCAATCTTCACCATATTGATCAATAACCCATTGTGGGATATCCTCATTTTTACGAAAATCTAGCTCATCAAAATAGCGTCCAATCCATCCAGACCACTCAATGCCTAAATAAACCTGCATCTCATTTCTAACAGCTTCTGAGGTAGGTGACGCAAATGTATTATATTCAGCAATTAGCATGCTTTTTTTATCGCTCATTAAACGATTAACAATGTTTTTCCATTCCTCCGATGTTAAACCGCCAACAATTTTTTCAGTCCGTCGACCTAAGCGTCTTTCTGCCTGTAAATCATCCTCATACACACCATACGTGTCTGCTAAATAAATGACATCGTAATCACTATAGTCTGTAGGAAATTGCTTTTCTTGAATTTTTTTCGTCTCATCATTTGGAATCGTTCCAAAATAATCAGCTTCTGCATTGTATGGTTGCCCATCCAATTGGTATTTGTAATGGTTTAAAAACCATGTAATTCCTAAATGCTCCCGATAAGTTTCGTTTGGAACAGTTTTATCTAAAATTGCAACGCGAACTGCGTGATTATCTTCTAAATACCACCAAATAATTGGTGTAATCAAAATTAGCGCAACAATTACCATAACAAAATAAATTCGTTTCATGCGCCTTCCTCCTTGCCAGCAATACCTTGTCGTTTCATATTGCCCCAATCGCTTTTACCGAGGAAGAAGTTGATAATTCCTTCTAAGCGCCAAATAAGCGTTAACGGGCGATACCAGAATATTTCTGTAAACGATAATGCTGTCATGCGTAATAATTCTCGCGTTGAAGGATGACTATTCATTGTCCATGCCTCAAATATGATGGATGCAATCGAAAAGATGACACCGTAAATGACGAATAACAGCAACAAGGTTATCGCAATTTCGTAATATATATTTCCTAAGAAAAAGGCAAAAATAAGATAAATATAGCCTCCAAGCTCAATAATCGGCCCTAAACATTCTATTAACCAAAAATACGGAAATGAGATAAAGCCAATTAATCCGTACTTAGGATTCAATGTCATGCGTTTATGCTTCCATAAGCTTTCTAGCAATCCTTGGTGCCAGCGTCTACGCTGTCTACGCAAAACACCTAATGTTTGTGGTGCCTCAGTCCAACATACTGGATCTGGTACAAATTCAATGCGCTTTTTTTCGCCTTTTTCCTTTAATAAACGGTGAAGCTTAACGACCAATTCCATGTCCTCACCAATAACATTAGCAGCGTAGCCGCCAGCCTCTACTACCCACTTTTTTGAAAATACACTAAAGGCACCAGAAATAATTAATACTAAATTAAATCGGCTTAACGCAATTCGCCCCATTAAAAATGCCCTAAAATACTCAATAATTTGCATTACAACTAAATAGTTCGATGGCAAATTTGTTTCGTAAACAGAGCCACGTTGCATTTTTGCGCCATTTGCAATGCGCACATTTCCTCCAGCTGCAATTACTTCTCCATCTGATAAAATAATCGGCTTCATCACACGTAGCAGTGATTTTTCATCTAAAATGGAGTCGCCATCAATTGAACAAAAATACGGATATTGCGAAATATTAATGCCAACATTCAAGGCATCTGCCTTTCCACCATTTTCTTTATCCACTAAAATACAATTCGGATATATTTCAGATTGATAAATTTGCTTTACTTGTTTTGTCGGAATATCCATTTTTATAATTTGTTCTATTGGCTTCATTTTAAAATGCTTTATCACCGTCTCTAGTGTATTGTCAGTTGAGCCATCATTAATAATAATAATTTCCGTTTGTGGATAACGTAAATTTAATAATGAATAAACTGTATCTACAACGCCTATCTCTTCATTATACGCAGGGACAAGTAGTGAAATAGGTTTCGAATAAAATGCATCAATGTGTGCATCATCGTATTCGGAAGGGTCTAAACGATAGCGCTTTCTCATAGTTATCAAGGCAACTGTTAGCATAATACAGTAGGATGCGATAACGATGAACATATAAAATATAATGAGACTACCGAAAAACTTCATTATATAATCCACCATATTTATTTGCCCCCCTGCCTTCTCATAATCGTTTCTTGAGCTAATTCAACCGCGAATTGGTCATCAGCACTAACAATAAATTGTTGTAACATCTCAACTCCATGCCGGTCCTCAATAATTGTTTTCGCAGCTTGTGAACGTACCCACCAATTTTCATCTTGTATTAGCTGTTCTAAATACGTATAGGTGTATGATAATGGTGCATAGCGAAAAATTTTCGCAACCATTAATCGGACTTCCCACACTTCAGAGCTGACAAATGGAATATATGTTTCTATTTCATCAACAATACCTATTTCATATAGCCCTTTTAGAGCGCGAATTTTAATTTCTAAGCTATCATCCGCTAGCAATTCTTTTAATTTACTAATAAACAACATATTGCGTTTTACTGCTGCTGTATCAATAATTGCAAACTGGATGTTTTTATCATAATGATAAAAATTATCGAAAACCTGTGTAAAAATATTATCGGAAAGCAAAATAAATAAGCGTCGATATTCACTTTCTGAATAAGTAATTTGCACTTCATCTAGTTTCTCTAAAAATTTGCTTGGTTGTAATACAGAATATATTTTAAATAACTGGAAGTACTCCTCTTTCGAAATATTTCTCTTTTCAAAGCTCTCCAAATTATCCATAAGAGAATTGATTTTAAAATCCGCAATGCGATATAACGCGTTCATTCGGATACTCCAAAGCCGACTTTTTAAATCTTCTATATAAAAGTCTTTTAAATATACATTTGCAAAGTCCTGTATTTTCTTTTCAATCTCTGGGTGCTGAAGATTTTTCAAGTAAGATAAAAAAATTCTTTCTACTGCGGTTACTTGCGCCTTATTATGTGGTATAACCGAAGCAGATAAATCTGTATCTCGAATTAAAAAATCATACCAATCTCCAGTATATGCCTCCACATAAGCATCCCTTCTTCGATTAAATCGCCCTTCCTTATTATGCTGTATAATAATATAAAGCAAAAATAACAGTAACATAAAAAGCAAGACAGCAATAATCCACAATAAAGTTGAAATTTTTAATTCTATCATCATGGCCATAACCTCGCAAACGTGCGTTTAATTTTCGCTTCAATTAGGCGTAAATTAAATGGCTTAATAATAAATTCATCAACCCCACTCTCATATGCATTTAATGCCACCGCTTCAGAGTTGCGTTCAGACATCATGTAAATAATGAACTTATTCCCATTTGGCATCATTCTCAAACTATGCAAAAGCTCAAAGCCGTTTTTCCGAGGTAAAATATCATTTACAATAATTAAATGTGTATGGGCAGATTGATAGTTTCCTGATTGCCAAAAGCTATAGCCATCTTCATAAGAGGAAACTTCTAAGGAAAAATGAGGAACCTCTAATTGATTTATAGCCACTTCTAATACATGTCTAAAAATGTCGTTTTCTTCAATAATGCTTACTTTTACAAGCTCTGTTGGCGGCTGCTGATAATCGGTAATTTCTTCAATCACCCAAGCTTCATTTGAAATTTTGCTCAATATTTGCTCATTGGCAGTAATTAATGCATCGAAAGTTATGTTGTTATTTCGAATTTCTGTAATCGAGGCATTAATAGTTAGTTGTGGATATTCTTTTTTTAATATGTCAAATATACGATTTAAAAAGGCCCTTGCCTCTACTTCACCACTTTGTAAAAAGATTATACCCCAACCAGCATTATTATCTAACTGAAAGAGCAAGTCTGTTTTGCGCAATTTAGCCTGTAAAAATACAGACATTTCCTTAGCAAGCTCTTCTGTTTTATAGCCTTCTGATAATGTTAAAAAAATTGCAGTCATCGTTAAATGCGATCGAATAACGCTCTCACACATTACTGTAAAATATTTTTGTACTTCCTTTTGTTGCATTACGTTCGCTGATATCATTCGAGCTTCCACATCTTACCCTCCTTAAAATTTGTAATATTTTGCGCCACTTACAGTAACATACTCCACTACACAAAAACTAAACAACGTTTATTGCATATACAAAGTTCTCTGTACTTCTATTATCGTGTATACCTATTAATTATTTATAGTTAATTTATGATTAAATACTCAAATCCATATATTTATAAACATCCAATATAACTAATTACCTACTCATAACATCAAAAAAAGCGGTCATACTATACACATAGAACGGAGGTCATGTACAATGCGTAATTTTCCAATAATCGCGTTTATATTATTACTCGGAAGTTTGTGCGTAACTACAAATAGTAACGCACAACAAGCACTTTCACAAGATGAAATATACGCACAACGAATGTCCTATTATTATGAATTTGAAAGCCCAATTGTCCCATGGTATTACATCGCCGCAATCGACCAATATGAACGCAATATTCAAGCAGTGCGTAAAGATATAGCAACACGTGAAGGTATCATTTCCATACAATTCCCTTCGCATTTTTGGTCTGGCCCTCTTAATCCTTCCGCACAAGATACAGCACCTTCAACAATCGCTTATTTTGCTGGTAATGGACAAGATGGCAATAATGACGGCGTGGCAGATCCAGCGCAAGATGCAGATGTACTGCGCACGCTTATCAACTACTTGCACCAAGCTCACGCGACAGCTGGTACATTCCAAGCTGCATTAGAGGAATATTACGAAAATGATCAAATAATTAATCAAATCCATGTTATCGCAGGAGTTTATAAAAAATACAATACAGTCGCCTTAGCAGAACGAGCCTTTCCTATTCCAGTTCGTGCGAATTACAGCTATAAAGGTACTTGGGGCGCGAGTAGAGGCTGGGGTGGCAGAAGAACGCATGAAGGCACGGATCTATTTGCAAGCTATGGAACACCTGTCCATTCCACTTCATATGGGGCTATTGAAGTGATGGGCTGGAATGATTATGGTGGCTGGCGCATTGGCATTCGCGATGTGAATAATACGTATCATTATTATGCACATTTATCATCATTCCATCCTGATTTAGCTATTGGCGATATTGTAGGTCCTGGCACTGTCATCGGCTATGTCGGCAGCTCAGGCTATGGCAAGGAAGGAACATCTGGCAAATTCCCCCCACATTTACATTATGGTATGTATAAATTTGATGGGCGCAATGAATGGGCATTTGACCCATTCCCATCGCTGCTCATTTGGGAGCGCCAAGCTAAAAAAGGAGATTAAAAAAAGCACATGAAATTAAAGCTTTTCCCTTTGATTTCATGTGCTTTGTTTGTTTTAAAGCTATTTACATGCTAATTATTATTTTAAAAATAACAAACCCGTTCGCATCATTTCTTTTATAAATCGAATCAACATAATTAACGCAGCTAAATAAAATAAAGCAGCTCCAAAAACAATCGTTAATTGAAAATCATCCTTTACGTTCATACCAAAAGAAAATGCGAAAAGAGAAGCTGCTATGACAAACATACCAAATCGTTCTACTTTCTTAAATGCTTGCATGCTATCCGTTTTTTCAGAAAGGGGCTGTAGCATATAAATAATAAATAGTAACACTAAATATTTAAATATAAACAAAAACCAGCTCATCATATCTTCAAAAATAATATATTGTGTATACCATTTTGCTGAAAATAATTCATCCACCATAATAATAAGCATAACAATATAAAGAACCCCTTTTAATTTGCTTTTTTCAGGTATTTTCCATACGCCATAAAAGATGATAAACAACGATAATACATAGATATAAGGTAAAAAGAATGTGAAGGTCGAACAAATTAACCCTCTACTCAGCCATTTTAACGCGATTTGCCATTGCTCAGTCATGCTCCATCATCTCCTGTCGTACTTGTTTTACAATATCACGCGAAAGCGGAGGGAAAAATATAACACCCTGACTATGAAGCATTGTGCCATCTGCCGTTTCCATCTTATAGTACTGACTTTGATAGCTATACAGCTCTCTTTTGTCATTTAGCGTATAAACTAGCTTCAAATGGCGACTTTCCATTTTATATGGTAGTAAATCTATGTCCTCCTCGCCGTTTACACCAACGCGCTGTATTAGTTTCCCTTCATTCCACAACTCATAACTACTGGCGGCAGAAGGAGGAGTAAATGCTTTGATTGTTGTAATATCTGTATTAATCGTTTCTATACGGTACTTTGTACTAATGCCAATTCCATCGCCCTGTAAATCCTCTCCCCCTTTTATTTCAATAAACTCAGCGTCAAAAGGAATTTTTTGACCATCAGAAAAAAAGGCATATGCTTCAATTGGCGTGCGTCGATTCATCGCCTCGATTATATCTGCGGGCTTTAAATTAAGTGTTGCATCTGTTGAAATATGATGTGCTGTGCTTTCTAAACTCACACTATTCACCTCAGTTATTGGAAGATTTACATCGTTAATGACAATATTTTGTATCGTTTTTTCAAAGTCTTTTTTATTGATAATTGCATGAATGTAAATGGTTTTAAAATCATACTCCGACCTTAGGCTAACCGATATCGGATAAACATATGGCTGGGGTAGCTGCTGTGCTTCATAATAAGCACTATTCCAAATCCATGACAAAGCAATAACAAAAAACAGTGCCAATTGTTTACGCCATTTTTTATAACGTGTACTAAGTAGCGCGGTAATAACAAGTAGTAGTGCTGTACAGATTCCTGCAATCCAGTAGACGTTATATAATTCTTTTGCTACCCCTGCTGCCTGTTTATTTTGTTCGGTAATCGGTCCTGTAGATACAAGCCAAATAAAATAAGCAATTGCTGCTGTTAGCGGAATCGCCAAAAAGCTTGGTAGCCATTTTTTTCGATGTTGTTCTTTTGCAGCACGCTGAATACCCGTTACAGCTCGTTCATGCAGCTGATTTGGCATCTCTATTTGACGAAGTTCATCCTTTAAAGATTTCATCCGCAATGTCCTCCTCCTCTAGCTTTGCTCTTAATTTTTTTAATGCACGATACAAAATTGTTTTCGTTGTTCCGAGCTTGAGCTGTAAAATGTCTGCAATTTGTTCAAATGTAAAGTCCTCATAATATTTCAGTAAAACGACATGCTTTTCCTCAATCGATAAATTTTCCATAATGCTTTGCATAGTAAAATGCATATCGAGCTCCATCGGTTCCTCAACTAAATATGTATCATCTAATTCCTCATAATGCGGCCGATTTTTTAATAAATCATGCGCACAATTGATCAAAATGCGAACGAGCCACGTTTTAAAATAGCCTACCTCCCGCAATTGTTGGATTGCCTTATAAGAACGGTAGGCACATTCTTGAACAATATCGAGCGCGTCATCCTGATTTTTTGCATAAATAAAAGCCATGGCATACAGCTCCTGCTCATACTGCTGAAAGAGCGCAATATATGCTGCATCATCTCCTTTTTGTGCTTGTTGAATTAGCCGTTCATTCACATTTTTCACCTCTCTATACTGATTAGACTGCAATTTTTTAAATTTAGCTTGCACTTTTTAAGAAAAAGCTGATATTTTTTTAATTTCGCCGATATCTTGCTGAAAGCCGCCGATATTTCACTGAAAACCACCGACATTTTTAGATTTCATAAAAAAAGACTATCAAGCTTACGCTCAATAGTCATACAATCGCAATTATTACACATGCCCATGCCGCAATAAATAGCAGCCCACCTAGTGGTGTAATGGCACCTAGCTTTTTCACACCTGTCACAGCTAGCACATAAAGGCTACCTGAAAATAGCAGGATGCCCCCTACCATTAAATAACTTGCCCATTGAAGCACAGTTGTTGTACCTAAAATTACATCAAATCCTAAAATACCTACTGCTACAAGCCCTAATGCATGGTACATATGATATTGTACTGCCGTTTCCCAAATCGCGGCATATCTAGGTTCAGGAAATTTGTCCTTTAAAGCATGTGCTCCAAATGCGCCTAGCACAATCGCTAACAAAGCGAAACTAGCACCTAATACTAATGCTACTGTCATGATGACAACCTTCTTTCTTAATTAAACTCAACTAATATATTATAAGCTTATTTAACTAAAAAAGCTTGCTTGTAATTTTTTTCACGAAGCATATTGTGCAGATAATTTAAAAATGTTATAATTTTCGCAAAAATCAAACAAAGAAGGTTGTTTACATTATGCAGTACTCAGACAGAATTTTAAATACCCCCTCTTCATTTATTCGAAATATCTTAAAGGTAACCGAAGCAAACGATGTTATTTCTTTTGCTGGTGGCTTACCAAACCCCATTTCATTCCCGCTAGAGGATATTCATACATCCATCGATCGTGCAATGAAGCAGCATGGTGCCAAACTATTCCAATATGCTGCAACACAAGGCTACTTACCATTACGTCAATATATTGCTGATAAATATAATCGTCAATATAACTTACAAGTACATCCTGATGACATTTTACTAACAACAGGCTCACAGCAAGCATTGGAGTTATTAGCAAAAGTGCTAGTGAATAAAGGGGACGGCATTATTATCGAAGAGCCTGGCTATTTAGGTGCAATTCAAGCATTTACTTTAGCTGAACCTACATTTTATCCTGTAACATTAGAGGAGGATGGTCTAAATTTAGAACAGCTTGAGCATGCTTTACAGCAGCCGAATGTGAAGTTTATATATACCGTACCAAATTTCCAAAACCCAACAGGTCTTACTTACTCTTTAGAAAAACGTCAACAAGTATATGAGCTTGTATCACGCCATGATGTTATTTTAATAGAGGATGACCCCTATGGTGAACTGCGCTTTGAAGGACAGCATTTACCTTATATCGGTGCAGGTAAACTAGAAAATAGCGTGTTACTAGGCTCATTCTCAAAAATCGTAACACCAGGTATGCGCCTTGGCTTTATTATTACGAAAAATAAAGAGCTGTTACAGCATATTGAAACAGCGAAGCAAGCAACAGACTTGCATACAAATATTTTCTCGCAATATGTTATTGCAGATTATTTATTAAATAACGATTTATCGCAGCACATTCAAAAAATTAAAAACTTGTACAAAACCCAATCCGACGCGATGCTACAGGCAATGGCAACATACTTCCCATCTTATGTTTCGTATACCAAACCTCAAGGTGGCATGTTTATTTGGGCAACGATGAATGATGGGCGTTCCGCAATGGATGTTTTTAATAAAGCAATGGAACAAAAAGTAGCCTTCGTACCCGGCAATCCGTTTTATGTGCAAGCTGGCGATGTTAGCACGATGCGCTTAAATTACACAAACTCAACACCTGAAATTATCGAAGAAGGCATTAAAAGATTAGCAAATATTTTATAGGGCAAAACCGAGCTTTCGCATTGAAAGCTCGGTTTGCTTGATTTTATTCTACGTTTTAGTTTTATTCCATGTTTTCTGAGGTTTATTCCATGTTTTTCGAAGTTTATTCCATGTTTTAAAACCCCTCCACTTAAATGTTGTTGACATTCGCAATCTTTTTCTCTATTATTGCATTAATTTACTTTTAAGGGGGAGATTCCATGATACGACTTTTAACAGCTGCAGATCATGACATTTGCATGGCACTCGTCCAGCAACAGCCTGCTGAAAATCTTTTTATTATTGGCGATATTGAGGCATTTGGCTATGACCAGCCATTCCAAAAAATTTGGGGACAATTTGAAGGAAATCAGCTAATTGCAGTATTACTAAAATACGAGGGTAACTACATACCTTACGCACAAGGAGTCTTTGATGTAGAAGGCTTTGCAGCAATTATTAACAGCGATGAAAAGGCAACAGAGCTATCTGGCTTAAAGCATGTCACAGATCAGCTAGAGCCACTAATTCAGAAAGAGCTATTCAAAAAGAAAGAACTGTATTATGCAAAATGTACAGCATTACAAAAAATTTATGAAGAGCAGGACTTACAAAACATAGAGCTATTAACACATGAAACAATCGAGGAAAATGTGGCACTATTAAAGACGATTCCTGAATTTGCAGGCAGTCCAATTTCAGTCGAAGGCAAGCTGCGCGTTTTGGAAAGCAAAACAGGGCGTACTTATTTTATGCGTGAGGGTGATGTCATGGTATCAACTGCCTCTACTACCGCTGAAAATAGCCTATCTGCAATGGTTGTTGCTGTTGCGACACACGCAGACTACAAGAAAAAAGGCTATGCAACAAAATGCATGCAAAAGCTATGCGGAGAAATCCTAGATGAAGGCAAGTCGCTTTGTTTATTTTATGATAACCCTGCTGCTGGGGCGATTTACAAGCGCTTAGGCTTTGAGGATATCGGCTTTTGGAATATGCTGCGTTTTAAAATCTAAAACGGTAAAAAGCGTGAGAAAACTAGCTCTCACGCTTCCCTATCTCCCTATACTCAGCCATTGCATAATCGCTAGCACTAGCCCACATGCAAGCGGCATAATACGCAAGGCTGCATAACCTGTCGTTGTACTGCTCCACTCCTCTAAAGGATCTTTTGCAGGTGAGCCTAAATATGTAATGAAACGGTCCCATCGGCTTTTTTTATGAGTTGCGAGTTTTTCTGGGATTTGCACTTCGAACTGATCTAATTGTCGCTGTAGCTTTTCTTCCTTTTCCCATTCCTTATTCAGCATGAAAATCCTCCTTTAACTCCTCTTTTAAACGCTTTAATGCTTGATGTAATCTCGACTTAACCGTCCCAACAGGTATCGCCAATATTTTAGCAATATCATCCTGCTGTAAATCATGGTAATACGCAAGCAATATGACACCGCGCTGCTTTTCTGGCAGCTTGGCAATCGCCTGCTGTACCGCAAGTTTATCCTCTGTTGAAAAAGAAGTCGTCTGTATAGGTACTAAAAATGGAAAAAAGCTACGCCACTTTTTCCTGCGATTAAGCTTATTGATTAATAAACGATAACCAATTTGAAATATGTATGATTTTACAGTGCCCTTTTGCGCATCAAAATCTAGGTGCTTTTTTTGTAGCTGCTCAAATGTATCTTGTACAATATCAATGCTTAACTGTTCCTCACCCGTATAGCGAAATAAAAAGCTGTACAAAGGCTTATACAATTGATTATACAGCTTAGTAAATGCCTCAACATCCCCCATTTGATACGCGAGCATCAAATCCTCATTTGTCATCATCTAGCTCATCCCCCAAACGGGCTTTGATGGATTTTAATGTGCTTGAAATACGTACAAATGAATAAATAACAATTATAATCACCCATACTTGTGATTGATTTGTAAAAAATTGCACATACGGATTCGTTACATCTTCCCCTTTTGAAATCAGCATATTTAACGCCTGCACACAAATAATTGTATAAAAGCCTAATGTAAATATTATTGTATCAAAAACATTCCAACGTAAATAAATCGTTGTTTTGCGATAATTTATTTTTCGATTTTCTCGAACAATATGCTTTCGATCAAATGGTATAATTATCGCTAAAATGACAATCATCCACAGCCCTCCAACAATTAACGAAACAATCCAGCCAATTCCCATCATTCTTTCCTCCTATCTGTGGTAAACTTTGCGAGCAATCAGCGCAAGTACTAAGCTCCAGCCTGCTAAAATAATAAAATATTGGTACAAAGGAAGCCATGTAGTTGCCGTTAAACCTAAATAATATTGTAGGCCATCATTCAAATAAAGCATTGGATTCCACACTAAAAAGATAAAATAGTGCTGCGGGTTCTTGCCAGCAAGCGTTAAAAACATTGTTGTCATCGTTATCGAAAACATCAATAAAATCATCGTTGGTACAAGCATGCTTTGTGCCATTTTGCCATTTTTAAAAAGCCCCGCCAAAATAAAGCTTAATGGATACAGTGCAAGCAAAACAAAATTGCACATTAATAATATAAGCAAAAAATTACTCCATGTAATATCAATTAATAGTTTATAGCTAGCTAATAACAACACTAATGCAATATTTGCTAAAATGAATACGCCGATCCCCATCCCTATATAATAAGTGGATGCAGCTATCTTTGTACGCTTCAGCCAATCAAATGTGCGATTGGCCTTCATATCCGCTAAATAAATCGTAGCACTTGAAAAAGCAAATGAGAATAGCAGTAGTAAAATTGAAACAGGCAAAAACTGCCCCTTCACCATGTATTGAAATGTTTCCTCATTGACAACAGATTTTATAATAAAGGATATGATTAAGAAAATAAATGCTGGTAGTACATTACCAAAGCCTACTCCATAGTTCCGCATGCTTTCTAATATAAATGTACGTGTAATTTGTTTTATCATCCTACTCGCCCTCCTAATACTTTGCCTGTTACTTCAAAATAAATGCCCTCAATCCCTTTAAACATAGGGTTAGGATATTTTTCTTCTAAGGCATTTAACGTGCCGTGATCCGCTAACCGACCATCTTGTAAAATATAAATCGAATCGAACAGCCTCTCGAAGCCCGCCACCTCATGACTAATAACGATGATAATGCGCTGAGACTCCTTAATATCTTTTTGCAAAAATGCAGCAAATTGCTTTTTCTTCGTCAAATCTAAGTCTGCAAATGGCTCATCAAGCAAAATTATCGGTTTATTTAACAAAAACGCTAAATAAATTGATAGTGCTTTGCGCTGACCACCTGAAGCATTTTTCACTAAAATATCGCTATATGTAGTTAACTCAAGTAAACTATACAGCTCTGTTAAATCACCAGAACCTCTAGTTAGTGCTTGAAAAAGCCGTATGACCTCAGCAATTTTTAAATGGCTATAGCTATCAAATGTTTGGTATTGTAACGCTACATCCTCTGCTACTGGGCGGTTATGCTGATAATGCATTGTCCCGCTATCATAAACAATATCGCCCGCAATGCATTTTGCTAGCGTCGATTTCCCGGCGCCATTTTCTCCTAGCAACAAATAGCAACCTTCTACTGGAAATGTCGCAGTAAAATGTTTTAATACAGCATGACCATTATACGTTTTTACAATATCTTGCAAAGAAAGATTCATAAAATGAGCCCCCATCGATTTATTTACTCACTATACAAATAAGGGGATGAAAAAGTTCATTTTATTTTTATATTGTGAGATAAAAAGCAAAGAAGGCGTATTTGAATGTTAAGTTCATTCAAAAGCGCCTTCTTTAATAGTTCAATCACTGCAAATATTTGCTTGGTAGATAGCCTTTATATTTTTTCCCTTTCACTACGTATGTCACATAATACCATGCTTCTGTAAGTTCTTTATCATAATTAATATCCACTCTTGTGCCATATGGAATTGTAATAATACCCTTCGATTTTGCATTAGGCTGTGATTTTAACGTTAAACCTGCTGTATGATTTACAATAACATAATCGAGCGCATGAAGATTGGGCATAATAAATTTTGTTCGGACATAGCCTGTTATTTTTTTACCGTCCACCTTTGTCACTGTTACTTTTGCCCAATAATTATCCTTTACAAAGCTATTGACAATAAAGCGATTAAAATCAGCTGGACCATCCGCATCATCGACATATTGCTCGACTGTGGCAATTTTCTTGCCATTAGGCTTGTCAAATATATCAACCTCGTCTACACGTAAATATATTCGGTAATTGGTACTCGGACTATTTGCATCTGCATTCGCATATACAGGCAGTGCTGTGCCAAGCAACAGCACTATAAGTGAAAAAGCCATCACCTTCAACAATTTTTCTTTTACAATTTTCCCCATCATCTATTCTCCCCCTATCATCTTACTAATTAGTAGTATAGAAAGAATGTAAGGGAATTTCAACCATATTTAATATGCCCTAGCAAACCAAACCGTATGCTGTGCTTGCTGCTCACAGCAAATACATGTTGTCTTTTGGACCGGAGGATCGAATGGGATATTGCGTGTTGTAAATTTTGTTTGTTCCTTTACCTTTTGCTCACAGTCTGCACTACCACACCAGCCCGCTAAAATCCAGCCTGGTATTGGGGTTGCTTCGATATGCTGTTGTAGCTGTGCTAAAGAATCAATTGTAATATGAGAGTGCGCATCTCTAAACCCACGTGCCTTTGTCAATAGACGTGCCTGCATGACTTCAAGCTCTTCTTCAATTACAGTGATTAATTGTGCTAGATTCACTGTTTGTTTATCCTCTTCATCACGGGCTTTGACAATCACTTGCCCGTTTTGATAATCGCGAGGTCCTAGCTCAACACGTAAAGCTGCTCCTTTTTGCTCCCATTTGTTAAATTTAAAGCCTGCTGTTTGATCTGTATCATCTAGCTTCACACGGATTCCTTTAACCTTTAAAGCTTGCTGAATTTCCTCGAGCTTCTCTAAAATTTCTGGATGCTTTTTAAAAGGACCAACTGGCATTAGCACAACTTGTGTTGGGGCAATTTTCGGTGGCAAAACTAAGCCTTTTTCATCGCCATGTACCATAATTACTGAGCCAATCAGTCGAGTAGATGTACCCCAAGAAGTTGTATGCACATAATGATGCTCATTATTTCTGTTAAGATATTTAATATCAAAGGCCTCCGCAAATTTTGTCCCTAAATAATGGGATGTACCTGCTTGCACTGCTTTGCCATCCTTCATCATCGCTTCAATCGAAAATGTATCGACCGCACCCGCAAATCGCTCTGATGCTGTTTTTGTCCCATCATATACAGGAATGGCTAATAAATTTTCTACTACTTCCTTATAAATTGCGAGCATCTGCATCGTTTCTTGGCGCGCCTCTTCCTCATTTTCATGTGCAGTATGCCCTTCCTGCCATAAAAATTCCGATGTACGGATAAACGGTAATGTTTTCTTTTCCCATCTAAAGACATTCGCCCATTGATTTAACAAGAGTGGCAAGTCACGATAGCTTTTCACCCATTTTGAATAAAGATGTCCAATCATTGTTTCAGAGGTTGGTCGCAATGCTAATCGCTCCTCCAAAGGCTCTCCTGCTGCTTCTGTTACCCATGGTAACTCTGGTGAAAAACCTTCAATATGGTCCTTTTCCTTTTGAAAAAATGATTCAGGAATTAACATAGGGAAATAAGCATTGCGATGCCCTGTCTCTTTAAAGCGCTGATCCATAGCAGCTTGAATATGCTCCCAAATTTCATAGCCATCTGGTCGGAATGTAATACAGCCTCGCACAGGTGTATAATCCATTAATTCCGCATCTTGAATTGTTTTCAAATACCATTTTGTAAATTCATTTTCTTGTTGCATAGACAATACACTCCTCTTTAATAATTCATATGTGTTTGACACCCGTTGAATGTGAACTCCACTATACATGTCCTTAAAAGTCAAAATAAAAAGCATAAAGCCATCCTGTATTAGGACGTCTTTATGCTTTGAAAACGTGGTACCACCTATTTTTAGCTTTAATCGCTTAAAGCTCTCTAAGGTTGTATAACGGTAACAAGCCGGTTATGTTTGCATAACTTCTCCATGCTAGGTTTCAATAAAGAAGGGGTGATATAGCTCTCAGCTTTCGCTATATTCTCTGTTTCACAATTCTTTATTTACTTGGTCACATCAACGAATTAAATATTTGCATTTAATCATAGCAAACAGCTTACACAATTACAAACAATTATTAAAAATCATACTTATTTTATATAATCTCTATAAACTTGATGTATCTCGCTTGGCACAGCTACATTTATTTCTTCCAATTTCTCCTTAATATATTGATAATACTCTATACATTCATGCTTTTTATTTTGCTCAATAAAAAATGACAATAATAGCAACATATAATGCTCGTTATACTCATCTAGCTCTAATAATTTTTGTAAGCAATTTATTTTTAATAAAGGAGTTAGATGTGCTGTATTACTAATAAAGCTCTCCAGTATACCAATAAATTCCTTTTTCAAATCTTGACGAATCGGAATAGTCCAGATGTATTCTTCCTCAGCAAGAAAATCTCCCTCATAACAATTTAATAATTGCCTTATAGATGCTTCGTCATGTTTAGTTTGTTGTAATAACCGCATTAGTTCAGCATAGTCGCTATCTATCTCAATATTTAATTGGTAATGATTATTGATGGATTGGACCGCGTCTGGTAAACCATTCTCTTTGAACAACTTCCGCAATTGATACATAGATACATTTAGAAGATTACTTGCTTTTTCAACGTCTGTATCTTCCCATAGCATATCTAAAATAATAGGACGTGATAATGGCTTTTTCTGATGTATCCACAGATAAAAAAACAGCTCACGCGTCTTGCGAGTACGCCATTTAACAAGCTCTCCATCTACATTCCGTAAATAACCCGAACCTAATACATGAGCATATAGCCCAATTTCGCCTTTTTTGATATTTTCATCTGATATATTTGCTTGTACCTTTGACAAGGCTTTAATTAGCCGTTTCTCATGAACAGGCTTTAATAAATAGTCAGCCACTTGTACTTCAAAGGCCTCAACTGCAAATTCACTATGTGCTGTAACAAAAATAATTTGCAAATCTGGTTGATTACTTAATAATTTCTTGGCAATTTGCAAACCGTTAACATCTCTCATTTCAATATCTAAAAATATAATATCTATTGTTTCCTGTTGTATATAACATATAGCTTCATCCACATTTGTAAACGTCCCTTTAATTTCAATAGGAAATTGTGTCAGTCGTTCTAACATGATTTTCAAAACATCAATTGCTACTTGTTCATCATCAATGATAATAACGTTCATATTTTCTCCTCCATTGACAATACAATTAAAATTGTTGTTCCTTGCCCTTCTTCGCTAAATATATGTAAATTTGCCTGTTTCATAAGCTGGAATTTTTTAAACGGATTTGTAAAACCAATGCGCTGACCCTTCCCACTACGCAGTTGCTGTAGCTTATCACTAGCAATTCCAATACCATTATCAATAATTTTAAGATGAACACGTTGCTCTATTTGCTGTACGCTAATTTCTATTGTTCCTCCATCCTTTTTCTTGGAGATGCCATGCACAACAGCATTTTCTACTAATGGTTGAATAGATAATGCAGGGATCATCAATTGTATAGACTCATCAATATTATAATGAACTGTTAATTTCTCACCAAAACGCATTTTCTCAATAGATAAATAAGCTTTTACAAGCTCCATTTCTTCCTCAAGCGATACCATACCATTGCGATAGTGCACATTTAATTTTGCTCGAAAATAAGTAGCTAGACAATATAGAGCCTCCCTAGCATTGTCCATGTCTGTATAGCTTAAGCCAATCACTGTGTTTAGTGTATTATAGACGAAATGGGGTGTTATTTGCGTATATAAGCTGTTCATTTCATCTTCAATTGCATCTATCGCTGACTGACGCACTGCTAACAAAGAGTTAATGCTAATTATTAATTCGTCCAAATCAATCGGTTTTTGTAAATATTCATTTGCCCCAGCCTGCAGTGTTAATAATGCATCTGAATGCTTCATAATCGTTGTTAAAATAATAATTGGCAGCTCTAACATATCATAATGTTTGCGTATATATTTACATAATTCATAGCTTGATATTCCGCTAATTAATAAATCAATTAGCATACAATCCACTTGATTGTGCTTAATATATTCTATCGCATCGTAGCCATTATCAAATGCAATAACTGTATAGCCTTTTGCAATAAGTGCGTGTGCTAAGATCATCATATGGGACAAGTCGTCATCCACCAGCACAATTTTTTTATCATTACCTCGATAAATAAGTGGCATTGATTTATCCGTTGTCGCTACTAGCATTGCAGGCAATTGCTCAGGAATGCTTTGTTCCATTGACGCTATAGGCATTTTCACTGTAAAAACTGTACCCACTCCTAACGTACTAGCAACTTGAATATCACCGTTCAATGCTTCAACAATATTTTTAGCAATATTCAACCCTAAACCTAGCCCTTCTTTTGGCTGGTTTGTTGGTACTTGATAAAAGGCATTAAAAATATGTTCTAAATCCTTCTCTGGAATTCCGGAACCTGTATCCTCAACTTGAATGACTATATACCCGCTTTCAACAAATGCTCGAACAACAATTTTCCCAATAGTTGTATGCTGCAATGCATTCAACAATAAATTATAGAGCACCTGTTTGAAACGTAATTCATCTGTATATATATCTGGTAACGAGGATTCTACCTCTGCTATTAAATTTAGATTACTATTTTTATCCATTGTACTATGGAATTCCTTGACAACCTCATGTATGACACGAACTGGTACAGCACGATATGAGATATGTAGCTGACCCGTTGTATGGCTCGAAGAAAACAGTAAATCCTCTACTAAATGTCTCATACGTTGTGTCACATTATGTACCAAAATCATTTGCTCCTGTTGTTCACGTTTAAGAGGACCTTGTATTCCTTCCATTAATGATTTCGCTACATCGGAAATAGCATTTAATGGTGCTCGTAATGCCTGTGAAGTTTTGAGTAAAAAACGATTTTTCATTTCATCATGAGTTTGTAGTTCCTCTGATAATGCTTGTATTTTCAGGTAAGCGCGATTGGAACGATAGCTAAGCAAAGATGAAAGGCTAATGAGTACTAAAATAAATAGCAAAAACTCACAATAATCCAAAGGCATCCCTGTCAAAAAATTAATTATCAATAAAGTTGCGTACAAACAACTGGAGATAAAGACAATGAATATATAGCGCGCTCCCTCTAAACGAAGCCAAAGTACCTTCACCATCATCCATATAATATATAAGATAGCGCACCCAATGACGACTATATATCTTATTTTCCTCATTATAGTCTCTAGAGCTGAAGAGGCATAACCAAAACTGTCATAACTATTGAAAACACCATAAAATATAACAGCCAAGCATTGTATCGCAATCATCGCATACATTATTTTTCGATTAGCTACTTGTGGATACATATAAAATACAAATAGTAAGGCACAAATCAACACAAGTGGTAAAATACTTATTTGTAGTCTGATTTGGTCGCTAGCATCTGTTATCGGCACAAACCAAAAAAATATTTTTTGATTAATAAATGATAAATATAAGCCAAACAATAACATAAAGAGACCAAAAAATAGTTCTTCCTTATATCTACGATTTTGTATGTATGTAATAAGATAAATAACACCAAAAATAATATGCCCTGCACTAACAAGAATATCAAGTAAACCTTTTATCAAAAAATATCGTTGAATTACCTGAGCTGTACCGAATTCTATTGGATAAATAATACCTGCCTTTGGGGAAGTATAACTGCTTACATGTATCAAAATATCAAGTTCCTTATTACTACTTTGCCCCATCACGATGTATTTATCATCATTTTCTGTTTGAAAGTCCTTCATCTTAGCACTTGGGTTGCCCTTTGCTCCCACTTCTGCACCATTAATAAAAATACGATTGGCTGTACGAATCGTACGTATGTATAGACCATACTGATCATCAACAGGTACTTCTATTTTCAGATGATATGTACCAGTATGCAAGCCCTCCTCATTTGGCTGCACATAATCGTACCAGCTACTAGGAACTTCTATTTTAACTCGTTGATCTTTGTACCGTTCAAGCGATTCTTCTGCTGGAAGTAAAAGGTTGGGATAAAAAGACCATTCGCCATTTAATTGAGTAAGTTGCTGTAGTTGTTCTTCCTCAACATGCGCAATGCCGTTGCTAGCACTCTGCAAGTGAGTTGTGGAAAAATAACGCCAATTGCCAAGCAAAAATACAAATAAAAATAGCAACAAAACTCCAATGGCGATTAATATATTTTTTCTCATAAACATCCCCCCTGTTGCAATAATGACGGTGTTTTAATTATAAGCCCTCGCAAGAGACGTATGATTTATTTTATAATAATGCTTGATTATAACAAAGCTTTTCTGTACAAAAACTAAACAGTTCTATAGGAAAATCAGATAAAAAACCTTTTACCAAGCCATTTCAAATAAAAATGCATGAAACCAAATAGATCATCTTGATTTCATGCGTTTTTTCATATTTAACTAAAATTTCTTAAATAACGTAACGGTAATTCCATACGCGCTGTTTTATTAGGGTCAACGATTTGACTAATGCGCAGTTGCCCAGCAAGCGATAGTAAATGAATTGCCTCAGCATCTGTTAAAGCTGTTGATTGCTTAATAACACGCACCATATTTTTCGTCGCAATAATCGTAGCCTCATCCAATGTTTTTGCTGAAGCAATCGTACTAATCGCATCATCCTTAATTAAGTAAGGGGTTGGCACAGAATGATTTTTCAAAACACGTACCGTGACAGTTACTTGCGCAGGTACCTCTCCACCGCATACAGATACTTCACCATCGCCCATCGCAGCATGGCAATCTCCTAGTGCAAGCAAAGCACCCTCGACATTAACTGGTAAATAGAGCTTTGCGCCCTCTGTAATAGCTGTTGTATCCATATTGCCGCCATGCGCATCAGGTACACCACAACTAATAGCACCTTCTGCTGGCGCTGTGCCGATTACACCGATCATTTTGTTAACTGGGATTTTTATATCATCGGTAAATTGTAGCTCGTTATCGACAATTGGCACACGTTTAATGGTCATTGTGTCTAACTCATCACCGAGTACGCCTAATTCAGGACCCGTCATTAAGGTCACAGTGTCACCAATATCAATTGTATGAATTTCTACTTCTAATACATCGCCTTGCTCAGCTCCTTCGACAAAAACAGGACCTGTCGCTGGGTTAATTTTGTTCCAATCAAGTGCCTCAACTACTTGATCTTCGCTTGTAATTTGATCTGTAAAGCAATCATATGCCTCAAACACAATCGAATCACCACTTTGCACTATACACGCAGGTTTATTATCTGCACTCATTGCATAAATGGCATGTTCTTTTGAAATAAAATGCTTCATTTTCAATCCCCTCCTAGCTTAATGATAGCAAATTTTCGTATTATTCTGTAGATAATTGAGCGACAAGCATAGCTGTATAATTGAAGTAGTGTATAAAAGGGGGTTGAAACAATGAAAATTGAAAGAATGTTTGCCATCGTTGTGTTTTTATTGCATAAACGTATTGTGTCTGCGGAGGAATTGGCCGAGAAGTTAGAAGTAAGCAAACGAACGATTTATCGCGATATCGACTCATTATGCGCAGCAGGTATTCCCATTGTGTCACATCTAGGTAAGAACGGTGGCTTTACATTGGCTGATCGCTATCAGCTTGATAAATTAACATTTAGCGATACGGAGAAGAAATTAGTAATGGATGGCATTACACTTGGAAATGAGCTTTTTGAAGAACAGCAACTTGCAAATTTACAGCACAAGCTTGCCCTTTTCCAAGAGGAGCACCATGCTAGCTTTACATTGTCGAATGCAACGTTGCACCGAGATATTATAGAGCAGCAGACAAAAAATAAAATACAACAGCTTTTAACCTTTATTCAACACGAGCAAGCAATTGAAATTTCATACGTAGCGCAAAATGGTCATTTTACTACACGCACCATCTTGCCTATTAAGCTACATTTACAAAATGGAAGCTGGTATGTAGAAGCCTTTTGTCAAATGCGAGAGGCCTATCGATTTTTTAAGCTGACAAGAATTCGTGCGATGGAAGCTGTTGAAGTCAATATAAATCAACCACTTCCTACGCCAACAACTGAGCGACCTGTTAAGCTTGAGCAAGTCGTTTTGCAATTTACGCTAAGCGAACATGGCAAGCTCTACGATTTTTTTACAGAGGAGGAGCTATTTATTGGTCCCGAGCATATTGTTGCAACATTTTACTATGATATAACAAATGATATTCTTCCCTTTATTCGCATGTTTGGCAGTAAAGTAAAAATCCTTGCACCAACTTGGCTTCAAGAGAAGCATCTAGAAGAAATTAAAAAGATTTTGGAAAGCTGACAGACAGTTGTCATATTTTATGCGCTATGCTAGATGTAGAAACAAGGAGGTTATTAATATGAAAAAATTTGTTACAGAGAAACGCATTGTTGGTACAGGCATTCGTACAAATAATGCAACCCCTGAAGCGATTGGGCAGCTTTGGGAAAATGTAATGGCTAGTGACTTGCAGGGAGATATTTTTGCCATCTATCATAATTATGAAAGTGACTTTACAGGCGACTATGATTTATATATTGGCACAGAATTGAACGGTGCAAATGAAGAGACAGTCGTTATTCCTGCTGGGGAATATGAAGTGATTGAAGTTGATACATCACAAGAAAATGGTGTTTTTCTTGCATGGACTGAAATTTGGCAAAGCGATATTGCTAGAGCCTACAAAACTGATTTCGAGCACTATGCACAAGATGGCACAGTAAAAATTTATCTATCTGTGAAGGCGTAAAAAATATATCGGCGGCTTTTGGAAAGATATCAGCGGCTTTCACTGATTTATCGGCGACTTTCTGAATATATCAGCGGCTTTCGCTAATTTATCGGCGATTTTCTGAATATATCAGCGAATTGGCTGCCTCTTCGAATATACGAGAGGCAGCCTCTTTTCATGTATCTGCTTTTTTCTCCATTATATTGATGCCAATGCCCATCAAAACGACAGCCATAAATAGCAAAATACTAATAGGCTGTAGCAGCTCGTTCCATGTACTGCCGCCTTTCAATATTTCTAAGCCATATCTTATTGGCGAGATGTATGATAGCAAATAAATAAATGGTGAGCTGACTGCTTCAAGTAACCAGTATGCACCACCTAACATCGCAAAGGATATAGCAATTAACATAATCATTGTGTTAAATTGACTAATTGTATTGGTAATCGACGCAATAAAGATTGTCAACGCTACAACGCATAGCAAATATGGAATAATTAGAATCAATGTAAAAGTAAAGCTCCCATAAAAATCAACGTCCGCCACATAGCGAAAAATACTAAATATAAAAACTAGCTGCACATAGCTAATACAAAATGCATAAGCGAGATTAGCTGTGTAAGCTTGCCATTTACTAATACTCGATACAATTAATCGATTCCACACACCCATATTTCTTTCTGCTAAAATATAACTAACTCCTGACGCCGTGGTATAAATGACCATAAACAATGAGAACGAGAACAAGGTAGATAGCTGGCGATTATAAATTGGCGCTTCCTCCCACTTTGAGTTTTGATATTGTATATGGAAGGCTGGAGTTATTTGTGCTTGTGTGAAAATCTCTTTCACTTGAGCCTGTTGCGCTGGAAATGCTTGCAATAAAGCCGTTTGTTGAAGCCTATCATGATACACTATATTGAGCTCCTTTTGCAAAAGGGCAGAATCCATGAAATCATTTGCCACAACGAGCCTAAATTGCTCATCAAATAAAAAAATTGCAGCCTTTACTTCCCCCGCCTCAACAAGCTCTTGCGCCTTTTGTTCTGTATGCACTGAATAGTCGTAATAAGAAATTTTCTGTAATGCCTGTAGTGCTTGCGCTGTTTCCTGCTCATTTAGCAAGGAAGCTATTGCTATAGGCTCCTTTTGCTGATGCCCCATTAAATAGACAAATAAACAAATAACAACTGTTGAAATAATATAATTTATAGGATTTCTTAATAGTAATAAGCATTTTGTTTTAAAAATTGTAATCATGCAAGCCCTCCCTTTTTCGGGAAAATGCGAACAGCAGCAAAGAAGAAGGCAAGTGTTAATAATAGCAATGTCATTAAATACGGTGCTAGCTGAGCAAACGATGCACCCTGTTGTAGCAATAAATAGCTTTGTAATGCTGCGCCATTCGGTGTAAAATGTCCTAATTTAGCAAGCTTAGGTACTGCTAAGCTTAAATTAAAAAATGAGCCTCCAAGCAAGGCGAGAATCGACACAAAGACTGTATTAAATAAAGAAGATGCTTCATATGAATTATTGCGGTAATTGAGCGCCGAATAGAAAGCCGCCATACCCCCTACAGTCGTTGCGATACAGACAGTAGTTACAACATAGCCAAGCAAACCCTCAAACGCAACATCAAATACAATATGAACAATAGTGAATAAAATGAGCATTTGTAATGTTACTAATATAATAGTTGACAACAAAATCGTTAGTAAATATCGTACAGGTGGAATATTTGCTAGCACCATTCGATTAAAAATATGGCTCTCCTTTTCTGAAAGAGCCTGCCCTGCCATTATGCCAACCCAATATAGAACAAACATCACACTAAATCCAAAAGAATAGTAGGCACTCAGCATAACAGGTGGACGCTGGTTCACTGTCTCAATCGTCGAAGAAAATTCCCCTGTCGGTATAATTGAATTAGCTGTGATAAGTCCTTGCTGCACAAAAGCGCTATGCAATGTAAATTGGCGCTGATAGCTGTCCATAATATTTTGTACAATTAGTGGTGTAAATTCTCGTTTATCATTCAAGTAAATTTCAAGAGCTGGCGCTTCACCTTGCAAAAAAAGCGAGGTCAAATACTGCGCTGTAAAACCTTCTGGTATCACAACAATTGCGCTATAATCATTGGATTTTTTTGCTTCCTCTAATGATTGCGCCTCAATTGTTGTTACATTGATAAACTGCTGTAATTGCAATAACTCTTGCTTTAAATATGTAATCGGAAGTATGGCATTTTGCATTTCGCCAAATTCCTGTAGCGCAAGCTGTTCATCGTCCTGTTCTATTAAAGCAACTTGAGCTTGGACTGACACAGCGTCTTCTTCCATAAACGCTCCGAATGCAAAATTAATAATCATAATCATGATCAGAGGCATTCCTAGTAAAAGCTGTAGCTCCCCAGGGCTTCGCCAAATTAATGTGAGCTGCTTACGAATAAATGCTATAAACATCAATAGCCCCCCTAATCACGTAAAGCGCGACCTGTCAAATGCAAAAATACATCTTCCAATGTCGGCTCCTTCACATGAAAGCCTTTCAATACAATATTATGGGCCTCACATAACGGTAAAATCACCGATAAAAAATCGGTATTTTTCTCCACAGTAAAGGAGATTTGCGCCTCAGCTATTTGTATATTCGATAGCAATTTTAGTGTCGTTAGTGCTTCTACAAAGGATTTCGAATGCCGTTCGAGCTTGATTTCTATCGTTTTTTCTGAGGATAAAATCGCTTTAATTTCTTCCATTGTACCAGCAGCAATGATTTTGCCTTGATCCATAATATAGAGCCGGTCACATAAAAACTCGACCTCCTCCATATAGTGGCTTGTGTAAATAATCGCAGTCTTGTCCTCTTGATTTAGTTGCTTAATTGCTTGCAAAATATAGCTTCTGGATTGTGGGTCAATGCCTACAGTTGGCTCATCCATAATTAAATATGCTGGCTTATGCAATAATGCAGCACCAATATTGAGCCGCCTTCTCATCCCACTCGAATAATATTTGACAAGCTTTTTTCTGTCATCCTCTAAACCAACTTGCTTTAATACAGCATTAATTCGTCCCTGTAGTTCCCCTTTTGGTATTTTTTGAATCGTACCGAAAAATTGCAAATTTTCCCGCGCTGTCAAATCCTTATATAAGGCTACTTCCTGTGGGACAACACCTAATACATCACGAAGTAGCTTAGGATTGTTTATAACGCTTTGTTGCTGGAAAAGCACGTCCCCCGCTGTAGGCTGAATCAATGTAGAAATAAGTGCAATTGTTGTGGATTTTCCTGCCCCATTCGGCCCTAACAAGCCAACGATTTCCCCTGGCTCAATATATAAATTGACATTGTCTACAGCTTTTATGTTTTTAAAATTCTTCGTTAAGTTTACTACTTCAATCATTACGTTCCCCCCTGTCTAGTAGTATAACAAGCAATTAATGGCAAAACGACTAGCGCATGTCACAATTTATCATGACGGAGGTCATTTTTTATACAAACCCATTGGGTACATTTATTTATAAGGAATGAAATGGAGAAACAATAGCTCAAAAATTGTTTACTGAACAGTATATAAACGTGTTTTACACAACAAAAAAACTTGAAAGAAACATCCCTTCAAGTTTTTTGTTTCTTGCTATTTTTGCATGATTCGATATAAAAATGCTACAAACTGCGCTCTTGTTACTGGCTCATTTGGGCGGAAATTGCCGTTATCACCTAACGCAATCCCTTCACGCTCTAATGCTGCAATATAGCCTGCGCTCCAATGTTTGCTAGCAACATCTTTGAATGAGCTTGTGCCTTCTGGTGTCAGTCCAAGTACGCCCACAAGGACTTTCGCCAATTGCGCTCTTGTCATATTTTCTGTTGGATGGAATGCCCCATTCGAGCCATCTACAATGCCCGCCTGTTGTAGTGTCTTAATCGCTTCATAGTAACGGTGATTTTTCGGCACATCTGAGAAATCATCAGCGTTTCTTACTGTTTCGAGTGGAAAGGCTCTTGTGAGTAACACTGCTACATGCATACGGCTAATCGGTGAATTCGGACGGAAAGATCCATCTTCATATCCCTGAATAATACCAAGTGTCGCTAGTTCCTCAATCATTGCTTTTGCCCAATGTTTTTCTACATCTCTAAATATCACGTTTGGCTTTGCTGATTGCGGCTCTTGTGGTTGCTTCGGCTCTTCCACAGGCAATGCCGTCCATTTCGCATAAAGCGTACTATTTTCTCGCACAACCGTTTCCTCTGTCAACGGCTTTGTTAGTGCTTCATCTTGATACCAACCGTCAAAGCGATAACCTTCTCTCGTTGGGCTAGGTATATCACTTATTTTTGTGTTATAGGGTATTTCGATTGGTTTTAAAGCTGTTCCACCATTCGTCTGCAAGGTGATAGTCACTTTTGTTGGTGGTGAGTAGTCGTTGTCATTCGATACAGGTGGTGGATTACTGCCTCCGCCTGTTGCTGGTGGGTTTGCTCTCCACTCCGCATACAATGTCACATCTGCTTTCTTCATTGGGAATATTGCTTTTTCAGCATAGGATGTTCCTTTACCATCTACTTGCGTGTTCCAGCCTTTGAATGAATACCCTGTTCTGACAAGCTGACCGCTATTGCCTTGTACGGTTACATGGTCATTTTCTTCGTAGACTCCGTTGTCTTTTGGCACAGTACCACCTGTTGCGCCATTTTTATCGTAGGTCACTGTATAGGTTGGATTCGTTGTCCACTTCGCATACAAAGTGATGGCTGCTGTTACAATATCCGTTGCAAAATTCCATTCCTGTGTCAATGCTGTGTCTTTATACCACCCAACAAATGTATGCCCTTGTTTGCTTGGAGGAGTGGGTTCACTTGCCTGCGTATTGTACGGTACTTGTTGCGCTACGATGGCACTCCCACCATTTGCTTCAAAGGTTACAGGGTAGGTGTTCGCTGTCCACTGAGCATAGAATATTTGATTTTGTGCGCCCATTGTAAAATAGGCATTTTCAGCATACTCCTGTCCTTGGCCATCTGCTTGCGTATTCCAGCCTTTGAATGTATATCCTGTTCTGACAAGCTGACCGCTATTACCTTGTACGGTTACATGGTCATTTTCTTCGTAGACTCCGTTGTCTTTGGGCACAGTGCCACCTGTTGCGCCATTTTTATCGTAGATCACTGTATAGGTTGGGTTCGTTGTCCACTGGGCATAGAATGTCTGATTTTGTGCGCTCATTGTGAAAGAGGCATTTTCAGCATAGTCCTGCCCTTGACCATCTGCTTGTGTGTTCCATCCTGCAAATGTAAAACCTGTTTTTGCTAAGTTCCCACGATTTTGTACGGTTACAGTATCGCCTTGTTTATAAGTCATGTTATCCACAGGTCTATCACCTATTGCGCCATTTCTTTCGTACATCGCATGGTACGCAAACTCTGACTCATATGCCCCTAAATCTATGAAACTACCTTGCCTCCGTGGATTGCCTAAAAGGTCAGTTGCTTGTGTATTGAGCGCATTGTTTCCTGTATTAATCGCTGGCGACCCTGCTCGTAGTTGATAATCCTGCTGACTTGGGTCAATAAAAATATCTTCTGGTGTATACGTATCAGGTTGTATATCCGTTGTTGACCGATAAAATTTGGCTAGCACCTGCCCACCTGTATCTACATCCAATAAGCTATTTTCAATCATACCACTATAGTTAGTAAGTGCTCGTTTACCATCATTGCCTACGATAATACTATTTTGAATTTTACTGTTTGCCTCACCGCCGTAAATAGCGCTTGAGTTTCCGCTAATTGTAATATTTATTAGGGAGGGGCTACTTTTGTTATTGTAGATGCCACCGCTTAAGCTATCAGATGCGGTATTGCTACTGAACATCACATTTGTGAGCGTGGGACTACTATAATTGTTATTGAACATACCGCCCCCATAATCTGCGGTATTGCTAGCAAACGATACACCTGTTAGCGTGGGGCTACTATGATTGTCATTGTGCATACCGCCCCCATAATGTGCACTATTATTGCTAGCAAACATCACACCTGTTAGCATAGGGATACTACTATTAATATTATACATGCCGCCCCCATAATCTGCGGTATTGTTACTGAATGTTCCATTTGTAAGCGTAGGGCTACTATCAGTATTATACATGCCGCCTCCATAATCTGCGCTATTGCTAGCAAACGACACACCTGTTAGCGTGGGGTTACTACTAGTATTGTACATACCGCCCCCCCAAGAAGGTGCGCTATTGCGATTAAACGTCACATTTGTGAGCGTGGGACTACTACTGTTATTGAACATACCGCCTCCATAATCTGCGGTATTGCGATCAAACGTCACATTTGTGAGAGAGGGGCTACTAATAAAATTGAACATACCGCCCCCACCAGAAGGTGCGCTATTGCGATCAAACGACACATCTGTTAGCGTAGGGCTACTACTAGTATTGAGCATGCCGCCTCCAGAACTTGCAGTATTGCTACTGAATATCACATTCTTGAGCGTGGGGCTACTATTTTCATTATACATGCCTCCTCCAGAACGTGCAGTATTGCTACTGAATATCACATTCGTGAGCGTAGGGCTATTATTTTCATTGAACATACCGCCTCCACTCCAATGTAGATTATTTCCAATATTTGCATTTCCCCCTGTAATGGTTACACCATCTAAAAGAGCTGTAGCATTTAAATTCAAGCCATCTGGATGATAAAAGACATGATAAGCATTATCTGAGTTATTACCTGCTACATCAATATCACCGCTTAAAGTCGTTTCATACATCTGCCAATCGCGCTCGGTTCCATTACCACTAAACCCTCCATAAATCGCAACATTATTTTGCATTTGGAAGGTCTTAGTACGATTGTCCGTTACGTCAATTTGTTTTGTTGATGTATACGTCCCTTGTGCTAACCAAATTTCTACAGATGTTGCTCCTGCTGTTAATTTAATGGATGCTTCGTCAAGTGCTGACTGTAAATCGCCAAAGGCATTTGTCCAACTTGTGCCATTTCCACTTGCTCCTTGTTTGACATAAATCACCGCACTATCCGCTGTCGTTGCCTGTTGCGTGATGGTTGCACTATCTGCGGAAGTCGTTGACATTTGTGCGACTACAGGGCTTATTGTATTATCCCTATCTATCGCCATTGCCGGTAGATTACCAAACAGCGTTTGCATAAACAAGACCATTATCGCTATCCATGCGAGTTTTCGCTTTGCTTTTCGTTGCATATTTGTTACTCCTTTCGATTGATTTTGTTTTCACATGGAGAAAGTATACAGAGCAAAGGTTAAAGTTAGGTTAAAAAATAAAAAATTTTGGAAAAATAATTATTGAAGGTTATGCGAGGGTAACATAAAAAAATCGTGCCAATTCTCAGGTTGATTGGCACGACTCATTTCAAGCTTCTATTATTTTCATTTTTCTTTTTTATAAAAACCATGAAACGATTGTCAATATGAAGAAGATGATAGGTGTAAACCCAACATACTGCCAAGCATTTTCTACGCCAAAGAAATAGGCTGTAACGGGTATAGATGCAATGGCACTAATGAGCATATGAACCCATGAGAACCTGTCCACTGCAAAAACAAAGGCAAAAATGGCAAGCAAACCTGAAGCACTCCAAAGTAATAGTATGTATATTACTCCTTTTCCTTCATCATATATTAAACGAATCCATTACGCACCGCATAAATCGCCAGCTGCGTACGGTCTCTTAGCTGTAATTCAGTTAAAATATGTGTAATATGATTTTTTACTGTACCAACGGATAAAAATAAGGCTGCGGCAATTTCTTTGTTCGTCTTCCCTTCACCAACCAATTTCGCAATTTCTAGCTCTCTTTCGGTTAAAGTTGTAGGCGGCTGTTCTTGCTTGATTGATTGTCGCAATAGCTTTGGCACTAATTTTGCCGCCACATCTTCCTGCAGTACCATACCACCCGCTAATACGCTGTGGATGCTTGTGATTAATTTTTTCGGCTCAGACGATTTAACTAAAAAGCCATTGGCCCCGTCCTTTAATGTTTGGTACGCGTACTCCTCATCATCAAATGTCGTTAATATTAATATTTTCATCATCGGAAAACGACTGCGGATTTGCCTCGTCGCTTCAACACCATTCATTTCAGGCATGCGAATATCCATTAAAACTAAATCGATAGACTGCTGCTCTAATAAAGTAAGTGCCTCTATTCCATTGCTCGCCTCGGCTGCAATTGACAATGTTTCATCTTGCTCAATAATCATCTTCAAGCCATTGCGTACAATTGCCTGATCCTCCACAAGTAAAATGCGTGTTTTCATTATGTATCCTCCTTAACTGGTAATGCCCCCTCGACAACAAAATACTGTGTTTTTTGATAAATATGTATTGTGCCACCTGCTTGTTGAATTCGCTCCTTCATATTATCTAGCCCAAAGCCATAAACAATTGGCGTTTGCTTCAGCAGTTTATTTTTCACTGTAAATTGAATTTGTGCTAATGGATTAATAGCAAGCAATATTTCTACTTCCTTAAAATCACTATGCTTCATCGCGTTTGTCAAAGATTCCTGTAGTATTCGGTAAAGTACAATGCTTTGTTGATTGGATATCGGCACGGATAGTACTCCTTTTTCAACTGTAAAACGAATATGTAAACGACTTTCGATTTCAAGCTTGCGTATTAGCTGTAAAACAGATTGTATTCCATATACTTCACTCGCCTTTAATTGTCGCACTGCATATCTTGTTTCCTCAAGGCTTGCTCTTGCAAGGCGCTTTATTTCCTCGACTGCTGCATGGTCTTGCTGCATTGACAACATTTCTGCATGCATCAGCAATGCCGTTAGCTGATGACCAACTGAATCATGCATATCACGCGCGATATTCGTACGCTCCTCCGTGCGTACAAGCTGCTCCTGCGTGGCCTGTGCACGCTTCAATAAACGATATTGCCCGAGTAGCTCATCATATAAGACCTGCTTTTCGCTAGTAGCTTGCACATAATTGCGTAATAAAAATGCGCTACCCATGCTTATTACTACTAATAACGCTCCGTACAAAGGCAATTTTTGCATAGCGACAAGCGCTATTAATCCAAGCAGTGAGATACTTAGCAAGCCTACATATGATTTTATCTTTAACGATAGCGCACTATCAATGAAAAAATAAGCGATTATTGGCAATGCGTATGTAATATCTAATGATAAAAATGCACTGCTAAACAACAATAAAATGCTGAAGCCATAGCACAGTACCCTCCCTCTTTTCAAAAGAGGAATAAAGAAATAAAAAGCCAGTACCCCTGCACTTATAAAAAAAGCAGTCGATAATGTAGCATTTGTTAGTTTTGTGTGAGCAAGAAATAATGTAACTAGAAGCAATAAAGCACTAATACGCCATGTAAAATAAGGCATTACTATATTCCTTTCTGTATGTAATAATCTATAGCAAATAATACCATATATTCTATTAACAAAATACAAAAGCTGTCTCAAAATTACTTTTCAGACAGCTCCTTCACTATTTCTGTTTCATACGTGCTACTAAAAAACCACCTTTAAAGGATTTTGGCTCATATGAAATAATAAAGGCATTGGGCTCAAATTGCTCAACGATTTTGAACAGCTCCCCTTCACGATTGCGCTTCGTT
Organism: Bacillus ndiopicus; assembly: GCF_000612805.1. GTDB lineage: Bacteria > Bacillota > Bacilli > Bacillales_A > Planococcaceae > Metasolibacillus > Metasolibacillus ndiopicus. The sequence goes on along the minus strand of NZ_HG964408.1, from coordinate 96,681 downwards.
AAAATTTCATACTTATAACGCTCGCTATCTCGCCCTTCGCCGACATAAATTGTTACGGCAAAGCCTGCATTTCTCAAAAAATCAACAAGCTCGTTATTTTTCTTTTGTGTATTGATTGTTGCATAAACGTAGCCAATCGCCAATTTTCTCTCAATCTTTGCGCCAAGGAAAATTCCTAAACCAAAGCCTACAGCATAAACAACCATCGCTAAAATACTTTGATCTCCATTAAAAACTAAAGAAAGCCCGAAGACATAAATTAACATTTCAATCATACCTAAAATAGCCGCTAGAAAAGTTACATTTTTCACTAAAAATATTGTACGCAATGTTAAAAACGGCACGTAAATTAGTTGTAAAATAATAATCAAAACTATATTGTTCATATTTTCAACCCTTTCATTAGGAAACTTTCTGCTATTGTATGGAGGATTGAGAAGAAAGTCAATTTCTTCTCCTCATCACAGGCTAAAGTACCTTTTCGCTCATTAACCAAACAAATTCGCCCATTCAAACGCTAGTTTCGCCCGTTAAACATACAATTTCGCTCATTAAATTTATAACTGCTAGAAAATCTATAATTATGATATGATGTTAGGCGTACTTATTACTAGAAAGGAGCTGCACTATGCAAATTGTAAAGCAGCAATGGTTCGGCAATATACGCGCAGATATTTTATCAGGCGTTGTTGTTGCACTTGCGCTAATACCTGAGGCGATTGCCTTTTCAATTATGGCAGGGGTTGACCCAATGGTAGGTTTGTATGCCTCGTTCACGATTGCAACAGTTATTGCCTTTGTCGGTGGACGCCCAGCGATGATTTCTGCTGCGACTGGGGCGATGGCGATTGTTGTTGTTGATTTAGTCGCAGATTATGGCTTGCAATATTTACTTGCTGCAACGATTTTAACAGGGATTATCCAAATTTTATTTGGCGTTTTTGGGATTGCTAAGCTGATGCGCTTTATTCCAAACGCGGTGATGATAGGCTTCGTTAATTCTTTAGCCATATTAGTATTTATGGCGCAGCTTCCTCATTTTATTGGTGGCAATAGCATGACCTACTTATTTTTATTTATAACGATTGGACTTGTTTATTTTATTCCAAAGTTTTTCAAGATGATTCCTGCACCTTTAATTGCTGTTATATTGCTAACAGCCGCAGCATTTATTTTTCATATTGATTTAAAAACGGTTGGAGATTTGGGCGCAGTCCCAACAAGCTTGCCTACTTTTTTATTGCCTGATATTCCATTAACATGGGAAACATTGCTAATTATTTTACCTTATTCATTAGCACTTGCTGTTGTTGGTTTATTAGAATCGCTGTTAACTGCACAAATTTTAGATGATATGACTGACTCAAAATCGAATAAAAATATGGAGGCGCGCGGGCAAGGGATTGCTAATATCATCAACGGCTTTTTCGGTGGTATGGCAGGCTGTGCGATGATTGGTCAGTCAATGATCAATGTGAAGTCTGGTGGACGTGGACGTTTATCGACACTTGTCGCTGGTGTTTTCCTTATATTTTTAATCGTTGTGCTTGGCGATGTTGTCGTCGATATTCCGATGCCTGTGCTTGCAGGTATTATGGTTATGGTAGCTATATCAGCCTTTGATTGGGGCTCATTAAAATATACGATAACTGCGCCAAAGGGAGAAGTTTTCGTGATGCTAATAACCATTGCTATCGTACTTTACACAGGTAATTTAGCAATTGGTGTTGTAACAGGCATTGTGATTAGTGCCCTGTTTTTTGTAGCGAAAATTTCAAAGGTTAATATTACACGTAATGATGCTACATATATAATAGAAGGACCACTATTTTTCGCATCCACAAAAGCCTTTGTCGACAAGCTAGAGCTTGCAGAGGAACCCCATATTACCATTGATTTGACGAGTAGCCACCTTTGGGACGAATCAAGTGTTGGCGCACTTGTAAAGGTTGTCAGTAAGTTAGAAGAAAAAGGACAAACTGTTACGGTTATCGGTATGAACCCTGCTAGTCAGGCGCTTTATCAAAAATTGACAAGTTTCTCATAAGGGGGATTTTTTATGTATCAGCATATTCTTTTAGCAGCAGATGGCTCAGAAAATGCATTGCGTGCAGCACAGGAGGCTGTGAAAATTGCACAGCTCACAGCAAACTCGGTAGTCGATATTGTTTACGTTGTAAGCTTTGACAACGCAAAAGCTGAAAGATTGCATAGCTCACCTGACAGCCTTTTATTAGAACGTCGCCGAAAAGTAGCAGCAATCGAACAGCTTCTAAAAGAGCACAACATCGCATACAAAATCACTATATTAAAAGGTGAACCAGCCCCTGAAATTATTCAATATGCAAAAGAAAATCATGTTGATTTAGTTATTATTGGGAGCCGCGGCTTAAATGGTTTACAGGAAATGGTGCTAGGCAGTGTCAGCCACAAGGTGATAAAGCGTGTTCATTGCCCTGCGTTGATTGTGAAATAGTTAGGCTATCCGAAATTTTCGAACAGCCATTACTTCTATAATAAGTACCCACTAAAAACTGTGCTCCTGCGGTAGTCACAATAAAAAAGGGGGCATCCCAAAATAGCTTTTCGGACGCCCCCCTCCTTGCTAATTACTAGACAATTTTTTGTATATGTGTTTCTTTGAATCCTGTTGTATATTTCAAGCCATAGCCTAAAGCTCGATCCATAAAAATATGAGCTAGCCAAATCATTGCAATAGGAAGTAAAAACGCCATGTTTGCTAGCAATGCAATTGTTAATAAAACAGCAGGTAAAATAAAACTATGTCCAATATTATATATGATTGCACCAATTCGCTCATCTACTATATAACCAACCATACATATGTCTGGTATAAGTAAGCAAAAAAAGAACCATAGTACAGAAAAATCAAGATATATGTATAGCATGAACAGCATAATAAAACTAATCCCGTACTCCCATTTAATCCAGCTACGTAATGTCATCAAACAGTCCCCCTCCCTCTATTTTGAGATACATTTCCTCAATTGTTTTATCAATTTTGATTTTATTTGACTCATACTTCCCTTCCTGCACTAAGCCTTCTGCCATTTTTAATGCCCGTAAAGCCAGTGTCAAAAAAGCAAGCTGTTTTTCAACGGTATTAATTTTTTTTACAAATAAATTATTTGAAGCTTGATTACATGCCTCACTCATTGGTCGCTCATCTAAAGTCAGCAATAATTTGATTTCTTGTAATGAAAAGCCGATTTGTTTCATCACTTGAATGAATTTAATACTTCTTTCACAGGACGGATCATAAAAACGATAACCATTATCTAAACGCTGCGGACTCAATAATCCCTCTTTTTCATAAAATCGAATGGTATCTTGTGAAATATGATATTTTGTAGCAAATTGTTTAATTAACATGATGATTCCCCCTTTCCATTTACACTATCATTGGACTATACTCCAAGGTCAAATGTTTTTTGAAATTTCTCACCCAATTATTCGTATACACAAAGAGTGTGTCATAAAATATGCCATTAAGATGCTTTAATGGCATTGAAAGGATGGATATTATGCAAGCATTTTTACATACCTACCAATGGATACTGTTTATAGGTGCAGAAATCATCTCCATTGGCGCATCTTTACTATTTGGTATTACAAGATATTTTTTCAACAAACGGACAATTAGTAAAGGATTCATTCTATTGTTTATACTTGCAACTGTTTTTGAAGCAGCAATTGCTTGGATAATTTATGATTACACAGGAGAAATTTCTAGCTTTACAATACTTACTACACTATTTGTTGTTTACACAATCATTTTTGGACTAAATGATTTTAGAAAATTAGATAGGTGGATGCGTATGAAAATTGGAAATTATCGAGGCATAAATTTACTAACACCGAAAGAATATCAAATAATCAAAAGTGAGAGAAATTCTCATTACAAAAAGCGAAGAAATATTACTATGACAACGATTCATGTGCTATTTTTTATTATCGCACAAATTCTTTTCTGGATGATGGGCACAGAATCCCTCTCTCAATTTGGGTATTATTTTTCAACAATAGGCGAATGGTTGACATCTGGTCAATTCGAAAATTCCCCTTACCCAAGTGAATTTTTATATCAGATTTCCATGGTATGGGTAATCGTTGTTGTTGTAGACATATTGTATTGTTCAAGCTATTTATTAAAAAAATCGTAATCTATTTTTGAAACTTCTCATAAGATTTCTACGTATATGTTAAAAACGAGAGGACGTGTCATGATGAGCAAATATTCAATTTCGGAATTTATTAAACAAACGGAACAAGTGGATCGTGGAGAGGGCTTTTTTGAGCTAGAGACACCGCGTATGTTAGAGGTCAATTTAGACAACCTTGTTTGGGCGAAGGCAGGCTCAATGGTCGCTTACAATGGACAAATTAAATTTGAGCGTGAAGGTATTTTAGAGCATGGGCTTGGTTCATTATTTAAAAAGGCTCTTACAGGCGAAGGTGCTTCATTAATGAAAGCAACAGGTCGAGGCAAGCTTTATTTAGCAGACAGCGGTAAGAAAATTATTATTTTGCATTTACAAAATGAAGCGATTTATGTGAATGGCAATGATTTACTCGCTTTCGAGCCAACAATTAAGCATGAAATTAAATTAATGAGAAAAGTAGCAGGTATGATGGCTGGCGGCTTATTTAATATTCGCTGTGAAGGTACAGGACTTGTGGCAATTACAACACATTATGAGCCACTAACTTTACGCGTCACACCAGGCAACCCTGTCATTACAGACCCAAATGCAACAGTTGCATGGTCGGGTAATTTACAGCCCGAATTTCAAACGGATATTTCCTTTAAAACATTCCTTGGACGTGGCAGTGGTGAATCATTCCAAATGCGCTTTGAGGGGGATGGTTTCGTTATTGTTCAACCGTATGAGGAAGTATATATGCAGGCTCAAAGCTAAAAAAGAGGTGCATTTATGATAGGTGATTTACTACAAGCGATGGGTATGTCAGCATCAACTTACCCTATTCAAGAAATTCAAACTGTGCATCGCTTAAAATTAATTGATTTTTGGGAAATTCCTAAAGGTGCAAAAGTATTGGAAATAGGCTGTGGGCAAGGCGATACCCTTGCTGCACTTGCCTATACTGTTGGTCCTACAGGCTTTGTACACGGTGTAGATATTGCTGATGAGCATTACGGTGCACCCGAAACACTAGGACAGGCTAGAGAACGCCTTTTACAAAGTGATTTGGGGCAGCAATTAAGGATTGATTTTAATATGGATATATTAAATGAATCTGTGACATTTCAAGACAAGCAATTTGATTACATCGTGTTATCACACTGTATTTGGTATTTTTCTAGCTATGATGAGCTTGCAAAAGTATTAAAACGCATCAAACATTGGGGCCAATACCTTTGTTTAGCTGAATGGAATCCTTGTATTGAACTTGCTGAGCAAATTCCTCATTTCACAGCGGTGTCGATTCAAGCGATTATCGAAAGCTTTAAATTAAGCAGCGAATCGAATGTACGCACGATGTTTTACCCAAAAAATATCGAAAAAGCCCTTATTGCAAGTGGCTGGATAATTGATAAAAAAGGTACTATCTATTCACCTCAATTGCAAGATGGTGAATGGGAGGTTGATGCTGTTATCTCACTTTATCCTCATGAGCTACAGCAATTATCACAAATGCCTACAAAGTTGAAGCAGCTATTACTTACACAAATTGAGGCACTGCAAGATGTGAGTGAAATAAAGCCGATGTCCGCTTTTTGTTTAAGGGCAAAGGCTAAATAATCAACAAAAGACATGAAATCTACTTGGATTTCATGTCTTTCGTAAATAATCTATTAGGATGGGCTGGTCTGCTGGATTTAACTTAACTGGCAGTTGATCTAGTGGAAAAAATCGTACTTCCAAAGCCTCTTCCTCATCGTGCTTTAATTCACCAATAAAATTTCTGCATTCAAACGCTGTGACAACTAAGTAGACTTCATCACCATGTGGATATTGATAGTAGAAATCTTCGCCTGAATATGTTTTGAGCAAAGTAAGCTGTTGCGCTTTCAAACCAGTTTCCTCTAGCATCTCCCGATATGCAACTTGCTCTAAAGATTCTCCCAGCTCCATTGAACCACCAATTAATCCCCAGCAGCTGTTATCTTTACGATACTGCATAAGAATTTCATTGTACTCATTTAGAATGATAACACAAGCACCAACCATAATAAGCGGACGACTTCCAACTACTTTTCGTAATTCTTTAATATATCCCAATTTATCTCATCCCCAATAGATAGTTCATATCAAACGGCACAAGCTCACCATTAATGTAAACTGTAAAAGTTCTGTCCTCTACCTTTACTTTAGGTATTTTATAAATATACATTTTGCGTTCATCCGAATTGGATGTACTTTCTGTTAAAATTAGTGACCTATTAAAATCTGGATCCTCCTCATATGCCATCTCAACATCTTTTGTTGAATAATAAACAACATATTGTCCTTCTTTAGTTGATACCATTTGTAAAGTCAAATCAGGTGCTATTACTTCTGCTATTTTTTTCGGTGCTTTTTCTAAAACTACAGCTGTTTCACTAGCATTTTCTTGGCAGCCTGCTACAAAAACAATTGCTACTAGCATTAAAAATATAAGTTTTTTCATTCTACCTGCCTCCTACATTTTTTCTTGACAAATTTTATAACTACAAGCTGCGGAATGATATTTAAAATACCAATTAATATTAAAAATTTATTTGCTGTCAAAGGCTTAAAATAGCCATCCCAACGTACATTTTCTGCCATCGTACCTATAAAAAAATACGAAACTACAAGTGATACTATGTTACCAATAAAGATAATACTTATATGACTATACTTCTTGCTTAGCCCCGCAAATAACGCAGTTGCAACAATCATGAACAAGTATCCAAGCATTGAACGATTAGAGAAATCCTGGTACATTGAAAAATATGCAAAAGGAAAGCAATACACGCATACAATGAAAATAATTATTCCAATTCCCTTCATATTATTCCCCATATTTCCATCTTTATTATAGCACATACCAAAAAGATGGAATGAAAAACCAATTTCATTCCATCTTTCTCTTTTATTATTTTAATATCAATTTATGCTCTGCTAAATGATAATGCACTGTCGCCGTCTGCTTTAGAAAAGCTTGGTCATGCGACACAATGAGTACTGTGCCTTGGTATCCTAAAATAAAGCGCTCCAATGCTTCCATTAATGTAATATCTAAAAAATTCGTCGGTTCATCAAGTAACAACATATTGTAATCACCGACAAACAATAAAGCAAGCTGTAGGCGCATTGCCTCTCCACCACTTAAATCACAAACACTTTTTCGTAAATCGTTTTGTGTAAAATGCATGGCAGCTAATACTTTTCTTAAAAAACCTTCATCATAAGCTGATTGTGATTTCATAAATTGTAGCAATGTTTGTGATTCAACAAATTGATAGCTCATTTGCTTGAAATAGCCTATTTTCACTTTTGGTGATATTTCAATGCCCTCTGCCCCTTCTACTATCGCCTTAAGCAATGTACTTTTGCCACAGCCATTTGTTCCAGTTATAGCGATTTTCTGCCCTTGGCGGAATTGAAATGAGACACGCTCTAAAAGTAGCTTATCACCAGCCATTAGCGTAAAATCATTTGCTAAAATTGGCACCTTATTATGCAATTCGGTGATTGCTTGGTGTGCAAAGTGAAATGTTCGCTCTGCTTTTGGCTTCTCTACAGCTTGCAGTTGTTGTACACGTTCCTCCATCGCCTTTGCCGCCCTATGCAGGCCCTTTTGTCCTGTAGCCTTTGATTTTGTTTCAACCATACGATTCGGCTTGGATTTTGCTTCTTTGCGTGACATGTTTTTCGCCTGTGCCATTTGCTCAGCACGCTTCATTTTATCTGCAGCAGCTGCCTCTAGTCGCCCTTTTTCCTTAATATAGGCGTCATGTGCCTGCTGTTGCTGCTGACGCTCTAATTCCTTTTGCTCTTTATATGTGCTGTAATTACCTGCATATACGTGTACCTCTCCGTCCTTCACTTCCCAAATGGTATCAACAACAGCATCTAGCAACATACGGTCATGGCTGACAATTACGAGCGTCCCATAGTAATAAGTCAACTCATCGATTAAAAATTGAATACCTTCTCTGTCCAAATGCGATGTTGGCTCATCTAATAAATAGCAAGGGGCGTATGTTGACAAAAGTTCAGCAAGCTTCAATTTTGTCTGCTCCCCGCCGCTTAAGTGAGCATGCTGCTCTTTAATGTTTAGTTTGCCTTGTAAAGCATAATCAATATCATTCGTTACTTGTAAATCAATTTGATCCATATAAAAGGCGTCGACAAAGCTTTTCACTTGACCTGTTGTTGGGGGAATTTTCCCAGCCAATAGCTTGAGCAATGTACTTTTTCCTACACCATTTTCCCCAACAATACCGATCCGTTCTAACTGATGCACTGCTAAATAAGGGATATTTAAAATTTCTTTATCAAAATAACTATGTGTTAATTGTTGTATTTCAAATTGCATTTGTTCCATCTGACACTACCTCCGAAAAAAAGAATATTTTCCGTATCGATAGTGACTATCGATACGAGCTTTTTACAACTCGTATCGACTTATAAAAATAGCAACCACATATGGATTTCACCTCCTATTCCTCTAGTAGCCATTGTTCATACAGTGCCTCTAGCTGTTGCTCCAATTTAGCGCGCTGAATCGCAGCAAGTGTTGGTTCTTTTAGTTTTATTTCTAGTTTTTCAATTTGCTCCAAAGTAGAAAGCTCTTTTTTGCGTTGTACTTTCTCTACAGGCGCTTTTTCAATTACTTGGTAGGCTGTTGTACGTTTTTCCTTTGCCCACTCATAATCTCCTTCATATACAGTTAGTTGTTGATGTTCAATCCATGCTATTTTTGTAAATAGTTTTTGCAGAAAATAGCGGTCATGTGAGACAGCGACAATTGTACCTTCAAAGGATTCTAATGTATCTTCTAGCACTTCGCGCGATTCAATATCAAGATGATTCGTCGGCTCATCCAATAGTAATAAATTAATTTGCTGGTGCATTAGCTGTGCAAGACGTAAACGCATTTTCTCGCCACCGCTTAAATTTTTTATTTTTTTGAAAACATCATAGCCGTAAAATAAAAATTGGGCTAATATATGCCTTGCTTCCGCCTCTGATACAGCAACACTTGAACGAAAAACATCTACGACACGCATCTCCGTATTGCTATAATCAAATTGCTGTGAAAGGTAGCCGATTTTGACATTACTTCCAAGCTGACATATACCTTGCTGTGGTACTACCTCACCCGTCGCCATTTTTAACAAAGTCGACTTACCACAGCCATTTTGGCCTACAATCGCCAATCTATCTTGAAAATAAACGGCCAAATGAATATCAGTAAATAATGTGCGTCCATAGCTATGCGTAATGTTGTCATAAGATAGTACTTCCTTGCCACTACGCTCCGACATCGCTAAAGATAAATTCATTTTTTTCATGCTTATCGGTTTTTTCACACGCTCTATACGTGCTAATGCCTTTTCCATGCTTTTTGCTCGACGATGCAATCCATCATTTGGTGGGTTTGCTTCATTTGCCCATTGCTTTAGACGTTTAATTGTTTCCTGCATTTTTTTTATTTTTTTCTGTTGTTCCTCATATTGTGCAAACTGCTGTTCAATTTTTTCCTGCTTTTGCTGAACAAAAGCATCATAGTTGCCATGATAAATAAACGCCTCCCCATCTTCTATCTCAACTATTTTATGTGCCATCTGATTCATAAATTGTCGATCATGCGATACTGCAATGACAATGCCTTCAAAGCTTTCTACATAGTTTTCAAGCCATTCAATAGCTTGCATATCTAGATGGTTAGTTGGCTCATCTAATAATAGAATAGAAGGACTCTGCAATAACATTTGCCCTAGCATTACTTTTGTTTTTTCGCCACCACTTAATGCTTCAAATGGCTGCTTTAAAAAAGAAGCAATACCTAGGCCATTTGCAATTGCTACTAGTTGTGAATCTGTTTCATAGCCTCCCTGCTGGATAAACTGCTCCTGCATTTGCCCATATTGCTGTAAAAGCTTTGTAGAAACCTCCCCGTCCTGCATTTGTTGTTCAATGTGCTCCATCTTTGCTTTCAGCTCAAAAATAGAGGCAAAGGCTTGTTCTAATACGGCTCTTACTGTATATGTCGGATAGCTTGGTATTTGATGTAAATAGCCGATGGTTGCATTTTTACTTTTAATTATACGCCCCTCATCCGGTGTATCTTCACCAGCTAATAGGCGTAGCAACGTCGTTTTACCACAGCCATTTGGACCAACAATGGCGATATGCTCCTTTGCATTAACTTCCAATTGTAGTCCATTAAAAATTTCATTACTTCCGATTGTTTTCATAATACTCTCTGCTTTTATTTGCATCGTGATTCCTCCATCAACGTGCGAAAAAGCATTTTTACACAACAAAAAAAGACTGCACATTAACATGCAATCTTTTCCTAAACATTGTGAAAAAGAATGGTTAATCCGCTACGTTACGTATTTTGATTTGCTTAAAAAAGGGCAGACTTATCCCGTTAGGCGCAAAATCAAAAGTAATTACACGTGCAAAGTACATCGCAGTATCCACTTTTACACCTGTCATCATAGCGTTTTGAATCATTCTTTTTCACCTCCGTTCGATTAGAATTACATTTAGTCTAGCATATATTAATTCTTTATGGAAGAAATATTACGTTAATTAGACAATATAATCTTTGTTTTCATTTCACTAAACTTTTGGTATGATTTATTTATTACTTTAATCATTTATTAAGGAGGGTATCCATGTTATGAAGAAAAAGATGCTGGCGTTTTTATCATGCGGATATGGATATTCAACTGCTGTTTTTTTCTAAAAAAAAGTTTTAAGGGTGAATTGTGCCCAATTTTAGGAAATCCAGCAGCAAAATAATGATGAGGTGATTAAAATGAGTAAAATTATTAGAACAAATCCAGCAGCAATGCCAAAGCCAGTTGGAAATTACACACACATAACAAAGATTCCTAGAAACGCAGAGTTATTTGTATTATCAGGACAGATCGGCACTGATTTAGATGGCGATTTGCCTATAACGTTAAATGAGCAAGTATGTAATACCTTTCATAATATCCAAACCGCTCTGAAATCAGAGAATTTAAATACTTCAAATATTATAAAAGTAAATGTTTGGGCGACAGAGCCAATTCATTGGGATTATTTTTATGAAGAATGGGATTCCTTTTTCAAAACAGAATATCCAGCAATGACAATTGGCTATCTATCTGCACTTGGTCTTCCAGAAATAAAAATCGAAATTGAAATTTGGGCAGCCAAGCCATAATAATAAAACAAGAGGTATGAGCTTTATGCTCATACCTCTTTTATCTTGATTCAATTTCTCGCAATACCTACATCACCGTTGCTTCTGGCTCGTAGCTAATCATTTGCTTGATTGTGTTGTTTTCTCCCATAATTGCCACAGTTGGTTTATGGTCGCGTGCTTCGTTGGCATCAACGTAGACGTACGAAATAATAATCACGATATCGCCTTTTTGTACAAGGCGCGCTGCCGCACCATTGACACAAATAACGCCACTACCACGCTCACCTGCGATAATATACGTTTCAAAGCGTGCGCCATTATTGTTATTAACGATATGCACTTTTTCGTTTGGTAACATGCCCACTGCATCTAAAATATCTTCATCAATTGTAATAGAGCCAACATAGTTTAAATCTGCCTGTGTCACTTGTGCGCGGTGGATTTTACTATTCATCATCATGCGAAACATTGTTTATTCCCCTTTTAGTGAAAAAATTAAGTTATCAATCAGTCTCGTCTTACCAACATAAACTGCAACTGCTAGTAAAAACTTTTCTGTTTGTGGTGTTACTACTGCTAGATCAGGGTAGCTTAAAAATTGTAAATAATCAATGCGACCTGCTGTATTTTCTGTAATATGCTTTTCTGCAAGCGCAATTGCTTCCTCAGCATTTTTCGTTTGTAAAAAATGCGCCTTCGCTAAATTGAGGGCAGCAAAAATCGCTGGGGCCTCAGCTCGCTCCTGTTCAGATAAATAAACATTGCGGCTTGATTTTGCCAGCCCATCTTCTTCACGGACGATTGGAATCGTTGTAATTTCTAATGGGAAATTAAAATCGCGCACCATCGTTTCAATAATCGCTACTTGCTGCGCATCCTTTTGCCCGAAATAAGCGCGTGTAGGCTCAGCTAAATGGAATAGCTTCGCCACAACTTGCACTACTCCATCAAAATGACCTGGACGACTAGCACCACATAAAATCGTCGATTGACGTCCTGCTACTAGCTTTATCCCCCCGTCTGATGGGTACATTTCCTCTACGCTTGGAGCAAAAATTAAATCAACACCTGCTGACTTAGCTAACTCTGTATCACGTGGTAAATCACGCGGATATGATTCAAAATCTTCATTCGGTCCAAATTGCGTTGGGTTGACGAATATACTCATAATGACAATATCATTTTCTGCCTTTGCTGTACGAGCTAGCGTCAAATGTCCATCATGTAAATAGCCCATTGTTGGTACTAAACCAATTGATTTTTGCTCTTTTTTAGCTTGATGAACATAGTGCTTTAGCTCCGCAATTGTTGTGACAACTTTCATTTATTTAACGCCTCCATAAAGCTGGTTAAGTTCTTCATCTTTCATTGTAAATTGATGTTCCTTAGCTGGGAATATTCCTTCTTTTACTTCACGCACGTAACTAGTAATGCCTTGCTCTACTTCATCACCTACATACGAGAATGCTTTAACAAATTTCGGGATATGGTGCTTGCCATATTGCACTAAATCATGGAAAACAAGCACTTGCCCATCTGCTTCTACCCCTGCACCAATACCGATTGTTGGGATGATTAAAGCTTGTGAAATCGCCTCTGTTAGCTGATGTGGAATACATTCTAGTACAACTGCGGCAGCGCCCGCTGCCTCACAAGCTTTGGCATCTGCAATTAATTGCTGCGCTTGCTCCGCTGTTTTGCCTTGTACTTTGTAGCCACCAAGCACACCTGCTGATTGTGGTAATAAGCCTAAATGTGCTACGACAGGGATGCCCGCTTCTGTTAGCTTTTTAATTACAGGAATAACGTCACCTGCGCCTTCAAGCTTTAATGCATTGGCATTAGTTTCTTGCATCATGCGCACGGCTGTTTTTAACGTGTCATTGATATCACCATGGTAAGAGCCAAAGGGCATATCAACTACGACAAATGTGTTTGGTGCACCTCGTCGCACTGCTTTGCTGTGATGAATCATATCATCAACTGTCACGCGCATCGTTGATTCATAACCTAGCACGACCATCCCTAAAGAATCACCGACTAAAATCATGTCCACTGCTGCATCCTCTGAAAATTTAGCATTCGGATAATCGTAAGCTGTAATCATCACGATTTTTTCACCTTGCTGCTTCATTTTCAAAAAATCACTTGTTGTTTTCATATGAATCCTCCTTCTTGTGTGAGAAGAAAACATAAAAAAACCCTTCTATCCAAAAATGGACAGAAGGGTTGCGTTGTACATTAAAAGTTGTGCACGCTTCCGTTTTCTTCCGTCCCTGTCAAATTAGATCAAGGCAGACTGTTCTCATTCTTTTGCATTGCTGGTACAGTTCTATACAGATACTGTCCTCAAGCATACTATAACAAGTTTTAACGAAAACGTACAGTACAACGTTTTGATATTTTTTGGGGTTATTTGTGATTTTCGTGATTTATCTGCGAATTTCACTGAGTTATCTACGGTTTTCACCATTTATCTGCGAATTTCACTGAGTTATCTGCGGTTTTCACCATTTATCTGCGAATTTCACTGAGTTATCTGCGGTTTTCACCATTTACCTGCGAATTTCACTGAGTTATCTGCGGTTTTCACCATTTATCTGCGAATTACAAAGAATTGTGTGGAAACTATCTGTGCCTAACACTACTTTACTTCTATATCAGCCGAGTATACGCTTTTTATTTCGCCATTTGCTGTGCGAATTTCTAGTACGCCTGCTTCTGTGATGCCGATTGCTTGACCTTCAATTACTTCACGCAATGTCGTTGCACGCACATGTTTGCCGATAGTACCTGAGGCTGCTTCCCATAGTGTTTTTATTGGGGCAAAGCCTTCTTTGACATAAATATCATTAAAATGCTCTAAATGACCGAGGAATTTTGCTACAAATACAGCTCGATCGATTTTTTGTCCTTCTTCAATTGCCATCGAAGTTGCAATGCTATGTAACTCCTCTGGAAAATCCTCTTGCTGCTGATTGACGTTAATGCCTGTTCCGACTAGCAATGCTTGTATACGATCAGCCTCTGCAACCATTTCCGTTAAAATACCTGCACATTTTTTACCGTTAATTAAAATATCGTTTGGCCATTTAATCGATGGCTTGAAGTTCTGACATACATCACTTATTGCATGAACAAGTGCTACGGCTGTCACAAGTGTAAATTGTGGTGCTTGATGTGGTAGAACATTGGGGCGAATAATTGTCGTCATCCAAACGCCATGTCCTTCAGCTGAATCCCATGGACGCTGCATACGACCACGCCCTGCTGTTTGCTTCTCAGCAATGATTACAGTGCCGTCTGCTGCGCCGTTACGAATAAATTCATGTGCCAAAATTTGTGTTGAATCTACCTCATCATAATGATGAATTTTGTGACCGTAGCGTGCTGTCGTCAAATGGGCAGCAATTTGCATCTCATCAAGCTTATTTGATTTAGCAAGTAACTTGTAGCCCTTTTTCTTCACTACTTCAAATGTATAACCATCCTGTTGGAGAGCTTGCATATGCTTCCAAATGGCCGTTCTTGATACAAGCAGCTCATCCGCTAATTGTTGCCCACTAATCGGCTCACCATCTGCCGCTAAAAAGCGTTGCAATATTTTATCCTTTATAGATGTCATGAAACCATTCCTTTAATTGCTCTTTATCGTTTTCTACTTGCTTTGTTAGTACAGCTAATAATGCGGCAGCTAATGCCTCTTTTAGCCATGGTCCGCCCTTTTTTTGCGCCCATTCTATTACGTCACTACCGCTAATTGCAAGCTGCTGTGTAGTAGCTATTGGCAATTCTGCTTTTCTTGTTTCAATTTCATCTCTTGAGAAAGCAATTGCCTGTTCTCGCCATCTCGCGATATCATACGCTGTATAAAGCACATCGATATCATAATGGAAGTAATCCAGCACTTGCCAGCCTTCTTGCAGCTTGCCATGGGCCTCTGCCACTTGCTTGGCAAATATTTTTTCTTTATTTGAGCATTTATAATTGGAGAAAAAAGATTCTTGCTCATTTAAAACGTAAAAATACGCCCAGCCTACAAGTGGATTTGTTGTTTGGAATTTCTCCCAATCAGCCGCTGTAAATGAGCCTTGTAAAAAATGACTTAATGTCGTTTGTTCTAGCATGGCAATGCCTTGTGCTGGGAAACGGCTTATCCAAACTTTATTAAATTCAGCATGAATGCGCTCCTTCGCAACATATTGAATTTGCTCGGCTAAAGATTTAATTGCGGATAATGTAGTAGCCTCAATTGTAAAGCCTAGCTGCGCACTAAAGCGAATTGCTCGTATCATGCGTAACGCATCCTCTTGGAAACGCTTTTCGGCATGCCCTACAGCACGAATCACTTTTTTGTTAATATCCTCTTGCCCATTATATAAATCAATAATCGCGCCACTTCGCGTCATTGCCATTGCATTCATCGTAAAATCACGCCGCGCTAGGTCTTCATCTAAAGAGCGAACAAATGTAACTGCATCTGGTCTACGGTGATCTGTATAGAGTCCATCTGTACGGTAAGTTGTGACCTCTATTGGCTCACCCTCATCTAAAACTAATACAGTTCCATGCTCAATACCAACATCAATCGTCTCGCTAAAAATGGCTTTAATTTCTGATGGTAAAGCACTTGTCGCAATATCGACATCATGATTTGGCTGTCCAATTATAAAATCACGAACCGCCCCTCCGACAAAAACGGCTTCAAAGCCTGCTTGCTCGATTTTCTCAATAACACGCTTTGCCGCTTCCCACATCATGATTCCATCCCTAACAAGCGTTCATATAAGCTTTCATAATGCTCAATAATTTTGTTAGACTGGAATTTAATTTGTGCTGTTTGAATAGCGGCATCTCGGAATTGTTGAAGCTTAGCGTCATCTTGTAATAATGAAAGTGCATAAGCTGCTACTGCATCCGTATCATGTGGTGCGACAAGATAGCCGTTTTTACCATGCTCAATTACTTCTGGTATACCGCCAATTGTCGTGCCGATACCAGGGACACCACATGCCATTGCTTCTAATAAAACTAAGCCAAACGATTCCTTTTCCGATAATAGTAGCTTAAGATCACTAATCGCATATAGCTCTGCAATATTTTCCTGCTTTCCTAAAAATAAAATATCCTCGCTATATGGTGAGCATTTCACTTGCTCCATGACGCGATGTTTTTCAGGCCCATCTCCCACAAGGATTAGCTTTGCCTCTATTTGCACACGCACTTTCATAAATGCTTCAATTACATCTGGCAAATTTTTGATTTTTCTGAAGTTTGAAACGTGAATAAGCACTTTTTCATGTGGCTTAATGCCAAACTGTTCTTTTAAGTATTCCGCATTCATTGGTTTAAAAATATTTTCATCGACAAAATTATATACCGTTTCAATTGGCTTTGTCGTATCGATTAGCTCATATGTTTGTTCCTTTAGTGCATTGGAAACAGCTGTCACAATATCCGATTGTTCAATGCCATATTTAATTGCTTGTGTCAGACCCGAATCCTGTCCTAAAACCGTAATATCTGTTCCATGTAATGTGGTAATAATACGTACATCTTTTTTCGACATCGCTTTTGCTAGTACAGCACATACAGCATGTGGAACTGCATAGTGTACATGTAAAATATCTAACCCTTCATTCTGTATTACATCCGCCATCTTACTTGCTAGTGCTATATCATACGGTGAATATTGAAAAACAGAATAATTATTTACTTCAACTTCGTGGAAAAAAATATTCGGGTAAATTTTATTTAAACGAAAAGGTACGCTTGATGTAATAAAATGAATTTCATGGCCACGCTCCGCAAGCATTTTACCAAGTTCTGTCGCTATTACACCAGAACCTCCAACCGTTGGATAACACGTAATACCAATTTTTAGTTTTTTCATTGTACCCCTCCATTATCTATCTAAACTATTGTCTACGTTCTGCGATTAAACGCCAATCTACTAGCCCTTCCTGCAAGCCCTTTAATAAAATTTCAGCTGTTCCCATATTCGTGGCAAGTGGGATATGGTATACATCACATAAGCGAACGAGTGCTGTTACATCTGGTTCATGTGGTTGTGCTGTCAATGGGTCACGGAAGAAAAACACCATATCCATATCGTTGTTCGCTATCATTGCACCAATTTGCTGATCACCACCGAGAGGACCTGAACGGAAGCATTTAATTGCTAATCCTGTTGCTTCTTGAATACGTGCTCCCGTTGTACCTGTAGCATATAAATCATGCTGTGCCAATATATCACTATATGCAACCGCAAACTGAACTAAATCATCTTTTTTTCTGTCATGTGCAATTAATGCTATTTTCATTTTTTGGTCAGTCCATTCTAAAGAATATTTTCAAGCCCATATACAAGGTGCTCAATACCTACTACTGTTTCAACACAAAACACAACGCCATTCATAAATGATTCACGGTTTAATGAATCATGGCGAATCGTCAGAAGCTGCCCTTCTCCACCGAATAAAACTTGTTGATGTGCTACAAGCCCTGGTAAACGTACAGAGTGGATGCGCATTCCATCAAAATCTCCACCGCGTGCACCTGCAATCGTCTCGTGCTCATCTGGATGGCCCTGCACTTTCGCTCGACGTACTTCAGCAATCATTTGTGCCGTTTTTACACCCGTACCACTTGGAGCATCCAGCTTTTTGTCATGATGCATTTCGATAATTTCAACATCATCGAAATATTTTGCTGCCTCCTTTGCAAACTTCATCATTAATACTGCTCCTAAGGCAAAGTTCGGCGCGATAATACAGCCCACTTTTTGTTCCTGTGCAAGCTGTGTTAGCTCCTCTAATTGCTCATCTGTAAAGCCTGTGGTACCTATAACAGGGCGTACTTTATGTAATAATGCTTGTTTCGTATGCTCATATACTGACTGTGGATTCGTTAAATCAATTAATACATCTGGCTTCGTTTGTGCTACAAGCTCCTCAAAGCTAGTGAAAATCGGTACTTTATAGTCGTTAGGAAATTGCTCTAGCTCTCCTAGAGTTGAGCCAACTTCCTTGTAATCAAGCGCTGCTACTAACTCTAGGCTTTCGCGCTTCATTACTGTGTGTACAGCCTCTATTCCCATTTTCCCACGTGCACCTGCAATCGCTACTTTAATCATGCTTATTCGTCCTTTCTTGTCCATCGATCTTTATCGCGTGTTTCAAATTTGTGAAGAACGCGTAAAAGTGCTTCATCAAGTTTTATTCCTTGTGCATTTGCAAAGCATACGAGAACGAAAAAGAAGTCCCCTAGCTCTTCTTCAATGCTTCCTAAATCCTCTGTCGCTTTCTTCTTTTTCTGTCCATAAACATCTTGCACTTCACGTGATAATTCACCTAACTCTTCCGTTAATCGTGCTAATAGCTCAAAAGGAGGAAAATAGCCTTCCTTGAATTGCCCGATATAATCATCAACACGCTGTTGTAATTGCTGCATAGTTATTTCTGTTGTCATCATATCACTCCCTACTCTTTAATTTATAGATTTCACTTCGTATTGTCAAAACATCAAAAATGAAACATAATAAAAGGTATGCAAACAAGCTGTCTGAAAGGTTTTTGTAGGCAGCTTGCTTGCGCCAATGTTAGCGCTTTCCGCAGAGCCTAGCAACTTATTCATTAGTGATTAGCAAACAAATATTAAGGCTAACTACTGAAAAATTATATATGCAACGGGGGAACACAATGAAAGGCATCAAGATTCGAAACATCATCGGGATTATGTTAGGAACCGCCATTTTCAGCTTTGGTTTTGTTCATTTTAATATGCAAAACCAATTAGGAGAAGGTGGCTTTAGCGGTATTACACTTATTTTATATTTTATGTTAAATTGGGACCCTGCTTTATTAAACTTGCTATTAAATATTCCTATGTTTATTATAGGCTGGCGTTTACTTGGGAAAAAGTCTTTAGTTTATACTTTGGTTGGTACTGTATCTGTTTCGTTGTTTTTAAAGATTTTCCAAATATACGAATTCCAAATGAACTTACAAGATGATTTACTTCTTGTTTCACTTTTCGCTGGGGTGTTTGTCGGATTAGGATTAGGTATCGTCTTCCGTTTTGGTGGAACAACAGGCGGTGTCGATATTGTAGCAAGGCTTATCAATAAATATATGGGCTGGTCAATGGGGAAAACGATGTTCGCCTTCGATGCGGTTGTTATTTTATTATCTTGGCTAACGTTTTTAGATGCTCATTCCATGATGTATACGCTTGTTGCCGTTTATGTTGGGGGACGTGTCATTGATTTTGTGCAGGATGGGGCATATTCTGCCAAGGGAGCTATTATTATTTCACCTCATTCTAATGATATTGCCGCTATTATTGCAGAAAAAATGGAGCGTGGTGTCACATTTTTTGAAGGGCATGGTTATTTTACGAAGGAGCATAAAGATGTTATTTATTGCGTTGTCGGGCGCAATGAAATTGTTCGTTTAAAATCCATTATTCACGAAGTTGATCCACATGCGTTCGTATCCATTTTAGATGTACTCGATGTTGCTGGTGAAGGCTTTACATTAGATGATAAAAAGCAACCGATTCATTAAAAAAGATGTAGGTGCGTAAAGCACCTACATCTTTTTATTAGTCATCTGAACGCATGCCTGTATAAATTAATACTAAACGTAGTAACTCTAATACAGCTACTGCCGCGGCTGCTACATATGTCATCGCTGCTGCATTTAATACTTTTTTCGCAGAGCGTTCTTCATTATTTCCAATAATGCCAAGCCCAACAACCTCATTCATTGCCCGCTTTGATGCATCAAACTCCACTGGTAAAGTAACAATTTGGAATAATACTCCAGCTGCTAATAATGTAATACCTAATAATAATAAACCTGATTGCTGTGCAAAAATACCAATCATAACAAATATCCAAGAAGCATTTGAAGAAATGTTTGCTACTGGCACTAGTTTCGCACGCATTGTTAAAAATGAGTAAGCCTCTTTATGCTGAATCGCATGACCTACTTCATGTGCTGCAACAGCAGTACCAGCAATTGATGTATTGTAGTAATTATCCTCTGATAGTGCTACTGTTTTTGTTGCTGGGTTGTAGTGATCTGATAAAACGCCTTGTGTTGGAACTACTCGCACATCTGTTAAACCATGATGATCTAAAATTAAACGTGCCACTTGAGCACCAGTCATTCCTTTAGCTGCAGGTACTTGAGCAAATTTTTTGTAAGTGCTTTTAACTTTCATTTGTGCATAGATTGGTAAAATTAACACAATCGCAAAATAAATTATATACATTGCCATATTTTTTGTTCTCTTCCCCTCTATCCTTATTTCCATATACTATTTTAAATAGTTTTTACAATTGATGCAAATAATCGCGCCTTTGATATGTGAAGTAAGCGATTGTAATACAAATAATTGATAACCAGAACGTGAAATAACCAATTTCATTCGCAAATTGATCTAAAATACCGTAATAAGGCATCTGACCAAATACATAATCTATGATATCATTGTGCAATGTCCAAATTGCCGCCACTGCAATATGCCAAAATTCAAAGCGATATTTTGGTAAATAAAGAACAGCTTGGACAGCCATCATAAAATGTGAAAATACGAGCATCCAACCAGCAGAACCAATATAGCCTGTTTCAATTAATGTTAATAAATTCATAACGACTGCCCATAGACCATATTTTATTAATGTTATAAGCGCTAACACTTCCATCAATTTGAAATTTTTTCCTAATAGCCAACCGATAATTGCAAAACAGAAAAATAAGCTAGCAGTAGGGCTGTCAGGCACAAAAATATAAAAGATTGGATCAGTAGTTGATAGCTGATAGCCATACCAATAATAACCATAAATTGTCCCAGCTATATTAATAATAAGCAACAAAATTAAAAATGCTTTATTTGTCAGTATGTGCCAACATTGAATAAATAACTGCTGCATAAAAAGCTCCTTTCATCGATTGATAAGTATGTATTTAGTTTAACTAAAAAAGAGAGTCAGGATACTGACTCTCTTTTGGAATTATTTCTCTTCTTTTAAGCTTGCGATAAACTCTGCTAATTGGTCAAGTTCTTCGTCTGTACCATCAAATGCGCCAGCTGGCATACCGCCACGACCATTGATTACGATTTCTTTTACTTCTTCAGCAGTTAATTCATTACCTAAAAGCATTGGTGCACCAGTACCACCAGTTAAGTCACCACCGTGACAACCAATACAAGATGCTTGTGATTGGAAAATCTCATAACCTGGAGAGCTTTCATCAATCTCTACATTAGGTAATAATCCTAAATCTTTATCTGTAATAACACCTTGAGCTTTTGCAGCTTCCCAGTCATGGTTTGCTACAGACTCCCATGTTAAATAAATCATTGACGCAACAGCTAATAACATAAATGCTGTTGGTAATGGACGTTTAGATGGACGACGCTCTGGCGTTGTATCTAAGAATGGTACAAGCGCTAAAGCACCGAATGCTAAACCTGGGATAATGATAGCTCCAATCACATTGTATGGACCTGAAGCATAAGTGTATTTTAATAATTGGTACATGAATAAGAAGTACCAGTCCGGTAACGGAATATAAGAAGCATTAGTTGGATCTGCCGGTCCTTCAAGTGGTGAAGGGTGAGCGACAGTTAATAATAGGTAACCAATTAAGAATACAGCCCCTACCATCCATTCTTTTAATAAGAAATCAGGCCAAAAAGCTTCTGTCTTCCCTGGATACTCGGAATAATCTTTAGGCTTGTTCGGCATACGGTTATTCGATTTAATACGCGAATCACCAACGAACTTCATACCTTTTCCGCGTTGCATAGTGTCCCCTCCTTAAAAAATCATCAAAACATTGTTAAATCAAAGTGGTCCTGAAATACCTTGACGACGAATCATGATAAAGTGTGCTGCAAGTAAAGCAAATAATACAGCAGGTAAGAAGAATACATGAATCGCGAAGAAACGAGTTAACGTTGCTGCACCTAGAATTTCAGCATCACCTGCTAATAAAACCTTAATCATTTCACCAATAAATGGTACAGATGCTGCGATTTCAATACCTACTTTTGTTGCAAACAATGCTTTCATGTCCCAAGGAAGTAAATATCCTGTGAAACCTAACCCAAGCATTACACCAAAAATACCTACACCAACAATCCAGTTCAATTCACGAGGCTTTTTATAAGAACCTGTGAAGAATACACGAAGCGTATGTAAGAACATCATTACGATAACTAATGAAGCTCCCCAATGGTGCATACCACGAACGATTTCACCAAACGCTACTTCGTTTTGTAAATAATAAACTGATTTCCAAGCATTTTCTACGTCTGGTACATAATACATTGTTAAGAACATACCAGATAAAACTTGAATTACTGTAATGAAGAATGTTAATCCACCAAAACAGTAAACAAATGCTGAAAAGTGATGGGCAGGGTTTACGTGCTCTGGCACTTCGTGGTCGGCAATATCACGCCAAATAGGTGTAATATCTAAGCGCTCATCGACCCAATCATAAATTTTGTTTAGCACTGATATCGTACCCCCTAACTAAATTAACTGAAAGTATTCGGGATTTTCTTCCCGATCATTAAGAAACCATCTTTTTCTGCCACTTCATATTGGTCTAATGGGCCAAGAGGTGGTGTACCTGCTACGTTTTGACCGTTCTTCTCATAACGACCAAGGTGACATGGACAGAAGAACTGCTCTGGGTGTTCTGAATCACCAGCCCAGTTTACTGTACAACCTAAGTGTTTACATACAGGCGAAAGTGCGACAATTTGATCACCGCTCTTATATACCCAAGCCGCCTCTGTTACATCTGATTTATACCAAGCATCCACTTGTTCAAATGTAAAGTTAACACTAACAGGCTCTTCTGTAATATCAGCCACTTTTTGA
Source organism: Bacillus ndiopicus (assembly GCF_000612805.1). Taxonomy (GTDB): domain Bacteria; phylum Bacillota; class Bacilli; order Bacillales_A; family Planococcaceae; genus Metasolibacillus; species Metasolibacillus ndiopicus. The sequence goes on along the minus strand of NZ_HG964408.1, from coordinate 73,394 downwards.
CTTGTTAAAATAAAGTCGCCTTCTGCTTTTGTTTGTAATACCGGATCAATAGCAAAACGTACCATCGGCAATACCATTCCCGCCGCCATAAATCCACCAACACCAGTTAAAGTGTAGTTTAAAAATTGACGTCGCGTTACTCGATTATTACTCACTCTTTTCCCCCCTCTAACTAAAAGGTCAATACTTTTACAAATAGTAATACTAGGACATATCTATGATATATCAATAAAATAAGTTGGTCAATACAGCATTCGGTCGTTTTCGACAGTTTGTGAACATTTCATGAAGCAAATCAATTACACCTCAAATAACTATCATCCTGATTTTTTCCTACTGAGCGGAAGAGAAAGTTAACTTAAAAAACATCTTATCCTTTGATGGCAGTTAAATATACATCTTCGTGCACCCTTCAAAATATTTTAGAGGCTTTCATAATCATTTAATCGTTGCGCCTATGTGGTGCTTTTAGGCTGAGATGCTCTATATTAGAAGATTCCTGTATTCACACCATAAATAACTACTGAAGCAAATTAATTACTGTTTCGTCCACTCAGCTGTTAAGTTTGGAATCACCTGTTTTAGCTGATCCTCTAGAATTTTTTGCTTCATACTAGCATCCATCGATTCTAAAGGAATAGCTGGTAGCCAAATGATATTGTAGTCAGTTTGCATGCTTGTCCAATGATGGTCACAGGTAACAAAGAAAATATGTTTAAAGCCTGCATTTTCAAGCGATTCTTTCCAAACAGCAAGATCAACCTGTTGTGGCATCTGCTGTAAATAAGTGATTGGTGGGATAAGCATTAATCTTCCTCTAAATTGCTGCTCAATAAATGATGTTAAAGACATTAAAAATTCCGCCTGTGAACTACTATGTCTTATTTTTTCCTGTTCTAAACCTATATTTAATACCGGTACAACTACTGTATCAATAAATTGCTTTTGTGCTTGAAATTGTTCTACATCCTTCACATTGAAAAACACTTTACTTCCTCCTATAATCCAAACTTAAGGCGGTCGTATTGACATGCCACCCTCTTTGGCGCAAATAATATGTCTGCACGTATGCAGACATATTATTCATTACTTCTGTACATGCTGCAGTGCTTGTAATAAGCTTGATAATTCAAAAAAGCGATTCTTATCTCCTTGGTCAAGCGCCTCGTCAATTTCCTTTAAGAGCTTTTCCTCTTGAAAGGCACGCATACTATCTTTTAATAATTGCTCTGCTAAAATGCGGTCTTTTTCGCTAATATGCAAATACTTCGGCATATAAGGATTTTCCTCTAACACGGCTAAATATACTTGGTGAGGCGGAATATTTGGAAAGTTGATTTGAATATACATCACCTCTTCTGGATTTAACCGTAAGTCATGAAATGATTTTTCTGCATCTGCCGTCATAATATTGCCTTTATAAAAGCGAAACGGTACGCCGTTACTTTCAACAGAGGACATTACAATCGCGCGTGGGCAGTAATGTGCTTCTTCTACAAAGCATACATTTTCTAACAATTTTTCATCACTCAATAAGTAATTTAAAATCCACACACATTCCCTGCGCTTCAATTGATAATTTTTTAAAAACCATCTCACAAATATCTTTTTATCTGCAATTGGGACGGATGATGCCATGCTGCAATGCCCCCTTTACTCAAAGCTATCGTATAAATCTATCCATTGTTGCTCTGTAGGCTGTAATGTCATTAATTTCATCACAACTTCTTTCGCTTCATCACGTTTTCCATCTTCAATTAGAAAATAACTATACGCTTCTAAAAACGCTTCATCATCCTTAAAATCATTATATGCTTTCTTATAAATAACGTATGCTTTTTCAAACTGTTCATCCTGATTGTAAGCTTCCGCTACATATGGAGCTAAAGCTGTCCAATCAAATTGTTCCTTTTCTAGTTGCTCATATAAATCGATAATGGCTTCATATTGCTCTTCTTTACTATAAATCGACATCAGCACTAAAATTGCTTCCATATATTCAGGGTCTAATGCAATCGCCTGCTGTAAATGTTCAATTGCTTCATTCGGTAAATGGTTTTTCAAGGCGATTTTACCTGCAAATAAAAACAGTGCCTTGTCATATTCATCGCGCGCTAGCCCTTCTTGAATCGCTTTATAAGCGCGTTTATTATCCTCTAACATAGCATAACTCTCTGCTAACAATAAATACGCAGAAAAATAATCTGGATCAAGCTCTTTTAAATCTTCAAGCTGCTTCGTTGCAAGCTCATATTTTTCGGTTTGGAACGCGGCATATGCTGAGCCAAATAACATATCTGGTGAAACCTCATCCTCAAGCGCCTCCATGTAATAATCAAGCGCTCTTTCATAGCCTGCACCCGCACGGTATACTTCGGCCAAACGTGCTGCTAACGAAACACCCGCAAACACTTTATCTGTCGTATATAACTCTTCATAAATACGTGCTGCCTCAGTAAAACGACCTGTTTCAAACAATAGTTCTGCCTTTGCAAATTGTAACAATGGCTCACTAGGAAGCAGCGATACAGCTTCATTAATGCGTTTTTCAGCAACTTCAAATAAACCTTGCATCTGATAATAATCGGCTAAAGCGAGCAAGGCTTGCGGATATTCTGCTGCTTCTGTGTCGACAGATAAAAGCAACTCAAGCGCCTCATCTTCCTCGCCAATTTCCATCATCACATTTGCACGATCAATTGTTAGCTGCGCTTCTTCTGGAAATAAAAATTGCAAATGCGATAACGCTTTGTTTGCCTGCTGTAAATAACCATACTGCATAAACAGCTCAGCCATTTCGTATTGCTCATTCGGCTCAGCATTCATTAGAAACGGCTCTAGCAGCTGGTCAATTTTCTGCAAATCCCCATCTTGCATTGCTTGTTGTAATTGATTAATGTTTGCCACAGTACTTCACCTTTTCTTTCTTAAGTCATTCCCTATGCTACATGACAAGTAGCCATCTAACAAGAAAAAATGCTTACATAGTAGAAAGAATGTTTCAGGTAAATGAAAAAACTTTTTTAGTAGTATTTCCATACTTTGTAGTTTCTAATATGTTGGTATATTTTTCAAAAAAACAAGAACGATGAGAAAATAAGCTACTCCTTTAAGTGTAAAAGGCTGTAGGAAAATGTAGGAGTTAGCCTACTTTCTCTACAGCCTCTTTTTATTTTTAGCGCAGTGTATCTATATGCTCGAAAAATGTTGGGTACGACACCGCAATACAATCAGCATCATCTAACGTTACTTCGCCTTCTGTAATAAGTGATGCGATTGCTGCCATCATGCCGATACGATGGTCTCCGTAAGATTGTAAAGCTGCACCATGCAAGGTAGTTGGGCCATGGATAATCATGCCATCATCCGTCGCTTCAATATTGGCACCAAGCTTTTTTAGCTCTGTTACAACGGCGGTAATTCGATCAGTTTCTTTTACTTTTAGCTCCTCAGCATCTTTAATAACTGTTGAACCGTGCGCTTGTGTCGCAAGCAAGGCAATTATCGGAATTTCATCAATTAAACGAGGAATCAGCTCACCTTCAACAGTGATGCCTTTAAGTATTGAGCTTTCAATAGTCACTTCTGCTGTCGGCTCAGCCGCCAATTCATCTTCTACTTTTATTGACATATTTGCACCCATTTCTGCTAACACACTAATTATGCCATCACGCGTTGGGTTGATTCCGACATTTTGTAGTACAATACGGCTATCTTTAGCAATCGCTCCTGCTACAAGGAAGAAGGCAGCAGAAGAAATATCACCAGGCACTTTTACATGTGTTGCAGTAAGCTTTTGACCGCCTGCAAAGGAGACAACTCCATCCTCCACATCAACTTGTGCGCCAAATTGACGTAGCATGCGCTCTGTATGATCACGTGATACTTCGCTTTCACGCACAATTGTCGTGCCTTGTGCGCTTAAGCCGGCTAACAATATAGCTGATTTTACTTGCGCGCTCGCAACAGGCATCGTGTAATCAATCGCTGTCAGCTCTTTGCCTTGAATCGCAACAGGTGTATATTGCCCGTTTTCACGTCCCGTAATATGTGCTCCCATTAAACGTAGCGGATCTGCTACACGACGCATCGGACGTTTTGCAATAGAGGCGTCACCTGTCATAACTGTATGAAGCTTTGTCCCCGCAAGTAAACCAAGCATTAAACGCGTTGTCGTACCTGAGTTACCTGTATAAAGTACTTCAGTTGGCTCCTGCCATGCATCAATACCCTCGCTTGTAATTGTTACATTTGTACCCTCTACTTCAATTTGCACACCAAGCTTTCGGAAGCAATCAATCGTGCTTAAGCAATCTTCTCCTAATAAAAAGCCTTCTACTGTTGTTGTTCCTTGTGCAATCGCACCAAACATCACTGAACGGTGCGATACTGATTTATCGCCAGGTACAGTAATTGTTCCTTGCAAGCTCGGCTTTTTATAATGTAATTTTGTAGCTTCCATCTAGGACCCTCCTAAGTATTTTAATTTAGCCTAATTAAAATGTCGTTCTGTCAACTATTGCAATATTTCATGAACATAGGGAAATGGTATACAATGATTACTGAAATTTGTTACATAATTATCTAAGAGCTGTTCAGCCTTTATATTTTCTAGAGCAAACCCAATCCTCATACATTTTATCTTTCCAAATATGTCCTCGATTATCCAATGTAATAAAACGCTCTATGTATTTCTGCTTCAGGATATGTTCTAGAGCTTGAAGGTAGCGCTCATATTGTGCATCAACGAAATGCAATAATAAAGCACCACCCGCCAGCGTCAAACAAGTCGGCAACTGCACGGCTTGTTTGACGCCCCCTTTGCTTAAGAGATAAATGTTTCAAAATTCGCATGACGTGCGATACACTTCACTGCACGCTCACGGTCCTCTTCGTTTTGGAAGCTAATCACTAAAATACCAAATATATCTTCACGAGCCTCCACAATACGAATGTTTGTAATGCTAATACTATCTTCTGCGAGATAGCCAGTTATTTCAGAAATAACCCCTGGATAGTCAGGCACATCGACATACAAATCAAATGACGTGTAAAAGGCTCCTGCTGAAATCGGTAGCTCATCCCGTACTTCCTTTGCCATTGCGAAATATTGCTCAATTAGTGAAATGTCGCCTTCTTCTAATAAGTTTTTAACAGCATCCATTTCTTTCAGCCATTGCTCAAGCTGTCCAATAAGCTCCTCGCGATTTTGCACAGTAATATCGCGCCATAGTAATGGGTTGCTTGAAGCAATGCGTGTAATATCTCGGAAACCTCCTGCCGCAATGGAGCTTGTCATTGGGAACTGCGCATTTTCCTGATATAGTTGATGTACTAGAGAAGCTGCTACAATATGTGGGAAATGGCTAACAACAGCGGTCATATGGTCATGCTCCTTCGCATCCACTCGCACTAATTTGCCATGTGTATATTTTAACATTGCCTCTAATTTTTCTATGTTTGCCTCTTGCTCATTCGCTAATGGCGTTAACATATAATAAGCATTTTCAAATAAATGTGGCTTTGCTGCTGTAATACCGCTTTTATGTGAACCTGCCATTGGATGTCCACCGATAAATGTAATCCCTTTAGCCTGTAGTAGCTGTGCTTTATCCATAATCAAGCTTTTGGTACTTCCTGTGTCCGTCACAATCACATTGTCTTTCAGTGTCCACGCTTGCATCTTGTCCATCCAATCAAGCGTCGCATTAACTGGTGTGCCGAAAATAATAAGGTCTGCCTTCTCAGCCGCTTGCTGTACGTCATCTACAACTTCATGTACTACTTGCAGCGTTTTAGCCATTGCTCGAGTTTGAATAAATGCATCATAACCAAACACCTTCACTTGTGGAGCTTTTTGCATAGCAAGGGCGACCGAACCACCAATCAGCCCCAGCCCAATAACTAATACATTTTTCGTCACACTAACACACCTTGTTCCTGTAGCACTTCTTCAAGTAGTGCTAAAAATTTGCTATTTTGTTTCTCTGTACCGATTGTAACTCGAATATAGCCTGGTGCTCCAAGTGCTGCACCACTTCTGATAATAAAGCCGCGCTTCATCATTTCTTGGAATACTACATTGCTATCCATTTTCACTTCAAATAAAATGAAATTCGTTTGTGATGGATAGAAATTCAAATTATGGCGCTGACAAAATTCTACATATTGTGCCTTTCCTTTTTCATTCGCTGCACGACAATTTTCAATAAATGCTTGATCCTGTAAAGCAAGCGCTGCTACTTCTTGACTTATCACAGTATTGTTAAATGGACCTCGCACTGCATCCAGCTTTGCAATAATATCCTCCTGTGCAATACCATATCCAACACGGAATGCCGCCAAGCCATATGCTTTAGAAAATGTACGTAATAAAATAAGATTATTATATTGACGATAGTATGGTAGCGTATTTTTATGAGCAGGGTCATGAACATACTCGATATATGCCTCATCTAGCACAACAAGCACATGTGATGGTACTTGCGCTAAAAATTGCTGTAATTCATCATCCGTAACAACCGTTCCAGTTGGATTGTTTGGGCTACAAATCCATATAACAGAAGTCTGCTCATCGATTTGCGAAAGCATCGCAGCTAAGTCATGGCGCCCGTCAACTGTCGGAACTTTACGCACCTCTGCCCCTTCAACATCTGCATTATGCCAGTATTGAGAAAACGATGGATCAGCCATGACAGTGTTGACACCAGGATATAAAAGTGCACGTGTAATAATCGCGATTAAATCATCCGAGCCATTACCGAAAATAAGCTCAGTTTCTTTCACACCCAAATGATTTGCAACAGCTGTACGTAAATTTTGTGCGTAGCCATCTGGATAAATCGCATAATTAATTTCACTCGCCTTTAAAAATTCAGCCACTTTTGGCGAGCTTCCAAATGGATTTTCATTAGATGCTAATTTTACTACTTCCTCTAACCCGTATTCTCTCTTTACTTCATCGATTGGCTTTCCTGGTTGATATGGTTTCATATCATAAATTTGTTGTTTCCACTTCATCATCGCTTTCATTCTCCTCTCTAACGTACTAAATCTGGGCGCAGGCTAACCGCATCATTTAAATAAATATGCTGAACATCCTTTTGTGCAACCGTTGTATTCACAAGCATTAGCACACGAATACATAGCGGCAAAGCACCTGCCACATCCATTTCATGCATACACATAATCGGTACATATTGCCAACCTTCTAATGTACGCACCGCTTTTGCAGGAAATGCTGATGTAATATCTGTTGTTGTTGAAACCGTTACAGAGGCGATATGCTCAATATCAATATTATTTGCTTTTACCATTTCTTGCACTAATTGCGCAGTCGCTTCCCACACCAGCTCTTGCTGGTCTACTTCAATCGTTGTTGCTCCTCTTACTCCCCGAATCATGAAACTACCTCCGCTATTAAATTTCTCAGCTCATTATCTACCTCTTGGCAGACTGTTAACTCTACTTTTTGCATGAATGGCTCACCAATTGTTTTTAACAATACAAATTGCAACTCACCATACTCAGCCTTTTTATCTTTTAGTAAATATGTTGTTAACTCATCAAATGAATAATCTTTTACAGTTGCAAATGGGTAACCATTCGCCACAGCAAAATGTAAAAATCGCTTCGTAAAATTACGTGTTATTTTCCCGTAACGTTCACTTAGCAACAAGCAGTACACTAAGCCGATCATCACCGCTTCTCCATGTGCTAGTCGACCATAACCAGCGGCTGCTTCAATGGCATGCCCATACGTATGACCTAAGTTTAAATATTTACGAACAGATTGCTCTGTTTCATCTTGCTCTACAATATTTGCTTTAACACGAATACCAGAAGCCAAGTATTGCGCTAGTAATTGTTCAGGAAGGTGAACTAAATCACCTTCCAGCATTTCCTCTAGCCACTGTGCATCTGAAATCATTGCATGCTTTACTACTTCAGCCATGCCTGATAGCACTTCACGTTCTGGTAAGCTTGAAAGAAGCATTGTATCATATAAAACTGCCTGTGGCTGATAAAATGCACCAATCATATTTTTTCCTAGCTTATGATTGATTGCTGTTTTGCCACCGACAGCCGAATCATGTGCTAAAATCGTTGTTGGTACTTGGATAAATGGAATACCTCGCATATAGGTTGCGGCAACAAAGCCTGCTAAATCTCCAACAGCTCCACCACCAAATGCAATAATTAACGATTTTCTTGTGGATCTTTGCTCAAGTAAAAATGTTTGCACAGCCTCATAGTTTTCAAAGCTTTTACAGCTTTCACCTGCTGGCATAATATATGTTTTAAATGAAAATGATGCATTGTCTGTAAAATACTTCTCCTGTGCCTGCCAAACATGCTTATCTGTTAAAACAATTATTTGATCAGCTTTATCAAATAATTGCTCATATTTAGCAAATGCTTCTGCTAAAATACGGTGACCAATGATAACTTCATACGTATGCGATGCTGTTTTGACAGAAATATTCATATTAAAACTCCTTTGTGTAGCGTCTCATTTCATCTAGCTGCGCCTTTAATTGTGGCAACTGGTCACTATGAAATTGTTCAACAATAACCTTGGCAATTTCCCAGGCAATAACATGCTCTGCAACAACTGATGCAGCTGGTACTGCACAGCTATCTGAGCGCTCTACACTCGCTTTAAATGGCTCTTTTGTCTCAATATCAACACTTTGCAATGGTTTATATAAAGTTGGAATTGGTTTCATAACTCCACGTACAACGATTGGCATGCCTGTTGACATACCGCCTTCTAAACCGCCTAAACGATTCGTTACGCGTGTATAGCCGTTTTCCTCATCCCAAATAATTTCGTCATGTACTTGCGAGCCTGGTAATCGTGCTGCCTCAAAGCCAATACCAAATTCCACACCTTTAAACGCATTGATTGAAAGCATTGCAGCTGCTAATTTGCTATCTAGCTTACGGTCATAATGTACATATGAGCCTATACCTGCTGGTAAGCCCTCTACAATAACCTCTACAACACCACCAATTGAATCACCAGCTTTTTTCGTTGCATCGATTACTTCAACCATTTTTGCTGATGCTACTGGATCGACGCAATAGCATGCATCCTCTTCAATAATTGCACGAATTTCATTAGCTGTTTTTCCTTCAAGTAAAGAAGCATCAGCTTTAATACCTGCAATTTCTGTAACATGCGCAACAATTGAAATACCTAGCTCCTTTAATAATGCTTTTGCTACAGAACCTGCTGCTACACGCACAGTTGTTTCACGTGCACTCGAGCGCTCTAAAACATTGCGTAAATCACGGTGTCCATATTTCATCCCACCGACTAAATCTGCATGACCTGGACGAGGTCTAGAAATTTGGCGTTTAATTTCATCTGGATCCACGTCTTCTGACAACGGCTCTGCTCCCATAATTTTCGTCCAATGCTTCCAATCATCATTTGTTACTACTAATGCAACGGGTGAACCAAGCGTTTTCCCATGACGTACACCTGCTACGATTTCGACTGTATCTGTTTCGATTTGCATACGACGACCACGACCATGCCCACCTTGACGACGCTTTAAATCATGATTTATATGCTCGGCTGTTAATGGCAACAATGATGGTAACCCTTCAATAATAGTTGTTAATTGTGGTCCGTGTGACTCTCCTGCTGTTAAGTAACGCATAAAACACTTTCTCCCTTCAACTCGCTAAAGTATATGTATTTTTCACTATAACATATTTTCAGTAAAATAACAGTACGAATTCCGAAGTAAGCCTTTTCATTGAAAATTCGGAATGTTTTTTTGACATAAGTACTTCATTTTTCAAGTAATGATACAAAAATACGCTTTTCGTTTAATGCACGAAAAGCGTTTGGTTTATCAATTAATTGTTTACGCTAGTACATTGTACATTCAAAATATGTACCCTCGCTTGATTATTATTTTTTACGATAGAAAAATGTATCCTCTACCTCAAAATCATAACGAGCTGGATTAAAAATTTGCTCGGTTGAACCAACAAATAAAATACCGCCTGGACGCAACGCTTTACTAAAGTTCGCATAGATTTCATCCTTCGCTTCCTCAGTGAAATAAATCATCACATTACGACAAACAATCAAATCAAAATTTGATTCATACTGATCTTTAAGTAAATTATGCTTCTTAAACGTTACAGTACGTTTAATCTCATCCTTTACTTTATAAAATTGTCCTTCTTTTTCAAAATATTTTGCTTGTACATCTTTTGGTACTTCTGCTAACGAGCGCTCTGGGTATAAGCCCAATTTCGCTTTTTGTATAACATTTTCATCTAAATCCGTAGCCAAAATGCCGATTTGGGATAATGGAATATGATGTGATAATACCATTGCTAAGCTATAAGGCTCTTCTCCTGTAGAACAGGCTGCACTCCAAATCTTTGGGCGCTTATTGCTTTGTAGTAGCATCGGAAAAATTTTATTTTGCAATACTTCCCAACGTTTGCCGTTGCGGTAAAATTCAGAAACATTTATCGTCATGCGATCTAAAAACTCATTCATTAAATCGCGATCCTTTTCTAACGCTCCTAAAAAATCTACAAAATTACGAAATCCCTTTTTCTCATATAAAGATGTTAAACGCCGTTTCATTTGCGCTTCTTTATATAGCGCTAAATCAATACCAGTTTTTCGTTTAATACCTTCAATAAATTGCTCATAATCCGCCATAGCTCCATCGCCCCCCAACAAACCTTTGTGCTCTTTATTATAACTGAATTTTTATGCAACTGAAATATAAATTGCGAAATCTATTTAGACACACAGCAAATTATTAATTTTTGTCTTCCATTTCTAACAATGCTTGCTTTTCGTAGTTTAACTCTAAACGTAGTTTTTCGGTTTCTCGTTCAAATGTAGCTAAACGTAATTTCTCTAATTCAATTTCTTTGTCTGCTAAGTCCAATTGCATTCGTAACTTAGAGCGATTATGAGTTGTTATAATCGCCGTTAGTGGTATGCCCGTGCCAAAAATAATAGCAGTCAATGCAATAATCATACCTATCATATCTATTCTCCCCTATCGCTTCATATCTAATAAGACTTGTTTTTCTTGCTCTAACTCCAATCGTAAACGTTCTGTTTCGAATGTGTAATTTTCCATTTTTAATTTCTCAAGCTCTGTTTCCTTTTCTATCATTTTGATTTGTAGCTTCATTGCTGCTCGCTTATGCGCTGTAACAATGGCTACTAAGGGGATAGATACAAGCAATCCTAGGCTGCCCAAAACAATCATCAATTCTTGCATTTTGTTCCTCCTTACTCATTTTCACGTTTCATTTCCAACAAGGCTTGCTTCTCATGCTGTAATTCCAATTTTAACTTTTCTGTCTCTTTTTCAAATGCTTTTAAACGTAGCTTTTCTAGCTCAATTTCCTTGTCTATTCTTTTTAAATCGAGCCTTTTATTTTTTACAAACGTATCTGTTATTATTGCAGTTATAACAATTGCTACAATTGCAATCCACATAGCCCCTCATCCTTCCTAACTAGTATACTACTTGATTATACGTTATTTCTCACTAAACGTTTCACTTTTGTGTAAGTTAATTAGGAAAAATATATGAAAAAAGGACTGCGGAAGAAGCAATTTTGCTTTCCCACAGCCCTTTTTTACAATTTAATTATACTAACTCGCCTTCGAACCAAAGTGCGATTTCGCGCTCTGCAGAAGCTAATGAATCAGAACCGTGAATTACGTTGTGTGATACTGTTACAGCGTAGTCACCACGGATTGTACCTGGTTGAGATTCAGATGGTTTTGTAGCACCAATCATAATACGAGCTAAAGATATTACAGACTCGCCTTCCCATACCATTGCGAAAACTGGTCCAGAAGTGATGAAGTCTACTAATTCGCCGAAGAATGGGCGTTCTGAATGTTCTGCATAGTGCTTCTCAGCTAAGTCACGAGATACGTTCATTAATTTAGCGCCTTTCATTTCGAAGCCGCGACGTTCTAAACGGTCGATGATATCGCCAATTACTTGACGCTCAACGCCATCAGGTTTAACCATTAAAAAAGTTCTTTCGATTGCCATCATAAAACACTCCTTAATCTTGAGTAAAAAAGTTTTACACTTACCGATAAATAGTACCAAAATAAGCTTGTAAACGCAACTATTTCTAAAATTTACGCTTACCAATAAAGAGAGCAACATCGCGCAGCTTTTTCTTCATTGGATGTTTTGGCAATGCCTCTACTTCCTTTAAAGCCTTTTGCAAATATTTATCACTTATCGCTGTTGCTTGCTTAATTGCATCTGAATGACGGACATACTGTAGCATTTTCATGCGCTCTTCTTCCGTTAACGTACCTGCAATAATTTTTTCGAGATATGGCTGCATTGGTGCATCATCTTTTAACAATAGCATTGGCAACGTAATATTACCTTGCAATAAATCACTACCGGCTGGTTTTCCAAGCTCTTTATCAGTTGCTGTAAAATCCAATATATCGTCGATAATTTGGAAGCTCATACCGACAAAATAACCGTAACGCTTTAAACGGCGAATATTTTGTTCATCTACTCCACCTACTACCGCACCAAGCTCACAGCTTGATTCAATTAGCAATGCTGTTTTCCGTTTAATACGTCTAAAATAGTCTTTTATATGTTGATTCATACGAAATTTGTCTTCAATTTGAATAATTTCACCATTACAAATTTCCACCATCGTACGTGCCAATATTTGATGAGCACGTGGATTGTCAATTACTGTTACATACTCTAAAGCACGTGCAAAAATAAAATCGCCAGTAAACATCGCAACACGATTGTTCCACTGTGCCTTCACAGTATGTCTACCTCTTCTCATATTCGAATCATCGATGACATCATCATGCACAAGTGAAGCCATATGAATTAACTCCAAAGGAACAGCGATATGCTTCATCCGCTCAATTTGATAATCGCCAAATTTCGCACTAAGCAAGACAAATACTGGGCGGATGCGCTTACCTCCCGCCTGCAACAAATGTAGTGAAGCCTCGTTTAGCAAGTGTGAAGACGAGTTCAACGCTTTTTCTAATTCTGTTTCGATGATTTCTATATCTGATTTTAAATCAGCATAGAGTAATTTTAACTTCATCTTTTCCACTTGAACAAACCTTCTCCCACTAAATTTCTTTTTTCACACCTTTATGCATCGCTGCTGCGCCGCCACTATAGCCTTTGTACTCAATTCCTTCAAACCCTGCACTCTTAAACATAAACGCGAGCTGTCTCATTCCTGGAAAATCATTTGCAGATTCTTGTAGCCACGAATATTCTTTATAGCTCTTTGCAAATAGTTTTCCAAAAAGCGGCATAATATATTTGAAATAGAAACGGAAAAGTTGACGATAACCTGGGATTTCAGATTGTGATGTTTCTAAACAAACCGCCATACCACCTGGCTTTAATACACGATTCATTTCTCGCAATACCTGCATATAGTCTGGTACATTACGCAGCCCAAAACCAATCGTTACATAATCGAATGTATTATCCTCAAATGGAAGCTCCATCGCATTGCCTTGTAAAAGCTCTATTTGTGGGTAAGGCTCCACTTTTGCTGCTCCGACTTTTAACATATTTTCACTAAAGTCTAAGCCTTTTACGATACCTTTTTCTCCTACAGCCTCTGCAAGCGCAATTGTCCAATCTGCCGTCCCACAGCAAACATCCAAACATTTTGCTCCTGGCTTCACATTCATTCGTTTCATCGTGTCTTTACGCCATTTCACATGCAATTGAAAGCTAATTACAGAATTCATTTTATCATAGCCTTCTGAAATGCTTTCAAATACTTCGTGCACACGTTCCTCTTTCGACTTCGCCATTTTTTCAAAACCTTTCTATCTCGTTTCAACTTTCACTATTCGCCAAATAAATTGCTGTAATTCATCTGATAATTGTAAAGCAGCAAGCTCCGCTGTTAATAACTTTTGCTGCTCCTCAATCGCAACTGTCAATAAATGCTTAAGCTCTTGCTGACCAAAGCATTTTTCCATAGCTCGTCCTACTGCTGTTAGTGCATACCTATGGAAAGCGTCCATTTCGTTCTGTAAACGCTGAATCGTTAAAGCGTGTACCATAACTGCACTGTATTTGTTAAAGCCATGTGCTTCATAAAATTTGCGTATTATAGCGGTTTCAATTAGAGATAAATTATTAACCCACTGTTCCATCGTTCGATATGTATGCTCATATGCGGCAATTTCCTGCTCACAGCGCTCAACAATTCCTTGTGCTAATTTTTGAATGAGTACTATATTTCCTGTATGAGCCAATATTTCATAATAGCGCCCACTATAATAATCACCTGATAATACCGTTAATTGTTGCTCCTTCGATATAGCATCTTTTTCTTTAATTTTATCATGTTCAAACAAAGAGGCTTGAACGATTCCTACAGTTGTTGCACTTTCCTGTAGACCTTCATGCCATGGTTCTCCGTTTAAAAATGGTAAAAGTAAGAAAAATAGCTGATTTTCATCAACGACTGGGGCTCCCGTATATTGCAGTAAAGCTCTATGACGAACACGCACGAAAATAGACTCTTTTAGTTGTTGTATTGCTTTTTGAATATTTGTTGCATGCATAGATCTCTTACTCCATTTCATTAAAGTAGCTAAGCCCCGCTATACGGTGCCTATTATTTTTTCGAGCCACTCTCAATCATTCCGTGCGCAGAGTGGATTTTTGCTTTTCCGCGAATTTTCATTGCAGATGTGTGCTCTGTAAATTGAGCAATCATCACTTCCCCAGCATCAAGCTTTTCTGAATGATGAAATTTTGTATCAGAACCACGTGTTAAACCGATTACATGTACACCGTCTTCCTGCGCCTCAATAACAATATATTCTGGTTGTGTCATTTGTTTTTCCCCCACCAAGATTTTCTCTATCTATCATATCACAAAATAACAGAAATTAAGACATTTGAATAAACGAAATAACCTCTCTACGCTTTACTTCGTCTTCCTCGTAAATTCCACGTGCTACAGATGTTACTGTTTTTGAACCTGGCTTTTTTAAACCGCGCATAGTCATACACATATGCTCCGCCTCAATAACAACGTAAACACCTTTAGGCTGTAGCATTTCCATCATTGTATCTGCCACTGTTGAAGTAATACGCTCTTGTAGCTGTGGTCTGCGTGCCACAGATTCAACACAACGACCTAATTTACTAAGGCCTGCTACCTTGCCATCCTTTGGTATATACGCAATATGCGCTTTGCCATAGAACGGTACAAGATGATGCTCACACATCGAATAAAATGGAATATCTTTTACTAGCACTAGCTCTTCATGTTCCTCATGAAATACTGTACTAAAATACTCGCGTGGGTCTTGCTCTAAGCCACTAAACATTTCGGCATACATTTTCGCCACGCGCTTTGGTGTATCAAGAAGCCCCTCACGCTCTACATCTTCCCCTACCGCTTTTAAAATCATTTTTACTGCTTCTTCAATTTTCTTTAAATCAACATTCGACATATATAGCCTCCATCATCAATTACGCCTCTGCTAACTCTCATCCAGTTTTTTCATTTAATATAAGAGGACTTCACTACGCCAAGCGTCAATGATTAACTAATCTGCATTTTGCAGACCTACTCCTCTTCAAAATCTGTGATATCTACCAAGGGCTTTATTTGGATTCAGCGGTTCCACTGTTCTCCGCCAAATTAAACATATTCATCTCACCACCTAGAGAGGTAGGAGTCTTTTATCTATGCACCTGTTTTTGGTACAGAAAATATTACTAAATCATAATCAATCACATTGACATTTCTAACAAATGAATCGTAGCATATCCTTACAATAAGTTCAAAGGACACTTATCAAAATATCTAATCAATTACGTCAGTGTTAACTTAAGTCCATTTTTTGAGCTGAGTGAAAGTTAACCTAAAACCGTCACTACGCGCACCAGCGATTAACTGACCTGCATCGTGCAGGCCTTCCTTCAAAATCTTTGAAATTCGCTAGGGCTTTTTTTTTGATTGAGTAGGTATTTGCCTCCCTCTCAGTCAAAAGAAAAAGAGCAGCCCCTCAGTATGAACTGAAGACTGCTCTATGTAACTGCACTGACGCTGAAATTATTTTACAGCGTCTTTAAGTGCTTTACCTGGTTTGAACGCAGGTACTTTGCTTGCAGCAATTTCGATTTCTTTACCAGTTTGTGGGTTACGACCTTTACGAGCCGCACGCTCACGAACCTCAAAGTTACCAAAACCGATTAATTGTACTTTGTCACCCTTTGCAAGAGCACCTTGAATTGTATCAAATACAGCTTCAACCGCTTTAGAAGCGTCTTTTTTAGAAAGACCTGCAGCTTCAGCAACAGAGTTTACTAATTCTGTTTTATTCACACCATTCACCTCCTCTCAAAGGGTCATGAACCTAAATCATGTAAAAAGAGTAACACATAGAAAACCGCGGCGCAACTTAATTTAGCTATGTTTGTCCGAATAATCTCGATTTTTTTTAAGAAAATGCAAATAACAGGACAAAACGACTAAAAATAGCGTTGTCCTGTTATGGAATAGGTTTTTTTTACCACTAGATAATAAACGTAATTAACCCTCTATCTCCTTCATTTACCATGCGCTCAATTGTTTGACGCATCCTTTTTTTGGCTGTTTTTGGTACAGTATTCATTTTATAGCGAATACTTTCCTTCAGAACCTCATGGAGTGGGGTACCAAATAGTTGTGTTTGCCACAAAGATTCACGGTCATGCTCAAACGCATATTGTAAATCTTTCAGCAGTTGTTGACTATGAAATTCCGAGCCGATTAACGGAGCAAATTCTGATTCCATATCTACCCGAATAATATGATAAGATGGTGCTTTTGCTTTCATTCGAACACCATAAAAATTATTTTGCTTGATTAATTCTGGCTCGTTCGGTTCAAATTCATCTAAGGTTGGCAATGTCACACCATAGCCTTCTACACGAGATTGCTCAATGGCATCACGGAAACGTGCCTGTGCTTTTTTCGCTTCAGATGCCTCTTTAATAAATAATAGCCAATCTTTTTTAGTGTCGATTGGCTGCTCTAGCCATTCATTGCATATCGTTTTATAAATATCATTTTGTATCGATAAACGTACTGTGACAACACCTAACCCTGCATCAACACGCTCAACTTCACAATTTTCTACAAATTCAAGCGTCTTCAAAAAGTTTGTTGCCTTTTCAACATCACGTATTTTTTCTACATGCCCTACCATCTCGTTTGCTGCAACAGTTAATGACTCATTTATATAATGTGTGCTATCAAGCACATCTACCCAATCAGGCTTTTCAACTTCGATATATTCAATTGGAAATTCATATAAAGCCTCTTGCAAAATATAAGCAATATCAGTAGTTGTTAGCTGATCAATTGAAGTTGCAATAACAGGAACTTGATATTCCTCAAACAATTCATTGCGTAAATTACGTGTTTCCTCACGCGCTGGCATCGTGCTATTGATAACAACAACAAAAGGCTTGCCAATTTCCTTCAGTTGCTCAATAATAGCCCTTTCTGCTACGGCTGCTGCCTTTCGTTCTATACCATTGACAGTACCATCAGTTGTCACCACCACTCCGATATTTGCATGATCACGTATTACTTTATCTGTGCCAATTTTTGCAGCTTCCTGAAAAGGAATGGCTTCTGTATGCCAAGGCGTATGCACATATTTCGGCCCGTTTTCATCCTCGTAGCCTTTTGCACCATTAATAATATAACCAACACAATCGGCAAGACGAATGCGGAAGCTTAAACCGTTGTCACCAATGGAAATCGGTGCAGCATGTGCAGGTACAAACTTAGGCTCCGCTGTCATAATAACAGGTCCTGGTGAGCTTTGTGGTAGCTCGTCCAAGGCGCGCTTACGGTCATCTTCGTTCATAATATTCGGTAAGACTAGAGATTCCATTACTTTTTTTACAAATGTTGATTTCCCTACACGGACGGGACCAACAACCCCGATGTACACGTCCCCATTTGTTCGTTCTGCAAGCTGCTGAAAAATTTGTTCGCTAATAGGCGCTCCTCCTTTACTTGTATAAACTTATGCCTATGTAGCTATAAATATGAAAAAGCATGAAATCAAATTTTCCAACTTGATTTCATGCTTTTTACTTACTTTGCCGGCTCATACATAAAGATTGGCTCGTTATTATCATCAACTGTATAGGGCAATGAATATGCAGGTACAACGGGATAGTGCTCTGCTAATAGCATGCGAATATCCTCACCTGGCTTCGGTGTCAGCCCTTGTTCCTTGATAAATTGATGTAAATCAATAGAATAGTCCACATATAGCTCTCCTTGTGTAGACACAATCACTGGTAATTGATTAGTAGAATACGGACTTGCTACTGTAACATCTTCCTTGTAGCCTATGTTTTTGAAATTAATTGTATAAATATACGGTGTAATACTATCTTTATATTGTGGATATTTGGTGCCTACAAAGCGTATTTTTACCTCACGGATTTTTTCTGGTACTCGTAAATCAACAAGCTTTACTGTCGGATTTTCTTCTGGATTCCAAATAATATATTGGAAAAGTCCACCTTTTTCAAATGAATTTGCTGGTGGTGATGCTAAATATTTTGGTACAAGCTTTTCAAAATCAACTAAATATTTGATAAAAATATCGGTATCCATATCGCGTGTTTTTATTGGTAGAACACCTGTATCTGCTTGATACTCTGTGATTGCACGTTGTACAGATGCCAATTGCTCCACATCAGGTACTTGATTTTCAGCCTTGCGCTCCTCCGGGTACATACAAGCTGTCAGCAAGAGCGTACATAAAAATATGGTCACAAGCATTGTCCATCTTGTTTTCATTATAAATTTTCCCCTCTTCACTATTTTAATTCGGCCATGTTACAACGATTAATACCATTAAAAATGCGCCAGTAGCTAACATTACATAAGCGATTAATTTTAACACAAATGATAAAAAGATATTGCTCACCCATTTGCGAGTAGCTGAAATTATTAGAACAGAAAAAAACAATAAGCCCATCGAATAAAATGATATCCACATAACATCAAGTGCAGGTATATGTGCTAATGGACCACGTGCTGTGTTTAATAATAAGTGGGATGCGTCCATAATTTGATTGTTCACTAATAAAACCGCCTTTCTATTCAACTATGTAGTCTCATACACACCATTGTAAATTATATAGCTCTCCTAAACAAAATAACAGGGCTGTTCTCAAAGTTGATAAACAAACTTTCTAGAACAACCCATATAGTTAAAAGCTTGCGCCATTTATGAATAATTTATGACACTTTACTTACTATTGATTAAAATTCATCTATTTCAGGCTTTTTCATACGAATCATTAATTCATCGACTGCCTCTTTTGGTGTTTTACCATTAAACAACACATCATAAAGGGCCTCGGTAATTGGCATTGCTACGTCATATTTCAAGGCCAACTGATGTGCTGCCTTCGTTGTCCGTATTCCTTCTACAACCATGCCCATCTGCTCTAAAACTTCTGTGAGTGGCATACCTTTTCCCAGCATATTACCTGCACGCCAGTTGCGTGAATGTACGCTTGTACATGTTACAATTAAGTCTCCCATACCTGTTAAGCCAGCGAAAGTAAATGGATTACCACCCATTTTTACACCTAGACGAGTAACTTCCGCTAAACCACGTGTTATCAGTGCCGCTTTCGCATTATCACCATAATTTAAACCATCGGTAATACCCGCAGCTAATGCAATAACGTTTTTCAAAGCTCCGCCAATTTCGACACCTGTTACATCCTCACTTGTATAAACGCGGAAGTAACCGCTCATAAATAAGTCTTGCACCTTTTCTGCTGCTAAAGGATTTTCACATGCGGCTGTTACTGTTGTCGGGTGCTGCAAAACGACTTCCTCCGCATGACTTGGACCTGATAATACGACGATATCTTCAAGCAAATCCGCACCGATACTTTCACGCATCAGCTCAGAAATACGCAGTAAAGTATCTGGTTCAATGCCTTTCGACACGTGAACGAAAAGCGCCTTTTTCGGTAGCAATTTTGATAGGTTGCCACATACTTCTCGAATTGCCTTTGTTGGTACTGCTACAACAATTGTTGATGCATGTTCTGCAGCCTCTGTAAGGTTAGCTGTTGCAACTAAATTTGTTGGCAGTACCGTTTGTGGTAAATATTTTTTATTTGTATGCTGATTATTAATCTCTTCAGCCTGGTCTTGTCGATGTGTCCAAAGAAGCGTATTATGTCCATTTTCAGCAAGTACGATAGCAAGGGCAGTACCCCAAGAACCCGCTCCTAAAACGGTTACTCGTTCCATTTCTTCCCCTCCATAACTAATCGCGTGCACGAGTAATTAAGCGAATTGGCGTTCCTTCAAAATCAAATGTTTCACGTATGCGATTTTCAAGGAAACGTTCATATGAAAAGTGCATTAATTCTGGATCATTAACAAATACAACAAAAGTCGGTGGTTGAATCGCCACTTGTGTTGCATAGTAAATGCGTAATCGACGACCTTTATCAGAAGGTGCCGGATTACGTGCTACAGAATCCTCAATCACTTCGTTTAAAATAGAAGATTGAATGCGCATCGCATGGTTTTCACTAACTCGCTGTACAACAGGTAAAATTTGATGTACACGTTGCTTCGTTTTCGCCGATACAAAAACAATCGGTGCATAGTCTAAAAATAAGAAATGCTCACGAATTTGCTGTGTATAGAAATTCATCGTTTTTTCATCTTTTTCGATGGCATCCCATTTATTAACAACGATAATAACAGCTTTTCCAGCCTCATGTGCATAGCCAGCAATTTTTTTATCCTGCTCCTGTATGCCTTCATCTGCATTTATTACAACTAATACAACGTCAGAGCGTTCAATCCCTCGAAGTGCACGTAGTACTGAGTATTTCTCAGTAGACTCGTACACCTTCCCTTTTTTACGCATACCCGCAGTATCAATAATGACATATTTTTGACCTTCGTAGGTATACGGCGTATCAATAGCGTCACGTGTTGTACCTGCAATATTGCTGACAATTACTCGGTCTTGCCCTAAAAAGGCGTTTACTAAAGAAGATTTCCCTACATTTGGGCGACCAATTAATGAAAACTTAATAACATCATCATCGTATTGTACTTCGTCCTCTTGAGGGAAATGCTTCGCACATTCATCAAGCAAATCACCTAAGCCTAAGCCGTGAGAGCCAGAAATCGGCCAAGGTTCACCAAAGCCTAATGAGTAAAAGTCATAAATCATTTCGCGCATATCTGGGTTGTCAATTTTATTGACAGCTAGTACAACAGGTTTTTTTGTTTTATATAAAATTTTCGCTACTTGCTCATCAGCACCTGTCACACCTTCACGACCATTCGTCATAAAAATAATAACATCTGCCTCATCGATTGCGATTTCAGCTTGCTGGCGGATTTGCTCTAAAAACGGCTCATCCCCAATTTCAATTCCACCTGTGTCAATAATATTAAAATCATGCGTTAGCCATTCTGCCGAACTATAAATACGGTCACGTGTGACACCTGGAATATCTTCCACGATTGAAACACGTTCTCCAACAATACGGTTAAAAATTGTTGATTTTCCCACGTTCGGACGTCCTACGATGGCGATTACCGGTTTTGTCATCTGTACTTCATCCTTCCAACTTTCGAATCTCTACGTAATTATACACGAATTTTTTTATTATAGCATGTAATGCACTAAAGTAAAAAACGGATAACCCCAACAATATGTGAGAATTATCCGTTACATTAATGCTATTATTTTGTTAAATCGAAGTCAATTACAATTTCACCTGCAAAGAAATCTGCCAAATTGGCTGAAATCGTATAGTCTCCATCTGTAAATGTATGTTTGTCCAAATCATTTTCTAAAGCATTCGTAAATTCTGTTTCATATAAATCAATGTCTAAGCCAAGAGAACCTGTAAGTGTTGCTGCAGAAGTAAAGAATTCTAACAATTCATCGCCTTCATCATTTTGTAAATCAAACTCAATACCCTCTACACTTAAATTGTAACCTGTTACTTTTTTCTCCGTATTATACTTAGCAGTTATTGTATAATGACCTGCATATCCTAAAATATCTGTATCCAATAATTTCTGTGAAAAACCATTTTCTTCTTCTGTTAACTCATTCGTAATTGGCTCTGGCATACTAGCAATTTCTATAGGCTCTTCTTCGTCCTGTTTCATTATCTCAACCATTGCATTGTATTTTTTAACAAATTTCTCTACTGATGTTTTTGATTCAGCATCAACATCCTCAAACGTTACAACTTTTTGCTCTTCTTGTTCTTTGACAACATCTTCTTTTTCTACTGGCTCATTGTTTGCTTTTTCTGCTTCGTTACCACATCCTGCTAATAATAGTAAACCAAAGCATGCTGATAATAATAATTTTTTCATGTTCTTGCTCCCTACATAGATGTTTGATAAAAATATTGATATTACACAAGAACAAATAATACATACACTTTACTTTAAAGTCAATAGTTTACAGTGAAAAAATTCGTTAAATATATACGTATTCCCTTTAAACCAAATTTCACCCAATTTATTGGTGACATTTTCTTCAAAATTTTCGATTTCAATCACATAAAGCAAAATAGGCATTCATCTTATCATCTACAGAAGATAGAGTTTTCTTTATTTATGCCTTTCGCTACAATTTCGGCACAAAAGGATACTTATTATTGCGGTTACCCGTCGCAGTAAAGATTTAATGAATTAAAATAAAAAGCACATTTGAATGAGCTTTTCACTCACTAAATGTGCTTATACTAGAAATTATTCTTTTGTAAAACCTTTTAATTGATCACCGATGACATCACTGAATGAGAAGCCTGTATTTTCTTCAGGTAATTCGTAATCGAACTCTTCTTCTTTATCAGGATTTTCGATAAGGTCTTTAATGCTTAGTGATAAACGTTTTTCCGCAGCATTAACATCTAGCACCTTTACTTGTACCTCTTGACCTTCTTTTAATGCCTCATGTGGTGTATTAATATGCTTATGTGAAATTTGTGAAATATGCACAAGCCCTTCTACATTTGGGAATACTTCCACGAAAGCACCAAATGAAACTAGACGGCGAACTGTACCAGTTAAAACCGAGCCTTTTGCAGCGCGCTCCTCAATATTTTCCCACGGTCCAGGTAGCGTATCTTTAATTGATAGTGAGATGCGCTCATTGTCTACATCAACAGATAGAACTTTTACTTTTACAGCTTGCCCTTCTGTTAAAACAGTCGAAACATCGTCTATATGGTCGTGTGACACTTGTGAAATATGCACAAGCCCATCAACTCCACCAAGATCAATAAATGCACCAAAAGCAGCTAATCGCTGAACTTTCCCTTCAAGTACATTGCCTGGTTTAATATTTCCAATCACTTGCTTTTTCTGTTCAGCTTTTTCTTTCTCAACTACTGCACGGTGAGATAGGATTAAACGTCCTTTTTCTTTATCAAGCTCTGTAATTTTAAAGCTCATCGTTTTACCGCGATAATCTTCAAAATCTTCTACGAAATAATCCTCTACTAACGAAGCTGGTACAAAGCCACGAACACCTAAATCAACAACAAGGCCACCTTTTACAACATCTTTTACTTCCGCCTCGAATGTTTCGCCTGATTCGAATTTTGCTATTAAATCATCCCATGCTTTCAATGCGTCTACTTTACGCTTAGATAACACATATGCTTCGTCTTCTACTTTAGTAATCATCAACTCAAATACATCGCCTACTGAAACAGCATCAGATGCCTTCTCAATGTGTAGACTTGAAAGCTCACTAATCGGAATAATCCCTTCAAATGGGGCTCCTTCAATCGAAACAGTAACAGATTTATCGTCCACCTGCTCCGCAGTACCTTTCACAATATCTCCTTCATGAAATTCCTTTTCTAATCCTAAGTTCATTTCTTCAGACATATGTAACCCTCCTTCGCATGTTCCACTTTTATTTTATTCGAAATAATGAATAAAAACAAAAATTTCCCCTTTTGTCATAGAAAAATCTTTTCAATACTGCTTACATAACCTCATATGCTAACTTCAAAATTGCCTCTGCTGCTTCATCAATTGTTAAATCAGTCGTATCTAAATACACAGCATCAATGGCTTGAATTAACGGTGAAGCCTCTCTCTCGCTGTCCAATTTATCACGGAGAGCAATTTCTTCTTGTAAACGCTCAATAGATGATTGAATCCCTCGGCGTTCATTATCAAGGTAACGGCGACGAGCACGCTCTTCTACAGAAGCTGACATAAACACTTTTAGTTCCGCATCTGTTAAGACGTGTGTAGCAATATCTCGCCCGTCCATCACGACAGCGCCACCTGCAGCTAATTGCTGCTGCATCGAAACTAAAACTTCACGTATATTAGCATGTGCAGCTACCTGAGAAACATTCGCCGTTACTTCATTTGAACGAATTACGTCTGTTACATCAACACCATCTACGTAAACAAGCTGACCATTATTAGACGGCGCTAACTCAATCTTTGTTGCACTTAACATATTTGCAAGTGCATCGCTATCATCTAATTGTATGTTTTGCTGTATCGCTTTATGCGTTACAGCACGATACATCGCTCCTGTATCGATGTATGTAAAATTTAGTTTTTCCGCGACAATTTTTGCAATTGTACTTTTCCCCGCACCTGCAGGACCATCAATTGCAATTTGAATTCGTTTTGCCATTATTTATCCCTACTTTCCTTACCATTACATTATATATGAAAAAGAGCTGTATAGTTAGCCAAATAACTTGAAAATAGGCTGTAAGGAAGGCAAGTTATCCTGCTTTCCTTACAGCCTTCGTTTTATAATTCATTTAGCTCTTTTTTGCGTTGAAGTAATTGGCGTTCAAAGCATAGGCGTACAATATGCTGTTTATCAACATCATCCGTATCAGTAAGTTGCATCGATGCGAGCTGTCTCTCGTTTTCCTCGAATATGCGAACAATGCGTGCGTCTGTTTGGACATATCTAATTTCACCATTTACAAAAGGAAGTACGATAGTTAATTGAACAGTGTCGTTTTCCTGAAATTTAACAGGTTGTGTTAAACGAACTGACAACCCTCCTGCACTTATATCTTGTGCGATAAATTGGTAAAAGGTATCTCTATATTCAATAGCTATGTCCACTGGCGTTTCAACACGTACAAACTCTCTTCGCTGAATTTTTATAAATTCATTGTCTGGTGGACATGATAGCATAATCATCGGTATACGATTATTTTTTCGCCCCACCACTTTTGTTGTAAAGCTGTAGCTATTGCCTTCTGCGTAAAACATTACGTGAAACTGTGCTCCCTCAAGCAAAAATGCTGTTTTTTTTGTGAAATCATTAATTGGATAATCCACGTAAATAATATCGTCTTCTTTTTCCACTACTTTACACCTAAATTTTTCTGATTGTTCTGTATACATAGGCTCTAATATTAACATCGTTCCAATTTTCAATTCCATGATTTTCTCCTCGTGCATCGACATTTTCTATGTCTATTATCTCACGAGGCTTCCAATTTATCTATATTATTATTCGTCAGTATCAATTTAGGATAATGTATCAATTTGAATAACTTCATGCGTTGTAGCATCTACAACTACGCGAAACGTTTCGTACTGTTTATTAGGCAACCTTGCGATAACTTCATAGCATAAACGCAGTTCGTATGCATCATTTTCTGTATAAATCTTCTTTTCATCCTCTATAACAACGCCTTCACCAAAAAACGCTGACCAATCAATTGGGTTTAGTTCTTGCTCTTTAATTGTTTCTTTTTGTATATATTCCATCGCATTAATACCAAGCACTTCTCCGCTATCTTTAGCAATTTTCACTTGAATGCTGTCAGGATATACGAGCGCATCATCTACTTTACGAGTAAAAACAAAATGCCAAGCAATATGATTCTCTCGCATTTCTGTAATAACTGTATCTTTAAATCCTGCGTCCGCCATTGCTTTTTCTGCTGCCTGTACAATTTCCTCATGCGATAACGCCGTATTTTTCATTGGTCGCTCCAATAAAAACGATAAAATATGGCCGCCCTTTTCTGTAATATCCGCATAGCCTATACGCGACCCTCTAACAAATTGAATATGATAAAACGGATAAGGAGCATCATCTCGACTTTTTGTAACCGTCATTGTGGCATCACTAATTAGCGGGAATACTGTTTTTAACCTTTCCAACGCTTGTGCCTTTGTTAATGGCTCGTCCATTAAATGCTGTAATTCACGTTTTTTCTGATAATCACTTTCACTTGCTGTTAAAGGAAAATCTGTTTCATTAAAGCTTTTTAAATCTGCAGATACTTTCGCAAATGATGAATCGCCTACTTCATCAGATGTTATTTTTGACCATTTCCTAAAATCGCCATCTTGTTGAAAATAATTTGCTGTAGCAACAGTCCATTCTTCTGTTAACGCATGCAAATTACCATTAACCGCTTCCATCTTTTTTCGCCATTCTGAAGTATCTTTGGAAGCCGCAGATCGTTTTGCCTCATCTCCTATACGCCCTAAATAACGCATCCAATCATTTGCTACATCTTGATGTAAAGGTAAACGTGAAACTGAATTGCGCATATCATTACTTACGCGCCAAATTGTATCAAGCTCCCGATGCAATGCCTTTTCATCTTTAAAAAGCATTGATTTCGAAATAGATGAGTGTAATAAAGAGAGTTTTTCTGATGCATTTGTTAGCTCATTTGTATAATTTGCATGTACAGCCCTTTCTAACGAGCGCTGCTTTACAGTCACATCATACGCATAAACAGCCAAAATCAAAACAACAATACCTAATAAATAAACTGCATTTCTCATACTTCACCTCTTCTCTAATAGCAAAAGATATGCTGACCTATTTGCTTAATTTGTGGACGTGACCAAATCCATTTACTTGTCGCTGTTTTTGGGTTGAAATAGTATAGGGCATTTTCTGTAGGATCCCAACCATTCATTGCATCAAGAACAGCCTGCTTCGCTCGTTCATTTGGCGTTAACCAAATTTGCCCATCCGCAACTGCTGTAAAAGCAAGCGGTTGGAAAATAATATCTGAAATTGTGTTTGGAAAATCGGGTGATTCTAATCGGTTTAAAATGACAGCTGCTACAGCTACTTGTCCCTCATACGGCTCACCGCGCGCCTCTCCAAAAACAGCATTCGCCATTAGCTGCAAATCGCGTTCTGTATAGTTCGCTGGGAGTTGCATAGAGCCGCTACTTGAATTATTTTTACCACTATTTGAACTATTTTTACCACTACTCGCACTAGTACCGCCGCCTTTTACTTGGTGCTCAAGTGGCATACCACCATAATGTGTAAATTGGCTACCTTTAGCTATTTGCTCTTTCACAAAGCTTTCATTATAGTCTGACTGGGCAACTAGTTTTTTCTTTGTTGTATTACCTGCGATTCCATCAACACTTAAACCATAAGCCTGTTGAAATTCACGCAATGCCCAATATGTGCCATAACCAAATTTCCCATCAATCTTGCCATGGTAGTAACCTAAATATTGCAACCTGGCCTGTAGCTCAATAACATCATCCCCAAATGCACCTCGCTGAATAATTTGTGCAGAAAAGGCATCGGATTGCTGTGGTTGCAGAAAGAGCATACTAAGCAGGAAAACAATGAATAATTTTTTTCTCATGCACACCTCTCCTTTTTCATAGCATGCGGAGTGTACATTGATTTATACATTTTTTTAATAAATAATACAAAATAGCAGTAATGAAAGTTGGATGAGTGTCCTACTTTCACTACTGCTATCTTCAATGTCTATTATTTTCTATTAAATGTTCAATTAAATGCTGATGAGCAAGCTTTACTTTGCGTAAACCAAACCACCATAAAAAAAGCATAAATGGCACCATTAAATAAATAAAATTGCCACCTAAAGTCCAAATTAAGTTATAGCTAAAATGCAGCATAATTGGAATGAATATAGAAAAAAATAAATAATCCTTCCACTTATCATTATTGGAAAACTTGCTTTTCCCAAAATAATAGCCCATCACGACACCAAATAATGCATGGCTTGAAACAGGAAGTAATGCTCTTACGAAAGCTGTATTTAAGCCAAACGATAGTAAATATAAAACATTTTCAACAGTAGCGAAGCCTAGCGAAACAGCTGCACCGTACAATATTCCATCGTACGGATCATCAAACTCCACATGACGAAAAATAAGAACAAAAATAATAAGCCATTTAAAAAACTCTTCAATTGTACTTGTAAACACAACATTCGTCATAAAAGGACTCGTAATTGTTCCTTCTTCTCCAACTACATATTGAATAAATAAAATAGGGAATGTGATAACCGCTCCGTATAAAAATGCTTGAATCAAGGTTCTACGTGGTTCTGTTGCCATTTGGTTGCGCATATAAAAATAGCCTAAAAGAGCTAATGCTGGAGCTATCGCCGCTGAGAGTAGTATAAACATATTGTAAGCCCCTTTTCTCTATATATGAAAACCTTTGTGTTGATGTATATGCCGGAATTTTGTATCATCAACACACCTAATATGAAAACGTTCCTTAACAATTTATTTAGATATTGTTATTATAACATTAAATGCATCGATACTGATTTCAAAAGGGGATTTTTATGTCAAAAAAAACTATTTTATTAATTCATACAGGCGGTACAATTTCAATGAAAATGAGCGCTGAAACAGGTGCGGTTATGCCTAATGAGCAAAACCCGCTAACGGCGGAAAAACATATGTTATCGACCTATGCAAATATTATTGAGGTTGAAGCTTTTAATTTACCATCGCCACATATTACACCAAACGAAATGTTGCTTCTACGCGATTGTATAGCTGAGCATGTCAATAAATATGCCATTGATGGTGTAGTTATAACACATGGTACAGATACTTTAGAGGAAACAGCGTATTTTTTAGATTTGACAACACGCTATAATTTCCCAATCGTTTTAACAGGGGCAATGCGCTCTTCCAATGAGCTTGGAGCAGATGGCGTTTACAATTTAGTAGAGGCAGTACGTGTGGCTTGCTCACAGGAGGCGCGCGAAAAAGGGGTGCTTGTTGTGATGAATGATGAAATACATCACGCATTTAATATTACAAAAACATCAACTTCTAGCGTCAACACCTTCCAAAGCCCGCAATACGGACCGATTGGCTTGATTACAAAAAAGACCGTGCATATTCATCATATGCCCGTGAAACGCCAATTTGTTGAGGTTGAAAAAATCGAAAAACGAGTTGCATTATTAAAGGCTTATGCTGGAATGGAAGCAGATATGATTGATGCCGTTTCCACCCTACAATATGACGGACTTGTACTAGAAGGCTTTGGGCAAGGTAATGTTACACCAGCTGTGGCTAAACGTCTCAAAACACTTGTCGCAGAAGGCATGCCAGTTATTCTCGTATCACGTTGCTTTAACGGTATCGCAGAAGGCGTCTATGGCTATGAGGGGGGCGGCAAACAGCTTGAGGATGCAGGTGTCATTTTTGCTAACGGTATTAATGGTCAAAAGGCACGTTTAAAGCTATTAATTGGCTTAAATCAAGTGCACCATCCTGTTGAGTTGAGGGAGTTTTTCTAATCTAGAATCAAAACAGATCGAATTATCTTATGACATGAATAGTTCATTAGATAATTCGGTTTTTTCTTTTTATGACTGTAATCGAATTTATGTAACCCCCTACTCAATTAGCAAATAAATTTTATTTTTATTATTGTCTTCCTCGCAATTTCTATATATCGAAAACAAGGCTACTTAGAATTTTTTCTATTCTAAGTAGCCCCTATTTTTTACAATTCTTCATATCCAAGCACAATACCTTTCACTGTCTCCATTGGAATTAAACCAAAATTACGGCTATCACTCCCTCGCCACCAAGCATCAACTAATACAAAAGCTGTCCCTTCTTCCACAGTTACTTTTGACATCGCTAAGTTATAATATGCTTTCGTTTGTTTTTCTTGCTCCTTCGTTTGAGGCCTTTTATTCTCTTGCGCATACCATTGCTCTTTATTCATACCAAACTTCGTTGCTTCCCCGTAAAATGCGTCAAGTCGCTGTCCGTCTATATACACTTTGCCTTTTTTTATTTCTACCGTTTCTCCCGGCAAGCCAACAATGCGCCCCAGCGTTGGTGATTCTAAATTGGGGTTTTCCTGTAAAAACTTTGGTATTATTTCATAATAGACAATCATTCCTCGTTGCAACGCAGGAATATTGGAAGATACAACGAGATTACCATGCTCATGGCTTTCTAAATCATGGTTGCCACGATCCATCGTGTCAGAGCTCCACTCTACTAAAAAGGTATCTGTTGTCTGCTCTACGGTTGTTAGTCTATCTGGGGTCGTTGTATCAACTAGCACCTTTTCTTTTCGTAAAGCAACGAATGCTACAATAATTATCACAGCTACAAAGAAACTAAGAATCATGTATCTCTTCTTCATCTGTCCCCCTCTTTTCTGCGAATTTATCAATTACGCCACAGCTAACTCAAATCAGTTTTTAATGATAAGATATTAAACTTAAAGAACATTCAAAATACTATTTTTTTCGAGTATACCGAAAAAACACAAAAAAGAGCTATTTTCATAAAACATTATAGAAATAATGTATTCACAATTGAATACATTAAAAAATATGCTCCCACTAAGCATAGATAAAAAATTTATCAAATTAAATTGGGAGCATATTTAATTTTATAGCTCAAAATTTCCTGAATCGCCTTAACAATCATTCCATCATGAAAATGTCTGCCTTAAGCTAATAAATTATTTTTAATAGAATATAATTTCTTTCGTTCAAGAATTTCTCCAAAAGCATATCATTAATTATTTTCAACTAACTTTCCATTAAACCATTTACACTTTGACTTTAATAGCTCATCTATGATGGAAGCGATAATTGCAATGGAAATCGCTGTAATAAGTGTCATCTCTAATTCGATATTCATAAAAATTATATGCGCGTCTGATGGTAAAATAAACTTAGCTACTACAGCTAATAAGATAAGAACGATAGCTTTACTGGCTACCTGGATAGGACTTTTCCATTTTCGCGAAAAGAATTCTGCTATGTAAAATGACAAAACCCCATAAATTAAAATAATCGGGCTGAACAATAAGCCGTAAAGTGGAACCATTATTATTAACTCTAGCGGATATTGCCATTCGCCCATTAACAAACCAAAAATTAAAGTTAATGAAATTAGTGTACTTAATAGCAGTGCTAATACTACCCGAAAAAGCATATATTTCATCTCCCTTATCTTATGCCAGTGCTTTGCTCTCTCCCTAATTTTTATACACTGTTGTGGTATTAAAATTGCACTAATTATATTTTATATCTACCTTTGCTAACCTTAAATTAGAAGCCTATTCAATTTAGGGGCGTCTTTTCACTTTAAACTTCCCCTGAATCGACTGCGCTATCATTCCACCATGAAAACGCCCATTTTCAATAAATATTTCATTGGCATTATTGCCTGCTGCAATAACACCTGCGATAAATAGATTTGGGACATTTGTTTCCATTGTTTCCTCATTAAAATGTGGTCGACCTGTTGCTTCATCGATTGCTACGCCCATTGCGCGAATAAAATTATGGTCAGGGTGATAACCTGTCATCGCAAAGACAAAATCATTGGCAATACGTTGTTGTTGGCCAGCTTTCTGAATAACAACCTCATGCTCACTAATGCTTTCTACCTCGCTATTAAAGTGCATTGTAATCTCACCTGAACGCACTAAAGCGTCAAATTCAGGTAGCACCCATGGCTTCACACTTGGGGAATATTCACTACCGCGATAGACGACTGTGACATGAGCACCTGCTTTTTGCAGTTCCAATGCTGCGTCTACTGCCGAATTTTTACCGCCAATCACTACTACTTGCGTATCAAAAAATGGATGAGCCTCTTTAAAATAATGATATACTTTTGGCAAATCCTCACCTGTAATGCCCATATAATTTGGGTTATCGTAGTACCCTGTGGCAATTATTACATAAGGTGTTTCATATATTGCTTTGCTCGTTGTCACAATGAATATATCACTAATTTTTTCGACCTTTTCTACCTTTTCGAAACGGTGAATATTTATTTCCTTTGCTCGCACAACCTCGCGATAATAGACAAGTGCTTGATTACGACGAGGTTTGCGCTCCTCAACAATAAACGGCACATCGCCAATCGCTAGTTTTTCACTCGTACTGAAAAAAGTTTGGTGTGTCGGATAATTATATAATGAATTTACAATATTCCCCTTTTCGATAACTACCGGCTGTAAGCCAATTTCCTGTAACTTGATTGCTGCCGCTAAGCCACATGGGCCACCACCTACAATCAAAGCATCTACTTTTTGCATATTACTATTCTCCTCTTCAACGTGTTCCATTTCTCTCAATTGTCACATCTATCACGTGGCATTCTGGCTTTGCCCCTAAACGTAGTGGTAGTAATGTTGTACCATAACCATTGCTAATAAGTGTCGGAATCCCATTCCGCACAGAATAAGAGCCTTTTGGATGTAGACCAAATTTCCAAAAGCGGATTTGCCCGCCATGCAAATGGCCTCCCATCATAAGCTGCGGGGTAAAGTAGCGCTGCACACGATAAAAAACTTGCGGGTTATGTGAAATAAAAAATGTAATATCCTCTTTTCGACATTTTGCAAATGCTTGCTCAAAATTATATTTTTTCGTGGATGTATCCTGAATTGCGCTAAGCCATATGCGATTTTCTCCAACAAGTAATTGTGCATCATTTTCAAGTATCTTCACATTCATTTCGGCAAATAAATGACGTAAACGCTGCTCTCCCACTTCATGGTCATTATTTCCCCAAACAAAATATATATCACCAAGCTGCTGAAGTTGCTGAATATTGATTCGCACCCGCTCGAACGATGTGCGCCTGTCGCATAAATCTCCACCGATAATAACCGCCCCTACTTTTCCTATTGCTTGTAGCATTCGCTCATCAATAACACGCTGATGAACGTCTGAAATAAAAAAAATACGCAAGCTTTCTGGGGTTTGGCCTTGTAGCTGTAAAGTATGATAGCGCACATTATTTTCAAATGCCTGACGCCACATATACATAATACATATGCATATAATCCCTAATCCTATTATTATGAACTTCACAATTAAAAACCTCTATTCAATAGCAATTCTTACAAAAACGGGGCTACCTAGAAAGATAAACTCCTTCTAAGTAGCCCCTTTAGTATATTACAAAAATCCTGTTAATCGTTCAAATAAGTCCTATTACGGAATAATAAGCGTTTGTCCAACGACAATATTTTCAGAGCTTAAATTATTAGCCTGCATAATTTTTTGTACACCATTCGCATCATTTGGATAATATTTCAAAGATATGCGGTATAAGTTTTCATTCGGCTGAACTGTATGAGATTTTGCTGAAGCTAATCGCTCTGCGTCTTCCTTCGCTTTTTTCTCAGCCTGTGCTTTTGCTGCTGCCTCTTTTTCTGCTTGTGCTTTCGCTGCTGCTTCCTTCTCGGCCTGTGCCTTTGCTAACGCTTCTTTTTCTGCCTGTACTTTCGCTGCTTCTTTCTCAGCCTGCGCCTTTGCTAATGCTTCTTTTTCTGCTTGCGCTTTCGCCGCTGCTTCTTTCTCAGCTTTCTCCTTCGCTGCCGCTTCCTTTTCTTTTTCCGCAGCCGCTATTTGTTCTTCATTATTTTCTATTGATGGCTTGTTCGGCTCTACTGTCACCGAATCATCTTTCTCCCCTGCTAAACTTTTCGGCTCGTAAAAAAATTGTACATAGCCTAATACAAGTAAAGGTATAAAGATAAAAAGTATCGTCATATTTCGAATAAGTCGGCTTTTTCGCTGTTTAGGTTTCTTTCTTGTGCGTGACTTTCTTTCTAACGGACCATCAAACTCTATTTCTTGACGGTGTTCTTCAATTTTTTCTCTATAATTTTCTTGTGTCACAACACACCCCTCCTTACACTACTATTCTATAAACATATTATGACTAAATTCTACAAAAAAATCAATTGCACCTTGGCTTTAGCTTTCGCACATAGAGAGGTACTTTTTCCCTAGCGTAGAGAAGATAGCAATATTCGTTGTAAACGTTCCTGCCATGTTAATATCTTTTCTGGCTCTTCGACAGTTTGCTTTGCAGAAAGAATCTCTTCAAAAACAAGTCCACAATTTTGACAGCAATTTGGCGTTTTTTCTGCTAATTGCTGACCAAAATAATTGACGAGACGCTCCCTCATACAATCGGTTGCTTGCACTATTTGTAACATCTCATGCACTGCTTTGTATTTGTCCATTTCCATTTGCTGCAATCGCTTTTGCACAGCCTCACTGCTTTCCTGCTGCATCCAATAATGTAAAACTCGGAAAGCCGTTTCAGAAATTTCCCCAGCATCAAGCATACGCATTGGATGATCACCATTGGCTAGGTAATGTTCGATATGCTGCATTTTTGGCAAATCCTCTGTCACGATAAATTGAGAGAATTGCTCATCTCCATCTGCATACAGTAATGTGGCTACTGCTGGCTGACCATCTCTACCTGCACGACCAATTTCCTGCATATAATTAGCGATATTGGCTGGCATAAATTCATGAATTACTTGTCTTATATCCCCTTTATGTACGCCCATACCAAAAGCATTCGTTGCAACAATCCACTCAAGCTTTCCAACTAAAAATTGCTGCTGAATAAATTGGCGATCCTCCGCTTCTTTCCCCGCATGATACGCCGCAGCTGCAATACCTCGCTCTAGCAATGCCATGCTGAGCGTCTCTGTTTTGCTGCGAGATTGCGTATAAATTATGCCTGGTCCATCTGTCGTCTGAACATGCTCAAGTATCCAATTTATTTTGTCATCCTTCTGTTGAAAAAAGCGTTTTGCTAAATGAATATTTGGACGGTTGACAGAATGTAAAAAATAAAATGGGGACTGCATATGTAAATATCTTTCAATATCCTGCAATACCGTTTGGGTAGCAGTAGCGGATAGGGCTAATATTGGTGGTTTATTATGCTTTGGAATGATTTCACCTAAACGCAAATAATCAGGTCGAAAATCAAAGCCCCATTGTGAAATACAATGTGCCTCATCTGCTACGATAAGCCCTAACCTTATCGCTCTAAGCCGTTCTTTTACTTGTGGCTGCATAAGCATTTCTGGCGATGCAAAAATAAAGCGGTATTGATGTAGAAAATGTAGTGCATAACGTTTTTGCTCTGCAGTTAAAAAGGAATTTAATGCTACAACCCGTTTTTCACCGAACTGCTTCAATTGATCTACCTGATCCTGCATTAAAGATAACAACGGAGAAACAATTAAGACTGGTCCATCCAATAAATATGCTGGTAGCTGATAGCACATTGATTTTCCCATACCTGTTGGCAGAAGCGCAATAACATCCCGTCCTGCCAAAAGCTGCTCAATCACTTCCTTTTGCCCTGTTCGAAAGCTCGTGTAGCCAAAATGTTTTTGCAATGCTTGCTCCAACATTTAATTGCCTCCTCTCGCTAATGCTAGACGTAATTGAAAATAAGAAAGATGCGGTAAAGCTTCACGTAACACTTTTAATTTTTTGGTAGCATATGATAGGACAGCTTTATTTACTTGCACTAGTTCCTCCTGATTAACAAAATGCTCGATTGGGAATGTGATATCGTTCATGGCTAATTCCACTAAATGATCCTCTACCGTGCTTTGCTTTAAATTTCTTTTACTCGCAATTTGTTGGAGCGAAAGGCCTTGCTGAAAAAGCTTTGCTGTTTGGTAGGCAGAGTCTGTTAGCGGCATACTGATGCGGAGCTGCTGCGCAATATCAGCTAGATACGGATAATGTTCAATATGCCCTAGCCAATTATGTAAAGCCGAAATATAAAGAAGCTGGCTATCCATTTCGGCACGCCCTGCTTGATACGCAAGCTGCTGCCACGTAAAGCCTGGTAAATCAACACCAGTTAAACGGTTAATTAACAGCTCTCGTTGCTCCTCTGTCACAGCAAGTGCTTCTAAGCTATTGGTAATTTCCTGCAATAATAGAACTTGCAAAGCTCCAGACTGATATTGATGGCGCAATAAAAACTGACGAGCAAAGTACTGAATCCCCTCATCACGTTGAATAGGGATAAATGCCTTTATATTAGCAGATTGATGCGATAATGCTTGAACAATAAGGGAAAGTCGCTCATAAAAAATATGCTCATTGCCCCTATAATGCCAGCTATCAAAGGTGCATGGCACTCCTTTTCTAGCTTGCTCTATCCCTCTTGATGTCAAAGAATAATAACCCGCATCATCCATCTGTAAATAGCCATTTTCCGCAAAAAGTTGAACAAAACCATCAAACTTCTGCCTTGTAAGCTTCGGTAATAAGCTAAAATAAGCATGCAAAGAGAAAATACCAACATCTTGTATCGTTTGTCCCGATCTTTTGCCGCGCAGCAAATGGTATGCAGAAGATACCGTTCTTTCATTATTTAATTTCAAGAAAATATCTAATAAAATTTGCTGAAAAATCAATGCGGCTCCCCACTTTCTTTCGACAAATTACTTTAAGTATAGCGCAGTTAATTGAAAAAACCTATTGTACTCTTTTATTCCATGACGATTAATAGTTCACTTCATAATATATCACTAATAGTCATATGCATTATGGAATATAATCATAGAAAAGTAGGAGAAAAAATAGCGGAAAATTATAAAGGAAGCTATGAAATCGGTGTTGTCATCAAAATCAAACAGCTATATGGAAATCGAATGAAGACTTCTAGAACATTGAATTTTTATTGCAATCAGATAGCAAGTACATGCTTTTTAACGGATTACTCTAATAGTACATCATCCTCCAAAATGTAAAGAGCTAGCAGGAAAAATCCACTCTCCTACTAGCTTTTCTTTTACTAAATCCTTTATACGAAGCGCTTTGCGCGCAAGGCTTGCCCTTGAATGATTGCAAATACACCTATCATTTGTAGCACTGTTTTGACGATAATCTGCCCAGCAATGGCTGCTGGTACTGCTGCCCATGGAATAAATCCAGCGCCAAGTGGACTTAAGCCAACAATGACGAAAACTGTTGAATCAAGTAATCCTCCAACAATACCACTATAAAATACACGCCAAGCCATTGGCAGTTTCAAGCGAGTATAAATTTCTGTATCAGCTGTTTCCGAAATTACAAACGATAATGCAGATGCAGCAACAATCATCAATGTATCACCTAATGAAAAGGAAACAACCGCTGATAAAAGCAAGGCTATTAGAATAAATAAATATGTTTTATTACGTCCATATTTATTTTGTACAAGATCACGGAAGATGAAAGTTGCACCGACAAAAAATGTTCCCATCGGCACAATAAATATTCCTAATTCGAAGGGCGCAAAGCGTGCTGTTACAATATTGGCAATGGCAATCGAGGCTAAATAAAGGAAAATTCTCATACTGTTTGTCCCTCTCTTTCCTTTAAATATTTTTGAAGCCCATTTTGACGAAGCTTACATGCTGGGCATTCCCCACATCCATCTGCAATGATACCGTTATAGCAAGTAAGCGTTTTTTCTCGCACAAACTCAAATGCCCCAAGCTGATCTGCCATTTGCCAAGCTTGCGCTTTATCCAGCCACATCAATGGAGTATGCACAACAAACGTGTCATCCATCGCTAGATTAAGCGTTACATTTAACGATTTGACAAAAATGTCGCGACAGTCAGGGTAACCGCTAAAATCTGTTTCACAAACACCTGTCACAATATGCTTTGCGCCAACTTGGCTTGCCAATACACCAGCAAATGATAAAAATAACAAATTGCGCCCTGGCACAAATGTTGATGGTAGCCCACCATCTTTTCCTTCCACAATGCTTACCTCTTGACGTGTCAATGCACTTACAGCAAGCTGGTTTAACAATGACATATTTAAAATATGATGCTTTACTCCAAGCTGTTGAGCGATATTTTTAGCACATTCAATTTCTAATAGGTGTTTTTGACCATAATCAAATGTCACTGCTTCCACTTCTTCAAAACGCTTTAATGCCCAAAATAAACAAGTTGTACTATCCTGTCCACCACTAAATACAATGATGGCTTTTTCCTTTTTCATCAAGAAGCCTCTTTTCTTAGTTTTTTTTAGAGGGTTGCTAAAAACCTCTTTCTTTTAACGATTATCAATTTTTTCTGGGTATAAATCGTGGTTCATTAAACGATAGTCCGCTATTTTTTCATACTTTGTCTCTGGTCTTCCGTAATTACACCACGGATCAATGGAGATGCCTCCACGTGGCGTAAATTTCCCCCACACTTCAATATAACGCGGGTCCAATAATTTGATTAAGTCATTCATAATGATATTGACACAATCCTCATGAAAATCTCCATGGTTACGGAAGCTAAATAAATAAAGTTTCAATGACTTGCTTTCCACCAATTTTTTATCTGGAATATACGAAATGTAGATGGTCGCAAAATCAGGTTGTTGTGTAATAGGACATAAGCTTGTAAACTCTGGACAATTGAATTTCACAAAATAATCTCGTTCTGTATGTAAGCTATCTACAGCTTCCAACACTTCTGGTGAATATTGTGTCGGATATTTGACCTGTTGATTACCTAACAATGTTAAATCTCCTAAACCTTCTTGCTCTGTACGACTAGACATAAAAAAGCCTCCTTGAAAAGTTGAGTAAGACTAAACTTTTAAAAGAGGCTCTGCTATTTTCTATATATTTGACAACATGAATCGAAACATTGTATCCGTCATTGGACGGTTTACGTGACATATCCATAGTTTTTTATAGAGGGTATTAGCTATGAACCTCTAATATTAAAGTTTTAGTATTAAATCTGTTCTTAGCCTATCAAATATACGGAAATACGTCAACGCAATAATTGACAAATTCTTATACTAATTCGATTAATTTGCCCTTATGCATGCTATACAACTAACTGCTCATTAAATAACTCGATAAACACATCTACAACGGCAGGGTCAAAATGCTTGCCTCTTTGTGCTTTAATTTCAATAATCGTCTCTTCTGGTGTCCACGCTCTTTTATATGGGCGCTCATGCGTAAGTGCATCATAAAAATCTGCTAATGCAACGATGCGTGCCTCTATGGGAATATCCTCTCCTGCAATCCCGTTTGGATAGCCTGTCCCATCCCATCTTTCATGGTGTGCAATGGCGATTTTGCGTGCCATTTTTAACGTTGAAAATACACTATCCGCTAAAATATCTGCTCCGATTGTCGTATGTGTTTTCATTCGCTCAAATTCATCTACTTCAAAGCGACCTGGCTTTAACAGTATATGATCAGGAATACCGATTTTTCCAATATCATGTAAAGGTGCAGCTAAACGAACAAGCTCGACTTCAGCTTGCGATAAATTTAAACGCTCTGCTATTAAGCCAGATAAATGTCCTACCCGCTGTGTGTGTTCACCTGTTTCGTCATCCCGATACTCCGACGCTTTGGCTAATAAGTTTAAAATCTCGTATTTCGCCTGCTGCAATTCCCATGTTCTTTGCTGCACTTTTTCCTCTAATAATTGATTTTGCTCACGCAACTGTCCATATAGCACACGCGTTTGCAATAAGTTCGTCATACGTAAAACAAGCTCAATTCGATCAATAGGCTTCGTTAAAAAATCGCTAATCCCCTCTTGAAATGCCTGTTTTTTAGCTTCAGGTGTGAGATCTGCTGTTAACATTAACACTGGTAAAACAGCATCTTTACTACGAATATGTTGAAGAATTTGTATACCATCCATCCCTGGCATATGCAAATCGAGTAAAACAATATCTGGCTCTTTATCATTAAAAAGTGGCTCTGCTTGAAAAGGGTCCATTGTACTATAGATATGCTCAAATCCTGCACGACGTAAAATGCGCTCTAACAAACTAACATTGTATTCTTGATCATCAACAATTAAAATTTTTGCTTGTTTTATTTCTTCCATTCTTTCCGCTCCATTCATCTACTTGCTAACGCTTTCGTTATTTTTTCAAGTAAACGCTCTAGTATTACGGGCTTTGTATCATAATCATCACAACCTGCTTGATAGGCCTTTTCTTCGTCCTCTTTCATTGCATGCGCTGTTAAAACAATGATTGGTATATGCCTCGTCGCCGCATTTTCCTTTAATCTCCTCGTTGCCTCCCAGCCATCAATCACCGGTAAGCTTAAATCCATTAAAATCAATGCTGGCTGCTGCTCTATTGCATAGTCAATTCCTTGTTGCCCATCCTCTGCCGTCACTACAGAAAATCCTTTTCGAATCAATCTTCTCGCTAGCATATCGCGATTCATTTCATTATCCTCTACAAGCAAAATAGTTTGCATTTCATCAAATCCTTTTTACTCTTTAATTAAAATTTCTTCGATTTTCTCTAATAGCATTTTATGTTTGAACATCCCTTTTTGCACGATGCTTTCAACATAGCTA
The DNA here is from genome assembly GCF_000612805.1 of Bacillus ndiopicus. Classification (GTDB taxonomy): domain Bacteria; phylum Bacillota; class Bacilli; order Bacillales_A; family Planococcaceae; genus Metasolibacillus; species Metasolibacillus ndiopicus. The sequence goes on along the minus strand of NZ_HG964408.1, from coordinate 32,854 downwards.
CTTAGCTTTGAATGCTCTTCTCCTGTTAATGTTTTAGCAGTTACGACAACAACTGGAATTTCTCGCCATTCTGCAGTTTCCCTCAATTCATTAATAAATTGGAATCCGTCCATTTCAGGCATCATTAAATCTAGTAATATTAATTGTGGCTTTTCATTTTTAACACAATCAATTGCATGTTGACCATTGCGAGCTTGCGTTACAGCATAGCCTTCTTTATTTAATAATTTCGTCATTAATTCGCTTGTCGTTATATCATCCTCTACAACAAGCACTTGTAATTGTTGCTTTTCTGCAACATAACGCTCCAATGTACTTACTAAGGATTCTTTATTAATTGGCTTCGTTAAATATTCTGAAGCACCGAGCGAATAACCTAAAGGCTCATCCTTTACCATCGACCAAATGATTACAGGTATATGCTGTAGCTCCTCATCATTTTTCAAAGCAGTTAGTACACTCCAACCATCCATGCTTGGCATTAATATATCTAGGCAAATAACTTCAGGCTGTAGCTGCCTTGCCATTTCTAATCCTTCCTGACCATTTGAAGCATAGGCTAATGTCCAATCTTCCTTCGCTAAATAATGCTTCATTAACTGATGATTTAACGGATCATCATCGATGTGTAAAATATTTACCTTGCTCTTTTTTTCATGCTTTTGTACTTCTCCCTTATTAGCTAAAGCAAGCTCCTCGACTGATGATATTGGTAGCCAACATGTAAATGTACTTCCCACATTTAGTTCACTTTCAACGCTAATTTCACCACCCAGTATCTCACTAAAGCTTTGGCTAATCGCTAATCCGAGCCCTGTCCCACCGTATTTTCTCGTTGTTGATGCATCGGCCTGTGTAAATGGCTGGAATAGCTTTTCTAACTGCTCTGCCGTCATGCCAATTCCTGTATCCTGAATACGGAAGCTGAAGCCTGTTTGTGCTTTACGCGCTTCCTCAGCAACCGTTAATGTCACTGTGCCATCTTTCGTGAATTTACTAGCATTGCTAATCAAATTAATTAAAATTTGTCTTAGCTTTGTAACATCTGTTGTCATTTCTCCATCGTCTATTCGCGTTATTAATTCATTATTATTTTGGTCAACAAGCGGTCTAACTGTTGCAATGACATCTTGCACAAGCTGTTGAATAGCTACTTTCTCATAATGTACTTCCATTTTACCAGCTTCAATTTTGGATATATCTAATATATCATTTATTAATGATAGCAAGTGCCTCCCTGCGTTGCGTATTTTACTTAAATCATCAACAAATAATGTTTCACCTATTTCCTCTGCTTCCTCAGCCAGCATTTCGCTATAACCGATAATCGCATTCAGCGGTGTACGCAATTCATGGCTCATATTTGCCAAAAACTTACTTTTCACCATATTTGCTTTAATGGCTTCGTCATGAGCCTGTTCAAGCTGTGCTGTACGTTCTTTCACCAGCAATTCTAAATTGCTATTAAGCTCCTTTAGTTCCTCATTCATTTTGTAAATTTCTTTCGTTTTCTCTGCAATTTCTGAATCTTTAAAGGAAATTTTATTAGATAAATAAATCCCAAATAAAGATGTAATTAAAGAAAACAGTGTGCCACCTGAAATAAAGTAGCCTAAAAACTGTTGATTAAAAATGACTCCCGTACCAGATGCCATACGTTCATCTATGTAAAAGTGTGCTGCATACATCCCAACATAGTGCATACCAGCAATAGCTGCGCCCATAACTAATCCGCTACCAAGCTTAGCGTATTTTTTTATATTTCCTTCCCCACTCTTAAAGAAGAATGCCAGCCACAGCGCTGCAAAAGATGCTAGAAATGCAATAACTACCGATAATAATACATAATTATTATTGTATGAAATACCAATTTGCATTGCTGCCATACCAATATAATGCATCGCCACAATTCCTGTAGCTAATAAAGCACTTGCACTCAATAAACGCGATAAACTTAAACGAGTGTTGCGGCATACTATATGCAATGCAAAGAACGAACCGACAATTGCAGCTATAACAGAAACAATCACAATAACGATATTGTAGGCAACTGGTACGGGTAATGAAAATGCTAGCATAGCAACAAAGTGCATCGACCAAATACCCATTCCCATTGCCCCTGCTCCAAATAATAACCAAAGTAGCCTTGATTTCCCCTTTAAATTGCTAATTCTCCCTACTAAATCAAGCACAGTATATGATGCTACTACCGCTACAATATATGAAAAAATAACTAGTATCGTATCATGTGATCCATGTATATGCTCCATCCCAAATCCTCCTTTTGTCATTATAATCTACTATTAATTATGCCCTGGCTAACTTTAGACCAGATTTTTTTCAAGCTCGCGTGGGGAATCTGTGACATTCACCGGGACTTTTATCTTGATTCAGCAGATGCCCAAACACCCATTTAGTCAAGATGAAATGAACCTTCTATACTAAATAATATTAAATATAAATTATTAAACTCAATACTTCAACTGGTGGATTAGACATTTGTATGAAAAACGAGCATTGACTGTTGAAAAGTATAGTAAACCACTATAGAATAAGAAAGAAGCTTATGAGAAAGCGAACGGAAAAAAGGAGAGAATACAATGCCAAAATATACAATTGTCGATAAAGATACATGTATCGCTTGTGGCGCTTGTGGCGCTGCTGCACCAGATATTTATGATTATGACGATGAAGGGATTGCCTTCGTTATTTTAGATGAAAACATGGGAACATGTGCAGTTCCAGAGGATTTATTAGAGGATATGCAAGATGCTTTTGAAGGCTGCCCAACGGATTCAATTAAAGTAGCTGACGAATCATTCGATGGTGACGCATTAAAATACGAATAAATTATGAAGGGTATCTGAAATGTTGGTTAATTCCTACATTCCAGATACCCTGCTTTTTTGTTTACGATATTAAGGCTAGAGTACCGAGTATAGAAAAATCTATTGCGTGCTTTTTTTTATCATGTTATAGTTATTTTTAGTAGTTGGTACTAATAACAGATATTATTGTACTAAAGGAGTGTAATGATGGATATTTTACAATTAAAAAATAAAAACATTGTTGTTATGGGTGTTGCAAATGAACGTAGTATTGCATGGGGTATTGCCAAAAAATTATTTGAAGTAGGCGCAAACGTTATTTTCACATATAGAAAAGAGCGCTCAAAAGGAAAAATTGAAAAAATGTTAGCGGATTACACAGACTATAAAACTGCTGTAATAGAGTGTGATGTTAATAGCGATGACAGCATTGCACAAGCTTTTGAGCAAATCGGCGCACAATTTGGCCAAGTTCACGGTATCGTTCATTCAGTTGCCTTTGCACATGCTGAAGATTTAAAAAATCGCTTCCATGAAACATCACGTGAAGGCTACGCTTTTGCACAAGATACAAGTGCTTATTCATTAGTAGCAGTTAGTAAAGCTGCCAAACCTTATTTAGCAGATGGCGCTTCAATTGTTACAATGAGCTACTTAGGAGCAGAGCGCGTATTAGATGGCTACAATGTAATGGGTGTCGCAAAGGCAGCTTTAGAAGCAGCTATGCGTTATTTAGCAGCTGACTTAGGTGCAGAAAATATCCGTGTCAATGCAATTTCTGCTGGTGCAATCCGCACACTTGCAGCAAAAGGTGTACCAAGCTTCAATCAAATTTTACGTCAAATTGAAGAAAAAGCACCATTAAAACGCAATACAAACCAAGAAGAAGTAGCTGACATGACAATTGTAATGCTAAGCACACTATCTCGTGGGGTAACTGGCGAAACGATTTACATTGATTCTGGTTACAATATTATGGGTTAAATCACCAATTACACCTTGGCGTAATTGCGTCCAGATTTTTCTCAAGCTAGCTTGAGAAATTCCTCTTCAAAATCTGTGACATCCGCCGGGGCGTTTGTGGCAACGTGATGTTGGTCACTCAGTCGTTGCCACAAGGATGGGGCGTTCTTAGACTGAGTTCCTCTATTTCATTGAGTGTATGGACACCCACTGAACCGTAGAAAGCAAAATAGAGCATTCGTCTCACCACCTGTAGGGGTAGGAGTTTTCCCTGAATCAAGATAAAAAAGCGATTTCGCAAAGTTATGCGAAATCGCTTTTTCTAACTAAATAAATTGAACGAATTCATTTACTGGTTTACGGTAGCCTCTTAAACGACGGCTTTCTGTTTTCTCTTTACCAATCGTAATCATTAATACAATTTCTTGATTATGAGGGATTTGTAGTAGCTCACGCACCTTATTCCGATCAAAGCCAATCATTGGACACGTATCCCAACCGCGATTTTTTGCGGCTAACATAAACATCATCGCAGATAATGAAGCGTTTCGAATTGCCTCTTCCTTCATAAACTGCTCTCCACGACCTTCGTAAAAGTTTGTATTTTCTTTTACAAGATCCTGTAGCTCACTCTCGTTAATTATTCCTAAGTCACGCATACCTTGATTTATAGCTTCTGTCTGCTGATAGGCATAGCGATCTCCCGTTACGATAATTACTGCTGATGCACTATGCACTTTATATTGACCATAAGCTGCTTCACGTACTTGCTCTTTCTTTGCTTCGTCAATAACAGCGAAATAATGTGGGTGCTGTAAATTAAATGCTGTTGGGACATATTTTACATCATCGAAAATAGCTTTTAAATCAGTCTCTGTAATTGGCACACCTTGTACAAAATTATTAGCTGAGCGGCGCTGCTCAATTAGCTGTCGAAAATCCATGCTGCTAACTCCCTTATTCGTATTCTTTTTCAAAAGTTTTCGTGCTACGTACTGTATCAATTGGTCGTACTAAACGCTCAATTTGCTCACGTTTTGGCTCTAAAAATGGTGGTAAAGAAAGTTTCTCGCCTAATGTTTCGTATGGCTCATCACCCATAAATCCTGGGCCGTCTGTTGCAAGCTCGAATAAAATTTGTGGTGCAACACGTGTGTACAACGACTCAAAGAAATGGCGGTTAACATAGCCTGACGTGTTTAAACCGAAGCTTTCAAAATGATTTTGCCACTCGTTTAACATTGCGCGATCCTCGACACGGAATGCTGCATGATGCACTGTTCCAAAGCCTTGACGTGCATTCGGTAACACCGCATTATGCTCAACGATAATTTGAGCTCCGTTACCACCCTCACCTACTTCGAATAAGTGGAATGAATCCTCCTGTGCAATTTCAGTAAATAGCATCACTTTTTCTAGCATTTGCTTAAAGAAAGCAAAATCACTAATGCGAACAAATACTGGTCCTAATCCTGTAATCGCGTATTCTAATGGAATTGGACCTTTTTCCCATGGTGTACCTGAAGCAACACCACTATTATTTTCATCGGAAATTAGTTGATAATGTTGATCATCAAAATCGACAAAAGATAAAGTCTTTTTACCAAACTGCTCCTTAATACCTGAATGCTTTACTTCTAAACGGTCAAAGCGCTTTACCCAATAATCAAGGGCCGAATCTGTTGGCACACGGAATGATGTTTTTGAAATTTCGTTTGTACCATGTACTCCCTGTGGAATACCTGGGAAATCAAAAAATGTCATATCTGTTCCTGCAGAACCTTTATCATCTGCAAAAAATAGATGGTATGTTTGGATATCATCTTGGTTGACTGTTTTCTTTACTAAACGCATCCCCAATACATTAGTGAAAAACTCATAATTTTTTTCTGCACTGCTTGTAATAGCTGTTACGTGATGGATTCCTTTTAAATGATTCATTTGTTATTCCTCCAATATATTATTTATAGTTGTTCATAGTCTTTCTATAAGCATTAAGCTTGAAACATGTTGGTTCTGCTTAATTTTAATTAGGTGTTCTTTCAGAATTCAATTTATCTTGAATTCGAGATAAATTTACCACACATATTTGAAGATGTCAATAGTTCTAAAAAAACATCTCGAATTCGAGATATTTTTCTTGCATATTACATTTTCAAGTAGTAAAGTGAGAAACAACAACATACAAGGAGCGATTGATATGTATACTATTCCAGGACATCATCATATTTCAATGCTAACAAAAGATGCGAAGCAAAATAACCATTTCTATCGACATATTTTAGGATTACGCCGTGTAAAACTAACAGTAAATCAAGATGATCCATCGATGTATCATCTATTTTATGGTGATACAACAGGTAGTCCAGGTACAGAATTATCGTTTTTTGAAATGCCATTTATCGGACGCACACACCGCGGAACAAATGCCATCACTCAAATAGGCTTACTTGTACCAACAGAAGAAAGCTTACTTTATTGGCAAAAACGCTTTGCGAGCTTTAATGTAAAGCATAGTGAAATTACGACATATGCAAACCGCCCAGCTCTTCATTTCGAAGATGAGGATGGCTTACGCATGGTGCTTCTCGCTGCAAATGGCGAGGTGATTGATTTCTGGCAAACATGGGCTAAATCCCCTGTTCCTACCGAGCATCAAATTTTAGGTATGGGTACTGTGGAAATAACAGTAAAACGCCTTGATAAAATAGCAAGTACATTGCAAATGTTCAATTATAAAGAAATTAGTCGCACAGCAAATGAAGCAATTTTTCAATCTGTTGAAGGGCAAGTTTTTGGAGAAATCGTTATTAAAGAGCTTGATGGGCCTAGTGAAAAACCTGGTCGTGGCAGCATCCATCATTTAGCAATTCGCGTGCGTAATAGCGAGGAGCTAGCTTATTGGGAGGAACGTGTAAAAGAACGCGGCTTCCGTACATCTGGAATTATCGACCGCTATTATTTCGAAAGCTTATATTTCCGTGAATCCAATGGTATTCTTTTTGAAATTGCGACTGATGGCCCAGGCTTCACAATTGATGGTGATGTAACAACACTTGGTGAAAAATTGGATTTACCACCGTTTTTGGAAGACAAGCGTGCTGAAATTGAAGCACATTTGCAACCAATCGAAGGAGACGAATGATAATGCAAAACTATCGTATCGATACAACAAAAGGAATGGAATTTGGACTCTATTCATTAGGTGACCATATTGCCAACCCATTAACAGGTGACCGCATTTCAGCACAGCAACGTATTCAAGAAATAATTGAGGCAAGCAAACTAGCTGAGCAAGCTGGCATTGATGTATTTGCTGTAGGCGAAAGCCATCAAACGCATTTTACATCTCAGGCACATACAGTTATTTTAGGAGCAATTGCACAGGCAACAGAGCGTATTAAAATTACTAGCTCTGCTACTGTATTAAGCGTGGCTGACCCAGTGCGCATATACGAGGACTTTGCAACAATCGACTTAATTTCCAACGGACGTGCTGAAATTGTTGCAGGGCGCGGCTCTCGTGTTGGTGCTTACGAGCTATTCGGCTACGATTTAGCCTATTACGAGGATTTATTTGAAGAAAAACTAGAGCTATTAATGAAGCTAAATGAGAAGGAAAAAATTACGTGGGAAGGACAGTTCCGACCACCACTTATTAATGCAATGATTTATCCGCAGCCAAAGGAAGGTTCATTACCAATTTGGCGGGCTGTTGGTGGACCTCCTGCAAGCGCGATTAAAGCAGGACATATGGGCATTCCAATGATGCTTACTACACTAGGTGGACCAGCTGCAAACTTTAAAGTTTCAGTCGATGCTTACCGTGAAGCCGCTACAGAAAGTGGTTTCGACCCAGCTAATTTGCCAATTGCGACAACAAGCTTATTTTATGTTGCAGAAACAACACAGCAAGCAATCGACGAAATGTACCCGCATTTGAATAGCGGATTTTTAACAATTCGTGGTAATGGCTATCCTAGACAACAAATTGAGCTAGCTAGCGATACAAAAGACGCTTTAATGGTCGGTAGCCCACAGCAAATTATTGAAAAAATGCTTTACCAATATGAATTATTCGGTCAGCAACGCTTTATGGCGCAAATCGACTTTGGCGGTGTACCTTTCAATCAAGTAATGAAAAATATCGAATTAATCGGGAACGAAATTATTCCTGCTATTAAAAAACATACACAGCAATAACCGTTGTATTTTTAGCATAGCTTCAATTATTATTGAAAATAAAAGAGGTGTTGCATAATGCAAGATGAGCGTTACCCTATCGGAGAATTTCAAAGCCCACAGCCGATTTCAGCACAACAAATTAATGATTGGATTAAACAAATTAAAACTTTTCCTAAGCAACTGAACGATTTAACGGCAGACTTAACAGATACTGAACTTGCTTATCGCTATCGCGAGAATAGCTGGACAATTCGTCAGCTTATTCACCATATAGCAGATAGCCATATGAATAGTTATATCCGTTTTAAGCTAGCGCTAACAGAAAATGAGCCTACAATTAAACCTTATGCAGAAGATCAATGGGCTGAATTACCTGACTCTGCTTTGCCTATAAATATTTCTTTAACGTGTCTAACTGCCCTAACTACACGTTGGATTACAATACTAGAAAGCTTGACTGATAAGCAATTAAAAAGCAGCTTCATTCATCCCGATGCTGGGAAGATACTTCTTGAAGAGTGCATCGGTTTATATGCTTGGCATGGTGCTCATCATTTAGCACACATTAAGCAAGCATTGCAGCGTAAAATTGCATAAAAACGAGCATCCCCTTCATATCAGGGGATGCTATTTTTCATTTATCAATATCTTTGAGTAGACTATTTTGAATTTCTTATAGTTATCTGTGTTTTTTCATGATTTATTTGCGAATTTCTTGACTTATCTGCGAATTTCTTGATTTATCTGCGTTTTTTCATGACTTATCTGCGCTTTCTTATGATTTATCTGCGAATTTTTCCTCCCAGTTTAAATACCTATAAAATACAATTAAGCAGTCGAGAATACTAAGCATTCTCGACTGCCCTTTTAGTGAATATTTCTTTTCTTAAAGCTACCACCGCGCACTTCTGCTACGTCTGTAATAACAATAAAGGCGTTTGGGTCATGCTCTTTAACGATTGTTAAAACTTTATTTTCTTCCATTCGAGTAATGATACAATGGATTAACTCTACTGGCTCATTTGAAAATCCGCCTGTACCTGGTGTGTATGTAACACCGCGCCCAAGTCGGTCTTGTAACGCTTGTCCAATATCGCGTGTATTTTTGCTAATAATTTGTACGGATTTTGAGCTTTCAAGACCTACTTGAATAACATCAATCATAACTTTCGCAATATAATATGTAGCAGCTGAATATAATGCACTTTCCAAGCCATAAATAAATCCTGCCCCTGTAAAAATAAAGGCATTAATAAATAAAATAACGTCCCCTACTGAAAAAGGTATGTTACGTGATACGAGAACAGCAAGTACCTCTGAACCATCTAACGCACCACCATTACGCAATACAATACCGATACCAACACCTAGCATAACACCACCAGATAAGACGATTAGCAAGGGATCTTTTTCACCTAAAATCGGCTCCATGCCATGCATTAATACTGTTGAAATCGACAAGGCTACAATCCCAATAGAACTAAATATCGCAAATGTTTTACCTACTTGCTTATAGCCTAAATATATAAAAGGTAAATTTAAGACGAATAGCAAAACACCTAATGGAATACCAAAAAGATAGTTCCCCATGATGCTGACACCCGTTACGCCACCGTCAATTACCGCATTTGGAATTAATACTGCCTCTAGTGCATAGGCTGCAATAGCTGCACCAATAATAATTAGTATTACACGACGAATAAAGTCGCCTCTTGTACCTATATCCATTCATAAACCAACTCCCACTTTATTTATTACTTTTCTATTATTACGCAATTTAGTTATTGAGGAAAGCAAAAAAGCCCCACGTTTCAAAACTCTTTGGATAGAGTGGGGCCTCTTTACTATTTTTGAATTGTTGACTGCTGTATTGCAAGTAGTTCTGAAATTGTTACAAAAGTATAGCCTTGTTTTTTTAGCTCTGGTAAAACTTGCTTTAATGCCTCGACAGTTTGTCGACGATTACCTCCTCCATCATGGAATAGAATGACATCACCTTCTTTGGCACTATTCACTATGCGAATGATTTTTTTTACACCAGGCTCTTTCCAGTCCTCTGTATCAAGATGCCATGACCACATAACCACTTTATAGCCCGCTTCTGCAATTGCATCAATCATTGCGTCTGTATACTGCCCTCCGACAGGGCGAAATAACGTTGGCGTATGTCCCGTAATATTTTGAAGAACCTCTGATGTTTGTTCAATTTCCTTCATCAGTTTTGGTATGGTCGTTTTTATCGGATGTGTATACGTATGGTTCGCAATTTCATGCTCTTCTTCATATATGCGCATCACAAGCTCTGGATTTTTCTTTGCATTTTCACCAATAACAAAAAAAGTAGCCTTTGCTCCATGCAATGCAAGCAAATCTAAAATTTCTGACGTATATACTTTATGGGGACCATCGTCAAAGGTCAGTGCTATAATTTTTTGTTCTGTATTAATATCCCAAACGATTTGTCCAGCTTCTTCATAGTATTGTCTACTACGATTTGCTGCGGCCTCTTCATTTGTTTGAAAAAAACTACCTACAGCAAGTAAAAGAACTAGCGTCACGAATACGTATATTTTTTTCAACACTTCACATCCTACATTATATTTTAACGATAGTATTTGTAGGATGTGCATAAAAAATGCTCGGATTTTTAAACAGCTGCGTAGTATTTTTTAGCAGGTAGATGCAACAAATTCCTCAAATCGTTCTTCTTCTTCGAAATAAGGGAAATTTTTGCGTGATAAACTTTATCATGCTACAATTTTTAATAGTAATTTCAAAGAAAGAGGGCGCTTGCGCGTATGAAGCTATTAAAAAGATTATTATTCGCACTAGGCATTGTTATGATGTTATTTGTGCTTGGAATATATATATTATTGAAAATTTTTTCTTCTAATCAATATGTGCAGCCTGCTACTAAGCCGATTGAAGAAGATTTAAGTGTGGAACAATTTATTGGTACAATAGGGGAAACTGCGCGTAAGCTTGCTGCTGAAAATGATTTATATGCGTCTGTTATGCTTGCACAGGCGATTTTAGAAAGTAATAAAGGACAAAGTGGACTCGCCTCTGAGCCTAACTACAATTTATTTGGTATTAAAGGCAAGTATAAAAATGAATCTATTACTCTTGAAACACAGGAAGATGACGGAAATGGTAACCTAACAACCATTTTAGATGAGTTTCGAAAATACCCTTCATACGAGGCTTCCTTGCGGGACTATGCTAATTTATTACGCAATGGTGTTTCATGGGATAAGACATTTTATCATGATGCATTTAAAAGTAATACCTCCTCATACCAAGATGTTACAAGCTTTTTAACGGGCACTTATGCCACCGATTCAAAATATGAACATAAGCTCAATCAATTAATTGAACAATACGACTTAACTCAATACGATTATCCAATTGAAAATAAAACGGCAGTAACCGTGACAGCAGATGATTCTTTATACAGTATCGCAGAAAACTATAATGTGAGTGTTACATCGTTGAAGCAATGGAATAAGCTTCAATCAAGCAATTTACAAGAAGGACAAACGTTAATGATTTATGAGACAGTAATACAATAAAGGAGAGAAAGGAGAGAAAGGAGAGAAAGGATAATCCATTTTCCTTTCTCTCCTTTCCTTTTATACCTTTGTTAAACGCCAATTACGTTTTGTCGCCAAAATGCCAATTCCAATAAAGCTAATAATTGCAATCGCCGTGAAAAGCAGTGCCATACCAAAATCCTTCATAACTACTGTTTCTGTCACAAAGCTTAAGCCGTGATTTGCCAGCTTCCAAGGTGTCCAAGGCCAAAAGCTACCAATCGCCGAATCGATTAATAAGCCTACAGGTAAAAGTACGATTGCGATCGCTGCCGCTGCCCCCGTCTGAAATGCTGCACTCATCGCTATTGTAATAGCCATAACAAGCAATAGCCAAACACAATACGTTAACAGCATTTTCACGAAATCACTCACAGCCACTGAACCAAATAAAATGGCTGTATAGTACATGCTTGCTACATAACCTAACACCGCACTTATAATACTAACGAGTGAAGCTATTATCCATTTACTCGCAAAGACTGTTGTTGCTGAAATCGGACGAACATACAGCAATGTTGCTGTCCCATTATGACGCTCTCTACTAATGGAGCCAATAAATGCACTAATTAAAACAAGTAGCCCTATTAACTGATACTGCCCTGTTGTTGATAATAAAATATCGGCTGCTGTCAGCTCTGGAAAAAGCATTTGAAATCCTTCAGGCATATTGCCAACTGCTGCTAAAATATCTTCCATATAATAATTCGTTAATGGCTCTGTAACACCCAAAAGTATAAAAACGAGTGGAATCCATAAAAATTTAAAGCTGCGCCAGCTTTCTAAAAACTCCTTTTTCAGCAATACCGAAAACTGTGTCATTGATACGCCACCTTCATAAAAATTTCGTCTAAACTTGCCGTTACACGCTCTACTTTAACAATCTCTTTTTGTTCAGCAACTAATGAGCTCAACACTTGCTGCATTGGCTGCTGAGCTGGTAAATAGACGTAAAGCCCATCTAATTGTCCTTCGTAACGCATAGCAAAGTTTGCTGCATCTTGCTCCTGTACAAACTGTATAAGGTACTTTGGGTCAGCATATTTTTGCTGAATTGATACTAATGAGCCTTGCTCTACCAATTGCCCATTTTTCATAAATAGCACTTGATCTGTCATTTTTTCTGCATCATGTAAAATATGCGTTGAGTATAAAATCGTTGTTTGCTGCTGTATTTCTTTTAATAAATTCATTACTTCTTGTCGTCCAATAGGGTCAAGTGCTGATACGGGCTCATCTAATAGCAATAGCTTTGGGTCATGAATTATTGCTTGGGCAATACCGAGGCGCTGCTTCATTCCCCCTGAAAAGGTTGCTGTTTTTTTATGTAGTACATCACCTAGCCCTACATACTCTAGCATCTTTACACTTTTTTCACGTAAACCCCTTGCTGGTACACCGCTCAATTTCCCAACCATTTCTACATATTCTAAAGCAGATAACCAAGGATAGAACTGTGGATACTGTGGTAAAAAGCCGATACTATGTCGTATATCTAGCACTCCTTGCATCGTAACCGTACCGCTCGTTTGTTGTAGCAGCCCTACAATCATTGACATTGTCGTCGTTTTCCCTGCACCATTTGGTCCAATAAGTGCTGTAGCTGTTAATGGCTCTAATGCAAAGCTGACCTTATCTACTACATTTTTCCCTACAAAGCTTTTTGTCAATTGCTCAACCTGTAATAAAGTCATGATTGTCGTCTCCCAATGATGAAGTAAGCAATTGGCCCTATTATACCCATTAATAAAATAATAATTACCCATAACCATTTCGGTCCATTTGTAGCATGAATACGTTTTAAATCAACAAGAGCCACTATCGCTAAAATGAATTGTATTACTAACACAGGCGCAATTAACGCCCATGGAACTTGCTCAAAACCGTTCATAAAATTTCCTCCTCAATTTGTAGATGTTTCACTACTTTAGATAACATCTTTTGCAGTCTTTCATGCTGTACAATGCCTGCAAAAATAGGCTGTTTTGTAATACTTGCTAGTAAATCGCGTTTAATGGATTGCTCATCGCGTGGTGCTTGTGCACCAAGATGAATATTTTTGGCAATCCAATTATCTAGTAAGTAAAAATAGCTATCTCCACGTAGCTCAATTGGAAACTTAATATTTAAGCATATTTGGCAGTATTTCTCTAACATTTCTATCGCCTGTTGCTCGCGCTGCTGTTGTACATAGCCTGATGCTGCCTGCAAGTAAAAGATGAGCCCTGCATTCATATTTAATTTTTGAACAGCAAACAATTGCATCATCGCTTCAACTCGTTGAATAGTAGCATCAAAATAGCTTAGGTTAATAATTTCATGCTGCAATGAATTTGTCGCACTACTAATTGTGCCAAGCATGTGCTGATACATGCTCACTTGTAATGTTTCTTTTGCTTTTTCAAGGTCGCCACGCATCGCTAATGCAATTGCAATAAGATGCTCTGCCCCATATTGCATTCGTGCCTCCTCACCTAAAATCTCTAGAACTTGCTCAAATTGCCCCTGCTCCAGCTTTACATAGGCTTGTAGCATTTCCGCTTCATATACAATCTTCAAATCTCCACATTGCCCAATAATTCGCTGACATAACTCATCAATCCTCTGCAGTATTTCAGTCGGATTATCTGCAAGCTTATAATAATTCAAATAAAGTTGTGCCATTTGCAATACGAATGGATAGCAGGCGTAATACTCTGTTAGCAATGCTTCTATTTCTTGTTGCACTTCATGGAAGTTTTGCTGGCTAAATTTTTTCGTCAATTCTGCGTAGACGATTCGGGCACGTTCTTTCGTCATTTGTGGTTCATAGCCCAACAATTCATCAATTGTAATATTAAAATAAGTCGCAAGTTTCGGTAGCAATGTTATATCTGGGTAGCTTTGCCCCTTCTCCCACTTAGATACAGCCGCCTTTGACACTCCTACATACTGCGCAAGCTGCTCTTGCGTCACACCTAGCTCTTTTCGTTTATATGTTAGCTTTGTTGCAAACTGAAAATGCTGCATCATCCCGCCCCCTTATCTTCATTATAAAAAACTCTCGCTCAGTTACCTAGCGAGAGTTCGTTTATTTTAGTGGAATAAGTCAACTGATGGTTTACTTTCGATTCCTATTATTCAAATTTTTTTGAGCTAACAATCTAAAACCATCACAATATGCTCTTTTAGCTTTCTGTTATTGCCTCGGCTTTTTTCGTCAGCGTAAAGAAAATAACACAGCCTATTAATGACGTAGTGAACATAATTGCTCCCATCGGCACTGCTGAGCTTTCGTTCAAGCCTACTAATGGTGCCATAATAGAGCCTACTAATAGTGGCAACATACCAATTAAAGCACTGGCACTTCCTGCACGATGTCTTTGCGACTTTAAAGCTAATGTTGATGCGCTTGTCAAAATAATACCAATCGAGGACATATAAATAAATAATGACAATACAATGAGCGCTAACGGCCCTTGAATAATAGCCATTATTAATAGCAATGTATTTGCGCTAAATGCCATTAATACACCCGTTTTCAATAAATTGCGTTCATGAAATTTATCGCTCAAGCGCCCTACGGAAAAACTCCCTGCTATAATCGCAAGCCCATTTATCCCAAACAAAATACTAAATACTTGTGGTGACACGCCATAAATTCCTTGATAAACAAACGGTGTACCTGCTACATAAGCAAAGCTGCCTCCATGGATAATACCAACAATTAGCGCATAACCGATATAGGAACGATCACGAGCAAGACTTGCCATTGTTTTGAGTGAATGCCTGATAGACACAGGCTGTCTTCGCTCAAGAGGCAATGATTCCTTTAATTTCGTTGCAACAACAAGCATAATGACTAAGCCTAACACGCTTAAAAAATAAAAAATCGTATGCCACGTTGCAAATGGTAGTAATAAAACAGCGCCACCTGTCATTGGTGCAATCATTGGTGCTGTAGCATTAATAACCATCAACAGCGCGAAAAATTTCGTAAACTCTCTTCCCGTAAAAACATCACTTACAACCGCACGTGATAAAACAATTCCTCCAGCCGCTGTGAGTCCCTGTAAAAAGCGACCGATAATAAGCACTGTAATATTCGGCGCTAATGCACAAATAAAGGAGGAGACTGAAAACAATGCTAAAGAAATTAATAGCGGCTTTCTTCTACCTAAACTATCACTAATTGGACCTATAATAAATTGCCCTAGCGCTAGCCCACATAAAAAAGTGGTTAAACTAAGCTGCACAAGTGATGCCTTTACACCTAAATCGGTACTTATTTCGGGAAAGCTCGGCAAATACATATCAACATTGAACGGCCCTAGCATTGCCAGTGAGCTTAAAATAAATGCAAGTATAATACGCCTTTTTCCTGTAGGATTTTTCTCCATAAAATACACCTTCTTTACAAAACAAAAAGGGCTTAACTCGCCCCTTAATATTTCGATTTTCAAAATGAATACTTTCATTATAAATCTTTTTTAGAAAAAAGGCTTTTGTTTTTTAGCTCTTTTATAAGCAACTGTTCTACCTCTCTTTTTAATGCCTGATTTGCATAACGCATTGCTAAATCCTCACCTGCTGTCGCTAATAAAGCATCACAGAAATATTCATCTATTTTTACTAGCTGCACAAAGCGAATATTCTTTTTCACCAATAGTTGCTTGCGCGTCTCATACTCTAGACGCAAATTTTTTAAGAATTGCTCAATCATATGCGCGTAAAGCTTATGCATTTTTAATGCACGCAACTGCGAATAATCCGATTGTAATGTGCGAATGGCTAGTTCCAATACATGAATAGCTAGAACAATCTTTACTCTAAAGCTACACGTATATGATTATTCAACAACTTTTCCACTTGTGATTTAAGAGCTTGATTTGCATAACGAAGTACTACATCATTACCTGCAGTGGCAACTTGCACGTCACTAAAATATTCATCTACTGGTTGCCAGCCTACTACTCGTATACGTTTTTGTGCAAGTTCTCGTTTGAGGTTAAAATATTCTTGTCTTAGATCCTTTAGCAATGAATCCATTATTGGGAGAAATACCGTTTTCATTTTAAACTGCTCTAATTTACCATAGTCAACCTGCAATGATTTAACTGCTAGCTCTAACAAAAGATACTTATGAAGTAACTGTCTTTCGTCAGCTTTAATCATAATAATCAGCATCCAATTGGGCTGATTGAATACTTTGGATTGGAATACTTTTCGTTTTAAGTAGTGTTTCAAGTATAAGTTCATTAGTAGTAATCGCTTTAATTATTCCAGTCCATTGTGTAATTTTATAGTCCTTCCACACTTCTAATTTTATGTCCAATTGCTGATTAAAAGCTTGATTAATTGTTTTTTGTAGTTCTTCCAGTTCCCACTCAGTCAATTCTTTTGGCTGTTCTGTACGCTCTTGTTGTTTATACTCTCTAAGAAGCTCTAAATGCTCCGGCAACATCATCGATGCCCATTTAATATTACCTCTGTCCTGTATCATTAATAAATCACTCCTATGCCAAATGACCGCCAACTAAGCGATCTCGATTAATAGCTGTACCAGCTTTTGTGAAAGAAGCCGCTCTTAATATTGAGGTAGCTCCAAACCTGTTGCGTATTGCATCCATTGTGGGACCGATCATTTGACGCTGTAGCTTACGATCATCGAATAAATCTAATTGGATACTATGCTCTCTTTCCAGGTTGGATATTCGGACAGACAACTGGCGAGCTGGTTCATCTGCAAAATGTTTATCCAGTAATTCAATACAAGTTTTATACATCACAAGTGTTTCGCTTGTTGGTACTGCAATCGTTTTAGAACGATAGAATCCTTTGGTCATAGCATTTCGACTATAAGAAAGACCCACACTAATTGTACGACCAACATAACCAGCATCCCGCATTCGCTTCATTACATCCTCACACATTTCAAGAAGCACTACAGAGATTTCCTTGCGTGTATGATAATCCCTCATCAGCATTTGGCCCTTCCCAAAACTTAAAGTTCCGTTTGTTATTAATGGTTCCCCTAATGTGGATAAATCGATTCCCCATGCATGGTAGTAGAGTTGATTGCCCATTATACCAAAGTGCTTTTCTAATTCCTTTAAATCTGTATTAGCCAAACCACCGATTGTTTGTATCCCCATAGCATTTAGGTTTGCTTCCATCTGTTTACCGATTCCCCACATTTCAGAAAGTGGTCGAACTGGCCATAATTTCTTTGGAATATCTTCATACGTCCATTTAGCAAAACCTGTTTTCTTTGCTTCAAGATCTAAAGCTAATTTGGCTATTAACATATTTGGTCCCATACCTACTGCACTAGGTATATTAAATTGGTCAAGAATAGCCCTTTGAATTTCCTTAGCCGTTTCTTCAGGTGAACCCCAAAGCTTTTCAGTACCGGTTAAATCAACAAAACTTTCGTCTATACTATAGACATGTATAGCATCAACTGGGACGTAATTAGAGATCAATTTTGTAATCGTCATTGACATTTGAATAAAGAAACTCATTTTAGGTTCAAACAATCTAATGTCAGGATGTTTAGGTATTTCATAACGACGACTACCCGTTTTGATACTAAATTTTTCTTTCATTAAGGGAGATGCAGCAAGTACTACGCTACCTGGTTGGTCAAAATTTGCTACTACTGCAACTGGCGTTTTTAAAACATCTAGCCCGTGTAACATCGCTACGATACTTGCATAAAAACACTTCATATCAATACAGAATATAGCGCGGTCTGGACAATTATCATACAAATTAACCACTCCTCCAAGGAACGTTTGTTCTTATTTTATGAACATTTGTTCGATTTTACAAGTGGTATATATAGGAAAAGGGCATGCTCCAAAAAATTTTTTGCAGACATACCCTTTTTAACATCTACTTTAAAAAACATTTAATACATAAAATTCCATTTTGAATTATTCCACCATACTAAATTGACGCTTAGTCAGCACGACATAAATCGCAAGCACAATACATGCTGATAATAGGAATATATACGGAATTGGTAGCATCTCTGCCCATAGCCCACCAATGAATAAGCCCGCAGGTAGTGCAAGCTTCATAAACATGGACGATGTACCTGCTACACGTCCTAGCAGATGATTTGGCGTAGATTCTTGACGGACTGCTAAATAGATAATGTTGATAATAACTGATGTACATGTACGAAATGCTAATAATATACCAAGCTGCCACCATGTTGTCGCAAAAAAGAATAACAATAATACGCCGCTATCGATTAAAAAAATCGTTGTGAATATTTTGCCACGCGCCCATTTTTTACGCAGTGGCTGAAGTAATTTCGCACCTATTAGACCACCTATAGCAGCAATTGAATACATAAAGCCAAGCTGCTCCTTTGTTTCCTGTAATACATCAACTATATAAAAAACTTGTACCCCAATAATAAAGCTTGTTGCTAAATTCGCAAATAAAATGGCAATCGTCGGATAAAACAATGTTTTATTCCCTAATAACTCCACAAAACCTTCTTTCATATCTGCTAACATAGATTGCTTACTCGGTCTCTCTGGTGTTGTTGTTTCATCTAAAAAGAAAACACTGAGCCAAATAATAACTAACGACAATGCATAAATGATAAATAAGTAATCATACGCAATAAAAACAAGCAACATCCCTGCAAGCGACGGACCCAAAATTGAAAAAAGCGTATTAATAAACGAAAATTTCGCTTGAATTTCAGTCATTAGCGACTTCTCAAATAGCTGTGGCACAATAGCATGCTGCGCGTTGCCAAACGTATAGCTGACAGTTGCCATTAAAAACCCTAAAATATACATATGCCAAAGCTGTACAGCGTCTAGCAAAATAGTAATTGTTAAAATCGTAGCGAGCAGTGCCTTTATAAAGCCCGTATATTTCAACATCACATTGCGATTCATACGATCGACAAGTACCCCTGCTAGCATACCGAGCAAGACATTTGGTAGAAAATCAACGATACGCATCGTGCTCATTGCCAGTGCTGACTTCGTTAAATCATAAATAAAAAGCGGCAAAATAAAATTATATAGCTGGTAGCCAATAGTTGATGCAATTGTTCCTATGTACAATAATAAAAAATTACGATTACGATATAAATTCACGTAAGCACCTCCTGCAATTTAGTGTAAAATGAAAATAGAGGAACAAAAAGTGAGCACTTTATTTTTATTGTTCACCTTTTTACAGGAGGAGCTATGTACCAATACATATTAAAGCTTTATGAACATTTCGAGGTAGGAGAAAGTCGCACAACATCGATTGCGGAGCTAGCACAAATATGGAATTGCTCCACACGCTATGCGAAGGTGCTTGTGAAAAAATATGAGGAATGCGGATGGCTAAAGTGGCATACTGCACAAGGTCGTGGTAAAAAACCTTTACTGCTTTTACAATTAACAAAGCTCGATGCCATTTATTTAGCATTCGATCATTATTGGCAGCAGCAACAATTTCAACAGGCTTATGAATTTTTACAGCAGCATGATGTACTAGCGCACCCACAGGTAGAGGGGTGGTTACAGCAACGTTATGGCTTTTCAAATGAAGACGAGCGAGAGGTGTTCCGCTATCCTTATTTCGACATTACGTTAAACGGAGATCCATTAAATGGGATTTCCCGACATGACATGCATTTTTATCATCAAATACATGAACCGTTGTTTATTTATTGTAATGAAAGTGAAAGCGTTAAGCCAAATTTAGTCTACGGCTTCCAAACAGTTGATGCAAAGCGCTGGCTTTTCACATTGCGCAAAGATATTTATTTTCATGACGGGACAAAGCTAACAAGTGAGGATATCGTTGCTTCATTATCAAGAGCTTGCGAAAAGAAAATATTACCCGAAGCACGCTTTACAGTAACGAGTTCATATCACTTCATAATAGAACTTGTTCAACCTACAATGCTATTACCACGTCTTTTGTGTGGCTATCGTTTAGCAATTGTACCTGCCAAATGGATTACAGATGGTGCACAAGGCATCCCTCCTGGCTGCGGTGCATTTTATATCGCTGAAAAGAACGAGCAGCATATGCGCTTATCCGTTTTTCCAAAATACTTTCAACAGCGTCCATGGCTGGATGATGTAGATATTATTTTTACATCTAACGTCAATCAATTCGGGATTAGTGCTATACCGTTCGATGCACATATAGCACAGCAAAAAATCATATTTCAAGAGCAAGGTGCTGACTTTATTTTATTCAATGCAACGCGGGGCCCATTACGTGATATAAAGTATCGACGTGCATTATTTGAGGCAATTGATACGGCAAGCTTTTGTTTAACAGAAGAAGGCGAAACTATAGCTACCAGTTTTTTAACAACCAATAATAGAAAGCAACAAGCAACTGTCCCACTGCCGCCACTAGATTTTCCTTATTTACGTATTGGTGTCCAACAAATTCGCCAACATGCCAACCATTTGCGCGAAGCACAAATTTTAAGCGCATTTTTAACAGCACATCATATTCCACATGAAGTGACTTTAATGCCTATACATGCAACAACCGAGTATCGGCTTCAGCAATATGATATTTTTGTTGGTGGCATTGCTGTCGGGGAAGATAAGTTATTAGGTTGGCTCTATGGATTAAATAGCGATCGCTCACCCATTTGTGCATTTCTAGGTAGCGATAAAGTACAGAATTTGCTAGAACAAGTTGCCATGTGTGAGGATGACGAAGTGGCAATGCAAATATTGTATGAGGTAGAGGAGCACTTAATCGATAACTACATTTTAAAGTTTTTAACACATCGCCAGCATGTCTTTTATATAAGGGAGAATGACCCATTTTACAATATCCAGTTTAATACACATGGTAAAATCAACTACAAAAAAATTTACCGCATAGAATAAAACGCCAAATGCAGTGACTTCCAGCGCTGCATTTGGCGTTTTGCCAGATCCTCTACAAGATAATTTCTAAACGAATCATATCCACACATTGAATGCCGTTTTCAAAAATCGGCTCATCATAATGTTGGATAAAGAAATCACGGTCTACGCCAACAATACGGAAGCCGCATTTTTGATAAAGCGCAAGCTGGTCAATGCTCGAATTACCTGTACCTAGCTGGATTGTTTTATAATGTGCTAGTTTCGCGCTTGCAATCGCATGCAGTACAAGCTGCTTACCTATTCCCTGTCCTTGCCACTGTTCGTCCACTGTTACATTGACAAGCTCTACTGTATGGGGTCTTGTTGGTAATAGTACATAAACACCAACTATTTGTCCATCGCGCTCAGCTACATAGCAAGACCCACGCTTTACATAATCAGTTACAATTTCTTCAGATGGGTCTGCTAATAAAAGCAAATCCATTGGTAGTCGTTCATTTGCTTCGAGTATTCGAATCATTTTAGTTCACTCCTATAAAAAAGCCGAGCTTATAGAGCAGCTCGGCTTTAGATTATTTTAATGATAAATAAGTTGACTGTTGCTTGTCAATCCATGTTTTCATCGTGCGGAATAACAGAATCGCAACAGTTAATATAATGGCCCCTTTAATTATATTAAACGGTAAAATACCTAATACAATCGTTTCATACATATCGAATGAGCCCCAGCCTAAGAAATAAGTATACATTGGTAGGAATACAAAATAGTTCAGTATGCTCATACCAACAGACATCACAAACGTTCCAACTGCCAACCCAACTGCTAAACCAGGAATCGTCTTGAATTTTTTATAAAAATAATAAGTTGGTAAAATGAATAAAATACCTGTTACAAAGTTTGCCATATGTCCTACTGGAATACCTGTTGGAGCTCCTTTGAATAACCAGTCTAAAATATTTTTAATCAATTCTACTACAATACCAGCAACTGGTCCCATTGTAATCGCTGCAATCAACGCTGGTACATCACTAAAATCAATTTTTAGGAATACTGGGAACCACGGTAGTGGGAAATCGAGCATCATTAATAAAAATGAGATGCTACTTAACATTGCGATTGTTACGGTTGAACGTAACTTCAAGTTTTGCTTACGCATAAAAAATCTCTCCTCTTTGCTGATTCACTCTTGCAAGAAGAAAGGACAGTCCTATGCCATTCACGAAAAAACCCTTATACAATATATTGTATAAGGGAGAAATAAGCACACTTAAAGAAAGTCATATTCCTAACTTTGAGCATACTTAAAAAGCACGCTACCAAAGCTATTTTATCGTAAATTGCCGCGCTAAAATAAGCCTATATTATTAGACTTATGCACAGCAAAATATGACATTTCCGCGAAATGACGACTGCGCCTTCACCTTCTCCCATCCAGACTATACTGTCGGCTTTGGAATCACACCAAATCCTGCACCGCCAAAGCGGGCTCGCGGGCTTATGAAATACGTAAGCAATGTCCTCCAAGTGAATGGTCGGAGATTGCAATTTCAATTACCGCCGGTCGGGAATTACACCCTGCCCCGAAGATGAATCAATATTAAATTTATTGTTACACCCCCTATTATAAAAGAAATTTTTTAAAAGTAAACTCTTTTGCTTGGAATTCTCTTTTATCAATTACGCCAAGGCTAACTCTAGCCCAGATTTTTCTCGAGCTGAGTGGAAGTTAACCTAAAACCGTTACGTCCTGTGACAACGGTTAACTGACCTGCATCGTGCAGGCCTCTCTTCAAAAATCTGTGACATCCGCCGGGGCGTTTGGGTCAACACAATGCTGGTTACTCAGTCGTTGTCATAGGACGTGGCGCTCTTAGACTGAGTTTCTCTATTTCAGTGAGTGTTTGTACACCCACTGAATCATAGAAAACAAAGTATAGCATTCATCTCACCACCTGTAGAGGTGGTCGTTTTCTACTGAATCAAGATAAATCTAAATAACTAGTTCGCCCATCAAAGTTACAGTTCATAAAAATACACCTCCATATTTAACAAATGGAGGTGCGATAAATCGCTTCACTGTAACATTTCAATTGGTAATTCATTTGGTGCTACAGGTATTGGCATCGGGTTTGTAAAATCATAGTGATCCCATGTTGCTTGCTTAATATTTTCAAAAACAACTTGTTGCTGGAATTCTGCAGCTGTTAGCATAATTGCTTCTAGCATTTGTTTTGCTCTCACATAGTCTAATGCTTCTAAATCCAATGTTTCATTAAACTTAACATGCACATTATCAGCGACAGTTACAGTAAAGCTAATACCTTCAATAATAGCTGACTCATACTGCTCCGTGCTATGCCCTACCATGCCTAAAATTGCCTCATCTACACTTTCATATGTTACATCTGGTTGCTGTACATAATATTTTTTATCTTGTTGTGTAAATAAATAGTAGCTGTAGTTTTGGTTTAATGGTATTGCCGCAAGCTCTGCTTTATCTGCTGTTTCGCTAGTATTAGCATCCTGCTCTAAAAGGACTTCCCCATATTGCGGGAATGTTTCTTTTAATGCTTTTAAATTTTTCTTAGTTGGATAATTTTCTGGATGTTCTAGCGCAATCACAAGCTCCTGTCCGTTTTCAGTAATTTGCCCTTCTAAGGGATGATAGTCTTCAAATCCAAATTCCTCTTCGTTAAGCTTTGGTGCGTATAAATTATACATTTCAACTTGTGAAGGCTTCTCCTTACCAAAATCCTCAACAAGCTTTTCTTTTGGGATAACAATTGCGGATGGAATACTTACATCATTATCGCCTGCTAGGCTGACTGTAAATACTTCTCCCTCACCTACCGTATCTTCATAAATAGCGGTAGAATCAATCGGTGCCATAGCACGTGCTGCTGCTGTATCATTTGGTGTGGAAAAAGGAGTTACTGCCGCCTCTTCATTAGTTTTAGCACTATAACTAGCACTGTCATTGGCACTATCATTAGCATTTTCATTAGCTTTATCGTCCATATTTTGTATTGCTACATTGCTAACCTTTTCAGCCTCTTCCCCATTCATCGTTAAAAACATTGGTATCCCAATTGCGCATGTAATTGCAGCTGCTGCCACAAAGCTTGTAATTCGCTTATATGAACGACGCTTACGTTGAATAACTGGCTGTGGTTCTTCAAAAGCACCTGCAGCTTGGAGTTTTGCAAAAACTTCCTCTTTGGAACGGTGGTCTTGGATTTTTGGTGCCTGCATCAATAGCTTCTCGATATTTTCTTCATCCCATTTCGTATTCATTACGAATTTACCTCCTTTCCATTTTGCTCTAAAATACCCCGCAATGTTTTAATTGCACGATGCTGCGTCGTCTTGACTTTGCTCTCCGTCCAGCCTAAAATTTCAGCTGCTTCTCCAATCGACAAATCTTGAAAATAGCGCATAACGATAACCATTTTTTGGTCGCCCGTACATAGCTCCAATGCCTCTAATAGCTGGCGCATATCCTCGCTCATTTCTATAAATTGCTCTGGTGTTTGGGCAGAAGAAATAAGCTGCTCGCTTTCCCATTCAAACGCATCAAATGTATGCCGTTCACGCACATTATTTTTACGGAAATAATCGATTGCTACGTTTTTAGCAATGGAAAATAGCCATGTTTTTTCTGAGCTTTTTCCTTCAAATTTGTCATACGCTCTTAGTACACGAATATATACTTCCTGTGAAAGATCCTCTGCAACAGATCTGTTTTTCACTAAATAGATTAGGAATTGGAATACATCTTGGTGATATTCATCATATAATCGATGGAAAATGGATTCTTTCATCCATTCCACCTCCATCCTCATAAAATTAGTCGTACATACAGTAAAAAAGTTTCATTTTATTCATTGGGAATCTTTACATATTTTTTAATCGAAATAAATAAAGGGTGTGGGAAAACCGATTTTCCCACACCCTTTATTCTATTACAATGGTAAATAAAAAGTAAATGCAGTTCCTTCTTTTTCGACACTTGTTACGGCAATATTTCCATTATGAGCCTCAACGATATTACGCGCAATGGCCAAGCCTAAGCCTGTGCCACCTTTTGAGCGTGTACGCGCTTTATCTGCTTTGTAAAAGCGCTCAAAAACATATGGTAAGTCATCCTTTGGAATACCAATCCCTGTATCTCGCACTTCAATTTTCACATAGGATTTTTCATACGTCGCGGATACCGTTACAGCACCCTCAACAGGTGTATGACGTAGTGCATTGTCGACTAAGTTCGTTAAAACTTGCTCAATGCGATCTTCATCAATGTTAATCATTACGTCATCCTCGATATTTGAAACGAAGCGTAAGTCTACATGCTTTTCCTTTGCTACTTGCGCAAATTTTTGTGTCATGCGTTCGAGTACAGGTATAATTGGAACGAGATTTTTATATAATCGCATATGACCTGATTCCATACGTGCTAAATCAAGTAAATCCGTCACTAGTCGTCCCATACGCTGTGACTCATCATAAATAATTTTAATCATTTCATTGCGCTCATCTTCATCTACAACTACACCATCTAAAATAGCTTCAGAATAGCCTTGTAGCATCGCAATTGGTGTGCGCAATTCATGTGAAACATTAGCAATAAAATCTGAACGTAGCTTCTCTAAGCGGTGTTGCTCCGTTTGGTCACGAATTACCGCCACCGCACCACGCACTAACTCTCCACTATAGAGTGGACTAATCGTAATACTGTAATAGGAGCCTTCCATTTCAATTTCCTCTTCAATTTTATCCTCAAAATCTAGTACATGATCTAACATATGATAAATTTCAGGAGGAATCGGCTTTGTGCTTTGTGCTCCTTTTGCAACAAACCATTTTTGTAAGAGTCGTTCAGCAGGTGGATTGCTTACTAAAATCGTCCGATCACGATTGAACGTAATAACTGCATCTGTCATCGATGTTAAAATGCTAGATAGCTGTTCCTTTTCTTGGTTAATGACTTCAAGATGGTGCTTCAGCTGACGCCCCATTTGGTTGAAAGCAACAGCTAACTGTCCGATTTCGTCATTTTGTGTTGTTGGCACTTGCGAATCAAAACGCCCTTTTGCAATTTCAAATGCATATTCACGCATTTTTCTTAGCGGATATGTAATACGACTTGATAAGAAAAAGGCAAAGAACGTTGTTAGCACAAAGGCAATAAATGCTGAAATAAAGACTATTT
The DNA here is from genome assembly GCF_000612805.1 of Bacillus ndiopicus. Lineage (GTDB taxonomy): Bacteria > Bacillota > Bacilli > Bacillales_A > Planococcaceae > Metasolibacillus > Metasolibacillus ndiopicus. The sequence continues at coordinate 6,227 of NZ_HG964408.1, read as the reverse complement.
TTGTCGTTTCCTTACTTGTTTCATGCATTGCATCAGGGTTTTGATAAATAAATACTGCACCATGTAAAGCTGCATCACTCTTTAAAGGGAATGCCAGTACAACATATGTTTCCATCTTATCCTGATCTTTTTGCGATGGTAAAATCATTTCCTGCAAAATTGGTTGATTACTTGCATAAATATTTTCAAACTCTTTATTTTCCAAAATTCGCTTTTGTATACTTTCTTTATTAATTCCTTCTTGAATAGCATAAACAGCGCCATCAGGGTTTTCTACAATAAGTGCATTAGTCTCCTCATGTAACACGTTGCGAATAATTTCATAGGGTGAATTATCCGTTAAATTACCATCAACAATATTCGCAATAGTTGACGCTGTTTGACGCAATGTCTTTTCTGCTTGAGTACTATGATAATTTTCTAGAAACTCTAGCATAAACACCGTGAAAATAAATAATACAAAGGAAACGAGAAGCAATATGGTTCCCCATAGCTTCCCGACAATACTATTCCATATTCTATTCATTCACAACCTCAAATTTGTAGCCTACGCCCCAAACAGTTACAATCATTTTTGCCGCACTTTCCGACACGCGATTTAACTTTTCACGTAGACGCTTTACATGCGTATCTACAGTACGTAAATCACCGAAGAAGTCGTAATGCCATACTTCCTTCAATAATTGCTCACGGTCAAATACTTTATCAGGTGATTTTGCTAGAAAATAAAGAAGTTCATATTCCTTTGGCGTTAAATTTACTTCTACACCATCCGCAGTAACACGATGCGCATCATGGTCAATAGTTAAATGTGGGAACACGACTAAATCTTTAGATGTAGAGCTATTTGAAACAGGTGCAAATGCCGCAGAACGTCGTAAAATTGCTTTTAAACGCAGTACCACTTCACGTGGACTAAATGGTTTCACGATATAATCATCTGCGCCAAGCTCAAAACCTTGTACACGGTTTGCTTCCTCGCCTTTTGCTGTCAGTAAAATAATTGGCGTTGTTTTCTTTTCACGAATTTCTTCGCAAACTTGTAGACCATCTTTTTCAGGCATCATTATATCTAAAAGGATGCAATGGTAATCATGTTCAAACGCCTTTGCAACCGCCTCTTCTCCATTTTCAGCCTCATCCACAGTATATCCTTCACGCTCTAAATACATTTTTAATAGACGGCGAATACGATCTTCATCATCTACTACTAATACAGAAATATTTTCAGACACTGGTGTATCCCCTTTCCTACTTTCTACATCTTCTATTGTACCGTTTCGACATCAAATTGAAAAGTGAACTTGCATATTCTTGCAACTTCAATCATATGATTATTATTTGTGCAAAAAAAATTGTCCGAAAAGTGGCATACCAGCCTGCTTTTCGGACAATCTCAGCTCTTCATTATTTCGTCAAATTACGCATACGAATGTAAACCAGCAATAATTAAGTTAACTACAACTAAGTTAAACACAATAATTGCAAAACCAATTAAAGCGAGCCAAGCTGATTTTTTACCTTCCCAACCTTTTGATAGGCGTAAATGTAAAAATGCTGCATAGAATAACCATGTGATCAGTGCCCATACTTCTTTCGGGTCCCAGCCCCAGAAACGGCTCCATGCTTCGTGCGCCCAAATCATCGCGAAAATTAGCGCTCCCAGTGTGAAAATTGGGAAACCAATTAGTACTGCTCGATAGCCGATTTCATCAGCTAATGATGAATTGACTCTTTGTACAAATGGCTGTGCTATCGCAGAAATTGAACGGCGACCAATTAAGCGGATTAGCAAGTAGATAACTGTACCAAATAGGATAGAGTAAACGACTGTCGTTAATTTTTTAGCATTAACAATCGGCGGCATCTCTGCTAATGGTTGGAATGATTGTTCTGCTTCCACAACAGGCTCATATTTTTTTTTCTCTGCATCAACTAGCTTTACTTCTACATATTCGTTCATCCCGAATAATGCAGGATTATGATATTCAATAACGCCTGTTTTACCTTCTTTATTTGTGTATTGATACGTTGCGCTATAGCCCATTGCATTAAATGTAATGGAAGACACAATGAAGCCTACTACAAGAACTAAAGAAAACATAACAGCTTCTAAGAAGAATCGCTCCATTGAGTCTTTCTTCAAGTTCACATGCTTTAATAAATAAATTAAGCCAGCTACAGCACTAATGGCCAATACAGCTTGCCCCATAGCAGCCGTTATAACGTGAATTGCTAGCCAGTGACTTTTTAACGAAGGAACTAATGGGCTAATCTCTCTTGGGAACATAGCTGCATAGCCGATAATTAAAATAGCAATTGGCAACGCGACAATGCCAAGCGCTGGTACACGGTACATGAAATAACTAACAATAAACGCTCCGATTATAAACATACCAAATGCAGTTGTAAATTCGAACATATTACTTACAGGTGCATGTCCTGTATGTATCCAACGTGTAATAAAGTAACCGATATTGGCGATAAAACCAATAATTGTTACCGTAATCGCTAGCTTGCCCCATTTCTCAGCTGAGGCTGGCGCATTTGTTACTTTTGCTGGTTTAATAGCACCACCAAATAATACAAGCGCAATTAAGTAACAAACAAAGGCTGTAAATAATAAATAGCCACTTAATTGAAGTAAACTCATAAGGTATTGTCACCTTCCTTTTCCTTTTGTTCCTGCTCTTCCTCTACTTGGTCCACATATTGTGGTAAATGAGCATGAGTTGTTAAAGCATTTAAATCCTTTTTCATACCGAACCAGTTTTTATTTGTATGGGCAGCAAGGCGGATTGTTCCATCCTCTAGCTGCTCAACCCATAAACGACGGTGATTCCAATACGAGCCAATAACAACACCTAACATAAAGATAATGCCACCCACAAATAAAATTGGAATCGTTTTATCTTTACGAATCGTTAAGCCTGACATATTGCGTGTTTCCACACTAGCAAATTTCATTTTGTATTGGTTGTTTCCTAAAGGCTCCATTGCTGGTTGACCAATCGATACGAAGCTTGTTTCCCCCTCTGGTGTTTCTGGTGTAAACATGCGGAAAATAAATGCCGGGTTGTTTGGGAATGGCGACGCTGTTTGTGGCACACCATCTTTAAAACCTGAGAAATCTGGTAAATATAAAGCCAGTTCTACTTTTGTTTGATCATCGATTATATATTCCTTTTCTGGATCTGTTAAATCGATGCTTATTGCTCCTAATGATTTTTCGCTCGCTTTATTTTGCAAATCGAAATGCATAACTTTTAGCTCATTTAAGCGATAATCCATTTGGAAAATTGAATAATCCTCATGCTTCAATGGATGATTGACACGAATTTCGTACGATTTTACTTCCTCCAAATCAGAAGTTTGTCCAGCGATTGCACCTTCTTTTTGCTTATAAAGCGTAACATTCGTTTGATAGTTTTTCGCAACTACATTGACACCTTGGCGCAATTGCTCACCTTGTGGATCATTGTCGTATGTTTCTAGAATAAATTTATCATTGTGTAAAAAATATCCATCCATTCCATCGATAGCACGTGTTTCACCTTCACGTAGCCACATTGATTCATCAACATAAAAACCTGGTACTAAACGCAGCATAACTGCACCTAAAAAAATAATTAAACCAAGGTGATTAATATACGGGCCGTAACGTGCAAAACGCCCTTTTTCTGCGAATAATGCATTATCTTCACGGCGGACCTTGTATTTTAACTGTTTCATTTGTTGTTCAATTAAATCAAGTGTTTTATCAGCTTGCTCAGACGGCTGACCTTCTGTAATAACGCGCTGACGCTTCATAAAGCTTGCATGACGCTTTACTCGTTGATTTTTTAATGAACGATGTAACGGTATACCACGGTCAATACTGGCTACAATAATTGATACACCAAGCATTCCAACAATTATTTGGAACCACCATGATGAATATAAATCGGATAATCCTAAATTATAATAAAGAGATCCTATTGTTCCATATATATCTTTATAATATGCTGCTTTTTCAGCTTCTGTTGCAACGTTGACATAAAACTCCTGTGGAAAAATTGTTCCAATAGAAGCCGCAATAAGCGTAATAATAATTAAAGCAATACCTACTTTAACACTCGAGAAGAAATTCCAAATTTTATCTACAATTGATTTATTATGTGTTTTAGAACGTATTGCAATTCCATCATAACGCATATCAACTACTGATTTTTCTTGTTCTTCTGTCGTTAACGGGCGTCCACATTTTTCACAAAGCTTTGTACCCACAGGGTTTACATGCTTACATGTACAAATGATTTTTTCCATCATTCAAACTCCTATTCCGGTTTAATCGACTCCAAAAATCCAGCGATATCTGCTTCAGTCATTTCACCGGTAATAATTTTTTTCACTTTGCCTTCAGGTGTAACTAAAACCGTCGCTGGTAATGCCGCACCAACATTATACGCTTTTTGAACACTTCTCGTTTTATCAATAACAACTGGGAAGTCTACACCTAAATTTGAAATAAAACTTTGCACTTCAAAATCTGATTGGGCAATGTTCACTGCCAACATTTCAACACCTTGATCTTTAAATACTTTGTACTGACGATCCATAGCAGGCATTTCACGCTCACACGGTGGACACCAAGTACCCCAGAAGTTTAAAAATACACCTTTTCCTTTATAATCTGATAAACGATGTGTTTCACCATTTAAATCAACAAGCTCGAAATCTGGTGCTTGAGAGCCTTCTTGTAATATTTTTATTTTATCCTTTGTCGCTGTAGTATAGACTGTATAAACAATTGCAGCGAGCAATACGCCTAAAATAATCCCACGCACAATTGACCGTTTTTTCTTTTTTTCCATTTGCGTAAAATCCTCCTCACACAGCATATTCCGCTTATTATTATAACAAATAACAATTTTTTATTATTAAGTACTTTTGAATGAATTATGAACGTTTAGCCTAACTTAGTAAAAGCCCCTTCCTCTATAAGTGACAAAATAAATGCACATTTAATAGATAATGGGACTCTTGCCAAATTGTTTATCTAAAAGCTTCTCGTAGATTTTAAAAATCTAATTAGTCAATCTTTCCTGTTTCTGCCAAAACGCGAAGCAACTTTACTTCATGTTTAGTTAGCTCACGATATTCGCCAGGACTTAAACCTGTTAAATCTAAAAATGCAAAGCGCTCTCGCTTAAGCTTTACAACTGGCGTACCAATTGCCTCAAACATTCTACGCACTTGACGGTTTTTTCCTTCATGAATTGTGATTTCACAGATCGCCTTGCCTGCCTGCTCATCAAATGATGTCATACTTACTTTTGCTGGCGCTGTCTTACCGTCTTCCAATTTGATACCGCGCTGTAGCTTTTTTAAACCTTCGATTGTTGGTACACCTTTCACACGCGCAACATAGGTTTTATCAATTTTAAATTTAGGGTGTGTTAACGAATAAGAAAATTCCCCATCGTTAGTTAACAGCAGTAAACCTGTTGTATCGTAATCCAAGCGACCAACTGGGAAAATACGCTGATGTACATGCTTTTTAAAAATATCCGTTACCGTTTTACGTCCTTTATCATCTGTTACCGCAGAAATATAGCCCTTTGGTTTGTATAAAAGGAAATATACTTTGTCTTCCTTCTCTAGCTTTACACCTTCTACCTCGATTGTATCGGAATTAGATACTTTCGTACCAAGCTCCTTGACAACTTTACCGTTTACTTTTACTTTACCCTCTACAATTAGCTGCTCCGCTTTACGGCGTGATGCTACGCCTGCATAAGCAATGACTTTTTGTAATCGTTCCATAAGATCACCTCATTGATTGACTGTTCGTTCACTCGAAAACCGCACTTTACGCTTGAACCTGTTGAAAATTATGTCACATTTCGCCTCATTATTAAAGAAAAATAGCTCCATTTCACAATTAGACGTGACAAATTTGTCACACAATCAATTGCGCCTTGCCTAACTCTAGTCCAGATTTTTTTCAAGCTAGCTGCCCTGCGTCGTGCAGGTCTCTCTTCAAAATCTAAGACGGCTGTGGGAGCAGCTACATTTTCTCGGGTTATTTGTGCTTTTTCATGGGTTATCTGTGGATTTCTCAAGTTATCTGCGGATTTCTTGGGTTATCTGCGCTTTTTCATGACTTATCTGCGGATTTCTTGAGTTATCTGCGCTTTTTCATGATTTATCTGCGGATTTCTCGAGTTATCTGCGCTTTTCCATGA
>NZ_HG964407.1 GCF_000612805.1 Bacillus ndiopicus | reverse complement strand
AGGGTTTCAAGATACAAGCTAGTCGAGGAAACAATAGAGCGATTGAAGGAGTGTACCTGAGTACATGACTGAATGAGCGAATGCAGTTGACGAAGAGTAGCGCCGTATATTGAAAGCCGAATAAAGTGAAGTGATGATGGCAAAGAGGTCACACCCGTTCCCATACCGAACACGGAAGTTAAGCTCTTTAGCGCCGATGGTAGTTGGGGGCTTCCCCCTGTGAGAGTAGGACATCGCTTCGCACAAGTAAACCGCTGAGAAATCAGTGGTTTTTTTTTTTATTAAAAAGATATAAGAGCCAATTTATTTTGATCTAATAAAATAGGCAATAAAGAAGACCCGCCATATACGCGTATAGCGAATGAGTAATTAATATCATATTAATCCAAAGCCCTGACAGATTAGGGCTTACATGAAGGAACGTGTTTATATGGAGAAAATTAAATCCAATTGTATTCAACCTAATTTAAGAAAACTTTTATCCTTTGCAACTTCAGAAGAGAATATTGAACGAGAATATGAATTATATATGGAATCACCAGTTCGAGCGCTGTATGGTTATTACTTAGAAGATGAAATTGTTGGTTGTATAGGAGTAGAGTTTTTAGGACATGAATGTTGTGAGATTAAGCACATTGCCGTAGCTCCAAATTATAGAGAGAAAGGTATGGGAAGAGAAATGATTGATTTTATCAAAGATAAATATTCATTATCTGTCATTTCTGCTGAGACGGATAAAGACGCAGTAAATTTCTACAAAAATTGTGGATTTAAAATAAAGAGTTTAGGTGAGAAGCATCCAGGTGTGGAGCGTTTTGAATGTACTTTAAAAAATAAATAGAGCTACAAAGGATTTCAATGTTGGACACCGTTATTCAATAAAAAAGTTTATTTTGATTAAATTCTATTTCAAAGAGCTATACTAAATATAAGATTATTTTTAGTTAAATAAGGGTGGTCAACAGTACACTAAATAAAAATTTTGTTTATTTTAAAAAGCACTTGTAATAATTAAAATGATTGTTATAATAGTAAATGTACTAAGTAGTGTATACAAAGTGCATAAGTAAATATGAACGTTCCGAAGTAGCTCAGTGGTAGAGCAACCGGCTGTTAACCGGTTGGTCGCAGGTTCGAGCCCTGCCTTCGGAGCCATTTTTTTTGCTCATTATCTGAATGGATAAAAATTATATTAACATTATTTATAACAAAAAAATTAAAAAATATTTGTTGAAAAGCTTGTACAAATAAAAAAAATATGTTATTATAATTCTTGTCTTGTTTGAAATGTTTTAACTGGCCCGTTGGTCAAGTGGTTAAGACACCGCCCTTTCACGGCGGTAACACGGGTTCGAATCCCGTACGGGTCACCATTTGAAAATTTAAAAAATATTAACACTCATCTATGGAGGATTAGCTCAGCTGGGAGAGCACCTGCCTTACAAGCAGGGGGTCGGCGGTTCGAACCCGTCATCCTCCACCATTTCAAGTGTTATGCCGGAGGGGTAGCGAAGTGGCTAAACGCGGCGGACTGTAAATCCGCTCCTTAGGGTTCGGCGGTTCGAATCCGTCCCCCTCCACCATCTTTTAAAATGTTTGGGGTATAGCCAAGCGGTAAGGCAACGGATTTTGATTCCGTCATGCCTAGGTTCGAATCCTAGTACCCCAGCCATTTTTTTATTTTTTGAGCCATTAGCTCAGTCGGTAGAGCATCTGACTTTTAATCAGAGGGTCGAAGGTTCGAGTCCTTCATGGCTCATCTTTATTCAAAAGAGTTTCCTATTAAGGAAGCTCTTTTTTGTTATTAAGGAAAACATTAACAATGTTTAGTATAAACTTTTTAGTGGAAGAACTGGGAAGTGATTAAAGGAGACCCGTATTTTTTACTATATAATGGCTACATATTAGTGACTGAAGTTTTGAATAAATAAGTTTGGAGAGGAAGTTAATTTTGGATAAAAAAATGTACATCAATGGCGAATGGATTTCTACAGTTGACTATGTTGAATTAAAATCACCATATACAAAGGAGGTAATTGCAAAAATACCTCGGGCAACAAAAGAGGATGTATCAGCTGCTGTGGAGGCAGCTGATAGGGCACAGCAAGCGATGGCAAGCCTTACAGCAATAGAAAGGGCTAATATCCTTTATTCAATTGCTCAGGCTTTTGCTAAAAAGCGATTAGAGGCTGCTAAAATTATTTCCCAGGAAAGTTCTAAGCCACTAAAATTTGCGTTAGGTGAAATTGATCGCACAATTGAAACTTATCGCTTTGCAGGAGATGAGGCGAAGCGTCTTGTTGGTGAAATAATACCAATGGATGCAGCGAAAACAGGGCAAAATAGATTTGCTTACACTTTAGAACAGCCATTAGGAATTATTGCAGCAATTACACCTTTCAATTTTCCACAAAATTTAGTGGCACATAAAGTTGGTCCGGCTATTGCTGCTGGTAATACAATAGTGCTCAAGCCCGCATCGCAAACCCCTCTATCTGCATTATTTTTAGCGAAAATCATTGATAGTACTAACTTACCTAAAGGAGCATTTAATGTCCTTTTAGGGAGTGGTGGTATCGTAGGAGATGCGCTTGTAGAGAATGACAAAGTCAAATTGATTACATTTACAGGTAGCCCAGCAGTTGGTATTCAAATTAAAGAGAAGTCAGGACTAAAACGTGTAGCACTAGAATTAGGTTCGAATTCTGGGTTAATTGTAGACCGAAATGTCAACATACCATATGTTGCGAATAAATGTGTTACAGGTGCATTTTCTAATCAAGGGCAAGTATGTATTTCATTACAGCGAGTTTATGTTGTAGAGGATGCTTTTGATGAATTTGTCGAAGAAATGATTGCTAAAACGCAGGACTTAAAAATAGGCTCTCCATTAGATGAGACAACAGATATATCTGCAATGATTCATGAAAAAGAGCAACAACGAGCAAAACAATGGATTGCTGAGGCTATTGCTGAAGGAGCGAGCCTTCTATATGGTGGTAAAGTAGAAGATGGCATTTTACTACCTACGATTTTGGCGAATGTTGATAGAAAATCAAAAGTAAGTTGCCAGGAAGTTTTTGCACCGATAGTTAGTATTAATAAAATTTCTTCAATTGAAGAAGGAATTGAGGCAATTAACGATTCAAACTATGGTTTACAGGCAGGTATTTTTACGAATGATATTCAAACAGCTTTTACAGCTTCTAAAAAGCTCTCAGTTGGCGGTGTAGTAATCAACGATGTACCAACATATCGTGTAGATCAAATGCCCTATGGAGGGGTGAAACAGAGTGGAACAGGTAAAGAAGGGATCAAATATACAATTCATGAAATGACTGAAACAAAGCTTGTTATTTGGAATCAAGAGGGGGCGTTATAAATCCCCTCCAAAAATTACATTTGCATCTCTAGATTATTCAAGTTAAAGTTCTCTCAATTGTTGACAGCGAAAAACATTATAAATAACGAATCCATTTTTGCACGAAATCGACTAGACTCAAAAAATCATTACACTGCTAGTAGCATTGAATTTACCTTGATTTCATAAACCTTTATAGGTGGTAAGCTGGATACTGTGTATCAGCCTGGGAGAGCTGCATAACGAGGAGGACAGACTTCCCACTCAGCCCGAAAAAAACAGCAATGGTTAAGTCGTAATTAATAAACAACAAGGGCATAATAAGATTTATTATTTTGTAAAATATGGAATGTATATTGAAGGTTGCTTTATGTAATAAAGTAAACGAATGAAAAATTGTTGATATAATCATTTTTGTATGGATTTTATTAAACTTAAAATTAAAAATTTTTATAAATTTATTGAATAATTATGCATGAAAATGTCGAGTTGAGCCAACTGCCTATTTCGTTTTACAATAGAGGTATTAATCGAAGGGAGTTATGAGAGAATATGAACAAATCAGTTGCTATTATTGGGGTTCCATCAGATTACGGACAAAGACGCCGCGGTGTCGATATGGGTCCAAGTGCTATTCGATATGCAGGTGTTGTGGAGCGTTTAGAGGCACTAGGATATACAGTGAAGGATGAGGGCGATATTCGCGTAGAAAAAACGCCTGTGAAAAAAGAGCAAAATGAAAAATTATTGAACTTAGATGAAGTAGTGGAAGTATGTGAAAAGCTTGCACAAAAAGTTGAAGGTGCAATAAATGAAAATTATACGCCGCTTGTGCTTGGTGGAGATCACAGCATCGCTATTGGTACATTAGCTGGGCTTGAGAAATATAAAAACTTAGGTGTTATTTGGTTTGATGCACATGCAGACATTAACACACCAGAATCTACTCCTTCTGGCAATATTCACGGTATGCCATTAGCAGTAAGCTTAGGGCTTGGTCATGAGCGTTTAACATCGATTCATCATGAAGGGCCAAAAGTGAAAGCGGAAAATGTAATTATTATTGGTGCTCGTTCTGTCGATGAAGGGGAACGTGAGCTAATTAAAGAAAAAAATATTAAAGTTTACACAATGCACGAAGTTGACCGTCTTGGTATGACAGCAGTTATGGAGGATGCGATTCGTTATTTACAAGAGCGTGGTGTTGACGGCCTACATTTATCTTTAGATTTAGATGGATTAGATCCATTGTACACGCCAGGTGTTGGTACACCTGTAGCAGGAGGTATTACATACCGCGAAAGTCACCTAGCTATGGAAATGTTACAAGAGTCGGGCATGCTTACTTCTGTGGAGTTTGTAGAAGTTAATCCAATATTAGATGATAAAAACAAAACAGCAAACGTAGCTGTAGCATTAATTGGTTCATTGTTCGGTGAAACACTAGTGTAAGGGGACTGCAGTGGAAAGCAGGTATTTATCTGCTTTCCACGCAGTCTTTTTATATTTCTCCTATTAACTATACAAAATCTAAACAAAATTGAATTTACTACAATTTTTATTTTAAATTTTGGTATAATAAAAAGAAAAACTGAAACCTTTCTTAAGGGTGTACGTATATGTTAATAACAGCTTAGAAGGTAGAGAGGATTGGCACGATGGATGCGTTAGTGAACAAGAGAATAAAGCAAGTGCTTAAAGGTGATCAAAACGCATACGCCGATATTGTGAACCTCTATCAGCACAAGCTGTATCAAATTTGTTATCGGATGCTTGGTAACAAGCAAGAGGCAGAGGACATTGCACAAGAGGCATTTATCCGTGCATATATTAATTTGCACTCGTACGATCAAAAAAGGAAATTTTCAACGTGGATATATCGTATAGCCACGAATCTTTGCATTGACCGCATTCGTAAAAAGAAGCCAGATTATTATTTAGATGCGGAAGTTGCTGGGACAGATGGTTTAGATATGTATTCACAAATTGCAGCAGATGAGCAGCTACCAGAAGAAGCAGTGGAACAAATGGAGCTACAGGACCGCATTCAATACGAGATTAGCCGATTGCCAGACAAATATCGCTCTGTCATTGTTCTTAAATACATTGAAGAGCTATCACTACAAGAAATTAGTGAAATTCTTGATATGCCCCTTGGCACAGTAAAGACGCGTATTCATCGTGGTCGGGAAGCACTTCGCAAGCAGTTAAACAATTTGTAGGAGGGGAATTCGCATGGGAATGTGTCCTGAACATTACATTGACTATATGCATGATTATTTAGATGGCGATATTACGCGTGAGCATGAACAAGAGCTGAAAAAGCATATGCAAAGCTGCGTAAGCTGTCAAAAGCATATGCATGAGCTAAGCGATACAGTTGCATTTGTCAAAAGTGCGACACATATTATGGCGCCTCCGCATTTTGAGGCGAATGTAATGGGTCGTTTACCAAAGCGTAAAAATGTATTGGGTATTCAGAAATGGCTACGCAGACATCCGATTATTGTGGCGGCTGCGGTTTTCTTTCTATTAATGGGGGCAACTTTAATGGCTAGCTATCCGAATGACAATCAATTTTCTGTCACGACACAACCAAATTTAGTTGTTGATGGGCAAACTGTGATTGTACCAAAGGGTGAAGTTGTTAAAGGGGATGTCGTCGTAAAAAATGGCAACCTAATCATTGAAGGGGAAGTAGATGGCAACGTTACAGTAATTAACGGCAGTTATATGGCTTCTACTGCTGTTGTATCAGGACAAATCGAAGAGATAAATGAGACATTCGATTGGCTTTGGTATAAAATAAAAAAATTAGCGAATGACGCCATGGCGTTGTTTGAATAATTCATGCAACTTTTTCTGAACTTGAACGTTCGATAAAGATAGGGTGTAGATGAAATGAAAAATCATTCATCTACACTCATTTTTTTACTTTTATAGCTCTCTAGAGAAAGCGGTAACAAGTAGAAGTGTGTTATACTATTTTTGTATGCAACAGTTAGAAAAGTGGGGGATGCCACGTGCAGTTAATAATGAATCAATTTACAGATTTTACACCTGCAAGTTATATATTTGGCTTTATAGATGTACTAGTCGTGTGGTATGTAATCTACAAGCTGTTGGGTCTTATTCAAGGAACAAAGGCTGTTCAGCTGTTAAAAGGGATATTTGTTATTGTTATCGCTAAGATTGCTACATCCCTTTTTGGTTTAAGTACACTTGATTATTTACTAAAGCAAGTTATTGAGTGGGGTTTTTTAGCAATCATTATTATTTTTCAACCTGAAATACGCCGTGCACTTGAGCAATTGGGTAGAGGGAAGTTATTCCAACGTTCAACGAATCAACAAGATGAAGAGCAGACGCGCCTAATTGAAGCGATGAAGAAATCAGTCAGTTATATGGCAAAACGACGTATCGGTGCTTTAATATCAATTGAAAAGGAAACTGGCTTAACAGAATATATTGAAACAGGGATAGCAATGAATGCTACTGCATCCTCAGAGCTACTAATTAATATTTTCATCCCAAATACACCGTTACATGATGGGGCAGTTATTATGCAAAAGGATAAAATTGCAGCAGCGGCATGTTATTTACCATTGTCTGAAAGCCCGTTTATCTCTAAGGAATTAGGTACACGACATCGAGCAGCATTAGGTTTAAGTGAAGTAACAGATGCGATTACAATTGTTGTTTCAGAAGAAACTGGTGCAATTAGTATTACAATAAACGGTAATTTACATCGTAATTTAACAATAGATGAATTCGAAGCATTGCTACGTAAAGCGTGGTTTGGATCTGAACAAGAAACAAATCAAGCCTCTAAGTGGACTTGGAGGGGGAAAAAGAATGGATAAATTATTTAATAATAATTGGCTAATTCGTCTTACGGCTTTATTACTTGCTATCGCATTATTTTTTTATGTGCAGTCCGAAAATAATTCAACACGAAGTACACCTAGTGAAAAGCAGGCAGATGTTATTGAGGATGTGAAGTTGGAAGTATATTATGATGATGAAAATCTAATCGTAACAGGGCTTCCGGAAACTGTCAATGTAGGAATCGAAGGACCTACGCCTATCGTCATGCGAGAGAAGCTAGCGAAAGATTATAAAGTATTTGTCGATTTAAGTTCATTGTCAATTGGCGAACATAGAGTTACAATACAGACTGAAAACTTTTCTGAGAAATTAGAGGTGACCGTTTATCCGCAAGTTGTTAATATCAGCATTGAAGAAAAGGTGACGAAGGAGTTTCGTGTAGAGCCAGAAATAAATAGTAGACAAATAAAAGAAGGCTATGTCTTGAAAAATATGCTAGCAGAGCCTAAGTACGTTTTTGTCACAGGTGCAAAGAGTGTGATGGATAGTATTAATTATGTAAAAGCATCGATAAAGGCAGAGGACGGCATTACGCAGTCATTCAAACAACAAGCGAATGTGAAAGTATTAGATCGTGATTTAAATAAGCTTGATGTCACGATACAGCCAGAGGCAGTAGAAATCAATGTTGAAATTGACGAATATAATCGAGAAATTCCTCTTACGCTGAAGCAAACGGGACAATTGCCAGAAGGTATAACAATCAACGAATTGTCTTTAAATCAAGAAAGCATTAAAGTATCTGGTCCACAATCAATTGTGGATTCACTGAATGAGATGATTGTCGAATTTGATTTATCCAAGTTGAAGGAATCTGGAGATTATGAAGCGAAAATTCAAAAGCTGGAAAATCCGATGAAACTATCTAATGAAACGGTTACTATTCACGCCAATATTACAGTGGCAGAAGATGAAAGCGAAACGTCTACAGTTGAAAGCCCTGAAACAGATGGGAATACAGCCCCTGTAACAGATGAGGATACAGGAGAAGAATAGCAGAGGTGGATGTCACAGATTTTGAGAAGGGGTCTTTAAAGGTTAGTTAACCACCTCCAAATTGCAAAAAAATCTGGATGAGAGTTCGCCGATTTATAATTGATTGGATTAACAATGCAGTATTGAAGGAGAGAAAAAGTAATGGGTAAATATTTCGGAACAGATGGCATCCGCGGGGTAGCGAATAGCGAATTGACGCCAGAGCTTGCGTTTAAGCTAGGGCGCGCTGGCGGCTATGTTTTAACGAAGGATACAGAAAATCGACCGAAAGTACTTATTGGACGAGACACACGCATTTCGGGTGAAATGCTTGAAGGTGCATTAGTGGCGGGTCTGTTATCGATTGGTGTAGAAGTAATGCGTCTAGGGGTTATCAGCACACCAGGCGTAGCTTATTTAACTCGTGTTATGAATGCGGATGCAGGTGTAATGATTTCTGCATCACATAACCCAGTTGCAGATAACGGTATTAAATTTTTCGGTTCTGATGGCTTTAAATTATCCGATGCACAGGAGGCTGAAATTGAAAGCTTACTTGATGCATCTGAGGATACTTTACCACGCCCAGTTGGTGCAGACATCGGTTCTGTAAATGATTATTTTGAGGGTGGACAAAAATATATTTCTTACTTAAAGCAAACAGTGGAAGAAGAATTCGTCAATATTCATGTAGCGTTAGACTGTGCACACGGTGCAACCTCGTCTCTTGCTACGCATTTATTTGCAGATTTAGAGGCGGATATTTCAACGATGGGATCATCTCCAACTGGCTTAAATATTAATGATGGTGTAGGCTCTACGCATCCCGAAAAATTGGCTGAGTTCGTCGTTGAACGAGGTGCAGATATAGGTCTTGCCTTCGATGGTGATGGGGATCGTTTAATCGCAGTAGACGAAAAAGGTCAAATTGTAGATGGCGACCAAATTATGTTTATTATTAGCAAATATTTAAACGCAAAAGGTCGTTTAAAGAAGAATACAGTTGTTTCAACAGTAATGAGTAATATGGGCTTCTATAAAGCGCTACGTGAACATATGATGGAGAGCGTGCAAACGGCAGTAGGCGACCGCTATGTTGTTGAGGAAATGCGTACAAACGATTATAATTTTGGCGGCGAGCAATCTGGTCATATCGTATTTTTAGATTTCAATACGACTGGAGATGGCTTACTAACAGCTATTCAACTCGTTAACATCATGAAAATGTCAGGCAAGCGTCTATCAGAGCTAGCGTCTGAAATGACTGTTTTCCCTCAACGCCTAGTGAACATTCGTGTAACAGATAAACACGCTGTAACTACAAATGAAAAAGTCGCAGCAGTAATTGCTGAGGTTGAGGCAGAAATGCAAGGCAATGGCCGTGTATTAGTGCGCCCTTCAGGTACAGAGCCACTAGTTCGTGTTATGGTAGAGGCTGCTACAGAGGAAGAATGTGTAGCGTATGTGGAGAGAATTGCCAATGTGGTACGCACGGAAATGGGTTTAACTGAATAATAAATTTGAAAGTACTATGGAGAAGAGAATCTCTATAGTACTTTTTTTAGGTTTATATCGGATGCTAAAGGGGAAGTATACAATTGTACTAAATTCAAAGGAGTGTAATGAAATGGCCAAAGTAGCAACATTAATTACGGACAAGTTTGAAGACAGTGAGTACACAAGCCCAAAGGAAGCGCTAGAAGCAGCTGGGCACACGGTTATTAACATTGATAAAGAAGGCAATAAAACGGTAACTGGCAAGCAAGGGGAGGCAACTGTAAAAATTAATTACGGTGTAGATGAAGTAAATCCAGCCGATTTTGACGCCCTATTTATCCCTGGTGGATTTTCACCAGATTTGTTGCGTGATGACGATCGTATCGTCGCATTCGCAAAGCATTTTATGGATGAAATGAAGCCTGTATTTGCAATTTGTCATGGTCCGCAATTATTAATTACAGCAAAATCCCTAGAGGGACGTGATACAACAGGCTACAAATCGATTAAAGTAGATTTGGAATACGCAGGCGCAAAATTCCACGATGAGGAAGTATTTGTTTGTCAAAAGCAGCTTGTAACAAGTCGTACCCCAAACGACTTACCAGCATTTAATCGAGAAATTGTGAACCTTTTACAAGAGAAGGGACTATAATAAAGCATCTGTAGGTGAAGCAAATACTGCGTCGCCTACAGATTTTTTTAAAATTAGCCAATGATTGACGAACTGTAATATTTTTTGTATGATGAAAAAGCTTATTGCATGCGCTACAAGGGAGGAGAAAAACAGCGCACTATAAATTATTAAGGAAAACAATTAAAGCGCCTGAGCTAAGGAAATAGAGCGGATATCAATCCTTAGTTGACGAGGTGGAGGTTTATCGAAAATTCGGCGGATACCTCCCGATTGACAATGCCCAGTCGTTATATTCGTTTTTAAAGCGGAAAAGTGATTTTCTGTACAGAAGAGCGAATAGGCATAAAATAGCGAGAGCAAAACTACAAAGCCTAACCGCAAATGCGTCTGTTAGACAGAACAGCCATATGCAAAAAAGGTGATGATTTGTAGTCTATTTCGTATTGCCTTGTATTGTGAAAATATTAGTTAATCAAAATTTAGATTATAAATCGTAGTTTTGTCCTCAAACGACTTGGAGGAAACATACGATGTGTGGAATTGTTGGATATAATGGATTATTAGATGCAAAGGAAATTTTATTAAAAGGGTTAGAGAAATTAGAATATCGCGGATATGACTCAGCAGGTATAGCAGTTCGTAATGAAGCTGGTGTCATGGTGTTTAAAGAAAAAGGACGTATTGCAGATTTACGTAAGGCTGTAGATGAGGATGTTGCATCATCTATTGGTATCGGTCATACACGTTGGGCGACACATGGTGTACCAAATCGTCGCAATGCCCACCCGCATCAAAGTGCACAGGGGCGTTTTACACTTGTCCATAACGGTGTAATTGAAAACTATCACTTATTGCAAAAGGCTTATTTAAAAGGTATTCAGATGCAGTCTGATACAGATACAGAGGTACTTGTACAGTTAATTGAACTATTCGTGAAAGAGGAAGGCTTATCAACAGTTGAAGCTTTCCGTAAAACGTTATCTTTAGTACACGGCTCTTACGCATTAGCGTTATTAGACAATGAGGATGCAGACACAATTTATGTAGCGAAAAATAAGTCGCCGTTGCTTGTTGGTGTCGGTGAAGGCTTTAATGTTGTAGCCTCTGATGCGATGGCAATGTTACAAGTAACAGATCAATTTATAGAATTACATGATAAAGAAATCGTTGTTGTACATCGCGACAATGTAGAGATTTCGAAATTGGATGGTCGTATTGTAGAACGTGCACCATACACAGCTGAGATAGATATGAGCGATATCGAAAAGGGCACGTACCCGCATTATATGCTTAAGGAAATGGATGAACAGCCAGGTGTTGTACGTAAAATTATCCAAGCGTATGAAGTAGATGGTGAGTTAGCAATCGATGAAGCCATTTTAAATGCTTTAAATGCAGCAGATCGCTTATATATTATTGCTGCTGGCACAAGCTTACACGCAGGACTTGTCGGGAAAGAATATTTCGAGAAAATTGCCCGCATTCCAGTAGAAGTGCATATTTCAAGCGAATTTGGCTATAACATGCCATTACTTTCGGAAAAGCCTTTATTCATTTTTATTTCGCAATCAGGCGAAACAGCCGACAGCCGTCAAGTCTTAGTGAAAATAAAAGAAATGGGCTATCCAGCACTAACAATCACGAACGTAGCAGGCTCTACATTATCACGTGAATCAGACTACACATTGCTATTACACGCAGGTCCAGAAATTGCTGTAGCCTCTACAAAGGCCTATGTAGCCCAGCTCGCAGTATTATCTATTACGGCATATGTAGCAGGAAAGGCGCGCGGTATTGCCATGGACTTTGACTTAAAGCAGGAGCTAGCTATCGCAGCAACAGCAATCGAAGCAATTGTCGATGCAAAAGAAACGATGGAGCAAATTGCTGAAGACTACTTAAAAATCGCACGCAACGCTTTCTTTATCGGACGCAGTCTAGACTTCTGTGTCAGCCTAGAAGGTGCGCTAAAGCTGAAAGAAATTTCCTACATTCAAGCTGAAGGCTTTGCAGGTGGGGAACTAAAGCACGGCACAATCGCCCTTATCGAAGAAGGCACACCAGTCTTCGCACTTGTCACGCAGGAACAGGTAGCCCTTAACATTCGTGGGAATGTGAAAGAAGTTGTAGCTCGTGGAGCTAACGCCTGCATCATTGTAAGCGAAGGTCTAGAGGAAGAAGGCGACCGCCTAATCATCCCACGTGTACACACACTGCTGACACCACTTGTAAGCGTAGTACCACTGCAATTTATTAGCTACTACGCGGCTTTACACCGCCGCTGTGATGTTGATAAGCCACGTAATTTAGCGAAGAGTGTTACGGTGGAGTAGGGGTTAGGGATTTATATAAGTGTTGTGTAGTTTTATAAAAAAGAATGATCATTTAAAACAAAGTTCGATTATTTAAAATTAAGATTGATTAAAGATCCTGTATTGATATGCAGGATCTTTTTCTATTCCACAATCGGGCCATATTGATTAATAATGTACTTTTATGAAAATAGAACCGTGCTTAGGGTTGTGAGAGGTTGGCTCATTAAATAATAATTAGCTTCCTACTCGACTTGTAGGTATTTATTATTTCTTTGTTCATATTGGCCAATATGTCGTTTTCCTCTAATACAGCTAGTATTGCTAATCCCTTTTCAATGTAATTTGTCTCTTCACTCATTTTAAGATTGTTGTGGCAAATCCCCATTCTAATATAAATTGAGCAAGCATTACAAATGAAATTGGCGGAGATTGATAATATCGAAGAACGAAAAGAAATGGAGATTGGTATTAGAGAAAACATTGAAAACATCGATATTTCTAATATTCCACCAGATTCGATATATACTATGAATTTTGATCTTGGAGATATTTGGACACCTAACCTTCCAGATATTCATATTAAGAATATATATGTAGCAGGAGCAATTGATACAATTATAAGTGGAATCCTTATTGCCTCTGAAGTAGGCTCATTAGCTGTTGCATTAAAAAAATATGGAGCAGAAGAATTAAAAAGAATATTCACCAATACAATTAAAACAAAAGTTATCGGAAAAGCAGCAATAGCTTTAGGAATCAGTCTTCCTGTTATTGCTAGTTATTTAACTTATGTGCTTGATCCTATGGCAGCAATAGCTGAATATCTTGATTCTAAAGATGCGAAACAAAATAATGGATATTTCAATGTTGTGTGGTAATCAAAATTGAACGAAAAATTAAAACTAATTTCAATTATATTTCTTTATCTTTTAAGTGGATTTATTCTTTATGTTCTAACTGATGAACATAAAACCTTTTTCTTATTATATAAATTTATTTACGGAATACTTTTTTTATAATTTTGTATTATGCTTATAAATATCGTTCCTTAGAACGAAATGCTTTCTCTCGCCTAATACCATGACATAAGAATTAGGGATATTACTAGGAGCATAGTGTCCTCAAGTGTAAAGGTGTCAATATATCTTTTTAGGTAGTGTAATCATAAACGTTGTTCCTTTGGAAGGTTCACTCTGTATGGAGATAGTGCCTTTATGAGCTTGAACAAGGTTATGAACAATTGCCATACCTAGTCCAGTACCTTCAGAAGAAGAATCTGTTGTCGTTCCACGATAATATTGCTGGAATATATTTTCTAGCATGTGTGGAGACATACCTATTCCGTTATCAGCAATGTGGATATCTACATGTTCATTGTTATCGAAAATCTGTGTATAAATATTTGTGTTAGCTGGATTGTGAATAATAGAATTCATAAGAATGTTTTGCAATATTCTTTGCATGAATTTAGTATCAAATTCACTGTTTATGACAGGTGTATCTGTTTTAAAATGCAATTTATAGTCTTTGCCTTGTGGATTATTACTAATAGTAGCTACAACTCTTTTGGTGAATTCCACAATATCCTGATTTGATTTGTGCAATGGTAACTGACCATCTGTACTATTAAGCTGAATAACGAGACTTAGATCTTGTATAAGCTCCTCCATATGCTTACCTTTCTCTGCAATTTCTTGAGTAAAGGAACGGGCTTCTTCCTTGGACCATTCGTATTGAGCGTTTAATAATAGAGTAGAGTAGCCTGTAATATACGTTAATGGTGTTTTTAAATCATGTGAAATACCAGCAATCCATTCTTGTTTTGCTTGTTCAACTTTTTCGCGTTCTGTTTCAGCAGCTTTCAATTTTTCTGATAAAGATTGTAGGTGTTGAAGTACTTCTTGATATAACATATATCGCATACGGAGTTTTCCCTTGCGGGCATAGATTTTTGAAAGTCCAGCAGGCTGTGTATAGTTTTCCTGTGATAGCTGATGAATCCAAGACATGATAAATCCAAGAGGACCTCCAAAATACCATCCAAATACAGCTATACAAACAATGGTACTAAACCCAATAATCCATACTACGATTAAATTCTCATACTCTTCACTAACAGATTTTTTAATGAGTGGAAGAATACACTCGAGTCCGATAACAATACAAATACCACTCAAAAGCATCCACAGAATAATCCCCAGTGCAAGATGTAACGTAAATCGAGTGTTTATTCGCATAGTGAATCCTCTTTTGGTGGTATAAATTTATATCCAATTCCCCTTAAATTTACGATAATTTTTGGTTTACGCGTATCATCCCCAAGCTTCTTCCTTAGCTTTGAAATATGAATCGTTACGGTTTTCTCCTCGCCATACACATCATTTCCCCACACGAATTCATAGAGTTGTGAAGTTGTAAAAATGCGATTTGGATTTTTACAAAAGAAATGTAGTAGCTCTAGCTCCTTAGCTGTACAGTCGACGAGCTGATTGTTAACGATTAATGTAGCAGATTCAGGATTAAGGGAAAAGTAACCGAAATCAAATTTTGAACTCTGCTGTTGGTGAGAACTCTCATACATTTTTTGACGTCGAAGGTTGACCTTTATTCGAGCAACGACTTCTAAAGGATTAAAAGGCTTTGTAATATAATCATCTCCACCAATACCTAATCCCGTTAATTTGTCAAAATCTGTAGAGCGAGCACTGACAAAAATAATGGGTGTATTTGTATGCTTACGTATTTCTGTGCAAAGTTCAAAGCCACTTATATCTGGTAGCATTATATCGAGCAAAATAATATCGTAATGATTTTCTTTTACAAGCTGTAGTGTATCTTTGCCTGTTGAGGCCGCATCAATATTTATAAAGTTTTCTTTACGCAACGTAATTTCTAATAATTTTAAAATACCAACCTCATCATCTACGATTAGGATTTTTTCTGTAGATTCCATTTTTATCCCTCATTTCAATCTTTATTATAACAGCTTCTAATCTTCATATCCTTAATCTCTGGAAAAAATTACTGTCATTTTCCATCGAGTTTACTTTGTTTTTACTTTCGCGTATTAAGCTTAATGTAACGAATTGAAAATGGTAAGGAGTAAACAAACATGGAAACCGTTATTCAAATACATCAATTAAGTAAGAGCTTTAAAGGAGTCGAAACCGTCTCGAAGGTCAATATGAACGTTAAGAAGGGTGAGATTTATGGGTTTTTGGGTCCGAATGGGGCTGGGAAAACGACGATTATGAAGATGATTTTAAATTTAGTAAAACCAACGTCAGGTGAAATTAAAATATTGAATCAACCTATTTCTACTACTTCATATCAATACTTGAGCAAAATAGGCAGTATTATCGAGTACCCAGAATTTTACGAAAGGCTGACAGCAAAAGAAAATTTAGAGCTTCACTGTGAATATATTGGGGTTTATGAAAAAGGAGCAGTTGAGGAGGCACTTGATATAGTAGGTCTCAAGGATGTTGAAAATAAAAAAATACATGAATTTTCTCTAGGGATGAAGCAAAGATTAGGCATTGCACGGGCAATTATTACAAAACCAGAGATTCTGATTCTTGATGAGCCGATTAATGGTCTTGATTCTATAGGTATTAAAGATATACGTGAGCTTTTAATAATTTTAAAAGAAGAGCACGGGATCACTATTTTAATATCAAGTCATATCGTGTCAGAAGTGGAATCAATAGCAGATACTATTGGCATCCTTCATCATGGGGAATTATTGAAAGAGGTAAGAATGGAAGATATTAGAAAAGAGAATATGGAGTATCTAGAGATTAAAATAGACGATGTAAAAAAAACGATTAATGTGTTAGAGAACAAACTAGGTATCCAAAAATATGAAATTGTTAATCAGCATTGTATTCGAATTTTTGAACATAATATTTCTCAATCTCAAATTAATAAAGAACTTATTTTAAATAACATTGCTGTCAATGGCATTGAAAAACAGCAACAACATTTAGAAGAGTATTTCTTAAACCTTATTAATGGAGGGAATCAATTTGCTTAAACTAATAAGACTTGAATGGAAAAAGAATCGTATGGCTAGCTATTTTAAAGGCTTAATCATTTGTATTGTTGGAATTTTTGCGGCAGTTGCACTTATGGCTGTTGGTTCTGGGGATGAAAAGATGTTTCTAGATTATACAGATTTTATGTCTTTAACAAATATTTTAATTCGCATTGTGTTTATCATTTTTGCGAGTGTGATTTTATCTCGTTTAGTCATTGAAGAATACAAAAATAAGACGGTTCAATTATTATTTACGTATCCATTAAAAAGGAAAAAAATTATTTTTGCTAAGCTGTCGTTAGTTTTCGGATTTTGTTTCTTCAGCATTATTATTGCGACTTTTATGATGAATATCGCTGTTTATTTTTTAAATCCAATGATGAACTTGTTTGAAGCTCCTGTCGAGATACAGGAGATGGTAGCTACTATACCGTCTACTTTCATCAACGCATTTATGATGGCTGGGGTAAGCCTAATTCCTTTGTACTTTGGCATGCGAAAAAAATCAACAGCTTCGACAATAACGTCAGCTGTCTTAATTGGATTTTTGATTAATGCAACGATTTCAAATGGGGATACATCTACTAGTTTATCTCAATTTATCATTGTCCCAACAATAATGTGTCTATTAGGGCTCGTTATCGGCTATCTGTCCTATTATAAAATCGACAAAGTAGATTTAACTTAAAATTGTGAAATGAGGATGTAAAGTGAAAAAGGTAATCATAGTTTTGATATTCGTTATTGCAATAGGAGGAATACTTTTCACCCTTAAAATCAAAGGAGAAAAGAGCATCACTGAAGAGCAGTCCTTTGATGTTAAACAAATTGAAGAACTAGAAATAAACATAGAGTCCTGGAATATAGCATTAGAAAATACAGAATCTGAAAAACTAACAATTGAATTTGAAGGTAAGCAACAAAAAAAGCAGCAAAACAATCCTGTTGAAATTAATAAAGACGGAAATAAAGTAAAGGTACTTCAACTAGACGGTGAAGAAGGAGTTATGAAAAACTTTAGTTTTGGAAAAAAAGATACTATTCATATTTCTATTCCAAAAAATGCAGTGAAGAAGATTGTATTAAAAAACAGCTATGGTGATGTCAAAATTAACAACATTGAAACAAAAGAAATTTCTATTTCTACGGATTCTGGCAATAAAACTATTAAAGGACTATCGGCAAATGAAGGTATAGTCACATCAAAAGATGGTGAGTTGATTATTGTAGACAGTTCTTTAAATGAACTAATGATAAAATCTACAAATGGTGATAGCTATATGACTAGAGTCGACAGTCCGAAAACGAAAATTACTTCGACTAGCGGTGAAGTATTTATGAAAGAAATTATCGAAGGAAAAGCACTATTTGTAGAAACTGCTTCAGGAGATATTACAATAGCATATAAAGAAACACCCAAATCATTAGAGCTTACAGCGAACAGTGAATCATCGGACATAAGCGTAAAATTAGAAGGTTATCAGAAAGAAAAACATACAGATAAATTTAAAAAAGGTAAGATTGGAGAAGCCTCAAACAAATTAGAATTAATTAGCAAAGGAGGTGTAATAACTGTAAAATAAAAACTTACAATCTGTGTGGTTAATAAATAATGTTAAGACGAGAACTTGAACAACAGGGACCACATTTATCTACTGGGATTGATATTTGTGAGAGCCATTCTATCTGTCGTTATATAAAAAAACAATTGCAATTGCTGAATTAAGAAGTTGAAAAAAATCAATAAAAGGACGGTCAGGCATTTGAATTCAAATAATATAAAGTAGGGCCATATTATTGAATAACTTGTATTTAAATTATTTAGTTATTTATGTTATAAATAGATAAATATACAAGAAAAGTAGTAGAACAATTTCCCTAAATTTCTTATTGTATACGAAGGATGAGGTTTATAATGAAATATTTTACTAAAGAATGGTTCAAGTTGAGTCAAAAAACAAGTTTCCATCTTAATTTAGTGGAAGATCAAGAGGCTGAATTATTTTCAGAAGAATACTTTCAACAGCTTTACAATAGTGAATTAATGGATTGGCTTACTTTACGAGAAGAAATGTATACAATTGATTTTAATAAAGAAGAGGAAACAGAAGAATTCGATAACGTCTTCATCGTAAATCAGATGATCTTAAAAAGGCAATTACCACAAATGATTTTAGAACAGATAGCTGATTTAAGAGTTTTCGCTTTATATACAGCATCTCGTAAGGTCATAAATGCTGTAATTAAATTTTGTGAGGAAAATGAAAGGTCAGTAAATGCCATTGGTGAGAATTACAGAAGCTATTATAAAGAAGCCTCCACTTCATTTGATAAAGAAATTGTAGAGGATTTTCGATTCCATGACTGTAAGGTAATAAATTTAATTCAAAATGACACAAATTTAACATTAACCTTAAATAATTCAGGTGGTTTTACAGATGTAGATGAAGTAACCTTTGAAAATTTTCATCTAATAAAACAAGATGGTTTATTAGAAAATACATGGTGGTTGTATGAGGAAGTGTATAAAGTTAATAATCAATACGAATTTCATACATTATTAGAAAATGAAGAGAACGAGTTAATAGACTTTATTATTTCAGCTGAACGAATTTCCTTTACACGTAAGGACTTTTAGTCGAACAAAGTACTTCAACAATCGGGCGCTTTTCCGTAATAAGGATCAGCGCTCGTTTTCATTAAAGGGCCAAATTGCTGAATAACATTCTTTTATAAATGTTACCAATAGAAGGTTTGATAAGGTTTGTGATTTAAATTACGGACAATACAGCTGAATAAGGGAACAGAATCCTGAAAAATTTAAAGGATAAATCCTTAGAATAAAGAATTTATTTAATGTAGTAGCAACTCAAATATGAGGTGAATAAAAATGAAAGTTCAATTTTATGATATAGGTTCAGTAAATGAAGAGGATTTAAAATTTGTAGTTATAAGTGCAATTTATAAGAATCAGTGGATATATGTAAGACATAAAGATCGAAAATCCTGGGAAATTCCCGGTGGACATAGAGAACCTGGGGAACTAATTATTGAAACCGCTAAAAGAGAGTTATTTGAAGAGACAGGATGTGAAAAAGTTGATTTAGTTCCAATTTGCGACTACTCAATGGATGATTCTGTTAGTATGATTTTTGGAAGGTTATACTTTTCAAAGGTAAAGGAAATGGGCCGATTGCCAATATCAGAAATTGGTGAAGTGAAATTATTCGATAATCTCCCTAATAACCTTACTTATTTAGAGATTCAACCAAAATTATTTGAAAAGACACTTACTTTCCTTGAAGATGTTTGCAATTAAAGTAACAGGTGTTTAAGTGTAATATGCCCCTGAATACTGCATTTGGTGCATTTTCCTTATTCAACAATCGGGCGCTATAATGGAATAAGGATTACAGAAATGATCAAACTTTTTTATAAAAACAAGATTTAAATCTACTAGGTAAGAATCCATTTTGATCAACCTTTTTTTCAAAATGGATTTTTTTATTTAACGTGAAATATCGGTTTGCGAGGTGCTTTTGATCAAATTTTATTCCAAACCTACAAGCGTTGAAATAAAGTCGTAACGTTTATAAAAAAGATGTACTGTTTTAAATAAAGTTATACCGTTTGTAATAAAGTTGCACCGTTTCCCCCTTTGGATTACTATAATCTAAAGGGGTGTTTTTTATGTCAAAAAGAACATCTATAGTTGAAAAGTGGATTAAGGAAGGTTGAGGTTCTGGTATCTGTTCGGAATATAAACCTTGATTAAATATTCAAGACGTTGCTTCATGTTGTTATAGATATAAGTTCAAGCACAATGATTGTACAAATCACAGGTATAGCTGAGAAACATGACGAACTTTTTTAGTTGCTTTAATCATATCGCATAATTAAAATGGCTTACACAGGCGAAGTAGCCGTTTATCTCATAGTAATAAGCTGTACTTCTGTGACAAGTAAGACCCCTACAACGAAATAGTTAAGTGAGGGATAAACTACCTGCATAACTTTGATTGGTTGCCTCACTTTATAAAGCAAGAATCCATTTTAATCTTTGAAATGGGTTCTTTTTGTTTGTGCTGTTTAACTTGATTTACTATCCGACAGCAAAGTGGCATGTATAGAAATCATTCCTATTATAAGCGGCAGGACAAATGCTAGAAAAGTATTTTAATCAAATGAAGAGCACAATTAATAAACTTGAAAAATCAATATCTATTCATTTGCAAAACTATTAGAATTGAATTAGATAAAAATGGGGTGAGTGGGTGGTTTAACTTGATTCAGCAAATATTTGCTGCGATGAGTAATCACAGGAGCAATGTTTTTTGTATCGAAAGCGTAGTGACAGGTACAGACCATTTCTATAAGTAATGCAAAAAAAGCATTTCAACAAACTCTCTGTTGATTCAAATTAAGCCCTCGGTGGATGTCAGGGGTTTTGAAAGGAGTGCATTATGTAAACACAATGCAATATCCTGACGTGTCGTTGATGGGGATGCTTTTCAAACAATTTTTAGGAGGGGAAATTTTGAATCATCGAATTTTGCTTGTCGAGGATGACCAATTCATTAGTGATATGGTTAATGAAAGTTTAACGAAAGAAGGGTATGAGGTGAAGGCTGCCTTTGATGGGGAAGAGGCTTTGAAAATATTTCATACGCAGTCATTTGCTTTAATTATACTAGATCTCATGTTGCCTAAAATAGATGGTATAGAATGTTTGAAAATAATTAGAATGCAAAGTATGGTTCCTGTTTTGATTATGTCAGCTAAAGGAGAAGACATAGATAAGGCACTGGGCTTAGGATTCGGAGCGGATGATTATATTGCCAAGCCCTTTTCGATGGTTGAGTTAATTGCTAGAATTAAAGCGATTATCAGACGACAGAATTATTACATACAGTCAGCAAGTACTAATGTGAGCGAAAAAACTATTAAAATCGGGGACTTGCTAGTTGATATGGATGAATTTTCAGTAAAAAAACATGACAAATATATCAATTTGACATTAAAGGAATTTAATATTTTAAAACTATTTATTTCAAAGCCCACGCATGTTTATACAAAATCTCAAATATATAGCCTTGTCTGGCAAGAAGACTATTATAGGGACGAAAATGTAATCAATGTGCATATTCGAAGGCTGCGAGAAAAAATTGAGGATGACCCCTCTAATCCTCAATATATTAAAACATTATGGGGAATAGGTTATAAATTGGGGGATTTTTAATATGCTTTATTTTGCAATACTATTGATTGTAGTTTCTTTCAGCTTAAATATTTATTTATATCGGTGTCGAGTAGTGCAAAATAAAAATATTAACTATATAGAGAAAAAGCTTCAGAGTATTATTGATAAAGAGACGGATGAAAAATTATTAGTGTATACAGATGATAAACAATTACAGAATCTATTAATACAAATAAATCTACTTTTAGAACATAATCAAAAAACAGTAGCTAGCTATCATGAAATAGAGCGTTCGATTAGAAAGATGTTAGCGAATATATCCCATGATTTAAAAACACCTTTGACTGTTATTTTAGGTTATATAGAGATTATGCTGATTGAAAAAGAATTAAGTCTTGAAAAAATGAAAGACATGTTATCTAAGGTTAACTTAAAAACAGAGGAAGTACTCAATTTAATTCAGCGCTTTTTTGAGCTAGTGAAGTTGGAGGCTGGAGATAAACATATAGCCCTTTCAAATGTGGATATAGGGGAAATTTCTAGAAGAATGATGCTTGATTTTTATGAAATATTAACAGCAAAAGAGTTTCAAGTATTAATTGAAATCCCAGAGGAGCCCATCTTTATTTTAGGTAATGAGGATGCAATTCAGCGCATTTTAAATAATTTAATTTCCAATGCTATTCAGTATGGAGCAGAAGGTAAAACCATCGAATTTAAAATGAGCACAATAGAAGATAACGTTTTTATTGAGGTGTCTGATCGAGGGATAGGAATCAATGAATTACATAAAGATCATGTTTTTGAACGATTGTATACAATGGAAGACTCAAGAAATAAATTTTATCAAGGAAGTGGCCTAGGGTTAACTATTACAAAAAGGCTAGTTGAGCAATTAGGTGGATACATATTTTTAGATAGCACACCATACAAAAAAACAACATTTACAGTTAAATTTAAACGAGTTACTGGCGGTACACGATTCCTCTAATGGAGCTTAATATTTTTGTAAGAAATGGTTAAGAAAAAAGATATTTTTGTTAGATAGAATGTAGATAAGAGGGGGAAAACATATGACCTATATTATAAAAACAAATAATCTTACAAAAATTTATCAAGGTAAAGAAGTAGTTTCGAATGTAACGATGAATATAAAAAAGGGCGAAATTTATGGTTTTCTTGGACCAAATGGTGCTGGTAAAACCACTTTTATGCGAATGTTAATGAGCTTAGTCAAACCCTCAAATGGAGAAATCATAATTTGTGGAGAACAAGTAACACCCACCTCATTTGAGTTATTAAAACGAATAGGGTGTATTATTGAATACCCCGTCTTTTATGATAAGTTAACAGCAAAAGAAAATTTAGATCTTCACTGTGAATACACAGGGTACTACAATAAAAAGGAAATAGATTTTGTACTAGACTTAGTGAAGTTAAAAGATACTGAGGGAAAGGCTGTCAAGGATTTTTCTTTAGGAATGAAACAGCGTCTTGGTGTGGCACGCGCAATCATAACAAAGCCTGAAATATTAATTTTGGACGAGCCGATTAATGGTCTTGACCCTATAGGAATTAAAGAATTTCGAAATCTATTTCAAAAGCTAAGTAAGGATTACGGGATGACATTATTAATCTCCAGTCATATTCTTGGTGAAATCGAGCAAATAGCGGATACCATTGGGGTTATTAAAGACGGAAAGTTAATTAAAGAAGTATTAATGGAGGATATTCGTGAAGAAAATACGGCATTTATTGAATTGAAAACGAATGATGTAAAGAAGGTGGCATTTGAAATTAGCCATACATTGGGTATTTCTAATTTTAAAATTTTGGATGAAGCGACGATACGTATATATGATATGAAAGCATCAGAAGGTGAAATCTTAAAAACACTTGTAGTAAAGGATATTTTAGTTGAAGCCATTACTCGAAAGAATCACTCTCTGGAAGATTATTTTTTGAGAATAATTAATGGGGGTGGGATGAATGCTTAAACTCATTAAACTTGAGATTAAAAAATTCAAATTGTTCAATTATTATAAAGGTGTACTAATAGCAAATCTAGGATTTATCGCATTTTTAAGTATGATTTATTTTTTAGAGAGAAATGATGGGAATATTCCTTTTGAAAACTTCGAAATGGCAATGAATATTAGTAGTGCTGCCATTCGTACAACATTTATTATTTTCGCAGCAGTCCTCATTGTTAAATTGATTATAGACGAATATAAAAGTAAATCAATTGAAATTATGTTTACATATCCAATTGGTCGAAAGAAAATCTTAACGGCGAAATTGATGATTGTAGTAGCCTTTACTTTTATAATGGTCATGTCATCGACGAGTTTAATGGCAGGGCTCCTCTATTTTGCGGAGGCGCAATTTGACATTTTTCCTGTTGAATTAAGTTTTCAAGATATCGTGAGAAACGTATATGTGAACTTCTTTTATGCGCTTGCAACTGCAGGGCTGAGTTTGATTCCATTATTATTTGGTATGCGTCGAAAATCTGCCGTAGCCACAATTGTTTCAGCTATCTTTTTAGCCACTGTGACAAGTACAACAAGTGATAATATTAATTTATTTTCCATTATCGCTATACCAGTTTCGCTTGGAGTATTTGGTATATTGATAGGGTATTTAGCTATTAGTAAGATTGAGCAGGTGGATGTCATATGATGAAAAAAGTAATCGTAGTAGTTTGTGTTGCCGCTTTAATATGTATTTGGTTTATTAATTCCGAGCTTGGAATGGTTGAGGTTAAAGAAACAAAGGAGTTTGATAGCGATAATCTTCATCATTTAGATTTTCAAACAACAGCAGCTACTATTGAAGTTGTACCAAGTCCAACAGATTTTTTAACAGTAGAATTAGAAGGTAAAATTGAGAAGAAGCTAAAAAATAAAGTTCACTTGAATATAGTAGAGAACAATGACCGATTAGAAATAGCTTACTTGCCAAAAAATAATCGCTTAGGCTTGAAATTGGGAAGTGAAAAAGGCGTAATCCTTCGTGTAAAGCTCCCTGAAAAAATGTATAAAGAATTATCTATACACACAACTTCTGGGGACATTCATTTAGAAAACATAATATCTGAAAATATGAACATAACATCAACATCGGGAAATCAAGCTATGGAAAATTCTGAATCTAAAGGTACTATGATACTTCAAACGACAAGCGGCAATTTTGAACTGCAGCAAAATAGATTCAATGACTTTTCTGTTGAATCGACTAGTGGAGATGTCAATCTGGCGTATTTTATTGCTGAAAAAGGGAAAGTAAAGACAAAATCAGGTGATGTTCACATACTACTAGATGAAATGATTCATAATCTGGCTATTAATACGACAAGTGGGAGTGTAAATACTACCTTCAACAAAAATCCTCAATCACTTAAGCTCGATTTCAAAGGCAGTTCCGGAAAAGCTATTATCCAATTGGAGGATATTTTGTATGAGGAAAAGGATGAGGATCGCACAATCGGGACAATTGGTAATGGGGTCAATACATTAAGCGTGAAAACAACA
Organism: Bacillus ndiopicus; assembly: GCF_000612805.1. GTDB lineage: Bacteria > Bacillota > Bacilli > Bacillales_A > Planococcaceae > Metasolibacillus > Metasolibacillus ndiopicus. Next base: position 340,709 of record NZ_HG964407.1, on the reverse strand, counting down.
TCTGGAGGTTTAACAGTAAAGTGAGTTTCTGAATAGGCTCATTTCCAAAATCGAAACTACCTCAAAACAATGAAAAATCTAACTTTTAGTTATTTTAAAGCGTAATGCCTCTTCAAAATCCGTGACATTCGGCAGGGCTCTTGACGCACTAGTTGGTCACTCAGCCGTGGGGATCTTAGACTGATTTTTATTTTCTTAGTGCGTGTTTGGGACCTACTTAACTGGGCAAACGTAGCTCCCTGTCTAGGAAACAATCTTCTGTACCTGTTGTTTTCCTGCTACGGTTCCTCGGTGCAGAGAAAAATTTAATCTTAATACAAACAAAGATTTGCTGAACCAAGATAAATTTTTTTATTTTAAATATCTCCTTTAAAATTAGAGGATTTTTGGAAAAATACAGAATCTATCTTTAAAACTATTAAATATTTGGAGGGGTACGATGAAAACACATTATTACTGTACAATGGGAATAAGAAACTAACGGATGAAGATAAGGAAACTATACAATATAAAGATAAAACCGATGTAATATCCATAAAAGATTTATATGATAAAGATAACGATGCTGAATGATTTAAAAATGGGACAGAAGTTATACCGCTAACGGACCATTTAAGGTAGTAAGGATTGTTTAACTAACGATCGAGACTGGAGAGAGCAGGGGGGAATTGTTTAAAGCAGCAGTATATTTGGTACAAGGATTGATATTCATATTAGTAACTCTTATTGGTTTAGGACCAATATTTAGCATTGCTGCACCAGACTCAGATGAAATTTATGGGGTTTGGGTTTCAATGAATGTGAGTTTTAATACTCTTGTGTTGATATCTGCTTTTGTGCAGTTAAGGATAAAAAAGTTTGGGTGTTTTTAATATTCACAATAGGCTTGACTGCTCTTTTTATTTTAACTTTACAATACATATACCCTTACGTTTTGGATTTATTTTAGAATGAACAAAGTAACAAGCATTCAATTATCGCGCACGTTTGTTGAACAACATTACTGGAAAATGATTAAACTTTTTTATAAAAGTTAATATCAGTCTAAAGTGAAACCTATACATTTTGATTAATCTTTTTTCAAAATTTATCTCCTATACAATCTTATTAGGAGAATAGAAGGAGTTTTTAATGAAAATATTTGAGGCAAATAAAGTTTGCAAGAAGATAGACGGAAGAATGATTATTCATGAAGTCACTATAAGTATATCGCAAGGAGAAAAGATAGCGATTACCGGAAAAAATGGTTCAGGAAAAAGCAGCTTGTTGAAGCTTATCGGTGGTATCTTTACAGAAACTGAAGGGCAAGTGAAGCGACCTAAAGTTAACATTGGCTATGTCCCAGAACACTTTCCCGAAAATATTCGATTTAAAACACTTGATTATTTAATGTTAGTAGGTAGAATGTCTTCTAATTTAGATGAAGGAATTCTAAAAAGAATTGAGAAGTATGCTGAGCTATTTGCAATTACAGAATTCCTAACTACTCCTTTAAAAAATTGTTCGAAAGGGACAAAGCAAAAAGCCGGAATTATACAGGCATTATTAAATAACCCTGATTTATTACTATTAGACGAACCGCTAACTGGTTTAGATGATACGGCAAAAATTGAACTTTTGAGTCAGCTAAATTCACTTCAAAAGGATAAAACGATAATCTTTACTACACATGAACCACTACTAATTGAAAGACTAGCTGATAGGGTTTTAACTATAGAGAGTGGAAGAATTGTCTCTGATTCTACAATAGTCAAAAAGGAGAAAGTAAGAATTATAAAAGCGAAAATACCTAATAGAGGCATAGTAGCAGAGATTCCGTTTATTAGGTATAAATTTTTAGGGGGAGATTCTGTTGAAATAATTGTTTCAGTTAAAGAGTCTGATGAAATTTTGTCCATGTTACTTAAACGGGGATGTTCAATATTGGAATTAGCAGAGAAGGGGGAGTAAGTTGTCAGCTTTCATCCGTTATCAATTAATAAGCTTTGTGCAATCATTAAAATTTATTCCGCCTGTTGTTATTTTTTGTGCATGGGTGTTTATTTTATATGCCTATAAAAATGTGCCGATACTTAGCAGTTACGCAGTATCATCTCTTGTAATGTACTTAATCATGACATGGATTACAATGTCTATTTTTACATTGGATGAAGAAAGCGAAAAGCATATCTTATTCACTCACCTTAGCAGAAAAGTGAGTTATTTATTTGGTAAATGGTTAACTATTCTGGTAATCATGATACCTTTACTATTATTTGCAGTTTTCTTCCCGATTCTTATAGAAAGCTTCCAAGGAAATATGTCGGTTAAGCTATATATTTATACATTTTACAGTCACTTGGTTTTTTCGGCATTTGGGATTTTAGTAGGAACGCTATTTTCAGCTACTAAACTTGCAACAAAAAAATATGCATGGCTTTCAGCCGTATTTATAATCGTAGTTTCACTTTCTTCAAAAGCAATAATTGAAATGATGGCCTTTTCCAAATGGATTTTATGGATTTTTCCCCCTGTATTTAAGGTGACTGAGTATATGGAAGATAAAAGTCAATTACTATTAAATAAACCAATAATATTTGATAGTGTTTTTGTAGTTGTTTATCTACTCATTGGAGTAGTCATGTTAGTTCCTCTTTTTTTAAACAAAGAAGGTTAGCAGTTGTAAAATATTAATAAAGTCTTATCATACATGCAATCTTCAAATAAGTACGCAATTGTTGAAGTTTTTAGTTAGAAAATGACCAAACTTTTTTATGGAAAATGTACAATACTTTACAAAGAAAGAATCAGTTTTATTAAAATCATCTCACCTCCAGAAATTTCTAGTGTGAGATGATTTTTTATTGGATATTTATGTTACTATTGTGAAGTAATGTACTTAAATTAAGCGCAAATGACCTGTCTTAGAAAAGGAGATAAAAAAATGATTGAATTACGAAAGATAAATGGGAATAACATAGATGAAATAATAGCACTTGAAGTTGAAGAAAACCAGAAAGACTTTATAGAAACTACTAACCTTAGAAGCTTTGCAGACGCTCATATGTTAAACGCAGATGGTATACCAGCGACTCCGCTTGCCGTTTATGCCGATGAAGTTGTGGTTGGATTTTTGATGTATATTTATGATACGTTGGATCATGAATCATTTGCAAATGAAGTTTTTTACGGGAAAAAGAGCTATTTTATTTGGCACATTATGATTGGAAAGGGTCACCAGGGTAAAGGATATGGCAAGCTTGCTTTTGAAAAAATGTTGATGGATATTGAAACTATGCCAGATGGTGAAGCAGAATATGTAACCCTCTTTTATCAAACAAATAATATCATAGCTAAAACATTATACGCTTCATTTGATTTCGTAGATACAGGAATTATTCAGGATCATTCGATGTTAGCGATAAAAAAACTAGAGGGAAAATAGCGTAATATTTAGTAAAATAGTCTTCTTGGAAAGAAATGTAGGCTATCGACGTCTTGCCCCTTAATAAACCCATATATCCAGAAGGAAAACTTAGCAAAAATATAATATTTACACCGCAATCGGTCGCAATTTTTTTAGAATTACTAGGTAGAAAATGATCAAACTTTATTCCAAACCAACACTAACAAATATTATAGAACCTCAAAAAAGAGCTGTTCATTGGTAGAAAGTAAAGTCCACTTCTAATGAAACAGCTCTTATTAATTGTTACTTTAAAGAGATAAACGCATAGATTACAAAGAAAACAACCATCATTACTAAAATGAAAAAGTTTGAGAGAACAGAGGCTTTAACAAAAATCATGGCGATAAAGCATAATAGGAATAATGTTAGTACAATAAATTGATGTCTTTTCAATTTTGCATGTGAATAACGATACGAGTGAAAGACAAATAATGTGGATAATAAGTACATGGTCATAGATATAAAGATAAAAACGAGTATAAAAGTAGGGTTCATTTTTTCTTCGAATAATAGGCGAATTGAAATTGTAATCATACTAATGGCCATTAAAATAAAAAGATGTCCATAGATAATACGATGACCAGTAGATTTTATCTGTTTATCAATTTTAAAATCTAAGTTATCAAAGTATTGCCAGCCCATTGAAATAATTAATATAAAGAATAGTGAACCGTATAATATATTATTCCATTCGCCAGGGTGTGGTTGAACAATAATGATTGTACTGACAAGCATTTCACCAAATAAAATAGTTGTGAATTGACTAAAGCGTTCAATCAAATGCTCACTATTTATTGGACTTTTCATCAAATATTTTCGTCCGAACATAGGCACAATAATATCTACGACAATCCCCAAGTAGAGGAAGAAATAACGCCACCAGCTATCGAAAAATAAAGAGCAGAGCGAAATGATGATACCAATCCAAAAGTATTTACCTAAAAATAGTGCCACTTGTTTATTCGGCCCGACTTCAGAACGCGCAACAATTACATATTGAATGGCTGTTAAAGCCCTTAATCCAAGGTAACCAATTAAAAATGGAATAAAATAAGAGTCGAAATCTGTCGATAAACTTGAAATCATAATCAAAGCAAAAATCATTTGTAGAATAAGAAATAAACGATGATGGATTAAATCTTTACCGAAACGATTCGTAAATAGCGTTTGACCTACCCAGCTCCACCAAATAGGGATAAAAATCAAAACAAACTTTGCCATATATTCAACTGGAATTTCCCCATCTTCAGTATGGATGAGTACACTTGTAACAGTAGCAATGGCTGCAACAAATAATAAATCAGAAAATAGCTCTAACCAGGTGACTTTTTTACTTTCCATGTAAAGCCTCCGTCTCTATTACAAGATATCTGAACAATTATAAATTCTTATAAATAAGAATCAACGTTATTTGCTCATTTTAATACATTGTACATTACGAAAAACGATATAGTGAACCTTCTATCAGTGGGGGTTTCCTCATCCCTCACTGATTGATAGTTTCACCAACCTTAGTTTTTATAGGCTGTTAATACGGGATAAATCAAAGAGCTAATTCTATTGAAGAGTTGTCTCAGCCTTGAAAATATTATTGATTTTGATGCATCCACTCAATAAATTGTTTTAAATAACGATTTAAGTACGTATTAGTTTTTTCATCTGTTAGGGCTCTTTGTTCAATATCAATTTTTGTATGAACTTGTGAAATGAGCATTTTTTGGAATGGTAATACTTGCACATGAATTTGCTCAAGTGATTGGCGTAGCTGGATTTGAGCAAAAGCTGTGCCCATGCCTCCTGGTGTAGCACCAATAATTCCAACAGGTTTATTGATTAAGACAGAAGTTTTTGTTGGACGTGATGCCCAGTCAATTGCATTTTTCAAGACACCAGGCACGCCTGAATTGTATTCTGGTGATACAATGATCAGCCCATCGACCTGCTTAATAGCTTGTTTAAATTGAGTAACAGTAGTAGGATCGCCATCTACCTCTAAATCCTCATTAAATAATGGTAATTCTCCTATTTCAATCTGTAAAAATTGAACAGAGTCATCTAACTTTGGTAAAGTTTCTGCAATAATGCGGTTATAAGATGCTTTTCGTAGACTTCCGCAAATAAGCCCAATTGTTTTCATAATAAATCTCCTTTGGCTTCAGATAAAATGTAAGGATTAATCTTCATATAAGTTTTGATAGTCAAAAAATAATCCTTCGTAAATAAATGAAGCTCTATTTTGAGAGTATTGTAACAAATCATTACGCAGTTTTGAATGTATTATATTGTATTTCTCACAATATAGTGTAATTTAAGAACTCAATTTGTATTCTTTCTAACTCTGTCTTTTTATCTGTTTCTTCTTCTAAATATTTTTCTAAATCAGGAATCAATGATATAGGAACATTGAAACACTGATTCTTATCATTATCAAGAGTGTCTTCTATTGGCGTAACCTTGCCAGCATTTAAAAAATTCTCAGATAGCTTGCATACTTCATTTTTGGATGCTGAATCAACTCGAGGATTATTTATTAAGTTGGATAATATCAAGATAATGCCTATTAATAAAATGTAAGTTATTTTTTACTCATAATATTTTTCTTCTTTTAAAAGCTGTTATTACTTTATAGTAACCTTTCTTTATGAAGTGTAGTACAAATAAAAAAGAGTGGGTACAGCATGGCATTATCTACAACAAGTCAAAAAATACAGGATTTTTGAAGGGGTAAGGGGTTTTCAACTACCAAAGGGAATTTTGATGGACAAGAAACACTATAACCATGGAATTCATTGCTCCATTTACAGGGGAAGAAATAAAAGCAACAGAGCTAAAATAATAAAATCACTTTGGTAGTAGCGTGAAAACGTAGTGTGGTTGTTGAAGCAGTGAACTCCAGCGTTTCACACGTAAAGAAAACCACCAGTTAGTTAAGACTGGTGGTACTATATCATCTCTAAACTTCCTTACTTCAAAGCCATAGCTAAGCTACTGGTTTTGAAAATAATTACTTATGGAATTTCACACGATCTTCAAGTGGCTGGAATTCTTTTTCACCTGGTGTGGCTGTTGGATTACCAAATGGCATTTGTGCGATAAGCTTCCAATTATCAGGGATATTCCATTCTTTTTTCACTTCATCATCAATTAGTGGATTATAGTGCTGTAAAGATGCTCCTAATCCTTCTGCTTCTAATGCTGCCCAAACAACTAACTGGTGCATACCCGATGATTGGTTTGACCAAATTGGGAAGTTTTCAGCATATAGAGCAAATTGTTCTTGCAATGATTTAACAATCGCTTCATCTTCAAAGAATAATACGGTTCCATAGCCTGCTTTAAAAGAATCCATTTTTTGTTGCGTTCCTGAAAAATCTCCATTACCCACTGCTTTTTTTAATGCTTCAGTAGTAATGTCCCATAATTTATTATGCGCCTCGCCTGTTAATACAACTAAACGTGCAGTTTGAGAGTTAAAAGCTGATGGAGTGTATTTCACCGCAAACTCTACAATTTCTTTAATTCTTTCTTCAGATACTTGTATCTCTTTATTAATTGAATAGTAAGAACGTCTTTCTTTAAGTGTAGTATAAAAATCTTTTGACATAATTGTATTTCCTCCTAATATTTCAATAAAAATTTATTTTAAATTAATTAAACATCAGATTACTTATGCATTCCATTAATGAGCGGTTTGTCCACCATCGATAACGAATGTATGTCCTGCCGCAAAGGTAGCTCCTGATGAAGATAAAAATACTACCATTTCTGCGATTTCCTCAGGCTTAGCAGGGCGATTTGCTGGAATATTACCAACGACTGTTTTGCGGAATTCTGGATCATCCATCCAGTTTTTAGTCATCGGGGTTTCGACAAGCCCAGGGGCAATTCCATTTACACGAATTCCTTTTGCTGCATATTCAATTCCGGCTGCTTTCGTTAAACCAACGACTCCATGCTTAGCCGCAACATAAGGTGCCATGAAAGGATCAGCGATTAGACCAGCGATGGATGCTGTATTGACTATAGTACCTCCACCGGATTTTTCCATATATTCAAGCTCATATTTAAGAGCTAAAAATACCCCTTTTAAATCGACTGCAATTGTACTATCAAAATCTTTTTCCGTCATTTCTACAAATGGCTTCGTTGGAGGAAGAATCCCAGCATTATTAAATGCATGATGCAAACCACCAAATTCAGAAACAGTGTTGTCAATTAATGCTTTAACTTGTTCGGGATTGGTAACATCCGTCTTAAAAAATACCGCTTTTCCTCCTTCAGCTTCAATGAGCTGAACTGTTTCATTAGCACGCTCATCAACATCACCAATTGCTATTTTTGCACCTCTTTTAGCAAATGCAAGAGCTGTAGCACGCCCAATGCCTGTTGCTGCACCTGTAATTAGAACAACTTTACCTTCAAAATCTCTTGACATCTCTATCATTTCCTTTCCATTCGCTTGGAATTCAAGGGCGTTTTTTGTCCAAGTTCCCTCATACTTAAAGTTGCATTCCAACTGTATTAGTATAACCAGCGTCTACCTTAGTAATTCAACTGGTTTTTATCTCGAATTAAAATATCTCTAATTCAAGATAATTGTAATAAATTCAATATTTATCGTCAACAAGTATGCTCAAATTTTATTTCAAATAAAGCTGTAGTCTAACAAAATTTAAAATAAAATTTGATTAAAAATTTTGTTTCGATATGCAAGATTTCTTCTTATTTCTAATTAGATACATTATAGAATAAACAATTTTATTTTAATGGAGAGGTATTTATTAGTGTTTTATAGAAATTGTAACTACATCTAAAGGAGGAATTAAAATGACAGAAATAATTCAGAATAAGATTATTCAAGAGCTTAAAGAATTAAAACTAGTTGGCTTTCGTGTTTTGTGTCCAGGTGACCAATACTTAGTTGAAATACCTAAAGCATCGCTAATATTAGCCGAGCGTATAGGTGAAATTAAACAGGTAGTTAATCCAAATATACAAATTGGCGCCTTTGTTGTAGAAAACCAAACTCCCGATGAAGATGGTTACTGGGTTAGTGTTGAAGTAAAAGAATATGAGGATGTTCCAATTGATATGGTGACTCTGACTATACCTCCCCAAAGATATGCAGCTCTAAGACACGTAGGTTCTAACAGCAAAATAATAGAAGCATATAATGACTTACATAAGTGGGCTGAAGACAACAATTATGTAAGGCTAAAAAATAAATGGCATTTAGAAAGATTTTACGAATGGAAGGATACTGAAAAGGTAGATGTAGATTTGTTAGATACTATTGAATAACATTGTTACCGTGATTGATAGACTAAAGAGAAATGTTAATACAGGAAGGTGTCTTGCGAATCAATAGCGAAAGCTATTAAAAGGAATTTACACATTTTAAAAGTTAGGGAGGAAATAAAGTGAGTTACGAAATCAAAACGTTACCAGCATATAGGGCGATAGGATTAAAATGGGAAGGGACATTTTCCGAAATTGTACCGAATTTAAAAAACGTTATTCAACAAATTAGAGATCGTGTCGATGAGCTAGAAAATGTGGTAAATCCAAATATTCAATTAGGCCTATCTTATCATGTAATTGAAAATGGATTCGTACATTATGCGGTGTATGAAGTGAGTGAGAATCAAGAAATTCCAGATGGGATGATTGAAATAAGAGTTCCTGAATTTACCTATGTGAAAACGACACATAACAAAGGCGAAGACATACAAACAACATATACGGATTTGCATCAATGGTTATTTACTAGTGACTATACTGCGTTTAAAGAGGCTGGAGTAAATTACTACGATCCTTATATGCCGATAAAACATGAATATTGTTATGTTGATAGTGATCCCAATGATCCACATTTTGATATTTATATACCCATTGTAAAAAAGTAATATTTATTTAATTAAAAAAGCTTATTTTAATTAAGTTTTCTTCCAAATCCATTGTTTCTAGCTTTATAAAAAATAGATAATTTAAATATGAATGTTCAATTTTAATTTGCCATGTTCTTGAGTAGGAGAAAGGGTTTTTCATAATTAATATAGAAATTAATTTTAGATGAGGTTATAGCATGTCCTGTTTATCTATATTCAATATTTGGAGAAAGTAGAAAATTACTTTGAGAGTGGGATGGAAAATGGACAAAAATAGAGTAGTTGGACAAACAAAAAGCGTAGGATTTCAAGTAGGAGTTAGAAGGACTTTCCCTATATCACAGGAGCGAGCATGGGAGTTTATTACTTCTGAAGAAGGATTGAATTTATGGTTAGGGGAAGATGCTAATGTCATTCTTCAGTCTGGTCAGAATTATAGTACGAAAACAGGGACAGGGGAAATACGGATTGTCAAACCTTTACAACAGCTTCGCCTAACTTGGCAAAAAGAAGGCTGGGAAAAACCGTCTACAGTTCAAGTCCGTATTATAGCAAAGGTAAGTGATAAGACAACGATTAGTTTTCATCAAGAGAATCTTTCCAATCAGAACGCTAGGGAAGAAATGAAAGTACATTGGGAAACAGTCCTAGAAGGCATAAAAGAAAGATGTTTGTTTTAAATGTTAACTAATTCATAGGGAAAATTATATCCATTCACTTATAATCAAGGCAAGTGAATTTAGTAAACGAAATAAGGAAAAGGGGTTTGAAAATGGACGTAAAATATCCAATTGGAAAATTGCAAGTTCCTGAAAAAGTAACAGTTGAACATGTTGAAAAATGGTTGAGAGAAATTGAAACATATGCAACAAGACTAAGAGAAACTGTTGGTACATTAAGTGATGAGGATTTGAGCAAAACATATCGTGAAGGTGCATGGACAGTGCGTCAGCTTGTTCATCATATTGCAGATTCGCAGTTAAATATGTATCAGCGTTTGAAGCTCGCTTTAACAGATGACAACCCAATAGTACCTGCTTTCAATGAAGAAGAGTGGGCCATTCAACCAGATACAAAGCTTCCTGTAGAAAGCTCTATTAAAATGTTAGAAGGTATCAATGAGCGCATTGTAACTTTGGGACAGAGTTTAACAGAAGAGCAATTAAATCGAGTTTTTACTCATCAAGTAAACGGTGAAATACCTGTTGCTATAAAAGTTGCAAAATTAGCTTGGCATGAAGAGCATCACTTGGCTCATATAAAAAATGCATTAGTAAAGTAAACATTTTCAACAAAAGCTGTCTAGAGGTAGATGCATGCATCTACCTCTAGACAGCTTTATTTTGTTATAACAAGCGCTTATTTCTTCCCATGCAGCTTTAATATCGCATTAATCGCTTGTTCCAATGTGTAATTGCTCTGTGGTGAGAATAAGTCATGCTCTATGCCGTCCATAATTCCTGCAAGTTGTAAACTATAAACACTTTCCTTGGCAGAAGGAGAAATTTCACTGTCATCGCTGTAAGGTGTAGGGTGACTATCCGTAAAATTCTCTTTTATCTCCATGTATTGATATACTTGATGAAGAATTACTGCGGCTTCCTCGCGAGTAATCGTGTCATTAGGGTCGAATGTGTTTTCTATAATGCCAAGTTCATATAGTGCCACGATAAAGTCATCGGATGTATTTTCAAATAATGAAGCTGGTGTTATATCTGATTCCCAATCTGTTTTCTGAAGAAGTAATGTAACAACAAGCTTAGCAAAATCGCCTTTCTTGATATCTACCCTATAATTTTTGTGAAGCCAATAAGGGAAAAGCTCAGCTTTCATCGCTCTTGCCATCGTCAAATTTGTTAACAGATCCTTCTCATTATAGCTATTGCCTAGCGAATTAGTAATATCGATATAGTCAAGATTAAGATGTACACCTTTTATAGGACTCAACGTGCCGTAAGTTTGTCCCTCTTGTATTTCTTTCTCCATTTCCACTACAAATTCATCCTCGATAAGCTCGTCGTAAGCAAAGTTTGTCATAGTAACCGACATATGGCCACCAAGCCCATCAGAGCTGATACTGATAAAGCTGATTTCTGCTAGCTCTTCAGTAGAAAGCTGTGATTTTATCTTCTCCCATGCTTGCTTTGCGTGGTCTGTTACGGGCAGAGTGTCAGAAGGCTTATTAATTATTTCTTCTTTTATAATCTGGCCATCTTGTTTTGAAAAACGGCTCTCATGGAATCCGCTTGCGGAATCCATACGAACAAGCTCATTATTGACAAGCGTATAGCCTTCTCCCTCTTCTTCGTATGATCCGATATATAATGTAAAGAGATTTTCTTGCTCATCATATTCAATATAATAAGAATTTCCGTATATATTGTTCCATCTATTGTCCTCAGATTTGCCAAACTCTTTATCCAAAATTGTACTTAATTCCCCAAATGAAATACCCGTATTACGAAAATCTACAGAAAGAGAACCAAACCATCCCCAGTGACTAGTTGCAGTTAACGTGAGCGCTTGAGGTATATCAAATAACTGTACCTTAGCCTGATACTTCGCTGCGTCATCATCAGATGGAACTTGACTGAATCGTATAGCAGTTGCTTCCTCTACCTCTTTTTTGGAGCCAGATGGTATCCTCATTGTATTAGAGATTGGATACACTGTATCGTCAACGATAGGTCGTGCTATTGCTTGATAGGATGGGGTTTTATCGCTCATAATTTGGCGAGCAATTACCTGACCTGCATCAGCCGCATACGCAAGCATATCGGGGCTAATATGTTCAATTGTGTCATTTTCATTATGGTATTCTCCATGTACAGCAGGGTGAGAGAAGAATAGATTCGGAATTGCCTTTGGATGGAAAGAGGCATGGTCACTTGTTCCACCACTGTTATACTCCAAAACTTGAATGTTTTTATAATTTTCGTTGTTCTTTAGCAGCTCAGATAAGAAGCTTCCTTCTCCGTCAGCAGAATAGATTTTCACGTTTTTTTCTTTCTTTGCTGCTAACATATCGAAGTTCAGCATTCCTATTACTTTTTCGCTATCAGCTCCCAATTGATTCACATAGTGCTTTGAGCCAATCAAGCCATCCTCCTCTGCGTCAAAGGCAACAAAACGTATTTCTGTATCTGTAGGTACATCATGTAATAAACGTGCAAGCTCAAGCATCACCGCAACACCAGAAGCATTATCATTAGCTGCTGGAATATCCTTTATACCATCATAGTGTGCGCCAATAATCAAAATGTCCTTTGTTTTTACCGCTGTATTTGGCGAAAGTGTTCCAATAATATTGATAGCGGAATATTTATTGGAGGTCTCTTCCATTCCGTTACTAGCCTCTCCCCAGTCGAAATACTCTCCTTCAAATGCTTGCGTTGTCACAGTAAGACCATATTTTTTAAATGTATCAATAATGAATTGCCTCGCAAGTTCCTTTTCTTCATTGTCATGTCCTCTTGGATAAGAAGACAAAGCTTCGACAGTTGACATCATCTCGCTTGTATTTACGGCATCTTTCATAGCACTTGCTGTAAAAGTATTTGGTAAACTTGCAAAAACAAATAAAGTTGCCAATAATGTACTTATTATCTTTTTCATTTAGTAGATTTCCCCCTTGTCATATAAACACCATTCTAGAAATACTGAATCAAACAATGCCCAATTAATCTTTATTACATTTGTTGAATAGTTATAATTCACCCAAAATAAGGAATCTTAATAATCTTACATAAAAGCCACCATTTAAGCAAATATTTTCATCCTTCTTAAATGGAGTAAATTCTTAATGGTCTGAAAAATAAAATTACCTGCTATCGTCATAGCAATTTTATTACTTCCTGTTCTTTTCATCTTTTCGGCATTCTAAAATATTTGAATATGGCGTTAGAGAATAATAAGATGAGAGTAATAAATAGTAAGGAGCAGCTCACATGGAGGAGAATATTAAAAAAGTTAAAATTGCTATTAATGGGGGAATAGGATTTGGGGCAAAGCTCAATGCAAAGCAATTATTAACCATTTCTAAATATATAGGTGAGGACGAGGAGATTGAATTAACAACTTTTCAACAGCTATATATAGAAGTCCCTGAAAATCAAAAAGTAGAAATTGTTCAGGAGTTTGAAAGTGTTGGATTGGCTTGCTATCCTGTTGGAAACTATGTGAAAAGCTTAAGAACTTGTAATTTCTGCAAAGGTGAAGAACAAGAAGGAATGCCAATTGCAAAAGAAATTAATAGAAGAATCGCTGGGAGACCCGTTCCGTTTACTCTTCGCCCTGCATATACTGGTTGTCCCGTTGGTTGTGGCGAGCCTTTAATAAATGATATTGGCGTTATGAAAATGAAGAATGGCTACGATTTATATATTGGTGGGAAAGCAAAAGGTGGCGATGCTAAAGCCGGTGAATTGTTTATGGAACAGCTTGAACCTGAGCAGCTTTACGCTATAATCGAAAAAGTTATTAATATCTATGCGGAAGAAGGTAAAAAGAGAGAACCTTTTAGCAAGTTTTGCAATCGCTATGGAGTAGACAATTTAAAGCACTCTATCATGGGAGCAGAAGGGATTTTAAATGGAATTTACTGAAATTGAATTATTAGAAGCAAAACGCCAGATAGACTCAACTTTACATAAGCTAGTGGAAACTGTAAAGACATTAGAAGGAAAAGAGAAGCCTGATAGATATAAATCTCAAATAACTTTAGCTAAAAGAAGAATTGATGCTTTTTGGATTGCAGTGGCTTTGATTGAAAGAGAACTGGAAAGTTTGAAATAATAAATGTTAAAGCCTCCGCACTAGTGTGGGGGCTTTACGAGTATTATAAAAACAAAGCCCCAAGAGCAGTCAGCATTACAAAAATTATTAGTAACGCTCCAAGCCAATCTGCTTTTATACCATTCCATTTCCCATCAATATACAGGAAGTACGACTAATCCTACATCACATAAGGCAATGAGACCTCAAGGAAATCCCTCACAAGAAATAAAAAATGTAATATAAGGCCATATTAATCGTAAAGTGGAACTATTCCCCAATTTGTCCGTATATAATAATAACAACTACATTTTGGGGGTGTGTTTATAATGAATCCATTTTTTTCTGCATGGCTACATCCAAAGCAAACGGCTCGTTACATTATCGAAAATAAATCTATGGGTTACGTGATTTTCATTATCTCAATAGGCCATATAGGTTCATTCTTATCAAGCTTGAAAGATATCAATTTTAATATTGATCCATGGCTACTTTTAGTAGCGAGTGTTATATTGTCGCCTGTTCTAGCTATTATCGGAAACAGCATTTCAGCATGGATTTTTTGGCAAGTCGGTAAACTGTATGATGGAATAGCTACCTATAAAGAACTGTTTAAAGGTTTAAGTGCAGGGGCAATCCCCTCTGTTGTGCTTATTCCCTTTTTTAGTATTTGGCTTCTGACATCGCCAGACTCTTTCATATATCGAGAATATATGGGACCTATACCTTGGATTGCTTTGCCTGCGCTGTTATTGGCTGCTGTTACAAGTATCTGGTCAATTGTTATCTCTGTAGCAGTTGTTGCTGAGTTACATCAAATTTCAACATGGAAAGCGATTGGTACAGTAATAATTCCATCAATCATATTAGCAATTTTAATAGTTATCCTTACTATTGTTGTAGTAGAAGCATTTTTGATTTAGTGTGTTTAAGTAAAAGTAGTTGATTGCGTAATTCTTTATAACTTTATTCTTCAACATCGAAAGGGTCGACTACTTTTTTTTCATGAGAAGATAACACGATATTTGTTGAGGGCGTGCCGTACTGCATTGAAGCATCAATAAATTTTTCTAAGCTTTCTACAGAATGTGTTGCTAATTTGACGATATAGCTAATTTCCCCGGCTACTCTGTAACACTCCAGTACATCGGGGTGGTTATGGCAAAAGCTTGCTAATGATTTACAATCTTTTGATTCAAACAAGATAAGTGCAGAAATAGGGCGGTTCATCTTTTTTAAAGAAACATGTGCATGGTAGCCTTCAATGATTTGTTGCTCTTCTAATTTTCGTACTCGCTCCGTTACTGACGGAGGGGATAGGTGAACAGCATCAGCTAAATCTTTCATTGAAATTTTGGCATTAGACTGTAGTATTCTCACAATGTTTTTATCGATTTGGTCCATAAAATACCCAACCTTTTTTTATAAAGTACAATAACCTAAAATCTAAATTAATTAAAGCAAAATAATTAAATTTCCTTTTTCAGCTTATTCATAGGCCCGCTATCTTTATATAAAATAAGGTATCAGAAGGGGGTTATGAAATGAAAAAGGTATTATTATTATTGGCTGATGGATTTGAAGCAGTAGAAGCAAGCGTATTCACGGATGTGCTAGGTTGGAATAAGTGGGAGGGAGACGGATCAACTGAGGTTGTGACTGTTGGCCTTCGAAATAAATTAACTTGTACATGGAATTTTACTGTCATACCTGAAAAAACTATAGATGATATTGAATTAGATGAGTTTGATGCACTTGCGATTCCAGGGGGTTTTGAGGAAGCGGGCTTTTATAAGGATGCTTTTAGTACACCATTTTTAAATGTTATTCACCATTTTAATGCTAATCAAAAGCCGATTGCTAGTATTTGTGTGGCCTCATTAGCACTCGGCAAAAGCGGCATTCTTGCAAATAAAAAAGCTACTACATACAACCATCCGACAAGTAAGCGAATAGGGCAATTAAAGGATTTTGGTGCAATTGTGCAAAATGATTTAATTGTTCAAGATGGCAATATTATTACATCTTCAAACCCTGTAACAGCTTTTGATGTTGCATTTTTATTACTAGAAAAACTAACATCTAAAAAGAACACAGAACATGTAAAAGATCTTATGGGATTTTAAAAATTTACTTTCAGTAATTGAAGAAAAGGCTGTCGGAAAATGCAGATGCAAAATCTGCTTTTTCGACAGCCCAATTTCTATTAATTTAACTCCAAGCTAAATTGTAGTTCTTCATGTGCGAATATATAATGAAGTGCGGATTTGTTATTTAAAGAGGTAACAAATTCGATATCCTTTACTAAAACATTTGCTCTTAATAGTTCTTCATATTGCTGAAGAGTTGCTTGTTGCTCTGGTGAACAAGCAATTGCTAAGTTGATATATTTTTCGATTGGATAATTTAACTGTTTGCGTTGATCTTGAATAGAACGAATAAAGTCGCGAACATATCCTTCGGCAAGTAGATCATCCGTTAAATGTATATTAAGCAATACTTGAAGTGCGTCATCCTCTGCCAGCACGTAGCCATCTTTTATAATAGATTCAGTTAAAAGATGTGATTGCTCTAATTCAATGGCTTGCTCAGCAAGCTGAACAGTTAATTTTCCTTCTTGTAATAATATGTTTTTCTCTTGGGCAGACATTGTCTCAACATATAATTTTACAGCATTTACTTGCTTGCCAAATGCAGCACCAGCTGTTTTAAAATTCAGCTTGAAGTTCGTTTCTATAAATGCCTTTGTAGAATGTAGCCACTGTATTTGTTTGATATTCAATTCGTCTTGAATGATTGTATTATAATTACTTAAATTTTCCTGTGAGCCAATAACGATTTCGGCTAAAGGCTGCTTGACCTTTAAATTTTGCGCATTGCGAATGCTACGTCCTAGCTCTACTATTTTTATGATAGTAGCCATTTCCTCTTCAAGCTCCACGTTGATAAAAGTCGCATCAGCCATTGGGTAATCTTGTAGATGCACACTTTCATTGTGCATTTGCATATAAATATGCTCTGCGATAAATGGTGTAAAGGGTGCTAATAGCTTACACACTTCACTTAAAACAATATGCAATGTGTTAAAGGCAGCTCTTTTATCGTCAGAAAAACCCGAAGCCCAGAAGCGTTGGCGAGATCTTCGTACATACCAGTTACTCACATCGTCCATTAGCCTAGCAATTTCTCGACACCCTTGTGTAAATTGATAATCATCCATATGTGTTGTTACTTTTGCGATTGTCGTATGCAGTCGTGATAATACCCATTTATCTAATAGTGTCGGTGTTCCTTGTAATGATATATTGAATGTGAATTGATCGATATTTGCATAAAGCTGATAAAAGCTAAATGTATTTTCCAACGTATCTAATAGCTTTGATTTTGCCTCTTGAACAATTTTTGTGGAAAAGCGCTTTGGATTCCAAGGTGAGCTATCCACTACTAATGCCCAGCGCAGTGCATCTGCACCGTAAGTGTCAATCAAGTCGATTGGATCCAATGCATTGCCTTTACTTTTGGACATTTTCTGCCCGTGCTCATCTAATACATGACCTAAAGAGAGGACGTTTTTATAAGGCGCTTGCCCTGTATATAGTGTAGATACAGCAAGCAAGCTATAAAAGAATCCGCGTGTTTGATCTATCCCTTCTATCACAACATCCGCAGGAAATTGCTTCTTGAATGCCTCTTGCTCAAATGGATAGTGATGCTGTGCAAAAGGCATTGAACCACTATCAAACCAGACATCAATTACTTCAGGTGTACGTCGCATCGTTTGCTGACAGTTCGGGCATGTGCAAAGAACATCATCAATATATGGTTTATGCAAATCTTCAGGCAATGGCTGCTGTGCCAATGCACTCAACGCCGCTACACTGTCAGGTGCTTCCTCATGCCCACAAGCAGTACAAATCCAAACATTTAACGGAGTACCCCAATAACGATTGCGGCTAATATTCCAATCGACTACATTCTCAAGGAATTTACCAAAGCGACCTTCTTTAATATGGTCTGGATACCAAGTCACTGTTCCGTTGTTAGCAAGTAGCTGCTCCTTAAGCGTAGACACCTGAATAAACCAGCTATCTGTTGCGTAGTACAACAACGGGGAATCGCAGCGCCAGCAGTGCGGGTAGCTATGCTCGTATTTTTCTTTATGGAATAATAAATTGGTAGCTGCTAATAGCTTAATCACATCGACATCACAGTCTTTGACAAAGCGACCTGCTAAATCGGTAATCTCGTTTGTATAGCGTCCTTGCAAATCAACTACATTCACAAAGGATAATCCATGCTCTTTGACAGTTTGGTAATCATCTTCACCGTGAGCAGGGGCAATATGCACAATACCCGTACCACTTGTTTCGGTTACATAATCCGCCATCACCACAACATGACCTTGCTCTACTGAAATATAATTAAAAGGTGGCTGGTAGGCTACCTTCGCAAACTCCGAGCCTTGATGTTCACTTAGAATTGTGGCATTTTCCCCTAATACCGTAAAGACAAGCGATTTTGCTACAATGAAAACCTCTCCGTCAAGCTGCGCCTTCACATATGTTAAATTAGGATTCATTGCAAGCGCAACATTGGCGGGCAATGTCCAAGGCGTTGTCGTCCAGCCTAAAAAGATTTCATTCGAATCCATGCGTCGAAACTTAACTGTTGCAGATAAATCCTTCACATCTTTATAGCCTTGCGCAACCTCGTGCGAACTTAATGAAGTTTGGCAGCTAGGGCAATATGGCGATACGCGATGCCCCTTATAAAGCAGCTTATCTTTATGAACCTTGCTCAGTATATGCCAGACGCTTTCGATATAGCTGTTATCCAATGTGACATAAGGATTATCCATATCTACCCAATAGCCTAATTGCTCTGTAAAGGAGCGCCAAATTTTTTCGTATGTAAAGACACTTTCTTTACATTTTTGTACGAACGGCTCAATTCCATATTCTTCGATTTGCTGTTTTCCTGAAATGCCTAGTTGCTTTTCTACACCTAGCTCTACTGGAAGGCCGTGCGTATCCCAGCCAGCTTTACGCTCTACTAAGAAGCCTTGCATTGTTTTATAGCGTGCCACTACATCCTTTATCGTCCGACCTAGTGCATGCCCTACATGTGGTAGCCCATTAGCTGTAGGGGGTCCTTCGTAAAACACGAAAGAATCACGATTTTTGCGATTTTCAATAGATTTTTCAAAAACATGCTCCGCGTGCCAATATAAACGAATTCTTTCTTCTCTTTGCTGCAATGTTTCTTTTACCATTTTACTTCCTCCTATACGAATTTGTATAAAAGGCATACAAAAAACTCGTCCCTAAGTAAAGGGACGAGTTAACTCGCGATACCACCCTAATTCTATTGAACGATCCAATAGCACTTAGCAACGTACAATCATACGTGTTCTTTTTAACGGTAGACACCCGGGGTTGCTTACTATATTTCAGCGCGCCTTCTCAGAGAGGATTTTCATGTAACAATTGAACACTGATTCTCATCACAACATCAGCTTTCTGTAGAACAATACGAAACATTACTCTTTCTCGTCAACGAATTTGTATGCTTTTATTAGGTACTACATTAAAGGATTTTTAAATTATTGTCAATTATTTGTAATGGGAAATCCCGGATTACTTTACCCCAATTTGTACAACAATTAAAACGCTGTTATAGCTAAGTTGCACTAAAATACTTCTTTCGATTATATTGATTAAAAAGGGAGTGGTTCGATGGAATTTAAACAAATATATAAAGAAGATTATTCGGATGGGAAGCCGTTCATTTATCAATATACATCAACTAAATTTTATGATGTAAGGAGAGAGCTACAAGACACAAGCTGGACGCTGAAATTTACATTAAAAGATTTCGAAACGCCTTTTGAAAAATCGCTAGAGGGTAAAGTTTTTGAAGACCACTTAGAAAATATAGAGTGCTATATCGCATTTGAAGGTGATATTGAGATGGGTGTAATGAGCTTTAGCCATGAAAAATGGAACAATACGATTCGCTTGAATGATATTCATGTTTATCCTGAGGCGAAGCGACGAGGTGTTGGGACAGTACTCATGAATATTGTAAAGCAGCGAGCAAAAGAAATAGGGGCAAGAGCAATAGTTTTAGAAACGCAAACGTCGAACTATCCAGCGATTTGCTTTTATCAAAAACATGGCTTTTCGATTATTGGATGTGACCTTATTAGTTATACCAATAAAGATATTGAAAAACATGAAGTCCGACTTGAGTTAGGGTATATAGTTATATAAAGTGAAACTTTAATCGGTGGGGAGCGCCCCACCGATCTATGCTTTACTATTTGAATGACCTTTTTTAAATTTAGTTAGATGCCTCAATGTAAAACTCATTTTCATCATTTACACCTAATTGGATTCCTGAATCTAAGGAAATATTTATTGGGAAAATGACAGATTCTTTGCTAGAAAATAGCCATCTTCTTTCTGGCCTAACAAGCAATAAAAATACTTTTGTTTTTTTATCACCCATAAATGATAAAGTATCCTGAGTTATTTCAGAGTCATCACGTTCAACTATCTGAAAATCTCTTAACCTTTCAGCAACTGAAATTTTATTTTTTACGACTAAGCTCATTTCAGAAAGCTTTTGTATGCTATTTAAAGAAAAGGGCTGATTGCTAGATGGATTATCTTTTAACCTAGCAATAAATTCAACAATATTGCCAGAAGGATCTTCAAAATAAAGTGACTTTGCAGATAGGTGGGTAAAATCAATTTCATCTTCTCCATCTTCAGTTAAAAGGTTTGTACGTTTTTTAATCCATTCTTTTGCCTCTTTAAATTGATTTGAAGGAATATCACAAGCAAAATGATAGTACGGATTTCCTTCCACATCTATGTTATTAAACTCAATTGAACTCATACCAAAGTTGATTTTAAAGCTATTTGCTGTTTCAGCCTCTAATAAAAATCCTAATTTTTCTTTATAAAAATACTTCATTTCGTTAAGTTTATTAGTTTTCAATACTACATTTAAAATATCCATAATCGCTCATCCCTTATATTAATCTTGTGTAAATATTACTAAAAGCCGAGCTGGAAAAGTATTGGACATTAGGCTGAAATACTTCCCCTTACAAATTTATTGATATTTTGAAATAATAGTTGTCCCCTCTAGAAAGATCTATAACGGTGCTAAATGCAATGAAAATTAAGCTATTCTATTAGTTGGGTAAAGACTTTTGTAAGTGTAATCAATTGAAGAGCTTCAATTTTATAGAAGTTAGAATTTACTGAATAATTAGAATTGACATAAAAAAGTTATTGTATTATTATTTTTAGAATAATAATTTAGTAGAAAGTGAAGGATGGTTATCATGTCGCAAATGTTAGCGTTAGTTATTTTGTTAGGAATTTTATTTATAGGAGATTTAGTAGCTGTTCGAACAAAAGCATGGGTACCATCTATTTTTATCTGCGCTATTCTGTTCTTGTTAGGATATTGGACATTTTTCCCACAAGATATAGTGGCAATAGCGGGGGTACCATCAGTTGTTGCAGTAATGCTGATGTACTTACTGATTACCAATATGGGGACGCTATTATCTATTCAGGAATTAAAAAAGCAGTGGAAAACAATTTTAATTGCTATTTCAGGTATTTTAGGGATTATCGTTATTTTATTTGCTATCGGTACATTCTTGTTTGGTTATGAAACGATGATTGTAGCCATTCCACCTTTAGTAGGTGGCGTAGTATCTGCTTTAATTATGGCAGAGGGAGCAAAAGAAGCAGGGCTAGTTTCATTATCTGTTTTTGCAATCGTTATTTATGTTATGCAAGGATTTGCAGGTTACCCAATTACATCTGTTATGTTGAAAAAGGAAGGGAAAAGACTTCTAACAAAATATCGCAATGGGGAATTAGCGGCAAAAGAGGGTGTACAGGCTTCCTCAACAACTGAAAAGACGGAGCTAAAATTATTTAAAAATATGCCAGAGAAATATAATACAGATTT
Source organism: Bacillus ndiopicus (assembly GCF_000612805.1). Taxonomy (GTDB): domain Bacteria; phylum Bacillota; class Bacilli; order Bacillales_A; family Planococcaceae; genus Metasolibacillus; species Metasolibacillus ndiopicus. The sequence continues at coordinate 318,602 of NZ_HG964407.1, read as the reverse complement.
CTTTAAGTTTTTTAGGTTGGCTTTTGTTGCTTATTTAGCATATCTTGCTTCAACATTATTAGCACCAATCGTCTCCATTAGCCCGTTTGTTCTGTGCTTACTATTTGGGGTTATTGCCTCAAGTGCAGGCTTTTTGGAGAAGCAAGTTTTACAAAAGGCAAATGGATTTGGATTTGCTGTATTAGGATTAATGCTCTTTATTTTTGATGGATTAAAGCAAGCGACTCCAAGTATGATGCTAGAAATTATTTACCCACTTATTGGAACAATTATTTTAGGTGTTATTGGGATGTATATTTTCTCATTTATCGCCGGTAAATTATTGAAGGTGAGTACACCAATGGCCTTTGCTATTTCCTTAACAGCGTTATACGGATTCCCAGCCGATTATATTATTACAAACGAAGTAATTAAGTCGCTGACAGAGGACGAAAAGGAAAGGGAAATGCTGACAAGCCATATGCTACCACCTATGCTTGTTGGCGGATTTATTACAGTTACGATTGTATCGGTTGTATTAGCGGGTATTTTTGTAGGATTCTTATAGGAAAGGGATATACATGCTATGAATAATGTGCAAGAACGCATTGAAAAACATATAAATACATTAAGTCAATTTACGGCTACACCAGGTAAGGGAACAACGCGTCTTACTTATAGTAAGGAGGATTTACAGGCGAGAAACTATATAAAGGAGCAAATGAAGGCGTGTGGTTTACAAGTACAGGAGGATGGGTTTGGTAATATTTTTGGTAAGCTTGAGGGTACATTAAAGGATGCACCTAGTGTTCTAATTGGTTCTCACTTCGACTCTGTTCCAAATGGCGGAGCATATGATGGTCCAGCAGGCGTAGTCGTAGCGCTTGAAGTAGCACATCTTTTTAAAGAAAATCAACTAACACCAAAATATCCTTTGGAGGTCATTGCACTTGTAGAGGAGGAAGGAACGCGATATGGTGGCGGTTTAATGGGCTCTCGTGGAATGATGGGTCTACTGAACGAAGAAGATTTTAAAAACTTAAAGGATAAAGATGGCATCCCCACAGAGGAGGCTATGAAGCAAATAGGGTTAAATACGACTTTACCGAAACAAAGAGATCCAAAGACAATAAAAGCATTTTTAGAGATGCATATTGAGCAAGGGCCAATTCTTGAAGAGAAAAATATACCAATTGGCGTGGTAGAAGCAATTGTAGGCTTAACGCAATTGGATATTACAGTAAGTGGGCAGGCTGGACATGCTGGCACAACGCCAATGGATCGCCGTACAGATGCTTTAGTTGCTGCTGCTAATATTATTGGCCAATTGCCGCAGCTTGCTATAAATGAAGGGGCTGGAACAGTTATTACAACTGGGCGTCTTAATGTATTTCCGAACGGGGCAAATGTCATACCAGATAAAGCTGTATTTACAGTAGATATTCGCTCAGGTAAAGAAGAAAATGTTTTAAATGTCGTTGAAAAGGTTAGGAGCTTGGTGATGTCCTATAATAAAGACGGTATTGGTGTCACAATTGAGCAGCCTTTATATATTGAGCCAAAGGCGATGAACCAAGAGATTATTACACTTTTAAAAAATACATGTGATGCATTAGAAATTCCATATTGCTCAATTAATAGTGGTGCTGGTCATGATGCAATGGTTTTCTCTGACTATACTGCTGCAGCAATGCTATTTATCCCAAGCAAAAATGGGCTAAGCCATTGTCCAGAGGAATGGTCTGATTCCGCTCATATTGCAAACACAGTAAATATTTTTTATGAAGCAGCGAAAAAGCTTACAGAAAGCAATGAATAATTATTAAAAGGGGCTGTGAAGGAGCAAATGCTTTTCTCACAGTCTTTGTTTATCTTGATTCAGTAGAAAACTCCCATATCTACAGGTGATGAGATGAATGCTTTATTTTGTTTTCTATGGTTCAGTGAGTGTACAAACACGCACTGAAATAGAGGAACTCAGTCTAAATGCGCCACATCCTTGTGGCAACGACTGCGTGACCAACATCACGTTGGCCCAAGCGCCCCGGCGGATGACACAGGACGTGACGGTTTTAGGTTAACTTCCGCTCATGAGCAAACTCGAAAAAAATCTGGACGCAATTACGCCAAGGCGTAATTGATTTGAAAAGGAAGGGTACAATGATTCATCCAATAATAAAAGAAACAATACAAAAATATAGTGAGGAATTAACAGAATTACGCAGAAAGCTTCATAGTGAACCAGAATTAGCATGGGAGGAAGTTAAGACAACTACTTTTATTTGCCAGTACCTTGAAAGCTTAGGTATACCATATAAAAAAATGGAGCCTACAGGCGTTATAGCAGAAATACAAGGTGGAAAGTCTGGAAAATCGGTTGCTTTAAGAGCTGATATGGATGCCTTACCAGTAGAGGAGCTAAATAAAGATTTACCTTATGCTTCTAAAGAGGTTGGTAAGATGCATGCCTGTGGTCATGATGCCCACACAGCGATGCTGTTAGTTGCGACGAAAGCACTTCATCATATTAAAAGCGAATTAGCTGGTAAAGTACGCTTGATTTTCCAACCTGCTGAAGAAGTGGCTCAAGGGGCAAAGGAAATGGTTAAGCAAGGTGCGATGCAAGGTGTCGATAATGTATTTGGCATTCATATATGGTCTCAAATGCCAACAAATAAAATTTCCTGCCAGCCAGGTCCTTCCTTTGCTGCGGGAGATTTGTATAAGGTTATATTTAAAGGCAAGGGGGGTCATGGAGCAATGCCACATACTTGTGTAGACACTGCCATCGTTGCTTCGTCCTTTGTAATGAATGTGCAAACGGTCGTTTCGCGCACTGTGGATGCACAAAGTCCTGCTGTTGTCACAATTGGTAAGATGGATGTGGGTACTCGCTTCAATGTCATTGCAGAAAATGCTGTTATTGAAGGCACTGTTCGCTGCTTCTATCCTGAAACAAGGGATCATATTGAAAAGCAGCTCCGGCATTATGCGGAAAGCGTTGCTAGTATGTATGGTGCTACTGCAATTGTAGAATATACGCGCGGCTCACAGGCTGTAATCAATAACGACTTGAGTGCAAAGCTTGTACAGCAAGTTGCAATTGAGGCATTTGGCGAGGCTGCTTTATATGCTGAAAAGCCGACAATGGGCGGGGAGGATTTTAGCTTCTTTTTAGATGAAGCACCGGGTAGCTTCGCTCTTGTTGGTAGTGGTAATTCAGAAAAAGATACAGAATGGGCACATCATCATGGTAAATTTAATATTGACGAAGATGCCTTAGTTACAGGCGCTGAATTATATGCTCAATATGCCTGGGCTTATCTAAATCAATAACAGTATAGATAATAGGGAATATAGGTATTAACCTACTTTCCCTATTACCTGCTTTTGTTATACACGAATCGAACCGTACTTTGCTCTTCCCTCGAAAAGAAAACCAATAATGCTTTTATAATATGGAATAAATAACCCATCCTCGATAAGCTTAAAAATTTCCTCTTGAGAAGCCCATTTGACAGCTTGTACTTCCTCAAGCTGCAATGTCAGCTCATTTAAATCAATATCATGCTCAATTAAGTAATAATCGTCAAAGCCTCGCTCAAAGTTAATTGTTAACTGTGGGCGAATGTTTTCAAAGTCATAGTGAATGCCAAGCTCCTCAAACAATTCACGTGCAGCAGCTTGCTGACTTGTATCACCTGCAACGGCACTTCCTCCACATGTAATATCCCAAAGGTTCGACCAGCCTTGCTTAAAGGGCTGACGCTGCTGAATAAGCATTTCTCCTTTTGAATTAAAAATACAAATATGTACGACTAAATGAAATTCATTTGCTGCCATGGCATCACCACGTATAATTTGTTTCTCTATTTTGTTACGATGCTTATCATATAAATCCCACTTTTCCACTGAAAAGCCCCCCTTTATCCCGTATTAACAGGCTGTACTTTTGCGACGAGTAACCGCAGGAGTACCAGACCCCCATATCAAAACCTCAGATAGAATCGAGATGTTTAAGTAGGGGATCAAACAGCCTGTAAAAACCCGATTGGTGAAACTACCAACCAGTGGGGATGAAGAAAACCCCCACTGATTAAAGGTTCACTTTATACATTCGGTGTAGGTCTTCATTGTATATGTTAAAAAGATTAGGTACAACTAATGTTAAATACGTAGAAAATCGGCAGGCTTCTTATGAATAAAATTTCTTTCAATAGACTTTAGCACATCCTCGTTACCAGGTAATGAAATGAACTTTAATGCATCATTGAATGTAAGCCATTTATGTTCACTATGCTCGTCATTTAATTCGACTTCTTGCTCCTCATTTACAAAGGCAACAAAAACGGGTGCAATATAAATATAATTTTCGTGTGGAGAAAAAACCTGATCAAATTGATTTGATGAATAGAGGGTTAGATTTGTTATATTAGTTTCTTCTTTAATTTCCCTAAGAACAGCTTCTATAGCAGATTCACCTTCTTCTATACTGCCACCGATATAACACCAAGTATTAGTTAATATAGACCCTGCTCTTTTAAGTAACAAAACATGTGCTTCATCATGTATCTTCTTAATTAAAACAGCCGCAACACCATTTGACTTGATTGGAATAATTGTCATATTCAATTCTCCCTCTACTGATATAATATACAAATAAAACGGTTCTAGGAGAAATAAGTTTCCGAGTATTTACTTTATTGTTAAGTATATATTACAATGTGGGAAAATAAGGAGTGTTACTATATGCAATTTCATATAAGAGTACGTGCAGGGGCATTAATTATTGAAGATAATAAAATACTATTAACTGAATATAATGATCCTGTGAGAGGGATTGTTTATGATTTACCTGCTGGTGGTGCAGAACCAAATGAATCGATTGTCGAAACGGTTATAAGAGAAGCCAAAGAAGAAGCGTGCATCGAAGTAGAAGTTGGACCATTAGCTTTTGTATATGAATATGCCCCACATCTTAATTCAAATAAGTTTGGGAATACTCATACATTAGTTATGATGTTTGAATGTAAGATTAAAGACAACGCTATTCCAAGCCTTCCCGCAAAACCAGACCCAAATCAAACAGGCGTAAAATGGCTGCCGTTAACAGAATTACAAAATGTACAGCTTTATGCTAATATGGGGACTTATATACAGGAGTACACTCTTAATAAGCGGAATATTAATCTGATTGAAGAGCACAAATTGAACCAAGTTATTTCAATGTAGGATCGTTAGATATGGAAAAAGCAAAAGTAATCTTGTTCTTTCATTATGGAATCAAAATTGAGTAGAGTATAGAGATGTTAATAGGGACTTAATTTTAACCAATCACGTCCTGATTAACGCTAGTTTAAATCTTTTTGTTTGTACTTAAAAATTTCCTGTTATCTGCACGAAACCTTGGGCAATAAGTATAATAAATATGCGCAAATCACGATTGGACATCCTTCAATTAGCCCTGTTATGTTAGTTAAAATCTTATTAATTCAAGCTCTCGGAGGATGTCGTTTGGTGCGCTTTACTTGTCAAAAAGTCTGTTGAAATGTAACCTATCGCTAGTTTTAGGTACCTCTCCGTTTCAAACTTAAAACATCCTTAATCATCTCTCGTTAATGCCACGTTGATAAAAATATTACTAAATAATGCATCCGTGAAATAGTGTTGTTCTCTACAAAGCAGGCTATCCTTATTTAATATTTTCAGCATTAATATGTTTGTGAGAATTATATTTTCTTAAAAAGAGAGTTGGAAATTTCACATTGACAATTGAGAATGATAATTGTTATCATTTGTATTGAAAATCATTATCAATAGGAGTTGTGTAAAGTGAAAAAGTTATTCATAGGATTTTTATTCTGTTTAATCTTAGTATTAGGTGCATGTGCATCTAACAAAGAAGAAAGCAGCGAGAAAGAAGAAACACAAACTAATAACAATGAAACAACGAATAACAAAGTAGAAAATGAGGTTGTGGTAAATGCAGAGACAACAGAACTTTTAGCGCAATTCCCAGAAAAGGTAGCAGAAAAGGTCATTACAACATCTGTGCCAATTACTGAAATGCTACAACTTTTAAATATTGAGCCAATAGGAGTACCGACATCAACAAATCCATTACCAGTTGAGTTTGACCATATTCAACGAATTGGTTCTCCAATGGCGCCAGATTTAGAAGTGATTACAAGCCTAGAACCGGAGCTGCTACTAGGAGCAAAATCATTAAAAAGCTCGTTAGATGAAAGTGTTAAAGGAATCAATCTTCAAACGGCTTATTTGCCAACGGATTCTTATACAGACTTAATTAATAGTTTCACAGCTTTGGGCACTTATTTTAACAAGCAAGAAGAAATGAATAAAATATTAGAAGCACTGGCTGCTAAAGAAAAGCAATTAGAAGAGCAAGGGAAAGATAAAGAGTTACCAACAGTTATGCTAACAATTGGGACAGCAGATTCGTTTATGGTGATGAATGAGAAATCTTATGTTGGAAGCCTTATTCAAAAGCTAGGTGCGAAAAATATTGCAACAGAAGTATTAAAAGCCACCGACACTTACTCACCTTTAAATTTAGAGGAAGTAGTTGTTGCAGATCCAGATATTATTTTAGTTTTAGCTTCTGGGGATCATGGTGCTACAGAAGAGATGTTTAAAAAAGAAGTTGAAAAAAATGAAGTTTGGAAAAAATTATCGGCATACAAAAACGATAAAATCCACATTTTAGATTATGAAGTATTTGGTGTGACATCAATTAAAAATGCAGAGAAAGCATTAACAGAAATCTCTACATATTTTTATGAGGAATAGAGAGGGTTATTAGCATGATGCATTCTAGAAATAGAGTGGTTGTTACGGTAACCTTTGCTTTAGTAGTTGTAATGGCAATTATTGCAATTGGTCTAGGGAGTGTAAGAGTACCTATCCCTGATATTCTTCAAGCACTCTTTCACGCTTCTTCGAGCCATGTAAACGATACGATTATTTTTGATATTCGATTACCAAGGGTGCTGTTGGCTTTGATTATCGGGGCGAATATCGCTATATCTGGTGCAATTTTACAGGCCGTAATGGGCAATCCACTTGCTGACCCAGGGCTTACTGGTGTGACAAGTGGAGCTGCAGTAGCTGTGTTAACGATTATGCTGGTAATGCCAGAGTATACGTCATTTATCCCGATAGCGGCGTTTATTGGTGGGATTATAGCGGCGTCAATTGTTTACAGCTTGGCATGGAAAAAAAGAGGCTTATCGCCAATTTCTATTATTTTAGCAGGGGTTGCAGTAAATGCACTTTGTGGTGGGGTAGTTGGTTATTTATCCATTATGTATAGTGATCGCCTACCATCTGCTGTGCAATGGATGAATGGGAGCCTAGCAGCCAAAGGTAATCACGTACTTTGGATGGTATTGCCATATTCAATTGTAGGTTGGATTGCGTCTATTTTCGCTATTCGCAAAACAAATATTATTAAGCTTGGTGACCAAGTTGCCTCCAACTTAGGAGAAAATGTGAATATGATTCGCATTTTGTTATCGATATTAGCAGTTTTCTTAGCGGCTACTTCTGTTGCAGCTATTGGAATGATTGGCTTTGTAGGATTGATTGTGCCACATATGGCTAGATTTTTAGTAGGCTCGAACTATAAATATTTATTGCCGATGAGCATGGCTTTAGGTGCATTAGTTTTATTAATTGCAGATACGGGCGGCAGAACAATCGTAGCGCCTTTAGAAATACCGGCAGGAATTGTCATGGCCGTTATCGGTGGACCGTATTTTCTTTATTTGATGAGAAGGAGTGTGTTCTAGTATGCTAACAGTCGATTCAATCTCAATTCAATATGAGAAAAAAACAGTCATTCAGGATTTTTCTTTTTCTGTACAGGAGGGAGAAATTGTTTCCATTATTGGCCCAAATGGCTCTGGGAAATCTACCATTTTGAAAGCCATTTCAAGACAGCTTGCACCAAGTAAAGGGGATATTAAATTGCAAGGTGTAAATATAAGCAAGCTGGGTCGCAAGGAAACGGCACGCCAAATGTGTATGCTTAGCCAACGCAATACTGCCCCAGAGGATATGACTGTATATGATTTAGTATCGTATGGTCGCTATCCACATAAGCGATGGTTTGAAAAGCTAGCAGAAAAAGATGAAAAAATCATTGAATGGGCACTTGAAAAGACGAATATGACGCAGTTCAAGGAAAAACGTATTGCAATGCTATCTGGCGGTGAATCTCAAAGAGCTTGGATTGCGATGGCCTTATCACAACAACCGAAAATTTTATTATTAGACGAGCCGACAACTTATTTAGACATTTCACATCAACATGAGGTATTGGAGCTTGTACAAGAGCTGAATCGCGAGATGAACATGACAGTAATTATGGTGCTACATGATTTAAATCAGGCCTCTTATTATAGCAATCGTATTGTCGTTGTGCAAAACGGAAAAAAGCAATCCTGTGGTACACCAGAACAAGTAATGACGACAGATATGGTGAAGAACGTCTACCGAATGAATTGCGAAATTAACTGCAATTGCAATGACAAGAAGCCAAGAATCCATTTATTAAATTCTACGAAAGTTAGAGGGGGAATTAGTGTTGACAAAGCAAATTGATCTTGAAAAATATAAAGAAAGTTATTTACGATTTATAGAAAAGAAAAGTATTTTAACTTTAGCGACGTTAGATGAAAATGGCCATCCTTTTACAAGCTGTACACCGTTTGTAAAAAATAATGGTAAGCTATACATTTATATTAGCCAAATTGCTGAGCACTATCAGTATTTAGAAAATAGTGAGCTCAGTGATGTGTTTTTAATGGCGGATGAAGAGACTACTAAAAACCCATTTGCAACAGAGCGAGTACGCCTGAGATGTAGTGCGCGTAATATTGGAAATGAAGGAAACGATGAGATTTTTTCGTTATTCGATGAAAAGTTTGATGCGAAAATGATGACAGTGTTCCGTGGGCTTGATTTCGCATTATTTGAGCTAACGCCGACTAGTGGTCGCTATGTGGTTGGTTTTGGTATGGCATTTAATGTGAGTATCGATGGAGCTAAGTTTGAGCATGTAGTTGTAGATAAAAAGAACAACACGGAGGCTTAAATAGTGGACATTACATACAAAAGTGAAGCCCATCGAGCAATTTTAACGATGTGGGGTGCATTAAGAGGCCGCTTTACAAATATGGCAAAGAATCTAACAGAAGAACAATTGGATTTAAAGCTTTACGACACAACAATTAGATCCTTGCTTATTCATACAGCAGAAGCTGAATATATGTTTGCGGAATGGTATTTGAGCAAAGAGCAACCATCTACATTACCATCCTCAAATACACATGAGGAAATTATCAAGTTGTTGGAGTTATCTAATACACATGTAATAACTGCAATTAATGAATTAAAAGAAGATGAGCTATATACAATGGTTGAAACGAAAATGGGTACTAGTACACCAGCGGAGGCAGTTGGTAGATTGATGTATCACGCGGGTATCCATGTTGGTCAGATTGCATTCATTAAAAAGCAATAAAAGTTAGAGAGTACCGATAAATGGTAACGAGGAATGTACTTATCAAAATGTACATTTCTCGTTTTTTTTGACCTGTTAAAGAGACAGCTACTTATCGGCAATCTCTCTCTAAATTTTTAATCGTTACGATATAGATGAGGCGTTCTTAGAGTGAACTTTGGGGGATCCTGTATCTGAAGCAATGCATTCGCAACAGAAAAACATTACTGAATTGAGGTAAATATAAACTGTACAAATGTAATGATTTATATGTATTTTATAAAATAAAAATTAAATTTTGTATAAGTTTACTTTACTTTTATAAAATTATGGTTTATTATATACATATAAGCAAGAGGGAAGGGTGGTCGCTTTGAAAAAGGAAGAGTTCGGGGATTCAATTTTTAATAAAGTATATGAATACAGAGTACTGAAGCGCATGTCGCAGCAAGAGTTAGCAGATGCTGTAAGCGTTTCTAAGCAAACTATATTTGTAATGGAAAAAAATAATTATTCTCCATCTCTCGTATTGGCATATAGGATAGCTAATTACTTTGAAGTAGATATTAATGACATATTTTCGTATGTAAGAAAGGATGATAGTAATGATTGATTTACTAAATGAATGGATGTTAAAAAGCTCTCAAAACTTTAATATTATTGTAGGTTTAACGGTGATTTTATATGTAGGGGCATTATCAATGCTTTTATACATTAATAAAAAGATTGGCAGACCTGATGAAAGAACAAGTACGATTTACCTCAAAATTGTGTCGAGTATGTTTACTACACAACTCGTTATGAATGCAGTCTTTATTTCATTAGTCGATAGAGATATTGAATACTTCCGCCAGTTCTTTATTTTATTCCAAGGTATTGTCTTTTTAGTTGGTGCAATATACGCCTTTAGATTATACAAAAAAGATTTTGAATAATTTTGGGGTACATAAAAAAATATGATATAAAACGGGAAATGTACTAATTGAAATGTGCATTTCCCGTTTTTTTATGAGCAATTAAAGGAACAACAATTGAAGAATGAGAAGTTATCAACAATAATGCTGCTGATATGATTGTTGTACCAGTAATTACCGTTCATTTAGTCCCTAAAGCAACTTGGGCATTTGAGCATTTATTAGCTATACTTATTGCTCAACATTTGCAGCAACTATTATGGAAGTCGTAAATTAGATAAATGAACTAAAGCGATTAAAGATGGTGCTAACTATGTTTCTGTAAAAACAATTAAGGCATCAGAAATGCAAAAATGGATGGATAGTAGTGGCATTGCTAACGATAAACCACATAAGTATACTAGAATTTTACAAGGAATTTCTGTAAAAGTGAAAAGATAAGAAATACTATAATTTTGAAAGGTATAGATCTTTATGGAAAACGATTTAGTCATATATTACTCATATAATTTAAATTGGCACTTACCAAAAGCAATTCAAAATGAAGCTAAGGAATTTCTTTGTCAAATTGCAAATGAGCAATTGCCACTGATATTTCCTAAATATGCAAAGGAATGTTGGGAGAATGCAGTGGATATTATAATATCAGTCGGTTATCCAAATAATGAATTAGCTTTACCTAAACTATACGAATTATTTAAGGATTTAAACTGGCCAGGAGCATCCAAAGCTTTAGAGTACCTTAAAGGCATAGAACGCCTTATAAATGTTAAGTATTTAGAAATTGCTTGTGTTGAAGCTGTCAAAACAAAAGATACAGAATGGTTGTATTATTTATATATGGTAAGTGAAGAACTCAATATTAATAAAGATGACTTTAAAGATGTCTGTTTATATAATGCAATGAAAAAGGTCTATGAAGGGGATTAATATGGATTAAAATAAACTTTGATATTTTGAAATAGGATAAGTTTGTTTTCAATAAAAACAGTTAGATTTTTAAATTTCTTGATACAATGTATATTTAAGCGAAAATTACTGTGGTTTTTATAAATTATTTAGCATCTTTCAACACATAAGTATTTTTTATTAAGTCACAGTTAACCTATATAACTTATATTTTTTAAAAATTTAGTTATTCAAATGTTAATTATTCTTTCCGCAATTTCTTTAAGGATGGTTCCTTTATATGTTGGTATAAAGAGAAATTCAATAATAGCTACAATCGTCACATCAATCATTATTACGGCAATTATCGCAATCTTACTATGGTTAGTAGGTATCTGCTTTACAATTGTGATTGTGAGAAAATGGTTGCCAGTGAATTATATATTTAGGGATGGAATAGTTTTCTTATCATCTTGAATATCAATCAGAGCTGCCTGAAAAGTTATTTTGAGACAGCTCCATTTTTTATAGTTTACTAATGAAATAATTGCTTATCAATAATCTTCTTCTGAACTTGTTCAATAAATTGTTGGATGGGCAGTGTCAGTAAGTTATCTTTTTTATGTGTTCTGACATTCACCGTTTGATTTTGCTGCTCTTGATCGCCCAATACAAGGATATAAGGAATTTTTTGTAGCTGAGCATCCCTTATTTTGCGACCTAGCTTTTCATTACGCATATCTATAGAGACGCGAATGTTAGCCTTTTGTAGAGCTTTGAAAACTTCCATTACATAGGGTTGATGAACTTCAGAGACGCTAATAATCTGTACTTGCTTCGGTGCCAGCCATAGAGGTAAGACGCCGCCAAAGTGTTCAATTAATATGCCAAGGAAGCGATCAATTGAACCGAATACTGCACGGTGTATAATGACAGGCCGTACCTTTTCGTTGTCCTCATTAATATATGTTAAATCAAATTTTTCGGGCATTTGAAAATCTAATTGTACCGTTGCACATTGGTGGCTACGCTTAATGGCATCACGAATGTGGATATCAATTTTGGGTCCGTAAAATGCACCGTCTCCTTCATTTACTTTAAACGGAAAGCCTAGACGTTTTAGTACATTTTCAAGTGCTTCTTCTGCTTTATTCCACAATGCGAGCTCACCCATATAGTCATCTGGGCGTGTTGATAGCTCAATTTCGTATTCGAAGCCAAAGACTTTATATACATGGTCGATAATTTTTAATGCCAGTGCGATTTCATCCTCGATTTGTTCAGGTGTTGCAAAAATATGTGCATCATCCTGGCAAAATGTGCGAACGCGAAGCAAACCGTTTAATGCACCACTAAACTCATGACGGTGTACCTGGCCAAACTCTGCCATACGAATTGGTAAATCGCGGTAAGAGTGAAGGTCGTTTTTATAAATGAGCATATGTCCTGGGCAATTCATTGGCTTTAATGCAAATTTTTGTTCATCAACTTGTGTGAAATACATATTTTCTTTGTAGTGCTGCCAATGTCCTGACTGCTCCCATAAACGTTGATTCATCATTAATGGTGTACGCACTTCTTGATAATCATATTTTGTTTGAAGTTGACGTAAAAAGCTTTCCAGCTCATTGCGAATAATTTGTCCATTTGCTAAATAAAAGGGCATTCCTGGTGCTTCTTCAGAAAACATAAATAGCTCGAGCTCTTTTCCTAACTTTCGATGATTACGTTTTTCTGCCTCATCTAAAAAGATGAAGTAATCCAGCATTTGTTCTTTTGTTGCAAAGGCAACCCCATAAATGCGCTGTAGCATTTGATTGTTACTGTCACCACGCCAATAAGCGCCTGAAATATTCAATAATTTAAAATGCTGAATTTTGTTTGTAGATGGGACATGTGGACCCCTACATAAATCGTAAAACTCCCCTTGCTTATAAACAGTTACTAATTCATCTGAAGGAATCGCTGCCAGCAGCTCTAGCTTTAAGGCATCATGTGCAAATAGCTGCTGTGCCTCTTCACGTGACACCTCCTTGCGAACAACTTCAAAATTTTCGCTAGCAATTTTCTTCATTTCACGTTCAATAATAGTTAAATCCTCTGGCACTAATGTATGAGTCATTTCGATATCATAATAAAAGCCATTTTCGATAACTGGGCCAACTCCAAATTTTGCATCTGGATATAAACGCTTCACAGCCTGCGCTAATAAATGTGCTGTTGAATGACGTAGCACTTGTAAGCCTTGCTCTGACATCGCATCATAAAGTGAAATTTCGGCATCCACTAGAATGGGTTGTGTCAAATCGGTTGTCGTTGTATTGACGCTACCTACTATTGATTTTTTTGCTAAGCTAGGACTGATTGCTTTTGCAATGTCGGTTAGCGTAACACCTTTGGCAAAACGTTTTTTCTCGCCATTTGGAAATAGAATTGTTACTTCTTGATTTGACATACTACCTCTCCTTTTTGATTTTTTGGTAAATAAAAAAACATATTCATCCGCTAAGGGACGAATATGTTTTGAATACCCGTGGTTCCACCCAAATTCCTACTCATGTATGCACATCAGTAGCTCATTGATACAGATAACGCCTGTAAACGTCGCTAGTTTCCTAGCGCGGCTCCAAGGGAGTAAATCATTTTGTCCAATCAGGAAACTTTCAGCCGGTGATTTCCCTCTCTAATGACCTTCTCAAAAATGATTCATATCCTTTTCTTTGCCTTTTAAGTTAGAAATTAATTTATCCCAAAATTTAAATGATGTCAACATTTAAATTTAAACAATTGTTTGATGGGGTATTCATTAGGCAATAACAGTTTCTGCTATATTTGAAGCATGGTCACCGATTCTTTCTAGATTACTTACAATATCTGCAAAAACAATACCTGCTGAACCTGAACAAGTTCCTTCGTTTAAACGTTTGATATGTAATTTACGTAAACGACGCTCCATATTGTCAATTTCATTCTCTTTATTAATAACTTGTTGTGCCAAGTTAGTATCACGTTTATCTAAGCATTCGATAGCTATTTTTACAGTATCTAATGTAAAAATAAACATTTCCTCTAGCTCTTTTGCAGCTTGTTCACTTAGGCGTACTCGGTTGTTCTCTTTATACTGTAATAACTCGATAATATTTTCTACATGGTCACCAATTCGTTCAATATCGCGAATATTTTCAAATAAAGCATGATGCACTTGAGAATCATGGTTGGATAAAGACTGTTTTGATAATTCCACTAAATATTCCGTTGATCTACGGTCTAAATTGTTTATCGCTTCTTCTAATTGGACAACCTTCCCAATCAATTTAGTGTCTGCAGTTTTTAAAATTGTCAATGTTTCTTCAAGTCCTTGAATACTATATTCACCCATGCGTACCACTTCCATTTTTGCTTGTCCAAGTGCAACAGATGGAGATTTGATAATTAAATTTTTATCTAAAAACTTTGGTTTGTGCTCAATAATAGAATCTTCACCAGGAATCAGCTTGGTCACGACATATGCCCAAACACCAACGAATGGCAATTGAATAATTGTGTTAAGAACATTAAATGTTCCATGAGCAAAAGCAATTTGCATTTTCGGCTCTAGATTTAGTACACCCGAAATCCATTCTACATAATTCGTAAATATTCCTAGTAATAACATAAATATAATTGTACCTACGACGTTAAATAGCACGTGTGTGGCAGCCGCTCGTCTTGCGGCAATGGAAGCACCTAATGCTGCTAAAATAGCTGTGATTGTTGTTCCAATATTATCACCAAACAAAACAGGTAAAGCACCATGTAAAGATATTAACTCTTCAGCATAAAGACCTTGTAAAATACCAACTGTAGCTGAAGAAGATTGAACGATTAAAGTAAATCCTGTTCCAACAATAACACCTAAAATCGGTATATCTGACATTTGCACAGTTAAATCTAAAAATGGCTGCCAATCTCGTAGCGGCTTCATTCCACCACTCATAAGCTCTAAACCTATAAATAAACCCGCAAAACCAAAAAGTACTTGTCCTATATTTTGAATAATACTTTTCTTAAAGAAGAATAAACAGATCGCACCTACTGCCATAATTGGATAAGCGTATGCACCTACGTCAATTCCGATAATAAAAGCTGTTACTGTAGTACCAATATTAGCACCCATAATAACGCCAATAGCCTGACGTAATGTCATAAGACCTGCACTAACTAAGCCTACTGTAATAACAGTCGTTCCTGAACTAGACTGTATAAGAACTGTTACAATTATTCCGACAAGTACACCCATTAGTGGATTTGTTGTAAATTTATCTAAAATATCACGTAAACGATCGCCTGCAGCTTTTTGCAAGCCATCTCCCATATATTTAATAGCGAATAGAAACAATCCTAATCCTCCAAGAAATTGGAAAATCATTTCTTGTACGTTAATAGTCAATTTATTCCATCCTTTCTTTGTAACTAAATTATGTTCTTCACTATCAGGCAATAAACCTGTTGAGTGAAGTTTCACTTTATTATTGATAGTTTTAAGTGACCTGTACATATCATTTACAAGGGATTAAATAAATATTTACATCGCATTTACAATCAGTCCAAAAAAACGACATATTTAAAGAAATCTTAACAAAAACAAGCTTGTATTATAGAGCAGTTTTCAACTGAGCAAAAACTATATCATATCTTAGCGGAATTAAATAAATACTACTATATGAACGATAAAGGCCTTTTTCTAAAAAGGTATGGTATTTATCCACCAGAAATATTCAAAGAGCTTATTGCGGTTAAGAATAAAAAGGTGGAAGATGAGATTAAAGAGCTTGTTTTCTCAATTTTGAAGGGAAATAAAGAAGAAAATCTTATTGATAGTGATATGGTTGCCACAAGCTTTATGACAATATTAGATGGGATGCTATTCCATATGATGAACTATTCATATGAAGAGTATGAGAGCAAGTTAAATATTTCTTGGTCTGTCTTTTGGAGAGGAATTCAAAAATTGTGAGTGTGAGTAGGTTTTTTTAGTAGCGTGTTGGAGTTGACTCTGACATGCTACTTTTTTGTTTAGCAAATAAGTCTATAAATATAAACAAATTGTATTTTTGTTTACAAATTAATAAACTTTATATAATATGTTTGTTGAGGTGATATTTATGGATTTCTCAAATATATCGGTTGGCGAATTAATGAAAGGCTATCAATTAGATGATTTACAATATCGTTGCCTTCATTGCGATAAAGTGTTTTTTATACATGAAGTATATCCATTTGAAGATAAATTTTTAACAGCTGAAGGTATGGTACAAGCACATATTCGACAAGAGCATGGCTCAGCCTTTCATGCACTTTTGCAAATGGATAAGAAAATAAATGGCTTATCCGAGGTGCAGCAGGAGATGTTAGAGCTGTTTTATGAGGGCTTATCAGATAAGGAAATCGCTGTAGAAAGTAGTGTTAATAATATTTCAACAGTGCGTCAGCATCGCTTTAAGCTACGTGAAAAAGAGAAGCAGGCAAAAATTTTCCTAGCCCTAATGCAGCTATTCTCAGAGCCGAATCATTATAAAATTCATAAGGGGGCAACACAAGTGGACGAGCGTTATAGCATTGAGGACAAAGAGCGCGAAAAAGTGCTACAAACTTATTTTAAACAAGGTTTAGATGGCAGCATTGAGACGATTCCGAGTAAAGAAAAGAGAAAGCTTATTATTTTACAACATATTTTAAAACGATTTACTGTTGGGAAGGCTTATACAGAAAAAGAAGTAAATACAATTTTAAAAACAGTGCATGCTGATTTTGTTACTTTAAGACGTTATCTAATTGAATATGGATTTATGGATCGTAGTAATGATGGTTCGTCCTATTGGATTAAGGAATAGAAGTAGGCTAGGCTTTTTGGGGGAAGATATAAGAGGTTGGAAATGTCGATAAAATGGGAAATGAGCAATTGCTACATTTCCCATTTTTCTTAAATAAGAGCGCCAGTTTAGAATAGTGCTGAAAGATATCTTATTACATAAACGATTATTGCAATTAATGCGATATATTTTAATATAGTGAATGATACTTTTAAAATGCCACCAATAACAAATAATATAGCTAAAAAGATAATTAAAGAAATTAAAAGGCCCACAGTCTTACCTCCTTACGTCTGAAATGCCGTTAAATAATAATACGCAACTGTAAAGAAAAAAGATTCATTGAAGGAGAGGGAATAATGAAAACTATTGTAGAAAAATTAAATTTAAATAAGTATGAAAAGCTAGCTGTTTTAAATAATCCTAACCCAAATTTATTTGCAACGTATGAAGGACAATATATTGAGGAGTTAGATGAACAAAAGTACGGTGCAATTTTTATTTTTGTCAATTCGCTAGCTGATTTTGTTGAAGCGACAAAGAAAATGGTTGAAGAGGATCACATTGCAGAAGGGGGTTATGTATTCATTGCTTATCCGAAAAAAGGAAATAAGCAGCTAGATAGCTTCATTCATCGTGATGATATTTTCCCAGCGCTAGATATTGATCCGGATGGGGACGGTTATATTGCAGGGTCACCATATAAATTTTCAAGAATGGTCAGTGTTGATGATGTTTTTACAGCAGTAGGTATTAAACGTGAGGAGAAGAAAAAGAAATCGAATGCCGCAAGCCAGCGTGTTGACGATTACATCGAAATGATTCCACAGCTAAAGGAACGGCTTCAGCAATACGACGAAGCATATCATTTTTTTGAAACGTTAACAGAAGGCTATCAAAAAGGGTGGGCGCGACATATTTTTAGTGCGAAGCGTGAGGAAACGAGAGAAAAGCGTTTTGAGCAGATGGTAAAGGCTTTAGAGAATGGCGAAAAAACAATTTAAACGCGAATGGGATGGGCAGTCTAAAAGGTATTCCTTTTCGGACTGCCTTAGCCTTTTAACTTAACTATTTGCTAAAAAAGCGGTTATTCGTCGCAAAGGGCGCGACTCAAAATACGCCCATCATAATTATTTTTCCTTTACTGCAATCCAAACCTCGCTATAAACATTGTTTGCTGGATCATCATAGCGAGTGAAGGAAATTGTTGGCTCATTTAAGAGCTCATAATTTGATGATGGCAGCCACTCTGAATAAATTTTGGCATACGTTTGCTGTAATGTTGTAGGGAAAGGGCCACGATTTGGGAAAATAGCCCACGTATTTTCTTCCAGTTTAATTAGCTCTAAGTCGTTATACGGATTTTCCTTTGTAGTTGCAAAGCCGATCATATGTGTTAAATTACCCTTTTCCTCTAAATGCCCTTCATCAAAATTGTATGAAGCATTTAATACTTGATGCGGGTATAAATTACCTAATTCGTGCATTTCTTTTCTTTGTTGCTCAGTAATCGTTTTAGCTAAGTCCATAATTGCATTGTTTTCACCTTCAAATTGTATTGGTACTCTTTTTGTTACACCTACTAGATTGAACTTTTCCTTTTTCTCAATTTTGAATTCCATCGAAACGCCTCCTTTAATATCTATAAAAAATGAAAACTTTGGAAAGGTTTTTTGGATCTGATTTTTAGCAACTTCTGAAGGTAAAAATCCACTCCACTCACGAAATGCTCTAGAAAATCCATCAACGGATTGGTATCCATACTTGAAGGCCACGTCTGTCACTTTTGCCCCTTTTACTAACTCAGCATTTGCAGAGGAAAATCTTCTATTTTTGATATACTCCGTTAACGACATGCCTGCCATATAAGAAAACATTCTTCTAAAATGATAATCGGATAAGCCGACAATTTGAGAGACTATTTCTCCTGAAAGATTTTCTGTCAGGTGGGCTTCAATATAATCCATTAATTGATTAAACTTTTGCAGCAATTGTTTTCCCTCCCTTGTAAATTAATCATATTGAATAAAGCCTTCCTTTACTCGATATTTTCTAGACGGAAATAATCGAATTTGAAAAAAGTATTAGATTTTCCTTTCATTCTAGCGTGATTTGGTATGATAGAAAATGGAGAGCCCCATTATGTTTGGAAAGGAGCTGGAAAATGTTTACAAATGAACAACTAAAGCAATTAATAGCAGGCGAGATGATTGGCGAGATGTTCCCATATAATACAAAGAGTGAGCAACTTATTCTCGGTTATTTAAAGAGAATCAAGGTAGAATTAGAGAAGTCAAAGCAAATACATTGCGAGCCAGAGCCATTACATTTTGGGAGTGGCTATGCGTCGTATATACAATGGTTTGTCTATTGTAATGATTCTATAACTCGTACAAAGCAGCCTAGTGGTGTGGTAGAAGAAAGAAAAGAAGGGCTTATTGTAAATATTAGTATGCTTGCCCCAGTTGTCTTAATAGGGCGCGGCGAAAAAACGGATTGTTATTTAATGGAGACAGGTGTATGGACAAATGGTGCGATGACTTCTTTGGATGACATACATCAATTGATTGTTCCAAACAATTTAAAAGAACTGTATGAAAAATTGCAGCGTCTCTTTTTGAAATATAATTATTCAATTTTACAAAAGGAAGATGTAGAAAAGCCACTTCCTTTTGATGCCAATATTGCAACACTTTCTAGAAGACCGAAAGATTATCTTATAAAGGATGCGATTTTTTACTGGATGGACTAATTATTATTTGAAAGCTCATAAAGACGAGTGGAGGGAAACATGTATCATTTAATCTTGCTTTTTATTTTACTGCAGCTTGCTATCTTCGCAAGGTTTTTAATTTATGGATTATTTAGTGTGACAGCTTTTGCATCAACTTTTCTATTTCTAACTGCTGCACTTTTTATTTGGTTATTTAGTAAAAAGCTCATACATAAGGAACAAAATTATAAACCAAATAATATTACAAGCTGGTCGTATTATGAAAGACAAACAACGATTTTATCAAAAAAGCCTTTGTTTAAAGGGGATTTAAAACTAGGTTACATAAGGCGTTATTTCGAAAAGAAATGGCAGCATATTGTGTCGGATATTTTAGGCTCAAATTGGTATTTAGCACTCGAAGTTCAAATAAATGAGGAAAATTATCTTATTCGCTGGAATTCTAAAAATAGATTATTAATACAGGAGCATTGGACGATATACAAAAACGGTATGGAAATAGGCAGGGCTCACACTTTAAATACTATGAAAAATACTGTAAAGCTAAAAGAGGTTATTGAATTTACTATTGAAGGCAAAACTTTTACTACTTCCGCAGCATCAATGTCCTCAGCGATTACATTGCAAGACAAACAGAGCACTTTAGGGACGATGAAGCGCAATCATATTATAAGCAATGTTCATCTATTAGACGCCCAGGAGGATTGCTCTGAATATCTCGTTGCACTTATTACACACGCATATTATTTTAAAAGAAAGTAAGAGGAACTATAAATGACAAAGTATGAATTAGTAAGTGACTATCGAAATAATGAAAGCTTGCGAGAGAGCTTTAACGAATTGGCAATTAAAACATTTGAGCTCGATTTTAGACCTTGGTATGAGCGAGGATATTGGAACGAGCAATATGTGCCGTATTCGTATGTTGACAAAGGCAAAGTGATTGCAAATGCCTCTATTAATAAAATGTCTGTTCTTATTGATGGCACAGCATATAGTGCCATTCAGATTGGTACGGTGATGACAGATGAAGGCTATCGCAATCAAGGTTTATCACGAAAATTAATGCAGCATATTATGAAGGAATATGAAGATAGATGTGATTTCATGTTTCTTTTCGCAAATGAAACGGTGCTTGATTTCTATCCGAAATTTGGCTTTACGCGACTTCATGAAAGTGAATTTAGCATGGATTTAGAGAAAAGTTCGATTCAAGTGAATAAAGGTGCGAAGATAAAGCAGCTTACTGTTAAAAAGGATATAGCCTTGCTTGAAAGTTTTGCGGAAAAACGTTATATCAACTCAAATGTTTTAGATACTAAGAATAATGCTAGTCTTTTAATGTTCTACTTCACTATTCCATTCAAAGAGGTAATTTTCTATGTGGAGGATTTAGAAACGATTGTACTTATGGAGGAGGAAGAGGATACATTACATATTTTCGATATCATTGCGTTAAATGCACTAAATATCGAAGCTATTATGGCAAGCGTTGTAAAAGAAACAACGAAAAAGGTCGTATTTTACTTTACACCTAGCTGTACAATTGATGGCATGAATGCGACAATTTCTCCGAACGATGACGATGCTTTATTTGTTTTATCAAAAAATCCGTTGCTGAAAGGTAATTTTATGTTCCCGCTGACTTCACATTGTTAATAGCGAGCTAAACTTATACAATTCCGTAAGTCATGTAGACTAATTGTGAGTACAAGCTAGGGGGGATCTGGATTATTGTTAGTTGAGATAAACACAGTCAACTAAAAGGAGCATCGCATATCTTACGATAAAGACGAGAAACAGGCAATTTCGAACAAATTTAGGAGCCAATAGCATCACGTTTTACATCAATATGTTTGTATTTGGCTGCTGTGGCTTGTTATAATTAATAGGATGAATATATGGGGAGGGTTATTTATGAATAGGTTTTCTCTGTATGCAATAACTTTAGGTGTCGCTGGCATATTGCTCTTTATTCTTTCAGGTGTAGCTGGGACGCAAAAAGGAATGGTGCCTCTTACTACCCTACAGTTGACTTTATTTTATGTATTTAGTGGTACAGGGATACTTTGTTTCATTGTTAGCTTTGTATTAGGAATTTTAGGCTTTAAGAAGAAAGAGGGGCATAGAAGACTAAGATATACAGGTCTCTTTTTTGCTCCAGTTGTCGTAATTGCCACTGTGTCTTTTGGTTTATTTATAAGTTGGGCAGCTTTTATTGCTTAAAAGTATTGCTCATGTTTCTACTCCAATTTCAAGTTAAAGACAGCAAAATAATGCTGTCTTTTTTAGTGTTCTAAACGCCTTCTTAACAACAATATTAGTATTTAAATAATATTTCGTTCGATTGTTTTGGCATATTTTATAGAGGCAAATAAAAAAATGGCTGATATGAATAGATAAATAATCATCTGTATCCATAGAACATTTAAATTGTGGCTATCTAATGAAAAGATAAAAATATGCGGCCAAGGAAATATCTCACCTGTTGTTACTGCCTCCGAAAATACATATAAAATAGCGCTCATACTTGCGATTTCTATGCTTTTTAAATAAATAGTGATTAATAAAACAAAGGAGGAAATTATAAATGTTTGACCGATTAATAAAAAAACTAAATGTAAGGGGAAAGGCTGTCCCACTTTAATGTTTGTAATAAAAAACAAAAATAAAATTAAAATAAGAAACAGAGATGTAAATCTCAAATAGTCAAACAAAAGATTTTTTCCAATGTAGGTTGCGAATATTTCTTCAACATTATTTTGATATAAATCATATATATTAAATACAGGCCACCAGAAAGAAAAAGGGAGGACAGCTATTTGTAATATAAGAAATAAAATCCCTTCTAATTCAGCGGGTATGAGTAGAAGAAAAATGATATAGAATGCACAAAATAGGAGCGGAAGATAAAATAGACTTCCCATGTTTTTTATTTGAAATTTAAGTAACATCAAATACTCCATCTCCTTCAAGAATGCTTAGATATCCATCAATTAATTTTGGTTCTACAGGTTTAGCGTATTTGGGTTGAGATTTAGAAAAAATACGAAGCTTTAAGTTATCAAAGGGCTGCTTTTCTATATTTAGAACAGTGTAATGATGTAATATGTTGGATATTTCATTAGGCTTAGCAGTTATTTCCCATACCATCCCTTTAGCGTAGTTTGCGATTTCCTCAGAAGTCCCTTCTTTTAAAATTTCGCCATTTTTCAAAATTCCAATTTTATTACAAAGAAATTCTACATCTTCAGCAATATGAGACGTAATAATGACAGTTCTATCCTTTGAAATACTCCTTATAAGATTCCGAAAACGAAATCTTTCTGAAATATCTAATCCATTAGTAGGCTCATCTATTATGAGTATTTTAGGCTCTGTTAAAAACATTTGTGCAATACCAACTCTTTTTCTCATACCGCCAGATAAATCTTTAATTTTTTTATATTTATGTTCTACAAGATTGACAATTTCTAAAACTTCTTGTACTTTTCTTTTTCGATCAAAACTTTTTGATAATCCTTTTACGATGGCTATATGATTCAAGCATTCTTCAATGGTAACCCGTGGATATATGTTGAAATCTTGAGGTAAATACGCAATGCTTTCTCGTAAGCTTTTAATACTGGAATCATAACTGTTACGAAAAAGTACTTCTCCTTCATCTACTTTAATTAATCCTGCTATAACTCGCATTAAAGTGGTTTTTCCTGCTCCATTAGGGCCAATCAACCCATAAATTCCTTCTATATTTAGGTTAATATTTTTTAAAGAATAACGATTTTTATACTTTTTACTAATGTTACGTACTTTAATCAAATTACTCCCTCTTTTCAGATTTTATCGTTTCTAAAATAACCTCAATATCTTGCCAATTTGCGTTTTTATTGTGTAAAATCTCCATCCATTTAGAGAAAAATAAATATTTTTCTTCGTCTTGTGCGACGTCAACAAATGAAGTGATTTTATCTACAATTTGCTTAGTGGATTCTTCATTTATAGTTCTATATATATTTTTTAACCAAAACGCCCCTATTGAATATTGATTTTCGTCTATTCCTATATTCTTGTTCAACTGAATGCCAACCAAAATATTAAAGAGTGTCACAATTTCATAGTTATCATAGGCTAGACCTTGCCTCTTCCATAATAAGGAGCCAATCAAATCATAAGAAATTCTCTTCTTCAAAATATCCAATGTGTTCTTATCATGATTTTCATAAGGGTCAACTATAATAAAAATTTCGTTAGGGTGATACCACATAAATTCAGAAATATAATTATCATTAGCACCTCTAACAGGTATAAAGCTAATTTTGTCTGGCATAGAAATATTCAAATCAAAAAGGTTATTTGCTTGTTCAAATAAGTGGGTAAAGATAGATAAATAATCCTTTAATTTCCCCATGCTATTTTCCCATGTTAAAGGATAACTAATAATTTTGTTATCAAATTCGATTGTCTTTAGTTCTCCGTTAATTATATAAATACCGCTGTCACTAATGCCTTCATAGTGATTATCTTTGAAGGCTAAATTTGTATTTATAGGACTTGCTCCTTCGTAAAAAAGAATATATTCAATATTATTTTTAGGTTGTTGGGGTAATCTATAGTTTGATTCATATATATATTTAAAAGCTGCATTTAGTGTATTGGATGGAATCCATGCAAAATAAAACGGTAAATAGACATTATTAGTTGATACGGGAAAATAAGGGGAGCTTTTTCCGATATATTTAAAAGTTAAACTTATACTTGGATTTAAGATGTGGACAGATATAAAATCACCTTCTTGGCTGTGATTTAACTTATTCCCATTTTGATCTACTATTTCTGTTATTTTAAATCCATGATAAAGTGCAAAACTTTTCTCTCCTTCAATTTGATTTTGAAAGAAGATATCAACTGTTGCATCGACAGTGTTAGAAGTTTTGAGGTCTATAACATATTTTGCAATATCATAATCAAAGCCTGAATTAACTTTTCCTTGCTTTTCTTCAGCATAATAGTTGAGCTCATTAATATACCTTTTATGATAATCAGATAGAGTGTTTTCGTTCGAATAATCTTTGATGTGCATAATAAATAGATAGGCAATAGGAATAAAACAAATTAGTACAACTTTTTGATATCCATTACTTTTTATAAAGTAGATTCCGAGGCTAAGTGATATTAGAAGAATAATCCACATTATTTTATTTATTATATCGGGAAAGGAAATATAGAATCCTGAGAAAGAGTTATAGGGCATTTCATAATATACTTGACCTAAAATTAAGAAACTTGGTATTTTTTCAAATCCAAACATTTTAAAAAAATTGTTAATGAACTTCTCGTTCATAGGGGATAGTATAATACAAGTTATTAATATTGCAGCAACACCAATATTTTTTCGAAATAAAAGTCCGTATAAAGCCCCGAAAAAGATACTAATTATAAAAGGTAAAACCCAATATTCAAATACAAAAAGCAAAGATTTATAGTAAAATATTGAATCTGTGTAACCAGAGTATTTGTAGGAAAAGAATATTATTATAATTGAGGTTAAGCAAAACAATAGATTAATTATTAAGATAGTAAATATGTTTCCAAAAAGCTTTATAGGTATACTTTTAGGGATTATTTTAAAGACTTCATAGGTATTGTTATTTAGTTCTTGATGAATAGCTTGAAATCCAAGAAACATAAAAATTATCATTAATCCCTGTATTAAGTAAGAAGAGAGTTGAAGCATATTTCCGGGATTTGTTATTTCAGAAATACTATAAGTATGAATAATCATGATTAAATAAAAAAAACTAAATAAAATAGATAAAGTATAAAAAGGATTTTTGATATTCATTTTCGAAAAAAACATGATAGAATGAAATATTTTTAAAATAATTGATACACTCCTTTCTAATAAGTAAGCTGACTATCCTTGAGTTTAACAGTTAAAGGATAGTCAGCTTCATAAATTAGTCAGTAATCTGAACTGCACCCCAAATTTGAGTTGTATTATATTCAGTGTAAGCTACAGCATAATAGCTTGTTGGAGTAGGATAGAATGTTGATACTACTTCAGTTTGCGGTCTAGCGTAGCTAGTATGAACAATTGTGTCAGGGATAATTGAAACATTAAATTTTTTTGCGTGACCGATTAGCTGAAATGGTTGATTAGAACCATTAGTCACTGTCATTTTAGATGTTCCATCCGTTATTGAAATAGGAGTACCTTTTGCGGAATTGCTGCCAGTATTTAAAACGGCAATGGATGTAGCTGCATTAGCAATATTTGATAGTAGGACGGAGAAAATGATCGTAAATATCAGTAAGGCTATTTTTGATTTACTGCTTTTCTTTAAGGCAATATTCATTTTGTTTTATCTCCTTTTTACTTTAATTGAATTTAACAAACAAAACAAAAGGCTGCTTGCACAATTGGATTCCAACCTAGACCTGCTGGGAATACGCTTTGAGCACAATCACAAATCTGCTGATCACAGTAACAATGTGGGCGTTTTACACCGTACTTAATGTAACAACAGTCATGAATTCTACAACAATTATCAAGTGCATTTTTTACATATGAATTCGAGTCATTACAATTTTTACCTACACAAGCTTGACCACACCAAACATAATCTGGGAGACAGCCATCTAACGCATCTTGGGAGCCCAATAGATTTTTTAATTGCCCAGGCTCATAATCATCGCTCAATGGAAAATCTTTGTAAAAATCTTTATCGTTATTATTAAGAGCCGATACATAATCATCTAGATCACGAGTATCCGATTTTACTGTTATTTCTCCTTCTACATTAGCTTTAACACGCAAGAGCTCAACTGTTTTATCAAGGGGGAGAGCGAGATTTCCATGTGCTATATATTGGGGATGATTGCCATCCTCAGCTCCTACTTTTTCGATAAATGAAATATAGGATCCACTGCTTTTATCTTTGAATAGAATAGCTCTATTCAAACTAATTTCGTCATTATAGCCTAAATCGAATTTAAAGGCTTGATACACCTCCAATGTACTCTCAGATAATGTAGTGCGCTTACTTAACTCACTAATAATGGATTTGACATTCTCCTGATTTAAAGCAAATGCAGCAAACTCTTTTACTTCCTCCTCTTGCATTTTTGCACCAATAACTTTCATCATTTTTCCTCCTTTCGTTTTTTTATAAAGAAGCTTGTTTAAACCTAATAACAACTTTTTAAATAAATAATATTTAAAAAGTCTATAAAGATATTGGCAGTTCAAGATAAAGCCAGTGTTTGTGCAGCTATTGAAGTAGAAGAGGGCTGAACGGTCTTTGCAACAAAATAAGCCCAACCCAAACCCATATTCTTGATATCCAATAAACGATTTTAGAAAGACTTTTAGCAATTTAATGAAAACGATTATCTTGATATAAACTTGGGCAAGAAAAATCAAACGGCATATGCCCTTTAAATTTAGGGCATATGCCGTTTAAAACACTTTTATTTTTAACGGGACATTACATGATCTTTAAACTCCCAAAAACCAGGGACACTATTTAGGTCATATTTCCAGATACAGTTAATGAGCTTATAATTTAATTCTTGTAATAAATCCTCTCTGTGTGAAGGTGTTGTGAAATAAAGAGATTTATAGATTTTAGGCTCAAAAAGCTTAATTAATTCTAAGAGAGCCTCTTCATCATATCGTGCTCTTTCCACTAAATAATACATTTTGCTCATGATATTATCCCCTTCCATAACTTTTTATAA
Organism: Bacillus ndiopicus; assembly: GCF_000612805.1. GTDB lineage: Bacteria > Bacillota > Bacilli > Bacillales_A > Planococcaceae > Metasolibacillus > Metasolibacillus ndiopicus. Next base: position 290,969 of record NZ_HG964407.1, on the reverse strand, counting down.
CTTGAGTTAATTCCATGATAACTTTTTCAAGGTTCTCTATTTTCCTTTCAAATCGATAAAATAAATATACAGTGATGGCTATTGGAAATCCAAAATTACCAATAGCCATAATTAAGTCAGATGTCTCAATCAACGCTTTTACCTCCTTTATTCTCTATAAAAAAGCTTGCCAACTCTTTTAACGCTTTTTTATGAGTTTTTGATATCGACTGTTGAGATATATTTAACAATTTTCCGATTTCTGTGTCGCTTAGACCATTTACATAAGCTAACTCTATAATCTTAAGTTGTTTTTTTGTTAATTTTTTCAAAGAAGCATATAAAATTGGACAAGATACTTGCTTCAAAATGCTTTCGTGAGACAATAATTTGTCTAATGATATTTTTGATTCTTCATCAATCAATAAATTGATAAAGGAATTATCATTATCATTTTTATCAATACTAGAATCCAAAGTCAGATTATATCTAGAATTTTGCGTCCTTGTTCGCTTATCATAATTAATGGCATTAAAATGAATAGTTGAAGATATATGCGAAATAAATCTTATATCGAAGTAGAAAGCCTTGAAAAGTTTATCTAGCTGCTGTTGATTTTCCAGTGTCGGGTTGTTAATGGCAAGTTCATAGGCATTTTTATTAGTAGAATTTTTTAAAAAAGAGGTTATTAATTTATTTTTTAGGAAAGATTCGTTCTCCATCTCAAAACATTTCAGTAAATCGGGCTTAATACAGCTTGTCTTCTTACTATTAACATTCGTACAAATAGTAATCACCCTCCGATTAGAAACGTATGTTTGTATTGATATTATATCAAATTATTGAAATACATGGAATATAATAGTTTAAAAAAGAAAGCTCTATTTGTCGTTATGGTTTAATACCATAACATAATTTTTTGAGCTTGTTTGTTGTACTCTTTGACTCTTGGATTAGCGATATTAAAAATTCCTTATCTTCTGGAGAACAATAATCGTTTAGACACTGTGTAAAAAATGCTTGTGTTTTTCTGACTTCACCAAAGCATTTAATCAATAATTCTTTATTGATTAAATTAATTTCGGTATCATCATAATTTGCAAGATTTAATAATAAAATGGTATTAGTGTCTGTGACTTTAACTTGTTCAGTATGTTTAATCAAAAAGTTGTACAATTCCATTTCAGTTGGTTTAGTACCTGTTATCAATTCATATCTATTAATTAGTAATGCCAATGCTCCAGTGACATGGGGTGCAGCCATTGAGGTTCCGCTTAATGAAATAAACTCCTTTTCTAAATGAGTGGATTCAATATCTACCCCTGGGGCATAAAGATCTATATTGTCATTGGAGTTGCTGAATTTAGCAATTTTATTTGCATTATTTATAGCTCCAACAGCAATAACCTCCTCATAGTAAGCAGGATAACTATATTCATCGGTATTTATATCTCCATCCCCATCATTACCTGAAGAGACAACTACAGATATATTGAATGCTATAGCCCTTTTAATTGATTCATAAACTTCATTATTACTATTTTTTGTTCCTAAAGATAAATTAATAATATTTACTCTTTCATTATTCGGACCACGCCAATCAATAGCATAATTTATTGCTTTAATGAAAGAGTCTAGTGACCCGATGCCTTCTTTATTTAATACTTTTAAAATAAGAAGTTTAGCATCAGGAGCCATGCCAATTAGCCCGCCATTATTGTTAGATGCAGCTATAATTCCAGCTACATGTGTACCATGACCATTTAAATCCTCATAAATATTTATATTTCCCCCATGTTCGTTAGTGAAATTACAACCGCCAATAATTCGATTTCTTAAATCTGGATGAGCAGTTTCGCATCCAGTATCCAATACTGCGATAACAACATTTTTACCAGTAAACCCCTGACACCATAATTTTGCAGCGCCGGTTTTTAAAATATTCTCTGTGACTTTTTCTTTAGACTGATTGATAGTGTATAAAGATGTTTTCTCTGTGAAAAAAACCATAAAAATCACATCCTAACTATTTTATTTATTAAAAAAGAAGTAACATTAGATAAAAATACAACCTTTTCAGAAAATTCCCAAAAATAATATTCTATCTAATTTATTAATTTTTTGTTAAGTAGGAATATGACTATTAAAAAAACCTCGCATTTTGGGCAATAACAGAGTGGAGAGAGGATATGTATGCATGCACTAAAAGCAGGGGAATAACGATATTTTGTAAAGGGGAAAATTCCCATTAAGGAAAACAGTACATATGAAAAAAGAGCCGATTTCTACTTTATCCAATCGCTTTCATATGCTGTAGTATTAGTAAAAATAAAATTAAGCGCAGCTCGCAAAGTGATGCGTTAAATCTACAACTTATCTCTATAGATGGATTAAAATTTTAAATGCGTCGAAACGTTGTTATTGTAGGGGGAATAAAATCAAAAGACCTTCATATTGCATGAGGTCTTTTGATGAAGGTGAATTTTATTTAATGAGGTTAACTTTGATTCTTTTTTGGGATATTTAAAGAGGTCTAATACTCTGTAACCTACCTGTACCGCTAGTTGGATAGGAAGCGCTTGTTCTAGATAATCTCAGAAAATAGGTGTTTGGCTCAAGCGAAAATATTCCTGTATCTAACGATTTACCAACGGACACATTCCATTCTTTAACAATATGCTGGCTAGGTATAACACCAGAGCTTTCCATTTTCATAAGCCTTACTACAAGAGTATTTGATCCAGTGTTACTTGCTAAAACCTTCGAGTAGCCTTCCAATAAATTTATACGGGCTGACTGCATATAACCAGCCAATTCATTATTATAGCTTACGTAGGCACTACCTACTACCTCATAGTATGCATTTGTTGAAACTCCCTCTGTTACATCCTTATTTCCCATTTTTACTACCTCCTTGAAATTTTATTGTTACAAGTTATATAGAACTATAGCGAAAAGAAACAACAACTTTTGAATAGAGATTAAATAATTGTTGTTGAAAAGAGGGGGATTTCCGTTTTAGAGGAAGACTTTGTTTCATTGTTAGCCTTGTCGAAATTGATATTGGGAAATAACGTAGAATAAATTGCAGAAAACGTAGAATAACATTCGAAAAACGTAGAATAAATTCCAAAAAACGTAGAATAAAAAGAAAACGAGACGAAGCAATTATATGCCTCGTCTCTTCCTCCTATTTAATCCATTGTAAGATTGTTGGGTCTTTAATTTTATTATCCTCGCTTAGCATTACGATTTTAGACATAATTTCTGCTGTGCGAGGGTCCTCATCAGCAAACGGTAGGAAAATACGACCTCGATGCTGTGATTGAACTGCTAAAATTGGCATCATTGCACCACCAATTTTATGCACAGTACCGCTTCCTAAATGCAAGCTGTAGCGTGCAAGCGAGCCTTCGATAATTACATGCTGCTTTTCAACAGAAACTTTTGTTAACTTCAGCATTTGTGTTAATTCACGAACAATTGCTGCACGTGTTTCGATTGTTGAGAAACTTGCCTCTGGATCTACGCCACCAACATGTGCCACACTCACAACTAAATCAACGTCACGCATTGCCTCAGAGAAAATTAAAGGAGGCACATCCTGTAGTGAAATCGACTTACCTGTTCGGCGGTTGTAAAATGCTACATACTCAATCGTTGGTGCTTCAATATCGGCGGGTGAGAACCAGTCTGCCATCGCATAAATCGTTACGACAATATCTTGCTCGTAATATATTTTACGTAAGCCTTCATCGTAGCTAGCTATCCAGCCTCGTGTTTTTAATAACGCCAATGTTTTTTGTGGCTGAATTTGATGCCCTGCATAGCGTGATGATACGTTTTTATCTTGCTCGTCAGCATTGACAACATACAGCTCACGGAACACTTGTTTAAATGGTTGGATAATTTTGTTCGTGAACACCTCATGCTGAATGTCAGCCCATCTTTTCGATGCAAATAAATCATATGGATGTGCAATGCGAGCCTCAGCATCGTCTGCTAGCTCTAAATTTTTAATTAAGCCAATTGTTGAGCCACTTACAATATAAAGCTTTTCCAGCATTGGTGCTAAAACAGGGTGCTCAAGTAAGCTTTTCAATTCACCAAAAGTGAAGGCTGTTCCTTTTTCCATTGCTTCTTCAAATGCTTTACGAGACCTACTTTGCTGTTCGCGTAATTGCTTGCGAACATCTGTCATTTCTTGAACGACTGTATTTTTTTTCAAGCGAGCTGGTACAGATTTTAATTGCTTGCCAGCCTTCTCAACAACAAAGTCTACAATGCCTTTTTCATCTGCTTGTAAATGTAGCGAAATATCGTCCACTTCAATTAGTTCAAAATATTTTTTGATTGTATCGAGCTCGAAAATTTCCATGCGCCATGCAAAGCGTGTAACATCATCACCTAAGTTGCGCGCTAAATTTTCGATGGCAATGCGACAGGCTAAGCCTTCGCTTTCTCTACGCTGTGCACCAAATTGTTTGCTTTCCTTTAAAAACGCTTGAATAAATTGATAGCGTTTATATGCATCTTTTAATGTAGTTTTTTTGCTTAATGGCACCAGACCGATACAGCGCAACTTATCCTTATTGCGCTTGTCAGCAACTTCGTCCATTAAAGACTTAAGCTTTAAATGTCCTAATGCAGCATCTGCGAACATTTGGGCACGGCGGTGTGTTGCGCCCTCTGAGGCATATTTAGCACTGTCATATAGCTTATTGAAGCGCTCTTTCCCAAGCTCGTTATAGCACTCGATTAGCCATTCCTTTGCGAAGGCACCGTCACGAAACTCGTTCGCTGTAATGCTTGTATAAAGCTGAATTTGACTCATGCTTTCATCGCTTAACGTATCGGTCGTATGTGCACGGAAATACCAGGCAGCGCTTTCAAGCCCCGACCAGCCTAAGTATTCACTAATTAGTGAAATGTAAGAAGGTGTATACATCATCGCATTTAATAGCTCTTCTTCTGTGAAATTATACGGCTGTAATGCTGCTGCTAAATCATCTACCGTATCGCTAGAAGCTGGCCTACAATGCTGTAGCATACTTGAAAATACTTCGCGCTTCGTATAGTCACCTGCCCATGAATAGCCTCGAACTAGTGTTAATCCTTTTAAAGCATGCATAATACGTGCAAAATATGCTACGCCAACAATTGGATTTAAGCGATTTGCTATATGGCTTACTTCTGTACGTAAATCACCACGGCTTAATTCAATATCTATAATGCGATTAAAGGATTTTTCATATACTTCAGTTAAAAACGGGTAGCTTTCTACCAGCTTTTCACGCAGTTTCGTATCGAATAAATCAGAAATATGATACGACGTGTTTAATGGATCAAATACTTCTACATAACAAGCATCTATCGGCACCAGTCCCAAAGCATGTGCACGTGCTGTTGTAGAATCGCTTGAATAAGAAATAGGTAAGTATATTGGCCCGTCTCCTTTTTCACGGTTATGCTTTTCATGTAGCTGTGTTATTGCAACATACAGAGCAAATAATTGTGTAAATTGCTCGTCTGTCTTGGCATGACGTGCACATTTATATAACAGCGTTTGGAAAAGTGGATGTGATTCATACGTGTAAGTAGACCATTCTGATAATGAATTAATGCGTTCAAACCACGTTGTTGTACTTGATAGATTTTGGAAAATTTCTGCAATCGCATTATATGCATAATTGAATGACTCTGTATGGTCATATTCTGTATTGTAAAGTAATTCAACAATTAGATGGACTTTATCTCCATGAGGCAATGTGTTTAACCAATAATTTAGTTCATTTATATTGTCGAAATTAAACCATTTCGCTAGAGTTTCTCTTGCCTTATCAATCAGCCCTTTATCCCAAGGCTCTTTGCCATAGTAGCTTTGCTTCACGAAAAGCGTAGTGACTAAGCACTCCATTTCTGTTAACTGCACATCGTCCTTCCAAGTAAGCCATTTTTCGGCTAAAGGATAGTTTTTAATATGCTCATCCTCTGCTCCGTAAACTGGACGTAAATAGTCACCAAGTAGGGTAGTATGCGCCTCGCCATTCCAAGATTTTACCTTATATTCATACGTAGCATTTTCGTCGATTAAGCTAGAAAGGAGCTGTAGCTTACCCTGTAGCTTTTTTAAATCGAATGATGTTAATGTTTGTGTAGCATTTTCAATCAATATTTTTACTGGTGGAACATTATCCTTTGCATAGCTTGGATTAAATAGACCAAAGCCGCCTACAAATGTTTTTTGGCTCGTATCTTCAATTAGGGCTTCGATTACCTCTAGCTCTTTGGCAGTAGGCTTTGCAATATTGCCTACTATTGCTGAAACTTGCTTGCTGTCTACCGCTTTCGCCTTTTTCAGCTCAACTAATAAATCTAAGCCACCTAAACGTAAATCTTGCTTAGTACTTTTTATTAAGCGCTCTGCACTTTCCAGTGTTTTTGTTGGGGGTTGAGCTACCAATGCATGTAAAATCGCCTGTTTCGTAGCGCCTGACTTTAAGTAAAACAGCTGCTCTAGCGTTTCGATTTCCACATCTGTTAACGGCTCTTCTTTCTTTTTAATCAATTGTAATGCCAAGTCGCGAGTGCCACGTTCTTGAAGGCTTTCAACTAAAAATTCACTCGCCTGAGGCATATTCAGCTTTTCAACAATTAACCCTAGCAGATTTTCACGTTGGTTGTGCACTAATTCCTTGCGTATTTCATAAATTTTCGTTAAATAATCGCGGTCCTTCCAAAGGAATGCTAATATCATCGCGCCGTTAATAATGTATTCCTTCGTTAATGTGTAGTTTAACCAAGGGAATGGCTTTCCTTGAAGTGTATGCTCCTGCTTCGTCATAAGCTGAGCAATTTCCTCAATGCGAGTCAGAAGCGATTGTGGATAATCTTTTAAATACTCATGACGGTCTATATGATCATAAAAATGGTATTTCGTCTGCATAGAGATAGGGAAAATATTCTGCATCGCCAATGTTAAAATATCTAAATCATCCTGCTCGAAAATAACGTCAAAAATAACAGGGCGTAAATAGCTATCAAGATGAGCCATTGAGGCAAAATAAAGTGCTGATAGGATTTGGTGTTTCTTTCCTCGCAGTAAGCGTTTAATAGCAGGCTCAATATTTTGCATGTCCTTTGTTGCAATTGCCCAGAGCGCAGCATAGTTCGCAATCGTATCCTCTGACTCTAAAAGTGGCTCGAAATCTGCACCGTTTGCAAGAACATCATAAGAAATATCGAGCAGCTTTTGTACGACCTTTTTATCGTCCACATAGTAAAGTAAACCAGTCCATGTCTCAAATGCACGCTGCACAGAGGAAAAGCGCATTAAGTCGTGCTCTTTTATTAGTTTCATAAAATAAATTAATGTTTCAGGTGTGCCGCAATCTGCATTTTCTAAAATTGCCTGACGCATCCCTTCCTGACGCTGCGCAGCGATAAGTAGCTGTCCTAGCCATTCGATTGCTTTCATATTGCTGCTACTAATAATCATTTTAATTAAATTGTGGGTTAAAACAGCAACATTATTTTCTGCAAAAATCGCTTCATGTACATAATTCATGGCTTCGGCATCATTATGTTGTAATAAATGTGCGAATTTCGCTTCGGCAAAACCTGCAGCAGCGATTGCTTGCCCCTTTTTATCAACATAAAAATTGCTGAATCCACGGTAATAGCGAGCTTGGTTGTTACGTATTACATCAATTACATTGACTTGTTTATTTAATTCACCGCCTGTAATAATTGCTAACAAATTGGTAGCGTGCTGCTCAACTGACGAGCTATGTATAGAACGGCGGTATAAGCCCTGTTGAAAAGAGTGTTTCATTTGTTCGAAGCAATAAAGTTTAATTTCATTAGCGAACTCTGGATCATAAAGCTTGCTTAATGCATCAAATAAACCGTTATCAAATAATTGCTCAACTGTTGTAATACTATTTGATTTAATAAGGTTTTTAAATTTTTCTAGTTGATCATAAGAATACTCATAGCCTTCTTTTTTAGCGTGCTGCTCCATTGATTGAAGAAACGTAAATAATTGTTTTTTCATAAAATCATCTCCTTTACCATAAACGCCCAGACAGCATTGTTAATTTAATAAAAGTGAATATATCTTCTTCCTTTAGTTGTAATGGCTCGTCTAATTTTGTTAGCTCAATATCACCATAAAGTACTTTATAAATCCCATCCTCGAATGCTAATAATGCTTCCTCGACAGCTGCTTGCTCAGATTGCTTGGCGTCATTGTATTTATGATTAAAGCCAACCTTTCCTTGCTCATGTGCAGCTTCAATATCTTCTTCTAATAAATACATAGTGAATGATTTCCCGTTATTAAAGGCTTTGACGTTTTGCTGCACAATTTGTATAATAAGCCCGCGCAATGTATTGACGGGTTCTATATCAAAAGGCTGTAGCTCTAATACGGGCTTGCGTTTTCCAATCGACTTTACTCTCGCATAAATTCGCAATTTTCCCACTCCTTTACCTTCAATTATACAAAACAGCATTATTGATTAATAATAAAATTCGGTAAAGCTACGTAAAATAGTGCGAAAAGCGCAGGGAATTATTATAAAAATAGGGGTAAAATCAGCAGGTTTTATAAGAAATTGATAAACATTTTAGTAAAATGTTAATCTTATAGAATAAGTATTTTGAAGAGGAGTAATGGGCTATGTCAAAGGTAATATTAACAAATATGTGTATGATTTATGATAAAGAAACTAACGAAGTATTAGTTCAAAATAGAATTAAATCGTGGAAAGGAATTGCTTTTCCAGGGGGGCATGTAGAGGATGGGGAAAGCCTAATCGAATCAACAATTAGGGAAATAAGAGAAGAAACAGGCTTAACGATCTCTAATTTAGAACCATGTGGCGTGATTTATTGGTTAAACGATAAAACAGGCGAAAAGTATTTTGTTTTTAATTATCGAACAAGCGAATTTAGCGGAGAATTATTCGATGGAACAAATGAGGGTGATGTGTTTTGGGTACATAAAGATGAATTATTACAACTTGATTTTGCTGAGGGTATGAAAGAAAGGCTACCAATGTTTTTGGAGAAAAAATTTGCAGAAGGATTTGGTATATGGAATAAAGATGATAAAGGTCGTTTAATCTTTAGATAGGATAGGGGGGCTTTCATCCCCCCTTTAAATTCATTTTGGAAGACTAATTGTAATCGTTGTACCTTCTCCAAGTTTAGATTGTACATCGATGCTGCCATGATGAAGTTCAACGATTCCTTTGGCGATATTCATACCAAGACCAGACCCATCTTTGCGCTCTCGTGTATTTGTTCCACGATGATAGCGGTCAAATAGAGTTTCCAGTGCATATTCATCTATTCCTACACCATTATCTTGAATTTGGATGATGTGATTAAAGTTATCCTGAAATAAATTTACTTGAATTTGTGTTCCAGTCGGATTGTGCTTGATTGCATTGTAGATGACATTATCAAGTACTCGGATAAACCATTTCGGATCAAGTAAAGCATGTAATGGATTTTCTGTCCCTCTAAAAATAAGCTCGACAGGTTGAATTGTTAAGTCCTTTTGGAAGGCTTGAACAGATTGCTGAACAAATTTATTTAGCTCAATCTCTTCTAAATTCAGCTCAAGCGCATTGTTTTTTAATTCGAAAACAAGAGAAAAGTCATCAACGAGTTGAATGATATAGTCTCCTTTTTCACGAATTGTTTTACCAATTTCCTGCATTTCCTCAGGGGAAAATGTATATTGATTGCTTTCTAATAGATGCCCATACCCATGAATGCTAGAAAGAGGTGTCCGAATATCATGCGATATACCAGCCATCCACTCTTCACGCGTTTTTTCTAACTGCTTTCTTTCCTTATTGGCGATATCTAGCTTTTGTGCCATCGTCCTTAATGCTTGGATTACTTCTTGGTATAAGCGATATTTTCTACGAGTTTTTCCTGATTTCTTAAATACTTTTCGCTTTTCCTTTTCTGTAAATACCTCGAATTGACCTGCTTCGATGCGATCAATCCATTTTACCATCATGAACAGTGGGCGTCCGTAGCGATAGCCATTCCAAAAAGAAAGAATAATTGCAATAATTAAACTTATAAGGCCAGCTAAGAAAGTAATTTGTACTTCCTTCTTAAAGAACCATGTCTTTTTTGTATGGTCGTCCTTTGGAATATATAAAGCCCAAGCAGTGTTAAAGTTTGGAGAGTTATGAAAAGCAAATTCTCCTCCAAATTCTCCTGGTTCATGCTTCATAGCTATTATACTGAGGGGAGCTGTTGGTAGTTTTTTTGCTTCTCCAAGTGTTTGAATAATTTCGCCGTTCTTGAAAATGTATAATACACCGTTATGCGATATTAATTCTTTTTGTAAAATCTCTGCATCTTGTGCAGATACGGTTTCAGTTTGTCCAAAGCGTTCAAACCAATTGTCCAATAAACTTTTTGTTGGCTGATAATAGCCAAATAAATAATAATTAGCATCTGATAACCAAGATGTATAATAGGTGCTAACATCATAACCATTCAATGTCCTAGCTTCTTCAATTTGTAGGAGCTCATTTACCGTATAAGTATTAGGCAAGCTATCAGGAGTATTAACTGCTGAGATAACATCCCCCTGCTCATTGAGAATTTGTAGCCACATATGATTTTCCCCTAGTAAATCAATCCATTGATCATCTAATGTAACAATATCGTTTTTAATTACTGCCGCAAGTGGAATATTTGTAACTAATCCAGACGGAAGATTACGTTTAAGCTCTTCATTTGCCAGAACATTTGCAAGAAACATCATAAGAATAATCACGAAGGCAAATAATGCTACGAACAAAATGACAAATTGCAATGTAAAGTGGAATGCAATTCTTCTTTGTAATTTCATTGCTCATTCCCTTTCACTAATTTATAGCCCAGTCCACGAACTGTTAACAAATAGATTGGCTGGCTTGGGTTTGGTTCGATGCGTTCCCGAATTCGACGTATATGAACCATTACTGTATTATCGTCAGAAAAATGATCAAAGCCCCATACAGCAGCAAATAGCTGATCTTTTGATAAAATGCGATTTGGATTTTTACAAAAGTGTAGTAAAAGTAGAAATACTTGTGCAGGGCATGGAATAACTGTGCCATCCACGATTAATTCCCCACGATCTTCATCTACGATAAAATACCCAAAATCATATATTTTTTTATGAATTGGGGCTGTGGAAGGGGGAGTAGATTGATTTCTTCTCAAATATGCTTTAATTCGTGCAACGATTTCGAGTGGATTAAAGGGCTTTGTTACATAATCATCTCCTCCTTTTTCGAAGCCGGTTAAGACATCAAAGTCTTTCACCTTTGCTGTTAAAAATAAGATATAAGCATCTGTATATTCACGAATTTTGCTGCATAGCTCGAAACCATTTGCATCTGGAAGCATGACATCTAAAATAATAAAATCTACCGGATTATTTTTTATGTGCTGCAATGTAGCTTCCCCAGTAGCAGCCTGGTGAATATTTGTGAAGCCTTCTTTATGGAGAACCATTGCAATCATTTGGGTAATAGATTGTTCATCATCAACAAGTAAAATATGCATATTGTTCAAAAATTTCACCCCTATTATGTGTTATTCCCTTGTTCAACCCATCCTATCATACGAAGCTTAATAGGAGATAAACAAATTTCGTAACTGTTAAGGTTATGGTAAGGTACGGTTTTTTTTCAAGTAAGGTATTGCTAGTATGCTAAATGTAACAGCTTTTAGATGAAGGTGGTAATAATAATGGAAAAAACAAAAGGTAGAATTCATGTAATTGATGGAATTCGTGGGTTTAGCTTGTTTGGAATTTTATCTGCAAACATGCTTATTTTTCAATATAGCATAAATGGAAGCCCGACAATGGATATGTTCACGATGAGTGGATTGGATGAATGGATGAATCATTTCATTGCCATTGCGATTACGGGAAGCTTTATGCCAATCTTTGCTTTTTTATTTGGCTATTCAATGATTATGATGAGTCAAAGCCTTGAAAATAAAGGTTTAAAAGTGAAATGGCATTTATTCAAAAGGTCACTCTTTTTAATAATAATTGGACTGCTTCATGGCATCTTTTTATGGGAGGGAGATATTCTATTTTCATATGGGACGCTGATGCTGATACTTATCTTATTTGTCCGTCGTAAAGCAAAAACGGTTTTAATTTGGGCGATTAGTACATGGGTAATTACTTTTGCATTTATCGGATTAGGAAGTTTTGTTGGCGGAGGGGTAGAGGAAATATCGAATCCACAAAGTTTACAAGCATATATGGAAAAAACGGTAGATATATATGGCTCAGGTACGTATCAGGAAATTAAAGAACATCGCAATAATGCAGAGTTAATTGAGGAAGATGAACCGGTATTATTTCTTGCAGTTTTTGTAGCTATTTTTATGTTACCAATATTTTTAATGGGAATATATGCAGCAAAGAAACAATGGTTTGTTCAAATGCAAGGAAAGGGTCGACGCTATGGCTTGTTAGCCGGAGTATTAATTTTCTTAGGAATTACTTTGAAAGCGCTGGCTGAGTTGGGTCCAAGCTTTTCCTTTACAGATTTCGGGCAAATGATAGGCACATTTATTTTGGCATTCGGTTACATTTTCTTAATTGCGGCTCTTTATAATCAAGCTTGGTTTAGCAATAAAATGCAATGGTTTGAAGCAGTTGGAAAATTGTCGTTAACCAACTATCTTTTACAGTCCGTTATTTGTACGACAATTTTTTATGGTTATGGTTTTGGATTGTTTGGAAAGTTAGGTGTTACTCTAGGATTTGTATTGGGTATTGTCATCTATTTGTTACAGCTAATTGCGAGCCGCTATTACTTAACGCATTTTCAAGCAGGACCAATGGAAAAACTTATTCGTACATGGACATACTTCTCCTTTAAAAGAAAGAAAAAGCATCGTACACTGAACGAAAATGTGTAACATAAAAATGGATTTGGGAAACTACCACATTTCTCGAATCCATTTTTCATGTTCAGAGGAGAGTACTATCATTTACAACCTTGCAAAACATGTCCATTTACGACATAACAGCTTCCTTGATACTTCTTACATTCACTTTTGACTTTTGCTACGGCATCAGATAATGCATCGGCATATTCATATTTTGTGAATCGGTTATTTACCACAGCAATGGATAATGTGCTTATTTGAAACATGACGCGTTCACCAGAGCGATTAGCGACAGAAAATTTGTCGTCTATAAAATGACGCTTATCATAGAAATGCACGATTTGCTTATCAAAATCTGAAATAATACGTGCACACATTTCTTCTATATCATAGTTTGTGCAAATTGCGACAAAATCATCGCCACCAATATGCCCTAAAAAACCGTTTGTTGGCAAAATGTATTGCTTCAACAAATCGGTCATAAATAACAGCACCTCATCTCCCTTTTTAAAGCCGTATACGTCATTAAACATTTTAAAATGATCGATGTCAAAATAAAGGATACTGTATTGTTCATTATTTAATACTTCACATAATTTCTCATCTATTAATTGGTTACCAGGGAGATGGCTTAACGGGTTTAACAGGCTAGCAAATTCTACTTGAATATCAACTAACTTTAACAGTAGTGCTCTTATACTGACAACGCCTAAGTAAAAACCATCTTTTATCACAATGATATCATCATACAAATCTTCTGGGTTTCGTGCCATAGCGAGTGTGCTGACATCCATAATCGGTTTATAATAGTCCACGATTAATGGGACTGATTTAGCAATTAGCTTGCTCTCTCTTCCCATATACAAGTTATATCCATACAGTGTTCCAATTTTTTCATAAAAATGTGTCCTAGAAATATAGGCAATAGGTACACGTTGATCTGTAATAACTAATCCGCGCAATGTCTGGTCTTTTGTAAAGTGTTGATCGATTATTTTATTTTTATTCGTGGGCTCAACACTCATAATTTGCTCAGCCATCTCTCCTATATAAACCATTTACAACTTCCTTTCACATTGGCTTTTTGGCTTGTAAAATATCGTGATTAGGTCTACCTAAGGCGTACCCCTGTGCATAATGCACACCGATTTCCTGAAGAAACTTTAATTCTTCGGGTCGTTCAACTCCTTCTGCAATAATCTTTGTATTGGATTCTTGCACATACATCATCAGCATATTAAACAATTGCTGCTGCTCTTTATTACGGTCAATAAATCGCACAAGAGAACCATCTACTTTAATAAATTCTGGCTTCAAATAAACAAGCGTCTTTAAACTGTTATAGCCAGAGCCTACATCATCAATTGCGATACGAAAGCCTTGCGCTCTGTAGTTTGAAAGCACACGCTCAAATTCGATAAAATCTGTTACGGCACTTCTTTCCGTTAATTCAAAGACAATTTGATTTGGAGAAATTCCTAATGAGGTTACAAGCTTAAGGGTTTCTCCACTTTGATACTTTTTATCAAGTAAAACGGATGGATGAATATTGATAAATAGAGTGAAGTTTTCATCGTTGGACAGTCGATTTTTAAATCTTTTTAATGTCAAGTTACGACAAAAGCACTCAAAATCAAAAACTCTATTCGTTTGCCCAATAAATTCAAAGAGAGCATCAGCAGAAGGAAATATGTTGGTAGAGCTTGGACGATTTAGTGCTTCAAAGGCAAAAGTTTCTGTTGTTTGTAAATCCATAATAGGTTGAAAAAATGTATCTACTTGATTTTCTTCCATTATTTTTGCTAGTGCAAATAGCTTTTTGTAATAGAGTCTTTCTTCTTCACAATTGTGCTGTATATTTTTTGTATAAGAAAATAGTACTTGCTGCATAGAAAATAACTTCAAAAAAGGCACCTCTTTAATCATTAATAGTTCTAGTGTACTAGTTATTTATTATTGTAATGTGAAGTTTTTGTAAAGTTTATCTTGATTCGGCAAATCTTATCCTGCCCTATAAGTGAAAACAAATTTGTAAAGAATATATTTACTGGCAAGGGGTTACATGGGAAAATATGAACTATAAATACTTAGCAGCCTCAAAAATACCCGATATTTATTGAGCATAAAATGTCGGACGAAGCAATTTGTTTTCATTTATAGTGATTTTTGAAAGGAGAACATATGGATTGGCTAGAGAGAATAAATAGAGCAATGGATTATATTGAGCAAAATTTATCGAATGAGATAGACTCTAAAGAGGTAGCAAGATTGGCTTGTTGCCCCGAGTACCATTTCCCAAGAATGTTTTCATCTATGGCTGGGATGACTTTGTCAGAATACATTAGGCGGAGGCGTCTTTCACTTGCAGCGTATGAGCTTCAAAATAACATGAATATTCGAATCATTGATCTTGCCCTTAAATATGGATATGATTCTCCAGATGCTTTCAGTCGCGCATTTAAGAGCCTTCATGGTGTAAATCCAACAGTAGCTCGCAATAAGGGGATTGAATTAAAAGCTATACCAAGACTTTCCTTTCAAATTTCAATTAAAGGGGCAGTGGCAATGGATTATAGAATTGAAGTATTAGATTTTGAAATTGAAATTGTAGGAATTAAACAAAAGGTTTTAACTGAGGAAGCATTTCAAATAATTCCTAAGCTCTGGGGCGAGGCAGCAGAGAGTGGATTATTACAGAAGCTTATTGATATGTCATGGGAAAATCCACAATGCAAAATGGAAGGGATTCTAGGTGTGGTTGGCAAACAAGCTGCAATCATAGATGTGGAATTTGATTATTTGATGGGCTGCCGTTATACAGGTGACAAAGAAGATATGGAGAAGCTGGTGCTACCTAAAAGTACATGGGCCGTTTTCCCAAATATTTCGGAGGCGTGGAAGCGTCTGTACACAGAGTGGCTACCTACATCAGGCTATGAATTGGCCGATCTTCCCTGCATCGAAAATAATTTAGCCCCAGATAGAGTGCCGAACAGTGAGTTATGGGTTCCGGTTGTACCTAAATAGTGTTTATTGATTGCAAATAAGGCTGTGAGAAAGCAGATATTTATCTAACTTTCTCACAGCCCCTATCAATTATTGTGATAACACTTTAGCAGTTGTTTTTTCGTAAACAACTTTACCATCAAAAACAGTTAATGCTACTTCTGCCTTTGTAATCTCCTCAACAGGAATGCTGAATAAATCTTTATTAAGGACGATGACATCCGCTGGGGCGTTTATCTTGATTCAGCGCGTGCTTGTACATCCACTGAATCATAGAAAACAAAATAGAGCATTCATCTCACCACCTGTAGAGGTGGGAGTTTTCTGTATATGTCGCTACGCTTTCGATACAAAATAATGCTTGCTGAATCAAGATAAAATGTCCGTTATGAGCTATTCAATCAAATCTTCGATAACGTTCTTCCACTCCATGCGAAAAATACTGTTAAAATGGGCCCAAGTAGGCAGAAGAAGGCAAATGGGAAGTAGTCCACTGTTGAAACGCCAAGTACATTTGTGATAAAAATACCACAGACACTCCAAGGGATAAGTGGGTTGACGACAGTTCCTGAGTCTTCTATGGCGCGCGCTAAATTTTTAGGTGCAAGGCCGACTTTTTTATATTGATCGCGGAAGGTTTCTCCTGTTAGTAAAATCGCTAAATATTGTTCTCCTATTAATGTGTTAACACCGACACCTGTAATTGCAGTACCTGTAATAACTGAGCGTGATGTAGTTAAGGAAGATTCAATTTTAGCGAAAATACTTTGAATGATACCTAACGTGAATAATAAACCACCCATGCTTAACGCTAGCAATACTAATGTAATTGTGAAAAACATGCTCGCAATTCCACCTCGACCAAGCAGTGCATTAACATCTTCATTCGTCGTATCAGGTACATAACCATTAAATAAAATGTCCAAAATGGCTGCTATTGAAAGTGTGTCGTGTAAAAAAGATAGCGCAATACCAAAAATGGAGCCGATTGCTAGCGTCAATAGAGCTGGTACTTTTTTTATAGATAAAATGACAAGTAGTACAAGAGGTAATAATGCATACCAATGCACTAAATTTGTCTCAAGTAAAGTCGATTGAAAAGCCTGGACGCTTTCAAGCGAAGCTGTTATATGCTTTGGCGATAGGATAGCATAAGCGATAACAGATACAATAAATGCGGGTACAGTTGTCCATGCCATATTTTTAATATGCTCAAATAAATCAATACCAACGATGCTTGATGCTAAATTCGTTGTATCTGAAAGTGGTGACATTTTATCACCGAAAAACGCACCTGACACGATTGCACCTGCTGTTAAGGCAAGCGATAAATCCATCGCACTCGCCATACCGATAAAGGCAACACCTACTGTTGCGACAGTCGTTAATGAGCTACCAATTGCCATGCCAACGATACAGGTAATAATAAATACAACAGCAAAGAAAAAGCTAGATGTCACGGTAGAAAACCCATAGTAAATTAATGTTGGGATAGTCCCACTAATAATCCAGCTACTAATAAGTATGCCGATTAAGAAGAAAATAAAAATAGCAGCAAGACCAGACTGCGCCCCATTTACCATACCTTGCTGGAGATGGTGAAATGGAACCTTTTTTAGTAAACCATATATGATTAATAAAATTACAATTATGAGAATAGGCACATGTGGCGGTGCGTTAAATTTAATAATGCTTATGCTCATAATGCCTATAATCACTAAAACAAGGGTAATTGCCTCCCAAAATACGGGAGTTGTTTTCGCTTCAGTACGAAACATAAGGGGCCTCCTCTAAGATGTGTACTCTTTCACTGCAACGCGGTGAAGTGACAGAGTGTATTATAGCATAAGGATCATCGGAAGGATAGTGAGCTGCTAGATATTAAAAATGAATATCGATTAGACGAACAAGTAATATTTCTTTGTGTATTAGTAATAGAAGCCTTATATTATACAAAATAATTCCATTGAATGGGTCTATAATAATTAAACTGTGTACATATATTGAGCCTTCTCATACCAATGCATTATTGCACTACATAATGAGGATTGGCATAATGTAAAAAGTTAATGCTATGGGGGAGGATGGAAATGGGCATTGGTAAGAAGTTAAATCTAGTATTCTTTTCAATAATTTTTTTACTTTTTATTATAGTAGTGTCAGGGTTAATAAATTTCAATAATATCGGTAACAAAATGGACGAGGCGCTCGATAATCGAGTGACTCAAATTCGTATTGTAGATGATATTCGTTTTGGTATAGCTGCACAAGGTGCTTATGTGCGTGCTATAGCATTAAAAGCTTCGAAGGAAAATGAAGAGAATTTTGTTGAAAATCAAGAATTGTTACAAGCAAAGTTAAATGAACTGGGGGGCTTAGTAACTTCAGAAACGATGCTTGGTCATCACACAAATATGAAAGATAAAGTTGCTCAATTTAACGCTGTATCTGAAGAGTTTTTAGATGCTATAAAAGGGCGTCATATTAGTAAAGCACAAGATATTGTCAATAATGAATTGGAAGCAATAAACACGGAAATTTTAAGCATTGCAAATCAAATGCTAGTATATCAAGAAGAAAACTTGAATGATATTGGGGAGAAATCTGCAAAAGCGATTACAATTGCAAAAGCTTCATCAGCTATTTTAGTTATTATCGCAGTGTTAATCGGTATTGGTCTTGTTGTTTTTGTAAAACGAGCAATTACAAAACCGTTAGTTCGTATTGTTGAATCAACAAATGTTATTGCCCAAGGGGACTTAACTAAGCCAGATATCCCCGTACAAACGAAGGATGAAATTGGACAGCTTGCAACGGCATTCAACTTGATGAAGAGTAATTTGAAAAGCTTGCTTGGGAATGTTCAGTCTAACTCGGAACAATTAAGCGCAGCTGCAGAGCAGTTATCAGCTAGTACAGAACAGGTGACTGCAACGACAGCAGATGTAACAAATCGTGCAGCTAATACTGCTGAAATAACGAGAATAGCCTCTAGTGCAGCAAATGAAAGTGCAAGAGCAATGGAAGAAACAGCTGTTGGTGTACAGCGTATTGCCGAGGCTGCACAAGACTTGCAAACAAGCTCTGTAGAAGCGAGTGCAACAGCTACGAACGGTAGCGTCATTATTAATAAGGCGAAGCAGCAAATGGAGATGATTAACAGCTCCACAACACAAGTGAATGAACTTGTACAAAAGCTAGCGAAGCAAACTGAAGAAATTAGTCAAATGACAAAGGTAATAACAGACATTACAGATCAAACAAATTTACTTGCACTAAACGCAGCAATAGAGGCTGCACGTGCAGGGGAGCATGGCAAAGGCTTCGCAGTTGTAGCGGATGAAGTACGTAAACTAGCAGAGGAATCAAAAAGCTCAGCGAATACAATTGTTACGCTAACAACAGAAATCCAAGCGGACACAGGAAGTGTAGAAGATGCTGTAAATCATTCACTTCTATCGGTTAAAGATGGAGTTGAAATTATTGGACAGGCGGGACAAGCATTCCATGCAATTGATGAAGCAGTAACACATATGACTGAACAAATCGAAGACATTTCTGCTACTTCAGAGCAATTATCGGCAAGTGCAGAGCAAGTATCAGCATCTGTCAATGAAATCGCTACAGGTGTAGTAGAGTCAGCTACTGATATTGATATGGTCGTTGCAGCAATGCAAGAGCAGGCTGCTACAATGGATGAAATAAGTAGTGTAGCTGTGAATTTAAGCGACAATGCACAGGATTTACAAGAGCAAATTCAGAAGTTTAGAGTTTAAGTAAATGGTGATATTTTGATTATCTAAAGGGTTGTTCTTTGCTGAACAACCCTCATTTTTTAGAAAATTATGTGTTGGAGGTTGTACAATGGTTAAGCTTTTTGAATATAATTGGCAAGTAAGAGATGAGTGGTTTGAGTGGTGTAATCAGTTGTCAAACGATGAATTATGGAAAGAGAGAACAGGGGGAGTAGGAAGTATTCTATATACTCTTTTTCATATTATTGATGTCGAATATAGCTGGCTTCGTGCTATTCAAGGGAAAGAGGATATTGTAGGCTGACTATTCGAAACTTGCGCAGGTTAAATCTTTGTCAGATAAATATCGAAAAGAAATTGCTCAATTTCTAACAACGAATTTAGTGGAATGGCAAGAAAAAGCGATTCTAATTCCTTGGGATGGCGTTGAATATATTGCTGAGGAAATAATAAATCATGTAATTATACATGAAATCCATCATATTGGTCAGTTTTCTGTTTGGGCAAGAGAATTAGGACTAGCACCTGTACCAACTCATTTTGTTGGGAGAAAATTGAATTCTATCTATTCCTATTAAAGAAATTTAAGGTGAGATTAATGAAAAATGGCTGAGACAAAGTTCTCCTAAACAGATCTAGGGTGACGCAAGAAATCAACTTTTTTAAAAGAGATTTCTTGCGCCCATTAAGAATTTAAATTTACTCAGCTACATTTCCCATCGCAATTGAAATACGGTTCCAACTGTTGATTTGATTAATTATTATAACTAAATCTATATATTCCTTCTCTGTGAAATATTTACGCACCTTCTCATACAATTCATCTGGCACACGTTTATCTGCGATTTGAGTAATATGCTCGGTTAACTCTAAAGCTGCTTTTTCTTCCTCTGAATAAAATACACAATCTCTCCAAGCGTTTAGACAATAAAGACGTTGCTCCGTTTCGCCAAGCTTTTTCGCATCAGCAGTATGAACATTAATACAATACGCACAGCCATTTATTTGGGAAGCACGGACTTTAAGAAGCTCCCCAAGCTTTTTGTTAATGCTGCTTTTATTTATATACTTTTCTGTTTCAATCATCAGCTTCATTGCCTCAGGTGCTATTTCGTAGTAATTCATACGTTTTGCCATTTTAAATCCCTCCTAGTTTAATTGTACAGCTAATTCAATTATACTTTTAGTATCTTTAAAAGTGTATTATACCCTCTTGCGAATTTAACTCGACAACAGAGGAGCGAATTATTTTTATAGTGGGTGCTTCACATATTTCTATTGTAACTAAGTTTCTTGAAGAAAGTGGGACTTGTGAAGTAGTAGACACTTTATCCTATTTGAAATAAAACGGGGGCATGTAAAATGATGCAATACAAAACGCTAGTAGAGGAAACGAGAGCGAATTTGTTGGAAAATGTTTATGCAGGGGTTATTTGTGGTGTGAATGATAGGAAAGAGGCAATTTATCGAGTTGGTGATATACAGCATAAAACCTATTTCCGTTCTGCATCGAAACCAATTCAAGCTTTGCCAGCTTTTTTAGCAAAAATTGATTTTAAGTATGGCTTATCAGATAAAGAGGCTGCTTTATTGACAGCATCACAGCGTGGTGAAACATATCATATTGAAGCATTAGAATCGATGCAGGAGAAGTTAAATATTGAGGAAAGCTCCCTATTTTGTCCTCCA
Organism: Bacillus ndiopicus; assembly: GCF_000612805.1. GTDB lineage: Bacteria > Bacillota > Bacilli > Bacillales_A > Planococcaceae > Metasolibacillus > Metasolibacillus ndiopicus. The sequence goes on along the minus strand of NZ_HG964407.1, from coordinate 269,601 downwards.
GCTCATTCTTTAAATGCAGTGCCTAGGGATGAAATGATTCGTCGGAATATTGAAAAAAGAAGGCTTTATCATAATTGTGCAGGTAAACACATGGGCTTTATTGCAACATGTCGGGAACTAGGATTATCTATAGATGGCTATTGGAAAGTGGAGCATCCACTCCAGCGACAAATTTTGCAAATCCTATCGTATTTATCGGAAACGCCACTTTCTGAAATTCATGTAGGAATAGATGGATGTGGTGTCCCAGTTTTCGCTATCCCATTACATAATATGGCGATTGTTAGCTTGAAATTAGCGTGCCCAGATTTAATTGAGGATGTGGAGCTAAGGGAAGCTGTGGAGCGCATGACAAATATTATGAACAATGAATTTAATATCGTTGCCTCTGAACATTTTATTTGTTCAGCATTACTAGAGGACCGCAATATTGTAGCGAAGGGCGGGGCGAAAGGCGTCTATTGCCTTGGCTTGAAAAAGGAGCGCTTAGGCTTTGCATTAAAAATATTAGATGGCTCTGAAGATGTTTGGCCGAATGTCATTGCTTCGATTTTAGAGCAAATTGATTATGCCAATAAAGCGACAATCGAAAGAGTTCGAGCACTTAGACCAAGCATTATTAAAAGTGATGGAGGTATCGAGGTAGGGGCGATTCATGAAGTATTTAAAATATAAGATGTATAATTATTTAGAAAAAGTATTTCCAGGATTCAATATTTAAAGAGTAATGAGGTGTTAAAAATGATGGAAAGTAAGCTAAATCCAAAGGTAGATGAGTTTTTAAGTAATGCGACGACATGGAAAGAAGAATTTCAAGCATTGAGGAGAATCGTATTAGATAGTGGTTTAACAGAGGATTTCAAGTGGATGCATCCTTGTTATACATTGCAAAATAAAAATGTTGTACTTATGCACGGCTTCAAAGAATATTGTGCACTGCTATTTCATAAAGGGGCATTATTGTCAGATCCAAAGGGCATTTTAGTACAGCAAACAGAGAAAGTGCAGGCAGCTCGCCAAATTCGCTTTAAAAATTTGCAAGAAATATTAGAGTTAGAACCAGTTATCAAGGAATATATCACTAAAGCGATTGAAGTCGAAAAAGCAGGCTTAAAAGTTGAAGTGAAAAGGGAGACGGAAATCGAAATTCCAGAGGAGTTGCAAAGTAAATTCTCTGAGAATGCTGCCTTTCAAGAGGCGTTCGAGACATTGACGCCAGGCAGACAGCGTGAATATATCATGCATATTGGACAGGCTAAAAAATCGGAAACACGAACAGCACGCATTGAAAAAAATATGCCGCGAATTTTAAATGGCAAAGGTTTAAAGGATTGTGTTTGTGGATTTTCCAAGCGCATGCCTAATTGCGATGGTTCACATAAGAACGTAGAATAAATAGCTGAAAACGTAGAATAAACTTCAAAAAACGTAGAATAAACAGTGGGGAACGTAGAATAAATCCCCGAAAACGTGGAATAACCCCCGTTTTCGGCAAAATAGAAGGGATTGGCGCGCCAATTCCTTCTATTTATAGCGATTCATCAGCTTTTCTTTATGGCTAATCATAATTTCTGTTAAATCGATGTCATATTTGTCAGCTAAAATGAAAAGATTATCAAGGACATCTCCAAGCTCTTCTTTTAAATTGTTGATTTGATCGTCCTTTGTTATAGCTGTTTCATCTGGACGATCACGCCCGATCTCAATTGTACGAATGGCTCTTGAAACCTCACCAACCTCCTCTGTTAAAAAATTCACTCGAATAAATGGGCTTAATTCATACCAATTTCGATTTTTATAAAACTCTGTAATCCATTGCTGATACTCAAAAATATTCATAAAAACCCTCCTACACTTACATGCTATTTTATATCATAACATATAGGAAATAGGTAAAGTGTTCTATTTAGATATATGGATAATACAAGGCTCAATGAATCCTGTAAAACGAATTTGGATTTTGATAGAAATAATAGTCCGCTGACCATTGAAAGAATTGGATATATTATTGATATTTAATACTAAATACATTTTTGTGTGATGAGTAATAAGGTCTTGTGAAGGTTCTATTTTATAGTCTTTATTTCCTATAAAATAATGACGCTTTTGTTAATGTTATATTTGCATGATTTAAAATGACTAATAGATGTGTTATCATTAAACAATAAGTATATAAGAGAAGGGGAATTTTATGAAAATACTTGTTGTTGATGATTCTGCATTTTCTCAAAAAATAACTATAAAAACATTAAGGTCAATATATCCAGACGCTGTTTATGAAACTGCGGACGATGGTGTGGAATGTATAGAAAAATACGGGACTTTTTTACCTGATTTGGTATTTATGGATTTGTTAATGCCGAATATGACTGGACAAGAAGCGATTGTTCAGCTTATTAAGAAATTCCCGGATGCTAAAATTATTGTACTTTCAGCAGATGTGCAATTAACGGTTCGTGAAGAGGCTTTAGCTGCTGGAGCGTTAACATTTATTAACAAGCCAATAAATGTTGACAAGCTTGAGGAAATCAAGCTATTGATAGAAGGGTGAACTCCATGCTTACAACTACGCAAGAAGATATATTAAAAGAAATGTACAATGTATTTGTTGGTGAAGCTGCTAACTTGCTGTCAGAAATTCTTCAAAAAAGAATTTTTTTATCTGTTCCAGAAGTAGAGTTATTATCGATTAGGGACTTGGATTTCATAGATAAAGATAATTTAATTCCGATTTTAAATGGAACGATTTTATCTACTTCTTTAAAATTCGGTAATGTTTTCTCGGGAAGAGCTGAGTTTATTTTTCCTACTGAGCAAATTAAATATGTGACTGCACTTTGCTTAGGCGAGGAATATGCAATGGAAGCAGAAGAATCCTCTTTTAGCGATGAGGATTTTGATGTAGTGAAAGAAATAGGTAATATTATATTGAATGCAATAATGGGAGGAATGGGAAGCCTTCTTGAAATGAAGTTAGATTACGATGTGCCGCAAGTTGTTTTGCACGAACAAGGGGAATTTAGCAAAACATTTTTCAACTCACAAGAAAGTAACATATTATTACTATATGTAAACTTCAGTGTTGATGAATCCGAAGTAATTGGCCTCATTTTAATTAAATTCTCATTAGAGTCTATAGAGTTTTTAATACAAAAAGTGGATGAGATTAGTAGGGACGTAGATGAATAATTTATATTTAACTATTATTAATCAGTTAGACAATGGGATAGTTTTGCTAGACGAGCAACTGAATATTCAATTATGGAATAACTGGTTAGAGAAATATACAGGTCAAAATAAGAGCGATGTTGAAGGCCTACACGTGACACAGGTTATTCCACGGTTAAATAGAAATATATATATTCAAATGTTCGAAAAGGCACTTTGGAATAAACAAAAAAATTTTTGTTCAGCCGCGATGCATGGATATTTTGTAGATTTTCATTTTGAAAATACAAAAAAATTACGACAAAATATGTTAATAAGACATATTGAATTAGATAATGAAATATACGTGATGTTAGAAATTCACGATGTTACAAATCATTATGAGCGGATTCACAAGCTGAATAAGTCTTTGCAAAATTCAATAGGATTTACAAAAAGCTTAGAGCGTTATGCTTTCTATGATAGCTTAACGAATTTACCAAACAGAAAATTTATTTTAGATCGAATAGAAAATCTAACTAGGCAAGAAGATGCTGTATTTACGTTATTTTTCTTGGACTTAAATGGATTTAAATCGGTTAACGATTGCTTTGGTCATACACAGGGAGATCGATTATTGCAATTGGTAGCTGAGCGGTGCATACGATTAACAGATGATCAATCTGTTTTTGCTCGTCTTGGTGGGGATGAATTCGTACTGCTAGTTGAGAATATATCCTCTATAGAACAACACAAGAAGCAAATAGCAAAAATTCATGAGCTATTGTCAGAGCCATTTATTGTTGAAAACCAATCTGTTTCAATCTCGACAAGTATTGGTTATGCCAGTTTCCCACAAGATGGGGTGACTGTTAAGCAACTGTTAAACATAGCTGACCGTCAAATGTATTTACACAAGCAAAAGATAAATAATGATGGGTATAATTGAGGAAGGCTAGGATATAACTGACTTCTTATGGAAACCGATGAAATTTTACATTTTGTAAAATTTCATCGGTTTCTTTGTTTTTTAATTTGGTAGATGTTTTGTTCCAACAGACCTCTAATAATGTGGTATATAACGGATACTATCAGTTTTACTGAGATTAATAATAGATGAAAATTTGCTCATTAAAGACATTTAATCTATAATATTAAAACAAACAACTTATAAAATAAATGAAGTTGTCACTTTGGTAGAGTTAATTTGGTAAATGATTGCGTTTTTATTATGAAATATGGGCATAAATAGATGCAATTAGTGATTTTATGAAGGAGTGTGATTATATGCTTTCAATTCAAAATTTGACAAAAACATACCGTGGTGGCAAAAAAGCCGTAGATAATTTAACGATTGATATCGAAAAAGGTGAGTTTATAGCATTTATCGGAACGAGTGGAAGTGGGAAAACGACTGCACTAAGAATGATTAATCGCATGGTAGAGCCGACCAGCGGGAAGATTTTGTTGGATGGAACAGACTTATCAAAAATGAATCCTGTTCAGTTACGTAGGCAAATTGGTTATGTTATTCAGCAAATCGGATTAATGCCTCATATGACAATACGCGACAATATTACGCTCGTTCCAAAGCTTTTGAAATGGGATAAGGAAGAAAAAAATAAAGTCGCTGAGCGTTTAATTGAGCTTGTTAATTTACCTACCTCTTATTTAGATATGTACCCCGCACAGCTATCAGGTGGGCAACAGCAACGTATTGGTGTTGTGCGCGCTTTAGCGGCAAACCAAGATATCATTTTAATGGATGAGCCATTTGGTGCACTTGACCCAATAACACGTGACACCTTGCAAGACTTAATGAAAGATTTACAAGTTCGTCTTGGCAAAACAGTGATTTTTGTTACGCACGATATGGATGAAGCAATTAAATTAGCAGATCGCATTTGTATTATGCATGATGGTAAAGTTGTTCAATTTGACACCCCAGATAATATTTTATCCAACCCCGCAAATGATTTTGTGAGAGACTTTATTGGCTCACATCGCCTAATTCAAAATAAACCAAGTGTAAAAACTGTAGATGAGGTAATGATTAACCCAATCTCAATTACGATTGAAAAAAGCTTGGATGAAGCACTTCGTTTAATGGTATCAAAACGTGTGGATACTTTATTTGTAACAGACGCTGATAAACGTTTAATTGGTTTTTTAAATGTTGAAAGCTTTACAGGTCCACAGCGTAATCGCCAAAGCATCGATGAAGTGATGCAACGAGAAGTAGTTTATGTGAAAACGGGAACGAAGCTGCAGGATTCTGTACGCCGTATATTAAAACGAAATCTCCAAAATATTCCTGTTGTAGATGATGATAAACGCTTAATAGGTCTTATTACGCGAGCTAACATTGTTGATACAATTTACGACACAATTTGGGGAGACGAAAAGGAAGAAAACGCACTACTAGTAAACGATATAACGACTGAGGAGGAATCTGTATGATTGATTTCTTCACACAAAATATAAGTGATATTGTACTAAAAACATGGGAGCATTTTTATATTTCAATTATTGCATTATTATTAGGTGCTATTGTTGCGATTCCGCTCGGTGTAGTTCTATCTAAAACGACACGTCTAGCAAAAATCATTTTAGCAATTACAAGCGTTTTTCAAACCTTACCTTCACTTGCTATTTTAGCGATAATGATTCCTTTTTTGGGTGTTGGTAAAGTACCAGCTATCATTGCGCTATTTATTTATACGCTACTACCAATTTTAAATAATACATTTATAGGGATGAAATCTGTAAATGGTGATTTGAAAAAAGCTGGTATTAGTATGGGAATGACGCAGATGCAATCAGTATGGATGGTGGAGCTTCCTTTGGCAATACCTGTTATTATGGCGGGTATCAGATTATCCGCGGTTTACGTTATTGCATGGGCTACATTGGCTTCTTATATAGGTGCCGGAGGGTTGGGTGACTTTGTGTTTAACGGTTTGAATTTATATCAAACAGATTTAATTATTGGTGGGGCTGTACTCGTTACTGTTTTAGCATTATTAACCGATTTTATTTTATCAAAATTAGAAATTTGGGTAACACCTAAAGGATTAAAAGTAGAGAAATGAGGCGTGAGATTATGAAAAAAACGATAGCAGTTTTCAGTAGTATATTGCTTGCGCTGACGGTTTTAACTGGCTGTTCTTTGTCGGGTGGACAAAAGAAAAGCACAGAGAAAATAAAAGTAGCGACAATGGTTACTACTGAATCACAAATTATGGGCCATATATTAAAGCAAATGATTGAACATTATACTGACGAAGAAGTGGAATTAATTAATAATCTAGGCTCAAGTACCGTTGCTCACCAAGCTATGGTCAATGGTGATGCAAATGTTTCGGCGGCACGTTATACAGGAACGGATTTAACAGGTGCATTAAAGGCTGAACCAATTAAAGATCCAAAAGAAGCAATAAAATATGTGCAAAAAGCATTTGATGAGCAATTTAATCAAAAATTTTTCGATACGTATGGCTTTGAAAATACCTATGCATTTATGGTTTCTCAAGAAACAGCTGAGAAATATAATTTAAATAAAGTGAGTGACTTAGCTGCAATTGCCAATGAGATTGAAGCGGGCGTTGATACATCATGGCTAAACCGTGAAGGCGATGGCTATAAAGCATTTGTGCAAGAATATGGTTTTGACTTTAATCGCACATATCCCATGCAAATTGGCTTAGTATATGATGCGGTTCAGGCGGGCGAAGTTGATGTTGTACTAGGCTATACAACAGATGGGCGTATTGCCTCGTACAATTTGAAGGTTTTAGAGGATGATTTGCATTTCTTCCCGCCTTACGAAACAAGTGCGCTTGCTACGAATGAAATATTAGAGGCAAAGCCTGAGCTAGGGGCTGTTATTGATCGTCTAATTGGCAAAATTTCAACTGCACAAATGCAGGAGCTCAATTATTTGAGTGATAATAATTTATTGGAGCCAGCAGTCGTAGCAAAAAACTTCTTAGTGGAAAACAACTATTTTAGCGAAGAAGAGGGTGAGGAATAATGCAGGATTTATCCCAGCTAAGCACATTTGAGCAGTTCGTCTATTATTTCCAGGAAAATGGATTTTATGTGTTAGAGCAATTTATGACGCATTTTTTTATTTCAGTATATGGTGTATTGCTCGCTACTCTTTTCGGCATTCCAATTGGAATATTGATTGCTAAAAATATGAAGCTAGCAGGACCTATTATCACATTAGCAAATATTATTCAAACGATTCCAGCCTTAGCGTTAATGGCAATGATTATGCTAGTACTTGGATTGGGCAAAACGACAGTAATTGTTACTGTATTTCTATACTCTTTACTACCAATTATTAAAAACACATACACAGGCATTACGACAATTGATAAAAGCCTAACAGATGCTGGGCGTGGAATGGGAATGACTCGCCAGCAAATGCTTTATATGATTGAGCTCCCATTAGCTTTATCAATTATTATTACAGGTATACGTATTGCGCTTGTTATCGCGATTGGTATTACAGCGATTGGAGCCTTTATTGGTGCAGGTGGCTTAGGGGATATTATTATTCGCGGAACGAATGCGACCGACGGCACGGCTATTATTTTAGCAGGTGCTATTCCAACAGCATTAATGGCTATAATTGTTGACGTAGGTCTTGGTTGGCTAGAGCGCCGCCTTGATCCGATGAAGCGACAGGAGCGGTTGAAGAAGGCTTATTAAAGTGAAACGTGGAATAATAAGTGATCTAAAAGTATGGATATTGCACCGTTTTAGGCATCCATTGATAATGGGATTTTGGAGGGGAGGCAGTGTCATCTTCCAAAATCCCTGTGTTGTTTCTGTAACATTGAAAAGTAGAGTTTAGTTGAAAGAGAAACAAAATGGCGTTTATTTTTTTTGTTTCTTTTTATCCATAGTAGTATAAAAAACAACCGATAACGCAATGCCAATTATAACAAATGACCAATTGTTATTCGAAATGCCTAAAATGAAAAAGGGAACACCGAAAATCCACCACATAACTTTCTCACTCCTTAATCTTGAGTTATTAGCTAATTATACGGATAAAGAAGGGGGAAAGGTTCACTTTTCGTCAAATGGGTTTTGAGCTTGTTAGTGAATATTGTGGTGTGAAATTTTTTAAGGCATAATAAATATTGAGAATAATCTACATTTGTAATAATAACGGAGTGATTTTTTGATTCGATTCATTCAACTCAACGTGATCTTTTAGGGGACGGCTGCCGATGTCAGTGATTATGGTGAACACTTACTAGTGGAAGGTGGAGATGTCTGTCTTACAGTGGTTGGTACAAAATCATAAAACCAATCGAGGTTCGGATCAAGAAATGAAAAATGTTTTTGTGAAGTAGGAACTAGAAGTAATCGCTTTGTAGGGCAAAGCGGTGAATATGTCCATTTACCTTAAAAGCCTGAAACTATACGAATATAGGAAAACAAACGGAACCCTTTCTTCAATGATGGAAAAATTCATCTTGGAGGAAGATAACGCTTGAGTAGATTAAAAGAAAATACTGCTTTTCAATGTGAAAATTGTCAAGCATCTGTAGAGCCATTAACAAATGGTAGCTTTCGTAATCATTGCCCATTTTGCTTGTATTCAAAGCATTTAGACATGAAGCCTGGAGATCGTTTAAGCGAATGTAAAGGCTTAATGAAACCAATTAGCTTAGATTACACGGGTAAAAAGGGCTATCAAATTATACACGAATGTATAAAGTGCAGGAAAATCCAGCGCAATAAAGTAGCTAGCAATACTATACAAGAAGATGATATTTTAAGTCTTATGATACAAAACGCAAGTAAATAGATTATTCTCTGCCTCTCTAATTTAAATAGTTGGAGAGGTTTATAGTATTGATAGATGTGGGATGCAGGGAGATACACATAGCATTGATGAAAAGCTGGCGAGATCATTAATGAACATGATTGGTTTTCGCAATATTGCTGTTCATGATTATCAGGCTATAGAATTAGGAATTTTACAGGCGATTATTGAGAAACATCTTGGTGATTTTACAAGCTATACTCAAATAATTTTAGCGGTGAAATAAAGGAGGTATTCTACATGCAGTATATTCAAGTGGAGCAGTTATTGCAGAACAAAGTAAAACATGTGGGTAAAGTGGCAGTAGGTGCTGATTATGATGTGATGAATATTCAATTGAAAACAGGCGAAATGGTGGCTGAGCATTCAGCGCCTGGTGAGGTATTAATTGTGTGTCGAAAAGGGCGCGTGAAATTTTATGTTGAGGGACAAGTCACAGAGCTGGATGCAAATGCGTTATTAATGCTTGAACCGAATGAAAAACATAGCTTAGAAGCGGTGGAAGATTGTGAGATTATCGTTGTGCGTATAAAAAAATAATGTGGCGAAAAGTTCTGGTTGTTGCAAATCGGAACTTTTTTATATTCTGCGCTAGAGCATATAGGAGATGAAATCGTATCTCTTTTTTTGACCTATAATTAAAAAATCCCCTTATTTATAAAAATTTTCTACTATTCCTGTAACATTCTCTATATCTAAAACGTGTTAAAAGTATGGGGCTTGGGAGGAGGGGCTATGAGAAAGAGAGAAACACTTGATGATTTATATCGACAGCACGCAAAATCATTGTATTTTTATTTATACAAAATGTGTGGTAATCCACAATTAGCTGAAGACCTTGTCCAAGAAACATTCGTGCGTGCAACAGTTTCATTGGAAGTGGCAAGTGCAGAGCATGCTAAAGCATGGTTATTTCAAGTGGCACGGCATGCTTATTTAGATGAATGGCGCAAAAACGAACGTAGACAAAAAAATCCAATATTCCAATTTTTCTTGCGCCCTAAGGAAATGTTTAGCCCCTACGGAATACCTGAAGAACAATTAATAGAAAAGGTACATCAAGATTTAGTATTGGATATTATGCGACGTTTACCAGAAAACTATAGAACAGTTTTATATTTGCGTGAGGAAGAAAGCTTTACATATAAGGAAATTGCTCAATTTATGAAGATGACGGAGGAGCAAGTAAAAATTACATTGTATAGGGCGCGTAAAAAATTTGAAGGCATAGCACAACAGGAGGGAGAGCGATATGAGTAATTGGGATGTAGCAAAAACTGAAAAAATATTAAAGCGTTCAAAAAGGATTTTAGCATTAAAAATACTACGCATCTTACTAGGGGTGTTGTTGTGCTTCTGGCTTTATAAATTTACTATAACAACTGTTGTTGATAAAAGTGGCGCCACTTTTGAAGATGCATATTATATAAATGTTGCAACAAGGATGACAAAGCCGAATGTATCCTTAGACAGCGCATTGTTACAAGAGAGTGTAGTGAATGCGTTTGGACAGCGGAGTTTTTCATTGTATATGTACAAACGTATCGGGGGAGAGGATGAGCTAATAGGGGATGTGAAAGTTTCAAAAGGATTATTAAAACGTCATTCCTCTATTCGTTTCGAACATCCGAATCGCCAAAAATTGAATAATTACTCTTTTAAATTACCACCAAAACAGGATGGTGAAATAGAGGATACCGTATCAAAGGGGACTTGGGAACGTTTAGAAATGTTGCCTGAAGGAACAGTAGCAGAGTTGAAATTTTCAACAACAAAGCTTATGACACCAAAGGACTTGCTGACAAAGCTTCAACCATACGATGTAGATATACTGTGGATGCCTTTATTTACAGGGGAATTTGAAAGCTTTACACCAGGTGTTTTTGGGAGAGATGGTAAAGGCAATATTAGTTTACCTCATGTTTTCGGCTTATACGGAGGCTCCGAGCATGGGGGAGATGACTTTCGTTCGAGTATTGAAGGAACAATCCTTCAGTTAGACAGTATTCAAATCAGTGAGCGGAGGATGCTGAACAACATAGAGGAATTATTAAATAAAGGCGCAAACTATTATGAGGGGTTTTTGAGACTCGATTATTTAGAAGAACGTTATAAGTTCTTACAGGAGAAGGGGTTCCTCGTATATGGTGCGGTGATTACAGGACCAACGAAGGAGCTGCTTAGATTGCGAGATGAAGAAGATTTTATTCATGTGAAGGTTGGCGATGTAGCACTTTGGAATTGGAGGATGGAATAGCACTGTAGTATGTTACATCACAATAAAACGGCTGTGAGGAAAGGGGGATGTTTTCCTCACGGCTAATATAAGTTGATTTGATAATATTTTTTTGGACGCCCACGAGTTGTGGAGGTGATACTTGGTAATTCAACTGCTAAGTTTTTTTCGTGAAGCTGTTGTAAAATTCGATTTGCAGAACGTATTGTAATGCCTAGATGTGTGCCTAATAGTTCTCCACTAACGATAGTTGTTTCGAGTTTTTCTAAAATCAATTCTATTTTTTGTAGTTGTAATAAAGGAATATCATGTGTTGTGCTTAATTGTAGTAAGTGTTGCTGCTTTTCGTTATCGAATTGCAGTAAAGTACCGTATAGTAAAGGACCAATCTCTCGTGTATTTTCAATAATATAGCCCTGTGTTTCCTTCGAGGAGCATAAGGAAGCTGCTTTTTTGGCAAACTCCTGACTTTCTAAGAGAGAGTCGCCAATTCCCCATCCTATTTTGACAGGAAACGATAATTTATCATCCAAAAAATCTACTAACAAGCAATGTGTATAATTATTCGTAGTAGTAAGAAAATGCTCATATGTTGTAATAATGGCGATGTATGAAGCCTCTCGATGCACAATAAATGAACTAGTATATATTTGTTTAAAATCTAAAATAGCTTTATACAAAGCTATTTGTCGATATTCTAATTCATCGATATTGGACTTATCAATTGGAATTAAAATATGTACGACAACCACTTTGTTTCGAGTGAGCTGCTGAAGCTGTAGCTTATTCAACATGTTATCCAATGTTAATTGCATTGCATGTAACGAAGGATGTAGGAAAATAAATGGTATATTCTGCTCCGCTAACCGTTCCCTCATTTCTGATATACGAGTAACGCTTAAATCTACTTTATTATCACCATGTAATTGAATATGCCAATCTGCCGCTTTGTTAATGATATTGTTATTTGCGAAATCATTCATTGTTTGGCTAAACAGATGAGGCTTCTGTCCTGTAGACCATTCATGAATGCCTAAATAGCCATTTTCCTCATAGCAAAAATCAATAGCAATACGATCCATAGTAATTTTTTTCTCATAAAAAAGCTCTGTTAAGGCACGATAAAAATCTCTCTCTGAAATATCGAAATAAAGCATGTGGGTAGAAACCTTTGGAAATTGTGTTTGTGCGAAAAAATATGGTATTTGCCCACTAAAAAGTGCTCCAGCTCCTGTACTTAAATGCTGCTCTAAAAGCCCATAAAGCTCATCGAAATCTGTATATGTGTGGTAATGAAATTCACAAAATGAAGGTTTGAGTTTATCTAGCTGCCGAACCCAAGAGAGGGAGAGTTTGGCGGTAAAGATATTAATTTTATACATAAACATTTCTCCTTAATTTTAATTTAAATATTGCAAATAATCTAAAAATATGGTTTCTTTTATTTAAGACATATATTTTGGATGACCTTAAATAATAACTGAAATTTTAAAGTATAAGTCTAATAAAGTATAAAAGGAGATGAGATTTATGCAAGGGAATTCGGGGATTGTTAGAAAAAAATCTGTTATTGATAGAATGCTTGATGTTATCGAGCGTTTAGGCAATAAATTGCCAGATCCAATCACATTATTTGTTATTATGGCAGGGCTGGTGCTTCTATTATCATGGTTTTTATCTTTAATTGGAGTATCGGCAATTAGACCTGGTACAGAAGAGGTCATTCAAGTAAAAAACTTGCTGAGCCGTGAAGGATTAATATTAATTTTGACTAAAATGGTCGAAACATTTACGGGTTTTGCGCCATTAGGTTTAGTTATTGTAACGATGATAGGTATCGGCTTAGCTGAGCAAACAGGATTAATTTCAGCTGTTATGAAAAAGCTTGTGTTGGCAGCGCCAGCAAAATTAATTGTACCGGTTATTATTCTAACAGGTTTAGTTGGGAATTTAGCTGCTGATGCGGCGTTTATTATTTTGCCACCTATTGCTGCAATGATTTTTATGAGTGTCGGGAGAAATCCATTATCTGGATTAATAATTACATACGCAGCAGTTGCGGGTGGTTTCAGTGCAAACTTATTAATTAGTTCACTCGATGTATTATTATTGGGTATTACAGAATCATCAGCACATATTGCTGATCCTGCATATGCAGGTCGTGCAACGATGAATTATTATTTCTTAATTATTTCTACTTTTGTACTTGTTGTTGTCGGTACATGGGTAGCGAAAAAGTTCACAGAGCCTCGTTTTGGTACATATCAAGGAGTAATGGAGAAAGTTGAACCACTAACAGAGTTAGAAAAACGAGGTTTAAAATGGGCGGGTATTGTTACGCTTATTTACTGCTCGGTTATTGCATTTACAGTCATTCCGACGAATGGTCTTTTAAGAGACCCTGAGACAGGTGGCTTTTTGAGTTCGCCGTTTATGTCAGGTATTGTGCCAATAATGTTATTTTTCTTCCTATTACCGGGACTTGCATACGGAATTGCTGCGAAAGAAGTGAAGAATGATAAAGAGGTTGCCGAGAAAATTTTTAAATCGATTTCAGATATGGCTCCATTTATTGTGCTTGCATTTACAGCTTCTCAAATGATTGCATTTTTCAACTGGAGTAATATTGGTTCAATTATGGCTATTAAAGGTGCAGAGTTATTGCAGGCATTAAATTTTACAGGCTTGCCAATGATGATAGGTTTTGTTTTAATTTGTGCATTTGTTAATTGCAAGTGCTTCAGCAAAATGGGCACTATTAGCTCCGATTTTCGTACCAATGTTTATGTATTTAGATTATTCACCAGCAATAACGCAGATGGCCTATCGTGTAGGAGATTCTATTACAAATCCGATTACACCGATGCTACCATATTTTGCGATTCTATTATCCTTTGCAAAACGTTATGATAAAAACATAGGGATAGGCACACTTATTTCAGCATTATTGCCCTTCTCGATCTTTTTTGCAATTGCTTGGATTATTTTATTTGCTATTTGGTTCTTGCTTGGGTTACCACTTGGACCAGGAGATTATATTTACTTAAAATAAGGAGTGTACTTTATGACAGCATTACAACAACAACTAGCAGATTTATTAAAGCAATATGAAGAGGAAATGATTCAGCTTCGTCGTTATTTCCATGAAAATCCTGAGCTTTCATTTGAGGAAGTAGAGACACCAAAAACAATTGCAGCATTTCATCGCGCATTAGGTCATGAAGTGCGTGAAGGTGTTGGTGGCAACGGTGTAGTTGCGAAGCTAGTAGGTGGCAAACCCGGGAAAACAGTTGCATTACGTGCAGATTTTGATGCTTTAGCGATTACAGAGGAAACAGGCTTACCATTCCAATCAAAAATTAAAGGGCGCATGCATGCTTGTGGGCATGATGGACATACAGCCTCATTGTTAATTTTAGCAAAGGCTTTCAATCAGATGAAGGATGATTTGGAAGGTACAGTTGTGTTTATTCACCAACATGCAGAGGAGCTTGCCCCAGGTGGAGCAATTTCAATGATTGAGGATGGCTGTTTAGAAGGTGTGGACGTAATTTTCGGTACGCATTTGTGGGCACCAACTGAGCTTGGAAAAGTGCAAACTGCTGTAGGCCCATTAATGGCTGCGGCAGATGGTATTTATATCACGATTAAAGGTAAGGGTGGTCACGGTTCCAATCCAAGTGATACGAAGGATTCGATTGTCCTTGCAGCACAATTTATTACGAATTTACAGCAGCTTGTTGCTCGTCGTGTCAACCCATTACGCCCAGCAGTAGTGTCAATTGGACATATCGAAGCATTAAATCCTTTCAACGTAATCGCTGACCAAGTATATATGAAAGGTACTGTGCGTACTTTCCATGAGGAGGAGCGCGGTTTATTAGAACGTGAAATTGAGGAGCTATTAAAGGCAACATGCTATTTAACGAAGGCGAACTATGAATATGAGTACGTTCGAGGTTATCCACCAGTTGTTAACCATGAAGCAGAAACGGAGCATATTATGGAATCGGCAGAAAAAGTTGCTGATGTAGCAACTGTGGAAATTGTTGATCCTAATATGGGCGGTGAGGACTTTGCTTATTTCTTGGAAAAAATTCCGGGGGCGTTCTTCTTTACAGGAGCAAAGAATCCAGAGTGGGAGGAAGTATACCCACATCATCACCCTAAATTCGATATCGACGAGCGTTCATTGCGAATTGCGGCAAATGTTTTAGGGCAAGCAACGTTAGACTATTTCACGAAAAAATAATTAAAAATGAGTAAAGCGCATGAAGCCAAGGTTCTGAACTTGGATTCATGCGCTTTTTTGCAGCTTTGGGCGCGAAACGACCTTGTTTATGTGCGAATTATTACTTTAGAATATCTCTTAAAAATAGAAAAAGTGAAACCAAGCATATTTGGTTTCACTTTTTTAGGTGGTAGCCTAAAATATTAAATATTTTTAAAATAAGGCGTCTTTTTCAATACAGCGCAAAGTGGAATTGCGATTGCAAGACCTATCGCATTTTGCAGTAAATCACCAGGAATGGATGCTAACGGTTGTATCCAGTTGCTATATAAAATAACTTCACCAATATAGTAAACTGCTAGCATCACAGGAACAGAAAGAACTGCTGCAATAATGTTCATAACCATATTCGTACCTTTTTTACCATTCATAAACGCAATTTTCCCGACGATAAAGCCTTGTAAAAAGCGAGCTACAATCGTAATTGGTGCCCATAATAGCCAGCCACCAAAAATATCGAATAGCCCCATACCAATAGCCCCTGCAATTGCGCCTTTTTTCGGTCCAAATAAAATCGCAATTGTAAATAGCATTGCCGTACCTAAGTGAACAAGCCCGCCTTTCGCCATGATGGGTAGTTTAATATTAATAAAAGTTGCAATGAAAACTAATGCAATAAGAATGGCTGTAATCACTAAATCAAATGTTTTACTTTGTTGTTTTTGTATATTTTGAACTTGTTGCATTATCATTCTCCTTAATGTTATTCGAATTATCAATAACTTTAGCAGATATCTGATTGCTATAAAAGTATCAATTTTATTAAAAATGTAGTGGTCAGTTTGGTGGTGAAAACAATTGTCCAGCATAGTAGTGGTTTGTTAAGATGAACATAGTAATATTCGATTGGTGGGTGATTGAGATGAAGAAAGTAGCGATTATACAAGATATGTCCTCCTTCGGGAAATGCTCATTAACTGCTGCGCTACCAGTACTGTCGGTAATGGGTGCACAGGCATGCCCGCTTCCAACGGCAATTTTGACGGCGCAAACTGAGTTTCCAAGCTTTTTTTGTGAGGACTTAACATCGAAAATGGGGCATTTTACAGAAGAATGGCAAAAAATGAATGAAAGCTTTGACGGTATTTTAACGGGCTTTGTAATGGGAGAAGAACAAATTAATCATATTTTTGATTTTCTAGATGCCTTTCAGCGAGAACAAACGGTTGTACTTGTTGATCCAGTAATGGGAGATCAAGGAGATGGCTATCCCTTGTTTACTGGTAGGCTGCTTGAGCGTATGAAGGAGCTAGTGAAACGCGCGGATATTATTACGCCAAACATTACTGAATGCTGTATGTTAACAGGACTGTCATATGAAAAATTACATAGCTATTCGACTGTCAATGATTATTTGCAAGCATTGGAAGAGGCAGCACATCTACTAGCTAGAGAAACAAATGCGAAGGTTATTTTGACGGGAATCGTGCCACCTACAGAAAAGCCAACTATCGGTAATTTACTTGTAGCTGATGGTACAGCACTTTTTAGTCAAGTGCCGTTTAATGGTGCAGGTTATTCTGGTACGGGAGATTTGTTTGCAGCGACAGTGATGGGCGGAGTGCTACGTGGGCAAAGCCTTGCGGAAGCAATCCAATTAGCTGAGAGCTTTTTAACAGCAGCTATTAGCGAAACGTATGAGAAAAAAATTCCACGTAATATGGGAGTTCATTTTGAAAAGTATTTAAAAATGCTTATTTGAGGGAGTTTCGTATATGATGAAAAATATTTTTGCGTTTGAAAGCGTAGAAGAGTTGCAGAAATATTCTGCTGATATTGAGCACCTGAACGAAAAATTAAATGCTTATCAAGTGCTTTTAGAAAAGGAATTTGGCCTAGAGGATCTACCGAAGGCAATCGTTTGGACTTCAAAAGAAATAGCGACAACAATTTTCTCTGATATCCCTGTCCCCGCCTTTACGAATGAGGTAAGAATATGTATGTCACCAAGTGTACAGGAATGGCGTGAGTTTCATCTGAATCAATTAGAGGGAAAACGTAATGAACGTATTGAAAAATACTATAATTCAATAACATTAGATCATGTATTTTGTATATTAGCCCATGAAATAACGCATCATCTAGAGTTATTTATAGAAGATTTTGATGACGAGCGTGAAAATAGTATTTGGTTTGAGGAAGGTATGTGTGAATACTTATCACAAAAACTGACACTATCTGCTGAACAATATGAGGAGCTTGTAGCTGTTGAGAGTGAAATGATTGAGCTGTTTCAAAAGAAATATGGGCAGCATTCTCTAGATAAATTTGGGGCTGGAAGTTATGAAGCAACGAGTTTAACCGCTATTATGATTAATTATTGGCGTAGCTCTAAAGCAATCAAATATATTGTAGAAGACTGCCATGGCGGGGATATTCATAAAGTTTTCGCGTTATACCACGAGTGGGATAAAACGGGTAGGCACATTCCATTGACTGAATATTTTGGTGTAAAGGCGTTTTAATATAGCGTTATTTCTTGAATTTATTATATCAAAAATCACAATTAATTAACAGACTAGTATATTTTCTGGAAATACCTTAGCTTTATAAGTTAAAGGAGGAATAGAGGATGAATATTGGTTTGCGAAATGATGAGGTTGTACTTGTTCCGTATGAGTCAACGTGGGAAATGGAATTTCAGAAAATAAAGGAAGAATTATTGCATAGAACGAATTTGACAAGCGTTCAAATTGAGCATATTGGTAGTACGTCAATTCAAGGAATGAGGGCCAAGCCGGTTATTGATCTTTTGGTTGGGGTGAGTGACTTAGCGTGTATTGAGAAATCCTTTTTCAAACAATTGGCGCAAGCAGGATTTCATAGATTGCGAGTGGAGCGACCTGACGAGATTGTATGCGCTAAATTTACAGATGATACATTTCAAATAAAGACTCATTTTATTCATCTTGTCCAGTATGAAGGTCAAAAATGGCAGGAGCTACTATTTTTTAGAGATTATTTAAGGGCAAATGAAGAGATGAGAGAGCAGTATGAGCAGTTAAAGATATCGTTTTTTGAAACAGGCCTGAAAGGTATTATGGCTTACACTGATTACAAGGAAGATTTTGTGCGGACAATTTTAGCCGAGATGAGGGTTGACAATGGAAATAATAGAATTAGCAATTGAATTCGAGTTTAATGGACAAAAAAATTGCATATACCCTAGCTTAATTATAGTAAATCATGAATTAACGCTAGTAGACACAGGGTATGCACAATTTTTACCGATAATTGAAAGTGAAATTTTGAAAAAAGGCTACACGATGGAAAATTTAAAAAACATAGTTATCACACATTATGATGATGATCATATAGGCTCACTTTATGACTTCAAGCAAAAATATCCATGGATTAATTTGATAGCTAGTGAGAAAGAATCAAAGTATATAAGTGGGGAAGTTAAGTCAGAAAGATTGGTCCAAGCCGAGACGATGCTCGAAAATATGGTAGAAGAAGAGCGAGAATTTGGTGAATGGTTTATCCAACAGTTAAAAAGCTTAAAGCATGTTCCAATTGATGAAAGAGTACAAGATGGTGACATGATTTTACATGGTACATGTAAAGTAATAGAAACACCAGGGCATACATCAGGCCATATTTCATTGTATTTCCCAAGTCTGCAAAGTGTTATTACAGGTGACGCAGCTGTTCATGAGGGGCATAAATTGTCAATTGCTAATCCACAATTTTGTTTGGATATTGAGAAAGCTGAGAAATCTTTAGAGAGAGTTTTAGATTTAAAGGCTGGCACTTATTATTGCTATCATGGTGGGAAATTTATTTTATCTTGATTCAACAAGTGTTCAAATTTTCACTGACATTGAGGAACTTACCAATTGAGTCATTGGACAAGGAATAGTGCATTGTAATAGGAGAATTGAATATGAAAATTAAACCAACAGCAGATATATTAGCATCTTGGATTAAAAGTTATGTGCCACAGAGAGATTTGTTTTTCTTATCCAAAGAGGACCTAGAAAGAAAGTTAGATTTATCATCTGTACTTGTTATGCCGATAGATGAATTTTTTGAGCATTCCGTTTATCAGCAGCTTGATTATGTGAATGGCTATGAATATTGGAATATTAAAAATGCACAGTATGTAATCGTTGCAGAAAGTGATTGGATTGAGCAACTTGAGGCAACTGATAGGCAATTCATTTTAGCGGCACAGCAAAAATATGAGCGAGGGCTCGTCTTACCTGCTTCCTTTATTCAGAATATTGACCAAATTCCTAGTGACTATATACAAAACGAGCATGTGATTTTACAGCGTGGTATGTGGGAACAGCTAGATTGGGGATGTAAGGAGCAACTGCTGACAACGATGGTTTCTGAGTGGTGGGATAATGGAGAATGTGAGGAAGCCCCAAATGAGTTGTCTGTATTTTTAAAGCATTATGCCAATAGGTTTTGCGTACAGCAAGGGGCAAATTGTTTAGCGGCAGTATTGTACGCAATAAGTGAAGGTAAGCAATCTTGGTTTATTGATGAATGGGTTCATCAGAAAACATTTATTGAAAAGCTTACTCAGTATAAATATCGTCAAATCAATGCGGAGGATTTACAGCCTGGTGATGTTGCTGTATGGAATGATAAAAGCGGGATTATTCAACATGCGGCATATTATATCGGGCAAAATATATTCTTTAACAAGCACGGACAAACAATTTTTAATCCGTGGAAGTTATTATCAAAAGAGCACCTATATAACGAATGGAAACATTTAAAATTTGTGATATATAGGCGAGAGGGAAGCTTAGATGGAATTAACATTATTTAATGCGGAAACCGAAGACTTAGTACAATTACTAACTGAAAATGATTGGCCTTACCATTCAGGTATAAGTATGGATGCAGATGCAGTGAAGAAAGCGGTTGAAAAAGGCTATTATGCTGATGATCGTGAAACATTTTGGATTATTGAAGATGGAGAGAAGGCTGGTATACTCATAATCAATGATATAAACGATAGCATTCCATTGTTTGATATCCGCTTAGCAGCAACAGCCCGTGGTAAAGGGCTTGGAGTAAAGGCATTAAAATGGATGCAGGACTATCTATTTGGCGAGAAAAATAAAATCCGCATTGAGGGCTATACACGAGCGGATAATATAGCAATGCGAAAAAGCTTCACGAAGGCAGGCTTTGTCAAGGAAGGCTATTTGCGCAGCGCATGGGAAAATGCAGACGGTACAGTTTCAGACACAGTACTATATGGTGCGATTTATGAAGATTGGAAAGCATCGACAATTACGCCTAGTAAAATTAATGAAGTGCCATACTAATATGATATAATTATTGTTAATACAAAAAAGGGGTTGATAATAATGAAAAAATTACATAAGGTGATTGGTGAGTAAATCAAAATACTCTTTTCAATCACAGAGACTCTATCTTATTGAAAAGAGGGACTATATGTATAAAGATAATGAATTAATCATTCGACTGGTGGAAGAGAAAGATTTACAGCGTTTATGGGAGCTAATCTATAAAGATGAGCAACCTGAATGGAAAAAATGGGACGCACCATACTACCCGCATCATTCTAAAACATTTGAAGAGTTTTTGCCAACAGGGCAAGGCTGGATAAATAGTGATAATTTTTGGGTGATAGAAGTAGCTGGCGTTGTACGGGGCATTGTATCGTACTATTGGGAGCATGAGCCATCGCAATGGCTAGAGATGGGAATCGTCTTCCATGAAAACGGCTCATGGGGTAAAGGATTAGGCACGCGAGCATTAAAGCTGTGGATTAACCATCTGTTTAATACGATGCCACTCGTTCGTGTTGGCTTTACAACATGGTCAGGCAACGAGCGAATGATTCGAGTTGGCGAAAAACTAAACATGCAAATGGAAGCGAGAATTCGTAAAGTGCGCTATTATGATGGGCAATATTATGATTCCATTCGTATGGGTATTTTACGCGAAGAGTGGGAAGAAAATAAATAAGACGAAAAAAGGGAGCTCCATTAGAAAATGTGGAGCTCCCATTTTGTCAATTATGCCAAGTCGCTGATATAGTTGAAAAATCGCCGATAAATCAGTAAAAGTCGCTGATATAATTAAAATTTCGCTGATAAAGTGAACCTTCAATCAGGTTTTTACAGGCTGTATGATCCCCCACTTAAACATCTCGATTTTATCTGCTGTTTTGAAGTGGGGGTCTGGTGCTCCTGCGGTTACTCGTCGCAAAAGTACAGCCTGTTAATACGGGATAAATTCTCAAAAACCGCTGATATAACTACCGCAAGCTATCAATAGCATTGCAAAACAGTCCATACTTTATCGAATCTCTTATTTTTTAAATCTTCCTCACGAATCCAGAAATATAGTTTGCCGCTATCGCCCCACATATAACCAAGGTCGTCTTCTGAATCAAGCTGTAATAGGAGCTGCCAATCCTTTGAGTGTGGCTCAAGCTCCTTGCATAGAGGATCATTATAGCCTGTTGAATCTCCACAGTATAAGCCATTTGTAACAAGTTGGCATTGTAAATACATATCGCCTTGAATTATATCAGGGTGACCGTCTATGCGATGTGTCGTTTGTTCTGCTAACTCTTCATCAATTCGATCATACAAAAAATCGTTGTAGGCATCTTGTTGTTCTTCTGTTAAAATATCTTCTAAACTTTTGCTATAAGGAGATTCCCACGACGGGAGTGTCCATTCATTTCTAAAGAGCAATGCTGCGCTATCAATCTGCTCCTCTAACGCTGCGGGTTGCTGTTTTCGCTGTAAACTGTCAGGTGTTTGTGTGAAATAGAAAACGTGAAAACCATCGCCATCCTTTGGATCATAGCCCCAAGGTTGCTCTACAGCATCGTAGAAAAAGGATAGTATCCCATCGGTAGGTAGTAAATTGCTAGAGTCATATGGTTTTACATCCGCTAAATTAAGCTGACATAGAAAATGTAGCGGTTGTCCTTTATTTGTTTGAGGCCAGACAAAATCTACTGGCACATCAGGAGAGCCACCAATTTTAGATTGTCCGATTTGAATAACATTGTCTGCCGCTCTGGTTGCTATAGAACGGATGGAATTTTTAGCGTGCTGCAAAATTTGCTCTGCTACCTCTCCAAGCTCAAAATCATGTAATGCAATGCGAAGCTTCTCCATGATTATTCCTCCTTCAATTAGGTAAGTATAGTATAGCAAAAGCATCTAGCATCATAGAAAAGGAGAGGGCATTATTTTACTTCCTCCATATATAAGGATTTCGTATTACTTATAATGAAAAAGTATAGGTATATAGCCAATATAAAAGCTACTACAGAGAAAATAATTGTGACGAGCTGCAATGAAAACCACTCTGCTGCTAAGCCTAGAATAAAAGTAAAGCTAATTTGTAAAATGCTCTGTAATAGATTAAGTGAACTTCCAAAGCGCCCCATTAGTTCAAGAGGGATTGCTCTTTGATACATTGTGGCATAGCCTGTATTGCTAAATGCCATGAAAAACCCTAACGCTACAAAGCTTATGGCTGCTAACAGCACAGTGTTTGATGCATAAAAGATTAGATAACTTCCCATTGTTAATGCAAAGCCTGCTCCGATATATATTCGTAAGGGAACTTTTTTGACGAAAGCTGCAGCACATAATCCCCCAATAATCGCCCCGACACCTGCTACGCTAACCATTAGCCCGTAGGTAGAATCTTCAACAAGTAGCACATCCTTTAAAAAGGTCATTTCCTGTGAATCCAGAGCAAAGGCAATCATTAAAGCAGAAGTATACAGTGTGAAAAAAATTAATAGCTTTTGCTGCTGACGGATAAACGTCCATACTTCCTTGAAATCAGCTCGGATTAACTGTAAAGTTACTCGCGTTGCTGCTGTATCGCCGTAATTTTCTATGTTTGGTAGCAATGCAATAGCTATAGCACAAATGAAAAATGTCAGCCCATTAACCCACATTGCTACACTCGTATTACTAACAGTAATAATGATACCTGCAAGCGCAGGACCAAGCATAAAGGAGCCTGAATTTAGTGTGCTATAAATCGCATTAAAGCGCTGACGCTTTTCATCTGCTACCAGCTTCGTAATCGTATATGTACTGCTAGGTCCAAAAAAGCTGCTTGCAATATTTGCAAAAAAAACAAAGCTATAAATTAACCAAAGCGATGTTAAAAAGGGCATAATACAAACGATGCCACCTCTAATAATATCGCTCCAAATCATAATCGCTTTTTTGTTATGGCGATCGATGAAAGAGCCAGCAAAAAAGCCACTAATAATTCGTGCGGCAGGGCCAATCATGTAAATTCCAGCTACGGCTGCTGGTGAATGTGTTAAATGCCAGACAGCTAAATTTAGTGCAATCAAATAAATCCAGTTGCCTAAGTTTGAAAAACCAAGACCACCTAGTAATAAAAGATAATTTTTGTTCATTTCCACACCTGCTTAACTACTCATTAATCGACGCACTTTTTCACTAGCTTTAAAAGCACGTTTATAGCAATTATTTGCTTGTTTATACGCATATAGCTCCTCATAAAAAGTTCCCCACAATGGCGCATAATATAATATTAATTCGTAATGACTATGCTCCTCAAAATAAGAAAAGGCACGTGTTTCAATATCCTTCAACGAAGTTAGCTCAAGCTGCTGTCCACTTGCATAATGAAGTAATTCCCACTGATATTGATGATGACCAATTGTGAAAATCTCCCGTGGATATTTTTTCAAGAGTGTTCGTAGCTTTTCTAAGCTGCCGTTACGATAGCATGCACGCATCCAATTGATAACCGTATGTAAGTCCTCCATATGAAAAACGGCTTGCTCATAATAATCTTGTGCTTTAGCAAAATCACTCTGACATTCATAGCAAAAAGCAATATTGTTATAGAGCGAGCTAAATTGCATTGACGTTTGAATGGATTCGACATTTCCCAGTAAATCTTCGCCAGCTGAATATTCTATTAAGGCTTCATTAAAACGAGAAAGGCTATTATAAATAACTCCAGTCATTGAATAGAGCTTTAACTGAAAAAGTGGCTTGTATTGATGAGAAAAGGTTTTTGTTGCTAGTTGAATATAGAAAAGAGCCTGCTGGAATGAATAATACCTATGATGAGCAAATGCTAAATGGTAAAAATAATTGGCTTGCTCAAAGCGATTTGCTGTTGTCATATAATTACTGATTTGCTGCTGTTCTTCCTTTGCAATAATATCGTAAAATTCTAGAGCGGATAAATGGGCATACGTTGTAATGCCTATATATAGCTGTGTAATACGATCATGCTGCCATGTAATAAAAGGCTCAATCTGTATTAATAGCTGCTGTGCTTCTTGTAGTTTATTTCGTGATAATAAATAGCGACTATAAACAAGCTTCGCCATAATATCCGTTTCATGATGAAATAGCGAGGACTGACAATCCCGCAATTGTTCAATTTCATCTGCTGTTAATTCTATATTCGAAAGCAGCTTTTCATAGAGTTGTTCAAGAAAAGTATTTTTTGCTGTTAGTTGCTCCTTCTGATGTTTGAAATCAATCCCTAAGCGTTCTAGCAATAGCTCATAAACGGCTGTTTCCGCAATAACCATCCCGTTTTCGATACGGCTTAAATAAGATGGTGTGCAAATACCGACTGCAACATCATCCTGCTTCAAGCCTTGTTGTTGGCGATGGTACTTTATTAAGCGCCCCCAATTTTTCATTTCATCTTGCACCTCCCATATTAATTTAATATGATAGCAATCCGTTTTAACTTTCACTTTATTTTATCAAAAGTAAAGGTAAATTTATTGTGTATGTGTGATGTGTTTTAGGAGATTGATTTGTTTAAATGTGAGGCACTTTCGCAACTAATTATCGTGCAAAACGAAAATTGGCGGAACGGATGAAAGGTGAACGAGATGAATTGTAATATTATCTAATCAATGCTATATAAGCAATCAAACAAGCGCAAATTATGCGCTTGTTTTGAATCTTGCGAGCGAAACGTGCCTTCTTATGAGCGAATTTAGCATTTTTGCGAGCGAACTTCACCTTCTCACGAGCGAATCATTACTTTTGGCTTAGCTGAAATTGTTCTTCTAACTGTTTTGCAATTACATAAGCTCTTTAATAATTGGCTGAAAGCGAGTACGATATGGCTCTGGAATACGCTTAAATTCTGTGCTTGTAAAGTCATTCATATGGATGATACCGAAGCAAGTATATAGTAACTGTGCTACTACCATGTCTCTATACTCTTCAATATGTTCATTTTGCACTTCGGATATATGTGGACAAAGCTCAATAAATGGAATCGTCATAAATTTTTCGAGCCACTGCAAATTATCATCTGTGCTTATTGCTTGCTTAAAGAAAGAATCATACGGAATTTCTTGCACGGCTAGTACAGTACAGACAAAAACAGGCAATGTATCTGGTGTTAGCCCAAATGTTTCGACATAAGCTTTGACAAAGTACTCAGGCATTGGTGAATGGTCGCCATCGCATTCATTCATATAATCAATTACAAGTTTGCCAAAGCTTTTATCATATAAGCCAAGACCGAAAACGGCGAATGTACTCGGCATTGCGGCTTCTTCATCATCGACATCCTGATAAAAATGATATTGCGCCATAGCTTTATAACTATACTCGACTAGCAAACTATGTAGGTTAGGATAGCTGACAGCTTTAGCGAAGAAATGATGCGATGCTGTGACAGGCAACTCCTCGATAGGTAGCACTAAGTCGCTTTTACCTTCGTAATAAATACCATAGCTTTTAGGGAAATCCTCTTCTAATAAAGCATTTAAGTACATCAATGCCTCATAATAGGCTTCCTCAGTTTCCTGTTTAATGTTAATCGTAATCGTTGCCAGTACATCATTAGCCTGGCAGAAAATAAGGTCAGATTCTATTTGCTGCTTATGCGCAGGTAAAGTGCCAGAACCATTGGTTATTAATTTATTATACGTTTCTACATCTAACTTTTGAATCGTTGCCAATAGCTGCTTAACTGTTAAATATTCAAAGCTTGCGCCGTATTTGCTTAAATTAACAACATAGTAACTGAGTAATGGTAAGTATTCTAACGAGGAATGCTCGTCAGTAAAGAGAGAAAGACAATAACGCTGCTCCTCAAAGCCGAATTCTTGGCGGAATTCATTTAGCAATGTAAGCTGCTGGTAATGGCAAAGCACCTCATACATCCTAATAATATTTAGTGAAAAAGATGGAGTAATTATTTTAGCAGGGTAATCGTCAGCTTCGATTTTGTATTTTTTTAAAAGTAGTTCTTGCTCAAGCTGTTGCCACAGTGCTTTACTTTCTATAAATTGTTTGGTTTTCATGAAATTACCTCCCTCGCATTAAGTGTAATGACTATTCTTAGCGCGCACAATACTACTATTATCCGAATTTTCTATATGTCTTTTTCAGTAGTGATATAATGGCAGTATCAATGAAATAGGAGATGAGACGATGCAAATTTTACACACTATACCTACCGTTGAGGAGTTTTTAACGCTACGTAGGCTAGCAGGAATGGGACCGCGTGATCCGGAGCATGTACAAACGGGTTTAAATAATAGCTGCTTTTCTGTTATCCTTCGTAAAGATGATGGTGAATTAATAGGCATGGGGCGTGTTATAGGAGACGGGGGAACAGCCTTTGTTGTAGTAGATATCGCTGTTCATCCAGCCGAGCAAGGAAAAGGGCTTGGAAAGATCATTATGACAGAGATTAAGCATTATTTAGATACAGCAATTAGCCAAGAGGCCTTTATATCATTAATTGCGGATTCACCAGCAAACAAGCTTTATGAAAAATTTGGCTTTGTGGAAACAGCACCTAAATCGTTAGGTATGGCTTATGTACGTAAATAATAAAAAGTAGTATCATTGACGCCACTTTAGTTGGCTTGAATAATAAATATAGTAATGAGCTGAAAAAATTTATATGAGGAGGAAGAAAAAGTGGAAGCTTTTGCAGATTACTTAGCGAAGATTGAAAACCAACAGCAACATGAACGGGTGGAAGAGGTGCTAACATGGGTAGCAACGACATTCCCAAATTTGAGACCAAAAATAGCATGGAATCAGCCAATGTTTACAGATCATGATACGTTTATTATCGGTTTTAGCATTGCAAAGCAGCATATGGCTATTAGCCCTGAAAAAGAAGGGATTATGCAATTTTCAGGTGCCATTAAAGAGGCTGGCTACACGCACACAGACAATTTATGGCGAATCAAATGGGAGCAGCCTGTAGATTACGCATTGTTAGAGAAAATAATTGATTATAATATTGCTGATAAAGCTGATTGTGCTACGTTTTGGAGAAAATAGAGAGGTTCAAGGTGGAGTAATGATAGAAATTAGAAAAGCGGTCTCAAAGGATGCGCAGCAAATAATAAAAGTAATGGCGGATGCTGAGAGATCGGGCTTTATGATGTTCTCACCAGGAGAGCGTCAAATGAGCGCCGAAGGAACCGCCAAATGGATTGATAATATGAATAACGAGTTAAAATCAGGCTTATTCGTTGCTCAAGAAGGAGATGCTATTTTGGGTTATATGGTTATTCGCGGTAATAATCCAGAGCGCATTGCACATCGAGCATACTTAGTTATTGGTATACATAGCGATAGCCGTGGAAAAGGAGTTGGAAAAGCCTTATTTAGCTTTATTATAGATTGGGCAAAAGAACAAGGCTTACATCGACTTGATTTAACGGTGCTAGTGAAAAACACAGTAGCTGTTAATTTGTATAAAAAGATGGGCTTTGAAATTGAAGGTGTAAAGAAGCATTCCTTATATATTGATGGACAATATGAGGATGAATATTATATGGCTAAATTACTTTAGAATTTAGCGTGAGGGAATAACAATAATGCACACAATCGCAAAAATTCATGAATTAGATGATCTCGATATTCACCCAGAGCTTATTGAGCAGTTGAAGGAAATTAGGGGATTACTAGACCGTAAAAAATACAAAGAACTGTTTATCGCTACAAAGGATGAGGTTGTTACGGGTATAGCAATTAGTTGGCTAAATGATTTTCACCCTACAGCAAAATATATAAGGTTTTTTGCTGTAGAATCAATGCCCACCTTGCTTGAAGCGGTGTTACAGCCTGTGGAAGCACAAGATAAAATTGTGTTTTCCTGCTGGGAGGATGAGCATGAAAAAATAACAATGGTTGAAAATTGCGGTTTCCAGCTTTTTCGTCAAACATATATGGCGGCATTTCCAGTTGAGGTATTGTTAGCAAAACTAAAAAATATTGAAACTGCGGCTAGTATAAAATCATTGGAGCAAATTTTGCTAAATGATAAGGAAGCGTTTTTCACCATGTTAAAGACAAATTACGAGCAAACCCACACAGATAATCCAGCACAAAGCTACACTTGGCAAGAGTGGGGAAGTATTTTACTGGATGATGAGGTGGATGCAGAGCTTAGTGGAGCATTTATAGAGGAAGAGCAAATAAAGGCATATATTATGCTCCATCCTGTTACAAATACACATTACGAAATCGGCTGGATTGGTCAAAGCGAACAAGAGGGTATACAAGCATTATTCAAATGGCAGTTACTTTCTCTACAACAAAAGGGTATTCAAAGTGTGGAAATTGAGGTAGATACAACAGATTGGCATGCGATGAAGCTATTTAGTTTTTTAAATTTGCAGGAAATTAAAAGTTGGAATTCTTATATGTTGTCGCGATAATTTAGAAATTTTTTGTTCAATTTATTCATAGTTGTATAGGGCTGTCCATGTGCTTCATCAACTAACCATTTCCATTATCACAGTTATGCATAAAGCACAACAAAGCGGAAACGCTATTAGTGGAGGTGATAAGAATGGATAGAAAGGCAAATAACAAAAAGCTACAAAACGAGGAGTTTGGACAAGATTTAAGTCCTGACGATTTAGATACGCGTAACGAAAATGAGATGACAAAAGAGCAAGTGAAAAATACACCGATAGATACAACGTCCAACAATAAATCACATAAGACTAACTAGCTTATAAAAAGTGCATAAAGGGTGTTGGGGCAATAATACTTTCCCCAACACCCTCTTCATTTATGATTTTGAAAGCTCGATAAAGCCCTCTCCGAATACATCGCGTACGTCATGGATAGCAATAAAAGCATTTGGATCGACTTTTTTTACGATATTTTTTAATTTAATTACTTCTTGTCGACTAATAATAATGTACAGAACTTCCTTTTGTTCCTTCGTATAATAGCCGTGACCAGCTAAAACAGTAACACCACGATTCATTTTGTAGCTTACCTGGTCTGCAATGGCATTCGGATTTTTTGAGATGATTGTGACCGCTTTTTGCGTATTAATACCTTCAATCACGAATTCCATTACCTTTGTTCCAATGTAAAGCATCATAATTGTCAGCATCAATGCTTCTGCACGGATGATGAAATACGATGAAAATACAACAATTAGGTCAAAGAATAATAACCCGTAGCTCATATTCCAGCCAAGAAATTTATTTGTCATGCGCGCTAAAATCGTTGTACCTGCCGTAGTACCGCCAACACGAATAATTAAGCCAATTCCAACACCTACAAAAACTCCACCGAAAATCGCATTAATAATAATTTCATCCGATTGTACAGACCAAGATTCCGTTAAATGTAAGAATAAAGAAATAAACGTCACTGCGATAATCGTATAGATTGTTGTTCGTCTACTTAGGAATTTATAACCAGCAATTATTAACAGCCCATTAATGATAAAGCTAACAATACTAGGCGACCAGCCCAATGTATAATAAAGGATAATCGTGACCCCTGTTACCCCGCCTTCACCTAGATTATTGGGAATAACAAATAGGTTAATAGCAAGTGAAAACAAAAATGCCCCAAATAACATAATGAAAACATCTATTACAAATTTTTTCAATTTTTAACACCACCGTAGATTTCTAAATTTACCCTAAGTACATACTATAACAAGTTCGCCATGTTTTATACAGTTTTTTCTTTATTCTAAAAAAAGTAGGATTCATCACCGTGGTTGATAAAAGAACATACAATTTTGCCTAAAGAGATACGTCTGCCCATTTGCGCAGATTTTCTATAATAGCTGAAAACTCAGCTGATTTCCGTTACGATTGGCTCGCTTTCCACGAGGCATACTCCAACTAATTATTTTTGGCGAGAAGCCGAAAATTATGGATTTTCCACTATGCCTTTTCCCGTCGAAAGGCTTTGCTTTGCGACAAGTAACAGAAGAGCATTTAAGCCATCTCCGCTGTAATCAACTAGAGAAAGAAGCTGTCCAGAAAGTCAAAAATACCCTTAAATAACGAAAGACCTAGTTTTACTTATTCATTTTAAAAGTGAATACAAAGGCGTTAAATTCAATGTTTTCAACATACTCAAAAGAAATCATCATTTTTTTAAAGGGCGAATAATTCAATCAAAAGCACAACGTTGTCTGAAAAGTGGTGCGTTAGCCACTTTTCAGACAACAACCTCTATATAATATTCGTATAGTTAATAATTCTAAATATCTTCAAAGCAATTTGAATACGAAGTAGTTCCTCTGAATTTTTTAAATCCGTATTTAACATTTCCTTAATTTTTTCGATTCGATAAATAAGGGTATTTCTGTGCAAATACATGGCTTTGGATGTTTCGGATATGTTTTGGTTATTGTAAAAATAATTTTCTAATGTTGCGATATAGTTTGTATTGTGTAGCTGGTCATGCTCATAAATTTTGCCTAAGCATTTTTGGAAAAAATCATCTAGCTCTGCGCTATTTACATTAGAGCTTAAAAGATGATAAACAGAATAGTCCTCAAAATGGGAAACTTCATTTTTTTCATTGAGCTGTTGCATAAGACGAATCATTTCGTTAGCTTCAGAAAAGCTCTTGTGTATTAATTGAATAATTCGATATTGCTGACCAATTCCAACTAAAAATCGATTGTCAAATTTACTAGTTAGTTCATCGTGCAATAATGTTGCAAATTGTTTAGCTTCAGTTACGAGCACGGGAGGTTTTTCTTCGCTTTGGCCAACTAAAATAATAACTCTATTGTTGCGATAAAAAGCAGTAATCTCTCCATGATAGCTATAGGATTTTTCGTAAATTAGCTCAACGCAATTTTGGGCTATATAATCCATTTTATATTTTCCACTAATCATATCATGTAATTCATCTGCTTCATTTGTTTCGATGTTAATAACAATACAATAATACATATATTTTGGATTTAACCCATGCAAATCACATAATGTTTGTAAGGTTTCTTGTGATGTAATTTTACCAGACAGTAGGTCATCATAAAAATCCTGCCTAATTTTTAATTTGGCTTCTTCAATTTCCTTCACCTTCACTCTTTCAAGTGCAACAAGTGTAGATGCCTGCTGTGAAATAATATAGTCAAGCTCTTTTAGCTTACGAACAGTTTGCCAAATAATAAGATAACCATATATATCTTTAGAAACTGCAATAGGGAGAACACGACATATAATGTGCTGTTCATTAAAATCATATGTTCTCTTAATAGAGTGCTTCATTTCAACCAAATCATGAGGAATAGAGTCAATAAATGCTTGATCGAAAAGAGGCTTATTAGACTTTAAATCAAAGACCTCTCTAATAAGTACGGTATTGTCCACATGTTCGTTGTAATGAATAAGCCTCCAATGTTTGTCCACAATAATAATAGGATTGCCGATAATAGTAGATAATGTGGAGGAAATGCTTGGAATTCCTCCGCCCTCCAATGTAATCTTGAAAAATAAATTGTACATGTCTAAAGTTTGTCTATTTAGCAAATCATATTTACCTGATGTCTTTTCATTAATAATAGAAATAACATTTGAAAGTGTATAACCAGTAGGCAGCTCTAAAAGTGGTAGACCGTATTTATTAGCTTCATCAATCATATTTTGCGGTAATTGATCGAAATATCGTTTCATTTTAATGACGAGACCTGCACAATTGATTTCTGCCAATTCTTTAATAATTTTATTTTGTAATTCCTCATTATCTTTAAATATATAGCCTGTTGATAACAGTAGCTCATTTGGGGAAAGCCAGTCGAAGGCATCTGGATTTTCAATAATATTGACAATTGAAATTTCATTGTCTAATCCCTGTTCACCTGCGATAATTTTTAACCCTTCAATTGCTTGTATTTCGAGTAAATCCCGTACCTTAAGCAAATTTCCACACACTCCTTTACTAAAATACCTTTTAGACTAATTGTATAAATTGCACCAATGGAACTCATTCTTTTTGGTTCCAATAAACGATGACTAGCATATATCTTCTATTGTACATTGTAAATGTAAAAGCGGTTATCTTTTAGAGCAGTACAATGGATGATTGTGTAATATGTACAACGATAATTTAAAATAGTCATTTTTGAGGTGCTCTATTTTTACTTGATTCAGTAAATATATAAAATCAAGCTTAGGTATAAAAAATAGAGGTGAATCTCATGATAATTACGAAATCTGCAGACACCTATTTTTTGGACAGAGTTTCCCTCTCTGCATTATTTGGTGTTGTTCACAGCGTTTTTAAAAGAACAATTAATATTACATGTTTAGATGACAATGAGCTTTATACGATTGGCTGTGAAGGAATTGACAATGCACCAAATACTTTAATTGTTAATTTGCGAAGCTTTGAGGACTTCGAAATAGGTACTGGTAATCAAGTTTATATAAATGATACCACTATTTCTATTGGTAATAAATTATCCATCCCAATCAAAGGTGTGAAACTTTGGGAAAGTATACTGCCGGCATATCCTGCTAATACAAATGCTTTACAAAGTAACTTATTAAAAATGAGACAATATATTGAATCTCATGGTCAAAACGGGGGTATTAAACGCAAGCCTTTCGCTGAAAATTCTTTCGAACATGAATTAGAGAGAATGATTCATGAAAGAACGAATTTATTAAAAAGTGCATTAATGCAACAGGAGTTAATAGAAGCTCAAAGGCATGCAATCTCGTTATTAGGTTTAGGTCCAGGGTTAACACCGTCTGGAGATGATTTTTTAGTTGGGCTCTTTGCAGTTCTATGTATTCGAAATAGCCCTTGTGCTTCTTATACAAGTATTTGTGGAGAAATAGTGCAGAAGGCTAAGACAGCAACGAATGAAATTAGCTACATGGCTATAAAGAAGGCATCTGAAGGTTTAGTGCGAGAATCCCTTATCTCGCTTCTTGTAGCCTTACTTTATGGCAATGAAGAAGAGCTGACAAAATCATTACAGCAAGTATTAAATATAGGTTCTTCTTCTGGAACAGATATTGCGTTAGGCATTTTATGTGGACTAGAAGTAAATATTAATTGCGCTTCAGCGTAACAAAGATAATATTGGAGGTACCATTATGACTGTTCAAGTTTTAATTAAGACAAACACATATTTCGATTCTGTTTCTTTAATGTCTTTATCGACAAAAGCAAACCAAATTGAGGGTGTAGAGCAAGCCATTATTGCAATGGGCACAGAAATGAACAAAGAAGTAATTCGCAATGTAGGGCTAATGACACCTGAGGTTGAAGCAGCGAAAACAAGTGATTTAATGATTATTGTAAAATCTGAAAGTGCAACTGCTCTTGAAGAAGTTGAAGAATTATTAACAAAGAAAAAAGCACCATCAAAAGGTGCTAGTGAAATAACATATGCAACAATTAAATCTGCAGCGGAAAACATTCCAGATGCTAATTTAGCTGTTATTGCTGTAAACGGTATGTATGCAGCACGTGAAGCAAGAAAAGCGCTTGAAAATGACCTACATGTAATGATGTTCAGCGATAACGTATCTGTAGAAGACGAAATTAAGCTTAAAACATTAGCACATGAAAAAGGCTTATTAATGATGGGTCCAGACTGCGGTACTGCAATTATCGGTAATGTTGCATTATGTTTCGCTAACTCAGTAAGAAAAGGAAACATTGGTATCGTTGGTGCTTCTGGTACAGGTAGCCAAGAAATAAGTGTACGTATCCATGAGTTTGGTGGCGGTATTACTCAATTAATTGGTACAGGTGGACGTGACTTAAGTGAAGCAGTAGGCGGTATCATGATGCTTGATGGTATTAAAGCACTTGAAGCTGATGAAGCTACAAAAGTTATCGTGCTTGTTTCTAAGCCACCAGCACCAAGCGTGGAAGAGAAGGTTTTAGCGCAAATTAAAGAATGTACTAAACCGGTAGTTGTTTGGTTCATTGGCGGTGACGAAGAGAAAGTTACAAAAGCTGGCGGTCACTTTGCTAAAATGTCGAAAGAAGCAGCTCTAAAAGCAGTTCTATTAGCTGGTGCTGATGAAAGCAAATTAAACAAACGTCCTTTAAATATTCCTTTAGTGGAAGAAGTTCGTGCAAAATTAAAACCAGAGCAAAAATATATTCGCGGTTTATTTAGCGGTGGAACACTTTGTGATGAAGCAATGCATATCGCAATGGAGAAATTTGATAATGTCTACAGTAACATTCAAAGAGATCCAGACTATCGCTTAAAAGATGTAAAAGTTAGCCAAGAGCATACATTTATCGATTTTGGTGATGATGACTTTACTCAAGGCAAGCCACATCCAATGATTGACCCATCTACACGTATGGAACGCTTTATGAAAGAGGCAAAAGATCCTTCAGTTGGCGTTATTGTGATGGACTTTGTACTAGGATTCGGCGCGCATGAAGACCCTGTTGGTGCAATGCTTCCAGCAATTATTGAAGCAAAGCAATTAGCTGAGAGCGAAGGTAGACATTTAGAAATAATTGGCTATGTACTAGGCACAGAGCTAGATAAACAAAACCTTGACGATCAAGTAAATAAATTATTAGCTGCAGGTGCAACACATGCAAGCAGTAGCCAAAATGCGGGTCTATTAGCTAGAGAGTTCGTAGTGAAAGGGGAATAATCATGTCGAAAATTAACGAGCTTTTTAATTCAAAATTAAATGTTATTAATGTAGGTATTGAATCTTTTAAAGATGACCTGTCACAACAAAATGCAACAGTAACACATTTAGAATGGGCACCACCTGGTAGAGGTAACCCAGAAATTATTGCTGCTTTAGATAAATTAGAAGATCCAGCATTAGCAGAAAAAATCGAAGCTGCAAATAAATTAGCAGTTGAGCGTATCGTGAATTCTCAACCTGTCTTAATTGGCTTTGACCAAGCGATTAATGTTGTTCCTGGAATGACGAAAAAGACAATTTTACATGCGGGTCCTCCAATTACTTGGGACAAAATGAATGGTCCTATGAAAGGTGCTGTTACAGGCGCACTTGTATTTGAAGGATTAGCAAAAGATTTAGAAGAAGCGGCAGAGCTAGCAGCATCTGGCGAAATTACTTTCGCACCTTGCCACGAGCATAACTGTGTAGGTTCAATGGCAGGTGTAACATCAGCATCAATGTATATGCACATTGTGGAAAACAAAACATACGGAAACATTGCTTATACAAACTTAAGTGAGCAATTATCTAAAATTCTTCGTATGGGTGCTAATGATGAGAGCGTTATTAATCGTCTAATTTGGATGCGCGATACATTAGGTCCAATGTTAAAAGAGGCAATGGAATTAAATCCAGAAGGTATTGATTTACGCTTAATGCTTGCACAAGCATTGCATATGGGTGATGAGTGTCATAACCGAAATGTTGCAGGTACAACTTTACTTGTACAAGCGTTAACACCATACCTAATCCAAACTAGCTTTACGGTTGAGCAACAAAAAGAAGTATTTGATTTTATCGCAAGTAGTGATTACTTCTCAGGTCCAACATGGATGGCACTAAGTAAATGTGCTCTTGATGCTGCACACGGTATTGAAAACAGTACAATTGTAACAACAATGGCACGTAATGGTGTTGAGTTTGGTATTCGTGTAAGTGGTATGCCAGGCTTCACATGGTTTACAGGTCCAGCCCAAAAAGTAGTTGGCCCAATGTTTGCAGGTTACAAACCTGAAGATTCAGGTCTTGATATTGGTGATAGCGCTATTACAGAAACATACGGAATTGGTGGTTTCGCAATGGCGACTGCACCTGCAATCGTAGCATTAGTTGGTGGTACAGTTGAAGATGCAATTGGCTATTCAACAAAAATGAAAGAAATCACAACAACAGAAAACCCAAATGTAACGATTCCAATGTTAGACTTTATGGGTATTCCAACTGGTATTGATATTCAAAAAGTACTTCAAACAGGTGTATTACCAGTTATCAATACTGCGATTGCGCATAAAGATGCTGGTATCGGTATGATTGGTGCAGGTATCACATACCCACCAATGGAAGCATTTGAAAAAGCGATTATCGCATTAACAGAAAATCTATAAAAAGTAGGCCCTAAACCTAGTTTAGGGCTTTCATATATGAGGAGAGAGCTACTGTGGACCATCAAGCCTTGAATATACAACTAATTCAAGAAAGTGAAGCGGGAGATGTTGCTGCAATTACAAAGCTATTAGGTGAAGGTGCTAGCGTTGATTATAAAGACGAGCTAGGGCGTACAGCATTAATGGCTGCTACTCAAAAAAATCAGGTAGCTGCTGTAAAAGCATTAATTGATGCAGGTAGTGATGTCAATACAAGAGATATTACTCAGCTTTCACCGTTTATTTGTTCTGCTGCGAATGGTTTTCATGAAATTGTTAAGCTCATGATTGCTGGAGGGGCGGAGTTAGGTAGTGTTAATCGCTTTGGTGGTACAGCTTTATTACCATCAAGTGAAAAAGGTTATTTGAAAACTGTACAAGTTTGTCTTGATGCTGGTGTGCCAGTGAACCATGTCAATAATTTAGGATGGTCGGCGCTTCTAGAATCCGTTATTTTAGGTAACGGCGGTCGATTGTACTCAAATATTATTGAAACACTTGTTGCTGCTGGTGCTGATGTGCACCTACAGGACCGTGATGGTAAATCCTCTCTTGTACATGCACAGGAGCTACAGCAAACAAAAGTTATTAGCATTCTGCAGAAGCAGTTTGTAGAGACTGATGAATTTATTGTGGAAGCGAAAGCGTTAGCTAATACAGATCAATATGAGCAGGCAATCGAAGTAATCGACAAGGCACTAAAGAGCGATAGTCAAAATACTGACTACCTATACTACAAAGGCTATTTCCTACAGGAATTAAAGCGTTATGAAGAAGCCTTAGAGCAATTCAACAAAGCATTAATTATTAACCCAGATGATTTAGATTTTTATTTCTATACAGCAAACTGCTTGCGATTATGGAAGCAACCTGAAAAAGCATTAATGGAATATGATAAAGCATGTGAATTAAATCCGAACGAAACATTTTATCGTTACCATAAATCAAATTATTTAAGAGAGCTTGGACGACATGAAGAAGCGGTTGTAGAGATGGACATATTATTAGCATTACAGCCAAATCGCTATGATTTCTCTTTCCATAAAGCGAACAGCCTAAGATCTTTAGGTAAGCACAAAGAGGCTATTGAAGCGATTGAAAATGCTATTAAAAATGACCCTACAAATCCTCTATATCATGCTCATAAAGAACAATCTATTGCATTATTAAACAAATAAGTTGTGTTGATATTACAGGAGGAATAACAATGGGAGAAGTAACAATCGTTGCTATTGGAGGCAATGCGTTAGTACAAGAAAACGGTCGTGATTCAATTCAAGATCAATTTGAAGCTGTACAAGAAACAGTAGGACATATTGCCGATATGGTGCAAGAGGGCTATCAAGTAGTCGTAACACATGGTAACGGACCACAGGTAGGCTTTGGTTTAAGAAGATCTGAAATCGCTAATGAAGTGGCAGGAATGCCTGCAATCCCATTAGTAAACTGTGTAGCAGATACACAAGGCGGTATAGGATACCTAATCCAACAAGCATTAACAAATGAATTTTCTAAAAGAGGAATTAACAAAAAGGTTGCTACAGTAATTACACAAGTAGAAGTGAATGCGGAAGATCCGAATTTCCAAAATCCAACAAAACCTGTAGGGTCATTCTTCACGCTAGAGCAATCTGAAAAAATGAAGCAAGAACATCCAGATTGGGCATTTATTGAAGATTCAGGTCGTGGCTATCGTCGAGTAGTTCCTTCACCAAAACCAATTAATATTGTAGAAAAAGATGCAATCAAATCATTAATCGAAAATGGATTTATCGTAATCGCAGTTGGCGGTGGCGGTATTCCTGTAGTCAAATCAGCTAATAATACTTATGAAGGTATTGACGCAGTAATCGATAAAGACTTTGCAACTAGCCTTTTAGCAGAGCAAATTGGAGCAGAAACATTAATTATTACAACTGGTGTTTCAAGCGTGTACGTTAACTTTGGTAAACCAAACCAACGTGAATTAGATAAAACAAATGTAGAAGAAATGAAGCAATTTGTAGCAGAGAATCATTTCCCAGCAGGTAGTATGTTACCAAAAATCGAAGCAAGCTTAAACTTCCTTGAAGAAGGCGGGAAGCGAGTAATTATTACGAATCCTGAAAGCTTAAAAGATGCAATTAATGAAAAAGCTGGTACACATATTATTAATTAGTGTTAAAAAGTAAGTATAGCGAGAGTGCTGAAAAGTTCTGATAATATCGACTTTTCTAGCACTCTTTTTACATTAATTTGTGTTTTCCAATTAAGGTTCAACAGAAGACATAAATTTGTAGGAAATATCCTACGAAAGTTTGGCGGACTCTAAATAAGTTGTAAATCGTTGTATAAAGTGAACAAAAATTCTATGGTTAACAGAATGGTAACCTGGGTATAATAATTATTCTAAATCTTGTATAGCATGACCAATAGAAGCGTAATTATTTGTACTACATGTACAATGACAAATTTATGCATATTATATAAATTGATTACAGAGGAATAAAAAAGTTTATAGCGCGAAATACCCACAAAATACTTATTTTATGTTAGTCAAATGAAAGCGTTATCAATGGTTTATTTTCAAAAAAAATCAAGAAAGTAAGGAGTATTAGCCATGCAACAAACAAAATTAGAGCAGGATTATGAAAGATATCAGTCTTATGGCTATGCGGAAGATTTATTACCAAAAACCCCAAAGCAAAGGGATTGGAAAATGTCCAATTATGTAACACTTTGGATGGGTGCTGTTCATAACATTATGTCATATATGACAGTTGCTGGGTTCTTCGCTTTAGGATTGAATACGAAGCAAGTTTTACTAGCAGTTATGCTGTCAGCTATCATCGTATCGTTTTTCTATGTTGTAAATGGATACTCAGCTTCTAAATATGGTGTCCCTTTTGCAATGCTGTTAAGAGATTCCTTTGGTGTAAAAGGAGCAATTATACCTGCATTATGTCGTGGGTTAGTAGCGGGTATCGTGTTTTTTGGAACGACCACTGTCGTTGGTGCAGAATCATTAAATGTAATTTTCGCTAGATTTTTCCCAAGCTATATGGAGCTTGGAGGAGACTTTAATATTTTCGGTTTAAATTTACCTACAATGATTTCTTATGCAATCCTTTGGGTAATTACAGTTTTACTATTTTTAGGTGGAATGAAGTTCCTTGGTAAATTCGGTAACTGGGCTTCACCAATTGTTTATATCTTTATTATTGGTGCAGCTGTTTGGGCAATTAATATCGCAGGTGGATTTGGTCCAATTTTAGACTACGTACCAGCAAATCCAGATGGAAGCATCCTAGTATTTATTGCTTGTGTAAGTGCTTTAGTATCTAACTGGGCTGGTCCAGTTGTTAATATGGCTGATTTCACACACCGTGCTAAATCGCCAAAAGATGTAATTATTGGCCTACCATTAGGCTTCATCTTGTCGTATGTGCTGTTCGCAATTACTTGTGTAGGCTTAATTGCAGGTACAGAAATTGCATTCGGTGAACCAATTTTTAATATTGTTTATGCATTAGATAAAATGGAAAGTACATTTGCAGTTGTTGTTTTAATTTTAGCGCTTAATGTTGGAGCGATTTCCTTCGTAGTTTATGCGAATTTGCTACCATCAGGCTTGCAAATGTCAGCGTTATTGCCAAAAGTATTTACTATAAAATCAGCAGGTATTTTAACTGCAGTTATTGGAACAATCATTTTACCTTGGAAGCTTGTTGAAAGCGCCAATACATTATTCTATTTCTATAGCTTTATCGGTTCAATATTTGGTCCAATTGCAGGTATTATGCTATCTAGTTTTTATATTCACCGCAAACGCGAGTTGAATTTAGATAATATTTATGTACCACAAGGAAGCAATGGTGAATATAAAAATGGCTATAACCCAATCGCGATGATTGTTTTAGCTATAAGCTTTATTCTTCCAATGTCAGGTGCATTTTTACAAAGCGTACCATTCTTAGTGACATTAAATAAATTTGCGTTCTTTAGTGGGCTAATAGTATCGTTTGTTCTTTATACAATTTTAAGTACAACAATGAAAAAAAGTAATTAACAGTTAAACAGGGGGCATAACAATGGATTACATGAAAATGGCAGTAGACGCAACAATTGAAGGTATGAATAAAGGTCATGGTGGACCATTTGGAGCAACAATCGTACGTGGAGATGAAGTAATTGCAGCGGTTAGCAATACAATGATGAAAGATACAGACCCATCAGCACATGCCGAAATGGTAGCGATTCGTGTAGCATGTGAAAAATTAGGTACAATGGATTTATCAGATTGCGTAATTTACGCTACATGTGAGCCATGTCCAATGTGTATGGGAGCTATTATTTGGTCAGGTGTGAAAGAAGTGCACTATTGCAGCACACGTCATGATGCCGCAGAGCATGGATTCTCAGATATTCATTTACGTGAGTACTTAGATGGTTCAGATACAAGCGTTGTTAATATGATTAAAGTGGAAGAAAGAGAAGATTGCGATAATCTATGGACTCACTTCCACAAACTAAACGAAGAAAAATAAGAGCGTAAAGTGAAAGGCTTTGAGCTTAACACTTGAAATGACTCTGCTTTTGTCAAAAATACAACAAAAGCAGAGTTCCTCTATTTCGGAGGACATTTTCATATGCTTTTATATGTTCGAGATTGTGTATAAATTTTCCTTACATGTGTTAGTCGTAATAGAAAATAACCTTTAATCCCTACATAAGAAGGATAAAGGTTATTTTCTATTAATCATTTAAATGGATATGCAGGAAATCAAGCACTTCTTGCAATGCATTTTGTACAGTAGGATTGTGGAAGTCTCGCTCGAATACATGCTCACCATTTGGAATGGTAATTAATTTAGCTTTCACGTTTTCTTTAATAAGCGCGGCTCTCATAAATACAGATTGTAAATAAGGAACGTCTACATCCTTTGTGCCATGCAATAACAAAGTAGGGGGGTAATCTGCTGAAACATTATACATTGGAGAAAGCTTTTTTAATTCATCTACATGCAAAGCTGGATTTAAGTCAGTTATTAGCTGAATCCATTCACCTGTTTGGCGAGCATATAAATATAAAAGGAAGCGTTCTTCTACAGATGCATTTGTTAAAACGG
This sequence comes from Bacillus ndiopicus, assembly GCF_000612805.1. Classification (GTDB taxonomy): domain Bacteria; phylum Bacillota; class Bacilli; order Bacillales_A; family Planococcaceae; genus Metasolibacillus; species Metasolibacillus ndiopicus. The sequence goes on along the minus strand of NZ_HG964407.1, from coordinate 227,623 downwards.
CGTTACCAATAAGCTGTTGAGCCATTTCTTTTGATACTTTATCTTTTTCACAATAATGACTATTTGGTTTTGTAGCCCAGTCGGCACTAATGTCGCCATAGCCGTAAAATGACACAATGGCGCGTGGCTTTGTGGCAAATATACCAGTGCTAAGAGCGAGGAAGCCTCCTGCTGAACTACCGATGACTGCTATTTTGCTAGCATCAATGGAAAATTCTTTTGGCCCCTCTGTTGTTAACCAATTTAAAGCATCTTGTACATCATCCAAAATATGCTCTATTTTTGTTTCGGGAGCTAGTCTATAATTAATAGAAAATAGTCCGTAGCCATTGTTTGTGTATAGCTGAATCAAATCGTCGCTAATTTCTTCCTTTTCACCCCAAAGCAAGCCACCACCGTGGATATATGCAATAACAGGGGCATTTGGTCGATTAGATTCATAAAAATCAGCTTCTAAAGTAAATTGATTAGTTGCTTTATAAACGATTGTTTTTTTCATCATGTGTACAAATTCACGTCCAATCAAGTAAATGTAGTATGGATAAAGTATAGCATTATAAGAAAGTTACACCATTGTATAGTATGCACAAGAAATCACTGTTTTACTTGTGATGACTTTACAATGGCATAGTAGCAAGGAGGAGTTGCTGTATGGATAGTAAGAAAAGGTATGAGCTATTGTTTAATAATATTAATCAATATAATTCGGACGAGGGTACTGCAGGTATTACAAGGCTGGCCTATTCAAATGAGGAGCAAAGCTGTACACATGCCTTTATGCGTATGTGTATGGGCGAGCACTTGAAAATTCATATGGATCAATGTGGTAATGTTATCGCAAGACGAGAGGGGAAAGTAAAAGGGCTACCCCCTGTTGTTATTGGCTCTCATCTGGATACAGTTTATCAAGCTGGAAAGTATGATGGTGTTGTAGGGGTAACAGCTGCTCTAGAGATTATTAGAAGATTAAATGAAAAAGAAATTGAAACGGATCATCCGATAGAAATTATTTCATTTGCCTGCGAGGAGTCAGCTCGCTTTGGTGTATCAACAGTAGGAAGTAAAGCGATGGTTGGTAAATTTGATCATAACCGTTATCGTAATATAACAGATAAAGATGGCGTAACGATGGAAAAAGCTTTTGCTTTATGTGCATTAGATTTTAACAGTGTAGAGCAAGCAAGTCGTGTAAACGAAGAGTTTAAGGCCTTTTTTGAATTGCATATTGAACAAGGCCCTGTGCTGATTAACCAGGAGAAAAAAATAGGAATTGTCACAGGCATTGCGGCTCCGTTGCGACTGCATTTAAAAATAAAAGGTAAAGCCTCTCACTCTGGTACAACACCTATGGGAATGAGAAGAGACGCTTTATTAGGAGCCTCTGAAATAACATTAGCACTGGAAAAAGCAGCTAAGCAAGAAGAGGAATTTGGTACTGTAGCAACGCTGGGTGTTTTAGAGGTGCACAATAGTGCAATGAACGTAGTACCAGGCGATGTAGAAGCCAAAATCGATATACGCTCAGCTTCTATGGCATCTAGACAGCGTGTTCTAGATTATTTAAATGCAACAATTGAAGAAATAAAAATAAACCGACAGTTAGATATTGAAAGTATAGAAATCAGTAATGAGGAGCCTGTACTACTATCAGAAGCAATTAATGAGCAAATTATTAATATTTGCGAAGATAAAAATATTTCTTATCAAGTGATGCAAAGCGGTGCAGGGCACGATGCGATGAATATGACAAAACTATGCCCAGTAGGTCTTATTTTTATCCCATCAGTAGACGGTCTAAGCCATCACCCTAATGAGTTCACATCTCTGGATGATATCATGCTAGGGATTGATGTATTAGAGCAGGCTGTTTTACATTACAGTAAAGCAGATGCAACAAATTTATAAAGCAAAGGGGAGCTAGCTAAAATGCGAGCTCCCTTTTGTTATGGCGTGTACTATTCTGCTTTTGTCTCTAACGTTAATGGCAAGAAGGCATAATCTCCGTCGCGTATAATTTCACCTTTCTGAATTGCGATGGGCTGTTTGAAAATAGGTCCATCAATAACCGTTGTATGGAACTCGCCACTCTCTCCACAAGGATCAATCCCACGTTCTTTTAGCTCTTGTACATATTCATGCGTTAAAACTTTCCCTAAGTCGCTTTCTTGCATTCCGAAAGTTAAATTAACCGTTGTAATAATGGTTTTAAAGCCTAGGTTAATAAAGCGTTCTACCACTTCTGTATGATTTACTTCCCATAAAGGCATTCCAAGCTTTAGGCCTGCAATATTTGCAACTTTTTCATGCCAGCAGCCATGCTCAGGCATATCAAGATCCCCTGTTACAAGTGCCTCTGCTCCCAAGGCTTTCATTTTCTTAAGCATTTCAATAAAAGTTACTTCATAGTTTGTCCAGCTTGTTGCAGTTAAATGAATTGGTAAACCGATTGATTCTGCTTGCGCTTTTATTAAATCCACTGTCATACCGTGTGAGCGAGAGCGTGTTCCGTCTTCTTCAAGTACAATAATTAAGCCGATTGCTTTTCCGGTTTTCATGGCCTCATACAAAGCTAATGTACTATCTTTCCCGCCGCTAAAAGAGGCTACAAATTTTTGTCCATCTGCACCTGTTTTCCACTTTTTTGAGTTTGTCATAGTTATGTACTCCTTGCTTTTGTTTATATCGTTATTTTAGCATGATATTGCTGGTCAGTGTTTCTTAGATAACTAGTTTGGCCTTTCTATCTTGATTCAGCAATGCTTTTCTGTACAAAAAACAACTCGTCAGGTATAAATATAAAAAGTTCCACTCCTATAGGCAGCTAGATGAATGCCCATTTTATTTTCTATGATTCAGTGGGTATACAAACTCATGCTGAGAAAGAGGAACTCAGTCTAAGAACGCTACTTACGCGTACAACGACTGAGTGACCTGCGCCAAAGCCCTAGCGGATGTCACAGATTTTGAAGAGGTTTCCCTCGCCAACAAAAAAATTGACTCAGGTTAGTTGAGGTGTAATTAAGAAAAATGCAAGATTTTGCACAAAATCCTGCATTTTTAAAATTGTATAAATAGCTTAATAAATTTCTTGGAATTCGTATTTTATGTCATTTAAACTAGTGCCGCTAAATTTAACATATATTTCTTTTGGTCCATTATTGCCGTATTTATCAATAACAAGAACATCATTTTTTGCCGTTATTGAAAATTCAAGCGGCCATTCATTTTTAGAAGCTACCATTAATGACTGGCTAATAGATGAGCCAATATTGACTAAATCAGACGTATCAATTACACGATTACCTCTAATTCGCTCTCCGTTACTATTAGTTAAAACATATTTTAATTCGAAACTACCTGCCTTATCAGATAGTATAATATCTTCATTAAAAGTAAAACGTATATACACAGTGCCGTGATGATTTTCAGAGAAAGAAATTTCCTTTAATGTAGGTTTCTCATTATCTTTATTAAATTCAAGTGTTTGCGTATAAGTCGAAACGATATTATCTGATTGAATTAAATTAATGCGAATCTCTTTTTCACCATAAAAGCGTTCATTTAAGAATACTTGGTGTTTTGCAGTCATTTTTAATTCTCCGAAAGTTACGTGTTGTACTTTTTTTCCATCAATATATATTTCATAGTAAACATCAGTTGGTTTTGAAAAATTAATAAATATACTATCTTCTTTGTCTTGTTTAATGCTTAGGATTTCTACATCAAGTTTTTTGGTTGGGTTTTGCTTTTCTAGTGAATTTTTATTTTCAGATTCAAATTGATTGTTTGAAATTTGCATAGCTCTATTAAGAAACGTACTGAACTGAGCTCGTGTTAATGGGTTATTAGGCTTAAAAGTATTATTTTCGTATCCTTTTGTTACCCCAGAAGAATAAAGGATAGTAATGTAATCATAGTATTCATAAGATTTTGCAACGTCTTTAAAAGGATTTGAAACATTAGAATTAGTAAGATTGAATGCTTTAGTTAAAACTCGTGCCATTTCACCTCTAGTTATTGCTTCGTCAGGTTTAAAATATGATTGTTTAGGAAACAAACCTAAATCAGTAGCAATTGAAATTTCTTTAAAAGCAGAGTGCTTTTTTGCAACGTCTTTAAAACCTGGGTCTTTTGCGGTTTTATTTTGAGCTTGGAGAGCACGCACCATCATTATTGCTACTTGAGATTTAGTTACATGCGAATTAGGTCTAAAAGTATTATCTGAATATCCTTTTATTATGCCCTGATTGAAAAGTTCTGTAATATCCTTATGGTTTGGATGTGAACTAGAAATATCTTTAAAATAAGCTCCATATGCTGTTGGGGAATTAATAAGTATAACTGAAAATATTAAAATTAATAAAAACTTTTTCAATATAGACTCCTCCATTTTCTATAATGCTAATATTTAAATACTACTTATGTTTGAATTATAACAAATATAAAAGGTTATAAGAGGTATTTTTGAGAATTTAGTTAACAATAAAGAATTAGTTTTGAAGTTGTGTTACATGGACTTTTTGACTAGTTGGAGGGATCGTTACATCAATTGCATCTCTGTGAGCTTTTTGGGGCTAAAAAGCGAAAACTGTTATGTCACACACATGGTTAACTAATCTCCATTGTGTGGAGGAGAGGAGCTTTTAATTGAGATTTTTTCAGTAAATAGAACGCCAGCTTTAGATACTAACATTCTCGCTTGTAATTGATACTTGCCCCGCTTGGTGATGGAATGACGTTATCAAGAGTGAAATAGTTAAAAACCCTGTAACGAAAATTTCCGTTGCAGGGTTTTTCATTTACTCGCTTAGCATCGCCTTTAAAGTTCGCTTCTGCCATCCGAGTTTGAAATAAGCATATTGCATTATGAAATGAACGCAGAATGTAATAGGGTATGCAATCCAAACACCATTCAATTCAAGTGCTGTATAATGTGATAGATAGAATGCCACAGGTACTTCTACTAACCAGATTGTTAATACTAGGAAAATAGTTGGCCATAATACAACACCTGTTGCTCGCATCGTTGCAGAAACAGTTTGTGTATGTCCAAATATTAAATAGCTCCAAAACGTAATCATTAAATAATTTTTCGCAATATCGACTGTTTCAGTTGAAGTAATAAAGAGTGATAGAATTGGCTCTGCAAATATATATGTTACTAAAATGACTGCTCCACCTAAAATGTAATTAATTTTCACACTGATGCTACGAATTTTTTGAATCATTTCTGTTGAGCTTGCACCTAATGCTTGTGCAACAAAGACGGATGTAGCGATGGCAATACTCATTGCAGGAACCTGTGCGTAGCTAGCTACTTGGTTTACAACACCATAGGCAGCTGTTGCACTTGATCCATAAGCATTAACAAAGCCTATAACAGCAATTTCTGCAACTGAAACAGCAACCATACTAATACTTGCTGGTATCGCAAGCTTAAATAATGAAATTAATATATCCTTTTTTAATTTAAAATGCTGTAAAACGGATTTATCTAAGCGTAAAAGATGATTCGTTTTATGCAAATAAGCAAGCAGTAGAATCATCGTTACTAGATTTGATAGTACAGAAGCGTATGCAGCACCGTTTAAGCCGAATGCAGGTAAGCCAAACCAACCAAAAATCAGTGGTGGAAGGAAGGCAATATTTAATACAACGCTCGTTACTAAAAAAATAAACGGCGTTTTTGAATCACCCACACCTCGAATAAATGTGGTATATGTCAGGTACCAAAATAAAACTGGTAGTGTTATGAATAAAATTTTTGCATAGCTTACACTCATACTTAAAATGTTTGCAGGCGTTTGCATAAAGCGTAAAATCCATTCAATGAAAAAGGCACCAAAAAGCGCTACTGCAATGGATAAAATCGTTGTAAATGCTAATGTAACGCCGACAACTTCCTTCATTTTTTCATGATTGCCAGCACCGTATGTTTGCCCAACTAAAATGGAACTACCTGAGCCTATACCTATTGCAAAGGCCATTAAAAAGAAGAAAAATGGGAAGAAGGCTGCAATAGCTGCTAACGCATCATCACCTAGATTGCGTCCAACAATAAACATTGCAACAACCTGCCCTAATGATTGCAGCACATTTGCTAGCATAACAGGAATTAAAAACTTAAAAAATGCTTTCCTTAGTTGTTGATCATCTTGTAATAATTGTCCATTCATTTCAATATCCTCATAAGGTTTAATAACCCATTTCTTTTAAAATACGTGACAAGGTGCGTAAACGTTCACCGATGAGCTCCCCATCCTCGCTTAATGCCTGGTTGAAAAGTTTAATATCTTCATTAATTTGTTCATTTTCTGTGCATACTTCTACTGTCATTGCGTCACCCTGTAAGCCTACGCGTTTAATAACAGGGTTGGCTTCATCGTATAAATTTTCATAGCGATAAGCATCTTTGAAGTGTAGCTGGGCCTCACAAACTAAAATAGCAAGATCCAATACACGGTGTAAAGGCAATTCCTCAGATTGACGAGACCATTTACCACCTGTATGACGCCATACTTTTGCAGAAATATCGACTTTCCCACGGTCATTCCATTGTGCTAGACCAAGCGACAAGCCTTGTGCATCTGTTTTGTAGGCTGTACGTCCATCAATATTTGCATAGTTTTCTGCAACGATTACAGGTTTATGTTTTAAATGTGTAGGTATTTTCATCATCACATTTCCTTTCGATTTAGATTTAGTAATTTACTAAATTACTGACTTAGTAAAAATAACATTGTCTAAATCAAAAGTCAATAAATTATAAATGGGTATGAGGAGAATATGCATTTAGTGTCCGATATTGATGAAACAATTGCTTTAACAAAAAAATAGTTGATGGGGTTTATTTATGTCGCATAAGAAAATTTAAGAGAGGTTGCTATGCTTCTACAAGTTCATTTTATGATTGGTTGCCTGTAGGACAATTTTAGACACCTCTTTTACAACCTGGAAGTATCTTAATTTTCATTTCAATGACTGTTGATGATATATTGCAACTTGAAAAAGAAATTAGTCTTGCACAAATGGTATGGAATTTTCATAAATATGCGGTAAGAGGCGAAATCTTGTCGATATATTTCTAAACGAATAAAAAGTGAAATCAACGGTGTGATTTCACTTTTTTCATTTCTTTTTGAGACTACTTATGCCCTAATCTCTTGCTGTTTTACTATAAATCATTCTTTTTTCCATTGGATTTTTTATTTAATTTCATAAAATCTTCAACTGAATCAATACTTGCACTGTAGGATACGTAATCACTTTTATTGAAATATATACGAGTGGCTTCAGTATACCAGAGAACAGAGTCTTCATCTTCTGTGCCTGGTTCACCATATTTCGCGACTAATGACTCATAGATTTCTTTGCTATCTTCTTCGTCTATATCCCTAAAGAAGTATTCCCCCTCTATTAATATAAAATCATTAAATTTTACATCATCAGGAAGACTATTAAATTCTTTTATACTTTCTTCGTCATTCGAAAAATCACCTGGGTACATTAAATACTTACTAATCTCATTATAAAAAATATACTGGACATCTGCTAAATATCCATTTACTACTACGTCTTCGTATTCTATAGTAATTTCATCATCATCTGAGGTGTCTTCAGTGTAAAGCTCATTACCAACTTTCTTTTCATTACTAATTACTTTTTCCATCTTCATTCCCCATGTGCCTTCTTTAAAGCCTTTTTCTTTATCTCCACAGGCAGACAGTAATAAAACAGCAAAACAAAGTAGCAAAATCCTTTTTATAAACATATGTATTCCTCCCAAAGTGATATAATTATATTTTACTATTATACAACTTCTAAGGATAGGAAAAAAAGTGTGTTACCAACATATTTTACTCTCTTTTGTGATTCTTAAATACCACTTCAACTTCTTCCTATTACTTAGTATCTAATATTGCCCATGGTATTGAAGATAACCTATCGAATGGAAATGAGTTACAATTTTAGGTAATTGATTGACCGAATATACTGCTTGTCACCTTGATCCTTCACGATAATACCTAGCTCGCTTAAATCTTCCAGCAGCTGACCAACTTTTTCTTTTTCTTCGCCTCGCAGAGCTTGGCACAATCGCACAGGCCATTACAATGCTAAATCAAGAGTTAGCATTAATTACACAGCAAAATAAAGTTATTACAGAAACTGCCTATAACGCTTCAAATATTTCTGCTCAAACAGCAGCGGCCGTAGAGGAAATTACAGCCTCAATTGATGAGCAAGTTGGCGCGATTTCACAAGTTGTTATTTCTGCTGAACAATTAACAGACTTAAGCCAAGCATTAAATGATATTGTAGTAAAGTATGAGCTATAAAAAGGGACTTGTTAGGTAGTTATTAAAAAGAAATATACCTCTTAGGGTCGGTAATGTTTTAAGTAATAAATACTTCAAGGAAATAAGGCAGGGCAGTTAGAAATACAGGTGTAAGCCTACTTTTCTAACTGCCCTTTATTAAATGTTTACGTAGTTTTGATGAATGTGAAAGCTTTACTAACAACAGATGCTAACACTTGTTGAAATAGCATTCCAAAAACAACAGGCATCGCCACTTTAGGCGGGAAGTAAGTTGTGGCAATAACCACACCTAAGGAAATATTGCGCATACCCCCCGTATAAACAAATGCAATCATTTGCGCACTGTCGGATAAAAAATAACGCCCAATGAGCAATGTGAAAATATAACCGCAGATTGCAATAAGTAATACGAGCATAATGACAAAGAGGAGCTCCATATTAAGCTCTTTCAAATATGGTGCAATTGTGCTGCTATTAATCATAATAACTGCGAATAAAGCGAGCTTAGAGAAGGGTGCTAATTTGCCTGCGATTTTATGTGGTATTTTTCCTTTCGATAGTTCATTTACGCCAATCCCTACTAGCGTTGGTAAAACGATCATGAAGATTAGGCTTGTCATTAATGAAGAGAGTTGTAGCTGAACCTTTTCTCCTGAAACGGCAAATAATAGCACAGGCATAATAATAGGTGCTAGCAATGTATCAATTAGCACAATCGACAAGCCTAGTGGAATATTTCCTTTGCATACAGTAATCCATATTATGCTTGTTACACCTGTTGGCACAGCGACAGATAACACGAAGCCTATTATTAACAAATGGTCATCGATAAGTAAAGAAGATAAAAAATAAGTCCATATAGGCATTAATATATGTAAAAAAGCAATCGATGTTAAGATAAGTATTGGGTGCTTAATAAATACATTTAAGTCCTTAAACTTCATTCGTAGACTACCTGCAAATGTCATAAAGGCAAAAATCCAAACGACGAGAAAAAGCAGGTGATGCAAAATATTTTCGAACAGCACACCGATAACTAAACTGAGTGGTGTTAAAATAGCGATATATCGTTGGAGAAAGACATTTAGTTTTTCGAGCACATAAAAGACCTTCTTTAATTTTTTAGACCTATTGTAGCATAGCTGTTTTAAGATGATAAGGGGTGAATAAAATGCAATTTGTAATAGTTGAAGGAGTGCCATATAAATATTTAGCACAATTACAAGAGCTTCATGCCCATGTTTTCAAGGGGGCCGAGCTACCGTTAGCAAAGTTAGAAAATAAGAAAGGCTTACTTTGCTTGTTCGCAATGAAGGAAGGTGAGATGGTCGGATTTAAGCTAGGTTATATACATCCAGACCAAGTATTTTATAGTTGGTTAGGCGGTGTTCATGAGGAGCAGCGAGGGCGTGGCATTGCAAGTGAATTAATGGTACGACAACATGAGGAAGTGCAGAGACAGGGAATTAAAAAAGTACGCACATATGGGCGCAATAATCGCAAGGCGATGCTAATAACAAATATTAAGCATGGCTTCGAGATTATATCGACGTTTGTTGATGCAAAAGGTAGACATAAAATTATTTTTGAGAAATCATTCGTATAGGAGATAAATGAGATGAAAGCATATTTAGCAAATGGACTTTTTTCATTAGGGGATCGCTATGTCAATGAACAACTAGCAAAGGCAATACGTGAAGCAATACCAAATATTGATTTGTATGTACCACAAGAAAATGATGCAATTAATGATAAAACGGCATATGCGGATAGTTTAGCGATTGCACAGGCAGATTTAGAAATGTTGGAGCAGAGTGACGTGCTAATTGCAGTGTTAGATGGTGTCGAAATTGATTCAGGTGTGGCAGCTGAGATAGGTGCTTTTTCGATGTTAAACCGCCCAATCATCGGCTTATTAACAGATGTGCGTCAGCAAGGTCGAGATAATCAACAAAAAATCGATGCACTTATACAGGATGGTGTTGAAAATCAATTTATTTACCGCAATCTATTTGTTGTGGGCTTAATTAAGCGTAATGGCAGCATTGTGTCAACAATTGATGAGGTAGTTAAGGTAGTACAAAACATTTCCGTTCCACATAACTAGGAGAGCTCTTGTGTTTACAAATGTGCAATTACAAAGTTTTATCTTGATTCAGCAAATATTTATCTGCTGCGTAAGTAGCCAAGTGATTAACAAGGTGTTGTCCCAAAGCTCGCACGATGCAGGTTAGTTAACTGTTGGCGCGTGTAGTGATGGTTTTAAGTGTTTGTCCAAAAAATCCGGACTAGAGTTAGCCAAGGCGTAATGGGGAAGAATTTTGAATAATATTTGGAGGTAATGTAATGGGAAAATCAATAGTTAGCTTGTGTATTATGTTAGTCGTATTGTTTTCTTTTAGTGGAGTAGTCAATGCGAAATATCAGTATTCCGATGTTAATACATCAAGCTCACATTATGAAGGAATTGAAGTATTGCGAGAGAATGGTTTAATTGGAGGCTATAGAGGAGAAAAAGGGGGGTTCCTTTTTAAACCTAATGATTATATAAATCGCTCTGAAGTAGCAGCTATATTTTATCGTGTGCTAGGGTTACCTGAACAAGATAACTATGAAGAGATTATTTCCGAATTTAAAGATTTAGATGTAACAAACCCATTAGTTATCCCACTTGCAGCTACAATAGAAAATGGAATTTTTACAGGTGAAAATGGTTATTTCAATGATAGTGAGTTAAATCGTGAACAAATGGCAACGACTATAGTTCGTGCATTCGGCTTTACATCTAACTCAAATAATGAAGTAAAATTGAATTTATCTAATGTATCACCAAGTCATCAAGCCTCTGTGAAAATTTTGTCGCAGTTAGGAATTACAACAAAAGTTGATGATTTTAGACCTAAAGAAAAGGTGACTAGAGCACAGTTTATAACATTTTTATACAGAGCAATGAAGATTGGTGGGGTAGAACAATACATTAAATACGAGTTACCTGATATAGATATACCGATTGATAAAGAAAAATATCAATCAGTCCAAATTTTGCATGATTCTATTTATATATATGCAAATGAGATATCAAATGGAATTGCAAAAAATTCAGGGTTACAACAAAAAGAAGTTGAAATGGTTGCATCATATGCCGTTGCTTTTCCTAATACAACTATAATTTATAAAAATTTGAAATCAATTCATGTTCCTCAAAAAGATGTCCTTTCATTTTGGATAGCGAATGATCTTACATATTTAAAGAAACTTAAGACATTTGATTATAAGTCAACAGATGATATCGTATTACCTCAAGGAAAAACGTTACTTGAAGTTGAAAATGATCAAGAGAGAAAAGTAAATATGCTTAGAAAGCAAAATGCTTTATCTCATGTTCGTGGATCTCACTTGTTGTATAGAGAAGGTTATGATAGAAATGTTGCATTAAAATCAATGAGTACTACTCTTGATATGCCATATGATGAATTAATATCAATAATTAATTATACAATTCAAACCGGAGACGTATATGATGGAAAATATTTCATTACGTATTTTGATTTTGACCTAGGAACACAATGGTACATCACTAAAGATTAATAAATGTTACTTTGATTTTGATTCTCGTTCATTTAAAGAACAGCATACGAATTAAAGATATTTTTTGTTGAAAAACCTAAAATATGTATTGACATTTTTTATTTCCATGTTAAATTATTTCTATAAGATTAGTTGGTTTTAGTTTTTCCAAATCGATAAATTCCTTTGTATCAAAGGGAGAACATAATTATATTGTAGTAGCTCACTAGAAAAACTAGAGGCCGCTCTTTAGAAAAGAAGTATTTCTTTTCTATGGGGTGGTCTTTTTTGTTCAATCAAGCTGAAGTGAAGGGTGTAAGGTTTTTTTGCAAGGGCCCGTTAATGCTTTGTCTGAAATGGGTTTAAACAGGAAGAAGAATATCTTAAAGTGGACTTTTCGAATAAGGATAATTAGTTATAGAAGGAGATGTTTTAAATGAAAAATCGTGTGTTGTTCAAAGGGTTAGTAGTGATTTTTTCTACTTTAATTTTGTTAGCAGCTTGCGCTAATAAGGAAGCCTCAACTGGAGATAAAGTTGAAATTTTAAATGCCTCATATGATCCAACACGTGAATTGTATGATGAATTTAATAAAGAATTTGCGGCATATTGGCAAACTGAGAAAGGGCAGAAAGTAGTAATTAAACAATCGCATGGTGGTTCAGGAAGTCAAGCACGTTCGGTTATCGATGGGTTAGATGCAGATGTAGTAACGCTAGCCTTGGCATACGATATCGATGCAATAGCAGAGAAAAAGTTAATTGATGAAGGCTGGATTAATCGTTTAGAGCACAACTCTGCGCCGTATACATCGACAATCGTATTTTTAGTTCGTAAAGGCAATCCAAAAGGTATTAAAGATTGGGATGATTTAGCAAAGGCTGATGTTTCGGTTATTACGCCTAATCCGAAGGCGTCTGGAGGGGCTCGATGGAATTACTTAGCTGCTTGGGGGTATGCATTGGAAAAATTCGGTGGTGATAATACAAAGGCAAAAGAATTTATTTCAAGCATTTATAAAAATGTAGAAGTACTAGACTCTGGTGCACGTGGCTCAACTACAACATTTGTAGAGAAGGGTATTGGGGATGTGTTAATTACTTGGGAAAATGAAGCGCTCCTAGCTTTGAAAGAAATGAAAAAGAATGAATTTGAAGTTGTAGCACCATCCATAAGCATTTTAGCGGAGCCATCCGTAGCGGTTGTGGATAAAAATGTGGATAGAAAAGGTACAAGAGAAGCTGCAGAAGCCTATTTGCAGTTTTTGTATACAGATATCGGGCAGGAAATAGCAGCTAAAAATTACTATCGTCCAAGAGCAGAGGAAATTGCAGCAAAGTATAATAGTCAATTCCCGGAAATCAAATTGTTTACGATCGATGAGAAGTTCGGTAGCTGGCAAGAGGCTCAAGAAACACACTTTAGTGATGGTGGTGTTTTTGATTCCATTTATGAGCAATAAGAGGTGGTATAAATAATGAAAAAAAAGAAGAACGTATTGCCTGGCTTTGGCTTGTCGATGGGGATTACAACGCTGTATTTAAGCTTATTTATCTTAATACCGTTATCAATGATATTTATTGAGTCTTCTAAACTAGGGTGGGTAGATTTTTGGAAGGTTGTGACGAGTGAGCGTGTAGTGCATGCATATAAAATCTCGTTTATTACAGCATTTGCAGCAGCTCTTTTTAACGGTGTATTTGGCTTATTAATTGCATGGGTACTCGTTCGCTACAGCTTTCCTGGGAAAAGATTAATAGATGGACTTATTGATTTACCTTTCGCTTTGCCGACAGCAGTAGCAGGTATTGCATTAACTACTTTATATGCGAAGGATGGCTGGATTGGTCAATGGTTTAGCGCGATAGGCATTAAAATCTCGTTTACACCAATTGGTATTACACTGGCATTAATGTTTATCGGTTTACCGTTTGTCGTTCGAATGGTTCAGCCAGTGCTGGAAGGATTAGAACGTGAAGTGGAAGAGGCTGCGTCAAGCTTAGGAGCGACGAAAGGACAGATTTTTAGAAAAATTATTTTCCCAGAAGTATTGCCAGCTTTATTAGCTGGGTTTTCTCTCGCATTTGCAAGGGGGCTTGGGGAGTACGGGTCTGTAGTGTTTATTGCAGGGAATATGCCAATGAAAACAGAAATTGCACCACTGATGATTATGACGAAGCTAGAGCAGTTTGATTACGCTGGTGCGACGGCAATTGCCGTTGTTATGCTTGTTGTCTCTTTTATTTGTTTAATTTTTATTAATTTCCTTCAAAAGTGGAGCCAGAAGCATGTATTACAAGAGGAGTAGGAGGTAGGAAAGTGGAGAAAAGCAACAATTCTGGACGTGTAAAAGGGCAGAAAAGTGCAGTGAAAGGGGTTTTAATTTCTTTAATGCTCCTATACTTAACACTTTTTCTACTTGTACCGCTTATCTTTATTTTCGTCAAAGCGTTTGAGCAGGGAACGGCAGTTTATTTTGCGGCAATTACAGATAGCGATGCTTTATCCGCCATTAAGCTGACGCTACTTGTCGTCATTATAACGGTTCCATTGAATACGGTGTTTGGAATAGCGGCAGCTTGGTGTATTACGAAATTTCAATTTAGAGGAAAACAGCTATTACTATCTTTAATTGAATTACCCTTCGCTATATCGCCAGTAATCGCTGGGTTAATTTTTATCTTATTTTTTAGTCCACGAGGCGCTTTAGGTTCGTTATTAATGGACTGGGGTATAAAAATAATTTTTTCAGTGCCAGGAATTATTATTGTAACGATGTTTGTTACACTGCCATTTATTGCGCGTGAGTTAATCCCGATTATGCAAACACAAGGAAAGGCAGAGGAAGAAGCAGCTATTTCTCTTGGGGCAAGCGGCTGGAAAATGTTTATGCTTGTCACTTTACCAACTATAAAGTGGGGTCTATTATACGGGATGATTTTATGTAGTGCTCGCGCAATTGGTGAGTTTGGTGCTGTGTCAGTTGTCTCAGGAAGAATTCGCGGGATGACTAATACGATGCCTCTACATGTAGAGATTTTATACAACGAATATCAGTTTTCCGCTGCTTTTGCTGTAGCATCGCTCATGTCATTATTGGCCTTGGTAACGTTAAGTATTAAGTCATTTATTGAATATAAGACAGAGAAACAACAAGTAGGTGAATAGGATGTCTATCGAAATACGTGATGTAACAAAGCACTATGGCTCATTTCAAGCATTAAAAAATATTAATTTAACTATTTCAAAGGGGGAACTAGTTGCACTTTTAGGTCCATCTGGTTCAGGTAAGACAACACTTTTACGGATGATTGCAGGGTTAGAGTCGGTTGAAGAAGGGAGCATTTCGTTTGATGGGAAAGATTTAAGCACAGTGCATGTGAATCAACGAGATGTTGGTTTTGTTTTTCAACACTATGCCTTATTTAAGCATATGACGGTATTTGATAATGTGGCATTTGGCTTAAATATACGAAAGAAAAGCTTGCGACCATCTAAGCAAGAAATCGAGAAAAAGGTACATGAGCTTCTAGAACTAGTGAAGCTAAGTGGCTTTGCACATCGTTATCCGTCTCAGCTATCAGGTGGGCAACGTCAGCGTGTAGCACTGGCACGAGCATTAGCTGTGGAGCCGAAAATGCTACTGCTAGATGAGCCGTTTGGAGCGCTTGATGCGAAGGTTAGAAAAGAATTACGTCGTTGGCTGCGTAAATTGCATAATGAAATGCATATAACGAGTGTATTTGTCACGCATGATCAGGAGGAGGCACTCGACGTTGCAGACCGCATTGTCATTATGAATAAAGGGAAGATAGAGCAGGTTGGGACTCCTTCAGAAGTTTATGATAAACCTGTTAGCCCGTTTGTTTATGACTTTTTAGGAAACGTGAATTTATTTCACGGTCGACTACAGCAAGGGAAATTAAATCTAGGCAGTGCTCAGCTCGATGCACCAGATTATATCGATAAAGACGAGACAGACGCGGTAGGATATGTGCGACCACATCATCTAACGGTTGAGCGTGTAAGGCAAAGTAAGGATGAAATCGCAGCAAAAATTACATTTATGCATTCGATCGGGCCAACTTGGCATATTGAGATGAGACGTGAGGACATTGATGCTTATGTCGAAGTAGAGTTAAGCAAAGAAGAGTTTATGCAATTGGATTTAAAAGTAGGAGAAATCGTTTATGTAAGTCCAAAGGAAATGAAAGTATTTATACCAGAAGATTTCATTATTTAGGGGGGAATAGCTTGTTAACGTATAATACGTGGGAAAATCCAGATATCGTGTTTGAAGTAGATGAGCAATATAAAGGAGCTTTAGAGGTCATTAAATGGAGCTACCAACAGTATGGAAAAGATATTGTTTATGCATGTAGCTTTGGGATTGAAGGAATTGTTCTAATTGATTTAATCGCAAAGGTTCAGCCAGATGCACAAATTGTTTTTTTAGATACAGATGTACATTTTAAAGAAACATATGAAACGATTGAGCGTGTGCGTGAGAAATATCCAACGTTAAATATCGTGCTAAAAAAACCTGCATTGACATTGGAGCAACAAGCACAGCAGTTTGGTGAAAAATTATGGGAAGTAAATCCAAATCAATGCTGTAATATTCGAAAATTGGAACCATTAAATGAAGTGCTATCAGGTGCAAAAGCGTGGATTTCAGGCTTGCGTCGTGAGCAGTCTGAAACACGCAAAAATGTAGAGTTTATCAATAAGGATAGTCGATTTCAATCTGTGAAAATTTGCCCACTTATTCATTGGACATGGAAAGATGTATGGCGCTATGTGTCAAAGCATGAGCTTACTTATAACGTACTACACGATCAAGGGTATCCAAGCATTGGCTGCTCACATTGCACGAAGCCTGCATTTACATTAGAAGATTTGCGTTCAGGTAGATGGCAAGGGCAGGGGAAAACAGAGTGTGGGCTTCATAGCCAGTGAGATTTAGCTATTTTGATGAAAAGGAGAAGCGCAAATGAAAGAACTTACTCACCTCGACCAGCTTGAGGCAGAAGCGATTTATATTATTAGAGAAGTAGCGGCGGAATGTGAAAACCCTGTTATGCTCTATTCGATTGGGAAGGATAGCTCTGTCATGCTGCATTTAGCGATGAAGGCATTTTATCCAGAAAAACCACCATTCCCATTTATGCATATTGATACGACGTGGAAGTTTAAAGAAATGATTGAGTTTCGTGATCGTCGTGCAAATGAATTGGGCATTGAAATGATTGTTCATTCAAATGAAGAGGGGCTTGAGCAAAATATTAACCCATTTGATCATGGCTCAGCCTATACGGATATCATGAAAACACAGGCATTAAAAGATGGTTTAAATAAATATGGATTTACTGCTGCCTTTGGTGGAGGGAGACGTGACGAAGAAAAGTCGCGTGCAAAGGAGCGCATCTTTTCATTCCGCAATAAAAATCATGCATGGGACCCTAAAAATCAGCGCCCTGAAATGTGGAAGCAATTTAACACGAAAATTCATAAAGGTGAGAGCATGCGTGTTTTCCCAATCTCGAATTGGACGGAAAAGGATATTTGGCAATATATCCGCAGAGAAAATATCGATATTGTACCACTGTATTTTGCCAAAGAGAGACCCGTCGTTTATCGTGAGGGCAATTATGTCATGGTAGATGATGAGCGCATGCGATTAGAGCCAAACGAAGAAATTTTAATGAAAGAGGTCCGTTTCCGCACATTAGGCTGCTACCCACTGACAGGTGGTGTTGAATCCAAAGCAGTGACATTAGATGAAATTATCGAAGAAACATTAGGGGCTGTAACATCTGAGCGAACAACGCGTGTCATTGATCAAGAAGCTGTCGGTAGTATGGAGAGACGTAAGCGAGAGGGGTATTTCTAAATGAGAAGTTTATTAAGATTTATTACGTGTGGCAGTGTGGATGATGGTAAATCGACGTTAATAGGCCATATGCTGTATGATGCCAAGCTATTATTTGCGGATCAAGAAAAGGCATTGGAGCTAGATAGTAAGCTAGGAAGCCGTGGTGGAGAAATTGATTACTCACTTCTTTTAGATGGACTATTAGCTGAGAGAGAACAAGGCATTACAATTGATGTAGCTTATCGTTATTTTACAACGGATCATCGTTCATTTATCGTCGCAGACACACCGGGTCATGAAGAGTATACACGCAATATGGCAGTAGGTGCTTCATTTGCGGATCTCGCTATTATTCTAGTAGATGCAACGAAGGGTGTTATAACTCAAACGAAGCGTCATGCGCGTATTTGTGCACTAATGGGCGTAAAAAATCTGGTGCTAGCTGTAAATAAAATGGATTTAATCAATTTTAATGAAGTACGGTTTACTAAAATTAAAAATGATTTCTTACAGTTGATAGAGGAGTTTCGCCTTGAAAGTGTTCAAGCGATTCCAGTTTCTGCAACGAATGGGGATAATATTACGAGGAAATCCGAAAATACACCATGGTATGACGGGTTAGCGTTGCTACCGTATTTAGAAGTAGTAGACATTGGCCATGAACAGAAGCAAAATGAATTTTTAATGCCAGTTCAGCGTGTCAGTAGACCAAACCATACATTCCGAGGCTTTCAAGGGCAAATTGAAGCTGGCGTAGTTGCAGTTGGTGATGAAATAACTACTTTACCGAGCTATGAAAAGGCGAAGGTTAAAAGTATTTTAGTAACAGATCGTGAAGTGCAATCTGCGAGTGCTGGGCAGCCCGTTACGATTCAGTTACACAGAGAGGTGGATGTTTCGCGCGGCTGTGTGCTAACAACTGATCAAAATATAGCTGTAGCAGATTTATTTACTGCCCAAATTTTATGGATGGATGATACAGAGCTTGAAGTAGGGAAAAATTATTTAATTAAAGTTGGGACAAAAATTATTCCTAGCACAATAGTGGCGATTCACCATAAGGTAGATATTAATACAGGGCAGCATTTAGTAACGGATAAAATTACTAAAAATGAGCTAGCAACTTGTGATATAGCATTGTCTGAAAAGATTGTTTTTGATTCTTTTGATAGAAATGAAGCGTTAGGCAACTTTATTTTAATTGACCGTATCACGAATATGACTGCGGCATGTGGTGTTATTAAAGAGGCAGTTTTAGACGAGAAAAATGTTATTTGGCAGCAAACAGATGTGACGCGAGAAGTACGCGCTGAACAAAAGGGGCAAAAACCATTAACATTATGGTTCACAGGGCTTTCGGGGTCAGGCAAATCGACACTTGCAAATGAGGTTGAAAAGCGCCTTCTGTCATTTGGCTACCATACGATGCTACTTGATGGCGATAATGTGCGACTAGGATTAAATAAAGATTTGGGCTTTGATGAGATTGGACGTATTGAAAACATTCGTCGCATTGCTGAAGTGGCGAAGTTGATGAACGATGCGGGATTAATTACATTAACGTCGTTTATTTCACCTTTTGAGCAGGAACGTCGAAAAGCGCAGCAAATTGTAGGGGAATCCTATATCGAAATATACATTAGCACGCCTCTCGAAGTATGTGAAAAACGTGATGTAAAAGGCCTTTACCAAAAAGCTCGGGCGCAGGAAATAGCTGATTTTACAGGTATTTCGAGCCCTTATGAGAAGCCAACAAATCCTCATATTGAAATCGATACAAGCAATATTTCTTTAGAGGAAGCAACTGATTACATTGTTAAAGAAGTATTAAAGGCATTAGCGTAAGTGATGATTCGCTCATAAGGCTAAGCAACCCCAAAATTAAAACGTAAGAAATCAATTGATTTCTTACGTTTTAATAGTAGAGACTACTTGCTTCTTGTCACAATATGAAATGGATTTTTTAACTGTGGTTTATTGTATTGTAAAGGCTCTTTTGTCGTGAAATTAAATACGTGACCGCCACTATATTTAACAATTGCTTCACCGGCAGCCGTATCCCATTCCATTGAATAACTAAGTCGGGGGTACACATCTACTTTACCTTCTGCGACAAGGCACATTTTAATGGAGCTACCAGATGTCACAAGCTCTACATGTTGATGCTGTTCTCGCTTTGCTTGGATATAGGCCTCGGTATCGCTAGAAAAATGTGACCGGCTTACTGCAATGGCAAAGGATTCTCTATTTGTATCAATGGGTAACTTTTGAGAAAGAGCGAGTAAAGTTTCTTCGGTATCGATTTCTTTAAGATTTTCTGTACAGTCAGTTAATTTATATGAACCAATTTCACTAGAAGCAAAATATATGCTATCTAGTACAGGACAATAAATTACGCCAAGCACAGGCGTACCATTTTCAATAAGTCCAATATTTACTGTGAATTCTCCATTGCGCTTAATAAACTCTTTAGTGCCATCAAGCGGATCAACTAACCAGGCAGTTTTCCAGTGGCTACGCTGTGCATAATCAATTATTACGCCTTCCTCACTGATTACTGGGATATGAGGATAGTCGTTTACAAGCTGATTATAAATCAAATGATGTGATTTTTTATCTGCTATTGTTAAGGGAGATTCATCATTTTTAAATTCTACATTAACTGTATCAGTATTATACACATCTAAAATTTCCTGACCAGCTTTGAATGCAATATTAACAATATTTAAAATTTGTATAACTGTTTCCATTATATAGACTCCATTTCTTATTTACGATGTTTTCAACTCCCGCAATGCCTCAATAAATATTTTTACATTTCTTTTTTCCTTCATTGTGGGAGTGTAAATATACGACAATGTTCGCCAAAAAGGAGGGCTCTCTAGCTGCACTATATGAATCTCTCCCATTTTTAAATCACGTTCAATAACACTTCTTGATAATAAAGAAAGACCTAAATTGTTGATAACTGTTTCTTTTATTCCCTGGATGCTGCTGATGGACAGTAATGTTTTTACTTTTAACTCGTTTGCTTGTAAAAATTGCTTTAAATATTCGCCTGTTCCTGAACCGATTTCGCGAGTAATCCAATCTTCATTTTGGAGGTCAGCAATTGTTACTGTTTTTTTAGCTGCAAGTGGATGCTTGACAGAGGAAACAATGACTAGCTCATCCGCTTTAAATGGCTCTACGATAATTTCTTTTTCATTTGTTTTGCCTTCGACTAAACCGATGTCGACTTGAAACAGCCTAGCATACTGAACAATTTCGTCAGTATTACCAATAATAATTTGAAAGGAAAGCTCAGGATATTTTTCTTTTAACTCAGCGAGTAAAGGAGGAAGTATGTATTCTCCAATAGTAAAGCTTGCACCAATTTTTAGATGACCTCGAACTGCATGGTGATGATCTAAAATATCTTGTCTTGTTTGCTCATAGAGCTGGACCATCTGTTTGGCACGTTCAAGTAATATTTCTCCCGTAGGTGTAATACATAGTAGCTTTGGAGAACGCTGAAAAAGCTGAGTTTGAAATTCTCTTTCTAAATTTTTAATATGCAAGCTCACTGTTGGCTGTGACATACATAAAGCATCAGCGGTTTTCGTAAAATTTTTAATTTCACATAATTTAATAAAAGTATGTAATTCTTCGATATTCATTTAATTATCCCCTTCCTCCAATGCGATTACTATTGCTAATTGCGTTGATTATTAATTGTTATTTTACCAATCAATCTCCATATAGTAAAGTAAGTTTATTGGAATTATATAAATTAAAAACGTAGTTAATTTATTTGTATTATATGTATTTGATGGAGGGATATAAATGGGGAAAGTTTATATTGTTGGTGCTGGACCTGGAGATGTCGAGCTTATCACATTAAAAGGGCTTCGCTGCATTAAAGAAGCGGATGTTATTTTATATGATCGCTTAATTAATCGCGAGTTGCTGAGCTATGCAAAGCCAAATGCGCAATTGATTTTTTGTGGCAAACTTCCGAATCGTCACGCGATGATTCAGGAGCATATTAATCATTCTCTTGTTCAGTATGCAAAGCAAGGAAAGGTTGTAACTCGTTTAAAGGGTGGAGATCCTTTTGTTTTTGGTCGGGGGGCTGAGGAGGCTGAGGTACTTGCAGAGAATCATATTCCATATGAAATTGTTCCTGGTATTACAGCAGGCATTGCAGCTCCTGCTTATGCAGGAATTCCCGTTACGCACAGAGATTTCGGCTCAAGCTTTGCCATTGTGACAGGACATATGAAAGAAGGTAAGGACGATTCAATAAAGTGGGAAAGTCTCGCTAATGGGGTTGATACATTAGCTATTTATATGGGGGTAGGGAATTTACCATATATATGCCAAAATCTTTTAAAATATGGACGCTCTGCTACAACACCTGTGGCACTTGTTTATATGGGAACATTCGAGGAGCAGCAGACAGTAACTGGGACACTTGTAACAATTGTGGAAATTGCACAGGAAACTCAAGTGAAAAACCCAAGCATTATTATCGTTGGTGAGGTTGTTTCGCTAAGAGAGAAAATTCAATGGTTTGAACAAAAAAAGGAGGCGCTAGACTTATTAAAAGAGAGCGTCGTGTAAAAAGCGGGTGATGGAATGCAGGCGATTTTATATGTCGGTCACGGTACAAGAGTAAAGCAAGGTGTCGAAGAGGCAATTCAATTTATCGAAAATATAAAAAAAGAAATTAATATAGACATTCAGGAAATTTCATTTTTAGAGCTAGTAGAGCCGGATATTTTGCAAGGCGTAAAAAATTGTGTAGAGCGTGGAGCAACAAAAATAGCGATTGTTCCATTATTACTGTTAACAGCTCAGCATGCAAAGGAAGATATTCCAGCAGAGATAGAAAAGGCTCGGTTCATTTATCCGCATGTACAATTCACTTTTGGTCAACCATTTGGTATTCATGACAAATTGATTGATACGATTTATAAACGCATTGTTGAACAGCAAATAGATATTTTACAGGATGCGGAAGTGCTATTAATTGGTCGTGGCAGTAGTGACACAGCGGTTGTGCGTGACATGCTAGAAATAAGCGAGCATGTCCAGAAGAAATTTGGCTTTCATTCCGTAAGCGCATGTTTTTTATATGGAGCAGGTCCAGCTTTTCATGATGCATTGGAAATGATTAAAAAAAGGAATGTTAAGCAATTATTTATTGTTCCTTATTTATTGTTTTCGGGTTTGTTAAGTAGAGGGATTGAAAAAAGTATAAAGGAGCTGCAATTCGATAGTTCACGGTTTATTTTATGTGCCAGCTTAGGCTATGGCGAAAATGTTCAGCAAGTGCTTTTAGAACGAGTACAGGAGCTATTGAATAAGTGAGGAGGGGGACATCTATGTCAAAGCAAAAGAGCAATAGCGAGGTTACGTGCGAGAGCATTAAAGAAATGCTAGAAACAATTAAATTTGGAACGATTACACTCATTATTCAAGACGGACATGTTGTTCAAATTGAAAAGAACGAAAAAATTCGTTTGAAATAATTAGCTAATAATTCGAGAGGTGGAAAATTTGACTTTACAAGTATTAAACAGTCCTTTTAATGAGGAGCAAGTAAAACAATTAAATGTACTATTACCTACATTAAATGACTATCAAAAAATTTGGTTAACAGGTTATTTAAGTATTGCGCCAGCAGCAGGTGTAGCGGTTTTAGAGGAACCAGCTGCCAGCATAGAGGAAGAAGTGAAATCAATAGCTACAGAGCCACAATCTGCAACTATTTTATATGGCTCTCAAACTGGCAATGCGCAAGCCTTAGCAGAAAAGCTTGGTGCTAAGTTAGCTGAGGCTGGAGTAGATGTAACAGTTGCATCAATGTCAGCGTTTAAAACAAATCAGTTAAAGAAGCTAACAAACTTATTTATTGTTACTAGTACGCATGGTGAAGGAACACCACCAGATAATGCAATTCAGTTCCATGAGTTTTTATATGGCAAACGAGCGCCGAAGCTAGAGCATCTACAGTTTTCGGTATTAGCACTAGGGGATAGCTCCTACGAATTTTTCTGTAAAACTGGTGCTGACTTTGATGAGCAATTAGAAAAGCTTGGTGCACAACGTATCGCACCTCGCGTTGATTGTGATCTTGATTACGATGCTTTAGCAGCACAATGGTTTGAGGATGTAAAAAAAGCAATAGTTGCTAACGATGCACAAGCTGCTTTATCTCAAGTTAATACGGCAACTAAAGAAGTAGGAGGCTCAGAATACTCTAAGAAAAATCCGTTTTATGCAGAGGTGCTTGAAAAAATTAATTTAAATGGGCGCGGCTCTAATAAAGTAACGTATCATCTTGAGCTTTCATTAGAAGGATCTGGCTTAACATATGCACCTGGAGACAGCATAGGAATTTTACCAGAAAATGATGAGCAGCTAGTCGGAATTTTAATTGAAGCACTTGGCTTTCAGCAAACGGAAGTGGTAACAGTTGAGCAACAGTCCTTAACATTAGCAGAGGCATTACAAAAGAAGCTTGAAATTACTGTTTTATCAAAGCCGCTACTGCAAAAAATTCAAAACTATACGGTAAACCCAGACTTTGCGGCACTTGTGCAAGACAATTATAAATGGAAGGACTACGTGTATGGGCGTGATTTATTAGACGTAGTGCAAAACTACGGCCCCTTTTCATGGAATGCACAGCAGTTTGTTGAATTGCTACGCAAAATTCCAGCGCGTTTATATTCAATTGCCTCTAGTCAAGCTGCAAATGAAGATGAGGCACATTTAACAATTGGGAAAGTAAGCTATGAAACAGATGGGCGCGGTCGACAAGGGGTATGCTCAGGTCAGATTGCAGAGCGTATTGAAATTGGTCAAAAGTTACCTATCTACATTCATTCTAACCCTAATTTTAAATTGCCACAGGACGATGCTACAGCAATTATTATGATTGGTGCTGGTACAGGGATTGCACCGTTCCGTTCATTTATAGAGGAGCGTGCAGCACGCGAGGCAGAGGGGAAATCGTGGTTATTTTTTGGAGATCAGCATTTTGTAACAGATTATTTATATCAAACAGATTGGCAGGGCTGGATAAAGGATGGGGCATTAACCAACTTAACAACAGCGTTCTCTCGTGATGGTGACCAGAAAATATATGTACAGCATCGCTTACAGGAGCATGCAAAGGAACTATATGAATGGATTGAGCAAGGAGCCATTATATACGTTTGTGGAGACGAAAAGGCGATGGCAGCAGATGTTGATAAAATGATTCATGCGATTGTTGCAGAGCAAGGAGGCAAATCAGCCGAGCAAGCAGCTGAATATGTAAGTAGTCTTAAACAACAACAACGTTATCAGAGAGATGTGTATTAAAGGCAAATGAAATGAGGCGAAAATAATGACTGAGAAAATCGTATTACCTTCACAGCCTGGTAAACCAAGCGATGTGGAGCGTATAAAAAGTGAAAGTAACTATTTACGCGGAACACTTGAAGAAACAATGCAAAATCCATTAAGCTCAGGTATTCCCGATGATGATAACCGCTTAATGAAGTTTCATGGGAGCTATTTGCAGGATGACCGCGATTTGCGTAACGAGCGTCAAAAACAAAAACTAGAGCCTGCTTATCAATTTATGGCACGTGTTCGTACACCAGGTGGAGCTGCGACACCAGCGCAATGGCTTGTAATGGATGAGATGGGGAGAAAGTATGGCAATGGCTCATTAAAGCTAACGACACGACAAGCTTTCCAAGTACATGGAATTTTGAAGTGGAATATGAAAAAATATATGCAGGAAATTCATGAAGCATTGTTAGATTGTATTGCGGCGTGTGGTGACGTGAATCGTAACGTGATGTGTAATGTTAACCCAAATCAATCTCAGCTACATGAGGAAGTATATACGTGGTCAGTAAAATTAAGTGAACATTTATTGCCAAAAACACAAGCATACCACGAGCTATGGTTAGATGGGGAAAAGGTTTATGACGGGCAAGAAAAAGAGGTTGAGCCAATGTATGGCGCACTTTATTTACCACGTAAATTTAAAATCGGCATTGCTATCCCCCCAAGTAATGATATAGATGTTTTTTCTCAGGATATTGGCTTTATTGCCATTGTGGAAAATAATAAATTAATCGGCTTTAATGTTGCTGTTGGTGGCGGTATGGGTATGACACATGGGGATACTGCTACATATCCACAGCTTGGACGTTTAGTCGGCTATATTCCGAAAGAGCGTTTACTGGAAACGGCAGAGAAAATTTTAACGATTCAACGCGATTACGGAAACCGTTCGGTGCGTAAAAATGCCCGCTTTAAATATACAATTGATGCACGTGGGCTTGATTGGTTTAAGGAGGAGCTTCACCAACGTTTAGGCTGGGAGCTTGAGGAGACTCGCAAGTATTCATTTAACCGTACAGGTGATGAATTCGGTTGGATTAAAGGTGAGGATGGTAAATGGCATTTTACGCTATTTATTCAAAATGGACGTGTTCGTGACTTTGAGGACTATCAATTAATGACAGGATTAAGAGAAATTGCGAAAGTGCATACAGGTTTATTTCGTTTAACACCAAATCAAAACTTGCTTATTGCGGATGTAGCACCTCAGAAAAAGCGAGTGATTGATGCTTTATTGAAAAAATATAAAATTACAGACGGTGCTCATTATTCTGCACTACGTCGTAACTCTATTGCCTGCGTATCGTTACCAACATGTGGTTTAGCAATGGCCGAGGCAGAGCGATATTTGCCAACATTAATTACAAAAATTGATAGTATACTAGAAGAGTTTGGTTTACTTGAAACGGAAATTGGTATAAGAATGTCAGGCTGCCCAAATGGCTGTTCAAGAGCTGCAATGGGAGAAATCGGCTTTATCGGAAAAGGACCTGGCAAATATAATTTATATTTAGGTGGCGATTTTACAGGTCAACGCTTAAATAAAATTTACCGTGAAAATATAGGTGAAGAGGAAATCCTTGCAATATTGCGTCCGATATTCGAGCGTTATGCAAAAGAGCGAGAGGAGCAGGAGCATTTTGGCGACTTTGTTATTCGTCAAGGTTATGTAGAGGCAGTAACAGATGGTCGCTATTTCCATTCGTAATAAACTTTTTATACCAAGTAGCTTTGAGGTTTAGAAATAACTATTTATCCCGCTTTTTAAGCGGGATTTTGTGTTTGTCACAACTTATTTTCGAAAGGTAAAAGAGCTAATAATTAGTCAGAATTTTAATATAAAAATTTTACCATTCTTTATAGAAAAAATAGTCTAGCAGAAAAAAATTTTTTTGAAAGGTTGAGCTTTTGATAAAGTATTTATATGATTGGTTTTTGAGAGGGGACAATTTTTATGTTAAACAAAATTAGCAGAATTTTCGGTATTGACATATTTAGGCTCTAAAATATATAGTTATTCCAGCGCAATTTTCGGAATATTCAAGGCAATATATTACACTAACTTGTACCTACAACCTGTTGACATGTAGTGGTGTTGTCGTGAATATTTTTTACGCTTGTTATCTTGATTCAAAAAATGTTTTACAAAGGCATATATACGAAAGATTGCTATTTTTGTAGTGTCTTAAACATCGTTGAAGCAAGATAAGAGCTCTGACGGATGTTACAGAGCATGACTATTTAGGTTAACCTTCACGAATCAGCTTAAAAAAAGCTGGACAATGACTAGCTAAGATGCAATTGATGAAAGCGTTTACGTGAAGTGCATATTTATATGAGGGGGAAAATTAATGAAGAAAGTACGAATCGGCGTTATCGGCGCAGGATTACGAGGCAGTTTAGCGCAATACTGGCATAAGCCTGATGGAGAATCTGAAATTGTAGCTTTAGCAGATATTTCAGAAGAAAGACAAGAAAAATTTCAAGCGAAGTTTGATACACCATTATTTTTGACTAAAGATTATAAAGAGCTGTTAACAAAAGATGATATTGATGCTATTGCTGTATTATCGCCAGACTACCTACATGAAGAGCATGTGATTGCTTGCTTAGAGGCTGGGAAGCATGTTTATGCTGAAAAGCCATTAGCGATTACGGTAGAGGGCTGTGACCGTATTTTAGATGCATGGAAAAAATCAGGCAAGCATTTAATGGTTGGCTTCAATATGCGTTATATGAGCATGTACCAAACGATGAAAGGTTTAATTGACTCTGGTGCAATCGGAGAATTAAAGGCAATTTGGGTACGCCATTTTGTAGGCTTTGGTGGCTACTTCTACTATCATGATTGGCATGGTAACTCAAGAAATACAACATCTCTATTATTACAGAAAGCATCGCATGATTTAGATGTTATCCATTGGATTTCAGGCAAATACGCTACAAAGGTATCAGCTTTTGGTAGCTTAGATTACTATGGTGGCAACCAGCCGAACACATTAACATGTCCAACATGCGATAAAAAAGATACGTGTCCTGAATATGTACCGCATACATTTACGGAATGTGCATTCCGAGAAGAAATCGACGTCGAAGATAACAACATGCTTATTATGGAGCTTGAAGATGGCATTAAAGCTTCTTATCTACAATGTCACTTCACGCCAGATTACTCAAGAAACTATACATTCATTGGTACGAAAGGTCGTATTGAAAATGATGATGTTAACAATAAAGTGTATTTAAAAACACGTAAGCAAAATTCTTGGCAAGAATTGAGCGATGTAGTGTATGAAATGAAGCCTGAAAACGGTGGTCATGGTGGCGCAGACCCTAAAATTGCACAAGATTTCGTAGACTTAGTGCTTTATAATAAAGAGCCTTTAACAACGCCATTTGCTGGACGTATGAGTGTTGCAGTAGGCTGTGCAGCAACAGAATCGCTTCGCAATGGAGGTAAGGTTGTAGAAATTTCACAGGAATCTACAATTTAGCAAAATCAATAAAACAGGGGGATGGGTATGACACTGTTAAATAAGACCACTGTTGAAGAAGCATCTAAGGATCAAGGTTTTTCTAGCAAAAAAACAAAGGTAAAGAAAAATCATTGGCTTGAATGGAAAAAGGCTTTTAAGAAAAACTGGCAGCTCTATTTATTACTTACACCAGTTATCCTTTACTTCTTAGTTTTCCATTACTACCCTTTATATGGTTTGCAAATTGCCTTTAAGGATTTTATAGCTACTAAAGGGATTACAGGAAGTCCATGGGTAGGCTTTAAACATTTCGAACGCTTCTTTGATAGTTATTACTTTTGGAGATTAATTAAAAATACGATTGGTATCGGGGTATTTACATTGCTTGTATCATTCCCAGTACCTATTATCATCGCACTATTGTTAAATGAGGTAAAAAGCCTGCGCTTTAAAAAGTTTGTCCAAACGGTTATTTATGCACCACACTTTTTATCAACAGTTGTTGTTGTCGGAATGTTGCTGTTGTTCTTAAAACCTGACGGAATGATTAACCAAGTGCTTGTATTATTTGGCGGCACACCACTTGACTTTATTTCTGAGCCGGCATGGTTCAAATCTATTTATGTGCTATCAGATGTATGGCAAACAATGGGCTGGAGTTCGATTATATATATTGCAGCATTAGCAGCTGTAGACCCAGCGCAGCATGAGGCAGCAATGATGGATGGGGCATCGAAATTCCAAAGAATCATTCATATTAATATACCTGCAATTATGCCGACGATTATTATTTTATTCATCTTGAACATGGGTTCAGTAATGGCTGTCGGATTCGAAAAAGTATTTTTAATGCAAAATGATTTAAACATGTCTGCATCAGATGTTATTTCAACATTTGTATACCGTAGTGGTATTTTAGAGGCGCAATATAGCTTCTCAGCTGCTGTAGGATTGTTCAACTCAATCATCAACTTTATCTTACTTATTATGGTGAATAAAGTAGCTAAAAAAGTAAGTGACACAAGTTTATGGTAAGGGAGTGATGGGATTGAGAGAATCAAGAGGCGATCGAGCGTTTACAATTTTTAATTATATTTTCCTTGCAGTTGTTGCGATAATTGTACTTTATCCGTTGCTGTTTGTCTTAAGTGCTTCGTTTAGTAATCCACAATACGTTATTTCAGGAGAAATGTGGCTATGGCCAAAAGAATTTACTATTGAGGCATATGAAAAGGTATTCAAAAACCCAGATATTATTAACGGCTTCATTAACACAATGAAATATACGTTTTTTGGTACACTACTGAACGTTGTAATGACAATTTGTGCAGCTTACCCTCTCTCTCGTAGAGATTTAAAAGGAAAAGGCTTCATTATGGCATTTATGGTATTCACAATGTTTTTTAGTGGAGGTCTAATTCCTACCTATTTACTTATTCGTGATTTAGGGATGATTAATACATTTTGGGTAATGATTATCCCGAATGCAGTGGCTGTATGGAACATCATTATTATGCGTACATTCTTCCAGTCAATTCCTTATGAATTAGAGGAATCTGCAACAATTGATGGAGCAGGGAACTTCCGTATTTTGTGGAGCATTATTTTACCACTCTCATTCCCTGTAATCGCTGTTATGGTGCTGTTTTATTCAGTAGGACATTGGAATTCATATTTCCAAGCATTAATTTATTTACAAGACCAAAATAAGTTCCCGCTTCAGCTAATCCTTAGACAGATTTTAATTCAAGGACAGGCTGACGATATGATTCAAGCAACTTCAGAAAGTTTCTTAGCTCAAAAACTTAGCGTTGAAGGGTTAAAATATGCTGTTTTAATCGTTGCTAACCTACCAATGCTAATGCTTTATCCATTCTTACAAAGATATTTTGTAAAAGGTGTCATGATTGGTTCATTAAAAGGTTAAAGAATAGGGGAGATTTCTATGACAGTAAAAAAGAAACATGTATATGGTTTAGTTGCAAGTATGATGTTAGCTACAAGTATTTTAACTGCATGTGGAGATAAAGGTGGTAATAATGAGGCTAATACTAACGCTAATTTAGACAACTTTAATGAAGCTAGTATGCCAATAGTAAAGGAAAAAATCGATGTGGATGGCTTTGCAGCTAAATTCTTTGCTTCACAGGATTGGAACAAACTAATGCTTTGGGAAGAATATGAGAAAATGTCTAACATTCATATTAACTGGACTACTGTGCAAACAGAAGCATTAGCAGAGAAAAAGAATTTATTACTAGCTGCGGGTGATTATCCAGAAATTTTCTTTGCATCAGCATTTTCAAGAACGGACTTAATTAAGTATGGGCAACAGGGTGTATTTGTACCATTGAATGATTATATTGAAAAGTATGCGCCAAACTTTAAAAAGCTTTTAGAGGAATATCCAAGTGTAAAACAAGGGATTACAATGGCAGACGGCAATATTTATGGCTTCCCAACAATTTACGACCCAAAATTCCAATCTCTTCGTGTAGGTGCACCATGGATTAATCAGGAGTGGCTTGATAAATTAGGTTTAAAATCACCTGAAACAACAGAAGAATTATATCAAGTGCTAAAGGCGTTTAAAGAACAGGACCCTAATGGTAATGGCATTCAAGATGAAGAAGGTTGGGGAACTGGCTACGGTATTAGACAGCATATTAATTATTTAAGAGGTTCATTTGGCTTAAACAAGCAAGGTACAATGAATATTAACCTTGATTTTAAGCCAGGCACAGAGGAATTCCGTTTCGTTCCAACAACAGATGAGTATAAACAATTACTACAGTTTTTAAATAAGCTATATAGTGAAGGCTTAATTAACAAAGATATTTTTACAACAGAGCCACAAAAATTTGCAGCAGAAGCGGTTAAGGGAACATTCGGTATGCTAAGCGAGGTAGACCCAAAAGAGCTGTTTAAATTAGATAACTACGTAGGAGCACAAGTGTTAGAGGGACCAAACGGTGACCGTCAATATACTGCGATGTCTAATGGTCTTGGAAACTTAGGGATGTTTGTAATTACAGATAAAGCGAAAAATCCAGAGGCTATGGTGCGTTGGATTGACCATTTATATGGTGAGGAAGGAACAAAAATGTTCTTCATGGGCTTTGAAGGTGTTACTTATGAGGAAGATGCTGAAGGAAACTTTAAGTATTTAGAAACAATTACAAATAACCCAGATGGTAAAAATTTAGACCAAGCAATTAGTGATTACTTAACATGGCCAGGTGGTTATTATCCAGGAATTGTAACGCAAAAATATTTCCAAGGAGCAGAGGCAAAAGAAAACTCAATTAAAAATGCAGAGCAAGTAATGCCATATGCATTAAAGGACGAGGATATTATTCCGGGCTTGAACTTTACTTTAGAAGAAAATGATAAAGTATCAGCTATTTTAACGGATATTCAAACATATGTAGATGAAATGGCTGCAAACTTTATTACAGGGAAAGCAAGCTTTGATAAATGGGAAGAATACAAAAAGACAATTGAAAAAATGGGCTTAGAAAGCTATATGGAAGTAGCTCAAGCAGCATACGATCGTACAAAACAATAAAGTAAAGCTTTAATTAGTGGGAGACTTTTATCCACCACTTATTGTTTGTTAATGCAGGATAATGTAAACAATCATGCACGATGCATATCATCGTGCATGCATTTCTATCTAATAGTATAGAGAAGTATGAGGGGGCATAGTAAATGAAATTTGAGGGCTGGAAAGGAAAGCTATATTGGGCTGTTGAATTAATTACACTGTTAGCAGTATTACAACTACTGTGGATTGGTTTAACAATTGTTGGCTTTGGGCTGTTCGGTATAACACCTGCTACAATAGCTATGTTCACTGTACTAAGAAAAAGATTACAAGGAGAAGATGATTTAAAATATCTTACGAAAACTTATTGGAAAACATATAAGCAGGAGTTTATTGCTTCTAATAAAATAGGTTTGATTATTTTAGTTGTTGGCTATTTTTTAACAATTAACTTCCAAATTATTTCTTCGATGAGGGGTACAGTAGGTTTATTATTGTTCACTGTATTTATTACATTTAGCATACTCTATGTAATTATGGTGTTGAATATTTTCCAAATCTATGCCCACTATGAGCTACCCTTTACGCGTTATTTTGCTGTCTCTATAGTATTTAGCATATCCTACCCTCTTCAGATGATCGGGTCAGCTATTGGTCTTGCTATTTTATACCGAATTTTTACTTGGGTTCCAGGACTACTACCGTTCTTTGGAATTAGTATAACAGCTTTATTTTTAACATGGATGTCTTCACATATTTTTAAAATGAAGGAAGAGGCAGAAGGGAAATCGAAAATCGGTCATTATCATGAGGAAGGAGTAACTTCATGAAGCATACTTGGCTTATTCATGCCAATATTGTAATGGAAGATGGCATTTTATTTAATGGCTTTTTACAAATGAAAGATGGAAAAATTGCAGCGCTAGATAAAATGGAGCACTGCCCTCCCTTATTAATGATGGAAAATGTAATTGATTGCGAGCAGCAAGGCTATGTGATACCTGGCATGATTGATATACATATTCACGGTGCAATCGGCTATGATTTTATGGATGCTAATCCAAAGTACTATGCTGAAATAGCTAGGCATTTGGCCAGTGAAGGTGTAACTTCCTTTTTAGCAACTACAATGACTTGCCCAATGCCAGAAATTGAAGCAGCTATTTGCGCACTTGCGGTATATAATGCTAACCAGCCAAATGATGTAGCGCAAATGTTGGGCATTCATTTAGAAGGTCCTTTTATTAATCGTTCTAAAAAGGGGGCGCAACCTGAAGCAGCTATTTTGAAGCCTAACGTACAGCAGTTTCATCATTTACATGAACAGTCGAATCATATAATACGCCTTGTAACATTTGCACCTGAAGAGGATATAGATTTCGCATTGCTAAAAACATTATGTCAAAAAGGTATTATTGCCTCAATTGGCCATTCAGATGCGGATTATGCTACGACAATTCAGGCAATTAGGGCAGGTGTTACACATGCAACACATTTATTTAATGGGATGCGAGGTATTCATCATCGCGATCCAGGTGTTGCAGGTGCAGTGTTGCTAGAGGATGAAGTATACGTCGAGTTAATTCCAGACAATGTGCATTTTCATAAAGATTTACTAGCATTAGTACGCAAAATGAAAGGGCTAGAGCGAATGCTTGTTATTACTGATGGTATTCGTGCGAAAGGGATGCCAGATGGAGTATATTCGCTTGGTGGCGAAGAGGTAGAGGTAGTAAATAATTGCTGTATCCAACGCAAGACAGGCTCATTAGCAGGAAGTGTATTAAATATGAATGAGGCAAGAAAAAATATAGAAGCATGGCTCTCTTTATCATTAAGTGAACAAGTTCGCCTTGTATCTTTGAATCAAGCAATTCATTTAGGTATTGCTGATAAAAAAGGCTCGCTTGCTGTAGGAAAAGATGCTGATATAGTATGGTTAAATACTAATGGAGAAGTAGAAAAAACCTTCTGTTTAGGGAGCTTAGCTTTTGAACAGAAATAATATAAGAATAGGCATCCTTTTAATTAGATGATATATTGATGATAACAACAGATGAGGAAGAGGATGTGAAAATATGAGACCTTTAGATTCAACGAGTGTAATTCCATTGTATCACCAATTGAAACAAAGATTATCAGCTAAAATCCAATCAGGCGAATGGAAGCCAGAGGATAAAATAGATTCAGAAAATCAATTGATGGAAATGTTTTCGGTGAGCCGTAATACAGCCAAAAAAGCGATTGAAGAATTAGTGCAAGAAGGGAAACTGTATCGTATTCAAGGCAAAGGTACATTTGTTTCGAAGCCACGATTCGAACAGTCACTTGGTGGTTTCTATAGCTTCAGCCGCGTTTTACAGGAAAAAGGGTTAAATCCAAGGGATGAAGTATTGGAAATCCAAGTAGTATATCCTTCTACAAAAGTAAGACAGGGTCTTGAATTAGAAGAGGATGAACAAGTTATTGAAGTGAAGCGACTACGTTTTGCAGACAATGAGCCAATCGTATTGGAATCTTCTTTTTTACCGAAAAAAATCATCAAAGATATCGATATTCTAAACGAGGTTAGCTCAGTTTCATTATATAGTTTATTAGCACAGCGTTTAGATATTGTTGTTGTAAGAGCTAAAGAAGCTTTTGAGCCTGTACTTATTCGAAAGGATGAGGCACATTTATTAAAAACAGATGTAGGGCGACCTGCTCTATTACTTGAGCGAACAGCATTTGATACATTAGATCGGCCTGTAGAATTTTGTATTTCCATTGTAAGAGGTGACCGTTGTCGCTTCTACACAGAGCTAAACTAAACTCATAGTCATTTTCTATGAGTTTCTGCGTTTTAAATTATACCAACAACCCGTTGACGGAGGAGTAAAAATGACATTAGTTACTACAACTGAAATGCTACAAGATGCTTATAAAAATAATTATGCTATTGGCGCTTTTGGGGCGCATAATTTAGAAATTATTAAAGCGATTATAACTGGGGCAGAAAAAGAAGGGGCTCCAGTTATTTTACAAACAACTTCAAGCACATATAAGTATGTTGAGATGCCATATATGATTGCAATGGCAAAGGCTGCTGCTGAACAAGCTAAAGTGCCAGTAGCATTACATTTAGACCACGGTGAATCGTTTAGTGTAGTAATGGAATGTTTAAGAGCAGGCTATACATCAGTTATGATTGATGGTTCTCATCTACCTTTTGAAGAAAATATCCAACTAGTAAAAAAAGTTGTTGAGGTAGCTAGTGCGGTGAATGTACCTGTCGAAGCAGAGCTAGGTACGATTGGCGGCGTAGAGGATGATTTAGAGGTAGATGAAAAAAATGCCTTCTTTACAGACCCAAAGCTTGCGGAACGATTTGTGCAAGAAACAGGGATTCAATCATTTGCACCAGCCTTTGGTACAGCACATGGCAAGTATAAGCAAGAGCCGAAGTTACAGTTTGAGCTTTTAGAAGAAATTCACAATGTAACCAACATACCGTTAGTAATGCATGGTGCATCAGGTGTCCCAGAAGCAAGTGTACGCAAAGCAATGAATTACGGTATTGCCAAAGTGAATTTTTCAACAGAGCTAAAGGATTTATTTGCTGAGCAACTGCGAGCTTTCTTTATCCAAAACCCAAATGAAAATGATCCTAGAAAATACTTTCTTCCAGCACGTGAAGCATTAGTAGAGCTAGTACAGCAAAAGATTGTGATGTTACAAAAATGATTACAACAATTACTTTAAATGCAGCAATTGACCAAGTTTATGAGATGGATAGTTTTATAGTTGGTCAGACAAATCGCGTTATCAACAAGCGTCAGCAAGGTGGAGGCAAAGGCGTAAATGTTGCACGTGTTATTACAGCTCTAGGTGGTCAGGCATGTATTAGCGGTTTCGTTGGAGGCTTAAATGGGAAGAAAATCGACTTGCTATTAAAAGAGGAAAAAATGCATGCTGAATTTGTTCATATAGCGGGAGAAAGTCGAGTTTGCTTAACTGTCATTGAT
This sequence comes from Bacillus ndiopicus, assembly GCF_000612805.1. Lineage (GTDB taxonomy): Bacteria > Bacillota > Bacilli > Bacillales_A > Planococcaceae > Metasolibacillus > Metasolibacillus ndiopicus. The sequence goes on along the minus strand of NZ_HG964407.1, from coordinate 191,444 downwards.
AAGCAAACAGAAAATATAACAGAACTATTAGAACAAGGACCGACAATTCAACCTGAGGAATGGCAGCGATTGCTTTTATGGCTGAAGGAGCAAACAAAGAAATCCACTTATTTCGTATTATCAGGTAGCTTACCTAAAGGACTTCCGACAACTGCTTATGCAACGATGATTACGCTATTAAAGCAAAAAGGGGCTCGGGTCATGCTTGATACAAGCGGCGAAGCTTTATATGAAGGGGTACGAGCAGTACCTTTCGCGATTAAGCCAAATGAGGATGAGGTTACACAGCTTCTTGGTAAAGCAGTTGAATCAGAGCAGGATTTAATACAGGCTGGTGAAAGGCTACAAGCGTTAGGCATTGAACATATTTGCTTTTCTCTAGGAGCTAAAGGAGCGCTATTCATTAATGAATCTGGTGTATTTCGAGTAAATGCACCGAAAATAGAAGTTGTTAATACAGTAGGTAGCGGAGATTCCTTTTTAGGGGGGCTCACGTATAAATTATCACAAGGTGCACCGTACAGCGAGGCTTATAAATGGGCTGTTGCATGCGGCTCAGCCAACGCAAGTGAAAAAGACATTGGCAAGGTACATTTACAGGTTGTCGAGGATTTTGCCAAACAGTTACTTATAACAAAAATAAAATAAAAAGAGGGATTTATTATGCATACGTATAATGAAATTATGACACAGGCTAATCAGCTAGAAAAAACAAATAAAATTGTACAAGAACAAATATTTAACGAGGAAGCTGTAGACATCACATTATTTACAGGCTGTGGTACATCATTTTATTTAGCAATTGCCGCTGCACGCTATTACCAAGCTGTAACAGGAGAGCTAGCTCTAGCAGTTCCAGCATCGGAGTTATTTTTACACACTAGTACGCATATTTTACCAAGTAAAAAATACCGCATTGTTGGGATTTCACGTTCCGGTACAACTTCGGAAATAATTATTGCATTAGAACATTTAAAAGGTGCATCTAATATTAAGACAATGGCAGTTACATGTAATGGTGATACACCTATGGCTGAAGTGACTCAAGAAGTAATTGCTTTAAATAGTATTTCAGAGAAAAGCGTAGTTATGACACAGTCATTCTCAAATATGCTTTATGCATTGCAGCTCTATGCAGCGAAACAGAGCAAACGTGCTGATGTATTAGAACAGTTAAATAAAGTACCCGCATTCGTAAGTGCTGCGCTGGAAAAAGGGGAACAATTAAAGCAAGTAACAGAGGATGTAACGAAAAAACGCTTTATTTTCTTAGGCTCAGGTGCTTATAATGGCTTGGCAAAGGAAGCAACACTGAAGCTAAAAGAAATGACACAAACAGAATGTGAAAGCTACTCTAATTTAGAATTCCGACACGGTCCAATTTCTATTGTAGATAAAGAAACAGTTGTTGTTTTATTTACACAAAAGGAAACGAAGGAGTATGACCAAGCATTAATTAAAGATATTCAAAAGCTTGGTGGGTTCGTTATCGTAATAGGGGTTGCTAATGAGGAATTACAATCTGATTTAATTATTAAACTGTCGGATGAATTAGACGATTTAAACCGACTTGTCGAGGTTGTTCCTTACTTCCAGCTTTTAGCGTATCAACGCGCGATATTTAAAGGCTTTGACCCAGATAAGCCACGCAATTTAACGCAAGTAGTAAGCCTTTAATTCCCTATAGCATTCGAACGCCTTGTTATTTCCAGATTTATTAGTAGGTTTCAAAACAAGAACTTTAGTTCGTTGAGGCGGAATAGATTAGTCATTTGGTGGTGATAGTATGAGTTTTATTTTAGTAGCAGATATAGGCGGAACAAAGTTAGCGACAGCTTTGTTCAATCAAAATCAGCAATTAATAAATAGAAAAGAAGTGCCTAGTGATAAAACGAGTCGAGAAGCGTTATTCAATTGTTTACTTGCAAGCTTTCAAACCTTATGTGAGGAGCAAGAAATCTCAGTAAAGGATATTTCGAAAGTGTGTGTAGGTGTACCAGGTATTGTTGAACCACAGCAAGGAATTGCTGTTTTTCAAAATAATATCCCATGGGAGAAGTTCCCTATTTGTGACCGGTTAGCAAATATTTTCCCACATGCTCATATTAAGATGGATAACGATGTGTATATGGCTACATGGGGAGAATATAGAGCTAGGTCATTTTCCAAGGAAACAATGGTTTATATGACATTAAGTACAGGTATTTCTTGCTGCACAATTGTTAATGGAGAGTTTGTTAGAGGGGCTGGCTTTGCAGGAGAGATTGGTTTTAATGTTGTTAGTACAGACGGAGCAACATTGGAGGAAAAAGTTGCAGGTCCAGCTATTGAAAAGCTAGGAAGGCAGTTGCTAAATGCTCACAGCATAACATTAAAGGATATGATGATACTTTATTATCAAGGAAATGCAATTATTTCAAAAATTATTGAGCAATTAGTTCAGCAAATAAGCAAGCAGTTAGAGCAAATTATTTTATTACTTGACCCACATTGTATAGTACTAGGAGGTGGCTTCTTCAATCACCACCCTATTATTGTAGAGCGCATTCAAGAAGAGTTAAAAGACCGTTTTGAAAATACTATCTTTGCAGGAAAAGAGAGAGCTATCGAAGGCAGTATAAATAGAGGAGATGCAGGACTCTACGGAGCAGCATTAAAATAAAAATAAATTATTATACCCCAGCTTAACTATAGTCCAGACTTTTCTGAGCTTGCTCAGAAAAATCTAGACAAGGATTAGCTGGGGTAATTGTTTTATCTTAGCGGATGCGTACCTCAGTATCCAAATCGAAGAAATGGGCGCGTGACATATCAAAGAAGAGCTTAGCTAATTGTCCTTGAGCAATTTTTGTATCAGAGTTAACACGCGCGATATATGGCTGACCATGAAGCTGTGTATGAAGCATTAACTCCGCTCCTGTTAATTCAGATACTTCTACATTAGCTGTTACTTCTGTAAAGAATGATTCTAAATTGACAGAGGAACCCTCATAAATATGCTCTGGGCGAATGCCAAGGAATAGCTCCTTTTGAATATAGCCTTGCTCCTTTAGTAGCTGATGTTGCTCTGCTGGAACTGTTAGCACAGTATCTCCAATTTTAATACCACCCTCTTGTAAAACCCCTTTAAAGAAATTCATAGATGGGGAGCCAATAAAACCACCAACAAATTTGTTTTCAGGTGTTCCATATACTTCCTCGGGTGTGCCTATTTGCTGTACAATACCATCCTTCATAACAACAAGGCGAGATGCCATCGTCATAGCCTCTGTTTGGTCATGCGTTACATAAATCGTAGTTGTTTTTAAACGTTGATGTAGCTTAGTAATTTCAGCTCGCATTTGTACACGTAATTTAGCATCTAAGTTAGATAAAGGCTCATCCATTAAGAAGATATGCGCATCACGAACGATTGCTCGGCCAAGTGCAACACGCTGTCTCTGTCCCCCCGATAAAGCCTTTGGTTTACGGTCTAAATATTTCTCTAAATCAAGAATAGCTGCTGCATTATGTACACGCTCTTTAATTTCCTGTTTCGAAAATTTGCGTAGCTTTAAGCCAAAAGCCATATTATCAAATACCGTCATATGCGGATATAGCGCATAGTTTTGGAAGACCATTGCAATATCTCGGTCTTTTGGAGGTACATCATTCATTCTTTTTCCATCAATTAAGAAATCCCCTGATGAAATTTCCTCCAGCCCTGCAATCATACGTAAAGTCGTTGATTTCCCACAGCCAGAAGGACCGACAAGTACGATAAATTCTTGATCTTGAATTGCTAAATTGAAATCTTTAACTGCAGTTACGTCACCTTCATATTTTTTGAAAATATTTTTTAATACTACTTTTTCCATCGTAATACCCCTTTGCTTGTTTTTTTTAGTGTATAGAAAACAAGCGAAAAAGCCTATGTTGAAAACGCCCAATTTTCAGACATTATTTTTGTGCATTTTTTGAAAAGGTCTGCAAAAAGCTTGCAAAATAAACAACGATTGCTCCATCCATACTTTTTGTTGAGATATTTGTTATATCTTGAAATTTTTGAAGACGATAATTAAGTGTATTGCGATGAATATGTAATTTTTTTGATGTGATTGAACTATTCAAGCCACATTCATAAAATACCTTTACAGTATTTAGTAGCTCCTCGTCAGATTGTAATGGTATTACGATTTGCTGCTCAATAAATTGTAATATTGAAGAAGGCATTTGTTTCATAAGTAAAATGGGTAATATCATCTCGAAAGAATACACTTGCCCCGTATTTTTATAATGGATACATTCTTCAAACCATTGTACTTCGCGTTGAAATTTTAGTGGAAAGTTCTCATCCACTACATAAAACTCACCTTGATATAAATGAATTCGAGCGAAAAAATCTACTTCGAGTGTGCGTATAAGTGCAATGAAATCCTCCTTACCATTTATAGATTGGGCTTTATATTCAATGACTATAAAATGCTTCGAGGAAGCTTGGAGTATTATTGAATTTGAATGAAAAAAATTTAATAAAGCCTCTGATAAATCCTCAAAGGAAGGTGAGTCGTTAGAAAATACTAATTGAATAACTCGCATTTGCTTTGCGGCTTGCTTTACAGGTATATCACCCTGTGTATATAAAAATGCATGCCACTCCTCTCGAGGAGTACTTACTGTAGCCATTATTTCAATATAAAGAGTGCTTAGCCATTCATAATCGCGTGTGCTAACCTCTCGCTTAGCAACAGAAAACCATTCTTCTGCTTGAGGGGAGTAGAAACAGTAAGAATCATCTTGTAAACTTACAGGCTTTACTTTATAGCGTTGATATGTTGAAAATAATTCTTGGAGTTGAATGGTCATAGTGCATTCCCTTTCCTAAATATTATTAAATGCGTTAATCTTATTTTAAAGAAAAACCTTTATTTTATAAAGAAAAGGAGGAGATACAATGTATGAGCCAAAAACGAAAGAAACGGACAGCAGTGTTATTGAATTTATTGAAGGTGTAGATAGTGTGAAAAAACGGGAGGATGCTTACGCATTATTAGAAATTTTTACTGAGGTAACAGGCTATGAGGCAAAAATGTGGGGACCAAGCATTATCGGTTTTGGTAAGTATCATTATAAATATGCTTCAGGGCATGAGGGAGATGCACCATTGGTTGGCTTTTCACCTCGCAAGGCAAAAATTAGTTTATATTTTGCACCAGGTGATCCAGCACGTGAGGCACTGCTTAATAACTTCGGTAAGCATACAACAGGAAAGGCCTGTGTTTATATCAATAAAATAGCAGATATTGATGTGGATATTTTAAAGGCATTAATTAAGCAATCGGTTGTGTTTTTACAGACAACATATCCAGAATAAAAAAGTGGATTTTGCAGTTTTTTGCAAAATCCATTTTTGTTTAGAAAGTAGAAAACATAGCCCAGAAAGCAAGGGCAAATAAAGTAAATAAAATAACGAAAAGAATGGTAACAGGAACCATGAGCGTGAAAAATGCTCTCCAATTTGAAAAACGATGTGCTTCAGCTACCACACCAACAGATAATACAAAGCCCCAAATGAGAATTATAAATGATAATAAAGCAATAACTGTAAAGAAAGCTGGGTATGGTGGTAAATAATCATAATATAACATAACTTCAGGCTCTACAATAAACCAAATAAGATAAAAAGGGCTAAGAATTATAGAGGGGATGGATACAATGCTCATCGCTTTAAACATATCTGCGTATGTTGAGCTTCCTTTAAACAGCTTTCCAATCCCCCATATGATTAACACAGAAAATGCTACGCCCAATATAGTTACGATAGGTGAAAAAATCGCCATTGATATAACTGAGCCCAATGACACAGGTTCACCCCAACCTAGTAAATTAACAGGTAAAGAGATGATTGAACAAACTAGTAAAATGACCGCGGCAAAGCCAAGTGTTTTATGATCAATCATATAACGAGCGGTTTGCTTAGGGTGCAACCACACAGATAGAAATGGGTTTAACGTTTTGTTATCCATAATGTCCCTCCAAAATAAAATATGTATTTACTTACAGTATAGCAAATAAAATAATCATATGTTTAATAATTTACTATAATGCTAAAGTAATAGTTAGCAACGCATCATTATTTATTTTAGTTATTTTACAATTTGGCTTTGTCGCATTAAACTAATGAAGAAAGTTATTAAAGGAGGCATTTTTATGCACAAAACTGAGGATATTTTAGCAGCTAAGCAATTTATTATGGATAAAATCACAGAGCAGCCAACAATCGGTATGATTTTAGGTTCGGGTTTAGGCCCACTTGCAGATGAAATCGAAAATGCAGTAACAATTCCATACAATGAGATTCCGCATTTTGCTAAATCAAGTGCTATTGGGCATGCAAATGAGTTAGTAATTGGGCAGCTAAAAGGAAAAACTGTTGTGGCAATGAAGGGGCGTTTCCATTATTATGAAGGATTTACTCTAGATGAAGTAACATTCCCTGTGCGAGTAATGAAGGCGCTAGGCGTTGAAAATTTACTAATTACAAATGCTTGTGGAGCTATTAATACAGATTTTAAACCAGGTGATTTAATGTTGATTACAGACCATATTAATTTAGTTGGTACAAATCCATTAATCGGACCGAATAATGATGAACTGGGGACACGTTTCCCAGACGTATCACAAGTATACAATCGAGAGCTACGCAATATTGCTTTAGAGGTAGCAGCAGCACAAGGAATGGCGTTACAGCAAGGTGTTTATGCTTGGTGGAGCGGTCCTTCTTATGAAACACCAGCAGAAATTCGCATGATTCGTACATTAGGTGCTGATGCTGTAGGAATGTCTACAGTACCTGAAGCTCTAGTTGCTGTACATGGCAATATGAAAGTATTAGGTATTTCATGCTTAACAAATATGGCATGCGGTATCTTAGATCAGCCCCTAAGCCATGATGAAGTAATTGAAGTAGCGGCACAAGTGAAAGAGAAATTTATCCGACTAGTGAAAGAAACAGTGGCGAAAATATAATTATTTGACTAATTCAAATTATGTTTATAGTAGTAAAAGTATCCATTTGAAATAGCTACCTAAAAAGTAAGCTTATACAGTGTTTTTAGGTAGCTATTTTTTTATGTAAAAAATGCAATTATAGATAAATGTTTTAGAAAATTCGGATATTTGCGTATTGCTTATGGATTACCATAAATTTATAATGAAACTATCCGTGTATTTATTCAAGGTCTTTTATTTTATAGAAGGATTTGAGTGAAAATAATAGTGTAGTATTAATATGAATAGGGGGACTTGCTATGAAGCGAGTTAGTCTTAGAAAGAAACTTATTTTCTCATTTCTACTGATTCTTTTAGTTCCAGCAATAATTATTGGTTATGTATCTTATCAAAGTGCTAAAGAACAGATTATGCATGAGCAGCAAGCGAGTGCAAAAGAGAGTGTGCGAGAGCTTGATTCTAATATCACAAATTTGATTGCGCCTAAAGTACATGATATAGAATATTTTGCCAACAAATTTAATGAGGCTTCCTTACAGCCTGAGCGACGTGAGGAGCTTAAGGAATTATTTAAGGAATATATCAATACGCATCCAGAGGTAGAGTTATTTTATATTGGTACAGGTGATGGAGAAATGATTGATGAACCAGTGAGTCAATATTCGAGTGATTTTGACCCTCGTAAACGTGCATGGTATACACAGGCGATGGAGAATAAAGATGTCATATCCATTTCGCCACCGTACCTAGCGCTGTCAACGAACAACATCGTAGTATCTGTGATGAAGCCTTTAGCCGATTACTCTGGAGTAATTGCGATTGATTTGAATATGTCTGTTTTAAGTGAAGTTGTGGATAATATTAAAATTGGACAAACGGGCTATACGGCATTATTAGATAGTCAAAAGTTATACATAGCACAGCAAGATAAAGAAAGTGGATCAGAAGCAACAGACAGTTATATTGAAGAGGTTTATGCTCAAGATAAAGGAATCGTAACTGAAAAAGATCGTCACATCTTGTTTGGAACAAATGAGTTAACGGGCTGGAAAGTACTAGGTACAATGTATACTGCAGAGGCAACGGCATCAGCAGCTAAAACATTAACCGTTATCATTATAATTGTTGCTATTGCCATTGTTTTAGGTATCGGATTTGTGTTATTAATGATTCGTTCGATTGTTCACCCAATTAAAGAGCTACAGGCTAGTGCCTTGAAAATTAGTGAAGGGGATTTAACAACTTTTATTAATATTCATACGAAAGATGAGATAGGACAACTAGGAGAAGCTTTCGTATCGATGAAGGTCAGCTTGAAAAACTTATTACAGCAGCTAGAGCAAAGTGCTCAGCAAGTACAAAACTCTGCACAAAACTTGGCAGCAAGTGCATCGCAAAATATAGCTGCTTCTGAACAAGTAACTGATGCGATGCAAGAAGTAGCGAGTAGTACAGAAAAGCAAACTGTAGGAATTGAGCAAAATGCCATTTCTATTGAGGAAGTAGCAAAGGGAATTGTTGAAGTAACAGATAGCACGATGCAAGTATCAGATTTGTCAGGATACGCGATTCAATTGGCAGATGAGGGTGGTCAATCTGTACAGCAAACTGTGAAACAGATGCAATCAATTCATACATCCGTTGTACAGTCAGATGAAACAATTAATTCACTTTATGCACGAACAAAAGAGATTGGTTCTATTTTAGAAATTATTACAGCAATTTCAGATCAAACAAATTTACTAGCATTAAATGCTGCAATTGAGGCAGCAAGAGCTGGTGAGCATGGTAAAGGTTTCGCAGTCGTTGCGGATGAAGTGCGCAAGCTAGCAGAGCAATCATTGCAATCGACGAACCAAATCTCCGAGCTGATTGCTGCAATTCAACAGGATACAGCGCAATCTGTACAAGCGATGGGTAAGGCATCAGCTGATGTAGAGGATGGATTAAAGCTAACTGAGCAAGCAAGCGAAAAATTCACAAGTATTGTGGAAAGCCTTCAAAATATTGCACCAAAAATTGAAGGCATTTCGGCAGCCTCTGAAGAAATTTCAGCCGTAGTGGAAGAAGTGTCAGCAACAGCATTAGAGCTGTCAGACCATGCAAAATCAAATGCCGCAGCTTCAGAGGAAGTGGCTGCATCGACAGAGCAGACATTAGCATCAATGCACGAAATGGCAGCAGCGGCTAAAGCTTTACAAGTGATGGCGGACGAGCTGCACGGATATATGGAGCAATTTAAATATTAATTTTTTGCAACTAAAGAAAAGCGGGAAATCAATTGTGAAAAACATTGATTTCTCGCTTTTTATTTATTCGTTAGTAGGGCGTTCGACTTCAATGACAATAGGATCATGCTCGACTATTTTTAAGGGAGCTGTGCTATTACTATATAGAACGAATGAAAGACTAATTTTTTCGCATATAATATCCAATTTTTAAGTTAATTGTAATACAGAACAAAATATACTACACTATCGTTTAAAGTGAAAAGGAGAGTGAAAGAAATGATTGAGGTAAACGGACGTTTTACAAATGCAAAAATTTATACGAATACAGCACAGCCAGCTGCGATTGAGCAAATTAAAGAGCTAACAGACCAAGCATTTATGGCAGATACAAAAATTCGTATTATGCCAGACTACCATGCAGGAAAGGGGTGTGTTATTGGCACGACGATCCAATTGCAGGGGCGTGTTGTGCCGAATCTTGTCGGGGTAGATGTTGGCTGTGGAGTTTTCGTTGCGCAACTAGATACACCTAGTATTAATTTTACAAAGCTGGATGCAACAATTCGCTCGCATGTGCCAAGTGGTCAGGATTTACATATAGAGCTATCGCCAGCACGTCAATTTGAGGAATTTGAAAGTGGAAATTTTATCGCCACAGGCATTAAAGATGACTATACGAATTTATCGCTTGGTACATTAGGCGGTGGCAATCATTTTATTGAACTCGCTAAGGATGATGAGGAAAAATACTATTTGTTGATTCATACAGGCTCCCGCTATATCGGTGCAAAAGTAGCGAATTGGCATCAAAAAAGAGCCTTTGAAGCATTGCGTCACAACGATGTGACTGCGATTATTAAACAGCTAAAAAATGAAGGTCGTGAGCAGGAAATTCAGGCTGCAATCGAGGTATATAAAGGGCAAAATCCAGCGATACCAAAAGATTTAGCCTATTTAGAGGGACAGCCTTTCCACGACTATATTCACGATATGAAAATTGCGCAGCGTTACGCGGTGATGAATCGTTGGACGATTGCTGAAACGATTGCTCAGCATATGGGATGGGCGTATACAGAGACGTTCGATACGATTCATAACTATATCGACACAGATACGATGACGCTACGCAAAGGGGCTGTGCGAGCGAATAAAGGAGAAAAGCTTGTTATTCCAATGAATATGCGAGACGGCTCGTTAATTTGTATTGGTAAGGGCAATGCGGATTGGAATTATTCAGCGCCACATGGAGCAGGCCGAGTTTATTCACGTCGCGCGGCAAAAAAAGAACTAAATATGAGCGATTTTAAAGAAACGATGCAGGGTATTTGGACGACATCAGTAACAGAGGACACGTTAGATGAAGCACCAATGGCTTACAAGCCGATGGAGGAAATTACGTCAGTGATTGGCGAAACGGTCGATATCATCAAAGCAATTAAGCCCGTTTATAATTTCAAGGCAAGTGAGGAGCAGAAGCCTTATATGAGGAGGAAGTAAAGGGTGTACTTTGAAACACTGCCAAACTGGTTTTGGATTATTTACTATTTATTTTTATTCGCAACAATAATGACAGCAATATCTACTATTTAAAAAAGAACTAGGATAAAGCGCAATATTTTGCTTGTAAAGAGCAAAAGGATGTATACATTGTTAGAACTAGGATTACAGGCAAATAAATTTCTAAGAAAAGAGAGATAAGACCATGATAAAAAACTTTTGCAGATAGAGTATGTAAAGAAGTAACATTAAAAAAATCGCATGCGGTTGTAGGACTTGACCCTGTAATAAATCGTATTCCTAGTTTTATCTTGAAAGAGGCAGAGCTAAAGTATGGCAAGAATCCTAGTGGAGCAGGCTATGCATTTTACGAATTCAATAAAATGATTATTGATACGATCCATGACAAGGTAGCTGTTGTTAAGCCTCAGCTAGCCTATTATGAGGTTTATGGTGCAGCGGGAATCGATGCATTTTGGAAAACAGTCGCTTATGCTAAGGAAAAAGGGTTGCTTGTAATTGCAGATGCGAAACGCGGAGATATAGATTCGACAGCAGCTGCCTATGCACAATCATTTTTCGGTGACTTACATAATGACTGGAAAGAGCATGTTGGTGTAGATTCATTAACGATTAATCCGTATTTAGGTGATGATAGTTTACAACCTTTTATTGATTCTGCCGTTAAAAATAATGCAGGGTTATTTATTTTAGTGAAGACAAGCAATCCGCGCTCTGGTGATATACAAGAATTAGTTGCGAATGGACAAGATGTGGCTGAGATAGTAGCAAAAATGGTGGATGAATACGCGCAAAATACATTAGGCGATTCAAATTATTCATCTGTAGGTGCTGTTGTAGGTGCGACTTATCCAGAAGCGCAAGCGAAATATAGAAAATTAATGCCGAATTCATTATTCCTTGTACCAGACTATGGAACACAAGGCGCTAAAGGTAAGGATATAGTGAATGCATTCAATGATGATGGCTTAGGAGCTTTAATTAGTGCATCTCGTAGCATTATTTATGCTTATGAAAAGTTAGATGCTGAAGAGTTAAATCAAGAAAGTATAAAGCACTATATTAGCTATGCAGTTAAGGTGATGAATGAAGATATTAATATGGCGCTAGATGCAGCTAATAAATTGGTATGGAATTAATATAGAGAGATATCAACTTAATCTAGCCTACAAAAAATCCACGGTCTATACCCTATATTCGGGATGTCCGTGGATTTTTTAACTTATTCAATACGCAAAAGCGGTTGTGTGCTACAGCGGAAGGAGCCACCGAAGCTACGTGAAATTTTAAAGTCAATATATTCAACTTTAATGCCGCGTTGCTCTAATTCAGCACCAATAAAATCAAATTCGAAGTCTGTAATGTAGACCTGGTCATTGATTGGTAAGCCATTTGTTGCAAGGCGTGAAGCTTGCTCAAGTGTCACATTAATTTTATCCCAATTTTTAAATTGCTTAGGAATGCCATCTAAAAATGCTTCCTCACAAATGATAATTAAGCCTTCACGTACGATGCTAAGTGCACAATCAAGATGTAAAATCGTATGGTGCAACGGCACTTCGATTACTTCATAACCAAAATTGCTCGTTAAATTTTTTAACCATTGTACACCATTGCTATTCGAAGCAAGACCAGAGTTTCCAACATAAATAGTTTTATCTAAAACTAATACGTCACCGCCCTCTAAAAATGGTCCATCCTCTGAATCGAGACCTGATGAAATGTCCGGTTTCGGAATTGAAACGTAGATACAGCTATATTTATTTGCTTCTTCTGCTAATATGTGACGCACTGGTAGCACTTCATTGCGGCGATGTGGGAAGCGCAAAGAGCCTTCGATTAGCATATTACCAATTGTGAAGAAAGGGTCTCTAGTAAAGAAGTTGCTGTAGCCATCCTCATAACCTATTTCTTTCTCATAATCTGTTAGCATGCGAGGTAAAAGCACCTCTACATCATATTTCTCTAAAACTTTTTTTAAATTCGCGCGTTCCTCTTCCCAAGCTTTTTGTCTTTCTGGGAAAACTTCTTTATAATTTTTCCCATTCACATCTGCATTTTTATATAGTTCAAGGCTTTCCTCTGTTAAAAAATCTTCATCTGTACCGGTATTATTTGCTGCAAAAGCAAATTCAGACTGTGCAAGGACAACTCTCTTTAATGGAGCAAATTCACTTTTCACAAAAATATTATTCATACTTTATCTCCTCCTTAAGAATTTCTCTGTATCGATAGTTATCGTAAGGTATATAGTTACAATATAGTCAAGAGTGTTTTAAGTAAAGAAATTTTTGTATCGAAATTTAGCAATAGCACCTTATTATCATTGGAAATTAGGTATTATTGCTTTAAGGAGCAAAAGCTTAGTTAAGCATTGGCACTACTATAAGAAAATCTGAAAATTCATTTCCTATTTGTGTTACATTAAAAGGAAGGGGGCGTTCGTATGCGTTTACAGGAGAAGCGACTTCGTCAGGCTGTACAGGGAAAGACCGTGTTGATTACTGGAGCTAGCTCAGGTATTGGGCGTGATGTAGCTTTGCTCTTGGCTCATTACGAGGCTAACTTGATACTTGTTGGACGCAATGAAGAGCGTTTGCGAGATGTTGCTTTAAAGACAGGTGCACAGATATATGTGATGGATTTGCGTGAGAAGGAAAATCGCCAGCGATTATGCCAAGAAATCAATCAACTTGATATTTTTATCAATAATGCAGGATTATCTATTCATCGTTCTATTTATGATTCATTAGAACGCGCACATGATTTTACACGTACGATGGCCATTAATTATTTTGCACCTGTTGAGTTAATGTTGCATTTTATTCCATTATTAGACGTAGCGCAGGGGCAGATTGTCAATGTTTCTACTATTAATACAAAATTTCGTCCAATGGCAAAATGGGCAGCTTATCAAGCATCAAAAGCTGCATTTGATACATGGCTACGAGCTGTTGCACCAGAAGTAAAGCATATAGTTTCTACAATATACTTGCCACTTGTTCGGACACCAATGATAGCATCAACGAAAAAATATGAGTATATGCCAGCTATGTCAAGCGAGACGGCAGCTAAGCGTATTGCTCGTCTACTTTATACAAAAAAGAAGGAGGATAAACCGTGGTGGCTATTATTTCTACGCTTCGTGAGACCTTAAAAATCAAAGCTTTTTTACGTATGCCTTTGAATCAGCTACTCAGAGCTGTTGTTCAGGAGGGACTATCAATTAATGCATTGTTAGCTTTTCACGCTAAAAGACAGCCACACTCTCCACTTTTTATTGAAAATCATTTAATCACTACATATGGTCAGTTTTACGATGATGTTGTTTATATGAGCTATGCTTTGTATGAATATGGAATTCGTGCAGGGCAGCATGTTGGCTTTCAATGCGACAATAGCGTAACACTATTGCGTGCGGTTTTTGCGGCAGAGCGAATAGGGGCGACAGTTGTATTACTACATACCGGGCGCTCTGTGAAAGGACATTTTGATTTTTTATTTACTGAAGAACAGCTAAAAGTATTACCACAAAAAGCGGCAGCTATATGTTTTCCAAAAAAGCAGGGGAAAGTTGTTTTACAAACAAGCGGTACAACGGGAGAGCCAAGAAGTGTACATACAGCCGTGCATACGCTGCTAGCTCCATTTCGAGCGTTGTTAGAGCGTATGCATTTTCATACATATCGTTATGTTTATGTTGCCACACCGTTTTTTCATGGCTATGGATTAGCCTTTTTAACTGCAACATTAGCAGCTGGTAACACAGTTATATTGAGCAAACGCTTTGATGTATCTTTGTTAAAAGCATATCCAATAGAGGCGATAACTGTTGTTCCAACACTGTTATCTCGTTTTAATCAAACGCCTTCATTACGCTGTATAGCTAGTGGAAGTGCACCGTTACAAAATAGCGAGCGCTTTGACGCTATTTTATACAATTTATACGGCACATCTGAAGTGGGGTTGGTGAGCATTGCAACGCCAGAACAACGCGCAATGTATCCAGCAACAATTGGATTACCTATTGATGGGCTAAATATTGTATATGATGAGAGCGAATTAATTGTTAATAATAAGCGGACTGGAGATTTAGTTGAAGAGAAAGAAGGTTTGCTGTTTATAAAAGGGCGCTTGCATGACAGAATTATTTCAGGTGGAGAAAATGTGTTTCCACAACATATTGAGCAAATAATAAGGACACATCCTAAAATAGATGATGTTGCTGTTACCAGTGTTGAGGATTCACAATTTGGCGAGCGCGTCATTGTTTATATTGTAGGGGATGGGGTAAGTGAACAAGAAATTTATACCTTTTGTAAGGAAAATTTAGCGAATTATGAATGTCCGAAACAAATTTATTTTGTAGCGGAATTACCGTATAGTGAGCTTGGAAAATTAAATCGTAGGGCTTTACCGAATTTATTGTAAGTACGATTGGTTTTTAGTCTTTTCTTGTAAAGAAAGAGTGAAGGGTACCTAAAAATTTTTTAGAGACACCCATTCACTCCTTTAGTATTTAATATTGTATACAATTCACTCGACATTATAAAAATACTTATAGATCTCTTCTAAATTCTTTTTACTGCGATTGACCGATTGAATCTGTACCCCATTTTTTATTAACCATTCAAGATACTTCTCCACATTATGCGCTGCATCTGTCAGTAGACGATTTTCACTAACTTGGAAGGGGAGGTGGCTGCCCTTCATCAATTGTTCTATGTTATCAAGGTACATAAATTCAATTTCATAAGGTGCCTCTAAACTTGATATTTCATCATTTGTGAACAGCTTACCTTCTTTAATAAACCAAATCGTGTCTGTTAAATCCTCTAATATATCCAAATTATGAGTTGAAATAAGAATGCTTATTTCTTGCGAATGTAAGGTGCGAATCAATTGTTTTAACTCGATAGTGCTCGTCGGATCCAATCCGTTAAATGGTTCATCCATTAAGATGATAAGCGGCTTTGTTAGTATGCTTAAAGCGATTAAGAGATGCTGTCTCATCCCATACGAATAAGATTTAACAGGCTGGTTGACATAGGAGCGTATACCGATTAAATCAATGACCTCATCTATTTCCTTCTTTTCTAAATCATAAATATTTGCCACAAAGGATAGGTGATCATAGCCAGATAGGTGCATATATAAGTAATTATCACTCGGTAAAAAAGAAATATATTTAAAAAAGTCAGGTTGGTTATTGGTAGTGTCCTTCACGGTAATTGTGCCGTTTTCAATATTTTCTAATGCGAGTATAGAGCGCATTAAAGTAGATTTTCCAGCTCCATTTGGTCCGACAAGGCCAATTATTTCTCCTGTATTGATAGAAAAAGAGATATTTTGTAGGACAGCTTTATTTTTATACTTCTTTGTCAGTTGATTTACTTGTAATACCATTATAATGCCCCCTTCCTTTTTGATAGAAGCCCTATACAGAACAGTATGCTTCCACTAATAAGTAAAATAATACTGCCATTTAAGTAATTTATTTTTGAATCCCTTGCTAAAATAGATTTCCAACCATCCACAACGTTCCATGTATCGAAGTAAACGAATGGATTGATATACATACCGCTCAAGGCAATATAGCGGTTTGCCAAAAAATAACCTACAGCTGCTACAATTAATGTAACTACAATTGTGGCATAGTGATTTTTCATCCACTTACCAATCAAGCTGAACAAGCTATTTAAAAAGAAAATTTGCGCAAAAATTAACAAACTACTTTTTAAAATAAGTGTGGACAAATTTTCAAAATAAAAAGAGGCATCATCAACTATTGAATAGAAATAAAGATCCGGATTTCGATCTACTGTATAGACTAAAATGGGATACCCGGCTTCCCCTAAACCACCAATTATAGTACTTAAGAGGAAAATAAAAATACTACTAATTAATAATAAGCTATAAGCGATAGCAAGATTATACGCCCATTTCGTCATATAAATGGAGGTAATGCGAATCGGCTTCGTAGTTAAAAAGTTGATTGACGGATTTGGCTGTCGCTCATCAGACATTGTCGTCCATAGCAAGAGCACGAAAACGGCTAACACGGATAGCATTATATTCCAATTTAAATATTTATAAATAGAAAACAAACTACTATTTCCGTATTTTGTATTTCGATCCTGATAGCGTTTTATGATTTTAGAGTTATCAAATGCTTTCCTTAGTTCATCGAAATTAGAAACCCAATGGTTCCCAAGAGGCCATGCTATTATTCCTTTTTCATCTAAAATATGTTGTTGCTCCTCAGACGCCATTACGGTTACAGTCCATAGTGCTCCATCGATTTCCTTATAAGTTGGATAATCAAACGATTGCAATGTTTCTCGAAATTTTTCAGGGAAATCATCAGAATGAATCTCGCCTTTTAAGCTTTCTAGCGCATTGTAAATATAGTTCGAATCTTCTACCATAGCTGTAAAAGGGTTTTCCTGAGGAGTATCTATTTCTTCGCCTGATTGCTGCTGTTTCAGAAGCTGCATTTCTTTTTCTAATTCAAAGTCATCCTCCATCATTTTCCATTTTGCGCGATTTTCAATAGTGAAGTTATGGAAATCTTCAATTGCTTTCAATGCTTTAATAGGCATGGATTGAAATTGCTGATTCACAATGACCACTGTTCCGCCAGTAATGCCGGATAGCAGAAGAAGTGTAAAGAGAATATGTCCTTTGCGCTTTTTTTTCAAATGTTCAAATTGAAAAAGCTTCCACTTACTTTGCGGGTGATATTGTTTTTTGTTCATATTAAAAACAGGTGTTCTAAAAATCATCCATTGCGATTTGATAATCGGATAAGAAATAATAAAGCATAAAATAAGTAAAATGAACATCCCTACCAAATAGCTGATATAGCGTTGTGTCGTCAATAAATGGACTTCGTATGAAACAAGTAGATGTATGGGGTTCGCCATATAGAAACCAAATCGTAATGAAATAATATATGCAATAATAAATGGTGTGCTTATCATTGCCGAGGTCATACCTAAAGAACTGCGTTGCTTCAATAAGCATGTGGCTAAGATTAATAAAAGTGTTATAAAAATGCCCCAGCTAATAGGAAGAAAGACGAGCCACTTCCAGACAGGTACCATTACAAGTGTAGAGCCTACAGTCACTTCGATTGGATAATGAATTGTATTAATATTGCCAGTGATAAGTGCTGGCAATAATGACAATGAGCTCGCTATTACTATGTATATAACGATGGTTAGTAAAAAAGGAATTAAGTAGCCGTAGTATGTTGCCGCGGAAGATAAAGAATTTATTTTAAAAAAATCAAACAGTCGATTCTCTCTATCAGATAAATATTTATAGCAAAAAATAAGCAAAAAAAGAAAAGCGGTGACAGGGCTAAATAATAATTGAAATAGTTGTTTGGTAAACAATGCTGTGTTATATGGCGTTGTTTGCTCAGTGTAAGATAAGCCGTATTCTATCAGTTTTTCGGCTTTACGTCGTTCAATCTCTAATAAATTTTTATTATTGTAAGGGATAGAATCAAAGCCTTCAAATTGTTCGTACTCGTTTAGGTATGCCAGATGTGCTGAAGCAATGTCTAAATCATTTGCCTTTAGCTTGCTTGAAATTTCTTTTATGTGCTGCTCTTGTAATAGCAGGCTATCTAGTGATTGGCGCTGTTCCTTCGTTAGCCCGATCTGCCTTTCCTTGCTAGTTGCTCTACCAATCAAAAAGTTCACAGTAATTTTGCGCTCTTTAAAAATTTCTACTAGCTCTTGTTGGGTGGCTCCTGTTTGATTGTGATTAATGATAAAGAGGGATGCGATAAGTAAAATAATTGCAAGTGGTAACAATAAAATACATTTGTTTTTAGTGATTCCTTTTAAAATAAAATAAACTACGTCTTTCATTGTATGCACCTCCAAATCTTTATTTATTATTTTTATTTATAAAAAATCCCCTTTAAAATAATGTACTTAAAGGGGATGATAAAAAATTATAAATTAATCATTTTCAAAAACGTATGGCTCTACATGAGAACCTACTCTAATAGTTCCAGTAAAAATAGAGTAATTTCCAGTGCTATCTGTTCCTCTGTTGTAAATATAACCTGAATATGTTTTGCCATTTCTAGTTTCAGTTACCCACATGGCAGATGTGTATGTCAATGGTACTGTTCTTGAAACGAAAATTGTATCTGATGCTGGAGTTATTACTGGTTCTAAATTTTCAGCAGCTTGGACACTTGAAAGAGTTACTGGTGCACTTAACGTGAAGGCTGTAATTAAACTTAAACTTAACATCTTAAATTTTTTCATAATTCTCCTCCATCTATTAGTAATGTTATAAGCAGTAAAAACTTGTATCTAGCGAAGAATATTGGCCAATAATTCTTACAATTTAATTTTGCCATATAAATACCTTTTTGTAAACTATGATTAATAATGGATGTTTATATTTTGTTAGTATAATAATTTTTGACCTTATTGCTAATTATCTTATTTTTATTGGTATATTTATTTTCAAAGAGTCTCCTCTTTCGTATTTGAATAAAAATAAAAACTTGTGACGAAATAAAGCACAATAGAAAAACCGACAATCGAATAAAAGGCTTTCATATTGAGTGAATTAATGTAGAGGAGATAAACAACGATAACGATTGGTATCACAATAAATCTGATAAGAGGATTTGACCATCCTTTCTTCATAAATACACCCCCCATTCTAAATGGTAAAAATAAAAGACCAAAAAACAATACTCCTAAAATATTTTGTAGCCATTTCATATTTTGTACTCCTTTCGTTTGTGTGAAATCAACAAAACGCAATTGTGTATCTAATGCATGTTCTATTAATTTTAGTGAAATAGGGTCGGGAACACTTTTGTCTAATTCCCATTTAGAAATCGTTTGTCTAGTGACAAATACTTTGTCTGCTAATTGCTGCTGTGTTAAATTTAATTCTGCTCTTCTAGAGCGAATTTTTTCTCCTAGCTTCATAATGTACCTCCTTCTGATTTCAGCATAAGTTACTTATTGTTTAAATTATAGCAATGACAGGTGTTGCGCCCGCAACAATAACTTATTTTTCTTGTTGCTGGGGGAAAAATAAAAAGTCTGGGACAGGTAAATAACAAACTGCCTTCCAGACTTTTTTAATTATGGGTTGATTGTAAATTTCATTACGGATTGCTCAAGCTGCTGTACTAATTGGTTTACTTGTACTATCTTTTCAGTAATTTCCTGAATATGCCCAACTTGCTCTACAGAGTATGTTGCAACGCCCTCTGTAGTTTGTGCAGCTTTACTTGCTAAATCTGTAGTTACTACAATTGACGCAGTTACGTCTTTCGAAAATATGGATATTTCCTCGGAAATTGTAGATACTTGTTTTATTTGAGTGACAACATCTTGAATTGATTGCAAAATTGTCGCAAAGGATTGCCCAGCAGCTTCAACGGCTTTTGAGCCTTCGGAAACATTTGTTGTTACAATAGTCATTGCTTGCACTGCAGAGTTTGTATCAGCATGGATTTTCTTGATTAGTGAAGCAATGCTATTAGCAGATTTTTCGGATTGCTCGGCAAGTTTTCGTACTTCCTCTGCTACAACGGCGAAACCTTTTCCTGCTTCACCAGCTCTGGCCGCTTCAATGGCCGCATTCAAAGCTAATAAATTTGTTTGGGACGCAATTTCACGAATAATATTAATAATCAATGATACTTCATTAGACTGATTTTCTAATGTTTGAATTGCTTGTGCAGATGTTGCAACTGAGCTATTAATAACATTCATTTGCTGTGAGACCTTTTCAATATGGTTATTCCCTAGCTTAACATTGTGTAAGCTCGTTGCAGATAGTTGCGCCACATTAGCAGATGCTTCATTAATTTGTTGAATACCATCTGCCATTTGTTCTAATGTTAAAGAACTTTGTTCAGAGCTTTTGTATTGGATTTGTGCTCCGGCAGATATTTCTTGAATAGCACTTGAAATATTGCTACTTGCTTCACTTGCTTTGTCGCTATTTTTTAGAACAGTATCTGTTGTAGCGCTTAACTGGGTTGAACTTGCATTAATATTAATAATAATATTTTGCAAATCCATTACCATTTGCTGCACAGCTCTTGTTAATGAGCCTATCTCATCTTTACGCGTAGTGTCGATTGTGACAGTTAAATTACCTTTGCCAATTTCACGTACTTGTGTAGCTAGTGTTCGCAATGGTTTTAGTAAATAGTTTGTTAAAAAATAAATAACGACTAAGCCTACTACTAATATAATCACTGTAATTATCATTATTTGTAGTTGTGTATTACTCATTGCTTTATGTATTGCTGAAGCGTCTAAATCTGCGCCGATAATGCCAATTACTTCTCCTGCTTCATTTGTAAAAGGGGCATAAATAGCAAATACAGCCCCATATGTAGAATCGTTAGAAAGCTGATATTGTACTTGTCCTGTGTCGAACGCTTCTTGTATTTTAGGGTATAGCTGTGGCTCTTCTTCCTGCACACCGATAGTTTGTTGAGTATTACTTGGTGTACCATCGACCATATAGTAATACTTAAGATCATCGCCATTTGAAATGCGAGACATCACATATAAGCTTGAAACATTATGTGTTTTTTGAAGATCGCCTAGATTATTTTGTAGCTCTGTATAATAGCCTTGCTTTGGTGCTCCAACTTCAAGCTGTTGATATTGTCGAATGTTGATAGTGGAAATTGCTTGTTCAATCATATCTAAGTTTTGGTGACCAACTGTTTCACTTACAACATTTAATGTAGTGCGCCCTGAAATATAACTAATAATAAGGCAGGATATAACGAGCAACACTGAAAACACGAGCAGCATTTTAAATTTCAAACTTGTTTTCATTTTTTAACCTCTTATAAATTATTTTGCAAACCTTTTTTGTATAGAAGGCTTCTTAGACATCGAAAAAGCAAAAAGAACACCACATGTGCGAACTTGGCAATATGTATCTAAGTGATATTTAGTTTATTAAATTTATGTAAATACTATGTTTTATAAGAAAAATAAACACTATTTATGTATAAAGTACCGTATAGAATCATTAGCCTTCTATAGAAAACATGAAACTTAAGTCCTTTTAATTGGTATTTTAACCTAATATCACAATCATAAAGTAACATAATCGAGTAGTGTCGTCAATTCTTACACTTAAAATATTAAGTGCATTTTGACTAATGTAAATTTAGATGAATAGGAAATAAGTTGCGTCTTATATGAATGAATAAAAGCATTGGGGGGAAGGCTAATAAAAGCCTGTTTTCCCCCAATGCTTTTGGTAGTTTATTTCAAGATAAATGATGAAATTTTTTCTACAAGCCCTTCAGTTAATTGTAATGTGGGGTTTGCATATGTTGCAAGATTACCATCTCGGTCAGCTGGAGCATCCTTCAATACGTGATTCATCGTATCAAAATAGATGATTTCAGCATCTGATTTCGCTGTGTGTAATCGTTCAGCATCAGTTTTTGTTATTTGTAAATCATTGTTTCCTTGAATAATTAATGTTGGTACATCTAACTCAGCTAATTTTACGGCTGGATCATATTTTAACCAAGATATTAGATAGGGCTGTACAGAAGGGCGGAACAGGGCATATAAGTCTTCTGGCACATTATCTACTATCTTGTCATTTTTCAATTGCTCTAAAATAGCTGCAACCTTTTCTAATGATGGCTGGGAGAATTGTACAGATAGTTGCTCAAGTAAAATTTCATCAATCGGACGACCCGCGCCAGCAATCGATGTAATCGATGCTACTGTTGATGTTTGCGCAGCTATAATACCTACTAGCGAGCCTTCACTATGTCCGATTAAATGAACAGATGAGAAACGAGGGTCTTGCTGTACGAATTTAATAATTTGCTCGACATCTTGTGAATAGCTTGTAAAGCGTAAATCTCCCTCATCTTTGAGTAGTTGGATATTATCGCCAACACCACGCTTATCAAAACGGATTGATGCGATACCTTGCTGCGCTAAGCCCTCCGCTAGCATTTTTAAGCTGTTATTTTCACCAGCGATTGAGTTGCCATCTTTAGTTGTTGGGCCAGACCCTGCGATAATAATAGCTACTGGCACTTTATCTGTAATATTTTTAGGCATTTCTAATGCGACCTTTAATTGTCCACCTTCAACAGGTACTGTTAATTCCTCATATGTGACAGTAGGTGGCTCATAAGGTGTTAAAATAAGTGGGAATGTCATACCATTTTGCGAGAAAGTTGCTGTAATACGGTCTTCCTCCACTTTTCCTTCAATGGTCATTACTGTCCCCGCGATTTCAACAGTAATTTGTAATTGGTCTTTTATTGTTTTGATTGAGCTAATAGGATAGTTATTTAATCCCTGAGCTGGTACAGAGAAGTATGCTTTTCCATCTTCATTAATTTGTAAAATAACAGATAGTGGGCTTTGTGGGATAGCAATTTTACCACTCCATTGACCAATTGGCATTATGCTTTCCTCCAGTTCGTTTTGCAATAATAATCTTTCTAAAAATACAGCAAATTGTCCACGTGTTAATGGCTCATTTAAGAAAAATTTATCGGAAGGTGTAATAATACTGTTGCTGCTTAATGCTTGTACATATGGATAGCTCCAATGGGATTTCGGTACGTCTAACAAAGGTATTGTTTCTGTTGCTTGTAAATTAAATGCTTGCGCTAAAATTTTTGCGATTTGGGCATAAGTAATAGGGGTGTTTGGATTAAAGCTAGCGTCAGGCTGTCCATCAATTAAGCCAGCTTTATAAGCGTTTTGAATTGTTTCATAGTAAGAATGCTCTTCTGATACATCAGAAAATCTCTTTCCATCTCTAATTGAAGGGAATTCAATTAAGCGTTCTAATACAACTAATACATGCTGGCGTGTTATTGTCTCCTGAGGTCGAAAGGTGTTGTCAGAAAAACCTGTAATAGCGCCTTTGTCATGTAGTAATTTAATAGCGCTTGCATAAGAGCTTGAAGGTACAATATCGCTAAAGATTGGCTGTTCGGCAGACGTCACTGTAGGTATGACAACAGCAGGCGTAATCGCTGTTGCCGCAATCATTGCTGCAAAATGCTTTTTCTTCATAATTCCTACTCCTCTCTATTATTCTATTTTTATGATAAATGGTTTTCTCTTATGTGGAAAGTGAAAGCCATTCATTAAATCTTTATAAGAAGTTTAATAGTGAGTGGAAACGGGAAGAGCTAAGAACAAATGGAAAGTAGGCACAATTCTGTCATAGTTCAAAATGTATGAAAGCTTTTGGACAGGGTTATACTTGAAGTAGTTTCTATAGACATGCTATGGTTTAAACGTAAGGTAAAATATACAAAATGAGGTGTTATTATGGCGAAGCGATTAATGCACGTAGTGTTAGCAGGTGGATTGGCGGTATTTGGTTTAGCTGCATGTGGTGGAAATAAGGCAAAAGAAGAGCCGACTCCTCCTACAAATGAGCAAGCTGGGGATACTGTAGCAGTTGGAGAAAGTGTTGCTAAAGCAAATTGTATTGGCTGTCATGGTGGCGATTTAACAGGTAGTATGGGACCAAGCTTACATGGTCTAACATTATCTAAAGAAGAAATTGTTGATATTTTAAAGAATGGCAAAGGTAATATGCCAGCAGGTCAAGCTAAGGGCGACGAAGAAGCAGTGGCAGATTATATTTTAACATTGAAATAATTTATATGGGTGTAGGGATGACAAATAAGAATTTGCCATCCCTACACCTTTTATTTATTCATTTTAAACTGAAAGAAAACATATAGAAATCAGTGTTTTCAATCATTTAAAAAATTCTTATATTTTTCAAGATGGTAAACATTTCAATCAGAAAACCATTTTCCATTACAATAATTCTTTACGTAGCTCTGCAGCGGATTTTGGTGATAATAAACCGAATGGGATATCGAAAACAGTTTTTGCTCCTTTATCGCCTGCTTTATTTAAGCGATAGGCTGCGCGTGCATATGCAACAATTACGCTTGATGTAAAATTTGGATTGCTTTCAAGCTTTAAAGAGAATTCTAAAATTTGCTTGTCATTATCTCCGCTTTCTCCACTGCGAATAACAAATCCACCATGTGGCATACCTGTATGATTCGCTTTAAAATCGTTTTCAGTAATAAAATGAACTGTCGTGTCATACTCATCGAAGTAGTTTGGCATCGTTACAATTTCCTGCTCAATTTTTGCAGCATCAGCGCCTTCTTCTAACACAACCCAGCATTCACGGGCATGCTTTTCGCGTGTTGATAGCTCAGGGTTTTCCCCGTTTCTTACACGTTCTACAGCTTCTTTAATTGGCAATGTGTATTGTACTGCGTGCTTAACACCTGCAATGCGACGTACTGCATCTGAATGGCCTTGGCTTAGTCCATCTCCCCAGAAAGTATATGTTGAACCAACAGGTAAAACAGCTTCGCCAATTAAGCGATTTAATGAAAATAGGCCAGGATCCCAACCAACAGAAATAAGCCCTATTTTTTCAGATTTTTGCGCAACAGCATCTACAGCATCGAAAAACTCTGGGATTTTCGCATGTGTGTCGAAGCTATCTACGATATTAAACCATTGTGCAAAATGTGGACTATGCTTTGGTAAATCAGTTGCAGAGCCACCGCACAAAATCATTACATCGATATCATTCTTAAATTTTTCAGCTTCATCTATTAAATATACTTTCGCATTGCTAGCAACTTTCACTGTTGCTGGATCACGACGTGTAAAAACAGCAACTAGCTCCATATCAGGATTTTGAGATATTGCGTGCTCTACACCACGACCTAAATTTCCATAACCTACGATACCAATTCGAATAACAGTCATTTAAAATCCTCCTATATCCCACAAGTTTATGTGAGTTTTTGCATAATTATTATAATACGTGTTGCCTATAAAATTCACAATAGTCCGATTATATATATTTTATGACAATTAATTCGCTTACATGTTGCTTGCTAGTAATAATTTAGGGTACACTAACATTCGCTTATATTTCAAAAACAAGGAGGAATTGAGAATGGAGCAGCTATTACAGCTTATTAAGAATTGGGCAAATGGCCAAAATAAAAGAATTGTAATCGGTATATCAGGGCATGGGGCTGCTGGAAAAACGACCTTTGCACAGAAGTTAATCGCATTATTTGAGCCCAATTCAATCAACTATATCAATACAGATCCGTATATCGTTGATTCAGAAATGCGCAAAAAAACGATGATTGATTATACATATAATAATGAGCAGCATCATTATAAAATGACTGCCTGTCACCCTGCGGCACATCATTTGCCATCGTTAGAAAGAGACGTAGAAATGGCTCGACAAGGGCTAGATTTTTATACAATTGATACGCATTATCTACCATGCACATTAATTTCATCTAACAATAAACTAACGATTGTAGAAGGGATGAGCGTTGCTTTTATAAATCCATCGCTCTTCGATTTAAAAATATATTTTTATACGGATGATGATACAGAGTTTATCAGAAGGGCAGGGCGAGATATTACGGAAAGAGGGATGGAGTTACAATATTTGCAGCATTCCCATAATGAACGAAGAATTCAATATAAAGTGTTTATACATCCATACAGTGAAAACTTTGATATAGTTGTGAAATCGTCGCAAGAGAAGATTTTTATTGAAAAAATGACAGGTCTAAAGTAATGATTCGCTCAATTAGCAGGCAAATTCGCCCGCAAAACGGATGAATTCGCCCGATTCAGAATTAGTTTCGCCCGCAAAGTCAAAATGATGAATAATTTGGGTTCTAATCAAATTGATAGGCATGCACAATATGTCCATTGCGTCCTAAAGTTGTCTTTGCTTGCGATAAAGAATTTAAAATTGCTTCCTCTGTAGCCTCTGCTGCAGCTGCAAATAATTTATTCATAACGGGATGATCCTCGCGTAGCTGTGTCCGTGTTTCGAATAATTCCTCAGTTTTATGTGCAATTGTACGGGCTGTGGTAAAGCCAATAACAATATCTCCGCTGCCATGTGAAAAATGGCTGCCAGTACGTCCAAGACCTATGCCGCAGCGTTTAATAACACGTAGTAATTGTCTACTGCTAAGTGGAGCATCAGTTGCTAAAACAATAATAATTGAGCCATCTGTTGGTGTTACAGTATCTGTAGACTGTTTCTTAGGGGGCATATAGTGCTCAGCTAAAAAATCATCCTTGCTACCAAAGTTGCTTAACACTAAACAACCAACTTTATAGCTTATTTCATCATTGGCTTCGACGATGCGTGAGGACGAGCCAATGCCCCCTTTATAGCCAAAGCAGACCATGCCTTTACCAGCGCCGATAGCTCCTTCGGCAGCAGTAACATCTGAAGCATTGTGAATTGCTTCAATTGCATGTTTTGGCGTAACAGCGCAATGTCGGATTGAGTTCAGATGGCTGTCATTACATTCACCAATGACAAGATTAATTGTTCCTGTTGTTTGCCCAATTGCTTCATTTGTCTCAAGCATATATTGTAGTGTCCCTTGAGTAACAGCAGGAACACTCAATGTATTTGTAAGCATAATAGGTGATTCTAGCACACCAAGCTCATTTACTTGCACAAGTCCCGTTGTTTTGCCAAAGCCATTTAATACATAGCTAGCGGCTGTTACCTTTTGTTCAAACAAATTGCCAGCATGAGGCAGTATCGCTGTTACACCAGTGCAGGCATAGTCTCCTTGTTCACTTAAGGGAGAGTCCAGTGTAATATGGCCCACTTGAACACCTTCTATATCCGTAATGCAATTTTTTTCGCCTGTAGGAAGTTTTCCTATAATAATACCGTGTTCTCGTAGTTTTTTGCTCATCTTCATACCTCCTAAACTGTTATTTTATATAGTAACTAAAGGCTTACTAATTACATAATATAAGGGCAAACTAAATAATATTATCTCACCTTATTGTTGAGTATAGTAAACAAAATCCTATTTCTTAAGGTAAGAAGTTAATCAATGCATAGTTATAAAGTAAAACTAATATGAATGATTAGTAGGTCTTTCTTTTTTCTATTAAAATTAAATTTAAGGTAATAATACTTTGGATATCACGGTTATGCACGTTATAATAATTAATATATAGAAAGGGAATGGATTTTTAAAATATGGATATGCTAAGTAGTACTAAATTCATAAATGTTAAAGCTGTCGAGGAAATACGATAGCTAAAAAAACTTATAAACAAAGGGAGGTCGCTGCTACTAAACAAGGCGTCTATATTTAGATATAAGGCTTTGTTCATATTTTGAGTAGTAGAATGCTCGTGTGGGATTTTTTTAAAAGTCATGGCTTTAAGAGGTTTATGATTTTAATAGGTATTGGGATTGCGTTATATTTAATGCGTAGTATGCTTGATCTAATTTTGTTCACATTTATTATTACATATTTAATGAATCGTCTAAGCACAAAGCTAACAAGTACTATTAAAAAGTATGTGCCGATAAAAGAGGCGGTCATTACGGTTATCATTTACTTATTGTTTGTCGCAGGAGTTGTTGGAACGGTATATAAATATTTACCTCTTATTTCGCAGCAAATTACACAGCTATTTAATTTAATGATGAATTTTAATATTAATCCGAATGAAAACGAAATTACGAAATATTTAGCGCCAACGATTGAGAAAATTGAGTTGGAACAGTATTTACAGCAAGGTGTAAATTTTATCGTAGAAAATATTACGAATATTGGGAAGTTGCTTCTGCAAATTTTAATTGCGGCTATTTTAAGCCTATTTATTATGTTAGATAAACATCGTATTGTTGAATTTACGATGAAGTTTAAAAATAGTAAAATTGCCCCTTTATACGACGAATTAGAATATTTCTCTAAAGTATTCATTCGTTCTTTTGGTAAGGTAATTGAGGCGCAATTTATTATTGCAACGGTAAACTGTGCATTATCCGTTGTAGTTTTATCAGTTATGGGATTCCCACATTTAATTGCGCTAGGGGTTATGATTTTCGTGCTTGGGCTAATACCAGTAGCGGGTGTCATTATTTCATTAATCCCATTAACAATTATCTCCTACAGCATTGGTGGCTTTATGTATATCGTGTACATTTTGGTTGTCGTTGTTGTTTTACATGGCATTGAGGCATATTTCTTAAATCCAAAGTTAATGTCTGCGAAAACGGATTTGCCAATTTTTTATACGTTTATGGTGATTTTATTCTCAGAACATTTCTTAGGAGTGTGGGGGTTAATTATCGGTATTCCACTATTTATGTTCCTATTGGATGTACTTGATGTAACTTCCTCAAAACAACAAAAAATAGAGTGAAAAAGGATGCTTCTCAAATTTGCTGAGAAGCATCCTTTCTTAATGTGTAATACGTTCATATGCTTGCAAAATGAATTGTTTATCGAAACTATTTTTAAACTCCTTCACACCATCCATCGCATATAATATATCGCGCTTGGCGTTTACGATATCGCCTTCTTCGAAATAGCATAGCGCACGAACGGCAAAGGCGCGATAGGATATACCTAAATCTAATGGGTGATGCTGATTTTCTGAAACGAATAGATTTTCTAATAATTTTTTTGCTTGTGCATATTGTTTTAGCTGTAGATGGGCATAAGCATACTCACCATTTGTGAATAAAAGGGCATCAATAAATGCATCTTTGGGTACATCAAAGTAATCAATTTGAATTGATAATGTTTTTTCGAAATCTTTTTCAATTTGATTTGTATATGCTAATGTCATGATTTGTGTAGAGATAGCATCGATTGGGTCCTCTAACACAGTTGAAAATGCCTTCATTTTTGTTAAGTAATCATAGCTTTTTTCCGCGTCTCCATTTGAACAATGCAAATAACATAAAAAACGATAAAAATCATTTAAGCGATACAATACTTTTTTCTCTTTCGCCATTTTTAAAGCGATTTCGAAATATTCCTCTGTTTTTTGATTATTATTCAAAGCAGTGTAAGCGGCAGCCAGGTTGTAGTAAAAATCGAGTTTTTCAAGGTCGTTAATTAAATAGTAGTAGCGGTCAATATATTTTTCCCCTTCTAATAAATAATCAAGTGCTTGTTCGTAATGGTGTGTGTTAAAAGCAATGCCACATAAAAGACTAAAACAACTAAGCATTTTAGAGTAGGCATGGACATTCTCATACATTTTAGCTAAAGGTAAAAATGGCTCGACGGAACGGTTAATTTTTAAGCGATAGCGCACTACTAAATAAATTTCTAGTAAGCGTACTTCCTCATAGCTAGTTCCTTTCAAGCTGTTAGATTGCACGAAAGGTTCGATAAGCTGTAATAATTCTCGTTCCTTTAGCTCTCTTTGTTCTTTCTCATACTCTTTTTTTAATTGCGAACTGAGCTGCTCAGCCTGCATGAACACATCATGTATTTTTTTGTTATCCTCTGATTGTATTAATTCAGCAACATCTATTTGGAGCTGACTTGCAATATAATGCAAGCTCTCCATCGAAGGTTGCGCTTTGCCGTTTTCAATTAAGCTTAACATTCCTTTTGTTAGACGATCCCCTGCTACTTGTGCCAAAGTCATTTTTCGTTCTTTGCGTAGCTCTTTTATTTTTGCACCTATATTCAACATAAGGTCACCTCACTACGTAAGATTATAGCAAATATTATTGTAGAAGGATATTAATTTTAATTTAATTAAACAAAAGAGGGGATTAATACTGGATAAAATGAATTAATTTTAAATTTAATTAAACTTTATATTGAAAATTCAAAATGTATGTTTTACAATAAGTTTAATTAAATTAAACAAAAGGTGTGGGAAGCTAATGGATGAAAAATTGAAGTATAAAAAATCAACGTATCATTTGTATACATTCCTGATGAGTAAAATGATTGGTTCACTTGGTTCTAATGTATACGCATTTGGTATTAGTATGTATATTCTTTCTTTAACGGGCTCTTCTTTAAGTTTTGCTGCAAATATACTATTAAGTATTATACCTAGAACAATTATTTCTCCTATTGCAGGAATTATAGGGGATCGTGTCCCACGTAAATGGCTAGTAATTGGCGGTCAGGCTGGAGTAGTCTTAACGGTTAGTGTTATGTTGATTTACACATGGGTAGAGGGTTTATCTTTAGTAGCAATATATTTAGCAACATTGTTCAATAGTATTTTTAGTTCGTTTTCTAGCGTGGCCTTTTCGGCATCTATAGCGAATTTAGTTGATGAAGAGCGTCTCCAAAAGGCGATGAGCTTTAATCAGCTATCGTATTCCGTTTCAGGTATAGGCGGTCCGGTTTTTGGGGGAATGTTATTTGGCTTCGTATCAATGGAGATATTTTTACTCGTGTTTATTATCGCAGAAACAATTGCTTTATTATTAGAATCTACGATGAATTTTACGCTGCATAAGAAGCCTAAAGAAGCAACTGCTTCAGAGCAGAAAGAAACGATGTTTGAAAGCTTTAAGGCTGGATTTGTTTACTTAAAGCAAAAACCTGTTGTCCGTGCAATTTTATGGACAGCATTATGGTTGAATTTATTTTTCACATGTTTAAATGTCGGTGGAAATTATATATTGTTAACAATTTTACATTTAGATCCGAAACTTATCGGCGTTGTTGAAGCGGGAGCAGCAATCGGGATGTTGATTGCGTCGATTTATTTTGCTACCCGATCAAATTTAAAATTCCCTTTAGTAGTCGTGAAACGCTCAACGCTACTAATGTCAATTTTAGTAATCCTGACTGCTGTACCGTTGCTATTTACTTTTTCAAACATGACAATTTTCATTTATTACTTGGTGATTATGTTTTTATCGGGTGGATTAGGCGTTATTACAAACACACCAATAGGAGTAATTATGCAAACATCAATCGATGAGGAATATAAGGGGCGTGTGTTTGGTATCGTGGAAATGATGGCAATGAGCATGATGCCAATTGGAACATTAGTATTCGGTATTTTATACGATATCGTTCCAGCTCAATATATTTTGATTGTCAGTGGTACAATTTTAGTATTTATCGTCTTAATATTGCTACGCCGCTCAGTAATTGAAATGGCACACCCAGAGTTAAAAAATAACAAAAAATTAAATGTTTTAGAGGAAGTAGAAGGGTAAGTGAATGCCCTTCTTTTTTTCTTTGGAAATACTTGTATAAAAAGAAAGATTGAATTATAATATAGGGAACATACATTCTGTTTAGGGGGTTAGATATGAATCATCACCAGTTAAAGGAACGGGCACTAGCTATTGCAAAGCCATCTAAGAGTTTCCAAATAATGTTTGAAGAAATTAATGCACAGCCAGGGGAAGAATCTTTATTTATTTGGGGAGATAATCAAGAAAGTATAAAGGTGCAGTTAGATTACGATGGTACTTTAAAGAGTTATTTTATTTCAAAGGAAAGCTATGAAGTGCCTGTAGACAAGGAAATATCACAGGAAGAAAGGTACAAGCTTGCGGAGCAATTTTTGCTACAATACTATCCAAATGCGCTAGCTGATTTTACATTTTATAAGGTGGAACCAATTGACGAAATTGAGCAATTTCATTATGGACAGCTTGTAATGGATTTGCCACTTGCCAATGCAGGGATTATTATCGGTCTAGATAAAGCGGGGAATTTGGTGGAATTAATGCATATGGGCAAATTATCTGAACCTGAAATTCCTAAAAAATTAGTTGGTAAAAAGGCTTTATACGAAAATGCTAAAAAGCATATACGTATGCGCTTAGCAATTGCTGAAATTGCAGGGCAGCTACGCCTTATTTATGAGCTAGATGATGTGTATCCAGTTTATCAGGCGGATATTTTGGAGCCTGTTATAAATGAACAACGATGTAATATACATTACGAGATATTACCGTCATTAGGGGCTAACTTTAGTAGGTCGTTGGAGGATATAATAGGGGTAAGTAGCGGAATGCAAATAATCGATGAAATTACATCTAACAATGTAAAACGGATTGTTTGGGCTGAGAAAAAAGGAGAGGATTTATACGAGGATACTGTTCATGCAAGAATAGATATGAACACAGGTCAACTTCTAAGCATGACATGGTTTAAAGAGCGTCAAGGCAATTTGCAATTAAATGAAAAGGAAGCGTTACAAAACGCAGTGACATTTTTACAGCATGCTGCACCAGAAATGTATCCTTATTTACAACTAGAAGTAGATAAAAATAGACAATATCCTAGATTTATGTTTCGTTTAATAAAAGCACAAAATATCAAAACTCATTTTATGGTATCCGTTACAATTAATTGTTCGACAGGAGATGTGGAGTCGTTTCATGGCAGACCTATTGATATGGAACAATTTGAACACGTTCCTAGTGTACCAGCTATTTCAGCGCAGCAAGCGAAGAACATATTTTTGGCGCATTTAGATTTTCGCTTAGAGTGGGGTATGGGTAATGCAATAGGCAGCTCTGTACTGAGATATGACTGCTATGATAAAAAAACAGGCAAAGTGCTAGGTTATATTGATGCGTTAGATGGTACAGTGATAACATTCCAAGATTAGGGGGAGCAATTATGCAGCGTTGCGCATGGGTAAAATTAGATGAACCATTGTATGTTGAATATCATGATAATGAATGGGGCAAGCCTATTTACGATGATCAAAAGCTTTTTGAAATGCTTTGC
This sequence comes from Bacillus ndiopicus, assembly GCF_000612805.1. GTDB lineage: Bacteria > Bacillota > Bacilli > Bacillales_A > Planococcaceae > Metasolibacillus > Metasolibacillus ndiopicus. Next base: position 158,093 of record NZ_HG964407.1, on the reverse strand, counting down.
TTAGAGGGGGCACAGGCAGGGTTAAGCTGGTGGACAATTTTACAAAAACGCGAAGGCTATCGTGAAGCATTTGATGGATTTGATGCCGAGAAAATTGTTCATTATACTGATGAAAAATTAGCTGAATTAAAGGAAGACACACGTATTGTACGCAATAAACTGAAAATCGCTAGCGTCGTGACAAACGCACAGGCTTATTTACGCATGCAACAACAGTATGGGTCTTTTTCAAATTACATTTGGCAATTTGTTAATCATGAGCCACTCATTAATCATTGGCCAACAATAAGTGAAGTACCTGTAACAACAGTTGTTAGCGATAAAATGAGTAAACAATTAAAGAAGGACGGCTTTAAATTTGTTGGTAGTACAATTTGCTATTCTTTTATGCAGGCAGTAGGAATGGTGAATGACCATGTACAAGATTGCTTTTGCTACAAAGGAGACTCAAATGAATAATTCATATGAACAAGCTCTAACCGATTATATAGAAGCTACAAATACACATGATTTTACTAATGTAAAACAAATGCTACATCCAAATGTTGTTTATTGGTTCACAAATCAAAATTGTACAACGATGATTGAAATACAGCATTATTTTGAAAATGCCTGGGAAACAATTAAAGAAGAAGTATATGAAGCAAAGGATGTTCAGTGGCTCGTAACGAATCAAGATACAGCTACTTGTCTGTATACTTACAGCTATTCTGGTTATCACAATAGAGAATTTGTTTCAGGGCAAGGTAGAGCAACGAATGTTTTTGTGAAAAATAAGCACGGTGAATGGAAGCTCATACATGAGCATTTAAGTAATTAATAAGACAGTATAATTTTGTTGTAAAGCCTATAAGTATGTTAGTAGGTTTTACACCCCTCAAAAAAATGACTGATTGTCAGTCATTTTCTCTTGACTATTTATTTTGACACATATATACTATAATCAAGCAGTATGAAAGAGAGGGATATTAAATGTCGAAGAAAGAAAAAATTGTGCAGGCCGCGATTTCTGTATTTCGTGAAAATGGCATTGCAAAAACAAAAGTATCCGATATCGTAAAAGCTGCTGGTATCGCACAAGGAACATTTTATCTATATTTCCCATCACTGCTTTCCATTATGCCTGCTATTGCTAAGGAAATGGTAGATAAAATGGAGGAAGTTGTTGAGCAAAACGTGGTGACAGATGCTCCATTTGAAGAGCAAATTGTTCAAGTCGTTGATGCGATTTTTGGGTTAGTAGAGAAAAATAGAGATATATTCGCTGTTATTTACGCTGGTATCGCACAAACAGAGCATATAAAAGAATGGGAAAGCATTTATGCTCCGTTTTATGAATGGATGCACCATTTTTTAGAGAGCGCACAGCAACAGGGAATAATCAGAGCCTCTTTCAATGTAAAGCAAGGAGCAAAAATTGTAATAGGATTAATAGAATTTGCTGCTGAACAAATTTTCCTGTATGACGAAAGTACGGAGGAGTCTATTCAAGAGCAGAAAAAGATGCTTCTCGATTTTTTATACAACGCGTTAGGAATGCGCCATGATTAAGTGGCGTTTTAATTTTAAATTAAAATGACTGACAGTCAGTCAGTCATAAAAAGAGTGTGCTAAATGATTAAATGCTATTGATGTTCAACTTGTGTGAATCATTACAGGGAGTTAGTTAAATACAATTAATTTAAGGGAGTAAATTATTATGAGTAGATCTTGGTTATATGTAGGTTTAACATCTTTATTTGAGTTATTTTGGGTGTTTGGTTTTAATGTTGCAAACGCTTGGTGGCATTGGGGAATTATTTTAGGGATTTTAGTGATAGATTTCTATTTCTTATCAAAGGCATGTGAGCAGCTACCAACAGGAACCGTTTATGCGATATTTGCTGGTGCAGGAACAATCGGCACTACATTAATGGATATTTTTATCTTTGACGGGGAGTTTAGTTTAGTGAAAGCTTTATTTATGGTTATTTTAGTTGTAGGTGTAATTGGATTGAAGCTTGCTGATAATTCAACAGAGGACGACAACATGGGAGAAGGAGTGCAGGGATAATGGGTTGGTTATTTATTTTAGTTGCAGCAATGGCTGAAATTGTCGGTGTAGTAGGTTTGCGTTTTTATAGTCAAAATAAAACATTACGTAATTTGCTTATTTATATTGGTGGCTTCGGTACATCTTTTGCTTTCTTATATGCATCATTTAATTATTTACAATTAAGTATTGCTTATGTTGTATGGGTTGGTATTGGCACTTTAGGGGCAGTGCTAGTTAATATGGTCTTTTTCGGTGAATCTAAAAACATTGCACGTATAGCAAGTATTTTTGCGATTATTATTGGTGTCGCAGGGTTAAAAGCATTTGCGTAATCAATCTAGTAAAAATAATAAATAAAGCGTTTGAAGTCATAATGAAAATTTTGATTTCAAGCGCTTTTATTTTAAGATTATTGATTAGTCTTGCGTGCGAATCATTACCTTATATCTATTAAAACCATAGCTTCGTTTTCTTTCTACACTAATATTTGTATAATATATTGTAATTGGAGGGGGGTTATGCCATGCTATTGGAACAATTGAAGCAAGATTTCTTAACTATAAATAAAACAGTTTATTTTGATGAACATCAATATTTGCGTGAACAAACTAAAGATCCTAAAAGTGTTCAGGCATTTATAAAACAAGCAGAGATGCTACTACAGCAAATCGAGAACGCCGAGGAACAATATTATTTATTAGGGACACTTGGTTATTGCTATCGCATTTTGAATCAAGCTAATAAAGCCATCTACTATTTAGAACAATGTCTAAAAAAAGTAGAGGAAAATCCTGCCCGAAAAATGGTTACGCTTATTCGGCTAGGTGAGGCATTTAAATACAACAATCAGCATCATAAAGCTTTAAAATTATTTGAAGATGCACAAGCAATCCAAAAAACACATAACATCGAAAACTATGAGGATTTTATCTATCAGCACAAGGCAAAATGTTTAATGGAGCTAGGGGACAATGTTCAAGCAAAGGAGCTTTTGAAATTGGCTTTGGCAATTAGAAAAGATAAAGGCGTAGACTCGTTAATTACATCTACAGAAAAAGCTCTACAGCTATTAAAGGAGGAATAAGATGCTAGAACGATTAAAAAAAGGGGATTCGATTGGGATTTTTACACCATCATCTCCAGCCACTGTGACAGCGCAAGTGCGTTTTGAGAGAGCAAAGGATTTTTTAAAAGCAAAAGGCTTTCACATTGTAGAGGGAAATTTAACAGGAAAATCTGATACTTACCGTTCAGGGTCACCAAAAGAGCGAGCAAAGGAGTTAAATGAATTACTACATAACCCCAATATTAAAATGATTATGTCCACAATTGGCGGTACGAATTCCAATAGTATCCTGCCGTATATTGATTATGATGCATTTAGAGCAAACCCTAAATATGTTGTTGGTTATTCAGATGCGACAGCTATTTTACTTGCGCTTTATGCGAAAACAGGAATTTCAACATATTATGGCCCAGCATTAATTCCTTCTTTTGGTGAATTTGAGCCATTAGTAAATGATACATATGACTATTTTCAATCTTATTTTATGGAAGAATCTACATTACCTTATGAAGTGCCAATGCCTGCCTTTTGGTCAGACGAGCCTGTCAATTGGCTTGAGAAAACAACAGAAAAAGCACTTTTTGCGAATGAATGGCTGACAGGGCAATCTGGTGTGGCAGAGGGGCGCTTAATAGGTGGCAATAATAATGCGATGTATGGTTTTATCGGAACGGAGTATTTCCCTGAAATTCAGCAAGGCGATATTTTACTAATTGAGGACTGTATGAAGGATGCCTCTGTTGTCGAAAAGAACTTTGCGATGCTGAAGTTGCATGGGGTTTTTGAGCGTGTTAAAGGCATTATTTTAGGCAAGCATGAACGTTTTGATGATTTAGGGACAGGAAAGACACCACTTTCTCTTTTATTAGAGCAACTGGATGGAAAAGATATACCGATACTTGCTGACTTTGATTGTTGTCACACGCACCCTATGCATCCGTTAGCGATTGGAAAAAAAGTAAGACTAAATGCAACTGCGAAGAAAGTGTACTGTGTAGAGCCTTGGTTGTAAGTGTATTTTTACTGAACATGGAATAAACTTTGAGAAACATGGAATAAATCACAAAAAACATGGAATAAACTTTGGGAAACATGGAATAAATCACGAAAAACGTGGAATAAAACTATAAATGTAGCTGTCGGGAATTCGTGTCCCGACAGCCTTTTTATAATCTTGGATCAACCGCATCGCTTTCCAATGCTAATGTGGCTAGTACGCATTCATGGATGCGAGCTAAGCTTTCTTTTTGTACGAAGCGTTCGATTCCTTCTAAGCCTAATGCAAATTCTTGTAAGGCATGCTTCATTTTTTTACTTGGTTTACGCTTTTTTAGTTGTGCGAGCTGTTTAAGGTCTGTATAATCCATGCCGTAAATGATGCGTAAATATTCACGACCGCGCACTTTGATTGCGGGCTGAATAAGCTTATCTTTATTTTTAGGAATAAAGGTTAAAGGCTTAATGACAATACCTTCATGCCCCACAGCCGTCATTTCCTCCCACCAGGCAATCGCCTTTTGCTCGTCTTGCTCGTTGTTAATAACTTGATACTCTGTTGCAATAAAGATGGTGGAATCTTGAGCAAGCCAATGATTCATTTCCATATGCCACGTATGGGGCTGATGGAAGCAGGTTCCGTTACTATGTGCGAGAATATGGAACGGTGCAATTTGAATAGCTGATAAGTCTTCCACGGACCAACAATAATTTTGATAAACCGCATCAAAGCGTACCGCATTGCGTAAAAGCTCCTTATATTGCTGTTGCCACTCTGTTACATCAACAAGTGTTGTTTGTAGCTTTGTAGCTAGCTTTTGGCGATCCATTAAAGCGTGCTCCGCTACATGTGCATATTGTTCGTCAATAAGTGGTTGCGCTTTTAAATTCCACGGTAAAATTTCAGCATCAAGCAAGACGAAATCTGTGTCCATTTTCTCGAAATAGTTTTTTGCGACTAATTCTGCATGTAACTTGTGCACGATGATTCCGTGGGTATTTGAAGCAAAAAAGGCTCGTCCACTACGTGTTGTGATAATGCCGAGTGTTTCTGTATCTACCCATTCTTTCGCGATTCGCTTATTTTTGAACAATAAAAGAACAGCGCGGCTCCCCATATGCTTTTTCTCAGCGATGAGCTCAGTAAATCCATGCTTTTTATAATAGGCAAAAGCTTCAGTAGGGTGTTCTAAATAATCCTCGAGCTGTGATGTTTGCGGTGTTGGACTCATCGTTGGCGGAATATAAATGAGCTGCTCCAATGGCACAGTATAGTGTGACACTGTGTCAATTGCAGCCTTTGCATAGCCATCCCTAATCCAAACAGTGCCACCATGTGTTGTTGCAACCTCGAAGCCATCAATAAATGCACGGATATTCGGTGGAGCAAAATGCTTTACAGCAGCTTCTAATAAAGGATTTTGATGCTCACCTGCATAGTTTTCATACGCTTCTACTGCCTCAAATGTTCCCTCAGGATAACGAAAAGCTGTAAGCTGTCCACCAAAAACAACGCCTTGGTCGATATTTACTGTATTATTTATTTTTAAAGGCTTGAGCTTTGGCTCATGTCCCCAAATAATAAGCTCTGATGTATGATGGTCAGCATACCATTCAGCGCGAATCGGTCGACCGTTTTCGCTTGTACCAACAACATCACCGTAGCGGCAAAAATCACGGATACGTGGTGAGTTTTTGCCAATATAGCGATCGCGGATGCCTGCATGTGTGACAACTGCTTTACCAATGCCATTTTCTGTGATGATATAATGAGAAGGAGCGTTCAGCAGCATTTTAGCAAGACGTTCTTTTAAAGTTGTTAATTCATCTATGCCATGCGTAGTTTCAAATTGCTGCATCTCTTGTTCCACTAATTCATCTCCATGGGATAGCTGAACATCTCGACCTTCTAGCCAACGTGCAATTTTCCAGCCATGATTGCTGTCTGTCATAAAGCTTAGTCCTGCTTCAATTTGCTTTAGCCAAAATTGCATCGTGGCAAGTGATTTCGGCCCACGGCTCATAATATCACCAACAGAAATTAGCTTGCGTCCTTTAGGATGTCTATAAAGACCATTTTCTTCGATATAGCCTAATTTTTCGATTAATGCCATCATTTCATCATAGCAGCCATGTATATCTCCAATCACATCAATACCTGTGCCAAGCTCAATTGTAAGTGGCGAAGGCTTACGAACGATAGAATAAGCATCCGTATCTGGATTGAATAAATGCAGCCTTGTGAAGGCTTCTTTTTTCAAGAGGCGCTTTTCGTCTTTTAATTTACGTGCCTGTTGCTTAATGCGAGCAGCACCTCTTGGGTTTTCTCGCATTTGGTCACGTAGTAATAGTTGCTCTACCGGTACATCGAAAATGATTCCTTCAATGGGAACGTGCTGTCTTTTGGCAATAGCAAAATATTTTTCGCGTTCCTTAGCATTTAAATGGGTTGCATCGACAAAGGTTAAGCGATTTAGCTTTGCCCTTGCTGTAACGACCTGCTCCATTAGCTGGAATGTTTCCACTGAAATAGCGCTATATTGCTCGTATAATAGATCCGCCTCTTGCTTTGTTGCACCTTGGAAGTCAATAAAATCTATATCAGCAACCGTTATTCGATAGTCATCTGAGCTAACAATTTCGCTTGGAGTAATGATATTGTCAACAACAAGCTTCTGTAAAAATGTTGATTTGCCACTGTTAGATGGACCGATACATAGTACGATTGCTGCCTGTGATAAATGAAGCTGCATTACAGTCCCTCCATTCGTTTAAAAATACACATTTGTGTTGGTGTGCCATGCACTATATGCTGTTCGCCAATTCCATAAAAAGCCGTAGAGTATGGGGTCCCTTGTGACATTGCTACACACCAGCTTTCGAATTGCTGACGTGTCCATTCGAAGCGATGATCGTCATGACGCATCTCCTCTAGCTCATACACTTGGTTATAATCCGCATTTGGTGTTGTAATAATTAATGTTTTTGGCGAGTATTGTTGTAGCAACATTGACATAATTTTCGGCAAACGCACTTCATTAATATGCTCAATAACCTCGCATAAAATAAGAATATCTTTATTAACTAAAGTATTATCATAGTAAAATAATGAGCCCCATTGAATCTTTGGTGCTACAGCCGTATCAAGCCCTTCGAAGCGCTTTGTTGCTTTACGGATTGCAGCCTCACTTGGCTCAACTGCAATTAGCTCATGAATTGTTGGCAGCTCGCTTAATAAAGCGGTTAATTTTCCTTCTCCAGCACCTAAATCAACGACTGATTGATGCGAAAGCTGTTTGACTTGTTCTACAATCGCCTCGTAGCGCTGCGTATTCAGTAAGGGTTTTGTAGCAATATTAGTCTCAGTGCTAATTAAATGACGAAAACGTAGTGCCTTTTTATAAATAAAATTCTTTTGAGGGTGCTGTTCGAGCCAGCCTTCGCCGTAGCGCTCCAATCGCTCACGCTCTGCCTCATCGATAAAATAATGCTTATAATCATCCATTACAGGAATAAGAACGAAAATTTGTCGTAGTGCCTGCTGCAAAGTAGTTAGGGCACTTATTTTGATAAAGCGGGCTCGCTGCGCTGAAGAAATTGCTTCAATATCAACATGAAAGCCTAACGGTGTAAACAGTTGTTGAATTTCTACATCCGATAACGAAGTAGCAACAGGACCAAATTCAAATGTGAAAGGAAAAGCTTGCTCAGCAAATGCTATGTATTGCTCCTGTGGTTTACCATTTAATGCAGTACCGAGCATTTTGCGAATAAGTGATAAAAAAATACTACTTGTTGCAAATCCACGGTCATTAATATAATGCGTAATATCATATGCTCGCTCATGTCCAACGAGCGCGAGTGGATCAGGTGTAACGAAAATAGTTGCTTCGACTTCATTATTTGTTAGCTTGTGATAAATGAAGCGTACAGCGTGCCCTTTTTCATGACGTTCGTGTAAATTGTTTGGATTTTTAGCGAATAAATAGGAGATTTCCTTCGCATTTGGAGTTTCACAGTAAATAGTTAATTGCATTTAACCACATCCTTTCTAACTTTAACTATAATGGAAGAACAAACCTTTAGCTAGAATGTTTCACATTTCTTAGTTTTAGAAAAAAGAGAGGGGAGATTTGTGATGAAACAAAATCCATTACAACGTTTTGGGCAAGTAGTTGGTGGCAAAAAAGGAAGATGGGTCTTTCTTACAATATGGCTAGTCTTGTTAATCGTTTTAACTATGACATTGCCACAAGTAAATAGCGTAGAAAATTACGCAGGTGATGAATTGCCATCTAATATGATGTCCATTGAAGCAAATAAAATGATGAAGGAGCAATTCGCTTCAAATGCAGGTATTCCATTGTTAATTGTTTGGTTTAAGGAAACGGGGTTAGAAGTAGCAGATATAGTAAACATTCAAACTTTGTATGCAAAATTGGAGGAAGAGCCTTTGGAGGGGCAGGCAGCTTTACCTCCTTTTGCGATGTTGCCGCCAGAAGCATTGCTAGGGGCTATATCAGAAAATGGGCGCTCGCTCGTAACGCCAGTATTTTTTACAACCGATACGAATACAAAAAGCTTTAAACAAAGCCTAGAAAAAATAACATCCTATACGAAAGATGTTATGAATGAAAACCCTTATAACAAAAACTTGGATGAAAGTGGCTTACTTGCTCGCTTTTCAGGTCCTGTAGCTATTTCTGTAGATGCAGCCTCGCTTTTTGCATCAGCAGATGTAAAGCTAATGATGGCAACAGTGATTTTAATTTTAATCATTTTATTAGCGATTTATCGCTCGCCAATTTTAGCGCTTATTCCAATTATCGTTGTTAGTATTGCATTTTTAGTTATTAGCCCACTGCTTGGCTATATGGCGGAGAATGGTTGGATTCATAAAGATGCACAGGCAATCGCGATTATGATTGTATTATTGTTTGGTGCGGGTACGGATTATTGTTTATTTTTAATTACAAAATACCGCGATAAGCTATTAATGGAAAATAACAAATTTGTAGCGATTTCTGAAGCTGTACGGGATTCTGCAGGGGCTATTTTTATGAGTGGCTTTACAGTTGTTATTGGGTTAGCAACGCTTGCGCTGGCGGATTACGGCGCTTTTCAACGCTTTGCTGTGCCATTTAGCTTTGGCGTGTTATTAACAATGATTGCAGTATTAACTTTATTACCTGCACTGCTCGCTTTATTAGGTCGCAAAGCGTTTTGGCCGTTTATCCCTCGCACAATTGAAGAAGAGAAACAGCTTGCAAAAAATAAGGGCAAGGAATATAAACAGCACCAAGAAAGTCATGCAAAAATGCGGAAAATCGGTATATTTGTTACGCATAAGCCTTGGTTTATCGTGGTAACAACAAGTGTTTTATTACTTGTGTTGGCCTTTACTTCAACAAAAATCCAATATAACTATGACTTACTTTCTTCATTTCCAAAGGAAATACAATCTCGTGAAGGCTTTGTGTTAATTGAAGATAATTTTAGTGCTGGAGAATTAGCACCAGTACAACTTATTATTAATGCGGAGGGACAGCAGTTAGATGTTAAAGAACAGTTGAGTAATTTACCATATATAGCAGCGGTTAAAGAACCGCGTGTAGGTGCTACAGATACAAATATATTATTGTACGAAGTGGATTTAAATAAAAATCCATACTCGAATAAGGCAATGGCAGATGTTGAGCAAATGAAAAAAGATATAGCGTCTATTTTAGATAATGAATTTTGGATTGGCGGCGAAACGAGTGAACAGTTAGATACAAAGGAAGTGCAAATGCATGATGAGAAGTTGATTCAGCCTGTTATGATTGCCATTATTTTTGTTGTGCTACTGTTATATTTACGCGCAGTTATTACGGCTATTCAATTAATGCTAACAGTGCTTGTATCGTTTTTTGCAGCGCTTGGCTTAGGCTGGCTTATTATTCATTATGGTTTAGGGCATGAGGCGATGGCGAGTGCCATTCCACTATATTCCTTTGTATTTATTATAGCACTAGGCAATGATTACAATATTTTTATGATTTCAGATATATGGAAAAATAGACAGCGAGGGATGGACTATAAGCAATCTATTGCAGAAGGAGTAGCATCTACTGGTGCAGTAATTACATCAGCGGGCTTAATTTTGGCAGGGACATTTGCAGTGTTGGCTTCGTTGCCAATTCAATTATTAGTACAATTCGGTATTGTCACTGCTATAGGTGTTCTATTAGATACCTTTATTGTGCGTCCATTATTAGTACCTGCTTTAATTACGCTATTCGGAAGATGGTCTTATTGGCCAGGTCGTTTGTGGAAAGAATAAGTAGGTTCATTCATTCAAAATTGTGTTCTAATATTGTTTTATATTATAATTAAGAGAACGTACGTTTTGGATAAATGGAGGATACTACTTAATGGAAAACTGGAAAAGGAATATTGCACTTTTTTTAACAAGTCAGACGATTTCATTGTTCGGCTCAGCGCTTGTACAGTACGCAATTATGTGGCATGTTACGTTAACAACGCAATCTGGTATGATGATGACAATCTTTATTTTATGTGGCTTTGTTCCAACATTTTTACTATCTCCCTTTGCGGGGGTATGGGCAGATCGTTACAATCGTAAATGGCTGATTGCGATAGCGGATGGTGTTATTGCACTTTCTACGTTAGTGTTGGCTATTGTCTTTTTAATGGGCTATGAGGAGATGTGGCTATTATTTGTTATTGCAGCGATTCGTTCATTTGGTGCAGGGGTACAAACACCTGCTGTGGGGGCAATTTTGCCACAAATTGTCCCAGAGGAAAAGCTGACAAAGGTAAATGGTATTAATGGGAGTATTCAGGCAGGTATCATGTTTATTGCCCCAATGGTAAGTGCAGCATTACTCAGCTTAGCTACATTAGAGATTATATTCTTTATTGATGTTGTAACGGCAGCTCTAGCCATTTTTACATTGCTCTTCTTCTTAAAAATAGCTGTGCACGAAAAGGCAATGGGAGAGCAAGTCGGCTATATTGAAGACTTTAAGCAAGGATTGCGCTATATTCGAGAGCACGCATTTTTAAAATCATTCTTCTTATTTTTTGCAATGCTCTTCTTTTTGATTGCACCAATGGCCTTTTTAACACCGCTACAAGTAGCACGCTCCTTTGGGGATGATGTATGGCGATTAACAGTTATTGAGCTTACTTTTTCAGTAGGTATGATGGCTGGAGGAAGCGCAATTGCAATGTGGGGTGGCTTTCAAAATCGAGTACATACGATGCTATTTGCTGGGATTATTATGGCACTATGCACAATTAGCTTCGGGTTTGTGCCAAACTTTCTAGTATATTCAGTGTTAATGCTTATTTGTGGTATAGCTATGCCAATTTTCAACACACCTTCAACCGTATTGCTTCAGGAAAAAGTGGAAGGTAATTATTTAGGGCGTATTTTTGGCGTATTCGGTATGATCTCCTCGTCTATGATGCCAATAGGAATGCTTGTATTTGGCCCTTTAGCAGATGTTATTGCAATCGAATGGATTTTAATTGCGACAGGCATTTTGATGTTAGTGTTACTTTTGCTATTAGCTCGCAATAAAATATTGGTGGCTGCGGGTGTGAAGGAAGTTGAATAAAGTGAGGCTAGACTGTAAGAAAATGTAGATGGAAATCTACTTTTCTTACAGTTTTTATTTTTATTAGGAAGAATATATTTTCCTATATGGATAGTGCTAAATTATTATGGAAAATGTCTTTTATTATAAGTCGTAATTCCCTGATGTAGTGAAATTTCAATGCCTTTATTATAATTTAGCAAATTTCGTAGCGGTAGATGCAGGAAGTTCTGATTTCTGTAAATGACGGTAAGTTTGCTGATTTTATATATTTTGAAGAGTAATTTCATTTGGGGGAAAGTCTGAAATGCCTGAATTAAATATACTTTGGGGGATAAATAAGTAAGATGGAATCCGAAAAAACTATATATTTTGAAAATTCTATAAAATTAATGTTGACATATAATATATGGTCAATGTAAGATTTATGAAAATAATTATTTTCGGAAAAATTCCGAAAAATAAGGTGGAGAATAAATTGGAAAATCAAATTTTTGAGTATATTGATAAACATCGTGATTACTATTTAAAATGGCTCACAGATTTTTGTAGAATTCCAAGTGTTGCTGCACAAAATAGGGGAATGCAAGAAAGTGTAAAGTACTTAGAACAGCTTTTTGACGAGGCTTTTAATGTTTATCCTGAGATTCTTGCTACAGGGGGGCAGCCTGTCGTATTTTCACATTTACAAGGAAAAGAAGGAACGATTTTAAGCTTTTACAATCACTATGATGTCCAACCAGAAGATCCAATTGAATTGTGGAAGACACCGCCATTTGAACCGACCGTTGTTGGAAATAAATTGGTCGCCCGTGGAATTGCCGATAATAAAGGAAATTTAATAGCGCGTATGGCAGCAGTTCATGCCATTAAAAAAGTAACTGGTGAATTGCCAATTGATATTAAATTCATATTTGAAGGTGAAGAGGAAATTGGCAGTATCAATCTCGGTACATTTGCTGAAAATTATCAAGAAAAAATACAAGCAGATGCTTGTATATGGGAATTCGGTTATAAGGATGGGGAAGGTCGAATTGAAGTTTCGTTAGGTGTAAAAGGGCTTTTATACGTAGAGCTGTTCGCAAAAGAAGCAAATACTGACCTTCATTCAGCAAATGCAACTATTGTTAATAGTCCGGCATGGCGCTTAGTGAAAGCATTAAATTCGTTAAAAGATGATCAAGATCGAGTGCTGATCCCTGGTTTTTATGATGATATTACTCCATTAACAGATGAGGATTTAGAAATGCTACAGCGTTATAGCATTGAAGAGAAAAAACTGAAGGAGCATCTAGGTATTAAGCAATTTGTTAATGATTTGACAGGAGAAGAATTGAAGAAAAAGCATATTTATGAGCCTACTTGTAATATTTGCGGTATACATAGCGGCTACACAGGAGAGGGATCAAAAACGGTTTTACCTTCAGAGGCTGTTGCAAAAATTGATTTCCGACTTGTACCAGGACAGCAGCCTAATAAAATGTTGCAGTTACTGCGTAGCCATCTTGATGAAAATGGGTTTACTGATATAGAAATTCGCACTTTTGGTGAAGAAATCGCAGCGCGAACACATCCATCTGAAAAAATAGTAGGAGCCGTTTTGGAGACTGTAGAAAAATATACGAAGCAATCGCCGAATGTAGTTCCAAACACGCCTGGAACAGGTCCGATGTATGAAATATGCCAAAAGTTCGGTATACCATCTGTATCATTCGGAGTTGGAAATTTCACATCTTATACACATGCACCAAACGAAAATATAGAAATAGAAGATTTTATCGACGGGATTAAAATGGTTGCTTCACTTATCTTCACATATGGGAAAGTAATGGCACAGCAAAACTGAAAGGGGATGAAAGGTAAATGACAAAGCAACAGTTCAATAAATTAAAGGAAGTATATCCTACAGTTTATGAATCGATTATAGCTAACTATGAAAAGATTGTTGCTATTCGACAAGATTTACGTAAGCACCCTGAGCTTGGATTTCAAGAAAAAAGAACATCTAGCATTGTCGCCTCTTATTTAAAAAACTGGGGATATGAAATACAGGAAGGTATAGGCGGCACAGGTGTTGTTGGAATACTTAAAGGTAAGCAAGCAGGTCGAGTAATAGGTTTACGAGCAGATATGGATGCACTTCCAATGCCTGACGAAATCGATGAAGCATATCGCAGTGTTCATGAAGGAGTTGCACATGCCTGTGGGCATGATGTACATACGGCAAATTTACTTGGTGTTGCTAAAGTTTTTTCGGAAATAGGTTTGGAGAAAGGTGTATTGAAATTAGTTTTTCAACCAGCTGAAGAAATTGGAAGAGGCGCAGCGAAAATGATTGAAGATGGGGTGCTTGAAAATCCAGCAATGGACTTAATGGCAGGCCTTCATGTTGCTCCGGCATTGCGCGTTGGTGAATTTGGTCTATCCAACGCGGTTTATAGTGGTGCTGCAGTCGATATGTTTGAACTAGTTGTCCAAGGAAAAGGCGGACACGCTGCACACCCTCATTTAGCTGTAGATGCAGTAATGATTACTGCTCAAATCCTAGTTGCTTTACAGCAAATTGTTAGTAGACAGATTGATCCACTCGATTCGGTAGTCGTAAGTATAGGACAAATTCAAGGGGGGACGAAAGGAACAATTCTCCCTGATAAAGTTACTGTTAATGGGACAGTGCGTACTTTGAACCCAAAAACACGAGAAGGGATGGATGGGCGCATAAAGCAAATTGCAGATAATATAGCGCAAGCTTTTGGTGGTTCATGTCAATTAAGCTATACCTATGAGACCCCTGCGTTGAAAAACGACTCTACAGCCAAAGAATTCTTTGCTTCAACAGTAGGAGAGATATTCGGTTTAGAGGTAGTTCGCTATGGAAATGCATCAATGGGTGGAGAAGATTTTGCATTTTTCTCTGAAAGAGTACCATCTGTATTTTTTAGATTAGGAACAAGTTCGGGAGAATCCACTGCCCATGGGATTCATACAACAAAATTTAATGTTGATGAAGAGGCAATGCTGTTTGGGATAGGGGCTTTATGTAGCTTAGTCTGCAAATTTTTAGAGAAAGAGGGAGAGGGACTATGAAAAAAGGATTGTCTATTTTGTTGTTAGTGTTTGTACTAATTTTAGCAGCATGTTCGAAAGATAGCGGTGGCTCAGATAAAGAACAAGGTGAAAAACCCGTTGAGAAAAGCGATTCTAAAACACTCGTAGTTGGATTTGGAACAGATGTTACCTCTTTTGATATTCATAACCACAATACTACAAGTACAGAGGCTGTTCATGTCAATATGTTTAACTATTTAGTTAAAAATGGTGGTAAAGAGGGGTTTTTACCAGATCTTGCTGAAAGCTGGGAAAATGTAGATGATACAACATGGTCCTTCAAGCTTAAAGAAGGCGTAAAGTTTCATAATGGTGAAGATTTAACTGCAGACGACGTGAAATTCACATTGGAGCGTGTAGCAAATGATGAAACATTATTGGAGTACGGAAGCTATAAACAAATTAAAGAAGTAAAAGTAAAAAGTGATTATGAATTTGATATTATCACACATGCACCAGAACCAGCTTTATTAAACCGTTTATCAAGAATTGGCTCTGGGATTCTACCAAAAGATTATATCGAATCAGAAGGATGGGATACATTTGTAAATAAGCCTGTTGGTACAGGTCCTTACAAATTTAAAGACTGGAAAAAGGATGACCGTTTAACTTTAGAGGCGAACAATGATTATTTTGGTGAAGCACCGAAGTGGGAAGAAGTAGTTTTCAGAAGTATTCCTGAAGATTCAACTCGCGTTTCAGAATTATTAACAGGTGGAATCGATATTGCTGTAAATATTCCTCCAACAGATGTAGAGCGCATTGATGCAACAGAAGGTGTAACAGTTAAAAATTCTCCAACTCAACGCGTTATGATGCTTGTTCTTCGTACAGCAGAAGGCAATGTAACGGCAGACCCGCTAGTGCGCGAGGCAATTGATTTAGCGATTGATAAGCAGGCTATTGTTGATTCTTTACTTGGTGGAGCGGGTGAGGTTACACGTACACGCGTAACGCCAGGCAATGTTGGAGCAAATGAAAGCTTGTTTGGGACATCTTTATATGATCCTGAAAAAGCAAAAGAATTATTGGCTCAGGCAGGTTATGCAGATGGTCTTACATTGACACTTAGCGCACCAAATGGGCGTTATTTAAAAGATAAGGAAACTGCAGAATTAATGGTAGCAATGCTTGCAGAGGTTGGCATTACAGTAAAGCTTGAATTATTAGAGTGGAGTGCCTTCAACCAAAAGTACACGGAAAGAACATTTAACGATATGTTCTTCATTGGATACGGTAATTCAATGTTCGATGCTTCACTCGCATTAGACCGTCTACAGTTTGAACGAGCAAAAGGGGAAACGGATTATAATAACCCAGAAACAGAGAAATTATTAATTACTGCTGAAACTAATATGAACTTAGATGAGCGTGTAGAACAATACAAAAAAGCACAAGAATTCATTGCAGAAGATCGCCCGCAAATTTATTTATATCAATTACAGGCAATTACAGGTGTGAATGACCGAGTTGATTTTGAACCGAGATTAGATGAAATGTTCTACGTAGACACGATTACATTAAAATAATTGGAGATTTTCGCCCTTTAGCTATATCAAATATAGCTAAAAACAAGGTAGCCACCACAGACAATGCCATTTGAATACTCTGTGGTGGTTAAAATTGATGGCTATGGAGGTACATATGAATGAAATATTTTCTTCTAAATGTCTTAAAAACAATTCCCGTCCTTCTTCTTATAACGCTTATCGTTTTTGTGCTAGTGCGAGTAACTGGTGACCCTGTTTCAATGATGCTTCCTGAAACAGCAACAGATGAGGAGCGAGAATCGCTAAAGGAGGCACTTGGATTTAATGAACCATTACCTGTTCAATATATGAAATATTTAGGTGACCTAGTGAAAGGGGATTTTGGTGAGTCATTTCGCTATGATATGGATGCATTGGACCTAGTGTTAGAGCGGTTACCTGCGACGTTCCAGCTTGCGATTGCCTCAATGATTGTAGCAATTATTATTTCTGTTCCGTTAGGGATATTATCCGCAGTTAAGCGCAATAGCTTTATGGACCTATTTATTACAGGTGGTGCTGTATTAGGGAAGGCAATGCCAAGTTTTTGGCTTGGTATTATGTTGATTTTAATGTTTGCGGTAAATCTTCAATTGTTTCCTGTTTCCGGGAAGGGTGGACTTATGCATCTTATTTTACCAGCTATAACATTAGGCACAGGTATTGCTGCTGAGATGACACGTTTAATTCGTTCTAGCATGTTGGAAATACTGGGGCAAGATTTTATTCGAACTGCACGCAGTAAAGGATTACGAGAATCCATTGTAGTAAATAAACATGCATTTCGTAATGCTTTAATCCCAGTAGTGACAATTATGGCGCTACAAACATCCACCCTTATTGGAGGGACACTTATTACAGAAACGGTATTTGCATGGCCAGGGCTTGGGCAATTGCTAGTTCAGGCGGTTAATTTACGCGATATGAGTGTCGTTCAGGCGGCTACATTGTTGATAGCCGTATTTGTTATACTAAGCAACCTTATTGCAGACCTTATTTACAGATTACTTGATCCAAGAATCAAGTACGATTAAGGAGGTATTTATATGACAACAACACTTGAAACTTCACAATCTTCTCTTAATCGTAAAAAGAAGGGTAGATTTAAAAGCCTTTTTTTCCGACTACTTAAAAGTAAGACAGGCTTCGTTGGTTTGATTATTGTATTAGCGATGACCATTATGGCTATTTTGGCGCCTTATTTAGCAATGTATGACCCAGCTAAGACGAATATTATGAGTCGTTTACTACCGCCATTTTGGCTGGAAGGCGGAACGATGGAGCACCCATTAGGAACAGATAACCTAGGGCGAGATGTATTAAGTCGAATTATTTATGGCTCACGAATATCGTTATTAGTAGGAATAAGTGCTGTTATTCTAGCTGGTATTATCGGCATGTTTTTTGGATTGATTGCGGGGTACTATGGTAAGCTATGGGATTTCATTATTATGAGAACAGTCGATTCATTCCTTGCAATTCCAAATATTTTATTTATGTTAATTATTCTTGCAGTACTTGGACCGAGCGTACCTACATTGATTCTAGTATTAGGTGGGACATCCTGGGTTGTTTATGCAAGGATGGTACGAAGTGAAACATTAAGTGTAAAAGAACGAGATTATGTACGCTCCGCACGGGCAATTGGAGCTAAAAATTTCAGAATTATCGCAAAATATGTATTGCCGAATGTTATTTCCTCATTTATCGTTATTGCGACATTAAATGTTGCTTCAACGATTATTTTAGAAGCTAGCTTAAGCTTCCTTGGTTTAGGTATTCAGTCTCCAGATGTATCATGGGGGTTAATGCTGAGTGATGGTCGTGAGTATCTCGCAACTAGCTGGTGGGTAGCAACATTCCCAGGTATTGCGATTACTGTAACGGTGTTAGGTGTTATTTTCTTAGGAGATTGGTTACGTGACGTATTAGACCCGAAAATTAAAGATTAACTGTGAGGTGTGCATATGAGCAATCCAATTTTAGATATTAAAGATTTACGCGTTCGATTTAAAACAGAAGATGGCTTTGTGCCAACCGTTAATGGTGTGACCTTTCATGTAAACGAAGGGGAAACACTTGCGATTGTAGGTGAATCAGGAAGTGGTAAAAGTGTAACATCGCTTGCAGTTATGGGCATTTTACCTCCAAATGGTGAAGTATATGATGGGGAAATGACGTTCAGAGAACGAGATTTGCTTAAGATTAGTAAAAAAGAATATCGAGCACTGCGTGGCAATGAAATATCAATGATTTTCCAAGAGCCTATGACAGCTTTGAATCCGGTTTTCACGATTGGGTATCAATTGCGAGAAACGCTGATTCTTCATCAGCAATTAACAAAAGAGGCAGCTCATAAAAAAGGAATTGAAATGCTAGAGTTAGTAGGCATTCCGGATGCAGAAAAAGTAATGAGCCGTTTCCCTCACCAATTATCAGGGGGGATGCGCCAGCGAGTCATGATTGCAATGGCGCTGTCCTGCAATCCCAAACTTTTAATTGCAGATGAGCCAACGACTGCGCTAGATGTAACAATTCAAGCACAAATTTTAACATTGATGAAAAATTTGAAGGAAAAAAGCAATACGAGTATTTTAATTATTACACATGACTTAGGTGTAGTAGCAGAAGTCGCTGACCGAGTTATTGTTATGTATGCGGGTGAGGTAGTAGAGGAAGCTCCTGTTTTCGAGTTATTTGAAAATCCAAAGCATCCATATACACATGGGTTAATGGCATCAATTCCCAAAATTCATGATGTTGTAGAAAATCTTTATTCAATAGAAGGAACTGTACCAAATCCTACAAATATGCCGAAAGGATGTAAATTCCATCCGAGATGCCCTTTGGCGGACAAAGATTGCATGACAATACATCCAGAACTAGAATACATTAATTCAACACATGCGAAACGATGTATTAAAGTATAGGGGGTACACAAAATGGAAGTTGTAAAAGAAAAAATTGAAATAGAAGAAAAAGTAATTATGAAAGTGCGGAATTTAAAAAAGCATTTTGAAATTACCAAGGGATATATTAAAAAGCAGAGCTCCACAGTACGAGCGGTAGATGGCTTAAATTTTGATGTCTATGAAGGTGAAACGTTGGGGATTGTAGGCGAATCTGGATGCGGTAAATCAACAACAGGACAACTTATTTTAGGGTTACTCGATGCAACGGAAGGTAATATTTATTTTGATAGTAAAGATATTGCACAGATGTCGCAGGAGGAATTACGTAAGGCAAGACGAGATTTGCAAGTTATATTTCAAGACCCCTACTCGTCATTAAATCCACGCATGACTGTAGAAGAAATAATTGGTGAGCCATTAGTTGTGCACAAAATTGCTTCAGGTGAACAATTGCGTAAAGAAGTGTTAGAGCTAATAAAGCTTGTTGGACTGGGTGAACATCAGTTGAAGCGTTATCCGCATGAATTTAGCGGCGGTCAACGTCAGCGAATAGGAATTGCGAGAGCCTTAGCATTGCGCCCGAAAGTAATTGTTTGTGATGAGGCTGTATCTGCATTGGATGTTTCAATTCAAGCGCAAATTTTAAATCTTTTAAAGAAATTACAAAAGGAATTAGATTTAACATATATATTTATTGCACATGGCTTGCCTGCTGTTCGTCATATTAGCACTCGAATTGGTGTTATGTATTTAGGAAGAATGGTGGAGCTAGCAGATCGTGATGAGCTTTTTGTTAAGCCATTACATCCATATACACATGCTTTATTAGATTCTGTACCAATCCCAGATCCAAAATTGCGTAAAACACACCAACTAATAGAAGGGGAAATTCCGAATCCAAGTAATCCACCTAGTGGTTGTCATTTCCATCCAAGATGCTCATTTGCAACAGAACGTTGTAAACAAGAAAGTCCAGAATATCGAGAAATTTTGCCACGCCACTTTGTTGCTTGTCATCATCCTTTACACTAGTATTGTTATAGAAGTAGAAAGCAATTGAAAGGGGCCATGAGTGCATTGAAAGTGCGGATTGGAGCAATAGGTCCACGTGACTCATTGGATCAAATGAAAGAAGTGGCACGTACTGATTCTCGAATTGAGTTAGTTGAGTTTGAATATTTTCATCAAGATATGTTGGAGCATATTTTGAAAGATAATAGGTACGATGTTACACAATGGATTTTTTCTGGACAACAACCTTATTACTATGCGTTAGATAAAGGGTGGATTACTGAGGAAGAAGGGGCTTTTATACCACTTCACGGTATAGCGTTTTTAGGAACAATACTTCAAATATTTCTTGAAAGAAAAGAAATTACAACATCTATTAGTGTTGATACAGTTGATGAAGAAATCGTGCTACAAGTATTAAAAGAGTATAATATACACTCTTTGAACTTTGAATTGTTCTCGTATGAACGCCATGGTACATATGAGGAAATTATTGATTTTCATATTCGAAATTTTAATGCTAAGAAAACAGAAGTAGCGGTTACTTGTTTAGTGACGGTATACCAAGAGTTACAAAAACTCGGAATACCATGTTTCCGTATTGTCCCATCACAATTGGCGATTAGGTCTATTTTTAATTTACTTGTGACACGTGCTACTAGCCAAATATTTGAGAAATCAAAGGTTGCTATTGTTGGCTTCGAGCTCCATCATGGCACAATTAAAGTTATTGGTGACACGTATGAGGCTAAGAAGAAAAGATTAGCGGCGGAATTAGCCATTTTAGCAATAGCTGAGAAGCTGAACGGGACGCTTGTGAATACACAGGAAGGCCGTTTTTATATTTATACAACCTATGGTGACTTTGAATTATTGCATTTAAGTCAATCAATTACAAAGCTTGTTCAAGAAATTGAACTTGAAACATCTCTTAATTTAAAAGTGGGAATAGGCTCTGGACATACAGTGTATGAAGCGATGCAAAATATAGAGCTTGCTTTTGAAAACAATCAAAATGAAGCAGATAAAAAAATATTTTTCGATAGTCAAATGAAAGAAATACCTGAATTTATTACTGAAGGTAATCAATATTATACAGTTGAAAGATTGCCTGAAGACTGGAAGAAAGTATTAAAAGAGCATAACTACACACCAACTATCCCTGCAAAAATTTATCATTATTTAAAATTGAAGAAAATAGAAAGCTTCGATAGTGAACTCATTACAAACCTTTTAAAGAACACAGATCGAAATACGAGAAGGATTTTACAAGATCTTGAGCAAATGGGTTTACTAGAGGTTACTGAAGAATCAACGGGTAAACCAGGTAGACCACGAAAAATTTAT
The DNA here is from genome assembly GCF_000612805.1 of Bacillus ndiopicus. Lineage (GTDB taxonomy): Bacteria > Bacillota > Bacilli > Bacillales_A > Planococcaceae > Metasolibacillus > Metasolibacillus ndiopicus. Next base: position 136,485 of record NZ_HG964407.1, on the reverse strand, counting down.
CAGTTTAAAAATAATTGAGTCATGTTGAATCTTAGTATAATAAAATGCTAGTGCCAAAAGATTAATGAAAGCCTTGTTAATTGGAATATCTTCTAATTAGCAAGGCTTTTTTGTTCAAATTCATTTGAAGGGAAAGGAAAGCCCGTATTACTTCTGAAAAGGCAAAAAAGTCACACGTAATTATTCTTCTTTCGGATTTTGGCAAAACCCTTAGCTATACAATTTCTTAATATAATTTTTACATTTTGTAAAAAAGTGCCCACAACGCATGAGACACTAAGGTTGAGCGCGAAATTACTAACATCTAGCTATCTTGTGCATATATTTAAAATTTTTTACGATGAATTGTAAAATAACCATCTAGCAGAGGTGAACAGTGATGGATCAAGAAGAGCTACGAGTAAAGGACTATTTGTTGCAAGGTATTTTAAATGGCACATTTTCATTAGATGATAAAATGCCAAGTGAGCTTGTATTAGTAGAGCAGTTTAAAGTGCCAAGAATTAAAATTCGCAATGTCTATGAATTTATTGAAAAGATGGGCTATATATATTCAAAGCAAGGGGTTGGGCGTTTTTTAAAGCACCAAAGGAAAACGTTGGAGGTTGTAATGACCGGTGATGTGAGCTTTAGTGAAAAAATGCGGAAGCAAACAGCGAATTATAAATCGGTTGTTACGAAATTAGAGCGTGTACCAGCCAACCATGAAATTTATAATAAGCCTCAAATTGTGCCTGAGCATACAGTTTATTTAGTAGAACGCTTGCGTTATATCGATGGTGAGCCTGCCGCATTACATCGTTCTTATATAATTGCGGACAATTTTCCGCAAATTAAGCAGGCAAATAATCGATTAACATCCATGTATAGTTTTTATAAGAGCAATGGAATTAATATGTTTCACAGCACTTTTTCTAATTTGTCAGTATCTTTTCCGAATGAATTAGAGCGCGCATTACTCAGCTGTGAGGTGCTTGTGCCACTCGTCAAGGTAGAATCGGATAACTGGGATAAGGAACAAAATCAATTGCTAGAGTACACAGAAATTATTTATCGCACAGATCGCTTTTCTTTTCAACTATGAATTAAAAGGGGCTGTAGGGAGATGCAGTAAAAATCTGCTTTCCCTACAGCCCTATTTTTTACAACTTGGCGCCTTTTTTGTAAAGCGTCTTTACATATTCTTTATGAAACCTTTTCACTACAGCACTTGGCGACAAGTTAGGATGATAGTGAAAGGAGCTGGCATGATGAAAAGAGCTGAACGAACAAAGTTGTTAATTGAAGTAGGAAGAGAGCTTGCATTACAACTGGCAGCTAATATTTGCGAGCAATATGACGTACAGGAAATTAGCCCACCAAAAGAAGGACTTGTCATGATCAAAATGCGTGAAACTGCGCAAAAATCACTGTTTTATATAGGAGAAGTATTAGTTACAGAAACGAAAGTGAAGATTGGTAATCACTATGGAATTGGCTTAGTAAAGGAATCCGAACCAGAGTTGTCAAAGGCGCTGGCAATTATTGATGCAGCCTATGAGGCACAGTTACCAGAAACAATACTATGGATACCACATTTTGAAGCGTTAGCACAACAGCTTCATATAAATCAGCAGCAAATTAAACGTTCCATCGAGCGTACAAAAGTTAATTTCGATACGATGGCTACTTAAGGAGGAGCAGCATGGAAACCGTACATTATACACAACGCGCATTTCGTACATTGCTAAATTGCTTTGCGAGACCAGGTACAGCAGGGAAATTGGAAAATAACTATACAGTTAATGGTTTATATGCAGAAACAGCTACTATCTGTATGTCATTGCTAGATGGTGAAGTAAGCTTCCAAACAGCTAATAAGCATCGAGAAATTAATCAGTCTGTGCATGCAATAACAGGTTGTCAAATTAAGTCTCTAGAGCAGGCGGATTTTATTATTATTCCACATGGTACGGAGCAGCAACAGCTATTAAAGGCGATTGAGCTAGCGAAAGTTGGCGATTTAATTGATCCTCAAAAATCAGCAACTATCATTATTGAGTTAGATGAAATAGCACCAACAATTACAGCTCAGCTAACAGGACCAGGTATTAAAACAGTAGAGCATATTGAATTAGCTGTAGGTAAGGAGCTTTTAGCATTGCGCACGAGCAAAAATAAGGAATTTCCACTTGGTATAGATTGTATTTTTATCGAGCGTAGTGGACGGGTTATTGCCCTTCCTCGCACAACAAGCATGAGTGAGGTGACGAATTAATGGCATATGTAGCAGTTCGCGGTGGTGCAGAAGCAATTGAGGCGTCATTAGAGCATTTACAATATGAGCGTGTCAAAGAAGGAGCATATGTGGCAGTTGAGACATTACAGGCTACGATGCGAGGATTTTTAGATCAAGTAATGTCGGAGAGTAGCTTATATAGTGAGCAACTAGCGGGACTTGCAATGAAGCAAAGTGAAGGCAATGTAGAGGAAGCGATTTTCTTATTGCGTGCGCACCGTTCAACATTGCCGAGGCTGTACTATTCAACAACTACAGATGCGCGAAATATGTTCGTTTTACGTCGCATTTCTGCAAGCTTTAAGGATATTCCAGGTGGTCAAATTTTAGGTGCATCGCATGACTATTTACACCGTTTGCTTAATTTCGATTTACTGCAAGAAACAGCTGCGGATGTAGTAGCGCAAAAAGCTGAATTTGAGGCTATTGAAGTGCCAGATGAAAGCGAATTGCCGTTGGAAAATTTACCGAAAGTAATGGATTACTTGCGCCAAGAAGGGTTAATACGAGAGTTTCCTGAGAACGATGCTGAGCCGAGTGATATTACTAAGGAAAGCATGGCCTTTCCAACAAACCGTTCACAGCGTTTGCAAACACTAACGCGTGGACAAACGGGCACTGTTACATCGCTAGGCTATGCAGGCTTGCGAGGCTATGGTGCATCACATCCGACAGTAGGTGAAGTACGAGTAGGGTGGCAGTCTATTCATGTTGCAATGGATGATGAGGATGATCCGTATTACATTGGGGCAATTAAGCTAACAGAGGTAGAGTCATTTATTCCTGTTAATGTTGATAGCGAAGATAAACAAGTGCTGGAGTTTGATATCGGCTATGGCGCTTGCTTTGGTCAAAATGAAACAAAAGCCATTGCCATGTCTATCGTGGATCACGCATTAGAGACAGGGGGAGATACGCCAATTCATGACGAGGAATTCGTGCTACTCCATGTCGATACGATTGAATCAACAGGCTTTATTTCACATTTAAAAATGCCACATTACGTAACGTTCCAATCGAAGCTTGAGCAAATGAGAACGATTAAAAAGGAGGGCAAATCACTATGAGAGAAGTGCCGTTCGCATTATTAGATGAGCAGTCAAAAAAGGAAATACGCCGCGCAATTTTAAAGGGCGTTGCCATTCCTGGTTATCAAGTGCCGTTTGCCTCGCGTGAAATGCCGATTGGGCGTGGTTGGGGAACGGGTGGTTTACAAGTGACATTGGCGCTAATCGGTAAGGAAGATACATTGAAGGTTATCGACCAAGGTGCAGATGATTCCGTTAATGCAATCAATATTAAAAAGCTTGTACAAAAAACAACAGGTGTCGAGACAACAAGCCGTACTCAAGATGCATCAATTGTGCAGTCACGCCACCGTATTCCAGAAGTGCCGTTGACGAAGGAGCAAATTCTGGTCTTGCAAGTGCCAGAGCCAGAGCCGTTACGTGCAATTGAGCGCAGTGAATATAAGACGAAGCGTTACCATGCGGAAAAGGAATATAGCGGGGCATATTTAATGCTATTTGAACAAATTATGCGTTATAACCAAACATCACAAGGTGCGGACTATCCTGTGCTTGTAAACGGTCGCTATGTGATGAATCCTAGTCCAATACCACGCTTTGATAATCCGAAAATTGATAGCAATGAGGCGCTCATACTATTTGGTGCGGGACGTGAAAAAAAGATTTATGCTGTTCCGCCATATACAAATGTACAATCTCTTGCCTTTGAGGACTATCCATTCGTCGTGGAGCAATTTGAAGGAAAGATTTGTCGCGAGACAGGCTTATCGAATGTTTTCTTAGATGAGCTTACAGATGAGAAGACAGGCGAAACATACTATTTATGTAACGATACGAGCTATATGAAAGAGGTACTAGCACGAAAGGTGGCTGTGAAGTAATGAAGGAACAACCGATTTTACAAATTCAGAAGCTATCAAAGCAATACGGGAAAGGCTGTATTCATTGCCAAGGTGAGCATGTGCAGCTAGAAAAAAACTTCTGTCCTGTTTGTAAAACTGTTTATGCATGTCGTGATATTTCCTTTGAGCTGTATCGTGGAGAAATATTAGGGATTGTTGGGGAAAGTGGTAGTGGTAAATCGACTTTAATGAAGAGCTTGTATTTTGACGAGCAAATTACGAGCGGTATCGGTTTACTTGAGGATTATGAAAATGGTACAGCGAATATTTTCGAACAATCTCGTCAACAGCAGCGCCTTATTCGTAATACAATTCTTGGCATGGTTTATCAAAATCCGATGCTTGGCTTAAATATGGATTTTTCTTCAATGAGTAATATTGCAGAAAAGCAAATTGCAGCAGGCAATCGTCATGTACGTAATATGGAAAAGCGTAGCCTAGAGCTGTTAGACCATGTCAATATACCACTTTTCCGTAGCAAGGAAGCGCCGAGAAACTTCTCGGGTGGTATGCAGCAGCGCGTGCAGATTGCTAAAGCTTTATCGAATAACCCACCTGTTTTATTGCTTGATGAGGTGACGACAGGGCTAGATTTATCCGTGCAGGCAGATGTGCTCGATTTAATTAAATCAATTCAACGTGAATTGAATATTTCAATGATTGTTGTATCGCATGATTTAGCTGTTATTCGTATGTTAGCAGACCGCACAATTGTTATGTTAAACGGTCAAATTATTGAGCATGGCTTAACAGACCAAGTGCTTGAAGACCCGCAGCATGCTTATACACAGCAGCTAGTATATTCACTTTTATAATGCTTCAGCAAGAATCCAGCTCTTGCTGAACCAAAATAGATTTCGAATAAAGACCGAGGCGTAATTGATAAAGGAGGCTTTTTATGATTGCCATTGTAAATGGAGTAATTGTAACAGAACAGCAATTTTTATATGACCATGTGGTGCTTATCGAAGGTGCGATGATTAAACAAATTATCCATCAGTCAGATGTAGAGCTAGAGGGGCTAGAGATAATTGATGCAAATGGTGGCTACGTTTCACCGGGGTTTGTAGATATTCATTCGGATTATATCGAAACGATTGTTAGCCCACGTCCAAATTCAGTTATGAATATGAATATCGGCTTGCGCGAAAGTGAGCGTATTTTAATGACGCATGGTATTACGACGATTTTCCACTCCTTGTCATACTATGGCGATGATAAATACTCACATAAGGCAATCCGTAATCCAGAAAATGTACAAAAATGCGTGGATGCAATTAGCGCCTCGCATGATGAGCCGCATTTAATTCGCCATCGCTTACATGCACGCTTTGAAATTGATTCAGTTGGTCAATTGCAGCAGCTAGAGGAAAATATTTTAGATGGTAAAGTACATCTACTGTCATTTATGGATCATACACCGGGGCAAGGGCAGTACCGCAATCTAGAAATATATAAGGGTATTATGCGCGGCTATCGCTCAATGACAGAGCATGAAGCAGATACGATAATTAAAGAGCAAATTGACAAGGAAAAAATTACGCTAGAGGATATTGAGCGCCTAAGTCGTTTAGCTATTTCGCGTAATATCGCTGTTGCCTCACACGATGATGACGATGTGCAAAAGCTAGCGCTTGTTCAATCATATGGAACGACAATTAGCGAGTTTCCAATCACATTAGATGTAGCAAAGGAAGCAAAAAGATTAGGGCTACAAACGATTGCTGGTGCACCGAATATTTTATTAGGTGGCTCACATTCAGGTAATTTAAGTGCAGCAGAGGCGATCCAAGCACGTGTTATTGATATTATTTGCAGCGATTATTATCCACCTGCAATGCTACACGGTATTTTTGAGCTTGCTAATAAATATGAAGAGGATTTACACGCTTTATTCCAGCTTGTAACGCTTAATCCAGCTAAGGCAGTTAATATGGAGCATGAAATTGGCTCAATTGCAGTGGAGAAAAAGGCGGACATCATTATTATTGAACAAATGGCAGATGGATATCCCGTTGTGACATCAACTATTGTCGACGGTAAAGTCATTTTACAAACGAATTATCGATAAGGATGTGTGAAGATGATTACCGTAGAAAATTTGCGTAAAAGTTTTACAATTCATCATTTGAATAAAGCATTGCCTGCATTACAGGGCGTTTCATTACATGTGCCTGAGGGCAGCTTTTTAGGAATCGTCGGGAAAAGTGGTAGCGGTAAATCAACTATTTTAAAAAGCATTTACCGCACATATGAGCCACAGGATGGAAAGATTCTATTTCAATCCGAGGCATTTGGAACAATTGATTTAGTGCAGGCTACAGCGCGCGAAATCGTTTATTTGCGCAAGCATGAAATAGGCTATGTCTCGCAATTTTTAAATGTTATGCCACGTACAACAGCGCTAGAGCTAGTAGAGCAATCGCTGCTTGATTTAGGCGTGTCGAAAGAAGAGGCGACAACTAAGGCACAGCAGGCGCTAAGACATTTTGATATTGATGAATCACTGTGGAATAGCTATCCAAATATGTTTTCGGGTGGTGAAAAGCTACGCTTAAATATTGCCTGTGCTGTTGTAAAAGAGCCGCGTTTATTGCTGCTTGATGAACCAACAGCGAGCCTTGACCATTCATCTAAATTAAAGGTGCGTGAAGCAATTGAAAAGCTGAAAGCGAATGGTACGACATTAATTGGCATTTTCCACGACTTAGAGTTTATGGAAGGCTTATGTGACAATGTCTTTCACATGGCGAAAATGCAGCAAAAGGAGCTAGTGTAATGAAGGTTGATTTGCATATGCATAGCACATATTCAGATGGCTCTAATACGTTAGAGGAGCTTTTCCAACAAGCGAATGAGGCTGGTTTAACACATATTGGTGTCGTCGATCATGATACGGTTGATCATATTGAAGAAGGGCAGCAGCTTGCACAAAAATACGGCGTTCATTTTATCCCAGGTATAGAAATCTCGGCCTATGATTTTGAGCGTGGTCGCAAGGTGCATATGCTAGGCTATCAATTGCAAGGCCCGTGTGAGCATATTCGTCAGCTTTGCCAACCATTATTAGCCCGTCGCCATGAACATACGCTCTGGCAATTACGACAAATTCAAGAAGCTGGCTTTGCTATTACAGAGGAACAAGCATTAGAGCGCACTGCAAAAGCGAATGTACTTTACAAACAGCACATTATGGATGTATTAACGACAGCAGCCTTTGATTCAAAGGATTATCAAACTTTGTATAGGTCATTGTTTAAAAACAACGGTGTGGCAGCAAGTGATATACGTTATGTCGATGCCTTTGATGCGCTACGTGCTATTAAGGCAGATGGCGGGATAGCGGTATTAGCACATCCTGGACAGCTAGACTCTTATGATATTGCAGAACAATTGATACAAGAGGGGCTAGATGGCATTGAGCTTGTACATCCAGATCACAATGAACAGGATTATGAACGAATTGTAACGATGGCTAACAAGCATGGATTGCTGATGACAGGTGGCTCCGATTTTCACGGTCGATATGGCACGGAAGTAGCGCTTGGTAAATATGTTATGCAGCATTTACACATGCCGCAGTTTGTAAATGCTTAGTTAATGATTATTAAGAAACTGCCAAACTACTTTTATTATTCGATAATTATGATTAAATGTTGAATGTAGAGCACGTCTACTAAATTTTGAGCAGAAAAAAGGAGAGTAACATGAACAAAAAGTTGGTTTTACTATTTTCAATGATTTTATGTGCAATTTTTCTAGCTGCGTGTAATTCAGAAGAAGGTACGACATCAAGTAAGGCAGCTGCTAATGATGCAGATGGAAATACAGCAAAGTCTAAATCAAACGAGCCATTAGTAATGGTTTGGTATCCAAATGAATCAGGTTCTGAAATGGCTGGAGCTCGCGATGCATTCGGTAAGATTTTTGAGGAAGCAACAGGTCGTAAAGTAGAACAAAAACTAACGACAGATTATGCGATTGCTATTGAATCTATTGCAAGTGGTAATGCACAAGTCGCTTTCATGGGTCCACAAGGCTATATTGAAGCAAATAATAAAAGTGCAGATGTACAACCAATCGTTGTTCCTTCGGGTAGTTCAGGAACATTAGAAGACGCGGTTTATTACAGTTGGTTGGCAGTACCGAAAGATAAAGCTGATGACTATAAAGTAGATGGCCAATTCTCAATTGATACAATTGCAGGAAAAAAGATGTCATTCGTATCAGCATCTTCAACTTCGGGCTTTAAAGTACCATCTAGTTCAATTGTTGCTCACTTTACAAAACAAGATGCTTATAAATCTTTAACACAAGATGATTTAATTGAAGCGAATGCGCTATTCCCAGAAGTGTTATTTGGCGATTCTCACCAAGGCTCGGCGGTGAATATGTTAATGGAACGTTCTGATGTTGCAGCTTTTTGTGATACGTGTGTATCAGCATATGTAGATATAGTAGAAGGTGAACCAAATACAGCAGGCGCTGTTTATCGCGTAAAGGATGATGCAGCTGCGCCATTCAATAATTTACCTGGTAAGGAGTTTGTATTAATTTCCTCTACACCAGTATTAAACTCACCATTTGTAGTGAATAAATCTGTATTAACAGAGGAAGAGATTACAAAATTAACAGAGCTTTTAATTTCTGATGAAACAACAAATGATAAAACTATTTTTGTACCAAAAGATTCGGGTGAAGTTGGGCTGTTTTATAAATCAGCTGACGAGCGTTTTGTAAAAGTGGAAGATGCTTGGTTTGATCCAATTCGTGCATTATCTAATTAATTAAATTGCATTATAGGAGCTTTATTTTAAACATCTATTAAATTTACTTATCAATTACGCAGAAGCGTAATTGATAAGTTATTTCTTTAATAAAGAAAGGAAGAAAATGATGTCAACGATTACGTTAGATCGTCCAACTGAGCAAGTGACGTCGAAAGAAGCATCGATTGCTGCGCAAACTGTATTGGAATTGCGCAATATTGAGAAAAGCTACGATATGAAAACACTAATTATTAAAGATATTGATTTACAGTTAAAGCAGGGTGAATTCGTATCGATTATTGGACCATCAGGTGCTGGGAAATCAACATTGCTACGCTGTATTAATCGCATGATTGAACCGTCAAGTGGTGACATCATTTTCGATGGAACGAATATTACGCAATTAAGTAAATCTGCACTGCGCAAGCAGCGTACGAAAATTGGTATGGTGTTTCAGCACTATAATTTAGTTTCGCGCCTAACTGTATTTGAAAATGTGCTGCATGGTCGCTTTGGTTATAAGTCTACACTGCAAGGCATTTTAGGCTTGTATACGGAAGAAGAAAAAATGCTAGCATTATCAATCTTAGAAAAGCTAGGTATGAAGGATCATGTATATAAACGCTGTGATCAGCTAAGTGGCGGACAAAAACAACGTGTTGGTATTGCACGAGCGCTTGTGCAACAGCCAAAGTTGCTATTGTGTGATGAGCCAATTGCTTCACTTGATCCAAATTCCTCAAAGGTCATCATGGACCATTTGAAAGAAATCTCTCAATCGATGGGCATTACAGTACTTGTGAACTTACATCAAGTGGATGTAGCGTTGAAATATTCTGATCGCATTATTGGCTTAAATCGAGGCTCTAAATTATTCGATGATTTACCGAAGCGATTAAGTCAAATGGATATTCGTAATATCTATGGTGCAGAAGTAGATGAGCTTATTTTTGAATAGCGTTAGACGGAGGAAACAATGACAACAACCAATTTTTTAAGGATGAAAAAGTGGAAAATGACAGGTATTATCATCCTGTTATTAGCGATTACGTATGGTTCTTCGATGATAACGGATTTTGATGTGATGAAAGGGATAAAGTCAATTCCAGGAACCATTGCTTGGATTGCTACAAACCTTATACCTGATGCAGCGGCTATGGAAAATTTACCGAAAGTGTTATCGCGTTTATGGGAGACGATTATTTTATCAGTAATTGCTTCAACAACTGCTGCTGTTTGTGCATTCTTTTTTGCTATTTTCGGTTCTAAAACAACACAAATTAATCGTATACTTGCGTTTAGCACTCGCTTAATTGCCTCTGTATTTCGTAATATTCCTGTTGTTGCATGGGCGTTAGTTTTAGTTATTTCATTTGGCCATAATGTGGTGACGGGCTATTTTGCATTATTTATTTCTACATTCGGTACATTAGTACGTATGTTTATGGAAACAATTGATGAAGCAAGTGCGGATGGGGTTGAAGCGTTGAATGCGACAGGAGCAACTTATTTTCAAATGGTTTTTAAAGGAGTCCTGCCAGATACGATGCCGCAAATGTTAAGCTGGCTCTTTTATATGATCGAAACAAATATACGTAGTGCGACATTAATAGGCCTCTTAACAGGTACAGGCATCGGTTATTTATTTGACTTGCATTATAAACGATTAGATTATGGCACACTTGGTTTAATTACACTGTCGATTATTGTTGTTGTAATTGCGATTGAGTTTACCTCGAATAAAGTAAGGAGGATGATTTTATAGTGGAGCACACAGCCTTGTTGCAAGGGATTCATGTTAAAAATGGCAAGATTAAAACTCGCACATTGACAAAGGCGACAATTACTGTACGTGCTGTCATCATTTTTTTAACCATCTTTACTTTAATAGGTCCCTTTTTATTAAAGTATTCAACAATTGATTGGCCAACAGCCATTTTTTATACGTTTGATAACTTAAAAATGATGTTTTTACAGCCAGCCTTTAATCAAATTACATTTGGTACAGCGATTACACAAATTGTAATTACACTAGCGTTAGCTTTTTTAGCGACGATACTAGGTGCATTTGTTTCCTTTTTCTTAGCAATTAGCACAGCGAAAAATTTAGCGCCAGCTAGTCTTTCCAATGCAATTATTGCATTTAATTCAGTTATTCGTGCAGTACCAACTGTGCTATGGGTATTAATTTTTGCCATTGTCGCAGGGCTTGGAGCCGTAGCGGCGGTACTAGGGATGATGCTGCACACAATGGCCTATTTGACGAAGGCTTATGCAGAGTCCTTTGAGGAGATTGAGGAAGGGGCAATCGAGGCATTGCGCGCATCAGGTGCTAGTTGGTGGCATATTATTTTCCATTGTGTCTTACCACAATCAGCTTCTTACCTCGTATCATGGACATTTTTACGCTTTGAAACAAACTACGGTGTAGCGATCGCTATGGGAGCAGCGGCTGCTGCTGGAGGTATCGGTTTTGAGCTCTTTATGTCCTCAAGCTTCTATTACGATTTACATGAAGTCGGAATGATTACGTATTGTGCGTTAATTGTAGCAATTGTGTTAGAAGTGATTGCACTACAAATTAAAAAGCGATTGATGACGCAATAGTGAAAAGCTATATTTAGTATTTCCGTTTTTAAAACAAAAAAGTGAAACCTCGTTATTTGGTTTCACTTTTTCCGCTTAAAAGAGGTTTTGTTCCCACTTTTTTAAATAGATTTATAGTGATGTTTCGCTCGTAAGCAGGGGAAATTCGCACGTTAAAATATACTTTTCGCACAAGACTGGATGCCTTTTAAACTTTACCAGAAGAATAAAGGCGCTAATGCAATACCAGCAATTGCTCCTAAGGCGATACCAACGCCAAAGCCTGGACGGAAGCCGAACCCCCAAAATCCTAAGCGATAGCCACCAAATCCTCCATCAGGCTCCAGCCAAACCATTCTTCGATCTACACGTGTAATGCGCCCCTCATGTATACGTCCATCTCTCTCTGTAATTCGTACTCTTTTACCGTGATATTGACAACATAAATCGTACATGTCTGCTCTTCCCATATTTGTCCCCCCTTTTCATTTCATACACTTTAATATATGTAAAGAGCGTTGCTAGACACGAGCTAGTCACCTATAGCATAGGTTATGAAAAAAGGGTGAGTACGATGGGGGTTATTGCAACTGCTCCAATGCTGGCTAAAATGATAGCATCTTGCAAAAATAAGCGAGCTGAAGGATTGGCGGAAATTCACTGTGAAGTGCTATGTGCTCCTTTGCAAAAGTTATTTCCGTGGGCATCAAAGGAAGCAATCCAGTATGAACTACTCAGCAATGGCTTATTTCAACCGAACGAGTGGAAGAAGATCAAGCAAACACTCCAAGGTATGCAGCAGCTAGATATATGGGCAATTGTGCAAAAGGAATATGGGCGATTGCGTACTTTATGGGAGGGACCTGACGTACCGATTTATATTTTTCCAATAACGGCAGGTAAACCCAAAAAAAATGGTGTTGCTTATCCAAATGCACTTTTTTTATTTGTATCAACATCGCTTCCATTGGAAGAAATTCATGCATTGTTGGCGCATGAGTATAATCATATTTGTCGTTTACAATTTTTAAATCGAGCGCCTAGTAAGCTAACATTACAGGATTCATTGATTATCGAAGGGCTTGCAGAATGTGCTGTAGAGGAATTATATGGCGAGAAGTGGCTATCTCCGTGGACAAAACGTTATACGATGAAGCAAATTCTTCCTATTTGGCAGAAGCATTTTGTACCAGCATTACAGTTAATCGATGTGGAAAATCACCAGCCATATTTATTTGGAAATCAGAAAAAATTACCTCCTTGGATTGGCTATTGTATCGGATATAGATTAGTAAAATCCTTTCAGAAAAAAAAGGGTTTAACATCAGTAGATTTATTACAATTGCCAGCACAGACAATTGTTGATGATTCTTCATTTCATCGTTTATCATAAGGTAAAGGAGGGAATGCAATGAAAAAATGGCTATGGATGAGTATATTTGTTTTAGTTTTATTAACAGGTTGTACACAGGAGAACAATAAAAAGAGCAATGAAGTAACTAAGGAACAAACAATTGTAGTTTATGAGGCGGATGCAAATGCAGAATATGTTATCCCTCGAGCAGTTAATTATATGAAAGAATCAGAACAATCTATGATTCGTTTTATTTTTGATGAAGTGGTTATTGAACCAGTAAACTTAATCGACTATGAGTTAACGAACAATGATAGCACACTTATATTAAATTTGGATGATGGCGTACAGCAAGTCCAAGGTTCGGCTGGAGGTCAAATGTTTATGGGATCGCTTGCTGAATCATATTTTGAAAACTTACCTTATATTCAAGAAATCGTTTTGCTATGTAATGGTTCGTCTGAGGAATTGTTAGATCATGTTTTTATTGGGCAACCGATAACAAGGAATCAATCATTTAAAAAACCAAAATAACATTGACTTGCTTTTTACTTTATTTGTATGTATGATAAATTACAACTTGAAATGAAAAGCGTTGAAGAGGAAAGTACAGTAGGGTACGTTTGTTAGAGAGCTTCTGATGGTGGAAATGAAGCAAGCTGACCTAGTGGAAAATGGCCTTGGAGCTGCGTACCGAACGATAAGTAGGCTACGACGAGAAGAGCACTCGTTACAACAGCGACAGTATCTCGCATGTGATGTACTGAATGAGGCAAATAGTGTGAGCTATTTGTAAATATAGGTGGTACCACGTTAATTCAACGTCCTAATCTTTTTAGATTAGGGCGTTTTTTATTTAGTTTAAGCTTCTATGAAGCAAATATAGTGTCTCTGTCTGAAACAGATTAAGTGACATTAATTTTGATAGGAGGATTTATCATGACAATTGTTATTGGGGGAGCTTGGCCGTATGCAAATGGATCTTTACATTTAGGGCATATTGCAGCATTATTACCAGGAGATATTTTAGCTCGCTATTACCGACAAAAGGGGGAGCGCGTGCTATATGTATCTGGCAGTGACTGTAATGGTACGCCGATTTCCATTCGTGCAAATCAAGAAAATACAACTGTCGCAGCGATTGCGGATTATTATCATCAAGAGTTTCAAGAAAGCTTTACGAATTTAGGCTTTACGTATGATTTTTATACACGAACAGACGCATCGCATCATCATCAAACGGTACAACAGCTATTTTTACAGCTACTAGCAGAGGGGCATTTATACACAAAGAAAATTGAACAAGCATATTGTGAAGTAGATCAACAATTTTTGCCTGATCGTTTTGTAGAGGGGATTTGTCCAAATTGTGGTGCAAAGGCGAGAGGAGATCAATGTGATAACTGTTCAGCGATTTTAGATCCGCTAGATTTATTGGAAAAGCGCTGCAAAATTTGTGGCAATGAGCCTGTGATAAAAGAAACGGAGCATTTATATTTTGCTTTTAGCAAATTTCAATCGGCATTGGAACGATTTGTAGTGCAAGCGAAAAATGATAAACGTTGGCGCGATAATGCGATTGCGTTAACGGAGCGTTATTTAGCAGAGGGAGTACCAGATCGTGCTGTTACTCGTGACTTGCCAAATGGTGTGGAGGTGCCTGTAGAGGGCTTCCGCGATAAAAAAATTTACGTTTGGATTGAGGCAGTAGCTGGTTATTTAACTGCGAGTACAGAGTGGGCACGACAGCATGGTGAAGCTCTAGAAGATTGGTGGAACGAGGATACTATCGCGTATTATATTCATGGCAAGGATAATATTCCATTCCATAGTGTGATTTGGCCAGCAATTTTAATGGCATTGAAAAACCCTTCATTGCCAACACATATCATTTCAAATGAATATTTAACTTTAGAGAAAAAGAAGCTATCTACTAGTCAAAATTGGGCGGTGTGGGTGCCGTATATGATAGAGCAGTATGATGCAGATTCTATTCGTTATTTCTTAACAGCAAATGCACCTGAAAATCGCGATGCCGATTTTTCGTGGCGTGAATTTATATATAGCCATAATGGTGAATTACTTGGGGCATATGGTAACTTTGTCAATCGTACATTGAAGTTTATTGAAAAATCATTTGCTAGTGTTATGCCAAGTGGGAAAATTGATGAAACCATCCGTGAGCAAACGGTTGCACTTTATGAAAGTGTAGGTACATTAATTGAACAGGGACATTTAAAACAGGCGTTAGAGAAAATTTTTGAATACATTCGTGTTGCAAATCGTTATTTTGATGAACAACAACCATGGTTACAGGTGAAGAAAAGTATAGAAAGTACAGGACATACACTTGTAACATGCACATATATTATTGCCAATTTGGCGCAGCTACTACAGCCGTTTTTACCATTTTCGACAGAAAAGATTCGAGCTATGTTGCAAATTGAAACAATTGAATGGCGCGAACAAACTGTATTGCCAACACAGTTGCAAGCTGTTACGCCTTTATTTGAACGCATTGATGTGGCACGTATTGAAGAGGAATATAATGCATTAGTTGCTAATTCTCAGGTTCATCACTAAAAAAGTATAGGTTGACAGAATGAAACACTGTTTCCCAAAAAAAGAGATAAAAACGCCCTGAATTACTATAAATATTCAAATTATCAGTTGATTTCCGTTACGATTGGCTCGCTTTCCACGGGGCATAGCTTCAACTAATTATTTTCGGCAGGGGCCGAAATAAATTAGTTGAAGCCGTGCCTGCGGAAAGAGTCCCCCGCAACGGAAATCAACGGTTTTTTAGGCCTTTTCTATGAATAAATGGTGAAAACCACGCAATTGATTAAAACAACCTTAAGTTACAATTTTGAATAAATTCTCACTAATACAATTGACTTTCAGGAAATATTTCGCTATATTGTAATTACTAATTAACGGAAGTAGGTGTTGTGACATGATGAATAAGATTGCTATTGACAAACTGCTATTCAGCTTGTTCACTTTCACACGCCTACAGTGTGCGTTTTGACGCATGCTTATTTAGCTTCGCTATAAATGGGGAGCTCCTATTGTACGTGTGTAAAAGTCTTGAACTGCTGAATTGGCAGCTCAAGACTTTTTTTATGTATAACTATTTTTAGGAGGAACTACCATTGAATTTAAATAATTTAGGATTAACAGCATTTTTTAAGGAGCAAATTGAGAATTTAGAGGATAAATATAAAAGCTATTTACCAGCACGCATTGTATTGGAACATAAGCATTCTTATCGCTTAATTAGCGAACAAGGGGAATGGCTTGCAACGATAGCAGGAAATTTTGCTTACAATGCATTTGCACGTGAGGATTATCCGGCAGTAGGGGACTGGGTGTTAGTGGAGCAAATGCCTGGAGAGGAACGGGCGATTATTCATAAGCTACTAAAGCGTAAATCGGTATTTTCACGCAAAGTAGCTGGTTTGGAAATTGAAGAACAAATTGTTGCGGCGAATGTGGATATTGTGTTGCTTGTAATGAGCTTAAATGACGATTTTAATGTTCGTAGATTAGAGCGCTATTTAGTAGCAGCATGGGATTCTGGCGCAACGCCTGTCATTGTATTAACAAAGGCAGATTTATGTAATGATGTCGCACGCTATACTACAGAGGTGGAAAGCATTGCATTTGGTGTCGAGGTAATTGTGACAAGTATGGTTACAGGTATTGGCTTTGAACGTTTGCGAGAATTGCTGCCAGCAGGTGTGACTGGAGCGCTGCTAGGCTCTTCTGGTGCGGGAAAATCCACACTGACAAATGAGCTTTTAGGTACAGAGAAGATGAAGGTTTCTGGTATTCGAGAGGATGATGCAAAAGGTCGCCATACGACTACACATCGCGAGCTTGTGACATTAAGCTCAGGTGGCTCCTTGATTGATACACCAGGTATGCGAGAATTGCAGCTTTGGAATCAATCGGATAGCCTTGCTTCAAGTTTCCAAGATATCGAACAGTTAGCAGAGCAATGCCGATTTAAAGACTGTACTCATAAAGGAGAGCCACATTGCGCTGTGCAGCATGCAATTGATGAAGGGATGCTAGAAGCTGCACGTCTGCAAAGCTACTTTAAGCTTCAGCGTGAACTGGCCTATATAGAGCGTAAAACGGATGCTCAAGCAAGGCAGGCTGAGCAACGAAAATGGAAGCAAATTTCTAAAGGATTGAAATCCAATAGAAAAAAATAATGAAATATTACAAATAATTTATAAATATTCACAAAATATGTAATTCCATAACATTAGGAATAATGTAAAAAGCTGTGAAAAAGTAGGTGACCGCCTGCTTTTTTCGCAGCTTTTATAATTAAAAATAATTTTTATATATATGTAGAAGGGTTGATTTTTATGAAAAATTCGGATAATATTTAAAAAAGTTAATTTTCTGAAAGTTAACTTTATAAAGGGAGGCTTTGGGAATGAAGAAAAACAAACTATGGTTATTGCTGTTAGTGTCAGCACTTATCCTTGTGCTTGCTGCATGCGGTGGTAGTGATGACAAAGGCAAAGAAAAAGAAACAGACAAAGAAGGAAACACAGCTAATAATGGAAATCAAAGCACAGAAACTGTATCGGGTGGCGAGCTTGTTTTAGAAGTGCTATCAGAAGCAGTTGAATTAGACCCACATGGTTCAAATGATGTACCATCTAATAACGTACAAGCTAATATTTTTGAAACATTAGTAGTGCGTAATTTTGAAACAGGTGAAATCGAACCTTTATTAGCAGAATCATGGGAACAAATTGATGATGTAACATTACAATTAAAATTACGACAAGATGTGAAGTTCCACGACGGAACACCTTTCAATGCGGAAGCGGTAAAAATCAACTTAGATCGTTTACTAGATCCAAAAGTAGCATCACCACGTGCTACAAACTTTGAACCAATTGAATCGGTGACAGTTGTTGATGAATTCACAGTAGACATTAAAACAAAAACACCTTATGGTCCACTTTTAGCAGTATTAACACATGCTGGTGGCTATATGATTAGCCCAGAAGTTATTGCGAAAGATTATGCAGAAGCAGGCGATGATACATCAAAACTTCGCGCTTATGTAAATGCAAACCCAGTAGGTACTGGTTTCTTAAAATTTGATAAATGGACACCTGGACAAGAAATTCGCTTTGTGAAAAATGAAGAGTATTGGGGCGATAAAGTCGCTTATGATTCAGCTGTATTTAAAACAGTACCTGAAAGTGCAACACGTGCTGCGGACTTAGAAGTAGGTAACGCGCAAATTATCGATCCAGTACAACCTACAGAGGTTCCATTAGTAGAATCATTTGCAAACATTGTTCAACAACCATCTATGTCGATTGCATATGTTGGTTTCAATGCTGAAAAAGCACCTTATGATAATGCCAAAGTACGTCTAGCAATTTCAAAAGCAATTGATCGTGAAGAGATTTTACAAGGGGTTTATGATGGCTTTGGTTTAGCTGCTAAAGGTCCATTATCACCGATGATTTGGGGCTATAGTGATGATGTTACACCTCAAGATTCTAATATTGAAGAGGCGAAAGCATTACTGGCAGAAGCTGGATTCCCAAATGGTTTCAAAACAACAATTTGGACAAATGATAACCCACAACGTCAACAAATTGCAGTTGTTTTACAAGAAAAATTAAAACAATTAAACATTGAAGTAACAATTGAAGTAATGGAGTGGGGCGCATATTTAGAGAAAACAGGCGCTGGTGACCATGATATGTTCATTTTAGGATGGTCTGCATCAACAGGTGATGCGGATGGCGCATTGTATCCATTATTCCACTCAAGTGATATTGGTAATAACAACCGTACTCGTTTCTCTAATCCAGAAGTAGATAAATTATTAGATGAAGCTCGTGTTGAAACAGATAATGATAAGCGTTTAGCTTACTATAAAGACATCCAAAATATACTGAATGTAGAGGCTCCAGCAGCGTTTGTTTACCACCAAGCTTATTTAACGGGTGTAAGCAAAAAGATTACTGGCTTCACTATTGATCCAACAGGTATTTACAAAATTCAAAATGTGAAATTTACAGAATAATCATTATGTAGGCAAAGTCGATTTCGACTTTGCCTACATATGTGTTTTCAGTGGGTGTTCAAACACCCGCTGAAATAGAGGAACACAGTCTAAGGGTGCCGTAACGACTGAGTGATCAACATCGTATTACCCCAAATGCCCCAGCGGATGTTACAGATTTTGAAAAGAAGGCCTGCACGATGCAGATCAATTAACCGCTGGCGCGTGTCGTGATAGTTTTAGGTTAACTTCCACTAAAGCTCTAAAGAAATCTGGACAAGAGTTAATTATTATTATGTTATATTTAAAGGAGCTAAATAGATAAGAGAAATGGGTGAAAATGATGCGACAAAATAGTTTACTACCGATAATTGATAAGCGGACGCAGGTGCTTATTTTAGGTTCAATGCCAAGCGTGCAATCACTAGACAAACAACAATATTATGGGAATGCTCGCAATCATTTTTGGCCAATTATCGCTGCTATTATAGACGAAGATATATCGGAAGATTATACACAGCGTGTGGAGTTGTTAAAAGAAAAAGGCATTGGGCTATGGGATGTCATCCAATCCTGTGAACGTCAAGGTAGCTTAGATGCAAATATTCGAAATGAAGTGCCGAATAATTTTTCACTACTTTTTCAACAGTACCCTCAAATACAAGCAGTATTTTTTAATGGTGCTAAATCCTTTGATGTATTTAAAAAGCATGTTGGGCTGGAAATTCTTGATGGACGTTATTACGAAAAAATGCCTTCGACAAGCCCAATACCAGGGAGAAATATTAAAACTTTTGAAGAAAAAATTGAGACTTGGCGCACTTTAGGACGGTATATAGTATAGGCAGCAAACTAATTGAAATTTGATGTTTTTTTGATTATGCTGTAGATAATAGGAAAGCACTAGCAGTGAGATTTCTGCTAAGTGCTATGCATTAATTGAAATTAGATAAGCACATGGGAAGGGGATTTTTTATGTATCGTACAGTAGAGGATTTTTCAAAGGATTGGCACGTATCTTCAAAAGGCACTCTAAATGTATTGAAGGCAATTACTGATGAAAAAATGGGTCAGTCAATTGTGGAAGGTCACAATACGTTAGGCTGGTTAGCTTGGCACTTAGTAGGAACAGCAGGTGTATTTGGACAATTTGCGGGGTTACAAATACCTGCACCGGGACCAGATATGGCTGTGCCTAATAATATGGCAGATATTATAGAAGCGTATGAAATGGTAATTGAAGCATATAAAAAAGAAATTCCAGCATTATCTGATGAACAGCTAACGGAAGAGGTACCTGCATTTGGAGGTTCGATGCCGCGCGGTGCGTTGTTTAGAGTATTAGTTGATCATCAAACACATCACCGTGGACAAATGACCGTTTTATTACGTCAAGCAGGTTTAACAGTGCCTCCAGTAATGGGACCGACTGTTGAAATGAGCTAACATTACGGAGGGATTGTAATGGCACAACCGATATATTGGACAAATTTTAATTTTGGGGATATCCAGTTTGTCATCGCAGCAATTGAGCAAGGGTTATGTTATACAGGGTCGTTGCACGAAAATGAAGAGAAGCTGTTTGTATGGGCTAATAAGCATCATAAAGGTAGCGAAGTAAAAGAGGATGCTAGTAAATTAACGTCCTATATACAGCAGTTTACTGAATATTTTCAAGGACAACGACAACAATTTGATTTCTCCATACATTATAGGGGAACTCCTTTTCAAGAAAGCGTATGGCGAGAATTGCAGCAAATTCCTTACGGAGAAACATGCACATATTCTGATATAGCTCTACGTATAGGAAACCCGAAGGCAGTGAGAGCTGTTGGTGGTGCTATTGGGGCAAACCCAGTAATTATCGTTGTGCCATGTCATAGAGTTATTGGAAAAGACGGCACTTTAACAGGCTTTAGTGCAGGCATTGAATTGAAGAAGGCATTACTGGCGGTTGAAGGGCAATAATATGTATAAAAATGAGCATGTTGAATAGCAGCATGCTTTTCATTTAAACTTTTATTAAGTGACCAACAACATATTGCCTTAATGGCTCTGGCAAATATCATAAATTTTGAAGATGGGTGCAGCCTCATTAGCACAAAAGTTTGATAAAGATGTAATAGAAGGCTAAGGGGAGAGGTTTCGTGTTAATAAATGACTTTGATCAGAGATTTCAGGAGATTAGGCAGATAGTTTTTATTGATGAAAATGATTTTTTACGTGAGAAATGTTTAGATACTGATAAACTTTATGCTGCTCTTCGCCTAGGTGATTCTATTCTATTAGAGCCAACTATCGACGGTGATATAAAGTATAGAACATATCGTCAGCTCGGCTATTTAAATAGGCTAGCAGGGTGTATTGCTACGTCATTATATTACATAAAGGAAGCATTAGATTATTTCGAACCTAAGGGCGGAGAAGAGTATCTAATATCGCTAATTAACTACGGGGAAGCTATCAAGCATGCAAAAGAGTATGAAAAGGCATTAAGTTTATTTGAACAAGCATTAGCGTACTGTGAGGAGCATCATTTCCAACAATTCGAGGATAGTATATGGCAATTTAAGGGTAAGTGCTATTTAGAGCAGGGCAATGTAACGACTGCAGAGCGCTGCTTTTATAAAGCATATATGATTCGTAAAAAACGCAATGATAAAATGATGCTCGTTCCGTCTGAAAATGCGTTGAAGTATATAGGGAGAATTAAACGTTAAAGGGGGTGTCGGGAAAGTTCAAATTTTCCCGAAATCCCTTTATTGCTATGTTAGCGATTTGTTGTAAGCAGGTAACTCAAATCATTTATATTATTTAAAGAAATCATAAGCATTTTTAGCCAACAAAATAATAGTTACAACGATAAATAATATGCGAACATAGCCGCTGCCGCGTTTAATCGCGTATTTTGACCCACATATAGCTCCGGCAATTTGTGCTACCCCCATTATTAGACCGTATGTATAATTAACTTGTCCGAGTGATATAAACATAAGTAACCCACCGATATTGCTACCGAAGTTTAAAAATTTTGCATTGCCTGCTGCCTTCAAAAAATCAAAGCCTACGATAAGAAAAGCAAAAATTAAAAATGAGCCAGTTCCAGGACCTAAAAAACCATCATAAAAGCCGATTACAAAGAGCACTAACAAAAAGATAACTAGTTTTTTACGCGATAAATTTTTATACGTAGAAAGATGTCCCCAATCCTTTTTAAAAATTGTATAAATAGCTACAGCTGCTAGCATCACAAGCATTAAAGGCTTTAAAATTTCTGGATTGATTAAATGGACAACCCAAGCACCGAGCATCGAGCCGAAAAATGACAGTGGAAACCATTTATAAACAGACCTAATATCTAGTTTTCCTGAACGATAAAATGTAATAGTGCTCGTTAAAGAGCCTAGCGAGCCTGCTAGCTTATTTGTTGCTACTGCTGAAGCAGGGCTAAGTCCAGTAAATAATAAGGCTGGCAATGTAATAAGACCACCACCACCGACAACAGAATCGACAAAAGCAGCTAAAAAGCCAAAGAAAATTAAAATAACTATAAGTGAGATATCTAAATCAAGTGGCATTATATAACCTTCCTTCTACTTTACAATTGAATCGTACATGAAAATAGGTAATAATGACAACAATATTTTGCTATAGTAAAAGGTAGCATAATAAGAAAGAAGTGATGGCAGATGAAAAAGTACCAGCATTTATTATTTGATTTAGACGATACTTTATTAGATTTTGGAGCGGCAGAGGATATGGCGCTTCATCGCTTATTTGAGGAGCAAGGAATTCCTTTAACAGAAGATGTAGAGGTAAAATATCGTCAAATTAACGCTGGCTTATGGACAAGGTTTGAGCATGGTGAAATTACACGTGATGAAGTTATCACGACACGCTTTGCTAAACTATTTGAAGCATTTGGACAAGAGGTAGACGGTGAGCAATTTGATGAGAAGTACCGTAATTATTTAGCCGAAAGCAAAGTGTTTGTTCCAGGTGCATGGGAGTTAGTAAACCAGCTTGCACATAAATTTGATTTATACTTAGTAACAAATGGTGTGTCTACAACGCAATATAAACGATTGCAAATAACAGGACTAGCACCGCTCTTTAAAAATGTATTTGTATCAGAGGATACAGGCTATCAAAAGCCGATGAAGGGCTATTTTGATTATGTATTTGACCGCATTCCAAATTTCAATACCGAGGCAGCACTTATTATTGGTGATTCCTTCTCGGCAGATATAGTGGGAGGTATTCATGCAGGTATCGACACATGCTGGTTCAATCAACAAGGAAAACAGGGTGTAGAAAATTACGAACCTACATATGAAATAACTGAATTGCAACAATTAAAGAAAATAGTATTGTGAGTAAAACGAGGCTCAAATGAATAAACGCATGAAATCATAATTTTTTGCTTTGATTCCATGCGTTTTTTAATTAACTAAGCTTAAATTCACTACAAGCGTAAAACGTACAACCGTGAGTGTAATTTATTAAGAAAAGTAAAATCCAGTACATTCGATTTTGTGACATTATTGATAATGTAAAATAGTGTTATTAATTTCGTTTTCTTCATAGTTCGTTGCTTACGATCGTTATCGTTGTCACCGCATATTGGCAATAGCTGTAGCAAACTGAGTGGATGTTTGTACAGATTGATGCTGCGGTGGTGATTTTGATTCCATTAACAATAGAGAAGAATAGTATGCATCTGAAATTGCAATGAAATACATGAAAAATAAAATGATCCTTGTTCAATGATGATTCAACAAAAATTTCTCCTTATACTTTAAAAATTGCTAGCCTAGTTATTATACGATGGCGCCAAGAAAAAGTTTCAATTAATCAACCATACGTTTTTTGCACAAGATAATTGCAGCAACCCAAGCGGCGATTGTCCATAATACAATGCCGATCATTGGAACTAAACTATCCCCTTGAGCTAGGTCAGCTAATTGAGAGCTTGGAAGCCATTTAGCAATTTTAAGTACTGAAAAGCGTTCTGCAAACATTGAAATAAATGGGCCAAATGGGAAGATTATTACTACTGGTAGTACTGTGAACGTTGTTTCCATCGTTGATTTAGCAAATAAGCCACAAATCGTTCCTAAAGCAGCATAGAATACTATAGATAAAATAATTGCAATTATCATTGTAGCAGAAGGTGTATAGTTTACTGCGTAACAGCATAGAGCAATAATGATAACTGATATCGTTGAAACTAATGCACTTTTGCCAATTAAAATATCAGCAAGGGAAGCAGGAGACAGCAATAAACTACGCAATGTATTACGCTCCTTCTCCTCTGCAATAAGAGCAGCTTGCACAAAGGCTGTCACCATCCCAAAAGTGATAGCTAGTGGAAATAGCATTTTTTGAGCTGCATCAAACTCCATATCGCGATATAAAAAAGCCATAATAATTGGAATAAATACCATTACAGAAATAGCGTAGTTGCGAGAAAACTCTTTATAATCCTTCATAAAAATAGCTTGAATACGTGCAATTGAAATATTCATCATTGTAAATCACTCCCTGTAATTTTCATAAAAATATCGCCTAAAGTTGGTTCGTTGGAAAAGATTCGAGAAATTTGATTATTTGCCATCCAATCATGTAAAGACTGTGCATTTTGTGCATCGTTTTTAATAACTTGAGATGAGCCATCCTTCAATTCGACAGTGATTGTTTGCTCACTATATTGTTCCTTTAATTGTTTAGGTGTACCAATGGCTTGAATTGTCCCTTTATTTAAAAAGGCTACACGGTGACATAGTGTGTCAGCTTCTTGCATATCGTGGGTTGTTAAAAAGATTGTTGTGCCAAGCTCATTTAAAGCGCGCAATCCTTTGTAAATATGTGCTGTATTAACAGGGTCAAGTGCAGAGGTTGGCTCATCTAAAAATAGTAAGTCAGGCTTATGCAAAATAGCTCTTGCTAATAAAACACGCTGTGTCATACCTTTCGATAGCATACTTACTTTTTTCTTTCTTTCTCCATATAAATTGACAAATTCAAGTGCTTCTTTAATAGCTGTATTAGGTACATTATAAAGTTTGCAATAAAGTGCCAAGTTTTCTTCAATAGATAAGCGAGAATAAAGACCACTATTATCTGTTAAAATTCCGAATTTTTCCCTGTTTTTGCTATCCTGCATTGCGCTAACAGGCATATCAAAAACAAATGCTTCGCCTGCATCTTTATGAAGCTGCGCAGTTAATATTTTTATAGTAGTTGTTTTACCAGAGCCGCTTGGGCCAAGGAAACCAAAAATTTCTCCTTTTTGAATAGAAAATGTAACATCTGCTAAAGCATTTGATTGTTGAAATGCTTTTTTTAAGTGACGAACATCAATAATTGTTGTCATATTGTATTTCCCCTCCGTATTCGTGATGTCTTTAATGTAATGCAAAAAAAAGAAGCTTACATTAGATTTATGGCGAAAAGAGGGGAAATAAGGGTAATAAGAGAAATAGAATGGTTGAATGGAGCAAATTATTTCCCCGGAAATTCGCTAAATTCCGATAAGCTCTTTTAATGAGGCAAGTTTATTTTTAGATAAAGGCACTGTTGTTTTATTTGTGGTATGGATGGATAGGCTATAGCTATTTTTAGTCCATGTAATAATTTCTCGTACCTTTTGTAAATTGACTATGTAAGAACGATGACAACGGAAAAAGCCAAGTGGTATAAGACGCTGCTCAAGTTCTGTTAAGGTTAGTGAGCAAGGATATGCTTCACCAGCTACATAAATTGAAACATCACCTTCGACACTTTCTATATAATCAATTTCAGGCGGGTTAAATAAAATAATCTTGTCATTTTTCTTTGTTGGAATTTTTTCAATTTTCATTGGAGAAAATGTTGCTGTATCATTTGTTGCTGTTTCTTGTCCTGCCACATCTAATAATCGCAAGCCCTGTGCATCTAAGCGGTTTGTTTCATGACAAGAAATAAGTAAATCCTCTAAATTATTTGAGAGTAACAAAATCATCTTTTGAGACATTTTTTCAAATAATTGTACTGTTATATATTTGGGAAATTCCTCCATATTTTGTAATGGTTCTTCAACTATAATAATGGAAGCAGGCGTTAAATAAAGCTTTAAATAGTGGAGTAATTGGCGATTACTTTTTGAAAGCTGATTTATTTTAATATTTTGACAGTCAAATAAGTTAATAAGCTGTAATAATGCTTCAACTGTTTCAGATGAGTTGAATAGCTTTCTGTAGAAGGCAACATGCTCTCTCACTGTTAGACGTTCATAAAGATTGTCGTCCTTCAAATGTATATAACTATTTGGCTGTTTAATGAATGCTTTTAATACATATTGAATTTTAGCTTGGTCTGTATAAATTCCCATAATAAATGCTTGTTGATACGTAATGGTTAGCTTAGGACAAATAATATTGCCAGCTTCAACGTATGCGGGAATGTCGATTGTCTTTGGTTGCATGTAAAAAACCTCACTTTGAGTAAGCTAATATTATTATATAATAGTACAGAGCGTGTTAAAATATATAGTTAATGTTACTGCGATAATAAGATTTAAAAATAAAGGAAGTGTTATAATGATGACACCATTTTTAACTGTTGCAGAAGTTCGTTTAATCGAACAGCAATTAGTGAAAATAGTAAATGCAAAAGCCTCATCAAAAGATGCTAATATACTATCAACAGTGAGGGAACTTGCTTTAACAACATTGAGAGAGAAGCTACCACTTGCAGAAAATCAAGAAACGCTGTTAAGGGCTGTTGAAACTGTAGAGGATCGCTTAGATGTAACATTATTTGTCGAAAACTTACAGGCGTATACAATTCCGTTTAAAGCAATTTCTGAAAAAGGTATTGAAAAGTTATTTAAAAAAGATAAGAAACTAAAAATACCAAAACTAAGTGAAATCGACTGGAAGGGCATTAGCTACTTATCATGGCAAGATTCAGGCACACATCGCCAATATATTGTTATTGAGCGAGAGGGCAATTTCACGGGCTTACGAGGAACGATTGGCAATACAAATACGAAAGGTGTTTGTGCAATTTGTAATGAGCATTCAAATGTCCATCTTTTTACAGCAAAAGTAAAAGGACAGGCTGATGCTTATAAATCATATAGTCAGTATATTTGTGATGACGCAGATAATTGTAATCGTCGTTTAAAGGACTATGAAAAACTTGTTCAATTTGTTGAAAATAATTTGAATTAAATGAGGGAGAAAGCATAATGAACAAGGCTATTCTTTTGCTTGTATCTGTCCAATTTTTCGTTTATGTGGGATTCGGTTTAATCATCCCTGTTTTACCTGAGGTCGTTGTGAAGCAAGATTTTCACCCAATGCATGTGGGA
Organism: Bacillus ndiopicus; assembly: GCF_000612805.1. Lineage (GTDB taxonomy): Bacteria > Bacillota > Bacilli > Bacillales_A > Planococcaceae > Metasolibacillus > Metasolibacillus ndiopicus. Next base: position 109,157 of record NZ_HG964407.1, on the reverse strand, counting down.
GGCTTGTTGACCATCTATTCACTAGCAAGCTTCTTTACAGCACCTTTGTGGGGGCGCCTATCTGATAAAGTAGGGAGAAAAAAATTAATATTAGTAGGTTTGCTTGGCTTTAGCGCAAGCTTTATGTTAGTTTCAGTATTTATCCACTCATTGCCAATGCTTTATGCTTCACGCATTGTTGGAGGATTATTTTCAGGTGCTCTATATACAGCAGTAACAGGTTTTATTGGCGATATTTCTACAGAGGAGAATCGCAATAAATATATGGGCTTTATGGGGATGTCAATCGGCTTAGGGTTTATTTTTGGCCCAGCAATTGGCGGCTTACTCGGTGAAATAAGTCTAAGAGCACCATTTACTGTTTCAGCAATTTTAATCTTTGCGTTATTTTTCTATGCATTAGCAGTACTGAAGGAGCCAGACACTTACCGTAAAACAGAGGGACGTGCTATTATCCCAATGGCTGCTGGACAGCTTTTTAGCTATCGCATTCGCTACTTATTTATATTTTCATTTCTCGTTACATTTTTATTAGCAGGCATTGAATCTACACTACAGCTGTTCCAAATGGATGCAATTCAAATTACGTCAGCGCAAATTGGCTCACTCTTTTTATTTAGTGGCTTTGTTGACTTTTTCATTCAAGGAATGGTTGTTCGTAAAGTGAAGGATGGGCAGGAGCCAAAATGGCTAATGGCTGCGCAAATCATCACAGCAATTGGACTATTTATGTTACCTTTTACGAATAGTCTTATGTTTGCTGGAGCAGCACTTTGCGTATTTACAGCAGGAAATGCTCTTGCACGTACTTTGAATACATCGCTTGCTTCAAAAGAATCAGGTGGTTTGTACGGTACAGCGGCGGGAGTTATTTATTCAATGGATAGCCTAGGGCGTATTATCGGGCCACTATTCTTTACATGGCTACTGACAGTTGCTAGTGGAAAGACGTACTATTTATCTGCAAGTATTGCCTTTGCAAGCATTATATTGTTATGGATTTTCCAAAAAAGCATAAAGTCGTTGAGACAAGCCAAATAGAGCTACTTTTAAAGTAGCTCTATTATTTTTGGATTAGTACCTTGCATTAAACAATAGTGGATGCTATACTACTAATTAATAAATAGTAGTGGAGGGGGGAGCAAAATGAATCCACAGTTTAAAAAGGGTGTACTGAATTTATGTGTACTTGCATTGCTAGAAAAGCGTGATATGTATGGCTACGAGCTGGTGCAGGCGATTTCTAGTAAAATTGATATTTCTGAAGGGGCGGTATATCCATTACTCCGCAGATTAACTGCAGAGGGTTGTTTTACAACATATATGGTGGAATCGACAGAAGGACCTGCAAGGAAATATTATCAGTTAACAGACACAGGCAAGGAACAGCTAGATACACAAAAAATGGAATGGCAGCAATTTTATCAAGCGGTAAACGATTTAGTAAATAAGGGGGAACAATAATGATGGAACAACAATTTTTAAGTAAACTGGAGCAAGCATTAGTAAAGTTAAATGACAGTGAGCGCCAAGATATTATTCGTGATTTCAAGGAGTATTTTGCAAGCGGCCAGGCAGAAGGTAAATCAGTAGAGGAAATGATTGCTTCATTAGGTGATATAGATGAATTAGCAGCAGAATTATTGAAAGCTTATTCAGAGCAAGAATTCGTACAAACATCGAATATTGTGAAGGAAGATGAGTTCAACCATATTAAAATTGATAGTGAGCTCGCTTCTGTTCAATTATTACCGTCTCAAACAGGTAAATTTTATACAGAATTAAAAAGCAAAGGAGAGCAATTCACAACGGATGTGACAATCGCTAATGATACGCTGACAGTCAAAATTGAGCGACCAGAAAGTACATTTAAAATTTTCGGTTTAAATATTAATTTCAATTTCAACACTGAAGCAACTGCCATGATTTATGTGCCAGAAAAGCTTTATCAAAGCATTGTTATTGAAAATGAAGTAGGTGGCTCTGTTATTGAAGGACTACAAGCAAAGGACATTAAATGTCATACATCTGTCGGTAAGGCCAAGTTGAAAAAAGTACTAGTAAGTGATTTATATGTCAAATCAAGTGTTGGTAAGGCAGAGCTACAATCTGTCCATGCAACAACAGCGATTGTTAAAAGTGAAGCAGGAAAAGTAGTAATTGAAGATTGTACGGCAGAGAGTTGGGATGTGAAGTCTGAGGCGGGGCGCGTTGACTTAATCAATATTAAAGGTGAGATTGATGCGCGTACAGAGGCAGGAAAAATCATTATGGACGTTGAAAGCATCACGAAGCCATTAAAATTAAAAACAAGTGTAGGTAAAATAGAGGTATTTACAAAGGAAACGATCGACAATGCTACTATTGAAGCAAAGTCAGAGCTGGGAAAAATCTCAATTTATGGCGAGCGTGGCAAGCGAACAGTTTATGGTACAGGGGAAAATCTTATTAATTTAAAAACAGAGCTAGGTAGCATAATAATAGAGAAAAAATAATTTGGCCGTTATAGTTCTAATAGTGCGTAGTCAAGAGGTTGTAAGTTTGTTACAATAACAGTAATAAACGATTGATGTATGAGGTGACACGCCAAATGATGTGGATGCTGCTAGTTGTTTTCTTATTAATAGGTATAGTAATGCTTGTTGTTTATAAATATGATGATTCTTTATTTAGCAAAGCGACATCGTATTCGATTTTCGAGGTGTTAAATAATAGCAGGGTTCGATCATTGTATAAGCTGACAGAGGAATTAAAGGCGACAAAAGAAAAGTATGATATTTTATTCGATGTTCAGCTCCTTCCAAATGAGAAGCCAGTAGATGCTATTATTATGCATTCCTCAGGAATTTATATAGTTAATATTGAACAGAAAAAAGGATGGATTGCTGGCCGTGAGCAAGATGTAGAATGGTCGCAGCTCTTATATAAGGATAGAAAAAAATCTTTCCCTAACCCAATCCATTTAGCACAACGTAATATATATAAATTACGCGATTTACTGCCAACGATACAAGAAGAAGCATTTAAGGCAATAGTTATTTTTACAAATGAGTGTTCTTTCCAAAAGATTGAGCTTAATTCTGACAAAGTGGATGTGTTTAAGACAAAGGATTTAAAAGGTTGGATTGCTCAATTTGGTGGGCATGAGGCGCAATTATCGTCTGAGAACGTACAGGCGGCTTACGATGTATTAAATGATAGCAACAATACCCAGCAATTAACAAAGCAATTGGCTTAAATTCAAAACACTTTTAAAGGAGTACGTAGGCACTTCTTTAAAAGTGTTTTTTCAAGCATCTAGTTATAATTCCTGTACAATAGATAATACAAATAGCGCTTGCTTAATCAAGATAAAGCGTTTGGCTCTTGGGAATGGAAAGGGGAGTAAGATGGGACAATTATCTAAAAGGGAAGTAAGTATTCGGTATACTCAACAACATATTACTATGTTTTCTTGCCCGTTTTGTCAGAATGAAATGCAACTGACTGATACGGGAACGATGAGCTGTACTAATAAACATTCATTTGATATGGCGAAGCAAGGCTATATGAATTTTATGACAAAGCCTGTGGCATCAATGTATAGCAAGGAATTATTTGAGGCACGCCAAGAAGTTATTACTAGCGGTCTGTATGACCCATTGCAGCAAACAATCGTTAGTTTTTTATCAAGTAATCAAGTTATTTTAGATACAGGCTGTGGTGAAGGCTCGCATTTAGCTCGAATTTGCGCGCAACTACCAAATGCAGTAGGTGTTGGCATCGATATTGCTAAAGAGGGTATTTTAGCAGCTGCAAAGTTTTATAGTGAGAAAATATGGTGTGTTGGTGATTTGGCGAATAGTCCGTTTCAGTCAGAGAGCTTTTCTACCATTTTAAATATTTTATCCCCAGCAAACTATGAAGAATTTAAGCGCTTGCTTAAGCCGAACGGAAAAGTAATCAAAGTGGTGCCACAAGAAGGCTATTTAAAGGAGTTACGTGTCCAGGCATTTGCTGATTCAGACAAGGAAAACTACTCCAATGCACAGACCGTGGAACGATTTAAGGAAAGCTTCAATAAAGTAGATGTGCAACGCATTACTTACACGGTTCCACTTAATACAAAGCTTGTAGCAAAATTATTGCAAATGACACCGATGGGCTGGCATATTAAAAATATAGAAACAGTAGAGCTACCACAAATTACGATAGATGTAGATATTTTAGTGGGAGAAGTATAACAAAAAGGGGAGATTTGTATGAAGCGCATTTTAGTATTAGGTGGAACAAGATTTTTCGGTCGTAAATTAGTAGAGCTATTATTAGCTGAAGGACATCAAGTGACAATTGCAACGCGAGGGAAAACGGGCAATCCATTCGGAGATAATGTCGAACATATAGTTGTTGATCGCACAAAGAAAAATGATTTGCAGTCACTAATGGAAAATCGTACATTTGATATTGTATACGATAATATTTGCTATTCTCCAAATGAAGCAAAAGCATTTTGTGATGTGTTTAACGGGAAAATTGGCAAGCTTGTTTTTACATCAACTTTATCAACATATGAAATTGACGGTGCTGTAAAAGTGGAAGAAGATTTTGATCCATATAACTATGCGATTCGTATGGGAGATACAGAGGATTTTACTTATGGAGAAGGAAAGCGTCAGGCGGAGGCCGTATTTTTTGAGTATGCCGAATTTCCAGTTGTAGCAGTGCGCTTCCCTATTGTTATGGGAGTAGATGATTATACAGAACGATTACATTTCCACGTAAAGCGTGTGGCACAAGAAGAACCAATTGGCTTTGTAGATATGGATGCAGAAATGTCATTTATACATGCAGAAGAAGCGGCACGATTTTTATTATGGGCTGGACAAACAGCGGTCGAAGGGCCATTTAATGCAACAGCAACAGGCGCTATTACATTGCAAGGATTAATGGATTTAGTAGAGAAGGCGACTGGTAAAAAAGCGAAAATTGCACTTTTAGGCGATGATGAAATCCGCTCCCCGTACGCTGTTCCTAAGTCATGGTATATGAAAAATGATAAAGCCACAGAAGCAGGCTTTGAGTTTTCAAAGCTTGATAGTTGGCTAGAAAATTTAGTGCAAGACATCGCAAAGCAGTATGCTTAATTGAAAATGCGCATCTTTTTGATTAAAATAAAGGTATTAAAAAATAAGGTAGGGCAATGATGTGTATAAATTAGCAGCAAATATTTGTAAAGTAATTTTAAAAATAAATGGCGCAAAGGCAAAGGTTTATGGTGAAGAAAATTTACCAAAGGAAGGTGGCTTTGTCGTTGCATGTACACATACAGGTTATATCGATATTATTAATCTAGGTGTATCGATTTACCCACGTGAAATTCATTTTATGGCGAAAAAGCAGCTGTTTGAAATAAAAGGTCTTGGCTGGTTAATTGATAGATTAAATGCGTTTCCTGTAGATCGTGATAACCCGGGGCCAAGTGTTATTAAAATTCCACGTCAACTTATTAAGGAAGGCAAAATTGTAGGTATTTTCCCAAGCGGTACGCGCTCAACGGAAAATAATGATTTGAAGCAGGGGGCTGTAACCATTGCGCAGCTAGCAAAGACGCAAATTGTACCTGCTGCTTATATCGGTCCACGTATTGTTGGTGAGGTATTTAAACGTCAAAAGGGCCATCTAATTTATGGAAAGCCTTTTACAGTAGAAAGCGGTAAAGAAGCACGCGATGAAGCAACAAAGTTTTTAGAGCAAGAGCTTCTTCGTTTAACAGAAGAGTTAGAATCAAAATTATCTTAATTTAGCGTATCTCATAAATTTTGAAGGGAGCTAGGTCATAAATCAATTACGCCTTGGCGTAATTGCGTCCAGATTTTTTCGAGCTCGCTCGAAAACTCCCCTTCCAGATCTGTGACATCCGCCGGAGGCTTAACTTGAATCAGCAATACTTTTTGCGATGAGTAACCGTGGGAGCACATGTTTTTCTGCGACGAGTAACCGCAGGAGCACATGTTTTTCTGCGACGAGTAACCGCAGGAGCAGGAAATTTGGTACTCCCTCTGATCTAGTTACTTTTCCTGTATTCCTCCTGCCACTTATAGAATTGGGGACTTCTGTATCTGTACCTGTCGCTTCGCTTTTGATACAAAAAGAAATTGCTGAATCAAGTTAAAGGTGGTCATTTGTATGCGTATATTATTTGTATGTTTAGGTAATATTTGCAGGTCTCCTATGGCTGAGGCTGTTATGCGTGATTTAATAGAGAAGCGTGGGCTAAGTCGGGAAATAAAAGTAGACTCTGCTGGAACAAGCAACTGGCATGTCGGAGAACTGCCACATAAAGGAACGCAAGCGAAGCTAGGTGAGTATAGTATTTCGACAGCGGGCATGCTGTGCCGCCAACTAAAAAGTAGCGACTTTATAGAATTTGATTATATTGTAGGGATGGATGCAAGCAACGTGGATAATATCCGTGAAATGCTTAATCAGCCTGATGATACGAAAATTTTCCGCTTTTTAGATATAACACCACATCAAAAAGATATACCAGATCCGTGGTATACAGGGGATTTTCAAGAAACATATGACCTTTGCTTTGAGGGCTGTGAGGCTTTGTTGGAGAAGGTTTTAGCAGATAAAAAATGAGGATGGGACAGAACTTATTTTTTTGAAAAAAGCGAAAATGGATAATAATTTTTCCTCTTCATCAAGTTAAATATTCCTTTCTAAATCAAAAAAATGTTAGACCGATTTTATTTCGGTTTAACATTTTTTTCTTTTGTCCAAGCCTCGATTTTCTTATGGAATTTTTATAACGAAAAGTTTATCTTCGCCTTGACCTTGTGAGACTGTCCAATTATAAAGTGTTTCACTAGATACATCCTCAACGTTAGCTATTGAAAAATGTATTAGCTGGTTATCAGTCAATTCTTTACATACAAATACGATATTCTTAGCAAATATTCGCTGCAGTTTTCCATTGTTGCACAGAAAGCTTGTTCCATAGTAGCAACTCTTTTCTATATGATTTACTAATTATACGAGGAAGTAGTTGTTTGTGTTTTACCCAAAGGTAAACTTCTTTATTAATTGTACGATATCATGAGTAGCTTACTTGTAAAACGGGTACGAATATAGAAAAAGATAAATCGGAGGGACATTATATGGACGTGAAAGGAAGACGTAAAAGCAGTAATGTTGAAGACCGCCGTGGCATGAGTGCTGGGAAAATTGGCGGTGGCTTAGGTGGTATTGGGATTATTATTGCTATTATTTATACATTAATTAGCGGTGGAGACGCGGGCGATGTGTTAAATACGGTGACGCAAAGCATTACTCAAAATGGTCAAATGACGGAGGAATATACGCCAAGCCGTGAAGAGGAAGAGCTAGCAGAGTTCGTGTCAATTGTCTTAGCGGATACAGAGGATGTCTGGGGGCAAGTTTTTGAAGACAATGGTATGGCTTACAAAAATCCAACACTCGTGTTATTTACAGAGAGCGTAAGTTCAAGCTGTGGTCTTCAAAGTGCAGCAGTTGGTCCATTTTATTGCCCAGCAGATCATAAATTATATATTGATTTAAGCTTTTATGGTGAATTAAAAAATCGCTTTAAAGCACCTGGTGACTTTGCGATGGCTTATGTTGTTGCACATGAGGTAGGGCATCATGTACAAACCTTATTAGGCACTTCGCAAAAAGTCCATGCATTAAATGGCAAAGTGCCAGAGGCGGAGTATAATGAGCAGGTGAAACGTCTTGAGTTACAGGCTGATTATTTAGCAGGAGTATGGGCGCATTATATACAAAACAAAGGCTATTTAGAGGAAGGCGACTTTGAGGAGGCATTAACAGCTGCACAAGCGATTGGTGATGATACATTACAAATGCAGGCGCGTGGTTATGTAGTGCCTGAAAGCTTCACACATGGCACAAGCGAGCAGCGTATGCGGTGGTTTACAAAGGGTTATAAAAGTGGCACATTGCAGCAGGGGGACACATTTAACGCTAAAGAGTTATAATGATTCGCTGGATGTCACTCCCACTCAGCCTGAAAAAAATCTGGAATAGAGTTAGCTGGAGCGTATTTGATAATTTAAATTTCATTGATTTTTATGTATAATAGTTAAGTTAAAACATTATTTCATGAAATTTATATATAGCTGAAAGAGAGTGAATCCGATGGGGCGTAAATGGAATAACATTAAGGACAAAAAAGCAGGGAAAGACGCAGCGAATAGCCGAATTTATGCGAAATTTGGTCGTGAAATTTATGTAGCTGCAAAATCTGGTGAACCAAACCCGGAGTCAAACCGTGCTTTAAAAACAGTATTAGAGCGTGCAAAAACATACTCAGTACCAAAGCATATTATTGAAAAAGCAATCGACAAAGCAAAAGGCGGTGGCGATGAGCAATTCGATGAGTTACGCTACGAAGGCTTTGGTGTAGGTGGTACAATGGTTATTGTTGATGCACTAACAAACAATGTGAATCGTACTGCTTCCGAGGTGCGCGCAGCATTTGGTAAAAATGGCGGTAATATGGGCGTGAGTGGCTCGGCTGCCCACATGTTCCAAAGTACAGCAGTATTCGGTGTTGAGGGCAAAACAGAAGACGAAGTGCTAGAAATCTTAATGGAAGCGGACTTAGATGCACGTGACATTTTAGATGAAGAAGGTACAATTATCGTTTATACAGAGCCGGATCAATTCCATGCAACGCAAGAAGCATTTAAAGCCGCTGGTATTGAAGAATTTGCAGTAGCGGAATTAACGATGCTTCCAATGACAGAGGTAGCATTAACAGGCGACGATTTAGCAAAATTCGAAAAAATGATTGATGCACTTGAAGATTTAGAAGATGTTCAACGCGTATATCATAATGCGGATTTAGGGGAATAAATCAATATTAATTAGAGACACTGTTGAATGAAAAATTCCGCAGTGTCTTTTTTACATTATAATGTGGTTGAAGAAACTTTTCTCCCTTGAGAATTAAGTCGAAGTAAGTCACAATATTCATTAACTATCAAAAATGAGAAAGGAGACTATTTATGCGACAAAAGAATAGATTAGCGAGCCGTATTGTAGCAATTACGATTGCGGTATTTATTGTATTAATAGCATCTAATGTTTTTATGATGATTTATAATACGAAAAAGTCTGTGGAAGCAACAATAGGGGAGCACAACGTAACAATAGCGCAAAATATAGCGAAATATCTGGATATTGATGGCTATAAGCAGTTAGTAAATTCGCCTGACGAGAGTGAATTATACTGGAAACTACGTGAGCAATTAAATGAGCTGCGTGAAAAAAATGGCGTATTGTATGCATACACATTTGTACCTCCTACAAATGGAGAAGAGGGGCAGGCTGTTTTTTTAGTCGATGGAATGCCAGTTGACGATCTTGAAAATGCAGCCACTATTGGTAGCGAATCAAGTGCTACATCAAATGCAGATCTTATACAAGCTCTGAAGGAAGATTATCATTATACAGATGTAATAGAAAGCGAGTTTGGCCAATTTATTTCAGGAACAATTCCAGTCAAAGATGCAAACGGTGAGGTAGTGATTTATTTAGGAATTGATATTGCTGCAGAGTATGTTGATATAGTGAGTAGCCTAATTTCAAAGGAGGTTATACCTACTGTTGTTATTATATTTAGCCTAATTGCAATTTTTGGCTTAGCCATACTTTACTATTATATTAATAAATCACTACGACCTTTAAAATCCTTGCAGGAGTCGGCAACATATTTAGCTGAAGGAAACATTAAAGATGCCAATGAAGCTGCATCTAATATAGATATAACGAATGGTAATGAAATTTCTTTATTCGTAAAAGATTTTACGAGCGCTTTAAAGCAGCTTTCTACAACGTTTGAAACAATTCATACGAAAACACATAGCTTAGAGCAAGTCGTTGAGGATATTAATGCGACAGCGCATCATGTAAATAACTCAAATAATACAATCGCCACTAGTCTAACCCAAATTGCAGAAAGTAGCGGCAAACAGCAAATTAGTAATGATGAAGTAATGCAAGCGATGAGTGAAATGGCCATAGGTATTCAAAGATTAGCCGATACGACAAGTGATATTGCAGAATCCTCAAACGATATGACGGAGTTAGTTGAAAAGAGCACTACAAACTCAAAGCAGGTTGTACAGCAAATTCAGAATGTGGAAGCTTCGGTAGTTAAGACGTCTGAACAAGTACGAGAAATGGGAGAGCGATTCCACTCCATTGAAGAAATGATTACTGTTATTACAAGTATTGCAGATCAAACGAATTTACTAGCATTAAATGCAGCAATTGAGGCTGCACGAGCAGGAGAAGCAGGAAAAGGCTTTGCTGTTGTAGCTGATGAGGTGCGTAAACTAGCAGAGATGTCCCGCACTTCAGCAGATGACATTCACCAACACCTACAAAGCTTCTTAGAAATTGCGGAACGTGCATTAAGTGAAATGGCTGTAAGCACAGAAGATGTAAAAGAAGGAAGTTTAGCCGTTACTGCAATCGGCGAAAATCTAGAAAATATTTTACAATCAGTTATAAGGGTAAATAACAATATTCAAGAAAACTCGGCGGTTATAGAACAAATGTCAGCAAGCTCAGAGGAAATATTAGCCTCTGCTGAAGATATGAACCAACTTGTAACAAATACAACAACGCAAACGCAAGAAGTAGCAAAATCAATAGACATTCAAGTAGATATGGTTGAAAAATTAAATGATGTAGTAGACAAGCTTGATTCTACTTCAAAAGAAGTTGTTAATGAGATTGAGAAATTCAAATTGTAATTAGGGAATGTCTGAAAGTATGCTAGTGCGCTTTAATAAATGTTTGCTTTTTTGATATATTAAAAAACTGGACTCTGAGCCCCTTCTGTGATGGATAATCACAGAAGGGGCTATTTTGTTGAAGTGTTTGCTATTTAGAAAAAAAGTTTTATTCTCTGAAAAATTAAAACTAGAACCATTTGAGTTTTATACCTTAGAAAAAGATACTCTAAAAAACAGAGGAAATTTGCCTATTCACAAAATAATTCCATTTTATATTACTTTAAACCAATAATTATCTAATTATTAAAAATTTACAGAATTATTTGATTTTGTTGAAATAATGAGATATAATGGAAATATATTCAGAGGGGGGTGAATAATATGAAATTACGTGAACTATTAGAGCGTTTAGAAGTCTCAGATAGTAAACAAAAAGTTGCTGCTAACTCTGGTGCTAGTAATAGCTGCACAGGCGGGAATTGTCATACAATAGTAATTCAATAGAAGTTTATGTAAATTATGATATACAGTAGAAATATATTCGAATAGGAGGTGAATAATATGAAATTACGTGAACTATTAGAGCGTTTAGAAGTCTCAGATAGTAAACAAAAAGTTGCCGCTAACTCTGGTGCTAGTAATAGCTGCACTAGTGGGAACTGTCATACAATAGTAATTGAATAAAAATTTATGTAAATTATTCTATTTAATAGAAATATATTCAAATGGGAGGTGGATAATATGAAATTACGTGAACTATTAGAGCGTTTAGAAGTCTCAGATAGTAAACAAAAAGTTGCTGCTTACTCTAGTGCTAGTAATAGCTGTACAGGTGGGAACTGTCATACAATAGTAATTGGATAGAAATTTATGTAAATTCTGAGATACAGTAAAAATATATTCAAATAGGAGGTGAATAATATGAAATTACGTGAGTTATTAGAGCGTTTAGAAGTCTCAGATAGTAAACAAAAAGTTGCTGCTAACTCTGGTGCTAGTAATAGCTGTACAGGTGGAAACTGTCATACAATAGTAATTGAATAGATAATTATGTGTCAATCATTGCTTTACATCCATAAATGAACGGTTTTTATTAAAAACAATAAAAATCGTTCATTTATTTACTTTATAGGACCAGGAGGTAAGTTAGTATGAAAGAATTTATGCATGAATTTGAAACAAAATATGCAAAGGTAGACTTAAATAATTTTTATTTTAAAGCTAATTTAAAATTTGAGAAAAATATGACTGTTAGTGACGCGTCTCCTTTTAGATATATTATATTTGATAATGCACAACATTTTCAGGGATGGAAAATACATCTTTCTCCTACATTAGATAAATATCCGTTAGTATTAAATGAAGTATGTAAAATTCTTCAAAATAGAAGAATTTCTTTTAAATATGTTCCGGATATGAGGTCCTTCACATTTTTATCTAGTAAAAACACGAGCATTAGCCAATTCGGTAAATACATAACTATTTACCCATCGGATAAAGCAGAGTTTATAGAATTAATTGAGAAAATTTATTCAGAAATTAGTTGTGAAACAGGAGTACAGGTTCCCTCAGATCAACGATATAAAGATAGTAGTTTTATTTATTATAGATATGGAGCTGCCTTTCCTAAATATGAAACCTCTAATGAAAATGAGAGAAGCTATAATATAATGAACGGGTTCGCAGAACTAAAGGAAGATGTTAGAAAGGGCTATTTCACTCTTCCTTCAGGTATCAAAGATCCTTTTGAGAATAAAGCATTGAGCGATGAGGTCGTTCAAGAGGTTCCAGTAAAAGGTCATTTAACTAATTACACATTTTCAATCAATAAAATACTAAGACATTGTGCCTCTGGAAATGTTTACGAAGGGTATAATGATATAAATAATGAGAAGATTATCATTAAAGAAGGGAGATTGGGGGGAATCCCTTCTATAAAAGAACCTTTGTATAGAGCCCAAAAAGCTAGGATGAATGAGTTTCAATTCTTTACTGAAAACAATGGTAAGTATAATATCTTATTACCAAAAGCAATAGATTACTTTTATGAGGAAGATTCTGTATTTATTATAGTGGAGAAGCTTGAAGGTAAATCTCTAAAAGAATTTATAACTGAAGGCCCAATTTTAAAGCCAGAAAAATCTGAAGAAGAAAAAGCAGATTTCATAAAATCCCTTAAGGATATTTTTAATCAGATTTTCGATTTCATATTGCAATTACATTCAAATAATCTTGTTTTTAATGACATTTCTGATGACAATTTTTTTATAACAACTGACAATAAAGTTGCCTTAATTGATGCGGAAGGAATTTCAGATATTCAGAATAATGAATGGTATGGTATGGGTACTGATAGATTTATGTATAGAATGCCAAAAGGTATTAAAAGTGAAGATAAAGATTTATACATGTTTTCACAACTTATTTTATACTCTGTAATAAGTAGGAATAAAGGATATTCCTTTGATGAAAATTATTATGAAAAAGAATATAGTGCTATCTTATACAAACTCCCTAAAGGTACAAAAGGCTTGTTTAATGCTGGCATGATGTTAATGAATCATATATTAAAAGGGAATTTAACTAGTGATGTTAGTGCAAAATTTAAAGAACTTTTATTTACTGATGAAGAAGTACCCGCTTTAAATAAAAATAGCTTACAGCAAAAGCAAGATCTTCTTGCACGCATTGAAAATATTGAAAAAGTACTATTAAGATATTACTCTAACTTACTTGCAGATAATGTAAATAACGTATTTAAGTTTGCTACTTCTGACTATTATCGTAATAGATTGTCTTTAGTCTATGGATTGCCTGGTGTTTCTTTATGTTTGCGAGAATTTAACATCATAGATGATCGTCAATTGCTAGACATAGCTCATATACTGCAAGAGTACGCGTTAAAAGACGAAAATATAAGTAAACTAAATGACGGATTAGTCTTTGGTAAAGCTGGTTTTACTCTTTATCTTTCTCAGGCTGGCGTACCTATGGAAAATAATCATTTCTTTTTTAATTTAATAAAAGATTTAGGTATATATAATTTTGGGAATTTAGACTTTGCCAATGGATTATCTGGCATTTTTGTTAGCCTAAAGCTAATTAATCAATATAGCAATTATCCAGACCTTAGTAAATGGATTGATATAGTCAAACAACATTTGGAGAGCACAACGTGGCCGATTAGTAAATATCAAGGATTGGAGTATGGCAACATAGGTTTAGCATTTTCGCTAATACTTGCAGAGGCAAATACTTATAATTGGGATATTGCACACAAAAATATTGTTGAAGATTTACAGACGGTTGAACATGACGAAATTTTCTCGGGGCTGTCTTATAGTGTTCAGGAATGGCCGAACATTAGGTCTCCTTATGTTTTTTCAGGTAGTGCAGGATCAATTTTAGTTTTACTTCATCATTATCATGCTAATGGAGAGCCTGACTGGGCTTTGTTGAAGAAATTAGTTCTATCTTTAAAATCGCCATATTTCTATAATTATGGAGTGACTTATGGAACTGCTGGATTAGCATTAGTTATTATGGGGATTTTATTACTCCCTAATATCCCTAACGACTTTAAAGAAGAATTAGAGGATATGCTTACACACAAAATAAATTATGTTGCAACACATTTTCACAATAATAATGGAGCAGTTGGTTTTTTAGGAGACAAGCAATCATTTTATGCGGATGACTATGGAAATGGGGGGCTAGGAATCCTCAAAGTTTTCAAATTATACAAAGAATATTTAACAGATAAATTGACATGGAATAATTTGAATTTCAGCTCATTACCTATACTTCCATGTAAACAAGAGAACCTCGTAAATAATAAGGAGTACGTTTTAGAAAATTAGTACTCGCTCTGAAGGCGGTATTTACGAGGAGGAATGCAATGATTAAATTGGTTATCAGTTTATTTCGAGGGAAGTGGAAACTCGCATTTATCAGTTTTCTCTTGTTAATGGTTCTATCTTTAGATGGGATTGTTTTTCCATATTTTTTAGGTAAATTTACGGATGTGATGACCAATCAAGAATACGACCAAATACCATTATTACTATTTATCTGGTTTGTCTTGTGGCTATTGATTGTTGCGGCTCAATTATGGAATAACTATGTTTTTGGTAAGTTAAGAAGTAAGATAAATATTGATTTGAAAGACAAAATGTTTAAAAAATCATATGATGCTGGGAATAGCAAAGTTCCAGCTAGCCAGTATATCTCGACTATTACTTCAGATATCAAACAGATTGAACAAGATTTCATCAATAGCACAATGAACTTTATCTACAGTATATTACAAGGTGGTATTACGCTAGTATTTTTACTTTTTATCAACTGGAAAGTGGGTATGATTTTTGTGTTACTTGGCACTCTACCTACCCTTATCCCTAAGTTGACATCACGTTGGCTTCAAAAAGGAACTGAGAATTGGCAAGAAGCAAATCATCAGTATATTGGACAACTTGAAGATGGCTTGAATGCGAGGAATTTAGTAAAACGCTATGGCGCTAAAAACCTAATGTTCAAACAATTGTTAGGGGCAGTAACGACAGAACAAAATAAATATTTTTCCATGAACTTTAGAAGAGCTACATCTTCATTCTATGTGGGAGCGCTTTACGTAGTCTCTGCAATGGGATCATTATCATATGGTGCATGGTCGGTTATCAATGGAGAAATATCTACTGGTATGTTAATCACCATCTACATGGCTGCTGACCGAGTAGTATCGCCACTTATTTCCTTGGCGAATATTTATAATGCAATGACGGCATCAGAACCTTTACTCAGAAAAGTACTCAACGAAGAACCTACCCATGTACAGCCAGCAGAACCGGCATTTACTACAAGCGATGATTATTTAATATCTTTGGGAAATGTGAGTATCGGATTTGAAGAAGACAAGCCCATTTTAGAAAATATCAACCTTCAAGTAGAACGAGGTGATCGTATTTTGATAGAGGGGGCTTCGGGATCTGGTAAATCAACATTGCTAAAAACGATAATGAACGAGCAGGACACATTGTCTGGAGAAATCAAATATGGTAGTAGCTTAAATGGGAATTTAACAGAGGCATTTGCAGTTGTTGAACAACAACCATTTGTTTTCCGTAATACATTAAAATACAATTTAATGATTGGTCATGATATAGCTGATGAAAGATTGTATGAGGTTTTGCACAAAGTAGGTTTGAACCGTCTAGCGAACGAAGAAGGCTTACAAATTCAATTAGGCAGCGATGCCCATCAGCTTTCTGGTGGGGAACTGAAGCGATTAGAGGTAGCGCGTGCAATGCTGTCCAATAAAGAAATTCTTGTTGTAGATGAGGCACTTTCGGGATTGGACGGAGAGAATGCCGATCGTTTGAATCAGCTCATTACAAGCTACCCTGGGACGGTTATGAATATTGAACATAGAATAGATGAAGAAATACGGGAGCGATTTAACAAGAAGTTGAAGCTTTAGGGAACTCGATTTAAAAGTAAATACCAACTAGCGCTTCTCTACTCACTTTGTATGCGCTAGTTGGTATTTATCTTACCGCTAAAAGTATTTATCTTTAGGACGTTTTTTATTATTTCAGCTCTTTTTAACTTATCATTAGGCCTCCTTCCCTGTAGTCCCTATTTATGTAATAATATTAGTTATATATTATTAAAAAGGGATAGAGGGGATGATGACAATGACACGTTTTTTAAAATCCATACAAGGTAAATTGCTTGTGTTCTCATTTTTAATATTTTTTATACCAAGCCTCATTATTAGCATTGTCAGCTATACGACAGCGAAGCAAGGAATGGACGAGTTAGGGGAAACGGTAATTAAAAATAGCGTAGAAACGGCTTTGCAATTAATTGAATCGACCAATTATGAGGTAGAGCAAGGCACTATCACATTGCAAGAGGCACAAGAACGCGTCAAATCACAGCTAATTGGTAGGATGAATGAAGAAGGGCAACGACCACTTACATATCCGGCTGATTTGGGGGGAAATGGGTATGTTTATATTTTAGGCCATGACGGGACATTGCTTGGACATCCTACACGTGAAGGGGATAATTTATGGGAAAGTCAGGATAGCTCGGGGAATTATTTTATTCGGGAAGTGAAAGAGCAGGCATTGGCTGGTGGGGGGTTTACATATTATGATTTTGAGCTACCAGGAGAAACGGTTGTTGCGCCGAAATTAATTTATTCAAAGTTAGACCCTCATTGGGATTGGATTGTCGCATCAGGAACTTATATGCAGGATTTTAATTCTTCTGTAAGCGCTTTAATAAAAGTGATTGTTGCAACACTCATTTTCTCGAGTATTGTAGGTGGTATTATCGCTACTATTTTCTCGCGTCATCTAGCAATTCCATTAATACGTTTGTCAAAAAAGGTAAGTCAAATTGCTGATGGAAATTTAACTGTGACAATTGATAAGCTAGATCGGCAGGATGAAATCGGAAGTTTGAATAGCGGCTTTAACAATATGGTAGTTCAGCTAAAAGCACTTATTACAAATGTAGAGAAAACGATATCTGAAATTCAAGTAACTTCTGGCAACTTATCAGCTGTTGCTGAGGAAACCACAGCTTTAGGTGAAAATATCGTCCATGCAGTAGGAGAAGTTGCTAATGGTGCGACTCAGCAAGCGCTAGATACAGAGCAAACAAATCGTTCAACGGCTGAATTTGCAGCTCAAATTGACGTGCTGCATGCGAAAAATGAATCAATATTAACCGCCTCAGTGCAAATGCATGATTCAAATGAGCGAGGGTTAACTAACTTACAGCATTTACAGCAAAGTTCTGAGGATTCGAATAAGCTAATGATGCAAGTACAAGCTGTATTTAATAATTTAATACAAAAAGTGGATGAAGTTGAAGGGATTGTTGGAACAATCAATGAAATTTCAGATCAAACGAATTTATTAGCATTAAACGCCTCAATTGAAGCTGCAAGAGCAGGAGAGCATGGTAAGGGCTTTGCTGTTGTAGCGGAGGAGGTACGCAAATTAGCAGATCAAACCCAGCAGGCAACCGCTTCTGTACAAGGTACACTAAAGGGAATTGAAACAGAAACGAATTTAGTAACAAAAGAGATGGAAAAGGCAGCAGTTATTGTACAAAAGCAACGTGAATCTGTCATCACAACGCAAGGCTCATTTGAAGCGATTGAAAAATCTGTTGAGCATATTACAGCTATCATCAAAGATATGTCAAATAGCGTGAGTCAGCTAAATAACTCTAAAAATACAATGTTAGTTTCGATGGAGAGCATTGCAAATATTAGCGAGAAGAACGCAGTTGTTACGCAGGAGGTCACAGCATCTGTAGAAGAACAACAACATGCCATCCAGCTTGTAACAAACTCTTCAAATGATTTAACAAATGAGATTAGTAGCTTACAGGAGGCTATTAATAAATTCATAGTTCGTTAAGGTGACAATTTCTTATAATGAAAATCCCTTCAGAATAGTTGCAAAATAGCGAATAGTAGTAAATAATTAAAAGCGAAATGAATTCAAATTCAACAAAAAGGTAGGGGACATCATGGGAGTGACATTTAAAGATTATGAGTATAAACGCCCGAATTTAGATGAAATGAAAGTGGGGGTTCGTGCATTAATTGAGGATTTTAAAAATGCACAAAATGTGGAAGAGCAGAGCGAAGTAATTGAAAAAATTAATGCATATCGCAATGCTTTTTCGACGCAAGCTAACTTAGTGTATATTCGTGCGTCTATTGATACGAATGATACGTTTTATCAAACAGAACGTGACTACTTAGATGAAGTAGGACCACAGGCGGAAGAAATCGTATTTGAGTATTATCAAGAGCTTGTAAAATCACCATTCCGTGCACAACTTGAAGAAAAATGGGGTAAACAGCTTTTTGCATTAGCAGAAAATCAAATTAAAGGCTTCTCGCCAGAAGTGATTGAATTAATGCAACAGGAAAATAAGCTTGTTTCAGAATATAGTAAGCTAGTAGCATCTGCACAAATTGAATTTGATGGTAAAACATTAACGCTTGCACAATTAGGACCATATGGTGAAGCGTTAGACCGCAATGTGCGTAAAGCAGCACGTGAAGCGAGCTTTAACTTCTATGCACAAAACGGCGATAAGTTCGATGAAATTTACGATAAGCTAGTAAAGCTTCGCCATGAGATTGCGACGAAACAAGGCTATAAAAACTATGTAGAGCTAGGCTATATAAAGATGAATCGCATTGATTATGATGCACAGATGGTGGAGAAATTCCGCAACCAAGTGCGCGATTTTATCGTACCGGTAGCAACAGAGCTATATAAACGCCAAGCGAAGCGTATCGGTGTTGAAGACTTTAAATACTATGATGAAGGCTTGGATTTCTTAACAGGTAATGCAAAACCACAAGGATCCCCTGAGTGGATTATTGATAATGGTAAGAAAATGTATGAAGAGCTATCAAAGGAAACAGGTGAGTTCTTCAACTTTATGATTGACCGAGAGCTCATGGATTTAGTTGCGAAAACTGGCAAGGAAAGTGGGGGCTACTGTACATTTATTGATGACTATAACTCACCGTTTATTTTCTCAAACTTCAATGGGACATCAGGTGATATCGATGTACTAACACATGAGGCAGGTCACGCATTCCAAGTATACTCTAGCCGCAATATTGGCATTCCAGAGTACCTATGGCCAACACATGAATCTTGTGAAATTCATTCGATGAGTATGGAATTTTTCACATGGCCATGGATGGAGCTATTCTTTAAAGAACAAACAGATAAATATAAGTTCACTCATTTGAGTAGTTCATTATTGTTCTTACCGTATGGTGTAGCGGTTGATGAATTCCAGCATGTGATTTATGAAAATCCTGAAATGACACCTGCAGAGCGTAAGGCAGCATGGAAGGAAATTGAGGCGAAGTATTTACCACATCGTGACTTTGATGGCAATGCATACTTAGAGGCTGGTGGCTTCTGGCAACGTCAAGGCCACATTTATGCTAGCCCATTTTATTATATCGATTACACATTAGCGCAAATTTGTGCATTCCAGTTCTGGAAGCGTTCACGTGAGGACTTTGACAGCGCATGGAAAGATTATGTACATTTATGTGGTTTAGGTGGCTCACAGGCATTCACAGGTCTAGTACGTGAAGCAGGCTTAATTTCACCGTTTGAGGACGGTTGTGTTGAGTCAGTGATTGATACAATTAAAGATTACTTAAATTCAATTGATGATACAGAGCTATAAGTGAAATTTTAATAGGCGCAAGAAATCCATTTTTAAAAATGGATTTCTTGCGCTTTTTCAACATGTAGATGAACGGAAGTATCTCTTGGGTGAATCATTGCCTTGGGCTTATTCAAAAAGATGCTAGGATATCCTTATTTTTAGACTTCAGTGATTGTATTTTTTTGGTCTATATGCGATTATTGCTAATAGATAGATGATGATTGAGGTGGAAATATGACAAAGAAATTATGGTTTCAAGTAGCAATTGGTTTATTATTATCACTGCTTATTGTGAAATACTTTATGGAAATTCGTGCTATCTTTAAGCCATTTATTATTATTTTGAAAACCGTTTTTATACCATTACTATTGGGCGGTGTGCTTTACTATGTTACAGAGCCGATACAGCGCTTTGTTGAAAAACGTGGTGTGCCAAGATGGGGTAGTTTAATTATAATTGTTGTACTGCTAGTGGCGGGAGTTTCGGGCTTTTTATTGTTAATCGGTACACCAATCTCGAAGCAAGTAAATAATTTAGTGGATAATGCACCTTATATCGGTGAAAAAATCCAAGAAACAACAGACTATGTACTTGACAATAAAGATCACTGGCCACCTCAAGTTGGGCAATTTATTGATTCTATATCTAATTCTCTTCAAGATATCGCAGTGAAGGGGAGTAGAATGATTGTTACCTTTGTCAGTGGGGCAGTGTCCGCTACATTTACGCTTATTCTTGTACCATTTTTCTTTATTTTCATGTTAAAGGACCATGAGAAGTTCGCTCCTCGCATTTATGGATTATTTACTGGAGAGCGTCGAGCATGGATTAAGAAGACGTTAGGGGATATTGACTCGGCATTACGAAGCTATGTACAAGGACAAGTATTAATTAGCTTTTTACTAGCATTGATGATGTTTATCGGTTATTTAATTATTAAATTAGATTATGCATTATTATTATCAATATTGGCATTCTTTATGAATATGATTCCGTTTATTGGACCATGGGTTTCGCTTATACCAGCGCTTGTTATTGCACTTATTCAAAAGCCAATATTAGTTGTTTGGGTAGGTGTTATTACACTTGCTGCGCAACAAATCGAAAGTAATTTAATAACACCTAATGTTATGGGGAAATCTCTAGATATTCACCCATTAACAGTTATTACAATCGTTTTAGCTGCGGGTAATATCGCAGGTTTCATTGGGATTTTAATTGCCATCCCAACATATGCGGTTATTAAAGTAATTGTAAAAAATATTTACGAAGAGCGTAATAAAATTAAAGACGCAGCGACGAAGACGTTATAAAGTGAAACTTCAATCAGTGGGGGTTTTCTTTATCCCTCACTGATTGGTAGTTTCACCAATCGGGTTTTTACAGGCTGTTTGATCCCCAATTTAAACATCTTGATTTTATCTGCTGTTTTGAAATGGGGGTCTGGTGCTCCTGCGGTTACTCGTCGCAAAAGTACAGCCTATTAATACGGGATAAAGTGAAACTTCAATCAGTGGGGGTATCTAGCCCCCGCTGATTGTTAGCTTTCAGCACGGATACATGATACTTTGTATTGGGATAAAATTATTATTAAAAGGAGCATGTTTATGCTAACATTTGAACAAAAACAGGAGATTATTGAAACATTCCCTGAATTAACGAAAAAAGAAATTTCATTAAAGCGTTTAAATTATCACTTTGAAGATAGTTTATATGAAAAGACAATCGTTGTTGAAAAATTACATCCAAATGGCAACGGTTTTGTCTTTGTAGGTGATTTACTTCAATATGAGGATGAGGCGAATGATAAAGGTCTTGTGAATATTCGTGATTATGATGAACAAGCATTACGAGATATAATTGCAGCAGCCATTGTCTATTTATCTGAAGAGGCAGAGGAAGAGCCAATTATGGAGATTTGGCGTTCTCGAGAAGGTACAGCACTTGAGCTTATTTATGAAAACCGCTCATGGGCTGTGTATCATCAAAATAATTTAGAGGAAGCTTTCGGTACACGTGAGGCAGCAGTGGAGTATTTACGAGAAGAAGGATTCAGACCTTCAAAATAAGGAGGAGCCATGAATGGACGGGAAAAAGTTTGCGCTAATTGTTATCGGCTTAATTGTCGCTGCAGCGCTGTTTGTTGTCATTGTAATGCAATTATTTTTTAAATATTATGATCCACCAAAGCAGGATGGTGAGCTAAAAATAAACGATGAGTCAAGTTTGTTGACGCCAGAACAAGCACCGACTATAATTGTCTTGAATTCGAGATAATGAAAGGGTGGATAGCATGCAGCATATTTTTGAGCATGGCACAAATGGACGTACACTATTATTGCTACATGGTACAGGTGGGACAGAGAAAGATTTAATAGGTTTAGGCAAGGAAATTGATGCGAATGCTAATATATTAAGCGTTCGTGGCAATGTTTCAGAAAATGGAATGCCACGCTTTTTCCGTCGAATTGCCGAGGGTGTATTTGATATGGAGGATTTATTATTCCGTACAAAGGAACTGAATGATTTCGTGCAGCAAGCATCAGAGGAATACAAATTTGACCGCAATCAAGTCATTGCAATTGGCTACTCTAATGGAGCGAATATTGCTGGCAGCTTATTGTTCCATCATGAAAATTCATTACGTGCTGCGATTTTGCACCATCCGATGGTACCAAATCGTGATGCACAAATTCCAAGTTTAAACAATGTAGATGTGTGGATTGGTGCTGGGACGAATGATTTTATGTGTCCGTCACAGGAGTCAGAGCAGTTAGAGCAAATGCTACAAGCACATGGTGCAAATGTAGAAACTGCATGGTTTAACCATGGTCATCAGCTAACAATGCCAGAGGTGCAAGCTGCGAAAGCCTGGTATACAGCTATTTTTAAATAAAACAAAGCGCATGAAATCTATTTGATTTCATGCGCTTTTAAAAATGCGTGCTGATTGAAGCTGTTTACGTGCGAAATTTCCATGCTTATGCGCGAATCATAAGTTTCGGCACTACTTTGAGGCATTCGTTTTGCGCTTTGTAAACGGCAGCCACCAGTTCCAATCACCGAATAGCTTCATTAAGCTTGGTACGAGCATTAAGCGTATAACTGTTGCGTCAATGGCAATAGCAATTGCTATACCGACACCGATTTGTTTAACAGGCATTACATCTGTAAAAGCAAAGGCCCCTGTAATAACAATCATAATCAAGGCAGCAGAAGTAATAATTTTACTTGTTGACACAAGTCCATCAACTGTTGCTTTTGTATTATCCGCACCTTTCAAATATTCTTCTTGAATACGCGAAATTAAAAACACTTCATAATCCATGCTTAATCCGAACACTAGACAAAAAACAATAACAGGCATAATAAGTACAACAGTACCTGCCTCTATCCCAAAATGTCCGTATTGGAATATATAGACAATCAGTCCGAATGTTGAAGCGAGCCCAATAATATTCATAATTATTGCTTTTACAGGAATTAAAATGGATCTGAATGCAATCATTAAAATAATAAATGTAGTAATCATTATAATAATTAGAGCAAGCCCAATTTTGCTTGCAATTTCATCGAAAATTTCTTGGTTGAATTTTGGTGCTCCTGCTAATGTGAAGGAAACGCCTAAATCTTTGTCCTTCCATTGGCGTACAAAGTCTTGAGCTTCAGTCGATGAACCACTTGCATCTAAATGCACTGCCATATACATTTTTTTGTCTTGAATAAAATGTGCTTGCAATGCTTGTAATTGTGGGTTAGCACTAGCAGCTTGCCATAATTCAACAGAATCGATTTGAGCCGTAGTAAAAAGCGAATCAACTTTTTTAACAAGCGTTTCATTTTCAAGCTCTTTTTGAATATCAAGTATTTTCGTTAAACCATCCTCATTATCCCAGCCATTAGGGCGTTCTGCTAATAAGTACACAACTGCATCTGCACCGAAATCAAATTCCTTCTCCATTTTGTCAAATGTTGTACGAGATTCATATGCATTTGGTAAAGATTCCTTTGATGGAATTGTTAAATTCATATCTTTCACTGGAATAATTGCAGTACCTAATAAAGTAAGTGCTACAATGATAATAAGCAACGGCTTGCGCATAACGAAGGCAGCAAATGCTTGCCACTTTGTTGTAGTCTGTGTTACGCGTAATAGGCGCCATTTATTTAAGCGATCACCTAATAACATGATTGTTGCTGGTAGTAATGTTAAGCCTGAAATAATTGCTAAAAAGACAACGATAGAGCCACCTAATGCAATATTTTGGAAAATTTCTACTTTGATTACGACCATTGCACCAAGTCCAATTATTACACAGAGCGCTGAAAAAACAATGGAACGACCAGCTGTTTGAATCGCAATTTGGACAGCCTGTTCGACGTTTTTCGTTTGGCGCTCCTCACGGTAACGATTAATAAATAACAGGGCAAAATCAATGCTTAAGGCGAGCCCAAGCATCGGTACGATATTCAATATAAAAATGGATAAATCAAATGTGCCACTGAATAAAGTTAATACACCGAATGACACAATAACTGTTGCGGCTCCAATAATAATTGGTAACAGTGACGCAACGACAGTACCAAAGGCTAATAAGAGAACAATTAATGCAATAGGCAATCCAATTGCCTCAGCCTGCATTAAATCTTTTTGGCTAGCGACATTAATATCCTTTGAAATAGCTGGTTCACCTGTAATTGATATTTGATCGTCATATGCTAAAATGTCACGGATTTCATCCACTACAGGAAAATAATCAGTTACATCATTGCCGAAATGCAGCATTGCATAGGCAAAATCACCTTTGTGCAATTGCTCTACACCGATGGGGGATACGATTTCTTTAATTGTATCGACTTTTTCCAGCTTTTTAAGTGCTGTTGTAATTTCATCATCTGTTTTCTTTTCGAACAGAACAAAAATTGTTTTAGCTGGTAAATCGAATGTATCACTTAATTCCTGCATCGTTCGGCTGTGATCATCTTTCACAAAGAAGCCATCGCCTTGTAGTTTGCTTGGTAGCTGCAAAGCAAAATAGCCCATAACAAGGAAAAAAATAACCCAAATGCTAACGATGGCCTTTGCATGTTTAGTAACGAAAATAGAAAATTTCTGCATAATAGAAACTCCTTTCTTATTTAAGAGTTTACAAGGTTTTTAAGTGTAGTACAATTTTTATAAAAAATAAGAAGCCCTCTTTGATTTTTACTTCGAAAATCAAAGAGGGCTGTTATTTTTATTTAAAAGAAAATATTTAATAAGAAGTAGAAGGCAGCCGCCATTATTGCTGAAATTGGCATCGTAATTACCCATGTAATTACAATTTTACGGGCTGTTCCCCATTTTACATCTCTTACACGTTGCGCAGTACCTACACCCATAATCGCAGAGGAGATAACATGTGTTGTTGAAACTGGTAGGTGTAGCATTGTTGCACTAAAAATAACAGTTGCGGATGATAAGTCAGCCGCCGCCCCGTTAATTGGACGAATTTTCATAATTTTACCGCCAACTGTTTTGATGATTTTATAACCACCAATTGAAGTACCTAGCCCCATTGCAACCGCACAGGCCAAACGCACCCAGCCTTGAACTTCATCAGTTGTTTGAAGACCGCCAGCAATTAAAGCCATCGTAATAATACCCATTGCTTTCTGAGCATCATTTGTACCGTGTGTAAATGCTTGCAATGCGGCTGTACCAATTTGCATTGTTCGGAAGCCTTTGTTTGTTTTATATAGGTTCATGTTTTTAAATAATACTTTAAATAATGACATCATTAAGAAACCAACTGCTAGTGCAATAAACGGCGAGAAAATAAGCGCTTGGATAATTTTAATGAAGCCTGAATAGTTTAAAATATTAAAGCCCGCTGCTGCAATCGCTGCACCAGCGATTGAGCCAATAAGAGTATGTGATGAACTTGATGGAATACCGTAGTACCAAGTTATTAAATTCCATGTAATCGCTGCACATAATGCTGCTAAAATAACGACAGAACCAATCAACGGTGTTTCTGGTGTTGATAAAGAGAACGGATCGACGATATCGCTTGCTATTGCTTTTGCAACACCAACGAATGTAATCGCTCCAATAAAGTTCATAATAGCAGCCATTAATACCGCAGTACGCGGTGGTAGTGCACGGGTTGATACTGAAGTGGCAATGGCATTTGCAGTATCATGGAAGCCGTTAATAAAGTCAAATGCTAGCGCAAAAATAACGACTAAAATTGTAAGGATTAATATTGTTTCCATTAGTTATTTCTCCTGCTTTTACGCGTTGCGCATAATAATTGTTTCAATAGTATTCGCTACATTTTGGCAGTGATCTGCAATTTCTTCTAATTGCTCATAAATATCTTTGAATTTAATTAAACGAATTGGGTCTTTTTCGTTTAAGAATAATTTTTTAATCGATGAGCGTAACACTTCATCACATTGACGTTCATAATCTTTAACTAAAATAGCATGTTGACGCATGCCAACTAAATCTTTTTTGTTTAAAAGTGCCATTGCTTTTACAAGTTCATCTGCACTTTTTACGATATAGCCTAAAAAGTCGCGCATTGAATCATCAATTTCATTTAAAGAGAACATTTCGAAGTGAGCAATACAGCCTTCTGTTCCATCTAAAACATCATCCATACGGATAGCTAATGCTAAAATATCTTCACGCTCAATTGGCGTCATAAATGATTTATTTAACATAACGATTAATTCATGAATTAATTTATCGCCAGCAGTTTCGTATTCCTTCATACGAATGCTAATTTCCTTCAGGTCTGCTACTGTTTCGATACGGTAATCATTTGCATAATGAACAGCTTCTCTCATATTTTCAGCAATTTTATGAAGTGCTGAGAAAAAAGGATCTGATTTTCTTGAACTAAACATGGAATGCCTCCTAAGCATATATGAAAATTTTCTCTTCTAATAATAACAAAAGCTTAACAAAATCAATATAATTTTATTTTTGTATTTACAACTTTTACATTGCTGTAATATTTATTTTGTTCATACTTTATAGATATGCGTTGTCATTATCAGAGGTATACATATAAAATGCTGATATAACAAGGTTGCTGCTCATATTGTATGCAATGCTTACATAGCGTATACAATAAACAAATTTCAATTGTAAAGGCAATGTAAATTCAATATCGAGCAACAGGAGAGGCTTGGCTGCTCTATCTTAAGACAAGAAGGTGGGATTTTCCTGCTGAGTATACAAAAAATGTGTGTTATAACCACCGCAGTAGTGCCTTTTTTACAAATATTTAATATAAAATTTTTGAACAGCCAATCTCGTTCTGATTAACTTAGCTTTAATTAATGAAATATTTTTAAAACAAAATCCTGTGGGATGGGATAGAAATGTTCATTTTACAAATAACTTTGTAGTTCATTTTGTAAAAATGGCTTAGCATTTAAAAATTGAATGAATTCATCATATTTGTCGCGTTCCTCAGCAGTAGGCTTTTTGCCTGTAAAGTAGGCGCGAATTAAAATGTTTTTTGGCGTGTTTTCCATATCGATAAATTCAAGTAGCTGTGCCTCATAACCAACAAGCGATAGTAGCTGTGCTCGGATAGAATCGGTTGCTAATGCAGCAAAGCGCTCACGAATTAAGCCATGTTGAGTCATGATTTCTAGTGCAGGTGACTGTAATTGTCGATTTAGCTCATGTTGACAACAAGGGACACTTAAAATAACGCTAGCTCCCCATTTAACGGCACGTGCAAGTGCCATATCTGTTGCGACATCACAGGCATGTAATGTTACAACCATATCAACAGCCGTTTCATCATTGAAATCTTGAATATCCCCAACTAAAAATTGCAAGCTAGTGTAACCTAAATCTTGTGCAATTTGATTGCATTCCTCAATAACCTCCTTCTTTAAATCAAGTCCAGTAACGTGAATATCCAAATTTTTTACTATTTTTAAATAGTGGTAAAGGGCAAATGTTAAATAAGACTTTCCGGAGCCGAAGTCTAAAATTCGAATTTGGCGGTCTTTTGGTAAATGGTTTAGTGCATCATCAATAAATTCTACAAAGCGGTTAATTTGCTTGAATTTATCATATTTTTGCTTTTTAATAGCACCATTTTCAGCTTGTACACCAAGGCGAACGAGGAATGGGTGTATCACTGTATCATCTAATAAATATTGCTTTTTACGATTGTGCGCTAAGTCAACTTGTTTATTTTCCATTGCTTGTTCGGATTTCCATAATACTTTATTTTTCTTTGAAAGTTGAATATGCACAGTTTGATTAATAAATTGTGCATGGATTTGGCGGAATTGTTCAAGTAATAGTTCAAACTGTGTCATGAATTCTTCTAAAGGAATGTTTTCGTGTTTTAAAATACGTTCGTATTGGTATTCAAGCTGGATAGTATAGACGCCTTTTAGTTCAATCGGCTTTAGCTTTACCCGTTTTATTTCATTTGATTTTAAGCGTGGCTGGCTAATTGTTGCAGCTATTAGTGATTTATCATTTAAAAGTGTTAAAAATTGTTCTTTCATTTGTTGAAATTCCATAGCAATACCTTCTTTATTTATAAAATTGACATCAGTGTATCACAAATATTTGTGTGAAAGCGAAAGATAATGGGTATAACAAGTAATGAATTTAATCTAAAAGAAGTTAGGAGAATTAGTTGAAATACTGCTTGTTTTACAATGAAATACATTATATGTTTATTATAAGACTTTTCTATTGACATTTTCTATTGAAAAGTAATTTTTAAAAGGAGGGAAAAAATATGTCAGATCACGGATTTCAATTATTAGCTATTATTATTTACATGGTAACAATGGTAGTGATCGGATGGTATGCGTATAAGAAAACTTCTAATCTAAACGATTATATGCTTGGTGGACGTGGATTAGGTCCTGCTGTAACCGCACTAAGTGCAGGGGCAGCCGATATGTCAGGTTGGTTGTTAATGGGATTACCTGGTGCAATTTATTTGTCAGGCTTAGTAGAAGCTTGGATAGCAATAGGTCTAACAGTAGGTGCTTATTTAAACTGGTTGATTGTAGCACCGCGTTTACGTGTTTATACACAAGTTTCGAATGATTCAATTACGATTCCAAGTTATTTGGATAATCGCCTACGTGATAATACAAAATTAATTCGTATTGCATCAGGTATTATCATTTTAGTATTCTTTACGTTCTATGTATCATCAGGTATGGTAGCGGGTGGGAAATTTTTCAATAGTTCATTCGGCTATGATTACCATGTAGGCTTGCTTGTTGTTGTAGCTGTAACAGTAGGCTACACGTTATTTGGAGGATTTTTAGCAGTAAGTTACACAGACTTTTTACAAGGTTTAATCATGTTTTTAGCATTAATTTCAGTGCCGTTATTCGGTATTTTTTACACAGGTGGTATTAGTGAAACAATTGAATCGATTAAATCTGTAAACCCGGAGTCATTAAACTTATTTGCATCAACTGCTACTGTAGCGGGGGTTATATCCTCACTAGCATGGGGATTCGGCTATTTTGGTCAACCACACATTATTGTTCGTTTTATGGCGATTAATTCAGTTAAAGAAACAAAAGAAGCACGTCGTATCGGTATCGGCTGGATGATTTTAAGCTTGGCTGGTGCAATAGGAACAGCATTAGTTGGTATTGCTTACTACCAACAAAATGCTGCAACTTTAGGGGAATTAAAGGATGCAGAAACGGTATTTATTGTAATGGGGCAATTATTATTCCACCCATTCATTGCAGGCATTATGCTTGCAGCCATTTTAGCAGCAGTTATGAGTACGATTTCTTCACAATTAATCGTAACATCTTCTGCTCTAATAGAGGATATTTACAAAGCATTATTTAATAAATCAGCAACGGATAAGCATTACGTATTTATGGGACGTTTAGCTGTACTAGTTGTAGCGATTATTGCAGTTATTTTAGCATGGAATCCTGAAAACTCTGTTTTAAAACTAGTTTCATTTGCATGGGCAGGTTTTGGTGCAGCATTCGGACCTATCATTTTACTATCACTTTACTGGCGTAAGCTAACAAATATCGGTGCTTTAGTAGCGATGGTAGCGGGCGCTGTAACAGCTTTCGTATGGGGGAAAATTCCTGCATTATCAAGCGCTCTTTATGAGATTGTACCAGGCTTCTTCGTTTGTTTAATCGTGGCAGTAATTGTATCTCTTGTAACGTACAAAAAAGATCCCCAAATTGAAGCTGAGTTTGAGCAAACACTTGCATTAATGAAAAAAGAAAAATAATAGGAGCTGCTTGGGGGTCAGATGGAAATCTGATTTTCCAACAGCTTTTTATTTGGGAAATAGTTGCTCATAGTCACATTAGTGTTATCTGCACAAGATAATAGCGTTTAATATATTGCTTATGTTAGGATTAGGGCAACTAGGAGGAAGATATGTCGATGAAAGAAATTGAACGCATAGAAGAACGAGGGATATTAGTTGGCGTTAATTTAAAGCATGATGAGCATTTTACGTATTCAATGGAGGAGCTTGCAAATTTAGCAGAGGCTCTTGATGTAGAAGTAGTAGGTAGCGTAACGCAAAATTTAGAGCGTGTCACACCTTCTCACTATGTAGGTACTGGGAAAATTGAAGAAATTAAAGCATTTTATGAGGAAGCAGATGCTAATATTGTTATTTTTAACGATGAGCTATCTCCCTCACAAATTCGTAATTTAGAGCGTGATCTTGAATGTAAAGTAATTGACCGCACAATGCTTATCCTCGATATTTTTAGCCGTCGTGCTAAAACAAAAGAGGCGCAAATGCAAGTAGAGCTGGCGCAATTACAATATATGCTACCACGTTTAGTGGGCCTACATGCTTCACTGTCACGACAAGGTGGTGGCACAGGAGGAGGCTTTAAAAACCGTGGTGCAGGGGAAACAAAGCTAGAGCTTGACCGCCGAAAAATAGAAGATCAAATTGCTAAATTACGTCGTGATTTAGAGCACGCAAAGGCACAACGCGAAACGCAACGTAAGCAACGCCGTAAAAATGCAATACCTGTTGTATCAATTGTTGGTTATACGAATGCTGGTAAATCAACTATTATGAATCAACTATTAGCTAAAGCTGGACAACATGAGGAAAAGCAAGTATTTGAAAAGGATATGCTTTTTGCTACATTAGATACTTCCGTACGAAACATTGAGCTAGAGGATCATAAAGCATTTTTACTAACAGACACAGTTGGATTTGTGAGTAAGCTGCCGCATCATTTAGTAAAGGCCTTTCGTTCAACGCTTGAGGAGGCACGCGAGGCGGATTTATTATTACATGTTGTAGATGTATCAAATGAGGAATATCGTTTTATGATGGATGTTACAAATGCTACATTGAAAGAGGTTGGTGTAGAAGAAATCCCAACGATTTATGTTTATAATAAGTCAGATTTAGCAGGTGTAGAGTACCCATTAATGAGCGGGGATAATTTGTGGATTGCTGCGAAGGAAGGTGTTGGCTTAGACGAGCTTCTAACAATGATTCGCAAGCATATTTTTGCAGATTATGTTACATGTAAAATGCTAATTCCTTATGATGTAGGGGCAGTTGTTTCTTATTTAAATGAGCATGCGACGATTTTTAGCACAGATTATGAGGAGCAAGGTACGTTACTAAACCTTGAGCTAAAGGAAGCAGATTATCGAAAGTATTCGCAATATGTGGCGGAATAATGATGAAAAGCCTATTAGCAAGATTGCTAATAGGCTTCTTTTAGTTATCGGAAAATCGTTTGTCGTCTCGTTGCCATGAAAAAAGTAATTAATAATGCTGTTAAACCTTCTACAACAGGGAATGTCCACCAAATGGCTTGTGCGCCGAAAGCTTGAGGCAATAAAATAAGGATGGGAACAAATAATATCAAGCTACGTAGTAGCATGATTGTTGTTGCAAGGCGAATTTTCTCAATTGATTGGAAAAACTCCGCAAAAACCATATTAACGCCGAGAAATATATAGCCAATTGCAAACTGTGCAAAGCCTTGGGTCGCCATAAATTGTATCTCAGCTGTTCCTTTATTACCGAACATACCCATTAGCTGTGATGGGAACAGCATAGCAATAATAGCTGTTAGTAAGCCCAGAATAATAGCCGTTTTTACACCGATTTTCAATAATGCAGTTAAACGTTTCGTCAGCCTAGCGCCATGATGATAGCTGACTAAAGGTTGTAATGCCATACCAACACCAAAAAATACCATTAATAATACAGCGTGAATATAATTTACCATCGCATAGGCAGTTACACCGCTTGAGCCCAAATGATGTAAGAAAGTGATATTGTAAAGAATAATAATAAATGCCATTGAAGCTTCAACAATAAAGCTTGGGAAACCAATTGTCGCTATTTTTTTCATATCGCTAAGACTAAAGAAATTGCGTACAAATTTCAGCTCAGATTGCTTATTAAAGAAATGCAAGAATAATACAAACATACCAACAATCGTTGAAAGTGCTGTTGCTAAAGCGCAGCCTTTTACACCGTAATTAAGCACGAAAATGAAAATATAGTTAAAAATAATATTCAAGACAGATGTTGTGATAAGCCCCATCATTGCTAGTTTTGGACTACCATCATTACGGATGAAAATACTTAATAAATTTTCAATCGTATAAAACAGGCCAAATAATAAAATGATATGCAAATATTGTTGTACATAAGGATACGTTGTATGGTCAGCTCCGAAAATATAAGCAACTTCTTTTAAATTAAGTAATAGCACAGCAATAATTGCTGTAACGATACCAATCATCATAATAAATGATAGCGTGAACACTTGATGTGCACGCTTTTGATTGCCTTCACCAAGTGAGATTGAGAAGAGCGTAGCGCCACCCATACCGATCCATAGAGAAATAGATAGTAAAATAGAAAAAATAGGAACCGCAATATTTACCCCTGCTAAAGCTGTTGCCCCAACACCTCGGCTAACGAAAATACCGTCGATTAAAATATTGACGGACATTAACAGCATCCCGATCATTGCTGGGTATAAATAAGAGAAAAATAATGGTCTTACGGGTCTTGTTTCGATTGCATTAATAGTAGTCATAGGAAATGACCTCCTTTACAATCGTTTTTTCTCCTTTAATATTTAGCTCTCTATTAAAAATAGCTCTAAATTTACCATACAAACGAACTGCTGTATGGCAATTTGTGGTGGGAATTAATAAGAAATTTTCTTTCGTGAACATAAAATCAAAACCTTTCTATTTTTAAATTAATGTCTAGCGCAGCCTGCTAGATAACCCAGTTCTGGAAGATTCCGTTGAAAGCTGTCAATTGATTGCAAAAAGAGTAATATCAGCGTAATTGATTTCGTAGACAGCTATAATGTAATGTATATAGTAACTATATAGTCAAGGGGGATAAAAATGTTTAATAAAAATGTGAAATATTTTACAACAGGGGAATTCGCTAAAATATGCAAGGTGAATAAGCAAACGTTAATTTACTATGACCAAATCGGCTTACTATCTCCCGTAATAAAGGATGACAAAGGATATCGTTATTATTCCATTGCACAATACGACTTTTTTAGTGTGATAGAGCTTTTAAAAACATTGGGTATGTCTTTAAAAGGTATTCAAAGTTATTTAGCAGAGCAATCACCCGAAACATTTTTAGCTTTAATGCGCCAACAGCAAGAAATTGTAGCTCACAAAAGAAGAGAGCTTGAGTTAATAGAAGGAATTATAAAAGTTAAAATTGCTACGCTTGAAGAGGCTGTTAGTATCAACTTCGACGATATTAAGATAGAGCATTATCCAGAGACGACATATTATTTAAGTAGAAATATAGAAAATGCAACAGAGGAGCAGTTTGTTAAAGGAGTTGCTGATTTTATTGCAGAGCTTGATCGCTCACAGTTGGATACTGGATATCCAATTGGAGGTATGACAAAGAGAGAGCAAGTACTTGCTGGAAATTATACGAATTATAGTCACTTATATATGGAACAGCCTTCACCAATAGAGGGGCATCCATATTTTAAGGCGATTGCAGGGGATTTTCTTGTAGGTTATCACATAGGAACGACAGCTACCTTGCACGAAACTTATGAGAGATTGTTTAAAGTAATGCATAAGGAAGGCTATGAATTGGGACAATACGTGTATGAAGAATATATTTATGATGCAGTTGTCAAAGAGCGGGAAGAGGATTATGTAACAAAAATAATGATGGAAATAAAATGAAGTTTCCTTTGATAGAAACTACCGCTTGTGGCGTTAGACCATAAGGGAGGAATTTTGTAACTTGTGCAAATGTCACCATGTTGAACTGAAATTACTCCGTTAGATGTTGCTGTGCTTGAGTTGGAGGCGAGTTAAATACTTTAAAATGAAGATTGATAAAAATTAAATTATTCTGACAAACATGTTAAATAATAATTTATTTTCAGAAAATGGCGAATATACATTATATAATCAAATTTCTAATAAAAAACATTATACTTGAAAAATAAAATCATATGCTTTATTGTAATAAATTGAAGTTATCTGACGATTTTATCAATACTATTAATGTCAGAAACTTTAGAAACATTAAACGGGAGAAGGCAATTTTATGTATAGCAAAGAAGAAATAGTCAAATCCGTTCCACAGAAAGGTTTCTTTGGACATCCTAAAGGTCTGTTTACATTATTCTTTACAGAGTTTTGGGAGCGCTTCTCATATTATGGAATGCGCGCCATCTTAATCTTTTATATGTACTATGAGTTACATGAAGGTGGACTTGGCTTAGATCGTGTAACAGCGAACTCAATTATGGCGATTTATGGATCGTTAGTTTATATGTCAGGTGTAATTGGTGGTTGGCTTGCTGACCGCGTTTGGGGAACACGTAAAGCAGTATTTTATGGTGGTATTTTAATTATGTTAGGACATATTGTTCTATCGTTCCCTGGTGCTTTAGCAACATTATTTATTTCGATGTTTTTAATCGTAATTGGTACAGGTTTACTTAAGCCAAATGTATCAGCTGTTGTTGGGGATATGTATGCGCCAAACGATGCTCGACGTGATGCTGGGTTCAGTATTTTCGTTATGGGTATTAACATGGGTGCGTTCATTGCACCATTAATTGTTGGTGCTGTATCACAGAAATTGAATTTCCATTACGGCTTTGCGATTGCTGCAATTGGTATGTTCTTTGGTTTGATCATGTTTTGGGTGACTGCTAAGAAAAACTTAGGCTTAGCTGGTAGCGTTCCAACAAACCCTATGAATGCAACAGAGAAGAAAAAAGCAATTCGAAACTTCTTACTTGGTATTATTGTGATTGTAGTGCTTGGGGTTATTGCATATAATACGGGCTACTTAACTGTTAAAACATTTAGTTTGTTAATCACAACTTTAGGTATTTTATTACCGACTGCGTTCTTTATTGTTATGTACCGTAGTCCGAAAACAACTGGGGATGAAAAATCACGTATTCTAGCATATATTCCGCTATTCATTGCAGCAGTTATGTTCTGGGCAATTCAAGAACAAGGCTCAACAATTTTAGCTACATTTGCAGATACACGTACAGATTTAACGGTTGGTAGCTTCGAAATTTCGCCTGCTTGGTTCCAATCTTTAAACCCATTATTTGTTATTATTTTAGCGCCAGCTCTTGCGTGGTTATGGATGAAATGGGGAGACAGAGGACCATCTACACCAATGAAATTTGTCTTTGCGCTATTTTTCGCAGGACTATCATTCTTCGTTATGATTTTCCCATCTGTAATATCAGGCGGTGAGAAATTAGTAAGCCCATGGTGGTTAGTATTATCATTCTTCTTAGTAGTAGTTGGGGAAATGTTATTATCACCAGTTGGTTTATCTGCGACAACAAAACTAGCGCCAGCGGCATTTGCTGCTCAAACGATGTCGCTTTGGTTCTTAACAAGTGCTGCAGCACAAGCAATTAATGCACAGCTTGTCCGCGTTTATGAAGTTGTAAGCGAGGAAGTGTATTTTGGTATGATTGGTGGAGCATCTGTTGTACTAGGATTAATTTTATTAGTACTTACACCACTTATTAAAAAAGCGATGCGCGGTGTAAAATAATTATAGAAAACTATCACATAAATTTTCTGATTTATGTGGTAGTTTTTTTATTTTGATTCTGATGCTGTGCAAACTACCTATGGAATCGAAGAAAATAAAATGTGTATACCCTGGAATAGAATTCAACTTACCTGCTATCTAAATAAATTTTTCTCCTTTATAATAGAAATAAGGGTGACAGATGTTTTTTGTGCGAAAGTGGAGTAGTAGCAGGTATAGAAGACTTTTGCCTTTGGTGACTAGGTGACCGAATAAGAGCACTATATGTGTCTGTAACAACTGAATAACCATTTCCAAAATCTTTGAAGGTAAGCTTAAAAAATTCAATTACGCTAAAGTATATTGAATTAAACCTTTATGTTGCACTTACATAGGTAAAATCAAAGGGGGCCGTGAATGTATGTTAGAATCAGTGAAGGTTAAGCAAGTAGTAGCTTTAGAAGAACTAGAGCAAATCCGCCAACTAGAACAAGCAATTTGTTCTACAGCGACACCGATTTATCAACTTACTGCGTATATTCAAAATGGGGGATTTATACTAGGAGCATATGTAGATGAACAACTAATAGGCTTTAACTACAGCTATGCTGGGTTTGCTGAAGGTGAATATTATTTATATTCACATCTTACGGCTGTCACAAGAAGTTACAGGGAGCAAGGTGTGGCGGAGCTTTTAAAGCTTTACCAAAAGGATTTGGCGCAAGAGTATGGTTATAAAAAATGCAAATGGATTATCGATCCACTAGAGGCAATCCATGGACATGGAAGCTTTGCTAAATTGCGTGGCTACGCTTCAACATATAAAGTGGATACACACGGTCCGCTGGAGGAAAGCTACAATAGCAAAATTCCTTCAGATCGCTTAGTTGTAGAGCGATTATTAAACGACAATGATAATGCGCGCTGGGATGCACAAATAGAGGAGTTACTAGAAGAAGCACAGGAACTTGTAACATGGTCATATACATTGGATGGTTTGCCAATGCTAGATACACAAGCATCATTTGATGCGACATTAAAATATTATAAAGATTCATATTTATTGCCGATACCGCAATATTTTTCAAAAATAAAAGTAGAAAATCCTTCCTTAGCTGAAGATTGGCGCTATAAAACGCGCATAATTTTTGATGTGATGTTTAAGCAAGGCTACGCCATTGTCCATTTAGTAAAGGGGCAGGAGCCGATGCATTTTTATTTACTTGTTAAGAAGGCATTGTTTGCGTTATAAAATGACAGTGAGGTGCAGGTATCTGTCATAACGCAAAATAAATTACGAAAGGCTGCCACAAAGCTATGCGGCAGCCTTTCTATATTAATTTAGAATAGGGGAATTTAAAAAATGATTGAAGTGTGGAAAGATGTGAATACAATTGATGTACTTATGGATATATGGCTTAATACGAATATAGAAGCACATTCATTTATTTCTAGAGAATATTGGGAAGGGAATTATGAGCTAGTGAAGAGCATGTTGCCTACTGCGGATTTGTATATATACAGCCAAGATGAAAAGGTTGTAGGTTTTGCTGGAATTGTCGAAGAGTCCTATATTGCAGGGATTTTTGTACTAAAGGACTACCAATCACAAGGTATTGGAAAGGCATTACTAGATTTTTGCAAAACAAAATATAAGAAGCTAGCTTTAGACGTATACTGCAAAAATGAACAAGCGATAGCATTTTATAAGAGGAATAACTTTATTGTTGCAACACAATCAGTGGATGCCAGTACTAATGAAAAGGAATATCATATGATTTGGAATGGAGAGAAATAAAGGGCGTCTTTGAATAACGAATCTGCGATACGTCCTTTGCGGCGAGTAATCGCAGGAGTAAAATATTTAATATAGAAGCTGAGGCAGTCCGAGAAAGGTATTCCTTTTTTTGACTGCCTCTTTTGTATTAATGATGATGATGATGGTGATCATGCGCAGGTATCGCTTCTAATGTGCAAAGAATTTCCTCATCGTGGGTATGGTTTGTCGGTTCAACTTGCAATGTTACATGGTGAATCCCTTTATGTTGTAGCAAATGCTCGATTTCATGTGCAATTTTATTGCTTTCGGCGACAGTTAGTTGTTCATCAACTACTATATGGCAAGAAAATGCATGTAAACCGCTTGTAATTGTCCAAGCGTGTACATCATGAATACCTTTAACACCTTCTATTTTGGAAATAGCTTGAACTGCCTCGTCGATATTTATATCTGCTGGCGTCCCCTCCATTAGCACATGGATAGCTTTCTTTGCTACAAAATAGCCGCTGCGTAATACAAGAGCAGCTACAATCACACTCGCTAATGGGTCAGCCCAGCCCCAGCCAAAAAACATTATTAATAATGCGGCTGCAATAGCACCAATAGAACCAAGCATATCACCAAGAACATGTAAATAGGCGCCTCTCATATTCAAATTCTCTTCTGTGTCAGATCCACGCATCATAATCCATGCAACTAAAATATTGACAGCAAGCCCGATTGAGCTAATAATCAGCATTCCCACTGTAGCTACTTCTGGCGGATTAATAAAGCGTTCAATGGATTCGTAAAAGATGATAAGTGCAATGACAATTAATGTAGCACCGTTAAGTAGTGCTGCCAAAACTTCAAAGCGTTTATAGCCAAATGTTTTATTATATGTGACAGCCTTTTCTCCAAGCTTAAAAGCGATCAATGCTATGGCTAAGGAAATAGAATCACTTAACATATGCCCAGCATCTGATAATAGAGCAAGGCTTTTCGTCATAACGCCACCTACTGCTTCTATGAGCATATATGA
Source organism: Bacillus ndiopicus (assembly GCF_000612805.1). GTDB lineage: Bacteria > Bacillota > Bacilli > Bacillales_A > Planococcaceae > Metasolibacillus > Metasolibacillus ndiopicus. The sequence continues at coordinate 70,291 of NZ_HG964407.1, read as the reverse complement.
AGTAATAATCAAAAAAGAAATAAGCAATATTTTTTTATTATTGCTATGTGAATGATTATGGTCGTGTGCCATCTAAACCCCTCCTAATGTGCAGCATGCTCTATTGCTTGCTGTAATAAATTCATAATATGGTCATCATCTTTTGTATAGTAAAGTGTTGTGCCTTCTCGTCGAAATTTTACTAATCGTAAATTTTTTAAAAAGCGTAGCTGGTGAGATATCGTCGATTGACTTAAATCTAATGTTTCTGCAATATTATTCACAGAATGTTCACCAGAGCAGAGTAAATTTAAAATGCGAATTCTTGTTGGATCACTTAGTGCTTTAAATGTTTGGGATACAACGAATAAAGTTTCTTCATCAAGACACTTATAATGCGGTTGTTGTTCGTTGTTGTTTGTCATTTATGTGCACCTCCTATATTTATATATGAGCATCTGTTCATATAATAATATATAGTATGCTATGTAATTATGTCAACGTTTTTTCTTATTTTCATTGTATTCTCAGTAAAATTCTCAATTAGCGGTTGACTATTGAGAAAAAGGTGCTTATAATGGGGACTGTTGGTAATGATAATTGTTCTCAACAAATTATTATCAATAGGTCTCAGCATAATTGTGTTATGGATTTTGTCATTCTCATTTACAAGAGGCTTTATCTTGATTCAGAAAGAATATAAACATCAGCTAGATCAAGATAGACAATAATGAATCTACCGGGGATTGTTATGAAAATAAGATATCTTTTAACTGCAACAATAGTGTTGTCAATAGTGTCGCTTTTTATTGGTGTTATCAATATTAAGCCATCCGATTTACTTGACTTCCAATCTGAGGAAACAAGATTATTTTTTATAAGCCGTATACCTAGACTTGTCGCTATTTTGCTAGCAGGCGCGGGGATGAGTATTGCGGGCTTAATTATGCAGAGCTTAAGTCGTAATAAGTTTGTGTCACCAACAACAGCTGGTACACTCGATGCGACACGACTTGGTGTGTTAATTTCGATGATGATATTTGCTAACGCAACATACTTGCAAAAAATATCATTTGCCTTCATATTTGCATTGATTGGCACACTATTATTTATGCAAATATTAAATCGCATCAAGTTTAAAGACGCAATTTTCATTCCATTAATTGGCTTAATGTTTGGTAATATTTTATCTTCTATTACTACGTTCTTCGCATATAAGGCGAATATCATACAAAACATGTCAGCTTGGTTACAGGGAAATTTTGCTTTAATCATGAAAGGTCGTTATGAGCTTTTATACATAAGTGTACCAGTGTTAATTATTGCTTACATTTATGCGAACCGCTTCACAGTAGCGGGGATGGGAGAGGACTTTGCCAAAAACCTTGGTCTATCCTATAAATTTGTTGTTAATTTAGGCTTAGTGCTAGTAGCTCTTATTTCAACAACAGTTGTACTAACAGTCGGTGTAATTCCGTTCCTTGGGCTGATTATCCCGAATATGGTGTCTTTATTTAAAGGAGATAATTTGGCGAAAACATTACCACATACAGCGCTACTAGGGATGGCATTTCTATTAGTGTGTGATATTTTAGGACGCGTAATTATTTTCCCTTATGAAATTCCGATTAGTATGACGGTTGGTGTGATTGGCAGTGCAATCTTCCTCATAATGTTATTTAGGGGGAAAGCATATGCGTAATCGTACAAAAATGTTACTTTTATTAGGCTTAGCAATTCTATGTGTGGCCCTTTATGTGTTTTACCAATTGAATGGGAACTATCACTATGCGTTTCCACGTCGTCTTGTGAAAGTATGCGCTATGGTTTTAACAGGTGTCGCAATTGCATATTCAACTGTTGTATTCCAAACAATCACACATAACCGTATTTTAACACCGAGTGTAATGGGGCTAGATGCATTATATATGCTAGTGCAAACGATAATTTATTTCGTCTTTGGTTCCGTTTCAATTTTCGTGTTAAATGCGTATGTCAATTTTTTAACGGCTACAGCAGCGATGATACTATTTGCGATGATATTCTATCGCGTACTATTTAAAGAAGGCAAACGTCCGATTTACTTTTTATTATTAGTAGGTATGATTGTTGGAACATTTTTAGGAAGCGTTACAACATTCATGCAGGTTTTGATTGATCCTAATGAGTTTTTAAACTTACAAAGCAAAATGTTTGCCAGCTTCAACAATGTCAATACGAACTTAGTATGGCTAGCGGGTGTCATTATTTTGCTAACGTTTATTTATGGCTGGCGCTATATGAGACAGCTAGATGTTATGTCTCTAGGACGCGATACAGCGCTTAATTTAGGTGTACCGTATGATAAGCTTGTACAACGTATGTTGATTATTTCTTCTATATTAATTGCAGTTTCAACTGCGCTTGTAGGACCTATCACTTTCTTCGGTTTAATTGTAGCAAATTTGTCTTATCAATATTTCAATACGTATAAGCATTCGATATTAATTGTAGGTTCTTGTTTAATGAGTGTTGTTGCTTTGGTTGGTGGACAGTGGTTTGTAGAGCGCGTTTTTAACTTTACTACAACCCTAAGTGTGATTATTAACTTTATAGGTGGAGTATACTTCATTTACCTATTATTAAAAGAAAGTAGGTCTGCAGGATGATTCAAGTAAAGGAAATTACGAAATACTTTGGGAAGAAGCCAGTTGTACAAGATGTGAGCATCGATATCGTACCACAAAAAATTACATCGTTTATCGGTCCGAATGGTGCGGGTAAATCAACACTGCTATCAATGGTTAGCCGTTTAATGAATGCCGATACTGGTGAAGTGCTACTTGATAAATCAGATGTACGTCGTTGGAAATCAGAGGAATTTGCAAAGCGCGTATCTATTTTAAAGCAGTCCAACTTCATGAATGTTCGTTTAACAATTCGTGAATTAGTAGGTTTTGGACGTTTTCCGTATTCGAAAGGGCATTTAAAGCCTGAGGATGAAGTGAAAATTGACGAGGCTATTGAATATATGAATTTAGAAGACATTCAGCATAATTATTTAGATGAACTGTCTGGTGGTCAACGACAACGTGCATTCATCGCAATGGTAATTGCGCAGGATACAGAGTATATTTTGTTAGACGAACCTTTAAATAATTTGGATATGAAGCACTCTGTGCAAATAATGAAAATTTTGCGTAAGCTAGTAGACGAACTAGGAAAAACAGTAATTATCGTCCTGCATGATATTAACTTTGCTTCTGTATACTCAGATTACATCGTCGCATTAAAAAATGGACGTGTTGTCAAAAATGGTCCAACACAGGATATTATTAATTCAATTGCATTAAAAGAAATTTATGATATGGACATCCCCGTTCAAGAACAAAACGGTTGTCGCATTTGCGTATATTTTAATTCTTAAAAATAAGGGAGTATTTTAATATGAAAAACTGGAAATTAATCACTTTATTAATGGCAATGATGCTATTAGTATTAGCAGCTTGTGGTTCAAAAGATAAGGAAGAGGAATCAACTTCAACAAATGGTGAAGGTCAGCAAACAGGATACTCAGTTACAATCCCAGGTAGTACAGTAGAAGGTCGCGATGGTAACACAACATTCAAGGAAGTAACACTTGATAAAAAACCTGAGAAAGTTGTTGTTTTCGATAACGGTTTCCTTGATACATTAGATGCTTTAGGTGTGGAAGTAACAGGAGTAGTTCAAGGCTCTATGCCAAAATACTTAAGCAAGTTTGAAGATGCTAAATATGTTAATGCAGGTACTTTATTCGAGCCAGACTACGAAAAATTATCTGAAATTAACCCAGATATTATTTTCATCTCTGGTCGTGCAGCAGCAGCGTATGATGAATTATCTAAAATTGCACCAACTGTTTATGTAGGTGTAGATAACAAAAACTTCTTACAATCATTTAAAACAAATGTTGAATTAGCAGGTAAAATTTTCGATAAAGAAAAAGAAGCAGCAGATGCATTTGCAGCATATGAAGCAAAAGTAGAAGAAGTAAAAGCAGTAACAGCTGCTTCAGAAGAAAAAGCATTAGTAGTTTTAGGTAGTGAAGGCGCGTTATCTGCTTATGGTAGTGGCTCACGTTTTGGTGTAGTGCATGATGTATTTGGTGCAAAAGCTGCTGACGAAAACATTGAAGCTTCAACACATGGTATGGATGCATCATTTGAATATGTACTTGATGTAAACCCAGATATTTTATTCGTAGTTGACCGTGATGCAGTTGTAAATGAAAACGGCGAATCAGGTACTAAAGATGCGATTGAGAATGAAATCGTTGGTGGTACTAATGCTGTGAAGAACGGTAAAGTATTCTACTTAAACCCTGAAACTTGGTACTTATCAGGTGGCGGTTTACAATCAGAAACATCAAAAGCTGATGACATTTTAAAGGGATATAAATAATTTGTTTGTACAAATTAAACGTATTGTTGTCACTGAAGGAAATTCGGATAAGATTGTAGAACGCTTTGGTGCTAAGCCAGGAGAGCCTTCTTTACTTGAAAAGCAACCAGGCTTTGTAGATAAGCAGGTACTAGTAAAAAAAGTCCGTCGCGGTGATGAAGAAGTGCTAATAATGGTTCGTTGGGAATCAGAAGAAGCGTGGAAAAACTGGGAGAAGAGCCCTGAGCATATCGCTGGTCATAAAGCGAATGCAGGCAAGCCTAAACCAGAGTTTGTTATTGAAAGTGGACAAGAAGTTTACTATGTAAAAGGTTAAAGAAAAAGGGGTGTCTGAACAGACGCCCCTTTTTGAATAGTCTGGGGTTTATGATTCGTCGACAAGGCTAGAAAAGGAGAGATATGATGACATTTGATATTACATCGACTTACACAAATTATACGTATAATATTAGCATGTATGTTCCTGAGATGGATGCGCCAGAAAAGGGCTTTCCAGTTATTTATGTGCTAGATGGCTCTGCCTATTTTGAATTTGTAAAGGAAATTGTACGTTTGCAAAGTCAAAACGTTGTGAGAACGAGAATTACACCATCTATTGTGGTGGGGGTTGGTCATGGCGAGGATATGCGTGTACGTAGATTTTATGATTTTACAGCACCAGCAGAAAACTATTATTATCCAGAGAAGTTTCGTGGCAATAGTGACAGACAGCATGGGGGCGCCGCAAAATTCAGCTGTTTTTTAGAGGAGGAGCTAAAGCCAGCTATACAAGAAAATTACCTTATTAATACGAACGAACAAACTTTATTTGGTCATTCATTAGCTGGTTATTTTGCACTTTGGCAGCTATTTAATGCGCCAGCAAGCTTTAATAAGTACGCCGCTATTAGCCCGTCAATTTGGTGGAATAATCACGAATTACAACAATATGCAAAGGTTTATTTAAAGAATCATAACAAAATAGAATCGTCATTATTTATTGGTGTTGGAGAGCTTGAAGAAAGCATGGTAGACGATGCACAGGATATGGCTCAGCAATTAAGTGCAGCAATGGATACATCCTTCTATATCACTCCTGATGAAAATCACAGCTCTGTAGTGCCGACAATATTGAGCAGGGCATTACGCTTTGTGAATAAATAATAAAGCGCCTGAAATCAAGGTATTTTATCTTGGTTTCAAGCGCTTTTATTTTTAAAAATTAAACCGCGTGCGAAAGGAGGCTTTTTATGTGCGAATTTGGAGTCTTCGCGTGCGAAATACAATCCCTTACGTGCGAATTATTACCTTCACCCTATTTCACATTTGGATAAATCATTGTTTTTGGGTCAACATATTGATTAAATTGTTCTTCTGTTAATAAGCCAGTTGCAATGGCAGCTTCTTTTAATGTAGTGCCTTCTTTATGTGCTTTTTTCGCGATTTTTGCGGCATTTTCATAGCCAATATAAGGGTTTAATGCAGTTACAAGCATTAAAGAATTTTCTAAATTATGCTGCAGTACATCCAAGTTAGGCTCAATGCCATTTGCACAATGATCATTAAAGGATTTCATTGCATCAGCTAGTAGCTGTGTAGATTGTAGGAAATTATATAAAATTACCGGCTTAAATACATTTAGTTCAAAGTTCCCTTGTGAAGCAGCAAAAGCAATTGTTGCATCATTACCAACAACTTGTGTTACGACCATTGTTAATGCCTCGCTTTGTGTAGGGTTTACCTTACCAGGCATAATCGATGAGCCTGGCTCGTTTTCGGGTATTGTTATTTCTCCAATACCTGAGCGTGGTCCGCTTGCTAGCCAACGAACATCATTTGCGATTTTCATTAAATCAACAGCTAATGCTTTTAATGCCCCATGCGCTACAACAGCCTCATCATGACTTGTTAAAGCATGGAATTTATTTGCTGCAGATGTAAATGCCTTACTTGTTAATTGGCTAATTTCTGCTGCTACACGCTCACCAAATTCAGGGTGTGCATTAATACCTGTACCAACTGCTGTACCCCCGATAGCTAGTTCTTTCATATACTGAATATTATGCTGGATCATTTGCTCTGATTTTTCAAGCATTGCTACCCAGCCACTAATTTCCTGGCCTAATGTTAAAGGTGTAGCATCTTGAAGATGGGTACGTCCAATTTTAATAATATTTTTAAACTGCTCAGCTTTATTTGCAAGTGTTGTCTTTAAAAGGTGTAATCGAGGTAGTAAATAGTCCTCTACTTTTAAAACAGCCGCAATATGTAGTGCTGTAGGGAAAGTGTCATTCGAGCTTTGCGATTTATTAACGTCGTCATTTGGGTGAATAATTGCCTCATCGCCAATCTCCTGTAGAAGTTGATTTGCTCGATTGGCAATAACCTCATTGACGTTCATATTGGTTTGTGTACCACTACCTGTTTGCCATACAACAAGAGGGAAATGGTCATCCCATTGACCATTTAAAATTTCATCAGTAACTTGTCGAATTGTTCGTGCCTTTAAAGGGGATAGCTTACCAAGATGCTCATTAACAGTAGCTGCGCTTTTTTTCAAAATAGCCATCGCTTGAATAAGCTCGATTGGCATATGCTCTATACCGATTTGGAAGTTCTCTTTACTGCGCTGTGTTTGTGCCCCCCATAATTTATTGACAGGTACTTTAATTTCACCCATCGTATCTTTTTCAATACGGTAGTCCATTTGAAACAGCTCCTTAGAAAGTAGTGTAATATTAATTATTCTTTTCCCTATTATTATGTGAAGAAACATCTTTTTTTAATTCATGAAGATGAAAGGGAATAGAGACAAAATCTTTTAAATGCCGCAGACTTTTTGGTAGTTATTTAAAGATGATATATCAAAAAAACATCAATATGATAATGATTATCATTATCGATAAATTCATTTTAATTAATAATATCTGAAAAAACAATATTAATGCCTTGTGTAGGTGACTAAAAAATAAAAATATTTTTTGAGGCAATAAAAAGCGTTGAAACATCTTATTTTTCTTAGCATAATAAGTGATGGAACACATGGAGGGTGAATTAGCTCAATATAGTGACGGAAGTCAATTTGTGAGTATATGTTAATATATAGCGCTATTTCTATAACGATATGAAATGGTTTTGAAAAGGGGGTATGAAAATGTTTGTTCAAATGAAGCATTTTATTGTCGTGGCAGGTAATTCATATAAAGTAATAGATCGCTTTGTACGTGGGCGTAATGAAGGCCCATCGAGTATGGAGCAGCAACAAGGTTTTTTGAGTCGGGAATTATATGTAAAGAAAAAGGATGTAAGCAGGGAGGAAGTTGTCGTATTGACTTATTGGGCTTCTGAGGTACAATGGGAAAATTACGATAAAGGTCTTCCATTGAATGATAAACCGAGATTTGAGCAAGCTGAATTTGAGCAATTAGACTATATTCTTGAATGCTCCTATACAAACTATCGAATTTTAAAATGAAATACTAGTATATTTTAAAGGTGGGGTAGAAATGAAAAAATGGATTTATAGCTTAGGGGTTGTTACTTTAAGTTTATTTATTATGCTACGTTTCACATACGCAAACCCATCGTTTATCACTTTTGATGAGAGGTGGGCGAAGTTGCTTGGTGGCAATGAGCTACTTATTTTTTTCCATTACATTGGTGAGCCGATTTTTGTAGTAATTGTAGCGCTAATCCTTGTTATTTGGCAGTGGAGGAAGGGTAACTATTATGCAATTGTCTTTGTACTGTTAACGATTGCAGTAGGTAATGCTTTAAACCAGTTATTAAAAAATTTGATTGAGCGTCCACGACCAGAGATTGCAAATCAATTACTGTCCTTTAGCTTTCCATCAGGACATTCAATGACAGGGGCTTTATATCTATTAACAATTGCTTACTTGCTGTCAGAAGGGTTAGGGCGCAGTAAGAAAGCGTTGATTATTTGGTTAGTCGCATTAATTTTAGTATGTTTAATTGGACTATCTCGCATTGCTGAAAGTCGCCATTTTGCAACGGATGTATTAGCAGGGTGGAGCATGGGCTATACATGGTTTGTTGTGTGCATGATATGGTATGAACGAGCGAAGAAGAAGAAAAAAGTGGCGTCTCTTTTATAGAAGAGCGTCATTTTTTTATCCAATATTAAAAGTTGAATTCATTCATAAAATATTTCCTAATAAAATAAAGTTGCCTTAAGGAAACAATTTGCGTATAATACGATTAACTTAGTTGAGGTGAGGAACAAATTATGGATGGAAATGTATTATTAGCACTTGGTTTAACATTGTTTGCAGGTTTGGCGACTGGAGTAGGTAGTTTAATAGCGTTTTTTACATCGAGAACCAATACGAAATTTTTATCTGCTGCACTTGGTTTTTCTGCAGGTGTAATGATTTATGTATCACTTGTTGAAATTTTTGTAAAGGCGAAAGATTCTTTAACGATAGCTCTAGGTGCAACGAATGGTTATTGGATGACACTTGTTGGCTTTTTTGGAGGGATACTTTTTATTGCATTAATTGATAAATTTATTCCAAATAAAAATAATCCACATGAAGTGCGAACGGTTGAAGATGTGAATGCAGTTGAAAGTAAACCGCATGTAGATGCTGATAGGCTAATGAAAATGGGGACATTTACCGCATTGGCGATTGCCATTCACAATTTCCCAGAAGGAATTGCTACATTTATGTCAGCATTACAAGATCCAAATTTAGGTATCGCTATTGCAATTGCGGTCGCGATTCACAATATCCCAGAAGGAATTGCGGTAGCTGTACCGATTTTCTTCGCAACAGGCATTCGAATGAAAGCTTTTCGCTTGTCATTATTATCTGGTTTAGCAGAGCCGGTTGGGGCGCTGGTCGCTTATTTAATTTTAATGCCGTTCTTAAATGATGTAATGTTCGGTGTAGTATTCGCGGGTGTAGCGGGGATTATGGTATTTATTTCACTAGATGAGCTATTACCAGCAGCAAAAAAATATGATGAAACACATATATCCATTTACGGCTTAGTTGCGGGGATGGCCGTAATGGCAGTTAGTCTGGTGCTGTTGACTTAATGTAGTTAAAATTACCAGAGATGAAATGTATTAATGGGTTTACGAAAATGTTAAAAAGCGCGAGAATCTAGTTTTTTACAATAGATTTCTCGCGCTTTTCGCAGCTCAAATATAAATATCCCGCTCCCAGAAGCGTTGCTTTGCGATATTTTGAATAAATTGCTGTGAGAAGTTTGGATTTGCTGTGGCGAAAAGAATTCCTTCACTCGCTTTAGCGCGTGTTGCATTAAAATATGGAACGCCTGTTGTAGCGATGCCAATAGGTTTGTAGTTTTGATAAACTTGACGAATAAAGGCTGTCATATCACTGTTAAATTTAGCTTGATTTGCTGCTGTTCCACCAACGACATAAAGGGCATCATAAAGGACAGGGGATGTTGTTAAAAATGTTGCATTGACATCAAACGTTTGCCCATTTGCTGCTTTCACTGGTTCAAACGATTCGGCAATAATTTGATAGCGTACGCCGTAGCGTTTAAATTCCTTCATTACCTGTTCTAGTTCCTGCGCGTTAAATTGATTGCCGATAATAATAGCTACACGCAATGTTTGAGGGACGAATATTGTATTTTGCTGGCTCAATGCAGGAGAAGATGCAGTTACATCAATTTGCTGCTGAGTAGGCTTATGAACTGCAAGGCGTTCAGCCAGTGTAGTCGCTAATGTGTGATCAATTTTAGCAAGCATATCAACCACCTGCTGTCTGACACTACGGCTCTCTACTTTACCTACTTCAAAAGTGAAAGCGTCTAAAATATGTTGCTTTTCTGGTTGTGTCATACTGTTCCAAAAGAGTCTTGCTTGTGAGAAGAAATCATCGAAAGATTTGCTACGCCCTTGAATAACTCGCCCTTCCACTTTTTCAGGAAAATGTACATAACCTCCCTCAGCAGCGGTGCTTGTTGCAGGTGTATTATTCGCCAAAGAATTTTTATGGTAGCTTACCCTACCAACATTAATCATTTGGCGGCTGAAGCCATTGCGTTGGTTGTTATGGAAAGGGCAGAGTGGGCGATTAATTGGTATTTCCGTAAAATTAGGACCACCTAAACGCAGTAGCTGTGTATCTAAATAAGAAAACAGACGCCCTTGCAGCAATGGATCATTAGAAAAATCAATACCTGGTACAACATTGCCAGGGTGAAAGGCTACTTGCTCTGTTTCAGCAAAGACATTATCTACATTGCGATTTAACGTAAGCTTGCCTATTTTTTTCACAGGGATTAACTCCTCAGGCCAAACTTTCGTCGCATCAAGTATGTCAAAATCATATTTAAATTCGTCAGCTGGATCAATCATTTGCACGCCGAATTCGTATTCAGGATAAAAGCCTGCTTCAATTGTTTCCCATAGGTCACGGCGCTGGAAATCAGGATCAGCACCAGCAATTTTTTGTGCCTCATCCCATATAAGCGAGTGTACCCCAAGAACAGGCTTCCAGTGAAATTTGACAAATTTACTATGACCAGATGCATTAACAAAGCGAAACGTATTAACACCAAAGCCTTCCATTGTGCGGAAGCTTCTTGGAATAGCTCTGTCCGACATTAGCCACATAATCATATGTGCGCTTTCTTGATTATTTGCGATAAAATCCCAAAAAGTATCATGCGCAGAGGACGCTTGCGGTATTTCATTATGTGGCTCAGGCTTCACAGCATGAATAATATCAGGGAATTTTAATGCATCTTGAATAAAGAAGACGGGAATATTATTGCCAACTAAATCAAAATTGCCCTCTTCTGTATAAAATTTCACAGCAAAGCCACGTACATCGCGTGCTGTATCATGAGAGCCTAAGCTACCAACGACATTCGAAAAGCGCACAAAAACAGGCGTCTTTGTGCCAGCCTTCTGTAAAAAGTGTGCTCTTGTAAATTCAGACATCGATTCATATAACTCAAACTCCCCATGAGCTGCGTAGCCGCGTGCATGTACAACTCTTTCTGGGATACGCTCATGGTCAAAATGAGTAATCTTTTCACGAAAATGAAAATCCTCCATCAATGTCGGTCCGCGTAAGCCTGCTTTTAAAGATTCTTCATCATTGGATATTCTAACTCGCTGATTCGTCGTCATCTTTGTGCCATCATTATTGACTTTGTAGTCATCAAGTTGCTTTAGCTTTTTATTTTCATCATTGTGATTGTCCTTCATAAAACCCTCCTCATAAAGCTTTGTATATCGTATGAGAGAGGTAGTGGATATATGAGATAAGTGACTGCTAAGCAATTTAAAAAGGAGAGGCTGCTTTTTAAACAGCTCTCCTTTTCAAATTAACTAGCCGAGGTCGTATTTTCAGAAGCTACTGTAAATGCTTCATTTATATGCTTAGCATTTTCTATTTCATCGATAATAACTACCGCAAAGTCGGCTTGGCTAATATAGCTGTTATGCTGCGAATTCATAAGTAAATAATCATGACCTGTAATGTAGTGACCAGTACGTGGACCTTCTGCATCGAACATTAACGCAGGACATATAAAAGTCCATGCTATAGAGGACTGTTGTAACTGCTGTAAATTTTGCAATTGATATTTAGCGGCAGCAGTTAATTGTGCAGGATACTCTTTACTATCGAGTAAGCGTAATGTTTTTTCTTTATTTGTAAATAGGCAACCTGAGCTACCGATATCTATTAAACGCGTTTTCGTTGGCTGTAAAATTGTGATTAAATGTTTGCCTGCTTCTACATATAAATGCTCCTCGCCACTTTTGGGGGCAAAGGCATTAACGATGCAATCAAATTCTTCAATATCAGCTGTTGTTAAATCGAATAAATCTTTTTCAAGTGTTTTCACATCTTCCTTTAATGTAGCTTGATTGCGTACAATTGCTGTTGTATCATATTCTCTCATGATCGATTCTCTTAATATATTACTACCAGCTTGTCCGGCAGCTCCAATAACCGCGATTTTCATTAACATTTCCCCTTTCTCCAATCAAGTGATAGTACTATACCCGATTTTAAGAAAAAGTATGCATGTATGAGAAAAGAGAGAGGGGAATTTAGAGGTTTGCTTAGGTTTTGAGATGAACGTGGAATAAACCTTTGAAAACGTGGAATAAACTTAAAAAAACATGGAATAAATCTCTGAAAACATGGAATAAACATAAAAAAACATGGAATAAAATTCAAAATAAGCCCTCGTACTATAGTTAATTAAAACAAACTATATGGATTTCAGCCTTCAAAAGGCAATACCCAAACTTTATATCTATTGCCAGTTGATTCTGTAACAACTCTGAATTCTTTTATCTCTGCAAGTCTAAATGCTAATGAATAAGCAATTTTATAATCGGGAGTATCATAACTATCATAGAGCCTAGCATAAATTTCGTTAGTTATTGAATCAGCCCATACATCTGCTTCATGTAAGCCATCGAATATAATATTCTCTTTATTCCATTTATGAAACATTAGATATCCCCCAATAATATATTTGATGAATCCACTCTATCGTTGGTTTTAAGGTTTTGACGCTTTCATACTACCATGAAAATCATAGTTATTTCACTAGTTCTACTCTAACGATACTTACAAAAAGTCTTCAATGCGCCAGTAAGTTTAAAATATGAAAAAAGCGCAAGAAATTCACTTTTAAAATGGATTCCTTGCGCTTTTATCCGAACTATAGCGGTGTCACCGCTATCCCGTGTCGATCAGCTACCGTCAAAACAATGCGATGCTCAGGAAATTGCTTTTGCATGCTGATAGCAAATTCATCAGCAATCGTTGTTGGTATAATCGAAATAAGTGTTGGGCCAGCACCGCTTAGTGCTGTGCCATATGCACCTGATTGCTTTGCTGCTTGGCGGATTTCCGCGTAGTTAGGAATAAGTTGTGCGCGGAAGGGCTCGTGGAATAAATCTGCTTCCATATAGCGGCCAATACGCTCATAATCTTTGGCAATAAGTGAGGCAGCAAGCATGTTTGCTGCTGCACTTGCTTGTACTGCATAAGGGCGCTCTAACTGTGTAGGAAGGACGCCGCGTGCGTCAGCTGTTTTTAATTCTGTGTCAGGAATAAATAATATGAAAGCTACATCAACGTCTTGTACATGAATCGTATCAACAATGCCGTCCTTAGTCATAGAGGAAATTGTTAAGCCTCCTAAAACAGAAGCAGTCGCATTGTCAGGATGACCTTCGATTTGTGATGAAATATTTAGTTTATCCTGTGTTGTAAGCTGCAAATCACACAGTAAATTTGCTAGCTCAATTCCGGCAACAATCGCCGCGGCGCTGCTGCCAACACCGCGGGCTAAAGGAAGTTCACTTGTCATCGTGACATGACAGCCAGGTAATTCTTTATCATAGCGCTCGGCTACTTGCTTGGCAATTTGATAGATTAAATGATTTTCTACTGTTGTATCTGATGGTACATGTGCACCTTGATGGATAAATTCCCACTCCTTCTGCGGTGTAGCGTGCAATGTTAAATAAAGCGATAAGCCGAGCCCGATAGAATCAAAGCCTGGTCCAAGGTTCGCTGTACTACCAGGAACTTTTATTTGCCAGCTCATAGTACGCCCTCAATATATGCACGAATTTCTTCTTCGTCGTTTTTCAAAGATACTAACTCTACTGTTGATACATTCATTGCTGTATCAGGATCTTTCAGCCCATTGCCTGTAAATACTGTTACGACTTGACTGCCTTGCGGAATAAGACCTGCCTTCACTGATTTAATGACCCCTGCAAGTGAAGCCGCTGAGCCAGGCTCAACAAAAATTCCTTCCTTGCCAGCGATTAATTTATAAGCTGCTATAATTTCATCGTCTGTTACAGAGTCGATAATACCACCAGACTCATCACGTGCGGCCTCTGCTAGTTTCCAGCTAGCGGGATTGCCGATACGGATGGCTGTTGCAACTGTTTCAGGGGTAGCAATTGGTTCGCCTTTGACGATTGCAGCAGAACCTTCAGCTTCAAAGCCGAACATTTTCGGTAAGCCTGAACTTTTTGCTTCATGGTAATCTTTAAAGCCTTTCCAATATGCAGAGATATTACCTGCATTGCCAACAGGAATACATAAGAAATCTGGTGCTTTACCAAGTGTATCTACAATTTCAAAGGAGGCCGTTTTTTGTCCTTCAATACGATACGGGTTTACCGAATTTACAAGTGCAACAGGTGTAGTTTCACTAATGTGGCGCACAATATTTAAGGCATCATCAAAGTTGCCATCAATTTCAATAATTTTTGCACCGTACATTGTTGCTTGTGCTAATTTACCAAGTGCTACTTTCCCTTTTGGAATAACAACAATTGACCCAATACCTGCGCGTGTCGCATAGGCAGCAGCGGCAGCAGATGTATTACCTGTAGAGGCACAAATAACATATTTTGCACCATCTTCAATTGCTTTAGCAACAGCAAAAACCATACCGCGATCTTTAAAGGAGCCTGTTGGGTTTGCTCCCTCAATTTTCCCGTATAATTCAATGCCTAGTTCCTTAGATAAGTTAACTAAATGCACTAATGGTGTATTTCCTTCATTTAAAGTTAAAGCTGGTGTATTTTCAGTAACAGGTAAATATTGTTTATATTCTGCAATTAAACCCTTCCACATATCAAACATAGCTCCTTTTGTTCTTTCTGAATGAACAGTTGTTTTTGTATACAAGACATTTTAACCCTCTCACTCACTCATTTCAATAGTAAAACAACAATTTAATTTAAACAATATTGTCACATTTAAAAAATAGGTGTATAGTATACATGCTTATACAAGTGTAAAGACAGGTGGTTATATTTACTATGACAAAACAACAAAACACGCAAATTTCACGCAATAAATTGCTCGGCGTTGCAGGCGTTGGCTGGATGTTTGATGCGATGGATGTCGGCATATTATCATTTATCATTGCAGCACTTAAATTAGAATGGGGCTTAAATCCATCACAAATGGGCTGGATTGGAAGTATCAACTCGATTGGGATGGCTGTTGGAGCTCTTGTTTTTGGTGTATTTGCTGATAAAGTAGGGCGCAAAAAAGTATTTATGTGGACACTTATTTTATTTTCAGTTGCAAGTGGTTTATCGGCATTTACAACAACATTAACGCTATTTTTAATATTACGCTTTTTCGTCGGAATGGGACTTGGTGGAGAGTTACCGGTTGCTTCGACACTCGTTTCTGAAAGTGTAGAAACTAAGGAGCGCGGTCGCGTTGTTGTATTATTAGAAAGCTTTTGGGCGGGTGGATGGCTGCTTGCCGCAATAATTTCTTACTTCGTTATTCCAGCGACATTTTGGCCAATTGAAGGCTGGCGTGTTGCACTTATTTTAACTGCACTTCCAGCATTTTATGCGATTTATATTCGCATGAAGTTGCCAGATTCACCGCAGTTTACAGCGAAGGCAGAAGCTAAAAAGCGCTCTGTTATGCAAAATATTGCAGAAGTGTGGTCTAAACCATATGCACGTTCAACATTTATGCTATGGGTGCTATGGTTTGCAGTCGTATTTTCATACTATGGTATGTTTTTATGGTTGCCAAGTGTGATGGTAGGTAAAGGCTTTGATTTAATTTCTAGCTTTAAATATGTGTTAATTATGACACTAGCACAACTACCAGGTTACTTTACTGCAGCTTGGTTTATTGAGAAGCTTGGACGTAAATTTGTACTTGTTACATATTTAATTGGAACAGCAGCAAGTGCTTTTGTCTTTGGAAATGCAGAATCCGTAACGATTTTACTTATTTCAGGCATGCTTTTATCATTCTTTAATTTAGGGGCATGGGGAGCATTATATGCTTATACACCTGAGCAGTATCCATCAATTATTCGCGGAACAGGCACTGGAATGGCAGCGGCAGTAGGGCGTGTAGGTGGTATCTTTGGTCCTCTATTAGTAGGGGCATTAATGACAAAAGGTTATGAAATAGGTTCAATTTTTGCGATTTTCTGTGTTGCGATTCTAATTGGTGTATCAGCTGTACTATTTTTAGGAAAAGAAACAAAGCAGTTGGAATTAGACTAGAGATAGTGCCAGAAGCTGTGTCAAGGGTAATTGTATTGTAATGCGATTATGGCAGAAGCACACACGTTATATAGAAGCTCAGGCTGTAGAGAAGGGAAATCCTTTCTCTACAGCTTTTTTTGAAACGAAATACATTACTTATCCATCTAATAAGTAGATAAAAAATTACTTTATCTAATGGAGCTATGAGCAATATGCGTTGTTCATAGCTATTTTTAGTCTTGTATGGGGAAAATTCGGATGACAGATTTTTCTGAAAAAATATTGAATGTAGTGATTATTCATGTTAATGTATGTTCAATTAAGCTAGTTGAGAAAGGATAGAGAGTAGAGCATGAGTATTTGTGAGAATATTAAAAAGAGGTTTATACGATTATCGAAGGGGCAGCGCCGCGTCGCGCAATTCGTCTTGAATGATCCAAGCATTGTAACGACAAAGATAGCATCTGAAGTCGGGAAAATAGCAGGCGTAAGCGAGTCGACGGTTATCCGTTTCTGTTATGCAATGGATTTTTCAGGATACAATGAGTTGCAAAAGAGAATGAAAGAAGATTTAGCTTATTATCATCACAAATAAGCTTAAACAGAAGCCTTCGTTCAGAAAATATTAAAAAGGCTGGGGAAACAAATATTCCTCAGCCTTTAAGTATTTTAAAACTAGTTAATTAGCTTACTATAAATAACTTCATCATAATAATTGTTATCAATTTTAACAGAGTGCTTTTTCTTGCCTTCGATTGTGAAGTTTTGTTTTTCAAAAAGGGTAATTGCTCTGCCATTATGGGACATTATGACTGCTTCTAGTCTTTCGACTCCATTTTGTTTTGCCCATTTTATACTATTTTCTAATAATGCGGTACCAATACCAGTGTTTTCATATTTCTCTAAAACGCCAATGCGCATTGTAGCAGCGTGTTGTAAACGTTGCTCTTTATGTCCGTTAATACGTGAATAGCCAGCAAACTCACCATTAACAATGCATAGAAGTATTGTGTGCTTTTTAAATTTACGCCACTCAGCCATCTGCTTGCGAATAACTTGTACTGTTAGATGTTGAACATTCGGTTCGTAATATTCAAATTCAGATTGTGCGTAGATTTGCTCTTGTAGACGAATAAATGAGCGAGCGTCCTCTGTTTCAATTGGTCTAATAATAGAAGTTTGCGTATTTTCGTCTATTTCGTTTTCATCATTTCCTATTTGTTTTAAACGAGAGAATGTTACAGATTGCCCTAACTGAACATCAATTACATTATAATTGGCGTTGAACCAAGATTGGTAATGTGTCAGAGGTGGTTTCGTTTTTTTCCACCAACTCAAGTTCAAATAAGCAGCATTTGGCAACGCTTGACCCATAATATTTTCGATGGCCTCATATGTTAATGTAATTTCATTTTGCGTTGCACTCTGGAAGAACTCAGCTAATGGAATATACTTCTTTTCCATTTTTTTAGACATTGCTATCCTCATTTCTATGACTGAATTTATTGTGTATACGATTATTTTAACATATGAATCAAAAAAATAATATTTAATGTTCAAATTTTTTGCATTTATACTAACCAACGATGTTAAAAAGGAGTTATGTCTATGCTTTTTTTTTATTAAATAGGAAGTTTGGAACGTTTCGATATGTGAATAAGGAATTAATAGACTAACCAATTATGCCTTAACTAACTTTTATTTGTATTTTTCCGAGTTGATTAGTGTGTTTTTCTGCCTAAAGCCTTGAAATACGGTTAATTACTATAACAGGTGTGTTGATTAGCCTTTATTTAATCAATCACAGCATTTGGTGATGAACTAATTTAGTTAAAATTATATAAAGTTTAGAAATTCACAAAATCTACATTTAAACTTCGAATTCAATTTAATATATAAATTGTGATAAAATAAGCTTGTTAATAAGCATTGATAAATTAGGAGGCTATTTCATGAGCAAGACTTTAGTTTTTGGACATAAAAATCCAGATACAGACACAATTACATCTGCAATCGTTTATGCGTATTTAAAACAACAATTAGGTGTTGAAGCAGAGGCTGTACGTTTAGGTGATATTAATAATGAAACAAAATTTGCTTTGGAAAAATTCGGCTTTGAAGCGCCACGTTTTATTGGCACAGTTGCTGGTGAAGCAAAGCAAGTCATTTTAGTAGACCATAACGAATTCCAACAATCTGCAGATGGTATTGAAGAAGTGCAAGTTACAGAGGTGATTGATCACCATCGTGTAGCGAACTTCCAAACGGCTGATCCATTATATTTCCGTGCTGAGCCTGTTGGCTGTACAGCAACAATTTTAAATAAACTATTTAAAGAAAATAATGTAGAAATTCCTGCAAATATCGCAGGCTTAATGTTATCTGCTATTGTTTCAGATACATTATTATTCAAATCGCCAACTTGCACAGAGCAAGATGTCAAAGCGGGTGAGGAACTAGCTACTATTGCAGGTATTGATGTAGCTGAATACGGCTTAGCAATGTTAAAAGCTGGAGCAGATTTATCGGATAAATCATTAGAGGATTTATTATCATTAGATGCCAAAGGTTTTGATTTTGGCACATATAAAGCAGTAGTAGCGCAAGTAAATGCTGTTGATATTGAAGATGTACTAGGTCGCCAAACAGAGTTAGAAGCATTACTTACAAAAAATGTTGCAGATAACGGTTTAGATTTATTCTTCTTCGTTGTAACAGACATTCTAAATAACGATTCTACGGCAGTTGCGATTGGACAAGTAGCTGAAGCCGCAGCAGCTAGCTTTGGTGAGAAAATCGTTGACGGTCGCATTAACTTAAAAGGCATTGTTTCACGTAAAAAACAAATTGTCCCTGTATTAACAGAAGGCTTAAAATAAAAAATTGGGTAGTCGAAAAAGTAGAAAAACATGCTTTTTCTGGCTGCCCTTTTGTATTTTTATCTTGATTCAGCGGATGTCACAGATTTTTGAAGAGGTTTCCCTCGCGAGATTGATAAAGAGATGTAAAAGGGGGGAGGAAATATGAGGAGAGCGTTCATATATTATTTTATATTTTTCTTGGTATTATCAGGATGCTCGTCTGGCGCCCCAACAAATCCATCAGCAAAATCTATTCTTAAAGAAGACCCTCAAGCTGATATTTTTCAATACAATGATTTAATCTATACTAATGTGTCTGATTTAGAGTGGGTACAAGATTCACAATATAAAAAAGGCAATAAAATAGGGAAGATAAAGAAAATGACAACAACTCCTATAGGCTTCAAAGATTTTTATGCGACAAAACTAGCTAGTGGTACAGAAGTTTTCTCGACGAATGGTGATGGGGTTCATTTGCTAATTGTGGAGGTAGATGGACAGCAACTACCTTACATAGCTTTGATAGAAGGCTAGTACAGAGTTGAGTTTTATATAGAAACGAGAATGTCTAGAAAATTGAAGTCACTTTTGATACAACGGAAAATTTAGTCTTACTTATACATTTTAAAATGCGAGGAAATGCCCTAGAAACCGATATTTGCAATTTTTAAAAGCTTACTGACATATTTCTATTTGGCGAATTTTTTAATTGAACAACAAAAGTTGTCCGGAAAGCGGCGAGTCAGCCTACTTTTCGGACAACCTTTTATTCATTTTCTAATTTTAATGGATAAACAGCTGGGCCTTCAATTACGTTCCCATTTTTATCGTAACGGGAGCCGTGGCATGGGCAATCCCATGTTTCATCCGCTTCATTCCACCGTGTTTTACAGCCTAAATGAGTACATTTGGGTGCTGACATGCGCGTCACATAACCTGCAATAAATTGTTCGCCAATAAAGCCTACTTTTGTGAGCATATCATAGACGGTACGCCCTTGTATGCGACTAGGCCTATACAATTGAGTAGCGCGGTGTTCATTATTTGTAAAATAGCCATGCAATATTTCAGCGGCGACAAGTGAGCTGGATAGCCCCCATTTTTTAAAGCCTGTTGCAATATAGATAGGAGAATCTTCTGTCATTGGACCTACAAAAGGTATGCTATCAGGTGTCGTCATATCTTGTGCACTCCATAAAAAACTTGGCTCAGATAAATCAAATTTACTTTCCAGCTCTTGAGCAAGTGTATCATAATACTTTATTGTGTCTCCTTCCATTCCAGCTACATGGGATGTACCACCATAGACAAAATAAGATTGCCCATCGATTTGAGCGGTACGAATTGTGCGAGCTGGGGAATCGATGCTGACATATTGACCTTGTAAAAGATCTGGACATGTTGTAGCGGTTAAATAGGCGCGTCCAACTGAAAGCTTCAAAGTACTTAAACCAGCAATTGAATCGATTGGATAATGTGTGCATAGTACAAGCTTTTTGCAGGCAATTGTATAGCCGTCAGCTGTTGTGACAGTCGGTTTATCTGTAACTTGTGTGACACGGGTATGTGTAAAAAACTGCGCGCCAGCCTGTTGTGCTAATTTTGCGAAATGGAGCAAAAAATGTACAGGATGAATTTGGGTTTCGTGTTGCATACCTAGAGCTAGCTGAATTTTATCTGCTAGCTCTGTATCATTTGTTATAAGTGATGGAATGCCAATCTTCTTGTATGTCTCATACTCTTGTTCTAATAAAACACGATTGTCCATTTCAGTTGTATAAATAAATGATGTTGCTGTTTTGTAAGTAGTTTTGTCGGCCTGTTCCAGCGCTTGTTCAATCGCTGCCTTATTTACTTGATAGTAAAGCTTAGCATCCTCCTCTTTTAGCGTATGATAAAATAGCCCGTGCTGAGCTGTTAGTTTACCTGTAGAATGCGCTGTTGCACCTTCACCAATGCTTTTTGCTTCAAGAACAATTACACGCAATCCAGCCTTTGCAAGTAAATAAGCTGTATAAACCCCACTTAAACCGGCACCTACAATGCAAATATCACAAACTGTGTCAGACGAGAGTGTTGTAGTAGTTATTGGTGTTGTATTATGAAGCCATAATGATTGTTGCATAAAAAGCCCCCTTACCTATATTTAACCTACAGTATAGGGAAATTTATCAACCGCTATTCATAAGTCAAAAAAATTGAATAATGTATTCGCTTATTTGTACAATGAGGAAACAAAGGAGGAGTAACTAATGATTATACAAGTATGGTCTGATTATGTTTGTCCATTTTGCTATATTGGAAAAAAACAATTAGAAAAAGCGCTTGAGGTGAGCGGTTATACAGAACAAATTGAAGTTCAGTATAAAAGTTTTTTATTAGATCCAACAACGCCTGTGGATTCAGAGGAATCTATTTACGGTCCATTGGCTGCTAAATATAATATGTCAATTGAGCAAACGAAGGCGATGACGCAAAATGTAGCGGAACGCGCAAAGGAAGTCGGTTTGCAATACGATTTTGATCGTATGAAAACGGCAAATACGATTAAAGCACATCGCTTAGCTAAATGGGCTGAGGAACAAGGTAAAGGTGCAGAAATGAACGAGCGACTACTACAAGCCCACTTTTTAGATGGCTTAGCAATTGGGCGCGCAGATGTATTAGTGGCATTAGCTGAAGAAGTTGGTTTAAATGGCGAGCAAGCGAAAGAAATGCTAGCTGGTGATGAATATAAAGAAGAAATGTATTCAGATATTGAAATAGCTCGTCAGCTAGGTGTACGTGGTGTACCATTTTTCGTGATTGATAATAAATACGGAATTTCTGGTGCTCAGCCACAACATTTATTTGAGGAAACAGTGGAAAAGGCAGCGATAGAAGCAGGCTTACAACGTAAATTAAATATGGTTGGTGGCAAAGGTGCGCTATGCGAAGATGGCATATGCGATATCGAGTAAAGAGAAGTTTTACTTTAATTCAGCGATGAATTTCAGACTAAAGTCTTAGAGCAGCAGGCTTGATTTTTTTTCGCTGCTCTATTATTATATGTATTATCTTGATTTCGAGATAAATAATATTGCATATTCCAAAGGAGCTTTTTATAAATGACAAACGTATTAGTAGTAAAAGCAAATAACCGCCCAGATGGCGTTTCAACAAAAATGTACGAAACTTTCGTAGCAGAGGCAAAAGCACAAGGTATTGAATTATCAACATTTGACGTATTTGAAGAAAATTTAGCGTACTTCGGACAAGAATTATTCAACGCTTTTGGTAAAGCACAAGCTGGCGAAGAATTAAATGAAAAAGAAGTAGCTTCGTTAGCTTCTTTCAATAAATCACGTGAAGCACTAACTGCGGCAGATGTAGTAGTATTCGCATTCCCATTATGGAACTTAACAATTCCAGCAGCATTACAATCATTCATCGACTACACTTACGGTGCAGGCTACTCATTTAAATATGATGAAAATGGCAACTTGGTAAGCTTAATGACAGACAAAAAATATATTGTTTTATCAGCTCGTGGCGGTATTTATTCATCACCAGAGGCAGCGGCATCTGAAATGGCTGTAAACTATATTAATAACGTAATCGGTGGCGTTTTCGGTATGCAAAAAATTGACGAAGTAGTAATCGAAGGTCATAATGCAAACCCAGCACAAGCACAAGAAATCATCGCTGCTGGCTTAGAAAAAGTAAAAGCAACTGCAAAAAACTTAACAGCTGTTTTAGCGTAATATAAAAATCGCATAAGGCGAAAATAGAAATGCGGATTTAGAAATTGAATAAATTTCTAAATCCGTTTTTTACTTTTATCAACTACAGCTTTTGATGATGAACCAATAGCGAACCTAAAGACGGTTTTACTTTCCTGTGAATTGTCGTTAAAATAGAAAGGATAGAGGTGAAAGACTTATGACTGAAAATAAATTATGTCCAAGGCTTGCAAAGGCGATGGAGCTATTAGGAAAGCGTTGGACGATACTTATTATTCATCAACTACTAGAAGGTACGAAGCGCTTTAATGAAATCGAATCGGCTCTTCCTATTAGCGGGCGCTTATTATCAGAGCGTTTAAAGGAGCTAGAAAAAGAAGGAATAGTTGAACGTAAAGTACATGCTGAGTCAGCAGTTCGTATTGAGTATACATTGACAGAAAAGGGACAGTCCTTAATGAATACAATCCAAGAGATTGAAAAATGGTCACAAACTTGGTTGTAAGCAACAATTTACTTGTCAAATAGGTCATAAAAACAGATACTTAGAAAGTATAATTTATGTAGAGGCTTAATCAATGGAAGAAAGGAAATTGTTTTATGACATTACAGCAATGGGTAAATGGTTTATCACAAATCATCGATCCTTCAAATATTAAAATAAATGAATCATTAAAAACTTATACAATGACAAAATTAGGTGGCAATGCGGATATTTTTGCTATGCCAAATACAGAGCAAGAGGCACAAGATATTGTGAAATATGCACATCAACACAAAATTCCTTTATTAATGCTTGGGAACGGATCGAATATGGTTGTACGTGATGGTGGTGTACGCGGCATCGTAATTAATTTTGCTAATTTAAATAAGATTCAAATAACAGATGGGCTTGTTTTTGCACAAGGTGGTGCATTGCTAAAGGATGTATCGAAATATGCAGCAGCCGAGAGCTTAACAGGCTTAGAATTTGCTTGTGGTATTCCAGGCTCGATTGGTGGTGCTATGGCGATGAATGCAGGTGCGTATGGTGGTGAAATTAAAGATGTTATTGTGGAAACAGTTGTGCTAACGAAAGAGGGAGAGCGACTTGTCTTAACGAAGGATGAATTAGAGTTAGGCTACCGCACGAGCGCAATTGCGAAAAAAGGCTACTATGTGTTATCTTCTACTTTCCAGTTAGGGTACGGTGACCAGCAAGCAATAGATGCTAAAATTGCTGACTTAACGCATCAAAGAGAGTCACGTCAGCCGCTAGAATATCCTTCGGCAGGAAGTGTATTCAAACGTCCTCCAGGTTATTTTGCGGGGAAATTAATTCAAGATAGCGACCTACAAGGAAAAGGTGTCGGTGGCGCAGAAGTTTCAGAGAAGCATGCAGGCTTTATTATTAACAAAAACAATGCAACAGCGACAGATTATATCGAAACGATTCAAATGGTACAGCGTGTTGTAAAGGAAAAATTCGATGTCGATTTAGAGCTTGAAGTAAAAATCGTAGGTGAGGATTAATATTGGGGGCCAAGTGCCTCCTAAATATTGTAAGGAGTAATAGAATGAAATTTATTTCATGGAATGTAAACGGTATTCGCGCATGTATAACAAAAGGTTTTTTAGATTATTTTCATGCAATGAATGCCGATTTCTTCTGTATTCAAGAATCTAAATGCCAAGAGGGACAAGTTGAATTACAGCTAGAAGGTTACTATCAATATTGGAATTATGCGCAGAAAAAAGGCTATTCAGGTACCGCTATTTTTACGAAGCATCAGCCGTTAAATGTTCATTATGGTGTTGAGGATGAGCAGAGTGAGCTAGAAGGGCGTATTATTACATTGGAGTATGAAAAATTTTATTTAGTAAATGTTTATACCCCGAATGCGCAGCGTGATTTAGCAAGGCTTGCCTATCGCATTGAATGGGAAGAAAAATTAGCATGTTATTTAAAGCAACTTGATGCGTTGAAACCCGTCATTTATTGTGGTGATTTAAATGTCGCACATCGCGATATTGATTTGAAAAATGCGAAGGCGAATCATGGGAATTCGGGCGTAACTGTAGAGGAACGTGCTAAAATGACAGAATTACTAGAATCAGGCTTCTGTGATACGTTCCGCACATTATACCCTGAGCGTTCAGATGCTTATACATGGTGGTCATATATGAACAAAGTACGTGAGCGCAATATTGGCTGGCGCATTGATTATTTTATTGTGTCAGAGCGCATTATGCAGCATGTTCAGGAAGCGGATATTCACTCGCACATTTTAGGCAGCGATCATTGTCCTATCGCATTAAAATTAAGAGAGGATGCAATATGATAGAGAGGTGGATTTTATGAGAAAAATAAAGAGCAAAAAAATAATTAATATCGCGATTTGGACTGTCGGTATACTTATTATTTTAGCTGGTGCCGCAGTAGCTGGCGTACATATGTATGTGGAAAACTCCTTGCCAACAATTGAAGGAGAAGTAGATGTAGCGATATTAGATTCGGATGTGAAAGTGACGCGTGATGGTATGGGGGTTCCACATATCGTAGCTGAGTCGGATGCGGATTTATACCGAGCGCAAGGTTATGTACAAGCACAAGATCGTTTATTCCAAATGGATTTATCACGCCGTCAAGCAAGTGGTCGATTAGCAGAAGTGATTGGGGAAAATGCCGTATCAACAGATAAGTTTTTCCGCACATTTAGTTTACGAAACGCGGCTGAGCAATCATGGGATGAATATGATGATGAAGCAAAGCAAATCTTACAATGGTATGCGGAAGGTGTTAACGCATTTATTGATGAAGTAAAAGGAACTAGTAAGCTTTCTTATGAGTTTAAGTTACTAGGATATGAGCCAGAGCCATGGACACCTATTGACTCTTTAACAATCGGTAAATATATGGCTTACGATTTAGGTGGAAACTGGAATATGCTAGCTTTCCGTCATTGGGCTTTACAAAATTACACAGAAGAACAAGTAGAAGAATTAATGATTGAGTATCCAGAAAATGCGAAATCAATCATTGAAGCGAACTTAAACAATCCAGTCGATGTAGCAGGTGCTTTCAATGTGGATTTATTGCCAAATGAATTTAACGGTAGCAATAACTGGGTTATATCAGGTGATTTAACGAAATCAGGTAAGCCGTTATTAGCGGATGATCCGCATTTAGGGTTAAATACACCAGCTATTTGGTACCAAATGCATTTACAATCACCAGAGCAAAATGTGAGCGGTGTTATTTTTGCGGGGATTCCAGGTATTATTTTAGGACATAATGACAAAATTGCGTGGGGGGTAACGAATGTAGGACCTGATGTACAGGATTTATATATTGAAACGCCAAACCCTGAAAATCCTAAGCAATTTAAATATGATGGCAAGTGGGAAGACGCGATTGTTAGAAACGAGCCAATCAAAGTAAAAGGTGGCAAAACGATTGATTTTGAAGTCGTTGAAACACGTCACGGTCCAATTATTTCAGAATTAGTGTTTAAGCAAGAAAAGCCAACAGCGGTATTTTCTATGCAATGGACAGCTCTGCAGCCAACAAGAGAGCTACGTGCAATTATTGGCTTTAATAAAGCAACTAACTGGGATGAGTTTGAAACAGCATTGAATGATTTCCGCGCACCTGCGCAAAATTTCGTCTTTGCTTCAACGGATGGCACAATTGCTTACAAAGCAAATGGCGATATCCCAATTCGTAAAAAAGGTGATGGACAACTACCAGTACCTGGAGATTCCTCTGAATATGGTTGGGAAGGCTTTATTCCTTATGACGAATTACCGAAAGTTATCAATCCAGAGTCAGGCTATATTGCCACAGCAAACAATGAGGTGATTGGGGAAGAATACCCGTATCATATTACAAAGTTCTGGGCACAGCCATACCGCTATGAGCGTATTGTTGAAATGATTGAATCGGTAAAAGGTAGTATCGGCTCAATTGATGAAGAAACAGGAAAAGTTCTTGAAGGCTTCACAAAGAATGATATGAAGGCAATGCAAATGGATAAGAAGAATTTGTACGCTGCTGAATTTTTACCAGGATTCCTAGAAACAATTAAAGCGAATGATAAAGAGGGCAAATATGCAAATATTATTACGCTAATGGAAGAATGGGAGCTTTATGACAATAAAGATAATGCAGAGCCACTAATTTGGCATTTCTTAATTGAAGAAATAAAAGAAACAATTTTCAAAGAGCAAATGCCGGCAGATGTTTATGAAATGATGCCTGGTAAATATCAAATTATGGATGAGATGCTGCGCGAAGCATATGCTGGTAACGAGGGCGTATGGATTAAACAGGCTGGTGGGCTTAATCAGGTAGTGTACGGTTCATTTGAACGTGCAATTGCCGATTTAAAGGCGAAGTACGGCACATCTGTATCGAAATGGCAATGGGGTAACTACCATAAAATATTATTTAAACACCCACTTGCAAGTGCATCTGATTTTATTGCATCGTATGTTAATCCAAAATCAATGCCAGTTGGCGGTTCACGTGTAACGGTGCAGGCAGCGGCAAATGATGCAAATGGTAATGTTAATCATGGTGCATCATGGCGCTTTGTAGCCGATTTAGCCGATTTGAAATACACAGATCATATCGTTGGTCCAGGACAAAGTGGTCATTTAAAATCGAAATGGTATGACAATCAAGTATCACAGTGGGTATACGGTCGCTATCATAGAACGTATATTAACGGTGAAATTGATCCAGCTTACGACTTAATTTTAAAGGCACAATAAAATGAATAAAGCGCATGAAATGACCTTAAATCATTTCATGCGCTTTTATTGTGTTTACTTTGTGCGAATTATTACTTCGAATCTGCTAATTGATCTTTTTTTTCTAATTTTATACTTAAGGCTGTTAAAATGACAGCACCTACTACCATAACACCGCCTACCCAGGCTGTGTGAATTAATCCTAATGAATTTGTGACAATACCACCTAAATATGCTCCTAGCGCGATACCGGCGTTAAATGCAGCAATATTGATTGCTGAAGCAACATCGACAGCGCTTGGGACAAATCGTTCAGCCAATATAACAACATAAATTTGCAGTCCAGGGACATTCATAAACGCGAATAATCCCATGAAAATAATTGTAATAAGCCCTGCTACTCGGAATGGCGCTGTAAATGCCAATATGAATAACACAATAGCTTGGATTAAGAACATATAAAATAACGCCTGAATTGGTTTTCGGTTTGATAGCTTTCCGCCAACCATATTGCCAATTGCGATGGCAATACCGTACACTAGCAAAATAATTGTAACAGTGCTCGCTTTAAATCCTGTTACTTCTTGTAGTAGGGGTGACAAATACGTAAATGTTACAAACGTTCCACCGTACCCTAATGCGGTAATGATGAAAATGAGTAACAGTCGTCCATTCGTAATCAATTTAAATTGATTGCGGAATGATACAGGTGCACCTTTTTTTAAATTAGATGGAATTAGTATGCTATTTGCAATTAAAGCAACCACACCAATTAATACAATAAGGATAAAAGATGCTCGCCATCCGAATTGTTGACCGATAAATGTTCCAATAGGCACGCCTGTAATAGTTGCTACTGTTAATCCAGTAAACATTGTGGCAATTGCACTAGCGCGTTTATCCTCTGGTACAAGTGCAGCTGCAATCGTTGAACCGATTGACATAAAAACGCCATGTGCAAATGCAGACACAACTCTGGCTACAAGTAAGACAGCAAAACTCGTTGCCATCGCTGCAATCCCATTACCTACTATAAAAATAACCATAATCCACATTAAGAGCGATTTGCGCGACATACTAGCTGTTAACGATGTTAAAACTGGAGCACCAAATGCTACTCCAAGCGCATATAAAGATACTGTTAAACCAGCTGTTGTTACAGAAACGTTTAAATCTTTCGAGATAGATGGTAATAAACCGACACTGATAAATTCGGTTGTACCAATTCCGAATGCACTAATTGCTAGTGCTAACAATGCAAAGATACTTCTGTTATTTGTTTGGGTATTTAAAGAAGATATTGTATTTGAATTCAAATGAATCCCTCCTAATATTAAAATATATATTTAAGTAATGTACGAGCTAAAAAGTAACATAGGAACTTTTAGTACTGTACTACTTATTGTCCTCTTCCGAATGCTATTATGAAACATATCGAAAGCAATAGTAAGTACGTACTTTTAAGTGATATAGGCACTAAAAGGTAACATTTATGTGATTTAGCTAACTTAAGTTGAAAATTATATTGTGGGAGGTTTTCAAAAGAAGGAAAATAAAAAACTGTGGTCTTTGTTATTTGAAGAAGGGGATATAAAAAACAACCCTGAGATAACAATGACGTGAAGATGCCATAGTCCTAAAATAGAATATTCATTGATTAGGTATGAATCAGCTTTAAATTCCGGCTAGCATGTCCATGTTCATTGTAGGAGAATCAGCATATTTAATAGGCTGAAGGGAGTTCATTATTTCCCTAGCAGCCCATTCCACTAATCTTTTTTGTCTAAAAAGCTTTCTATACGACGAACGAACTCTTCATTATTGTATGAGTGATATAAGCCACTAGCTAGACGAATTGGGTCACCAAAAAAGAATCGCTCATATAGTGTCTGCCTTGTGCCAAAGCTGCTCATCGCTAAGTCCCAAGCTAAGCGGAACTTTTTTACACGTTCTTTCCCACCGTCTTGAAATGACTGTAAATAATGCTCTAAGTCCCCATCATCTGCTGCAAAAGCTTTTTCACTTGGAATGGACATTAGTCCACTTGCGCCAAGTATCTGTATAATTTCTGTAAATTGAGGGTACATTTTAGGAAACACTTGTATGGCAACTTGTAATGTTGGCTGATGTGGTCGTAGAAACCCAAAAATATCTCTATGCGCCTCCAATTCAGATTTTAACAACAATGCTTTCATTGTTTCTAATGTCACGATAATATCCACTACCTTTTGCTGTACATGTGAATAATCTCCAATATTAATCGTCTTGATAATGGATTGTACCACGCCTAAAATAAATTCTGTTTTAACGATTTGCCGTGATAATACTTGGTGTAACGTGTATGCTTGAAAGCCACTAATATTCATAAATTGACTGGCTACCTCTAAATTTTCATAATAAAAAACACGCTCCCACGGTACAACGACATCATCAAAAACAACAACTGCATCCATTTCCTCGAAGCGACTACTAAGTGGATAATCAAACACAGAGGTATTATCAACAAAAGATTGTCTACAATAAAATTTTAAACCTGGGGCATTGCTCGGAATAGAGAACCCAAAACTCCGCTCTAAATCGAAGCTGATTGAAGATAACACTAGAAGTTCATCAGTCATTCCGCCTTGTGTAGCAAGCAATCGTGCTCCTCTAATAACAAGCCCTTGACTTGTTTTATCTACAATTTTTGCTGCAATAGTAGTTTCATCATCTTCTATATAATATTGTTTTCGATTCACTTGCGGCTCAATAAATGTGTGTGTCATCGTTAAATCTTGCTCACGCGCAAATTCGTAAAACTGCTGCAAATGCTCAGGAAAGCAATTCGGCTTCCCCTTCAAATAATCTGCGGCGGATGCTAAAGCCATCAATGTTGTGTTCATATAGTCAGGGCTTCTACCCATAAAGCCATGAGTACACAATGCCCACTCCCTTGCTGCTAGCCTTCTTTTCTTAAGGTCTTCGGCAGTCAAAACTTGGCGAAAGGACATTCCAACACGCTCAAGGCTTGTTGGCGATACATACGTCAGTTTGTCAATAAAATCTTCTTCATGTTGTCGGTCAAAAAGCTTTGCCTGACTGCACATCACGCCTTGAAAAGCGGGGTGCTCCGATACTTTTCCCTCTACTTTTTCACCATCGATGGAAATAAATGATTGGAGTGCATCAATTCGTTCAATATATTGTTTGCCTGTGCGTATGGACATACTTTCACTCCTACTTATTTTTGTATAGAGTATATGAGTAAAAGTATTAGATGGTTCGCATCCAAAGAACTAAAAGCTTTAACATTTTTTAACATTCAAATAAACATTTGAATGTTAGTTGCATATATTATATACTACAATCAAATGAACGTTTGAATGAGGTGAGAAAGTCATGAAAGATATTTGCGAAGTAACAAAGAGTAATGAAGAGACAGTAGAGCGTGTGCAAGGCCAATTGCCAGAGCTAGGGCATGTAGCAAAGTTTTTAAAAGCACTCTCGGATGAAACGAGATTAAAAATCGCTTATGCATTGACAATAGAAAAGGCATTATGTGTTTGTGATGTAGCAGCAATTATTGGATCGTCTGTCGCAACGGCTTCACATCATTTGCGTTATTTGAAAGAAAATCGTTTAGCAAAGTCTTATCGCGAAGGGAAGCAAGTGTATTATTCTTTAGCAGATGAGCACGTTTATCAAATTGTGAAAATTGCTTATGAGCATGCGGAGGAGGACAATTAAAATGGCTACTAGTGAACAGCAATATCGGCTTGAAAATCTGTCTTGTGCGAGTTGTGCGGCAAAATTTGAACGTAATGTTCGAGATATTCCAACTGTTGAAGATGTGCAGCTAAACTTTGGTGCGGCAAAATTAACTGTTGTCGGTGATGCTACTGTTGAGCAGCTTGAAGAAGCAGGTGCCTTTGATGGTATTAAAGTAAAGTCAATTAATGACCGACGAAAAACAGTAATCCCATTTTATAAGCGTAAAGAAAATATTTTTGCAGGCTTATCTTTATTATTTGTACTTGCAGCTTATATTACAAGCTCATTTAAAGGAGAAGAGAGTACGCTTGTTGTGGCTCTTTATTTAGGTGCAATTGTTGTCGGTGGGCATGCGATGTTCTTAACTGGTTTTAAAAATTTACTGCGCTTTGAATTCGATATGAAAACATTAATGACAATTGCCATTATTGGTGCGGCGATTATTGGTGAATGGCAAGAAGCAGCAGTCGTTGTCTTTTTATTCGCTGTGAGTGAGGCATTAGAGGCATATTCAATGAATAAAGCGCGTCAATCGATTGAAACATTAATGGATATTGCACCACCTATCGCTTTAATTAAACGCACACATGGCGACCATACGCATGAAGTAGAAGTTCCGACAGAGGATGTGCAAATCGGAGATATACTTATTGTTAAGCCAGGGCAAAAAATTGCAATGGATGGTATTGTGATAAGTGGCACATCATCAGTAAATCAAGCGTCGATTACAGGTGAATCCATTCCTGTTCATAAAGCGCTAGATGATGAAGTATTTGCAGGAACATTGAATGAAGAAGGTGCACTTGAAGTAAAAGTAACAAAGTTAGTAAATGATACAACAATTGCGAAAATCATTCATTTAGTAGAAGAAGCACAGGCGGAAAAAGCGCCATCTCAAAAATTTGTTGACCGCTTTGCAAAATACTATACGCCAGCCATTATTGTTGTTGCGATTCTCGTAGCAATTATTCCTTCGCTTATTACAGGGAACTGGCAGGAGTGGATTTATCAAGGCTTAGCGGTACTTGTGGTTGGTTGTCCATGTGCATTAGTTGTCTCAACACCTGTTGCTATTGTTACAGCAATTGGTAATGCGGCAAGACACGGAGTACTAATCAAAGGTGGCGTATATTTAGAGGAGCTAGGTCATATAAATGCAGTTGCCTTTGATAAAACAGGTACTCTAACAAAGGGAACGCCTGAAGTAACGAATATCATAACAGCAAATGTTACAGAGCAGGAGTTATTAACTTTAGTAGGGGCTGTTGAAAAAAAATCTCAGCATCCATTAGCACAGGCAGTTTTGAAAAGAGCGGCTGAGCAGCGTGTGGAAATCGCTAGTGCGGCAGATTTCCAATCGGTAACAGGGAAAGGTGCCTATGCAATGGTAGATGGGCATCAAATTGCAGTAGGTAGCGTGAAATGGATTGGCTCATTAGCTTCTATTAGTGAAGAGTTGATGCAGCAAATTGAGAAGTTAGCAACCGAGGGGCAGTCAGTTATTGTAGCAGCGCGTGATAATGAATGTATTGGTGTGTTAGCAATTGCTGACCAAATTCGTAAGGAAAGTAAGGAAGTAGTATCGGAGCTTGAGCATAGTGTAATGTTAACAGGTGATGCACCATTAACAGCGCAGGCAATCGCAAAGAATTTAGGTATTGCAGATGTTCGAGCAGGGCTATTACCAGAGCATAAACTACAAGCAATTAAAGAATTACAAGGACAGTATGGAAAGGTTGCAATGGTAGGTGATGGCGTGAATGATGCACCTGCACTTGCGACGGCTTCTGTAGGTATCGCAATGGGCGGTGCAGGCACAGATGCAGCATTAGAAACAGCCGATATCGTGCTAATGGGAGATGATTTAACGAAGCTACCTTACACGATGCGTTTAAGCAAAAGAACATTATCAATCATTAAGCAAAATATTACGTTCGCACTTTTATTAAAGCTAGTTGCGCTACTGCTAGTAATTCCAGGATGGCTAACTTTATGGATTGCAATTTTTGCGGATATGGGTGCAACTTTACTTGTTGTATTAAATTCACTACGTCTACTTAATAAACAATAATTTTGAGCTAGAGGGTTGTCCGAAAAGCAGGTGTGCTGCTTTCCGGGCAACTTTATTGAATTAAAGTAAGATAAATGCTAGTGATAGAGAAATTTACCTTAATATTATAGTGTATACTGTCATTTTTGTAATAATGAACGGGTTATTTGCATCATAGTATATGATGTTATATGATAAAAGAACATATGAAAAGATGTACTAGTACAAAACTTTTGGTTAGTAAAGGGAGTATGAAAAACTTCAAGTACATGAGTGATTGAGGCGATGTAAATGACACAACCAATTTTAGTGAATGTAACTGAAGAAATTGTCCGTGGACTCGTTCGATTTTTGTTGTATGGGGCAGAATACCAAACGTTTTGTCATTGTGAACAATGTGAAATGAATATTATAGCTTCAGCATTAAATAATTTACCTCAAAAATACGTTACATCTGA
The DNA here is from genome assembly GCF_000612805.1 of Bacillus ndiopicus. Lineage (GTDB taxonomy): Bacteria > Bacillota > Bacilli > Bacillales_A > Planococcaceae > Metasolibacillus > Metasolibacillus ndiopicus. The sequence continues at coordinate 36,299 of NZ_HG964407.1, read as the reverse complement.
TGTGGCGCGAACAAAAGCTTTCAGCGTTTTAAGTACACCACACAATATCGAAGCAATTAATAAAGAAATTATTCATGCGATTCATAAAGTAGGGCAGGGTTTAGATCATAGTGAATAATAGAAACAGCCTACAACGGTCAAAATGATACGTTGTAGGCTGTTTTGCTTGTTAAATTATAAAATTAAATTCATTATCCATAAAAAATTTTTATAACAAGATTAATTTGAAAATGAAAAAGTAGATTTACCTTCGAAACTCGGTTAAATATCCTTTTTTAGGTTGTTTTTTAAACATCTATGTTTTTGGTACGAAAAAGAGAATCATAAGTAAGAATGACTTTAATAAAATTGCGCAGGGCTATCGAAAAAACAGGTATTGACCTGCTTTTTCGATAGCCGCCGTTTTCAGTTAACTTTTCGCCCAAATATGTAGTAAACTTAATATAGTTAAATGAAAGAGAGGGGTTTTCGGATATGCCAACACCAAGTATGGAGGATCATATCGAGCAAATTTATTTATTAATTGACAATAAAGGGTATGCACGAGTGTCCGACATCGCAGAAGCATTATCTGTTCTACCTTCGTCAGTTACGAAAATGGTTCAGAAGTTAGATAAAGATGGTTACTTAGTATATGAAAAATATAGAGGTTTAACGCTTACAGCAAAAGGGGAAAAACTAGGAAAGCGATTGGTGCAAAGGCACGATTTACTAGAGCAATTCCTGCGAATTATTGGTGTAGACGAGGAGCGTATATATGAGGACGTTGAAGGAATTGAGCACCATTTAAGCTGGAATGCGATTGATCGAATTGCGGATTTAGTACAGCTAATGGAAGAAGAGAAGGACTTTGTGGCAAAGCTAGATGCAATGAAGGCACAGCAAAATATATAAATGACAGAGAGGAATTTGCAAAAGATGAATGAATTACGTTCAGGGCAAGTTGTAGAATTAACAGTATTGGAACAACAAGGTTCCCGCTATATATTAACGAATGGCGATGTTGAAATCCCATTAAATATGTCGGAGGTGGCAGAAACTGTTGATGTGGGAGAGCGCATTACAGTGTTTTTATATGCAGATCGCCGAGGCGATTTACAAGCAACAACTGCGCTGCCAACGATTCTTGAAGGGCAGTACGGTTGGGCTCGCGTTTTAAAAGTAACACGTGAAGGGGCAGCAGTTGATATTGGCTCATCGCGTGAAGTTATCGTAAAAGCAGAGGATTTACCAGCATTACAGGAGCTTTGGCCTCAGCCAGGTGACCATTTATTTATGACGCTGCGAACAGACCGCAATGGTGATTTATTTGGTCGCTTAGCAACAGAGGAAAAAGTGAATGAATTATATGAGGGTGCCTTTGAGGACATATATAATAAGAACATCCTTGCACGCCCATATCGTTTGTTACCTGTAGGCTCATTTTTAATTGGAGTTGATACACCATATCGTATCTTTGTTCACGAATCAGAAATGAAGGCTGAGCCACGCTTAGGACAAGATGTACAAGTTCGCGTTATTGATGTGAAAGAGGATGGCTCACTAAATGGCTCAATGTTACCTCGTAAGCATGAGCGTTTAGGTGATGATGCAGAAAAAATTTATGCATATTTAGAAAGTGTTGGCGGTAAAATGCCATTTGGTGATAAATCGGCACCAGAGGAAATTCAAGAGATGTTTGATATGAGTAAAGGTGCCTTTAAACGAGCATTAGGTTCATTAATGAAAGCACGTAAAATTAAACAAGAGGATGGTTGGACAGAGCTTGTGTAGGCTTGCTTGCAACCTTTTACTTTTAAACACGTACTAATAGACATGGGAAAGACGTATGATAGTACGGATTACCAACAAGAGATAGTAAAGTGTTTGAGGGGAGAAAAAATATGAAGCAAAAATGGATTATAAAGCTTGTCATAACGGTGTTAGCTTTGGCGGTATTTGCACCGCTTGCGAGCGCAGCAACACAGAAACCAATAAATGAAAAACTAGGTGTACCAATTGTCGTATATGGCGCAAATCTTTCAGAGGCAGAAAAAGAAACAATAAAAACAGCATTACGTGTTAACGAGGAGCCTGAGATTGATGAAGTAACGGTGTCTGGTGATGATTTAGTGCAATATATTAAAAATAGTAATGCCAGCTCTCGCATGTATTCTTCGGCAAAAATTACACGTCAGGAAGAGGGCAAAGGGTTAATTATTAGTATCGTTACACCAGAAAATATTACAGAAGTAACTGCTGAAATTTATGCGAATGCAATGATGACAGCTGGTATCGAGGATGCTATCGTGGAAATTGCAGCACCGAAGCCAGTAACAGGCCACTCAGCATTAGTAGGGATTTATAAAGCTTATGAAGTTAAAACAGGTGAGAAACTTGATATTGAGCGTACCGATGTAGCGAATGAAGAGTTAAATGTTGCGACAGCAATTGCTGATAGTGCGGATATCTCTGATGACCGTGTAGCAGAGCTTTTAACAGAAATAAAAAAAGTAATTGCAGAGCAAAAGCCTGCGACACGTGAGGAAGTACAAAAAATTGTTGAGGATCAATTAGCGCGTCTACAAATTAATTTAAGTGAGACAGATCGACAACTATTAATCGATTTAATGGATCGCATTCGTGGATTAGATATTGATTTTTCAAAGCTATCTTCACAGCTATCTGATTTAAGTAAAACTATTGAAGAAAAATTCGCGCCTATTTTACAAGATGAAGGTTTTTGGAATGGCGTGAAAAACTTCTTTAATAAATTAATAGAAACAATTTCTTCATGGTTTAAATAATCAATAAGGGGATGGATGCAATGGAATTTACTTTAGTAAGTAGTAATGGACATTTTGCTTATGAATACGAGCAGAATGGAGAGCGCTTAGCTGAAATTACATGGTCTGAGGAAAATGGTGTGATGCATATGGATCACACGTATGTATCTGATCAATTGCGTGGACAAGGGGTAGCTAAAAAATTGTTAGACAAAGCGGCAGAGTATGCTCGCGCTAATAATTTAAAAATGCACGCAATTTGCTCCTATGTGGTCGCTTCCTTTGAAAAGAGCGATGCATACGACGATGTGAAGGCATAGCAATATATTAAAAAAGAGTTGTCTGAAAAGAAGCTAGTACACTGCTTTCAGACAACTTTTTTGTTGTTTAATTTACTTAGAAAATGTAGCACTATTTAAAACACGAAGAAATACACGAGCGATGTTAACACGCCTGCCGCTCCTAGTATTGATAATACTTCTTGTCCGCCAAACTGTATGTCTTGAAATTTAAACATTTTTCATCGCCCCTTTCTATTATTATTGCTTTTATACCCTAAATTAAAAAAATAGAAACATTTTTTATGAAAAAATAGGGGATGTCACTGATTTACATACCAAAATGTTTAAACTATAAATCGGTAGGGTATAACTTCCATATAACGATAATAACAATGGAGGGATATATAATGGCAAAACTAAAAGGAAAAGGCGTTGTTATTGCAGGTTTAGTTGCAGGAGCAGCGAGCTATTTAAGTAAAAAGGAAAACAGGGACAAAGTAATGAACTATATTCAGGATGCAAAAGCAAAAGCGACTGAAATGATGGATGGAATGAGAGACAATAGGGCATCAATGGAAGAAGAAACACCGTTGCAAAATCTAGCTGAAACGGCTGGTAGCGCAGATACGACTGAAATTCGTGAAAACAATATGATTGCGGAAGGTGCACAAACATCGGTACAGTACTATAATGAAAATGACCAAAAAGAATTAACTTAATGAAGGAATTGAAATATAAAAGGGCGTGTCTTAAAAAAATATTAAGACACGCCTTTTATATTTTAATGTACAGCTTGTTTTTCTTTGCTGAAATTAATTAAGCTTACACCAGCGAAAATTAATAAAATTACACCAGTTAAAATGAAGCCTTGTGTATGGTTTAATGCAAGTAATCCTAGTAAAGACGAGCCGATGACAACACCAAATGAGAAAAAGGCGTAAAAATAGCCATAAGCTTTCCCTCGTACTTCTACTGCTGTGGAGTCGATTAACAAAGAGTTAATAGATGGGAATAATAAACCAAAGCCGACACCATAGCAAATAAGCGCACTATATAACATACTGCTATCACTTGATTGGCTTAAAATTAACTGACTCACACCCATTAAACCAATTCCGATTGCTAATGTATATGTAGGAGCCACTTTATCAAAAATTCGGTTTGTCGGTAAAATAAAGATGAGCACAGCTACAATGCCAAAGATGCTCATTAACATCCCACTCATGCGTGAATCAAAGCCTAACGATTGCACATGCAAAGGAAGTTGATAGGCGATGACACCTTGGGAAAACATTAGGAAGAATGCCCCGATAAAAGCTTTAATTGTTCCACTATTGCGGAAAAATGTGCTTACAGCAATTGCTTGTTCTTGCTTTTTTGATTTTACAATCTTTGTATTACGCAGCATAACGAGCGTTAAAACGCCTAAAACTAGTATAAAAATAGCCGTGATACTAAAAACAAACGGTACGCTTTGGCGGCTTGCCATGATACCGCTAAATGCTGGTCCGACAATTGCCGCAATACCTACGAATGCTCCAGAAATGGCGCTACTTTTGCCTCGCTTCGTGTGCTCTGTAGCATTTGCCAAGTAAGTAAAGGCAGCAGGAACGATAAGCCCAGCTACTAAACCGTGTATAAAACGAATAGTTAATAAAAGAATAGGTTCTTCAACAAATCGATATAATAAAAGGGAAACCCCTGTTAGCAATAAGCCGATAACAAGAACGTGGAAAGGTCCTTTTTTATCTGTCCAAAAACCTGACAAAATATTGCCGAATGTATTAGAAAATGAATACATACCTACAGCTAGTCCTGCTATAAACGGTGTTGCACCAACAGATTCTGCAAACGTACTCATTACAGGGAGCTGTGTAAATAAGTCAAAGAATGAGAAGAAAATAATCGCATATATAAAGAAACGCATAGCTAGCCTCCATTTGATAATATTTCTCAATAATTGATTATATCATTCTTTCAAGAGAAAAAGACAAAATCTGATTGAACAGATTTTGTCTTTTTCATTAATGTTAAGCTTGGGCAGGTACTTCTTGCTTCATTGTTTTATTTTTAGCAAGATTTACGTGCCAAGAAAGAGCTTCTTCTAAAATATGTGGTGTTTGGTGATTACCAGTTGCTTCAACAGCGCGGTTGTAGTAATCACGTAATTGATCTTTGAAATCTGGGTGTGCACAGTTTTCAATAATTAATTGAGCACGCTCTTTTGGTGCTAAGCCACGTAAGTCAGCAATACCTTGCTCTGTTACAATTACATCTACATCGTGTTCTGTATGGTCCACGTGTGAAGACATTGGTACGATTGAAGAAATAGCGCCGCCTTTTGCGTATGATTTCGTTACGAAAATACCTAGACGAGCATTACGTGCGAAGTCGCCTGAACCGCCAATACCATTCATCATTTTTGTACCTGAAACGTGAGTTGAGTTTACGTTACCATAAATATCTAACTCAAGAGCCGTGTTAATTGAGATTAAGCCCAAACGACGAATAAGCTCTGGATGGTTAGAAATTTCTTGTGGACGTAATACAATTTTATCAGCATATTTTTCTAGGTTGCCATATACTTTTTTCTGTAATTCTTCAGTAAGTGTAATTGATGTTGCTGCAGCGAATTTTACTTTACCAGCATCAATTAAGTTGAATACTGCATCTTGTAATACTTCAGAGGCTACTACTAAATCCTCAAACTCTGAATCAGCAAATCCTTCTAATACAGCATTAGCAACAGAACCTACACCAGATTGTAATGGCATTAAGTTGTTTGTTAAGCGACCCGCTTTAATTTCAGAACGGAAGAAATCTAATAACAAGTTTGCCATTGTTTGAGTTTCCTCATCTGCTGGTACGATTAATGAAGGAGCATCGGGCTCTTCAGAAATAACGATTGCTTGAATTTTTTCTAATGGAACACGGATACCAATTTCACCAATGCGTTGCTGTACATTTGTCATTGGGATTGGATCACGAGCACCTTGCTCACCTGGAATATAAATATCGTGGATACCTACTAATGATTCTGGATGAGAAATATTTAACTCTATAATAATGTTTTCAGCATATTGTGCAAAAATAGGTGAGTTACCAACTGAGTTTGTTGGAACAATTAAACCATCTTCTGTAATAGCAACTGCTTCAATAATTAAGTGTTTAATTGGGCCAATAATTCCTTGGCGAACTAATTCAGCGTTATGAGAAAGGTGAGCATCTACATAAGTTACTTGGCCTGAGTTGATTAGGTTTCGAATACCTGCATCTGCAATGAATGGTCCACGCTTACGGATTGCCCCTACAGTAGCTAAGTGATTGTCAACTTCCGGTCCTAATGATGCCCCTGTGTAAACATCAATTTTTAATGGCTCGTTTTTAGCGCGTTCTGCAAGTGCCTCTGGTACAACTTTTGCGTCACCAGCACGTGTAAAACCGCTCATACCTACTACAGTACCGTCTTGAATAAGAGCAGCGGCTTCCGCAGCAGAAACAATTTTGTTAGCTAATTCTTTTACCCCTAAACGTTTTTCAATTCGTGAATCCATTGAAAATCCTCCTCCGCAAAAAGTTTATAGAAAATTGAATTTTCTGTTTTTTAAAAACAGGTATTAAAATACATACCACCACATATTATCACTAAATTGTCACAATTTCTTCATGATATACATGAAAGTGCTTAAAAAATGTTTAAGCGAGAAAAAAAGGGAATTTGCGATATATTTAAGATTGTGTAGCGGTATGTAAATATGTCAAAAATATGAATTTTAATACTTAATGAACCAAAGGCTGTTTGCAACAAACATAATAATAAATATTCGTGATTTCTAAAAGTGGATTGAAAATTATCACTAAATTTATGAAGTGAAACAGCCCTCCTTTCAAATCGTATAAAAAATTTAGAAGCCTAATGAGCGTCGGAAGTAGCTTGCGTAACGCTGGCTTACAGGGATACGTGTCCCATCCTTCATAATAAGTAAAAACGTTGAGTGAGAATCTGGTTGAATTTCATCAATAAAGTCAATATTTACGATGTATGATCTGTGGCAACGAATGAAAGAGTCAGGTGCTAAAAATAGTTCTAAATCACTTAAATTCAAACGGTGGTAGCCTGCACGATTCATTGTTTTAACATATGTTTTGCGTAGTTGTGTTTCCAAATAAATGACTTGGCTATGCTTAATTGGGTACCAGCAATCATCTATTTTAATTGTAATGTAGTTTGTTAAAAATGGTGATGGCTTCTGAGGAAAGACCGCGGTTATCGCTCCCTTCATTTCGCCTTCTTCCATTAAAGGGATACTCATACCGAAGTAGGGTACTCCAAAAATCTCAGGCTCTATATATGTGCTTACTTTTTGACCATAAGTAAGAGCTTGAAATGCTGCAGAACCCTTTTTTACTGGATCACCTGGTTTAATTTTTAAATCTACTTTTTTACTGGGCTGGTAATACAAATATTCATCGGTATTTGAAATTGCAATTGATGTATCCTCTGGGAAAAACTCTTTAATTATTTCCATAATTTCTTCCACTTGTTTTGGATCCATAATGTGACACCTCTTTTAGATAAATAAAGTCTTTATCCTCTATTTTACTATACTCCTTTATATTTGTGCTATAGAAGATTTGAGAATAATGCAGAGATTATATGCTTTTTTCTACAAAGAAATTAAAATTTTAAAAAAAATAAGGGGCATCTAGTTATTATTAAAATATTAATTCTTCTATAAAAGTATATAATTGGATAAATTTTATTAACTCTTGTCCTATATTTAAATAATTTTAATTTTTGTTTAGATGTTGTTGAGTTAAGCTTACTATAATAAATAATATCGTCATGAGCTAAAAAATAATCAGATTTTAAATAGAAGTTGCAACTATATTAACATTGTTAATATAGGCTTTACGCTTTTGTTTTAAATGAAAATAATTTGTTAGTAAAATAAAGGGAATAGTAATTCTACTTTTTAAATAATAGTAAAATTCAACTAATGAAATAAAAAATATTGGTTGATAAAAAAACATAAATTATGGTAATATTCACTGTAGTTACTAAAAAATTTCTAGTAATTTAGCGAAAATATAGTTTCAGAGTAATAGTTTTTTTAATAGTATTAATCTTAATTTGACAAATTATTTTTGTATTAAAAGTGAAGCATCAGCAACAAATAGGAGTTGAACGTTTGTTTTTAACTCTAAAAGCAATACATGAGTGTGTAATGACTTCGCTCCCAATGTAGGGAATAGAAGTGGATGGTCTGTATAATGCGGGCTAGTTAATCGTGGGCGCATGGCGTGGCGATTTTAAGTTAACTTCTTCCTCAAATTAACTCGAAAAAATCTGAACTTGAGTTAGCAAAGACGTAATTGATTACGATGAAAATATGCATCTTGTTTAACAACTATGTAATCTAGGAAGGTATGAGAGTATTTTTAGGAAAGATGGGATATATTATGCAACCACAGCAATCGATAGCAGGGACAATATCTAAACGTTATTTTCAGGAAATTGATAATATTAATCAATACGATGGTGTGGAAGATTTTTTTGCTATAGAGTCGAGATTATTATTTGAGATTTACCATTTAGAAGAGATAAAGGCGAAAGAATCGTTACGTGCATTAATTGATATATTATCCATTCGCTTTGGTAAACAAATGATTAAAGCAGTGCGCCAATATTTTGTAGTTTTATCGTCAATTGTTGCACGAAAGCTGCTCGATAATCAAGTACCTCCTAAAAAGGCATTTGCATTTAATTTAGCTTGTACAGATATGATTGAGAATAAAATGAAGGATGCTGAATTTTTACAATTTGCGGATGATTTAATAGAGTTTTACGTGTATTTTATTGCGGATCGTAAGCAACCGACATTTAGCCATCAAACTGTTAATAAAGTTATTATGTATATAAATGATGAATTGGAAACGGACTTGACAGTGGAAAATATTGCTAATAATTTTCATATTAGTACAAGTCATTTATCACGTATTTTCCGAGAGCATGTTGGAATTACATTAGTTGAATACTTAAATGTGCGTCGTGTTGAAGAATCACAGTATTATTTAAGGCATACAAATAAAAGTATTACGTCCATATCAAATCAATTCCATTTTTGTAATCAAAGTTATTTTACGCGCATTTTTAAAAAATATACTAGTGTGACACCAAAGCATTTCCGTGATGAGCTTCACCATGATTTTTATCGCTTCGACATGGTTGATAAAAAGTTAGAGAATGCTTAATAAAGGGAATAATTACAAAAATAGGCAAAGTCAATAAAGTGACTTTGTCTATTTTTGTAATGAAATAATTGAGTGCTTGAAAAGATTGCTGTATACTCACCATATTAACAACTATAGAAGGTGACAGTATGAAAAAAATAATGATGTTTGGTATGTTAGGGAGCCTAGCTTTATTGCTAAGTGGTTGCAAGTCAGTGGAAAATCAAGAAGGCTTCTTTTATAGCTTTTTCGTAAAGCCAATGGATTATTTGTTAGATTTTTTAGGGAATGACGTATTTAACGGAAGTTATGGGTTAGCTATTATTGCTATAACGATTACAATTCGTTTAATATTAATGCCTTTTATGCTGCGAAATTATCGAGCACAAGCAGCCATGAAGTCGAAGATGGATATTGTAAAGCCGAAAATGGAAGAAATTCAACAAAAAATGAAAGAGGCTGAATCAAAAGAAGAACAGGCCAAATTACAACAAGAAATGCTTTCTCTTTACCGTGATCATAATATAAACCCATTAAATATGGGGTGTTTACCAATACTAATTCAAATGCCTATTATTATGGGGCTTTACTACGCAATTTTATACTCACCAGATGTGAAATCGCACCAATTTCTATGGTTTAGCTTAGGGTCACCTGATATTGTCATGACAGTTATCGCTGGAATTGTGTATATGGTTCAAGCGCAAGTATCATTATGGACTGTGCCTGAAGCACAGAAAGCACAAATGAAGATGTTTATGTACATTTCACCGATTATGATTGTCATCATTTCATTTTCATCAATGGCGGCATTACCGTTATATTGGTCAATCGGCGGTTTACTTCTTATAACCCAAACATATATTGGGCGAAAATATTATTCAGAGCATAAGTAAAGGAGATAGTATGAACGAGAAAGTAATATCAATCCTACTGGTTGTTATCAGTAGCTTGTTAGCTATATTTTTCATAATTAAGCAAAATTTTAATTTAGCGGTGTTATTTTTAACGGTTATGTTTACATTTTCGAATTTCTTTCGTTATCGTAGCTTTATGCGTCAAGGATATGTCAAAGAAGCAAAATGGATGCGTAATTTAGCTGTATTTTTTGGGCTGGCAACAGTGGCAGTAGTTTTTGTTTTAGTCACAAAGTAATTGTCATTTTCAAAGAATTAGATGGTACAATTAAGATAATTTAGTAAGGAAAGTAGGCGCAAGAAATGAGGGGCAATCGAGCGAAAAAAACAAGTGATGCTTGGAAAATCGTGATTATTTCAATTACTTCATTATTAATTATTGGTGCCATTGTGTTTACAGTAAAGGAAAAGCAAGAATTAATAAAACCTTCATTAAAACCGCCTGTTGAAGAACAGTCTAATGAAAACAATAATTCTACGGAAGTTCCAGCTGAAACAGATGTACAAGAAGAGAACGAAGATAAAAATGATGAGAAGTTAAATGAAAATCAGCAAGAACAACAGACTGAACAAAAGGACGAGCCAAAGTCAATTGAATATGATGAAAGTGGCTATCCAGTGACACATATTGAGCCAGTTGAGCCTACTTATGTGAAAGGAATTTTAGTAGCAAATAAGCAATACCCATTACCGAAAACGTACAATCCAGGCGAAAGCCCTGAATCGAAGGCGGCATTAGGAAAAATGCTTGCTGGTGCCAAAGAAGCTGGATTTGATTTAACAGCATTTAGCGGTTTTCGATCTTATGAATATCAAACAACTTTATATACAAATTACGTAAATAGAGACGGGAAAAAAGCAGCGGATCGCTATAGTGCGCGTCCAGGTTATTCTGAGCACCAAACAGGATTAGCCTATGATATAGGCGAAAAGGGACGCGAAAATTTATGGCTAACGAGTGAGTTTGGCGAAACAACGGCAGGGAAATGGCTACATCAGCATGCACATGAATATGGTTTTATTTTGCGTTATCCACAGGGCAAGGAAAATATTACGGGCTATATGTATGAATCCTGGCATTTCCGCTACGTAGGTCTTGAAATTGCAAAAGCAGTTTACGAAGCAAATACAACATTAGAGGAATATTTGGGATTAAAGTAATTGTTCGGTAAGATAAAAAATAATTGCTGATTTTTATCAAAGTGTAAATAGCTGTTGGGGAATGTAGGAAGTACCTACTTTCCCAACAGCTATTTTTATAATATTGGCGAAAGTAATCGGGAAATTGATTCCTTGAACTTTACCATATTTGAGCGATTATCATAAGTTTCCTTCGTTAATTCAGTGCTATCAAAAATATCTGTTTCAAATGCCTCTGCTAAGTAATGTGCAATCGGGCGATCATAAATAAAGGCATTTACTTCAAAATTTAAGCTAAAGCTACGCACATCAATATTTGCTGTACCAACTGAAGCGACTTCATCATCAATTACAAGTACTTTAGAATGAATAAAACCTTTATTATATTGATAAATACGTGCGCCTGCTTTTAGTAATTGTCCTACATATGAATAATTTGCCCAGTAAACAAAAGGATGGTCAGGTTTATTTGGAATCATGATACGGACATCGATTCCGGATAATGCCGCAATACGAATTGCATCTAAAAAACTGCTATCAGGAATGAAATATGGTGATTGTATATAAATATACTTTTTGGCATCTGCGATTAACCGTAAATAGCCGTTTTTAATAACCATCCAATCTGTGTCTGGTCCACTTGAAACAATTTGCAACGCCGCCGTGCCCTTTTGAGGGATAACAGGAAAATAACGTTCAGCATATTTTACACGATGATGGTGGCTGGCTTGATTCCAGTCAAGTAAGAAGCGAGTTTGTAAAGGGTGCACAGCGCTTCCTTCAATACGTAAATGTGTATCACGCCAATAGCCAAACTTTTTATTTAAGCCTAAATATTCGTCACCAACGTTAAAGCCACCGATATAGCCAATGCGTCCATCAATCACAACGATTTTACGATGGTTTCTGAAGTTTAAACGCGGATTAATAAGCGGTAAAATAGAAGGGAAAAATACTTCTATTTCTCCACCAAGATTTAGTAGCTCTTTGAATTGTTTTTTACGAACACTGCGAGAGCCCATTTCATCATATAAAATTCGCACCTTTACACCTTGTCTAGCCTTCTTAACTGTTGCGTCAAAGATTCGTTTTCCTATATTATCAAGCTTGAAAATATAGTACTGAATATGAATATGATCTTTTGCGTGCATGATATCATTAATTAATCGATCAAATTTTTCGGTACCGTCATTCAAAATTTCGACATGATTATCTTGAGTTAATACAGAGTGATTTGTAATTAAATTCATATAAATTAAATCCTGATGTGCCTCTATATGTCCTCCGCGAAATTCTAACTTATTTTCTTTAATAGCTTCAATTTGATAATCGATTAATGCTTTAATACCAATGCTTTCGCGACCTTCCCAGCGATAGAAATGCTTCTTACTAAGCTGTCTACCAAGCAATAAATATAAAACGAATCCAACGACTGGAAGGAAAAACAACACTAGTAGCCATGCCCATGTAGACGATGGGTCTTTGCGCTCCAAGAAAATGACTGCGATAGCAAATAAAATATTGAGCACTAAAATAATAAGAGCGACAAAGCTAGTTTCCAAAACAGTAAGCATAGCAACACCCACTTCCTAATTTTTTGAATACGCGAAAAATATGTACAATATCATAAATAATAGTAGCACATATAGACTGTTTTAATAAAGATATGTAGGGGTGGATGAATAAAATAATAGAAAAGGAGCATATTGTATAAGTGGGTAGGGAGAATTGAAATCACAGTTAATATAGGTTGTATTAAAAATAATTTACGTAGTTGTAACATAATTGATAAATTTTCAAGTGAGAATTAATGATATGATATGTATAGAAAAATAAGTCAGACCTCTTAAAGGTGAAACTTTCTACTATCCTGAAACGTTTATATAATATATAAAAGGCTGAGGTGGAGCAAATGGCGAAAGAAATCGACTTAAAGAAAATTGTTTCAAATTTATCTAAGTTAGGTGTGAACGCAACTGTTACGAAATCTCGCATTGAGCTTTTGAAAGTATTGACACCACCAACACAATCACCACAAGCACAACAAGCATAAGAAAAAGTAAAGTAGGCATCTCAAAATAATTTTTGAGGTGCCTACTTTTGTTTTAAGCAGGGAAAGAAATTTCCCTACTCAATTAAATAGTCACTTTATTCATCATCGTCATTACCAGAGAACATATATGTTTTATAGTGGAATCGCATACTAAAGACGAGTCCAATTGCGAGCGCATTCCCCATTAAAGAACTACCACCATAGCTTATGAATGGTAATGGAATACCTGTAATCGGTAGTAGCTGAATTGTCATTCCAATATTTTCGAAAACATGGAATGTAATCATTGCGATAATACCTGCACAAACATATGTGGAAAATGGATCTTTCAATAATAATGTTGTTTTAGTTAAATGATAGATTAATAGGAAGTATAAGCAAATAGTGAAGCTTGCTCCAACAAATCCCCAATCCTCGCCAATTACTGCAAAAATAAAATCTGTATGATTTTCTGAAACATATACTTCTCGCCCTTTAAAGCCCTTACCAAAAATCTCACCTGAGCCAATCGCATTCAATGAAGTGATAAGATGATATCCTTCATTTGAAGAATATGAATATGGATCAAGCCATGAATAGATACGGGCAAATTGATACGCTTTAAAACCGAATGTTTTTTCTAAAAAATCCTGCATATAAAGTGCCATCCAAAGTAATGCACCGCCAGCAGCAGCGCCGCTAACTAAGATAGGCAAAATAATTTTCCACGAAACACCTGCGACTATAATTAGAGCTGCTGTAATGGCAATAAAAACAAGTGATGAGCCAAGGTCCGGTTGTGTCATAATAAAAATCAGCGGTACCATAAGCGTAATTCCTATTTTAACGAGTAAAATAAAATCCGTTTTGAGTGATTTGATTAAATATTTTTCGTGATGCTTACTAATTAATCGAGCTACTGCCAAAATAAAAAAGGTTTTCATAAACTCGGAGGGTTGAATACTTCCGACACCTGGTATATGGTACCAGCTTTTAGCACCGTTTTTTCGCTCTACAAGATCCATTCCTTCAGGTAATACCGCCAGTACAACTAACAATAAAATACCAAAGCCAAATAAATACCACGACATCTTTTTATATTGATCTGGCTCGAAATACATAATAAAGGAAATAATGATTGCACCGACTACATACCACTGAAGCTGTCTTGGTACAAAGTTAATTCCATATTGACCGCTTGTTTGAGCGGATGAGATAGCTAGTAAACTAATAGCTAGAAACATTAATAATATGACAGCAAGTGCCCAATCAAAACGTTTCATAAATTGACGATTATTTTCCATAAAATTCACCTTATTCATAAGTGCTTAACTGCATTATTGTTCTTTAATCGGTAGGTGTTCAATTTCTCATTGAATAAGAGGAACTCCTACTAAAAGCACTACGTCTTATTTTAACGAGGTAATGCCCTAAAACCTTTGATAAATATCACAAACATTGAAAAAGTCAATTAATCAGCGTATCGTAACATTCTTAAATCAATGCCCAACTATTAACTAAAAAAATCTAAGTACGTATTAGCTAAGGCGTAATTGATTTTAACATATTATATGAAAAATTACTGTAGACTAAGTAATATAAAGTGAAACTCCATCCTACGGTAATTTTTACTAATAATGATTTAGAAGGCTATTGATTTTCCCACTAAAACCTTGAATACTTTTAGTAGAGAAAATGTTACTTCCATAATTACTCGTCGTAAAGAATATTATTGTATGTTAATATGTGATAAAAATTGAGACGATGCCACCATTTAAAATGTTTCAAAAAAACAAAGAATAGGCATATAATAGGAGTATTAATGGATTTGAAGGGGCGGGTAGGCAGTGGCAAGAAAAATGAGAGCAGCAGAGGATTATATGCACCATTTGTATATACATATGAACGATGTTGACCATTTTGTCATTTTTAGTAGGTTAACACATAAACAATTTCTTTCTTCTGCAGCATCATTACAAAATTTACTTTTAATAAAGCACGCTTATGAAGATGGTTCTTTTAATATGCACACACAGCTAGATTTTATTTCGACGGAAGATTTACCGAGCTTTGCGAAAACGGATTTAAAAGGAAATTTATGTTTATTAGATTTCAAAAATGAGCAACAAGTGAATGAGTTAACACCGTTAGAGCAAGCTGAGCTTTTATATATTGGTCATAAGCGAGAGCCTCTTGCTTCACCGTTTTTTCAAAAGCTACAAAACCGTTATATTTACTACGCTGCACCAGAAGATCAAATGACAAAAATATATTTCCGCTTTTTAGCTGACGTAGAACAGCTGATTGCAAATTTATTTAATCAAATGATTAAAGAAAAAGAAGGCGCAGGGAATTTTTGGAGACGGAAATCTGCGAAATTAATACCAGCTATTGATGCAAATGTGTTGCGTTCTTGGCGTCATTATATGAAAGAGGGGGCACTTTTGTCGTTAAGTAAGCAGGAAAAACCGAATTCTTGTTATAGCATAGAAATTAGAACTTTAGTTGACTATGATTTTCCTGATGAAGTTTGGGATGATTTGAATGATATTATAAAACAGAAGTATGATGAGCTTATTTTAATTAGCTGATTTCAATAGAGGTTGACAGCTAATATTGATAAAAAGATTTCTGGTTATCACAAACGTAGCAAGGTGGATTTGCGGGGGCTGGTTGGTTCAGCGCCCTCAAATTACTCCAATAAATCTTAGTTAAAATCGGCTAAGGTATAAATTGATGGCACCCGCTGTATTTTTTGCTAACAGCAGCTGGGTGTTTTTTTAACCAAGATTATGGTCAATCGTTCATATTGAGCAGTTAATCGTGATACAATACAAATGCTTTATAGACGAAGTTTTAAGGTTATTTTGATTAAATTAGGGGGAAACAAGATGATGAAAAAAATAGGGTTAGTATATGGAGGGAAATCTGCAGAGCATGAAGTATCGCTATCAACAGCGATGGCAGTTATAAAAGCTGTGGATTTTGCTAGCTATGAAGTGTATCCCATTTATATTACATTAGACGGTGAATGGCGCACAGGTCCCCAATTAACAGCTCCTGTAGAAAATGTGGAGCAATTACAATTTACTAGAGAAGAGAGCAAGCCAAATAATATTACAGAATTTATTGAAGCACATAATACAATTCAATTTGATGTTATTTTTCCATTGTTGCATGGAACAAATGGCGAAGATGGAACAGTTCAAGGTTTATTTGAAGTGTTAAATATTCCGTATGTAGGAAACGGTGTACTAAGTTCCTCTGCTGCAATGGATAAAGTTGTAATGAAGCAATTATTTGAAATAGCAGGTTTACAGCAGGTCCCATATATTTATTTCATACGCAGTGAATGGAAAAATAATCAACAAGACATCGTAAAAAAATGTGAGCAACAGTTAACATGGCCGTTATTTGTGAAGCCTGCCAACTTAGGCTCAAGCGTTGGGATTAGCAAAGTAAATAATGAAGAACAATTAGTAGAGGCAGTAGAGTATGCTTTTCAATATGATCGTAAAATAGTTATAGAGCAAGGTGTAGTTGCACGTGAAGTTGAAACGGCAGTGCTTGGTAATGATGAGCCACAAGTTTCAGTTGCAGGTGAAATTAAACCAACTACTGAATTTTATACGTATGATTCAAAGTATAAAGACGGCTCTACAACGCTTATTATACCTGCAGAGCTTTCTGCACAAGCTACTGAGCAATTGACAGATATGGCGAAACGCGCATTTAAAATACTAGATTGCGCTGGACTCGTGCGTGCAGATTTCTTTGTTACAGCTGAGGATGAAGTGATTATTAATGAAGTAAATACGATGCCAGGCTTTACACCTTTTAGTATGTATCCATTGTTATGGCAAAATACAGATGTTTCGTATCCGCAATTAATAGATCGATTAATTCAATTAGCTGTTGAGCGTTATGAAGAGAAGCAACAATTACAGTACAACAAAGATTGAGTGGGATAAAAAGTGAAAAAAACAATAAAGCAATTAGCTGCATGGTTAAAAATAGATGAGCAATCGCATGAAGATGTTGTTGTAACAGGTATTTCAATTGATACTCGCACAATTCAAACTGGTGATTTATTTGTACCATTTCGCGGTGAGTCGGTGAATGGTCATAAATTTGTTGAGCAAGCATTTGAAAAAGGGGCAGCGGCTTCTTTGTGGCTTAAAGATGAGCCAAACCCGCCCGAAAACCGACCATTAATATTCGTGGATGATGCAGAGCAGGCATTACAGCAAATGGCTATTGCTTATCGCAGCGAGCATAAGGCAACATTTATCGGTATTACAGGCTCTAATGGTAAAACTTCTGCGAAGGATATAGTAGCAAGTGCATTAGCGCCGTATTTTAAAGTGCAAAAAACAATTGGCAACCTTAATAACCAGCTAGGACTACCGATTACTATTTTACAGCTTGCTGAAGATACGGAAGTATCCGTGCTCGAAATGGGCATGAGTGGCTTTGGTGAAATCGAGCTTTTATCACGTATTGCGCGCCCACACTTAGCGATTATTACAAACATAGGTGAAGCACATATGCAAGATTTAGGCTCACGAGCAGGCATTGCGCAAGCAAAATATGAAATTACACAAGGCTTATTGGAAGAAGGCTTCCTTATTTACGATGGTGATGAACCATTATTACGTGATTTAGTAGCTGAAGATGTATATACAGAGGCAAAGGCATTTGGCTTTGATACAGAGCATGAGCTTTATGTAACTGAAATTACAACTACTGAAAAAGGTAGTAGCTTTACTGTAAATGGATTAATTAATGGCGAGTTTGCAATCCCTATTTTAGGTAAGCATCAAGTGAAAAATACACTAGCTGCGATGCTTATATGTAGAGCGATGAATTTAACAGATGAACAAATTGGCACGGCGCTTGCGCAAATTGAGTTAACAGATATGCGCATGCAATTAGTGGAAAAGGGTCCATTGTTATTTATTAATGATGCGTATAATGCAGCACCGACATCTATGCGAGCTGCTATTGATTTTATGCAAACGACAACAATTCGACCAGAAAAATGGCTTGTGCTTGGCGATATGTTAGAGCTTGGAGATGACGAGCAAGCCTTTCATGAAAATATTGCACAATATATAGATAAAGCTACTGTGCAATATATTTGTTTATATGGTTCACGCATGAAATGGTTATATGAAAAACTATCCACAACATTTGATTCTGAGCATTTAATTTACAGTGAAGAAGACTATATGCCAATCGCACAAAAAATTCAGGCTAATGCCAATGAGCAATCCATTATTTTATTAAAAGGCTCACGTGGTATGAAGCTCGAAACGATTTTGGAGCATCTGTAATAAAACAAAATACCAATCAATAGAATTTTTTTCTATTCTAATGATTGTTAGTTTTCATCAAATCATCTTTTGAAGATGATTTGTGCTTCCTGCATTAATATATGCTCCTGCGATTACTCGTCGCAAAAAAACATATGCTCCTGCGATTACTCGTCGCAAAAAAACATATGCTCCTGCGATTACTCGTCGCAAAAAAACATATGCTCCTGCGATTACTCGTCGCAAAAAAACATATGCTCCTGCGATTACTCGTCGCAAAAAAACATATGCTCCTGCGATTACTCGTCGCAAAAAAACATATGCTCCTGCGATTACTCGTCGTAGAAAAGATTGCTTAATTAAGGATCTATAGCATGTTAGGAAATATTTCTGACATGCTATTTTGTTTCTGTAAATTGGGTAATATAAAGTCACAAGAGATATACAGAAAGGAAGGTGTAACAAAATGAAGCAAGGAATTTTATTATTGCATGGTTTTTCAGGTGGACCATATGAAATAGAGCCATTAACAGAATATATACGGCAACATATGGAATGTGATATTGTTACACCTACTTTTTGTGGACATGGCGAGGAGCTTTCTATGCGTGGCTATAAAGCACAGCACTGGTTAATGGATGCGGAAATCGCTTATCGCCAATTAGCGAAACGAGTAGATAACATTACAGTTATTGGCTTTTCAATGGGGGGCGTTATCGCTTTATATTTAGCGAAACGTTATCCTGTGAAAAAGCTTGTATTATTGAGCGCAGCCATCAAATACATGAGTCCTGTCCAAATGTTAGAGGATTTGCGTGAAATGGCAAAAGAGGCAGTTCGAGGGCATTTAAAGGATAATGAATTATTTCAGCGTTATGAGCGCAAACTAATTACTGTCCCACTTAGTTCGATGGTTGAATTTATGCGCATTGTCAAAAAAGTTGAGCCTTACATTGAGCAGATCGATGTTCCAACATACATTATTCAAGGTGAAAAGGATGGCATCGTTCCACATGTCGCA
This sequence comes from Bacillus ndiopicus, assembly GCF_000612805.1. Classification (GTDB taxonomy): domain Bacteria; phylum Bacillota; class Bacilli; order Bacillales_A; family Planococcaceae; genus Metasolibacillus; species Metasolibacillus ndiopicus. The sequence goes on along the minus strand of NZ_HG964407.1, from coordinate 16,594 downwards.
GCACACTTTTTATACGATAACATTCGAACAGAGGATAAGCATTTATATTTATCGGCAAATGGTAAGCATCATATTTGTTTTAGCGATGATTGTGAAGAGTGGTTTTGTGAGGTATTGGCATTTCTTTGCACACCTTAAAAAGTCAGATTATTAAGTTAAGCATTATCATTGCATACTGACTGTGCACGTGATAGACTATGTAAAGCAATGGATACATTTTGTGCGAAGACTCTTCAGATTATTTGTTGAAGAGTGCTTTTTTTTGAATTTAACGGTTTCATTCTATAGTTTTTCATGTTTAATGTTGATTACCTAGGTAGAATTAAACCGCTCGGCAACGACCGGGCTTTCCTTTTCATATTAAGAAAGCTTCTGCGTGAGAAATCATCATGATATCAATGAAGCGCAGAGAGAATTTTTACGTAACGGAAACCGTTCCACATATAGGCTCGATTTTGCCGACACTTCATCTGAAAATGTAACCATTTGTCAACTTATAAGGAAAAAAAGGAGATTGAAGAGTTTGACAAATTTTTCAGAATTAAATATTAGTGAATCTACATTACGTTCAGTAAAGCGTATGGGATTTGAAGAAGCAACGCCAATCCAAGAAGGTACAATTAAATTTGCATTAGATGGTCGCGATATATTGGGCCAAGCACAAACAGGTACTGGAAAAACTGCCGCATTTGGTATTCCTCTAATTGAGAAAATTGACCCTAAAAACCCAAACATCCAAGCACTAGTTATTGCTCCAACTCGTGAATTAGCGATTCAAGTATCGGAAGAACTTTATAAAATTGGATATGACAAACGTGTGAAGCTATTGTCTGTTTATGGCGGTCAAGAAATTGGACGTCAAATTCGCGCATTGAAAAACAAGCCACAAATTATTGTCGGTACACCAGGTCGTATTATTGACCATATTAACCGTCGTACATTAAAGCTTGAAGATGTTCAAACATTAGTTTTAGACGAAGCAGATGAAATGTTAAACATGGGCTTTATCGATGATATTAATGCGATTCTAGAAAATGTACCAACAAATCGCCAAACATTATTATTCTCAGCGACAATGCCTCCAGCGATTCGCAAAATTGCTGAAACATTTATGCAAGAGCCAGAAATCGTAAAAATTAAAGCGAAAGAATTAACAGTTGATAATATCGAACAATATTTTGTAAAAGCGCAAGAGCGTGAAAAATTCGATATTTTATGCCGTGTAATCAATGTACATCAACCAGAACTAGCAATTATTTTTGGTCGTACTAAACGTCGTGTAGATGAATTAACACAAGCATTAAATTTACGTGGCTATAATGCAGAGGGAATTCATGGTGATTTAAGCCAAGCGAAGCGTATTTCTGTATTACGTCAATTTAAAGAAAACCAAATTGACATCCTTGTAGCAACAGACGTTGCAGCACGTGGACTTGATATTTCGGGTGTTACTCACGTATACAACTTTGATATCCCACAAGATCCAGAAAGCTATGTACACCGTATTGGTCGTACAGGTCGTGCTGGTAAATCAGGTCTTGCTGTTACATTTGTAACACCACGTGAGATGGGTTACTTACGTATTGTTGAAGAAACAACAAAAAAACGTATGACACCATTAAAGCCACCTACAACAAGCGAAGCATTAGTAGGCCAACAACAGCAATCAGTTGAAAACTTAGTAGAGCTAGTGCAATCTGCTGAGCTTAGCGATTACCGCTTATTAGCGGAAGAGCTATTAGAAAGCTATAATGCAGTTGATTTAATCGCTGCTGCATTAAAATCGGTTACACGTGAGCCAGATGCAACACCTGTAACGATTACAGAAGAACGTCCATTGCCAATGCGCCGTGAGCGTGGTTCGCAACATGGCCGTGGTGGCGGTGGTCGCAATGACCGTAACCGTCGTAATGATCGTGGTGGTAGCCGTGACCGCGGACGTAGTAATGACCGTAACCGTGCATCATCAGATCGCAATCGTGATCGTCGTCGTGAAAGCAGCGGAAGCCGCCGTCCACGCCGTCGCGAAGACTAGACAAAATTTAATAAAAGGATGTAGGAGAAAGCTGAAATATAAACTTCTCACTACTGCCTTTAATGAAAAAACTGCTCTAGAAAACAATTCGTTTTCCAGAGCAGTTTTATTTTAAGGTAATACAGATAGAATTTACTTTGTAAATTTAAGCTTTTTTCTATTTTTTATTTTTAAATTATTCATAAATATAATGTAGCTTATTATCCCACCACTAACGATAGGAATTATAATTTTATAATCTACTTTGAAGAAAAAATTGAATATGAAGACAGTTATGATACTTCCCAAAAATATTCCAATAATAATTAGCAACCAAGTTAAATTTTTATTAGTACCCATCCGTTCCCTCCTTCTATCCGTTTAACTACAAATATAAGATATACACCCATTATATTCTAAAATGTGCCATCATCAATAACACTTTCATTCAGATAAAAGTAATTTCAAATGGATTATTTTGAAACAAAAATGGCATTTACACGTATAATGAAAGGGAGAGGAAGGGATTGAAGTGAGAAATGAACCAAAATATCAAATTCCTAAAAAAGGATTAACGGTTTGGCGGCTATATGGAATACTAGAAACCCTAGTGGCTGCTATTATTGCTGGAGGAATAAGTTTTGCTACATACCATTTCGAATGGCCTAAATATATTTATTTCATAGTGACAGCAATTGTTATCATGATTGCCATATTCGAAATATGGGTTTTTCCAAATATTCGCTGGCGCATTTGGCGTTATGAAGTGCGTGAGCAGGAAATTGAAATTCAAAGCGGCTTGTTTATAGTTAAGCGCACACTTATTCCGATGGTACGTGTGCAACATGTAGATACAGGGCAAGGTCCAATATTAAAAAAATATGATTTAGCGAATATTTCAATCTCCTCTGCTGCAACGACACATGTTATTCCGATGTTAATTACAGCAGATGCAGATGAGCTACGCGCTAAAATTTCAGAACTAGCAAGGGTGGCTGAAGAAGATGTCTAAATATAAATTGCATCCTGTATCAGCTATTATTAACTTTGCAAAGACTTTAAAGAGCTCGCTAATTCCGATTATTATTATTGTTTTGGCCAATGGCTCTAATTTTAGTTTCAATTTTCGTGATGAACGTTTTTTTCAATCCATGATTCCGCTTATTATTTTATCCACAATTATAATTTTTTCGTTATTTAGTGGAATTATTAAATGGTGGACGTTTATTTATTGGTTTGAGGATAACGAGCTGCGGGTGCAGCACGGTCTATTTATTAAAAAGAAACGTTTTATCCCATATGAACGTATTCAAAGTTTAAATTATAAAGAGGGTATTTTTCACCGTATTTTTGGTTTGGTGCAGGTGTCAGTTGAGACAGCGGGTAATAAGTCTGGAAAAGCAGAGGCAGAGCTAACAGCCATTACACGTGATGCGGCAGATTTTATTGAAAACGAAACTAAAAAATTAAAAGAAACGCAGCCAGTTGTAGAAGGGGAAGAGCTACCGACCGCTCGTTTAATTCATAAAATGTCTCCAAAAGACCTAATAATTTTAGCGACAACTTCTAATAGTATAGGTGTTGTATTAGCGGGGGTATTAGCTGTTATTTCGCAGTTTTCAGAGTTTATTCCGTATGACTGGATATACGCAGAGATGGCACAATTATTGCGCTTTGGCTTTTTATTAATTATGATTTTAGTCATCTTTGGTTTATTAATTGCGTGGTTCGTATCCGTAGCGATTACTTTTATTAATTATTATAATTTTACAGTGTCTGAGGAAAACGAGCGACTTATCATAACGCGAGGTTTATTAGAGAAAAAGCGAATTACCATCCCTTTAAACCGTGTACAAGCAATTAAAATAGTTGAAAATCCATTTAGACAAATCTTTGGGCTAGCAGCAGTAATCGTAGAAAGTGCTGGAGGTGGCTTTGGAGGAGAAAAGGATAAAACCGTTGTCTTATTCCCTCTAATTTCAAAGAAAAATATGATGCGACCTTTACAACAGCTATTTCCGTATTTTGATCTTAATTTAGAGGGAGCAGTACGTCCACCAAAGCGTTCACGTCCATACTTTTATCGCATAGACTTTGTATGGCTTGTTCCGTTGATTGGTGCATTGTCATATTTCTTTTTCCCGTATGGTCTATTGTCTTTAGTCTTAATAATTCCTATATTGTTATTGGGAGTGTGGCAATTTAGAACAGCTCGCTTTAAAATCTCAAACGAGCAAATTACGATTATGTATCGAATATTAAGTCGAGTAACATTTATCGCTGAAAAGCGCCGTATTCAAATTGCCGAGCAGCAGCAAAATTACTTCCAAAAACGCAAAAATGTAGCATCGGCGAAAATCGTTGTTATGTCAGGTGCGACTGGCGCATCTGCAAAGGCGTATCATATGGAAGAGCAGCAAATTGATGATTTAATGCGATGGTATGAGCGTTAGAAGATGAAAAAGTGAAGGGGATTGTTCATTTTTGAACAATCCCCTTCGCTTTTATTTCTATATTAATCTGTGAATTTTACCTTGATAATCCAATCATTAATAAAGAAAATTGAAACGTAGGTAAATGCAATCAATGTATAAACAAAAAGTAATTCAGTATCCCATCCAGTTAACAATAAAAACAGTACAACACAAAGTAGCCCACAAATTAGATGCTTAATATATAAAATTAAAATATTGTTGAATTTACTGAAAAGCTCAATCGCTAATGCAAATGAAATTCCTATTATAAAAAGTGTGGGTACAGTGATTATACTTACAGATAAACCAATAATAAAATACGAGTTATAATATTCGTTGAAAAATAAAGGAACTATAAAAAAACAAATAACAGTAGTGAAAAAAGCTGCGGTTAACTTTCTATTTAACATATTTTCATCTCCTATATGTAATTAAATAAAGTGTTGCAGAGATGTAAATGAAAGATATCAAAAAAGAGTAGCATTCGCTACTCTTTTTTATTGTCGCTAACGCAACATATTTTTTGGTTTAAAATAAAATAGTCCTAGGACAAAGCCAGTTGCAAGTCCCCCTAAATGGCTGGCGATATTAATATTAGGTTGTAAAAACGTCATAACGACACTGATTACGATAATCGGTAATATAATTTGACGCAACTGTGGCATAGTGCGGCGCATATAGTATAGCAATCCACCAAAAGCGCCAATAATGCCAAAGATTGCTCCACTTGCCCCTACACTTGCATAAAACGGATCGTTTTGTATGACGAATGTGGTAATGCCACCGAAAATACCTGCAAGAAAATAGATGGTTAAAAAGCGCATTTTTCCAGCAATTTTTTCTAGCTCAGGTCCAAATAAAAAAAGTGAGAACATATTAAATAAAATATGCAAAAAACCACCGTGTAAAAACATAGATGTAATAATACGCCACCATTCTCCAGCAGCAATCGCCGCATTCAAGCTCATCCCTGCATAAAGGACTTTGGTGCCAAAGTCAGGAATGAGTGTGATAATATAAGCTATAATATTTAAAGCTATAATAGTTGAAACAATGGGATACATTTTAATATACTGTTGAAAGCTTTCTCTACGAATAAACATTTTTCCACCTCGTTTTAATTATACATTGGTTATGATAAATAATGAAAGGAATAACATAACGATGATTAAGGGAATTGGATTAGACATAATTGAGCTTGAACGCATAAAAAAAGCAATGCAGCGCTCTGAAAAATTTGCCTTACGTATTTTATCAATTCGTGAACAAGCATTTTTTGCAAAGCTCTCTGATGCGAGGCGGGTAGAATTTTTAGCAGGACGCTTCGCAGCGAAAGAAGCTTATGCAAAGGCGAATGGTACAGGTATTGGAAAAGGCTGTGAATTGCAGCAAATTGAAATTTTAAAAAATGAATTAGGTGCCCCTGAATTATATTTTGATGACAAGCGTGTGAAAGGCTTTGTAACAATTACTCATACACAAACAGTAGCAGCTGCTCAAGTTGTCTTAATGGAATAAGACATATTTTGATGTAACGCTCCATATGCTAAATTACTAGAGCGAAAGTGGAGAAAGGATGGAATTGTGCACTTCCGAAAGGTCATTTTTATGATTGGCTGCTGTATTTTCCTGTTGGCGGCATGTGGTAAGGCATCGCAAGAGGACGTTGTTCAAAAAATTGGAGAAAAATGGGGAGATACAAAGGGTTATGAATTAACTGCCTCGATGGAGATTAAGACTGGTAAGGAGCCTCGTGCTTATGATGTGAAAGTTTGGCATACAAAGCCTGATTTTTACAAAGTAGAGGTAACTGCAGAAAATGAGGATATTACACAAATGATTGTCCGAAATGAAGAAGGTGTATTTGTCGTTACACCAGCATTATCAAAAACGTATAAATTCCAAAGTGATTGGCCAAAACAAAATAGCCAAGCATATTTAATCGGAGCATTAGCGGAAGATATACAAGCCGATAAAGGGTTACAAATGGAAAATGTTGAGGATGCATATGTTTTTACCGCTGCGATGCGCAACACAGATAAAACAGGTATGACGACGCAGCTAGTGACAGTGGATAAAAAATCTATGTTGCCAAAAAGCGTCGCTATTTTAAACGATGCAGGCGAAGAGCAAATTACGATTAAGTTTAATGATGTAAAGCTAGGTGTGACACACAAGGCAGAGGAATATGCTGTAGAAAAATTTCAAGAAAATAAAGAAAAAGAGGCAGCGAGTGCCGATATAAAAAACAGTGAGGCGTTTCAAACACATTACCCAATATTGCAATGGGATCATACGAAATTAGTTGATTCACAAACGATTCGAGAAGATGGAGTAGAGCGCGTTATTTTAACATTCGAAGGTGAAAAAGCATTCACTTTAATGCAGCAACCTGCTATGACAATGGCTTCGACAGTTCCTGTCTTTGCGCCTGGAGACCCAGCTGACTTAGGATTTGCTATTGGTGCAGTTACAGATAATTCAATTAGCTGGGAAAGAGATGGCATATCATTTTTCATTGCTTCAAGTAAGATGACAAGAGAAGAACTAATCGAAGTTGCAGCATCTGTCACATCTGGTGGGATGAAGTAAAATAGTTGTTCAGTAATAGCCCTTATTTAAACCTATAATAAAAGAGGGCTGTTACTGCCTAAATGTTTAGATTTTGAGTAAAGAGGGTAGAAAGCACATGGAAGAGATCCAATATTATCGTCCAACAAAAGCAGTTATAGATCTACGAGCTATTCAAGAGAACATCAAGCAACTACGAGAACACCTACAATCAGATGTGCAAATTATAGCTGTCATAAAAGCAAATGGCTACGGTCACGGAGATATAGAAGTAGCGCATGCTGCAATACAGGCAGGCGCTACGATATTAGCAGTTGCGACTCCTGAAGAAGCGGTTCATGTACGCTCACATATTTCAAATACGGATATATTAGTATTAGGGGCAAGCCCTGTTTCCTTTGCCACATATGCTGCCCAAAACAATATTTTACTTACTGTTTTTTCTAAAGAGTGGGTAGAGCAAGTGGCATTATTACAATTAACAAATAAATTGAAGTTACATATTAAAATGGATACTGGCATGGGTAGGCTAGGAATAACTTCAACATACGAACTGCAACATTTATATGAAGCGATTGCAGCGACGAAACAAATGGAACTAGATGGGATATTCACCCATTTTGCGACTGCTGATGAGAAAGATACGCAATATTTTAATGAGCAAGTAAAACTCTTTGCTGATATGTTGCAAGTGTTACCTGTTAAACCTCGCCTCGTACATGTTGCTAATACTGCTACTGCATTAGTAAAAGACAGGTCGCTACAACTGGATGCGATACGATTTGGGATTTCGATGTATGGATTGGCGCCGTCTCATTATGTAGCAGAAAATTTACCATTTCCATTAAAGCCTGCTATGTCGTTAGAAACGGAATTAGTACATGTAAAGAAACTTGCAGCAGGGCAATCTGTTGGGTATGGTGCAACGTATACTGCAAAAGAAGATGTTTTTATCGGTACATTGCCGATTGGCTATGCTGACGGAATGCTTCGTAAATTAACAGGACAAACGGTGTTAATTGATGGAAAACGTGCTCCTATAGTTGGGCGAATTTGTATGGATCAATGTATGATTTTACTTCCAAAAGCATATACTGTTGGAGAGAAAGTGACATTGATAGGTACACAGCAAAATGTAACGATCTCACTAGATGAATGGGCAAACAAGCTCGATACAATTAATTACGAAATACCATGTATTATTACAAACCGAGTGCCGAGGATATATACCAGCTAAAATATTTGTACTTTCGACAAAAAACCGCTTTTCATACAGAGATTGTCAGTTTTTTAGATTTCTTGTCTTTTCATTGCATGTATTCAATGGTAGAATGAGATTATGAAAAGCAGAAGTTTTGCGGTCTTTTGTGGAGGTGCTTGTTGTGTACACGAAAAATAGAGAGAATACGAACTCTTCAAACGAGTCATTAGTAGAAATTCAACAAATATTTGCCCAAAGAAATTTCTATAATGGCGAAATGCTGTATGTTTCAACATCTAAACGAGTGAAGCAGACACAACCAAATCAGATACGGGAAGCTTTAGAAAAGGGCTATGTGGAAATGTCGCATATTAATCTGATGATTTGCAGCGAATGCCTGCATGCAGAATATGAAGCGGAACATATGGTGGAGCAGCGTCTCGTTAGCGGGGGATGACAATTTGAGCGTAAAACGTGGAGACGTTTTTTTTGCAGATCTATCACCTGTTATAGGCTCAGAGCAAGGTGGTACAAGACCTGTACTAATTATTCAAAATGATATTGGCAATAGATTTAGTCCAACCGTCATTATAGCTGCTATTACTGCGCAAATTCAAAAAGCAAAATTGCCAACCCATGTCGAAATCGATGCTAAAAAGTATGGGTTTGAACGCGATTCGGTAATTTTGCTTGAGCAATTGCGTACTATTGATAAATCGCGATTAACAGATCGCATTACACAGCTTGATGATGAATTAATGGAAAAAGTTGATATGGCATTAGGTATTAGTTTAGGCCTCGTAAGTTTTTAATACATAATAATGAAAATAGCTGTCTGGAAAGCATGCTGATGCATGATTTTTCAGACAGCTATTTTTTTGATGCCATTATAGAAAGTAACTTCGAAATTTTGAAAGAATTATAAAATTGCTTGGCTTGATGCTGATTAAAAATAACGTGTTATTTCACTTTTTATTTATAAAAAAGGCAAAAAAACCGAATTTTCGGCCTTTTATAGAGAAATTAAGCAAATGAGCAAATATTACTCGGGGCGAATTTGTTTGCGGACTGCTTTATCATTGAAGGGGAAAATCCTTGCCGTTGCATCACAAATCATTTCTCAGGAATTTTCAACGTTAACAAATAACTTTGGATAGAATTAATTTTACAAAATATTTTTATAAGGTATATTTAAAATAGACTTTAAGATGTCATCAGGGACGGTGAGAAGCATGAAATCTACTATAAATATTACAACGGAATGGGATATTGTTACAGCGCGCGAAATAGGGCGTAATGAAGCAAAAAAAATAGGCTTTGACACAGTAAATCAAGCACGCATTGCAACAGTTATTAGTGAGCTAGCGCGCAATATATATTTATATGCCAGTGTTGGAACGATTACAATAGAAACTGTAGAGCAGGATGGTAAAGTTGGCTTGGCAATAACTGCTGCTGATCAAGGTCCAGGTATAGAAGATGTACGCGCCGTAATGCAAGATGGATTTTCTACATCGGGTAGTATTGGAGCTGGCTTACCAGGGGTTAAAAGATTAATGGACGATATAGAAATTCAATCACAATTAAAAGAAGGGACAACTGTTCGCGTAAAAAAATGGTTGTGATAGGGAAAAGTATATGAAAGAACTAAAAATCCAATATAAAAAAATTCTCGTAGATTATATTGAAAATCAATCAGAGCGAAATTTATATATTGGACAAAACTTTATTCGGCAATTGATTCAAAAAAATATAACACCAGAAGAAGTAATACATATGCATAAGCAAGTGATGGAAGAAATATTTCCTGAATTACCGGTCGTGAGTAGACATGGCTACGATTTTTTAATCGAAATAATGGTTTATTTCGGTTTAACATTGAAGGAGCATCAAATGCTACTGGAGCAGCAGGAGGAAATGCGGATTGAAATGAATGTAGCGACGAAGATTCAAAGTGTTTTATTAAAAACGACAGTGCCGCAAATTGATGAAATTGATATTGGTATGTTATCCATTCCAATACGTAAAATGAATGGCGATTACGTTCATTTTCTAAATGATGAGGAAAATTATGTAGGTGTAGCAGTAACAGATGTAGTTGGCAAAGGGGTACCTGCCGCACTCTGCATGTCGATGGTGAAATATGGACTTGATACATTAGAATACGCAGAGAATAATCCTTCTTATGTACTAGAAGTATTAAATCGCATTATAGAAAAAAGCGTGGATGATAGCATGTTTGTTTCCATGTTTTATGGCCGATTAGATTTAGCGCGTAGCATATTCACTTATGGCTCGGCTGGACATGAGCCTGCCATTTATTATAATGCTGCTGATAATGCTTTTTATGGCTTAGGTGCGAAAGGGCTGTTGCTTGGTATTATGCCTGAAATGAAATATGAGCAGACGGAGATTCCACTTTATGAAGGCGATTTTATCATTATGATGACAGATGGCGTAACGGAATTTAGGCATGATGATAAAATTGATTCAAGAAAAATTATTGAACAGCTAGCACTTACATACTCTCATTTAAGCGCACAAGAAATGTGCGAGAAATTATATGAAGAATTGCAGAAATTACAAGAACAAGGTTTGGATGATGATTTTACCGTCGTTATCTTTAAAAAATAAAATTCTAAGAGAAGTTTAAAATTTTGAAGAAAGGGAATCGTTGTATAGGTTATAACGGAGGTGTGTTAAAAGTATGAACATAAATGTGAAATTTCAAAAAGATGGGGAAGTAGTGCATGGATATATAGATGGAGAAATCGATACGTATACAGCACCTATTTTACGCGAGGAGCTTGACGCTCTTGAAATTGAAAAAGATTTATTAGTGCAATTAGATTTATCAAAGGTAAGTTATTTAGATAGTACAGGATTAGGAATTTTCGTTGCATTTTATAAAAAAGTTGTGAAAGAAAATGCGCATTTTAAGCTAGTCGGTTTAACAGCACGCCTAGTTCGTTTATTTGAAATTACTGGTTTAAGTGAGCTAATGGATATTGAAACGAATACAAAGGTGGAGTATAACAATGAAAGCATTTGATTATATAGAAATAAGAGTCCCTGCTAAACCACAATATGTTAGTGTCATTCGCCTTACTATTTCAGGTTTAGCATTGCGAGTTGGGTTTACCTATGATGAAATTGAGGATTTGAAAATTGCCACAGGTGAAGCTGTCACAAATGTCGTTCATCATGCTTATCATGATACTGAAGAAGGTGAAGTTGTTATTGGCTGCGCTTTATTCGATAATAAAATCGAGATTATGGTAGCTGATTATGGCAATAGCTTTAATTTTGAAGAAGTTAAATCTAAAATCGGTCCCTACAACGAAAATGAGAAAATATCAATGTTACGTGAAGGCGGCTTAGGGCTATATTTAATGGAAGCACTCATGGATGAAGTGAAGGTAAACAATGAGGGCGGTGTCACTGTTTTCATGACAAAGTATGTCGCAAGAGAGCAGGTGGAAGATTATGACGAGAGAATCGTTACCTAATGAAGCCTCAGATAAAGAGGTACTCCATTGGATTGCACAATATCAAGCTACAAAAGACGAAGCCGCTCAAACAGAACTAGTACTTCATTATCAACAACTAGTAGAGGCATTAGCGCGTAAATACGCGGCTGGTAAAACGTATTACGAGGATATTGTTCAAGTTGGCATGTTAGGTTTACTTGGAGCAATACAACGTTTTGATACGACAGTAGGACGAAGTTTTGAAGCATTTGCAATACCTACAATTATCGGAGAAATTAAACGCTTTTTACGAGACAAAACTTGGGACGTGCATGTACCACGTCGCATTAAAGAATTAGGCCCACGCATTAAATCAACAGTGGAGCACTTAACGACTGAACTTCAGCGTTCACCTACAATTACTGAAATCGCTATACGTTTAGAAGTGCAGGAAGAGGAAGTGCTTGAAGCGATGGAATTGGGGCGTGGTTACCAAGCGTTGTCAATGGATCGTGCAATAGAATCCGACTCTGATGGTAGTACAGTTACATTGTTCGATGTTGTCGGTAAAGAAGACTTAGAGTTTGAAATGGCAAACCAAAGAATGATTGTATCTGAAATTATGCATGTTTTAAATGAGCGCGAGCAGAAGGTAATAGAGCTTACATATTTAAAACAACTGAGTCAAAAAGAGGCTGGAGAGCAACTAGGCATTTCGCAAATGCATGTATCCCGAATTCAAAGGGCAGCAATAAAAAAACTACAAGATGCAGTTGTTGCAGTCAATAATAGTTAAAATAAAATCAGCATGTTAGAATAAAGTGAAACTTTAATTGGTGGGGGCTTCTTCTCCACTAATTTTTAGTTCCCACTAATCAAGTTTTTACAGACAGTTAAGCTCCCACTTAAAGCTTTGAAGTGGGCATCTTGTATCGGTTACTTTGATTTCGATACAAATAAATTGCTCCTGCGATTACTAATCGTAGAAGACATTACTGCCTGTTAATGCGAGAGAAATTCTAGCACGCTGATTTTTTGTAATCGTGAATAACGTAAGAAGGAATGTGATAAATTTGGATAACAAACAAATGTTTAAGTTAATTGCGGCAGACGTAAATGTATTACCACATCAAGTAGAAGCTGTTATTAAACTACTTGAAGATAGCAATACAGTACCATTTATTGCGCGCTATCGTAAGGAAGCGACAGGCTCCTTGGACGAAGTGCAAATTAAAGCAGTTGATGACCGCTACCAATATATCCAACAACTTGAAAAAAGAAAAGAAGAGGTATTGCGCTTAATTGATGAGCAAGGTAAACTGACGGAAGAATTACAGCGTGCAATTAAAACCGCAACAGTCCTTCAGCGTATAGAAGATTTGTATCGACCATATAAACAAAAACGTAGAACAAAGGCAACAATTGCTAAGGAAAGCGGATTAGAACCACTTGCAGATATAATGATGCAGTTTACAAATAGTGATATTGAGGTGCAAGCACAAAATTTTGTGAATGATGAGAAAGCAGTGCCAACTGTTGATGACGCTTTAGCTGGAGCGCGTGCTATTTTAGCAGAACGTTTCGCGGACGACGCAGCAATTCGAGAACGTTTGCGTAAATTATCTTGGCGTGAAGGGAAAATTGAAACGGCAAGTAAAAATGAAGATAAAGACGAAAAGCATGTTTTTGAAATGTATTATAGCTATGAAGAGCCAATTAATCGCATTGTTCCACACCGTATTTTAGCGATAAATCGAGGAGAAAAAGAAGAGATTTTAAAAGTCTCGATTACTGTACCAGTAGAGCGCGCAACGCAAATAATGGAAAATGAATGGATTCCTAAAAATCGCTCATGTTCTTCTATTCCGCAAGTAAGAGAGGCAATTAATGATAGCTATAAGCGCTTAATCCAACCTTCTATTGAAAGAGAGCTTCGTAATGAATTATCGGAAAAGGCGGAAGCACAGGCTATTCACATTTTTGCTGAAAACTTACGGAATTTATTATTACAACCACCGATGCGTGGTAAAATGGTGCTTGGTGTTGACCCTGCATATCGTACGGGCTGTAAGCTAGCAGTTGTAGATGAAACAGGGAAAATGTTAGAAGTTACAGCAATCTATCCACATCCTCCAAAGCCCGATGTAGCCAACTCAAAAAAGGTTGTAAATCAATTATTAGATCGTTATCCGATTAGCATTATTGCGATTGGAAATGGGACTGCCTCTCGCGAAACAGAGCAATTTATTGCAGATGTAATAAAAGAGCGTGGTACAACGGAAATTGCTTATGTTATTGTCAACGAGGCGGGCGCTTCTGTATACTCGGCATCTGATGTAGCACGTGCAGAATTCCCTGAATTGCAAGTAGAGCAACGTAGTGCGGTATCAATTGCACGTCGTTTACAAGATCCTCTATCAGAGCTTGTAAAAATTGAACCAAAGGCAGTAGGCGTTGGACAATACCAACATGATGTATCGCAGAAGCAGTTGGCGGAATCTTTAACATTTATAGTAGAAACAGCAGTAAACCAAGTAGGGGTTGATGTTAACACAGCTTCAGCTTCTTTATTGCAATACGTGTCAGGTTTATCGAAAACGGTTGCAGAAAATATTGTTAAGGCGCGTAGTGAGAGTGGGAAATTTACTTCCCGTGCACAATTAAAAAAAATACCTCGTCTTGGAGCTAAAACATACGAACAGGCAATTGGCTTTTTACGTATTGCGGATGCTAAAAATCCATTGGATGCAACAGGTATCCACCCTGAAAGCTATGAGTTAGCAGAACAAATTCTACAAATGTCCAATTTGACGAAAAAGGATGTAGGAACTGAAAAGGCAGAACAAGCTATTTCAGGACTTTCTATTGAAGAATTAGGTAAAGCATTAAATGTTGGGGAAGTGACAGTTAAAGATTTAGTAGATACATTAATGAAGCCTACTCGTGATCCACGAGACGCTTTCCCTCAGCCATTGCTAAAAACAGATGTTTTACAAATGGAAGATTTAAAAGTGGGAATGGAATTGCAAGGAACAGTGCGCAATGTAGTCGATTTTGGTGCCTTTGTAGATATCGGTGTTAAACAGGATGGTCTTGTGCACATATCTAAATTACAAAAACGCCGTATTAAACATCCTCTTGAAGTTGTTGCACTTGGAGATATTGTAACCGTTTGGGTAGAGAAGGTAGAAGTAGAAAAAGGCCGTATTTCTTTAACGATGCTTCCGCCACAATAAAATTTAGAATGTAACGGTGGAAATCCATGCTTGCACTTTTAAGCTGCAACTTGGATTTTTCATCGTTTAGCATAAAGATTTTTGGAGATGATAAATATGGATGATTCACAATTACAGCATTTAGTAGAGCAGTTATCAGAGCAATACTTCCAAATACCTTTTAAGCATAAAGTTTATTTTAATTCACGTTTAAGAACGACAGGCGGACGCTACATGTTAAATAGCCATAATATCGAAGTGAACAAACGTTATTATGAACATTTTGGTATTGATGAGTTAAAGGGGATTATTCTGCATGAGCTTTGTCATTATCATTTGCACATTCAAGGTAAAGGGTATCGGCATAGAGACCAAGATTTTCGAGTGTTATTAAAAAAGGTAGGAGCGCCTCGTTTTTGTTCAACAATTGAAAAAGAAGAAAAGAAAAAAACAACTTATTACAATTATCGCTGTACGGATTGTGGTGAGTTATATAGAAGGAAAAGAAAGATCAATGTAAAATCTTATTGTTGTAGTAATTGCCGTGGTGCTATCGAATTAGTATGAATGCGTTAAAAATTGAGAGGGTGTTGATTAATGTGTGATTTATGGATTATAATTTATGAAATTTAACTGATAAACTAACTGCGAAATTAATTTTCAAAAAAAATATAAAAAAATGTTGACTATCTGAAATAAGGTGTCTATAATAGAAAAAGTCGGTGAGGTTATCACTGATTAAGTAATGATTAATCCGAAGTAGCTCAGTGGTAGAGCAACCGGCTGTTAACCGGTTGGTCGCAGGTTCGAGTCCTGCCTTCGGAGCCATGGCCCGTTGGTCAAGTGGTTAAGACACCGCCCTTTCACGGCGGTAACACGGGTTCGAATCCCGTACGGGTCACCATTTGCATTTATATTTGAATAATTTAAGGTCCCGTGGTGTAGCGGTTAACATGCCTGCCTGTCACGCAGGAGATCGCCGGTTCGATCCCGGTCGGGACCGCCATTTCGTTGGGGTATAGCCAAGCGGTAAGGCAACGGATTTTGATTCCGTCATGCCTAGGTTCGAATCCTAGTACCCCAGCCATTTCACGAGCCATTAGCTCAGTCGGTAGAGCATCTGACTTTTAATCAGAGGGTCGAAGGTTCGAGTCCTTCATGGCTCACCATTTTCAACTTGTTAATTATGAAGTAATACAGATAATTATGTAGCCTCAAGTAGAAAGTTGAATGCGGTCGTGGCGGAATGGCAGACGCGCTAGGTTGAGGGCCTAGTGGGGGCAACCCCGTGGAGGTTCAAGTCCTCTCGGCCGCACCAATAAAATTATAATAATTTAGCGCCCGTAGCTCAATTGGATAGAGCGTCTGACTACGGATCAGAAGGTTATGGGTTCGACTCCTGTCGGGCGCGCCAAAAAAATATATGCGGGTGTAGTTTAATGGTAAAACCTCAGCCTTCCAAGCTGATGTCGTGAGTTCGATTCTCATCACCCGCTCCAAAAAAAGATGTTGACAAACAATTAAGTGATATGTTAAAGTTTAATAACTGTCGGGTGTGTTAATATCGATAGAATAAAATGAACCTTGAAAACTGAACAAGCAATACGTGAATGAATAAAGTTTCATTGAATAGATGAAACACAATTTTG
>NZ_HG964406.1 GCF_000612805.1 Bacillus ndiopicus | reverse complement strand
AGTTTTGAAAGAACAAGAAAATACATACTTGACTTTAATATGAAATATGTTATAATAATTCTTGTCTTTTAAAAATAGTCTAGTGATGATGGCAAAGAGGTCACACCCGTTCCCATACCGAACACGGAAGTTAAGCTCTTTAGCGCCGATGGTAGTTGGGGGCTTCCCCCTGTGAGAGTAGGACATCGCTAGTCTATCCTTAATAATAATATTCCGAAGTAGCTCAGTGGTAGAGCAACCGGCTGTTAACCGGTTGGTCGCAGGTTCGAGTCCTGCCTTCGGAGCCATCTTCTTGGAGAGTTGTCCGAGAGGTCGAAGGAGCACGATTGGAAATCGTGTAGGCGGTTAACACTGTCTCAAGGGTTCAAATCCCTTACTCTCCGCCAACCTTAAAACGACATTGGCCCGTTGGTCAAGTGGTTAAGACACCGCCCTTTCACGGCGGTAACACGGGTTCGAATCCCGTACGGGTCACCACTTATTAAATATGGAGGATTAGCTCAGCTGGGAGAGCACCTGCCTTACAAGCAGGGGGTCGGCGGTTCGAACCCGTCATCCTCCACCATTATAATTATCGCGGGGTGGAGCAGCTCGGTAGCTCGTCGGGCTCATAACCCGAAGGTCACAGGTTCAAATCCTGTCCCCGCAACCAAAAGGTCCCGTGGTGTAGCGGTTAACATGCCTGCCTGTCACGCAGGAGATCGCCGGTTCGATCCCGGTCGGGACCGCCATTTATATAATAAAAATGTGGGTCAGTAGCTCAGTTGGTAGAGCATTAGATTGAAGCTCTAAGTGTCGGCGGTTCGATTCCGTCCTGACCCATCATTTATTCCTTAATGCCGGTGTAGCTCAGTTGGTAGAGCAACTGACTTGTAATCAGTAGGTCGTGGGTTCGACTCCTATCGCCGGCACCATTTGGAGGGGTAGCGAAGTGGCTAAACGCGGCGGACTGTAAATCCGCTCCTTAGGGTTCGGCGGTTCGAATCCGTCCCCCTCCACCATTTATCTGAATAGGGGCATAGTTCAACGGTAGAATAGAGGTCTCCAAAACCTTTGGTGTGGGTTCGATTCCTACTGCCCCTGCCAGATTTTTTTATTGTAAAACTAATAATGGCGATTGTGGCGAAGTGGTTAACGCATCGGATTGTGGTTCCGACATTCGTGGGTTCGATTCCCATCAGTCGCCCCATTTTTTCTAAAATAAATATTTTATAGTGGCGGTTGTGGCGAAGTGGTTAACGCATCGGATTGTGGTTCCGACATTCGTGGGTTCGATTCCCATCAGTCGCCCCAT
The DNA here is from genome assembly GCF_000612805.1 of Bacillus ndiopicus. Lineage (GTDB taxonomy): Bacteria > Bacillota > Bacilli > Bacillales_A > Planococcaceae > Metasolibacillus > Metasolibacillus ndiopicus. The sequence goes on along the minus strand of NZ_HG964406.1, from coordinate 381,799 downwards.
TTTAATCTATATAAGTTGTTGGGGTATAGCCAAGCGGTAAGGCAACGGATTTTGATTCCGTCATGCCTAGGTTCGAATCCTAGTACCCCAGCCATTTGCGGAAGTAGTTCAGTGGTAGAACACCACCTTGCCAAGGTGGGGGTCGCGAGTTCGAACCTCGTCTTCCGCTCCATTTTAAGGCGGCATAGCCAAGTGGTAAGGCACAGGTCTGCAACACCTTTATCACCGGTTCAAATCCGGTTGCCGCCTCCAATTTTGTATAAATTGGAGATTTTTTTTCTTCATTTTTAATTAATATTTAGCGGAAGTAGTTCAGTGGTAGAACACCACCTTGCCAAGGTGGGGGTCGCGGGTTCGAACCCCGTCTTCCGCTCCAAATTTTTGCCTTTGCCAGTATGGCGGAATTGGCAGACGCGCGCGACTCAAAATCGCGTTCCTTCGGGAGTGTCGGTTCGACCCCGACTACTGGTATCTGTTTGAAGAATCCTTGATATTTCAAGGGTTCTTTTTTTATTTCTTGAAAAAACTATATTTCCTTATTTTTTATGTAAAAAATTTAAATAGGAAAAAAACACTAAGCGTAATTTTAATAGAAAGCTGTAAACATAAGATATTAAGTCAATTAAGCAGAGTAAGGTCTCCTTTACTTTAGGTAGTAAACATTAGATAGAGGGTACTATGGTTCATTGACTTCTAAAATATATTAACATAAAATTTCCTTATTAATTTATGTATACATCACTAAATTATGGAGGGATATTATGACTGAAAATGATAATAATGAGGCACAAGGCTGGGATGCAATTGACCAAGCTGTAGAAGAAATATATGGTGAGCAACAGCCAGCTCATTATGGCACACTCATTCCATATGTACTTGGTGGGGACGATCCATTAGATGGTATTAGTGTTTATAAAAGCGAAGAGCCTGTAGCCCATTGGCATTTTGTTACCTATGGCTTTTCAGAGCTATATGAAAAAGAATCAGACAATGCAGAAGTGAGTGGCTATGGCTTTGAATTAACGTTCCGTTTAGTAAGAGATGCGAGTGAGGAAGAACCACCTGCTTGGGCTCTGAATTTACTACAAAACATGGGGAGATATGTATTTAATAGTGGTAATGTATTTCACTCTGGAGATTACTTAGATGCGAATGGACCAATTTGCCTTGATTCAGATACAAGTTTAACGGCGCTTGCTTTTATTAGTGATGTGCAGCTTTCTACGATGGACACACCTAATGGCCAGGTAGAATTTATACAGATGGTAGGTATTACAGAGGATGAGCTTGAGGCTATCCAAACTTGGAATACACGAGGCTTTTTAGCAGCTTGCCAGTCTTATATGCCATACTACATTACGAAATTAGAGCGACAATCCTTGTTAGCAAAGCAAGAAATACAAAAGGCCATCACACAAGGAATTGAACAAGATGGCTCTAGCACAGGCTATTTATTTAACGACCAGCTAGCATGGCAAGCTAGTGAGAAAAAACTGCTTAGTCAAAAGCCAGCACAATTAACAATAGGTGCTAAGCAGGCAGAAATAATACGTAAAATAATAAAAGGACGCCTTTTGAAAAATAAGACACTTATTCTCGTAGGTCAACATGCACAAATCACGTTAGCTGTTGGCGATGAGGTTGCAATACAAGAGGATGAGAATGGTGTAACACTAATACTTAATCATGAAGCAATTGCAGAGCTTGATACAATACTAGAGACTAAAGAAAAAACAGTACAACTTTCCACAACTAAAGATTTACAAATTCATATCGTAAAAACACATATAAAAGATGGCGATGGCAATGTTGTAGAAACAATAGGTTAAGCCATCAAGTCGATAAAGCAAATTTCCAAAAGGTGTAGGCGATTATGTTCTTACACCTTTTAAATATATTTTTTCACATCTTCTAGCAAGTAAATTCTCCTGGAGGCTATAAAATTGTTGTATCCTAGCCAATATTTACTTCCTTCTAAAAGATCTTCAAGTTTGGTTTTTAGGAAATTTTTGCTGTTTTAGTGTAACTATTTTTTCTCATCAATAAAAATTTATATAAGAAATGCAAGTTACTTTTTTTTGTAAAAATAATAAATCAAATAGATTACAATTATTAGAGCTTTCTGAATCATGTAATTATAAATGTATTATATAATAATAGGATAAAGAGAGAATATATATAATTTATATGGAAAAGAGGTATTTTCATGCAAATTACCTATAAAGAAATTTCAACTATACCTTGGCACCGTTTAACAACTGCATATGGCAGAGGGACAGAAATTCCTGAATTAATAAAAGCGGAGAAATATAATGAGCTTTCACAATTAATTGAGCATCAAGGCACACTATGGCAGGTCACGCCATGGGCTCTTCAACAGCTTTTACATACGTTGCCGAATCGAAAAATTACAGAGGAAGAATTACAGCTATATATTGCAGCAGCTTCCGCTTTTACATGGGAGAAGCTAGCATCTAACCCTGTGAGCCATATGGATGAATTGCTTCAGGAAAAATGGCTTTGGTCTGAAGATGACGAGGAAGATGAGGAGGAGTGGGAGGAAGAAGAGCCACGTGGCTATGAACAGAGCGCTTTTATTAGCTACTATGTTTACAGTGAATATCAAATACGTGAAGCGATACCAATATTCCAAAATATTGCACAGAAGCGGAAAGATTTAGTGCAAAGCTTGACAGAGTTATTTGATCTGTTAGAAAGTCGTAAAGAAATATGGGACAAGAGAGGAGGAGCACTATGAGTGTTTCTATTTATTACACATGTGAACGCAATAAACCTTTAACTAATGAAGAACAAGAAAAAGTTACCGCTATTGTTAATGAGTATAACGAAAATTTTCAATGGACAGATATCGGGGAGACATTTTATGTTTATGAGCAGGTTGATGAAGTAAATATCATTTTCCAAGGGTCAACTAAGCTTCCTTTAGTAGACGATTATGAGGTAGTGGTGCAAACGCTGTTTTATTGGCTGCAATGTTTAACAGATATTCGTAGAGCAATTTCTGAGGGAGATTGGCACGTACACTTAGATGATACAGATGCGATTTGGGACGATGAAGAGGGCTGGCATATGCCAAACTAAAATAAAGGGGCTGGATTGAATGAAAGAAATAAACTATTTAGAAACTATGTATAAGGATGATTATTATCCAAAGTTTTTAGTTGATAAAATTAAAGTTTTAATAGAGGGCGTTGTTCAATATTTAGAGCAAGGAACACATTCTTTAGAAAATATTCAAGAAAAATTCGATGAGATGACACTTGCCATTAATGATTTGATGGAGGAGTTTTATGAGCATGATAGCGAGCTTGAAACAGTTGCAAGGGACAGTATTGCAGAAACAGTAATAGATATATTGGAAGCATATAATATTGATATTGATGTGGAAGATGCTTTAGAAGAGCGTGATTGGTAAGGAGGATTTTTGGTGTTAGAAGAAATGCTAAACTACTTGCAGGATTGCTCGATTAAAATGATTTCTTCTGCTGAATGGTCAGAAAAGCAAGGGTTACTCGTTGTCCCTAGCTATAATTTGCTCGAAATGCTTGAAGATGTATGTGAGGAGCATATGTCTTTAAGCGACTATGTACAGCAACAGCGTCAAGAGCTACAAAATTTAAGTAACGATGATGTATGGCGAAAAATTGCAGAATCAAATCTTTTTCATTTAGAGCCTGAGTTGAGGAATTTAAACGGTAAAGGCTTTGAGGAAATTTATAAACTTAGCTCATCTAATACGATTAATGATTCGTTTTTAGACGAGGCGTATATAGAAAGTACTGTTAGCTCATTTGAATTAGATAAGGCATGGATTAATGAGCGTAATGAGTATGAAGAGGAGCAAGTGATTGTCATGAGCTTGCCTAAGGAAACAGCTTTTGAAGCTGCTTTGTGGATGCCAATGGGGGGCTTTAATGAATGTCCACTGCCTCTTTATCAGGCTGCTATTATGAAGAAGTGGCAGGAGCAATATGATGCTAAGCCTATCGCAGTGACACAGGATAGTTGGATATTAAGAGCAGAGGGTAGCCCAGCAACATTTGAGGAAGCATTAGTTTTAGCCAAAGAGCATGTTCTATTTTGTCAGTATGTTTTAGAGGAGTTTTCGACGATTGGCGAGTATGCGGATTATTTGATGAAGGAATCGGTTTGGTATTTTTGGTGGGATTAAGTTCAGTTATGCCACATATCTTTCGCAATGTTATAATACAATGGACTGAAAGAGGTGGGGAAATTGAATATTAGACCAATAAGATTAGTACAAGGAGATACTGTAGGTGTCGTAGCACTTAGTAGCCCATTAAAGATGGAGCAATTGCCATTAAAGCTTGAGTTACTTGAAAAATTAGGATTACGCTATAAATTAGGACAGACGATTGCGGAGTATGATGGATTTTTAGCAGGCAGTGATGAAGAGCGACTAGCGGATTTGCATACGATGATAGCAGATGAAGAAATTAAAGCAATTTTTTGTGTGCGTGGTGGCTACGGTATCGGTAGATTACTAGATAAAATTGATTATCAGCTATTGCAGGAAAATCCTAAAATTATTTGGGGCTTTTCTGATGTAACAAGTCTACATTTAGCGGTTAATCAATATGCCGATTTAGTTACCTTTCATGGACCAATGCTAAGTGAGAGTAATCAGCCTTTAGATGAGCTATCGGAAAAAATGTTCCAGCAATTATTTACACCGATTGAAATCTATTATGATGAACAGATTTCAAAGCTTGAAACGGTTGTTGGTGGTGTTGCCCGTGGTGAATTAATTGGAGGCAATTTGAACCGTCTTGTTAGTACGCTTGCAACAAAGTTTGAGGTTGATTTGCAGGGCAAGATTGTTGTATTAGAGGATATTCATGAGACACCAGATCGCATTGATGGTATGCTTAATCAATTGCGTTTAGCGCGTAAGCTAGAACAGGCAGCAGGCTTTGTCATTGGCGATTTTAATGGTGTAACAGAGGAAGAACTGTTACCAATTATATCGCACTATTTAAAGCCATTAAATAAGCCTGTATTAGCTGGCTTTAAACTAGGTCATTGTCAACCAAACATAGGTCTTCCACTCGGTGTAGAAGCGATTTTGGATGCGGATATGAAAGTGCTTAGAATACTACCTGGCGTAGAATAATAAAGAAGCTGCTCTGTAGGCAATTGCTTACAGGCAGCTTCTTTTCGTGGCGAGCGTTAGAAGTTAAATTGTCAAGTTTGTCCTATTCCGCATTTAGTTGGTGATTGGATATTAGTAACATAATGACAGGTAATTTGTTATTGGTTTGCATTTCAAATTGTGAGAACACTCGCTACGACTTGGCTTGGAGTCTCACCGCGCCAAGATTAGAAATACATAGAATCATCAAAGTCGATTTGCACTTGATAGTTTTTCGCGTTAATTATATTTGATAGGCGATGTGCCTGTTTTTCTAATTTAATAGCACGCACGCGATATTCTTCTGGTTCAAAAAGCGCAACATTATATAAAATCGTTTCTCCCATGCTGTGCATATAGCTTTCCTTTTCAGACATACCGAATGCCTTTGCTTGCCCAGCCTCAGCACGTAGCTGTGTAGCGAGTTCAATTGCTTCCACAATAGCAAGTTTTTCTCCATTGAACTCTATAAAGTTATCAATATTTGCACGGTAAATTAAACGATCTAGCGTACGTGCGTCTTTACGAACAACAGCTAAATCTGCTTCGACTTGCTGTATCGTACGACTAGGTGTTTTAGGTTCTTCACCTTTTTCTACAACAGTATAGGCGACAGTTGAAATTTCCATGGAAAGTTCACTAATTTTTTGTTTTAAGATGCTTTTTAATTTAATTGCCTCAGCTAATGAAATCATGTAGAGCCACCTCTTTTGTTGTATTTGTGAGCAGAGCGATGGAGAAGTCACCACCATTTACTTGTGTAAACATTTTGCCAGCAGCGGCAAGTAGCTTCATGCAATCTTCTTCTGTTTGCGATGGGCGCAAGTAAAAAATTTGCAAGGCTGACGTTGTTTGCTCCGTTACAGCAGTTCGCTTAGAGTCAACAAAAGGACTGCCAAACGCGCCGAGTTTGTCATGTGTATATAAAATGTTTTTTAGTGAGTTATGGCGCCCGTTTAAGCCTTCATAGCTTGTTTCCTCATCGCCAAGTGCTATTTCTATATCGCCTTGTAGCTTATCCATATCATATATGCCAATTGGCATTTCATATTGCAGTGAGAAGAAATTGTTTAAATCGACCGCTGAATGAAATGGTGTTAAATAATTTTGCTTAGCAACACGGCGCATTAAACTTTCCGCTGAATGACGGTAGCGATTTGGGTCCGCACCAAGTGTTTTCCACAGCTTGCGCCATTCTGCAATACCTGCTCGTTCTGTAACAGGTATTTCCTGCATTTCTAAAAATAAATTTTCCTGATAAAGCTGGGTGCGTCCTTTAATCATTTGAGGAGAATCTGACACAACAATTTTGTTATAATAAATAATGCCGATTTTTAAATTGTATGTAGAAAGCGAATCGTGCAATGAAATATTCATAAAATCACCTGCTATATTAAATTTGATATATATAATTGTAGCAATAAGGAGAGAAAAAGGAAAATGAATGTCACTGATTTACAGACAGAGCTAATTCTGTATGCTAAATCCATCGGTGTCGATAAAATAGGATTTACGACAGCCTCTCCATTTGTCGAGTTAAAAAATCGTTTGCGCCGTCAGCAGCAGCTAGGCTATCAATCAGGCTTTGAAGAGTCGGATATTGATAAAAGAACGGAGCCTTTACGCTTATTAGATCAAGCAGAGAGCATTGTTGCAATTGCTCTTGCTTATCCTTCGAAAATGAAGGATGCCCCTTTAGGAAAAAAGGGAGAGCGTCGAGGGATTTTTTGCCGAGCTTCTTGGGGGATTGATTACCATGTTGCTGTACGTGAACGCCTGCAGTTAATTGAGACATGGCTACGTGAACGCGTGCCAGATGTAAAAATAAAGTCGATGGTTGATACAGGGGAGCTAGTAGACCGAGCAGTTGCTGAGCGTGCGGGTATTGGCTGGAGCGGAAAAAATTGTTCCATTATTACGCCAGAGTTTGGCTCTTACGTTTATTTAGGGGAGTTGATTACCAATGTCCCATTTATACCAGATAAGCCAATGGAGGATGAGTGTGGAGACTGTAGGCTTTGCATTGATGTTTGTCCAACAGGTGCAATCGTGGAAGGCGGACAGTTAAATGCGCAGCGATGTATCGCCTTTTTAACACAAACGAAGGGGTTTTTACCCGATGAGTTTCGCGGGAAAATTGGCAATCGCCTATATGGCTGTGATACTTGTCAGACGGTATGTCCGAAAAACAAAGGAAAAGTCAATTGGATTCATGAGGAATTTATACCTGATCCAGAATTAGCAAAGCCTTTGTTAGAGCCGCTATTAACAATTTCAAATAAGGATTTTAAAGCGAAATTCGGACATGTTTCTGGCTCATGGCGTGGGAAAAAGCCAATTCAACGCAATGCAATTTTAGCGTTAGCTCATTTCAAGGAACAGCAAGCAGTGCCTGAACTTTTGCAGGTAATGAAAAAGGATGAACGCCCAGTTATTCGCGGAACAGCCGCATGGGCACTTGGTAGAATTGGTGGACAAGGTGTAAGAGAAGAGCTACTGGCAGCGAAAGAGCAAGAGCAGGACGTAGAGGTACTAGCAGAAATAGATAAAGGATTAGCACTATTAAAAGAAATTGATTGAGAGAAGGGTTTATTGTGCCATTGCATATTGTTTTATATCAACCAGAAATTCCAGCAAATACAGGAAATATCGCGCGGACATGCGCAGGAACAAATACGAGCCTACATTTAATTCGACCATTAGGCTTTTCAACAGACGATAAAATGTTAAAGCGAGCTGGACTTGATTATTGGGAACATGTCAACGTTGTGTACCACGATTCATTAGAGGATTTTATCGCTTATAGTAAGGATGGCGATGTCTATTTAATCGAAACATATAGTGACGAGCCGTTTACGACACATGATTTTAGTGACCAAGAACGCGATATTTATTTTATGTTTGGTAAGGAAACGACAGGCTTGCCGAAGGATTTTGCTTATGAGCGTAGAGAGATGTGTCTGCGTATCCCACAAAGCGACCATATTCGGTCATTGAATTTATCTAATACGGCGGCAATTGTTATTTATGAAGCGTTGAGACAGCAGGGGTACCCAGGATTAAAGTAGCAAATTGATATGGGATAAGTAGTGTTGAAAAATAGCAAAGCGTATTTTTCAACACTTTTTATTTTTAAGTGAAAAAATCGCAGATAAGTCATGAAAAACGCAGATAAGTCATGAAAAACGCAGATAACTAGGAAAAAGCGCAGATAAGTCATGAAAAAACGCAGATAACTAGGGGAAACCGCAAATAAGTCATAAAAAAACACAAATAAGCCATAGAAATTCGTAGGTAATTTAATAAAACCTGTCTTGTCTGCAGCGTTTAATAACTATTATACAGTGTTAACAGGTAGGCTTAAGCATACTTGGAGGCATGCCACAACGCTTTCAAATTGGGCAAATGCCTCCAATGAATAAAGAAGAGAATGGAACCAACTAATTTGGCCAACATCTAAAAAAGTAATTTAACAACGTTTTGGTAGCAGTCATTATTTTAATTATCGTATCTTTCATTATTCGAAAAAAAAGAACTCTAGCTAATGTACCTATAAAGTTATTTTAAGATAGGCAACTTCATATCATGTTGCCAATCCAGAATAAATGGCGCCTGTGTAGGATTTAAATTTGTAGGTAGTTCATTTTTGGCAAAAAAACAAAGTTCGCTACTTTCGTTATTCATTTTTAGTTGACCTGTATAGTTGTAGCTTTGTAGGATAATTTGAACGCTGAATACTTTATCACCGTTTGGATAAGTGGCAAACCCTGATTTACCAGAATACAGGCCAAATAAAGAAATATCATGTAGTACAAGGTTTGTTTCTTCTAAAACTTCTCGCTTTACCGTCTCTTCAAAGGTTTCGCCAATCTCCATAATCCCACCTGGAATGCCCCAGGTGTTATTGTCGATTCTTTTTTGTAAAAGAATTCGCCCTTTATTATCCTCTATGATTGCCCCACAGCCAATGGTTATTAATGTTTCATGTCCAATCATTGCTCGCATTGTTTTGATATAATCATTCATATAATGTTCCTTTATATATTTTTTAAATATACTTGTTAATTACTTGTTGTATTTTCGTTTGAATTGGTTCTCCTGCATAGATAGTTAAACGTACAAAGCTTTCATCAATATCTAGTGCTTCAGATAAGAAGCTGGCTAAACCGCGTGCTTTGCGGTCTATCTGCAATAAAATTTCAGCAAAGCTGTCTGATTGAGAAAGAAATGTTACCTCAAGTTCATCTAAACGCCCACGATACATAGGTGCTGTAGGTACAAATTCAAACTCCTGTAAAAAAGGATAGTTTTGGCGATAGCGTCCAGAAGCTGCCTCGCAATCTACTTTGTGTAGGTGAAAGCCAAGTTGTTGAATCGCCTGTAAAATTTGTGCAGCAAGTGGTGTTGGTTTAATTTCAATATAATCTTTGTCTGTTGGGTCAACAGCAGCTTTAATATCCAGCTCTGTATGAATCCAAACACGAGTTTTCCCCATTGTTACTGGCACATCTGTGGGAAGCACAAAGGAAAATGGAATACTATGGGACTCATTTGCACGAATTGTAAAAGCTTCGTTTAGTTTTATTCTTTTTAAAGCTGTTGTTTCATTACGCTTCGAATCATTTACTTCTCTTATATAATTCGTATATAAAGTTAAATAAATAGCATCGATTGGTTGCTCAATATTGCCTCCTTTTATTTCAACAATCCCACTAACCATCTCACCCGCTGTGTATGTAGTATGCTGCAATTTTGTATCAACTGTTGCAGCGCCTACCCCAACACTTGCTAAAATTTTATTAAAAAAAGACATATGTGAATCCCCCTATAATTTATTGATTATCATACGTAATGTTGGAGAAAAAAGTTTCAAAGAGATTGAAATTTATTTTAGAATAGGTGGCATATTTTTTATTGCAGCCAATTTAAAATTATTTGTAATAGAATAATATACTCAATGATTGCGTGCGTTACTTTAATATAGTCGTTCCACCTTTTTTTAAGAGATACTTACATTGTTATAAGTGAAAAAGCGATTCACCATAGTAAAGAAAAGGTGAATCGCCCAAATTTAAAGTTATCTTAAATCAATCGCCATTTCTTGCATTTTCGGTCCTTGCATATTATTCCCAGAGCCTTTACTATAGAAAATTCTAGGTGTTAAAAATAGGGTAGTTGCTTCGGCAGGTAATTGATCGATTGAAAAGCTCCATTCCATTGTACCTGTTTCTAGATTGCCATGTCCGCCATTGCTTTTAGCTTCATAGACGTTGCCTAAATTATCACGTACTTCTATAATATCGACAGAGGTCATTGGCCATTCCTCTAGAACGCTTTTTTCTATTTGTTCTGTATAGCGGATAATTGTAGACAAGGCATTTTGCTCAATAGCATTGATGACTACTTGAACTCCAGCAAGTTGCTGCTCAACATGGACAGTTTTAATAGCGTTTTGTAGTTTAGGTAGCTTAAACTCAAATGACCAATCTCCCTTATATATGACTTCTGAATTTGCTCGAATTGCAGAAGGCTGCCAGCGCACTAAAATTTCCTCTGGTGCATCGTCATCAAATAATGGTGTAATACTTTCAACACCGATGTATGTGTTGTCGTTTATTTTTTTTATGAAGCCTGTTCCCCCATAGCCACTAGCTGATTTTACATTAAAGGAGCCCTTGATAAATGGCTGTTCCCCTAAGTTTTTATCTGTTTCAATTGCATATGTCAGTGTCATAGACGTTCCGTCAAAGACAGCATTTTCAATCATGATAGAAATACCATCACTTGATTGCACCTGCTCTAAGACTGTAGCTAAATCGTTATAATTTTTATAAATTAATTGTGTATTTGTATATTCCACAATATTTTTCATAAACGGTATTTGAGCTGCAAGGGATGGGAAGGTAAATGGTGTGACCACCGTTCCACCAAATAATATAGCTGCAATAATCGCATATTTGCGCCAAGCTGCACGCTTCTTTTTATGTCCTAGTACATGCTTTTGAAGACGTTTTTTCTCAAGCTCTGTCACAGCTACAGGTTCTATTTCATCAATATTTAAGTTAGCAAATTGTTTATAATCATTCATATGAACAACTCCTTTAGTTTCGGCGATTGTGCCAGTTTTTTCTTGCCGCGGTATAGACGATTATCAACAGCTGCTTTTGTTAACGATAAAGCATCTGCAATTTCGATATTGGACATGTCTAAAAAATATTTCATTATAAAAATATCGCAATCGGGCTGCTCAAGCAGGCTAAGATGTAACAGCATTTCATTTTTTTGCTCTCGATTTAAAATAGCTTGCTCGCTACTGCTATTTGGTTGCTCATAGCGGTCTTCAAGCATTGCCTCACGCGTATTTTGTTTGTCTAGCACACGATAATAATCAATCGCCTTATACTTTGTAATAGTACCTATCCAGCGTTTAAAATCCCCAGGCTCACCTTGGAACTTCCCCGCATTTTGCCAAACCTCTAAAAAGACATCATTGACGCATTCATCAACAGCATTTTGCTTGCCAATAGGTGCTAATATTTTTAATGCTATTGCTTTAACAAATGGCAAATATTCATTAATAATATATTCTAGAGCGTCCTCTTTTTGTTTTTTTAAACGTTTTATAAAAGTATGCTGCATATACACAACTCCTAAATTTTTTGAAAAAGCTTTTTCATTAACTACAACGAAATCAATATGAAGGTATTCTCAATAAAATAAAAAAACTGCTCCAATAATTTTTGGAACAGTTTCAAGTATAGCTAAATTATTCACCATCTACAGTAAATAAGATGCGAATGCCATTAGGGTCTTCTACTGAAAAAATTTGTGCACCACCAAAGCTTGGAGCATCAACAAAATGTTCAACAGTAAAGCCTGCTGTTGTTAATTTTTCGCGAACTTGTTGTGCAATCTCAACATTTTCTAAAACGATTGTGAACGATTGTAAGCCGACGTGGTTTTGTGAAGGCTTACTGCCGTTTGCACTATGCCAAGTGTTTAAGCCGATATGGTGATGATAGTTGCCTGTTGAAATAAAGAGAGCTTGATGGCCGTAACGAGCAACAATATTATAATCGAGCACATTTGTATAAAATTGCTCTGTTTGCGCTAAATCAGCAACAGATAAATGGATATGTCCAATAATCGTGTCTTGAGGTAGACCGTTCCATTGACCATCAGCCTCTGCCAAAATAGGATTGAAATTAAGCTGCTCTGTGAACATCGTGACATTATCAGCATGCCATTGCCAGTCAACTGCTGGGCGATCAAAATAGATTTCAATACCATTGCCATCTGGATCATTCAGGTACAATGCTTCACTAACGTGATGGTCAGCTGCACCTAGACGTATGTTGTGTTGAACAAAATGCTGCACAATATTACCCAAATCTTTACGGGTAGGTAATAATAGGGCGATGTGATATAAGCCTGTAAGCCCCTCACGTAAAGGAAGAGCGTTATCAACCTCTATTAATGATAAAAAGCTTGTCGTCCCATCTACAGTTAAATAAGCATTTTTTTCATCTTGTTGTAAAACTTTAAAGCCAATAATTGTTGTGTAATACTCAAGGGAACGTTGTAAATTTGAAACTTTTAGCTGAACATGTGATGTATACATATTCGGTTTTTTATGAAAATTCGTTGTCATATAGAAACTCCTTTAGATTGTAATTAAGAACTTGGTTACTTTAAGTAAGTTTAAATACTTCAGTAGAAAAGTGCAAGAAAAAGCAACCGGAAAAACGATTGCATATTATAAATTAGATTGCTTATCAAATTTATGCATGCGAAAAAACACTCGTACAATGTACCGAGTGTTTCGCAGAAGTTACCTTTGAATGAAGGTAGTTAAAAATTAGTCTTTTTTAGCAAATGGTTTGCCTTCATAACCAGCAGTGAAGATTGCAGTTAAGAAAGATGCACAAATACCAAGAATTATTAATAATTTCATGGAAGTATCCTCCTCATGTATATAAACTCTTTTATTAGTATAGCTTATAAATATAAACTTTACTATGGTTATTTTGTGTCTGAAATGGTTCAAATCATGCATTTTGGGGAATAAAAAATAAAAAAGGAGGGGATTTAGAATGGAGAGAAATAATAAACAACCAACGAGCGGGCATATGGTAAATAATATGGAGGATTTAAAGCAACTAGGGAAGCAAATGGAACATATGAGGGATGGTCAGCAATTAGAAGAGGATGACCGCATTGTAGATCCACAACAATTTGATAAGATAGAGGAAAGAAAATAGCGGATAAAATACGAAATCCTAAAAGCTGTAGAGGTACTTACTTTCTCTACAGCTTTCTTTTATTTTAAAAATTCGTTTCTCGAAAGAATTCATGATTAGGTATATAATAAATATATTATCTTGATTCAGTAAATTCTTTATGTATTGAAAGCGATGCGTCAGATACATAAAACTCCACCTTTAAAGATGGTGAGATGAATACCTACTTTTTTTCTAGGATTTGGTTGGTATACAAACACTCACTGAATCAAGATAAACGCTCCGGCGGATGTCACAGATTTTTGAAGAGGAACTTTTCGAGCAAGCTCGAAAAAAATCTGGACGCAATTACGCCAAGGCGTAATTGATGGAAAGGGGGATGAAAATGCATTTGCAAAGTACAAAAAGGTTGGCAAATGGTGTAGAAATGCCGTGGTTTGGCTTAGGTGTTTACAAAATGACAGACCGTGATGAAACGATTGCTGCGATCACACAAGCTTTGCAAGTTGGTTATCGTGCGGTTGATACGGCTGCACTTTATTACAACGAAGCTGAAGTAGGTGAAGCAATTCGTCATTCTGGTGTGCCGCGTGAAGAAATTTTTGTCACAACGAAGGTTTGGAATTCAGATCAAGGTTATGACAATACATTGCGTGCCTTCGAAACATCGCTGAAAAAATTGGATATGGATTATATTGATCTATATTTAACACATTGGCCTGTAGCAGATAAATTTGTTGATACATATCGAGCTATTGAACGCCTTTATGATGAAAAATTAATTCGTGTACCAGGTGTATCAAATCATCATCAACACCATTTAGAGCAGCTTCTTGGAAAGGCAAATATTGCACCAGTAGTTAACCAAATTGAAGTGCATCCATATTTGTCACAGCAAAGCTTACGTGCATTTTGTGAGGAGCATAATATTGCTGTAACGGCATGGTCACCTTTAGGACGCGGTGGAGTACTAACAGATGAAACGATTCTAGCTCTTGCAACAAAATACGGCAAAACACCAGCACAAATCGTGCTGCGTTGGCATTTACAGCATAATATTCTCGTAATTCCAAAATCGGTGACACCACATCGTATTAAAGAAAACGCACAAATTTTTGATTTTGAGTTAACAAATCAAGATATGCAAACACTTGATGCGTTAAATCAAAATAAACGCTTTGGGAAAAATCCAGATAATTTTAAATTTGATTTTTAAGGGGGATTTATCAATGACAATTTCAAAAACAATTACATTAGCAAATGGTGTAGAAATGCCACGTATTGGCTATGGCGTATTTCGAATGAAGGAACATGAAGTAGCTTTTAATGGAATAACAGAGGCATTAAAGGCTGGTTATCGTGCAATTGATACGGCTGCTATTTATCAAAATGAAGAAGCAGTGGGAGAAGCAATTAAAGCTTCAGGTATTGAACGTTCAGAGCTATTTATTACGACAAAGGTTTGGAATGCAGACCAAGGCTTTGATAATACGTTACGTGCTTTTGAAACATCATTAAAAAAATTAAATTTAGATTATATCGATTTATATTTAACACATTGGCCAAAGCCAACATTAGCAGACACTTACAAAGCAATCGAGCGCCTTTACGATGAAAAGCTAATTCGTGTACCAGGTGTTTCTAACCATCATCAGCATCATTTAGAGGAAGTGTTTGCAGTAGCAAATGTAAAGCCTATGGTTAACCAAGTAGAGTGTCATCCGTCTTTATCACAAGAAAGCTTACGCGCATTTTGTGCAGAGCACAATATTGCAATAACAGCATGGGCTCCGCTTGGTACAGGTATTGTCTTTACACATCCTGTTGTGAAAAATTTAGCTGAAAAATATGGCAAAACACCAGCACAAATCGTACTACGCTGGCATTTAGAAATAGGCAATATTGCCATTCCGAAATCTGTAACGCCAGAGCGCATTAAAGAAAACTTAGATGTATTTGGTTTTGCATTAGCAGCAGACGAGGTTGCAGCAATTTCAGCATTAAATACATTCCACCGTACAAGCGCTGACCCTGATAATTTTGACTTTTAAAATGTGAAAGATGCCAAAAGGAAAAGAATCTATGATAGAATATAAATGTACATTTATTTAAATAGGGAGGATTTTCCGATGGCATCCGTATCACATGCAAATGCAAAAATTACACCAGAGCGCTTAGAGGAAGCACTAGCAAAGCGTGATCGCTTAATTATTGAATTATTAGTACAAGTATTAGATGAGCAATTAGTTATTGAACGTCCAATTTTACGTGAACGTCTAAGCAATCTAGTGCAACTATCAGATAGTGATGATGAGCTTAAAGAAACAATTTTTGCTCTAATCAACAAACTATAAGTTTGAAAAAACGCCAATTGGTTTAATAAGACACATAAAACACCTCTAAAATGGCTATATAGCCATTTTAGAGGTGTTTTTTATAGAAATTGATGTGCAAACATAAAGCCAACAGGAAGCTGCTCATAATAATTTTTGGATAAGGGATTTTTTCCAATTTCCCTTTGTAAACGAATCCCCACACCAAAAGTACCCCAATAGCCCATATTGGTAAGGTTAAAAAGAATTCTGGTGTTAAGGTATTAGCTTCACCTATAACCCCTTCTGCAACTAAATATAATATTACGTTATTGATTTCCGCTTTAGCATTTAAACATCATCTTCCTCTTTCTAGCTTTCCAAAGCTAATTTCACACCAAACAAAATAAGTATAGCGCCTGTTACACCTTCCATCGCTTTTTGTGTCGATGGTTTATTCATAAATGCTCGAATTTGGTGAAGCAAGTATACATAGCCGATAAACCAAATCGCAGTTAAAGCTGTGTATGTGACACCCATAATGAAAAATGGTAGCAATGGATCGGCGTTGGTTGCTAAAAACTGCGGTAAAAAAGTTAGGAAAAAGACAGCTACTTTCGGGTTTAACAAGTTTGTCAAAAAGCCTTGCATAAAGCTAGATTTGCTGTCGTTATTATGTGGGACAGCATCAACAAGCTGCGGCTTTCTTTTCGTCATAGCAATTAATGTTCTAATGCCAAGATACAGTAAATAAATAGCACCGATGTATTTAATAATAGAAAAGACAACGGCTGATTTCACGATAATTGCTGATAATCCAAGTACAGCAGCAGATGTATGAATCATTAAGGCACATAATGTTCCAGCCATCGTTTGTAGCCCAGCTTTTTTACTATTAACTAGCGTATTTTTTGTAACGATTGCGGTGTCAGGTCCAGGTAAAATGATTAGCATAATACACATAAATAGATAGAGTAAAAAGTTTTCCATGAGCACCCTCATTTCTTATATTGATATTGCTCAATATTTTAGCAGAAATGATTGAAAATTCACAATACTATTTATCGATTATTATTATATGCTCATGTGTGAATGGATGATGGAATTCGAGCTGGATTGCATGTAATTCATAGTCATTCGTTGCTGTTTGGCGTGCGTTATACAATGTATCACCAATAATCGGATGGCCTAAATGTGCCATATGGACGCGGATTTGGTGTGTGCGACCGGTTTCTAAAACAACGTGTACAATACAGCTATTTTTAAAGCGTTGCACTACTTCATAATGCGTCACTGCATGCTGACCTGATGCCGAAACAACGCGACGTGTATTATGATGGCGATCCTTCCCAATAGGCGCATTGATAACGCCATTATCTGTGCGAATATTGCCTTGTACTTCAGCAGCATATTTGCGAATAATCGTCTTTTCTTCAATCATACGATCGAACACAGATTTCGCAATCGGATGCTTAGCGATAAGAAGGAGCCCCTTTGTACCTTGATCAAGGCGATGCACATGCTCAGCATAGCTACCACCGTTTTGCTGAATATGCGTAATAACATGATTCATACATGTATTATTATCATTTGCATCATTTGGATGTGTTGCCATACCTTTTGGTTTTGAAACAATTAAACAATGCTCATCCTCATAACGGATATTGAGCTCACATTGCTCTAGTGCTTTGTAGCTCGATGGCGGACTAATAAAATTAAATGTTAATATCGTCCCAGTGGCAAGAGGTTCCTTCCATAATGCGGGAGTGCTATCTTGTAGCGTAATTGCCTTTGCCATGCGTAACTCATGAACGATTTTTTTGCCTAAGCGCCATTCCTCGCGCAAAAGCTCCTCAATTGTTAGACCATCCTGTTGAACTGTGTAAGTAAACATAAATTCCTCCTAAAAAATAAGAGGCGGTTGGATAAGTCCTAACACGCCTCTGAAAGTAAAAAACTTTTTTAAATGTAAGCTATATATTATTGTGCACTATTGCTTTGGAAAAAGCTTTTAATTTGATCTACATCATAGTCGCCAACCATACGCGTTACCTCTTTACCTTCATTGAAGTAGATAAGTGTAGGTGTAGCTTCTAAATTGTATTTATTCCATTCCTCAGGGAATTCTAAAACATTTAATTGATCAATATGAACTCCCGATTCATCTGCAGTTGGCATTAGTTTAGGTGTCATACGTTGGCAATGTATACACTCAGGGCTAAATAAATAAGCGTAAACCGGTTTTCCAGTTGCGATTTTTTCCTCTAATGCTTCTGGTAAAATAATGTTTTGATAGTTTTTGTCACTTAGCTGGTCAATTGTAGATTGTCTTAATTTTTTGTCACCGTATGGATTGTTTTCTAATTTACTGTTGTTTGAAATATTTGTTAAAACAATAATCGCTACGAATAATGCAACGATAATGCCTCCAAAAATAGCAAGCTTTTTCATCTTATTTTCCTCCTTTTAAAACGCGTAGCATATAAAAGCTAATTCCTGCAATTATTACGAATGCTGTTAATGCTAAAAATGGGATTGTAATAAATCCTAGCCAGTTAATATATTGCCCTGTACAAGGAACAAGACCGCAGGCAGGAGCGGATGATTGTAAAAAGTCCAGCTTCTGGATGCCATAATGATAAAGGGAAATACTTCCACCTATACAAGCAAATACAGCGGTTGTTAAAGCGATACGTGCATTTTTCTGAATGTAAGCAACCGTTGTCATAATGACGATTGGATACATTAGAATGCGCTGATACCAGCACAATTCACAAGGTGTGTACTGCCTAATTTCCGAGAAATAAAGCGAGCCTAGCGTTGCAACTAGTGACACTACCCAAATAGCAAGTAAGCCATTTTCTAATTTTTTGTTCATAATGGGTCTCCTACATGTCAAAATAAGTGATACGTATTGATTATTATAGAGATAATTCCAATAGAAGTAAAATGTCTAGATTTCGAATAATTTGTGAGCTGAATTTCACAAATACCTGTACGTTGAAGACTAGCTTCCATAAATTAATGTGAATCATTTTTTCAGCCAAAAGTATGAGGGAAGTGTGCATGCATTGATAGGCATTTCAATGATATGATAATGGAAAGAAATTAGGGGTGAATCATGAGTTTAAATCATTCAAACATTACGATACTAAAAGAAATTGCAGAACTGTTAAATGAAGAGACCGAAATGGTTCCGATGCTAAAAGGCGCTTTATCCAAATTTTTAAGTGGTACGAAATTTGATACGGGATGGATTTTTTTTATTGATAGTAAAGGGAAATCCACATTAGTTGCACATGAAAATTTGCCGCAGGCGCTCGCCAAAAATGATTGTAAACATTTGAGTAAGGGTGGCTGCTGGTGCGTATCGCGCTATCGTAATAATGAGCTGATGAAAGCATCTAATATTATTGAATGCCAGCGCATTGAGGGCGCAATAGGGGAAAGCGATGATGATACAGGTGGCATTACACATCATGCAACAGTACCCCTTCAGTCAGGACAGGAGCGCTTTGGCATTTTAAATGTTGCATCGAAAAATACGGTACGCTTCACAGAGGAAGAGCTTGAACTGTTAGAATCTGTAGCATTTCAAATGGGCTCGGCTATAAAAAGAATTTACTTAACGAGCCAGCAGCAGGAAATAGCATTAGTGCAAGAGCGTAATCGGCTGGCGCGAGATTTACATGATTCTGTAAATCAGCTTTTATTTTCAGTTACACTAACATCACGCGCGGGTATTGAAATGAGCGACCAGACTGAAATAAAAGAAACATTTAAAGAAATTCAGGAGCTGACGCAGGAGGCTTTGACAGAAATGCGTGCACTTATTTGGCAATTGCGTCCTAAAGGGCTTGAAAGTGGATTAATAGAAGCCATTAAAGTATACGCAGAAATGCTCGGTTTGAAGCTAGTTGTCAATGTTTCAGGAGTTATTCAGTTACCTTCACGTGTTGAAGAAACTTTATTCCGCATTGCACAGGAGGGCTTAAATAATATACGGCGCCATGCGGGGGTAAAAATAGCTGAACTTTACGTTACTATGACGCAAACAGATATTTTGCTCGTCATTAAAGATGAGGGTCGAGGCTTTGTTATTGATCCGAAGGCTAAAATACCTTCACTTGGTATACAATCTATTAAAGATAGAGCTCGTGCGATTGGTGGAACTGCTGATTGGGTGAGTGAACTTGGCAAGGGAACGGAATTATTAATCCGCCTGCCATATTAGGGGGGAATAAAATGATACGTGTCTTAATTGCAGATGACCATCATGTAGTGCGAAGAGGATTATTATTTTTTTTAAAAACGCAAAAAGACATTGAAGTTGTAGGAGAAGCGAAAAACGGGGCAGAAGCTGTAAAATTGGTGAAAGAGGTACAGCCCGACATTGTGCTAATGGACTTAGTAATGCCTGAAATGGATGGCATTCAAGCTACAAAGCGTATTAAAGCGTTGTATCCAGCCATTAAAGTGTTGATGCTCACAAGCTTTGCAGATAGGGATCATGTGATACCAGCCATTGACGCAGGTGCTTCTGGATATCAGTTAAAGGATATTGAGCCAGATGATTTAGTGCATACAATCCGTCAAATTATGCGTGGAGAAAATATGCTGCATCCTGATGCAACGACGCAGCTAGAGGAAGGATTACGTGAGGAAGAACAGAAACTTCATGTGTTAAATCCATTAACGCCGCGCGAGCAGGATGTACTAGCAGAGCTAACGAAGGGCAAAAGCAATAGAGAAATTGCTTCTTCATTATTCGTTACAGAAAAGACAGTGAAAACTCATATTTCTAATATTTTTGCTAAGTTACAAGTGCAAGATCGCACACAAGCAGCTTTATATGCAGTAAAGCATGGGCTGACAGAAGGTAGCGGGCAAATATAAAAGATACTGAAAAGTTGATTCACACTAAAAGTAATGGTGTGAATCGATTTTTTGTATCTTATTTACTCCACTCATCAATTTTCATTTTCAAATTAGCCCCACCGATTAGAAAAATCAATAAGGCAGTAGCTATTGCTGAAGCATTAATTAAATTTTCTTGTAGCGTGCCTAATTGCTCCCTCGCATAAAGCTGTACAAATGGCATAATAATACTGGCAATCATAGAAAATAAAATATATTTCGTCCAGCTTCTTTTTAGCTTGTCTGCATAGATAAATTTATAAAATTGACGAAAAACAATTAACCAGGCAATAAAAAGTAAAAATATTTTCATGTAAAGGTCTCCTGAATCCTTGTTTTTTACATATTATACCACAAATGAGGTGGGGTGGATTATTCGATAAATTGAAAATATTTAAGGAAGAGAAGCCCAACTAGCTTTTAAGTGAAAATCAACTCTTCTCACAAGAACAAATACTTCAATAAAAATGCAAAAAGCTGTAGAGAAAGGCAAGTATCAGCTTGCTTTCCCTACAGCCTAATTGTTAAAAATGATAATCATCCTCTGATGGTGTTGGAATTTCATGTGGCTCAATATGCACAAGCACCACACAATAAGGATTGAATTTTTTTACTGTACTTTCTATTTGCTCGGTGATTTCGTGACTTTCCCACACATTCAAATAGGGATTTACTGTTACTGTTACATCGACAAAGTACATATTGCCATGTGTACGCCCTTTAAAATCTACCAGGCTGGCTACCCCATCTACTTTACGAACAAGATCGCAAAGTATTTCCGTATCTTCCGTATTAAAACCATCCGTTAATGTATGCACAGCTTCCCAAAATATTTCTACGCCAGTTTTGACGATAATAATACCAACAATTAATGCTGTAATTACATCGATAATAGGGAAGCCAACGATGGCAGCTCCGATACCAATTGCTGTACCAATACTAACAAGTGCATCTGAACGATTATCATAGGCAGCAGCTTTGACCGCATTACTATTTATTTTCTTCGCTAACGCCATATTGTAACGATAAACAACATACATAATAACAGCACTAATTAGAGCAACGATAGCTGTCAGCATAGAAGGGACATCGTGTGAAGGATTCCATATATTTTTAATAGAAGATATCAGCACTTGAATACCTACGGCAATCATAATAAAAGCAGCTATTAGTGAAGCTACTGTTTCGGCACGTAAATGACCATATTGATGGTTGTCGTCTGCAGGCTTTTGTGAAATGCGTAAACCAACTAATACGGCAATCGAAGCGATAATGTCGGTTGTATTATTTAATCCGTCTGCTTTTAATGCTGCTGAGCCTCCAATATAGCCAACAATCAATTTCATAGCACTTAAAGCAATATAAGTACCAATCGATAGCCAAGCCCCTTTTTCACCAGCACGTAAATTTGTATATAGTTCCACAATGTTTCCTCCTAGAAAGACTTTTAGACATGACAAAGAGCGTGTCTGAAAATAACTTTTCAGACACGCTCTTTGCGATAAGGATGGTGACATTTTAATATGACCACCGCAGAAGCAAATATTTAATAAGTTGTATGGGGATGGGAAACTAAACGTTCCAGCATCCCCATTTTATTTCAAAGGGTTAAGCTTCTTCAATTAAATCTTCAACAATTTTAACATCTTCTAGCTTTTTGATTTCGAGATATAAAATATGGTGTCCATCAGATTCTTTTATTGTGAATTGACATCCGTGCGCCTCGAATGTATCACCTTCAACTACATCGAAATGCTGTGTCATAACCCAGCCGCCGATAGTATCAATGTCTTCGTCTTCGATTTCGATACCTAAAATATCATTGACGTTTTCCAAAAGCATCTTAGCATCAATAATAAAATGACCTTCGCTTACTTCTTGAATTTCAGGGATTTCATCTTCATCAAATTCGTCTTGAATATCACCGACAATTTCCTCGATAATATCCTCAATCGTCACTAAACCGGATGTTCCACCGTATTCATCTAATAAAATTGCTAAATGAATGCGTTCTTGTTGGAATTTTAATAATAAATCACTAATAGGGATCGTGTCAATTACACGAATCACCGGCTGCATATAATCTTCTACTTTTGTATCACCATTTACAGGGTCTTTTACAAAGGCAGTTAATAAATGCTTCATGTTTACTAAGCCGATAACATGATCTTTATCGCCATCTGTAATTGGATAGCGTGTATATTGTTCAACGCCCATTACTTCAAACACTTCACGTAATGTTTGGTCTTTTTCAATGCTAATAATTTCAGTTCGGGGTACCATAATTTCTTTTGCGATTCGATCAGAAAACTCGAAAATACTGTTTACATATTCGTATTCAGAGTGATTAATTTCTCCACCTTTTAAGCTATCTGATAAAATCATACGAAGCTCTTCCTCAGAGTGTGCTGCTTCCGATTCAGAAACCATTTTTAAACCAAAAAGTCCTGTAATCGCGCGGGCTGAGCCGTTTAGTGCGCGGATAAAAGGATACATAATGTTATGGAATAGAATTAGTGGTCCTGCTAAATTTAAGGTTACAGCCTCTGCTTTTTGAATAGCTAAAGTTTTTGGCGATAATTCCCCTACGACAACGTGTAAAAACGTTACAAGTGAAAATGCAATAATAAATGAAAGAAGCGATGTAATGCGACCTTCTAAACCGAATAACTCGAATAATGGATGTAAAATCAGGGCAAATGTTGGCTCACCTAACCAACCTAATCCGAGTGCGGTAATTGTAATTCCAAGCTGACATGCTGATAAATATTCATCTAAGCTTGAAACCACTTTCTTCGCTTTAATCGCTTTTTTATTCCCTTCAGCGACAAGTTGGTCGATTCGTGTAGTTCTTACTTTTACTATTGCAAACTCTGTTGCAACGAAAAATGCCGTAGCAGCAATTAATAGAGCAAATGCTACAAGCCTTATGGTTAGCTCTCCTATATCTCCGTCCAAATAAATCCTTTACTTGCGGCCCAAATGAGGGTGGCAAATAAAGAGTACACCTCCTATTATTAAAAAAATTTTTGAATACTTTTATCATAAAATATTTCACAACAAAAAACAATTTTTGATGATGATTTTTTTATAATAATAGTTGAGTGAATATTCCGTTAAGTATTATATAATTGATTATAAATACAGAATATGTGGGTAAATGGAGAATTTATGTGCGCTTTTTTGGTGAAGGATGCGATGTTTAGGATTATCATCATAACTCAATATAAAGTCTAGGTCGAGGTGCGATTGATTATGAAATATGTTGCAGGTTTGGTGACTTACTTTACTTACAAAGGAGGGATTAATAATATGAAAATGAAAATATTTATGCCGCTTGTTGGTTTGTTGCTTTTGCTAGTAGCTTGTGCAGATGAAAAGAAGGAGACGTGGCAGGAAAGTACATTTTTTGAATCAGGTGGTTTTCAAATGCTTGGTATAAAAGATAAAGTGGGCTTTATTTACGATAAAGAAGCAATACCATTTACAGCGAATCAGCCAAATAAATATATGTGGCATTTTTGGGGTGGTGAAGATGTATTAACAGGTGATATTAAAGTAATGGGAGCATTTGAAGATGAGCCAGACGAAAAAATTGAAATTTTATACGATAAAATTGGGTTTTTAAGTGCTCATAATGGTGCAGACTATCATATACCTAGTATGATGGAGCTTCCGAAAGCAGGGATGTGGAAGCTAGAAGTTTATGTAGACGATAAAATTTTTGATACGATTTATGTTGAGGTAATGTGATTAAGCTATCGACAGAATTCACAAAAACATTTTATTTTTCAAAAAATATTGACTTAGTAAATTTTTGTATGCTAATCTTAAGGGGCACTAAATAATTTAAGGAAATGGAGGGAAGGATTATGATGATTTTATTTAACAACACAATAACTAAACATTTTAATCCGGACCTGTAGCATGTTCTTTTTATTATTTGCTTGAACGCACATAATAGCAAGATGATACAGGCACGTCCCTGTATCTCTTTATTTAGGCATGTATCCTAATAAAAAGGGGATATATGTCTTTTTTTGTGCCTATACTGTGCAAAATTAGATGAAGGAGGACATCGATATGTTCAAACAGTTCAAAGCAAAAATTTTAAAAAGGGAATCGCTAGATAGTGGATAGTGTAATTTTAGGTGAAGGTAGGTAAAAATTATTATGTTTGATGTATTAGGAAAATTAACATGGTTTTTCAAACAGCATTGGAAGCGTTATACGATTGCCATTGTTCTGCTTATTTTAGCAAGTGTCGTTGAAGTAGTACCACCATGGGTACTTGGGCAAGCGATAGATAAAATGACGTCGGGACTAATGACGAAGGAGCTACTTAGTTTTTATATAGTAGGCATATTCATTATCATGGTAGTTAGCTATTTAATGAATTTCGTATGGCAATACCAATTATTCGGTGGTGCAATTACATTGGAGCGTATTTTACGTAAACGATTGATGCACCAGTTTTTAAAGATGACACCAACGTTTTATGAGAAAAATCGTACAGGTGATTTAATGGCCCGCTCGACGAATGATTTAAATGCGGTATCGTTAACAGCAGGCTTCGGTATTATGACATTGATTGATTCAACAGTTTATATGGCAGCAATTATTGTAGCGATGGGCTTCCTTATCTCATGGAAGCTAACACTTTTTGCGATGTTACCTGTACCGATTATGGCTATTTTAATTCAATATTTAGGGAAAATCGTTCATGAGCGTTACATGACAGCGCAGGAGGCGTTCGGTGAGTTAAACGATGATGTACTTGAATCTGTTGCAGGGGTACGTGTAATCCGAGCTTATGTACAAGAGCAGAAGGATGAAGTTCGTTTTGCTAATAAAGTTGAGGACGTATTCAAAAAAAATATTCATGTAGCAAAAATTAACGCATTATTCGGACCAATTACAAAAGCAGGTACCGCAATTTGTTATGTTGTAGCATTAGGCTATGGGGCAGTTTTGGTATCAAATAATGAGCTAACAGTTGGTCAGCTTGTTACGTTCAACGTTTATTTAGGGTTAGCAGTATGGCCGATGTTTGCAATTGGTGAGCTTATTAACGTGATGCAGCAAGGGAATGCCTCTCTTGACCGTGTACAGGAAACGCTTGATTATGAGGCAGATGTACAAAATCCAGCGCAGGCGGTGGCATTACAAGCACCAACAGCAATTGGTTTTAATGATTTCACATTCCAATATCCTTTATCACAAGTGAAAAACTTGCAGCAAATTTCAGTTGCGTTAAAGCAAGGGCAAACTTTAGGAGTTGTCGGAAAGACGGGTGCAGGGAAAACGACATTTGTTAAGCAGTTATTACGAGAGTATCCTCTTGGGGATGGTCAATTAACAATTGGCGATATTGATTTAGCACAGCAAACGAAGGAGCAAGTACTTGATTGGATTGGTTATGTGCCACAGGATCATGTATTATTCTCAAGAACAATTCGTGAAAATATTTTATTTGGTAAAGAAGATGCAACAGAGGCGCAAATTGCAGAAGCAATTCGACTTGCGCATTTTGAGCAAGATTTAGAAAACTTACCGATGGGCATGGAAACGCTAGTAGGAGAGAAGGGTGTTTCGCTATCGGGTGGACAAAAGCAGCGTGTATCGATTGCACGTGCACTCATTAAAAATCCTGAAATTTTAATTTTGGATGATTCATTGTCAGCAGTTGATGCTAAAACGGAGGCAAAAATTATCGACAATATCCAAAATGAACGTAGTGGTAAAACAACGATTATTACAACGCATCGTTTATCAGGCATTCAGCATGCAGAGCATATTATCGTGCTAGATGAAGGGATGATTACAGAGCAAGGTACACATGAGGAGCTTCTTGCACAGAATGGTTGGTATAAAGAGCAATTTGACCGCCAGCAGCTAGAGGGGGGATCTGAATGAGTACAAGTAAACGTTTGTATCATTACGCATTAAAATTTAAAAAGCCAATTTTATTCGGGCTTACTTTATTAACATTGGCTGTTTTTACAGAGCTAGCAGGACCATTTATCGCAAAGCATATTATTGATAATTATATGACGCCAGGGACAATTGCAGTTAAACCATTAACATGGTTATTAATTGTGTTCTTTGGATTATCAATAGCGACAGCGATTTTACGTTATTTTATGTTTATTTATTTGCAAATTGGGGCGAATCGCGTTGTACAACAAATGCGTCGAGACGTTTTTGGACATATTCAAACATTGCCGATTCATTACTTTGACAATTTACCAGCCGGTAAAGTAGTGGCGCGTGTAACGAATGATACAGAGGCTGTACGTAATTTATATGTGCAAGTATTAGCCCAGTTTGCGACAAGCATTATTTCCATTGCAGGGGTTTATATTGCTTTATTTATTTTAGATATTAAATTGGGGCTAATTTCTTTAATCGTAATTCCACTTGTATATGTTTGGATGATTGGTTATCGTAAATTCGCTGCGAAATACAATCATGTTATTCGTACAAAAATTGCTGATATTAACGCGATGATTAACGAATCGATTAACGGAATGACAATTATTCAAGCATTCCGTCGTGAAGACCAGATGAAAAAAGAATTCGCGGAAATGAATAATGAGCATTATGAATACGAGCGCAAGCTGTTATTTTTAGACTCAGCGACATCATTCAACTTAGTAAATGTATTCCGCTTGTTAATGTTCATCGTGTTCGTTTATTACTTTGGTACGCAATCAATGACAATACCAGAAGCGATATCTGCGGGGACATTGTATGCCCTTGTGGACTATTTAACACGGTTGTTCAACCCAATTGTTCAATTTGTTAACCAGTTTTCACAGTTAGAGCGTTCATTAGTAGCAGGTTCTCGTGTATTTGAGCTATTGGATCAACAAGGTGAACAGGTAAGCGAACACCGCATCCCGCGTTATGAGGGCAATGTTGTGTTTGAAGATGTGTCCTTCGCATATAAAGATGATGAGTACGTGCTGAAAAATTTAAACTTTGAAGCGAAGAAGGGCGAAACAGTCGCACTTGTTGGGCATACGGGATCGGGGAAGAGCTCGATTATGAACTTGTTATTCCGCTTCTATGATCCACAAAAAGGGCGTATTACAATTGATGGGCAGGATATTACAAGTTTGCCTCGTCAATCAATTCGTGACCATATGGGCATTGTGCTACAAGACCCGTATTTATTTACAGGAACAATCGCTACCAATGTTAGCTTAAATGACGAGCGTATTTCACGCGAAGCTGTGGAAAAGGCGCTAGCTGCTGTAGGTGGAGAGCGCGTGTTAGCTAATTTAGAAAAAGGCTTAGATGAACCAGTAATTGAAAAAGGAAGTACGCTTTCTTCAGGGCAACGTCAATTAATTTCCTTTGCACGCGCATTAGCCTTCAATCCAGCAATTTTAATATTAGATGAGGCAACATCGAATATTGATACGGAAACAGAGGAAATTATTCAGCATGCAATGGATGTGTTAAAGCAAGGGCGTACAACATTTATTATCGCCCACCGTCTATCAACAATTAAAAATGCAGATAAAATTCTCGTATTAGACCGTGGCAAAATCGTTGAACAAGGTACACATGAGGAGCTTCTAAAATTAGGTGGCCGCTATGAGACGATGTACCAGCTTCAGGCTAATTCATTGAATGGCTAAATAGGTGAGAGGTTGTCCGAAAAGCAGGCTAGCGCGCCGCTTTCCGGGCAACTTTTTTATTTTTGATAACCATTTAGAAATATGTGAGTATTCTATAAACGGTTAAAAGTACTGGTTTTACACTGTTTTCTGTCATTTTTAAAGTGAATAAATAAAGATGAATTTTTTGTTGTGTCAAAAACAATTTTGGCTTTTTAGATAACATCTTTTTAATTGATTCGGGTAGTGGATGGGCGAAAATACAACTTTGTTGGGCGAATTAGGTCTTTGGTTTATAAGGAGGAGTAATTATGGTGAAAAATAAGCAGCTAGCAACATTTCTAGCACACTTAAATAACAAGCAAGCACATCATATCGGCTATTGTGGAGAAAATGTAGAAGAAATCAAGCAAACATTACAAGAAGATTTTGGGAAAGACGCTTTTGAAATAGCATATGATGATGGACAAATTACGGCAGCTATTGGTTTAGATATAGATGGGACAAGCGCAGAGGTATGGGGACCATTTATTAAAGAAGAGGATCATGCATTGCTTTTAACAAATATGTGGCAGCAACTTTTAGAAAAGAATCCAACCATTAAGGAATTTCAATTTTTTATTAATGAACAAAATAAGTTAGCAAACACATTTGTAAATTCAATTAATGCACAGCAGATAGGGCAGCATGCTGTTTTATTATGGCAGCAACAAGACCAACAAGTAGAGACATCCTTCATTTTTTATGAGCCACACTTTTATGAGGCTTTTGCTGAGCTGCATAATGCTGCATTTCCAAATACGTATTATAATGCGGATACAATTATTAAACGTCTAAATGACGAGAATGAATTGCTATTATTAGTAGACGAAATAGGGCAGTTACAAGGTTATGCTTATATTGAAGTAGACAACGTACACAAAGAAGCAGCAATAGAATATATTGCGATTGCGCCTACATTCTGGCGACAAGGACTTGGCACAAAGCTACTGTCAACAGCTCTTGCGCGCATTAGCACAACGCACCAAATCCCAGAAGTACAATTAACAGTTGGGAAAACAAATGACAGTGCACTGCGTCTATATATAGCAGCAGGCTTTACTGTGAAGCATGAATTAATAAGTTATCATTTGAGAAAAGATTAAAAAAGAGGGCTGTCAAAAAATTTTTTGACAGCCCTTTCGCATTTTTTCTAAAGTATTTATCTGTGTTAAAATTAACCTAAAATACCCATACATTTGTAGGTGATGAAATGATAAAACCCGTGCAATTTGTTTTGTTTTGTAAAATACATCGCATCAATTTAATGCAAAATATTAGCTCCTATGTTCAATTGGAGGAAGGACTACTTCCTGAGGAGAAGCAAGAGATTATCGAGTTTGCGGACCATTTTTTAAGCTTTGTTATTAAACAAAGCGATGTGGATGAACTAAACAATTTAACAAATCAACTTCAATTGTTTATCCAAGTGCACTTACGTCAAGTGTCGGGGCAGTTTTTAAATTTATTTCGAGCTGTTTTCGAGCAATCGACATTACGCTTATTATTTGATCAAAAACATCCCCAAATAGAGCATTTGTTTATTTTTTTGTCCAATTGCATGGTGAGCTTAATGCAGCAGTATTATGCATCAGTGGATCAATCACACGGGCAGCAAGCACTAGATATGAACCGACTTGATAAAATGGATGAAATTCTTATTCGTGCTTCTAGCGCTGAGGAATTACCTGCTATTTTAGAAGAGCTGAAGGCTATTTTCCAATTTAAACGTTGTATTTTTTATGTTTATATCCCTTGGAAAAATGAATTTCAAGGAATGTTCGGTGATCAACTAGAAATTGTACAAAATATTAAAGGTAAACTAACCGCGGATTTTCCAATTTTTAGTTTAAAGCAGTCGCTCTATTTACGAGAGCCATATCCATATATTGATGATGACATGATTAAGAAATTCAATTTATCCTCAATGCTTTTTATTCCTGTTGTTGACAGAAATCAGCTATACGGTTGGTTAGAGCTAGACCAAAAGGGAGAGTTTTTCCCATATTCACAATTGCAGTTAGATACATTAGAGCTTGTTGGGAAACGTCTTGGTTTATTGTTATCGCGTAAACCGGCTGCCTCTAACCTTAAGCAGCAATCAGAATTGACTGAGAAGGAGCATAGCGTTATGTATCTAATTGCTGAAGGATATAGCAATAAAGAAATTGCAGCTACTTTATTTATTAGTGAGTTTACAGTGCGTGACTATGTGCAACGACTGCTTAGCAAACTGCAAGCAAAAAACCGCACACATTTAGTGAATGAAGCATTTAAGCGCGGAATTTTATAATAGACAGACATATCTTGAAATGATATTGCTTATTTACTACGAAAAACGTATATTTAGATTATCGAATTAATTGTATGAAGAACGAGGTGCGGTAAGTGAGAAAATGGCTTCGTGAGTGGGGAAAAAGCTTTCAATCTTTTAATCGGAATATACGTTTATTTATTTTATCAAATGTGCTTATTCAAATTGGAATGGGCGTATTTAGTGTAATGTACAATTTATATATTCGAGAGCTCGGATTACCTGAGTCAGTCAATGGTAGTGTAATTTCTGTGACATCGCTTGCAACGGCGTTGATGCTTATACCAGCGGGGCTTTTAAGTGATAAACTTGGACGTAAATGGCTCTTGATTATCGGTTCTACTTTGACGGCTATTTTACTTGTAGGGCGCAGCGTTGTGACTGCTGAGCAGCCAATGCTAATGCTTGCTTTTGGAATGGGAATTGTTTGGGCATTAGCGCAAGTTTCAGGTGTGCCATTTTTAGCTGAAAATTCGAGTCCGCGAGAACGTATGCAATTGTTTAGTATTCATTTTGCTCTTGTCACAGTATCGAATGTTATCGGTAATTTATTAGGCGGAATTATCGCTGATAGCCTGCAATGGTTAGCTAAAATGGGAGAGGTACAAAGCATTCAAATCTCTCTATTAATGGGCTGTGTTATTTTCTTCTGCGGCTTATTCCCATTATTTAAGCTCAAACCAGTAGCGACGAATGCCCAAAAAGCTAAAGGAGCACTACAAGAAGAAGCATCTGAAGTACGCAAGGAAGCAAGCTGGTCCTTTAATTTAAAAATGATTTTATTTTTCGGTACAGCCAATTTATTAGTAGGGTTTGGTGCTGGCTTAGTTATTCCGTATTTAAATTTATATTTTGCAAATCGCTTTGATGCTTCTAATTCCTATATTGGACTTATACTAGCGTTAGGCTCAGCAATGACAACAGTTGCGATGCTGATAGGTCCGATGCTAGTGAAGCGCGTTGGCAAAGTAAGGGCGCTTGTGTTATTTCAGCTAATGTCGATTCCATTTTTATTTTTAACAGCCTTTACAAATTCTTTGTTTTTAGCATCCCTAGGCTTTTTAATGCGCCAAGCATTGATGAATGCAGGTAACCCAATCCAAAGTGCGATTGCAATGGAAGTTGTGCATGATAAGTATAAGGGGCTAGCCAACTCGGTCAATCAAATGGTCTTTAACTTAGGTTGGGCGGTTATGGGCTTACCAGCAGCGTGGCTTGTCACGACATACGGTTCATACTGGGGCTATGCCTATGCCTTCTCCATTACTGGTGGTCTATATTTAATTGCTTCAACATTTTTCTATATTACATTTGGGCGCAAATATACGTTGAAAGAAGAGTCGAACATAAGGTAAAAAGACACTTAACAATCGGTAGTATAATACTCCAATTGTTGGGTGTCTTTTGTTTAAATGCAAGGGCAAATAATATGGAATAACAATACATATTCCAAAGTTCCTCTAATCAAGCGAAAATTTCAAAAATACCGATGGCTATAAGAAGCCAGCCTGAAATAGCTGTGGAGTATCGCCCAATAAAAGTTTTCGTTAATAACATGCCGAAATGGCTACCAATCGCTATTGTGATAAATGAAAAAACACCAATAGAAATGACTACCCATATTGTTGTAATATCATTTGCACCAATAGCAATGCCCGTTGCAAAGCAGTTAGCTGATAAAACAAGCCCTATTGTAATGGCTTCTTTTAAAGAAAGGATAGAATTTTTATCTTTACCAAATGGCTTTACACAGCCTGCCTTAACAAAACGGCTCGATAACAACGTCCAAACCCCAATAGCACAGAGTAAAAGACTTCCTAACAGATTGGCTAAATAAACTGAAATATAGTCAATTAGCGCCTCGCCAATTGTAACTGCCACATATGTCACAATCATAGATAATATCGCAATTATCGCATTTGAGATTATTGGAATTTTAATTCGTTTTATTCCATATGCTAAACTTATGCCCAAGTTATCTAAATTCACTGCTATCCCGATAAGAATGATAGTAATCCACTGCATCAAATCCACCTCGAAACCGTTTGTCTATTTTTCCTCCATATTATATGAGTAGAATGATATTTGGTTCGACAGAGCGATGAATGTATTCGTTTTAAATGGAAAATTGATCCTGTTCTAAAGGGCTATCATTATCGATAAATTACAGACGTTTCGGTTAAAAATACAAAGAGGTAGTTCAAATACTACATTAAAAAAGACCGACTGGGAATTGCAGATGCTATCCTGCTATTCTTCGTCAGCCTTTTCAATATGATGTTAAGCAACTCTTAGTTTTTTTAAGAAATGAATAGCGAACGTCACTATAAACACAATAGTTAGCACAATAAAAAACATATAATGTGGAATGTGAATACCCACTATGCTAACGAGCATTTTCAGCGCAACGATACCAATGATAATAAAGGCTGCTTCCTCTAGTTCGGGTATTTTTTCAATAACAGCTAAAAATAAACCTGCAATGGTTCTCATCATTAAAATACCTAGCATTCCGCCAATCATTAATATCCATACTTGATTAGATATTGCAAAAGCGGCAAAGATGGCATCAAGTGAAAAGGCGATGTCCATTAGCTCAATCATAATAACGGTTGCCCAAAAGCTCCCAAAAAGCCGAACTAATAATCCCGATTTATTAACTTCTTTGACACTATCCTCTTCCCCTATTTGTGCGAAATGTGCGATACATAGCCACCCTAAATATAAGGCACCCAGCAATTTTATAAACCAAAATTCTACCAAATAAACACCAATGCCTATAAACAAAAATCGAAAAAAGTAAGCCCCCACCATACCATACATTAACGCCCGTTTTCGTTGCTTATTTGGTAAATGCTTAACAAGCACTGCGAGTACAAGTGCATTATCCGCTGATAGCAAGCCCTCGATAATAATAAGTGATGATATAAGTCCCCAAGATACTGGGTCAGATAAAATTGCCTTCCACATGCCCCAATCGAAAAATTGAATGTATATAGATAGAATTTCTTGAATGATTTCCAAATACATACCCTCCTACTAATCCTATGCTAGTCTAATATATGCTTAGCTATTTTGGTTATGAGGAGGAAGATTACCTGTTGATGGAAATATGCTTGAATAAGTGGGAAATCCAATATAATCGATTGCGATGAAAGAAAATCATCATATAGGATAAAAAATCGGAAGCTTGTTTGATGGAATTAAAATAGGGTGCTAACAAAACTGTAACTGTTTTGTTAGCACCCTAAATTGTTTACGCGTTAGGCACTTAATCATACACATGAAATAACATTAGTTCATGCACCATCTTCTCCACAGCCGCTAAATTCTCAACAGCAGGCGATGCTCCGATAAATCGAATGCTCCCATCCTTATGATACTCTGCTTGATAACGCTGCTGTTTATAGAAAAAGGTTATTAGCCAACCTGGTAGCTGCTTATTATCATACAACGGTTTAAAATTAAAATGCTGAATCATGAAACCACCCCTTCCTATTCATCGTACTAAATAAGTGAAACGTTATGCAATATATATCGATTGTTTTGTGAAATTGCATTTCTGTTATACAATATGAGCGTAATTGATATAGAAACGAGAGGATATTATGGGTAGTTTATTTGGACTATTAGTTTTATTAGCAGGTGTAGGGGCAATTGTAGGGGCCGCGACAAACTATATGGCGATTAAAATGTTGTTTCGTCCATACAAGCCAATTTACTTTATGCGTTGGCGTTTACCACTAACGCCAGGGCTTATTCCAAAAAGACGTGATGTATTAGCGATTCAATTAGGGAAAACAGTAGCGGATTTTTTATTAACACCTGATACGATTAAAAAGAAATTTTTATCACAAGATGTACGCAATAATGTACTTGACTTTGCTCGACAAAAAGTAACGTCAGAGGTGTTTACGCAGGAGAAAACGATTCATGATTGGCTAAGGCTAGCAAATTTGCAGCACACCCCTGCTATTTTAGAGCAAAAAGTAGATGCCGTAATTGCTAATCAGTTTACATCTGTAAAAAATACGCTAGCAACAAAAACGATTCAGCAGTTAATGCCAGAAGATCTAGAGCCTATTTTAGATAAAAAAATTGGCGATGCTGTGGATCAAATTTTAGATAAGGGCGTAGCATATTTTCAATCACCTGAAGGGGCAAGAACTATTAAAAACTTGCTTGATGATTTTTTAAGCTCAAAGGGCTCATTCGGTGGTATGATTCAAATGTTTATGGGCGATTCGATGTCGCTCGTTGAAAAAGTACAACGCGAGCTTATACGTTTCCTACAAGCACCTGGGACGAGTGCCTTGCTTTATCGCATTTTCTCAGCTGAATGGGAAAAAATTAAACAGCGCCCTGCAATGGACTTTATGAAAGACATAAACTTTGATACGATTGAACAGAGCATTCAAGCATATGCGAAAAAGCAGCTTGCTATTGAAGCGCGTTTAGAGAAAACGATTCATGACTATTGGCCACAAGGGCAGGCTTGGGTTAATGACGAGCTACTACCAAAAGTGATGGATAAAGCATTTATAGCAGCAGAAGGCAAAATCGAGGATGTGTTAAAACGCTTAAACTTAGCAGAAGTTGTGCGTCAGCAAGTTGACTCATTCCCAATTGCAAAGCTTGAAGAGCTTGTACTAGGCATAATTAGCAGTGAGCTGCGTATGATTACATGGTTAGGTGGTATTATCGGAGGCATTGTTGGTATTGTGCAAGCAGTTATCGTCTTTATGACAAATTAAAATGGAAAGTAGGAATACGATGATTAACATTTATGATGATATTAACCGATTGGAAGCGACGTTTCGTCAAACAAATGAATTTAAATTATTGCAGGAGACTGTAGAGGCTGTGCGCAGTGATGAAGAAGCGAAAACCCTATTTACAAATTTCCGCGATATTCAAATGAAGCTACAGCAAAAGCAAATGGCTGGCGAAGAGCTATTAGAAGATGAGTTAGCATACGCGCAAAAAGCAGCACAGCTTGCGCAGCAAAACGTAAAAATTCTTGCGATGCTTGAAGCAGAAATGGGCTTAAGCCGCGTAATTGAAGAAGTAAACCGCATTTTAACTAAGCCAGTTCAATCTTTATACGACGGGCTATAATAAAAGAGGTATTTTGCACCGTAAGTTGTGTGATAACAGCGAATAGAAGTTTAGGCTGAGGGAAAGAAATTGTCTTTCCCTCAGCCTTCGTTTTTTATTCACCAAACCATGCCTTCATTAATTCTTGAAAAAGTGCGTAGTCCGTATAGACGATTTCTTTATAGTGCATCGCTTGTAAAATGGTGCTGTTAATAAATATTTCCTGATTCTTTGTGATGACTTCTAAAATTTCATCCTCGCTATGATAGTTAAATACTGTCGAATAATCTATATCTGCACGTGCATGAGCTTTTGCTGCAATTTGACCCATAATGGATGTTGTAACAAAATAATCTTCTAAATCCTTAAAGTTTTTCGGTTTAACCTTCTTTTTAAATGGTGAACGCTCCCTAATATAAAACTCTTTTCCGCCCATTGTTAAATAAGCTAAGTGCGGGTCTTCTAAATGATGCATGGCTCTTTGTGTACCTACGACGCGAGCTCCCTGATGCTCATAGTGTTCCCAAAATATTTCGTTATAAGGTAGGAAATAGGCAGGAATCGCGGTACGCACCTCCTTCATTTCTAATACTAAATCGTCTGTATGTAACTCATCTTTGCCACCTTCGACTAAAATATAGTAGCGTTTTAAGCCGATAGATGCTGTACCAGAGCCATATTTAATAGCAATGTCCTTCACTTTGTAATTAGGTAGTGCATTTACAATTGAATTATATTCGTCCACAGAGATTGGCTGTAATTCCTCGGACCATTGAAAAACATGCTGTCCGTCCTCAGTTGTTTGCGCAATTCCTTGTAAAAATTGTTCTCTTTGTTGTTTTTCTAGCTTTTTTAATATTTTTTTAATAGGACCTTTCGTATTGTCCTTTGTGAAAATTAATGTAAATGGATCATCCTTCTTTTCCTGAAATCGCTTCATTTGCCGAATATAGCTCGTTAAAAATGATTGAATCGCTGTTTCCTGTGTTGCTTGATGCAAGCCTTGCTCCTCAAGATGTAGCGCGATACTAACGCTCATCCGAACAATATCATACAAATAAGAGCCAACATAGCCTTCATCAAAATCGTTCATATCATAAACGATTGTGCCAGATTCATTTTGAAAGGCACCGAAATTATCCATATGCATATCGCCTTGAATCCAAGTTGGCTTTACTGTTGGAGTATGGAATATTGATGGAATTTTTGTTAAATCAAAATAAAATAAATAGGCGCTTCCTCTGAAAAAACGAAATGGACTTTCTAACATTTTTTCATATTTTGTACGCCGTTGTTCAACTGTTAGCTCCATGCATTGCTCATCGAATTCCTTAAAAATTGTTGTGAGAAGGTTTTTACGTAAAAATGCTCGTGTATTTTTAACGCGTTCGAATAAAACATGTTCCATTAAATTACCTCCATAATATTAGATTATAAGGAATTATAAACTATCTGGAAATTATATGTAATGATTATTTGAAAAACATCAAGCAATTTTACAAAAAAAGTGCCTGCTTTTTGGTACAATGTTAAAAGGTGTAGTATTATAATTCGGCATATACTGAATTAAAACACTGTTTTTGGCGGAGAGTACATATTTTTCTAGATTTTGCTCTGAAGCCAATGTGTAATTAAAATGCAATGAGGTAGAGAAAAAACAATGAAAACGATACACATAAATGAGCAATTTAAAGAGGATTGGAATCGTGTGTTAAACCATATCGCCAATCTTTTTTATGAGGATTCAATTATTCAATTTACACAGGATGGCGCTGATATGGCGATTGCTTTCTCACACCGCATAGACGCTGATTTTACAATCCATACCAAGGCACAGCTTGTAGTAGAGGATGAAAAATATACGAGTGATTATGCGATTAGCTATGCAACGGAAGGTACAGAAAAGGAGCAAAGCATTCGGATGAAGCGTGCGCTATCACACGTAATGCTTGATGTACTTGAGCAATACACAGGGATGACGCAGCAATGGGGAATTTTAACTGGGGTTCGTCCAACAAAGCTTTACCATAAATATCGTAAAGCAGGGATGAGTGAAGAAGAAATTTTTGCAGTGTTAAAAAAGGATTATCGCCTATCGGACGCGAAAATTTCTTTAATGAAGGAAATCGTTGCGAGGCAGCTGCAAATTATTCCGGATTTAGACGAGCTAGGGCAGGAAATTTCAGTTTATATCGGTGTACCTTTCTGTCCAACGATGTGTGCTTATTGTACCTTCCCAGCTTATGCAATTCAAAGTAATCGCAAGCAAGGACGCGTAGAAAAATTTATTGATGGCTTGCATATTGAATTACGTGAAATGGGGAAATGGTTAACAGAAAATAATATGCGCATTACATCGATTTATTGGGGTGGGGGAACGCCTACTTCGATTGAAGCCGATGAAATGGACGCACTTTATAAAACGATGTTCGAGTCGTTCCCAAACCCGCAAACGATTCGTGAAATTACGGTAGAGGCAGGACGTCCGGATACGATTACACCTGAAAAATTAGAAGTATTGAAAAAATGGGGTATTGACCGAATTTCTGTAAACCCTCAGTCGTATACGCAAGAAACATTAAAAGCAATTGGACGTCATCATACTGTACAGGAAACGATTGATAAGTTTTGGTTATCGCGTGAGCATGGCATGAATAATATTAATATGGACTTAATTATCGGCTTGCCAAATGAAGGGATTGCTGAATTTGAGCATTCATTAAATGAATCTGCAAAAATGATGCCTGAATCTCTTACTGTTCACACATTAAGCTTTAAGCGTGCATCAGAAATGACACGCAACAAAGATAAATATCGTGTAGCGGACCGGGATACAGTAAGCCAAATGATGCAAATGGCGACAGATTGGACAAAAGAGAATGGTTATGTTCCATATTATTTATACCGACAAAAAAACATTTTAGGAAATTTGGAGAATGTTGGTTATTGTAAGCCTGGCGAGGAGTCTATTTACAATATTGCTATTATGGAAGAGGTACAAACGATATTAGGTATAGGCTGTGGTGCTTCGTCGAAATTTGTGCACCCTGATACAGGAAAAATCACGCAGTTCCATAATCCTAAAGATCCTGCGGCATATATTATGACCTTTGAGGATGCAATTAAGAAAAAAATTGAAATTTTAAATGATTTATACGTAAAAGTTAGGTAAAATAGCAGGGAATAGCATGTTTACTTTATGTTATTCCCTGTTTTGTTATATTTAACTTCAATCAATTATACTTAAGCATAATTGCGTCCATACTGAATCAAGATAAAATAATTTTAAGCCATAGATTGTATTGAATAATTCCTCCGCTTTCCGTGGAGATTCAAGGAGATGCGCTGATGAATAAAGGTACATTAAAAGAGCTTGCAATAACAATTAAACATCTTCGTGCTGAGGAGCGTTACGAGGAGATCATTATATTAAGTGATGAAATTGAGAATAAATTATTCAAATTGAATGAAGTGGATGATGTACTAGAAATATTAAAACAACGAATTATGGCTTATATTTATACAGGTAGTTACGAAGAAGCATTTTCTACACTTTTTCAATTTGAGCAAATATGTAGTAGTCACCCTTCAAATGCACATTACAGCTTATACTATGGCTTAGCGGGTATTTTATACACAGTTTTAAGTCATACAGAAATGGCGAAAGAAGTAATGCACAAAGCGGAAGTAATTGCTCGCGAAAAAAGAGAATACAAGCAGCTCTGCTATACGTACTCAAACCTATCAAATCTTTATTACGATTTAAAGGATTACAAGAATGCGAAAGAATATGCAGTGAAAGCACTTGAAACTGTACCAAGTTGGGACTATGAGCAAATCGATTTATTACCAATAAAGGGGAACGCAGTCATTGCTTTTTCATATGTTGGTGATATAGAAGCAGCCAGCGATTTGTATATAAAAATGCAAGAAATCACAAGGACATATGGCAAAAATCGAGATGATCGCAACAGGGCATTATTATATAATGCTAAAATGGCGCTTGAATTTGCAAAAGGATGTATAGACCAGGCAATTGAAGCTGCGGAAAAAGCAAAGCAAATTTTTATTGGGCAGGGAGACCTTTATATGGTAAAGGTGATGCAACGTGCCCTTATTGATTATTATAAGCAAAGTAACAAAACAGAAAAGCTTGTTAGCGCACAAGAAGAATATATTGAGTTGCTTGAAAAACATGAGCAAGAAGCATACAATCGAGCGTTGTTAAAGTTCCAATTAGATGAAAAGAAACGTAAATATAAAATGGCATCTTTTATTGATCCATTGACACAAATTTATAATCGTGGTTATATGGAGCATCAAGCACCTAAGCATCTTTTAGAAGCTGCATATAATAATCATTTTGTCGGTTGTGTTATTTTTGATATCGATTATTTCAAGCAAGTAAACGATGTGTACGGTCATTTAATCGGTGATGATATTATTAAATTTGTTGCAACAAGCGCAGCCCAGCTATTTGCACAATATGATGCTATCTTTGTACGTTATGGTGGTGATGAGTTTATCGCTTGTGTACGTACTGAGGATGTGCAGCAATTTGAAGAGATTATCGAGAAGCTTCACTCATTTTTCAAAACACAATCCTTTTTAGTTAAAGGAGAGCATTTACAAATCAATATAAGCATAGGGGCTTATATGATAAATGCAACAAAAGTTGAAGATTTCACAGAGCTTTTAAAAGCCGCAGATGAAGAATTATATGTAGTCAAGCGCAATGGTCGCAATGCTTTTAAAATCGCTTTTGCGACACAGTAGAAAAGAAGAGGTTAGAAATGAAAAAGTTAGTTATTAGCATATTGGTTGTTGCCCTTTTATTAATAGGTTGTACAATTGAAATTCAACAGCCTGAGCAACAGCCGACTTCTGGCAAGGAAATGCAAGTGCATTTTATAGATGTAGGTCAAGGAGATTCCATATTTATTCAGTCACCAAATGGCAAAACGATGCTTATCGATGGAGGGGTAAAGGGGGCTGGTAAAACAGTTGTCGCCTATTTACGCGAGCAAGGAGTCCAAAAATTAGACTATGTTGTTGCTACACATCCTGATGCAGACCATATAGGTGGCTTAATTGCTGTGTTAAACTCTATAGCGATCGGTCATTTTATCGATTCTGGGAAAGTGCATACATCACAAACGTTAGAGGAAATGCTAACGTTGGTTTCGGACAAAAATATCGCATATAGCGTACCAGAAAAAGGCGATGTAATTGATTTTGACAAAGAATTGAAAACGGAAGTCGTTTATGCGAACGAAAATGCTTCAGACAATAACGATGCATCAATCGTTTTAAAAATTACATATGGTGAAGTATCATTTTTATTAACAGGTGATGCAGGTATTAATATTGAAAAGCAAATATTAAAGGAAAATATGAATGCGACAGTGTTAAAGGCTGGACATCACGGCTCAAACACTAGCAGTTCTTTAGAATTTTTGCAGGCATTGCGCCCAGAGGCTGTAGTGTTAAGCTATGGACAGGATAATAAATATGGACATCCACATGCTGAGGTAATCGAAAATGCGCTTGCAGTTAAAAGTAAAATTTATGGTACAGCCGAAGCTGGAACGATTGTTTTTTCAACTAATGGGACAAGCTATAGTACAACAGCTGCTGAGTGGTCAGGTATTGGAGCAACAAGCTCCATTAGTGCAAAGCCAACTACTACAAAATCGAAAGCAAAAATTGAATTGATAAGTAAAGATTTAATCAATGAGATAGTTGTTCTTCAAAATACAGGGGATGAGTCTGTATCTTTGCAGGGGTGGAAGCTCATATCTGTGGAAGGGGACCAAGTATTTAATTTTCCTAATATTACGCTTCAGCCTAGCGATAAATTATCAATTACAAGCGGACCTGACGCAAAGGATAGTAGGGGCAAATTGAAATGGACTTCAAAGCAAATATGGGCAAATAGTGGGGATGCAGCGCAGCTTATAAATGCAAAGGGAGAGATTGTAAGTGAGCTTGAATAACTATACACTCGATCGCTTCGAAGGAGATTATGCAATTTTCTTAAAGCGACCAGAAGAAACAGAGCAAATAATCATCCATCGTAATGAATATAGCGAGCAACTGTCTGAAGGGGATATTGTAACGATTAGCTATCAGAATGGCGTCTATAGCATCCAACGACTTAATGAAGAAACATCTGCGCAAGAGGATAAAATTAAGCAAATGATGCGAGCGTTACGTGATAAAAGAAAATAGATGAAGCGTTAATAAATTTCATTTTACTTATATTAAAGAATAAATCATTGTCTCAAAGGTAGCGTACTAATCCACCCTTGAGACAATTTTATTTTCTTTTTTTATAAAAGAATGTTCAGAAAAATTCATAAATTAGGTCGACAGAGTATGGTAGAATAATAGAATAATACATAAGAATAGGAAGTGCCTTATGACAATTGAAACGATTATTTTTGATTTGGATGATACATTGTTATGGGATAAAAAATCAGTGCAAACAGCATTCGACCGTACATGTGCCTATGCAAGTGAGCGTTACACAGTGGATGCAGAGCAATTGGAGCAGGCGGTGCGTGAAAGTGCAAGAGCGCTTTACGAATCGTATGAAACATATGATTATACGAAGCTAATTGGCATCAATCCATTTGAAGGGCTGTGGGGTACATTTGATGACCCGACAGAGATGTTTCAAAAAATGAAATCGTTCATACCAACATACCGCGCAGAAGCATGGACACAAGGGTTAGCAAAGCTCGGCATAGAAGATAAGGCATTTGGCTTAGAGCTTGGAGAGCGCTTTGTAGCAGAGCGTAAAAAAAACCCATTTGTATATGAAGATACATTTGCCGTATTGGACGAGCTTAAGGGGAAATATCAGCTAGTCTTGTTAACAAACGGTGCACCTAGCTTGCAAAATTTAAAGTTG
Organism: Bacillus ndiopicus; assembly: GCF_000612805.1. Taxonomy (GTDB): domain Bacteria; phylum Bacillota; class Bacilli; order Bacillales_A; family Planococcaceae; genus Metasolibacillus; species Metasolibacillus ndiopicus. The sequence goes on along the minus strand of NZ_HG964406.1, from coordinate 339,163 downwards.
GAGATTACACCTGAGCTAGTGCCTTACTTCGACCAAATCATTATTTCAGGTGATTTTGGAAAAGGAAAGCCTGATGCATCGATTTTTAAATATGTTCTAGAGAAGGCAGGTACAACTGCTGATAAATCTATTATGGTCGGCGATAATTTAATGACGGATATTTTGGGATCATCGCGTGTTGGGATGCAAAATGTGTGGATTAATCGAGAGAATAAAGCATCACATGTAGAGGTAAAGCCTACATATGAAGTTGATTCGTTAACGGCATTTTTAGAGCTGATAAAGAAGCAATAAGAATTGAGTGGAAAGGCAGGGGAGTAACTGCTTTCCACTCATTTTTTTGTGAATCACATTCAAAATATTGAATTTTCCGATTTTTTAGATATAATAGAATATAGCTAATGGAGAGGAAAATGCTTATGAAAATGAACTGTTGTGAAAACTGCGGACGTGCAGCAAATATAGTGGAAATGAATAAATTATCTATAGAAGGGCATGTTGCAGAGCTTTGTGTTGCCTGTCATTATGTACTCGCGCAAGAAAGTCAACGAGCACGCTTTTTCACTTTAGTGCGTAGCAAAGATAAACAATCCTCTAATAGTGAAATGCAAAAAGTTCATCGTCAGCTATCGCTTTTGATTGGGGCAGGTATATTTGTTATTGCTTGTTTGTCAGGAGTAGCGATTGCAGATAATATGGATATACTACAAACGGCATCTGTGCAACAACAGCACTATTTAACTTTTGCAGAGCTGAATCGATATTGATGTAGAAAAACTATAATCTGAGTAGTGATTACCAATTATTAGTATATAGCTTTAGGGATTTTTTATAGAAAGCTTCTCCTTCGATACAAATTTAAAAAAAGCTAGTTGGAAATGAAAACCTTTCCAGCTAGCTTCTTCTTATTTTAGAGGAGTAATTAGCTCTGATACGGTAACAAATTCATAACCTTGCTTAGTTAAATAACTAAGAACACTATCTAAAGCATCTGCCGTTGTTTGATGAATATCATGCATTAAAATAATACTGCCATTGTACGCACCATTTTGTACAGCCTTTAGTGTTTTAGAAGGAGTGCGATGCTGCCAATCGAGTGTATCGACTGACCACATAACTAGTGGGACAGATAGCGATCCTAAAATATCTTTATTATATGCGCCATACGGTGGTCTGAATAAAGTAGGCTCTTGACCAATAATTGATTTCACTATTTTATTTGTTTCATTAATTTGTGCTTTTGCTTGATCTAACGTAATTTTTGTAAGCTTAGGATGGTTCCATGTGTGATTGCCTATCTCATGTCCGGCATCATATATTTCTTTTAACACTTTAGGACTTTTATTTACACGATGCCCTGTGATGAAAAAGGTTGCCTTGGCATCGTATTTTTGCAATGTCGCTAATATTTCCTTTGTAACAGTAGGATGTGGTCCATCATCAAAAGTTAATGCGATACGCTTTGTTTTTGTTGCAGCACCTTGGCTATATCTACCGAGCTTAGGAACTGGAATTTCCTTTAACCCCTTTTCTAGTACGTAACCTTGTATATTTTGGTCTGTCACAACATATGCCCAGCCTTGAAAATTCGTATAAATATCAACTTTCGTATTGGCAGGAATAGTAGCTATATTTTCTCCTGATTTACTAGCTATGCTACGTACAATAAGCCCATCTTGCCCCTGTACAAGCATTTTTTTTGAAGTAGGTGTTTTTAGTGCTGTTGCTATTACATAACCTGTTAAATTGCCATACTGTACGAAATACCAATTATCCTCATTTGTTGCATATGCTTGCACAACACTGTCTAGATGAAGATTGCCTAAATGCTTTGCTTGCGTTTCTGTTGTTTCTCGTACAATCGGAGGGTTTTTGGCTGTTGCGAGCATTAATGTTGACTGGGCAGATTTGAGCGTTGTAGAAGGTACATAGCCTTGCTGTCCTTTATAGTCAATATGTGCCCAGCCAGCGTTGATATTATGTAAAATAACAATTGCCTTTGGTGGCAGAGATGTGATTGGCGTAACGAAGTCATCTGATAATAAATACGTTTCCTCTACAACAGTTCGAATTGCCATTTTATCTTGCGCAGCTACTGTCTTTATATTTATAAAGGCTGCACTAACTAATAATACAGTAAGCAAACTATAAAGCCATTTCTTCATATAAAATCTCCCCTTTAAGCTAATAGAACTGTTGGAGCAGTACAAACAGTTCCTAAAAACTGAAAAATCTTTTCCACTGCTTTTTTTCAAATGTAGTGGAGTACCTTAAAACTTAGTATTTGCAGACCTTTACTAGCTGGTAAGCATTTTTGAAAGGCAGAGAAGGCTGTCAAGAACTGCAAGAAAGAATCAGCCCAAAAAATTGTATACATACAATTATATGCTACAAGTAACAAATAAGTAAAAAGGGAAGTTCGAAAAAAATCAATTACGCTGAGACGTAATTGATTTTTTCAAAAGCTAAGCAACATAAAACGGTTGCTTGAAAACATTAAAGAAAACCTGGAACTGTAAAGTAGGAAAAAAGCTTTATAGTGTAATTGCCTTTACTTCATCGATATTCTCAAGCTGTGCTACATATACTAAATCCTCTGTAGTGACACTATTATCGATTGCCAGCATCATGACCGCAGAGCCGCCAACCATATCACGACCTACTTGCATTGTTGCAATATTGATGTCTTTTTCAGCTAATTTTGTTGCTACGCGACCAATAGCACCAGGTTTATCTGTATTTTTAATGTACAGTAAATTGCCTGTTGGAATTACATCAACTACGAAGCCCTCTACTTTCACGATACGTGCACCTAAACCATTTAGTAAAGTACCAGCTACTGTATGTGTTTCATTTGCTGTTTTAATTTCTACTGTAATTAAATTTGTAAAGCCTTTTGCTGTCGTTGTTTTATGCTCGTTGATGTTCATGCCGATACGTTCGGCAAGATAACGGGCATTGACATTGTTCACATGTGTACCATGGTTTGTTGATAGTAAACCTTTAATAGCATTTGCTGTTAATGGACGTACATCAAAGTTTGCAACGTCTCCAGCATATGAAATATTTAATTCCTTAACAGTTTCATCCGCTACTTGAATAAGGAATTTTCCAAGCTTTTCAACAAGCTCAAAGAATGGCTCGATTTGCGCAAGTTTCTCTTTTGAAATTGATGGCATATTGACAGGGTTTGTGACAGTACCTGTTTTGAAAAACTTAATAATATCATTTGACACATCCACTGCAACAGATTCTTGTGCTTCTACAGTAGATGCTCCCAAATGTGGTGTAGCAATAACTTCAGGTAATGTTAAAAGTTTATGATCTGTTGCAGGCTCTGTTACGAAAACGTCTAACGCAGCACCAGCAACTTTTCTCTCTACAATCGCATCGTATAAATCATCCTCATTAATAATACCGCCGCGTGCACAGTTAATAATACGTACACCATCTTTCATAATCGCGAAGCGTTCTTTGTTAATAAGATTACGTGTTTCTGGTAATAGAGGTGTATGCACTGTTATAAAATCAGCAGCTGCACAGACTTCGTCAACAGTCCCTTTTGAAATACCTAGCTCCTGTGCGCGCTCCTCTGTTAAAAATGGATCATAGGCGATGACTTGCATACGTTGCCCTTTCGCTCGATAAGCAACCTCAGCACCAATACGCCCCATACCAATAACGCCTAATATTTTGTTTTTTAGCTCAACTCCTACATACGATTTGCGATCCCAAACACCATTTTTTAATGTGTTAAATGCTTGAGGAATAAAGCGTGCAAGAGCTGTCATCATAGCAATAGTATGCTCAGCCGCTGAATTTGTATTACCGTCTGGTGCATTAACAACGATAATACCGTGCTCAGTTGCAGCAGTTAAATCGATATTATCAACACCAACACCAGCGCGACCAATTAGCTTTAACTTTTTAGCTGCTTGAATAACTTCCCGTGTTACAGTTGTTTGTGAACGCACTAATAGCACTTCAATATCCGCGATTTTTCTTATTAATTCCTCCTGAGATAAACCTGTATCCACAATGATGTTTAAATTTAATTCGGTTTCTTGTACTAGTGGATATATACCATCCTCACTTAATGGGTCTGCGATAAACACCGTAATTGCTTTTGTTGCTTTTTCTAATGTTTTTGTTGTCATTGTTTATTCTCTCCTTTTAATAAAAATCAATATAAAATAAAAAAGCCTTCCATCCCTCACATAAAAATGTAAGGGGCGAAAGGCTATAATGAACATACTTGCGCGGTACCACCCTTATTCATTGCAAAAATATTCCGGAAATTATAGTTGCAATCTTCACTATGCGTAACGAGCATGACACGGATAAGTATACTATATTTTTCCACTTATCTATTCAGGAGTGGAACTACATTCGTATTCTTCACTGATTTGCACCAACCATCAGCTCTCTTTAGAACAAGTACGATGAGCATGTCTCCATCACAATATTTTGTGTAATTAAATTTGATAACATCATAAGCCGAGAATAAACCTTTGTCAACGCATTTTTCCGAAAAAAAACAAAAAAATATAATAAAAAAATCAAATTGGTTTATAAAAAACGAACGAAATATTGAAAATAGATTTATAATGTTCGTTTATTGGAAACGTTATCATTTTAGGGAAAGCTTGTTATATCATAGTTTACGGAATATTAAGATAATAGCGGCGTTGAATTATTATGTTCGATAATTACTAAATTTATCAGTCACAAATTTGTTGAATAAAAAAGGAATTTGAAATTAAAAGTAGAATAATAAAAGTGAATGGTTATTCATTATTGGAGGGGATTTTTTATGAGCTATACAACAATTGAATTAGAAATATTAGAGAGAAAAGCAGTTTTAACATTGAATCGACCACAAGCGATGAATGCGATGGATATTATGATGATGCAGGAGTTGGCTGACTGTTTAGAAAAGTTACATCAAGAGCCAGACGTCCAAGTCTTGATTGTAAAAGGGGAAGGTCGTGTATTTTCAGCTGGCGGTGATATCAAAATGATGCTTAGTGCAAACGAAGCGATTGATTTTGAAGCGACGATGTCATATATTACACGATTTACGAAAGCATACTACACATTACCTATGCTAACAATTGCCCAAATTCATGGTGCAGCTGCTGGGTTAGCCTTAAGCCTTGCACTTGCAAGTGATGTTATTGTGGCAGAGGAATCCTCAAAGCTAGCAATGAATTTTATCGGTATCGGGCTTGTGCCTGATGGTGGTGGGCACTTCTTTATGAAGGAGCGTTTAGGTGTAGCAAAGGCAAAGCAGTTAATTTGGGAAGGCAAAGTAATGGAGGCACAGGAGGCATTTGCGCAAGGATTAATCGACTATGCTGTATCCGATGGCGCATCTGCTGCAACTGTGGATCAAATTGTTGGCAAAGTGCTCGCATCACCAATTGCAGCAATGCTTGCAACGAAACAAATTTTACACGCAGAAAAGCTACCCGAACTAGAGCGTATCCTACAAGCTGAAGCTAGTGCACAAGCAAAAATGCGAGCAACAAAAGACCATCAAGAAGGTATTACAGCATTTGTGGAAAAACGCCAGCCTAATTTTATAGGGCAGTAGTAAGCAAACTTGCTAAAATACAAAAGACGAAAAACCAAAATAGGTTTTTCGTCTTTTCACATTCTACCAAGAAACGTAGAGAAAATATAAAAATTTAAATTGATGGCACTAATTAATAAAATGGATACGGCATACAGTCTACTATTTTTTGTTTCATATATAAAACATGAAACACCTAAAATTAATAAATAGATCCAACTGCAAGTCCACAATATGTTCCCAACCTCATTTGAGAAGTGAGTAAAAAAGCCAGTAATAAATAATCCCCAAACGATTATCGTACTTCCAAAGAAAATATACGTTAATAAAGTTGGTTTTAAATTATCATTTTTTATAAAAAGCCAAGCAATAACAGTACATATAATAATTAAAAAGGTGATTATAAATAATGGTAACAAAATTCATCCCCCTTTAAAAAAGAGATTCATAATTAATGTAAATGATATCTTGTGATATGATAAATCATTAATGAGCAATATGCCAATTGTTTATCTCTATTACATGGATCATTTCCATATGAATTACATATAAATGCTGCAACTCCATGTTCGCAATCGCTCATATAAAAGTTAATATAAGCTTGTGGATGAGTTTTAGCGTAATGGTAGTGGTCGGTATAAGGTCCATTAAAGCGATTGCAGTGAACTTGATCCCCTACTTGATACTTATAGGTTCCATGAGGTGGAGGAGAAAATAATGGAACCACTCCTAAACTATTTGGGGCATTGCCCATTGAATCAATTATTTCACTAAGGTTTAATTCAATTATTGCTTGAAATATCCCGTCAGAATTTTTTTTGCATTAATTTTATGATTAAAACCATTAATTTCTATATAAGCTTCATCATATTTTTCATCCACGTAAAATGTTCCGTCAAATGACCGTTGTACCTTATTGTTAACACTTAGTACCATTCCTTGTTCTTCATGATGCGCATTTTGAATATTCATCAGACTTGGGTTATGATCATTATTTTTTAAAATATCTGAAGTTTTTCTATAAAGTACAGGAATATCATTTTCAATCTCCCAACCAATTTTCGTAAGTATATACTTTTGTTGTTCAGTGGCATTTGTCCAATCCATATCGGGGGCTGAATATTTAATTATAATTTCTCCATTAGACTCATAATTAATGTTATTAGAAAAGTCTGCTGATGCAATTCTTATATTAGTTGAAAAATTAAGAAGCAGAACACTTAAAACTATTCCTAAATATAAAAGTTTATTTTGTCTCATATTGTATCCTCCTAGCTATCTTAGTGTTTTGTTTAATTCATATAAGTACTTTTATAAGTTAAATTATAATTTTACATTTACTTGTAATAATGTAATCCTTAGGTTATTTTGAGTATATCAAAAATAATTAGTTTTTTGTACCGACATATACCGCCAATATACCGTCAATCTTTTTGTGATAAGTGTGTATTTATATTGATGCACTTAACTCTTATCAAGACGAAAAAAGGATAAATTCACTATTCTAATGTAATTCACTGTACATATACGCCGAAGATGATTATTATAGAATGGATAAAGTCGGGGGAAATATATATGGAATCCAAATATAGTACATCTAAGAGCGTCAATGTTTATTGCCCTACAGTGGAAAGCACAACAGAAATTTGTCTACAATACATAACAAATAGTGAGCGACTCTTGTTAGAAGTGCCATTTGAGCAATATGAAGACATTGTGGAAGCAATTAGGAAACGAGATAATGCAACAAAAGATTTAACACAGATGATTAAAAAAGGTGCATTTACATATGCACAAATAAAGCATATGACCCTTGCAAGAAATATCCATGGCCTAATAATGGATGAGCAAGGGCGTATTAACTTCATTAATGATGCGATTAGTATAAGTGCTGTTACAGCTTTTGCACAAAGCAAGTGGAATGGCGCTGCACGTAAAGTGGCAATAGAAAATGGCATTTATACAGGAATAGCCGTTTTAGGAGAAACATTTGCTGAGGAAGTCATCTCATTACAGTTAAATAATCATGATGATATTACAGCCGATTTTGACTTAAATCCAGACATAAGCAGTGCCCTGAAAACGGGTGGTGCGAAAATGGCGTCTAAAAAAATGGCTGCATCTATCACAAAAAAAGCGATGATTAGCTCTGCTGCAACGAAAAAAGGGATTATGTTATTAAATGCTAATGTTGTGACAGGAGCGTTAGTAACCGGGATGATGTCAGCAGTGGATATTGCTCGAACAGTAAAAGGGAAAATGTCTTCACAGCAATTATTTAAAAATGTTGCTAAAACGGCAGCAAGTGTAGCAGGAGGCATTGCTGGCACATTGTTAGGTAGCGGCATCGGTTTATCGATTCCAAATGTAAGCACAGCTATTATAAGCATCATTGGGGGCGTTATTGGATTAATTATTGGTAGTAGCTTGGCAAGCAGAATAACGAAGCGCGTTCTCGATTTATTCATTCGTGATGATGCTTTGCAAATGCTAGATATTTTCAATAACCGCTTATCGACGTTAGCTGAAGAATATTTATTAAATGAGGAAGAGCTAGAGCAAGCTTTGCATGATTTTGAGGTTTTGCATAACATGCCGAAAACATTAATAGAAATGTACTCATCGGAGGATCAGCAGCAATTTGCTGATGAATTAATTCATCGTGAGCTAACACGTATTATTAAGTTGCGCATGTATTTACATGTACCAACAAATGAAGAAATATACGAAGTACTTTACCCGCTTTCATTATAAAAAAGCGGGTAAAAGCAGTTAAATAGAAGTGCAAAAGCTGTAGGTTAGTCTCATTTGCCTACAGCTTTTTCCTAGACGTGGAATAAGATAAGCTTACCCGCTGAGTTAACTAGGCGATGCGTTTTATCAGAAAGGCCCTTTTCATCGATTTGTTTTTGTCCCTCGATTTTGGCAGCGTCATCGTTGTTAAATGTCCAAACTTCGTCAAATAATGTTTCCCCTGTTTTTTCAAATGCAGTAAAGCGATAATTTTCCATAAAATCTCCCACCTTTTGTGTAAATTCACTTTAGAATAAGGTATATTATTATAAATACATTATGAATGAACATTCATTTCATGTCTATTGTTTTCTTCAATTTGCCTGCTTCATTGACAATTTTTGATATTATTTAATTGAATCATGGTACAATAAAGGTAATAGATCGTGCTGAAAACGATGAATGTCAAGAAAAGGAGTGATTTCGAGATGGAAGGAATTACTAAGCTTCAAGTTGGGGAGCAGGTTGACCAATTTTTATTAATTAAACAGGCTACAAAAGGTGTAACAACAGTTGGAAAACCTTTCATGTCCCTTATTTTACAAGACAAGAGCGGCGATATTGAGGCAAAGCTGTGGGATACAAATGAAGAGCATGAAAATATGTATAAAGCAGAGACGATTGTCCGAGTAGGTGGAGAAATCCATGATTACCGCGGAAAAAGCCAACTACGCATTAAGCAAATTCGTGTAGCGCGACCAGAAGAAGGTGTGCAAATTAGCGATTTAGTGCCCGCAGCAGCTATTCCGAAAGAAAAGCTACTAGAGGAGTTAACACAATTTTTCTTTGAAATCAAAAACCCTAGTATTTCACGTATTACACGTCATTTAATTAAAAAGCATCAGCCAAATTTACTTGTACATCCAGCAGCGACAAAAAATCACCATGACTATGTATCAGGCTTACTTGATCACGTAGTTTCGATGCTGCGCTTAGGAAAGGCGATTGCTGAATTATACCCATCTTTAAATACAGATTTACTATATGCTGGTATTATTTTGCATGATATCGGAAAGATTGTTGAATTAACAGGACCAATTGCGACAGCTTACACAATAGAAGGTAATTTGCTTGGTCATATTACAATTATGGTAAACGAAATCGGGCAAGCAGCAGTTGAGCTTGATATTGAAGGCGAAGAAGTCATGCTGCTACAACATCTTGTATTATCACATCATGGAAAAGAAGAGTGGGGTAGCCCGAAAAAGCCAATGATTCAGGAAGCAGAAATTTTACATTACATCGACAATATCGATGCAAAAATGAACATGCTGACGCGAGCATTAGACAAAACGAAGCCAGGCGAATTCACAGAGCGTCTATTCCCACTTGATAATCGATCATTTTATAAACCAAAAATATAATCGAAAGGTCGACAATCGTATGCATTTATACGATTGTCGACCTTTTTAAGTAAGGTAGAAAATTCCTAATATATTGTTCATAATCAATTCTATACAGATACTCTGTAATATTAAAGAAAAGTAATTGTACATGACATCATCAAGTGATTATAATGTGTGCAACATTTTAAATTATCAAAAGGTATTTAGAGACGCTTTAAATGGATATGTAATGAAGTTGCAAGATAGCCTTGTTAGATTATTTTTAACAAAGCTATCTTAGCCTTTTTACTCAACTAAAGCACCCCGGTAGTTCAATAAAAATAACTAATTGTCTTTTTTTCTACCAACAAGCTTTCTTTCTTGAACAGTAGAAACATAATAAACCAGAAACTAAAGAAACAAGCAAAGGAATGATTGCAATTAGAGGCATAATCATTGTCCAATAAAGTAAATATGCACTTATAGCAAATATAAACAAACTAATTATAAGTAAAAGACTTGATGCAAATTCTTTAATTACCATTAAAATATCTTCCTCCGTTTGTATTCCCAATTTTAGTGATTCTTGTTTAACTATCTGCGTTGTTAGTCCGAACAAGGTACAATTTAACAACTCAATTATATTACACTTTCATTTCGCAAATACTTCTTAAAATAATTCATCATAATGTTGTACATTTCATAAAGAATACTGCTGTAACAAGTGAATTACATTAACTTTTGACTTTTAATAAAATATTATTTTGTACAGGATTTTTATCTTATTTATCAACAATGTTTATATACTGTGTTCTATTGAGAAATAGTTTTTTGTAAATGTTTTATTTATTTGTTTACATTTACATAGATTTATATTATAAATGTTTATAGTTGTGATTTGGGGGATATCGTTATTTGATTTTGGAGGGCAGATGATAATACATATTAAAAAACTTTGAATTAGATTAAATGTTTAAAGTAAATTTTTATCATAAACAAGTATGTTTTTATAGTGCGAAATAATCATTGAAGGGAGAAATGGGTATGAAGGTGGAATTAACGCGTTATCGCGTCAAAAAAGGGAAATCAACCAAAGTAGATGAATGGCTAGATTTTCTTAATAGGCATATGGATGAAGTTCTTGTCACTCTTGAAGGCGAAAAAATGTATGTAGAAACTATATTGCGAGAACATTTAAATGGGGATGAGTATTTGTATTGGTACTCCGTTCGCGGTGAGGGTGGAATAGAGGTTGAAGAATCGACACATTGGATTGACAAAAAGCATCTTCAATATTGGGATGAATGTATCGATGCAAGCTATGGCTCTATTGATTTAAAAACAGAAGTTGTAATGATCCCTCAAAAGGTTCGTGCAAGCATGGATTTTTAAAGTATTATAGCTTGGTTAACTCTGGTTCAGATTTTTTGGACTGACTAGTTGAAATAAGATAAAAATGCCTAGGTAGATGCCAATCTTCTTTAACTATATATTTCTAATTCTAATATTCGAAATATACGAAAGCTTCCGTTTGTTCCTAAACGCATTGAGAACAATATACTTTTTTATTATAATTTTTCGTAATAGAGAAAGGAAGTGACGTATCATAGACGTTTTTAACGATATAATCAAGCTTATTAACGATGAGCTATGGTCAAAGTTTATAATTTTTGTCATTATTGGATTAGGAATTTACTTTACTTTTAAATTAAAGTTTGTACAGTTTACAAAGCTAACAGAAATGCTTCGTATCATTGCTAAGGGTGGAAAGAAGGATAAGGCAGGGCTTTCACCGTTTCAAGCGTTCTGTATTAGTGCGGCGGCTCGTATTGGTGTTGGAAACTTAGCTGGTGTTGCATTAGCTATTTCAATCGGTGGACCAGGAGCAATCTTCTGGATGTGGATAATTGCGCTTGTTGGTGCAGCAACGAGCTTTGTAGAATGTACTTTAGCACAAATTTATAAAATCAAAGATGGAAGAGGCGGGTTCCGCGGTGGTCCCGCTTACTATATGGAAAAAGGTTTAAATAGTCGTAAAACAGGTATTTGGTTTTCTATTTTAATTACAATTACGTACGGTTTAATTTTCAATTCAGTACAAGCAAATACGGTGACACTAGCTTTTAATAATACATTTCACTTAGATCGTACAATTGTTGGGATTGGTTTAGCAATTCTTGTAGGAATTATTATTTTTGGCGGCGTAAAAAGCATCGCGCGTGTATCTGAATTAATCGTACCTCCAATGGCCATCGTTTATATTATCGTAGCAGCCTATGTTGTTATTACAAATATTAGCATTATGCCTGATGTGTTAATGTTAATTGTAAAAAGTGCATTCGGTCTTGAATCGGCCATTGGCGGCGGTATTGGTGTAGCGATGAAAAGTGGTATTCAACGAGGTCTATTTGCGACAGAGGCGGGGATGGGAAGCACGCCAAATGCTGCTGCAACTGCGGACGTATCACATCCTGTAAAGCAAGGTTTAATGCAGGCATTAGGTGTTTTTATTGATACATTTTTAATCTGTACTGCGACAGCATTTATCGTCCTATGTTCTGATGTATATTTAATTCCTGGTTTAGAAGGAATCGTCATTACACAAGAGGCGCTAAGCTCACATGTTGGCTCATGGGCAGGTACATTTTTAGCAGTTATTATTTTCTTATTTGCATTTAGTTCTCTCTTAGGAAACTACTACTATGGTGAAACGAATATTTCATTTGTGAAAAATAGTAAGAAGCTTATTAATATTTATCGTGTATGCGCGCTGGCGATGATTTTATTCGGCTCAGTTGCACAGCTTCAAACGGTATGGAATTTAGCGGATATATTTATGGGGCTTATGGTTATTACAAATTTAATCGTTATTTTCCTCTTAAGTAAATTTGCCTTTGCTGCGCTAAATGACTATATAAAACAAAAGCGCGAAGGGAAGGACCCTGTCTTTTACGCTGAAAATATTTCAGGCTTAAAAAATACAGAATGCTGGGAAAAAGGGAAATAAAAATAGTGAAGAAGCTGTCGAGACTTACATCGTCCGACAGCTTTTTTTATAGTGGAAATTTACTAATGCTTCGCCTGAAACTTAATCATAAAGTCTGCCAGTGCTTTACATGTCTCATAAGGTACAGCGTTGTATGTCGATGCACGGCAGCCACCAACTGAGCGATGTCCGTTTAAGCCAACGAAGCCCATCTCCTTAGCCTCAGTTAAAAATTGCTTTTCTAGCTCCTCATCTGCTAGTCGGAATGTAATATTCATAAGCGAACGGCTTTCTTTTTCTGCATGTCCAATGTAGAAGCCACCCGATTCATCAATTGCATCGTAAATTAGCTTAGCCTTAGCCTCGTTATGCTCAGCGATATTTTCTAGACCACCTTGCTTTTCAACCCATTTCAACACTTCCCCAAGCATATAAATTCCGAATGTTGGCGGTGTGTTATATAAAGAATTATTATATGTAAATGTTGAGTATTTTAGCATTGTAGGAATATTGCTACTCGTTTTTTCTAGTAAATCTTTGCGAATAATAACTACTGTTACACCTGAAGGACCTAGGTTTTTTTGTGCTCCAGCATAAATAAGTGCAAATTTGCTAACATCAATTGGCTTTGACAAAATATCGCTCGACATATCTGCGATTAATGGAACAGTTGTTGTCGGGAATTCCTGCCACTGTGTACCGTAAATTGTGTTATTTGATGTAATATGCACATATGCAGCATCATTGTTAAAACGAATTTGATTAGCTGTAGGAATATTTTTATAATGATTGTCCTTTGTTGAGGCAACTGCAACAGGTGTCCCAAATAGCTTTGCTTCTTCCAATGCTTTTTCAGACCATACGCCTGTTAAAATATAGTCAGCTTGTTTATTTGGCTGTAAAAAGTTCATCGGAATCATTGAAAACTGCAAGCTTGCGCCACCTTGTAAAAAGATGATTTCATAATTGTCAGGTACAGCGTAAATTTTGCGTAAGCGCTCGATTGCCTCATTATGTACTTGCTCAAAATCCTTACTACGATGGCTAAGCTCCATAATAGACATACCTGTGTTATTGAAATTAACTAATTGCTCCTGAGCAGTTTGTAGCACTTCTAAAGGCAATGCAGATGGACCCGCATTAAAGTTAAATACACGTTTCAAATGTAAACACTCCCTTTTTATATTGAAAGAATAAGTATATAATACACTGTTCTTTTAATATTATGGCAAAATTCTTAAAATTCCTTCTATAAAAAGCAAAAAAGAGTGAAATTTTTGTGTAAAACACGAATGTTTCATCAGTTATAGCAAGTAATATTAGTGCATAGCTTGAATTTATTGAATGGATATGCCAGTATAGAGGAGATTAGTAAAGGAGGAATTTAAATGGAAAATTTACCAAATTGCCCAAAGTGTAATTCGGCGTATACATATGAGGACGGGGCAATGTATGTTTGTCCAGAATGTGCTTATGAGTGGTCTGCGACAGAGGATGTAGCTGTAGAAGAAGGGCTAGTTGTTCGTGATGCAAACGGCAATTTATTAGCTGATGGTGATACAGTCACTGTAATTAAAGATTTAAAAGTAAAAGGAAGTTCCTCTACATTAAAAATCGGGACACGAGTGAAAAACATCCGCTTAGTAGAAGGTGACCATAATATCGACTGCAAAATTGATGGTTTTGGTGCAATGAAATTAAAGTCTGAATTTGTTAAGAAAAATTAGTACATGTAGAGCTGTGGGAGAGTAGATTAAGAGTTTAAAAGTACAAAAAGCTGACAGGGACATATTGTTGTCCTGTCAGCTTTTTAAGCTCTTATTTTGTTGAGAATTTGTCAAATGCGTCTTTTAAGTCAGCGTCTTTAACTTCAACTTTTGCATCTTTGAATAATTTTGCAACTACATCATCCATACTATATTGTGCTTTTAGGCTTTCACGAATTTCGTCTTTTTTCTCTTCAAACGTTCCGTAATCCTTTTTAGCACGTTTTTCAGTTACTTCAATTACATGGTAGCCAAATTGTGATTTTACAGGCTCACTTAATGTATTTAATTCAAGTGCATATGCAGCATCATTGAATTCTTTCACCATTGTACCAGCTGAGAACCAGTCTAAGTCTCCGCCTTTTGCAGCTGAACCAGGGTCAGTTGAAAGCTCTTCTGCTACTTTAGCGAAATCTTCACCATCTTTAATGCGTTTAATTGCATCTTCAGCAGTTTTTTTGTCCTTCACTAAAATATGGCGAGCTTTTAATTCTTGGCTAGCTTGGTCATAATATTTTTGGACATCTTCATCTGATACTTCCATATCTGCCAATGCTTTTTGGCTTAATAAGTTGACACGAATATTTTCCTTTAAGCCTTCTTCTGTTAGGCTATTTTGAGCAAGTATTGTTTCAAACTGCTCACCAGCTTCTTCTTTTATTGAAGTAAATTCTTTTTCGATTTCTTCTTTTGTTACTTTGTATTTGTCATTTAAGATTTTTTCAACCATGATTTGTTGTAATAGTTGTTTACCTGCTATGTCTTTCATTTCTTTATAAAATTCATCTTGTGTAATATCCCCCAAATTTGAAGTAGCAACTACTTCCTTACCTGAGTTACTGCATGCTGCTAATCCTAATGAAGCAGCTAACGTTATTGCTAAAAATGTTTTTTTCATGTGAAATATACGCTCCTAACTTTCTTTTGAATGCATTAGTTACTATAACATAAACGAAAAAAAAACAAAATGGTTGCATACCAAAAGTGCCTAAGATTTAAAGCAAGCGATGCATACGATAGATGATAGAAAGGCGAAAGGAGGGAGCACAATGGGCGGTGGAGGCTACAACGGCGGCGGCGGTTATGGCGCAGGTTTCGCTCTAATCGTTGTATTATTCATTTTACTTATCATTGTCGGTGCTGCATATCTTTACTAATTAAAAGAAAAAGAGGTTGCCTGAAAAGCAAGCTAGCGCGTGTTTTCAGGCAACTTCCGATGTTTTCTGTAAATAGTTAACAAAGTGGCAAGGAGATATTAGGGGATTTTTAACTCCTCTAATATCTCCTCTTTTTAAGCCATTAAAAAGTGAACAATACTTCCATATAAAAAGAAACTAATAAAATCGTTATAAGAACATTAATCGTACGAAAGATTTTCGGTTGCTTTTCTTCTGGAATTTCTTTACGCATACAAAGGGCATAGGTCATGCGGTTTATTTGGAATAAGTAAAATACAGAGAATAGTATGATTACTACTAATAGCAAGCCTATTCCTCCTCTCTTTCGATTCATCGTCAAGCATACCAAATATATAACTAATAAGACAAGCTATAGCTACAATCCGGGTGGTACTAATATTTCATAGCCTTTCGGTGTTTCTTCAATTAACGAATTTGCAGGTGCATGCCATAAATATTTGGCTTTTAATAAATCAATTAAACATATGCTACTATGAAAACCTAGTAGTAGGCAAGCATAGTGTGAGTATTGAGGAAAATAAATCGCAATCGCTAGCAACAGGCTATTTAGCAATAAAAGTGGTGTAAGCAATGCGAGTACGTAATGTTTTTTAGGAATAGGCTCTTTTAAGCGTAATCGAATAATAGGAATGACACGGAACGTAGCCCTCAAGCGAAATTTTACTTTTTTTCGGTATTTTAACAAGGCTATATAATGACTTGCTTTATGGGCTGGATATAAAATGAAAATTGCTATAAAAAATAAAAATAAATATTGATCCGTATGTGGAGCGCGGAATTGTAAGCTTGTAATTGCATAAGACGAGCAAAAAATCGCAACAAATGTTAGGACAGCTAATAATGTCAGCCGTACAATGCCGTATTCAGAGACAATATTAATTGTTTTCCAGCAGTGCATAACGCACCTTCTTTCTAATTTATAATAGATATGTTAACAGTATAACTATTTTAAAGAAAAAGTGAATCAATAGCTATTTTTTCAATTCAATGCACAAAAAAATAGGCAAAGCCATTATCGCTTTGCCTATAAGACGTACTATAGTTGGGAAGACGAGTGTACTTGATCGAAATTATCTTTAAAATTTTTAAATGAACGTTCAAAAATTTTAATAAAATCATCGCCATAAATATTTCGAACAACCGCCATAACATCTAAAAACTCTGGGAATCTACCATATAGCTCTCTTAAAGGTAGGGAGCCATCTAGAATACAGTGCGGTGTATCATGATAATGTTCATTCATCTGCATAATTAGCTGTGAGCCGGCTTCGGTTAACTCAACATATGTATTGCGTTTGTCATCATCACGTTTTGAAAATTTTAATAAGCCACGCTCTTCTAATTTTTTCGAAAAATTAAAAGCTGTAGAAACGTGCATTACGCCAAATTTTGCAACATCTGAAATAGACGCACCTTGCAAATGAAATGAAATCCATAAAATATGGTGTTCATTAATATTTAAATCATATGGTTTAATCCAGAGTTGCCAGTCTTTTTCAACAGCTTTCCATAACGCTTTGGACAGTTGAGCGGTTCTTTGGCTATAAAGCATCGCTTCTTTAGTTGTATATAATTGTTCGGACAAAATATTCACCTTCTTCTTTCAATGCAACTTTAAAATATTATAGCAATAAAAGAAAAAAGTTTAAAGTTTGAAAAATAAAATAATTAAATTAATAAAAAGAAAAGCTGAAAAGTACTAAAAATAATATAGTTTTAAATATTTTTATTTCATAAAATAGTTTTTAATACCTAAAATTATTTTTTGTCTTTATCGGTGAATTGAGATACATTTTGCTCGATTTCGCTAATAGATTTCTGTAATCCCTCGATTTCTTGTTTTAACAGAGCTGTTTCTGGTTCAATTTGCTGTTTAAAGCTTGTTAATGACTGAGATAATTCTTTTATTATTTGTGGGATATTGTTTTTAACCTCATTTGATAAATTTTTCAAAGATTGTTTGGTGTTTTTTGTTTTAAAATTGACATCGTTTAATCTCTCTTTTGCATTGGCTGAGAAGTTCGTAATATTAGTTCGGAGTTCTTTGCCCGATTGTGGAGTGGATAAAATAGTAGCAATAGCACCACCAACAATACCAGCAGTTAACCCGATTAAAAATGGCTTCGCTTTCATAAAGCATCTCTCCTTTAACTATTCAATAATAAGCATGTTAGCTCATACATTATATTAAATCATTACATGGACGTGTCTGAAAAGCAATTTTGAGATACGCCCGTGCGATGGGTAACCGTAGGAACAAAGAGTTTACTGCAACTATCTAATATAGAAGCTATGACAATCCAAAAAGGAATATTTTTTGAGACTGTCACAATAGTATGTATTTTCTTTGGGTATGTTAATCCTGAGAAATGCAAAAAGCTAAGAAAGTACATTTGTACTTTCTTAGCTTCTATTCACGCATGTGATACGGATGTTTTAAAGTTTGAACGTTTTAATAATTTGCAAATAATCGGGAAAATAATTAAGAACGCAATTGTGTTTAAAGCTGTTGCTGGTAATACGACTGTTGCAAATAATACTGAAAAATTAATTGGAACTTCCGTTAACAATAACGCCATTGCTAAAAATGTCGATCCAGAAATAATTGTTCCAACAGCTACTAAGCCAATATTTACAGCAGTTTTTTGTACTGCATGACGCAAAATAAGCACGATTATTAAAAAAATAAAGCCTGTTACTGCCTTATCAATAATGTTCGGTACGAAACCACCTGGGAATGTTGAAAAAAGTCCAGAAAGCACGCCCGTAGCTAGCGATAATAAAAATGTTTCCTTGAATGTTGGAAATAGCACAATGCCGATAAACATCATTGTCAGCATAAAGTCTGGCTTCATGCCACCATTAAAGCCTGGAATAATCACATAAAGCGTGGCACCAATCCCAACTAAAAGTGCCATTAATACTAAATTTTTTGTATTCATCTGTCTCGTCTCCTCTAAGCTCATCTAATTTGGCGTTTTCCTAATATGCACTCGTTGCTATTAGCGAAAACTTATATTTGATTGTAAGGATAAGTTTAGTAAAAAGCAATAAAAAGTTTAAATGAATTCTCGAATAGCTCCAGCAGCCTCTGTTAGCTCTTCTTGAGAAGGCTGCGTTGTTGTCCAAACTAAGCGCAAGCCATCGTTCTCATCGTAACGTGGGATGAGGTGTAGGTGATAATGGAAAACAGTTTGTCCAGCAGCAGCTCCGTTATTGTTTATAGTGTTTAAACCAACAGGATTAAATGCTGATTGAATCGCCTTTGCTACTTTTGGTGCTACTGCGTATAAATGGCTTGCCACATCCTCTGGCATTTCAAATAAATCGCGGCAATGCTTTTTCGGAATTAATAAAGTATGACCTTTTGTTAATGGCATAATGTCCATAAAGGCATAAACATGCTCGTCTTCATACACTTTAGTGCTTGGGATAGACCCGTCAATAATTTTACAAAATAAGCAATCACTCATCGTTTTAACACTCCTTCATATAAAATAATCAAATTGTACATATATTTTAGCATATATAGACTGCTTGTTCTGCTTATTTTTGTTAAACTAAGGGAAGAGATAGGAGTGACATTTATGACAATTTTACAAGTATCGAATGTAACAGGTGGTTATACACGCAAGCCTGTTATTAAAAATTTATCTTTTACAATTGAAAAAGGGGAATTAGTTGGCTTAATTGGACTAAACGGTGCAGGGAAAAGTACGACAATTAAACATATTATAGGCACGCTCTTACCACAAGATGGGGAGATACGTTTAAATGGTGTAACTTTAAAAGAAAACATGGACAACTACAGAAAGTCCTTTTCTTATATTCCCGAAACGCCTATTTTATATGATGAGCTAACGTTGAAAGAGCATTTAGAGCTTACTGCGATGGCTTATGGCTTAGATGAAAAAACTTTGAAGGAGCGCTCTGATTTTTTATTAAAGGAATTTAGAATGGAGAAGCGCTTAAATTGGTTCCCGTCGCATTTTTCAAAGGGGATGCGTCAGAAGGTGATGATTATGTGTGCATTTTTAATCAATCCTCCTCTTTATATTATCGATGAGCCTTTTGTTGGATTAGATCCACTTGGTATACAATCACTCTTAGAGCAAATGGATGCAAAGAAGCAAGAAGGCGCTTCAATTTTAATGTCAACACATATTTTATCAACGGCAGAAAAATACTGTGATCGCATTATCTTATTACATGAGGGACGTGTGCGAGCACAAGGAACGATGGACGATTTGCGTGCAGCCTTTAATATGCCAAATGCGAGCTTAGACGATTTATATATCGCTATGACGAAGGAGCAGGACAATGAACAACATGCATAATATATGGAAGGAGCGCTTCCTTCATTATGTAAATGAAGTGCAAAAATATATGCGCTTTATTGTAACTGGGCATATTGCGATTGTTTTCGTTTTTGTAGCAGGAGCGGCCGGCTATCAATATAGCGAATGGTTAAAGGTAGCGCCAGCTAGCTTTCCTGCTGAATGGCTAGTAGCTGCTGTTGTTGGCATTTTACTAGCATTTAGTCGTCCAACAACGCTTATTAGAGAGCCCGATCAAGTGTATTTATTGCCACTAGAAACACAGATGCCTGCTTATTTTAAAAAGGCTGTGAAGTGGACGTTTTGGTCACAGCTTATTATACCTGCTGTTGTTTATATTGTTGCGATACCGCTTTTAAATACGGTGACAGAGCTTTCGTCACAGCAAGTTTGGCTGGGTCTAGCCTTTATCATTATTTTAAAGTATTTAAATGTAGTAATCGAATTTAATTATCGCTTTGCTAATCGTGGACAGGCAATTGCAATTGATCGATTAGCGCGTGGGGTATTATCAATTTTAGCGATTGAAACAGCTTTAACATCTAGTATATATGTAGCTGCTATTTATTTAGTATTGTTCTTTGCTTATAAGATGTCTCTACAAAAACGTACTGCAGGGCAGCCTGTACCATACGAGCATTTTGTGCGTCTAGAGCAAAATCGAATGCTGCGTTTTTACCGCTTTGCGAACTATTTTACAGACGTGCCGCATTTGCGAGGTACAATTCGTCATCGAGCTTGGTTAGATAGCGTTTATAAATGGATTCCTTTCGCTAGAAAAAATACACAGCTTTATTTGGTGTTCCGTACTTTTATTCGTACGGACGATCATTTTTATTTATGGGTACGCTTAACAGCAATTGCTGCAATTATTACAGCGTTTGTTGATATTGCGATTGTTGCGTGGATTGTTGTAGCTGCACTTGCCTTTGCAACAACATTGCAGTTAAAGGTAGCATTGCTATCAAATAGCGAGTTTCGTATGGATATGCTGTTCCCAATTGCTCCGACACAGCGCTCACAAGCTGTTGAAAAGCTGCTGCGTATCACAAGTGTTGTGCAAGCAATCATTGTAACACTTTGTGCAATGATGCAGCCATATTTTTATGTTATTCCAGTTATTGTGATTATTGTTAGTGAATTAACGCTACGGTTGTCGAAGAAATAAGGGAACGTGGAATAAACTGCTGAAAACGTGGAATAAAACCCAAAAAACGTGGAATAAACTTATGAAATCGTGGAATAAAACTCAAAAAACATAGAATAAAACTAAAATGAGCACGAGTTTATCGAAAACTCGTGCTCAGGCTGTTATTCCTCATCTACTGGTGCGCTATATTTTGTCACATAGCTCTTGCCACTAAAAATATTTTGTGCAGGTGATGTGGCTGGCCGCTCGCTATGAGCTTTTTTAAAGGCTTGCGAGGATTGCCATGCTTCAAAAGATGCTGGTCCTGCCCATTGCGTTAAAACTATATACGTATCAGAGTCTAATGGTCGAAGTAATCTGAACGCGATAAAGCCAGGCTCCTGCTCGATTGCACCAGCCCGATTTAAAAAGCGATGTTCAAAAACAGGGCGCCCTTCATCAGAAACGGGAATATTATTCATGACAAAATAGCCTTTTTGCTGTAAATCACCTACAGCATCTAACACCTCATATTTGCGTGGTACCGCAAAAACAGATTTTTTTTTGTCGCTTTCTTGTAAAAGCACCGTATTGCCTTCACCATGCATAATAAAAATTGCTTCATTCACTTTTTTCGCCCGAACTTTTTCCATAAAATCAGCTGTACCCGATGTAAAATAAATATACATATTTAATCGCCTCCGTTTTACATTATTACCTTCATTTAAAGCTATTGAAACAATCTTTGTCAAAACAGTGCTTATAGAAACAACATTTTTATGACATTTTAATAAGAAAACTATACAATAGGTTGTGGACAGCTTACTATTGATAATGGGTATCAATCGTTTAAAATATTTTTTTATATTTGAGGGGAAAGGAATTTAAAATTGATATGAAAACATTAAATGATACATTGCTAAGAGCGGCACGTGGTGAGCGCACAGAATATACACCAGTATGGTATATGCGACAAGCTGGACGTTCGCAGCCTGAATATCGTGAAATTAAAGAGAAGTATTCACTTGAAGAAATTACAATGCAGCCTGAGTTATGTGCCTATGTAACGCGTTTACCTGTAGAGCAATACGACGTAGATGCTGCGATTCTTTATAAGGATATTGTGACGCCATTACCAGGGATTGGTGTGGATGTAAAAATTAAAGCTGGTATTGGGCCTGTTATTTCTAACCCGATTCGTTCAGCACAAGATGTAGAAAAACTAGGGGAATTTAATGCACAGGAGCACACACCTTATGTGCTAGAAACAATTAAAATGCTAACACAAGAGCAATTGAACGTACCGTTAATTGGCTTTGGTGGTGCGCCATTTACTTTAGCAAGCTATATGATTGAAGGCGGCCCTTCACGTAACTATGCGAAAACGAAATCATTTATGGTGTCAGAGCCACAAGCATGGTTTGCTTTAATGGACAAGCTTGCAGATATGATTATTGTAGATATTACAGCGCAGGTTGAAGCGGGTGCTAAGGCGATTCAAATTTTCGATTCGTGGGTAGGCGCATTAAATGTAGCTGATTACCGCATCTTTATTAAGCCTGTTATGACGCGTATTTTTAGCGAGCTACGTAAATTAAATGTACCGCTTATTCAATTCGGTGTAGGCGCAAGCCATTTGGTGAACGAGTGGCATGATTTGCCGATTGACGTAGTAGGCTTGGATTGGCGTTTATCTATCCAAGAAGCACGTGCTAAAGGGATTACAAAGCCTGTTCAAGGGAATTTAGACCCAACAATGCTGTTAGCGAACTGGGATGTCCTTGAAGCGAGAGCTAAGGATATTATTGATCAAGGCTTAGAAACACCAGGGCATATTTTCAATTTAGGTCATGGCGTATTCCCTGAAGTCGATCCAGCGGTCTTAAAACGCTTAACAACATTTATTCATGAATATAGCCGTAAGCAAATTGCAAAGCGCGGATAAGTAACTTTAGAAGAGGTGACAAAGATGAAACAAGTACGAGGATTATTAGTAATGGCATATGGTACGCCATACAAGGAAGAGGATATTGAGCGTTATTATACACATATTCGTCATGGACGAAAGCCAGCACAAGAGGATATCGATGATTTAGCGGAACGCTATCGTGCAATTGGTGGTATTTCACCATTAGCGAAAATGACAGAGGCACAGGCTAACGCATTATGTGCACGCTTGAATGAAGTACAGGATGAAGTAGAATATAAAGTGTTTATTGGCTTAAAGCATATTGAGCCATTTGTAGAGGATGCTGTTGAGGCAATGGTGAAGGAAGGCATTACAGAGGCTGTTTCCATTGTATTAGCACCTCACTTCTCAACATTTTCAATTAAATCATACAATGGACGTGCACAAGAGGCGGCGAATCAGCTAGGTGGCACTTTAAAAATTACGTCTGTGGAAGCTTGGTATGATGAGCCGAAATTTATTAAATACTGGCAGCAAGCAATCGATGGCGAATTAGCTAAAATGTCAGAGGAAGAACGAGCAAACTGTTGTTTAATTGTTTCAAATCATTCCTTACCTGAAAAAATTAAGCTTGCTGGCGATCCATATGAAGATCAATTAATTGAAACAGCACGTTTAATTAAAGAAGCATCAGCAATTGATAATATTGCCGTAGGCTGGCAATCAGAAGGAAAAACGCCAGAGCCTTGGTTAGGTCCTGATGTGCAGGATTTAACACGCGATTTATTCAAGGAGCATGGCTATAAGGCATTTATTTATGCACCTGTTGGCTTTGTAACGGAGCATTTAGAGGTTCTATATGACAACGATATTGAATGTAAAGTCGTATGTGATGAGTTAGGTGTAGGCTATTATCGACCAGCAATGCCAAGCACACACACATTGTTTATTGATGCAATGGTAGACGCAATTGATAAAAGAATCGCTGAAGCAAAATAAAATTCCTTTAACAGTAAATAGTTGAATGAAGGTAAAAATCCACTCGCAATATGTTTGTGGATTTTTACCTTATATATTAATATTTAACTATTAGATTTTAGTGTGGCTGCTACTATGGTAGGTATCACTATTTGAATGGCATGCGATACTTATCAATTACGCCTTGGTTAACTTTTGTCTAACTTTTTTGGGTCTTGCTCGAAAAAACTGTGACATTCACCTGGGCGTTTATCTTGATTCAGTGAGTGTTTGTACGCCCACTGAATTAGAGAAAACAATACATAGCATTAATCTCACCACCTGTAGAGGTGGGGGTTTTCTACTAAATCAAGATAAATAAGAGAGTGATGAAAGTGACGAAAAGAAAAAAACGGAGGATTGTTGTTGTTGGTGGAGGCATCACTGGATTATCCGCAGCCTTTTATTTGCAGCAAGAAGCTAAAAAATATAATTTACCTATAGAAATTATACTGATTGAAGCATCATTGCGTCTTGGGGGAAAAATTCAAACATTGCGTAAAGATGGTTTTATAATTGAGCGAGGTCCCGAATCGTTTTTCGATCAATCTGGTAGTGTGCGTAGCTTAGCTGTTGATTTAGGAATTGAAGACGAAATCGTCCGCCATAATACTGGGCAAACATATGTTGCAGTTGGTGGAGAGCTGTATCCTATTCCAAGTAGTATTTTACTAGGGGGAGCGCCTGAAGTATCTTCATTAATAACATCTGGCTTAATTTCGCTTACAGGTAAAATCCGAGCAATTGGTGATTTATTATTACCTAAATCACCTGAAAAAGAGGATGAGCCTATCGGAGATTTTTTTAGACGCCGATTTGGGAAAGAAGTAGTTGAAAATTTAGTGGAGCCATTATTAGCTGGGACATTTGCAGGTGATATTGATCATTTAAGCATACAAGCAATGTTCCCACAATTTTTTCAGCTAGAGAAGGAGCATCGTAGCTTACTATTAGGTTTAAAGAAAAATGGTAAGCACTTATATCCACATGTAATTGGTGAACAAGCCTATTATGAAACATTCCAAAATGGCTTGGAAGCTTTAGTGGAAGCAATAGAAGAGCAATTAGATGTGTGCACAATTTTAAAAGGGGTGCGCGTAGAATCGATTGATAAAGGCTCAGATGGCTCTCTAAGTATACGCGTAAATAATGGAGAACCGATACAGGCAGATTCTATTATTATGACTTCTCCTTTTAATGTTGCGAAAGAAGTATTTAAAGCGCATGATTTAATGCAAGATTTACCAAATATGAGCTATGCAACAATTGCTACCGTAACGATGGCATTTAAGCGTGAGCAAATTGAAAAATACAAAGATGCAATGAGCTTTTTTGTCTCTAGAAATAGCGATTTCGTTATTACTTCCTGTACGTGGAGCAACCGAAAATGGGATAATGTAGCACCTGATGACTATGATTTATTACGCGTTTATATCGGACGTGTTGGTGATGAAGCTGTTGTAGAGCTTTCAGACACGGAGATAGAGAAAACAGTTTTACAAGATTTATCACGTTTATTAGGCATACAGGACAAGCCTATATTTACAGTTGTAACACGTTGGAAGCAAGGCATGCCGCAATATACAGTAGGGCATGAACAAAGACTTCATACGATGCAAGAGGAATTAATGCAGCAATTCCCTTCTGTCCAATTAGCAGGTAGCTCCTATGAGGGGATAAGTGTACCCGAATGTGTCGCACAGGGAAAAGAAGCGGCACAAAACGTGCTTGCCAAGCTATTTGAGTATGATCTTAAAAGTGAGTAGGGAAAGACACGCTTCCCCTGCTCATTTTTTATTTTGGTTAAATCGCTTTTCATCATTGTTCATAAATTTACCGTAAGTATTTCATTATTATTTCACAATTATCCAGTACGATAGATTTGGAGGGCTAATGATGAAGTATAAAATCGTATGTATCTTTACTTTTGTCTTGTTATTAGTAGGCTGTACGGGTGAACGCTTCCAAGGTATAAATACGCATCAATCGTTCGTAGCGTCTATGAATATTTTGGAACCTTCGTTAACGTTCTATGACCGCCAAGGTGAACTAATTGCCAATTGGGCGTTTGAAAAAGCGTATACTGGTGCAGTATTAATTCAACAAGACCGAGTTTTATTATATGGACATCAACTAACAGAGGCTGATATTTATGAGCTATCTTCAGGGAAAAAGCTAGCAACAATAGAAACAGGTATTGGAACAACGAACGCATATTATGCTGTGGATGAGCAAATGATTTTTTTAACGAATAGTCGTTCGAATAGCTTAATGCGCTATAACTTATATGGTGAGCCAGATGGGGAGCTTGCTTTACGCAATTATCCAATGTCGATGATTGCACATGAAGGCTTACTATATGTTGTCAATTATAAAGATACTGTTTTATCTGTCGTTTCAATAGAAGATTTATCACTACAGGCAGAGTGGCCAATTGAAAAATCATCACATGGCTTTGCGATAGTGGAAGATACACTATTAATTGGAGGTCATGGCGAAGGAATGCATTCAAACGAGACGGTGAAGGTATTAGATTTAGCATCTGGCAAAGAGCTTTCCACTATGACAATGCCACTTATGCCAATTGGCTTTGCGCAGAAAGAGGATGAGCTTGCAGTTATAAGTCATGGGAGTAATATGCTCTATGTAACAGAGCCAACGGGCAAGCCCAAATGGCAATTAGAAGTAGGGGCAAACCCATTTGCTGTTGCATATTTTAATAGCCATATTATCGTTGCAGGCTATGATGATAATAAAATATATTTTATACAGCATGGTCATATAGATGAAACTATTTCAGTAGATAAAGGACCGTTTCAATTGCTTGTGAGGGGGGATTCCTAAGTGACAACTGTATTAATTGTAGATGATGAGCAGGATATGCGAAACTTACTAGAAGTAGTTTTGCGCAAAGAGAAAATACAAACGGTTACAGCAGCGAACGGCTACGAGGCATATGAACAATTAAATAAACATTCAATTGATCTAATACTGTTAGATGTGATGATGCCAGAAGTAGATGGCTTTACCGTTTGCAAAACAATTCGCCAAACATCCAATGTACCAATTATTTTTCTAACAGCTAAGGATGCTAATGAAGATAAAGTTAATGGTTTAACAATTGGTGGTGATGATTATATCGTCAAACCTTTTACTGCGAATGAAGTCGTTGCAAGAATTTTTGCTGTACTAAGACGTACTGAAACAATGGATTTACAGGCAGTGCAAAAATTACTTGTGCATGGTGTTATTAAAATAGATGAAGTATCAAGAAAAGTATTGGTACAAGATGTGCCAGTACCACTTACATTAAAGGAATATGAAATTCTTTATTTGTTTATGCAGAATCCAAATATTGTCTATTCTCGTGAACAATTGCTTGAGCGTATTTGGAATATGGATTACGCAGGTGGCACACGTACTGTCGATACGCATATTAAAACATTGCGCTTAAAGCTTGGCAAGCAGCTAAAGGAAGCAAGTGAATATATTCAAACTGTTTGGGGGATTGGCTATCGATTCGGAGAACCGTTATGAAAAAGCTGACGACAAAAATTTGGGTATTGATGTGTAGCTTACTTGTTGCGACAATTGCCTTTATGTATATTTTGTCAAATTTCATTTATGAAGAGCTGTATGTATCTGATATGGAGCAGTCGATGATAGAGGTTGGAGAAAAGCTACAAACAATGTATCGTGGCGGGAAAGTTGACGATGCATTAATCGCACGCATTGAAGATTTTAATGCATATTCTCATTTTCAAATATTTGCGGTACGCAATCCACGTGAATTAAGTGCCTGTGTACCGTTTGACATAGATTACGATACGCTCATCGGACCAAATGAGCGCGAGCAATTGCTGAAAGGACAAACAGTGACAAAGGTAGGCTATGAAAAGCGCTTTGATCGCCCAATTATTTCTGTTATATTGCCATTTACTGAGCAAAATCGCTTAGAGGGCATTATTTATTTATACTATCCACTAACGAAAATTAGCGAGCTAGCAAATACAGAAGTAGGTTTATTAATTGGTGGGGCAGCACTGTTCTCACTATGTGTAGCTTTTTTTATAGCACAGGGACTACGTCGTATTATGCGGCCACTTCATGAAGTACAGCAGGCAGCAGAAATAATGTCTGAAGGTAATTACGAGGCAAGAGTTAATGTCGCTTCTAAAGATGAAGTAGGTCAGCTTGCTGAGGCTTTTAATCAAATGGCACAGGCAATCCAACAAGAGGATGAGCAGCAAAAGACTTTTTTAGCAACTGTTTCACATGAGCTAAGAACACCTATTAGCTATGTTAAAGGCTATAGTGAGGCGATTGGGCAAAATTATATGACGGAGGAAGAACAACGCGAGGCAATTCAGCTTATTACGAGAGAAGCTAGTCGTATGGAGCGTTTAACTAATGAATTGTTACAGCTAGCTCGTACTTCGCAAGAGCAGGAAAAGCTTGAGCTTTACCCAATTGTACTTGCTGAAACAGTGCGTGAAGTGACCGCTATTTTACATGCTACGGCACAGTTAAAGCAAATTGACATTAGTGAAACGCTTAATGAGGAATTGATTGTTTTAGGAGATGAGGAGAAGCTAAAGCAAATCTTGATTAATATTTTAGAGAATGCGATTCGCTATTCTCCTGCTGAGTCCAATGTACAAATCACGACTTCCATTGTTGAACATTTTGCAATGATTTCGATAAAGGATACTGGTATTGGTATCCCAAAGGAAGATTTATCTCATATAACAGAGCGCTTTTATCGTGTGAATAAGGCAAGGAGTCGGTCAGATGGTGGCAGTGGCTTAGGCTTATCAATTGTTGAGCAGCTTATTAAACAGCATAAAGGACAACTAACGATAGAGAGCGAAGTAGGAAAAGGCACATGTGTAAATGTGAAAATACCATTAATGGAGGAATAAATAATGAAAAAATGGTTTTTAAGTTTATTAGCAGTACCAATGATTTTAGCGGCTTGTAATGACGAGCCAGAAGTGGACACTTTAGATAGTGGTATTATGCCACAGGAAATTGTTGTTGAAATTCAAACGCCAGAAGCGGTAGCAGTAAATGAGGAAATCGATTTAATTGCTTATGTGACACAGGGCGAGGAAGCTGTAGATGATGCAAGCGTTCAGTTTGAAGTATGGGAGTCTGGATTAAAAGATGAAGGGCATATGATTGATGGTGAGTTGGATAAAGATGGTGTATATAAAGCAAAGTTTAAATTTGAGCATGATGGTGTCTATTATATGTTTGCACATACAACGGCACGTAGTTTACATGTAATGCCGAAACAACAAATTATTGTTGGCAGCCCAGATATGAGTAAAGTACTGGATGATAAAAGCGATAACTCAATGAACAAAGGTGATCACAACAACCATAAAGAAGAGGATGCCGAAGAAAAGCATTAAACTGAAAAAACTTTCGAATAAATGCTTGCAATATTTTAAATGGCGTGTATAATAATGACCAGATGACCGAAATGGTTTTCTGGTCATTTTAATTTAAAATCTATTCTTTATGCAAAGGGGGGAAATGAATTGGATCGTAGACAAGAAATTTTGGAGGCCGCAACAAAGTCGTTTTCTTTATTCGGTTATAAAGGAACAACAATGGAACAAGTTGCTAAAATTGCAAATGTCGGAAAAGGAACGATTTATACATTTTTCTCTAATAAAGAAGAAATTTTAAAAGAGGTTGTTTTATCGCTTATTAAAGAAATGAAGGTAGCGATGGACGCAACAATTGATACGAATAAGTCGTTTACGGAAAACGGTCATAGCGTATTAATGAAAATGCTGGAATTTAGAGAACGCCATGTACTTTTCGCAAAATTAATTGAAGAGGAAAAGGAGTTACGAACACCAGCAGTTAAGCAAATGCTTCAAGACATCGAAAGTGAGGGAATTTCTTATATTGCTAGCCGTATTGAAACGGGTATGGCAAAAGGTGAAGTGCACGAATGCAATCCACCACTCGTCGCGTATTTATTGTTTAAATCTTATTTAGCATTTGTTGTAGATTGGCAGCAAATACATGATGAGCCGATGAGCGAAGACCAAATTTTGGATATCTTTAAGCAGACGATTTTTAGAGGCTTACAAAGGCAATAAGGGGAAAAATCAGTTTTCACTTTGGAAAATCTGATTTTTTATTGCCAACAAATGACCGGATGACGTTTATGGTCACTCCGTATAAAAAAGAAAGGTGATGACAGTGTTTAAATCTGAATGGTTGCAAATTTTCAAGACACGTAAAATGTTAGTATCAATCGTTGCAG
Organism: Bacillus ndiopicus; assembly: GCF_000612805.1. GTDB lineage: Bacteria > Bacillota > Bacilli > Bacillales_A > Planococcaceae > Metasolibacillus > Metasolibacillus ndiopicus. The sequence continues at coordinate 308,841 of NZ_HG964406.1, read as the reverse complement.
TATTATTCATTCCGGTACTATACAGCGGTATGTTTTTATGGGCATTTTGGGATCCATATGCACAATTAACGAACTTACCAGTTGCGATAGTAAACGAGGATGCTGGTGCAACATTTGAAGGAGAAACAATGCACCTTGGTGAAGAGCTGACAGATAAGCTCGTCTCAAGTGAGCAATTTAAATTTGTGGAGATAGCAACAGAGGATGCAGAAAAGCAATTGCAGGATCGCAATTATTACATGCTTATCCGTATTCCTGAAAACTTCTCTCAACATGCTACTACATTACTAGATGAAAAACCGTCGAAACTAGTAATTGACTATATACCAAACGAGGGCTTTAACTTTTTAAGTGCTCAAATTGGTGAAACAGCAATGGAAAAGATCAAAATTGAGGTCAACTCACAAGTATCAAAAACATATGCTGAAAAATTATTTACTTCGATTACGAAGCTAGGTGATGGTTTTGCAGAGGCGGCTGATGGAGCATCTAAATTAGACGAGGGTGCCAAAAAAATTAAGGACGGTGCTGGCGATTTACAAGGCTATTTAGAGCAGTTAGCATCAAGCACAGTTGAACTTGCTGATGGTACTAGCGAATTAAAGCAAGGTGCACAAAAGGCAGCAACAGGTGCAACAAGCTTAGCGGATGGTGTAGCGAAGTTGGAGCAAGGTAGCTCACAATTAGCAGCTGGTGCAGGAGAGTTATCAACAGGTGCAAAACAACTAGCGCAAGGGATTAATAATTATACTGACGGTGCAGCGAAAGTTGCTGAAGGTCAAAAGAATATAGTAGAGAAGCAACAAGCATTTAATGAAGGTTTAAATTCTTTAACGCAAAGCACAGGTAACTTACAAGCTGGTGCAAATCAATTAAGTGAAAGTGCAACAAAATTAAATGCAGGTATTGGCTCACTATCTGAGCAAATGCAACAAATTTTAGCTACACTTCCAGAAGAAAAAGCGCAAGCCTTACAAGCAACATTAACACAGTTAAATGAAGGTAGTGCACAATTAGCTGGTGGTTTAAATAATTTAGCTACAAGCACAGGCTCATTACAGCAAGGTGCTTCGAAGTTAAATGAAAGTAGCGGTCAGCTACTTGCAGGTCAACAACAAATTGCAGCAGGTGCAAACAACCTAGTAGCAAACAGCGATGCTTTACGCAACGGTATCAATACAATTGTTGGCGGAAATGCAACAATCGCTGAAAAATTAGGCGAATTAAAACAAGGTGCTGGTGCAGCTAAGACAGGTGCTAATGAATTAGCAACAGGTTTAAATACTTTAGTTTCTGGCACAGGCAAATTAAATGATGGTACATCTTTACTTGCTGAAAAATCAGGTGAACTAGCTGAAGGATCTACAACTTTAGCTGATGGCACGAAAGATCTTGTTGATGGTACAGAAACATTAACTTCAAAATTACAAGAAGCAAGTGAAGAGGCAAAAGTTGATTCAGGTGATGCCAATTATGAAATGGTCGCACAGCCTGTTGATGTAGAAAAAACAGTAGTAAACCACGTACCTAACTATGGTACAGGTTTTGCACCATACTTTATTTCACTAGGATTATTCGTAGGGGCATTATTAATTTCAATCGTGTTCCCGTTTGTTGAGCCTGCAGTACGTCCGACAAATCCTATCGCATGGTTCTTTAGTAAAGTATCAGTATTAGCGGTAGTTGGTATTATCCAATCAGCTATTACAATTGCAATCGTGGTTGGTCTTTTAGGAATTGAAGTAGAAAGCTTACCATCGTTCATATTAACGACAGTATTAACAAGCTTCACATTCTTAGCTATTATTCAAATGCTTGTATCAATTTTGGGTGACCCAGGACGCTTTGTCGCTATCCTAATTTTAATCATCCAATTAACAACAAGCGCGGGTACGTTCCCACTAGAATTAGTGCCAATGCCATTACGTGCATTCAACCCATTCTTCCCAATGACGTACTCAGTGCAAGCATTTAAAGTAGCAATCTCTACAGGTGATAATGCATTCTTAGGCTTTAACTTTGCCGTATTAGCAGGCTTTACACTTGTATGCTTAGCAATTACACTAGGCTACTTCGCGTTAGTCTTCACGCGTCGCTATTCAAAGCAACAACAAGCATAAAAAAAGAAATTACTCGAAAAGCTGGCTAGCGCCACTTTTCGGGTAATTTTTTTTCTGTTTTATTGAAATATTAACTTTAAGTATTATTTATAAGGTTGAAAACACTGGTTTCTACGATATTTCCTTTCATTTAAAAAAGAATAAGTAGAGCCAATGTATAATAGGAGATTTTGACTTTCTGAATAAATTTTTAAATGGCCATAATGGTTGATTCTGCTTTGAGCAACGAAATATAAAAAATATGGTATAACGATAAGTGTATATTGCTGTACAAGGGTGCAAAGTGATTGTGTTTGATAATAATGGGGATTTCCGACCGAATAAAGCTGTCACAAGAGCGCAGTTTGTAGCGTTCATGTATCACATTATGAGAAAATAAAATGCAAAAAGGCAGTAGGGAGGCAAGTTTTCATTTGCCCACCTACTGCCTTTAAGCGTAAGCAATTCATTTATAGAATCATCATAGGGATGCGATTCACAGGATTAAAGTTTGTTGCAATTTTCACAAGTATGGCTGTAGCATTCACTTTGCTCTTCCATCTTTTTGCCGCATTGTACACAAGTTTTCTCTGGTAAGTTTCTGAAAAATTCCACAACGTTTTCTAACATTTGCATTTTCCCCTCCTTGAGTTAACTGTTATAATACTGACTTATTATTAACTAGTGTATTATAACAGTATGCATTCGTCAACACAAAACGCCCAGTTTAAGTTAAAATAAATATGAGTACTTGATGAAAGGGAGATACAGCATGTATTTTATTGATAATAAAGGCATTACAGACCCACGTATTAACTTAGCGATTGAGGAGTACATATTGCGCAATATGGATATTGAGCAGGATGATTTTTTGCTGTTCTATATCAACCAGCCATCCATTATTATTGGCAAAAACCAAAATACAATTGAAGAAATTAATACAGACTATGTAGAGGATAATGGGATTATTGTTGTGCGCCGCTTATCTGGCGGTGGCGCTGTTTATCATGATTTAGGAAACTTGAACTTCAGCTTCCTAACAAAGGATGACGGCAATAGCTTCCACAATTATAAAAAATTCACGCAGCCTGTAGTAGATGCCTTGGCTAAATTAGGAGTAAACGCAGAATTATCTGGACGCAATGATATTTTGGCGGAAGGCCGTAAAGTATCAGGTAATGCGCAATATGCAACACGCGGCCGTATGTTTAGCCATGGTACACTAATGTTCGATACAGATATTGATCAAGTTGTATCAGCATTAAAGGTGAAGAAGGATAAAATCGAATCAAAAGGGATTAAATCGGTGCGCTCGCGCGTTGCTAATATTTCTGAGTTTTTAACAGAAAAAATATCTGTTGAACAATTCCGTATGGACATTTTAAAATCTATTTTCGATGGCGAAGAAAATATTCGCTACTATGAATTAACAGATGAGGATTGGGCTAAAATTCACGAGCTATCGGCAGAACGCTATCAAAAATGGGAATGGAACTATGGCAAATCGCCACGCTTTAATATTCAAAAAACACATCGCTTCCCATCAGGTGGAATTGATATTCGCTTAGAGGTGAATCGTGGCACTATTGAAGAAATAAAAATCTACGGGGATTTCTTTGGTGTTGGCGATGTGGCGGAGATAGAGCAGCTTTTAATTGACTGTAAATATGACCGCGCAGCAATTGCCGAAGCGTTAAAAGAAATCGATATCGCCAAATACTTTGGTGGTATTACAAACGAAGATTTTTTACAGCTAATTTATTAAAAGTAGGCTGTGTGGGTTGTCCGAAAAGTAGGCTGATGCGCCGCTTGTCGGACAACTTTTTTCAATACTTTTATTTTTAGCATGAAATCATGTAAGCTTAAAGAGGGGGAGTTTAGAAACTTCTCGGTTACCAAATCGTCTATGTAAATTGTGCGTATAGCACATTGAAGGAGGTTTACAAATGGAAAAGCATCGAATTTTTATTGTGGAAGATGATAAAAAAATAGCTTCCTTGCTTGCTGAAACGTTGCGTAAATATCAATATGAAGTAGCGACAGTACAAGATTTTGATGCGTTACTTGATGAATTTTTAGCTTTTGCACCTCATATGGTGCTGCTTGATATAAATTTACCTGCCTATGATGGCTACTATTGGTGTCGTCAGCTAAGACAGCATACAACATGTCCGATTCTATTTATTTCAGCGCGCTCTGGGGAAATGGATCAAATTTTTGCGCTTGAAAATGGCGGGGATGATTTTATTACGAAGCCATTCAATTATGAAATTGTGTTGGCAAAAATTCGCAGTCATTTACGTCGTACATACGGGGAGTACGCTGCAAGGCAGGAGGAGCGCACAGTAAGGCAAGGCGCACTAACTTTATACTTAGAAAGCATGGAGCTGCATGTTAAAGATATTGTTATCCCTTTACAAAAAAAAGAATGTATCATTTTAGATTTACTCCTTGGGCAAGCACCAAAGGTTGTATCACGGGATGCATTACTAGAGCAATTATGGGATGATCAAGCATTTGTTGATGAAAATACACTTAATGTTAATATGACCCGTGTTCGTAAAAAGCTATCTGATTATCATGTGAAATCAGTTATTGAAACAGTTCGTGGTGCGGGTTATCGCTTTATGCTTAGCGCGGAGGAAGTGTAATGGGGCTAAAGCTTTTTTTACAGGAACATATTTCTTATATTATTTTTCAGTTGTTGCTCGTATTATTTGTGTTACTTCTTTATTGGCTAGATGGCTTTCGCAATTTTGAAACAGCACTTTATAGCATTGTGATTAGTACGATATTGATAATTTCATTTTTAGCTGTACGCTATATGTTACGCCGTCGTTATTTAAGCAAAATTATGCAGTTGCCAATCACAATGGAAGAAGCGTTACAAAAAAATGCAAAAACAATGGAATATATGCAAACGGAAAAATATATGCAGCAGCTTTATTATGTTTATCAAAACGAGGTGCAAACCTTGTACGCTAAACAAACACGCCAATATAAATTTATGAATCAATGGATTCATCAAATGAAAACGCCAATTGCAGTTTTGGAATTATTGCTACAAGAAGATGCCCCGTTAGATAAAAAAAGCGTGCAGGAGGAAGTTGAGCGCCTGAAGCGAGGGTTGGATATGGTGCTGATGAGCGCGCGCCTTGATAGCTTTGAGGATGATATGCAAGTTGAACAAGTATCATTAAGGGCGATTGTTACAACTGTGGTAAATGAGCATAAGCGCTTATTTATTACGAATCGTGTTTTTCCAGAAGTCCATATAGATGATGAGTTAGTTGTTGCAAGTGATTCAAAGTCTCTGCAATTTGCACTAGGACAATTTATTACCAATGCTGTGAAGTACACGTTTGAGCCAAATAAAAAAATTACAATATGTGCACAGCAGCAAGAAGGAAGCATTGCCTTAACGATTAGAGATGAGGGAATAGGTATACCTAAATCAGATTTATCACGGGTAACAAAAGCTTTCTTCACAGGAGAAAATGGACGTAAAACAGGTGAATCAACTGGAATGGGGCTATATTTAGCAAATGAAATATGCGAAAAATTAGGGCATCAGCTTATGATTACATCGGAAGTTGGTGTTGGTACAACAGTGCGTATCACATTTTCAAGCGAGCGGAATGGGGGATAATTGTGGCGATTTTACAAATTAATGAGGTAACAAAAGTATATGAAGGAAAAGTAACACATCGCGCGCTCAATCAGCTAAGCTTTGAAGTGGAAAAAGGTGAGTTTTTAGCGATTATGGGACCATCTGGTAGCGGAAAAACAACATTATTAAATATTATTTCGACAATTGACCATCCGACATCAGGGGAAATTATTTTAGAAAAAATAAAGCCTCAAAATTTGAATAAAACGGAGCTTGCTTATTTTCGTCGTCGTCAGCTCGGTTTCGTTTTCCAAGACTTTAATTTATTGCCTATGCTAACAGTGGAGGAAAATATCGTTTTACCATTAACGCTAGATAATCAGCCTTTGCAAGTAATGGAAAAACGGCTAGCTGTTTTAGCTGAGCAACTAGGCATCGAATCAATTTTAGAAAAGCGTCCGAATGAAATTTCAGGTGGACAGGCACAGCGTACAGCAATTGCTAGAGCATTGATTCATCAGCCTTCCATCATATTAGCTGATGAGCCTACTGGAAACCTTGATTCACATGCATCAAGAGAGGTGCTGGAGTTATTAAGTAAAATTAATAAGGAGCGCCAGGCAACAATCGTGATGGTAACGCATGACCCAATTGCCGCAAGCTATTGTGACCGTGTGCTATTTATTAAAGATGGCGAGTTTTTTAATGAAATTTATTCAGATGACCGTCGCCAAACATTTTTCCAGCGCATTTTAAATGTTTTAAGTTTATTAGGGGGGCAAGTGGGTGACCTTTCAACAATTCGCTTACCGTAACGTTTTTCGCAATTTTCGCGTATATGCAGCCTTTTTTATGGCTAGTTTTTTCTCCGTTTTTGTTTTTTTCATTTACTCGATGCTAATGTTTCATCCAGCAAGTGAAAAGGGCTTTTTAGGGAATGTTTCATTACTTGGAATGCTTGTTGCAGAAGTTATTTTGATGCTTTTTTCTTGGTTTTTTATTTTCTATTCGATGAAGGCTTTTTTAGAGGCACGTTCTAAAGAGTTTGCAATTTTGCTACATCTCGGTATGGAAAAAAAGCAATTAAGCAAGCTTGTTTTTTTAGAAACAATGTTAATTGGCACTATTTCTAGCATATTTGGTATCGCATTTGGCTATGCCTTTTCAAAGTTTTTCTTTATGATTGTTCGTGAAATTTTATATTTAGATGAGCTACCACTGTATTTTTCGTGGGAGCCATTTGTTTTAACGTTAACGGTGTTTATTAGCGCCTTTGTCGTTATTTCTTTTATAAGTGTGTTAATGACGCGTGAGGCAAAGCTTATTGATTTATTAAAAGGTCAACAATATATTAATGTATCAAGTGGATATTCAAAAATTCGCGCATTTTTAGGTATATTTTTAATTGGTTTTGGCTATATATTAGCGATTATTACAACTTTTATGACATTGCCAATTTTGCTATTAATCATCCCGATCATCTCCACAATCGGTACGTATTTTTTATTTACTGATACGATATTAGCTTTTATTGAACGAATAAAGAAACGCAAGAAGGTATATTGGAGAAAAACACGAATGCTATCACTTGCTGAGCAAGGGCATATTATGTATAGCAATCGAAAGATGTTTGTCGTTGTAACTCTTGTTTCAACACTAGCCTTTTTATGTGTAGGTGTGTTATCTGCTTTATCATCTTATACATCTCAATACGATAAGCTAAATCCTTTAGGCATTATTTATAAAGGAAATGTAGATAATCCGTATGAAGTTGCACATATTTCTTCATTGATTTATGAGCTGGAGGAAGCTGGATTATCGTATAATTTAACGCGTTTTGTTGTGAAGAGGCAAACATCTACACATACTTCCAACTCTGTCGAAGTATTTAGTGCAACGGATATTAATCAGTTACTCTTCTCATATGGTTATTCGATGGTACGTCTTGAGCAAGGAGAAGCAATGTTCATCGCTTATTCAGATGATTCGATAAAAGAGCTTGAAAATACAACTGTGCGAACAACATTAAAAGAAAATAATGTTGATCTTGTTATAAATAGCGTTTATCCAAAGCTTATTTTCCCTGATGCGATTATTAGTCGCAATGCCATTATCGTAAGCGATGAGGATTTTGAAAGAATTACTAAACCGTTTGAGCTCGCAGATATTGTTATGCCAAGCTATCATTTGTATGCATTTGATATAGCCAATTGGGCAGAAGCCGCCAATATTGGTTTAGAGCTACATTATGCTGTTGCTGAGGCGTATTTAAAGGATTCTTATACACTGCCATTTTACTTTGAAAATGCGGGGTTAAATTATTCTTATATACTAGCTGCCTATTCATTGTTTACTTTAGTTGGCTTGTTAGTTGTTGCGGTATTCTTACTGGCAGCAGGGAGTTTCATTTACTTCAAGCTATATACGAGCTTAGAGCGAGAAAAGAAACAGTTTGACGTATTAAAGCGCATGGGGCTAACAGATAGCGAGCAAAAAAACCTAATTACACGCTATTTATTTCCACAATTTTTCTTACCTTGGGGGCTAGCACTTGTGCATAGTATATTCGCTTTTTTAGTATTACAAGCTATTTTAAAAAATGTAATGAATGTATCGCTTGGGAAAGAGATTGTCCTGGCATTCACCTTTATAGTTATGATTCAAGTCATTTATTTTTATTTGATTAGATGGCGCTATATTGCACATGTACGATCATAAAATGGTATTATCGACAGAATTTTTGCACAATCGCTTGAAAACTATTGTAATATCGAAATTTTTATTTTAAAATAATATAAAATGAATGATAATTCATTTTTCAGATTCAGCAGAGGGGTATTAGCTGAAATAGGAAGAATTTCGTCTAAAAGCATTAACTATGCACACAATTGATAAAGGGGATGGGTGTATTGAATTTAGTTGAAAAGGTAAGACAGCAAGCTCTCGAACAACCAGAAAAAACGGCTTATCATTTTATGGGGAAGAATACAAGCTATAGCGAGTTTGAGCAAACAGTAGGTCGTTTTGCAAAAGCTTTGCAAGATATGGGGGTACAAAAGGGAGATCATGTGGCGTTATTATTGGGGAACACGCCTCATTTTTTAATTTCTCTTTATAGTGCGATGCGTATCGGTGCAACAGTAATTCCGATTAATCCAATTTATACACCAGATGAAATTTCATACATTATTCAAAACGGTGATGTCAAAATAGTTGTGGCACTTGATATGTTGTTACCGCTTGTAGACAAAGGTGTACAAGTATTTATGAACGTAGAAAAGTATATTATTTGCGAAACAGCAGCAGACACAGGGGAGAAAGTTGCTGCATTAAGTGATAATGCAAAAGCAAAAACAGTTCTTTTTACAGCTTTATTAAGAACAACAGAAGGCACAGCACAACCAGTAGCATTAGAAACAGATGATAATGCAGTTATTTTATATACATCGGGTACAACAGGCTATCCAAAAGGGGCTATTTTAACACATGGTAACCTATATTCAAATGCACGTGATGTAGGTACATATTTGAAAGTAACTGATAAAGACAAATTTATTGCGACATTGCCAGTATTTCATGTTTTCGCATTAACGGTTGTAGTTAACGCGCCTTTAGTACAAGGTGCTACAATTTTATTAGCACCACGCTTTAGCCCAGCCGAAATTTTTGAGCTTGCCAAAGCACAAGAGGCAACAGTCTTTGCAGGTGTGCCAACAATGTATAATTTCCTTTACCAATTTGCTGAAGGGGATGTGGCGGCATTTAAAACATTGCGCTTAGCAGTATCAGGTGGTGCCTCTTTACCTGTATCGCTATTGCATAATTTCGAACAGAAGTTTAATGTTCGCATTTCAGAAGGCTACGGATTATCAGAGGCCTCGCCAGTAACGTGCTTTAATCCATTAGATAAAGAGCGCAAGCCGGGTTCAATTGGTCAGTCGATTGTTAATGTTGAAAATAAAGTTGTTGATCCTGAAGGGAATGAAGTCCCTGTTGGTGAAGTTGGAGAATTAATCGTGCGCGGACCAAACGTTATGAAGGGCTATTATAAAATGCCTGAGGACACAGCAGCGGCAATTCAGGACGGCTGGCTTTATACAGGCGATTTAGCGAGAAAAGATAAGGAAGATTATTTCTACATCGTTGATCGCAAAAAAGATATGATTATTGTAGGTGGCTACAATGTCTATCCACGTGAAGTTGAGGAAGTGCTTTATGCACATCCGAATATTGTGGAGGCCGCTGTCATTGGCTTGCCAGATCCCGATTTCGGCGAAGCGGTATGTGCGTATGTTGTGCTAAAAGAGCAAAGCACAACGATTGAGGAGCTAAAGCAATATTGTGCCGAGCATATTGCAAAATATAAAGTACCAAAAGTCATCGAAATTATCGATGAGCTTCCGAAAAATACAACTGGAAAAATTTTACGTCGTTCATTAAAAGAACAGGCAGTGAAATAATCAACACCTGTTTTAGCAAATATGAAGTTTAGGCTGTCGGAAAAAGCAATAACTTTCCCGACAGCTTTTTTTCTGTTAAATTGGGGGCAGCCGCTGATATATTTTAAATTTCGCTGATAAATCAAAGAAAGTCGCTGATATATTTTAAATTTCGCTGATAAATCAAAGAAAGTCACTGATATATTTTAAATTTCGCTGATAAATCAAAGAAAGTCGCTGATATATTTTAAATTTCGCTGATAAATCAAAGAAAGCCGCTGATATATTCAAAAAGTCGCCGATAAATCAAAGAAGCCACTGATATATTTTCAAATTAGTCTATAGATACAATAACTCGAATTCTGCATTATTCTCTGTTATCGATGCGATTAAATGTGATGATACCGAAAAAAAGTCTTTAGTAATAATTATTAGAATATTGACACATATTTGTATCGTGGTAAACTTAATATTACGAAGGTCGAAATAACAACAAGAAAGCAGGAATATTAAATGACAGAATTTTTAACAAAAGAGCATTTATACGCATTGCAATCTGTAACAGCCCCAGTGTTAGCACCAAATGAACAGGAGGCTGTGTTTGTACGCACATTGATTGATAAAGAAGATAATAAATACTATGCGCACCTTTTCCATGTAGAGCTTGCTAGTGAAGAAGTAACACAATGGACATTTGGTAAGGAGCGCGTCAGCAGTCCAAAATGGTCACCAGATGGTAAGCAAGTAGCCTTTTTATCTAGTCGTGAAGAAAAAAATCAACTTTATATTTTAAATCGCAACGGTGGAGAGGCTAAAAAAGTAGCTGATTTCCCTTATGGAGTTAGCTCTTACCTTTGGAGCCCATGCGGTGAAAAGCTATGGGTAACAGCAAGCTTAAAAAATGGTACAGCATTTACCGATGCAGTTGAAAAAGAAGATAAAAAGCTACCAGAAGCTTATATTGTTGATAGAATGAAGCATAAAATGGACGGTGTAGGTGGCAATGGTTTACGCAAGCAAGGAATGAGTACACATATTGCTGAAGTAACGCTAGATGGCACAATTACACAATTTACTGAAGGTAATCATGATTATTCATTAAGCGGTGTTTCTCATAATGGGAAAAAGCTTGTAATCGGTGTGAATCGCTCAGAAAATCAAGATTTCGAATTCCGTCAACCATTATACATAGTTGATATTGCGACAAAGGAAGAAACAGTTTTAGTAAATCAGGACGGCTACTATGGCGGTGCGACTTATTCGTTTGATGACCGCTATATTGCGTATGTAGGTGGCGATGCAACATTTAAAAATGCTACGCATTCCAAAGTGTATGTATATGATACAGAAACAGCACAAACAATTGCTTTAACGGAAGGTTTAGATGCACCTGTTGGTGATTATGCGGTTGCAGATTTACAGCAAGGCGCGGCAGCTCCAGCAGTTGTATGGACAGAAACAAATGCACTTTATTTCCAAGTATCAATAATGGGCGATATTCGTTTATACTACGCGACATTAGAAGGGGAGCTTTATCCTGCAACACCTGAAATGGAGCATGTTTACGGCTATGCGGTAGCGAAAAGCGGTAATGAAGCAATAATTGCTGTATCCAATCCGACATTCCCTGGTGAATTATTTAAGCATAATATTACAACAGGTGAGCGCAAGCAGTTAACGCATTTCAATGATGCTTTCCTTGCAGAAATAACACTATCAGCAGCAGAGCCAATTGTTTATAAAGGCGCTAAGGATTGGGATGTACATGGCTGGATTATGAAGCCTGCGAACTATGTTGAAGGCGAAAAGTATCCACTAATTGTAGAAGTTCATGGTGGACCTCATACATTATATGCGAATACATTCTTCCATGAAATGCAGCTACTAGCGGCACAAGGCTATGGTGTACTATATGTGAACCCACGTGGAAGCCATGGCTATAGCCAAGCATTTGTAGATGCTGTTCGTGGTGATTACGGCGGTGGCGACTTTGAGGATATTATGCTAGGAACAGACTATGCATTAGCAAATTATGACTGGATTGATGCGGAGCGCTTAGGCTTAACAGGTGGTAGCTACGGTGGCTTTATGACAAACTGGGCGGTAGGGCATACAAATCGCTTTAAAGCCGCAGTAACACAGCGTTCGATTTCAAACTGGATCAGCTTCTTTGGTGTATCAGATATTGGCTACTACTTCACAGATTGGCAAATTGGTGGCGATATGACGGACGTAGAAAAGCTATGGAATCATTCTCCATTAAAATATGCGAAAAATGTAGAAACACCGTTATTAATTTTACACAGTGAAAAGGACTTCCGCTGCCCGATCGAGCAGGCAGAGCAATTCTACATTACGTTAAAATCAATGGGCAAAGAAGTAGGCTTCGTGCGTTTCCCTGATTGCGATCACAATTTATCACGCACAGGAACACCAAACCTACGTATCCAACGCCTTGAGCAAATTGTTGGTTGGTTTGAGAAGTATATTTAATATAAAAATCTTTACCTAAATAAAAAAGCAGATTCGGAAAAGTTCTATTTTCTGAATCTGTTTTTTTATATAAAGTAATAATGGTAGAAAATATTAAATACCACTTTTATAGGGGAAAATTGTTGATGTGAATCTGCAATTTAGAAAGTAGTGCACTCTGATGAAAAAAAGCTTAGTAATTATTATTGGAGTTATATGTATTTCTATAATTGGATGGTTCATCTTTGGAAATAAATAATGGGATGGAAGAACGTTTATTTGGGCGAAATTTAATTGTAGATGCCAAAGCAGATGTAACGCCAGATTTAGCATCTATAGAAAAAGGGCGGAAATGATTGCTATTGGAAAGAAGGTTGTTCAAGAAGACCGAATCGATGTTGCTTATACTTTATCTAATTTTTTGGTCCAAAAAGTTATAAGTGGTGATGAAGTCCAAAGTGGTATGGAAATAACAATTTTAGAAAACGAGGCATACAATAAACGCGAAGATATTACGTATTATATCGCGGGTTATGAGTTAATGAATACTTGTTATTCTTAAGAAAATCAATGAAAGATTCTTATTATATAATTACAGGAAAGTACCTTTGCAAAATGAAACGAGCGCTTTACGAGAGGCTGTACAAAAGGCAAATACAAGCTATGCTACAGAAAAATTATCCGAATGGGCACGTGAGGATATGGTTAAACAGCAGGCACTTGAAAAATACGCTTCCTATTTGGATTGAAGCCCCTTGAAGAATAAAGAAAAACTGCACTTCATAAATTTGAAGATGCAGTTTTTTTCTATCTGAAACATATTATGAAAAAGTTCGTTCTAATTAATGTTATAAAAGGCATAGTAAATCATATTATGCTAAAATGAGAGAGTATAAATTAATTAGAAAGTGAGTATATAAATGGCGATTATTCAAGGCTTGATAGATTTTATTTTGCACATTGACCAGCATTTGCAGGAAATTATTCAGCAATTTGGTGGCTGGTCCTATGGAATTTTATTTGCGATTGTGTTTGTTGAAACGGGCGTTGTTATAATGCCGTTTTTACCTGGGGACTCCTTACTATTTGCAGCAGGTACGTTTGCGGCGTTAGGCTCCTTTAATTTACCATTATTAATGGCGGTATTTATTGCAGCTGCGATTATTGGAGATACAGTGAATTACCATATCGGGCGAGCAGTTGGTTTATCCATTCCACCTGATAGTTTTTTAGGGAGAGTAATTAATAAAGAGCGGATGGACGCAGCGCAGCGATTTTTCAACAAGCATGGTGGTAAAACAATCGTCATTGCGCGCTTTATGCCGTTTATTCGGACATTTATTCCGTTTGTGGCAGGGGCAAGCCGTATGAATTACAAATATTTTATCATGTATAATGTTGTAGGGGCGCTTGCTTGGGTATTCATTTGTACATTACTTGGTTACTTTTTCGGTAATATCCCTGTTGTTAAAGAAAACTTTTCGACAGTCCTATTATTAATTATTTTCATTTCTGTGATACCAGCGGTTATTGGTGCAATTAATTCAAGAAGAAAAAAATAAATAAGCGAGGTTATGAAAAATGACAAAGATGAATGTAGAAAGCTTTAATTTAGACCATACAAAAGTAGCTGCTCCGTATGTACGTTTAGCTGGGGTAAAAGAGGGGAAAAACGGGGATGTTGTACATAAATATGATATCCGCTTCAAACAGCCGAATAAAGCGTTTATGAAAATGGATGCTCTTCATTCAATAGAGCATTTGATGGCGGAAAATATTCGCAATCACTCTGACCATGTTGTTGACCTTAGTCCCATGGGCTGCCAAACAGGCTTCTATTTATCTGTCATTAACCACGATAATTACGATGAAATTTTAGATGTTTTAGAGAAAACATTACAAGATGTTGTGAACGCAACAGAAGTGCCAGCATGTAATGAAGTACAATGTGGTTGGGCTGCAAACCATAGCTTAGAAGGTGCACAACAATTAGCGCGTGAAATGCTTGAAAAACGTGCAGAGTGGTCAACGATTTTTGCAGAGTAAAAGTAAAACTAGGAAGTGCGTTTTTTGCACTTCCTAGTTTTGTTTATTTCCCTTTAAATTGTGGAGCTCGCTTTTCAACAAAAGCATTTAATGCTTCTAAGCGATCTTCAGTTGGTAATGTAATTTCATATGCTTTACGCTCGATTTGTAGGCCTGTTTGCAAGTCAACCTTCATCCCTTGCTTAACAGCAAATTTTGCTTGCTGTAAGGCGATAGGAGCATTTTGTAAAATGGCATTTGCAAAGCTTTCAGCAGCCTGCATTAAATTGTTCGACTCTACTACTTGAGTAAATAATCCACAAGCTAACGCTTCCTCACTGGATATTTTTTTGGCTGTCAAAATAAACTCTAAGGCTTTCGTTTCTCCAATTAATCGTGGTAAACGCTGTGTTCCACCTGCGCCAGGGATAATTCCTAGCTTTGTTTCTGTTAGACCGACAACAGCATTTTCCGCAGCGAGACGAAAATCACAGGCAAGAGCTAATTCAAGGCCACCACCAAAGGCGTAGCCATTAAGCGCACAAATAGTTGGCTGTGGCAATGCTTCAATCGCATTAAATACCTCAGCGAATTTATTTAAATTTCGTTTTACTAAAGGTTCAGGTAGCGTTTGACGCTCTTTCAAATCAGCGCCGACAGAAAAGGCTTTATCGCCAGCGCCTGTAATAATGACAAGGCGAATATCAGGGTGTATACGAATTGATTCTACAATAGCTTGAAGCTCTGTTAACATTTCGAAATTAAAAGCATTTAGGACATCAGGTCGATTTAGTTTTACATAGGCAATAGATTGTTGTTGCTCATACTCAATGATGCTCATAAATAAAAAATTCCCCCTTAAATATGCTATAATATTATATTACATGTCTCGGAATATATAGGCAATTAGCAATTGAGCAATGTGTGAAGTATAATAGAAACAACATTAAATGAACTAAAAAATTTTGCTGAAATATGACTATTAATTTGCTATTATTTGTACGTTAGCACCTATTTTAATTGATAGGAAGGGCTTTTAAATTAAGATTCAATATAATTGATATTATAATTTTTTTGAAAATAATATTATTTTGTAATCAGTAAATTAAAAGCTGTATACATATTTCAGTAATCCCATTTGTAAATGAAGTAGTCGTCCGAGTGTTTGGTTACAATGAATAAAATTATTAAGTAATAAAAAAGCGAGGAGTTTAGCGTGGAAGTTTTTATTGGTAAGCAACCGATTTTTAATGAAAAAGAACAAGTTGTCTCTTATGAATTACTATATCGCAGTAAAAATATGAATGCATTTCCGCTAGAGGGAACAGATGCAGATGCGGCAACAATCGATGTTATTATTAATTCATTTTTAACAATCGGCATAGATAAAGTAACAGAAGGTGCACCTGCATTTATTAATTTTACAGAGAAGCTATTATTTAGTCCTTTAGTAGATTATATAAGTCCGAAAGAAGTTGTAATTGAAATTTTGGAGGACGTTAATATAACACAGAGTCTCGTTAAACGTGTAAAAGAGCTGAAGGAAAAAGGCTTTAAAATAGCACTTGATGACTTTATTTTGAAGGATGGGGTAACTGTTTATGATGAGTTATTTAATTATATAGACTACATCAAGGTAGATTTTTTAATTACTCCATTATTAAACCGGATGGAAATTGAAAATAAAGTAAAGTCGAAATTCCCTCATATTAAGCTTTTGGCAGAAAAAGTAGAAACACGTGAACAATATGATGTTGCCATACATTCTGGTTATGTGTTGTTTCAAGGATACTTCTTTGAAAAGCCGCAAATTATGAAGGCAATCGATATCCCAGCTAACATAATAAATTATTTCCAAATTATCTCGATTTTAAAAGATGAAGAACCAGATATCAATATTTTAGCCGCAAATATTGAGAGGGAAATTTCAGTTTCCTATAAGCTTTTACAGCTGATTAACAGTTCAAAAAATCGCAGAAAGTCTAAAGTGCGGTCTATTAAACAAGCAATTGTATTATTAGGGCTATCAGAGCTACGAAAGCTTGTTTACTTACTAGCAATGCGTGAATTGAAAAATTTCGAAAAAACAGATGCATTTAATGAATTAGTAGCAGCTTCTTTATTTCGCGCAAAAGCATGTGAAAAAATTGCAAAACTTAATTACAAAAAGAATTTTTCAGAATATTTCTTAATTGGCTTATTATCGTTAATTGATGCATTGTTAAAGCGCCCAATGTATTTAATTTTAAGAAAAATGCCATTATCAGAGGAAATCCTTCAAACAATTAATGGCGTAGAAACAGAGATGACGCCTTATTTACAATTTAGTGAAGCATTGTATAAATTAGATTGGGACAAATTAATAGAATTGTCACCTCAATTGGGCTTGAAGCAAGAAACAGTTTTTCAAATTTATGATGAGGCAGAGCAATGGGCAAGAGAGGTTATTAGTTAACTATTTTTGTAAGAAAGAGAAATTTGTATGAAGAAAGAGGAAGCCTTGTGAACAATAGTGAACAGTCGACAGTGAAAGATACAATTAGCGAATATCTATTTGTTATTGTAGGAGCAGCAGTAATTGCAATTGGTTTTAATGTCTTTTTATTACCAAACCAAGTTGCTTCAGGTGGCGTAAGTGGTATTAGTACGATTTTAAATGGTTTATTCGGTTGGAATGCAGGTATTGTTCAGTATGCATTTAATATTCCTTTATTTATTGCAGGGGTATTGATTTTAGGAAAAAAATTCGGTGTTAAATCATTTATTGGTACAATTGCCTTACCAGCCTTTGTTATAGCAACAAGTGGCTGGGAGCCGTGGACGTTAAATCCGCTACTAGGAGCCATTTTTGGAGGAATCGTTGTTGGTTCAGGGCTTGGACTTGTTTTTAAAGGAAAAGCTTCGACAGGTGGTACGGATTTATTAGCGCAAATTATTACAAAATTTACTGGGCTTACTTTAGGTACGAGCGTATTAATGATTGATGGCATTATTGCTGTTAGTGCGGCACTTGTATTTGATTTAGAAAAGGGGCTTTATGCGATCATCGGTTTATATGTAACGACGAAAACAATTGATATTATTCAGCTAGGCTTTAGCCAATCGAAAATGGCTTATATTATTACTAATCTAGAGAAAGAAATGCGCGATGCAATATACAAGGAAGTGGATCGTGGCGTAACAAAACTCCCTGCCTTCGGTGGTTACACTGGAGAAGAGAAAACATTGTTAATGGTTGTTGTTTATCAGACTGAGTTCACTAAATTGAAACAAGTTGTTAAGATGGTCGACCCAACTGCTTTTGTAGTTGTTTCAGATGCATATGAGGTACTTGGAGAAGGTTTCAAACGTGTATAAGTTTGCTATACTTGTGTGGAGTAATTTGTA
The DNA here is from genome assembly GCF_000612805.1 of Bacillus ndiopicus. Taxonomy (GTDB): domain Bacteria; phylum Bacillota; class Bacilli; order Bacillales_A; family Planococcaceae; genus Metasolibacillus; species Metasolibacillus ndiopicus. The sequence goes on along the minus strand of NZ_HG964406.1, from coordinate 290,809 downwards.
GGAGGAGAAAATTAAATGAAAAAACTATTATTAACAGCAGCTTTTGGTTCTGCATTATTTTTAGTTGCATGCGGTGGAAATGAAAAGGAAGATAGTAGTGCTACACCACAAGCAGAAGGTGAAAAAATTGTGATGCAAAGCTGTGCGAGCTGTCACGGTGGTCAATTACAAGGTATGCGTAATACACCTTCATTAAATGATGTAGGTGCTCGTTTATCAGAGGAAGAAATTTTAAATGTTATTTTAAATGGTACATCAAACGGTATGCCTCCAGGTTTAATTAAAGGTGAAGAAGCCGAAAAAGCGGCTGCGTGGCTTGCTGAGCAAAAATAATGAATGGAAAGTCGTTTGGAATCTATTTTCTGAGCGGCTTTTTTGTGTGTTATGGAGCTTCACTTTCCGTAATATAGCTGGAACATGTTACAATAAAGAAAGACTATAGAGGAACGAGAGGTTGTGCCAATGGTTCAAGTTACGACAAGGGATGTAATTGAAAAGTTTAATTTGCAAATTATTAGTGGTCATGAAGGCATTGGGCGTTACATTACAATGAGCGATATATCAAGACCAGGGCTAGAGATGGCTGGTTATTTTACTCACTACCCAGCAAATCGTGTACAGCTACTTGGAAAAACAGAGCTTTCTTTTTTTGAAATGCTTCCTGAAAGTGTGAAAAGTGAGCGTATGCGTCTTCTATGTGCACGCAATACACCAGCTATTATTATTTCGAGAAATATGGAAGTGCCGAAAGAATTAATTGAGGCATCAAATGAAAATCATGTACCTGTATTAGTTTCAAAGCAAACGACAACTCATTTTTCGAGTCGGTTAACTAATTATTTAGAAAGCGAATTAGCACCTACAACTGCAATTCACGGGGTGCTCGTTGATATTTATGGAATCGGCGTCCTTATTCTTGGTAAAAGTGGTGTAGGGAAAAGTGAAACCGCACTAGAGCTTGTAAAAAAAGGACATCGCCTTGTAGCAGACGATTCTGTAGAAATTCGTCAAGAATCTGAAAATATGATTATTGGAAGCCCGCCACCATTATTAGAGCATTTATTAGAAATTCGTGGTATTGGTATAATTAACATTATGACGCTATTTGGTGCGAGTGCTATTAGACCATATAAAAGGATTACGCTTGTAGTAGAGCTGGAAATTTGGGACCCTGATAAAGTATATGACCGTTTAGGGCTTGATGAAGAAAAAATGAAAATTATCGATACAGAGCTAACTAAGCTAACAATCCCTGTGCAGCCTGGACGTAACGTATCGGTTATTATTGAAGTAGCTGCGATGAATTATCGATTGAAAAAAATGGGAGTTAACGCAGCGGAGGAATTTTCCCGTAGATTAGATGCAGTTATCGCATCAAATGGAGAAATGGACGATTTTAAGTAGTAAAGGAGTAAAGTAATGGAATTTATTATGATGACGATTAACCCGGTTGCATTTTCAATCGGTCCTATATCAGTTCGATGGTATGGTATTTTAATTGCACTTGGTATCGTATTAGCTTATTTTTTAGCACAGCGAGAGGCAGTTCGACTTGGTATTCACCAAGATTTTATTGCGGACATGCTTATTTGGGCAGTACCAATTGCCATTCTTAGTGCACGCATTTATTATGTAGGGATGGAATGGGATGTTTACAAGGCAAACCCAATGAGAGCTATTGAAATATGGAATGGTGGTATAGCGATTCATGGAGCGCTAATTGGGGCATTTATTACTGCTTATATATTTACTAAAAGACGTAATGTAAGCTTTTTGCGTATTGCAGATATTGCTGCACCAAGTATTTTAGTCGGTCAAATTATTGGACGTTGGGGCAATTTTATCAACCAAGAAGCACATGGTGGGGAAGTATCACGCAGCTTTTTAGAAAATTTATTTTTACCTAATTGGCTTATCGAGCAAATGTATATTGAAGATTTAGGCTCTTATGTACACCCAACGTTTTTATATGAATCGTTATGGAATATAGTTGGCTTCATTATTTTAATAATTGCACGTAAATTTAATTGGCGTCGTGGAGAAATGTTTTTCTTTTATATTATTTGGTATTCTATCGGGCGTTTCTTTATCGAATCGCTGCGTACAGACAGCTTGTATTTAATCGGCGATTTACGATCTGCACAAGTTGTGTCGATTCTCGGTGTTGTAATAGGCTTAGCACTAATTATTTATCGTCGAATGACAGTGAAGCCTGTTGTACGTTATTTAGATAAATAAGGAGCGATTAACGATGGTAAAAGCATTATTATTTGATTTTGATGGTACTTTATTGAATACGAATGAATTAATTATTCAAACATTTATGCATGTATTAGAAGAAAAATTTCCTGGGCAATATTCGCCAAAAGATTGCATAAAATTTCTCGGACCTTCATTACATGAAACGTTTAATGAAATTGCACCAGATGCTGTAGATGAAATGGTTGCAAGCTATCGTAAATGGAACTTGGAGCATCATGATCAGCTCGTAACTCAATATGATGGTGTCGTTTCTACATTAGAGAAACTACATGCACAAGGCATAAGATTGACCATTGTTTCAACGAAGCGTAGTGAAATGGTTAAGCGTGGCTTAAATGTGTTAGGTATTGAGCAATTATTTGAGCATATTATTGGGTATGATAGTGTACAGCATGTAAAACCACATCCAGAGCCAATTTTATTAGCATTGCAAAAAATGCAATTAGCAAAAGAGGATGTTATTATGATTGGTGATAATTCACATGATATTGAAGCGGGACATAATGCGGGAGTAAAAACTGCTGGTGTAGCATGGTCTTTTAAGGGAGAGGATTATTTACAGCAATTTTCTCCAACCTATATGCTACAGCATATGACAGATTTATTAACAATTGTGAAAGGGTAAAGCTTATGAGAAGAACAGAGCGCTATAAAATAGAGGGCGCAAATTCGCTTTGGCATGTTTATAACACAGTGTCCTTTTTGAAGGTGATGAAATGCTTTATTTTTATTCAAATAGGACGCTTCACACCATTTATGGCGATGAAAAATTGGCTTTATCGCACCTTTCTACGCATGGATATAGGTGAGAAAGCATCATTAGCATTAATGGTCATGCCTGATACAATGTTTCCAGAGCGCATCTCAATCGGAGCAAATTCAATAATAGGCTTTAATACAACAATTTTAGCACACGAATATTTAATAGATGAGTATCGTTTAGGTGATGTGAAAATTGGTAGCAATGTAATGGTTGGAGCAAATTCAACGATTTTACCAGGAGTAGAAATTGGCGATGGCGCAATTGTATCTGCTGCAACGCTAGTACATAAAGATGTACCAGCAGGAAGCATGGTCGGTGGCAATCCAATGCGCATTATTTTCACCGCAGAAGAAATGGCAGCAAGAAAAAAATAATGGAAATGGGAGTTGTCCGAAAAGCAGGCTAGCACGCCTCTTTTGGACAACTTTTTCTTTTTTATTAATATGTTGATCATTTAGAAAAAGTAAGTAGTTCTTTAAACGATTGAAGAAACTAGTTTCTTTCAATTCAAAAATAGCTAGGTGCCAAATTTGATGTCAATTTTCTGGGTAACCTCTTTCTAACAAAGATGTTTGAGGTTATCCTTCTTATTTTCTCAAGCAAAGGGAAAACGCAGATAACTTGAGAAAAAGCAGATAACTCAAGAAAAGCGCAGATAAGTTAAGAGAAAACTCAAATAACTCAAGAGAAGTCACAAATAAATCGAGAAAAGCGCAAATAACTCAAGAAACCCGCAAATAAGTCATAAAAAGACGCAGATACTCCGAAAAATTGCAGCGACAAATAAAAAGCTTTGTCTTTAAAAGATAAAAGCCTTTTATATTGCAAAATTTCAAATTTGTTAATTTGAGGATTACTGGAGGTTTTAAAAGTAGCACCTTGTTAAGACATAATTTTGGGAAAATGAGTAAGGTGAAGCTTGACAATATTTTCGCTTTATTATACTATCACACTAGTGAACTAAAGTGTATTGAGGTGTGTGACTATGTCTACGATTAAATTATTTGAAAAACCGCTTGGAATGCGTGATACATTTCCACAAACTTATGAAAAACTAGAAGCAATTCGAGAGAAAGGACGACATTTTTTATATGCCCATGGCTATGATTTTATAAAAACGCCATCTGTGGAATATTACGATACAGTAGGGAAAGCCTCAGCTATTGATGATGCTTCTCTTTTCAAGCTAGTAGATAATCAAGGCAATATGCTAGTCTTGCGTCCTGATATGACGACACCGATTGCACGTATTGCAACAGCGAAATTATTAAAAGAAAAAATTCCGCAGCGCCTTGCTTATTTTGCGAGTGTGTTTCGTGCACAGCAAACAGAGGGGGGCCGTCCAGCTGAATTTGAGCAAATGGGCATTGAATTGATTGGCGATTCTTCTGTTTTTGCAGATGCAGAAGTTATAATGACGGCTATTCAATTACTTCAACAATTAGGTGTTGAAGCTTTCACACTGACGATTGGACATGCTCGTGTATTACAGGCAATATTGCAGCAATATACAGCGAATGATAAGCAAATGAATGTCTTGCGCCAATTATTAGTTGAACGCAACTATGTAGGATTTGAAGAAGCGGTAAAATCGTTTGGCCTACCAAAGGAAAATAGCGTGATTTTATTGCAGTTTATTGAAGAAGCAGTGAACGTTAAGTCAGTCCTTAATATAGAGAAATATGTAGTAAATCAAAATGAATTGACATATATGTATGAGCTAGAGCAACTCTTAAAGCAAGCGAATTTAATTGACTATATTACCTTTGATTTTACATTAGCAAGCCATATGAATTATTACACGGGTATGCTGTTTGAAGTGTTTGCAGCAGGCAGTGGCTTTCCTCTCGGTAATGGTGGGCGCTATGATGGATTGCTCGCACATTTTGGGTCAGAAGTTGGGGCGACTGGCTTTGGATTACGTGTAGATCGATTATTAGAAGTAGTCCAAGTGCGTGAATCCATATTAGCAACAGCCTTGCTTTTATTCGAGCCGGCTTTATATAACGAAGCATTAAAGTGTGCGAACAATTTGCGAATAGATGGTCGTCGCGTGACAATGCAGGCGATTAGCAGTTTAACAAATGTAGCAGCATATAAAGCGCAATTTAGCGAGGTTATCTATTTGAATCCTGCAGATTACGGTATACAAGAGGAGGGGCAGCAATGACAGAGTTAACGATTGCGATGCCAAAAGGGCGCATTTTTACTGAAGCTTGTAAAATACTAGAAAATGCCGGCTTTCAATTGCCTGAAGATATGGAAGATACAAGAAAGCTAATGATTGAAATTCCAGAAGAAAATATTCGTTTTATTTTAGCGAAGCCAATGGATGTACCTGTTTATGTAGAGCATGGCGTAGCTGATATTGGTATCGCAGGAAAGGATGTTTTACTTGAGCAGCAACGCACAATCCTTGAGTTGTTGGATTTAAAAATTAGTGCGTGCTATATTGCGTCAGCTGGTTTACCTAATACAATAATGAATGAAGTGGCACCACGTATCGCAACAAAATATCCACATATTGCGACAAAGTACTATAAAGAAATCGGTGAGCAGGTTGAAATTATCGAGCTAAATGGCTCCATTGAGCTTGCGCCAATGATAGGACTAGCAGATCGAATTGTCGATATTGTCTCGACAGGTCGCACACTAAAAGAAAATGGACTTGTTGAATATGAGCGTATCGCAGATGTTTCATCTCGCTTAATTGCGAATCCTGTAAGCTATCGCCTAAAAAGTATGCGTATTCGAGATTTAGTAAGTCGCTTAAGAAAATGTGTTGAGTAGGAAGAAGGGCTAAGCAATGCAAATTACAATGTTAACAAATAGTATTTCATTAAAGCGCCCATTAGAGGGAGGCAATCAAGAGCAGCTAGCAGTAGTGCGTGAGGTACTTGCGAATGTTAAGGAGCAAGGTGATGCTGCTATTCGAGCGTATAGTGAAAAATGGGATGGTGTTGCGCTAATTGACTTTCGTGTTTCACAACAGGAAATAAATGAGGCAGTGAATAATTTTGATACAGAGCTTTTGGCAGATTTAACAGAGGCGGCAAGAAATATTCGCCTTTACCATGAGCAGCAGCGTCGTACAGGTTATAAGCTTCCTTTAAAGGACGGCTCTTATTTAGCGCAGCGCATTATTCCGTTAGATGCGGTAGGACTGTACGTACCAGGTGGTTCAGCAGCTTATCCTTCATCGGTACTAATGAATGTTATTCCTGCACAGGTAGCAGGTGTAAAGCGTATTGTGATTACCTCACCAGCTAGTAAGAATGGAAAGCTACCAGATGCAGTGCTTGTTGCAGCACACATTTTAGGGGTGACGGAAATTTATAAAATTGGTGGAGCGCAAGCGATTGCGGCATTGGCTTATGGTACTGAAACGATTGCGCCAGTAGATAAAATTACAGGCCCTGGCAATATTTATGTGGCCTTAGCTAAACGTGAGGTTTTTGGGGAGGTAGCAATTGATATGATTGCAGGACCAAGTGAAATTGCCATATTAGCTGATGAAACAGCCTATGCTGACGAGGTAGCTGCTGATTTATTATCGCAGGCAGAGCATGATACATTAGCGTGTGCGATTTTAATTACAACATGTCCATCGCTCGCAGAAAGAGTAGAGAAGGAAGTAGAAAAGCAATTAGCTACACTACCGAGAGAAAGTATTGCGCGTCAAGCAATTGGGCGTTTTGGTCATATTTATATAGCGGAAACTATGGAAATGGCGATTGCAGCAATCAATTCATTAGCCCCAGAGCATTTAGAAATTATTACGATGAATGCAGAGGCAGATGCACAAAAGGTTACGCATGCTGGGGCAATTTTTATCGGTCGTTACAGTTCGGAGCCTGTTGGTGATTATTTCGCAGGGACCAACCATGTATTGCCGACAAATAGCACAGCACGCTTTGCAAGTGGTTTAAATGTAGATGATTTTATTAAGCGAACGAGCGTCATTTATTATAGCGAGAAAACATGGGAACAAAATGCACCCAAAATTGCACGTCTTGCGAGATTAGAAGGATTAGAGGGTCACGCCAGAGCGGTTGAAGCGCGCGGCTGGGAAAAAGGAGAGATATGACATGAGGTACGCAAAAATCGAACGCAACACAAATGAAACGAAAATTGCAGTAGAGCTAAATTTGGATGGAGAAGGGCAGGCACACATCGCGACAGGCGTACCTTTTATGGATCATATGCTCGACTTATTTATAAAGCATGGTTTATTTGATGGCAAAATTGTAGCGGACGGCGATACACATATTGATGCACATCATACAACAGAGGATATTGGTATCGTTTTAGGGCAGGTAGTTCGTGAGGCATTAAGGGATAAAAAAGGAATTAAGCGCTATGGCAATGCTTTCGTACCAATGGATGATGCACTTGCCCAAGTGATTATCGATTGCTCAAATCGTCCGCACTTAGAATATCGAGTAGTGCCGACTTTAACAGAGAAAGTAGGGACATTTGACACAGAGCTAGTGCACGAATTTTTATGGAAGCTTGCATTAGAGGCTCGTATGAATATTCATGTTATCGTGCCGTACGGACATAATACGCATCACATTATTGAAGCAATCTTCAAGGCATTAGCAAGAGCACTTGATGACGCCATTCAAATTGATCCGCGCGTGAAAGGTGTGCCGTCAACGAAGGGGCTGTTAGCGTGAAAATTGGCATAATCGATTATGGAATGGGCAATTTATTTAGCGTTGAGCAGGCGCTAAAGCGACTAGGTATTAATGCAGTTATTACTGCTAATAAAGAACAATTAAATTCGATGGATGCGCTTATTTTACCAGGTGTTGGGGCATTTCCAGATGCGATGAAACGCCTACAGGAGACAGGGCTAGCTTCCTTTATTCAGTCGACAAAAAAGCCGTTACTTGGCATATGTCTTGGCATGCAATTGTTATTTGAGGAAAGTGATGAAGTAACAACGACAGAGGGGCTTGGCATTTTTTCAGGACGCATTACCAAATTTACGAATGCACCACGCATTCCACATATGGGCTGGAATGATTTACAGTTTGCACATATGCCAAACTGGTTGACGACATTACAAGAGGAGCGTTTCGTTTATTTTGTGCATTCCTTTTACGCAAAAGATATAAAGCCAGAGGAGCTTATGGCATTTGCTGATTATTATGATGTACAGGTGCCAGGCATTGTAGCGAAAAATAATTTTACAGGGATGCAATTCCATCCTGAAAAATCAGGCCAATTTGGATTGTTTTTATTGCAGCAATGGTTGGAAGGGGTAAAAAAATGTTAACGAAACGTATTATTCCATGCTTAGATGTAAAGGATGGTCGTGTTGTAAAGGGCATTCAGTTCGAATCATTACGTGATGCAGGTGATCCTGTAGAGCTTGCGACATTTTATGATGAGCAAGGAGCGGATGAACTTGTTTTTTTAGATATTTCAGCTTCCTATGAGGGGCGTGCTACGATGGAGGATGTTGTGCGCCAAACAGCAGCTAAGCTTGCGATTCCATTCACGGTTGGTGGAGGTATTCGTACATTAGAAGATATGAAGCGCATATTGCGTGCTGGGGCGGATAAAGTGTCGATTAACACTTCGGCATTGGAACAACCTACACTTATTCAAGAAGGCGCAGATTATTTTGGCTCACAATGTATCGTGGTAGCGATTGATGCACGCTTTTGTGAAGAAGATAGCACATGGATGGTTTATACGCATGGTGGACGAAATAAAACAACGTGGCGAGCGATTGAGTGGGCGCAGGAAGCGGTGCGCTTAGGAGCAGGAGAAATTTTATTAACGAGCATGGACCGCGATGGTGAAAAGACAGGCTTTGATTTAGCGTTGACAAAAGCAATCCGTGATGCCGTTACAGTACCTGTTATTGCAAGTGGTGGTGCAGGCAATGCAGAGCACTTTATGGAAGTTTTACAGCAGGCTGATGCCGATGCAGCATTAGCAGCATCCATTTTTCATTATAAAGAGACGAGTGTAGCAGCCATTAAAGCTTATTTACACAATAAAGGAGTTTGTGTGCGATGATTGATGTTAAATTTAATGAACAAGGTTTAATAACGGCTGTGATTCAGCACGCTAAAACGAAAGAAGTACTGACAGTTGCCTACATGAACGAGGAATCTTTAGCGAAAACGATTGCCACAAATGAAACATGGCTCTTTTCACGCTCACGCAACGAGTTATGGCATAAAGGGGCAACGAGTGGTAACACGCAAAAAGTTGTTTCTATTATGACAGATTGTGACCGTGATGCATTAGTGGTAGAAGTGTTACCAGCAGGGCCAGCATGCCACACAGGCACAAACTCTTGCTTTACTGAAGCGCTTGTGAAAAATGAGGAGGTTGGCTCAGTTAGTATGTTATCTAGGTTGAGCGAGCTTATTAAAGAGCGAGAAAATGACTTGCCAGAAGGTGCCTACACGACATATTTATTTGAAAAGGGCATCGATAAAATTGGTAAAAAAATTGGCGAGGAAGCGATGGAAGTTGTTATCGCTGCAAAAAACCGTGATGCGGTAGAAGTGAAGTGGGAAGCTGCTGATTTAATTTATCATCTGCTTGTGTTATTACAGGAGCAAAAAGTAGACATTTATGAAGTATTAAAGGTGTTAGAGGAAAGACATCAAAAGAAGCAAGAAGTATAAGCGTAGCAAATTTTTCTCCTAAAACAAAAATTATGTGTAGAAATGTATAAATCAATGATTATTAAATTGTTTGTGCTATAATAAAATATGTTTATATGAGGAGCGTAAATTACGTTCCTTATTTTTCTTGTTTCGGAGGAAATATTGTTGGAAAATAAAGAACAAAAAAAAGAAAACATCGTCTCCTTTGTGCCAACCGGTGATTATTATTATGAAAAAGCAATAAAGGCACTTGAAAAGGAGCAAATTGATAAAGCATATAAATATTTAAAGCGTGCTGAGGAATTAAATCCAGCTGATGTACGTGTTTTAACACAGTATGGTCTATTAGAAATAGAGGCCCAAAATTATGAGCATGCTTATGAATTGATTCATACAGCGCATAGCTTGGAACCAAGCGATGCAGAAATTATCTTTTTATTAGCAGATGTCTCGGGATGCCTAGGCTTAATGAGCGATGCTAAAAAATACGCGGAGCAATATTTAGCGCAAGAGCCAGATGGTATGTATGCACTTGATGCGTATGAAATTTTAGATTTCGTAGAATATGAGCAAAATATATCAGAAGATGTTGATGAGCAAGAGGCCGAAAAGCTAATTGCTCAGGAAAAGGCCCGCCGTCTTATGGAGAAAGGGACCTTTCCAAAAGCGATTGAAGTACTTGAAGAGCTTATTGAAAAATTCCCAGATGCATGGCCAGCCTATAATAATCTATCGCTCGCATATTTTTATATAGGAGAAGCAGAGCAGGCACATGCGTTATTAAAGCATGTTTTACGTGAAAATCACGGCAACCTACATGCCCTTTGTAATTTGGCGGTTTTTGCCTATTACGAGAAAGCGGAGGAAGAGCTTAAAGAGCTAATGGCGTTGCTGAAAAAAATTCAGCCTTATGATTGGGAAAACCGTTATAAGCTTGGTGCTACTTTAGCTTTAATAGGCGAATATGAAACTGCTTATAAATGGCTGCGCTCTATGCATAAACGAGGCTATGAAGGCGATCCAGGCTTTTATTATTGGTTAGCGCAGTCGGCTTACTTCTCACAGCAGGAGGAGATTGCAAAGGTTGCTTGGCAATCGTTGCTTGCTTTAGATCCTTCAAAGGAAGGATTAGAGCCGTGGCATATGAATGCATTAAGTTCTGAGGAGCAATCACTAGAAAAAAATCGTGAGTTAATTATTGAGAAAATTAATAGTAAATATACATCTGATCGCTTATTCGGACTTTTTATTTTAAAGCATTCGCCACACAAACAAGAAATTATTGCTCACCCTAAATGGATTGAAATTGAGGAATATAATGAAGTAGAAAAGCTCTGTTTAGCTTATTCACTTGGGCATCAGTTTGAAAGGCAAACAGAATATGAAAAAAGCTTTGTTCGTTTTTTAGAAGTAGCTGAAAAATTATTAGAGGTACATGGTCAACTGAATTATACAGCGGCTTCTGCATTGCAGTTATGGTTTTCGATTGGAGAACTAGCGCTACGTTCAAATTACGCCTTTAAAAACCCTATCGCGATTGCTGCAGCAATAGATTATATGCTGCAATCTGCAATGGGGGACAATGTTACAAAAAAGAAATGTGCAGAAAACTATGAAGTTAGTGTAGCGACATTAACAAAATATATGACTGAATTGCTAGCATTTGTACCAACAGAGTTCGAATAGGCATTTTATTTGAATATAGCTTTTGAATTGTATACGATGAATGCAGTCTAGTAGTCGAGTTCTGAGGAGGATTTTTTTATGACAGAGGAAAGAATTTATGATGTAGTCATTATTGGAGCTGGTCCAGCAGGTATGACAGCTGCGGTTTACGCATCTCGCGCTAACTTATCTACGTTAATGATTGAGCGCGGTATTCCAGGTGGTCAAATGGCTAATACAGAAGAAGTTGAAAACTATCCAGGTTTTGATCATATTTTAGGCCCAGAATTATCAACAAAAATGTTTGAGCACGCGAAAAAATTCGGTGCTGAATATGCTTACGGTGATGTAACAGAAATCATTGATGGTGAGCAATATAAAACGATTATTTCTGGTAAGAAGGAATATAAAACTCGTTCTATTATTATTACAACAGGTGCAGAATACAAAAAAATGGGTATACCAGGTGAACAAGAGCTTGGTGGACGTGGTGTAAGTTACTGTGCAGTATGTGATGGGGCATTCTTTAAGCAAAAGAATTTGATTGTTGTTGGTGGAGGAGACTCAGCTGTTGAAGAAGGTGTTTATTTAACACGCTTTGCAGAAAAAGTAACAATTGTACACCGTCGTGATAAGCTACGCGCTCAAAAAATTCTGCAAGACCGCGCATTTGCAAATGAAAAAGTAGATTTCATTTGGAATGCAACAGTAAAAGAAATTAATGAGGATAATGGTAAAGTAGGTAGCGTGACACTAGTATCTACAGTGGATGGTACTGAAACAAACGTAAAAACAGATGGTGTATTCGTTTATATTGGTATGGTACCGTTAACTGCACCATTCGCACACTTAAATATTTTAAATGAAGCAGGCTATGTTGTAACGAATGAAAAAATGGAAACAGCTGTACCAGGGATCTTTGCAGCTGGAGATGTGCGTGATAAAATGCTACGTCAAATCGTAACAGCGACAGGTGACGGTAGTATCGCTGCACAATCAGCGCAGCATTTTATTGAAGAATTAAAGGAAAAACATAATCTTTAATTGAACTTTAATATTGCTGTAACTTTCTTGCAACAATAAAAAGGTATACTAAACGTATTAGTGAATCTCCCTTTTTGAAATTTTCTTTTAGGTTGTTTCTGCTTATTTGCAGAAGCAACCTCTTTTTGTGTTTTGGTGTATCTTTCAATTAAATGAACAGCGTATGTATTTTATTGACCACATTTTTTGGTGATGAACCCAGAAGCAATGTATAATTAACATAAATAGCAATTGATTTGAGGTGAAATTTATGCAAAGAATCGCCAATTTATTAGCAATACATGAGGGTAAAGTATTATTATTGCAAAAGCCAAGACGTGGCTGGTATGTTGCGCCAGGTGGTAAAATGGAGAGCGGTGAATCGATTTATGAGGCAGCAATCCGCGAATTTCAGGAGGAAACGAATACAACGCCAAAAAATGTTCATTTAAAAGGTGTTTATACGATGGTAATTAAACGAGAGCAAGAAATTGTAAATGAATGGATGCTTTATACTTTTGTCGCGCATGGTATTGACGGGGTACCCTATGAGGAAACGAAGGAAGGTATACTCAGCTGGTTTGATATTGATCAATTGCACCATCTACCAATGGCAGAAGGCGATCGAACGAATTTATTGTTTGTTGCATCAAATGAAGGGATGCAATACGGTACCTTTGAATATACCGAGCAATTTGAGCTTTTAAGTGAAACGATACAAAATTCACAAGAATAAATAAATGAGGGGAGAACTGTCGATATGAGTAGTCAAACAAACGCACAGGAGCTAGTAATTATTTCAGGAATGTCTGGTGCTGGAAAGACAGTAGCAGTGCAAAGTTTTGAAGATCTAGGTTTTTATTGCGTCGATAATATCCCACCAGAACTGTTAACGACATTTTTGGCGTTAATGCGTGATTCGGAGAGAAAAATTTCACGTATAGCAGTGGTCATGGATTTACGGGGACATCAGTTTTTTGAGTCTGTATCAGATGTTCTTAATGAATTAGCAAACCAAGAAGATATTCAAGGGAATATTTTATTTTTAGATGCTGACGATGAGGCACTTGTAAGACGTTATAAAGAAACTCGACGCTCACACCCTTTAGCACCAGCAGGTCTGCTTTTAGACGGTATTAAATTAGAGCGCCAATTACTTGCAGAAATTAAAAGCCAGGCTAAAACAGTTATTAACACATCGACACTAAAGCCAAGAGAGCTGCGTGAAATTATTACTAGTAAATTTGCGCTTTCGAGTAAACCCATTTTTTCAGTGAATGTTATGTCTTTTGGTTTTAAGCATGGGATGCCGATTGATGCGGACTTGGTATTCGATGTGCGATTTTTGAAAAATCCATATTATGTTGAAGAACTACGTCAAAAAACAGGTTTGCAAACGGAGGTTTCCTCTTATGTTTTAGCGACAGAGGAGACGCAGCAGTTAATCGCAAAGCTAACAGATTTGTTCCAATTTATGGTTCCACTTTATAAAAAAGAAGGTAAATCTCAGCTAGTTATTGCATTTGGCTGTACGGGTGGCCAGCACCGCTCTGTGACATTAGCTGAATATTTTGGTAAGCTGCTTAGTCAAATTGAGCATACGGTGGTGACGCATCGAGATATTAATCGCAGAAAGGCTTGATGGGATGGAAAAACGCAATAAAAAAGTCGTAGTCATTGGTGGAGGGACAGGGCTCTCCACTGTAATACGGGGGCTAAAAAAGAAGCCCTTTGATATTACTGCCATCGTTACTGTAGCGGATGATGGGGGGTCTTCAGGGCGCCTTCGCGATGACTACGATATTCCACCGCCGGGCGATATACGCAATGTAATTGCTGCACTGTCTGATGTGGAACCGTTAGTTGAACAAATGTTTCAATATCGATTCTCTAACTCGGAAGACTTAGGTGGACATTCATTAGGAAATTTAATGCTTACAGCACTGACGGATATTACTGGTGATTTTAGTTATGCTATTGCTGAGATGAGCAAGGTACTTAATGTACATGGGAAAGTATTACCTGCTTCTAATAAAAAAGTGACATTGCATGCGGAACTAGTAGATGGGACTTACATAGAAGGGGAATCGCGCATTCCACAAGCAGAATCAGCAGTTAAGCGTGTATTTTTATCGCCAACAGACGTAGCTCCTTTACCAGCTGCTATTCGCGCGATTCATAGCGCGGATTATATTTTAATTGGTCCTGGTAGCTTATATACAAGTATTATTCCGAATTTATTAGTTGAGGAATTAGGTACTGCTCTAATCCGTTCGAAAGCTGAGAAAATATATATTTGTAATTTAATGACACAAAAAGGGGAAACGCTGAAATATAGCGCGGCAGATCATATTGAAGCAATTCATGCGCATGTAAAGGCACCATTTATTCAAAAGGTATTAGTAAATGACTTTATGATGCCGCAATCTGTTATTGAAAGCTATCAAACAGAAAATGCGGGGCCAGTTGTTGTTGATATTGAACGCATCGAGCAAATGGGAATTGAAGTGGTTCAAAAGGAAATCGCACTTATTAAAAATAATACTGTGCGTCACCATGCAACAAATGTAGCGCAGTGGTTAGAAGAATATAGCGAACAAAAGCAGAAGAAAAAGAAAAATTAATATTGCTACTTTATTCTTTATTAAGAAAGGGGGAGGCATTAATGTCGTTTGCATCAGAAACTAAAAAAGAGCTGACACAGGTAGACGTAGATGATGCGAGCTTAAAGGCGGAAGTTTCCGCATTAATTCGAATGAATGGCTCTTTATCATTTACAAATCGCCAACTTAGCTTAGATGTTCAAACAGAAAATGCTGCCATTGCGAGACGACTTTATACAATTGTCAAAAAGCTTTATCCGTATAATGTAGAGCTACTTGTTCGTAAAAAGATGCGTTTAAAGAAAAATAATGTGTATATTTGTCGGGTGCGAGAAGATGCTCGTGCATTGTTAACAGATTTACAAATTATTTCAGATGAATTTCAATTTAACCATGCAATCGCTGAGTCACTTGTTCAGAAAAACAGTCATAAAAGGGCATATTTACGAGGCGCTTTTTTAGCAGGAGGGTCTGTTAATAATCCCGAAACATCATCCTATCATTTAGAAATTTATTCGTTGTATAAAGAGCACGGCGAGGCGTTGGCAGAGCTAATGAATACTTTTCAGCTAAATGCCAAAACAATTGAACGAAAAAAAGGATTTGTTACGTATTTAAAAGAGGCAGAAAAAATTTCAGATTTTTTAAGCTTAGTTGGTGCACATCAAGCGATGTTGAAATTTGAAGATGTACGCATCGTAAGGGATATGCGCAATAGCGTAAACCGTATTGTAAATTGCGAAACAGCGAATTTGAATAAAACGATTGGTGCTGCATTGCGCCAAGTTGAAAATATACGTTATATCGATAATGCAATTGGGCTAGATCAATTGCCTGAAAAGCTACGCGAAATCGCACGTCTACGCGTAGAATACCAGGATGTCACATTAAAAGAATTAGGCGAAATGGTATCGACAGGCGTTGTAAGTAAATCAGGCGTTAACCATCGTTTACGCAAAATCGATGAAATTGCTGAAGCACTTCGACGTGGAGAAAAAATATAAAGTAGCAGTAAAAAAATTTTGAAAACGAATACAAAATATGGTGTATAGGCATTGTCCTTTTTCTATCAATTCGATAAGATAAGGTTATCTTGATTCAGTGAACGCTTTCTGTGAAGCGGTAAAGATTCAAGCATTCACCGATAGAAGGAAACTCAGTCTAAAGACACCACACCCTTGTGGTAGCGGCTGGGTAACTAACATCGTGTTGGACTAGAGTTAGCCTCAGTGTAATTGATATAGATGAACAGTACAGGAAAGGGAGAAAAGGGAATGGTTGAAAATCAGGTAGAAGTCAAATTGAAATCAGGATTGCAGGCGAGACAGGCAGCGCTTTTTGTACAGCAAGCAAATCGCTATAAATCTGATGTTTTTTTAGAAAAGGATAATAAAAAAGTAAATGCTAAATCTATCATGGGTATTATGAGTTTAGCAATTGCAAGAGGTACACAAGTAACTTTAATAGCTGCTGGTGATGATGCAGAAAAAGCAGTTGCTGCATTAACAGAATTTATTGAACAGGAAGATTAAGAGAGAAAATGATGTATAAATGTAGGGAAGCCTCAAGTGAAGAAATTCAATTTGTTGAGGACGAATTGATTAAGTATAATTTGCGAAAAAAACCACTCTTACAAGAAAAAGAGTTCGTTGCTTTTAAACATGTAGTTGAGGACGATGGAAAAATAATCGGTGGTGTGTTCGGTTATGCTTCATACTATAAAATAGGCTATATTGATACACTATGGGTAGATGAAAATTATCGCCATAAAGGAATTGGCACAGAGCTTTTAAACGTAATCGAAGCAGACCTACATGGCTTCGGCTGTGAAGTTATACGTCTTGAAACTTTTGATTACCAAGGGCCTGAGTTTTATAAGAAGAATGGGTATGAGGAGTTCGGTTCTTTATACTATCCAAATGCAGATCTTCATGAAATTTTTTTGAAAAAGTAAATGATATATTGTTGCGGTCAAACGGCGCCTGTCCTTTGACCGCTTTTTTAACTTGAAAATAGATGTAAAGGGCGTGCCTAAAAATAACGTTTAGACACACCCTTCTATCTAAAAAACCGATAAACTTTTATTGCTCGCTAATTTATATTCAAATGATAGTTGTCATGAATTAAAAAAGTCAATCATAAGTAGTTTAAAGAGAGCTGGATAAGGATAAATCGGTACAGTGTGATGGCATCCTTATCCATTGGCCTCTTTTTATGAGTAAATTAGGCTGCTAAACTAACCACTCATAAATCAGGTCTTGCTATAAAAAAATAATATTGAAACAGTAAAATGGCGCCCTCGGAGGGAATCGAACCCCCAGTGGAAGAACCGGAATCTTCAGTGTTATCCATTACACCACGAGGACAAATGCAAAATTGTGCAAAGCTCTGAATGGTGATAAAATCATCGTATACGCAAAAATTAACGACTTTCCCATTATACAAACCCTAGCAGAATATTTCAAGATAAATTTGCAGAGTTTATATTTGACCTTTCTTGACTAATACGTGTATGATAAGAATACAGTTGAAGGAGCTTAGCTTTTTTAACAAATTAGTACACGAATTTACCTTTTATAAAGGAGGATTTTTTTATGAATTTAATTCCTACAGTAATTGAACAAACAAACCGTGGTGAGCGTGCTTACGATATTTATTCACGTTTACTAAAAGATCGTATTATTTTATTAGGTAGCGCAATTGATGACAATGTAGCAAACTCAATTGTAGCGCAGCTGTTATTTTTAGAGGCTGAAGATCCAGATAAAGACATCTCTTTATACATTAACTCTCCAGGTGGCTCAATTACAGCAGGTATGGCGATTTACGATACAATGAACTTTATTAAACCAAAAGTACAAACGATTTGTATCGGTATGGCTGCATCAATGGGAGCATTTTTATTAACGGCTGGTGAACCAGGTAAGCGCTTTGCATTACCAAATGCAGAAGTAATGATTCACCAACCACTTGGTGGTGCACAAGGACAAGCGACTGAAATTGAAATCGCTGCTAAGCGCATTTTACACTTACGCGAAAAATTAAACACAATTATGGCTGAAAAAACAGGTCAAGATTATGCAACAATTTCTCGCGATACAGATCGTGATAACTTCATGACTGCTGAACAAGCAAAAGCTTACGGCTTAATCGATGAAATTATCGAACGTAATCAAGTGAAATAATTATAAAAATAGAAGCAAGAGGCATTCGAGCAAGAAAACGCCTTTTGCTTTTTTATTAAAGAAAAAGTGTGCAAGCTACTGATTATAAAGTATTTATTTGAATTTGGAAAAGTGTAGCTAACTTGAGCAAGTCGTAAATAACTTGAGGAAAGCGCAGATAAATCATAGAAATCCGCAGATAACTTGAGGAAAGCGCAGATAAGTCATAGAAATCCGCAGATAACTTGAGAAAAGCGCAGATAAATCATGAGAAATCGCAAATAACTCACAATAAAAAAATTAGCATCTTCCTGGGGGGAGAAGATGCTAATTTTTGTCATTGATCTGCTTCAGAAGTTTGGGGGATTATAATGGGGGTTCTGCTTTTCCGACAGGTCAATTAGTTTAGTTTGGCATGTTTTTTGCCATCTGGCCTTGACCATACATATTAAGCATTGCTTGCATATCAGGACCTGCTAATTGTGCCACTTGGTAGTCGCCCTTCTTGTTTTGATAAATAGATATTTCATAAGCCATTTCAATACAGTTTGGTACAGAGTCCTGTAACACACGGCGTAATACAGGGTTACACGTTTCAAGTGCTGCTGCTGTCTTGCCTTTTGCGCCAGCTTTGTGAATGCTTAATAAAAATCCAGCGATAGTTGCATCATCTAGCTCGTTAGCAGCCTGCATTGGTTTTTTTGGCTCACCCGGTGAGATGCCATATTTGAAATCATTACCTGTTTGCATATTGTAAGAGCGTGTAGGGTGTTGTGGGTCATGCCCTGTTTTATATGCTTCAACTGTAATATTGTACTCATCAAGCATAAATGCATATTGCTTGTCCATAATAGACAATAGCTCAGGGTCCTGTACGTGGTCACGTAGCAAAATACATTGGTTTAACCCACCAATCATTGCGCCTAAAACTTCATGTACATCAAAAAGTTCATGTCCGCCATGATTTGTAGAAAGTGGACCCATTGCTTGTTGTTGCTGTTGTTGTTGTTGAAAATCGCCTGTCATAATTTTTCCTCCTATCGAAATGTCGTACAGTTTATAGGTTGGCTAACTTGTGCTATTTTATACATAGAGAATTGAAAGAGGGATACCAATGAAAACCATCAATTTTTATTCAAGGCCAAATTGTCATTTATGTGAGGAAGGCTTGCTTACATTGAAGCTCGTACAAGAGGATTGTGCTTTTGAACTCAATATTATAAATATAGAAGAAAACGATACGTTACATGAAAAATACATGCTGATGATTCCAGTCGTTACTTATAATAATCAGATTGTTCAATATGGCATACTTGATTACGTAACATTGCTTGAAGCGCTGCAAGAGTGACAGTGCTTCAAGAAGTCATTATTCTTACTCATTCGAAATCTTTAGACAAAATAATTGCCAAAATTTATATCTCCATATATAATGTATACAAGAAGTAATTTTTTTTACTTCGTGTGGGACATTTTTTGAATGGCGGGACGAAATTTGACCAACTGTTTATTTCGTACTAATGGACAAGAATAAAATTGTACAAAATAAATACAAATCACTTGTCTATAAATGCCCGATTAGTGGAAAACTAACAATCATTAATGGATGTCTAAAATCCTTGCTGATTGAAGTTTCACTTAATGGAAGGTGATGTTTTTGAACGGTAATTCTTTATATGAAGTGCAGCGTAAACTGCTACCCGAAATGGATGAATTGCTCAAAAAGCGTTTCAGGCTATTGCAAGCAATCGCATTACAAAGCCCAATTGGAAGAAGGGCTTTAGCTGATATTTTGCAGCTTACAGAACGCGATGTTCGTAAAGAAACGCAAATTTTAAGTGAGCAGCAATTAATTCAAATTCAAGTAAAAGGCATGGTTTGCACAGAACTGGGGTATACCGTTTTAGAGCAATTAAAAACATTGTTCCATGAATTGATGGGTATTTCCAAAAAAGAGCAACAGCTAAAGGTAGCGCTTCAAATTAGTCAAGTCATTATCGTTCCTGGCGATATTGAACAGGACGTAAGCACCTATTCCTTAATAGGAAAAGAAGCTGCAGCGATTGTGATGCAAAGGGCACAGCCAAACTGCAAAATAGCAGTTACAGGTGGTAGCTCAGTTGGTTCAATTGGACCGTATCTACAGCCGCATAAAGCTTTACAGAACGCACAGTTTATCGCTGCTCGCGGTGGGATTGGTGATGAAATGACAATGCAGGCTAATACGCTCGTTGCACAATTTGCTGAGCGATGTCATGCAACATATCGCACGCTATTTTTACCAGAACATTTAAGTGAGCAAGCTTACAGTGCAATGAAGGATGAGCCAATCGTTAAGGAAATGATTGAACTCTATGACAATATCAATATTGTTATTCATGGCATTGGAGAGGCGATGGAGATGGCTGATCGTAGGCAAAGCAGTGAGGGAGACAAGCAATTATTGCTTGAAAAAGGTGCTATTGGTGAGGCATTTGGCTATTATTTCGATGAACAAGGGCAAATTGTTCACCATATTCGTACAATTGGTATTCAGCTAGAGCAGGTGCAGCAAAGCGATTTAATTCTCGCTATTGCAGCAGGTGCAAGTAAGGCAAAATCAATACAAGCATATTTTAAAAATCCAATAAAAAATACTGTTTTTATTACTGATGAAAGTGCAGCAAATGCAATTTTAGAAAATCTATAATGAGCCACAGAGCTCTTATAAATAAATTTTTGGAGGAATTTCACATGGCATTAAAATTAGCAATTAACGGATTTGGACGTATTGGTCGTTTAGTATTTCGTGAGGCGATGAAACATGATGAGTTTGAAGTTGTCGCAGTAAACGACTTAACAGATGCTGGTCAATTAGCACATTTACTAAAATACGATTCAGTACACGGTGTCTATGAAGCAGACGTACAAGCTGAGGAAGATGCATTTATCGTAAATGGCCAAAAAGTTCGCGTATATGCAGAGAAAGATCCGCTTAATTTACCATGGGGCGAGCTAGGAGTTGATGTAGTTTTAGAATGTACAGGTCACTTCCGTTCAATGGAAGAAGTATCGAAGCACGTAGAAGCAGGTGCTAAAAAAGCGATTCTTTCAGCGCCAGCTAAAGGTGCAATGCCAACTTTCGTAATGGGTGTAAACCATACAGAGTATGATCCAAAAACACAACATGTTATTTCAAATGCTTCATGTACAACAAACTGTTTAGCACCAGTTGCAAAAATTTTAGATGAAAAGTTTGGTATTAAACGTGGTATGATGACGACTATTCACTCATACACAAATGACCAACGCATTCTTGACTTCCCGCACTCTGACCCACGTCGCGCACGTGCTGGAGCAGTGTCAATGATTCCAACTACGACAGGTGCAGCAGTAGCAGTTTCTAAAGTTTTACCACAGTTAAAAGGCAAGCTTGATGGCTTCTCAATGCGTGTACCAACACCAAACGTATCTTGCGTAGATTTAGTTGCAGAATTAAATAGTGAAGTAACTGTTGAATCAGTAAACGCTGCATTAAAAGAAGCTTCTGAAGGCGAATTAAAAGGTATTTTAGATTATAACGAATTACCATTAGTTTCAATCGACTATAACGGTAACCATGCTTCTTCAACTGTTGATGGTTTATCAACGATGGTAATGGAAGGCCAAATGGTAAAAATTATTTCTTGGTATGACAATGAAATTGGCTACTCAACACGTTTAATGGACTTAGCTCTTTACGTAGCTGAGCAAGGTCTATAATAGTTTATAATTAATATGACATACTTTTGTTAAAAGTATGTCATATTAATCAGCTAACCTTTGAAAAAGTATAGCCTTTATATTATATAGCCTTTATAATGTATAGAGGGAAACGAGAGCGAGCGGTTTACCGAATCGCTCTTTTTTTACAAAGCGTGTTGGATTGTAAAAAATATTAAAACATACAGCCCTCGCAAGACATACATAATGGCTTTTGATACTATAAAGGTAGAAATAATATTGCTGCCTAGACGTTAGAGGAGGATTTTTCATGATTGCAAAGAAAGCAATGAAAGACGTAGAAGTAAAAGGGAAACGCGTATTTGTACGTGTTGACTTCAATGTGCCTATGGAAGATGGTCGTGTTACAGATGACACACGTATTCGCGCGGCATTACCAACAATTCAATATTTAGTTGAGGCTGGTGCAAAAGTAATTTTAGCCTCTCATTTAGGTCGTCCTAAAGGTGAAGTGAACGAAGAAATGCGCCTAACAGCAGTAGGAACGCGCTTAGCAGAATTAATCGAGCGTCCTGTAACGAAATTAGACGAGTCGATTGGTGAAGCGGTAGAAGCAGCGATTGCTGAGATGCAAGAGGGAGACATTATTTTATTAGAAAATGTTCGCTTCCATAAGGGTGAAGAGAAAAATGATTCTGAGCTAGCGCAAGCCTTTGCTAAATTAGCTGACGTATATGTGAATGATGCATTTGGAGCGGCGCATCGTGCACACGCAACAACAGAAGGAATTGCCAAATTCATTCCTGCTGTATCGGGCTTCTTAATGGAAAAAGAATTAGATGTTTTAGGCAAAGCATTATCAAATCCAGAGCGTCCATTTACAGCAATTATTGGTGGGGCGAAGGTTAAGGATAAAATTGGCGTAATCGAAAATTTATTAGAAAAAGTAGACCACTTAATTATCGGTGGGGGCTTATCATTTACATTTATTAAAGCTTTAGGCCATGATATCGGTAACTCTTTATTAGAGGAAGATAAAATCGAACTAGCAAAAAGCTTTATCGACAAGGCGAAGGAAAAAGGCGTGCAATTACATATGCCAATCGACGCTGTTGTAGCAAATGAGTTTTCAAAGGATGCAGCTACTCAAGTAGTAGATATTGATGCAATTCCAGCAGGCTGGATGGGTCTTGATATCGGACCAAAAACAGCAGCAAGCTATGCAGAAGTTATTGCAAAATCAAAACTAATTATTTGGAATGGTCCAATGGGCGTGTTTGAAATGGAGAAATTCGCAAATGGTACAAAAACTGTTGCGGATGCAATGGCTGCAACAGAAGGCTACACAGTAATCGGTGGTGGCGATTCAGCAGCAGCAGTTGAAAAATTCGAAGTAGCAAGCCAAATGAATCATATTTCAACAGGTGGCGGTGCAAGCTTAGAGTTAATGGAAGGCAAAGAGCTTCCAGGCATCGTAGCATTAAACGACAAATAATTATTGGAGGCAAAAAAATGCGTAAACCAATTATTGCAGGAAACTGGAAAATGTATAAAACATTTGATGAGGCAGTGGAATTTGTAGAAGCATTACAAGATAAAATTCCATCAAATGATAAAGTTGATGCAGTTGTTTGTGCACCAGCACTTTATTTACCAATACTTGTACAAATTCAGAGCGACTCAGAGCTAGCAATTGGTGCACAAAATATGCACTTTGAAAATGAAGGAGCATTTACTGGTGAAGTAAGCCCTGCACAGTTAGCAAGCGTAGGTGTAGACTATGTTATTTTAGGTCACTCAGAGCGCCGTGAAATGTTTAATGAAACAGACGATGCAGTAAATAAAAAAGTACGCGCAGCTTTAAATCACAGTATTGTACCAATTATTTGCTGTGGCGAAACGCTAGAGGAACGTGAAGCTGGCCAAACGACAGCGAAAGTGTCAACGCAAATTCGTGCAGCATTACAAGGCTTCACTGGGGAAGAAGTGACACATATGGTCATTGCCTATGAGCCAATTTGGGCAATCGGCACAGGTAAAACAGCAACTGCTGATGATGCCAACGAAACATGTGGCGCAATCCGTGCAGTTGTAGAGGAGCTATTTGGTAGCGAGGTTGCAGAAGCGATTCGTATTCAATATGGTGGCTCTGTAAAACCAGACAATATTGTAGAGCTGCTTTCCAAGGAGCATATTGACGGTGCATTAGTTGGTGGCGCAAGCTTACAGCCAGAATCATATATAAAATTATTGGAGGCGGGGGCAAATGCCTAAAAAGCCAGTAGCATTAATTATTTTAGACGGCTTTGCCTTGCGCGATGAAGTAAAAGGAAATGCTGTTGCGCAAGCAAATAAACCGAATTTTGATCGTTATTGGAATGCCTACCCTCACACTACATTAACAGCTAGTGGCGAGGCGGTAGGGCTGCCAGATGGACAGATGGGAAATTCAGAGGTTGGGCATTTAAATATCGGTGCAGGTCGCATTGTCTATCAAAGCTTAACTCGTATTAATAAATCGATTCGTGAAGGCGATTTTTTCCGCAATGAAGCGTTTTTACAAGCAGTGGAGCATGTGAAAAAGCATGGTTCGAAGCTACACTTAATGGGGCTTTTATCTGATGGTGGTGTACACAGCCATTATGAGCATCTTTTTGCACTATTAAAGCTAGCAAAGGCCAATGGTGTGGAGGATGTCTATGTACACGGCTTTTTAGACGGGCGTGATGTTGGACCAACAACAGCGCTAGAATATATCGAAGAAACAGAAAAGCAAATGGCTGAAATTGGCGTTGGTGCATTTGCATCGATTCACGGTCGTTACTATGCAATGGATCGCGATAAACGTTGGGATCGTGTGGAGCTGTCCTACAAAGCATTAGTTGATGGCGTTGGTCAAACGGCAGCAACTGCTAATGCAGGTGTAGCGTCTTCCTATACGCGTGAGGTAGTGGATGAGTTTGTTGTACCATTCGTTGTAACAAAGGAAGGGCAACCAGTTGCGACAGTTGATACAGATGATGCAGTTATCTTTTTCAACTTCCGACCAGACCGCGCGATTCAGCTTTCAACAGTATTTACGAATTCAGCATTTAACGGCTTTAAGCTATCAGAAAAGCATCCACAAAACTTAAAGTTCGTTTCATTTACACATTATAGTGATGAAGTGAATGCAATCGTTGCTTATGAAAACGATAATTTAGTAAATACTGTAGGGGAAGTAATTTCAGCAAACGGTTTAACACAGCTACGCATCGCTGAAACTGAAAAATATCCCCATGTAACATTTTTCATGAGTGGTGGACGTGAGGATAAATTCCCTGGAGAGGAGCGCATTTTAATTCCTTCTCCAAAAGTAGCAACATATGACCTAAAGCCAGAAATGAGCGCATATGAAGTAACAGATGCACTACTTGACGCAATTGAAGCTGAGCGCTTTGATGCGATACTATTAAACTTTGCAAATCCTGATATGGTTGGACATAGCGGTATGCTAGAGCCAACGATTAAGGCAATTGAAACAGTTGATGAATGCTTAGGGAAAATAGTTGATGCGATACTTGCCAAAGGCGGCGCAGCAATTATTACCGCTGACCATGGCAATTCAGACGAGGTTATTACACTCGATGATTTACCAATGACAGCTCATACAACAAATCCTGTTCCAGTCATTGTGACACAACGCGATGTAGTGCTTGAGCAAGACGGCATTTTAGCAGACCTTGCACCAACAATACTTGCACTGCTTGAAGTGGAACAACCGGCTGATATGACAGGTAAGTCATTAATTATGACAACAAAATAAGTTTAACCAAAAAGGAGAATGTAACATGCCATTTATTACACAAGTTTATGCTCGCGAAGTATTAGATTCACGTGGTAACCCAACAGTTGAGGTAGAAGTATTTACAGAGTCAGGTGCATTTGGTCGCGCAATCGTGCCATCAGGTGCATCAACTGGTGAATACGAGGCAGTAGAATTACGTGACGGCGACAAAGCTCGCTATTTAGGTAAAGGCGTATTAAAAGCGGTTGAAAATGTTAACACAACTATTGCTGAAGCATTAGAAGACAATTTCTCTGTATTAGACCAAGTAGTAATTGATAAGGCTTTAATCGAGCTTGACGGTACAGCAAACAAAGGTAAATTAGGTGCAAACGCAATTTTAGGTGTTTCAATGGCGGTAGCACATGCAGCAGCAAACTACTTAGATATGCCATTATACCAATACTTAGGTGGCTTCAATGCGAAGCAATTACCAGTACCAATGATGAACATTATCAACGGTGGTGCACACGCGGATAACAACGTAGATATCCAAGAGTTCATGATTATGCCTGTAGGCGCTGAAAGCTTCACACATGCATTACGCATTGGCGCTGAAATCTTCCATAGCTTAAAAGCTGTCTTAAAAGAAAAAGGCTATAACACTGCTGTAGGTGACGAAGGCGGTTTCGCTCCAAACCTAGGCTCTAACGAAGAAGCGATCACAGTTATTTTAGAAGCAATTGAAAAAGCAGGCTACAAGCCAGGCGAAGAAGTACGTTTAGCAATGGACGTAGCATCTTCAGAGCTATTCAATAAAGAAGACGGCAAATACCACTTAGCTGGTGAAGGCGTTGTGAAAACATCTGAAGAAATGGTTGATTGGTACGAAGAGTTAACATCTAAATACCCAATTATCTCAATCGAAGACGGCTTAGATGAAAACGACTGGGCTGGCCACAAATTATTAACTGAGCGCATTGGTAACCGCGTACAATTAGTAGGTGACGATTTATTCGTAACAAATACTGAAAAGCTTTCTCGCGGTATCGAGGAAGGCGTAGGTAATTCAATCTTAATTAAAGTAAACCAAATCGGTACTTTAACAGAAACATTCGACGCAATCGAAATGGCAAAACGCGCTGGCTACACAGCAGTTATCTCTCACCGTTCTGGTGAATCAGAGGATGCAACAATTGCAGATATCGCTGTTGCAACAAACGCTGGTCAAATTAAAACGGGTGCTCCATCTCGTACAGACCGCGTAGCGAAATACAACCAATTATTACGCATTGAAGATCAATTAGATGTAACTGCACAATATTTAGGCTTAGGTGCATTCTATAACTTAAAATAATATGACAAGGGCAGTCGAGAAAGCAGGTAACACCTGCATTTCCCAACTGCCCTTTTTGCGAGGAGAATTTTAAACAGCAAAAGGAGCTGTGAGGAAGGTTTTCAATCCTCCCACAGCTCCTTACATCTATATTAAATATTTCAAAAACAGGTGGCTATAATGATATAGCCACTATATTTTCTTAATATGATAATTAATCATCAATGCTATATTCTAAAACTTTTCCTGTTACAGCATCGATTTCGAATTCGTGCTCGATTTTGCCGTCTTTAATTTCAACTTCGTATATATATTTACCATTATCTTCATCAAGCTCAGCCTTTTTTACTTGACCTGAAGCTTGTTTTTGCGCAATAGCAATTGCTTGCTGAGCTGAAATAATGTTGCTTGGTGCGTTAGACGAATGCTTGTTACCATTGTTTTTATTGTTGCTATGGTTACCATTGTTATTATGGTTGTTGTTTCCTTTATGAGAGTTTTTATCTTTATTGTCCCATTTGTTATGGTTTAAAATAGCGCCAGTTTTAGCATCAATATCAAATTCATTGACAACGCTACGATCGCGCACGATAATTTCATAAATATCTTTACCATTTTTTACAGTTGGTTTTGCCTTTGTTACATTACCTGTTACTTGCTTTAGAGCGATATCCATAGCTTGTTGCTTTGTGATTAATCCGCTTGTAGTAGGTTTGTTATTGTTTTTATTATCCCATTGATTTTTGTTTAAAATAGCACCAGTTGTAGCGTCAATATCAAATTCATTAACGATACTGCGGTCGCGCACGATAATTTCATAAATGTTTTTGTCGTTTTTATAAGTAAGCTTAGCTTTTGTCACATTACCAGACGCTTGCTTTAAAGCGATATCCATAGCTTGTTGCTTTGTAATTAATTTCGAAGACGGTTGTTGGTTAGTCGTTTCTTTAGCCTGTTGTAGCGCTGTACGCTCTACCACTGTTACTGAACCTGTTTTAGCATTTACTTGAAGCTTTAATTTCTCAGAATCTGTTTTCATTTCGATTTCATAATGAGGGATCTTATCGTCATCCTCAAAATCAAAATCTATGATGTTTCCTTTAAACTGCTTTAATACGCTGTTTTTCGCTTCTTGTGCAGTAATTGTAGTGGCCTTTTCAGCTGACCCCGATAAATCCTTTTGTGCAAAAATGTAGCCCCCAATCATACCGATAAATACAGTGAGGATAATTAATATTTTTTTCATCTTAAATTCACTCCTTATGTCGTTTACAATTTGATTATAAAAAATGAAAATGAGATGACTGTTAGAGAAACATTAGAATTTGATGAGAATTTAATCATCGAACTCAACAGAAAGAATTTTTCCTGTAATAGCATGGATAATAAATTCCGTTTCGTAATCACCGTGCTCTATTTTAATTTCATAAATGCCGCCATCATCTGTCTTTTTGTATTTAGCCTTATCAACAATGCCAGGCTGTTCCTTTAAAGCAATTTGGATTGCCTGCTGCTCAGAGATTTTATAGCTTTGAGTAGACTGCTTTGTTTCCTTATTATTTTTTGGAGGCTTTGCTGCTTGCTCATTCGTTTTAGGCTTTGTTTCATTTTTTTGCTGCTGCGTCGGTTTATTTTCTGTTATAGTTGGTTTTTGTACTACTTCGTTTTTTGTATTTGCCTCTTTTTTAGAATCTACTGGTATGACATCGTTCTTTGCGCCGCTTTTTGCATCTACCTGTGTAGCATCACTCTTTGTGCCATCTTTTCCATCAACTTGTGTGACTTCACTCTTTGTGTCATCTTTTCCATTTACTTGTGTGATTTTATTTTTTGCATCGACCTGTGCCACATCGTTTTTGGTTTCATCTTTTTCATCCACCTGTGCTACAAATCGGTGCACAAGCGCTAAGTTGGAGGGGTGGCTATTTTCTAAATCGATATTGATTTGGTAAATACCTTCTTTTGTTGTAAAGGAGACAACCGCGATATCATCCTTCATCACAATTGTTTTAATTTCTCCTCCATAAAGCTTTTCGATATGCGCTTTTATATCTGCCTTACTCAATGGCTGCTTTTGAACGATATTATTCAGTCCAGAAAACAAGAAATAGCTAATGATACATGTTGCGATTAGCAGTAAAATTATTTTTTTATTCACGTATCATCACATCCTTACTCAAAATTGTCACAACTGTACCAACACCTACAGTACTGCTAATTTCTATAGTTAAATGTAGTAAATCAGCTAACTCCTTGGCAATTGGCAAACCAAGCCCAGTACCACCCGTTTTACGACTACGCGCTTTATCAACGCGGTAAAAGCGTTCAAATAAATGCGGCAAATCCTTTTCAGGCACACCGATACCAGCGTCCTCGATAATAATTTGCTTGTCTGTTGTCATTGTCACTGTAATTGGTTGTTCACTATATTTACGCGCATTATCAATAAAAATAAAGAGCAGCTGCTTCAACTTCGCAGCATCTGTTAGCAGTGTAAAGTCATGCCCTTGTATGCGAATTTCGCGAGCATAAGCTTGCTGCATTGTAGCTGCAATTTCCTGTAATAGTGGCTCAATATGTGTCGTAGCTAAATCGATTTCAACATTTTCATTAACCGAGGCAAGCTGTAGCATTTGTGTAATCATATCTTGCATATTAGCTGTTTCCTTCGTAATTGCTGCCAATGCTTCGTAAGCGACCTGCTCATTTTGAAAGCCGCGGCGCTGCAAAAGCTTAGCATAGCTTTCGATAACAGTGAGCGGGGTTTTTAGCTCATGCGAGGCATTGCCAACAAATTGCTGCTGCTTCATATAGTTATCCTCTAAACGATGCATTAAAGAGTTATAAGTCGTCGTCATTTCAGCAATTTCATCTTTTTCATTTTTCTGTAAAGGTAGTTGCTCATAGCGATTTGTCGTGATATTTTGCTGCATTGTTGTTGTAAGTTGCTGAATAGGCTTTGCAATGACCCCAGCTAGTACGGAGCTTGCCAAATAAATTGGCACAACCGCAACAAGCGCCAGCGCAATTAAAATCCATTTTAACAAGGCGATATTTTGCGCGATACCATGCAATGGCTCAATTAACTCAAGTGTAGTAATTTCGCCAGTTGGCCATAGAAGAGGATAGCCCATTGCGAGAATAGGCGTGTCTTTCCAATACGAAATGGTGTAATTTTCATACTCTTTTAATACAAAGGGAATGCGTTCGGCAGTTGTTGCCTGCATGTAAATAAGCTGCTCACCATTTTCATCGACAACGCGCAAGGCACCGTTTGTTGGAATGAAGGCTCGTAAAAAAGCATTGACATTTATATCTGTATCTACTTTACTAATGGCACTCATTAATTCGTCTGCGCGATTTTGCAGTTGTGTATATTCGGTTTGAAAGGCGAGCTGCTTATAAATAATAAAGATTCCTGTGAAGCTAGTTGCCATAATAATAAGCGTTAGCAATGTCGAAAACAAATTAATCTTTGTTTTAAGCTTCATCATTTGCTACCTTCATTACATAGCCGACACCACGTAGCGTATGGATCAGTGGAACACCAACGGCATCGATTTTTTGACGCAAATAGCGAACATAGACATCGACCACATTTGTATCGCCATAATAATCATAGCCCCATACTGCATTTAAAATTTGCTCACGACTTTGCACATGCTGTGGATGCTTTAAAAAATGCACTAATAAATCGTATTCGCGCGGCGTTAAATGAATAGCTTGCCCTGCGCGTATCACTTCACGCGTTTGTTCATTTAGCGATAAATCCGCAAAGCTAAGCTGTTCATCCTGCTGTACTGGTGCTACAGCTGTGACCCTTAATGCAGCGCGAATACGAGCAAGTAGCTCCTCAAAATCAAAGGGCTTTGTTACATAGTCATTAGCACCTAAATCAAGGCCCATTACTTTATCCTGTACAAGACCTTTTGCTGTTAATAGAATGACAGGTGTCGCATCCTTTTTACGAATACGCTGCAATACCTCAAAGCCATTCATTTCTGGCAGCATAACATCAAGCAATACTAAATCCCATGACTCTTCGCGATATGTAATTAATCCTTCAGTTCCTGTATAAGCCACTTTCGTTGTGTAGCCTTCAAATTCAAGCTCTAATTGTAGAACTCTTGCAATTTGTGGCTCATCCTCTATAATTAAAATTTTTTGCACGATTATGACCTCCAATCCTATATTTATCCTAGATGATAAGAAACATAGATGCAAGTTAGTTGAAATATTTCGCATTGTCATACAGAAAGGCATTTGGTATAATGTAATTTGTTGCAATGTTTGGGATGCAGGAGGTGGACGTATGCATACGTTAGTTATGACTTTACTTATTATCGTTTCGATTGCTTTAATTGCTACTGTATTATTACAATCAGGTAAAAGTGCAGGTTTATCAGGGGCCATCTCTGGTGGAGCAGAGCAACTTTTCGGTAAACAAAAAGCGCGTGGAATGGATTTAATCTTACACCGCACAACAATTGTACTAGCTGTGTTATTCTTTGTTTTAGCATTAGCGATTGCAAAAATTTAATTCAAGTGAAGTGAGCTGCCATTAAGTGAAAACTTATGTGGTAGCTTTTTTGTTTAACTAAGGGAAGAGAAACGCCAATTGAATTGTGAAATTTGCCAATAGAACAAAGAAAAGCGCCAACAGAATGTGAAATAGCGCCAATAGAATCAAGAAAGCTTCGATAAAAAACGGAAAAATCGCAAATAATAAAAGAAAGGTTTCGATTTTTCGCCATCATTGGATGTTTTACCTTATAATGTAGATAGACGGGTAATTGATGAAAAGTATGGAGGACAGACAA
Source organism: Bacillus ndiopicus (assembly GCF_000612805.1). Classification (GTDB taxonomy): domain Bacteria; phylum Bacillota; class Bacilli; order Bacillales_A; family Planococcaceae; genus Metasolibacillus; species Metasolibacillus ndiopicus. The sequence continues at coordinate 259,067 of NZ_HG964406.1, read as the reverse complement.
ATGAAATTAACACAGCCAAAACCATTTTTCTTTCAAGCAGGGAAGCGAGCCGTATTGCTGTTACATGGCTTCACTGGTACTTCTGCCGATGTACGCATGCTTGGGCGCTTTTTAGAGAAGAAGGGTTACACTTCCCACGCACCACATTATAAAGGGCATGGTGTGCCACCAGAGGAGCTACTCGTTACGAATCCAGAGCAGTGGTGGCAGGATGTGCAGGATGGCTACCAATTTTTAAAGGAACAGGGCTATGAGGAAATTGCGGTTGCGGGATTATCCCTTGGAGGTGTTTTTTCATTAAAGCTGGCGATGAACTTTCCACTAAAGGGCATCGTGACAATGTGTTCACCGATGACGATGCGCACATTAGATATTATGTTTGATGGTGTGCTAGACTATGCAAAACAATATAAAAAATATGAAGGAAAAACTGACGAGCAAATCGAAACAGAATTGCAAGCGATTCGTCAACAAGGTATGCCGTCCTTAAAGGATTTACAAAAGCTTGTTGATGATGTATACCGCGAAATTGATATGATTTATGCACCGATTTTCGTCGTGCAAGCAACAAAAGATGACGTAATTAATCCAGATTCCGCGAATATGATTTACGAAGGTGTGGAATCCTTAAAGAAATCGATTAAATGGTATGACAATTCAGGACATGTAATTACGCTAGATAAAGAAAAGGAACAGCTACATGAAGATGTGTACGCCTTTTTACAATCTCTTGATTGGCATGTTGAATAATTGAAATAGAGATGTTTGTTAGTGAGGAGGGACAATGATGACGCAAAATAATGATTTACAACAGCGCTTGCTTGAGCTGATGAAAGAGCCAGAGTACAAGCCGATGACTGTTTCAGAAATTGAAGATGCTTTCGAAATGATTGAAGCAGAGGAATTTAAAGAGCTTGTAAAAACTTTAGTAAAAATGGAGGCGCAGGGCCACTTAGTACGCTCACGCTCCAATCGCTATGGTCTGCCAGAGCGCATGAATTTATTACGCGGGCGCTTTATTGGGCATGCAAAAGGCTTCGGCTTTGTAACGCCTGAGGAAGACGGGATGGATGATATTTTTATCCCACCATATGAAATTAATGGCGCGTTAAATGGCGATACAGTTTTAATTCGTGTACTAAAGGAAACATCAGGTGACCGCCGTGAAGGAACGGTAACAAAAATTGTAGAGCGCAGCAAAACGACTTTCGTTGGTACATACCAAGCAAACCGTGGTTTTGGCTTCGTAATACCAGACGATAAAAAGTTAAACATGGACATCTATGTTGCGAAAGAGGATACACTTGGCGCAGTAGATGGACATAAAGTCGTTGTGGAAGTTATATCATGGCCAGATGAAATCAAATCAGCATCAGGCATGGTGACGAAAATACTAGGTCATAAAAATGACCCAGGTGTCGATATTTTATCGATTCTTTATAAATACGATATTCCACCTGAATTCCCACAAGAGGTTGTCGATGCGGCAGGACAAGTACCTGATGAAGTATCAGAGAAGGATTTAATCGGACGTCGCGATCTTCGCAATGAAACGATTGTGACGATTGACGGTGCAGATGCGAAGGATTTAGATGATGCTGTAACTGTAACTAAAAACAGCGATGGCACGTACAAATTAGGTGTACACATTGCGGATGTAAGCCATTATGTAACAGAGGGCTCACTTTTAGACCAAGAAGCATATGACCGTGCGACATCTGTTTATTTAACAGACCGTGTAATCCCAATGATTCCGCACCGCTTATCAAACGGCATTTGCTCATTAAATCCACAGGTAGACCGCTTAACGCTATCTTGTGAAATGACGATTGATGGCAGCGGACAAGTTGTGCACCATGAAATTTTCCAAAGTGTTATTAAGACAACGGAGCGCATGACCTATTCAGATGTTTATAAAATTTTGGAGGAGCCTGACGAGCATCCAGAGTTAATTGAGCGCTATGAGGAGCTTGTGCCAATGTTTACGAAAATGGCAGAGCTTGCAGCAATCTTGCGTCAAAAGCGTATGGGACGCGGAGCGATTGATTTTGATTTTAAAGAATCAAAAGTGCTAGTAAATGAAGAGGGCTGGCCAACTGATATTGTGCTACGTGAGCGCACAGTGGCAGAGCGTTTAATTGAGGAGTTTATGCTTGCGGCAAACGAAACAATTGCCGAGCATTTCCACTGGATGGACCTACCTTTCCTTTACCGTATACACGAAGATCCAAAGCCTGAAAAATTACAGCGCTTCTTCGAGTTCGTGACAAATTTCGGCTTAGTAGTAAAAGGATCAGGCAATTCGGTGCATCCAAAAGCGCTACAGGAAATTATTCGTTCGATTGAAGGAATGCCTGAGGAGCCAGTTATTTCAACGATGCTCCTACGCTCTTTACAGCAGGCCAAGTATTATCCAGAATCGCTAGGACACTTTGGCCTATCGACAGATTATTATACGCATTTCACATCGCCGATTCGCCGTTACCCAGACTTAATCGTGCACCGTTTAATCCGCACATATTTAATTAATGGTGATACGTCAAAGGACACGGTATTTAAATGGCAGCAAGCAATGGATGAAATTGCTGATCACACTTCAGACCGTGAACGCCGTGCTGTTGAAGCAGAGCGCGACACAGATGCGCTGAAAAAAGCACAATTTATGTCTGATAAAATTGGCGAAGAATTTGTCGGCATGGTATCATCACTTACAAACTTCGGTATGTTTGTGGAGCTACCAAACACGGTAGAGGGTCTTGTGCATATTAGCAATATGACAGATGATTATTACCGCTTTGACGACCGTCATATGGTATTAATCGGCGAACGCACAGGACGCCAATTCCATATCGGTGATGAAGTAACAGTACGTGTTACAAACGTCATCATCGAGGAATCATCAATCGACTTTGAAGTTGTCGGCATGGTCACTTCACATGGCAGACGCCCACGCAAAGAGACACCAAAAGTCATCCATGCAGGGCGCAGTGAAAAAAAACGCGGCGAACGCTCAGAGCGCCGCGACCCGAAAAAGCGCGGCGACAGCAAAGACGAGCGCCCAAGCCGTAGAAAACGCAGTGCAGACGAACGCGACCCGCGCGGCCGCCGCAAAGACGGCAAAGCAAAGGACAAACCAAAATTCTACGAAGGCATCGCTAAAAAAGGCAAGAAGAAAAAGAAAAGATAATTAAGGGGAAATGCTACTAGCCATGCTCTTGGAGAAGGCTAGTGTGACCTTATATGAGAATGGGCTGCTCAAACAACATCTGAGCAGCTCGCTGTGAGGTGTAATAAATGGCAAAAGGAACGGGCAAAGTACTAGCCCAAAACAAAAAAGCAGGACACGATTATTTTATTGAAGAAACATACGAAGCTGGCCTTGTCCTAACAGGCACAGAAATCAAATCAATTCGCTCAGGCAAAGTGCAGCTAAAGGACTCACATATTCGTGTAAGAGGTGGCGAAGCATGGGTATACAACATGCATGTCAGCCCATTCGACCAAGGCAACCGCTTCAACCACGACCCACTACGCAATCGCAAGCTCTTGCTGCACAAAAAACAAATTAATCAGCTAGTAGGCGCAGTAAAACGTGACGGCTACACAATCGTCCCGTTAAAAATGTATATTAAAGACGGCTACGCAAAGCTATTAATCGGTCTAGGTAAAGGGAAGAAAGATCACGATAAACGCGATGATTTACGTAAAAAAGAAGCAAAGCGTGAAATGGAACGTGTCTTCAAGGACCGCCAACGCTAAGCCAAAACAGCACGCCCATAGAAGCGTGCTGTTTTACTGTAGGTTAAGCAAAAATTACAACGCAATGCAAAAGTTAACAATGAAAAATCAGCGTAATCGCTTGATGTTTGACTATCTTTGTCTTATAATAGTGACTACAATGCCAGTGAGCATCTACTCATACGTTGCTCATTTTACAGCCTGCATCCAGCAGAGCTGACCGTATACGGTTTACAAACCGGATAATCATCCGGGGACGTTACGGATTCGACAGGGGTGGTTCAAGCTCTGGTCGCGCGTCGGAGGCTCGGCTCCGTCATCAACGGAAGTTATATAATAACTGGCAAACAACAAAACTTAGCTTTCGCAGCGTAAGCTCGTAGGCGCTCTGCCTGTCCATCGCCCATGTGGACTACGTAGGGCTCAACTTTAAGTGGGATACGGTCGGTGGTGCCGCTTGAGTCACCGGCAAGAGATTTCCAAGCTAGCGTGCAGGACGCCTGTCTGTCGGCATAATGCCACGCGAACTGCAAATAGACAAACTACACGCGTAGAAGCCGGCGTATTGGAGCTTCTGGACGCGGGTTCGACTCCCGCCGTCTCCATAATACGATTTCATTGGATTTCAATGAACGTCAAAACCCTTGTATATCAAGGGTTTTTTATTTTGTCTATGTCATATAATTTCATTGAATATCAAACGAACGTAGTCAAAAACGTAGTCATTTATGCTACATATTAATGTAGTCAGCGAACTTTGAAATTGCTTCTTCTTTCGCCTTTTTCGTAACATGTGCATAGATGTTCATTGTTGTTTGTATGTCGCTATGCCCTAAACGGTCTTGTACTTCCTTTAAACTAGCACCTGCTTCAAATAACAATGAGCAGTGTGTATGTCGTAAGCCATGAGTAGTAATTGTGCCAAGCTGATATTTCTTTTGCACATGTAAAATCCATTTACGTGTTTTTGTTGGCTGTAAATATTCATTACGTTCATTGCTAAATACAAGCTGCTTTGGCTGCATTGTATTAAAGCCTAACACTAAATAATCTTGCTTCTGTTTTTTCTTCCAAGCTTTTAAGATAGCCATTGTTTTATCATCCATTTTAATAGTACGAGCAACACCTGTTTTTGTGGATTTAACATACAGCTTATTATTTTTCCCTCGTGAAAGTGCTTTGTTAATACGTAATTCATTTGTAGTGAAATTTAAATCATTCCATGTAAGAGCTAATGCTTCACCTTTACGCATACCACTAAATGCTAATAAGCGGAATAGAGCATAGGCTTTATAATTATCTTCCTGCTCTAAACAAGTTAGAAATTGAATAAGCTGTTCACGAGTGTAAAAATTCTCTGCTTCCTCTTCTTCAATGATGGTAGCTTTTTTAGAAGCGGTGGCTGGCATATCTACATGTGTGAAGGGATTTGTCTGTATATAGCCGCGCTTAATAGCAAAATTCAATACTTTAGCTGCATATGCTTTAACCACACGAAATTTCTTCAATTTATCTGCCCATTCATCTACATGCTTTTGACATATATCCACATTGATTTTTTCAATTTTATATTCACACATAGCAGGTAAAATATGATTTTTAAAAATACCTACTGTTTTAATAAAGGTGCTTTCCTCAACAGTTTTTTCATAATGAACTACCCATAGGTCATAAAGTTCTTGATACGTTTCAGCGCGTTCTTGCTTATATGTGCCATTAGCAATGTCTAGTTTAATACGAGCTAATGCTAATTCAGCTTCCTTACGTGTTTTAAAGCCGCGCTTCATTGTCCTTTTTTGCTTACCTGTTAGTGGGTCGATTCCTAAATAAACAGGGAATTCATATCTTGTTTCGCCGTTTTTCAGTTCATAGTTTTTAATAGGCGATACTTTTTTCTTTGTCATACCAGCTCCTCCTAAATTGTTGCGGGGGCAAATAATTAGAGGATAGAGGATTGCTCCTCTTAACAATAATATATAATTGACTTAAGAGAGAATCCTCATTTCCTATTTTAGAAACTTCGATTTTCTAAGAATGAATCTATTTCTTTTTTTGAAACACGTTTGATGCCGTCAATTTCGCAAACTTTTAGCCCCATTGTCCGAAATTTATTGAGAGTATTATGAGACACCCCAATATATGTTGCTGCTTCAGCTAAGCTAAACCATTCTTTCAGAAATGGAATGTTAGTTTTTAACATTTCGTTGGTGCATGAAAGAATAAGGTTTGTTAAATGTTCTTCAAAATCTTTTGAGATATCAAGTGATGATAGCATCTTTATTTCCTCCTAATAAAAAATTAGACTTTTATTGTGATACCCTTATAGCCATATTTGTTATTTCCTTTGCCATCTCTGAATCGACTGTAAGAGATATTTGGTAATGACTTTATATAATTATTCAAGACTTGTTTATTTTCGGGAGAAATGTCGTTTTGCTTGCAGTATTTTATATACTCATCTTCAATTTCAAATTTATAAATTTGATAACTTACATCAATTTCGCAATGAAGTCTAATAAAACTATCAATTGAATTATTTTGTTCATAATAAGCTTTTGACATCTCCTCTATCTCTGTATAATTTGTAAACTCATAGTTATTATTCTTCCAGCGTATTAAACCTTCTATTGCCCAATTCACAATGAATTCTTTTTCTTTTAAGAGCTTTTCAAAAAGTAAAAGATCCTGCTGTGATTTAGGTATTGGATTATTAAATGGGAAAATAATAATTCGCTGGCTAAAGGCATTTGATTTATCAAGACCATTTATAGTAGGTAAATGATTTCCAGCAAAAAGTAAAACAGCACTGTTAATAAAATTTATTGGTTGTTCATATATAGGTCTAGCTGTTACATAATCTCCACCAGAAAGTTTTTTAAATACATCTAATTTATTTAAGCGAAATTCAGAAGCTTCACCACAAGTATTTAATTTCTTACCTAATAATTGAGATAAATACTCAGGCTTATTCAATTGCTCAAAGCTTAGATTGGTATATGAGTTTGGACCAACTAGATGCTCAAAAAGTTTTAAAATTATGGATTTTCCAGTATCTTTAGGTCCTAGTAAATATGGTATATATTTAACATTCCGCATTTCTGAAATAACATAACCAAATAATTCCTGAATACGCAAGTATAAATATCTATTTCCTCCTGTAATATCGCAAATGAAGTTATTGAAATATTCCCCATTGGTATTACTGTTACTTATATACTTAGCATTGATAGTGGAAGTGAAAAAATATTTAGGATTATGTGGAGCAAAGCTAATTTTTTCTATATCAAAAATGCCATTTGAAAAGGATATTAAATTAATTTTATTTCTCAGGTAATCTTGCTTTATTTCAATATTCTCGTCAGATTTAATCCATTGAATTATTTCTTTTATTGAGCTGCTATTTATTTTGCCTTTATAAATAGAAGGAATATTTTGTCTAATGAACTTATCAGCATATTCAATATTAACTAAAACGTATATTCCTTTGTCAGAATTCCAATGGTATAAAGAGCCTTCTACGACCAAAAATGTAAAGTTATTAATAAAAAATGTAGCTAGCTCTGCATTTGATATTCCGTTATATTTATTTTGTTTTTCTGTTGTTGCTGCTGTTGCTACTGGTAATTTTAGTTCGTTTAAGCTTTCTATATTATCAATTTGGATACATGGAGCTTCTCTCCATGTATCCTTTATATTTAATTTAGGATAGACTGTTTCTAATGAAATACTATTAAGAGAGTCGAAGTTAGTTTTGATGCGAGTTAACTGTTTATACTTCATTTATATCACCTTTATCTTGTGTATTTGAGTTTTCTAAATGCTGCTTGAATAAATGTATCACACCCTCTTTTTCTTTATTAGGAAGTAAATTCAAAAATAATAAACGATTTGCTCTCTGTGTATCTTCATTTTCACTAAAAACGCATTCCATAATCAAATTATCTGAAAATAAATCTGGCATAATGAATACAAGGCAAGAGTATGGACCGTACTCCCAATACAACATTATTTTTTGTTTTGGTAGTAATTTTGCTTTGTGGTTAAACCGAAGTATTTTATTACCGCTTTTAATGTAAAATACAGATTTCTTTAAAAGCCTATTGTCTATGGTGATATAAGTTGTATCTACATTTGTGAATGAAGATATAGGAGCATGATTAATGAATCCTTTTAATTCGTCCTTGCCACTTAAATTTGAAAAATATAGAGCTGTGTAAGGTTTAAATTTTGAATGACCTAAACCGTAAGCTACTGCATCTTTAGATGATATTGCAATCGCATACGTATTAGTTATATTTTCTCGACACATCTGTAATACCTTTTCGAACTTTTTCTCTAGCTGATTATCATTTTTTTTACCCATTGTAAACACTCCTTAAATTGTTATTAGCTTACGTTATAAAATTTAAAGGACTTTTTAGTTGTTTTGAATGTTTTGCTTTTGAAAAAAATTTTTATTTTTTAAAAAATGAGAACCCTTGACAAATAAGTATTCATGTGGATGTGGCATGTTCAAAGTGTTCATAGTAGAATTAACTAACAAAAATAATAACTTATATTGAATATAGTTATTTTATTATGGTTACTTAAAAAATGTTATTGGAACATCGTGAACAATTTGAACACAAGGGGGAATTTGAATGAATGAAAATAAAAACATAGAGGTATTTACTGATGAGGTGGCAAATTTAATTGTCGAAAAAGTAGTACATATATTAGAAACAGAATATGAAATTAAGTGGAATCCTATTCAATCTTGGAGTTGGGAAGAAGAATGCGAAACGTTAGTTTTTGATTTTTTGTCAAAAATAGGAAATAGTGAAAGTGCATACTTTATTTGGGGTTTTTGTGAAGAAAAAGGGTGGATTTTAAAAGATATAGATGATGATTTAAAAGATATAATTAATATAATTCTAGGAGGAAAAAAGAAGCTTTATAATAAGTTTGTAAGATACCTAGAAGCTGATGTGAAGGTTTCGTTGTTAGCCAAAACAGTGGAAGATTTGACAAATAAAATGAATAAAGATGCTAAAAAAAATGCTAGTGAATTATTTTATAGTTATGAGAACTGGAAGGCAGAATTAGGCATCACAATAAAGGATTTCGCCGACGAGTCTCAGGAATACACAATAATTGATAAGTTGCATGATTATCCTAAAAATATCAACCACAAATATACGAAAGATTTAATTTATTTTCATTCTGCTATTTTAGCTAATAGCAAAATATATTATTCAATTTTATTTGAAAGACCACTTGAAGTATCTGTAAAAGAAGTATTGTATAATATATCAGATGGTTACCCAAAATTGGTTAATTATAAAATAGATAACCAATTAATAGTGGATAGTCAACAATTAATGAATTATTATATTTCAAAGCTTAATGAAAAAAAGTTCAAATATAATAAATCATTGAATTTTTATTTTTTCAATAATAGTACAAAATTGTATGATTTGAATATTATAACAAATGTGCTTGCTAAAAAATCAAGAATAGCTAAAAACTTTAGCATATATCCTCTAAAAGAATACACAAAAAAATCTAATGTTTTCTATAATATTATTAAAAATTTGTGTAGAGATAGCATTGATTTAGTCAATTATAATGGTATTTTAACTAAAGAATTATTAATTAAAGTTTCCTTTGATAACAAAATAATGGATGGGGAAATGTTATATAAAGCTCATAGTAACATATATAACAAATGCTTAGAAGATTTAGGAAATGTAATAAGTAATGTATCAAGCTCACAGGAAGAAAAATCGAGAGAACATTTTATCTATGATGAATTAATCAAAGAGGACCCTTATGAAAGCCATTTGAAGAAATTTGAACAAAAAATAAAAAAAATAAACGAAAAAGCCCAGAGTACAAAGGATTTAATGTGGAAAGAATTTTATTTTTATAACTATTTAGCGGTATACGATGCATTTGTTCGAAAGAACTAGGATGTAGAGTGGTATCCTAGTTCTTTACGAGTGTTATTTTTTCTTAATGGTACTTTCTATTACTTCTATTGCAACTGTAGTAATTAATGGAATAAATACTTTTTTAAACAATTGATTTCACCTCCTTATATAACACCAATTTCTTTTAGAGATTTGAAATTGTTAGTACAGATGATTAGGTGATCCATCAAATCAATCCCTAAAATATTACATGCTTTTTTTAACCTTTCAGTTACTTCTAGATCTTCAGGACTAGGATCACAGATATTGCTGGGGTGATTATGAACAACTAAAATAGATGCAGCATTACTCAGAATTGCAATTTTCAGCACCTCGCGCGGATGAACTATACTGGCATTTAGGCTACCTATATGAACAATTTGAATGCATGTGGGTTGATTTTTGGTATCTAGACACATAACTATAAAGTGTTCTCGGTCAACATCGCCTAGAAATTCGCTAATTAAATTATAAGCATCATCAGGACTTCTAATGTGCCTTTCTTTATACAGTAATGATTTTTCACGCACTAATTTAACCTGAACAATGTTTACTCGTTTGGCTGATTGATTCATATATTTTCCTCCTATCAATAAAATAAAAGCACACGAGAATAATATATAATCGAAATTTCATATAAAACGTTTTATTTACTTAAAGAAGCCCTCCATGATAGGGGGCTTCTTAATTTTTTCTCCATTCAATAATTTGTTTAAAAATTGTGTACAACTGTTGTTGCTCATTTATATTTACATCAGATAGTAATTCAATAATTAATCTATATGGTAAATTTTCAGTAGAAGTATAGTTTGATTCAATTACTGAAAAAAATTCCCCAAGATCAATTTCTAATGCGTTTGTGATTTGATGAAGGCTAGAGATTGTTAGGTTTTTTTCTCCACGTTCAACTTGCCCAATATAGGTGGGATGAACACTGGCTTTAAAAGCAAGTTCTTCTTGACTAAGATTCTTACTTTTTCTTAACATGCGAATGTGTATTCCAACTGACTTGATTAAATCATCCATTTCAGTTCACTCCTCCTTCTAAGATAACCCTATTAGGAAGACTTAATGATTTCTATATACTAATAATATTTATTTGTATGTAATATATACTATAAATATTTTGGGTGATATAATTAGCCTACACATATAGATAATTATGATAAAAGAAAGGGGGATAGTGTAAAGTTAGCAGTATTACATTTTATATGGAGGATGTTACATGACTTTGATGGAGATATTTGGATTAATAAAAACGTCAATTGGATTAATACTGGCTTTAATTATTACGTTAGTTATATTCAAAAATAGTAATGCACTTTTTAAATTTTTAATTTTTGTAATAACATTTTCAATTGGGGCACTCTTTTCAACTATAGTGATGGTTATTTTTCTTGTAGTAGTTAAAAAGATGGGAGTAGAGTTAAAAAAATATTATGTTATACCTATTTTAGTAATAATGTTATGTATGGATTTAAGCTTTTTTTTCCAATACGTAATTGAGCAAGAGGTAAGTAACTACGATTATTCTTATATGAACTTGTTATATGAGAAAGTACCTTCTATTATGGAATCAGATTTTGTACAGGAAAATACAACTATACAAAATTGGTTAAAGACATTAGATGAATAAATTATATTTATAGGCAGTTATTTAATTATTTTAAGATATTATAGACCCCTTGTAAGGAGAATATTCTCCTTACAAGGGGTCATTTATATAGAAGTTATTTTATACTATTGATATTAAATTAATATTTATATATACTATAAATATTAATTAGGTTCATATAATACAAAACTAGATTAAATTGGGGTTATGGGAATTTAATCCAGTTTACGTTTACTGTATTAATTATTTCCCAATAAAACAGAGAAATGGAGAGAGATGTATGAAAAAAATATTGAAAATATTAGGAGTGCTATTTGGTGTTTTTATTTTAGGAATTATAGCATTATTAATATTAGTACCTTCCCCAGAGGAATCTGTAGATGATAATCAAAATACAGACTTGCAGGAAGAGCAAGCAGAAGACTTTATAAATAGAAAATTTAAAGTAGGTGAGGTCGTCAATTATAGAGGTTTAGAAATGACTGTGACAAAAGCTGAATTTACAGAACCAAACCAGTATATTGCACCAGATCGAGGGAAAGTGCTAACAATTCATGTAGATACAAAAAATAATACAGATAAACGTCATTATGTAGAAGATATACAATTTAAAGTATATGATGAGTCGGGTACTGCAACTAGCTATTATCACGCATATGATGAAAATTCATTGGAAGCATATATGGATGCAGGAAAACGGGGTGAGGGAAAAATTTTCTTTGATGTACCTGTAAGCGATAAATATGAGTTGATATGGACACCAACAACATTCGATAATCCTGATTCTATTACGATTGAAATTGAAATTGAAATGTAATAGTCATAGAAATACAGTTTATCAAAAAATAAACGCATGTAAATTAAGCCTCTTGAACTTAATTTACATGCGTTTCTATTTTCATAATTCATTGTATTTTTACTTATGCCTTAGGCTTTCATTGGGATTTTATTGATTAAATTCGTTAACTTCTTGTTGTGCCTCAGATTCTGTTTGAAAAATCCATCTTCCAAAGAAATCAGAACTTTCTTGCTGTAAATCTAAATCAATCCCTGCGTCCACTCCCACGTATACTTTCTTTACCGTTTCTTTTCCATCTTCAATATTTAATGCATCTTCTTTATTTATAAACAATGTATCATGTATCATCCACATTTGTTGTACATATTTTTTCATTTATACTCATCCTTTCAATTCATTTAGTTTTATTAGTATCTATATTATTAACTAAACTAGTTATAATAGTTTATCATTTTCGAAATGGGAACACCTTGTATGGAAATATATATTTTTAATTTTTCCTAGTAAATGTGTATTGCCAAATGTTTATTGAAATGAAAATATTTGAGCGCTATTGATTAGGGTATAAAGAACCATTTATTCAACTTTATGATTTTATGTTTTACAACTCGAAATGTAATGTGATAACATGTGATTAACCGTTATTGAAGGGTTTTTTGGCGGAAAAACCCCTATGAATATTTTTTGTGAACCCACAAAAATTGACGGAATAATAAATGGAAGAAGGAATTAAAATGGATTTTACACCAGACAAAGAAGAACTAAAGCTTCTTGAACTAATTACAAAATGCCATGTTCAAGAGTATGCATTGGTTCGTCTAACCCCCACTATGCTACACAAATCAATTATTGATGCAGGACAGCCTATTCGTAAAGTTTTAAAAAATGGTTCTGTTATTGATTATGGCACAATTGATAAAGGTACTGCAAATAAAATTATGCAAGAAGTAGTATTAATTTCAGATGAAGTTTATACATTTAATTGTAGTTTTTATCGACCTGAAACGAAGAATGGAGACCCACGGTTTTGGGTCTATGGTTTGAAAAAGTTAACAAATGCTGAAGATTTAATTTATCTTACAACGTATAATAATCAATTGGTTATTATACCGTTAACTGGTGATACTTTTAATATAGGACTTATTAAGCAATTCTTCAAGAATGACCAAAATGAAATTAAAGATGAGCTTTTCGAGTTAATTAAAACTTTGAAACATAATGGACCTGTTTTAAGTGTATCGCCAGAAAAGTCTAATCCCAAAGATGTTGGTGATACATTGGAGCGTGAGCTTGGTATATTACCGAATTCAATTAAAACTGCTGATTTTAAGGAGAGTATTGAATTAAAAGCAAAACGGAAAAACATGAAAACAAGTGATACATTATTTTCCATGATTCCAGATTGGTCTTCTAGTCTAGTCAGCTCTTCTCCTATGATGATTAAAAATTTTGGATATACTTCAAGTAAATATGAAGGGTTTATAGATCTATATGTTACAGTATCCAATAAACCAAATAATCAAAAATTATATTTAAAAGTGGATGAAGAGCAAAATAAATTATCTCAATACTATATTGATGGTAAGGGATACCACGTAGAAACTTGTATATGGCATTTAGATGAGTTAGAACAACGTTTAAAAGCAAAACACCCTTCTACTTTATGGGTACTAGCAGAGGAGCAGCTTATTGATGGTAAAATTTATTATCATTACAATGAAGCTGTTTACACACAAAAACCAATTTTCTCATCATTTTTATTATTGATTTCGCAAGGATATATTACTTATGACTGGCGAGGGAGAGTAAGAGAAGATGGAACAGGGTATAAAGATAAAGGTCACTGTTTCAGAATTAAGCCAAAATATCGGAATTTGCTATTTAGCTCAACGGAGTTTGTAGACCTATAATATAAAGAAAAGACAGAAGTGTTATATGTAATAACATTTCTGTCTTTTCCTATTTACTAAAATTAAGTTAAATTGATACATTTTTAATTACCTATTGGATTTAAAGCTTTTGCAACTTCATTGGCAATTGCAGCAGCCATTAGAGGGGGCACTGCATTTCCGACTTGAGTAAATTGAGGGACTTCCTCAGTTCTCTTTGTTCCTCCAGTGGTACGTTTGCCCAAAAATTCAAAGCTATCGTCAAATGATTGAATTCTTGCCATTTCTCGGACATTTAATATTTTATTAAGCGTAGGGTGAATAAAATCATCTGGTAATGTAACCATTGTTGGACCTGGTCGATTAGCATCTAATCTACTTCTTGTATTTTTATTTGTTAGTAAGGCATTCCAAAGTTCATCCCACGTCATATCATTTCTATTTCCTAAAATAAATCTTTCCTGAATAATGTCTGTGAATTCAATTGGTTCATTATTTTCAAACCAATGTATTAAGTGGTTTTCCGTAATCCCAGTGTTAAAATTATTTCTAGCTGTTAATAAGAGTTCAGTGAAAGTGGCTGTATCTAAAATTGTAGTATCAATTGCTTTTTTCAATTCAGTCATATATCTAGATGAATTAATATCAAAACCCCAAAATTTTATTATTTTTTTGTAAATACTTACGTGATGTTTGTTCTCCAAAGTTATGTTACGTTCAGATAAAAAGTTTCTTAATATATTCATATTTTCGTTTTTATTAATATTAAAAGTAGTTTCGCGTAACAAATTAGGATAATTATTGAAATTTAACACTAATTGCTTTGAAATTTTTAAGTTCCTGAGTCTTGTCTTCAGAGTGCTTACAGATTCACCTTGGTTAAATAAAGAAAATCTTTCTCTTATTATTTCACTATGAGTAGCTTCCTCTATGTTGTGTTGACGGACATGATGAGCAATTGGAATGTTTGTTTCAAAATGAGGAGTTCTCCCATTCATAGAATTATTCATATAATCAACTTCAGTAGTTTGCATACTTATACCTGCAAGAGCTTCAGCAATTGTAATTTTTTCATCTGGGTTAGGAGTAGTAGGGATTGGATAATTGATAGGTGGCATATCTTCTCTATATGCTAGGAAAATTACCCGTTGCCTTTTTTGTGGTACACCATACTCTGAAGAATCTAAAATGCACGGTTCCAATACATTATAGCCAAATCTCTCTATTTCACTTCTAACTACATTTGAAATTAGTTCATTATCTGCATAATTAATTCCGTGAAAGCTTTCAAAATTAGGATTTATTTGCATACTCATAAACCCTGTAACGTTCTCCATTACAATATATTTAGGTTGAATATATTCAATAATCCGAAGATACTCTCTAAATAACATATTTCTTGGATCATTCACATCTCTTCGACCTGCAATGCTGAATCCCTGACATGGTGGTCCACCAAAAATAGCATCGATATCTCCCTGTTGAAAATTAATATTTCTTTCAGTAAAATAAGGTAATCTATTTACACTTTCCAAAATAAATTCACCTTGTAAATCATTAATATCAGAACGTTCGAAATGTGTATTGTTATCCTGAATTAATCCGAGTTGCTCATGTCTGTTCATATATGTGCTTTGAACATATGGACTTTTATCACTCGAAAAAACTATATGGAAACCTGCTTGCAGAATACCTTCACTAAAGCCACCTGCACCACAGAATAAATCTATTGCGTACATATAATCCACCTCAATAATAAATTAACATATTTTAATGATAAAAACCAGGCTTTTGTACTATTAGAAGATAAAAAGGGAAATTAGAACTAATTTATAAAATTCATTTTGTTAGTATACCATTTATCATCTGAATGTAGAAAGTCAATGATATTTGATTAATTTACTTTTACAGACTAACTTTTATTTAAAAAGATGAAAGATTCTAATAATTGTATACCTCCTTTTTTGTATAAAGAAAAAGTTAAAGTAAATCAAATTTATTTGAAAATATACTAGGAGCTTTGTGTTAGAAATTCCTTTTTACTTGTAACTTCACCATAATAATATATATTTAAAATAGTTTAATTTCCCATGAAATAATTGGACATAATAATTTGGAAAGAGTCGGTAGTGGTTCCTTGTATGTTTGTTATACTTGAAAAGAGCCATTTTTCCATCATAAAATTTTCCTAATTATGTTGCCATTCCAGTAATATAAAAACTATTATAGTTGTTGTGTTATATTATAAATAAGTGTAAAATAATAGTTTTTATATATCGGTATAGAACTTTGAAGTGGACTTAGTTATGAGTGCTACACATAATTGGCATTATGGCTAGTTCTCTAATTTCATTGAAATATTTAATACTTAAATAAGAGGAGGCTATTTCAAGTGGCGGATTCGTTTCCTAAAGATATTACCGATTCTATGAGAACATGTATATTATCTATTTTTTGGCCGAAAAAAGATATTATCTCATTTTTTGTGAATAATGGTTGTACGAAACAAGATTTGAAGCATGCTCTGAAGTACGAAGAGCTAAATTTGAGCAGATCAAAAATAATTGATTGTATTTTTGAAAATCTTAATAATAGAAATGATGGAGGGCTTGGGCAATTTCGAGCTATTTTACAAGCTTTATTGCAATGGAATCATTATGATCCTTACTATTTTGAAACACTTAAAAAATTGGATAAGGCTCAAGCGTTAAGAAATATAAATCATCTAAGACAATTACAAGAGATAAGAGATGCCAAGATAAAACAACAAATTGAAAGTCGTGAAAGTAAATACAAAGAAGCATTAAAAAGTAAAAATACTTTAGAAATTCTAAAAAAGCAATATCTCAGTTTGTATCAAGGTAAAGATGAATTTAATAAACCTATATCATTACAGAAGAGGGGCTATTTGTTTGAGGAATTAATTAGGAAATTATTAATAAAAGAGTCTATTCAAATTTCTGATTCTATAAAGTTAATTGGCGAACAAATTGATGGAACGATAAAGTATGATGGTGAAAATTATATTATAGAAGCAAAATGGCAAGATACATCAATTGCATCTAATGCACTTTATCATTTTGCTTATAAAGTAGAGGGGAAACTCTACGGAAGAGGCATATTTATATCTGTGAATGGATTTTCAGTTGAATCGATAAAAGCGCTTGTGCGAGGAAAAACACTTAATACTATATTAATAGATGGAGCGGATTTAATGTATGTTATGGAAGGATTGTATACATTAAATGAACTATTAGATAATAAAATTAAAGCTGCGCAAACTATGGGGAAAATATATATAGATGTGATAACAATGAAAGAAAAGGTTGAGATTTAAGAGAGGTTCCTAATATAATAATTATTTAATAATATTCAGATTTAATTGCAATAAAAATCAAAATTATCCACCTATACCATTTTAAATATAATAGTTAAACTATATATAACTACATTTTAAAAGGGGTGGGTTTAAATGTTATTGCTAAATAAAGACATTAGAAATTCTTATATTATAGCAGACTTTACAGGTTCAACGGATTGGATAAATAGTCCAATTAACAAACAAGCTATAGCTGATTTGCTAGAAAAAAAGCCATATTTACTTTTTTGTGACATTGATATTGAAGTATCCAATGTACAGTTTGCCTATATTTGTAATAGCTTTGATTCTATAGAAATATTTTCTTCAAGATTTATTCATGAAGAAATGGAATCAGGGGAGTTTGAAGCCATCGTAATTACTACGAATACAGATAGAATCAAATCCTGGACTGAACTAAATTTTTCTACTATTTATATAGAAACTGAAGGGGATAATAATCTTCTACAGCATGAACATATGCCTGATGAAATATGGGGAATAGAAGATTTTATAGATTTTGTTTATAAAGATTTCAATGGTAGTTCATATTTTATGGAACGAATTGGTTTGCCTAATGCACAGTCTTTACCGTATACGTACTACACATTCGAAGATAATAACCGTATTACAAATACACAATATGAAGTAGTATTTGCAGGAAGATCGTTTAAAGTAGCTGATAATAGGCAATATATCCACTTATTAAGTAGGAGCTTAAAAGAATTTAAATTTGAAGTAAATGGAGAGGTACGGGGGGCTAGAAAAGCTATCTTTGTTCTTTTTAATAAACTGCTTTTAGAAGTATTATCTAATATTGAGGATATAACATTAATTACAGCCATACCACCTAGACCTAACCAGCAACACCGTTTTTTTGGTTTTGAAGATTTCTACACAGGAGATATTCCTTTAGATTTTAATATTCTAGAAACAATAGATGATTATGAAACCCCAAAACAATACAGAACATATGAAGAAAAATATAATTGTGTAAAAGGTGCTTTTGATTGTACAGCAGAAGTTGAAGGGCATATAATTTTATTAGATGATATTTACACCACGGGAGTTACTACAAGTGAGTGTGTAAGAAAGTTGTTAGAGGCTGGAGCAACTAAAGTAACAGTAGTACCGATTGCTCATACACAAGCTTGTCCAGCAGAACAATATCTTCTGAAGGGCTTTATTTCTGAAAATGGAGATGAATATGTCCCTAGATTTAATAATGCTAGTGGGATAAATTTTTGGATTAAAAAAATAACTGGTGGAAGATCTCGGAATTATAAAGAGATATTTAACGAATATATAGAACAAAATAATTATTGGAATCATACAGATTCATATGGATATTTTTCACAGGATTTTAGCCGAGCAAAAGCAGTTATTTTTGATTTGGATAACACATTAATTCAAACTGATAGTCTGGAAACAATAAGATTTAAAAGTTTTTTTACTAGTAGTGATGAACGTTTTATAATTGGAAATTCTAGAGAATTAATTTCCTCAGAGATTCTAGCAAAATTAAAAAACAATGGAATTAAAATAGGAATTGTTACTCGTGCTAAAAAAGCATATGCTGAGAAAATTTTAAGTTTATACAATTATGATTATGATGTTTTAATTACAAGATATAGTTGTTTTAGAACTAAACCTTTCCCAGATCCGTTTATTAGTTGTGCATATAAATTGGGAGTTGACCCAACAGATGTTTTAACTATTGGCAATGAGCAAGTTGATTTAGATGCTAGCCATGCTGCGAAAATGGCGGCTTATATAATTAAGAATAATAATCTTGATGAGATAATTGATACTTTAGAGGGGCTTATAACTAGTTCTTAATTAAATGGAGAGTGTTTGTATGAATAACCTTTTTTGGTTAACCTTTAGCTGTATAAAAGGTGTTGGGAATATTGCCGTAAAAGAATTGTACTTTCAGCATCCATACACAGATTTTAATTTAATAAACAATCGATCTTTTCTTCAAACGTTAAAGCCATCTATAAAAAAATATTTATTAGATGAAGAGAGTATTCAGCAAGCTCGTGAAAAAGCATTGAATATTTTGGAATTACAAAGGATAAATGAAATAGAAGTTATCACTATTGATAGCGAGTATTATCCTATTTCTTTACGCTTTATAAAAGATCCTCCAGCTATTCTATATGCAAAAGGTAACATTGAATTATTGAAAGATCTTGATATGGTTGCAGTTGTAGGAACACGTGAACCTACACCTACAGGAGAAAATTCTAGTAGAAAAATAGCTGCAACTTTTGCAGAAATGGGATATACAATTGTTAGTGGATTAGCATTAGGAATTGATACAGCAGGTCACGAAGGCGCTTTAAGGGTAAAAGAAGGACGTACTATAGCTGTTTTGGCTGGGGATTTATCTAAAATCTATCCAGCAAAAAATAAAAACCTAGCTGAAAAAATCATCAAAAATAGAGGATTATTACTATCAGAAACTGGGATAGGACAGCCTGTAGGAAAAGGAAGTTTTGTTAAACGAGACAGGATTCAAAGTGGCTTATCTTTAGGGGTATGCCCGGTTCAAACACCAATAAAAAGCGGGACACAGCATACTATTCAATTTACTAGGGAACAAAAAAGGATTTTATTTACACCAGTAGTATTAGAAGTTGATAAGGAACAAGTTGCAAGTCAAGGAAATTTAGAATTAATTAAAGAAGATGGAGTAATTGTACTTAATCAACCAGAAGACTATAAGATAATTATTTTAAAAATGGGAGAAATAAAGGAACAATTTTTAAATTATACAGAGAAATTGAAAAGTAAAAAAATACCTAGAGTATTTGAAACAACATTGTATGATCAGGGAACGTTATTTTAAGTCTTAATTAAAATTTATACTAATAAACGTAGTCAAAAACGTAGTCAAAAAAATCAATTGCCCCCGCAGCTATTGATATATCAATACTTAGAGACGATTGGTTCGACTCCCGCCGTCTCCATAATACGATTTCAATGAGACTCAATGAATGTCAAAACCCTTGTGTTATTGAAGTGACCCCTATAAGTTAGA
The DNA here is from genome assembly GCF_000612805.1 of Bacillus ndiopicus. Taxonomy (GTDB): domain Bacteria; phylum Bacillota; class Bacilli; order Bacillales_A; family Planococcaceae; genus Metasolibacillus; species Metasolibacillus ndiopicus. Next base: position 238,671 of record NZ_HG964406.1, on the reverse strand, counting down.
CACGGTTATTTCATTAGGTAGCTTGGGTAAAACGAGTTCGGTATTGCACGAGGACACTGAAAAACTTACGTTTTTTATAACTCTTGGTTTTTTAGACAAAAAGAAGGCACATTCCGTTCGATTTGAACAGAATGTGCCTTCTTTCCTTTCCTACTTTTACTCGTTTAGAAGTTTTAATATCCGTTTGAGATTCACCGCAAATATCGTTGTTGCACCTTGAATTTCCATACCAAATAGACCCACTGATTTTGCTGTTTTATAACCATGTGGGTTTTTAATTTTACTATTTTTTGCTTCAATTTTATAACGTTTTTTCGAAAGGGTTTTGAATTCATCTGTTTCTTGAAGACGAATTTGCTCCTTATGTTCCATAGATTTAACTCTGATAGAGTATGTTTTACTTTTTGATCCTTCTTTATAGAACCCTTTGTGAATTGTTTATGTTTTACATTTTTAGATTTTTCTTGTAAAAATTCTTTCGGTGATTTTTGATTGTAACGGGCTTTTGTATGTGTCGCATCAACAATAATCGTTTTACTCGTGATAAGACCTCTCTCTAACGCAATTTCAACTGTCTTACCAATCAATAAATCTAATAAATTCATGTCTTGAAGGCGAAGACGACGGAATTTTGTCAGGGAACTTGAATCTATGACATCTTCTTCAGGTGCCATATCTAAAAAATATTTGAAGGACATATCGTATTTTGAACGTTCAATTAGATTGGCATCCGACAGATCATGTATCGCTTTTAACAGTAAATATTTGAACATACGAATAGGTGGAATAGCATTTCTACCATTATCCAAACAATACTTTGATTTTAGTTCGTCTAAAATAAATGAAAAATCAACGAGTTCATTGATTTGGCGAAGCATATTATCTTTCGGAATGATTAACTCATACAATGCCATATAAGGACTTAAATTTAATGTTTCTTGTTTGGAAATCATGGTCCCACCACCTCTAGTAAGTTTTTCTTATTATACTATAATGAAAGAAAAAGCGATTGTGAAAACGTAAATCCGTTCTCACAATCGCTTTTGTCATCTTGTGGACTTTTTCAGTGTCCTCGTATTGCACTGAACTCGTTTTTAATTTTGCCTTAATCCGTTTCGTATTATAGTAATTGATATATTTTTCTAATTCTATTTTAAAATGCTTTATACTTTTAAATTCTCTCATGTAAAGGAATTCTGATTTCATAATTCCAAAGAAGTTTTCCATGACAGAGTTGTCATAACAGTGTCCTTTACGAGACATACTTTGAAAAATCCTTTTTGATTCTAAGGAGCGACGATACTTCTTCATTTGATAGTGCCAGCCTTGATCGGAATGCATAAGTAGGTGGTGGTGCTTAGGTAAACGTTCGAACGCTTTGTCCAACATGTCTGAAACAAGTGAGTAGGTTGGTCTAGAGCCAATTGTATACGTGATAATTTTCCGGTTAAATAAATCTAAAACTGGCGACAAATAAAGTTTCTCACCAAATAATTTAAATTCCGCAATGTCTGTTACTTTTTTTATTTGGGGGCATCTGCTTTAAAATTGCGGTCTAAAATATTTGGCGCAATTTTGCCAACGTTTCCTTTAAAGGATTTATATTTTTTCATACGTACTAAGCATTTTAAACCAAGCTCTTTCATGATACGTTACACTTCTTTATGATTCACTTTTTGTCCACGATTCGCTAGTTCGTCACGAATACGACGATAGCCATAACGCCCTTCATGTTCTTCATAAATCGCCTTTATTTCCACTTTTAAATCGGCATTTGGATCCGGTCGATTCATACATTTTACTAAAATATAGTGCGCACTTCGTGGAATGCCAGCGAGTTTTACAAGAGCTTTCACCAAATATTTATGCCTTAACTCATAGACTACTTTTTCTGTGTCTTGTTTGGTGATTTTTCCTTGTGTTGAACTATGGCATTCAACTTTTTTTAAATACTTATTTTCCATTTCTAGTTGTTTAATACGTGCTTCAAGTGCTTCGGTAGAGCCCTCAACTGGTGCTTGTTTCGATTGTTTATTGAATTCTTTTTTCTTGGATGGACGCCCCTTTTTCTTTGATTGAAGGGCATTTAATCCTTTTGTTTCATTTTGCTTTCTCCAAACACTAATTGTTGAAGGGACAGGTATCTTAAAAATCGCTGTCGTTTCGTTTAAGGACGTACCGTTTTCAATCATAAAATTTAGTACACCCAATTTAAATGTTAGTGTGTAATTTGTATATGGTTGAGAAAAAGCTTCCACACCATGGTATTCATATTGTTTAATCCATTTAAGGATTGCTTTATGATCCGCCTCCAAAAATTTAGCGATTTCATTAGCACTTTCTCTTCCATTTAAATAACGCTCAACTGCTTTTAATTTATCTTCTGCAGTATATTTAAACATAGAAAAAAATGCACCTACATTGTGAACTGAACCCCGAATAGTGGACACTTCATACCAAGGGTTTTTATTTTGCCTATTGCATTAAACTGCAGTTAATTACAACAACCCGATGTTACTATCGAATAGAATTTTCTATTTATATGCTCACAAAGCTGTAGAATTTATTGGTGCCTTCTTCTTTTGTTTTTTGAGTAACATATGCATAGATCTTCATTGGTGTTTGTACGTGACTATGGTCTAAACAATCTTGCATTTCCTTCAAGCTTGCACCTACTTCAAATAACAATAAGCAATCATCTTTATACTGCTATTCACTGTATAACCTTTCAATATCAACTTTGTAAGTTCCTCTTAATCAGCAATCTATCACAAGTGAAAAAAGGATTAATTATGATAAAATGAAAACAAAATTGCAATTAGTTAACGTTATATTTAGATTTTAACCAGAGTATTATGATAAGGAGTAAAGAAATGGAAGCTATCGAAATACTAACATGGCCTTTTATACAAGAAAGTATTAATCAAATCAACAACAAAGAGCAGTATTTAAATTATCCAGTTATTTATGTTTTAAATGGCAATAAAGAAGCTTATATTGGTGAAACTGTTTATTTTAAAAATCGTATGAAAGCTCATTTAAAAGCGCGGAAAAATATTAACCAAGTAAATTTGATTAAGCATGAACACTTTAATCGTTCGGCAACCTTTCATCTAGAGACAAAGCTGATTAACTACTTTCTAGGTGATGAAAAATACACACTTCAAAATAAAAGTAAAACAGCTAGTGATTTTACGCACAACTATTACAACAAGCCTTACTACGATCAACAATTATTTAAAGAACTTTGGCAAAAACTACATGAACAAAAGCTAGTCGACAATGAGCTACATGTGATTGAACTGAAGAAGCATCTTCAAACTTATATCGTACAGAAAATTATTTAACTGTGAACCAGGAGGAAATGTTTAAAACGTATAAAAATATAGCTAAACAGGTAAAGCATTTAAAAGGGAAAAACTTTGCAAAGCCTACATCATTGATTAATACGTTGCAAAAAGAGAACAAAAAGGCTGATATCATTTTCGTTGATGAAGCGCATTTACTGTTAACAAAGCCAGATACTTATAATAACTTCCATGGAAATAATCATTTAGAGGAGCTGTTGAAGCTAGCGAAAGTAGTTGTCATCATTTATGACCAAGATCAAGTGTTGAAACTGAAGAGTCTATGGGGAGCAGCAATATTAGAAGAGCTCAAAAAATTAAGCACACTTCACGAAGAATATCAGTTAACCAATCAATTCCGCATGCAGGCTAATGATGACGTAATTAATTGGATTAACGAATTCAAGCGTAAAAAATTAATGCCGCTTCCTAAAGATAAAAACTATGAATTTAAAGTGTTTGAATCGATGAAAGACATGCATGATGAAATTAAAGCAAAAAATACAAAGCACGGTTTAAGTCGTGTTGTATCAACGTTTGATTACATACATAAAAAAGACGGTGGGACATACTACGTGAAGGAATCAAATGGTGAATACCAACTACCATGGAATACAACAAGTACGAAATATACGTGGGCTGAAAAAGCTGAAACGGTTCATGAGGCCGGCTCAATTTATACAATACAAGGCTTTGATTTAAATTATGTTGGGGTAGTGCTTGGGCCATCTGTTCAATATGATGCTGCCAAAGATGAAATCATCATTGATACGAGTAAGTATATGGATAAAGGTGCGTATACAGGTATGGACGGAATTAAAAATGTAAATGAAGCAAAGGAAAAAATCGTCCTAAATTCGATCAACATCTTAATGAAGCGTGGAATTAAGGGGCTGTACATTTATTCAAGTGATGAAGCATTACGTAATAAACTTTTAGAATATCAAGAAGTAGGTGAATAGCATGAGTGAGTTAGAGTGATTAACTGGTAATATTTTTAAATCCAAAGAGCAACGTAACTAGCGGCAAATCCATAATCCTAAGAATCTAACGCTCTCTTTATCACTAGAAGCAAGTGCATTATTAGAGCTATTTCAACGGAAAAAGAGTGAGGAAGCAGTTGAAAAGGATTTAGATAAGATGAAGGATAAGCTAGCAGATGTTCGGATTAATGCAAAATTATTTGCAAATGAGACGGATATGGACTTAGTGAATATAATAAACAATAAATTTCAAAAAATAATTGGAAATATCCTAATTTAAAAAAACTTTCTACATATTTAAAAAAGGCCAGAAACTATAGTTACTTATTAGTCTATGGAAACTTGTTATTTTCTAAAATTAAGAAGTTGAATTGAGATAAAATAAACGAAGCATATGTTGATAAAATTCTAATATCAACGACTCAAAATGAATAAAAGAACAAAATACATAATAACTTCAACCTTAAATGAAAGAAGATAGAAGAAGGGGATTTTATATGGGAAACCGAACATTTCTGAGCGTTACAAATACCGATGCAGATTCAGTCGATTATGAGAATATAGCTTTCGAGACGAATAATTTTCTTGCTCCAGTATGGTTTTGTCTGGTCAGCCAAGAGCAGTTCCAGGGCTATAGCGAGCAGCTTATGCAGGCATGGAGCAAAATTCAGCCCCATATGGATCAACCGGATATGGAGGAACTGCCTGAGTGGGAATCCTTTTCTGAGGCATTCCAATGGCAGATTACGTGGAAGGATGCTGCAGAACAGTTGCGCCTGAATTTACCTGGTACGCTGGCTCGTTTCCCTTCGCTTGCTGCTCCAGTACATGAGTGGCTTGAAACCTTATCGACCCATGTCCAGCGGTATTCTGCTCCTGTTATTTATCTGGAACTTTCGCAATATTTCTCGTTCACGGGGGATCCCACTCTTTATTTGAAAGACATTCAAGAGTACGTTACTCTCTGGCAGTCGCCTCATCCCTCACAGGAGAAGGTTTGGCAGGAAGTAGCTGAAAACTTTTATATGTTGAATGGGGAGCATTTGCGATGGAGAGAACGTATGGTAACTCAAACTGAGCGCGCTCCGGAAATTCAACCAGCACAGTCTATTCCTCCAGCATCTAGTAAGCGTCAGTCCAAATGGAGGCAGGAGCTCTACATCTGGTTGCTTGCCATTCTGTCTGCAGCCCTCTTTTTTACCGTCTATGTAAAAACCTCCAGTGGTTGGTTGGCGGTGCTCGGCTTTCTCATTCCTTCACTGCTAATGATCTTGTGGAATGTGGTTATCGGTTCTAAAAAAACCTCACGCCATCAACTGGAGGAGGTCACGACATTGAAGAGGGATAGTACCTCCTCTTCTGCTGTGCTTATGATTGAATATTTTGATGGACATTCACCTATTGGGAAGGATGGTATGGAAATAGATCCTTCAGAGGATAAATCATTACCAGACTTTATTCCCTGGCTGCAAATTATGCAAGCAAAGGAGCTTTCATCTCAAGAGATAGAGCTCACTGTTTCTACTAAAAATTTACCAGTTTCTACCTTGCAACTTCATTTGAAGCTGAATGAACAATTGGTAGCCAAGGATATTGTATTAGCTGTAAATGCCATTGTGTTGGCTCATAAAATGTCCATTTAACTGCAATGACTTCGACCTCAACTAAAAGCTGCCCAGTGGTCCTTAATATAAGATACTGATAGAGGAGATTATTAGTAATTAAATTAACATAGGTACCATGTTCTATGAAATTTAAACATGGTACCTAACAGAATTAATATTGTGAAGAAAATTTCAACGAGTTAATGACAAATAAGTTGACTCTACTTGTAAAATAAAATTTAAAATACTATCATAAAAATCTAATTCCTTTAGTAAATCCGAATTTTCTAGATTATAAAGATTGATTTCCCAATGTTCATACTCTCTTTTACAAACAGCTTCATTTAAGCTTAACTTCTCTACTAGTTCTATAGAAAGGTTCTCCTCCTCAAAATAAGGGGTTTCAGCAAGGTCAAGATGTTCAATTAAAGATAATTCATTGCTACAAGTTGAGGTATAATATATTTTATCTTGATTGTAGTATGCAATCTGCATTTGAATAACCTTTAAATAGTTTAAAATTTTTTCATCATAATTACCTTTACCTAAAGAATCTAGAAATTTTTTCAGCATGGGTACAGTATAGTCTTGATTAAGGGTACTAGGGGTTAATTCATTAAGCATTCTATACATAGTACCCTCCCAATTAAAATCTCTAAAATAATGTGATCTATATTCAAAATAGGGGAAAGTACTCTTCGCATCATCTTTTTTGAATTTATTATATTGAATTTGATGTAAATTATCTCCCCACAAACCTTTAATTTCATCATCTAAAATATCCATAGATGCTAAGTAAGCATGACAAAACAAGTATACATGAATGTGTAATAAATGTATCCATTTCCTATCTTCAATAATTAGATTTTGAAAAATTAACTCTTTAAATACTTTATCCTCTGTTAGAAACTCCTTATATATTTCACTTGATAAAAACTCCTTTTTCCTAATAATAGGTTCATCAGATTGGTACATAAATAAATTTACACATAGCGAACAAAACTCAACTAATTTTGTGATTAAATCTTTGTCGTCTTTACATATTGCTCTTATGAAAAGTATACTTACATGACACTCTTGTTGTGGTAATTTGTAAATATTTGTATATTCGAGTGCCTTAAGAAGTTGTAGAACAGATTCCTTTGTATTTAACAAAGAGAGATATAGATATTGTGAATTATCTATAGCGCTAATTAATTCTTCTTTAATTTTTGTATTTAATTTGCTATTTGAAATTAGTCTATTAATTTCTTGCTCCTCTAAAGAAATTTCTGATGGTCCAAATAGCCATGATGAGGTATTTTGCTTGATTTTTTCTAATTCTATTTCGTCTTGATCTTCATTTTCATCATAAATGTAATCTTGTTGTAAGCTAGAAGAGTTAGAGTGGATATTTCTAGTCATGTGAGAACGTCCACATAATTCGTAAATTTGCTTATCCAGTCTCTTTGTATACCTTATACCCCATTCTTGTAATGAATCAGAAATAGAATCAATTAAAAAGTCGATATCTACATAACGCTTATATTCATAAAGAAAAATTAGTTCATCTAATACAATTTCTTCAATAGCAATAGTGGAGAGTTTTTTTGAATCTTTCATGTAATGACTGTATTCTACAGGGAATATATCACCTAATGATTCTCCGAAAATGTAATGACGAATAGTAAATGATTGTTCATAATATTTACTGATTATATAATTCCCATCGAAGTTCATTCCAAGATTGATACAACGTTGGAGAATACCCGGTAAATTAATCAAATCATTATATTGTGCTAATTCATTTCCTTCCCCCATGTAAGAGCAATAACTATGAATCTGTTGTTCTAAAAATGTGAATATTTTGGATGATAATTATTTTCGAGGCTACGGTTTGCTATTTTACCAACGTGGGATTTTGTTTATTATACAATCAATAAAAAGACAAATAAAAAGGCAATTATCATCGACTAATGCAGTTAGAATCTATTTATATGCACTTAATAAAACTAAAGATCATTAATGAACATGTAAATTTTGTAGGGATTCTAAGCAAGTGGTTACTTTAAATGGCTTCAAAATTTGGAAAAACACGCATTACTTAAAGAATCGGACTATCAGATTATATATTATTAAAAGCCATTTACGATCAAGGAAAAGAAAAATCAGCTATTATGGATTTTATATGGCACTTGTAGATGTGCTGGATACGCCGATGAACCATAAAGAGATTTTTCGCCTCATGCATAAATTCAATTTATACGCCAAAAGAATCCCTATCGTCAGTTAAAGAAAGCAACGGAAACGCATCACGGTATTCCGAATCATTTAAAACGTGAATTTAAACAGGATGAGCTAGGAAAAATATTCTTAACAGATATTACGCATCTTTACTATCAAGGTGGCCAAATTGCTTATTTATCCTGCGTAAAAGATGTCGCAACTCGAGAAATCGTTGCGTATGGGTTGTCGTAAATGCTTAAAATGTCGCTTGTTTATAAGATACTTGCAAAGTTGAACCCTCATTTAGACGACAATCTTCATCCGGAAGCCATGATTCACTCCTATCAAGGCGTTCATTATATACAGCCAGAGTTTCAGCAGTTTGTGAAAGAAATGGGTCAATGTCACGTTGAGGAAACTGCCTCGATAATGCGCCAGTGTAATCGTTCTTTGGTCATTTTAAAGATCAAGTAGATTACAAGGAAGCAGAAAGTTTAGCTGAGTTGCATGGCGCTCATGATGGAATATATGGACCATTACAACAACACAAGAAAAAAATGGACATTAAAAAAGATGACTCCAGCAAGATACCAGGGTCATCTAATCGTAGCGTAAGAACAACTACATCGCTTTTTATTAAACGGTCTACAAAATAGGGTTCAATTCAGATGAGGGTAAAACCATAATTATATTAATAAAGTCCCTAAAAGAACCATTTAGGGACTTTATCATATCAAAAATAGAATATTTCCTTACATATACTTTTATAAGAAGCACTTTACATATACTAAATTTTATGTTAAATTACTCGATAATAAATTGGACGAAGGGAGGTGCAAGCAATGTTAACTGTTTTTAGAATTCTTTTTGGTAAAAATGTAAAACTTGGAAATGGTTTAGCGGACAAAGGGAGTAGTCTGTCCTTTTTTAAGCTATACAACCATATAAAAACAGTTATCGGAGCTTCGCCTCTATGCCAAGTAAAATACAAAATAATGACTTAGTGTCCCTATTTATTTGAGCATATTTTTTATATTGAGTTTGGCACCGATAATTTTATTGGTGCCTTTTTTGTGCTTATTTTTAATTAAAGGGATAGACAACTCCCTTCTATTTACTCCTATAAAACTAGAGAGTCATATGGAAGGATGAGAAAGATGCAATTAAAACAAAACAATAAGTATATAAGAATAAACGATTTTTTAATGGAACATAATTACCCTAATTTTAGAATGAAGCAAATATTGAATGCCATTTTTAAAGAAAAAATAGATAAGTTCAATGAAATGAATGTACTTCCTAAATCGTTGAGAGAGAATTTAGTTAGAGAATTTGGAGAGTCTATTTTAGATGTGACTCCTTTAATGGAACAACATTCTGAGCAAGTTTCAAAAGTCTTATTTGGAATTGCAGGAGACGAAAAAATAGAAACGGTAAATATGAAATATAAAGCTGGTTGGGAGTCATTTTGTATATCCTCGCAGTGCGGTTGTAATTTTGGTTGTAAATTTTGTGCAACTGGAGATATAGGTTTAAAACGCAACTTAACGTCAGATGAAATTACTGACCAAATTTTGTATTTTTACTTAAAAGGACATTCAATTGATAGTATTTCATTTATGGGAATGGGAGAAGCATTAGCTAATGTCCAAGTTTTTGATGCTTTAAAAGTACTGACAAATCCTGAGTTGTTTGCCTTGAGTCCTCGTAGATTATCAATTTCAACAATTGGCATTATTCCAGGCATTAAAAAAATGACCCAAAACTATCCACAGGTCAATCTAACATTTTCATTACATTCTCCTTTTAATGAGCAGCGAAGCAAGCTAATGCCGATTAATGAACGCTACCCACTATCGGATGTAATGGATACATTGGATGAGCATATACGAATGACCTCAAGAAAAGTTTACATTGCTTATATTATATTGCCAGGAGTGAATGATTCTATTAAACATGCAAAAGAAGTAGTAAACCTTTTAAGAGGTAGATATAAAAAAGGTAATTTATTTCACGTGAACATTATCAGGTATAACCCAACTGTTAGTTCACCAATGAGGTTTGAAGACGTAAATGAGAATCAAGTTGTAAACTTCTATAAAGAATTAAAGTCAGCAGGAATTAACGTTACCATTAGAAGTCAATTTGGAATTGATATAGATGCTGCTTGCGGGCAGTTGTATGGAAACTATCAAAAAAACACTAAATAAAGGTGAGAATAAAATGTTTAGAACGTGGGAAGTACCATAAGAGACTTTTATTAACAATCTATTGATATAGTATTACAGGAATTGCGTATGCAACGGTTTATTGATAATCAGTTAGGAGACAACAGTGTATCCAAGGAAGAGATTGAACGTGAATACCAAATTTCACCTGAAAAAGGAGAAATGCAAAAGGAATACATTCGTGTTATCCTTGAATATGAAAAGCGAGAAGAGCAATATAAAAACTTTATTCTTGAATTGAGAAAAGCAGCGTCAATAGAAACTTATCTATAATTTAATATGAAATTAAATCGATCCTTCCAATTTTTTAGGAGGGATCTTTTATTGTATTTTTTGAAAATACCTTATTATGTAAGGGATTCAAAAGAGCTTCTAGCTATGAATAAGAAAAAACCCCAGCCGTACATGGAATTTAGGTTCAGTCAACCTACTTCGTACGAAAGGGGATCAAAATGGATAGTAAAAGTTTAATACACAACATGAAATTGTAAGTATCACATCTTCTTTGCGAAAAAAGAAAGGTAAGGACAAATCAACGCAGATCTACTAGTTTCGATATTTAGCTATAGTAGGTTACATTACGAAAAATGAATTGCATTATATAATACTCAGTGAGCATCGAACCGACTTCCTAACTACCTAAACCTCCCCCTCACACCTCCCCCGACTCCAACAATAAAACCCAAACTGAACTACAAAAAACACAACCAACACAACTCCAAGCCTCTCCATATAATCCCATATATTGGGAAAGCTAGAAAATAACAAATAAAAATAATAAGAACCAATAGCAACACTTAAAAAGAACGGAGTAAAGAATAAAATCCTCAATTCATTTCGGATTAGCTTCTTTTTCTCTTTTGTACGTAGACCAATGCGTTCCAAAGATTGCATGTACTCTTTTTGTGCAGGTAGGTCAGTGAGCACCTTGTAAAAGAGAATGATGCCGCTTGCTAGGACGAATAGGATGCCGACGAAGCTTGAGATGAATAGGGTTAAGCCTGTGCGTTGGAAGTCTGTTTCGAGTTCCATTTCCTTGGAAATAGGGGCGTATTGCCATGGAATTTCGTCGACTTTATTTTTTTCTTTTAAGTTTTCTTCAAAGGCTTGTGCTTCGGCTTTGCTTACATTTTGCTTTAGCTTGTGTGCAGTGAATACTTCACCTTGGTAGAGGCTTGGGTCATCTACTACTAGAATTTGTGTTAAGTTAAAGCCAAAGAGCGTTAGGTTTGTGACAGACCGTGAGATATACTGGACATCTTTTAATTCTTTGTCGCCCCACATTATTGGTGTGATAAATGGCTCGCGATTTGCCTCGTTTGTAATAAGTGCGGGTGTTGATATGCTTTCTTGCATATATTTTTCGTATTGTTCTTTTGAGACAACAGCGATTTGTTCAGGGCTGCGCCATTCACCGTTGAATTGTCGTGTAAGTGATTGCATTACAAAGTCAAAGGTTTCACTTTGTTCATCGAGTCCCTGCCATTCGTCTGATGTGATGTACATATAGGAGTATGGATTGCTTAAATCGTTTATTTCTTCTGTTGTTGCGTACAGTGTATAGGCAAGACCTATAAAGACAATGGAGCCTCCTAGCATAATCATGACAAGATATAGCGTTGTTTGGAAGGCGCGTAGGCGATGTGTGACATTAGAAAGTGTCAGGACATGGCGTTGGTAAACAGAAGGGAATTTCTCCAATAACCGTTTTACAACTAAAATACCCGCACCGATAATGAAATATGGCGTGATTAAAGTGAAGGCGATAGCTATCTTTAGTAATATTTCTTGTCTATTTTCCATTGCATATGGAATTGCCCATAAGCTTGCGATAAATAAAATGATGCTCGTCAGCCCTAATAAATAGCTGCCCTTTGTTGTGTCCTTTAGCATTTTAGCGCGAATTAATTGGACGAGTGATACACGCTTTATATAAATGGCGCTAAGGAAAAAGGTTACGATGATAATAGTTAAAAATATAGCGATTGTGATGCCAAAAGATTGTACATTCAATTGAAATGTTAATTTGGGAATACGCACAAATTGCTGGAAGCCTAAATAAAATAGCTTGCCAAGTACAATGCCTGATAATAGGCCTGTTATTAATGAGATGCCTGTAATAATGGCTTGCTCAAAGCTAAGTAGGCGCAGGAGCTGTTTTGATGTCATACCTAATGTAATATAGGTGCCAAATTCCTGACCTCGATATTTAAGAAAGGATATCGTGGCATAGGTAATAAAAATTGCTGAAAATGCGGCAATCATAACGAGCGCAAGCTGTAAGTTTTGATAAAAAGGCGTTGGTTCTAGTGCTGTAATGACTGCTTGGTTATACAGTAAGCTAGCAAATAAAAAGAGCAGCATAACAATTAGCGCGTAGACAAAGTAAATTGAGACATATTTGCGTGCATGAAATAGCATGTTTTTCTTCATTATGCTTTGAAAGTTCATCGTACCGCACCACCAATAGCACTTTGAGCCTCTAAAATTCGATCAAAAAATTGCAGGCGGTCGCCGTTTGATACAATGGTCATTTCCACCTTGCCATCTTTAATAAAAATGATTTTTTTACAGAATGAAGCAGTAAAGGCGTCATGTGTTACCATAACAATTGTATTTTGTCGTTCATCATTTAAGCGCTGAAGCATCAACATTAAATCATTTGCTGACTTGGAGTCTAAGTTTCCTGTTGGCTCGTCTGCAAAAATAACAGCAGGCTCTGTAATCAAGGCTCGTGCCGCTGCCACGCGCTGCTTTTGGCCACCCGAAATTTGCGCAGGTGCATTTCCGGCTATTTCTGCAATATTTAAGTATTCCATTAGTTCCTGTGTTTTTTGCTCGACTATTTTAGGGTTTCTTCGATCTAAAATAAGTGGTAGCCCAATATTTTCTTTGACGGAGATGCTGTCTAGTAAATTAAAATCCTGAAAAATATAGCCGACATGTCCTCTGCGGAATTGGGCCATTCGATCTTTTGATAGCTTTGTAATGTCGGTGTTCGCAATCGTAATTTCTCCTGCTGTAACAGGCTCAATTCCTGCAAGCATATTTAAAAGGGTCGTTTTTCCCGAGCCTGAAGGTCCCATAATGCCAATAAATTCTCCTGCTTCGATAGTTAATGAAATACCATCCACCGCTTTGACGATTGCTGCGCCACGAAAGGCTTGGTAATGCTTAGTTAGTTGTTTGACTGAAATCATAATTATTAACTCCTTTCGCATTTAGCTTATCGCAAAGTCTCACTTACACCTATTGAATTTCGTGACCTTATCTTTCAATTTCGAAAGATAACATAGCAATCGTGCCATTTTCTGATGTAATGTGGAGCTGATGATGCAATTTATCAGCAATCTGCTTTGCCAAAAATAATCCGATACCAGAGGAGTTATGATGACGTCGCCCGTTGTGTCCTGTAAAAAAGGGTTCAAAGATGCGTGGTAAATCCTCTTTCGAAATACCGATTCCTTTATCCTTGATATAAAGGCGTTTGCCCTCATTGTAAATCGTAATAGTCTGTCCCTTTTCACTATATTTGACCGCATTCGTCAGAAGCTGTGTAATCAAAAATTTACACCACTTTTCATCTGTATAAATGACTTCCTCTGTTAGAGAAACTTTTGGGAAAACTCCTTCATAAATAAAGAGCGTTTTATTTTCCTTTAGCACAGCATCAAGCACCGTTTGTAGGCTTGTTTGCTTTGCGACATAATCCTGTGCAAAGTCAGCAAGGCGCAGCATTTGTAAGCATTGCTCTAAATTATGTGCCATTTGCCCATTTTCTCTAATAATATCCTCTTTCGCTTGTGGGTTTTGACTATCACTAGCTAACTGAATTACATTTACCGAAACCTTTAAATTATGAATCCATTGTGAAAGGATGGCGAGCTGCTCTTCGGTTTGTAAACTTTGCTGATTCAAATCATTACGATATTTATGGTGAACCTCCTGCAAAGCTTGAATCGCCAGTTGAGGATTTTCTACTATCATGCCTGCTTTAGCGCTTGCTACGTCCTGTTCGAATTGTAGGAGTTTAATCGCCCGTATAACAAGCGCAATGACTAACAAAAAGCTACTTAAAACAAAGGGATACCAAGCTTCATGAAATGTCCCATATAGATAAAAATAAAGTGTAAGTAATGCTGTATTCGCGAAATAAAGCAAAATAAACCATTTACTATCCTGCCATAGGCGGTGTAAAAACATAGCCTATCCCTCTTTTCGTTACAAATGCATCAATAATATGTAAGTCCTTTAACCGCTGCTTTAAGCGAGTCATATTAACTGAAAGTGTATTATCATCAACAAAATGCCCATCATCCCAAAGCTCTGATAGTAAATCCTCTCTCGTTATAACGGTGTTAGGCTTTTGCATAAATACTTTCATTAATTTAAATTCATTTTTACTTAGCTCTACCTCTTTTGCATTGTAGGAGAGCACCATTTTGTCACAGTTTAAAATGAGGTTATCAATTGTAAATTGTGCCGTTTGAGGTGTTGCTCTGCGTAGTACCGCCTCAATTTTAGCAAGCAAAATCCCCATGCTAAAGGGCTTCGTTATATAATCATCCGCCCCTTGCGTAATACCACGAATTTGCTCAGATTCATCGCTTCTTGCCGATAAAATAATCAAAGGTGTTGCCATACGCTTACGTAGGATTTTTGTATAGAAAAAGCCATCATATTGCGGCAAGTTAATGTCCAATAAAATTAAGTCAGGCTGAAGTTCTTCAATTTGTGTCAGCACATCACCAAGCTCATCAATTAGGTAAACGGTGTAATGGTCTGCTTCTAAATATTCCTTTATATACTTTTTTAGCATTATATCATCTTCAACGATTGCAATTTTTGTCATAGTTTCACCTCGAATAAAAATATTATTTTGATATTTTCGACCAACTGCTCATTTGCATCGTTATCTAAATAGAGAGGAGTGAAGAGATGAATGAGGAGAAAATCGATACCTTAATGAAGGAGCATAGTGCGCTATTATTTCGACTTGCTTATTATTATACAAAAAATTTACATACAGCAGAGGATATTGTTCAAGATGTTTTTATTAAATATTTTCACAAGGGAGTAGCGCTAGAAGGGGAGGCGGCACAGCGTTATTTAATAAAAATGACAGTCAATCGAGCGAAGGATTATTTAAAGAGCTGGCATTATCAAAAGCTGTTGCTTCAAGAAAAATGGTTCTCCAAAAAGAATGTAACGCCGATTGATAAGTTAGTTGTACGGGATGAGGAGCAAATGATTAGCGAGGCGATTTTAGGCTTGCCTATCAAGCAGCGTGAAGTAATTGCGCATTATTATTTAGAGGGCTTTACAGTGAGAGAAACTGCGGAGCTATTACAATTAGCAGAAAGCACAGTAAAATCGCGTCTTGTCAAAGGGCGAGAGCAATTGAAAAAGAACTTACACGAGACGGAATGGGAGGTGTTAAAGGATGGCGAGTTTTAGATTAAAGGAGCTAAAAGATACGAAAAAGCATGAGGACAATATTCGACGCTATGTGAAGGCGAATATGTATAAGAGCCAAAAGAAAAATCGCCTTATTCCTATTTTAACTATACTCGTCAGTGTAGCCGTTTTATTTTTTATTGTGAATATAGCGAGTCCCTCTAAGATAGTGAATCGTTCTTCCTCCGAGCAGCTATTGTATAATGTTTTTGAAAAGACGCGCGGTGAAGGAGTTGCATATAGCGAGTTTTTTAAGCCATTTGATCAGCAAGATTTACGGCAATTAACCTACTATAAGCCTGTGTCACTGAGTGAATTTTTAAGGGCGAATGGTTTATCGCTGTCGCAGCTACCAAAGCCATTTCATGCTAATGATGGCGAAGTGATTGCAGTACAAGATGCAATGCACACAGAGTTACAACTTCACTTTAAAAGTGGCGAGACATTTTTAAATATTTCCATGGCAAAGGATTTTATGAATCCATTATTTCATGAGGAATTACAAAATGTAGAAAGCGATACGGTTGGTAATAAAATAACCATGCTTGAATTAGCAGACGAAATACCACTTTTTTTATTAACAAGAACAACGGACAGTGCATTAGTGTATAGGTACTACGGCTATGATAAGGAAAGAAATCGCATTCATCTTATTGCAACAGCAGCGGATGAGTTTTACACGTATTATAACGGAATCATCTATCATATCGGCTATTCAGGTGCTGTGAACGAAGAGGAAATGATTGCGTTTGTTAAGGATTTTATCCTCCATAATACAATCCAACAGCTTGATTTTATGAAGAAGTATGAAAAAAAATGGGGCTCTTCGCTGCAAGCTAAACTAATTGCTGTAAGTACATTTGTGTTAATTTTTATAGCAGCACTTTACTACATTGTAAGACGTAAAAGTAAAAAAATAAAAGTAATGACATTTGGCATTAGCTCTTTATTTATTATTACCCCATTAGTGAGTTGGGTTATCGCAATGACAGTTGCATCGTATGAAGGGGATGGCTTTGCAGGTGTCGCTATGCTGATGTTGACCTTACCAATAGGGTGGGTTTTATCACTTGCTCTTATTATTTATGGAGTCGTTCTTTTTGTAAAGGATAAGAAGAAAATTTAAACCATATAAAACTTGTAGGATAAGAAGGTATATGCTAAAATGAAAATAATTTCATAGCTTATCAAGAGAGATTGAGGGATTTGGCCCGATGACATCTCAGCAACCAGCTGCTTGCAGTATGGTGCTAAATCCAATAGGCGACAGCCTTAAAGATGAGCGTAAACGATTAGTAGGAATCGAAGCTCTCTTTATAAAAAGAGGGCTTTTTTTACATTTTACAGAAAGCAGGGATGCACAATGACAGATGATTTATTGCAGGCGATTGAATTGTTAAAAAAGAAGAAATGGGTGGATTTAACGCATACCTTTGGGCCGGATTCTCCGCATTTTTTCATGTTTGAGGATGCAAAGTTTGAAACGCTGTTTTCACATGAGGATGGCTTTTTCGCTCAGCAATTTTCATTCCCAGGTCAATACGGGACGCATATCGATCCGCCGATTCATTTTGTGCGTGATACGCGCTATTTAGATGAATTGGATTTAAAGGAGCTTGTATTACCGCTTGTTGTTATTGATAAATCCAAGGAGGCGGAGGATAATAATGATTTCGCTTTAAGTGTACAGGATATTTTAGCATTTGAGGCTGAGCATGGTGAGATTGAGGCGGGTACATTTGTTGCGCTGCGCACGGATTGGAGTAAGCGTTGGCCTGATAAGGAGGCGTTTAATAACAAGGATGAGGAAGGAAATAATCATATTCCTGGCTGGGGCTTTGAGGCGCTACAGTTTTTATTTAAAGAGCGCAAAGTTAGCGCGGTAGGACATGAAACATTCGATACGGACTCCGCTGCGGATTTCCGTAAAAACGGTAAGCTAGAAGGTGAATATTTCGTGCTTGAGCAAGATACGTATCAAATTGAGCTATTAACAAATTTAGATCAGCTTCCAGCAAAGGGTGCGGTTATTTTTAATATCGTACCAAAGCCTGAAAAAGCATCGGGATTCCCAGTGCGTTCATTTGCAATTTTGCCTTAATAAGTTAAAAAGCAATGATTCGCTCGCAAGAATCGTAAGTTCGCTCATTAAAATATAATTTTCGCTCGCAAGATTGAGCAGAGTGAGGCGCATGACATCAAGTTGGAAATTTTGATATCATGCGTTTTTCGTTTTCAAACATCTGCTGCGCTATGGGAACAAAAATTTCAGCGTCAATGGAATGAGGCTGCTGTTGAAAAGTTTTATACAGAATTTGAGCCATCTTTAATAACTACCTTATCTGAATACACAGAGCCAATCTCAGAAGTAATTGAAACGGTTGAAAAATTAAGAGAGCAAGGTTTAAAAATTGGCTCTACAACAGGCTATACACAATCGATGATGGATGTTGTGGTGCCAAATGCTAAGGCAAAGGGTTATGCACCAGATTATTACGTAACACCTGATAATACGAATTCGTTTGAGCGACCATATCCATATATGATTTATCGAAATATCGAAAAATTAAAGTTAACTGCCACATGGAAGGTCGTTAAAGTAGGCGATACAATCTCAGATATAAAGGAAGCAGTGAATGCTGGCGTGTGGGCAGTCGGTGTTGTTATTGGCAGCTCGGAAATGAGCCTAAGCTTAACTGAGTTTCATGCCTTATCCGAACACGAAAAAGAACAACGAATTACTAAAATAAAGCAGACATATTTTCAGAACGGTGCAGATTTCACGATACGCTCAATGAGTGAGCTTCCGCCATTAATTGAAAAAATTAACGGACTTATTGCTGAGGGGAAAAAACCGTATTCAAAAGAGCCCTATTAAATTTAGGGCTCAAGCAGGCTATTCACCAATATAATAGGAAACAATACTTAGATAATCTTTTGGCTTTGGAATATCCAGCGAAACACGTAGACAATTTTTATTTTCCATATATTTTTTCACTAATTCATTTTGAATTCCGTATTGCTTGTTGATATTTTCTTTGCCTCCATCCGCACGTAGCAAATGAACAGGTCCTTCACATTCATTTACCGCTCGTAAAAAGCCATTGATATTTTTAAAGATATCCAATTTCAACATTGCATACCCTCCACTCTATAATGTAGGTGACAGCTATCACCTTTGTAGTATCATTATAGTGTGTTTTTTCAATATGAAATATTTTATTACTGCCGATTTATATCATTATCCTGCCATTTTCGGCGATATTCTAATGGTGTACAGCCTATATATTCACGGAAGGTTTTACCAAAGTAGCTGCTACTTCCAAGGCCGCAAGCTTGACTAATAAAGGTAATTGATTCGTTGCCTTTAGCTAGCATATAACAAGCCATTTGCAAACGGTAGCTTCGAACATATTCGATAGGGGTCATATTCAGACAAGCATGGAATATTCGAAAGCATTCACGTTCACTACAAAAAGCAGCAGCGGCAATATTTGTAACGGAAATCTTTTCAGCGTAATGCTCATGTATATAGATCATCATTAGCTTTATCTTGTCATTCGATTTATCGTAGCTACCCATTTTATCTAACAGTGGAAGAGCAATATTAAAAATTTGAAACCATATATCCGATAGTACGGAATTCAGTTTTATTTCATAGCCAAGCTCGTTTACAGATAGATGAAAGGATTCTCGGATTGTATTTAACAACTGTGATTGTGCTAAATCGTCTGGAGATAGAGCGATGACTTCTATTTGTGGAGCCGCGATAATGGGTGTTATATATTTTTGCTCTATCCGACTTCCTTGTTGGCCTCCTATAAAAGAAGTATCAAAAATATGCAATAGCTGAACGTTTTTGTCTAATTCGCTTTGCGCGCTTGTTCTATGGAGTACATTGGAATTAATCATTCCACCTGAGCCAGCTGGAAATATGGTCTTGCCTTTTGGCGTATAATACTCCAGTACACCGCTTTCTACATAAAATAATTCTACAGGCTTATGCCAATGCCAAGGAACAGAACGTCCTATAAATTGATCCAATTCAACACGTGATGCAATATATGGAAAATCGGGTGCGTAATTTGGTAGTCGTTCCTCCTTACTTCCGATATGAAATTCTATGCTCGAAATATTTTTCAACCTGAATTCACTTCCTTTCGAATTTAATCATATCAAGAGAGAGAAAGCATAAGAAATTTTACGATGAATGGTTTATCATTAATAATAAACATAAAAGGGCTGGTGGGCACAATGAAAAATACGATAGATTTAATAATCGGCACATATCAAAAAGCGGATACTAAAGCGCTAGAAATAATCACTTTAGATACACAGTCAGTGGAAATACAGCACAAAACAGCAATCAAAGGCATTAATTCGCCTTCTTTTATCGCTGTCTACCAATCATATATTTTTGCTGTAAGTGAAGAAGATGATGGTTATGTGTGTAGTTATCGCTATGACAGCAAGCAGCAACAATTAATAGAGTTAAGCCGCCAATCTACTCATGGTGCTGCACCGTGCTATGTACTATATGATGCTGATAAAAGGGCGTTATATGTAACCAATTATGTATCTGGTTCAATCGCGGTTTTTGCAGTAAATGAACAGTTCGAAATTGAGCCTTGCAAGCAAGTGCTTCAGCATACGGGAAGTAGCATCAATAAGGAACGACAAGAGGCTGCGCACGCACATTCAATTGAAATTTTGCCCTTTGCGTCAGATTTTAAAATCGTACAAGATTTAGGCTGCGATACGATTACCTTATATTTGACTACAAAAGACGGTATGCTAACGCACATTAATACTTTTCAAATGCCATTAGGAAGCGGCCCGCGCCATGTCGCTTTTCATAAAGAACATAAGCTCGTTTACGTCTTAAGTGAATTAAGCTCAACAGTAGATGTATTACAATTCGATGAAAGTGAGCAAACATTCAAGCTTATTCAATCGATTTCCACATTACCTAAAGATTTTTCAGCTGAAAGCACAGGTGCAGATATCCATGTATCACCTTCAGGTAAATACTTATTCACATCAAATAGAGGGCATGATAGTATCGCCGTATTTACTATTTCTGAGCGAGGACAATTAACGTGGAGTCACTATATACAAACAGGAGGAGAAACACCCCGGAACTTCTCAGTTATCTCAGAAGAATTGATTATGATTGGTAACCAAAATTCCAATAAAATTACACTTGTGAAAATGAATGATAGCGGTTTGTTGGAATTACAAAACACAGAATATGCCATAGAAAAACCTGTATGTCTAAAGGTAATAAAGTGAGGTATTCGGCCATTTAGTAAATAGGGATTGTCCAAAAAGCGGCACGTTAGCCTGCCTTTTGAACAACCCTTTTTTTGTTCACTTATTCACCTTGCACCCGATATTTATTCCGATATTGTAATGGTGCAAGGTGATAATTTTTGCGAAATAGCTCCACAAAATAACTCACTTGGTTAAAGCCAGCCTCCTCGCTAATTTCAGAAATTGATTTGTTTGTATGGAGAATTAAGCCTTGAGCTATATACAATCGGTGTTTGTTAACAAATTTAATTGGCGACAGACGCGTATATTTTTGAAATAGCTGATTACATGCATTTTTATTAATTAATGCACAGCTTGCTAAGTCATTTACAGTAATGCTGTTTTGATAATTTTCCTGCACAAATTGCAGCATTTGATTGAAAAGTGCAATTTCATTTTCTTCATTATTTTTCATCGCCACATCGTAGTGTGTGAGTAAATGCTCAATAAGCGTCGTTAAAAAAGCTACGACTGAAAAGAAATTGGGCTTTTTATCGTTTATCCATTCAGACATCTTCGTTTTTTGCTCTAGCGACAGTGGCAGTAAATAGTAGGCAAAAGGATTTTTATTGAAAAACGGCTGCACATGGGCTGATAACAGCTTTGGGTGTAAAAAGTCTAAATTGAAGTTCATGCATAGCACATTCGCATTTTGATTGATTGTTTTAGAGCTATGAAGCTGTCTATTGTTTATAAGTAAAAGTGAGTTTTCTGTAATCGTGATGATTTTATTATTAATTTGATATTCGAGTGAGCCTTGATACACCCAAATAATTTGCAGCGCATTATGCCAATGAATGGGGATATAATCCGAGCGCAAATGATGATAGGCTTGCGTGAATATAGCAATTTCATAATCATCAAAATCGTATTTAATTTGCTCCTCTAAATCCTCCGTCAATTTAATTTCAAAGGTTGTACCATCTAAAATATTTTGCGCAACGGGCTTTGAGTTTCCCATCCACTTTCAGCTCCTTTTCGTTCAAATCTGATAAAAATAATCGCGAAATTTATAGAAAGAATATTTTGAATACATGTATAGTAGCTGTAATAGCAATATTGTAGCGCATTCAAGAATAGGTGTTAAGCATTTTGTATTTGGGTGAAACATGATAAAGTGAACCTTCAATCAGTGGGGGTTTTACAGCCTATTAATACGAGATAAAAAAGGGGGAAGCACAATGACATACAATTTAAATGACGGAGCAACTCGCGTAATTCAAGATTTAAAGGAGCTTGCATTGTTAACATCGGATGGAGGGGGAGCACAGCGCGTAGCATGGACTGCATTTTGGCAAACGGCACGCGATTGGTATAAGCAAAAAGCTGAGGCACTTGGGGCGGAGGTTTCGAAAGATAGCGCGGGAAATGTTTGGACAAAGGTTGAAGGGGAAAGTACAGAGGCCATTGTAATAGGTAGCCATTTAGACAGCGTGCCAAACGGTGGCTGGCTTGATGGGGCACTCGGCGTATTGGCCGGACTTGAGGCATTGAGGCGTTATACAATCGATGGCAAGAAACCAAAGAAAACACTTTATGTTGTAGATTGGGCAGATGAGGAGGGGGCTCGCTACGGCTATAGCTGTTTAGGTTCTTCGGCGGTTAGTGGCTCTTTAAATGTAGATGAGCTAATAGGGCGTGTTGATTTAAACGGTGTTGCATTTGAAGAGGCACTAACAGAATTTCAAGTAAGACCAGAAAAAATGCTGCATGCACATCAGGAATTTTTAAAAAGAAATATTAAAGGGTATTTAGAGCTGCATATTGAGCAAGGGCCTATTTTAGAAAAGGAACAAAAGGACGCAGCCTGTGTATTTGGAGCAGCAGGAGTAGAGCGTCATTATATTGACTTTTTAGGACAGGCTGCTCATGCTGGCTCGTTCCCAGTGCCTATGCGTCAGGATGCATTTTTAGCTGCTGCTGAGGCTGCATTAGAATTTAGAGAAATTGCATTAAAATATAATGCGGTTTGTACAGTTGGCCAAGTACAGGTGCAGCCAGATGTTGTCACAATTGTACCAGGGAAATGTACAATTTCCTTAGATATGCGAACAATTGATGCGGCTGATTTGCAAAAAATGTACGAGGAAGCGCAAGCCGTTACAGAAAAAATAGCAAGTGCTAATGGCGTTTCGGTTGGCTGGCGAAAAATTTATTCTGTTGCACCGCAATTATTCGATAATCAGTTGATTCGTTTATGTGAGCAGGCAGTAGAAGAGGAAACAGGTGAAGCAACGAAAATGTACTCTGGTCCCCTACATGATGCAGTTGAGATGGCTAAGGTTGTGCCAACTGTGATGATGTTTACAATGTCAGAGGGCGGTTTATCGCATACAAAGGAAGAGCACACACCTGAGCCTAAATTGCAAGTTGGCATTCGAGCGTTTTTAAGATTGGTTCATCATGTAATGGATTGTGCATTTTAAATTAAGACCTGTTGCACCAAATAAAAATACAACAATCTTGAGGTGGTTTTATGCAAATTAAGGATTTTATGATTAATCAAAGCTTACAAGAGCTAACCCACCATCGTACTGTTGGCTTACCGATTGCGTGCTATGAAACAATGATTAAGAAAAATATACATGGCTATATCCCACTTCATTGGCATGAGGAATTTCAATTTATTTTAGTTGTGAAAGGGGAAGCAATTTTTCAAGTTAATGAAGAGCAGCTTGTGATACGACAAGGAGAAGGGCTATTTATCAATAGTGGTTGCTTGCATATGGCGAAAGAGAAGAAACAATCAAATTGTGTTTATGTTTGTTTGAATGTCTCTCCGCATTTTATTTTATCACAGGAGCTCTACACAATTTATGTAGTTCCTTATATGCAAGCAACGAATCTATCTTATGTATTTCTAAAGGCGAATGAGCTATGGGGGGCAAATATTTTAGATGCTATTTTACAAATAAAGCAGCTAACTGAATTAAAGCCCCAGCATTTTGAATTTGAAATCACTATTCAGCTTACAAATATTTGGAAAAACTTAATTATTAACGGCTTTCAACCAGAATACGTTCAGACAGAAATGGTCAAGAATCAACGAATGAAGCAAATGTTAAGCTGGATACATTTACATTATGCCGAGAAAATTTCGTTGGAGGATATTGCGAAAGTAGGGCATTTAAGTCGCTCTGAATGCTGTAGATACTTCAAGCGAATTTTAAATACAACACCATTAAATTATGTGGTGGATTATCGTATTCAAAAAAGTATAACACTTTTGCACCAAGCAGAATGTAATATTACAGAGATAGCCTTTCAAGTTGGCTTTAATAGCACAAGTTATTTTATTGAGAAATTTAGAAAATCGATGAGCATGACACCGCTAGTATATAAAAAATATAAAGTAGAAAGCTGTTAATTAGAGTAAGGTCAATTATGCCCTGGTTTATTCGGTATTAACTTAAAATAGTATGATTGCCAAGTTGTAAAATCGTTATATTTTTATTTATTCTTTCCATCCCGAAATCCTTTAGATATTGAGGTTACTTTTTCCTTCAAAAAAATAACCTCAATATATTTATAAAATTGAATAATAACCTGATATATTCTGAATTGCCGAAATATTAGAATATCGACAAGGAGGAACAAACAACATAATGCAATTTAATTGATTAAAAGGGGATGGAAGAATGGAATTATTAAATAAAATAAATGATTTTTTATGGGGATCTTTTATAGCTTATCTACTACTTGGGGTTGGGGTGTTCTACACTATCCGTTTAGGTGTTCCACAATTAAGGCATTTCGGACATGCATTGAAGTGCATGAAGAAAAATTTAAAAGGTAAGGATGGCAATATTTCCGGTTTTGCTACTTTATGTGCTGCAATAGGGGGACAAGTTGGTACAGGTAGTTTAGTAGGTGTTGCAAGTGCCTTAGCTGCTGGAGGGCCAGGGGCAATTTTTTGGATGTGGATGACAGCATTGCTAGGAATGGTTATTACATTTGCGGAAACAGTGCTAGGACAACTATTTCGTGAAAAAATTGAGGATGGTACTTATCGTGGAGGACCTGCTCACTATATCGAAAAAGGCCTTAAAAATAAAGTATTAGCTATGATTATGGCTATTTGTTATATATTTGCAATTGGTTTATTTATCGCATCGATTCAAACGAACTCTATAGCCACATCATTCACTGGCGTAGTCGATATTCATCCGATTATCCCTGGGATTGGCGTTGTTGTACTTACTGCAATTGTGATTATAGGTGGCGTAAAGCGACTTGTTGATTTCTCTACATTAATCGTTCCTTTTATGGCGATCGCATTTATTGCTATTACATTATTTATTGTTGTAACGAATATCACGCAGCTTCCAGCGGTTTTAGCATTAATTTTCAAAAGTGCATTTACTGGTCATGCAGTGATTGGTGGGGCAATTGGACATACGGTAATGGAAGCATTCCGTCATGGGATTGCACGCGGTTTATTCTCTAACGATGCAGGGAACGGGGTAGCTGGTACAATGCACGCCGCTGCAGATGTTAAACATCCTGTTGAACAATCATTTTTAGCAATGCTAGGTACATTTATTACAACTTGTATTATTTGTTCATGTACAGCATTTGCATTACTTATGACAGATGTTCTTGGCACAGGCTTAACAGGAATTAATCTTTTACAAGAAGCATTTTTTGTTGCATTAGGCTCTGCTGGTAAATGGGTTGTCTTCGCTGCAATGTTCTTATTCGGATTTACTACACTGCTAGCAGATATATTTTACGGGGAAACAAATATTAGATATGTATTCAAAAAAAATGCGATGCCTGTAATTTGGTTTTACCGAATCGTCGCAGCGATTGTCCTAATCCTTAGCTCTGTCATTCCACTTACGACAATTTGGGCTACAGTAGACTTTATGTTAGCGATTATTGTATTTATTAATGTCTTTGCATTGTTTGGTTTATTCAAATATGTACGCTATGCATATAAAAACTATATGCATCAATTAAATAGCGGGGTAGAAGAACCCGAATGGAATAAAGAGCTAGATGTTACAAAAATTAATCTTTCGAATATTGACGAAGCAACTAAATAATTAGAAAATTGAGATTATAATTGGTGGAGAGGAGAAAATAATGAACAATTTTGATTTAAAACAACAATTAGTAGAATGGCGACATCATTTGCATAAATACCCTGAAACAGCATTCGAGGAAGTGAAAACATCAGCCTATATAGCACAGGAACTTAAAAATATGGGCTTAGACGTTCACGAAAATATTGGTGGTACGGGTGTTGTGGCAAACCTAGTTGTTGGGGACGGAAAAGGTGTCATTGGATTACGAGCTGATATGGATGCATTAAATTTAACTGAGGTGAAGGAGCTTTCATATCGCTCTTTGCACCAAGGAAAAATGCATGCATGTGGGCATGATGGTCATATGACAACATTACTAGGTGCGGCTAAATTGCTTTCTGCTACAAAAAACTTTAATGGAACTGTCCGTTTTATTTTCCAGCCTGCTGAAGAAATCGGCAAAGGCGCTATAGCGATGATGGAGGATCAGCTATTTGAACGCTTCCCAGTAGATGAGATTTATGGTCTGCATAATATGCCAGGGTTACCAGTCGGGACAATACAGACTCGACCAGGGCCTATTATGGCTAGTGAAGATAACTTTGTTATTCGCATTAAAGGAAAGGGCTGTCATGCATCTAGCCCACATATGGGAATTGATCCTTTAGTAATTGCGGCTGAAATTATTCTTGCATTGCAAACAATTGTCGCTCGCAATGTGAATCCAAATGATACAGCAGTTGTTTCTTGTACCGAAATACATACAGATGGAATTCGCAATGCGATTCCTTCTAATGTAGAAATTAAAGGTGATACGAGAAGCTTTACGCCGGAAGTACAAAAGCTGCTTGAAGAAAGAATGAGAAGCATCTGTGAAGGAATTTGTGCGATGCACGGTGCTGAATGTGAATTTGAGTACACACATGAATTTTCGCCAACTATCAATGAGGCTAGTTGTACAGAGGCTGCAATTGAAGCAGCTAAAAACATTGTAGGAAATGACAAGACAAATGGTAACTGTGAGCCATTTATGGCATCCGAGGATTTTGCCAAGTTTTTAGAAAAAGTACCAGGCTGCTTCGTATTTCTTGGTGGTAAGGTTGAGAATGAGGAAATCATACCATTGCACAATGCACTCTATGATTATAATGACAGTATATTAGAAACAGGTGCCGAGTTTTTTGCGGAAGTTGTTAAGCTTCGTCTGGGAGGGAATTAAGATGAAATTAATAAAATATGATCGTAAGAAAAACCCTAGCACAAGCATTGACTTTTTAGGGCTAAAGGAAGCTCAAAAGGTACAAGCATTTCATCAAAGCTTTCCACAATATGAACTAACTCCTTTAGCTGTTTTGGATAATTTAGCGAAAGAGCTAAATGTAAGTAAGCTATTTGTGAAGGATGAATCTTATCGATTTGGTTTAAATGCATTTAAAGCTTTAGGTGGTTCCTATGCGATTGGACAATATTTAGCTAAGAAATTAAATATTAATCCAGATGAGTTAACTTACGAAAAGCTTGTTTCACCAGAAGTGAAGGAGCAATTAGGTGAGCTAACATTTATTACTGCAACAGATGGCAATCATGGTAGAGGGGTTGCTTGGACAGCGAAACAATTGAAGCAAAACTCAGTAGTCTATATGCCTAAAGGGTCTTCAGAGGAAAGATTGAATCACATTAAAAACTTGGGATCAAATGCATCTATTACAGATGTTAACTATGATGATACTGTTCGTCTAGCTGCTGAACATGCTGAACAGAACAATTGGGTACTCGTACAAGATACAGCATGGGAAAACTACGAGGAAATTCCAAAAAATATTATGCAGGGCTATATCACAATGGTAGTAGAGGCATATGAACAGCTAAAGGAATTGGATGAAAAGCCTACACATATTTTTATCCAAGCTGGTGTTGGCTCAATGGCAGCAGCAGTTCAAGGCTTCTTTGCAGATGTTTATGGTGAGGAGCGCCCAATTACTGTTGTGGTAGAACCAGACAAGGCTGACTGCATATTTAAAACAGCTGAAGCAAACGACGGCAAGCTTCATTATGTAAAAGGTGATATGGATACAATTATGGCAGGGCTAGCATGTGGAGAACCAAGCACATTAGGATGGAAAATTTTAAATGACTATGCAGATGCATTCCTTTCATGCCCTGATAGCATTGCTGCACAAGGGATGAGAGTTTTAGCAGCACCGATTAAGGATGATGTACAAGTGATTTCAGGAGAATCAGGAGCTGTTGGCATAGGAGCTGTTAGTGAAATGTTAAGAAGAAGTGAGTACGCAAATTTAAAGCAGCAGTTAAAAATAGATTCTAATTCAAAGATATTATTCTTTAGCACAGAAGGTGATACGGACGCGGAGCATTTCAAAAAGGTTGTGTGGGATGGAGCGTATTCAGTTAATTAAATTGAAAAACCTATGAACGATTATTGTTATTACTAAATACCTATAAAAAAGATGCTTTTAAAATACATCTTTTTTATAGTATGATTGTCTCGAAGGGATATAGAAAAGGAGAAATTGCTATGAATCTACGTAATTCACTAACTTTCCAACTAGGGACAATTATTGCTGGTATTTTAGTAGTAATGTTATGTATTAGTTCATTTGCCACATATATCACTGCTTATAATAAAATATATGAGGCAGCGGGGATAGAAGCTTATGGTTGCGCTAATATAACTACAGGCTTGATTGCTGCTGAAGATGTAGAGCAGGCTTTAAATGGTAATGATGCGAAAAAGCAAGAAATGAGCGAGGCGTTGAACTGGACAACAGCACATAAAAGTATTTTTCAAACACAGTATATTTTAACGCTTGAAGGGACTTTGCTAGCACTTGATCAGCATCTTGCACAGGACGGATTTAAAATTGGTGATTCATTTTATATAGATAAAAAGGCTATAAATACTTTATTGCAGGAAAAGCATCCAACATATTCCGAAATTTACACTTCAGGTGGCATGGAGCGTTTATCAGGCTATGCCCCAATTTTCAAGGATCATGATTCTACGAAAGAAATTATCGCAATTAGCGTAATTGATTTTGACGCAAATATTGTTAAGGAACGTACATGGGATGTAGTGCGTAGCGGTATTTTAATTAGTATTTTCCCAATGCTTTTAGCGTCGATTATTACAGGTTTCTTAATTCGCCGCAAAGTAAGACCAATTAGCGTTTTAATTCATCAGGCAAAGGAAATTGCAAACGGCAATTTAGCTGTTGAAAAAACGTCTATTAAAAACCACGATGAAGTAGGCGATTTAGCCCTAACTTTGAATCAAATGACGGACAACTTACAAAGCATGATTTTAACAATGCGTCAGACATCACATACGCTATCTAATAATGCCGAGAAATCTGCAACTACATTGGACAGCATGACAAATACGATGCAAGATGTAGCTGATGATATTAGCGAGGTCACAGGCTCAATTACTGGTGGTATGCACCATGCGGAAAAGGCAAGTGATGCACTTGTTGATTTAGCGAAAGAACTACAAACGATGAAAGTAAAGGCGGATTATACTGTAGAAAATTCGCACACTACATTGCAAATTGCACGAGATGGCGAGCAGCGAGCATTAGAAATTAACAATGATATCGCACTTATTCAAAAAGGCTCTGATGAAGTAAGTCAAACAGTCGAAAATTTAGTTGCCTCTGCAACAAAAATCCAAGCAATTACAACAACGATTAATGAAATTGCTGCCCAAACCAATTTATTAGCGCTCAACGCATCAATTGAGTCGGCACGGGCAGGCGAGCATGGCAAAGGCTTTGCAATTGTCGCAGAGGAAGTAAGAAAGCTAGCTGAGCAATCAAATCGTGAAGTGTCGCAAGTTGAAAAATTAGTACAGGATATTATGGTAAATATCGAGCATGTTATTGCATCATCAAAGGACAATACGAAATATATTGAAAAAGGAACTGAAACTGTAAAGCTTACAACAGAGTCTTTACATGCGATTTCGCAGGCTGTGGAGAAAACGGTTGAGGAAATTATTCATATGTCTTCGATGATGACAGCAGAAGCAGAAAAATCAGAGCATGTCGTACAAATGATTCAACATTTAACAGCCTCTATAGGGGAAATTGAGCATACAATGAACAGTTTAACAAATGCTACCCAGCAAACAACAGATAGCATTGACGAAGTTGCGCGTAGTTCAAACGAAACAAACGAAATGGCCCATACTTTAAATGAGCATGTAAAAGCGTTTACATTGAAGTAATAGAGGAAATAAAGCCGCAAATACAAAACTGTTAAGTATATTGACGAGCTCAAGGAGTTATTGGGTAAATAATAAGTAATAAAGTCACCTCTCAGAAAAGAGGTGACTTTTATAATATGGGGAAGTCTTTCTTAAAGTTTCCAAATATAATAATTTGCACTATTAAACCCATATTTTGAATTCGAGATATTATCTTGTGGAAAGTAATTTGAAGTGATAAACTTATTAAACGAATTTTAAAATTCAGAATAAAAGGAGCGATTTAAGAAATGGCTAAAATGAAGAAAAGTATAGCAACGCTTAGTATTGCGGTATTGATTTTTGCGACAAGTATTTTCTTTACGCAAGCATCAGTAAAGGCACAAGAAGAAAAGGATATACATATTACGCTTCTTGCTACATCAGATATTCATGGTCGTTCTATGCCTTGGGATTACGCGACGGATGGACCAAATTTAACTGGTAGCTTAACACAATTATATACAATTATCAAAGATATTCGTAAAGAGAATCCCAACACAATTTTGTTGGAGAACGGTGATTTAATTCAGGATAATTCTGCTGAATTGTTCAATGATCAACCACAATCTCCAATGATGGTCGCTGTAAATGAAATGGGCTACGAAGCTTGGACATATGGTAACCATGAATTCAATTTCGGCTTAGATGTACTAGATAAGGTTTCTAGTCAATTCAACGGAGCAAGACTTGCCGGCAATGTTTATAAAGAAAATGGTGAACGCTATTTACCAGCATATACAATTATTGAACGTGAAGGTGTTAAAATTGGGGTTATCGGGATGGTAACGCCGCTAATTACAGAATATGAAAAGGGCACAAATCATCTTGATGGATTAGTTGTCAAAAATCCAGTAGAGGAAACGAAAAAGGCAGTTAAAGAATTAGAAGGTAAAGTAGATGTTATGATTGGCCTTATGCATATGGGCTTAGAAAATGAAAACGGTGTGGCAGGAACAGGTGTGAAAGAAATGGCTATTGCTGTTCCAGAGCTAGCTGCTATTTTTGCAGGTCATAATCATGTGCTTATTAACAAAGAAGAAGTTAACGGAATTATTATCACAGAGCCTAATCGATACGGAACGCATATTTCACGCATCGATTTAACGTTTACGCGCCAAGGTGAGCAATTAACATTAAAAGAAAAAGATGCATCAACGATTCCTGTAAAGAATGAAGATGGCACATTTGTTGAATCAGACAAAGGACTTGAAGAAATATTAAAGCCATATCATGACTTTGCACGCGCAGATGCTAATATCGAAATAGCACAATTAAAAGGAACAAACCTTGTTCCGAAAAACGAAATTAATGGCATTCCTACTGTACACATTCAAGAAACGCCTCTATCAGATTTCTTCCATGAGGTAATGCTACATTATAGTAAGGCAGATGTAGTAGCGCATCAGATTGATAATGATAAAGCAGCATTAGATGTGGGACCTATTAAGAAAAAGGACATTGCCTATAATTATCAATTTGCTGGTGGAGAAGTATCTGTTTATGAAGTAACTGGACAAGACTTAAAGGATTATATGGAATGGGCAGTTGGTTATTTTAATAGTACTCGCGATGGAGATGTGACGGTTAGCTTTGATAAAACTAGACGTTCATCTAAATATAGTACGAATGACTATTTTGGTAATGTAAAATACGATATTGATTTAACGGAGCAACCAGGCAACAGAATAAAAAATCTTTCTAAATTAGATGGAACGCCAATTAAGATGAAAGATCATTTAAAGCTTGGTATGAATGCTTATAGAATGGACTTCCTTGTATCAAAAGGTCAAGCACTTGAAGGACGTAAATTTAATATGATTTGGTCTTCTAAAGAAGAAAGTACTTATGGAGAAACAGGTGGGACAATTCGCAATCTAGCAATCCGCTATTTGAAAGAAGAAAAGAAAGGCGTTTATGAGCCAGTTATCCAAAACAACTGGAAAATTGTTGGGGTTGATACAAAAGCGCCAGCTCGTGCAGCAGTTGTTGAGTTAGTTAATAAAGGTATTTTATCAATTCCTACATCAGAAGATGGAAAATACACAAATATCGCATCAATTAATGTGAAGGATTCTATTACACAGCAGGAAATTGAGCAATTAGCAGCAAAGGCAAGTGTAGATGCAAGCCAATTTGTTGGTGTAAAAACAACAGGGGAATTTTATCAGCAGCTAGTAAATGTGCTGAATGCTCCTGAAGCTGGGCAAGGAACAGAGGAAGAAGCAGAGAAGCCAGTAGAAAAGCCTGTAGAAAAACCAGCGAATCCAAGTAAACCAACACCAGAAAAGCCACAGCCAGAAAAATCAAAACCTACTGTGACTCAGCCAAAATCAACAAAAGGTGTCGTTACAGCTTATCACTTAAACGTTCGTTCAAAACCGTCAAGCGCAGCGAAAGTATATGGGACGATTTCAAAAAACACTGAAATTACGATTTTAGGCAAAGAAAACGGCTGGTATAAAATTTCTTATAAAGGCAAAACAGGCTATGTTTATAGCAAGTATGTAAAAGTTAAAAATAAGTAATCATGAAGGAAGCGACCAATTCTGAAATTGGTTGCTTTTCTTATAGTATTTTGAAGTTTTTCTTAAATAGGTAACCTAATGTATTATAAGAATAGGTATAATAAACTAAAACAACTAGCGGAGGCAATTATGGCAGACATTAAATATGAAATTATTGAGCATATCGGTGTTCTTTCAGAATCAGCAAAGGGCTGGAAAAAAGAATTAAACCGCATTAGCTGGAACGGCAACGCACCAAAATACGATATTCGCGAATGGGCACCAGAGCATGAGAAGATGGGCAAGGGTATAACATTATCGGAGGATGAGGTACAGGCTTTAAAGAAGCTATTAAATAAGTAATTCATTAATGAGGTAGGAGAGGTGGCTTTTTAAATTTGATTATTTCTTGACATTATATTTGTGTAAAACCTATTAAAACTGAAATACTTAAGTAAGTTAAGTATAAGAATACTAGCTATTCTTATGATGATATAAGAGGAGTGAATTAAGTGGATAAAGCTGAAATCCAATCCTATTTATACGATAAAATTAATGATTACTCTAAAAGAGAAAACCAAAATAAGCATCTTTTTCAATATATCATGTATGTATATCCCTATATATATCAAGGGAAAACGCATTGGTTTTTAACGCATTTAATTGAAATCTTAGCCTATATTGATGAATATGTTAAAGATTATTCAAAAATTACAATCGATAAAATAGAAACTATTGGAAAAAATAATCCGGAGCAAATATTTCAAATATTAGGTGAAGTGTTGGCTCTATATAATTTAATGAACATGCCTGGAGCAGATAAATCTACAATTGAATTAGAGCCTAAGTCATATAAAGGAGCCAAAAATCCAGAGTTCAGGATGAAGTTAAATGATGAATGGTTTGCGATTGAAGTAAAAACACCTGATTTAACACCATTTAAGGAAATAAGACATAATGGAATTCAAATCACTTCACGGTTGAAACAAAGTGAAATTGAAATTTTAAAAGAAAAGAGAGAAATCGTATTTAGTAAGGATTTGAAAATACAGTATTATTTAGAGAATGCTAATGAGAAGTTTGTAGCGTATAAACAAAATGCAATGTATAAGGACGATAAAACAATTTTAATTATTGTTTGGGACGATTTTATAAATGAATGTGTAAGTACTTTAGTGAACCCACATTCAGGTCTATTAACTAAAGAGAGTTTTTATATAGAGAGTAATTTTCAAAATGTTGATGCAGTAATGGTCTTTAGACATTCGCATCATTTGCAGCATTTATTTTATTTTGGTGAGCTTCTAAGCTATAGGCTTGGGGATGGTCCAAGTCGAAATGTATTTGATTTGAGCGAGTATTCTATTACAGCAGGTGTTTATTGTAAAAATCCATTTTCAAGCAAAAATATTTTGTATGATTTTTTGGATATTGCCTATCCGATTAGCGAGGAAGAAATTTCTGTAAATTTTGTTGCTGAATATCAACCTACAGATATTATTGATTGGACAATAGCTTTAGGAATCAGTGGTTTAAGCTATTGTTCAGAGGAACTGCGATATAAAATAATTAACTTATTCAAAGAAAATCGAGAATTTAAATTAAAAAACTCAAAAATAACAGCAGATTTAAGTGTCATATCATTAAAGAGAATTATAGAAGACGCTTCAGATGAGGAAGAGGCTTTAAAGCATGTTAAACAAATTATTAAATTAAGTGAAAGAGGGGGTATGTTGAATATACCTAGAATAGAAAGCGATTGGAATCTAATTAACACGATTAATGCTAATGTGAAAAAACGTTTTAATAAATTTAAAGGTCAAAGATTAGATTCTAGTTGTATGTGTAACTCAGGTCAAAAATATTATGATTGCTGTTACAAAAAATTAAGATACTTTAAATTTACTAAATACTATACACCATAACTGTTATTGTAAAAGAAAAAATAGATTATAGGGACTTAATAGTTAATAAATGTATCACCTCTTGTTTAAAAGTACATAATTATTGAATGAAAGATAAATAAAGGGACATAGGAGCTACAGCAAAGAGTAGCTTTTGAGGGAATTGGATGATAAAGAAGTACTGAAGCTTTGTTTCAGTGCTTTTTTAGAGCCTTTTATGAGAATTTTTCAAGTAATCATTTATAATAAGAAATAAGAGGGTGGTCATATGCTTGATGAGTTAAGCAATTTAATAATATTTGCAGTAATTTGTATAATTGCTACTTTGCTTTTTCTTTTTTCAACAAAGTTATTTTTTACTCAAATAAATATGCGGCGTCATTTGAAGAAGGTACTGCAACGGAATCGCGCGGAAATTCGGCAGGCGAAGGGCAATAAGGCACAGCGCTTTGAGGTATATAAGCGCGTGTATAATAACGCGATTTATAGTGGACGGCGCTTTAGGGGAGCAAGACGGCAAAGAAAGTATGAGCAGCGTATGAATGCTGAGCTAAATTTGATGTTTAGAAACCCAGTTACAGCGCTTTTTTCTTGGTTGAAATCAGTCGTATTTGGTTTAGCTACAATCTTTTTATTACTTTGTAGTCTAGTATTTGGCACAATTGCTGTAGATGAGTTTAAGGCATCGTCTTTAACACTGCCAACAGTAAATCCACAAATAGCACTAAAGCTAGATAATGATTTTAACTTTGATTTCGACAATGGACTTAAGCAGCTTTTCAATATGCTCACGGTCGGTGGGCCGAGTCGCTCAAATTTTAATGTTGAGAAGGTTGCAACTGCAGATATTACACCTGTCTATAAGGAAAAGGATTACCCAAATGATGTAACAAATGCAGAGCAGCTAGGACAGGCAATTGCCCATTATATGGGGCAGTTTGAAAATAATTTTACGATTCAATATTATGGCACAGCACCTGACTTGCAGCAAGTTGTGGATGATGCAATGCTATGGCTAGAGGGGCATGAGCCCTATTTGTCACGCTTACGTAGGGAGCTTACTTGGCGAGCTAAAGATTATCGCAATGGGCATATCGAGTTTCAAATCGAAGCTACATATGATATGACAGCGGAGCAAAATGCACTTGTAAAGGGAATGGTTAAGCAAATTGTAAGTGCAATGCCAAGCAATTTATCAGATGTAGATAAGGTTAAATATGTTAATGATTATATTGTGACGAATACGCAATACAACTTGGACAGCAAGGTAAGTCCATACACGCCATATTCCATTTTGGCGAATGGTGAAGGTGTCTGTGAGGGCTATGCATTAACGGCGCTGCTTTTATTAGATGAACTTAATATAGAGACGAAATATATTTCAGGTGAAGTTATTTCAGGCGAGCTGCATGCCTGGAATTTAGTGAAGCTGGATGGGGAATGGTACCACTTAGACACGACATGGAATGATCCTGTTCCAGATCAAGGCAACAAAGTGTTTTACAATTATTTTTTAATCTCTGATGAACAAATTTCAAAGGATCATATTTGGGACACATCGAAATACCCTGCGACTGCGGGGCAAGGATATATGTAGGAGGGAATGCCAAATGAATAGGGCATTCCTTATTTTTATATCTATTGATTATTCTACACAAAAATAATTTTTAGCAGCATATGATGATAAAAAGCTTTGTAAGGAAAGGAGTAAACGCTTGCTGAAAGTAGTAAGTGAAGCATTTTTTAAGCACTATATTGACCGAGAATTTTTTATAAAGGGCATGAAGTGGTACGTGTGGCTATGCTCACTTAGCTTGATTGCGATGATGATGTTTTTCATACTTTATGCATATCCAAATACGCAGAAATTCAGATGTATTGTTGGTGGCATTGTGTGCGGTGCTGCATCAATAGTTTATTTTAAGCATGAGAAAAATAAAAATACTCATAATCAATTAGGAGATGAAAAGGAGACGTTTCAGAATAATATCCAATTAATGAGGAGCGTATTAATAGAAAATAATATTATAAGATTTGAGCAGTTAAATATGCTGATTAACTTAGCAGAAGCCGAGTTATCAGGCTTGCGCTTGAGTGAAAAGCTAAGAAAATGGTTGTACGGAATTATTTCAGCCATTCTTATTCCAAGTACTACTTTTATCTCAACATTAATCGGTAATTATGAGCAAACGATTAACTATATATTGCAAGTTTTTTCACTTGTATTGATGTTAGTAGTTATTTATCAGCCAATTAAATATTTACTATATTGGTCACTCGATACAGAATCTCAACAAATGCTTATTTTGAAGCGCTATCTTGAGGATGTGAAGATGCTTGATTATGTGAGGTGAAAAAGACTGTAGGGGTTTTATCGTTCCTACAGCCTTTAAGTTATTGCAATGGTAAAAAGCTTGATTGCCATATGCCATTTTTATTTTGAATCATGCGCCACATACTTTGATCTCCATTAGGTAGGGTGAACACGATGGCACCTTCATTTCCTTTAACTTGAAAATCACCAGTTTGTATATATTCAGCATATTGAGTTGCAGTAAAGCGATCTTTCTCTAGCTGAGAAAATGAGCTGTTTTGGTGTATATGCTCTTCCTCTGTCCATTGTATATGCTCTGTTGTATACATGCGATAGAAGGTCCGCTTATCTACTAAAAATTGCGCATATAATTGGACGCGTACATAGGTTAGTGGGTCAACATTGCGAAATACTTCAATATCATTAGAATTTTTAAAAGCGGTATATAAGTTTCGTTCCTGCTCTGTCCAGAGTGTTTTTTCGATAGCTTTGCTGTCATAGCCTAATACTTTTCCATCAATTTGCTCAAGCGAGATAATCTCTATTTTATCGGCTGACCAATTGTCAGGAATTACGAAAATTTCTTTTTCGGAAAGTTGCGTTGTAGGATAGTTAAAAAAGAAGATTTCCTTAGCAGCCTTCGAATCGCCGAATTTCCCAATATAACTTTCATACGCAGCATCTCCCATAATCTTTGCAAACATATATTTATAAGGTATTACAACTGCATTAATCACCACAGAGCCATTTATAATTTCAATCGTTTCATCTGGTAAACCAAGTACACGGCTGATTTTTTGCTGTCCATCACTTGCTGTGTAAGTAATGATGTCTAAACGCTCTAATTTATCCAATTGTGGGTCAACAACAATTGGATAGTGTGTGTATTCGTTATTGCCCTGTTCCATTGCATCGGTTGTTAATTCGATTGTATATTGCTGTCCTGACAATGAGTCGATTAGCGGAATATGTTCTTTTTGGTCAAGGTTACTATATAAATCACCTACCAATCGTTCCCATGTATTATCACTATTTTTGGCAACAATGCGCGCAGCTTTGTCACTAATTGCAAACCAATAGGCAAATCCATCTTGAAGAGGAATTTGTGTTGCTTGCTGTTCGCCAACGATAATTTGTTGAATCATTGTTGTATCAATGATTCCAGCATACATAAAAGGCTCTTGGACAGTTGAACTCCAAAATTCCTTACCTAAATAAGGCTTACTTTGTACACCCGTTGATTGCTTCCACTGCCATCCATTTTGATAGTCAAAATAGGCTAAAAAGATTTTCTCCTCTTCTCCATATTCAATAAAGGCAACAAGAGCATCGTTATCCTTTAAATAATTAAATTGCTGAAAAATAACTTCATAATTTACACCATGCATTTTTTCTTCAAAATAGCGAGTAAACTGTGCCTGTTTATCATCTGTTTGCAATAAGCTTGTGCCAATAAATAATGCTAATAATGTGACAAAGCTTGCTACAGTAAATAAAATAGTCCAGCTTTTCTTTTTAGGTTGCTTGACTTGCTGAATTACGTAATTTTCATTTTTTTGCGTGAAACGTGTTTTGCCTTCAAGCACTTCCTTTAGCTCCCGCTTAATATTATTCATAAAAGTCACCTCCCAATTGAAGCTCACCTAGTGATGTTTTTAATAAATCTCGGCCTCGCCTTAATCTTGTTTTAATGGTATTTTCAGAGGTATTTAATAGTGTCGCAATTTCTAAGCTTGTCATGTCCTCATAATAAAACAGTACTATCACTTCTCGATATTTAATAGGGAGCTCAAGTACAGCTTTGGCAATTGCGTGTTGCTCTAATTTTTTTAATGTTTGCTGCTCACTTGAAGGCATTGTTTGTTGTTTATTTTTCCAAAAGCCTTCTAAAATACGCAGTCTATTTTTTATGCTGCGCAAATAATCACAGCTTTTATGTATTGTCATCTTAGCTAAATATGTTTTGATATTTGCCTGTCCTTTATATTGCTGGGCTTGGAAATATTTAATGAAAACATCCTGTACGATATCCTCTGCAACTGTCCAATTTTTCACATATACATAAGACAGGCGCGTTAGATAATCGCCATACAAATGCATTAATTCTTTCATTTCATCTGTATTCAAAGCTGAACCTCCTTTCCTCACGCAATAGACGGATGAACGATGGAAATAGTTTCAAAAATAACTAGAATTCATTTAGCAAGCCTCGGGGCGATTGATAATATTTAACATAGTTCGTAAAAAATACTTAATTGTTCTCTTAAAAAACACAGTTGTATTATTCTAATATAAAATGTATGATTATTTAAAATAAATAAACAATAACCCGGATTTATGGAGGAAAGAAATGAAGGCAGTCATTGAAAAGTGGAACAGTATTAACCTTGTAACTAGAATTCTTGTCGGTATTATTATCGGGGTTGTTCTAGCATTAACTGTTCCAGATGCAGTAAGTGGTATTACAATTTTAGGTACATTATTTGTTGGGGCACTAAAGGCTGTAGCGCCTGTGCTTGTATTCGTCTTAGTTATTAATGCGCTTGCTTCACATGTTAGTGGCAAGGCTACAAATATGAAAACAGTAATTTTGCTTTATGCAGTTAGCACATTTTTAGCTGGTTTTGTTGCGGTAATCGTAAGCTTTATTTTCCCAACGGAGCTAACATTAAAAACAGGTGCACAAGAGATTGCTCCGCCAAGTGGAGTTATGGAAGTACTACAATCGCTATTATTTAATATCGTTTCCAATCCAGTGAGTGCGATTATGAATGCTAATTATCTTGGAATTTTGGCATGGGCTGTGTTGCTTGGTATCGCATTAAAGGCATCGAATGATTCAACTAAAACAATGCTGGCAAATTTATCGGATGCTGTGACAAAAATTGTGCAGTGGATTATTAGCTTAGCACCGTTTGGAATTATGGGGATTGTCTTTGAGTCAATTGCGACAACGGGTATAGAAGCACTTCGTGAGTATTTGCAATTAATTGTTATTTTAGTAATGACAATGTTCTTTGTCGCATTAGTAGTAAACCCATTAATTGTC
This sequence comes from Bacillus ndiopicus, assembly GCF_000612805.1. Classification (GTDB taxonomy): domain Bacteria; phylum Bacillota; class Bacilli; order Bacillales_A; family Planococcaceae; genus Metasolibacillus; species Metasolibacillus ndiopicus. The sequence goes on along the minus strand of NZ_HG964406.1, from coordinate 198,466 downwards.
TTTATTGTGGCACGTCGTAATCCATATCCACTTATTTTAACTTGTTTAAAGGATAGTGGGCTTACAGCATTCTTTACACGTAGCTCTGCGGCTAATATTCCAGTAAATATGGCATTAGCTGAAAAACTAAAGCTAAACAAGGATACATATGCGGTATCGATTCCTTTAGGAGCAACAATAAATATGGCGGGGGCAGCTGTAACGATTTCTGTCTTAACGATGGCAGCGGCACATACGCTAGGCATTGAAGTAGATATTTTCACAGCAGTTATTTTAATGGTACTATCCGCAGTTTCGGCAGCTGGTGCATCAGGTGTTGCAGGTGGTTCATTATTATTAATACCTCTTGCATGTAGCTTGTTAGGTATTTCAGATGATGTTGCGATGCAAGTTGTAGCAATCGGCTTTATTATCGGCGTTGTACAGGATTCTTGTGAAACGGCCTTAAACTCTTCATCGGACGTTGTATTTACAGCAGCAGCAGAGTATGCAAAAGAGCGAAAAAAATAAAAATATGAAGGGGCTGTAGGAAATATTCACTTTTCCGACAGCCCTTTTCTAGCTACTTGCTTTAATAGTATGGTGACAGTAATTACATTCGTACCAGTTGCTATTTTCAAATTTTTTCTTGAGTTTCTCTTGTTTACCGCATGCTGGGTACATATCACCTGGTCGATAGTCTGGGCGTTCCTCTCTGCCGCCACAATGAATGCAGATGTAATATGTTCCACTCGGCTTTACTTTGTAACAACTTTCTCTGCTATCAATTGTCAGGGCGCAACAACGGCAATGATTAATATAAACGTTGTAATCGTGTTTGCTTGTTCCATTAGCATGCATACAGCTATAGATTGTCACATTATAACTTGCTGATAAGCACAAATAGCGTAAATTTACTATGAATGCTTCTTTACAGTAACTACATTTTAAACGCTCAATAATTTCCTCAAGTCTGATGACCCAGCTAGCAAGTTTATTATCTCCTTGATTTAACTCAGATAAATTAGGGATTATATGGGCTACTGATAATAGCTCATATAATGTCCAATTTTCATAGTGTTTATTATTTTGTTGTTTTTTCTGAATAATACACCCAGTCTTGATTTAATTTAGGTAGTTACAAAGAACCTTGGCAGGGAAACACAGGATGGTCGTATCAATAAATTTGGTTTTTTATCTGATTTATCACATAAGAATACTAAATAAATGAAAAAGCATTACAATTTCGATTGTTCGATTAAAGGAGACTTGCGATTCACAGAAGATGAAATCTCCTATTTCATTCCGAATAAATGCGAAGTTCCATCGTCTCGTCATAAAGAGCGAAGTAAGGAGATAGTATTTGTTGCGCCTAATGCTTTTTATTTGGAGTAACCTTAGATAGTAAGGTATCTATGAAATGATAAAGCTTGTGCAAGCGAGGTTCGCTGTAAAAATCCAATTGTCGTTTGGTTGTATACAATATAAATACTTTTCATGATTTTACAATTTCACTTAACTCGTGTATATTAATAAATAATAGGTTTCAATTTAAAATTTTGAGAGGTGAAGTGCATGAGTGATGCAGGTATTCAATAGGACAAATTATATGAAATAACTGCTATAACATTGAAAAGGGATTTTTTTGCCCTTTATTTGTTATGGAGTTATTTTGAACCTATGAAGATACCTACAGTACTCGAAAAAGCACATATTACAAATTGATTTTTCTATTCAACGAGTAGAGATTCTATTTGTAATATATACCTTTTGACGATATTAAGGCTGCGGTGTATTTTTCCGTAGCCTTTTTGTATAAAAATTTAATTGAAATCTAATATGCAGGTATCTTCATTGATTATCATTTACAAAGAGGAGACTATCAATGAATCATACAACATTTGAGAAATTGCAATTTATAGAATTAAAAGAGCTAGTAAAAGGGTATTGTGTCAGTAGTTTAGGGAAGCAATTACTTGATCAATTAGGCCCTTCAACAAATATAAATGTCGTAAAATTACGCTTAAATGAAACAACGGAGGCATGCGTTCTACTAGATGCGAATGGGCATATTCCGTTACATGGTATTTCAAATATAGAAAATCTAATACAAAAAATAGATAAAGGAATTATACTTGAGCCCAGAGAATTACTTAGTATTTCCGACTTTTTACGTGGCTGTCGAAAAATCAAGCACTTTATGCAAGCAAATGAATTTTTCGCTCCTACACTTGCAAATTACGCAAATTCAATGACTGAGTTCAATGCAATAGAGGAAGAAATTAATTTTGCAATCAAAGGTAATCGTGTAGATTCCGCGGCTAGTCGAGAATTAAGAAAAATTCGTCAGCATATCGAAATGACAGAAGGAAAAATTAAAGAGCGTCTTGATAAGTTTTTAAATAATAAAGCGAATAAAGATTATATTCAAGAATTTTTTATTACGAAAAAAAATGATCGTTTTACAATTCCGATTAAGGCTTCATTTAAAAATCAGGTTTCGGGAACAATTGTTGAACTATCATCAAAAGGTTCAACGGCTTTTATAGAGCCTAATGCAGTAGCGAAATTAAACGTGGAGTTAGCTATGTTAAAGTCTGATGAGGCGATAGAAGAATATCAAATTTTGGCTACTTTATCTGGCTTACTTAACGAGAAAATTGCAGCGATCACTACTAATATAGAGCTTATTAGTCAGTATGATATGATTTTTGCAAAAGCGAAGTTTAGTAAAGCAACTAATGGCATAGAACCTAAATTAAATGAAGTTGGCTATATTAAATTAGTAAATGCACAACATCCGCTACTATTTAAAACTGCGGTGCCACTTCAATTTGAATTAGGCCATGAGTATAGAGGACTTATTATTACAGGGCCAAATGCAGGTGGAAAAACAATTGTATTAAAAACGATAGGCTTACTGACATTAGCTACAATGGCTGGCTTGCACATTACAGCACAAGAGGGCACAGAAATATCATTATTCCAACATGTACTTGTTGATATAGGTGATAATCAAAGCATTGAAAATGCATTAAGCACCTTTTCATCTCATGTGAAAAATTTATCTGATATTTTACAAGTCGCAAATAATCATACGTTATTGTTATTTGATGAAATTGGCAGTGGTACAGAGCCTAATGAAGGAGCTGCACTTGCTATCTCTATATTAGAGGAATTTTACAAACGAGGTTGTATCACAGTAGCAACAACTCATTATGGAGAAATAAAAAATTTCTCTGAGCTACATCCGGACTTTATAAATGCGGCCATGAAATTTAATCAAGAAACTTTAGAACCGTTATATCAATTAATGATAGGCACCTCTGGAAATAGCAACGCTCTATGGATTTCTAAGAAAATGGGCATCCAAGAGAGCATCTTAGAAAGAGCGAAAATTTATATGAAGGATAAAAACTATTGTTTAGATAAAGTGAATCAACTTTATGTTCGTAAACTATTGTGATGAATAGATAAACAGAAGTTTAAACTATCTTTCATGTTGTTAAATATAATTGAGTAAGGGTACTTTTTGTTTACTAACATCTTTTATAATACATTGAAAGAAAATGATATATTAGAAGTGTAGACGTTTACTGGGGGATTTCGAAATGTTCAACTATAAAATTTTAGAAAATATCGCAATGGAAATATTGCATCAGGCTTTTGTTGAGGCCTTTTCAGATTATGCAGTAAAAATGGATTTGCCGCTCGAACGCTTTCAACAAATGCTCCAAAGGCGAGGATTTACGCCAGAGCTTTCGCTAGGGGCGTTTGATGGCGAGAAGCTAGTTGGTTTTGTCTTCAATGGCTTTAGAGAATGGGATGGGAAGCTGACAGTTTATGATCTTGGGACAGGTGTTGTGCCAGAATATCGTAGACAAGGAATTACAAATGAAATGCTGAAGCGTATTACGAAGATGGTGAAGGAAAAGCAGGCGCAGCAATATTTACTAGAGGTGCTTCAGGCAAATGTATCGGCAACGGAGCTTTATAAGAAGCAAGGGTTCAAAGTAGTACGTGAATTAGAGTGCTATCAAATAAGTGCAAGCGATTTTGTGCCCGCTACAACGTGTATAGTAGAGCAAATAGAGCCGCAGCAATTTAGCGATTTTATGGATTTTACACCGTCATGGCAAAATTCCAATGACTCAATTCGAGCAGTATCTGAGTCATTTTCTTATGTAGGTGTTCGTATGAACGACGTTATTGTTGGTTATGGCATTATCGATAAAAAAACTGGTGATATTCCACAAATTGCTGTTCATCAAAAGTACCGTGGTCAAGGCATTGCGACAAGTATTATATCAGAGTTAATAAAACATACGGAATCGGAAAAGGTGAGTCTGCTAAATGTAGATAGTCAGTGTGAATCATTGAAAAGGTTTTTAGTAGCAAGAGGTTTTACGCGTTTTGTTGATCAGTATGAGATGATTTTAGCATTTTAAATAGAATCAAAGAGACATTGAGAATTTCTTAATGTCTTTTTTGTGTGTGAGAGCGATACTTCCAATATTATTAGCAAAATTAAAAGCTAAAAGAAAAAGACAGGTAATACGTTATTCCCTTAATCCTTGTTATATAATGAACATATCAAAAGCGTAAAGAAATAGTGGCTATTAACTCATTTTAACAATGAGTTTTTAGGAGGAGTTTATATTGATGAATGAGGGCTTTTTTGAACGAAAGAAAAAGGAGCTTGGTGTGGCATTAAATGACAAGCAGAAGGCAGCTGTATTAAGCAATGAAGGACCTCTGCTAATACTCGCTTCTCCTGGGTCTGGGAAAACGACGACAATCATTATGAAAATTGGCTATTTAATTGAAATAAAAGGAGTAAACCCTGCACGCATCAAAGCAGTGACCTTTAGCAGAGCCTCAGCAAATGATATGAAGGAACGATTTAAAAAATTTTTCCCGAAGCTACCGCAAGTTGATTTTTCAACAATTCATAGTCTAGCATATAAAATAGTACAAGAGCATTTTAGGAATCTAAATATTAGCTATCAATTGATTGAAGGAAGCGATAGTGATAGGTATTTAAATAAAAGAACGATTTTAAGAAATATTTATAAACAAGTGAATAATGAGCGAATTACCGAAGACAAATTAGAGGAGCTCATTACTAGCATCAGTTATATAAAAAATAAGCTATTACCTAAGGAGCAGTGGTTAGAGTTTCAAAGTATAATTCCTAAGTTTAGCTTAATTGTCGATCGCTATAAGCACATTAAAGAGAGTAATCGTATGCAGCTACTGTTGGATTATGACGATATGCTAATAATTGCTAATAATGCGTTGCAGCAAAATCCAAGTTTGCTCGCAAAATATCAAGGAAGCTTTGACTTTGTGCTTACTGATGAAAGCCAAGATACGTCATTAGTGCAGCATAAAATAATTGAGCAGCTTGTACAACGACATAAAAATTTATGCGTAGTAGCTGATGATGACCAATCTATTTACGGCTGGCGCGGTGCAGAGCCTCAATATCTTCTTGATTTTAAAAATGTGTATCCAACAGCGAAAATAATTTTTATGGAACAAAACTATAGATCATCTAAAAATATTGTTGCTACTGCAAATGAATTTATTAAACAAAACAATAAACGCTATCATAAAAATATGTTTACAGAAAATCCTGAGAGCAGGCCAATTGTGTTTAAGCAGCTAATGAATAGCAGCTTACAGCCAAAACATTTAGCGCTAGAAGTGAAACATTTAAATGACTTTAAAAATACGGCTATTCTATATCGAAACAATATTTCATCCATTGTATTAATCGACTATTTTGAACGAGAGGGCATTCCTTTTTATATGAAAGATTCAGATAATCTGTTTTTCAATCATTGGCTGGTGGAAGATGTTTTGAATTTTATGCGATTGTCCTTTGATTTACGGCGAATCGATATTTTTGAAAAAATATATACGAAATTTGGTGGTTATTTTTCAAGGGAGCAGCTTGAGAAATTAAGAAGAATACCTGGAGACGAATCAGTTTTCGATAAATTATTACAGCTGCCGAATTTGCAAAATTACCAAAAGCCATATATTGAAGGGTATAAAAAATCCTATGAAAAAATAAAAACTTGCACGATTAAAGAGGTAATTCGAATTATTCGTAAAGAATTAGGACTTGATTCGGTTATCGAAAATGGAAGCAAAAGGTTCGGTTATAACGCTGACAGCTTATTTGATATTTTAAATACGTTAGCAATGATTGCTGAAAGTACTAGTACAATGAAGGAGTTTGCTGAAAGATTAAAATATTTAGATGCAGTAATGAAGGAATCAAAAAAATATCGAGGTAAAAATGCTGTAACCTTTTCTACATTTCATAGCTCAAAAGGCTTAGAGTTTGAAAACGTCTATATGATTGATTTAATCGATGGTGTTATTCCATCAGTATTCCCAAAAGACGATGACAAATCGGAAGATTGGAAAGAAGAAAGAGAAGAAGAGGTGAGGCTTTTTTACGTAGGTATGACAAGAGCGATTCACAATTTGCAGCTCGTTACGTATTCAAGGAAGTTCGAGAAAAATGTAGATGCTTCACAGTTTTGGAAACATGTAAAAAGGATTGTGAACCAATCCATAAAGCATACCGAGCAATATCGAATTCCAAGCACACAATATAAAGTATCTAAACCGAAAGAGCATAAGCGAAATAACCCCAATGCGCTGAAGGATAAAAATTTGTTAAAAAACGGCACTATAATAAAGCACCATGTTTTCGGTAATGGTAAAATTATTTCCTGCGATACTGAAACAATCGAAATTCAATTTTCGCAAAATATTAAAAAGCTACAAATCGCAATTTGTATTGAGCATGGTTTGATAGAGTTAGTAGAGTAAGACCTTTCTAGGTACTCTGCTTTTCCTAATAATCATTTCAGTACTTTTCAGGCGAATCGAAACTTTGCATCTTTTCTCTAGTTATCTGAGGAAGGATGTTTTTTCTTAAATTAAGTATTTTAACAAGTATATGGAAAAATAGTATAATTAAAAATAATAGCTTCAGCATGATTAAAAGGAGTGATTTGTCATGCAGCATAAGGATAATTTAGTAATAATATGGACAGATTATGATGAAGCGGGATTAACGATTGCTAAGAAAGCTATTAATCTTCTACACTGTCCATATAAAATTATTGGGCGTGATGGGCAGCTATTTACAAATATTGAGCAATATGAGAAATGGCTTCTACATGAGGGACAGCATGAACAGGAACAGCAATTAGGAGGTGTAGAGCAATGGAAGGCATGGGTGTAAATACGCCAATTTCAATTTTCCAAAGCGATTATTTTTCAGCAGAGTTTATGAAATCAATGCGAGATTTAGCTTCTTTGTCCGCTGTTTTGAAGGATTTAAGTACAGAAAAAATGTACGATTCACCTCCTGAAATTATTCGTTTTTTAAATATTATTCAATTGCTGAACGAGGCATCATTAGGGATTCGTGATCCAATAGATAATGAAGATACGCTTTATTACCGCTATCGGAGCATATATACAAATGATGATGAGCCACCAACTATGCAAACGATTCAGCGAGTATTGCATATTTTAGAGCGCAATAACTGGGTAATGAAACAAACGCGACACATTAAGCTGATGGACCGTGGAAAACGCCTAATGGATGGCTTAATTCGGATGGGAAATGATGCACTTGCTTATTATTTGCAGGACGATATTGGTCGCTCACTATTTCAAGCGAGGCGTGATGCAGAGATTAGTGCAGCCTATGATGATAAAGGGATATCAGGAGGCAATAAAATTGCTTCGATGATTTATAATGTCGAGCAAGCAATTGAACAGCTTGAAAGTCGTCAATTAGAATTTTTAGCAGATCGTAATGCTTTGCCTCAGCTTAAGCAAATTAATCAATTAATGCAGGAACTTGAGGAGAAAATGACTGAGCGTTTAGCACAGTTTCAAACATTAGAGGAAAGCCTTGTCATGAGCAATTTAATCCATCGTGGAACAGCTACAATGACCAAAGGAACAGCCTTAAGCTTAAGTGTGTTAACAAAATATATTCGCTTTGTTAATATGCAACTGACACCAATAGAGGAAACGATTTCGCCGGAGAAGGTGCGTAATTTTATTTTATCGATATATGAGCCACCACTGCACTCGAATATTCCAACAACACACGATATTTTTAGTTTTATGGAGCAAAATCAATATAAGGATGAAACATTTGATGGCTTGTGGTTACCAGTAAAATTTGCTGCACAAATTGGCAAGGAGGATGTTCATTATGCAGTACAATATTTAGAAACCTATGAGCCAAAGCTTGAGGGAGATATAGAAGAGATTGAGGAACCTATATATGAAGATGTTGAGGTAGTGAATAGCTCAATAGGGGAAGTGTTTGAGTCGGTGAATTGGCAAATGACAAAGGCACAAATCGATACTTCAAAAATCGAAGACTATTTAGAAGAACAAGGTAAAACAGAAATTGAGCAGTTAATTGTAGAATCCAGCTCAAACAAGTGGCATGATGCGATTTTATCCATGCTAGCACTATCTGCTTTAACAAGCAATAACAAAATAGAGACACAAGCAAAGGCTGAAACGCAGGACTTTGACAAGGAATGGGAGTGGATAGATGATGACGATAAACGATATACCATACGCAAGCTCACTAGCGATGATTAATCAACTAAAGGGTTATTTAACAACAGAGGAGGAGCTTGCTTTTATGCAGCTATTGTTTTCTTCATCAGCTTCAATAAAAGGAGCAAATTATGGGTTACGTCGTGTTGAACTAGAGAAAATTTTAAACATTAAAAATGATGATGAAGCATTGCATTCTTTTATTCAACGTGTGAATGGAGCGGTGCAGCGTTATTTTAAAATTGTGTATGATGAGCGACGTGATCGCATTGTAGCGATGATGCGTGTTACAGCCAATAATGCGAAATCAACATTAAGCCACGAAGCATTAGCCATTTTGTTATATATGTTTTATCAGCAAGAAGTTCTGGGGCATGCGTTTACATTATTGCACCAGCTCTTACTTGATTTTGGGCATGAATCATTAAATGCGAATCGAAAAATGAAGATGAATATTGACCAATTGAAAAAAGTTGGTGCTGTTGAGGATTATACAGAATCCTCTGAAGAAGCGTATCAGCTTACAACAATTGGTGTACATTTATTTTCGGACTCATTTTTACATCGTACTGTAGAATTTGCACAAGAGACGAAGTTGAATAAAGAAGAAGTAATGAAATTTTTCAAACGCTATAATTTGTATGTGGAGGAGGATGAGCAATGATTCCATATGTATTGAAAATACATGGCGTCCGCGACTATGCATCGCGTAGTATTGCCCTTGGGGAGGCTCATGAACACATACTTATTACAGGACCGAATGGTGTTGGAAAATCAACATTAACTTTTTGTATTGGAGCAATTTTTTATTCAGCTAAGGTTGATATTGAAGGCTTGCGTTCGAATAATCTAGCGGCGGATAAGCCATGGAATGCAAGAATGGCACTTATATTTAAAAATGAAGGGTCGACACGCATTGATGGCCCACCTTTTATTGCCTTTGAGTTAATTGTCCATCAACCTGTAAAAAACGGCGTAATTCAAAAGGAATATCGTGTTTTAACAGGTGAGACGGAGGAGCATCTAACAAATGTCATTTCCTATACATCTGGTAATACGATGGGGCGTAATTTTAGCGCTTATAAAGAAGATTTACAAAATAAATATAAAATTGATCCAGATTTATATTATTTAATTTGGTACCAGCAGGAAGTAAATCAATTTGCTGCGATGAATCCAGAGGAACGCTTTCGTCAATTTAGCAATATGTTTCATATTACAGATATGCAAAAGCAGTGGGAGGCTGCGCTAGAAAGTGTGAGAGAAGTGGAACGTGAAATTGAGCAGCTATCCTCCATTGTAAGAGCAGCAGAGTCTAATTTAAGAGTTGCTGAAAACGATTTTAATAATTTTAAAAATAATCGTCGACGTTTAATCGAGAATGGTAGCAAATACTATACATTTACGACAGTGCTACTGCGAAAATTTACGAATGAGCTGGAGAAGGAACGTGCGGTTTTGTTACAGCTCAAAGAAGAGAAAAAGGGGCTACTACAACAGCAAGAGGTATGTAAGCACCAGAAAGAGGTTGCTATACAGCGTTTAAAAAATTTAGAAGATGAAAACGCGGAAATTGTAAAGCAGTTAACAGAGAAAAAAGCAGAACTAAAAGAATGGCAAGGCAAGGAATCAGAGCTGCAAAAAGAGTGCAATCAATTATTGCAGCAGCTTGAAGCGATTTCTGAAAAAGCAAAGCTCCTGCGTTTTGATGAAGAAACAACCTTTGCTAAATACGATGATGTCGTAGCGACGAAAAAGCAACTAGAGGAACAGGAGGAGCAATTGCAGCAGCTTGCGCAAAGCTTAAAGGAGCAAGAACAAAAGATAATGAAGGAAAGTGCCAAAATAGAGGCAAATTATCACAGTTTCCAACAGCAGCTTGAAAAAGCGTATAAGGATGTAGACTTGTATACGAGCAGTAGCCATATTGAATCACAGATTAAACAAGCAAATATAAAACTGGAAGAAATCTTTAAAGAGCAGCAATCCATCGTGCCTAGAATAAATAAGAGCGAGCAGATGATTCAGCAATTGCAAAAAAAGCAAGTAAGATCTACACGCCAGCAGCAAGGGCTTCAGGATTTACGTAAAAAAGGTATGGAAGCTTATACATTACGGGAATTACTTGAGCTTGCGCCAAACGCTTCCTTAAAATTAGAGGAGAAAATTGAAGCGATTAAATATACGATTTTTTATAATGGTTCTAGCTATAGACCTATTAATGACTTATATTATGTGCCGTTAAAGCAAGTTGTACCAGACCGTATTATCGTAAATCTCCCTCAGCTTGGCTTACAAATGCGGAGCGATTTATCAGAGCAACTGCAAAACTATGCGAATAAGGCATTATGGTGGGTTGAGCAATTTTTTATTAAAGCACCGCAAATCAAAAACGGCATTTTAATTGATGAACGTGGTAGCCGAGGAGCACAGGAGCAACTGCAATATATTTTAAGTGATGTCGCTATTCAGCAAATGCTACAAGAGCAAGAAAATATATTAGTTAGCTTGAAGCAAGCGAAAGCTAAGCTAGATCAACAATATGATAATAACCAAACAATTATTCAGCAATTATACGGAGCAAAGCGTGAAATCCAAGAGGCGGAAAGCATTTTGTTGCGTGAAGGAGAGCTGGGTCGCTATAAAAAGCAGTTAGAACAGTTGGACGAGCAACTATCTTCGATTTACGATACACAAAATGATACGGAGAAAGAGCAGCACGAAACACAGAAGCAGCTAGTAAGCATAGAACATGAATTTAAATTATTAATAAAGGAATGTCAAATTTATGAGGAGCTCGGAGCGGCAGCAGCGCAGCAAAGGCAGTTACAGCAGCTAGAAGAACAATTAAATACAGCCCAGCAAAATGTAAAGCTACTTAATCAGCAGCGAGGACATTTTGTATCGAAATTAGAGAACAAAACAAGTGAAGTACAGCTTCAAAGTATCGAAACCAGAAAATGTCAGGCGGATGTGGAGTTCGTTGAAGAAAATTTAACAAAAAATAATTTGAAGATAAGTCATACTAATGAAAGAATAGATATATTAGATGTTGAGAAAGAATCTTTAACAATTAAACTGCATGAGCTAGAGCAAATTTTGCCACAAGAAGCATATGTTATTGATGAGGCGGTATCAATAACGTTGAGTAAGGAAACGTTACGAAATGGTCAAGAGCAGTATGCAGCTGCCTTTGAAAACGCGCGAACTGAAAAGGTAAATGTGAATGCAGAGAAAAACTATGAAGTTATGAAAAATGATTTTGACCGTAAGAAAAATGAGCTTGCAACCGCTGAAATACTTCTTGAGGAAAATGCTAATCGAGCAGCAGAAAATGAGGACAAGCTCGAAACGACTATTAATATGCATTTAACTAAAATCAATTTACTTTTCCAAAAATATATGGATCAGTTCTATTTTGAAGGGAAAATTGAAAAAGAGAGAGTAGAAGAAAAAAAGACAGGTCGCATTAAATACTTACTTTTTGTAAAGGCACGTAAAATTGGTCATGGTGGTGACATGGAAGATGTTAGCTTAAAAGCTCGACATGGTAAAGTAGGAAAAGGTGTTTCTGGTGGTGAGGAATCACTAAGTTCCTTGCTTTTTGCATTAGCTTTACTACAAAACTTATCCATTTCACCAAGCTATATTGTGCTTGATGAATTCGATAGTGCATTAGACGACGAGCGTAAGGATAAAGTATTTGATTTATATGCGAAGGAGCTAAAGCGTAAGCTAATTATTTTATCACCAAAAGGTCATGATAGCTCCTACTATAATTATTTCTCAAAAGCATTTATTATCGAACATAATTCTTCTATTCCACAAAGCTTTATTAGAGGAGTGGAGAGGAAAGAAGGATAGCTTATAAGAATGCCTAGTTGAAGAAAAGCTTCAAAATATCGGATGGATTGGTTAGTTAGACAAATAAAATAATTGCAAAACGGGAAAGCACACGCGAGATTTTAATAGAATAACAGTAGGCTGAAGGGAAAGTATGTGAACATCTTCTTTCTCTTCAGTTGTTTTTCTCTATTAAGCCATCAATATTTCTATGCTATAATTTAGAAGAGGGGGAGGTGAAGAAAATGAACACTGAAAACATAATAATGGACGTGTTACAACAGCTTGTAGTGAGTGTTGATGGCATGAAACAAAATATGAATAAACGCTTTAATCGAGTGGAGGAGGGTTTAGAAAAAGTAGAGACAAGACTCGCAGATGTGGAAGTGCGCCTCGAAAAAGTAGAGACAAGACTTGCAGATGTGGAGGTACGCCTCGATAAAGTAGAGACAAGACTCGCAGATGTGGAGGTACGCCTCGAAAAAGTAGAGACAAGACTTGCCGATGTGGAAGTGCGTCTGGAAAATGTAGAAACAGATCTTGCCGATGTAAAGGAACGACTAGGAAATGTAGAGTCTCGCGTGGAAGCATTGGAAAAAACAAATGGTAGTCTAGGTGAGATGTTTGAATATACAATAAAACTTCAGCAAGAGGCATCGGATAAAATTCATGATGTATTACAATTCCACGCGCACAAAATTACTGAAAATGAAAAAAATATTTTCTTTTTGAAGTATAAGTTATCCTCTTAAGTATTTATTTAACTGCATATGTATAAGACCTCATTTGAATTTTCTAATATCGTATCTTTTCGGATTAAATTATTTCCTTTTTGTAATTGAGGCTGGGTGGCTAATTAGCTAAGCTTAAAAAAGCGGCTCATCTCCTTCAAAAAAGGATAAAGCCGCTTTTCTTTATTTTAATGTACTTTGCATGAATGCTTTCATCTCATGGCTTAGAACCGTTAATTCTTCAATAATTTCGCTAAAATCTTGAACTAGCTGAGCTTGCTCATTTGTAGCCTCGTTTATTTGTCCCATATTTTGTTTTAAATTTTCTAGGTTGCGGTTAATATTTTTTAACGAGCCTTCAATATTTTCAGTTGCACTCGATGTTTCTTGAGACATTTTACGAACTTCCTGTGCTACGATGTTGAAGCCTGCACCATGTTGACCAGCGCGAGCTGCTTCGATTGAAGCATTTAAGCCAAGTAAGTTTGTTTGACGAGAAATACTTTTAATTAAATCTGTAATGGCATTTGTCTTTTCGGCATCCTCTAATGCATGCTGAGCTTGACGATTAATCTCCTCACTTGTCGCGGCCAACTCTTCAGAGTGAGAAGCGATTGTATGTACTTTATCTTGTAGGCTTGTGACAATCGTATTCATTTGGTCCATATACTTTTCAAGCTTTACAGCACTATCGATTGGTAAACCGAAAGCAAGTGCGCCTACAACTTTACCATTTTCTTTGATTGGGAATGAGAAAGCATTTACTGCAACGCCATATACATCTTCTGGAATAATAACATCTGCATTTTTTCCGTTAAATGCAAGAAACACATTTTCATCGCTTGTGTTAATTTGATCTCCATCTTTATAACCAGTATCTACTCGTTTACCAGCTAAATATTTAATCATTTTATTATCTTCTTTTCGACAGACAGCTACTATCGCTTCTTCTTTTAAGGCAAGGTGAATATAAGGTGCTGACATTGCAAGTGCTTCGATAATATTCATGCTTAATTCCTCCAAGTTTCGTTAATACAATGGTAATAATTAATTTTACTTTAACATAACAATACATAATACTAAATAACTAATTAGCAAAAATATAAAAATAGTAGAAATGAGAACGTTTTATTTAAGATTTTTCTGCAAATAATAATGCTGATGCTCTCGACCTACATTATTTAAAGTACCATAAACTTGATAGCCATGCTTTTTATAAAAATCTAATGCTTGGAAGCTTAAAGTATCTACTTTTACAAAATCACAATCATTATCTATAGCAATTTGTTCAATCTTTGTTAGTAGTTTTGAACCGAAGCCTAGACTACGCAATTGTTCATCGAGTATTAAGACATGTATTTCAAGCCAATTCCAGCAAATTTCCCCTAAAATTCCGCCACATACTTCATTATTTTCATCCATAATAAATAAATTGATTTCTTTATATCTACCACTTAAATCATCAGAGAAGTGCTCTAGATTGTATTCGTAAAGCTTTTTGTTAACAGCAGCTTTTTTTTTGTTATCTAATTCCTGTATTATGCTGTAGCTCATAATGTTTGTCTCCTTGTTTTCCAAATAGTTCATATTATCATTATAAAGAAACTATAAAATTTTAGATAGCAATATTTAAATAACCGCCCATCATGTTGAAGGGCGGTTATTTTGATTATGAAACTAGTTTTTTACTATCCTTTCGCAACCATGCAACAACAATTACAAGAATAAGAACAAAGCCTAAATAGCCCATTGTGGCATACACTTTACCTACTAAATTTGTAAAGCCTATAAAACTTGCCAGGAAGCCTGCGGTACCAACGATAACCACTGCTGGCTTAAACATTTGGTGATTGGGTTCGATAAAGCGTACTGTGAATGCGTAGAACATACCGACAGCCGTGTTATACATCATACCAAGCAATGCGATTGCCATTAAAACACCGACGAATGGATGAATTTGTTTTGCCAATGCGAGTGTAGGCATATCAACACCTGCGACAACATCTATTTTTACAAACATTGTTACATTGATTAAAATAATCAATGCCCCAAGCATAATTCCACCGAAGATACCACCCATCCCTGCTACTTTACGGTCTTTGACAGTGCCTCCCATAACGATAAGCATCGCAGCACCTGCTGCAATATTGTATGAAACATATAACAATGCACTTACTAACCAATTGGTGCTTGCTGATTGTTGTGCTTTTGCAATGCTATTCGCTTCTGAAAGGGAAAGGTCCATTGTAAATAATGAATAGATTAAAATTATAAAAATGACAGCCATTAAATAAGGTGTAAGAATGGCAATTACATTAATAATGTTTTTTACATTCAATAGCAATGTACCAATTGTTAAACAGACCATAATAATACTCCCAACCACTGTTGGGATGCCAAACATTTGATGAAATGTTGCACCAGAGCCAGCGAACATAACCACCGCCACACCAAATAAGAAAAAGGTAATTAAAAAGTCTAGCACAAGCCCAAGATAGCGCCCGCCCATGTAGTAAATAACACCTTTATGTGATGTAGTTTGAAGCTTTGAGCCAAGCTGGGCTAGTGTCATTCCTAAAAATGAAAAGGCAAATGTTGCGAATAGTGCCCCGACAATGCCGATTAAGCCAAAGCTCGTAAAAAATTGCATGATTTCTTGTCCTGATGCAAAGCCTGCCCCGACAATTAATCCAACAAATGCGCCACCAATTTGTAAACTTTTCTTCATATTTTCACCCTCAATTTTATTTTGAAAATTCTGAAATTTTAAGATAGGTTAGATAAAGAGACGGAGCTACGTCCCTTTATCTTGATTCAGTAGAAAACTTCCACCTCCACAGGTGGCGAGATGAATGCTTATCTAGTCTTTGATTCAATGGGTGTCCAAACACTCACTGAGAAAGAGGAAGTCAGTCTAAGAACACCACATTCTATGGCAAAGACTGAGTGACCAACATCGTGTTGCCCCAAAGCCTCCGGCGGATGTCACAGATTTTTTTCGAGCTCGCTCGAAAAAAATCTGGACGCAATTTCGCCAAGGCGTAATTGATATAATAGTAAATCAAATTTTAAAAACTAGCGGTACACCTTTTTCGCAACAGTGTAAGCTTCAACCGTTTCTCGATTTACCTCATAGCCGATACCTATTTCTTGTGGGACTTGAATATAGCCGTCTTCAGCCACAACTTCTGGTTCGATAATATCCTTTTCCCAGTAGCGGTTAGAGCTTGCTGTGTCACCAGGTAGGATGAAGTTTGAAAGTGTTGTTAGCGCAACATTGTGCGCGCGACCTACGCCAGATTCCAGCATACCACCACACCAAACAGGAATACCTGCTGCTGCACAATAATCATGAATTTTCTTCGCCTCTGTTAAGCCGCCAACACGACCAATTTTAATATTAATAATTTTTGTAGCACCAAGCTCAATTGCTTTGCGAGCGTCTTCAAGCGAATGAATACTTTCATCTAGACAAATTGGTGTTGAGACCTGCTGCTGTAATTTAGCATGGTCAATAATATCATCTGAAGCTAAAGGTTGCTCAATCATTGTTAAATTAAATTCATCTAACTGCTTTAATAATTCTATATCCTCTAGGCTATATGCCGAGTTGGCATCCGCCATAATCGCCACATTAGGGAACGTATTGCGTAATGTCCGCATTACTTCAACATCCCAGCCTGGTTTTACTTTTACTTTTATCCGCTTGTAGCCCTCTTTTACATAGCCATCAACTAATTGGACAAGCTCTTCAATAGAATTTTGAATGCCGATACTAATGCCCACTTCGATTTTATCCTTCGTCCCACCAAGTGCCTGTGCTAATGATTGTTTTGTTTGCTGTGCATAAATATCCCAGACAGCGCCCTCAATCGTCGATTTTGCCATATTATTTTTACGGATTGCTGCGAAAATCTCACTTACTTCATCTGGGTGTGAGATTTCTTTATTTAAAATAAGAGGGATTAAAAAATCTTCAAGCATATGCCAGTTCGTTTTTAATGTTTCCTCGTTATACCAAGGAGAATCAAAGGCAACAGATTCGCCCCAGCCAATTTTGCCTGATTCATCCTTCGCCTCTAAAAGCAAAAAGTTTTTAGTAGTAAAAGTGCCGAAGCTCGTTGTAAAAGGGGATTTTAGCTCCATTTGTAAATGGCGTATCGTCATTTCAGTAATTTTCATTTATGCTTCCTCCAGTGCCAAAGTAGCTTTTTGTACAAAAATATATTGATTCCATTGTGATAGCTTTTCTATACGAACGGCTACATAGCCTGCCGCAAATAGCTTTTGAAAAATTTTACGCGTAGTAAGGCGCCAATGCATGGCAAGCGTATTATTTTGCCCTTTTAATTTTTGAAAATCCTGTGGAACAGGTAAGGAATAGCTTTGGGCATCGTAATGTCCAAGTGCTATTAACTGTATAGCTGGTAGACCTTGTTCATCTGTTATTATATCACCAAGAGAAATAGGCTCTTGCGCTAAAGGTTGATGCTTGTTCACTACATAATTGCTTGTTAAATGCCAATGTACCTCAAAACGATCAGTAGGCAACCCTTTATTAAAGCCATCCTGCATTTCACCATAGCAGTTTTCAATATACGTATCGCAAATGCCATTGAGCTTCGATAAATTTAAAAAGCCGTTACGTGTTTCTAATGGATCGTATGTCCAAGTCATTAAATCGTAGCCTTTTTGAATTGCAATATCGCGTTGCACAAGCTTTAGGCGCTCGCCAATTTGCTGTGAGCGATAGGCATCATCAATTCCAAGCATATGAGAGCATAAATAGCTTTTCCCATTTTTCATGCCTGCGAAGCCATAGCTAAAGCCAACTAACTGCTCCGCATCGAAAGCACCAACGATGATACCACCATTTTTCACAGCAGTGAATGTTTGATGCGTTGGAATGGGGGAGATGCCCCATACTTTATACTCTAACTGCTGCACTAACTCCATTTCTTCAATGGTTGTTAACTCTTTAATCAAAATCATGAGTGCTCGCTTCTTTCTACTTGCTGTAATGCTAGTAATAATGCCTTCGTAATAATTTTAGCACCAACATATAGACGCTCTTTATTAAAGGTCATAAGTGGATGATGCAAGCCAGGTGTAACACCACAGCCTAATCCAAGCATTGTTGTTTTCAAATGTGGCTGCTTGTAGGAATAAAAGTGGAAATCCTCTCCACCTGGTGTAACAACATCTCCAGCACAATTTTCTTCACCAACAGTTTCGATAATCGCTTGTTTCATAATGGCTTTTGCCTCATCGTTAACTTGTGCTGCAACAATATGAGCTACACAAGTAGTTTCAATTTTTGCGCCATACAGCGTACTGACTGCTGCAACAGCTTTATTAAATCCATCTGTCAATGCCTCCATGGTTTCATTTGTTTGTGCACGTGCATCAATGCTAAATGTTGCATTACCAGGAATAATATTTGCGGATGAGCCGCCAGCTTGAAGCTGTGTCATTTTTATTGATGCTGATTGTGTAGGGCTAATCCAATGACGCTTAATCGCATCGACAAGAGCAGCCGCCACTTCAATAGCGTTGATTCCTAACTCAGGACGAGCACCATGTGACTCGATACCTGTAATTGTTCCTGTAAACATTTTGGCAGCCCCATGATAAAGGGCAGGCGTATGAACACCATCTGGAATTTCTACTAGCGGTCGTACATGTGTACCAAATAAATATTCAAGAGACTCGGTAACACCTTGCTCCATTATCGCCTTTGCACCTTGGCCTTTTTCTTCAGCAGGCTGGAAAATGATTCGAACTGCGCTAGGTAAAGTGTCTTTTTGCTTGTTTAATAATAATGCTACGCCAATAGCCACCGTCATATGACCATCATGTCCACAAGAATGATTTGCCTTAAACTCACCATCAACCTCTTGCCAAAGTGCATCCATATCAGTGCGGAAGCCAATCTTTGGGATGCCTTTTCCGATATCAACATAAAGTCCTGTCATATTTTTGAAAGTATGTGGTTCTAAGCCTTCCTCCTTTAAAAGTTGTGCTATGTAGGCAGTTGTTCCAACTTCCTGCCAACTAATTTCTGGATTTGCATGTAAATGAGCAAAAACTTTTTCCATTTGCTCTGTAATTGTTTGTACTGTCATATTATTCAACTCCACCTGTTTGCTAGAAAGCTATTTTGAAAATCATCGTAATTAACCCGTTGCTGATTATAGTATGGGATATCATGAGACATCATGCCAGCAACTAATGTATTGAGAAATGCCATTAGTACAGGCATTAAATCAATTGTTGAGAGTTCCATCTGTTGCAAGACAAATGCTTCATGAACGTATTGATGAATCGGTGCAACGTTCGTATCGGTAATCCCAATTGTATAAGCACCCCGCTTATGAAACTGCTCGGCAATTTGAATTGGCTCTTTGTAATAACGGTGTAAAGAAATAATGATAGCAACCGCCGTTTCATCGATTTCCTGCAATGTTCGAATAAGCGTGCTCGTATCGGTTTGTACGAGCTTAACATTTGGGCGCAGCATATTAAGTGTGAACTGTAACCATTGTGCGGCAAAACTAGAACCACCAGCTCCGATTAAATAAATTGTTTTAGCTTCGTGGATTTTTTTTGTTGCCTTGTAGAATTGCTGAGGGTCAATTTGAGATGCTGCGTTTGCAATTTGTTTACCCATTTGTTTCATTACTTTTTCACAAAGCTGCTGTTCACTCGCTAATGCTTCTTTAGATGAAACATAATTGCCTAAAGTGCTGTTTGTACTATGCTCAAGTAAATATTTCGTCCATTCTTTTTGTAGCTGTGCGTAGCCATCTAAGCCAATCGAATAGCAAAAGCGTATAACGGTTGTTTCACTTGCGCCAGATTTTTTGCCGACTTCTGCAGCAGAGTGCATACTAATAAAAGTTGGGTTATTTAACACAAAATTTGCCACTTTTTGCTGTGACTTTGATAGTGTATTAAAATGCTGCTCGATTTTCTTTTTAATTGGTATCAAAAGGAAGTCACTCCTTCATTTTTAATAAACTGAAGTATAAACTTCAATTTATCATAAATAGCATAAAGGTGCAATTAATTTTCTGAAATTTCTTTCAAATAGAATTACTGACATTATAAAATAAATAGAAACTGGATATTTTGAAGTGGTCAATATATGTTATGCTAAATTCAAGAAAAGGAGGATGATGGAAGTGATGAGATATAGTGGTGTAATTATGGATGTTATTAACGCGGAGCAAGCAAAAATTGCAGAGGCTGCAGGGGCAGTAGCTGTTATGGCATTAGAGCGTGTGCCATCAGATATTCGAGCAACTGGTGGTGTTGCTCGTATGGCAGATCCACGTATTGTTGAGGAAGTGCAGGCTGCTGTTTCGATTCCAGTAATGGCAAAGGCACGTATTGGTCATATTACTGAGGCGCGTCTATTAGAGGCAATGAAGATTGATTTTATTGATGAAAGTGAAGTTTTATCACCAGCGGACGAGGAATTTCACTTATTAAAGAGCGATTTTAAAGTACCATTTGTATGTGGTGCGCGCAATCTTGGTGAGGCAGCGAGACGTATCGGTGAAGGAGCAAAAATGCTGCGCACAAAGGGTGAGCCTGGTACAGGCAATATCGTTGAAGCAGTTCGACATTTACGTGAAATAAACGCACAGGTACAAAAGATAATTCATATGGACCCCGCAGAATTAATGACAGAGGCACGTCAGCTAGGTGCTCCTTATGAGGTATTACTAGCAATTAAGGAAGCAAAGCGCTTACCAGTAGTGAACTACGCAGCTGGTGGGGTAGCAACACCAGCTGATGCAGCGCTAATGATGGAGTTAGGGGCAGATGGTGTATTCGTAGGGTCGGGAATTTTCAAATCAGAAAATCCAGAGCAATTTGCAAAGGTAATTGTTCAAGCAACAGCAAATTATCAAGATTATGAATTGATTGCCCACTTATCCAAAGGCTTGGGCACACCAATGAAGGGAATTGATTTATCAACATTACCAGTGCATGAGAGAATGGCTACACGCAGTTTATAATGACACATAAGGCTGACAAAAAATTCAGGGCTATACCTGTATTTTTTGTCAGCTATTTTCAACGGTGTTGTCAGTTTGAATTTGTCAAAGCACATCTTTGTATGCTGAAATAAAACAAGCATTCACATTTTAGGATTGATGTTTTGTGAAATCACATAAAGCATAGCTAATTTGAAAAATAGTTGCCTATCATCAAGTATTAAGTTAGGTTCAATAAATGAATCTATAAGTGGATGAGAAACGTATATGTTAGTTAATAAGGGATAGGGGGAAACATATATGAATCAGCTCTATATCAAACAAAAAGTATTTAGCTTAAGTGGAAAGTTTACAGTGAAAAATGCAAAGGGTGAGGATGTTTATTTTGTTGAAGGGAGCTTTCTACAAATCCCGAAGACGTTTACATTATTTAATCCATCACGAGCTGAAGTAGCGGTTATTACGAAAAAGGTTTTTAGCTTTTTACCAATGTTTTTTGTTGAAATAGATGGACGAGAAATGGTGAGAATTAAAAAGGAATTCAGCTTTTTTAAGGCGCGTTACTCCATTGAAGCAGAGGGAATTGAAGTTCGCGGCAATTGGTTTGATATGAATTTTTCTATATTTAGGCATGGCGAAGTTGTTGGAAGAGTGAGTAAAGAGTGGTTTACATGGGGCGATAGTTATAAGGTAGAGGTTTTAGATATAGACTTGGAGAAGTTAATTATTGCACTTGTTGTAGCGATTGATTGTGTGAAGGCTGATAATGCTGCGGCTGCATCGGCAGCAACGTAGATATATTTGATGGGAATACATGTAAAATAAATAATGAATTTATATTAAAATCCTTGTATTTAACTTTTTGGACAGAACAGGATATATAATGATATTGTAGATTTTATAAGGGGTAATGAACATCCTAAATCCATTTATTCCAAATAGCTATATTCTATCATGGAGACTCCATCTAGTATTTTGATTAATACCTATTCATTATAATGAAACCATTCATAGGATATAGAAGTGTATTTGGCATTTTCCGGTTGATTGACTTTTCAGAATATTGTATTAGAATATATTATTGAAATAGCTAGGAAGGGGGAGAGTATGCGGTCAACAACAATTATTTGTACAGGCTATGCTCGTTTACCAGAGGGAATGGCTGCTAAGAATTTATACGGAGTAATGGGAATTGGCTTTGAGATTGATTCAGAAACTGACCGTATAATAAATGTTTCTTCAACATTTGTCACCTCTATGTGTTCCGATTTTCTTCAATCTATATTTGTTGGACATGATATGAAATTAGGCTTAGAAGAGCAAATTGAACAATTTGAAAACCGCTATTTTGCATTAGGAAAAAAAGCAGTTTCAGTAGCAATTCGTGATGCACATAATCAATTTTTAATTTATAAAAATAAAATAAAAGTTGACAGTTAATTAAATTCAGACTATTCTGATGTTATAAAATTAAATATAGCTATTTCGATTTGCTTGGAAAACCTTCTAGAAGTAACCCTTCTATGAATTCATTTTTCAAACCCAAACAGAAATAATATTCGTATCGTTATGATGTTTTAATGGTGCGTGTATTAGTTCTGTTTTTTTTATTTTCAAAAAGGAGGATATTATGAGACACGAATGTAGAATGCAACAAATTTATGACAAGCTTATCTTTTATAAAACTAGCATTATTATTTGCACAGCCGAAAATATTCAATATCTGACTGGAGAGGATTTATCCTTTTCTTCAAGACCTTTTTATTTGTTGTTAAAGCCTGATTACACATTTGATTTATTTATTAATGAGTTATACAAACAATACCCGATTGAAAATAGCAAATTAAACATTATTTATTATTTAGATAGCGAAAAGGGGGTAGAGCAATTAAGTAAACATTTATCTACAAATCAACAAGTATTTTTCGATTATGGGTTAACTTTAAACGATTATTTATACTTGCGAGCCAATCGCTCAGATTTACGGTTTTCTGTTACTAGTTACATCGAGGATATGAGAGTAATTAAGGATGAAAAAGAAATTGACTGTTTAAGTCAAGCAACTTTAATAACAGATGCTGTCTTTAGTCAACTGCAAGAGCTTATTTATTTACCAGCAACAGAACTATCAATTAAGCATCAAATTATTACTTTATTCGCTCAATCCAATGTACATCATTTAAATTTCAATCCAATTGTAGCGACAGGATTTAATACGGTAAATCCGCACCATCTATCAAAGGAGGTGGGCATTAAAGAGGGGGAATCTATTTTAATTGATATTGGCTGCAAATATAATGGCTATCGTTCGGATATGACAAGGATGATGAGGTGTGGGGAATTATTAGATTTTAAAATAAAGGAATATTTCGATGTTTTGAAAAATATACAAGCTGAAGCAATTGACATGATAAGACCTGGCGTCGAACTAAAAGCAGTAGATTTATTTGTTAGGCGTGAGCTGAAAAAAAGGAGCTTGCTAGATTATTACACGCATAATTTGGGCCATGGGATAGGTCTCTCAGCTTATGAATATCCGTATATCAATAGTTCTTCAAATGATGTATTTCAAGAGGGAATGGTAGTCACAATTGGTCCAGGAATTTATATTGATGGACACTATGGACTTCGTATAGAAGACGTAGTGCATGTTCAGCATACAAAGGCTAAAAAATTGAGCAATCTTTCGAATGAATGGCTCAACATTAATTGTTAAGGGGGAAAAGATATGAAGGATCGAATTAAATTATTGTTTGTAATCTGTGTAGTTGCGGTATTAGCAGCTTGTAGTTTTAGCAATCCAGAAGAGAGCATTTCTTCAGGAGACGAAGGTGCATCTTATAAAAATGAAATAAAAGTTGGTTTAGATGTCGATGCAACAAAATTAGACCCGAGGTTGGCAAGTGATTCATCGAGCAAGCGAGTTACAGAAGTTGTCTACAATGGTTTAATTCGTTTGAATGCCAATTTAGAGGCAATGCCGGATTTAGCAGAAAGTTGGGAAAATCCTGATGAGTTAACGTGGATTTTTAATTTAAGAAAAGATGTGAAATTCCATGACGGAGAGGAATTAACAGCCGAGGATGTTAAATATACCTTTGATACAATTCTTGACCCAGCATTCCAATCCAACTCTTTGGCGCTGTTTTCACCAATTACGTCTGTTGAAGTAATTGATGACTATAAGGTGCAATTTAATTTATCTCAGCCGTATGCACCTTTGCTAAGCTATTTGGAAATCGGTATCGTGCCAAAGCATCTAGCTGAAGCAGATAGCGAATCATTAACTACAAAGCCTGTTGGTACAGGTCCTTACAAATTCGAGAGCTGGGATAAAAACAATAAAATTGTTTTAACAGCAAATAAAGAATATTGGAATGGCGCTCCTAAAACAGATAAATTAGTGTACTTTATTATCCCTGATAACTCTACACGCGTAGCTTCTTTAGAATCGGGTGATATTGATTTTATTCATTCGCCGCTATCAGCATCAGATGTTGAACGTATGAGAGGGAATAAAGATTTTGTTACTGAGGAAAAAGAAGGTGTAGGTTACACGTATTTAAACTTTAATATGAAAAATGACAAAACTGCTGACTTAAAAGTAAGACAAGCGATATCACATCTTATTGATAAAGAAACGATTTCAAAAGCAATTTATCGTGGCATGGACAAACCAGCAAAATCTCCTTTAATTCCAGCCTCTTGGGCATATAGCGACGATGTACCTGATTTTGAATATAGCCCTGAAAAAGCGAAAGAATTGTTAAAAGAAGCAGGCTATGAAGATACAAATGGTGACGGCATTGTTGAAAAGAATGGTGTTGATTTAGAAATTGAGCTTTCTACCCATACTGAGGATCCCAATCGCATCCAAGTGGTAGAGTATTTACAAAATGAACTTTCAAAAAATGGAATTAAAACATCCGTAACGACTACTGAATGGTCAACATTTAGCAACAATATGATGGAAGGTAAATATCAGGTTGCTTTATTAGGGTGGTTAAATCTATTTGATCCAGACCGTGCTACCTACAACCAGTTCCATTCTTCAAGTGGTAACAACTATGGTAAATATAATAATCCAAAGGTGGATGCACTGTTGGAAGAAGGGCGAAAAACAAATGATCAAGCTAAACGACAAGAAATTTATAAAGAAATAGCAACAATTGTCAATGAGGAAGTAGCTTATAACGTTTTACTATACCAAGGCTATGTTGTTATTCATTCGAAGAAATTAGTAGGCTTTGAATCTTCTCCAAATGGAAGTTTCTTTAATATGGTAAATGTTCAAGTTGAAAATTAATTTTACTGCAGAGGAGAGAAAGTAGATATGAAAAAAATAATGAACAAGCTTCTGCAGCTTATCTTAGTATTATTAGGCATAACAATCTTGGTTTTTTCTCTGCTTTATTTAATCCCAGGTGATCCAGCTGTGACTTTATTAGGACAGGATGCGACACAGGAAGAAATTAATCGTTTTAAAGAGCAGATGGGGCTTAATGATAGCTATATAGACCAGCTTACAAGATATATAGGTGGGGTTATTCAAGGTGATTTAGGAAAATCATATATTCAAAATGAATCAGTAGTAGATATTGTATTATCAACTCTTCCTGCAACATTAGAACTTGCGATTGTAGCGCTAATTATTGCATTACTAATCGCGATACCTATAGGGATTTTATCAGCAGTGAAAAGAGCTACTTGGATTGACTATTTAGGTATGATTTTTGCACAAATTGGTGTATCAATGCCAGTTTTTTGGCTAGGTTTATTATTAATATTAGGATTTTCTATTCATTTGAATATCCTGCCTTCGTTCGGCAGAGGTGGCTCAGTTTTTGAAGCGTTGATAAAAACAATAACAACAGGAAATTTATATTATATTTTTGAAAGCCTGAAATATTTAATTTTACCTGCTCTTACACTCGGTTTAATGAGCGCTGCTTTTATTACTCGAATGGTACGGGCTGCAATGTTGGAAGTATTACAAATGGACTATGTTCGTACCGCAGATGCAAAAGGTGTTTCAGACAGCATGATTATTATAAAACATGCATTTAGAAATGCTTTAATACCGATTGTAACGATTATTGGTCTACAGTTTGGTAATTTGCTAGGTGGCGCTATTGTAACAGAAACTATTTTTGCATGGCCAGGGGTAGGACGACTTATTATTACAGCAATAAGCCAACGAGATTTTACAGTTGTACAAGGTGGCGTTTTAGTCATTGCATTTTTATTTGCTGTCATTAATTTAATCGTAGATTTACTTTACACCCTAATCAATCCTCGGATCCGTTCATAAAGGAGGGGACAATTTTGAAGGGCATTGAAATAAAGAGAATATTAAAAAATAAATCCATTGTAATAGGTGGCACGATTGTTTTGTTGTTAATATTATGTGCAATTTTTGCTCCTATAATATCTACACATGACCCATATGAAATGAATATGAATGAAACATTATTAAAGCCAGGAGAACAAGGTCATCTTCTTGGAACAGATCAATATGGTAGAGATCTATTAACGAGAATTATTTATGGCGCGAGAGTGTCATTAATCGTTGGAATAAGCTCTGTAGCAATTTCAATGATTATAGGTGTAACGATCGGCTTGATAGCAGGTTATTATGGTGGTCTAATTGACGCTTTCTTTATGAGAATAGTTGATATTTTTTTATCGTTTCCTGTGGTACTTTTAGCAATTGCATTAGTAGCTGCATTGGGACCAGGTATTGAAAACGTTATCATTGCAATTGGGCTAGTTTATTGGACAAACTATGCCCGAGTCGTTAGGGGAAATGTGCTCTCTATAAAAGAAGAAGATTTTGTACAGGCTGCTAAAACAATTGGTTCATCAAATTTTAGAATCATTTTTTACAATATTTTACCCAATACAATGTCATCAATTATTGTAATAGCTACTTTAGGTTTAGGTGTTGCAATAGTTTCAGAAGCTACTCTCAGCTTTTTAGGCTTAGGCATTGAGCCACCTGAAGCGAGCTGGGGATGGACTTTGGCATTTGGTATGAAATACATTCGGGAAACGGCTCATTTGTCATTGTATCCAGGTTTAGCAATCATTATTACGGTGCTAGGCTTCAATCTATTAGGTGATGGTATTCGCGATTTAACAGATAATAAATTAGAAAAAAAATAAATTAAAGAGGAGAATAGTTATGAAAAAAACATACGAGGAAGTTGAAGTTACTCATTTATCAAATGGAGAAAAGGTAACATTTGGCGTTCATAAATATAAAGGGGCTGCGGAAGGACCAATTGTTGGGATTTCGGGTGCTGTGCATGGTGATGAGCTAATTGGAGCAGAAATTATTCGTCGAGTTGCAAAAGAGCTGGAAAATTACGAGTTAAAGGGACAAGTATGGCTAATTCCAATTGTGAATCAGCTAGCATTTGAAAATGTTACACGAAATACACCGCTAGATATGAATAATTTAAACCGTGTTTTCCCAGGGGATGAAAAAGGTTGGATTACTGATCAGCTAGCATTTAAGTTTACTAAGGAAATATTAGAAAAAATAGATGCATTCATTGATATTCATGCAGGTGGAAAAATCCCAATTGTAGATTATGTATACATTCATAATGACGAGGGTCTATCAAAAGCATTTTTATCACCATATTTATATAGACCAGCAATAAGCTATGAAGGCACTACTGCAACTGTAACAACGCAATTAAACATCCCGTCTGTAACGATTGAAATTGGTGGGGGACCTAACTACGAAAAAGATATCAAGCGTGGTGTAGAAGGGATTATCAATCAATTAGTCTATTTAAAGGTAATAGAAGGGGAAGTAAAAACAGTAGAAAATCAAGTTGTATTAACTGAAATCGCTAGTATCCGACCAACTCAGGGAGGGATGCTAGTGCCGGCCTTTGATTTTAGCTATGTAAATAAAGTTATTGAAGGTCCGCAGACAATAGCAGAAATTTATAATCCAAAAACTTTTGAGCTATTAGAAACGATTAAAGCACCATTCGAAAAAAATGTGATGATCTTAATGCGCGGCTATGTGGGTACGGTTAATTCAGGTGATTATGGGTGGATGCTAGGTAATATGGAGTCGAAAGAGAATGACTAAAATGACTATATCTTATTGCGATAAGGATTTCCAATTGTCAGAAGAGTTTGTGAAAATAACGTTAGGCTTAGATAGTTTTTATAAAAAAGCACAAAATAGTAGCGAAAATGGCTTTTTAACATCAGAGGGCTTAGTTCCTGTGCAGCTAGTTGAGGCACAATCATATCAATACAACAGTTTTGCTCATATTTTAGATGATTATAAGACTCTTTATAGCAAATTAAATAAGATTGGGAACGAATTAAGACGTGAGTATATGGCAAAGCAAGTGAACGGGATGATATATTACGTTAACTATTTGGAAGGTAAGGAGCGTTCATTTCGAAATGTAGTAAGAAATTTACTATTTGTAGATGCTAATCCTGTAGCTGAGTGGAAAATAACAAGAATTCAGCAAAAGCTTGAAGTGCAATTAAGAGCAGCTGGCTATAGTGGTACAGTGCAGCAAATGTATAAAAGGTGGTTTGAAGATAGAAAGGTTGAAACAGCTGATATGATGTCTGTTTTAACAAGTTTAATTCAAACGGCTAAAGATGATGTAAGTCGTAAAATGTTCGAGGATATTCATTCTATCGAAGCGACACCAAAGCTTGTAAAAGACGTACCGTTTTCAGCATATGCAGATTATCAAGCACGTGAAATGCTTATTAATGTTGATTATCACTACACATATGAGGATTTAAAGCATTTAGTTACACATGAAGTGTTTCCAGGGCATTTTACACATATGTATAAAAGAGAGCAAGCTGTAATTGCTGGAAAAATACCATTAGATGCAAGTTTAGTCATAACAAATTCAGCATCTAGCCCAATCTTTGAAGGAATTGCCGATTGCGGTCAAATCTTTTTAGGATGGTACGAAAATGAGCACGATGAA
Organism: Bacillus ndiopicus; assembly: GCF_000612805.1. Lineage (GTDB taxonomy): Bacteria > Bacillota > Bacilli > Bacillales_A > Planococcaceae > Metasolibacillus > Metasolibacillus ndiopicus. The sequence goes on along the minus strand of NZ_HG964406.1, from coordinate 169,300 downwards.
ATCGCAAAAACAGCCCAGCAATTAAAGATGTGTACGACATTAAATGCTAGTTATTTATTAAATGAATTGCAGCGAGAAAAATCCGAAGTTGCAAATTATTTATCGACAGAAGCCTTTGGACAAGAAAACTGGATTAAGTCAAGAATAGGATTTATTGAGGATTTTTTAAGAGGCCCTTTCATTTATTCATATCATCGAGGGCTAGAAAGCTTACTTCCTATCGTACTAAGTACTCCACTAGAAGATAAACAAGATTTTTATCACTTATTATATGAAAACATGCTAACTGCTGATGAGCTAAAAATATTTTGATGGGAGAGATTTTTATGAGTTTAGAATTATCACGTAAAATGTATGAAGAAATGAAGAACTATTCACCAAGTGGCGTGAATTCAAATAGCCGTTTTGTTGCACCACACCCTACATATTATAAAAAAGGAAGCGGTGCATACTTAACAGATTTAGATAGCAATGAGTATTTAGATATAGTGTTAGGTAATGGAGCAATTATTTTAGGGCATAATCACGAAAAGTTTATGGAGAAGTATAATGCTAACTTAGAATCCGGTATTATTACGGGTGTTGAAACACCTTTGTCAGTCAAGGCAGCTAAAAAATTCTTAGAGTTTGTACCTACTGCTGAGCAAGTAAGATTCTCAAATACAGGTACAGAAGCGGTGCTACATGCGATTATGATAGCTCGTACTTATACAAATAAGCAAGACGTAGCAGTTGTTGAAGGGGCATATAACGGTTGGAGTGATGTAGTCAATGTAAGTACTTGGGCAGACTTGTCAAAGGCAGGAGATGCTGAAAACCCAAATCCACTCCCAGGTTCTACAGGATTAAATAAAAAGATTGTAGAAAGTACAGTTGTTATTCCATTTAATAATATTGAGGCAACCGAAAAAATTATCGAGGAAAATCATGAGCGTTTAGCAGCGCTTGTGTTAGAGCCCACATTAATTGACATTGGTTATATATCTGGAAATGTTGAATTTTTACAAGCTATAAGAAAGGTTTGTACAAAATATAATATTGTTCTAATTTTTGATGAGCTATTAACAGGCTTTAGAGAATCAGAAGGTGGTTATCAAAAACGAATTGGTGTGACACCTGATTTATCGACTTTTGGTAAGGCAATTGCCAACGGTTTCCCGTTATCAGCAGTAGCTGGTAAAAAGGAAATTATGCAAATTGCAGAAGCTAAGCCAGGTGGCTATTCATTTGTTGGAACATACAATGGCCATCAATCTTCCTTAGCAGCAGCTTTAGCATTTTTCGAAGTATACGAAGAGGAAAATGTATTGCAAAAGCTGGATGAGCGTACAGAAAGGTTAATTAAATTCTTTAATGCTAAAGCAAGCGAGCTTCATATTGATGCACACATGGTTGGAAAAGGGGGGCATATTCATTGGTACTTCACAAAGGATAAACCAACAAATTATCGTGAAGCTGCACATGGTAATGCTGAGCAATACGTCACTTTTATTCAATCAATGCAAAGCGATCGACTGTATTGTTTAGCAAAGCCTTTATCTCATCATGCTATTTCGTTAGCTCATGGGGACAAGGAATTAACTTTACTTGAAGTAGCGATGGAGAAGGCATTAAAGCGAGTTGCTCAAATGTAAAAAGTAATATGGGGGTGAGGAGGGATTTAATTGACACAAAAAGTATTAGAGGTAAGTAATTTGTCAACTTCATTTCATAAAGAGAAGGACAAATTGAATATTGTTGATGGTATTTCATTTGAAATCTATGAAAGAGAATCTATAGGTATCGTTGGTGAGAGTGGGTGTGGAAAATCATTAACAGCACTTTCTATTATGGGGCTAATAAAAAGCCCTCTCACAATACAGGCAGATACATTACGCTTTGCAGGGCAATATGATTTAAACCAGTTAACACGAAAAGAGTATAAAAAAATACGAGCTGTTGAGTTGTCGATGATCTTCCAAGAACCTATGACTGCTTTAAATCCGGTAATGAAAATTGGTAAACAAATTGAAGAAGTATTAAAAATACACACGAAACTGAATAAATCTGAAAGAAAAGAAGAAGTTATTCGATTAATTCAACAAGTGGGTATATCTAGACCAGAAGAAATAGTGAAAAATTATCCTCACCAGCTTTCAGGTGGTATGCGTCAAAGAATTATGATTGCTATGGCAATTATATGTAAGCCTAAATTACTTATAGCAGATGAACCAACCACTGCATTAGATGTTACGATACAAGCACAAATTATTGATTTAATTAAGGAGATTCAGGCAAACAATAATATGGCATTAATGTTAATCACACACGATTTAGGTGTTGTGCATGAATCCTGTGATCGAGTAGCTGTCATGTATGCAGGACGTATTGTAGAAATAGGGAAGGTAAAGGATGTACTGCATAATCCTTTACATCCTTATACACAAGGATTATTGGCGTCTTTACCAACTACTGCAAATGGTAAAGCACGATTATCGTATATTAAAGGGAATGTGCCACGACCAGGTAATTGGTCTAAAGGGTGCAGATTTGCTGACCGCTGTCCACAAGCGATGAAAAAATGTCATGAAGTGCCACCTGAGTTACTAACGCAAGAAAATCAGACGAGGGTTGCTTGTTGGTTATATGAAAACGAGGTGGTGGATATTGATGAAAATCGAGGATCATGAAGTAATATTGAAAGTAAATGATTTAAAAAAATATTATCCAATGAAGAAAAATAAAGCTGGTTCAACAGTTGTAAAAGCCGTAGATAATGTTAATTTCCATATTAAAAAAGGAGAAACATTAGGAATAGTTGGCGAAAGTGGCTGTGGAAAATCCACTTTAGCTAAAGTAATTATTCAATTATTAGAGGCTACAGAAGGCGATATTTTATTAGAGGGAATACCATTAACTGATTGTAAAGGTACTAAATTAAAGGAAATACGTCGTAGTATGCAAATGATTTTCCAAGATCCCTATGCAAGTTTAAATCCGAGATGGACTGTTGAGCGAACGCTTTTAGAGCCATTGATTGTCCATAAAATTGGAACAAAGGATGAACGAAAAAAAATTATTAAAAATATTATGCGAGATGTAGGTTTAGATGAATCATATTTATCACGATATCCGCACGAATTTAGCGGTGGTCAACGCCAACGTATTGGAATCGCTAGAGCACTTGTTTTAAATCCAAAGCTAATTATTGCGGACGAACCAGTATCAGCATTGGATATTTCTGTCCAAGCCCAAATATTGAATTTATTAAAGGATTTACAAGAAGAATACGATTTAACATATATGTTTATCACACATGACCTTTCTGTTGTTCAATATATAGCAGATCGTATAATGGTGATGTATTTAGGGAGAATCGTGGAGATTGGTAGTACAGAAACGATATTTTCCAAGCCGCTACACCCTTATACAGAGGCACTTATTTCAGCAGTACCACAAGTAACAGAGGAAAAAAGTAAAGAACGCATCATAATTAAGGGGGACTTGCCAAGCCCAACCTCTCCGCCGACTGGTTGCCATTTTCATACACGTTGTCCATTTGTGATGGATAAATGTAAAATTGAACGACCAGAGTTGCACTTTACAAATGAATCTAGGGCTGTAGCTTGTCATTTGCATTCGTTACAATAGAGCATTTAGAATTGTATTATTACTAAGGCAACCACCTACTACCATTATGTAATAGGTGGTTGTATTTATATACAGGAAGAGGGTGCTTAAAATAACCTCTGTTCGTCAAGAAAGCGATATTTTGTTGCAATAGCTTAAAGCTATTGAATTATGAATGCAATACATCAGCATAGCTTTCATGATTTTTTTCAAATTCAGCTTTAGCGAATGGGCATAAAGGAAGTACTTTCATATTATTTGTACGCGCATGTTCAACAAATGCTTGTACCATTTTTTTGCCGACACCTAGTCCACGTGCAGCATCATAAACGCCAGTATGGTCGATAATATAAAACTTGTCATTGGAATTGACGAACGTCATCTCACCAAGCTCTTCGCCATCTTTTGTAGCGACAACTCGTTTTTCTTCAATAGTAATTTCCACTGGTGTTTCCTCCTTTAATACATATTGCAATGCCTTTGTTGGGCATGTGTCAATAATTCGGGCTACTTCATCAGCAGATTTAGCATCAGCTAGTACCCATGGTTTTCTTTTTGGATTGAACACATCGATGCTACCTTTTACGCAGTTCCCAACATGCTCACATAAATCCTTTGAGTAAAAAACGTCAATTTTTTCTCCACTATACTTACGATAACCAGCATTTAATAATTGTTGTTCTGTCATTCTGATCCATCCTCCTTCATGATGTAATACGAAAGCTTGTTTTTATCTTACTTAAAACATTAGAAGATGGCAATGAAGAATATCACTTATAGTTTATTGTGAATAGTTACACGATGTTGGAATTGATTACATAAGTAATTGAGGTTGTTCATAACGCACATAGGATACTCCACAATTGATGGCAGCTTCCATTGCTGTTTTTGACGCTTCTTCAGCGAATGGATGGCTAGCATCGACAACACAAGTAACCTCGTGCTGTGTAATCATATCGACTATTTCATTTACTGATAAAGAGCCAATTAAAAAAGTTCCAGCTAGGCAAGTACCTTTTGTAATTAGTGTGTGCCCTTGTTGTTGTAAAGTGACAGCTAATTCGCGCGTTTCGTTTATTCCTTCTATAAATAAAATCATAGGAGCCCTCCTTGTCGTCTAACATGCTTAAAAATAAAAAAAGCCGTATCTCTAAAAGTAAAGAGATACAGGCTATGAGATTCCATGTTTAAAAAGTGCGTATATTTCGTATATACACATTCCTTACATTCGATGTCTCGCCTATACTTCTCCCTCCGAAAAGTTAGTGACTAATTAAATAAGCAGGTTTCCTGGCTTGTGCTTCATTTTACTTTCACGTCTTCCCATTCAGTTGAACAGTGATTGTTGTGATTTCATCTGCACTTACAGTAGCGGGGGCTGCATTAGTTTTTCACTAATTTCCCTTTTACCTCAGCATTGCTAAGCACTTATTTAACCATCATATTCGATTATGTTTTTACGATAACATATTTTATAAAGATTTCAACTATTTTTATGATTCTAACAGCAAATAAAGTGAACTTTCAATAAGTGGGGGGTTTTCCTCATCCCCCACTTACATATCTTCGTTTCATTATATGTTTTGTAGTAGGGGCTGTTCTCCTGCGATTACTCGTCGCAAAAGTACAGCTTGTTAATACGGGATAAAAATCCATGAAGGCTAAGAAAGCCCACATGGATTATTGTAAGATACCATATTTATTTTTTATACGCTCCAGCTTTTCTCTTATTGGCCTTTCTAATAATAATAAAAAGATGACATTAGAAACAGCATAAATAATCATAAATGGTACTGCAGAAGTTAATGCTAGTGTGTAAGCCTTCCAATTGAAAACGCCATACATAGATACCGTCCCCCAAATATCCATCCCAAAGGAAAAGAATACACCTGCAAAAAGACCAAATAAGATAAGTGGAATTTTTTTATGCATGATGCCTGTTTTACCTAATAAGCCTGCTATAAAGCCAATCATTCCCCACATAAACATTTGGAACGGCGTCCAAGGACCTTGTCCAAAAAACATATTGGATACTAAAGCAGAAATGGCTCCTGTTAAAAAGCCTGCCTCTGCGCCAAGTGAAAAACCAGTGATTGCTGTAATAGCCGCAACAGGCTTAAAGCCAGGTGTCACAATAAATAAAGCACGGCCTGCCACTGAAATAGCAGACATCACTGCTATAACTACAATTTCACGTGGCTGTGGTTTTCTACGTTCAAATGATAGGAAGAAGGGAACACATGCTAAAAATATAATGACAATCGAAATAAAGTAATATTTTCTATCAGCAAATATTGTAATGCCAGCATATAAAGTAAGTGGAATTAAAACTAGAATAACAATAAGCGAAATAATTAAACGCATGTTTTTTTGCATAAAGTAACTACATCCTCACATGTAATAGCATTGCTCAATAGCTCTCTGGATATTCGATGTGCAGCAGTTGTATAAAAATTATTTCCACTATAAAATGCTCGAGGCTCTTCCTCTGATACGATATTACCATCGAAAAATAGAGCACATCGATTGCTGTATTGGGCAGAAAATTCAATATCATGTGTCACCATAATGATGGTCATACCTTTTGCTTGCAAATCTTTTAATATTTGCGCTAGCTCTTCCTTTGCATGTGCATCAAGCCCCTTTGTTGGTTCATCAAGCAACAGAATTCGAGGTTCCATCAATAAAAGCTTTGCAAGCGCTAGCTTTTGCTGTTCACCACCACTTAAATCATAAGGATGGCGATTTAATAAATGAGTTAAATGGAATAAATGGATAGTTTCTTGAATTTTTTTTTCTGATACTTTATGTAAACGAGCCATATCTTCCAGCTCTTGATGCACTGTTTTTTGCACAAATAATGTTTTTGGGTTTTGTGGTAATAAGGTTAAATATTGTTGGTATAATTGCTTATTACTGTAGCTTTTTAAGATTTTATTAAATAAGAAAACTTTGCCACGATAAGGCTTTTGTAGCCCAGATAAAATAGAGAGAACAGTAGATTTTCCAGTGCCATTTCCACCTATTATCGTTAAAAACTCCTGCTCCTTTACTTGCAAATTAAAATGATGGACAACATCCAGGCCATTTTTTTCATAACGAAAAGCAATGTCCTTCGCCTCTAATACAATATTTTTTTCATTTTGCGATTTTGAAGGTGGCAGATGCGATGGAATTACTTGCTGAGTACTAAGAAAGCGTTGTCCCTCACGAATAGTTAGGGGGACAGGTCCCACACCACTTAGTTGATGAAAAATCTTTGTTGCTGCGGGCAATGCTGTAATCATCGCATGATTAGCTGGCAGCTCTTTTAAAATTTCCTTTGGCGGACCATCAAATAGTATTGAGCCTTCATCCATAATCAATACTCGATCTGCTAGCGGTAGTATCTCTTCAAGACGATGCTCAATTAAAATAATAGTAATACCTAATTCTTTATTTAGGCGGTGCAATGTTTGAATGAACTCCAGTGCGGCTATTGGATCTAATTGTGATGTAGGCTCATCTAGCAGCAGTAATTTTGGCTGCATCACCATAATAGAGGCAAGGTTTAATAGCTGCTTTTGCCCACCAGAAAGCTCTGTTGTTTTATGATGGAACCATTTTTGAATGCCGAAGAAATTGGCCATTTCAGCTACTCTTCGTCGAATCGTTTGTGAATCTACCCCAAGGCTTTCTAATCCAAAGGCAAGCTCATGCCATACTTTATCTGTAACAATTTGATTTTCAGGATTTTGGAATACATAGCCAATGTCTGTTGCAGCCACTTCAGAATCTAGTTGCTCTAAGTCACAATCCTTGTAGAAAATATCACCAGTCATTTCCCCATGAGGGTGTAACTCTCGTTTGAAATGGCGTAGCAAAGTGCTTTTCCCGCAGCCTGATTGTCCGATTAGCACGATAAACTCGCCTTGCTGAATTGTTAGATTAATATTTTTTAATATAGGATTTGCCTCATTAGGATAAGTAAAGCTTACATTGTTGATTTTAACGAACGCCATTTTAACGCCCCCTTAATTTCGATTGCTAATGGAATGGAAAGTAGAGCAAAATAGCTACTATAAAATAAAATGCTTCCGATATCCCATTTAACGGCTCCAAATGTTGGATAAAAATAAAATGTTGTTGTACCAATAAAGCTCGCAGCAAAATTGCTAACAAACAGTAATATGATAATAGCTAATACAAAGCCGTCACGACGCTCAAAAAAGAAAAGAGAGAAGGCAGTTCGCTTTTTAATGCCATAGCCCCGAGCTTTCATAGAATCGGCCGTATCAATCGCATTATCTAATGCCCAAGTAATCAAAATAGATAAAATACGCATAGTACATTTGATTCTGTGCCATAGTGAGCCAGTCGTATAATCCATGCCGATGACTTTCTGTGCTTGTACAATTTGCGTTAACTGGTGTCTAAAGCGGGGGACTAAGCGTAATGAAATCGACAAAGTTAATGATAAGGCTGGTGACACTTTTCCGAACAAATAAATAAACTTATCGGAGGTCATTACAACGTTGTAACAGCTAAACCAAAGCATAACAGCGACAATCATTGTGGCGATAGCGATACCATACATAATTGCTTCTACAGTAAGTGCATTGCCATTTATATAAAGTAATACGAGCTGTCCATTATGACTAATTAATGGGTTAATAATCGCCATTAAGAAAAACAAGGGTACATATAGCTTCCAGTCTTTAAAAAAAAGCTGTCTACGTAGGGCAATATTTAAGCTTATAGCTGAGAAAATTGTAATGGCTAAATAGATAGGATGCATAAAAAACATAGATAAGCTGATAGCAGCGACAAAAAAAGAAAATAATACGATAGGGTGAAATGTTTCAAATGCCTTCATTAGTTACCATCCCAATAATGTCCTAAATCACGCCCTAAATCGACTGTATAGTTCCATTCAATAATATCGCCATCTTTTAATACATACTGACTACAACCATAATTCGGATAGACACCGTTCACTTTATACATCCAGCCACTTAACTCCCCTGCGCTAAATTCATATAAATGATTTATACCTTCTACATACACGCTATTATAAATATTTTCGTTGGCTCCTTGATACTCCATTTGAATTTTATGTTCCTTCGTTGCACGCTGTAGCACATCCCAAACGGTATCTTTCTCTGATAACAGCTCGTATGTTGTTGGCTTTAAGATGATGCCATTCTGAGGTACATATTTCTCGCTTTGTAGGGCAGGGTCTAATTTATCCCAATGCTTTAGCAACGTATCAACACGAATCGCAATTGTTACAGTGCGCTTTTGAGGTGCTGGCTGTTGCTGCTTTTCTGTTATTTGCTCTTTTGGTTTTTCTACTGGTGGTGTAGCGCTATTTGTTTTTTGTTTATCATTAGCTTTTGGCTGCTCAGTTTTTGTGCTTGGTGATTTTGCGACTTCTTGCTTTTTCTCAGTTTCTTGCTTTTGCTGTGGTTGTTTTGTTTCTTGTTTTGCTTGCTGTTGCGGTTCTGCTTGCACCTCAATTTCAGCTTTTTTATCTTCCTCAGGCTTCTTCACTTCCTGTTTTTGTTCAGTGGGCTCTTGTTTCTCAGAGGAAGTTTGTTTGTCAATTTCAGGCTGCTTAATAGTAGAAGGGGCGTCAACACTCCGCTCCTGCTCTTGCATTTGCTCGAATTGCTCAACGGTTTGAATATTACATGCTACTAAAAAGATAGCTAGCAATGATACGAATAAAAAGTGTAAGGTTTTTTTCATTTTATTTATCAACTACCTTTAAGAAATTGATATACATTTTAGCTGCATGTGCACGAGTAATAGAGTTAGTAGGATTAAATGAGCCATTTGCGCCTTGTGCAATTTCAAAATCGTATAGGAAGGTAATAGCTTGCTGTGAATCCTCCGGCAATTTTGCAATATCGTTTAATGGTGCGATATTTTTGGATATATAAGAGTTACCTGTTTTCAGCTTATAAGCATTCGTTAGCATTACTGCTAATTCTTCACGCGAGATAGGGGAGGAAGGTGAAAACTTATTCGACTTTGTCATTAATAAATTTGCCTCATAAGCCGCAGCGATTTCCAGTTTTGTTTCATCTTTATATGAGCTAATATCTGTGAAAGGTGCACTTTCGGTACTTTTTAAATTAAGAGCACGAACTAAAATAGATACAGCCTGTACACGTGTTAAATTATTATTGGGCTTAAATGTATTATCCTCATAGCCTTTTAATAATCCTTTAGCTACAGCAGCTTCGATATCAGACTTTGCCCAATGTGATTGAACATCTTTAAAGCCCACTATAGTAGGTGGCGCAGTAGGCTGATTTGGTTGAGCTGGTATTGATGGTTTATTAGGCTTTTTATCAGACATATCGTATAGCTTTGTCTTGCCTGCAAGCAGTCGGTTATACGCTGCTAATGTATATGAAGCCTGCTCTGTCGCCATTCCATTAGCTACCGATTCAGTTAGCACATGCTTAAAGCCACCATCTTTTGCATTATAGAAAGTGAAAAAGCTCGTAAATAATTTATTAAAACGTTGATCTTTATTAGCATCGATATTTAAGCTGGAAAGTGCTGTAATAACTTGCGCTACACTTTCTAAGTTAGCTGTTCCCCAACTTTGGTAGTTACCATTAGCACCTTGCAAATTTTTTAGTGTATCAAGTGCTTTATTAATAGATGCTTTAACATCGGCTCTATCTTTATAAGATGAAAGAGCTTGGATTGCCATTGCTGTCATATCTGGGTCGGCCTTAGTTCCCGATAAATCCCAACCACCATCAGGTAATTGCTTTGCTAGAATATGCTGAATAAGTTTTTCACGCGTCGTAGTTGCTGTTTTAGGAAGCTCAAACCCCCATGTATCTAAAGCGATTAAGGCAAAATAAGCACCATTTGGACCTTGCCATACGACTTTGTCAAAGTCACTTAATTTTTCGACTAAATTATATCCTCCAACATTCGTAGGATCTTTGCCAATTGCAGTAAGTGCAATAATTAATCGGGAATACTCCGTATATTTGCGATTGTGTAATTCACCTTTCACTGCTTGTACATGCTTTACGACATTTTCATAATATTTATCGTAATAGCCATTCGGAATATTGTATTCACCGCGTGCAAGTGCAATAATAAACCACTCATCACCAAAGGAAGGATTTGGCGCTTTCGTCACCATATATTTTCCAGTAGTTTTATAGGCATCCACAGTGGAGATATTTTGGGCCGAGACTGGTGCTACAATGAGCAACAATGCAAATAGCAAGACAAGCATAGTAGATAGCTTTTGTTTCATTTATATAACCTCCATTTTAAAAGAGTGCTAACCCAAAAGCTTCTCACAATTGGGTTAGCGTAAAAATTACATCATATCTGCGATTGTTAACGTACGTTTTAAAATTTTAGCTGTTTGTCCGCGCGTTAATGAAGCACCTGGATCAAATGAGCCATCCTGTTTACCAGTCATAATATCAAGGCTATTTAATAGCTCAATATAAGGTAGGTATTCCGTACTGATATTGTTTATATCATTGAAATTAATTTTTCCATTCGATTTCACATCGGCGTTTAAGTATTCTAAAATGCGAGCCATAAACGCAGCTGCTTGTTGACGTGTAATTGGTGCCTCTGGGTTAAATGTTGAAGAGGTTGTACCTTTCGTAATACCAGCTTCGTATAATGCTTGAATATCGCTTTCATACCATTTGCCTTTTGTATCATTAAATGGATTTGTGTTTGATGCCTGTAAGCCAAGTGAACGACTAATTAAGGCCGCAAACTGGGCACGTGTAATCGGCTTGTTCGGTTCAAACGTTTTAGGCGTTGTACCTTGGATGATGAGACGACTTGCTAAAAATTCAATTTCTTCTTTGTTTGCTAAATGAGCAATATCGTTAAATGAGACTGAACTTTCCACTATAACGAATGTGCCACTTGTTTTAGTGTATAGAACAATTTCATTATTAATAACTTTATGTGGAACAGGCTTGTATTCACCACCAATGAGCTGTAAAACGATTGTGTTTGATTTTACATCATCAGCTGGCAGTGTTACTTTTAAATAGTTTTTGCCTAAATAAATAGGCTTTATTTCACCTTGTACTGTTTCTATGCCGAAGTTAACTGTGAATTGTTTGCTTTCAGGTTGTGTAGTTACAGAAGCAGTAACTTTTTCATCCTTAGCAAGTTTAATTTCTTTAAATATAGATGTAGGAACTTCTATCTTGAAATTATTTTCGCTTTGAATAACGAAATTTGGGATTTTCTTTTCAAGATATTCCTGAATATTGTCAGATGTAATAACAGCTTTGCTACTGCCGTTTTCAACAGTAATCTCTGCTACTGAGCCATCTTTATTACCTTTATTTGTTTCTTCAGTACATTGTTCAGCTTTATTTCCGCATTTTCCTTCTGCTTCTTTTGGAACTTCTGTATCTTTACAATCTTCTATTGCTTTTTCTTTACAAATTTCTTTGTTGTCTTCACCAGGAGTGCCATCATTTTCAATTCCATCAACATAGCCACCGATATCTTTACCTAAGTCAAGTGTATAGAGCCATTCTACAAAATCACCAGGTGATAATGTGTAAAGTGCTGCAGAATAAGAAGGGAAGTGACCATTTACACGATACATCCAGCCACTTAAAGGGCCACGGTCAAATTCATAAAGACCATCAATACCTTCAATATAAGTGCCGTATTGTGTTTCACGATAGCTTAAATCGATACCGTTTTCTGCTGTAACTCGTTTTAATACGTCAAACACTGTTTCCCCAGCATAGAATTCTACCGAAGTTGCTCTTAACGGAATTTCCGAAGAGGAAATTTTGATTAAGAATTTCGTACTTCCAAATGGCTGACTTCCTCCAGGATTATTGTTATTTTCGCCATTTCCTGGATTATTATTTTCACCTTCCTCTGGAGTAGAAGGATTACTTCCATTTTCACCATCCGGATTTGAAGGATTGTTTGATTTTGCATCTGACGTATTATAGAGCGTCGTTTGACCGTTTAATAGACGATGATAAGCAGCTAATGTATAACCAACTTGCTCGGTAGCCATCCCATCGGCTTTCGTTTGACTTAAAATATGCTTAAAGCCACCATCTATTGGGCTGTAATAAGTCATAATGTTTGCTATAACTTTATTAAAGCGAGGGTCTTTGTTAGCATCAATACCCAAGCTTGCAAGTGCAGTGACAACTTGTGCAGCACTTTCAACGTTTTCTATTCCCCATGATTTGTAACCACCATTTGGTAATTGAATATTTGTTAAAGTTGTAAGCGCTGTATCAACCGCTGTTTTTACCTTTGAGTTTGTTTTGTAGTATGGTGCAAGCGACTGTATCGCCATTGCTGTCATATCAGGATCAGATGACGTTCCTGATAGTGCCCAACCGCCATCAGCTAATTGCTTTTCTAGAATATGATTAATCAGCTTTTCTCGTGTTGTAGTAGCGGTAGCAGGTAGCTCAAAGCCCCAAGTGTCAAGAGCAATTAACCCATAATAAGCACCATTTACACCTTGCCATGTAACTTTATTAAAATCAGCTAGCTTTTCGACTATGTTGTAGCCACCAACATTTGTTGGATCCGTACCAATAGCCGTAAGGGCGATAATTAATCGTGAGTATTCGGTATATTTTCGTTGGTCGAGTACGCCGTTTTTAGATTTAACATAATCAACAACATTATTATAATAAGTGTCATAATAATCAGCTGGAACTTCAAAACCACCACGTGCTAATGTAAGTATCCACCATTCATTATCGAATTTAGGGTTTTTTAGCTTGTCCAGCATATATTTACTGACAGTGTTATAAGCATTCAAAGTTGTTGTATTAGCATTAGATTTTGTTCCAGCTTTTTTAGCTTGATCAAATGCTGCTGTGGCCTGATTTAGTGCCAGAACCTTTGAATCAATTTCAGTTTGAGCTGCATTTTCATCTGCAATTAGTTGCTGAGCAGATACAATTACATTTGTATATATATCTAACTCTGCTTGAGTAACCCAAGAATCTGTAATGTTTACATCTTTTCCATCAACGCTTACTTTGATAGTAGCTTTATTTTGTTCTGCCTTCTCAATTTCTTCTTGTAATAATAATGTATCAACTACTTCATTAGAACCTTCAATAATTGTGATTTCAGGGAAGATGCTGTAGTAGCCTTCTCTCTCTAATGCGTTTAGGTTAGGGCTTGCTCCTGTTTCAGGGTTAATCTTTCGATGTTCTCCCATTGGGCTACCGAAGAAACCTAGCTTAATATGACCTTCTTTTAAGGTATAAGTACCCTGATGATTCGTGGGAATTGTAAATGTCACATCATTTGCTTGGGTCGTAATGTTATATTGTTTCTTAAGTCCAGCAATTAATTGCTGTTCAGGACCACCAATAAAATTTAATTGAGCATTGAAGTTGTAGATTCCAGCAATTTTATTTGCTGGGAATGACAAACCTTTAAATGTAACCTTGACTTTATCTCCTGGAGTTACTTTTTCATTAGGCTTTGTAAGGTTCTCAATAGAGATATCTAAAGGGCGGGCTGTCATCACGTGATATTCAGCTTTGCCATCCTTTTCAACTTTAATGATATTACGTCCTTCAGTTAATAAAGCTGTGAAGGAGCCGTTGTCGCTAGATTGAACACCTTCAGTTGAAAATGTACCATCCTCATAAGAAGCAGTGCCTAGTCCATGATTTATTTCAGGGCGTAAAATGCTTACGGAGCTCCCTGTAGTTGGGGTAAACGTATAATAAGCCCCTGGCTCACCTTGAGCATAGTAAACACTATCAATGTCGGCATCAAAAACGCCGTTTTGAAGGTTACCCACTTTTCCTTTATTGGCTTGTTGGTTACGTTCCTTATTGCTTTCAATACCCGTAGAAATACCAGTGTCACCTTGACCAACTGTTACAACGAATAGACCAACGTTTTCAGGCCAAATGGCACTAAATGCATTGTTTGCATCAGCGATGTATGACGAACCATTGACCTTCAATGCGTCATATGTAACTTTAACAATCGCTGTCCCATTTTTTCTGGCATTGATTGTAGAGTAGCTACCTGGTTTGCCTTGTTCAATGTCGATTACATCCTCGCCAGTAACGATTTCAAAATGGAAATCAGGCTCAAAGTAATAGTTATTAATTCCTTCAATTAATGCTTGCCAGCTTCGCAATGTCAGTAGTTTAAATTGCTCACCTTGATTTAATTTCAAATGATTTTGCTCATTAATATTTAAATATATGTTTCCTTCAAGGTATGTGCCTTTATTTAAAATGGCTTGTTGTGATTGAATATCAAGCTGTTCTTTTGTAATTTTTAATGCTATCGTATTTGGGTCTGTTTTAAATGTCCCTACATTTGTTAGTTTGCCTGTTTGGCTAACGCGATAATTGTATTCTCCGCCATTAGTTAAGGCAAAGGAATATGTTTTTGTACCATCCGAATTAATCGTTGGTTCTCCTACAGGTAATATTTCTTCAAATGCGACAAAATGCTTGCTTTTCTTCCCAACAAATAACTGCGCCTCTTGTGGGATTGTAAAGGTTCTGTTGCCAGAAAATTGCATTGTTGCGCTAATAGGGTAAGCAGATGTTGCCATTGTGATTTTTATCGTATTGCCACTGTATGGAGAATGTTGGTTGTGCTTAGCATCTGGTATGAATGAATAAGCAAATATATTTCCTACAAGAGCTAATACAGGAATTTCTCCTTGTGCAGTGACATCACCTAATTTTAGGGATGTATCATCAAGCTTACCCTGTCCAACTTTTACAGTGTAATCATTATTTACGACCCAGCCCGCATTACTTGCTTTAAAATTAAGCTGGCGGAATTGAAATTCTTGATTCGGTGCAGTTGTCACTGTTAGTTGGCCACCGCCAACGCTATTATTAGTGCTATTAAAGCCTTCATAGCGATACTTTCCTGCTGCTATAGTTGCTGTATAAACATTATATGTTCCTTCAACACCAGCCCCAATATCTACTTCTTTGTCATTTTTATCGTAAAGTTTTAATTTCGTAGTTTTAGGTGCGACAGTGAATTTAACTGTGCTAATAGTAGCTTGTAAGCCAGGTTCTTTCGCTTTATCAAATGTAGTTGTAGCATCATTTAGTGCTAATACTTTGGCATCAACATCTTCTTGAATTGCATTTTCATCTGCAATTAGTTGTTGTGCAGATAAGATTATACCTGTATACGTATCTAGGTCATCTTGAGTTACCCAAAAGTCGGTGGAAGCTATATCTTGTCCGTCTATGCTTACTTTCACAGAAGCTTTATTTTGCTCAGCATGTTCAATCGCATCTTGTAATACTGTTTTATCAACTTTAACAACTTCTTCAGTATCGCCATTTAAAGCAGTATTTAGTTGAGTAAGTGCCGCATCAACATCTGTTTGGCTACTTTCCATATTTGTTAGTTGCGCATATGCGGTATCATAGGCAGACTGTATGTTTACATTTTCTAAAATTTCGCTTTTATTTGGAGCACTATTAATTTCTGCAATTTTTGTTGTTAATGCATCTTTATTTGCTACCTTGATATAAGGTTCAACAGGAGATTCAGAATCACTAAAGCCAAATCCAAGATCGAGGCCATAGCCCCATACTGTGAATTGTAGTCGGATTACATCGTTCCCTGTAGCAAGGTATTCACTCATACCAAAATTCGGCATCTTGTTATTTACGATATATATCCAGCCAGATTGTCCTGTGTAATCAAATTCTCCGAGCCAATCTTCGTCGAATTTCCCACTGATTATTTCATGCTCTTCTGCCATTTTATCCTGTATATATTGTGGAACGTTTAAAGCAGAAGAATCATTATCTTTAATATTAGATAAGTATGTGATATTTTCATCTTCTGAGCCATTGCCATCATTAAAATTCCCTGTTCCAAGTAATCTTGCTACAACTTGGCCTACTTTTTCGCCTTCATAAAAAGGAACTTGAATAGGTTCAACAGCATAACCTTGCCCAAGGGTAAATTTCTCAACGGAAATTGTTACATAGCCCTTAGGCTCGGAACTAAATATCGTTGCACTATCATTAGTGGTGATAGTGGATAGTTGCTTGGTTATACCTTTCTCTAAAACTTCATCATTAGATGGATTATTAAGAATAGAGCTAGTTTCTAATTCATTAGCTTCGTATTGTTGTGTTTCTGCCATAGCAGCAGGTGATAATAGCGAAAATGATAAAATAAAGACAATCGCTATATGTAACCATTTTTTATAACTTTCCAACTTCTTTACCTCCAATAAATTTTTGTGAAGCCTCTTGCTTGTAACCCTTAAAATCAAAAATGGTGCCTCTCTAAAAGAGAAGCACCATAGGAAAACAGAAAAAAGAGCGCAGGAACATGACTTGCTCATCCGTCTATTTGCCGTAAGTTCTCCTAGCTTCCGAAGAGAGTTAATACGATGAAATAAAGACAGGTCTCCTGGCTTGTGTAGCCTATTCAGAACCTTCCCATCTACTAGAGGCATTTTTCCTCGTTCGACAGTGGTATACTCTGTAGTCTTCTACACTTACAGTTGCGGAAACAGCTTCGGTTTTAAACCGAATTCCCTATTAAGCTCTTAATGAGCATCTTTATTCTGCAATTGCTATTCACTTGATGTTAAGTTTAGCATAAATTCTTTGTTTTCAAAACAGTTCAATAAAAAAGAGATACACTTCTAAATTAAATAGAAGCATATCTCTAAGATTTAACTATTAAAGGATGTTTGCAAATTGTAGAGTTCGTTTTAAAATTTTCGCTGTTTGTCCGCGTGTTAATGGAGCACCTGGATCGAATGAACCATCTGGTTTTCCAGTCATAATATCAAGGCTATTTAATAGCTCGATATAAGGTAGGTATTCAGTGCTAATATTTTTGGTATCATTGAAATTAATTTTTCCATTCGATTTCCCATCGACGTTTAAGTATTCTAAAATGCGAGCCATAAAGGCGGCTGCTTGTTGACGTGTAATAGGTTCTTCTGGATTAAATGTTGTAGTAGTCGTTCCTTTTGTAATACCTGCCTCAAATAGTGCTTGAATATCTGACTCATACCATTTGTCTGTAGTATCGCTAAATGGGTTTTCACCAGTCGCTTGTAAACCAAGTGAGCGACTAATTAAAGCCGCAAATTGTGCGCGTGTTATTGGTTTGTTTGGCTCGAACGTTTCTGGTGTCGTACCATGAATTATGAGGCGACTAGCTAAAAACTCAATTTCCTCCTTATTAGCTAAATGAGCAATATCCTTAAATGTTACTGTATTTTCAGTAACAACAAATATACCACTTGTTTTTGTGTATATAATAATTTCCCCATTGATAATTTTATGTGGAACTGATTTGTACTCACCATCTACAAGCTGTAAAACAATAGCATTTCGTTTTACATCATGAGCAGGTAAAGTGACTTTTAAGTAATTCTGCCTTGTAGAAAGGTGCTTTAATCTACCGTTATAAGACTCAATGGCAAAGTTAACCGTGAATTGATTATTTTCTAGCTGTTTAGTGATAGAAACTACGACATGCTCATCATTCGCAAGCTGAATTCCTGCTAACGCAGATATAGGAATTTCTAATTTGATGTTATTTTTATTTTGAACTATAATCGTTTGAATATTCTTTTTAAGATATTCTTGAATATTTTCAAATGTAATTACTGCTTTATTACCATTTTCATCAACCATAATTTCAGTTATTGAACTATCTTTATTTATTTCTTCATTACATTGTTCAATTTCATCTGTACATTTCTTTTCAACTTTTATGCAATCCTTAGTGCATTCATTTTGCTCCTCAGCATCTTCACTATCAACTTCATCAATATGACCACCAATATCTTTACCTAAATCAGTTGTAAATAGCCATTCCACAGAATCTTTTGGAGATAGGACGTAATTTGCAGCTGAGTAGGAAGGATATATGCCATTTACACGATACATCCATCCACTTAAAGGTCCTCGGTCGAATTCATAAAGTCCAGCAATACCATCAACGTATATCCCATACTCTGTTTGGCGATAGCTTAGGGCAATGCCATTTTCATCTGTTGCTCGTTTTAAAACATCAAAAGCTGTTTCGCCAGCAAATAATTTAGTTGCTGTTGGTCTTAATGGTACTTCAGATGAAGAAATTCGAATCGATACTGTTGTATAACCAATCTCTTCTTTTTCAGGAGGATTAGAGGGCTGACTTCCGCCGTTATCAGGAGGGGAAGGTTCCTCCTTTTCACTTCCATCCTTATCGCCAGGCTTCGATGGATTATCTTTCGTATCTGACATATCATAGAGCGCTGTTTGTCCACTTAGTAAACGATTATAGGCTGCTAATGTATAGCCAACCTGAACTGTTGCCATGCCATCTGCTTTTGTTTGACTAAGAACATGCTTAAATCCACCGTCACTAGAGCTATAAGTCATAATATTGGCAATGACTTTGTCAAATCGATTATCTTGATTCGCATCAATACCTAAGCTGGCAAGAGCTGTTATAACTTGAGCAGCACTTTCCGGGTTTTCAGAACCTTTAGAAATAGGGCTATCACCAGATTTGTAACCCCCATTAGCTAATTGAATATCTACTAATTTAGCGATTGCTCGCTCAGTTACTGCTTTTACTTTTGTGTTACTTTGATATGGTGCTAGTGCTTGGAGAGCCATTCCCGTCATATCAGCATCTGCAACACTTCCACTAAATGCAAATCCACCGTCACTTTTTTCTGCTTTTACAATAGCATCAATGAGTTTCTCACGTGTCGTTGTTGCTGCTTCAGATAATTCAAACTTCCAAGTATCAAGAGCAATTAATGAATAGATTGTAGAGTTTATACCTGGACTTGTAGCAAAACTAATATCCTCTAATTTCTCTACTAAATTGTAGCCAGCAACATCTGTAGGGTCTTTACCAATCGCTGTAAGAGCGATAATTACTCGAGCCCAGTCCGTTGCTTGGGTATCTATGTTTCCATTTGTTGTTTTTACGTGATTTGCGAGATTGCGATAATACTTTTCATAAAAACTTGCATGTTTAGCAGAATGATCACCACGGGCTAATGTTAGAATAGTCCATTCTGATCCATAAGTTGGTTCGTATGAGCTAGATGTATAATACTTAACAACGGATTCATAGGCTTGAACTGTTGTTGGTTGTATTTCCATTAATCGTTTTTGTAAAGCTTCTAGTTTACTATAGTTGGATACTTGCTTCTGTTCTGTAACTGATAATTTATCGTAGGCTTGTTGTACTTCAATAACTTTTGCATAATGTTCCCACCAAGTAATTAATTCTATAGAAGGGAACGCATTGATTTTATCAATAACAGCTTGAATACGCGGACCTGCAGAAAGAATATTCTCTTTATCAACAAGATCTTGATAATTAGTTACTACTATGTCAGTTTTTCCGTCTCTTACGTTTTTATCAAGCTTGTTATAGGCTGCGCGAGCAGCTGCTATTTGTGCTTTTGTTGCTTCAT
This sequence comes from Bacillus ndiopicus, assembly GCF_000612805.1. Classification (GTDB taxonomy): domain Bacteria; phylum Bacillota; class Bacilli; order Bacillales_A; family Planococcaceae; genus Metasolibacillus; species Metasolibacillus ndiopicus. Next base: position 149,232 of record NZ_HG964406.1, on the reverse strand, counting down.
CATTAACTTGGATGATTTCAGGAAGAAGGTCGATTAAATAAATGACATAGTCGACTTCTTTACTAACAAGCGTTTCATAATTTTCTTTACCGAACTTTGTTGGTCTGTTGTTTACGGTTACTTCTCCATTAGCTATTGTACGTGCCGTTGATAAAAGGGGCAGCAACTCGTCTGTATTTTTACGAATATTTAATGGTTCGATAATTGAAATTAACAGCTCAAAATAGACCTGTTCTATTGTTGTTAAATAAGCTTCAGTTCCATCAGCTTTTAGTTTATTTTTGCTATCTTGTATTAAAGAGGCGTACTTAGCACGAGCTTTTATGAGGTGCTGGGCAACTGCATCATCTATTGTAGTAACTGGTGGTAGGGATTCAATAAAGAATCTAGTCCACTGTGCTTCTTTGTCGGCTAGTTTATTATTATATCCAAGGTTATTAATTATAGTTTTCTGATTAGGCTTTGCAGGTAAATCTAAGAATGCTTGGCGAGCTTCTGTTAACAGTATTTCAGTTACACCGTCTGCAGAAGTAATATCAACAGGTAAAAGGGCTTCAATTAATTGAATAACATGTTGTTGTTCAGGTGTAATAACACAAACTTTAATTTTTTTAGATAATGTATCTGTTCTGGCGGTAATTTCTAATTCACCCATTGAGAGGGCTGTTACAAATCCATCAACACTAACTGTTGCAAATTCTGGCTTGCTTGAAGTCCATATAACTGTGGCACTATCATCTGTTGTTGCAGTAAGTTGAAATCCTTGACCTTCTAATATTAGTAACGGTTCCTCGGCATTAAATTGAATATCACTAATTGCGAAAGGGGCCATAAATGGGGTAACCATTGTTCCTGTTACATCATCTAGTTGCGTAAGATGCTCTAGGTCAGCATCATTATCAGGTTTTAATACATTATCCCATTTTTCTGAATCTTCTAGTTTCATTTCCGTAGTTTGATTTTGTTCTGTTGAATCATCAAGATTACTATCGTTAATGTCATTAGAATCTTCAGTATTAAGTTCAACTATTTCTCCTTCAAAATGCTGCGCATTGATTACACTAGCTGGAGAGAATAGTGATAATACTAAAATAAAGACAAGTGCTATATGTAGTTGCTTTTTCCATAAAGCCATTTGAAAATTCCTCCTCTATCAATTATGCCTTAGCTAACTTTAGTCCAGATTTATTTCGAGCTGAATAAGTGGAAGTTAACCTAAAACCTTCACTATACGGACTAATAGTTAACTGGCCTGCGCTGTGCAGACCTCCCTTCAAAATTTGTGACAGCCACTGGGGCATTTATCTCGATTCATAAGGCAATTGAATTAAATAGTTAAAAACTGACAAAGTGAGCTTATTCACCTTGTCAGTATAAATTTACCTAGTTATTGCACTTTAACTTCAAGTGACTCACTTGCTGAGTTACCAAATAAAGCATTGGCAGAGGCAGTAATGGTAATAGTGCCTGCTTGCGCTTGACCTGCAAATGTAATAACTACCTGTTGGTCAGTATTCACAGTAACAGACTGAGCAGTTAATGCCGTTGTTCCAGTATTAATTGTCCAGTTTGCTAGATTAGTAGCATCAGGTGTTATAAATAAATCACCAGTTAAATCTACCGTAATAGATGGCGCGTTATCGTTTACAGTAATAGCACTTGTTGTTCCTAATTTTGCCCATGTAGTGTAATAAATATGAACAACATCATCAGGCTCTAATTGATACTCAGCTAACCCATAATCAGGACTATTACCATTTACTGTGTATATCCAGCCATCCCAACCATTTAAGCTGCCTCCAGCACGCCCATCAATTGATTGGAGATATGGACCATATTGAGTGGCAACTACTACATAAGGAATACCTGCATTATCTAATGTTTGCTCTACAAGTTCTAGTGCCGTTGTTCCATCTTGGACATTTACAGTTGTTTCTTCTAAAATCTCCTCGTATAAACCAGTTACTGAAAGCTGAACATCAAAGTCTGCTGATAATACTTCTTGGCTGACAGGCTGTAAAACTGCTGCACTTGCTGCTGGTGATACGAGCGAAACTGCCAAAAGAAGGGCGAATGCTAAGTGCCACCATTTTTTTAAATGAACCATTTACAAAACCTCCTATTTTTTATTTCGTGAATGTTTTTGCAATTAACTCGAAAATAAAAAGATGCTTCTCCAAAAAGGGGAAGCATCTAAATAGGAAACAGAAAAAAGGCGTAAAAATACAGTTTGCCCGTTCATCTATTTGCCGTAAGTTCTCCTAGCTTCCGAAGAGAGTTAATACGATGGAATAAAGGCAGGTCTCCTGGCTCGTGTATCCTATTCAGAACCTTCCCATCTACTAGAGGCATTTTTCCTCATTCGACAGTGGTATACTCTGTAGTCATCTACACTTACAGTTGCGGAAACAGCTTCGGCTTTGTACCGAATTCCCTATTAAGCTCATTTATTGAGCACCTTTACTCTGCAATTGTTATTCACTTATTGGTAAGTGTAGCATAAATTTCTGATTTTCAAAATAGTTTGAGAAAAAAAGAGATATACTTGTGAATTGTAAATTTGTAAGGGGGTTTTCTCCCATCCCTATGAATGTTACTATCAATTTGAGAGATAAAAAGATAAAGAAGGGTGGCTAAAGCATGACAGACAATACATTGGTGTATGCAAAAAAATTAGATGAAACATATGAGATTTCCACAATGCGAGATGAATTTTATATGCAAGAAGGACGAATTTATTTTGATGGTAATTCGTTAGGGCTAATGTCAAAACGTGCAGAAAAGACGCTACACAGCTTAATGAGTTCATGGAAAGAATATGGCATTGATGGCTGGACGCAAGGTGAGCATGCTTGGTTTTTCCTTGCTGAAAAGCTTGGTGCACAAATGGCACCGATTGTAGGAGCGAATAAGGAAGAGGTCATTGTAACTGGCTCAACAACGAGCAATTTACATCAGCTAGTTGCAACATTTTATAAGCCTGAAGGAAATAGAACGAAAATTTTAGCGGATGAGTTAAATTTCCCTTCTGATATTTATGCATTAAAATCACAACTAGCATTAAAGGGCTATGATGACACGCATTTAATTCGCGTTGCATCTCGTGACGGGCAAATGCTAGATGAGGAAGATATTATAGCGGCGATGACAGATGAGGTGGCACTGATTGTATTACCAGGTGTACTTTATCGTAGCGGGCAAATTTTAAATATGGAAAAATTGACGAAGGCAGCACATGAGCGTGGCATTATGATTGGCTTTGATTTATGTCATTCAGTTGGCTCAGTTGTGCATCATTTACATGATTGGGATGTGGATTTTGCTTTTTGGTGCACATATAAGCATTTAAATGGTGGACCTGGTAGTACAGGAGCACTGTTTGTGCATGAAAAGCATTTTGGTACAGCACCTGGTTTAGCTGGCTGGTTTGGTTCAAATAAGGAAAAGCAATTTACGATGAGCCATACATTTGAGCCTGCATTAGAGGCTGGCGCCTTCCAGATAGGGACACCAAATGTGTTTAGTATGGCACCACTTTTAGGAGCGCTTGAGTTGTTTAATGAAATGGGCATCGAAAATGTCAGAAAGCGCTCATTAGCATTATCGGATTACATGCTGCAATGCGTCAGCGATATGCTTGGTGAATATGATTTCAAGGTGTGTAGTCCAGTCGAACACCCGGAGCGTGGAGGGCATATTTATCTGGAGCATCGTGATGCGGCGCGTATTTGTAAAGCATTGAAGGAGCGTGGCGTAATTCCTGATTTCCGTGCACCACAAGGCATTCGTTTAGCAGCAGTAGCGATGTACAACACATTTGAAGAAGTATATACATGCTTTGAAATTTTAAAGGACATTATGGAAACGAAAGCATACGAGAAGTTTTCGAATGAAAGAGAGATTGTAGCGTAATGGGATGGATTGATATTACACAGCCATTAAACAAAAATATTGCGACATGGGCAGGCGATACGAAATTCATTTATGAAACAGTTGCGACAAAGGAGCAAACGGGCTCAGTCAATGTTGGCATGCTACAAATGAGCCTGCATTCAGGCACGCATATGGATGCACCGTTTCATTTTGATAGCGATGGACACACATTTGAGCAGCTTGATTTTGAGCGCTGTATTGGAAAAGTGGTCGTTATTGAATGTTTAGATAATGATTTAATTGAAGTAGCACAGGTAGAGGGGAAAATAGCTGGTGTCAAAGCTATATTTTTTAAAACGAAGACAATAGCTAATGCACATATTTTTCCACAGGAAGTGCCGACATTAACGCTAGAAACGGTGGCTTATTTAAAAGAATGTGGCATTAATTTGATTGGTGTCGATGTTCCATCAGTCGACAAAGTAGCATCAAAGGAGCTACCAATCCACCATGCATTAGCACAGCAGGACATTTATATCGTAGAAAATCTACTGTTAGAGCATGTAGATGCTGGGCGCTATGACATGATTATTTTACCTCTATTAATAGAAGGCGCGGATGGTAGTCCTGTAAGAGCAGTCATCAAAGAGGAGGAGCAATAATGTCGAATAATTATAAGCCATTTGAGGATGAGAAAAAAATCGTTACGGATTTTAAAGAACGTATGACATACACAGATTATTTGCATTTAAATGAGGTGTTAGATTGCCAAAAGCCATTATCAGATGAGCATGATGAGATGCTATTTATCGTTGTCCATCATGTAAGTGAGCTTTGGATGAAGCAAATTCTACATGAGGTAAAATCAGCAACATTGGATATTCATAATGGGCGCTTACCTGAATCATTTAAAAAGCTAGCGCGTGTTTCACAGGTACAAAATCAACTGAAAAATGTATGGGATGTACTTGCAACATTAACGCCTGCTGATTATTTGCAATTCCGTGATAAGCTAGGAAATTCATCAGGCTTCCAATCCTATCAAAATCGTTTACTAGAGTTTTATTTCGGCTATAAAACACCACATATTTTGCAAATTTATGCACATGATGAAAAAATATTAGCGATGCTTCAGGAAGCCTACAATGCGCCAAGTCTATATGATGAGGCGATTCGCACATTAGCGAAGCGCGGCTTTGCGATTGATGAGGAAGTATTAAAGCGCGATGTTACAGCGAAATATGAAGCGAATGACAGTGTAAAAGAGGCTTGGAAAGCTGTTTATCGTGAGCCTGAAAAATATTTTGATTTATATGAGCTAGCTGAGGAGCTTGTTGATATTGAGGACTTATTCCAGCAATGGCGCTTCCGTCATATGAAAACTGTGGAGCGCATTATCGGCTTTAAAATGGGGACAGGAGGCTCTGGTGGTGTTAGCTACTTGAAAAAAGTACTAGACCAGTATTTCTTCCCAGAGCTATGGCAGTTACGTACGGAGTTATAGTCTTTATAATAAAAATACACAAAGGGTGCCAAGAAACCATATGTAAATGTGGTTTCTTGGCACCTAATTTTATGTAAGATTTAAATACAATGTTCCTGTTCAATCCAAGTGTATGGCTGCGATACTGTGGAACAATGTCTTTAGTCAACATCATTCAAAAGCTGTTAACGAGGGGAAATAGAAATATTGCCATTTAACAAAATAAACCATTGCTTAATACCTGTATGGTAATTAAAAAAATTTTTTTTGAAAAATATTTAGTCAATATTTCAATATATTAATATCTTAATTCCTTAAAAAAATACAATAAAACCCAAAAACAAGCCGTGGAATAGAACTTCCATAACAGTTCTGTTTTTGGGTTTTTATATACAAAAGTACTAACCTATGTTAAACGAACAAATTTTCGTATGATTATTACATTGTTTTTTGTATACTAAAACTATTCTGTTTATCGAACACAACTTTTTACATACAAAAAAGAAATATTTCGACAAAAAATACAGAACATATTTTGTTTGATTCAGAATGCATTATCTTGATTAAGTAGGGATTCTTTCTAAATCAAGATAATACCTCTGGTATATGGCATCCATTTTGAGAGGGACATAAATGAATTGTTGACTCAAAAGTTTAAACTGATGTTAACCGAGGCGTATTTAATACAGAGAAAGGTGAGGAAATATGGAAGCGCAGGAACAAAAAGCGGCAAATGGCTCTAAAAAGAAGTGGTTTATAGGAGGAGGTGTGGCAGCGCTTGTTTTAGCGGGAGGAATTGGCGCAGGGGCTCTATTTATGAAGTCACCAAAAGCTGCATACTTTGCTGCAGAAGCTGAAACTGCTAGTGAAATGATTGCTTTTTTTGAGGATAAGTATAAAGAGGAATTTAAATGGTCTGAGCTAGCAAAAACAGCAGTTATTCAAAATGACTTCAAAATTACTGGTGAAATTCAAAGCGAGTATATGGAAGACCCTACATTTGAAATTATCAATTCTTCGGCAATTAATCTATCAGCAACGACAGATGTGAAAAATAAAAAATTTGCATTTAGCTTAGGTGGAGAAATTGCAGATGTAAAAGTTGATGATTTTGAGGTTTTTGCAACACAGAAGGAATATGTGTTTAATGCACCATTTTTATCTGAGGCAATAGCTGTTTCAACAGAAAAATTAAATGAATTAGCTGATGGGGAGTTAAGCTGTGGGCAAAATGTTTTATTAGAAACAGAGGTTCTAACAAAGGCACAGCAGGATTACATTAAGAAAAATTTAGCTACTACGCTTCTTAAAGAGCTTCCAGAGGAGGCATTTACAAAAGAAAAAAATAAAATTATCATGGACTTATCTAAGCAAGATGTGAAAAAAGTGGCTAAGGCTCTTGCTAAAAAAGTTGAAACAGACCCAGAACTTGAAACCATTTTAAAGCAGGTAATGGCTACTCAAGGTATTTGTGATGATGCGTCAATTACTGAAATGAAAAAACAAGTAGCTGATGCATTAGGTGAAATGGAATTTGGCGTTGTTTCAACTATTTGGGTTGAAAAGGGTAAAATTGTTGAACGTGAATTGAAATTTAAAGAAGCTAACGATTTTGTTATTAAAGGGAAACAAACATTTGGTAAGGAGCTAACATTCGATTACTCAATGGGGGATAATCAAGATGAAGTTTCCATCGATGGGAAATTCCAAAAAGGCGATAAAGCATCTGATCGTGTGCAATTTGCCGTCGAAGATATGAAACTAGTATATGAATCAGAGGAAAGTAAAGAGAAGGATAAGCGCAACTTTGAACGCAAATTCATTTTTGATAGTGAAGGCGAGGCTGTTACACTTAATTGGGATGGTACATCACAATATAAGGCTGATAGTGTAAATGGTGAGCATACAGTTTATATTGAAATGGAAGGTATGGGAAAAGCATCTTTAACAATCGAGCAAGAAAGCAAAAAAATTAAAGCTATCGAACTACCAACAAAAGTGAAGGATATTAGTAATTTATCAGAAGAAGAGCTATCTGAATATATGGCAACAGTTGGCGAAGGTATTATGGTTTGGGCAGAAAACTTTATGGCTGAAACAGGCTTTAATGAATACTTCTATGATGATTATTATGACGACTACTACTATGATGAAGATTTCGATTATGATGAGTACTACGATGAGGACTTGGACTTCAGCGAATACTATGATGAAGAATCTGAAGAAGGCTATGATGATTATTAAAGAGAGATATTAATTGTATTATGTGAGTAAGGGGTATATTACATGAAGACGCTAAGAAATATATTCTTCTTTACAACACAAAATTTTCGCTATTTAAAGAAGAAGTGGCAATCACTTCTTCTTCTTTTTATCGTGCCAATATGTATGATTGCTTTAATTGTGTTACTAGTACTGCAATTTATGATGCCTAATGAACAGCAAAAATCAAAGCTTGCAGTTGTTGATAATGACATCACGGAGGAAACGAAAGTGTTGACGCAGTTGCTCGTGATGGCATTAAAGGGCAATGATTATATTGAAGTAGAGCGGATGTCGGAAAAGGAAGCACGACAAGCAATGAAAGATAAGCAGCTTACAAGCTACGTGCAATTCCCACAAGGCCTAACAAATAATTTGTATGCAGGAGAGCCAATTGCCTTACCACTTGTTGGTGATCCGAATAAACCAGTTGAAAATGCGATTATTAAAAATTTGCTTAATAGTATGTCCTCCTATATAGAATCAGCACAGGCAAACATTTTGACGGTGTACGAATATGCCAAAGAAACATCGATGAGCGAGGAAAAATACAAGCAACTTCAGGAAGAAGTATTTATTGATTATGCCATTTACACGCTAGGAAAAAATAATCTACTTGTTCAAAATACAGTCAATAATATTGCAACAACTATGCCTATTTATTATTACACAATGGCTGCTTTATTTATTTGTCTAACGATTTGGCTAATAGGCTTTCATATACTTTTAATGAAAGAGGAGTCAATCAGTATTCAAAATCGATTAAGAATGCTTGGGGTATCAATTGCACAAGGCTTTATTGCGAAAGGCATTGTTGCTATAGTAGGCACGTTATTATTTTTAATTATGTTATATAGCGTAGTAAATTACTGGCTAGAGCTTTCGCTTTATACACTTGATTATGCAAGACTTTTCTTGTTCGTGTTATTTTATAGTATTTGTTTCACTTGTTTGCTTGGTTTAGTAGAGCTTATTTGCAAAAGCGCAAAAACAAAGCTTGTACTACAGGTTGCTTTAGCTGTACTTGTAATTGTCATGAGTGGGTCATTGTTACCGACTATTTATTTTCCATATGAACTGCAGCAGCTCATTACATATACATTTCCATATCAAGCTTTTTCATGGGTTATTGATATTGCATTGGAAAATCGCAATTATGCAAGCTATAGTAATTTGCTTATTTTTATCGCAGTTGGTTCGATGCTCTATGGATTGCTGGCGCTGCTTCTGGAAAGGAGACTACGATGAAAAAGGCTATTTATTTGCGTATATTGCAATTAAAATATGAATGGAAATCAACTGTTTTATGGCTGTTGTTTCCTTTTATAGCTACGGTAGTTATTTATCAATCGCTACTTTCTTTTGTAGACGACAGTAAAATACCTATAGGTGTGGTGTTAGAGGATGATTCATCTTATGCGTTAGAAGTAATGGAGCGTCTAGAGCAAGTGGAATATTTAGATGTGCGCCCTATGAAAAAATCGGAGGCGCTAAGGCTTTTAGAGCAGCATGAGCTAGATAGTGTGTTTGTAATCCGTAGGAAATATGAAGAGAATATTAAATTAGGTAGAAAAAAAATAGTTGAAGCTTATGCATCTAATCGCTCCTATGCATATGAAGCAGTAAGAGAAATTGTTAGCTCAGTTGTTATGGAGCAGGCATTGCGCTCAAAAACAGTGCACGATATAGAGCAACTATTGCAAGACTATGGATCAAAGGCATTATTTGATGAGCAAGCAATTGAAACGAAGGTGCAGGAACGTCAACTGGAAGCAGATTTAATTCAAATTCCTTTTTCCTTTTTTGAGATGGAACATGAGAGCATGGAAAAGCAGCCTTTTATTTCGGCATGGGTTATTTGGGCCAGCTTCACAGTATTATCGACCTTCTTTTTATTTGACTGGCTAGTGAAGGATCGCCAAGCATTTGCAAGACTGCGTTGGTCGTTAAGCATAATTTCATATAAATATTACGCGCTTTGGCTATTCGCTATTTATTTCGTTTTATTTTTTGTAATCGATTTACTAGCGTTAATGTTATTTGCTTATGAGCTATCAATTTGGACAATTGCCATGCTGTGTTTATTCCGATTGACACTTAATGCTTATGTATTTATTGTCGCAAGTTTAAGTAAAAATACATTAACCTATTATATTTTATCAATTTTATTCACTTTGCTTTTTGCATTAACGAGTGGTGGCATTGTACCGATTCGAGATAGCGGCGTTGTACATCAAATACTTAGTACAGTACATCCTCTCTATGCATTATTGAAGCTAGAAATACCGATTATTGGAATGTTGCTTTGCAGCATCTTTTTCCTGTTGTATGGGAGGTTACGAAATGCTTGAGGTACAAGCAATAAATAAAAGCTATAAAAAGAAAATGGTATTAAAAAATGTATCATTATCTATTGCTAAAGGTGAGATTGTTGGACTTGTTGGTGAAAATGGTGCTGGAAAATCAACATTGCTGCAAATTTTAGCAACGCTGATGCAGCCAGATGCGGGGGAAATTTATTGGGACGAGCTATCCTATCGTCAACATTATCAGATGATAAAGCAAAAGGTTGGCTTTGTTCCGCAAGATTTAGCGATTTGGGAGCATTTCTCTGTTGAAGACAATATGCGCTATTTTGAACAATTGAGCTGGAAAAGAATGGGGATTGAAGCGTGTAAAAAAATATGTGAGGCAATGCAGCTAACACATTGGAAGGAGCCTGTTTCGAGTCTTTCTGGTGGGATGAAACGCAAATTAAATTTGGCTATTAGCCTTATTCATCAACCAGAGTTGCTTTTATTAGATGAACCCACTGTTGGTATTGATATGCGTTCTAAACAGGAGATAGGTCGCTTTTTACAGCAACTTGCTTCAACACAAGGAACGACAATTATTTATACTTCTCACGATATGAATGAAATTGAGCAATTTACAGATCGAGTCCTGTTAATCGGGAGGGATCGCTATTATGAGGAGCTATTGTCTACAAAAGGAATTCAAGTTAATTGTTTATAAATATGTAATTTGTGAAAAAACGATAATACAACAAAAGTTGTCCGAAAAGCGGCGTCAGCCAGCTTTTCAGACAACCTCACTAAATTATATAGCTGTGTAACCGCCATCTACTAACAATGTAGCACCTGTCATAAATTCATTCTCGCAAACAAAGACACAAGCATGTGCGATTTCCTCTGGTTGTCCTAGACGACCGATTGGATGACGTGCTACTAAGCCATCATAAAAATCACCAAGAGCCTCTTTATTGACCATACCTGATTCTACATATCCAGGGCAAATTGCATTTGTGCGAATATTTTTTGAGGAATACTCAGCAGCAAGTGATTTGGTTAAAATATTGACTGCCCCTTTAGAAGCATTATAAGCAAATGCACCTGCTTCGCCTACTGTACCTAAAATAGAGGCAATGTTTATGATAACGCCACCGCCTTGCTTTAAGAATTGCTGAATGGCATATTTACTTCCATAGAATACGCTATCTTGGTTGACTTGGATTACTTTATGATAATCTTCATACGACAATTCATGTGTAGAGCCAAGTGCACCAATTCCTGCATTGTTAACGATAATATCAAGCTGACCAAACGTGTCTACTGCAAATTGAACAAGTGACCTCACTTCATCTTCATGTGCAACGTTTGCTTTGAAAAAAGCGACAGCATGTCCATCTGCCTTTAAAGCATCTGTGTGTGTAATACCTGCTTCTTCGTTAATATCTGATAAAACAACTTTAACTCCTTTTGCAACAAATGCCTTCGCAGTAGCTAAACCAATTCCCGATGAAGCCCCTGTTACAACTGCTACTTTGCCATCTAAGTTCATCATAAAGTAAATTCCTCCTTCGTTTGATTGACTTCATTTTAATTTATGGATTGCTGGATAAGCAATTTAAAAGCATAGTCTTTTTTAGAAATGTACCTTATACTTTTTTCAAGTAGTAGAGAGGGATGATTTTATATGTGTATCATTGTAATTGGTTATAAAGTACATCAGGAGCATTCTCTAATTGTAGCTGCAAATAGAGACGAATTTTATAAGCGACCAACGCAGATAATGCATCAATGGGATGATGCACCACATATTTGGGCAGGTCGAGATTTAGAGAAAATGGGCACATGGCTTGCTGTTAGTAATAATGGACGCTTTGCGGCTGTGACTAATTACCGTAATCCAAGCTTGCCACTTGTTGGGGAAAAATCTAGAGGGGAAGTGCCAGTTGATTTTATTAATACCTCACTAAGTGCACTACAATTTGCACAGCAGTTACAGAGAGAGCGACATTTATATGGGGCATTTAATGTTCTGCTCTATGATGAAGAAAATCTAGTGCATTACAATACGGTAATGGATGAGTTAACAATTGTTCCACCTGGCATCCATTGTGTATCGAATGCGACACTTAATACAGCATGGCCAAAAGTTATGCGCTTGAAAAATAGCTTTAACAAAACAATACAAACAACTACTGAGGAAGAAGCATTATTTATGATTTTAAAGGACACAATAAGGGCAAACGATCAAGATTTACCAGCTACAGGTGTGCCATTTGAACTGGAGCAAAAGCTTTCACCTATTTTTATTCATTTTGATGGCTATGGTACGCGCGCTTCTACCATAGTGAAAAGCACCGAAAATGGCTGGGCGATTGCAGAACGTAGTTTTACAGATGGAGAGTATGCTGGCAATGTCTATTTTGCTATTGAAAAAAAGCATAATGAGGCATAGCTAAACAGATATTAAATGTGGGAGGTACAAATTTGGATACAATTATAAGAATTAGTAATGTCACAATTCAATGCTTAAAAAACGTGAAGTATGGCACATTTAAAACCAATTCAACTTTCCTTCAACAAAACAAGGCGGATGTAGTTGGTTTTTATGGGCAAAATGGTTCTGGTAAAACAGCCGTAGTTGAAGCCTTTAGTCTTTTAAAAGCATTGCTACAGGCGAAAAAATTACCGGATAAAGAGTTAAAGCTTATTTATTTCAAAGAAAAAAGCATTGAATTACACATTGAATTTCTTATAACGAACCTTTTAGGGCAGTATTTTGTTAAATATTTTGTGGAATTGCAAGAGGGGATAGAAACATTAAAGGTTGTCAAAGAGACTTTATTCTATAAAGAAAATAAAAGCGGAAAACGTTTCAGGGAACTGGTTTCAAAGCAAGGTGACAAAATTTCGATTCGCAATAAGAAAATGGAAGCGTTTCGCGAAAATCAAAGAGTAAATTTAATGGTAGCAAATCATTTAGCAGAAGAAAATGCTACCTCCTTTATTTTTAGAAAGGAGTTAACGAGTGTATTCGAATCATTTTGTAATGAAGAAGAGAATGAAATTATAAAAAATCTTAAGCATGATTTTAATAAAGATTTTCATGTGATCGATACGATTCACTATGGTCTACTAGTAGCCAATCTCGTTATGCCATTTAGTGTTCATGTGGAAGGAAAAAGAGGCAATATACCGTATGAATTAAGGGATACAATGCTTTTGCCCAGGGAAATGTTTACAACGATTGAAAAAGTCGTTGAGCAAACGAATATTGTATTAACAACAATTATTCCAGGGCTTTTTATAAAAGTTCGGGAAATAAATGTTGAAAAAATGAGTAGTGGCGAGGATGGCGTACGTTTTGAGTTTTTATCAGTAAAGGGGGATATTGAGCTTCCATTACGTAGTGAATCACAAGGGGTACTAAAAATTATTTCCATTTTAAGCACATTGATAGCTGTTTACAATAACCCGAATGCCTGCGTGGTGATTGATGAGCTTGATGCTGGTATTTTTGAATATTTATTAGGAGAAATGCTAGAGGTTATTAATGAAAATGGCAAGGGACAATTATTTTTTACATCACATAATTTGAGAATTTTAGAGGTACTTCCTATTCAAAATCTTTGGTTTACAACATTAAATGAGGAACAACGTTATTTACAGCTGAAGGGTGTTAAAAAATTAAGCAATGCCCGTGATATCTACTTAAGAGCTATTCAATTAGGTGGACAAGATGAGGCAATGTACAATGAGACGAATATGTATGATATTAAGAAGTCATTTAGGAAAGCGGGTAAAATAATTGACTAAAGCACAAAAGAAGGTTGTTATTTTATTGGTAGAAGGCGACACTGATGAACTACTACTTATTGAGCGTTTAAGGCAGTTATTTAAAGATAAAGAAATTCGTTTTGAACCACAACACGGTGATATTTTTTATCAAAGAGAAAACAAAGAGCAGGCAATAAAAGAGGTAATTGGAGACAGAGTAAAAGAAATATTAATGAAGCGAAAATTTAAGCCTTCCAATATATTAGCGGTATTGCATATACTCGATACTGATGGTTGCTTTATTGCACCAGAACATATTAAAGTAAATGCTAAGCAGACTGTTTTAACGCAATATAATGTAGATTGTATAACTGTAAATTCTGAGGAACAAAAGGGCAGAATCGAGGAACGCAATACGATTAGATCGCGTAATGTTTATGCGATGGTTTCTACAAATCATATTGCACAATATGATTATCAGGCATATTATTTTTCGCGTCATTTAGAGCATGTTGTGTTTAATGAAATGAACCCTTGCAAAGAGGATAAAGTAGAGAAAATAGAAAATTTTTTAGAAAAGCTAGAAATGCCTATTGAGCATTTTTTGGCGCAATATATGCCAGTTGAACAGAATGACAATTACAGCACTATGCATACAGAAAGCTGGGAATTTATTATGGAAAATATAAATTCACTTAAACAGCATACAAATGCTTCGTTAATGTTTCGTTTTTTAGATAGCTATTCAAGACATGCATGAATTAAACAAAGGGGGATGTTTTAAATGCGTGAAGTAGTCATTGTAGCAGCAACACGAACGGCGGTTGGGAAACGTAAAGGTGCGCTTAGCCAAATGCGCGCGGATGATTTAGCAGCCGTTGTTTTAGATGAGGTTGTGAAACGTGCTGGTATTGATAAGGGCGATGTGGAAGATGTTATTTTAGGCTGTGTTACGCAAAGCGCAGAGCAGGCGGGAAATATTGCACGTACTGCACTATTAATTGCAGACTTTCCGATTCATGTGCCAGGTGTGACGATTGATCGTCAATGCGGCTCCAGTCAGCAAGCGGTCCATTTTGCAGCACAAGCTATTTTAGCTGGAGATATGGATATTGTCATTGCTGGCGGCGTAGAAAGTATGACGCGCATGGCGATGGGTTCAAATTATATGGGTATAGCTCCTAGTGAGCAGCTGATAAAGCAGCATGAAATTATACATCAAGGCTTGTCAGCAGAGCGGATTGCTGCGCAGTGGAGCCTTAGTGCAAAGCAATTAAATGAATATTCCTATATGAGTCATCAGCGTGCACTAAAGGCAATTGCAGAGGGCAAATTTAAAGATGAGATTGTTGCTGTGGAAGTACAAAATGAAGCAGGGGATACATTTATTTTTGATACGGATGAAGGGCCAAGGCAGGATACAACAATGGAAAGCTTAAGTAGCTTAAAACATGTTTTTCAGGAGGATGGCGTGATTACTGCGGGCAATGCAAGCCAAATGAGTGATGGCGCTTCAGCAGTTTTACTGATGTCACGTGAACGAGCAGAAGCTCTCGGTGTTAAGCCTTTAGCACGTATTGTAGCCCGATCTGTTGTAGGCTCTGACCCAACGTTAATGTTAACAGGCCCAATTGCTGCAACAGAAAAGGTATTGTTAAAAGCAGGTTTATCCTTGGCAGATATCGATACGTATGAGGTAAATGAAGCATTTGCGCCAGTACCGCTCGCTTGGGCAAGAGATACAGGTGCGGATATCGAAAAATTAAATGTTGATGGTGGTGCGATAGCACTTGGGCATCCACTTGGAGCTACAGGTACAAAGCTACTAACAACGATGCTATATCGTATGCAGCGTGAGCAGCAACGCTATGGCTTACTAGCAATTTGCGAAGGCATGGGAATGGCAAATGCAACCATTATTGAGAGGCTGTAATTAAATATAGCTAAGAAACAACCAATTTATCACAGGGATATGTGATAGATTGGTTGTTTTCAATTTGTCAGCTAAAAAATAGATTGTAAAGTGCTAATATTCCGATTATAATAATGGATAATTAAAGGGTAAATACCCTTTAATGAAATTTAATTTAGATAATAATTCAAAGGGGAGCAAAAGTATGGAAGAAACATTTGGGCTGATTTCGATTATCCCACCAGTGATTGCAATTGCATTAGCGTTTATTACGAGAAATGTTATTATCTCTTTATTTTTAGGGGCTTTCACAGGTATATTGATTTTATTGAATGGGAATGTTTTCAAAGCTGTGAAGTCGATTGTTGGTGATTATATTTTTGTGCAGTCAACAGATAGTTATAACGCAGCTGTATTGGCATTACTTGTGTTTATTGGAGGCTTCGTTGCGTTAATGGAGAAGTCAGGAGGAGCAGGGGCATTTGCTGAAAAAGTGGCTACATTTATTCGTACAAAGGTGAGTGCACAGTTATCTGCTTGGGTTGGTGGTATTATTATTTTCTTCTCTGACCTAGGGACACCATTAATTGTGGGACCAGTTTTTGAACCGATTTTTGATAAATTGAAAGCATCTCGAGAAAAGCTTGCATGGATTATTGATTCTACGTCATCGCCAGTAGCAGTTATGATTCCATTCATTGGGTGGGGTGTTTATATTATGGGACTTATTAGCAAAGAGTATGAGCGTTTAAATATTAAAGAGTCTGATTGGGACGCATTTATGAATGCGTTACCATTTTATATTTACCCGATGCTAGCGGTATTAATTGTACCTGTAATGCTATTAACAAAATCCGAGTTTGGTCCAATGCGTGCAGCAGATCGACGCATTGAGAAAACAGGCGATATTTATTGGTCACATTCAAAGCCACTGCGTAAAACAGAGGCGATGAATGAGTATTTAGAAACAAAAAGTAAGGCAAGCTTAGTATTAGTACCGATTATTGTGTTACTTGTAATGCTATTTGGTCAATTAATTCCGTTAGGTTTCCCATTTAAACAAGTTGCAGGTGGGGAGTTTAGAATCGCATTAAGTATTTCATATTTAACAGCAGCAATGGTATTAATAGCTTTAATGGTAGTTTATAAAGTAAAAAAAGTTATGGAAGCATTTGATATTTATGTATCAGGGATGCGCCGAATGATGGATATAGTTATTATCTTAGTGCTAGCGTGGTCATTAGGAAATGTGTTAGAGCAACTAGGAACAGCAAATTATCTAGTAAGTATAATGGATGGAGCAATACCAGCGATGCTAATACCTGCAATTATATTTATTCTAGGGGCCATAATGTCCTTTGCATGTGGAACTTCTTGGGGAACATTTGCCATTATGTTGCCGCTGGCGATTCCATTAGCTTATCATATGGATATTTCTGTATATATTGCGATTGGGGCAGTTATCTCAGGCGGTATTTTTGGAGACCATTGTTCTCCGATTTCAGATACTACGATATTATCTTCAACTGGTGCAGGTTGTGACCATGTTGACCATAATCAAACACAAATACCAATCGCAGTATTTAATGCATGTATTACATTAATTGCATTTTTAGTTGCAGGTATGTATGAGAGTGTTTATACAGCAGTACTAGCAGTAATTTTAATGGTTATTGGCACAATTATTTTAGGTCGAATTTCAAGAAATAGAGAGAGAAAAAGAGAATTAGAGGGGGCTTAATAAAATGAAGCTGTGGGGCGGACGTTTTCGAAACAAGGAAAATAGTTTAATGGAAGAGTTTAATAGCTCTTTAGAGATAGATTCAAGACTTTATTTTGAAGATATTACGGGTAGCTTAGCACATGTTAAAATGCTTGTACAATGTGAGATTATCACAGAAGAAGAGGGCGAGCAGATTACGGCAGGGCTGAAAAGTATTTTAAATGATATTGAAAGTGGTATGTTACCAATTGAAGGTGACTATGAGGATATTCATAGCTTTGTTGAAATGAACTTAATAAAGCGTATCGGTGATGTTGGAAAAAAACTACATACGGCCCGTAGTCGCAATGACCAAACAGCTGTGGATACAAGAATGTATGCACGCAAAAAAGCTCATGAAGTCGTTGATGCTCTTGAAAGATTTAAGAATGTGTTAAAGGACAAGGCAGAAGAAAATCCTTATATGATGCCAGGTTATACCCATTTGCAAAGAGCACAGGTTGTGACATTTAAGCATCATTTAATGGCTTACTATCAAATGTTTAATCGTGATCAAAAACGAGTACAAAATGCACTTGAAATATTGAATGAAAACCCGCTTGGGTGTGGTGCTCTTGCTGGGACAACGCATAGTATCGACCGTACAATTACAACAAAAGAGCTTGGTTTTAATAAACCTGTAGATAATTTTATGGATGGTGTCAGCGAGCGTGACTATGTTCTAGAGTTAACTTCTGATTTTTCAATTATTATGATGCACTTGAGTCGTATGAGCGAAGAATTGATTTTATGGTGCAGCCAAGAGTTTAAATTTATAGAAATTGATGATGCCTATGCGACAGGTAGCAGCATTATGCCACAAAAGAAAAACCCTGATGCGGCTGAATTGATACGCGGTAAAACAGGTAAGGTGTATGGTGCATTATTCTCAATTTTTACGATTATGAAAGGTATTCCATTAACGTATAATAAAGATATGCAAGAAGAAAAGGAATCGTTTTTCTATGCGATTGACACAACACTTGCTTCATTAAAAATTATGACAGAGATGATTCGTACATTAAAGGTGAATGAAGGAAATATGCGAGCATCAGTGAAAAAAGGTTTCTTAAATGCGACAGAGCTTGCGGATTATTTAGTAAAAGCAGGTACACCATTTAGAGATGCGCATAGTATTGTTGGAAAAGTCGTTATTTATTGCGAAGATCACGAGAAAGGTATTGAAGATTTAACATTGCAGGAGCTTCAGCAATTTAGCAATACGATTCAATCAGATATATATGATTATATTGATTATGACAGCATTTTAAATAAGGGGACTAAGATTCATTTACGATAAAGTATGGCTTTCATTATTGTAAAGATAGGTAAAAATAGCGCTTTGCATATCAAATGCTAAGCGCTATTTTTGTTGAAGGAAACGATATATTTTACGTGGCCTTCCTTTCACATGATGGGTAGACTCTCCTACATATTCAATTAATCCAGCTTTGCTTAAATTCGTGACGATACGACGGGCATTACGGTTTTCCATTTGTAAATGATTTGTTAAATCAAGTGTTGTAAAATGTTCCGTACCCAATTTTAAGAGGAGTGCTTGAATACGGTTGTATGTTCTCATGCTAATATTTGCTTCTTTCAATGCTTCAATCGAAGGTGTATCAAAGAGCTTGTTCGTATAAACAAGCTCTTTGTCGTGACCAATATGTTCTATAATGGTTCCATCTTCTTGCATGACGAAAATTTCATGCTGCTCATTATTACGAGAATGTTGATTTGCAATTGTAGCATTTACTTCTGCTGCTAAAGCAGTTTCACCATAGCCAATGCCTGTAATGATATATTTGTCTGCTAAAAGTTTAAGCTCTTGAATTTTTTGGCGGACAATTGGATAGTTTTTTTCGATAGCACCTCGTGTGCTAAAGATGATATATCGATTATCACCTTGCTCTGTTAAAAAGCCATCTATATGCTCGCTTAAATTGATTAATATTTCTTTAATTTGTAATGCCAAGTATTGCTGTGCATAGGGATTAGCTGTAACAATTGTAGTGCTTATTTCTTCAATTGCAATCGTGCATACACCAATCTGTGTATCCTTGAAAAACGATGTTTTTATTTTTTCTTCTAATACTTTACAAGCATGAAGAATCTCTGAATGGCTGATTGAGTACCAATAAACAGGAATACCAAGCTGCTGCAGCTCATTATAAACTGCTTCAAAGCTTGTAATGGCACCATATGTTTTATCTTCAGCCCAAAGCGTTTTATGAAAGTTGATTAGCTCTTCAGAGGTAGTTGTTGTGTCATAAATTTTTAAATAGATGTTTGATGATTCAATGTTTAATTGTATGAGTGCATCATCAACTACTTGTTTAGACATTTCATCAATACTTAACCGCTGTAAAAAAATATTGGAATGATAAGCAACTTCCAAGAAAGCTTTATATAAGCTAGCCTCATTATTTTGAATAGGAATTAAAAAATCATCTGTTTGTAAAACTTCTTTAGCGATAGCATAAGGAAGCTGTCCTGTTGGAAACCAAAAATCTACTTCATGATCATGTGATTGAATGATTAATTTGGTTTCCTGAAAGTTTGTATACGGCAATGCAATAAAGCGCGCTTTTAGCTTTAAGTTTTGTGCAAGTGAGATGACTTTATGCACAGATGTCGCAGATCCTATTACGCCAACTGTAAACATAGTATGCCCCCTTTTTTTCTAGCCTTCAAAAGCATCTGAATAACGAACAGTTCCTTGTACGTTTTGTAGTGCATTCGGAGTCAATTCAAGCGCCATAAAAATTTCGCTAGGTACTTCAAATGGGGCGAAAATATTCCATTCTCTCGCTTGGCGGAAGCCAAATTTTGGATAATACGCTGCATGGCCAAGCACAATTACAGACTGCTGACCAATTTCAGCTGCTTTTTGTAATACATCTTTAATTAATTGGCTACCTATCCCCTTATTTTGATACGCTGGTAAAACTGATACAGGAGCAAGTGCTAAAGAATCAATAGATGTTTCACCATGCTCAATCGTAATTTTGGATAGTAAAATATGGCCGATAATTTTATCATCGCTATCAACTGCGACTAACGAAAGCTCTGGAATAAAAGCTGATGATTGACGGATACGTTGTACAAGGAAATGCTCCTTTTGATCGCTCATATCCTCATCTAAAAAAGCTTGACGTATTACATCTTCAGTAGTTTCATAGTCTGAATGATGTTCTTGTCGAATTGAAAAGTTCATACTATTAAAATCTCCTTATATAAAATTCACTATATCAATTATGCACTATAATTGATTGTACTTCTATAATAATGTACAATTTGTTGCAAATCCAAGATGCAAGGTTCAGGTTGTATATTAAATCATGACCGGCTGATAATCACTTGGCAGTTATAGCAGTGCAAAATCATTAAAAAGTCGTCCGTTATGGGCGGCTTTTTAATTTTTCTATTTATTCCCTTTGTTGTTACAATTACTATGAAAAATATAATTTATTCATTAAATTAAACTATCTTTTTTATAGCAGTGCGATATACTTTACTCAAGATAATGTTGATTGGAGAGTTTTACAATGGGAGCAGAGAAATACCAGCAAATGGTGTATCAACGCATGCAGGAAAAATTTCGAAAATGGGCCGAATCCGATTCGATTAAAGAGAAAGAATTATATGCATTTTTACATATGTTAAAAGGAACTGCAGGCTCAGTTGGATTAAATGAATTGACAATAATCGCTAGTGAAAAGCTATTAACTATAAATGATGCAAGTGAGAAGGAATGGCTGAAGGGTGAGTGGACATTATATTTGAGCTCGCTGCTTGAGGCGCTATCGTTCTATGAAACGAATAATTTCCCGCAAGTAGCAATGGAGGAGACGACAGCTCCTACCATTAATAATATAACAAAAGAGTTTATACTAATTATTGATGACGATATGGTTTTTATTTCGTATCTGAAAAATGTTTTAGAGGAAAAAGGCTTTTCGGTAATAATCGCACATAATGGAAAACGGGGCATTGAGCTAATTTACGAACTACAGCCTGCCATCGTCTTTTTAGATATTATGTTGCCTGATATAGATGGCTTCTCCATTTTAAACAATATAAAAAAAATCAAAAAAGATCGCACATTTATTGCTGTTATGAGTAGCCATCATAGCAAGGAAAATCGTGTACGCGCTTTTGAGCTAGGGGCAATGGACTTTGTTTCTAAGCCAGTTGATGAAGAGGTTTTGCTCGCTTACGTTATAAATCGCCTAGCTTATAGAAAAGAGCTAGAATATGCAATCGTCATTGATGAGTTAACACAGATCTACAATCGTAAATATTTTGAAAGCCAATTAAAAATGTTAATCCAGAAATATGAGAAAACTAGCGAAGTGTTTACTATCGCAATTCTGGATATAGATTATTTTAAAAAGGTTAATGATACTTACGGACATTTAATAGGTGATGAAGTACTAAGGGGATTTGCGGCACTTGTAAAAGAGTTAAAGAGGGATCAAGACATATTCTGTCGTTATGGTGGAGAAGAATTTATTTTATTAATGCCTAATACAGAAGCAGAGGAAGGTTATAAGCTAGTTGAAAAGATTCGCCTAGCGATGGGACAGAAAGTTTTCTCCACGAATACTGCTAACTTTCATGTAACGTTTTCTTCAGGCATGATGGTAATAAATAAGTGCTACACACATCCTAAAAAATTATTAGAAGCGGCAGATCAAGCACTTTATTCAGCAAAAGAAGCTGGTAGAAATCGCGTTGTACTATTCGATTCTTCGATTGTAGATATGAAAAAATCAGAAAAACTAAAAGTGATTGTTATTGATGATGTATATATTATTCGTGATATTATTGCAAGGCATTTTGAAGGGCTATCAACAAGCGACCAAGTAGCCATTGAAGTAGCTACATTTGGCGATGGAATACAGTTTTTACAATCAAGCTGGTATGATCCTAACTATAAATACGTCATTTTATTAGATTGGATGCTGCCAAATATGAGCGGTATTGAAGTATTGAAAAAAATTCGCGCAAATTATACCTCAAAAGAAGTTATCGTTTCGATGCTAACAAGTCAAATTGGAGAAGAGTATGTATTAGAAGCATTCCAAAATGGTGCGGATGACTATATTCGCAAGCCATTCCAAATTGCTGATGTATCGTCGCGTATATTACATTTAGCAGAGCGCATTTTTAATGGCAGCAAAGCTTAAAAAAGCTACTAGGGGGAGGCACTATAAATGACAAAAATTTTAGTAGTTGATGATGAAGAAATTTTGCGTATGCTTATTCGAGATACGCTAGAGGATATGGGCTATGAAATCGATGAAGCAGAGGATGGCCAGGAAGCGTTAGAAAAAGTGACGCAAGAAAGCTATGATTTAATGATTTTAGATTATATGATGCCACATGTTACAGGTATTGAAGTAATTGAACAGTTACCTGAGCAAATAAAAGCAAATTTACCAATATTGATGTTAACGGCTAAATCGCAAGAGGAAGATCGGCAAAAAGTATTTGAAAATGGGGTTGATTACTTTATGTCAAAGCCTTTTAGTCCAGTAAAGCTCATGGAAATTGTTGAGGATATTTTAAATGGCTGATGACAACCTATTAACTAAACAAAATATACGTAGCCGATTTTTTCGCAAGCTTTTTCTTGTAGCAAGTATCTTTTTATTGCTTATCGTTGTCCTTTACTTTTTTATGAATGCACATAACGAAAGATTGGAAAAAGAACAGGAGCTGCTAATTGAGAAGTCGATTATCGTCAACTCTTTAGCAGAAACTTATAAGGATGTGTTCTTTCAAGCACGGGGCTTTTTCGCTTATAGAAATGAGCACTATTTGCAGCAAGCACACGCCGATTTAACAAAGATTAATCAGCAACTGCAACAGTTTTCAAAGATGCAGTTAACAGATGAAGAGCAAGCGCTCCATCAAGAGTTAGCAAGCTATTTGCTTATTTATCAAAATGATATATTGCCAGAGGCTGTTTCCTATGTGAAAAAAGATGATTACGAATCTTTACGAACATTGTCCAACGATAGAATGAGCAATGTTGTTAATAATATAATTGATAACACAAAAAAATATAAAGAAAAAACAGATAAAGAATTAAATGAACTGTTTGAAGAAAATATTAGCTTTGGACAAAGTGTAGCTGTTTTTGCGCTCCTTGTTAGCGTTTTAATTGTGCTATTCATTAGCTTTATTATGATAAGAGTACTCGATCATTTAATACGCCCAATTGAGCAGCTAACTACCGCAACAAATGCATTTGCCTCTGGGCAATCTTTTGAAACGGGCAATTTGGAGAAAATGGATGATGAATTAGGCGTCTTAGCAAATGCCTTTGTCCATATGACATTATCCATTCAAGATAAGGAAGAAGAACTAACGACACAAAATGAGGAGCTATTAATGCAGCAGGATGAGTTGCAGGAGAATCAAATGCAGCTACAGCGCTCATTAAACCAGCTTGAAAAATATAATCACCTTAATCATGCACTAACATTTACGTTAGATAAGCAACAGCTTATTGAAAACCTACACAATTATTTAAACGATATTTATCAGTTTGATACGAGTATTTTAACTTGGTTAGAAGGTAATGTTCATGCGATGAAGGGGCTTACTGTTGAATTTGCTAATAATTTATTGCAACATTTGGATAGCAACAAACTAATGCGTCTGGAGCAGGAAAAATCCTTCATTATTAAGCGGGAAGTAACGATGGCAGAGCGCGGGATAGCGCAACAGTCTTATTATGTATATGATTTGTATTCGTCGATTTTAAATGCACAAGGCAAGCTTGTTGCAATATTAATGGCAACACGTGAAGGACATGCTTTCACTAAGGAGGAACAAAATGGACTTAACGGGTTGTTAAAACGCGTATCCATTGCATTTGACCGCATATTAATGTACGAGGAAGTGGAACGTTCAAGACAGTTAAATAAAAATATTATCGAAACGATTAATGAAGGCTTGCAGCTTGTTTCAAGTACAGGAGATACAGTATTAATTAACCATGCTTTTGCACATATGACGAGCATGGAATCAAAGTTAGATGAGCGCCTAATCACAAAAGAAGTATGGCTAAGCCATTTTGACTCAATTAGTAAAGAGCCAAATGATTTAAGGTCGTTTTTTGAAGATGCTATTGAGGAAAGCTTTGAGCATACGCGAACATTGCGTTATTCTATCTCAACAGAGCAAGACACTTTTATCGAGGTATATGCGACATGTTTATTTGAAGGCACTAACAAAGCCGGAACAATTTTTGTGCATCGCGATATTACGCGAGAATATGAAATCGATAAAATGAAGTCTGAGCTTGTTAGCACAGTAAGCCATGAATTACGAACACCGCTGTCAAGTGTACTCGGCTTTACAGAGCTGCTTTTAACAAAAACATTAAAGCCTGAGCGCCAACAAAAATATGTAGAAACTATTCATAAAGAGGCACAGCGTCTTACGAATTTAATTAATGACTTCCTTGATTTACAAAGGATGGAATCAGGAAGACAGCAGTATGCCATGAAATCATTACAGATAAACGAAATTGTTATGGAGATTATTAATCGTTTCCGTCATGAGAAAAATCACCATGTTCATTTAATTGATAAGGCACGTGATGTTATAGTGAAAGCAGATGAAGAACGGCTTATTCAAGTGTTTGTTAATATTATTAGCAATGCAATTAAATTTTCACCAAATGGTGGCGATGTAACAATTACATTGGAGAATAAGGGCCAGATGCTACTAGTTGGTGTGCAAGATGAAGGAATCGGCATTGCAAAAACAGATATTTCACAGTTATTCCAAAAGTTTAAACGCATTGATAATAGCTCTAGACGTAAAATCGGAGGGACTGGGCTTGGCTTAGCGATTTGTCGTGAAATTATTTCGATGCATAACGGTGACATTTGGATTGAATCTGAGGAAGGGCAAGGCACGACCGTTTATATTACATTGCCTTTAGAAAATGAGCATACGAGCATTATTGATGAACAATCGCATTTATTATCACAAAGTGCAAATGTTATGATTGTTGAGGATGATTCGAGCTTAGCTTTACTATTATCTGAGGAATTAAAGAGTAAAGGCTTTACTGTTATTTATCACAATGATCCACAAAGGGCATATGAGGAAGCTTTAAACACACCATTTATCGGTATCGTTGTCGATTTAATGTTAAGCGATGATATGAATGGATGGGAATTGATTCAGCAACTAAAAGAAACTGAGCAAACGAGCAAAATACCAATTGTTATTTCTTCCGCATTAGACGAAGTACAGGAATTAGTAGCAAAGTATAAAGTGGAAAAATATTTAACAAAGCCTTATCCACCAGAGGAAATTTCGAAAGCGCTTGTTCCGTTTTTAATGTCCCAGGAAAATAAAGGGGATATACTTTTTCCAAAGCAGGATTAGTTAAAGATGCTGTCCGAAAAGCTATAATCATTTTGAAGGTGAAAGACTGTGTAGAAACTAGAGTTTTTAACCTTTTAAAAATATTTACATTTCAATGAAACCATAAAAGTTGTCCGAAAAGCGGCAAGCTAGCTTGGCTTTTGGACAACTTCCTACTTACTTAAGAAATACGATGACAAGACCACACCATACCCGCAGAATTGACACCACCTAAGTTTAAACCAACAGTTAAACCATTTGCTTCGTAATACAGGTCAATTGTATCTCCAGCATTTAACAATAAATCGCCAGCAAGTGTGACTGTACCATTCCCTAAAATTGCACGAAATGTTAGTAAAGTGAGAGATACATTTAATAATGGAAATAAACCACCGATTACGTTGTTAGAACTGTTTTGACGTATATAAAATGCGGGGTTAATACCGCTACCTAATGATAAAGTAATAGCTGCTAATGTAGAGTAATTGAGCGTAGCAGCAAAGGAATATTTCCCTGTAACCGGCACAGTAAAAACACCCGTTGCCGCATTAAAACCAGTTGAGGTGTAATAAGGTGCGGTAACTGTCCAGTTCGCAATAGCAGTAGAGCCACTTGTTACTAGTTAGGATTTAAAGGCCGAAAATCCTTCACCACCCTCAAGCAATTACTCATATATAGCAAGATTGCGCAGTGCATCATGGCTTAATGGCTGATGGTTAATGGCGATATCGCTATGTATAATTGTTCCATCCACTGCTAAAAATTCATGCACTGCCCCAATCCATTGAAATTGCCGATGCCTTTTCACAAGCCGATTACGCCTTAATGTATGAACGGCATTTCCTTGTTCATCAAAGCTTATATGATAATTCATCGAAACTGCATCAACGGTAGGGGATAATGTTGATTTCAAATGTTGCAATTTGTCGCGCCCTTCTACTGTAACGACATCGTCGGCATCCAACCATAATATATAATCCTTTGTTGCTTGTTGAAAGGAAAAATTGCGCGCAGCTGCAAAGTGATTAATCCATTTAAAATCAAAAATTCTTGAAGTATATTTGGCGGCAATACTTTTGGTAGTATCTGTAGAGCCAGTATCAATAATATTTATTTCGTCTACTACATCTTTAATTGATTCAAGGCATCTAGCAAGCACCGTTTCCTCATTTTTTACAATCATACATAAGCTAATTGTAATCAATACAAAACCCTCCTTTCATTATTTTTAGTCACAATACGTAAAAAATCCTACTGTTATGATTAAACAAATTCCGTGACGTTTAACTATCTATTTATAAAAAGGTAAGAAAGCTATTCCCCGTGGAAAGCGAGCCAATCGTAACGAAAATCAACTGAGTTTTAAGCTTTTTATAGAAAGAGCGATATGTATCTCTTTGGGTATGTATTTTGTTTTACTAACTACAGTTTTTGGTGTTGAATCACTGTTATTCCATTATTTTGAGAAAAAATGTTTATTTTTATTTATATGCGGCAACACTAACGGAAAATTCACAGCATCCATAAAGGAGGAGCATTATTTTGAAGTACAAACTAGCAGTCATTAGTTTAGTGTTGTCGTTTTTGTTTAATATAACAGCGATATCTCCAATGGCAGCAATCCCATTACCTATAAGTGATGAATTATTGAATGACTATAGCATCTATACATGGGACGCGCTAAGCATTGAAGAACCGCAAGAGAGTGAGTCAGTAATTTATACAGTTACAGAGGGAGATAATTTATATCGTATAGCATTAAAGCATGAAGTTTCTGTTAATTCATTAATGGCTTGGAACGATATAACAAATACATTAATTTATCCTGGAGATGAGCTAACGATTTACGATGAGGAGGACATGCCTTCTATTAGCGAGGAAGAAAAGGTTATAGCTGTTGCACCAACCACACCAATTGTGCCTGTCACACCACCAAGCAACCCGGCGCAAAGCATTGAGACATATGATGATCAGGAGCAGGGTGATGAAATGATTGTGACAGCGACAGCATATACAGCTTATTGTAAAGGCTGTTCGGGTACAACTGCTTATGGTATCGACTTACGTGCAAATCCTAATCAGAAAGTAATTGCGGTAGATCCGAGAGTAATTCCACTCGGTACAAAAGTATGGGTAGAGGGTTATGGAGAAGCAATTGCAGGTGATACAGGAGGGGCAATTAAAGGAAATAAAATTGACGTCTTTATTCCAGAATATGAGAATGCGATGGAATGGGGCGTTAAGAAAGTAAAAATTAAAGTTTTAAATTAATTTTGCTGCAAATATAGTAAAAAGGCTGTCGGAAAAGTGGGCTTGTACCTGCATTTTCCAACAGCCTTTTGCTTTACTTTAATGTTCCCACATTAACAATAATTGTTTTGACATTTACATCTAATTCTAATTTACTGAGTACTTTGTCAGTCATTGCGCGTGTCCATTTTCCGTATGTATATTTACGGAAATACTCACTTAAGCCAATTGGGTCAATTTGCTGTTTATTTAATCTCTCTATAAATGCTTTTATATCTTTTTCCACTTGTCGATTAATTGATTTTTCTAAGTGACTGATTTCTTTCCATGTATTTAATTTGTCGAGATGTTCAATATTATACTCACTTAAGGTCGCTTTCATTTGTATATGAATAGTAAGCTTAGGTTGATGTTTATCTTTATTACTTTCTATTTTAAATTTACTTTTAACAAGATTAAGTGATATTTTTGTATCTTTAGGCATTTCAATAACAAGTGGTGCAATACTTTTTTTCCCTAGCAATGCCTGGATATAAACCGACTCATTTGGAGAAATGGTTTCTACCATGACATCCTCCTTAAACAGTGCGATATTTGTAATTTCAACTTTGTCATCAAGTAGTTCAAGATATGGTACGGAGGCATCTTTAGTCAGATTTGTCGTCGCGTATATAAAATCATGAACATTGGTGTTTGGATTAAAGGCGGTGTTAAAGCTAGGTCGCAGCAAATCATTTAAATAAAAATTAATATTTGGTTTATCAGGGTACTCAGCATAAAGAATACTATCTGCTCGACCTTTTACAACAGCAATAAGGGCTTTATTTCCTACTTCCGCATTGCGGTAAATATGTTCAACAATAGATCTGACATGCCCTTTGCGAGCAAATTCCTCACTTACCAAAATAACACGTAGCTGATTCAGCACGACCTTTCGATCAGATTGAGCCTCAATTTTTACAATGCCTTGAGACACTAAATCTGTTTCTACAGAATATACCATGGTATCCTTTTCAGCTTCCTTTGAATATTGAGGAATCGCTACGGTAAGCTTTTTTATCTTTTCATCAACATAATCAAACGCCATAATACCAATCATATCAATTTCTTCTATCGGAATTTTCTTTCCTTGCTCAGAGCACCCAGCTACAAATAATAAAAGGAAAATAAGAAGTAGTCTAATATTCATTGATGCACCTGCTTTTTCCGAAATAGATAAATCAAAATTAAAAAAATGGGCCAAAGGAGTAATAAATAAAATATATAATTATTAATTGTGAAAATTTTCATTTTTAAATACTTGGAAATAGGTAGGATAAGCATGATAAAGATGCTAATAACTAAAATATATAAATGGATTTGAGATTTCGGTAAAATCAGTGTTTTAAAGCCCTCGTTTGCTGCCCATAAATATAAAGCTACAGTAGAATAAACTAAGAAAATCCATAACGTCATTCCGATAATATCGATACGTTCAATAAAAGAATATTCACCAGCTTTAAAAATATTAAGAACCGCATATTCAATATTGCTCAATTGCCATTCAGAAAAATACATAACGCTAACACCTGTTGTAATCAACATTAAAACACCAGATATCCAAATGCCTATTGTTGCATATTTAAAGGCACTTTTTTGCTGAATAATATATGGATAATAAAATAAAATGAGCTCGTATCCTAAAAAAGATAAGTAGCCATTTTTAGAAGCCTCATAAAATTCTTGAAGTGTAAAATTAAACAAAGGAAAAAAATGGCTAAATTCTCCTTTTTGTATTGCCCATTTTGTTAGTAGAACCATTGGAAGCGTTATGAAAAAAGCCATAATTGAAAAACGAGCAATAGTAAAAATACCGCCTCTAACTAAATAAATAAGCAGTGCTAAAAAACAAATAATAGGGAAAGTAATCGTTTGCTCAGGTAATGCAGTGCTTTGAATTAGTAGCATATAGCTACTAATAGCGTCTATACAAACTATCGTAAATAATATAATAAGTAAAAAATTGATAAATTTACCAATTGTTTTACCTAATAATATTTCATTTATTTGGAATAGATTATTGTTTGGAAATTTTGAGTTAAGCCATAGCATCGGCCATAAATTAATTGTGGCAATCAGGGCGAAAAAAAGCGGCATAAACGCTTGGCTATAGCCCATGGCACTTAATTTTTGAGGAATCTGTAAAATTCCTGTTCCGATTAAGCAGCTTTGTACTAAAAATAGTACATGTACTTTAGTTAATACTTTCTTTTGTGTTAACCTCATATTTACTCATCCTCATTTTAGGAAGTACATTAGCTTTTTTGACTTTTGGAGATGCCCATTCGATTTTTTAAATAAGCCATTGGAAAGCGAACGACACTATTCAATAAATCAGTCCATTTACGTGGGATAAGAGGAACCATATAAGGTTCTCCTAAAGAACGAATACGTAGTAAATGGGTAATAAGCCAAGCGAATGCAAGCATTTGTCCAAACAAACCAAATAAACCTGCTGCAATAATAAAAAAATAACGCACTAATCTACTTGTATTGCTCATTAAGAAAATAGGGGGTAAAAAGGACAACAGTGCTGATGTTGCTACAAGTACAATTAAAATATTGCTAATTAGCCCTGCTTCGACGGCTGCCGTTCCAATAACGATACCACCAACAATACCAATTGTTTGACCAACTTTTGCGGGCATTCGCGAACCAGCCTCTCGTAACACCTCGATAATTAATTCGATAAATAGTACTTCAATTAATGGTGGAAAAGGCACCTTACTTCTAGACTCTTGTAAATTTAACAATAGCTCATATGGCAATATTTCTGGATGAAAGGTCAATGTTGATATATACATCGGTGTAATCATAATGGTTATAAAAAAGCCGAAAAATCGTAAAGAACGTAACAATGTAGCAGTTGTCCAACGATTGTAATAATCCTCAATGCTAGTAAACATCTCAAAAAATGATGTAGGGCATATGATGACTGTTTGGCTATTATTAATTAATAAAGCCATTCGACCATCTAATAAATAGTGTGCAATGGTATCAGGTCGTACGCTCATATAATATTGCGGGAAGGGGGAAAAGGGATTATCTTCAATAAGCTGTTTCAGCACAGCAGTATCTAATAAAGGTGGTGGATTGATATGCTGAAGGCGTTTTTTTAATTTTTTGAGCAATTTTTTATTGACGATATTATCCACATACATAATTGAAACTTGATATTGCTTATTATTGCCAATATATATACTTTCATTTTTTAAATAATGATTGTGAATGCGGCGTCGTATCAATGAAATATTAGTTTCCAATGACTCAGTAAAAGCATCTTGTGGACCAATTACAGTGGACTCAATTTCTGTATTTGTAATAGCACGAATTGGTGCACTATATGTGTCGAGCGCTAAATATTGCTTTGTCTCATGAAAATATAATATTGTATAGCCTGCATTAATTTTATTTTCAATTTCAGAAATTTGGTTATATTGCATTCGCTCAGCGATTTGATGGATTTGATGAAGAGAATGAGATAACGGAGCAAGCACCACCGCTTGCAAGGTCATTTTTTCAATAAGAGAGCTTGAAAATATAATAGTTACAATACCTTCGCTCGTTAATTTTTTTTGGAAAACAATGTCGTAAGAATTGTCGGAGAGTAGCTGTAATAGCTGTAATGTATATTCTGGATTAGGGCTTTTGTCGGTATTAATTTTTTTACGCCATTTACCAGATAAAGTTCGAATTATTATTTTCAAAATACCATTCGCCTTTCCTTCTTGATTATCATAGTTTAGACTGTTTATAGGCGTTGTATACGAGAATAATTAAAGGACTTGCTACCGAAATCAAGATACAAACAATATAGTCAGCAAGTAATTTAGGAATAAAGTTTTGGAGAGATGAAAAATGGAAAAAGTATTTGTAATACCAGATATACATGGTCACTATAGTCAATTAGAGAAATTATTAACGCTCTGGCGACCAGAGGAGGAACAGCTAATATTTTTAGGGGATTATATTGATAGAGGGAAAGAAAGTTTAGCTGTTTTAAAAAAGGTCAAATCGCTGACAGAAAAAGGTGCTATCGCATTAACGGGGAACCATGAGCAATTATTTTTAAAATGGTTAGCT
This sequence comes from Bacillus ndiopicus, assembly GCF_000612805.1. Taxonomy (GTDB): domain Bacteria; phylum Bacillota; class Bacilli; order Bacillales_A; family Planococcaceae; genus Metasolibacillus; species Metasolibacillus ndiopicus. The sequence goes on along the minus strand of NZ_HG964406.1, from coordinate 117,106 downwards.
GATCCAGAGTGGCCAAATTACCTAGGAAATAATATAGGGGGAGCAGCTACAGTGGCTAGCCTACAAAAATCTGAATGGACTGCCGATACGCCTAAGGAGACAGCACAATGTATTACGGAACATTATAAGGAGTTGCTGGAATGGATTAACGCTTTGCCGTTATTTTATCGCTGGGATAATTATTTTTTCGTGCATGGCGGTATTGATCCAGAAAAAGAGGATGCAGCACAAACAGAGCCCCGAGATTTAATATGGATTCGTGATAAATTCCATCATACACCACATAAAGCGAGAGAAACTGTTGTATTTGGGCATACACCAACACCATATTTGAATAGCAATAAAACAGGTGAAATTTGGATCTCTCCATGTGGAAGAAAATTAGGACTTGATGGTGGTATATTTATGGAAGGTGGCCAATTAAATGGCATTGTATTGACACAGGGAAGTGACGAAATCATTGTTCGTTCGGTTAAAGAAGAAAGCATAATAACGGTAACAAAAACCCTGCCTACAACGTCTTGTTAGTTGTAGCCATCAATATCAAACTTTTAAAGCTGAATCTGAATGTGGCCGAAGGAGAGATAAGCTATGCAACATACATTTGTTTTACAAACAAGGTGGGATGGGGGAAGAAATGCGGTAGGTAGCTTGCAAGCTGAACGTTTATCCACACAAATATCGATTCCACCAGAAATGGATGGTCCAGGAATTGGAACTAATCCTGATGAAATGCTACTAGGTGCAGCAGCTACATGCTATATTATTTCACTTGCAGCAATGCTTGAAAGAACTAGTATTAAAGCCACACTTGAAATGCAATCAGATGGCATTGTTGATGTGACAAACGGCGTTTTTACATATAAACAAATTATTCATCATTTAACGATAAAGCTGGCAGATAAAACGGAGAAAAACCAAGTAATGGCTAAGCGGCTAGCGTTAAAAGCAGAAACTACTTGTATGATTAGTAAAGCATTAAAAGGCAATGTGGAAGTGTTGGTGCAATTGACTATACTATAAGGGGTGAAGAGGATGAGCGGTCTACATTTTATTGTACAGGTTGTGCTATTTTCCATCATCATCTTTTTTCTGAGCGGTCGTTTAATCGGTTCACAAGTCAATTTATTTCGACGTATATTGTCCGTAGTCTTGAGTGTTACTTTAACGACATTTGTCTTTTGGTACACTTATGTTCGTGATACAGATTATTTAATAGGCGACGTTATGGAAAATGTAATGAATATCGCCACATTGCTATGGGTTGGCAGCATGCTATTACTTTCGATGTTGTTTTATTTGCTTTTTGAATTATTTGATCCTATTGCGATTGATGAAAATGGTACACGAAGAACAGATCGAAAATCATTTATTATACGCGTTATTCAACAATGGCGCAGGCAAAAGCGGCTGCGCCAAGTTGTGCAAATTGCTGTAACAAATGGCATTACACGTACAGTGAAATATGCACGCAACCGTGATAATGACCGTGAATTAGCAGTTGCTTTGCGCGACACATTAGAGCAATGCGGTGGTATTTTTATTAAATTTGGACAAGTATTATCGACGCGCAAGGAATTATTTTCACCTGTTTTCATTGATGAGCTTGAAAAACTACAGCAAAATGTGCGTCCTTTAACAGCAGAGCAAGTAAATGGCGTATTGCAAGCAAATTTGGCACAGCCTGCTGAGGAGGTATTCTCTTATTTTAGCCAAGAGCCTATAGCTGCAGCATCTATTGGACAAGTTCATAAAGCGGTGCTACGTGCAACGAACGAGCAAGTAGCAGTGAAGCTATTGCGTCCTGATGTGAAGGAAATTATGCGGGATGACCTAAGCATTTTAGTGGAGTTTGCACAGTGGGTATCAAGCAAGTCTGTATGGGCAGAAAATTTAGGCTTTCGTGATTTAGCTATTGGCTTTGCTTCCTCACTTATGGAGGAAATAGATTTTCAAATTGAAGCACGTAACACACAACAAGTTGCGAATGTACTGCGCAGTAGCGATTATAAAGTTCATATTCCTAAAATTTATACACAGTATAGTAATTCTAATATTTTAGTGATGGAATATGTGGAAGGGAAGTCTATAGCTTCTGCTAATGAATTGTATGAGCAATTTCAAATTAATCGCCATAAATTAGCACAGAACTTATTTAATAGCTTTTTAGAGCAGGCATTAGTTTCTGGTATATTCCATGCTGATCCTCATCCAGGAAATATTTATATTGCAAGTCGTACAGGTTCATTGACAATGCTAGATTTCGGTGCTGTTGGTCGACTTGCTGTGAAGCAGCAGGATGGTTTAAAGCAATTCATAATCGGCATTGCATTAAATGATGCGAGTGTCGTTTATGAAGGAATAGCAGATTTAGTTGATAACTCAGTAGAAGTAGATCAAGAAGAAGTGGAGCAGGCTATTGGACAAGTGCTGCTCAAAATTTCGTATACAGAAAATGTGCAAACCGATGAACTTATATATTCCATTTTCTCGATTGTTCGAGAGTTTGGGCTACATTTTTATCCATCAGTCAGCACCGCATTGCGTGCACTTGTAACATTGGATGGTACACTTCACACAATTGATTCGCAGTTTGATATTTTTCAGGAAGCAAGGGCATTTTCAAGTCACTTTATTCAAGCGAGTATAAAGCGGCCGTTTAAGGAGCCGTTAGAGATGAAAAATCGCTTGGAAGAGGAGCTTGCATTAATTGTACCAGCGATTCGAAAAATACCGCGTCGCATGAATCAAATGTTCAAAAAAGTAGAGAGCGGTAAAATTGTTCTGCATCACGATGTATTTTCAGATAAACATAATGCAATGTTTGTGACGCAATTGTTTTCACGCTTTGTGTTACTGTTTGTTGGCATTACGTTTGGATTAATATCGGTAGCATTGCTAGCAATTTCTCAATTTATGCATACAGCCTATGCAATTTATTTAAATACAGTTGCTTATGTCGGTTTATTTTTATGTGCCATTTTACTTGTACGTTTATCAATCCAAGCAATTCGCGATATGAAGCGAACGTGAAAATAGGGTGTGCTAGGAAAGTTTTTACTTTCTCGGCACACCCATTTACATCTTGTTATTCCTTAGGCGCGGTCATTTTCGTCAAAGACATCACCGCATTCTGGACAGAATTTAGGTACAGCGCCTTGTGGCTGCCAGCCGCATTTATTACATTTAAAGCTTGTAGGCTTTGCTGAACCGCATTCTTTACAGAACTTTCCTTCATTCTGTGTCCCACATGAGCAAGTCCAACCACCTTGTGGCTGAGGTTTACCACATTCTGCACAGAATTTACCGCTATTTGAAGCGCCACATGAACAAGTCCAGCCTTGCGTAGATTGTGTGTTTGCTTGCTGTTGCCCCATGTTAAATAAATCTTGTGCGTTAACGCCACCGGCTTGCGCTGCCATATTCATACCTGCAAAACCGACGAAAGCACCAGCTTCGTTTTGAGCCGCCATTTTCATCGCATCACTTTGAGCACCAATCATTGTAGCGGCTGCCATATTCGGATTGCGCAATACTGCATTTTTTTGTAAATCCTTTATCATCTTTTCATCTTCTTCAGATGCTTTCACAGTATTCACACCAAATGAAATAATTTGAATCCCCCGCAGCTTACTCCACTTTTCAGTTAACACTTCGTTTAAAGCTTGCGCTAATTCCATTGTACGTCCAGGTAAAGAGCTATAACGAATGCCCATATCTGAAATTTTAGCAAATGCGGGTTGCAACGCTGTTAATAATTCTGAACGCAATTGACCGTCGATTTCCTCACGACGGAATTCTGATTGTACATTGCCTGATACGTTCGTATAGAAAAGGATAGGGTCCATAATTTTGAAAGAATATTCGCCATTACAGCGGATTGCAATATCAATATCTAATCCGATATTTGCGTCAACCACACGGAATGGAACCGGTGTAGGTGTACCATATTTATTGCCCGGAATTTCTTTTGTATTGAAAAAGTAAACGCGTTGATCCTTAGGCGCTGCACCACCAAATGCTACACGTTTTCCAAATGATTTAAAGGATTCGATAATGCTTTCTTTTAAATCGCCATAAAAAATGCTAGGCTCCGTTGATGTATCGTAAACAAATTCACCAGCCTCGGCACAAAACTCAACGATTTGTCCTTGATCGACGATAATCATCGCTTGTCCTTCATTAATCGCAATAATGGAGCCATTGCTAATAATATTATCGCTGCCTTTAAAGTTAAAGCCGCGTTTTCCACGTTTATTTATGCCTTTTGTAATAAGGACATCAGCTGGAATAGATTCGCAGTAAAAGTATTCTCTCCACTGATCCGCTAAAACTCCCTGTGCTGCACCAATACCCGCTCTTAATAAGCCCATAAAATGACCCCTCTCTCTAATTGTTATGAATAGTATACTTTTTTTTTCGGGAAAAAGATTCATTTTTTGATAATTTCTTTTCTTGAATAAAGACCCATTTACCTGGATTCAGACGATGAGAGGCGAGAGAATATTGGTTGGGTATTCTTGGTTAATGTTTTGTTTTTTTCCTAGCAAACTCACAAAAATTCAAACTAATATTAGCCACGAAGTAATTAATTTAAAAAAAATTTTATTGTCATAAGAAAAATATCACTTTGCTTTAGTAGATAATCAAAGGTTGTAGGCTTATTCACGCTTCATTTCGCTTTTTATCTGAAAATTATGACTGATTATTTAGTAATAAATTATTTTAATATATAATTTTACTTTTTCGCTCTATTGTAGTAAAGGGATTTGTGAAAAAAATAACTAGAAAAATATTATTTTTTAGCTAATAATATGAGATAGAAAACAAACTAAAGGAGATGGCATGATGATATTTTTAAATGGTAGTGATTTAACAATCGAACAAATGAAAGCGATTTTATATAAAGGTGAGGCAATTGCAATCGATGAGGCAGCGAAGCAACGTGTATTAAAAAGTCGTGAGCATGTAGAGCGCATCGTACGCGATGATAAAACAGTTTATGGTATTAATACAGGCTTTGGTAAGTTTTGTGATGTTAAAATTGAAGATGCTGAAGTAGGCGCACTTCAAATAAATTTAATTCGTTCGCATGCTTGTGGCTTCGGTGAATTATTCCCAGAGGTTGTCACACGTGCAATGACAGTATTACGTTTGAATGCTTTATTAAAAGGCTTTTCAGGCATTCGCTATGAAGTATTAGAGCGCCTAACAATGATGGTCAATGAGAAAATCCATCCAGCTATTCCACAACAGGGCTCACTTGGCGCATCAGGTGATTTAGCACCATTATCGCATTTAGTATTAACATTAATTGGTGAAGGAGAAGTTTTACGCGATGGTGAAGTCCTTGCAGCAAGCGATGTATGGGGCAAATATGATGTTGAACCAATCGTACTACAAGCGAAAGAAGGACTTGCGCTAATTAATGGTACACAAGCAATGACAGCACAAGGCGTTGTTAACTATATTGAGGCGGAAAAATTAGCATATGCAAGTGAATGGATTAGCGGTTTAACGTTAGAAAGCTTACGTGGTATTAAAGATGCATTCCACCCAGCTGTGCATGAGGTACGTGGCTTTAAAGAACAAAGCGATGTTGCAGCTCGTATGCGCGATTGGTTTGAAGGTAGTGAGCTAATGACAGCACAAGGTGAATTGCGCGTACAAGATCCATATTCATTACGCTGTATTCCACAAATTCATGGTGCAAGCTGGCAAGTTTTAAATTATGTGAAAGAAAAGCTAGAAATCGAAATGAATGCTGCGACAGATAATCCGTTAATTTTCGATGAAGAAGATATCGTTATTTCAGGTGGTAACTTCCACGGTCAACCAATTGCTTTCGCGATGGATTTCTTAAAAATTGGCGTGTCTGAATTAGCGAACGTTTCGGAGCGTCGTATCGAACGTTTAGTTAACCCAGCATTAAGCGAGGGGCTACCAGCATTTTTAAGTGCACATCAAGGCTTACAATCAGGCGCAATGATTTTACAATACGCAGCAGCGAGCTTAGTATCAGAAAATAAAACATTGGCACATCCAGCGTCTGTTGATTCAATTCCATCTTCTGCAAACCAAGAAGACCATGTAAGTATGGGAACGACTGGCGCGCGTCACGCTTACAATATCATTGCAAACACACGCCGAGTTTTAGCGATTGAAGCATTTTGTGCAGCAACAGCTGTTGAATATCGCGATGTAGAGAAAATGGCACCAAAATTACATGAAAAGTGGCAGGAAATTCGTCAAATCGCGGCAGGCATTACAGAGGACCGCGTATTCAATAAAGATGTAGAGAAAATCGCACAATATTTAATGCCTTAAAATAGAAGAAGCTGTTTGCTGAAAATCCAATGTGATAAGTAAGCAAGCAGCTTTTTTGCTATAATAGCATTATTGAATGGAGGAATACATATGGAAAAACCACATTTATTGATAGTAGATGGTATGGCGCTATTATTTCGCTCATTTTTTGCCTCTGCTGCAATGAACCAATATATACGCTTAGATGATGGTACGCCAACAAACGGTGTACAAGGCTTTGCACGCCACGTTTTAACAGCACAAAATTTAATGAAGCCAACGCATTTGGCTGTTTGCTGGGATATGGGCATGCATACATTTCGCAATGATTTATTTGATGGCTATAAAGCAAACCGTCCTGCACCACCAGAGGAAATGCTACCGCAATTCGATATGGCGAAGGACGTATCAGAAATGATTGGTTGGAAAAACTTCGGCATTAGTGGTTTAGAAGCGGATGATTTAATCGGCTCAATGATTGAAAAGTGGAAAGATGATGCACAAATTACCGTAATTAGTGGTGATAAAGATTTACTTCAATTATTGAATCCTACGACAACAATCGCTTTTACGAAAAAAGGCTATACAGAATACGATACGTACACAGAGCAGCGTTTTCATGAAGAATATGGCATAACACCAAAGCAATTTGCTGAGGTGAAGGCATTTATGGGCGATACAAGTGATGGTTATCCAGGTGTCAAAGGAATTGGTCCTAAAACAGCGCTTCAGTTAATTCAAACATATCATTCAATTGAAGGCGTATTATCAGCGATTGATCAATTAAAGCCAGCACAACGTACTAAAATTAACGATAATGTTGAAATGCTGAAGCTATCGCATCAGCTTGCGACAATAAATTGTGACGCGGCAATTGAGGCAGAGCTAAATGAGTTGGCTATACCTGCTTTTACTGATGAAGTTGTTTCGCAATTAGAGAATAGAGGCTTTCGCTTAATTACCCGCCATGCACGTTCTTTAGGATTATAGGCATTGACGAATAAGCAAATAAGCGTAATAATAAAATAAAATTGCTTGCACCACTAGGGGAGCCTTTCAAAAGGCTGAGATGTATATGTAATATACGGACCCTTTGAACCTGATCTAGCTCACACTAGCGTAGGGAAGTGGCGACATTAAATGATGTATGCTCATTTCATGCCGTCCCCCTTTATTTTAGTGGGTGCGGCATTTTTTTATTAAAAAATTTTAAGGAAGGATTGAGAAAGCCACGAATCAATTATAAGGAAATGCAGATAATTTGAGAAATTCGCAGATAAGTCGCGAAAAAGCGCAGATAACTCGAGAAATTCGCAGATAAGTTATGACAAGTCACAATTATCTTAAGAGAAATTGTCCATGAGTTAGCTAAAATAATTAATAATTACAAAGAGGTGTTATTCATGTCAGTTCGTAAACTAACAATTATGGCGCTATTTGTAGCAATTGCAGTAGCAGGCTCTATGTTTGTAGCCATTCCTACAGGGATTGCGCGTGCCTACCCTATTCAGCATGCGGTTAATGTTGTGAGCGCAATATTGCTAGGACCTGTACCAGCGGTCGTTATTGCTTTTGTTACAGCATTAGTACGCATATTTACAGGCACAGGCTCCTTGTTAGCGATTCCAGGTAGTGTTATTGGTGCTTTTTTAGCAGCAATTGCCTATAAATATAGTCATAAAGCATGGTTAGCTGGTGTTGGTGAAGTGGTTGGTACAGGCATTATTGCATCATTAGTAGCTGTTCCTTACGCCAAAATATTAATGGGTACATCTGTTACAGCATTAGCTTTCATGCCAGCCTTTTTAGTATCAAGTGCAATCGGTGCAGTGCTAGGTGTTATTATTGCTGTAAGTTTACGCAACACGGTATTTGCCAAGCATTTTCAAACGATATAGCGACAAAACAGATTAAAATCTAAAAAAGCGCAAGAAATCTACTTTAAAAGGTTGATTTCTTGCGCATTTTTGATTTGCGGGCGAATTGAAGTCGTTTTTGGGCGAAATTCGCTATCAATCGGGCGAATCATTACTTTGTACCTGTTTAAAAGAGGCAAGACATAACTTTTTTATTTTCGTTCAATCTTAACAAAGCTTAGCACATGTTGATTATCCTCATAACAAAATGTACGAATTTGACTACTACGTCCTCGACCACCGTTGTCATGAATAATTAAATAAAGCTTCCCCTTTTTTTGTTCGTAGCCAATTAGTGGAACCCAATGGTATTTAAAGAGAGGCTTCTTTTTCGAGTGCCATTGCAAGCTAAAATATTGGTCAAACTTCAAAGCAACAGGGTTGCCACGCTCAAGCTGTGTTAATGCCTCGGCAAGCGAGCAGCTACTTATTGTAAAGTGTGAACCTACCAAGTTGCGTAGCCTTTTAATTAAACGCCATTTAAATAAACCAATTTTCGTTGTGCCAAGCTGCTTATATAAATCATTAATATTTTTTTCTATATTAAAATAACGCAAAATAACGTGCATTGTCGTTGGTCCACATGCAGAGTTTTGAAAGTTTGGATGGACGCTAATGTCGTATTGCGATTTTCCTTCTATATTATTTAATATCACACGCATTGTCACCCCTCCTCATTTATTATACGTTATAAATAAAAGTTAGTTTCAAATTTGAAACCAAATGAACAAATGCTCCGTCTAACGTGAAACAAAAAAGGAGGGATAGCTATTGTCGCAGCTAAAACAATTTATTCGTGAGCATGGTGAAAAATTGTTGCGGCTCGCCTTTACATATGTGAAAAGCAAGGAAGTAGCAGAGGATATCGTACAGGACATACTATTAAAAGAATTATCTTCTTTTAGAGAAAGACGGAAAATACTATGAGATTGATGTTTTTAATGATTAACTAGAAGTGACATACCATCTTATAGAAGAAGGACAATTAATTCATGTTGCAGAAGAAAATGAAGAAGGTGCGTATTATGATATAATTTACTATAATAAGCAAACTAATAATTTCCAATATATAAAAGGGACGCTTAGTAAATTAAATGGAACAACTACACATCAAACAGAATTTACAGAGGAAGCTTTACATCTTTTTGACGGGGTTTAGATGAATATGGCATATCTTCAAGAAGGGCAGTTAATGTATGTTGATATAACAGATGCAATAATTGGTCCTGAATGGCTTGCAGATTTTTTAACGGTGTCTATGATAGATAGTAGAAGCTTTTATTTACAATATCAAGAAGAGGATGTAGTGAAGTCGTTTACTTATCGGCTCCAATCTTTAGAGAAGGCAGTTATTCAGTGAAGGGGGGAAAAGCAATGTTTTGGAAACCATTATTTGAGCAGGACGTACCAGCAAACCTTCGTTACTAAAATTTTAATTAAACGGAGGATATGACAATGAATCTTTTACCATATATAGCAGTGTTGCTAGCAGCAGTTTTATGGGGGACAACAGGTACAACGCAAACATTTTTACAAGGGGGCGTATCGCCATTCGCTGTTGCTTGTATACGTTCCGCAATTGGCGGAGGAACGCTACTAATTTTCGTACTTTTTGCACGAGCAATTCAATGGAAAACATGGCCGTGGAAATGGAATATACTAGCGGCAGTTTCCATTGCACTTTTTCAATGCTTGTTTTTCTCATCAATTCGATACACAGGCGTAGCGATAGGGACAGTTGTAACAATCGGTAGTGCACCCATTTTCGCAGGGATTATTGAATGGCTTTTTTGGAAAGTAAAGCCGTCTAGAGTATGGGCATTATCAACGAGCTTTGCGATTGCAGGCTGTATTTTACTATTTGCAATTGGTGGAGACACGACAGTGAATAGCTTTGGTGTAATGCTAGCACTGCTAGGTGGCTGTATGTTTGCTTTATACACGAATGTCAGCAAGCGTTTAACAGAGCGCGTAGCGACATTGCCAGCAGTAGCGATGACATTTACATTATGTGCGATATTTTTAATTCCACTTGCATGGTCTGATGGAATAAGCTGGTTGGGTGCGACATCAAATACTTTAGCGATGGTTTATATGGGGATTATGGCGACGAGCGTTGCTTATATATTATTTTTAAGTGGCTTGCGTGCGATTCCATCTTCCGCTGCAGTAACGTTAAGCTTAGCAGAGCCATTGACTGCTGCGCTACTTGGTGCATTTTTCCTAAACGAGTATTTAGCGTGGACATCTTGGCTAGGCATCGTCATGATCTTTGCAGGGATTATTGTTTTAACGTTAGGAAATAGAGTGAAAGTTTAAAAATAGGGTGCTAGGAGAGATGGTTTTCCTAGTACCCTTTTATTTTGCTCTTAAAAACACTAGGTGAAAAATAACTCAATAAATAGCATCTTAATACTTCTATGTTTGTAAATTTTTATGCTTTTTAATAACTATAACTCTTTTTAATTCTAAATACCCATTAAAGTCAGAGTTCTTTTATACTATAATTGATGATGAATGGAGTGTACTTTTTCATAGGGAGGGATATAGTATGAAAACAACGAACCATAAAAACCGTTTTTTCCATGTATTTTCTAAAAGAAAAAGTGATCATAACAGCTTGTCGTATGTAATGGAAACCACTCATGATGATTTACTTCAGTTTTATACTTCACTTGTCACAAATGACCCAGAAATTGTATTTGTCTTCTCACGCCAAGGAGAATTATATGTGGCTAGCCGAGAGAAAATGGAAGCATTTTTCGGCACAGAAATCACATCAACAGATGATTTTCGCAAATTTACTTCCCCCGAGACACTGAAAAAATTAAAAATAAGCTTTATTAATGCATTAAAAGGAAAAACAGAACATGTCGATGTAACCGTTCGCAATAAGCAGCATGAAGAATTGCCTCTTACCTTATCGTTTGTGCCTATTACAGAAGGAGAGCAAATAACGAGCGTCTATGTGAAAGTAAGCAGCAATCTAGAAAAACATTTGCTTGAACAGCAACTTATATTAAGTGACAAACATTTGAATTACGCACAGCACCTTACCCAAGTAGGTAGCTGGGAATACTTGATGAAAGAGAACTTACTTATTTGCTCCGATAATCTTAGTCACATTTTGGGTTTACAAGAGGATGACGATTATTCGTTGGAAGGTTTGTTCCAAAACGTGCAATTGGATGATATTGCAATGACGTTGCCAATTTTAGAGTATATGGATAATTATAAAACAGAATTTCGAATTTTACGCAATGACGAGGAGCGTTTTATACAGGCACAAGTAGAAATCATCCATAAAGATGGAATACCTTATAAACTAATGGGCGTTGTAAAGGATAAAACAATTGAACGACAACTTGAATTTGCCTTAAAAGAAAATCGAGACGAATATCAGTATATTTTTGACCATTTGACCTCAGGTATTTGGATGCGTGAGTCGATGGACGGCCCCTTTATTTATACTTCAAAAGGATTAGAAGAAATACTAGGCATTTCTACAAAAACGCTTTATTTAAATGATAATGCTTGGTTTAATCTTGTGAATGAAGAATATAAAGATGCTATGAATAAAGCGAAAGCACGTGTTGTTGCAGGGGAAAAGGTACAAGAAATATATGCAATCACTTGTTACGATGGCGCTAAAAAGTGGCTGCTTGAACAAATCATACCGCGTTTTAATCAAAATGGTGCCGTAACCAATGTCTTTGGAATTGTGCTTGATATTACAAAAGAAATTGAAATGGAGCAGGAGCTGTTATATTTAGCGCAATATGATGCATTAACTGGTCTGCCGAATCAAGCAAAAATGAGAAAATCCTTAGAGAAATATACGAAAAGTAAGGAACCTTTTGTTATTTTAAATATTGATATTGACCGCTTCCATATTATAAATAATTCATTAGGCTACACAATTGGAAATAAGGCTTTAAAAATATTATCACAAAGACTAAAAAATATGACACCAAATCATGGTGAAATTGCTCGCATGAGTAATAATAACTTTTTAATGCTCATACGTCATGATGTTAATAAAAGCGATATACTGGCGTTAGCTGAAAAGATTTTAATGAATATTCAGCAACCGTTTACGATTGAAGAATTTGAATTAAGTATGACAGCAAGTATAGGCATTTCATTTTATCCTGAGGAGGCATCAGATGAAAGAATATTGCTTGAAAAAGCACATAATGCCCTACAAGTAGCAAAGAAAAAAGGAAAAAATAATTATCAACTTTCATCTCATGTTGCAAATATTTCTACTTTAAAACAATACATCTTAGAGCAGGATATGAGAAAAGCTATTATTGAGCAGCAATTTGCTGTATTTTATCAGCCTCAAGTCGATACAAGAAAGGGTTTATTAACGGGTGCAAGGGCCTTTATTCGTTGGCATCATCCAGACTGGGGACTTGTTATGCCAGATGAATTTATTCCTCTAGCTGAAGAGAATCATTTAATTAATCCAATTACAGATTGGCTAATGGAAAAGGTGCTTCAATCCATGCAAGCATGGCAAAATGAGCAAATTCCATTAAAGCCGATTACAATCAGCATCCCCGCGCTCCGTCTATTGAAAAAGGGCTTCTATAATATAGTCGCTAATTTAATAGAGCAGTACCAAATTGATCCTGCCTTATTGCGTTTTGAAATTAGCCAGAGTACGTTTTTACACGAGGAAATAAGAATTAGTAAGTCTATTGAAGATTTTAAACAGCTTGGTATACGAGTTGTTGTTGACGATTTTGGAAAAGGCTATTCCCCATTGGATTATATTCGAAAAATAAGACCGAATATTTTGAAAATAAATAAAGTATTTGTTCAAAATTTATTTGAAGAAAATAGCATTGATGATGCAATTATTAAATCGACCATCTATTTAGCGAAATCACTCGGTATGGAAGTGATTGCAGAAGGTGTAGAAACCGCAGAACAACTTGAATTTTTAAAGCAGATAGAATGCGATTATGTACAAGGCTATATTTTTTCAAAGCCTGCAAAAGAATCCACATTCAAAGCAATTTTAAAAACAGGCTATGTTATACCAAAAAACAAATATAAAAAAGCTGTAACGGTAGAAAGACGACAATATTACCGTTATCGTTTTCCATATACAATAATTGGATCTTTAACAATTGCAGAGTTTAACGGACACGCTATAACTGTTGGAAAAACACCAATTTTAATTGAAAATATAAGCTTAGGTGGTATCAAAATATTATCTAACTTAAAGCTACCAGTTAATCAGGATATGAAATTTAATGTCACATTTAATATTATGGGGGAGCAATTTGAGATTGCGGGAGAGCTACGATGGTGGGAAGAGAAAATGGGGGATGTGTTTGGTTATGGTATCCGCTTTATTACAAATATCAATGTTGAAAATAGGTTAGCTTCAATCATAAATAAATTAAGTGGATATAATCGAAAGGCTGAAATCATCCCTAATACGACATTTATCTATAAAGAGCCATATAAGTATTTTCGAGAAATAAAAAAATAAGGCATTGTGCGCGGTTTTTTAGTTTAAAAGTGGTGATTCGTCCATCGAATAAAAAACAAGCTCCCGATCGAATGGGAGCTTGTTTTTTATGCTTGTGCGTCTAAAAACTCAGTTACTTGTGCTGGTGATTTGGCGTTTGCACTATGTAAGTGAGCTAGTTTTTCACCATTTTTGAAAATTAATAATGATGGAATCCCCATTACTTGATATTTTTCAGCTAGCTCTGGGAAATCATCACGGTTAATGGAGTACCATTTATATTGGTTGTATTCTTCAATAATCGGATCGATAAACATATCCATACGTGTGCAGTCTGGGCACCAACCAGCGAAGAATTTCATAATGATTGCTTGATCTGTAGAGATTAGCTCGTTAAATTGTTCTAATGTTGTTACTTGTTCCATTTGAATATCACTCCTTTATAAGTAGTGTACACATTTTCAGAAGGTAACGAAAGAAATTTGACTTTACCTAAAGAGCCAAGAAAATTATTTTTTGAAAATACTGTGAAAAAAATATTGCTTTAATAAAAGAAATAAACTACACTAAAGACAGAAAATATGTTTTTAAATAATAATGTAGTAGTGAGCTATTTTTTTTCGCTACAAAATGAATGACTGTTCATTCAAAAGATTGCACAAGGGGGAATTGCTCGTGGCATACAGCATTAAAAAAGCAGCCGTTTTAGGCTCAGGGGTTATGGGTTCAGGCATTGCAGCGCATTTAGCGAATATCGGTATTCCAACATTATTATTGGATATTGCGCCGAAGGAATTAACGACGGACGAACAAGCGAAGGGGTTAACGCTTGAACATCCAGCAGTGCGAAATCGCTTTGCACAAGGGGCAATGCAAAAATTATTAAAACAAAAACCAGCACCGCTTTCTTCAAAGCAAAACTTAGCTTTAATTACACCGGGAAATTTTGAGGATGACTTAGAAAAGCTTAAAGATGTGGACTGGATTATTGAAGTAGTAGTTGAAAATTTAGATATTAAAAAGAGCTTATATGAAAAAATTGATGCTGTTAGAAAGCCAGGCACAATTATTACGTCAAATACATCTGGTATTAGCATTAATGCAATGGCAGAGGGGCGCTCAGAGGATTTTAAAAAGCATTTCTTAGGAACGCATTTCTTCAATCCACCACGTTACTTAAAGCTTTTAGAAGTAATCCCAGCAAACTCAACTGCACCAGAGGTTGTAGCATTTATGCGTGAATTTGGCGAAGATGTGCTCGGTAAAGGGGTTGTCATTGCAAAGGATACACCGAACTTTATCGCAAATCGCATCGGTACATATGGTCTACTTGTGACGATGCATGAAATGCAGGAACGTGGCTATTCAATCGGCGAAGTAGATTCTGTAACAGGTCCTTTAATCGGTCGTCCGAAATCTGCGACATTCCGTACGCTCGATGTTGTAGGCTTAGACACATTTGCGCATGTAGCCAAAAATGTTTACGACAATACAACAGGTGAGGAGCAGCAAGTATTCGCTGAGTCCGCAGTTGTGAAAAAGATGATAGACAATGGCTGGTTAGGTGCGAAATCTGGTCAAGGCTTCTTCTTAAAGCAAGGTAAAGAAATCTTAGAGTTAAACCTACAAACATTCGAATATGAGTCTGTGAAAAAACTTAAAACGCCATCAATGGAAATGGCAAAGCAAGTAAAGGGCTTAGCGAATAAAGTAAAAACACTTGTTTATGCAAATGACCGCGTAGGCGAATTGCTATGGAATGTATTCGCACCAACATTAATTTATTCAGCGCAGCTACATGGCGAAATTGCTGACGATGTCGTAGCAATTGATAATGCAATGAAGTGGGGCTTCGGCTGGACACAAGGGCCATTTGAAATATGGGATGCGATTGGCGTTAAAGACTCTGTTGCAAAAATGGAGGCAGAAGGTCGTGAGGTACCTAAGTTTGTAAAAGGCTTATTAGAAAAGGGCTTTGAAACATTCTATTCAGAAATCGACGGTGACTTAGCATTTTATAATGGTACAGAGTATGAGAAGATACCAACTAACCCAAAAGTAATTGATTTAAAACGCTATAAGAAAAAACATGGTGTCATTAAATCAAATACGGGTGCTAGCCTAATTGATTTAGGAGATGGTATTGCATTATTAGAATTTCACTCGCAATCAAATGCGATTGGCTTAGATATTATTCAAATGCTTAACTTTGCAATCGACGAAGTGGAAGCAAAATATAAAGGCTTGGTTATCGGTAACCAAGGTAAAAACTTCTGTGTAGGGGCAAATCTTGGCATGATTTTAATGGAAGCACAAGATGACAATATCTTCGAACTAGATTATGTGATTCGTGCATTCCAAAGCGCAATGCGCCGTATTAAATATTGTAACAAGCCAGTAGTCGCAGCACCTTTCCAAATGACATTAGGTGGTGGCTCAGAAGTTTGCTTGCCAGCCGCACATATTCAAGCATCAGCTGAAACATATATGGGCCTTGTAGAAGTTGGCGTTGGCTTAATTCCAGGTGGTGGCGGTAATATCGGTCTTTATGAAAAGCTATTAAAAGGGCTACCAAATGGCGTAGAAATCGATTACCAAGCAATCGCAACGAAAGTATTTGAAACAGTCGCACTTGCAAAAGTATCTACTTCTGGTGAAGAAGCGCGCGAAAACAACTTCTTAAACTTCGCAGATGGTATTTCTGTTAATGCAGATCACCAATTATATGATGCAAAGCAAGCAGCACTGGCGTTATACGAGGCAGGCTATACAGCACCACTGAAAAAGAAAGTAAAAGTTGTCGGCGCACCTGGTTATGCGACATTACTTCTTGGCGCACAGGGCATGTTCCAATCAGGCTATATTAGCGAGCATGATTTAAAAATTGCGAAAAAGCTAGCTTATGTTATCGCAGGCGGTTTAGTACCATACGGAACAGAAGTGACAGAGGAATACTTATTAAACTTAGAAAAAGAGGCATTTTTACAATTGGTTGCTGATCCAAAATCACAAATGCGTATGCAGCACATGCTTGTAAAAGGAAAGCCATTACGTAACTAGTTTAGAAGGGGGATATGAATGATGCGTGAAGCTGTCATTGTAGCAGGTGCTCGTACACCGATTGGGAAAGCGAAAAAGGGGTCACTTGCAACAGTTCGACCGGATGATTTCGGTGCACTTGTAGTAAAAGAAACATTGAATCGAGCAGGTTACGAAGGGCCAATCGATGATTTAATTATAGGCTGTGCGATGCCAGAAGCAGAGCAGGGCATGAACGTAGCCCGTAATATTGGAGCGTTAGCAGGTTTACCAGATACGACGCCAGCATTAACAGTTAATCGTTTTTGCTCGTCAGGCTTACAAACGATTGCCTATGCTGCCGAGCGCATTATGCTTGGTCATTCGAAGGCAATCATTGCAGGTGGCGTAGAGTCAATGAGTATGATTCCGATGACAGGAAATACGATTCGTTTGAACCCGAAGCTTGCAGAGGAAGCGCCGCAATACTATATGAGCATGGGGCATACGGCAGAGGAAGTAGCACAGCGTTATGAAGTCAGCCGTGAGGATCAAGATAAATTTGCAGTTCGTTCGCATGAATTGGCAGAGAAAGCAATTAAAGATGGTAAATTTAAAGATGAAATCGTACCTGTTGAAGTTATTCAACATTATGTAGATGCAAATAACAAGCTACAGGAAAAGAAGTTTATTTTTGATACAGATGAAGGTGTACGTCCTGGCACTTCAGTAGAAGGTTTAGCAAAGCTACGTCCAGCATTTAACGTCAAAGGGTCTGTAACAGCGGGGAATGCGTCACAAACTTCTGACGGGGCAGCGGCTGTTCTTGTAATGGATAAAGAACAAGCTGAGGCACAAGGCTTAAAGCCACTTGCAAAGTTTTTAGGCTTTGCAGTTGGTGGGGTGGCACCAGAAGTAATGGGTATAGGACCGATTGTAGCCGTACCGAAAGCGTTAGAAATTGCAGGGCTAACACAGGAGCAAATTGATTTATGGGAAATCAATGAAGCGTTCGCATCACAATCGTTGCAAGTAGTACGCCACTTAGGTATTGATGAAAATAAAGTGAATGTAAACGGTGGTGCAATTGCATTAGGTCACCCACTTGGTGCAACAGGAACAATTTTAACATTGAAATTAATTCATGAATTAAAGCGTCGTGGTGGCAAATACGGCGTTGTGACAATGTGTATCGGTGGCGGTATGGGTGCTGCTGGTGTGTTTGAAGTATTGTAAACTTTAAGGCTAGATGATGAAATGCAGTAGTCATCTAGCTACTATATAACTTTTTACTGAATGAATGTTCATATATATTTCAAGGGGGAACTTGTTATGACAAATATTATTAAAGGCGGAAGCTTTTTAGTAGAAGAAGTAGATATTAATCGTGTAATTACACCAGAGGATTTCACTGATGAGCAAAAAATGATTGCAAAAACAACAGAGGAGTATGTAGCGAACGAAGTACTACCAGTTGTAGAAAATTTAGAAAATCATGAGTTTGAGCATTCTGTTCGTTTACTTAAAACTGCTGGTGAGCTAGGGCTTTTAGCAGCTGACGTACCAGAAGAATATGAAGGTTTGGAGTTGGATAAAATTTCTTCTGCCTTAATCGCAGAAAAAATGTCAGTAGCAGGTGGCTTCTCAATCACACACGGTGCACATGTTGGTATCGGTTCATTACCAATCGTGTTATTCGGTAATCATGAGCAAAAATCAAAATACTTACCAAAGCTTGCTTCAGGTGAATTAATTGCGGCTTATGCATTAACAGAGCCAGGCTCAGGTTCTGATGCATTAGGTGCAAAAACAACAGCAAAATTAAATGCTGCTGGTACACACTATGTATTAAATGGTGAAAAGCAATGGATTACAAACGCTGGTTTCGCAGATGTATTTGTAGTGTATGCAAAAATTGATGGCGATAAATTCTCTGCATTCATCGTAGAACGCTCATATCCAGGCGTTTCTGTAGGTCCAGAGGAGAAGAAAATGGGGATTAAATCTTCTTCAACACGTACATTAATTTTAGAAGATGCAGAAGTTCCTGTAGAAAATTTATTAGGTGAAGTTGGACGCGGTCATATTATCGCCTTCAATATTTTAAATATCGGTCGCTATAAATTAGGTGTAGGTACAGTTGGTGGTTCGAAGCGTGCGTTTGAGCTAGCTGTGCAATATGCAAATCAACGTAAGCAATTTAATACGCCAATTTCAAGCTTTAACTTAACAAAGGAAAAGCTTGCAACAATGGCTTCTCATATTTACGCATCTGAATCATTAAACTACCGTACAGTAGGCTATTTCGAGGATCGTTTAAGCCAATTGTCGGCTGAAGAGCAAAAGGATGGCAAAGCGATTGCTGGTGCTGTTGCAGAATATGCAATCGAGTGCTCAATTGCTAAAGTATTCGGTTCTGAAACATTAGACTATGTTGCAGATGAGGCGGTTCAATTACACGGTGGCTATGGCTTTATGGCTGAATATGAAGTGGAACGCATTTACCGCGATTCTCGTATTAACCGTATTTTTGAGGGGACAAATGAAATTAATCGCATGATTGTGCCAGGTACATTTATGAAGAAAGCATTAAAAGGTGAATTACCGCTATTACAAGTAGCGCAAAACCTACAATCAGAGCTATTAATGATGATGCCTGAAGAAGTAGGCGACGAGCCGTTAGCACAAGAGCTATACTTAGTGAAAAATGCGAAGAAAATTGCCGTATTAGCAGCTGGCGCAGCAGCTCAACGCTTTGGTGTAAAATTGGAAGCAGAGCAAGAAGTTTTAGTGAACATTGCCAACATTGCGAACCAGCTTTATGCAATGGAATCGGCTGTTATTCGTACACAAAAAGCAATCGAGCGCGACGGTGCAGAAAAAGCTGCACAAAAACTGCTATACACGCAAATCTTCTGCCAAGAAGCATTTGCTGAAATCGAAAAAGAGGCAAAAGACACGCTACTTGCTTCAGTTGAAGGCGACGCAGGCCGCATGACTTTATCAGCACTACGTAAATTAACACGTAACAACCCATATAACTTAATTACGAAAAAACGTGAAGCTGCTGACAAGTTAATTGAAGCAGAGAAGTATATCGTTTAATATTTACTATAAAAGCACCTGATTATAAATGAATCAGGTGCTTTTTCAATCTAAAGGAGGCGATAATGATGGATTTTTTAACAAAGTTAATGGAGGAATACGGGATTGCTTCCATTATCCATAGCGAAAAACTAACAAAGGGACAATCTGCAACAACATATTTAATAAAGACAGAAACCCAGCGCAAATATATCGTGAAAACGATAAAATCCGCTTCAAAGGCACAGTTTGAATATGATTTACTTACACATATTAGACGGACAGAACCCTCAATTGTAGCAGAAATTTTACGTACCACATCAAATAAGCCCTTTATCCAAATTGAAGAAAGCATCTATCAAGTACAGCTATATATAGAAAGTCATCAACAACCGATACCATTGTATAAACTACTAACAGCTTATCAAGGTTTACAAAAAAGTATGCAGTATTTTCAGACAGACCATATCAATGAAAATCGCTTTTTATTAGCGAAATTATGGAATCAAAATAAGCAGCTTTTAAAGCAATATTATCCACATATATTTCAAGCATTCAACACGAATATAGACAGTTTCATACAATTAGACGAACAGAAGGATGCTTGGATTCATGGAGATTTAGGGCGCTGGAATGTTTTATGTCAATTAAACGGGCAGGCACTATTTATAGATTTTAGCGAAGCTCGTCAAGGCACAAAATATTTTGATTTAGTGGCACTTTTCACGTCTTATTTACCAGAAGATGAAATATTACAGAATTATGTAGATGAATTTTTTACGCTTTATGAGGGAGAAATAGATTTTCCTATGTTTAGCCGAACTATTGGTCTGTGGTATTTGAAAGGGATTTTAATGTTAGTGCAAAAGGATGCGCAAGCAATGAAGCAAGCTATTGATTATTTTTATCATAAGGCACAGCAGCTTGATAAATTGTTGCAAGCTTTATGCAATAGTGAGTGTGTTAGGAAAGACCAGTAACAATTAGGTCTTTCCTGACAACATTTATTTAACTCTCTCTTTACTGAATAGGAACTAGTATTTCACATAAATGATTCTTGATCATTTGTGCAGTATATCTCTCAATAATTGGCGTTTCTCTTATTAACAAGTTATTCTTTTCTATCTCAGAAAAAATATTGCCCCAAAATTCACTAACGGCTTCTTTAGTATGGTCAAGCAAGAAAACGGCGTATTTCCCACCTGAAAATTGCCCAACCTGAGCGGGTTCTGCCACATGGAAGTCTTCGTTTACAATAACGCAAACATCATAACGACATGCCTCTTTAGGAGTAACTGCTGGATTATCCTGTGGTATACCTAAAATTGTAGAATGCTCAAAAACATTATTCAATTTTGCCCATTCTTTACAAGATGCCATTAATGCTTGATTTATTTCTCCACCATATTCCCCAACATTTCGGAAATAGGCAATTCGTGATTTAGGTAATACTTCAATGGTTATTTTCATATTTTCATCCACCTTTCATGGATAAGGTAATATGCTATAAAATGTTTTTCAAGCTCTTTTAAAAGAATTTCACCTGATATATGATATTATTTTCAATAAGCGATTAAAAAGGAGCGACTATAAATGACAATTCAAATTTACCAATATCCAAATTGTTCAACATGTAAAAAAGCACAAAAATGGCTAGACGATCATAATATAGCATATGAATCGATACATATTGTGGAGCAAACACCAACAAAGGAGCAACTGCACTCAATTTATGAAACAAGTGGGTTTCCTTTAAAGAAATTTTTCAACACATCAGGTATGAAATATAAAGAGTTAGGTTTGAAGGATAAGCTCCAGGAGATGACGGAGGAAGAGCAATTAGAGCTACTTGCATCTGATGGAATGCTTATAAAAAGACCGCTCGTAACAGATGGCAAAAAAGTAACGTTAGGCTTCAAGGAGTCTGACTTCTTAGAATCGTGGAAATAACGTGAATAGTAACTTGTTTTTAAGTAAGAAATATGGCAAACTGAAAATGAATGTATTACATATTTGGAGGGGTTTTCATGAGCACACCAACAGAATTACGTTATTCTAAAGAACACGAATGGGTAAAAGTTGAAGACGGCAAGGCGCGTATTGGTATTACGCATTTTGCACAAAACGAACTAGGAGATATCGTATTCGTTGAACTACCAGAAGTTGGCGATGAACTAACAATCAACGAGCCATTTGGTAGCGTTGAATCAGTTAAAACGGTTTCAGAACTATATGCACCAGTATCTGGTAAAGTAGTAGAAGTAAACGAAGAGCTAGGTGATAGCCCAGAATTCGTGAACGAATCTCCATATGAGCAAGCATGGATGGTAGTTGTTGAGCTTTCAAACCCATCTGAAGTAGATGAGTTAATGACTGCTGAGCAATATGACGAAATGACTGCAGAATAAAACATAAAAACACCAAAATCCATGTCGGATTTTGGTGTTTTAGCATATGAAAGGGGAATTCTAATGATTTGTATGGTTGTGGAAGGGCGTTCGGATAAATTAAAACTTGAGCAAGTGCTTGCTGAAGATGCGATTATTTTATGTACTAACGGAACGATGAGTGAAGACAATTTGCTTGAACTTTTAGCACCATATGAGTATCTTAGTCTTTATACACTTTTTGACGCAGATTTATCAGGGCAAAAAATGCGCAAGCTGATGAGGCGAATTTATTCGGAGGCTGTGCAGCTTGAAATACCTGCACAATATAAGGAAGTGGCGAAAACCCCAACATCTGTATTAACTGCGCTACTAAAAAAGGTAAATATACGAACAAAGTAGGACAACAATCATGGAAGAATGGACAATTGAACAGTGGCAACAGCAACTAAATAAGGACGATGTAGTCACTCTTTATTTATATACACCAATTTGTGGAACTTGTGCCGTAGCATCAAAAATGATGGATGTAGTAGAACAGCTATTGCCTACTATGCCTATTGGGAAAATGAATTTAAATTATTCTGAAAAATTAGCGATTGATTTGCAAGTAGAAAGTGTTCCTTGTCTAGTTATATCAAGGGGTGAAGGCGTTTTTGAAAAGATTTATGCATTTCAATCCGTACTAAATTTATATGAAATATTAAAAAGTAGTTGACTCACTTTTTATATCATGATAAAGTACATTCATACTAAAACTATCAATTAAATAAAGTCCTCTTATAAAGAGCGGTGGAGGGAAGTGCCCTATGAAGCCCGGCAACCATCACAATTGTGAAAAGGTGCCAAGTCACACAAAGTATACACTTTGAAAGATGAGAGAACGGTTCAACATATATTTTGTTATGTAAAGCCTTTCTGCTTGTTCAAAGTAGGAAGGCTTTTTTGTCTTACTTAAGCCAATGCTTTTTGAAGCAAGATGGATGTCACAGATTTTTAAGGGAGTAGAACGATGATTCAATTATCTAATATAACCAAGATTTATAAAACGAAAAACGGAGACTTGACTGCTGTCCGCGATGTTAATTTATCAATAGAGCAGGGCGAAATATTTGGCATTATCGGCTATAGTGGTGCTGGTAAAAGTACCTTGATACGCTTACTAAACGGTTTAGAAAAGCCAACATCTGGTGAAGTGATCGTCAGCGGTGAGGATATTGCACGTATTTCTGGTGGAAAGCTTCGCCAAGCGCGCCAAAAAATTAGTATGATTTTCCAGCATTTTAATTTACTTTGGTCCCGCACAGTTGAGGAAAATATTGCATTTCCTTTAGAGATTGCAGGTGTAAGTAAAGGTGAGCGAGCTGCTCGTGTGCAGGAATTAATCGAGCTTGTAGGTTTACAAGGAAGAGAGAAGGCCTATCCATCACAATTATCTGGCGGGCAAAAGCAGCGTGTTGGTATCGCACGAGCATTAGCAAACAATCCGGAAGTATTGCTTTGTGATGAGGCAACGTCAGCACTTGATCCAGAAACGACAGAGGCTATTTTAGAGCTTTTACTCGATATTAATAAAAAGCTTGGTCTAACAATCGTCTTGATTACACATGAAATGAACGTTATTCGCAAAATTTGTCACCGAGTGGCCGTTATGGAGGCTGGACAAGTCGTAGAACAAGGACAAGTGCTTAACGTATTTCAAAACCCACAGGCAACTATTACGAAAAACTTTGTATCGCAAGTATCTGATTCGAGTGAAACGAAGGAATCAATCGAGCAGATTATTGCAAATTATCCAACTGGGAAAATTGTCCGCGTTACCTTTGTTGGGCAATCAACGAAAGAGCCAATTATGTCACAGTTAATTAAACGATTTGATGTAGAAATTAATATTTTACACGGGGCAATTTCGCATACAGCAAACGGTCCTTACGGTACATTAATCGTGCACATTGACGGAGCACAGGGAAATATAGAAGAAGCTCTTCATTTACTAGCGACAAACAATATTCAAACGGAGGTGATTGCTCGTGGTTGAACAATTATTTCCGAACGTTAACTGGGATAGAATGTGGCAGGCAGCATATGAAACGATTTATATGACAGCTGTTTCTACTGTTATTACATTTATTTTAGGACTAGTGATTGGTATTTTACTATTTTTAACAAGTCCACATCAGCTTTGGGCAAATAAAATTGCCAACTTTATTACAGGGTCACTTGTTAATATTTTTCGTTCAATTCCATTTATCGTTTTAATTATTTTATTAATTCCCCTTACCAATTTGCTGGTTGGGACGATTCGCGGGACGAATGCAGCACTGCCTGCGCTTATTATAGGAGCGGCACCATTTTATGCACGTATGGTACTTATTGCGCTACGTGAAATTGATAAAGGTGTAATCGAGGCGGCTCGTTCGATGGGTGCAAAAACATCGACAATTATTTTTAAAGTGCTAATCCCTGAATCATTGCCAGCATTAATTTCTGGTATTACTGTGACGGCTATTGCGCTTGTTGGTTATACAGCGATGTCAGGTATTATCGGCGCAGGTGGTTTAGGTCAGTTAGCATATATCGATGGCTTCCAACGTGATCGTAGCGATGTCACACAAGTGGCAACAATTATCATTTTAGTTATCGTCTTTATTATTCAATGGATTGGCGATGTAATTACTACAAAAGTAGATAAACGTTAGATGTTTATAGGGCAACCTGTTCACATATAGAAAGTTAAAAAAGAGAGGAAGAAAGAAACATGAAAAAATGGTTATCCATCTTATTATTATCTGTCCTTGCACTAGTATTAGTAGCTTGTGGTACAAAGGAAGATAATAAAGAAGAAGCAAATACAGGCAGTAACACAGAAAGTGATAATGGTACAACAGAAACAACGGAGCCAACAAAATTAGTAGTAGGTGCATCATACGGCCTACATGATATTATTTTAGAGCAAGCAAAGCCAATTTTAGCTGAGCAAGGTGTAGAATTAGAAGTTCGTCAGTATCAAGATTATGTAATGCCAAACCAAGATTTAGAATCTGGTGATTTAGATGCAAACTACTTCCAACACATTCCGTATTTAGAAAATGAAATTAAAGAAAAAGGCTATGATTTTGTTAACGCGGGTGGTATTCATATCGAGCCAATCGCTATTTATTCTCAAAAATATAAATCAATCGATGAGCTACCAAATGGTGCAACAATTATTATTTCAAACTCAATTACGGACCAAGGTCGTATTTTAACATTGCTCGAAAACTTAAATCTTATTAAATTAGCAGAAGGTATTGATAAAACAGCTGCAACAATCGATGATATTATAGAAAATCCGAAAAACTTAGTAATCGATGCAAGCTCAGCACCAGAAATGCTAACAACTTATTATAAAAATGGCGAAGGCGATGCAGTTGTAATTAACTCAAACTTCGCAATCGACTTCAAATTAGATCCAATTAAAGATTCAATTGCTATCGAAGGTTCAGAATCTCCATATGTAAACGTAATTGCTACACGTGCAGGCGATGAAAATAGCGATGCAATTAAAAAATTAATTGATGTATTACATTCACAAGAAATTCAAGACTTTATTTTAAAAGAATGGGACGGCGCTGTCGTACCAGTTGAGAAATAAATAATAGAAAACCTTCTAAATCGCTTACAACAATTGCTGAAGGTCTCTCTTATAAAAGGCTGTAGGGAAAACAGATGTCTATCTGCTTTTCCTTACAGCCTTTGTGCATTTTTAATAAAACTGACGAAATATTTTGATGTTAATATTCAGCATTATTGAAACTGTGTAAGCCTTGAAAAAAAGTCGCTAACGAATGAGAGAAAAATTTGCTCAGATGGCGCTAGCTCTCTCGTTGTTGGATAAATAATGCCTACTGTGCGGCGAATAACAGGCATGACAATTGGTATTTTTACTGTTAAGCGCGGTGTAGAATCATAGAGTGAGCTTTCAGGTAATAAAGTAACGCCAATACCTGCTGCAACAAGTCCCTTTAATGCATCCATATCCTCTCCTACAGAGGTGATTTTTGGCGCAAAGCCAGATGAACGGCAAGCATCCATAACGACCTTATGTAAAATATAGCCTTCAGGGAACATCACAAAATCGTCATTACGCAAATCAGTTAAATTAATTGTTTCTTTTTTGTGTAGCGGATGTGATATAGGTAGTAGGGCATACATATTTTCGCTAAATAGCACGTTAACATTGATTGAATCGTCCTTCGGTGGAATAGGACCTAACAATGCTAAATTCAGCTCACGGTTTTTGACAGCTTCGATTAAATATTTATAAGAGCCTTGACGCAATTGAAAAGCAACATCTGGATACTCTCGCTTAAAAGCGGAGATAACAGTTGGTAGCACATAGCTTGCTAAGCTCGTTGGGAAACCTACTTTAATAACGCCTTTTTTAGGATCTAAATATTCTTCCACTTGCTTTGTTGCGAAATCTATTGCTTTTAATGCAGTTAAACTATGTTCTAGGAAGATTTTACCGACAGGTGTAAGCTTGACGTTACGACCGACGCGTTCAAAAAGCGGCGTACCTAGCTCTTCTTCCAAGTTAGCTATTTGCCTACTAACAGCGGACTGAGCGACATGTAAAAATTCTGCTGCCTCTGAAATATGCTCGCGTTCAGCGACTGCAACAAAATAGCGTAATTGACGTAACTCCAATATTGTCACCTCGTTTCTTAATTAAATTATATCAAATTTAGGATGCAAGTCACATAAGTAAACAAGAATATTAATTGAAATCCATTCTCATTCATGGTGTTCTTATTGAAAATCTCCTAATTGATAAGTATTTCAAGTCATTCTTAGGAAATTATGCGTAGTATAGTAGCTCTTAATAAATTTTCTTGTAGTATTTAATTAAAATTATTCTAAACTATTTGCAACGATACTCCTTTTCAGTTAAGATTGTACATGATAATAATTATGCAATGGGACACCCATGCAATGAACATTATGGAGGTAATTTAATGGCAACTTTAGAAATTAAAGATCTTCACGTTGAAATCGACGGAAAAGAGATTTTAAAAGGTGTAAACTTATCAATCAGCACAAACGAAGTACACGCAATTATGGGTCCTAACGGTACTGGTAAATCTACGTTAGCATCTGCAATTATGGGTCATCCTAAATATGAAGTAACACAAGGTGAAGTATTACTAGATGGTGAGAACGTATTAGAAATGGAAGTAGACGAGCGCGCAAAAGCTGGTTTATTCCTTGCAATGCAATATCCATCAGAAATTGCTGGTGTTACAAATGCAGACTTCTTACGTTCAGCTATTAACGCTCGTCGTGAAGAAGGCGATGAAATTTCTTTAATGAAATTCATTCGTGAATTAGATAAAACAATGGAATTTTTAGAAATGCCGGAGGAAATGGGTCAACGTTACTTAAACGAAGGCTTCTCTGGTGGTGAGAAAAAGCGTAACGAAATTTTACAATTAATGATGATTAAGCCAACATTCGCTATTCTTGATGAAATCGACTCAGGTCTTGATATTGATGCATTAAAAGTTGTATCGAAAGGTATTAACGAAATGCGCGGTGAAGGCTTCGGCTGCTTAATGATCACGCACTACCAACGTCTATTAAACTACATCACACCAGACCATGTACACGTAATGATGCAAGGTAAAGTTGTAAAATCTGGTGGTGCAGAGCTTGCACAACGTTTAGAGGCTGATGGTTACGACTGGATTAAGCAAGAATTAGGTATCGAAGAAGAAACTGTAGAAGCAGAAGCATAATAGAGGAGGACGAACAAGATGACGGTAGAGACAAAATTGGCGTTATCAGCAGAAGAAGTACGCTCGTTCTCACAAAGCAACAATGAGCCAGCGTGGTTTGCTGATTTCCGTGCAGATGCACTTGCAAAAGCAGCTGAACTAGCATTACCAACGCCTGATAAAACAAATATTACAAAGTGGAATTTCACTGAATTCCCTAAACATACAGTAGAAAGCGCAGCGTATGCATCATTAGATAGCCTACCAGCAGAAGTGGCAGCTTTAATCGATGTAGAAGGTCAACAAAACCTTTACATCCAACGCAATAACACACCAGCATTTAGCAAAGTTTCAGAAGAGCTAAAAGCAAAAGGTGTTATTTTCACAGATATTCAAACAGCGGTTCGTGAACATAGCGATTTAGTACAAAAATATTTCATGACAACAGCCGTTAAAGTAGATGAGCATAAATTAGCAGCTTATCATGCAGCACTTGTAAATGGTGGCGTATTTGTTTACGTGCCACGCAATGTTATTGTAGAAGAGCCATTACAAGTTGTTTTTGTTAACGATGATACAGAAGCTTCATTATTCAACCATGTACTAGTTGTAGCTGAAGAGTCTTCAAGTGTAACATACGTTGAAACATACGTATCAACGATTGAAGAATCAAAAGGGCTAGCGAATATTATCGCTGAAGTTGTTGTTAAAGATAATGCCCAAGTAGTATTTGGTGCAGTAGATGTACTTGCAAAAGGCTTTACAACATACGTAAACCGCCGTGCAAATATTGCGCGTGATGGTAAAATCGAGTGGGCGCTAGGCTTAATGAATGATTCAGATACAATTTCTGAAAACATTTCACACTTAATCGGTGATGGCTCAGTTGCTGATACGAAAACAGTTGTTGTAGGTCGCGGAACGCAAAAGCAAAACTTCACGACAGAAGTACGTCATTGGGGTAAAAACTCTGATGGACAAATTTTAAAGCACGGTGTAATGAAAGACGGTGCACAATCTATTTTCAACGGTATCGGTAAAATTGAGCACGGTGCAACGAAAGCAAATGCAGAGCAAGAATCTCGCGTTTTAATGCTTTCTGATAAAGCACGTGGCGATGCTAACCCAATTCTTTTAATTGATGAAGACGATGTAACAGCAGGACACGCGGCATCTGTAGGTCGTGTTGACCCGATTCAATTGTACTACTTAATGAGTCGTGGTATCTCAAAAGCAGAGGCAGAGCGTCTTGTAATTCACGGATTCCTTGCGCCAGTTGTTACAAACTTGCCAATCGAAGGCGTTAAAAAGCAACTGACGGAGGTTATCGAAAGGAAAGTTCGATAATGAATATAAAAGACATTAAAAGTTATTTTCCTGTGTTAAATCAAGAAGTAAACGGGCACCCGCTCGTTTACCTTGATAGCGCAGCGACGTCGCAAAAACCCATTCAGGTGATTGAAGCATTAAAAAAATATTATGAATTTGATAATTCAAACGTGCATCGCGGTGTGCATACTTTAGGAAACCGCGCTACGGATTCTTACGAGGGTGCTCGTGAAAAAGTACGTAAATTTATTAATGCCCGTTCTACTAAGGAAATTATTTTTACTCGTGGTACAACAACTGCTTTAAATACAGTGGCAGCAGGCTATGGTCGTCAAACGCTGCAAGAAGGTGACGAAATTGTCATCACATATATGGAACATCACTCAAATATTATCCCTTGGCAACAGCTTGCAAAGGAAAAAGGTGCTGTTCTGAAATATGTTGATTTACAACAAGACGGCACTCTTTCTTTAGACGCAGTACGTGCAGCGATTACAAACAAAACGAAAATCGTTTCTATAATGTATGTGTCAAACGTTTTAGGTACGATTAATCCAATTAAGGATATTGCTAAAATTGCACATGACAATGGAGCAATTATGGTCGTTGATGCAGCGCAAGCAGCACCGCATGTAAAAGTAGATGTCCAAGATTTGGATTGTGACTTTTTAGCGTTTTCTGGGCATAAAATGTGTGCGCCAACAGGTATTGGTGTACTATATGGAAAAGAGGCGCTTTTAGACAAAATGGAGCCAATTGAATTTGGCGGAGAAATGATTGATTTCGTAGGTTTGCAAGAATCAACATGGAAAGAGTTACCGTGGAAATTTGAAGGTGGTACACCAATCATTGCGGGAGCAATTGGTTTAGGCGCAGCAATCGACTTTCTAAACGAGATTGGCTTAGACAATATCGCTGCACATGAGCATAAATTAGCCGCATACGCAATGGATGAGCTAGAGAAAATCGAAGGCTTACAAATTTTCGGCCCTCGCGATCCAATGCAACGCTGTGGACTTGTGACATTTAACTTAGATGATGTACATCCACATGATGTTGCGACAGTGTTAGATATGAACGGAATCGCAGTACGAGCTGGTCACCACTGTGCTCAACCGTTAATGAAATGGCTTCAAGTTACTGCAACAGCGCGTGCAAGCTTCTATATGTACAATGATGAAGCGGATATCGACCGTTTAGTTGCAGGACTGCGCTCAGCGAAGGAGTATTTCAGCGATGTCTTTTAATAATTTAGATCAACTATATCGTTCCGTTATTATGGAACATTATAAAAACCCTCGTAACAAAGGGATTTTAGAAGAAAATAACGTCACAATCGACATGAACAACCCTACTTGTGGCGACCGCATTCATTTAACTTTAAAATTGACTGACGGTATTGTGGAGGATGCGAAATTTGATGGTGAAGGCTGTTCAATTTCAATGTCTTCTGCGTCGATGATGACGCAAATTGTCAAAGGGAAAAAGCTTGAAGAAGCGCTAGAATTAGCAGATATTTTCTCAAAAATGATGCTTGGTGAAGAATACGACCTAGATAAATACGATTTAGGTGATGTAGAAGCGTTACAAGGTGTATCGCAATTCCCAGCTCGTATTAAATGCGCGACATTAGCTTGGAAAGCGATGGAAAAAGGCGTGAAAAGTGAAGCGCAATAATTACAATTGAACGGAGGAGAAATAATGGCTAAAAAGATGCCTGATATCGGCGATTACAAATATGGCTTCCACGATAAGGACGTATCAGTTTTCCGTTCAAAACGTGGTTTAACAGAAGAAATCGTTCGTGAAATCTCAAATATGAAAGAAGAGCCACAGTGGATGCTTGACTACCGCTTAAAAGCTCTTGAGCAATTTTATAAAATGCCAATGCCTCAATGGGGTGGCGACCTTTCAGCATTAAACTTCGATGAAATTACGTATTACGTAAAGCCGTCTGAAGCAACACAACGCTCATGGGATGAAGTACCTGAAGAAATCAAAGCAACTTTTGATAAATTAGGTATTCCTGAAGCAGAGCAAAAATACCTTGCTGGTGTATCTGCTCAGTACGAATCTGAAGTAGTTTACCACAACATGAAAAAAGATTTAGAAGACTTAGGTATTGTCTTCAAAGATACGGACTCAGCATTAAAAGAAAATGAAGATATTTTCAAGCAATACTGGGGTACAGTAATTCCTTACGCAGACAATAAATTCGCTGCTTTAAACTCAGCGGTTTGGTCAGGTGGCTCATTCATTTACGTGCCACCAGGTGTAAAAGTAGAAACACCATTACAAGCGTACTTCCGTATTAACTCTGAAAACATGGGTCAATTCGAGCGTACTTTAATTATCGTAGACGAAGGCGCACACGTACACTACGTAGAAGGCTGTACAGCACCTGTTTACACAACAAACTCTTTACACTCAGCAGTCGTAGAAATTATCGTGAAAAAAGACGCTTACTGCCGCTATACAACAATTCAAAACTGGGCAAATAACGTTTATAACCTAGTAACGAAGCGTACAGTAGTTGACGCAAACGGTACAATGGAATGGATTGATGGTAACATCGGTTCAAAATTAACGATGAAATACCCTGCATGTATTTTACGTGGTGAAGGTGCGCGCGGTATGACTTTATCAATTGCATTAGCAGGTAAAGGTCAACACCAAGACGCAGGTGCAAAAATGATTCACCTTGCACCAAACACATCTTCAACAATCGTATCGAAATCAATTGCACACCACGGCGGTAAAGTTTCATACCGTGGTATCGTTCGCTTCGGTCCTAAAGCGACTGGCGCACGTGCAAATATCGAGTGTGATACTTTAATTATGGATAATGAATCTACTTCAGATACAATTCCATACAACGAAATTTTAAACGATAACGTGTCATTAGAGCACGAAGCAAAAGTTTCAAAAGTATCAGAAGAGCAATTATTCTACCTTATGAGCCGTGGTATTTCTGAGCTTGAAGCGACAGAAATGATCGTAATGGGCTTCATCGAGCCATTCACGAAAGAATTACCAATGGAATATGCAGTAGAAATGAACCGCCTTATCAATTATGAAATGGAAGGTTCTATCGGTTAATATACAATTTACCCCGTCACAGTATGTGGCGGGGTTTTTTATGTAATAATAAGCTACTGATTGTGGTACTCTAACTACTATATCCTAATAAATTTAAAGGAGTGTTGATGATGGTTGGCGTTGAAATTGATATGGTCGTAACAGATAGTTTAAAGGCATTAGTATTATATGAGAAAATTTTTGATATTGAACGTGTAGAAGTGACAGATTTTCCTCCTGGCAAGAATGAAGCAGTTTTTAAGTTATATGACGTAAGGTTCCATCTGTTAGATGAAAATCCTGAATATAAAATGATTGCGCCTAAACCAGATGATCCAAAGCCAATTTGGTTTAATATTTTAGTACCAAACATCGCAGAAACCTATGAAAAAGCAATGAAAGCTGGCTGTAAAGAAGTACAAGCAGTAACAGAAATGTCTGACTTCGGTATATCAAATGCCATGTTTAGCGATCAATTCGGCTATCTTTGGATGCTACATGAGCTGCACAGAGTAGTCAGCTTTGAAGAACGTGTACAAATGTTAGGAGAAGAAGGAAGAAATAATCACTAACAAAAACTTAGCAAGCCAAAAAGACAATTTTCATGTCACATATAAATGATTTGCTAAAAAAATTTATGCTAATCACAATCGTAGCTGCGCGAACCTCTAGTGCCCATAAATATGCAGGGAGGTTCGCGTAAAAAACAATAGGATTCCATCCATTTTTATGTAATAATTTACTTGTAGCTAGCTCGTATTATAAATATTGAACTATATATAGGCGGTAAAATAAAAAACAATCTATATGTTGCGTCTCTCTCTGTATGGAGAGAGTGGATTGAAATTTTTCCGCTGCAATCCAACATAAAAAAATGCATGTGTCTCTCTCTGCATGGAGAGAGTGGATTGAAATTATGCTACACATACGCAGAAGTTGTACAAAATCTGTCTCTCTCTGCATGGAGAGAGTGGATTGAAATAAAATGGTCAATCTATTGGCCATGCATGGAATTTGTCTCTCTCTGCATGGAGAGAGTGGATTGAAATTCCGTTAATAGGGTATGGGTTAACGGTTTCTTGTGTCTCTCTCTGCATGGAGAGAGTGGATTGAAATCAATGTTACACTAGTGTTTGTATTATTTAGAACTTGTCTCTCTCTGCATGGAGAGAGTGGATTGAAATACGCCCGGCTGCCTCAGCAAAATATACACGTGACGTCTCTCTCTGCATGGAGAGAGTGGATTGAAATGGCATAAGTTTCTCCCCTTACAATTGATTCATCCATTCGTCTCTCTCTGCATGGAGAGAGTGGATTGAAATCATCAGGTTACTTGCGCCGCGAGTCACTTCGTTGTCTCTCTCTGCATGGAGAGAGTGGATTGAAATACCAGTTGCGTGAGCTAGATAATGATGCGGAAAACGTCTCTCTCTGTATGGAGAGAGTGGATTGAAATCTTTAGGTAAAGGTTATATGATAGACACATTAGGTCTCTCTCTGCATGGAGAGAGTGGATTGAAATGGGGATTCGACCATTAGTTGTATAACCCCATAATAGTCTCTCTCTGTATGGAGAGAGTGGATTGAAATCTAACTTTCGCGATAAAGCAATTGTTGATTTTTGTCTCTCTCTGTATGGAGAGAGTGGATTGAAATTCAATGATTTGAACCATTTCAGACACAAATTGTGTCTCTTTCTGTATGGAGAGTGAATCGGGCTTTGGAAAAGTAAAAAAGACAGGTAGTGTAAAACCATATTTACATGTATGATTAATGGTTAGTGCGAATGTGAAGCAAACATGATTTACTAAGGGGAT
The DNA here is from genome assembly GCF_000612805.1 of Bacillus ndiopicus. GTDB lineage: Bacteria > Bacillota > Bacilli > Bacillales_A > Planococcaceae > Metasolibacillus > Metasolibacillus ndiopicus. The sequence continues at coordinate 82,927 of NZ_HG964406.1, read as the reverse complement.
TCGCACCAGAATTTAAAGTGATTTCTCATTAAAATGGGGATGATTTTAGGTAAATATAACCTTGAAGATTTATTTTTTAGTGAAAAAGAGTGATAAATATTATTTTTATATGATTTTTCACAGTTTCTCTCTTCATAGAAAGAATGGATTGAAATTTATTTGCCGTAGTTGAAGTTGAACTTTTATTAACGTTTCTCTCTTCATAGAAAGAATGGATTGAAATTTGTTGAAGGTGTAACTACCCTGCCATACTTCGGTTTCTCTCTTCATAGAAAGAATGGATTGAAATCTTTAGCTCCCAGATACTTATGAAGGTCAGTTCGTTTCTCTCTTCATAGAGAGAATGGATTGAAATATCTCATGCATCATGCGGTACAGCATTTTATCACGTTTCTCTCTTCATAGAGAGTATGGATTGAAATACATTCTGTGGAGGGAAAGGAGATGCTGCTAATGACGTTTCTCTCTTCATAGAGAGAATGGATAGTATAAATACAAAATAAAATGGTTGTCGAGAAAGTAGGATTATACCTAATTTCCTGACAGCCATTTGCGTTTTTATTGTGATTTTTTGTCTTTTCAGCATTGCCCTCTCTTTTTTGATTAGCCACGATAGCTGTCTTGCCATGCTAGTAGCTTGCGTTCAAGTAGACGCACAAAGGAGTCTGTTAGCTTTCCAGCGATAGCAAATACACAGATGCCTACAAAGACGATATCTGTTCGCATATAAGCACGTGCATCTTGAATTAAATAGCCAATTCCTTTATCAGCGCCCATTAATTCTGCGACAACTAAGCATAGCCAAGAGGCGCTTAATGAAAGGCGCACACCTGATAGCACATTGGGCATTGCTCCTGGTAAAATAACCTTTGAAATTTGCTTAAAGCGGCTAAACTCTAAAATACGTGCTACATCAAATAGTTTAGAGTCAACATTGCGCACACCTAAAAAGGCATTGACATACATAGGGAAAAAAGAACCCATCGAAATTAAAAGTATTTTAGATAGCTCACCAAAGCCAAACCATAAAATAAATAAAGGTGTGATTGCCAGTAGCGGTACTGTTCGCAGCATTTGAATTGTAGGATCTAATAGTTGCTCAGAGCGTTTGTATAATCCAACGATTAGACCGAACAACAAACCAAGCCCACCACCGATAACAAAGCCTGACATAGCCCGTATTACGCTAATTTGTAAATGGTGCCACAGCTCTCCTGACACAACAACTTCATAGAAGCTTTGAAGAATTGTAAGGGGAGGTGGAAAAAGCTGTGCCGAAATCCACTCAAGAGACGAGGCGGTTTGCCATAAAATTAGGACGATAATAGGAATGATGGCCCCTTGTGCAGTGCGAATAAAAGATTTACTTGAAAACATAAGAATACAATCCTTTCTTGCGATGTTAAATTGACCAATCATCCTCAATTTGATCATCATGATTCAACGCATTAATGACCAATGTTCGCAGCTCCTGAAAGGAGGGGCTTATGCGATTTCTAGGGAAGGGTAAATCGATTGAAATAATTTGTTTAATACGTCCTGGCTTAGCATCCATTACAATGACGCGATTGGATAAAAAAATGGCCTCATCAATATCATGTGTAACGAGCAACATAGATGTTTTATTTTCGCGCCAAATATCGAGTAAAGATTCTTGTAAATGATTACGTGTAAAGGCATCGAGCGCTCCGAATGGTTCATCTAATAGTAAAATATCAGGCTTGCGCAGTAATGCTCGAGCAATAGCAACACGCTGTGACATCCCACCTGAGATTTGTTTTGGATAAGCTTTTTCAAAGCCTGTTAGTCGCACAAGCTTTATCATATCTGCCACACGCTGTTGAACTTCTTTATCCTTTAAGGAGAGGTCTGCTGCAATATTTCCTTCCACTGTTGCCCACGGGAAAAGGCGATGTTCTTGAAAGATAAAGCCTTTTTCCTTGCTTGGTCCTGTTACTTTTTGACCGTTGAGCGATACATGACCCTCATAGGCAGTATCAAGACCAGCGACAATTTTTAAAAGCGTACTTTTTCCACAGCCACTCGGCCCGATAATAGATACAAATTCTTGATTTTTTAAGGTAAAATCAATATTTTTTAAGACATGGTTTTCTTGATTGTTTGAACGAAAAATTTTATTAAGCTGTTGAATTTCTAATGCAGCTTCTGTCATGAATAACCTCTCCTTTCATTAGTTTGTATTTTGTAAAAACTTCACTGTAGTAGCAAGGAATACATTCATGCCAATAAGCAGTGCTCCTTCATCAATCGTAAACTTTGGATGGTGATGAGGGTAAACGATGCCTTTTTCCTTATTACCAGCCCCAATGTTGAAGTAAGTACCTGGTACACAATTTAGGAAAGCAGAAAAATCATCTGCTGCCATATTCGGCTTAATTGTGTAGAGGGCATCCGCCCCATACAAGTCTGTAATGGCTTCAGCAACAACAGCAGTAATGGACGCATCATTAATGAGTGGGGCATAGCCATATTGATAAGAAAATTCATATGTTGCACCGTGTGCCTCTGTAATTCCTTTTACAACTTGTTCCATTTGTTTACGTATATCCTCGCGCAGCGCTGGTTGTAGACAACGTACTGTGCCTCCAAGCGTTGCACTTTCAGGAATCACATTATGTGTAAAACCAGCATTAAATTGTGTAACAGAGAGCACGAGCGGCTCTGTTGGCTTGACATAGCGTGATACTAAATGCTGTAAATTGGTAACGACTTGTGAACCAATCGCAATGCTATCGATAAAAGTATGTGGCTCTGCAGCATGTCCACCTTTTCCATGAATCGTAATATTGAAAATATCTGGTGAAGCTAACATCGGACCAGCAACAACGCCTACTTTACCTACTTCAATAGGGGATTGTAAATGGGCACCGATAATCGCATCGACATTTTCCATAACGCCAGCAGCAATCATTTCCCTCGCACCACCTGGCGGTAGCTCCTCAGCATGTTGGAAAATAAAGCGAACTTCTCCCGCAAGCTCTGCCTGATGAGCCGATAACACCTTGGCAACACCAAGTACAGTTGCCGTATGTCCATCATGCCCGCAAGCATGCATCGCACCCGTTGCTTGAGAAGTAAACTGTAAATCCGTCTCTTCTTCAATCGGTAGTGCATCAATATCAGCACGAATCGCTAATACTTTGCCAGATTGTGCACCAACTAAACGTGCCATGACACTTGTAGGTGTTGGTCGACTAATTTGTAAATGGGGGAAGGAGTGCAGCACCTTTTCAATATAGTCAGCTGTTTTATGCTCATGAAAAGAAAGTTCAGGATGTTGATGTAAATAGCGACGCCATGCAACAACCTCCTGCTCAATCGCTGTAGCCTCTGTAAGTAAACGTTCGACTAGCATAATGTAAAGCCCCCCTTAATTATTTGTCGTTAAACTGCAATCGATTGCGTTCAATTTGTGTTAAATGTTTTTCTACATGCTTGCAAATAAAGTTATCAATAATATGTGCTACTGAAATAGGCTCCTCTTGCTTTAAGCCGTATCTTAGCCATTGCTCCTCAGATAATTTTTCAAGTAATGTTGCATTATAATTTGTAAGGACATCATACGTCGTTAAAATATCAGCTATATTGCTGTCTGAAAATTGCTGAACAGCCACCCAATCTTCATGGGCAAATGTCACAATTTGAGTAACAGGCTCTGCAATAATTTTGCGGATGCGATAAGAATTAATAATATTAGAGTCAAGTAAGTGTCCAATAATTTCTTGGATGCTCCATGCTTGCTCATTCGGCTTCCATGTCAATAGCTCCTCCGATACAGATTCAGCAGCCTGACGGATTTTTAATGCAGTTTGTTTATAATTTTCAATTGATTGTTGTCGATTGTTAGTCATTTTCAACCACTCCTATTCATTATTGAGATAAATAGAAAGAGGGCACATGTCCCTCTTTTTTTATTATTTTAGCGCCTTGTCGATATATGTGTTGTCATATGCTTTACTAATGTCGACTGCATCTTTAATTGTGCCTGTTTCCAGTAAAATATCAGCAGTTGCTTGCATTGATTTTTCTACTTCATCTGTTACTGGTGTATTAATGTACTGTGTGTAGTCCACTAATGTTTTAACTAAATCGCCATCCATTTGTTTTAGCTCTGCTAATGTAGCGGCAGCCTCTTCTTTATTTGCATTTACCCAGTCCACTGTTTTTTGGTAAACACGTAAGTAGGCTTCAGTTAACTCAGGGTGCTCTTTAATGAATTTATCGCGTCCAATCATAACTGCTGGTGCAGTTATGCCCATTGTTTCCACACTTTCTACAATACGTGCACGATCCGCCTGTACCTCTGTCGTCACATATGGATCCCAAATGCCCCAAGCATCTACTTTATCTGTTGTAAAAGCAGAGTATGCTTCATCTGGCTGAAGTTCGACAAGTTTGACATCTTCTAATGTTAAATTATTTGCTTCTAATGCTTTAATTAAGAAAATATGTGCAGATGAGCCTTTAGCAATGGCAATTGTTTTTCCTTTTAAATCAGCAATCGATTGAATCGGGCTATCTTTTTTGACGATAATACTATTTTGATTTCCTTGTAAGCCAATTGTTGAAATTACTGTAAATGGCATATTTGCTGATTTACCTGTTACAACTGTTCCGTCTCCGATAAACGAAAAGTCCACACGGTTTGATACAAGACCTTCTAGTAACGGGACACTACTTTGGAAATCATGCCATTCTACCTTGGCGTTGTGTTTCGCAAACTCTTCCTCAAACCAACCTTTTTCTTTTGCAATAGCTAATAAAGTAAGCCCACCATTTAAGGCGATATTCACAGTTACTTCTTCTTCCTTACCACCGCTTTTTTCCTCTTTGCCACATGCTGCTAATAGTAAAACAACAGCAGTAAGTAATAAGAAGCTAATCTTAAATTTTTTAAATACTTTGTTCATACGAATCTCCAACTCCTCTAATGAATTTATTTTTGCAATAAAGAAGGGAATTAGTTGCTGGCATTTGCTTTTTAACAGTCAGCGAATTCTTCTTTATTGTAAAGCGAATGTGAAACTATATTAGGTAGTTTATTATTTCATAGTAAATTAGTAAAGATACTATGATTTATGTTAATATAACTGTAGGTTATGGATGGAGGGATTTGCATGAACATTGAACAATTTGAATATATTAACGCTATTACCAAAACAGGCTCAATTTCAGCTGCGGCTGAACAATTACACGTTAGTCAAGCTGCTATTAGTAAATCAGTAGCGCGACTGGAGGATGAACTAGGGTTTAAGCTTTTTAAGCGCTCACGAACTGGAACAGAGGTAACACCAAGAGGCGCTATTGTCATTGAAAAGGCTTATCGCATTTTATCGACAATAGAAGAAATTAAGGAAGAGGCACAAATTGAAAAGCAAATGCTTGATGGGGAGGTGCGCTTTTCGATTGGACCGAATTTTATGGCTGTTTTGACGAAATCCGTTATTGCCTTTAAACAGGCCCATCCGAATGTGGATCTTACGATTATGAGTAAAAGCACTGAGGAGGTGCTAGAGGATTTAAATGAAGATCGTGCTGATTTAGGGCTAATTTATTTGTATGAGCAGAACGAAGAGTTAATGAAAGAGCTGCTTATACATAAGATTATGGATTCGAGAATGGTTGTATGCACTGGGAAGGGGACACCTTTAGCCTCTAAAAAAAGTGTGACACCACAAGAACTACTATCTTATAGTTTTGTTAATATCGATGGAAAGTTTTCTAATTGGTATTTAGAGGATTTTAAAAATAAATATGGTCCTGTTCAATTGATTTTCAAATCAAATAATATCGAGCTATTAAAGCGGACCATAGCGGAGGATATGGCGATTGGTATTTTTATTGAATACAGCATGCTAAATGATCCGTTCGTACAAAATGGTGATATTGCTATTGTGCCATTAGTCGACCATGAGCCGAAGCACATTACACTCGGCTGGGCAATCTCGGAGCATAAGCACTTTTCCCTTGCGCAAAAGGAATTTATTAAACATCTATTGCATGAATATCATAATTTAAATGTTTAAGAAAGATGACATATACCAGATAATAATTAAGAGTATCAAACTGCGCGAACCTCAAGTGTCCATAAATTTGCTAGGAGGTTCGCGTAAAAAACAGAATATGTTTTATCGTTATTATGGAAGTTTTTACTTCTATTTGAATTGGGATATTTGTTAATATCTATATATAGATATTATAATAGATGATAATCTATATATTGCGGTCTCTCTCTGTATGGAGAGAGTGGATTGAAATCCTCTAAATCCTCGTTGGTAATATCACCTTTAATGTCTCTCTCTGTATGGAGAGAGTGGATTGAAATTTCAAGGAAGGATCGCATCGATGCACAAAGTTGCGTCTCTCTCTGTATGGAGAGAGTGGATTGAAATAATCCAGAAATAAAGAAAGATATACTCCAAACAGTCTCTCTCTGTATGGAGAGAGTGGATTGAAATTAAACCAGATACCGACAACACTCTTTCAAAACGTCTCTCTCTGTATGGAGAGAGTGGATTGAAATTACTGTTCAGGTTATAAAGAAGAACCTAAATGTAATGTCTCTCTCTGTATGGAGAGAGTGGATTGAAATCACATTTACAACCTTTTTCTTTTGCTAAATCCCGTCTCTCTCTGTATGGAGAGAGTGGATTGAAATATCTGCCCCCATACCAAATGCTTGCATTGTATCAGGTCTCTCTCTGTATGGAGAGAGTGGATTGAAATGGTGCAGAGGCTTATAAGCATTGGGCGATTTTGCGTTGCTCTCTGTATAGAGAGGGAGATTAAAATACGCTGTTTTTGTATGGATTCGAAAGTAGCCATGAATTAAATTTTAGTGAAGTAAAAAAAGGGCGGGGGATTAACTAAAAAAACAATCACCTAAATATGAACAATTAACGGCAAGTGCGAATGTGAAGCAAACATGATTTACTAGGGGGATTCGCACCAGAAATGAAAGTGATTTTCCATTAAAATGGGGAGGGTTTTAGGTAAATATAACCCTGAAGATTTATTTTTTAGTGAAAAAGAGTGATAAATATTATTTTTATATGATTTTTCACAGTTTCTCTCTTCATAGAGAGAATGGATTGAAATTTCTAACGTTCCAGGTAGGAAACCTTGCTTCAAGTTTCTCTCTTCATAGAGAGAATGGATTGAAATCGATTACGTCATACCCTGCTAATTTATAGCCCATGTTTCTCTCTTCATAGAGAGAATGGATTGAAATCATGACCCTCTCTAAATCTTGAGATGTTAGAAGTTGTTTCTCTCTTCATAGAGAGAATGGATTGAAATGCCGCTTGAAAAGATGGTTAAAAAAGCAAAAAGAGTTTCTCTCTTCATAGAGAGAATGGATTGAAATGAAAATAAATACTTTTATAATCTGTATCGCATTACGTTTCTCTCTTCATAGAGAGAATGGATTGAAATTGCAGATGTATTTAACAATGTCCTACTATCTCCGTTTCTCTCTTCATAGAGAGAATGGATTGAAATTAGCAATGCAGCGGCTTGTGGCTCGGTGATACTATCGTTTCTCTCTTCATAGAGAGAATGGATTGAAATCGGATATTTCGGTTTTAAAACTTGTATCATCCCGGTTTCTCTCTTCATAGAGAGAATGGATTGAAATCATAGTGTTGCCACTCATAGACTCGAATGCAATCGTTTCTCTCTTCATAGAGAGAATGGATTGAAATCCAAGCGCTTGGGAATATCAAATTAGACAATAAGTTTCTCTCTTCATAGAGAGAATGGATTGAAATCACCACCTTCTGGATGGTCTTCCCATCAAAAATTATAGATGCAATCAAGTGCTAAGCCACATTTTCACTAAAACTAAACAAATTAATTGGTAATAAAACTATAAAAAATGGCTAAGAAAGTGTAAAAATTATTAGAATATTCTATATATAATTTATGGTAGCTGGAAAATTACTTTGCAAAAAATGGAGGTTGGAATTGGATGAAAGTAAAACTTAAAGGAAAATACGTTATTTACTGTGATAATGACAATCATCGTTTATTGGAAGATGGGGAAGTCGTTTATGAAAACGATACGATTATTTACGTTGGTAAAGGCTATGATGGGCAAGTAGATGAAGTGATGGATGTTGGTGAATCTATTATTAGCCCGGGCTTTATTGATTTAGATGCTTTGGGTGATATTGACCATGATGCTATTCATGTTGAACAGCCTGCAACAAAATCAAAAAATCTACTTTGGTCACAGGAGTATGTTGAAGCTGGACCGCAGGAGTTTTTCACAGAAGAAGAAGAGGCATTCAAATCGTTATATGCATATTCTCAATTAATTTTAAATGGTGTTACTACTGCGATGCCGATTACATCGGTATTTTATAAAAAATGGGCAGAAACGTATGAAGAATTAGAGGCTGCCGTACATAATGCAGGGAAGCTAGGCTTGCGTGTCTATTTAGGCCCTAGTTATCAATATGGCATAAGAGAGGTTACACCAGAAGGCGATACGAGAGTTACATTCAAAATTGAACAAGGTGAAGCCGGCTTACAACGAGCTGTTGATTTCGTGAAAAAATACGATAACGCCTATGATGGACTTGTCAAAGGAATGCTTGCACCGGAGCGCATTGAGACGCAGACAGAAGAAAGCCTTATTCAAACGAAAAAATATAGTGAGGAACTTAACTGTCTTATTCGACTACATGCAGCACAAGGAGCTTTTGAATACAATGAAATCAAGCGTCTCTATAATAAAACACCGATTCGCTATTTATACGACATTGGCTTTTTAGATAAAACAACGGCTATCCCTCACGTATGCTGCACTGCTGAGTCAATGGGAGACTTGGAGAAGTACGGGAGCGATTTAGAGCTTATTAAGGAAACTGGAGCTACAGTTATTCACTGTCCGTTAGTTATAGGAAGACACGGCGAGGCGATTAATTCATTTGCACGCTACCGAGAAAAAGGAATTAATATGGCAATGGGAACAGATACTTTCCCACCGGATTTCTTCCAAAACATTCGTACAGCAACAATTTTATCACGCCTTTTATCTAAAAAAGTAGAGGGCTCAACATATGCTGATTTATTTAGAGCAGCAACGATTGGTGGAGCGAACTTCCTAGGACGTGAGGATTTAGGAAGAATTAAGCCGGGCGCTAAGGCAGATATGATTGTTGTGGATCTTTCGCAATTCCATATCGGCAATATTGATGATCCGTTTCGCACAATGTGCTTAACAGCATCAGGCTCAGATATTAAAATGTCAATTATTAATGGGCGAGTTGTGATGAAGGATCGCCAAATTCCAGGTATTAACCTTGAAGAATTAAAAGAAAAAGGTCAAAAATATTATAATAAATTGAAGCAAAGCTATGTTGTAAGAGATTATCAGCAATTAGGCGAAGAGAAGCTATTCACGCCAGCACTTCAAGAATATAAATAACCAGTAGAGTTGCCCGAAAAGCAGGCTAGCACGCCGCTTTTCGAGCAGCTTTTTGATGTTTGGCTAATTTTTAACAAAGTTTAAAATGAATAAGTAAAGCTGAATTTTCTAATGTGTTGAAGGAGATTTTTAGTATGATGCAGAGAAAGATAAAATTATTAAACAGCCAAGGAATCAAACTTTTTGGAATTGACAGAAAATATGGTGGTTTGTTTAAATGATATCATATCGATATTAAAAGAAGGGGAGGGCTTCTATTGTTAATTGCTAAGTTACAGGAAGAGCAGCAGCAAAGTATCTCATTATGGGAGGAGCTGGTGAACACTGCCAGTGGCTCTGATAATTTTGCGGGTATTGAGCAAGTGGTAAATATAGTTTTAAAGGCGACACAGCCATATATTACAAGTCATCAAATTATACAAAATGAAACACAAACATTAATACTAGAGAGAAAAGGCGATTTACAAGGAACAATTTTATTAATTGGTCATATGGATACGGTGTTTACCGAAAGCCAAACGAATGATTGGAAGTTTACAAAAGACGGAGCATTTGTTTCAGGACCTGGTGTTTATGATATGAAGGGCGGCATTGTGCAAATTATACTTGCCTTGAAACACCTTCATGAAATACAGTATAAAGGCTATACAATTCGTGTCGTGCTGTTTGGAGATGAGGAAGTAGGCCATAAATATTCCGATATTTCGACAATCATGAAGGCAACGAAAAATGATGCAATTGTTTGTTTTTGCTGTGAATCAGGAAGAAGTGACCAAGCATTAATTGTTGGGCGTGATGGTGTCGCAGAATTAGAAATGCAAGTAAGTGGGCAGTCAGGTCATGCTGGCTATATAACCTCTGACACAGGTAATGCTATTAAGCAGCTCGCATTAAGCATTGCTGAAGTGTATGCGATTACTGAGCGATATCCCACTGTAAAAGTGAGCGCTGGACTTGTAACAGGGGGAGGAGCCACGAATATCGTACCAGATTATGCAAAAGTTATTTTTGATATTCGCTATAAAAATAATGAGCATTTCAACGAATGGTGGCATGAATTGAGCGAAGCAATACAAGCGAAAATTACAGCTACTACGGTTTCCTTAAATTTACGAAAAGGCTATCCACCAATGGAGATGCTTGCTAGCAATATCGCACTATTCGACTATATGAAAGAGATTGCTGAAGCGAATAATGTGGCATTTACGGACTATTTACACGTAGGCGGTGGAGCAGACTCTTCACTTTATGCGAATGAGGGGATACCAACAATTTGTGGGATTGGACCGTGGGGAGAGAATTTACATACTGTAAAGGAAAAAGCAAATATCCAGTCGTTATTTGATAGAACAGCCATTTTAATTGAAGCGATTCTGCATATTGAGCGATTTGTAAAAATAAGTGCTACTCAAACTGAATAACATGAAAATAAGAGCGGCTCTTCTTTTGAGCCGCTCCTTTAAACTATTTATTAAATACATGAAGCCAATCTAAAGTATTTTCGTTAAAATCCTTTAATGTAAAGACGATTTCCTTTTTTGCCCAAGTAGCAAAATTTCTTGTTTCGTCGTCTGCATAAAAGTGCATTTGCCCCACGATTTGTGGTCTAGGGTAATAGCCATTTTCAATGCCATTTGATATTTCGTTGACTAAATCTTTTTCTTTAATCCAATCAACTAATTCTTGTTCAGATTTTTCTCTTGAATAAGCAAAAATATTCCACCCATTGCTGCTCCAATTAACAATGCTTTCATCGCCTTCTGTAAACGGATAAATTAATTCAGGACCTATATCAGCAATATAATCATCATGTAAAGTAAGCTGTACTAATAATTCATCATCTGCCTTTAATTCATCTTCATAGCGAGTAACCGTTAATTGCCCGATATAGTAGCCATCCGTTACATTAGCGGCATCCAACTCAACTTCGTCATCAAATTGATAAAAATCATATGTTATTTTATCTTCAGTAACAGTTGTTTTTGCTGTTAAAAATGTATCTTTTTTAATAGGAAAGTCTGTAGGCAATTGAACTTGCCAATCTGCTGGTATAGCCGATTGGAAATCAGCGTGTTGGGCTTTCGCTTGGTTAGCAGTATTATTTGTTTCTCCCCCGTTATTGCTAGGTGGTTCAATTTTTGTTTCGTCCGTATTGCTACAAGCGGCAAGTAAACTAACACAAAGAAACAAACTAAAAAACTTTTTCATTGTAAAATCTCCTCCTAGATAGAAAAATGTATCTGTATTACTGATCTTTACTTATAAATCAATTGTGTTTTTGAACTAAAGATTAATTATAACTAGTATAATAAAAAATTACTTGGTTAGCTAAGGAGAAGGACGGTCAGAAGGAATTTCAGGTATTTTGTAATACGTAAAAAGACGTAATTAAATAGGTCCATACCCCTTTTAATTACGTCTTTTATTTAAATTAGGAATTAGCTGATAACAGTTTGTTTAACTGTTAATTTTGCAAGTGTTGCTTCGTCAACATCGATACCAAGACCTGGTTTACCATTTAAGCGAATAAAAGGAATTTCGAATTGAAGATTGCCTACGTCTTCGCTGTATTTTAATGGGCCAGTTAGCTCAACGCTTGTCATCGATTTTTTGGAGAAAGCCACATGGTAGCCTGCTGCTGAGCCGACTGACGATTCAACCATTGAGCCTACTTGACATTCGATATTCGCCATTTCAGCCATAATTGCAAGTTTATTCGCTTTATAAATTCCGCCACATTTCATTAGTTTAATATTCACTTTGTGTGCAGCTTGCTTTTGAATAATTGTACGCATTTCTGTCATGCCGACAAGTCCTTCGTCAATCATCACAGGCATTGAAGTTTTTTGCTTAATTTCCACCATACCATCGATATCATGTGCAACAATTGGCTGTTCGATCCAGTCAAGATGGCAATCTTCAAGCAATGCTAAAGCTTGTAATGCTGTCGCACTATTTTTCCAGCCTTGATTTACATCTACACGGATGGCGATTTCTGGACCGACTGCTTCACGAACAGCTCGAATACGCTTCACATCGTCTAACATTTTTGCGCCTACTTTTAGCTTGAATGAGCGATAGCCTTCTTCAACTTTATCAAGTGCTTCCTGTGCCATCACAGCAGGGTCTTGAATACTTAAAACATGTGTAATAGGAAACTCCTCATGGAAACGACCACCAAGTAAATCATAAACAGGGACATTTAATGTTTTTGCAGCGGCATCGTAGCAGGCGATGTCTAATGCTGCTTTAGCAGTTGGTGCTGCCAAAATCGAGCGGTCCATCACATCATGAATAGCCTCCATATTAAGTGGATTCATACCGATTAAGCGCGGCGCTAAAATTTTCTCAATAATTTCAAATGCCCCGTACATGCTTTCCCCTGTTACATGCTCATCTGCAATACCTTCCCCATAGCCAACAACACCGTTATCTAAAGTGACTTTGACGATTAAGGAAGGCATCGTATAATAAGTAGCATAGCTAATAATAAATGGTTCCTTTAATGGAAGTTCAATAGCAAATAGTTCAATTTTTTCAATTTTCATATAGTACATCCTTTCATATTTGGAGGTTTTCATTTAATGATTACAATTGCTTTAATAGGTTCAGTAAGCTTTTGCCAGAAGGCACGAGCACTTGCTGATTTGGATTCTTCTTATCATCTCAAATGCTATGAATATAAAGAACCTGCTGATGCACCACAGCTAATGAAACTGATTGGACACTGCGATGTATTAATGTTTTCAGGCTCATTGCCATATGAATTTTCAAAGCAACAAGTAGAACAATTACAAATACCTGTTGTTTGTTTACGTCAAGATGTACAAGCTTTAGCGATTACCTTATTAAAGGTTGTTCAACTAGGCTATACTTTAACGCGTATTTCCCTTGATTATCGCCATGAGGAAGAATGGCAAAGCTTATGTAATGATTTACACTATCCGCCTACTACGCATACATTATGTTTGCAAAGTGCTCAGCCATCACAGCCAGTACTAGCATTTCATCGTAGGGCACTAGAAAGCGGTCAAGTAGATTTTGCGATTACGAGTATCCATGCTGTATACGATCAATTACGTGAGGAAGGATACCCAGCTACCCACATTGTTGATACAGATAACGACATACTACATACGTTAGCTAAAGCTAAGGAGCAGGCGGTATTAGCCAAGGCTGAAGCAGCTCAAGTAGCTGTAGGACTCATTCAAGAGCAGCATTGTTTACCTGAGGAGCTAGCTAACTTTGCTCAGTTAATGGAAGCGACATTAAATAAAAAAGAGCATGGCATTGTTGTTTATTCGACTGTTGGAAAAATTAAATCCGTTATATCTCACCCTATGTTCAAAAAGTGGCATAGCACATTAGATTCAAGGGTACGAATTGCTTTTGGCAGTGGGCATTCAACAGAAGCTGCTTATAATAATGCGCTTGTAGCAAGCTCCTTTACACAATCCAAGCAGTTTTATTTTATGGATGCTAGACAAACATTACATGGACCTTATCCTACTATAGAAAAGCAGTCGACACTTTCAGTAAAGCACCCACAATTAGTAGAGCTATCACAAGAGGTCCATTTAAGCCCGCAAAATATGTCACGTATTTTTGCGTATGCTGCATTACAAAATAATGAGCCCTTTACAGCCGCACAGTTAGCAAAATTTTTACAAGTAACGAGAAGGACGGCCGAGCGAATGCTGAAAAAGCTGCACGATGCTAACTATGCAAGTATTATCGGGGAGCAATCTATCTATCAAAAAGGTCGCCCTTCTGCACTTTATCGCTTAAAGCTGCCTACTTTAATACAATAACAAAAGCTTCTTGCTAAAAAGCTGTTATTGCTAACATAAGTAATACAGTAGTCACAATAAAATACCACCATTTCCCATTCGGAGAACGTGTCTGAAAAATTTTTTTCAGACACGTTCTTTATTTTCAGAAAATTTCTTGCATCTGTCACAAATCTTTTTTACAATAAACATGTCGCTAAGTAGTCGTTAATTGTATCGTACAAAGCAAAAGCGATGAAGTCAAGGACAAACTAAATAATTATAGGAGTGTCAACATGGAGCAAACAACAGAGAAGAAAAAGAGGTTTACCATTCCGCATACATATGCAATTATTTTTTCCATTGTTATTCTTGCAACGTTAGCAACTTATTTCTTACCAGCTGGACAATATGAAAGAATAGAAGAAGCGGGACGAACGGTTGTTGTAGAAAATAGCTACGCTCAAGTAGAACAAAACCCAGTATCTATTTTTGAAATGTTTACAGCAATTCCACTTGGTATGCAAGCAGGGGCACGTATTATTTTCTACATATTTCTAGTAGGGGGAGCATTTGGAATTATTCGTGCAACAGGTGCAATTGAATCAGGAGTCAACGCACTTGTACAAAAGATGCAAGGCTCAGGAATATTGCTTATCCCAATTTCGATGACTGTCTTTTCTATATTAGGTTTCTCTACAGGGATGAGTGAGGAAACAATCATTTTTGTGCCGATTGGTATAGCGATTGCAAGGGCATTAGGCTATGATGCACTCGTAGGAACTGCGATGGTATCAACAGGTGCTGCCAGCGGCTTTATTGGAGGAATGTTAAATCCGTTTACAGTGGGGGTAGCTCAGGAGATTGCTGAGGTAAAATTATTTTCTGGCATTGGATTCCGTTCCGTTGTTTACGTATTTGTTTTACTTGTAGCGATTACCTATGTTATGCGCTACGCAAAGAAAATCCAAGCAGATCCAACAAAAAGCATTATGTATGATATTGAACAGAAGATAAAGTTAGTAAAAGTGTCTGATATTGATACATTTGATAAATTTACAATTCGTCATATTCTTGTGTTGCTAACACTTGTTGTAGGAATTTTCGTGAATATGTACGGCGTGTTTAAGCAAGGATGGTTTTTAGATGAACTAGCAGCTAACTTTATAATTGTAGGCTTTGTGGCAGGTATTTTAGGTGGTTTAAAGATTAATAAAATATTTGATTCCTTAGTAGATGGTATGAAAATAGTAGCTTTTGGGGCATTAATAGTAGGTTTTGCCCGTGCTATTTTAGTCGTGCTTGAGTCAGGTGTTATTATTGATACAATTGTTTATAGTTTAGTTCAACTTATTTCGCATTTACCACAAACATTAAACGCTGTTGGTATGTTCGCTGTACAAGTTATTATTAACTTCTTTATCCCTTCAGGTAGTGGACAAGCTGCGACGACAATGCCAATTATGGTGCCGATTGCAGATTTGCTTGGTATGGAGCGTCAAGTTGCGGTTTTAGCATTCCAATACGGGGATGCGATTACAAACTCTATTATTCCAACATCTGCAGCATTGATGGGCTATTTAGCAATTGCAGGTATTCCATATGAGCGCTGGGTGAAATTTATCTGGAAGTTAATCGCATTTTGGTTAATTATTGCGGCAATTGCATTAATTGCTGCTGTTATGTTAGGAGTTTCTTAAAATGAAAGAAAAAATGTTAAAAGTTTTTGAGCATTTGCATACACATGGTGAGGTAAGCTGGAAAGAGGTTGAAACGACAAATTACCTCGTTACGTTGTTTGAGGAGGCGGGTTTTCAGCCGAAAAGATTCAAAGACATCCCAGGCTTTTCTGTAGAAATTGGCTCTGGCTCACCGAAAATAGGCTTGCGAGCGGATATGGATGCTTTATGGCAAGAAGTGAATGGGGAAATGAAAGCAAACCATTCATGTGGACATGATGCACATATGACAATCGTAACTGGTGTTATGCATCGACTAAAGGAAATAGGTGATTTCAAGGGGACAGTGCGAGCTATTTTTCAGCCAGCGGAAGAGCTTGGAAACGGTTCTTTAAGTGTAATCAAAGAAGGCGTTATAGATGATTTAGATTATTTTTACGGCGTGCATTTGCGCCCGTTAGATGAAATTGCTTTTCCAAACTGTGCTGCAGGTATTCAGCATGGATCATGCATATTTGTCAAAGGCATAATTGATGGGCTAGATCACCATGGAGCGAGACCACATAAAGGGGTTAACGCAATTGAGATAGCCGCTTCTATCATTCATCATTTAGGGCTGACATATACAGATCCACATATTGCTGCGACAGTGAAAATGACGAATTTACATGCTGGTACTGACAACTTTAATATTATTCCTGGGAAGGCGACGTTTGGCTTAGATTTACGCGCACAAACAAATGCAATAATGGATGAATTGCAGCATAAAGTAAAGACAATTTGTGAGCAATTAAGTGTTATGCATGATGTACCTATTCATATAGAGTTTTTTGATTATGTTCCAGCGGCAGCAGTTAATGAGGAAGCAGCCGCATTTATGGCACAATCAATTGAGCATGTGTTAGGACGACCTGCCCTGCCAATTATTATTACGCCAGGTGCGGATGATTTTCATTTTTACACGATTGAACGACCGGGCTTAAAGGCAACGATGCTCGGCTTAGGAGCAGATGTAACACCGGGGCTACATGATCCATACATGCAATTTAATCACGAATCAATTTTAAATGGCATCGATATTTTAACCGATGTGTGTTTACGTACAGCTCAGCAAGTTAATAAGTAATATAAAGGGCTATTATGTAAGTTTTGAACTCACGTAATAGCTTTTTTGCACAGATGAAAAGCTAAAATTGAAGATGTAGCTTAAATGGCTGTAAAAGCCCGCTTGAGGCCAACACGATTCGGTCACAGGGGTGTTTCCTTAGGTAAATAGCTTGTATGCCTTTGTCATAATCGGCGAGGGTGAAGTAAATCTTCACTTTATGTTATTATAAAGAATACATACAGCAAGTGAAGGGGGAGAGGAAGTGATTTCGATTGGGCTAACTGGCTGGGGAGATCACCCTACTCTATATTCAACAGTAACGACTGCTCGCGATAAATTATTTGATTATAGTGGGCATTTTCCTATTGTTGAAGTAGATACGTCCTTTTATTCAATTCCGAATAATCAAAATATCGAGAAGTGGTGTCATGATACACCTGCTAATTTTCAATTTATAGTAAAGGCTTATCAAGGAATTACAGGGCATTTGCGCGATGATTTACCATATGAGACGCGCAATGATATGTTTCAAGCATTTTTACAATGTGCTAATACATTTCAGCGCTTTGGTAAGCTTGCTATGGTGCTTGTGCAATTTCCGCCATGGTTTGATTGTACTGCTAAAAATGTGAACTATATTCGTTATGTTAAAGAGCAATTACCAGATTTGCCACTAGCTATTGAGTTCCGTAATCAAACTTGGTATGCTCCGCAAATGCGAGAGAAAACATTGCAGTTTTTACAGGAGCAAAGTTTTATTCACACGGTTTGCGATGAACCGCAAGCGGGGGTAGGCTCTGTGCCACTAGTACCGGTTGCTACAGCAAATAAGGTGCTATTTCGTATTCATGGTCGCAATGTGCATGGTTGGCGCAACAGTGGTAATGCACATAATTGGCGCAAAGTTCGTTTTCTATACGATTATAATGAAGAAGAGCTACAATCATTATCATCTTATGTAAAACAATTGCGGCAACAGGCACAGGACGTTTATGTGTTATTTAATAATAACTCTGATTATCATGCAGCTCCAAATGCACAGCGCTTAAAGGAAATTTTAGGCTTGCATTTTGAAAATTTATCACCAAAACAATTAAATATTTTTGAAGGAGAGTTCTAATGGAATTTGTATTGCTATTTATTATTGCAATCGCTTCAGGTATTATAGGGGCACTTGTAGGATTAGGTGGCGGCGTTATATTAGTACCTGCTACACTATTTATAGGTATAAACTTAGGTCTTATTCCAGATATTACACCACAAACGGTTGTTGGTTTATCTGTTGTTATGATGATTTTTACAGGGCTTGCCTCAACATTAACACAGATGAAATCGAAAACAGTAGATTATAAAACTGGTTTCATTTTCTTCATTGGTAGTGTGCCTGGCTCATTGCTAGGGGCATGGATTAATAAAGGCTTAGATTTGCCATCATTTAATTTGTATTTTGGTATTTTATTAATTATTTTATCAATTATTTTATTAGTGCGTGATAAATTAAAGCCTGTTCGATGGTTCGTAGAGCATGGAACGAAGCATACATATATAGATAACGAAGGAAAAGAATATGTGTATGGCTATCCCGTTTGGTTTGCTTTTTTATTAACATTTTTTGTTGGTTGTATGTCCGGTCTTTTTGGCATCGGTGGCGGCTCGATGATTGTACCAGCAATGCTAATTTTATTTTTATTCCCGCCACACGTGGCGATTGCTACATCGATGTTTTTGGTGTTTTTAACATCCATCGTCAATTCTGCCTCACATATTTATTTAGGCAATGTACCATGGCTGTATACATTACCAGTCATTCCAGGGGCCTATTTAGGGGCAAAATTCGGAGCACAATTAAATAAAAAATTAAAATCAGAAACGCTTGTGTTAGCATTGCGAATTATTTTATTGCTGTTAGGTATTCGCTCAATTATTGAGGGATTATTTTAAAGAAAGTTGGTGTGCATTGTGCAAGAAAAAATTCATTTTTTCCATACAAACGATTTACATAGTCATTTTGAATTTTGGTTGCGTACGCAAAATTATATTCATGCACAACGTACACTATTAGCTGAACAAGGT
This sequence comes from Bacillus ndiopicus, assembly GCF_000612805.1. Lineage (GTDB taxonomy): Bacteria > Bacillota > Bacilli > Bacillales_A > Planococcaceae > Metasolibacillus > Metasolibacillus ndiopicus. The sequence continues at coordinate 63,844 of NZ_HG964406.1, read as the reverse complement.
GAGCCCAGCTTTTTAATAGATATCGGTGATCATATAGATCGCTCAAATATTTATACGGAGGCCATGAAAGGGAAAGGGAATGTTCAGCTACTAAACGAAGCGAAATATGATGTTGTTACGATAGGTAATAATGAAGGAATTACATTCGCTCATGAAGACTTAAAGGCATTATATAATGACGCGCAATTTGAAGTTATTGTCGCTAATTTGCACACATTGGAAGGTAAACAGCCTACATGGCTTAGGCCGTATACTATTTTAACGACAAAATACGGTACTAAAATTGGGGTTGTTGGTGCAACAGCACAATTTGAAGCATTTTATCGTGTATTAAATTGGCAAGTAACAGAGCCGAGAATTGCGATTATACAAGTTGTAGAGCAGTTGAAGGAACAGGTCGATATTATCGTATGCTTGTCGCATTTAGGTAAGACGGAGGACGAGTTATTAGCTGAGGAATGCCCTGAAATCGATGTGATTTTCGGATCGCATACACATCATTTATTTGAAACAGGAAAACTTATTGGTGATGTACTACTAACTGGCTGTGGAAAATTTGGTCAATATTTAGGGCATTTAACAATTGAATTTGACCATCAAACGAAAAAGATTGCGAAGCAAGAAAAAGTGATTGAATGCGCATTGCTTCCTAGCCCAAAAGAAGAGCCAGCATTTTTGCAAAGCTTAGTTAACGAAGCCCAGCAAAAACTAGATAAACCTTCTTTTACAGTACCGAAAACATATCATAAAGAGTGGTTTCATTATTCGCAGCTTTCGCATTTATTTGCGGAGGCAATTATAAATTATACAGATGCGGATTGCGCCTTGTTTAATGCGGGTATTTTTTTAGAGGATTTACAAAGAGGCTACGTATCAGCATATGATCTTCATCGCATATTACCACACCCAATCAATTTATGTACGATTGAACTTACTGGTACTGAGCTTAAGGAAATATATATGCAATCAATGAATGAAGAGTGGCCACAATTACAATTTAAAGGGTTGGGCTTCAGGGGTATCGTATTTGGCAAGCTGCTCACGTATCATTTTAATTTAAATGCTCAACGCGAGCTTATAATTAATGGAGAAATTGCAGACTTACAACGTACTTATAAACTAGTGACACTTGATCTATTTACATTCGGTTATTTTTTCCCTAGCTTTAAATATGCCAAAAAGCATTATGATCTCCCTTTATTTTTACGAGATATATTAAAACTTTATGGACAAAATAAATTTAAATAATGAATTAAATTGTCATGTATGTTGATTTCTTTCTAATTTGCGAGTATTGTTTAGTTTGGATTCAAGCTCTCTGCTAGGAAAAGTTCAGTTTCTGGCGGATTGTAGAGGCTTTCCTGTATGAATCCAATTGGAGGTTAGCCGAAGCGTAATTAGTTGAATCAATATGCGTGATTTTTTTTTTGCACATCTATCTTATTTTGTTTATTGCTTATATAATAAAAAATAATGTATATAGAAGAATTGGGGTTAAATTATAAATATGCGACTAATATCATTAAATGTTGTAAAAGAAGGCATGGTCATAGGGAAGACGATATGGAATGAAGCAGGTCATCCACTTTTGCACCAAGGCGTAGTCATCAATCACCGAATCATCGAAAGATTGCGACAACTAAACATTCGATATATTTATATAGATGATTTAATATCAGACGGAATTCAAATCGAAGAAACAGTCGACCCAATTGTTCGCCATAGAATAGTTAAAGAAATTACTAAAACATTTGAAACTGTTAGAACGCTTAAAGGTGCACAAGCATCCTATATGATAGAACAACAGTCAAAAGCAATTAGCGGTATTGTAGAGGGGTTACTTGACACGATTTTAAGTAGCCATGAGTTTTTAACTATTTTATCAGATGCATATTTATATGACGAATATTTATATCAACACTCTTTCCAAGTTACATTATATTCAATTGCCATTGCAAAGGAATTAGGATATTCCTATGAGGAACTGCGTTTAATCGGAATCGGTGCAATATTGCACGATATTGGTAAATTATTAGTACCAGCTGATATTTTAAAAAAACCAGGCACTCTTACAGAGGAAGAATATAATGAAATGAAATTACATGCTCGCTATGGCTTCGATTTGCTACGTAATCTACATTCCATCTCACTCTTGGTAGCACACTGTGCGTTCCAACATCATGAACGCTTAGACGGTAGCGGTTATCCTAGAGGTTTAGTTGAATTTGAAATTCATCCATTTGCTAAAATTATCGGTGTTGCAGATGTCTTTGATGCAGTCACATCAAATCGTGTTTATCGACAAAAGGCGTTGCCTTCAGAAGGTATTGCCATTCTTGAAAAAGATGCAGGAAAATTGTATGATGCGAAAGTTGTCGATGCGTTGAAAAAATGTATTGTTCACTACCCGAATGGAACAGTACTCACTTTATCCGACAAGCGTCGTGGCATTGTTTCACGACAAAATGAACTACAGCCAGCACTACCATACTTAAGGGTTTTTGAAGAAAACGATGAAATGCTTTTAGCTACATATGAAATTAATTTGGCAAGCGTACAAAATATTAGAATTGAAAAAATCGAGACAGAATTTATTCCTTCTGAATAGTTGCCCCTTCTTGCTCATACGAATAGAGCAAGGGGGATTTTTCTGTTTTTACAAAGAAGAAAAATGCGTTTTAGGCAATCTAAAAAACGAGGAAATATAGCCTTTTTTGTGATTTTGACACTAATCATTGTTATTATTTTATTTTTATATTGGATGAATTCTCGCTTAATGCCAACATATTTACAATATGCGGAGGTACAAACGAAGAAGGTAGCCTCTTTTGTTGTGAATAAAGCGATTAATGCACGTACCTCTGGCGTGTTAGATGTTAATGATATAATTGAAAATTTGCCATCAGGCTCAGGCGATATGATTACAACAAAGTTTAACACAGAGATTATTAACCGAGTTCGTTCAGAAACACAGGCTTTGGTGAAGGAATATTTAGAACAAGCGGAAAATGGGGATTTAACTCATTTACCGAACTTGGAAAATGTCGAATACAATGTAGGGAAAATGGAAGCCGGTGATGGTATCGTTTTTTTTGTACCACTTGGGCAGGCTGCTAACCTACCTTTACTTGGGAATTTAGGACCGAAAATACCGATTCGCTTTCATATTGTTGGTAGCGTTTCTAGCGATGTCCGATCAACGATACGAGAGTTTGGCATTAACAATGCTTACGTGGAGGTAAGTATTCACTTGGAAGTGAATGTACAAATTATTGTCCCGTTTGCAAGTAAATCGTCAACAGTAGAACAGGATATTCCAGTAGCAATTGGTCTAGTGCAAGGCTCCGTTCCACATATTTATACGAATGGTGGAGATGGGGTACAGCCATCACTAGAAGTACCAGTGCCTTATGACTAATATATGATGAAAACTGTAAATAAAGTTGTTGTGGCGCATGGAATATGGTACATTGACTAAAAGTACTATAGTTTTATCTTGATTCAGTAGATGCTTTTTGTACTTAATGCAATGCTGAATCAAGATAAAGCCTTTGGCGAATATTGCGGATTTTGAGAGAATCTCTAATGCGTGCTCAAAAAAACTGGATTTGAGTTAGCCAAGGCGTAATTGATTTAATGATTGGGGCGAAATTTAATGACATCTTGTAAACCTACAGCAAAGGAAGAGCATTTACGTAAGCCAGAGTGGTTAAAAATTAAATTAAATACAAATGAACAATATAAAGGCTTAAAAAAGTTAATGCGCGACAATAATTTACATACAGTTTGTGAAGAAGCGCGTTGTCCAAATATTCATGAGTGTTGGGGAGAGCGCCGCACTGCAACGATGATGATTTTAGGTTCAGTATGTACGCGTGCATGCCGTTTCTGTGCTGTAAAAACAGGCTTACCAACAGAGCTTGATTTAGCAGAGCCAGAGCGCGTAGCAGATTCAGTGAAAATTATGGATTTAAAGCATGTTGTTATTACGATGGTGGCACGCGATGATTTAAAGGATGGTGGCGCGGAAGTATTGGCAGAAACAATTCGTGCAATCCGTCGCAAAAGTCCAGCGACATCTGTAGAAGTATTGCCATCTGATTTAGGTGGTTTAGAAGAAAATTTACAAATAGTGATGGATGCAAAGCCAGATATTTTAAACCATAATATCGAAACAGTACGCCGTTTAACACCAAGAGTTCGTGCGCGTGCAAAATACGATCGCTCTCTAGAATTTTTACGTCGCTCAAAGGAAATGCAACCAGACATTCCGACAAAATCTTCATTAATGATTGGTCTTGGCGAAACATGGGATGAGATTTTAGAGGTAATGGACGACTTACGCGCAAACAATGTTGATATTATGACAATTGGTCAATATTTACAGCCGACTAAAAAGCATTTGACTGTTAAGAAATATTATTCTCCAATTGAATTTGGGAAGCTTCGTAAAATTGCAATGGAAAAAGGCTTTAGCCATTGTGAGGCAGGCCCATTAGTGCGAAGTAGTTATCATGCAGATGAGCAAGTAAATGCAGCAACTAAAGAACGTCAAGAGCAGGCTAAGGCATAGGAAATGTGCAATAGATAGGTGGTATTTCAATGATTGTTGCGGAAGGTTACATGTATGAGGTAATCGAGAATGTGAGAGATGGCTTTAATGAAGATGTATTTTTGGAGCGCTTCTCGGATATTTTGACGAAATATGACTACATCGCAGGTGATTGGGGATATGGTCAGCTTCGTTTAAAAGGATTTTTTGATGATAAAAATCACAAATCTACCTTTGATACAAAAATTAGCACATTTGAAGATTATTTATTCGAGTATTGCAATTTTGGCTGTGCTTACTTTATCGTCCAAAAAATAGGGCGAGTACCACAGCAAGAGATTACGGTTAATGATGAACAAATAGAAGAATTAGCGGAAGAGCTATAAAAAGGTATAGGCAGTTGCGCAAACTTGCGTCCAACTGCCTATACCTTATTTTATTTTACTAATTACAGCGGTGATATCATTGTTATAGCAAAATCCCAAGTCTTTTAGCTGAGCAGCTCTGTCAAATAAGCGCGTAAATCAACCGTTTCTTCCTCGCTACGATTATAGACATGCTCTAAATAGCCTGGCTCCTCGACATCGTCAGGGCCAATTATTGCAAAGCGACCAAATTGAATATCTAATACAAGCACTTTGCCAAAAAATCGGCTGCTTTGTAATATCGCTAAATCATAACGCTGTGTTTTTCCTGCAAAGCTTACGAAGCGTGTTTTTGTATCTTCTACATCATCATATAAGAAAAATCTTTCCATTTGAAATTCTATCTCCTTCCGTATCTCTAGAATATGTTACTATAGATAAGAAAACACTATCAACTTTTTAGTAACTAGGAGGCGTTTTGAATGTATTTCGTAGATCGAAATAAAATTTCATTAAACTTACAACATTTAGATACATTGCTTGCTATTTTCGAAGGGCAAGAAAATTGGCTTGAAAATGATATAACAAAGCTAGCACTTGAGCGTATTGGTCATAATGTGATGGAATCGATGATGGATGTTGGAAATTTAATGATTGATGGCTTTATTATGCGCGACCCGGGTAGCTATGAAGACATTATTGATATATTGGTAGATGAGAAAGTAATAACTCCAGATATGGATGCTCCTTTAAAAGCTGTTGTAGGCTTACGTAAAATGCTTGTACGCGAGTTTATTCAAGTAGATGATGAAGAAGTCGTAAAAGTTCTTTCGGGCTCACAAGAAGCTTTAAAGCAGTTTTCAGGCAAAGTGCAAAATTATTTAACAAATGAGCTTGGCCCAGTATCAGCTTTTTTACCAGAGGATAAATAATGAAACGTTACAAAGCCTATTGTTTTGATTTAGATGGGACAGTTTATCGTGGAAATCAAGGAATTGAAAGTGCAATAGCATTTATTCATAAATTGCAACGAGAAGGTATTGAACCATTTTACGTAACAAATAATTCTTCAAAAACACCTATACAATTGCAACAAAAGTTAGCTACTTTAGGTATAGACGCTCCTACCGACCATATTTACTCGAGCGCATCTGTTACCGCAACATATATTAGTGAAAAATTTCCACAGCAAAAGGTGCAGCTAATTGGCTCTGACGGTATTCAAGAAGCATTAGAATCGCAAGGAATACATATTACAGACGAAGCAGATGCCAAGGTTTTTGTGATGGGCATTGACCGAGAAGTAAATTATTCAAAGCTAGCGAATGCTTGCTTAGCGGTACAAAAGGGTGCACATTTAATTGGCACCAATGAAGATATCAAATTTCCATCAGAGCAAGGTTTTGTACCTGGGAATGGCTCCTTTGTTAAGCTTGTTGCAAGTGTTGCTGGCGTAGAGCCTGTATTTATTGGGAAGCCCTCTCCAATTATTTTAGAAGCTATTGCTTCGGCACATCATTATTGTAAAAATGATATGGTGATGATTGGCGATAATTATCAAACGGATATTTTATGTGGTATCCGTTTTGGTTGCGATACGATTCATGTAAATACAGGAGTTACTTCTACAGAGCAAGTACTATTGCAAAAAGACCAGCCTACTTATTGCTTACGTTCATTGGATGAATGGCAGTAGTATTATGCTAGAAAAGCTATATCAAAATTATTTTGATATAGCTTTTTGCCGTCTGCTGAAATTTGAGGGTAAACAATTTAATTGCAATAGGTATTTATGATGATTTTCAAAATGGAATATATGTTTTCATGAAAATTAATAAATTGCAAGAGTTGTTTTTTTAAAATCGGGTATGTTACAATAAATGCAGTTCAAAATAAACACTATATATAGTGTGTTGTTGTCTTTAGTTACACTACATATAGGAAAGTGAGGAAAACAGCAGTATAAAAGGCTTTTCCTTCTACTTGAGCAAGTTACCATGTATATTTTTTGTTTAGGTATATGTGTATATAGCGATAAAAAATTGAAATTTAGTTTTCAAATAATAAGAATTGTTCGCAATAATTATGCTAATAAATGAAGAATTAAGCGTTTCACTGGGATATGTGGCAAAGCAAGGTGGTACATGCTCTGTAAAAAATAAAATGGAAAGAGGTTGTAATAATGATTTTGTATACAAAAACAGTTTGTCCAAAATGCATGTTTGTTAAATCAGAGTTGAATGAGGCTGGTTTAGAGGGGCGTTATGAAACGGTTAATATAGATTTAAATGCTGAAGCAAAAGAGAAAATCGTTAACGCTGGTTTTTTAACAGTTCCGATTTTAGAAATTGATGGTCAGCTAATCCATGATTTTTCACAAATTAACGAAGAGATTAGCAAGCTAGTTGGATGATTGTCTTTGCAAGTAGGACAGGGAATGTGCGCTTTATTATCAATCAGCTCCAATTACCGAACATTGAGATGACAAAGGGGCTCAAGCTTTCTGAGCCCTATTTATTATTTACTTATACGGATGGACTTGGCACTGTCCCGCAAATGGTGGAGGAGTTTTTACAAGACAATGCACAATATTGCAAAGGAGTTATTGCAAGTGGTAATTCCAACTTTGGACACAATGTGTTTTGTGGCTCCGCTGATAAAATAAGTGCTACTTATCAAATACCAATTGTTCGTAAAATAGAGCTTCGAGGGTTTGCGCACGACTATGAAGCGATTCGGGAATATTATCAAACTGTATTTAAAGGTGGGGAAACGACTTGAAAGAGTATTTAAAGCTCAATAACGATTTATTGAATAGTTATAGCTCTACAGGCATTTTAGATTTAGACAAAGATAAAGAGGCTACACGTAAATATTTCTTAGAAAATGTAAACGTGAAAATGCGTTATTATATAGATTTGGAAGAAAAGATAAAATATTTAGTTGCAGAAGGGTACTATGAAAGAGACTTTTTAGATATGTATCCGATGGAGTTTATTAAAAAGCTATTTAAAATAGCTTATTCCTATAAATTCCGTTTTCCATCTTTTATGAGTGCCAGCAAATTTTATGAAAGTTATGCGATGAAGAGTCGTGATGGTCAGGAAATTTTAGAAAAATACGAGGACCGCATTACGATTATTTCTTTATATTTAGCACAAGGTGATCAAGACCTCGCTGAGCGTGCTGTACGCAGTATTATGGAGGCATATCAGCCAGCAACACCAACAGCATTAAACAGTGGTAAAAAGGCGCGTGGTGAGCTAGTAAGCTGCTTTAAATTAACGGTAGATGATACAATGAATTCTATCGCAGAAAATATCGGTTATTGCCTAGAGCTTTCCCGCTTAGGTGGAGGCGTGGGAACATTATTAACAGATTTACGCCCATTAGGGGATCCAATTAAAGGGATTTTAAACCGTGCTAGCGGTGTGATGCCTGTTGCAAAACTATTAGAAAACTCTTTCTCATATTCCAACCAGCTAGGTCAACGAAATGGCTCTGGCGTTGTTTATTTAAATATTTTCCACGGCGATATTGAAGAATTCATTTCATCGAAAAAGCCAAATGCTGACGAAAAAATTCGTTTAGCTACATTATCTACAGGGGTTATTATTCCTTCGATTTTCTTCGAGCTAATGAAGCGCGATAAAGATATTATTTTATTTAGCCCATACGATATTTATCGTGAATATGGCAAACGCATGTCAGAAATTAGCATGACGGAAATGTATTATGAATTACTTGATAATCCAAACATTCGCAAACTAAAGCGCGTTAATGCACGTAAGCTTTATACGGAAATTAAGAAGACGCAATTCGAATCGGGCTATCCATTCGAAGTGTTTGATGATAACGTTAATGAAAATCATGCGTTAAAAGGCTTAGGCCGCGTGAAAATGTCGAATTTGTGTACAGAAATTTTACAAGTACAATCCACGAGCGAAATTACAGATATGGACCAGCCGAATGAATATGGCTTAGATGTATCATGTAACTTAGGCTCTATTGACATTCACCGTGCAACAAAGAGCGAAAACTTTGAAGAGCTTATTACAACAGGAATGCAGCTATTAACAAATGTATCCTTAATGACAAACATTAAAAACGTACCATCTGTAGCAAAAGCAAATAAATTAATGCACTCTGTTGGTCTTGGTGTCATGAACTTACACGGGCACTTAGTGCAATCGAATATTTTATATGGCTCACCAGAATCAATTGAATTTGTTGATTACTTTATGGAGGCATTAAACTACTATTCACTACAAGCATCAATGCAAATTGCCAAAGATAAAGGCGAAACATTTTATCGTTACGAAGAGAGCGAATATGCGAACGGTCGCTACTTCGATTCATATATAACAAAAGAAGATAAAGAGCCATCCGCAACTGTCAAAGAAGCATTAGGCAATGTACCAATAATTACTGCTACAATGTGGCAGGAATTAAAGGAGCAAGTAGCTGAGCATGGCGTATTTAACGCATATCGTTTAGCTGTTGCACCAACAGGTAGTATTTCATATATTCGTAGCAGTACAGCGTCACTTGCACCATGTACAGAGCGTGTTGAAATTCGTGACTACGCGGATAGCCGTACGATTTACCCGATGCCGTTTTTAAATAACGACAATAGACATTTATATGTAGAAGCGTATGAAGTGGACCCATACAAGTTAATCGACCTATATGTAGCAGCACAAAAACATGTCGATCAAGGGATTTCAATGACATTATATGTAACGGATCGCTGGACGACAGAGCAATTGGCGAAAGTGTATATTTATGCTTGGATGAAGGGCATTAAAACAGTATATTATGTACGCCAACGACTACAAACTTTAGAGGAGTGTGTATCATGCTCAATTTAAAACAATATGAGGCGGTTAACTGGAACAAGCCGACGAGTGATTTAGCGAAAGTTTTTTGGGATCAACAATGGAAGCAAATGTGGCAGCCAGAAGAAATTGCTGTATCAAAAGATATTAAACAATGGAAAGACTTTGAGCATCAAGATACGTATAAAAAAGTATTCGGTGGCTTAACATTGTTAGATACAGTGCAAACGAATATTGGTATGAACGAAATTGCGAAATATAATAATGATTTGCAAGAAAAAGCAGTGCTGACTGTTTTCGGATCTTTCGAAGCAATCCATGCAAAATCATATTCGTACATTTTTACAACATTGTGTAACAATGATGAAATTGATGCCGTTTTTGAATGGGTTAAGAAAAATGAATTTTTACAATATAAAGCAAATCGCATTAGCGAGATTTACTTAGCTATTAAAGAAAATGATGATGAATCATTATGGAAAGCAATGTTTGCTTCTGTAATGCTAGAAAGCTTTTTATTCTACTCGGGGTTCTTCTACCCACTTTATTTAGGTGGTCAAGGGACTTTACGTAATAGCGCAGAAGTCATTTCATTAATTTTACGTGATGAATCAATTCACGGTGTAGCAATTGGCTTCTTTGCACAAAATATTTTCAGGAAGTTCTCACAAGAAAAGCAAGATGAACTAAAAGTATGGGGCTACGAGCTACTGTTAGACTTGTACCAAAACGAAATGAAATATACGGAAGATATTTATGCTGAAACAGGGCTTTCACCAGAGGTAAAGGCTTATGTCCGCTTTAATGCAAATAAAGCGTTAATGAACCTAGGTTTAGACACAATGTTCCCAGAAGAGGAAGTAAACCCAATCGTCATGAACGGTATTCGTAACGAAGGCTCAACATATGATTTCTTCTCTCAAAAAGGCTCAACATACGCTCTTGCAAAAGTACAGCCAATTACAGATGAAACATTTAATTTCGACTTTTTGAAAAAATAATAACTTATAGGAAGGGGCATGTCTTAAAAATCATTTGAGACATGCCCTTTGTGATTACGATAGGAGCAATCTTTACAAGTACCTACTGCGACGAGTAACCGCAGGAGCAAATGTGTACTGAAAGATACACCTCCTTTTCAATGAGCAGAAGTTGACGCTGTTTAGTTAACCTCTTCCTATAGCAGTATTTCAATAATAGTTCTTTGAAAAATGCTATGTAGCATCAGAAAGGTTAAGGAATAGGTTAGTTCGGGAAAAAATAGCACTTTGAATTACCGAGAGTGCGTAACTACAATAAAATATAAACATTAAAAGGGGCGATCAAATGATGAAGATTGTTGTTCTAAATGAATCTAATGCTCAGTTGTATCAAAAAATACGGTTAAGCGCATTAAAAATTAATCCTGAAGCATTTGGTTCAACATATGAGAGAGAAGTAGAGTTTTCGCTAGAATTTATTGCTGAGCGGCTGAGGCCAAGTCCGGATAAATTTGTGCTAGGGGCTATTAATGATAGCGACTCGTTAGTTGGAGTAGTTACTTTTATGCGTGACAGCAATCTTAAAACAAACCATAAAGGGAATGTTTTTGGGATGTATGTAGCACCAGAATATAGAGGACAAGGTATAGGGAAATTACTAATGGCTAATTTAGTGAATATGGCGAAAAAATGCGATGGCTTGGAACAAATTAATTTAACGGTAGTATCTGAAAATAGTTCAGCCAAGACGCTATATAAGTCTTTAGGATTTGAGGTCTATGGCGTGGAACGGAATGCATTGAAATTTAATGGTCAGTATTTTGATGAGGATTTGATGGTTTTGTATATTTAAGTTAGATTAATTAAATGCTTTTCCAAGTGAAGAAGGGGAGTCTAAAGCTAATTTCAAATAGGCATATATGGTTTCTCTTTGTATACAGTTCGTGTATGATTAAACTATATTGAAAGAGGAGTAGAATTTTTTATGAAACAGTTTGCAAACAAATTACAAAATCATGTTCGTGATTTTCATATCGCGTTTAATCATCCAGCACCAGAGCAGCTTGTACCAATGGAGCGTGAACGAGCGATTAATCGTAGCGTTTGGACAGCGGAAGAGGCTATTGAATTTATTGCAGCATCTTGTACAACAAAGGAAGAATTTAAAGAGAGCTTTGAAATCTTTTTAGCTGGTATTCATAAAGCATACGAAAAATCATTAGATGGTGAATTTCCACAAACTACGGAAGAGAAAGTGATTGCACAAGCAGATGCTTTAGCCGATCAATTATATTTTTCATTTGGTTCAGCGGTAGAAATTGGTGTTGATATCGAGCCTGTCTTTGATATTGTGCAAGGGGCAAACATGTCGAAACTTTTCACAGATGAAAACGGCAATAAATATGCAAAATGTCGTGAGGATGGAAAAATTATTAAATCCCCAGATTTTTATAGCCCAGAGCCATTTATTAAAGAAGAAGTATTAAAGCAAATGAAATAGGTTACTAAATGAACAAGGTTGTTTGGAAAGAGTAACTTTCCAAACAACCTTGTTTTATATTACCAAAGAGGATTTTCCTCAATGTAATCGTATATTTTTTTCGTTAACTCACTAGGTGAGTCAGCCTCAACAATCTCCCCATTTACAAGGGCATAAAAGCTTTCAGAGCATTTTGTGCAAAAGCTTAAGCAGCCGTATTCAAGAACATCGATATTTGGATCTTTTTCAAGTGCTTCATATGTTTCCTGTGCACCGTTTGCTAAATTGCTAATACAAAATTCAACCATTGGATTCACTACAAGTCACCTCACAATTGTATGCTACTTTTTTTTAGCTATTACGTCAAACAACATATTTTGTGAAATATTTCACAAAATGCTTCAGAACATATTGTGAAACATATCACAATGAGCTATACTCATAATGAATAGTTAATCTCGTACAAAAGATAATAAACAAAAGGAGCTCATCATATGAAAAAATTAGTGCTATTAGGTGGGGGATACGGAAATATGCGTATATTGCTACGCTTATTACCGAACAATTTACCACAAGATACTGAAATTATTTTAATTGACCGCACATCATTCCACAGCTTAAAAACAGAATTTTATGCTCTTGCTGCTGGTACTTCGACAGACAAAGAGATTCGTGTTGCCTTTCCAGAGCACCCACGCTTAAAAACAATTTTTGGTGAAGTAATCCGCATTGATCGTGAAGATAAAACAATCTACTTAGAGGGCGATCAAGAAGTAAAATATGATGATTTAGTAATTGGTCTAGGCTGTGAAGATAAATATCACGGGGTGCCAGGTGCTGAGGAAAATACATTTAGTATCCAAACAATCGCAAAATCACGAACTACATTTGAAAAGCTTTGCGGTTTACCACCAGGCTCAACAGTAGCTATCGTAGGTGCAGGCTTATCTGGTATTGAGATGGCAAGTGAGCTACGAGAAAGCCGTGCAGATTTAAATATTAAATTATTCGACCGTTCAACACGTATTTTACGCGATTTCCCTGAAAAGCTAAGCAATTATGTAAAATCGTGGTTTATTAAACATGATGTTGAAGTTATTGCAGAATCCAATATTACAAAGGTTGAAGAAAATCGAATTTACAACCATGATCAAGTAATTGAAGTCGACGCTGTTGTATGGACAGCAGGTGTTCAGCCAGTGAAAATTGTACGAGACATGGAAGTGGAGAAGGATAAATTCGGACGTCCTATCGTAACAAAATATTTCACATTACAGAATGATGAGCATGTTTTTGTTGTTGGAGACTGTGCTTCATCTGATTTACCACCAACAGCACAGCTTGCTGAAGAGCAAGGGGAGCGCATTGTAAAAGTATTGCGCCATCGCTGGAACAACGAACCATTACCAGAAACGATGCCAGAAATTAAGCTAAAAGGCTTTATGGGCGCATTAGGTAAGAAGCAAGGATTCGTACACTTAGCAGATACAACAGTAACAGGACGTATAGCACGTTTAATGAAATCGGGCTTGCTTTGGATGTACAAACGTCAAAACAATTAAGGGCTATTAGGAAAGCATGCTCCTGCCATTACTCGTTACGGTATTTTCCTGATAGTTAGAAATAAACAAGTGTCTTCTTTGAAAATTTAAAATAAGAAAAAAAGGGCTATTTAGAAGTAACTATGCTTCCAAATAGCCCTTTTGCTTATTCTGGCTTATAGCCTAATTTTTCAAGCGCTGCGTAAACAGGCTTAATTTGAATATAGCCTTCACCGATAACTTCATCATTAATTAAAACGAGCGGATAGAAAAATTCATCCTCTTGAATACGGTTTGCATAATCGATATCGCGCTCATCACTTAAATTTCCTTCAATATCAACATAGCGAATTGAGAATGGTTGATTTGGATATTTACGATCAATAGCTGCTTGTAGCCATTCATATGTGTCTTTGGATGAAGGGGCATTGACACAGCTCGCACAAATAATGTCTGCGCCGTAAATTTCGATTACTGCTTTAGATGCTGTCATATAAAATCCAACCTTTCGTAATACAATATTGGCTTTTTTCTCTCCTTCACATTATAATAATTTTAATGAAAGGAGTCGAGAAAAATGACAGAATTAGAACAACGCGAACAAGTACAGGAAGTTTTAGATAAATTACGTCCGTTCTTATTACGTGACGGTGGGGATTGCGAATTAGTAGATGTTGAAGAAGGTATTGTAAAATTACGTTTACTAGGTGCATGCGGTAGTTGCCCAAGTTCTACGATTACATTAAAAGCTGGTATTGAGCGAGCATTATTAGAAGAAGTACCAGGCATTATTGAAGTAGAGCAAGTATTCTAATATAAGAAATGAAAAGTGGAGTTGGAAAGCAAATTGTTTTTCAATTCCACTTTTTTTATTTTGATTTCGTGTATAATGGATAAGTATCTTTTTTATCTTGATTCAGTAAATCATTATTGCGACGAGTGACCGCTGGAGCAAATGTCTTTTGTAACGAAAGAGAAGTGTCAGATACAGAAAACTCCCACCTTTACAGGTGGTGAGATGAATGCTATATTTTGTTTTCTGTGGTTCAGTGAGCTTACAAACACGCACTGAAAATAGAGGAACTCAGTCTAAATGCGCCACATCCTTGTGGCAACGACTGAGTGACCAACATCACGTTGGCCCAAACGCCCTGGCGGATGTCACGGATTTTTGAAGAGAGGCCTGCACGATGCAGGTCAGTTAATCGTTGTCATACGACGTGACTGTTTTAGGTTAACTTCCACTCAGCTCGAAAAAAATCTGGACTAGAGTTAGCCAAGGCGTAATTGATCTACAAAGGAGTTTATTTATGAGTCAACAGCAAGAACAATGGACATCAAGGCTAGGATTTATTTTAGCAACTGCAGGCTCTGCCATCGGGCTAGGAGCTATTTGGAAATTTCCTTATATCGCTGGAGTTTCTGGTGGGGGTGCATTCTTCCTCATCTTTTTAATTTTTACACTTTTCGTTGGCTTGCCAATCTTACTTGCAGAGTTTGTTATTGGCCGTGGCTCGCAAAAAGATGCTGTGTCAGCTTATTTAACATTTGCCCCTAATTCTAAGTGGCATTTTGTTGGAATACTTGGCATGATTACATGCTTTATTTTGTTATCGTTTTATAGTGTCGTTGGTGGTTGGATTATTCTTTATATGGTTCAAACAGTGGGTGGAAATTTATCTGGCCTTTCAGAAAGTGCATACGGGCCATTATTTAATGATTTCATTGCTAATCCTACATATGCGATTTTATTCCAATTCATTTTTATGGCAATTACGATTTTCGTTGTAGCAAAAGGGGTTCAGCAAGGGATTGAACGTGCAGGAAAAATTATGATGCCCGCATTATTTATTTCCTTCATTATTTTAATTATCCGTTCTTTAACATTAGACGGTGTTGGAGAAGGGCTACACTTTTTCTTATATCCTGACTTTTCAAATATGAGCTCAAAAACAATTTTATTTGCATTAGGGCAGTCGTTTTTCTCAATTAGTGTTGGGGTATCTGTAATGGTAACTTATAGCTCTTACCTATCGAAGAATGAAGATTTGCCGAAATCTGCATTTATGATTGTGATGATGAATTTATTCATTTCACTTTTAGCGGGACTTGCAATTTTCCCAGCAGTATTCTCATTTGGATTTGAGCCGACCGCGGGACCTGGTTTATTATTCGTCGTGTTACCAGCAGTATTTAATCAAATGCCTTTTGGGACATTTTTCTTATTTGTATTCTTAATTCTCTTCTTATTTGCTACATTAACTTCTGCATTTTCGATGTTAGAAATCATTGTGGCAGCAGTAACGAAGCAAGATCGTACAAAACGAAAAAGTGCGACATGGATTACAGGAATTCTTATATTTATCGTAGGCATTCCTTCTGCGCTATCTTATGGTGTACTAAGCGATTTCACGATTTCTGGTAAAATAATATTTGATGCGGCAGATTACCTCGTATCCAATATTTTAATGCCACTAGGAGCGTTTCTAATTGCCATTTTCGCAGGCTTTAAAATTCCTCGGAAGGTATTATTAGAAGAAATTAGCGATGGGGCAAGCTATGCAAAAAAACTATTTGCAGCATGGTTAATAGCAATTAAATATGTAGCGCCAATAGCCATTATTATTGTCTTTTTAGATGCAATTGGTATATTGAAATTTTAGTTTGAGAATAAAAAAATGGGCTAATCTAATAGCCCATTTTTTTATCTAACATAAAGCTTTGTTTTATTGATTTACACGTTCTTCGCGAATAATTTCCCATTGCTCCTTCGCCATTTCAACAAGCCTTGCTTCCCCACCTACACGTTGGCTTTCAATAACCTTGGAAAAGAAGCGCGTTGCCATTTCAGTATCACCAATTCGACGTGAAAGCTCAGCAATCATATACATAATTCTTACATCAGACATTTGCGTATTTGCATAATCCTCAGTTGAATAGGACTCCATATATTGATCACGGGCTATTTGTAAAAAGCGCTCCTCTTGCTCTTTATTGTTTAATGAACGATATAGCCAAGCCAAACGCAGTGTTAATCCTGCGATTGTGACGAAACGTTCTTTTTTGATTGTCGAGCAGAGCCAGGCAAGTTTATATGCATGAATTGCTTGGAATACCGTACGTTCACCATGAAATGAATGTTTTACCCATTTACGCGAAATCTGCTCATTAATTTGCTCATTGACACCAGGTGCAAAATATTTTGAAAATTCCTCCGTGAATGAAAAGCCGCAATGCTCACAAACAAAAACATTGTAATATAACGCATTAACGTTACCTTCTTCATAAATAGGCTGAAAGTCCGATCCTGTTGATTTTACTTTAATAAATTTTGTTCGAATTTTAAAAGTAGGAAAACTTTTTTTGCAGTGCAAACAATCTATCTTTTTTTCGTAAAAAGCTGATATTTCCATCAAAAATTCCCGCCCTTCATTATATACATAGTATTATTATAACACTTTTATATAAGAAAAAAGTATTGAATAAGTCAAAAGAAAGACAGTTTTGTTGGCATGAGTAAAGCTGTCTTGATATGATAGAAGATAAGAAAGAAGGTGACTGTGATGACTACAAAGCAAGTAATTGAATTAACAGAGGCAGCGGCGTTTCAAGTGAAGGAAATGATGACGCATAACGAAGAAGAGGGCTCTTATTTACGCGTCGCGGTTAAAGGCGGCGGATGTAGCGGTCTTTCATACGGAATGGCTTTCGATACAGAACGACATGAGGACGATTTTATAGATGAGCAATATGGCTTACAAATTATCGTATCAAAAGAGGATGCAGGCATTTTACAAGGGACAAAAATCGATTTTAAACAATCCCTAATGGGTGGCGGCTTCACCATCGACAATCCAAATGCCCTTGCATCATGTGGCTGTGGCACAAGCTTCAAAGCTGCTACACGTGAAGGTACGCCTGAGGTTTGTGATTGATGAATAAAGTAGGGTTGTGAATACCATGCCTTTTTAATTTGTGTGTTGCAAAAACATAACAAAAGGACTTGCATATTATGAGAATCACTCATACATGCAAGTCCTTTCGTTATTAAATCAAAGTGCCTGTTAACTGAATATTAACCTATCATTCATTCACAACTACTAAATCAAATGAATCGGGAGAACGCAAAACAGAAAAATAATAGTCCTCTACTGAATCCCAGCGCAGATGCCAATCTATATCTTCAGTGCCTTCTCTAAGATTATGCCTCTTATGTCGAATATGAGGAGCGACATCCACTAAAATAGTAAGATTAATCAAATCGGATAACCAATGTGAGCTGTATATTCCATCAAGAATGATTATTTCTGATGGTTCCTTCACCACAATGTCAGATGATAAACCGTTCATAGTCGAAAAAGAAAAAGGATGGTATTCTGCTTTTTCGCCTGCAAGTAAAGGAAGCAATGCTTCATCGCGCACCCTTGCCCAGTTAATACATAGACGACACTTTTTTTCAACTGAGTAGATATCCCATTCATGGTCAGGTATTTCAATTGCGAAGAAATCATCGCAGTGAATAATTGTTGCCCCTAAAGATGAAGCTACCTCAGATGCCAAAGTCGATTTACCTGAACCACTTCCGCCATCAAACGACACCACCAAAGGGCGATTACAGTCTGTCAGGCGTTGGTTAATAGTAAGTACAATAGATTGAACAGAATCCTTTAAATTGTATAATGAATGTTTGTTTTTCAAATTAGCTCCTCCAAATGAAGGGTGCATCAATAAGGTCAACAGGAGATATTATAATTCCCATCAAAAAAGAAAGATAAACAAAAGTGTCCATAGGTTTTTGAGCCAAAAATGCAGTCCTTGAATGATTGTAGATAGTCAAATAAACCCTCTTTAATGAGAGCAAAAATTAGCTTTTTCAAATTCTAATCACTACAAGTTCTTCCACATCTCGAATCTTTATCCCCTTTCAATATCTCCATGTTATTCATTTTAACAAGGGAGGGGAAATTTCACAAAAAATAAATTTTGGGGTTTAATTAGCTGATTTTATTTGTATGACTAAATGACTAATAAGGGAGATTGACTGTTATAACATCAATACGATAAGCCTTAAAAATTTAAGTGCTATGCATTCACTATTTTTCATATATGATATATAATTTTTAGAAAGAATAAAATCACAAGGAGATATGTTTATATGAGGAAAAATACTATTTTTGCATAGCGAGGGCTATTGCATATTAAATAAAGAATAGCCTTTGCTCTTCCTAAAAAAATAACAATTAGGAGTGCAAAATGAGCTACAAGAAGGCAAAGCATGTTTTACCATCGGAATTGCTTGCGTTAATACAAGAATATGTTGATGGTGAATTTATTTATATCCCAAGAAAAAAAGAACATAAAAAATGTTGGGGATCTAGCACGTCTACAAGACAAGAACTCAGCTTAAGAAATACTGCTATCTATAAAGACTATTTATCAGGAATGGATATGGTCACAATCGGTGAAAAGTATTTTTTATCAATAAAGAGTATTCAAAGAATTGTTCTAACAGAAAAGAGAAAATAAAAAATAGGTCACTGTGGTTTAATACCACAGTGACTTAATTTTTTTTATAAAATAAGTATGAGGTTTTTACTAACAATGTGGTCAGATATAATTAAAACAGTGCTTAAACTAATTTGAAATTCTTTTAAGAAAGGAAGAAAAAAATGGACTTTGTGAAATTATTAGGTGAATCTTTCCCGACAATAGAAACGGAACAAATTACGCTAAGGAAGTTAAGAATAAGCGATGCTACAGCATTATTCCAATATTATTCGAATGTGAATGTATATCGTCATCTTGATTGGAACGGACCAGAAACAGTAGAGAAAAGCTATGAAGTAATCGATTTTTGGAATAAAGGTTATGAAAAAGGCTGGATTATTCGCTTTGCTATTGCCGATAAAATAACAGATGAGATCATCGGCACTATTTTTTTAAGTGAATTTGCAGGTAAGCGGGCCGAAATTGGTTATGAATTATCCGATGCATACTGGCAGCGGGGTATTATGTCCGAAGCTGTGAATGAAGTATTAGCAATAGGATTTAATCAATTAGGTTTAGTAAGAATTCAAGCATTTGTATCTACTGACAATATTGCCTCTGAGAAATTATTAACAAAATTTAATTTTAAAAAGGAGGGGTATTTAAGGCAATTTGAGTGCCACAGTGTTACAGGGGAATGCAAAGATATGGTGATTTATAGTTTGCTGCATACAGAATTTCAGCAAAAAATATAATTATAGGGGAATGGCTTAGAGAATTAATTGATTACTAAGGTGATATATTTGCAAAAGGTTGTATAGTTTATATAGCACGTTTATTTTGATTCAACTATGCTTTTTTGCAACGAGTAACCGCAGGAGCAATGCTTTTTTGTTACGAAAGTGTAGTGTCAGCAGCAGGACAGAAAACCTCTACAAGTGATGAATGCCTATTTTATTTTCTATAATCCACTGAGTGTACAAACACTCAATGGATTATAGAGAAACTCAGTCTAAGAACACCACATCCTTGTGGCAACGACTGCGTGACCAACATCACGTTGGCCCAAACACCCCAGCGGAAGTCACAGATTGTGAAGAGGGGTTTGCCAAGTAGTGGCTTCGTTACCAGCTCAAAAAATCTAGACTATAGTTAACTGGGGCGTAATTGATAAATAGCAGTTTCTTAACGATCTAATCTCTCTTTTATTTCTTCTAGTAACTTGGATTGTTTCTTTAACTGAGTAGTTGTAGTAATAGCAAACCATACAAAAAAAACAATAGGAATTATAGAAAATAATATACCGAAAATTGAAAAAGCACTAAATAAAATATCTCCTGTATAAAATCCACTTTGCATAATAAATCTACCTCTCATTTCACAATATAATAATTAATCTAGTAAGAATTTTATAAAATAATTTACTGTTAATTTTACTCGACATATTAACGATAGGGCTTGTAAGCTAAAAAAAACTAAATAAGTGTTTTGACCATTGTGTAGTAGCTGCTTCCAGGAGGATAATCTTTGATTTCACCCACAACTTGATAGCCTTTTGATTCATAAAAAGTACGCGCTTGAAATTCGAAAGTAGTTAAAAGCACTTTTGTTGCCCCCATCTCTTGCGCTATTTTTTCGGATTGAGAAAGAAGATTCCCACCTAAGCCTTTGCCTCTGTAATCTTCATGAAACCACAAATCATTAATTTCTAACCAATTCCAATAAACTGCTGCATTTAAACCACCAACCCAATTTCCAGTATCATCTGACACGATGATATTTATCGGCTGTACAGCTTCTTCTTTCCTTACTTCTTTATGATGTCTGGAATGCTCATTATTAAATTCTCTAATTTTCTGGTGTAAAAAGGTTGAGAATTTCTCGTTATTCTTTAGTGAAACTTCTATATTATATCTCATAATTTTCTCCTCGCAATGGATCTAAACAGCATCACTATCCCACAGTTTTATTCAGAAAGTATCCGTTGGATTATGACCAAAGTCGCTTGTAAGTCAGGTTATTATTTGAGTTTTCTAAGAGGAAAATATCAGGATTGCTAAGTCTTTGCCAATCATCAAATCCGAAATTTTCATTACAATGCTTCAAAAGTAAAGATAGTAAATTTCCATGTGTGACGATAACAATATGATTATTTTTACTATGAAATGCTTCCTCTATAACTTCTATAATTCGTGACATTGCCTCATAGCTAGATTCGCCACCTTCAAGCTTTAATTCCATGTCTTGGAATGTTAATTTTAATTTTTCAAACCAATCTGGTAAGTTTTGATTACTTAATACACGCTCACTTAATCTATTGTCATGCTCTATTTCAATATGTGAAAAATTTGCAAATGGTTGTATAGATTCTCTAGCACGTTTATACGGGCTTGTGATAATTCGTTCTATGTTTAAATTAGCAAAAAAATTACATAATTCTCCTGCTTGATTATAGCCTTTTTCTGTTAAAGGCGCGTCCATATGTTGTCCTTCTGCTTCACAATGTCTAATTATATATACTTTTTTCAAAATCATGCCCCTTTTCTAGTTATTAAATTACAGCAGTGCTTCAGCGTATGTAATATATTCTTTAAAAAAATAGGTGCTTGCGGATTATTTACTATTTCTTCTGTTGACTAGTAATTGAAAATTCGAACTAATAAAATTATAACATAGCAAAATGTGGGTGAGTAGAATAAGGGTATTCAGGATAATTGTTACATAAATCTTTCAATCTCTTTTTGAGATTTTATCGTGACAACTTTATCATGAAATGGCTGTAAACGTTCTTCAATTTTCCATTGGCCTGCTGTTTCATAGTGTTTATTCCATTTGTACATATTGCGTAGCATGCTTAATGTTGGCTTATAATTAGATTTCTCTAGTTTAAGAACTTGCTTGAGGAATCGTTTATTAATGCGCCATAGTCTTGTAAAATAGGAGGGCTGTAAAAAAATAATATAATCTGCTTGCTCAAAAAGAGGTGTTACCCAATGTTGGTAATGTGCACCTTCGGTAATCCATTCACTTTGCTGCAGCACTTGCTGGATAATTTGAGAAATAGCTTCATCAGAGCGGCGTATATCACCATTAGGGTGGCGTTTCCACACGATGTTATCAAGCTCGCTATAGCCTATTTTATGTTTATTTGCTAGCAGCTTTGCTAAAGTGGATTTGCCACTCCCAACACTGCCGATAATATGGATTTTTTTCTTCAACTTACATCATTCCTTTAATGGTTTAAGTGGTTGTAGCATAGAGCCTTTAAATCGTGATGGCCATCTTTCTGCTCATGCTCTCTAAACCTAAGTGTTTGTAAAAATCAATTGCGTTTTTATTGAATTCCCAAACATTTAATTCTATAGATGTAACATTCATAGTTTTTGCCCAATTGACACAAGCTGTAAAGAGCAATTTTCCAACACCTTGTTTTTGCACATTCTTTTTTACACCAAAATCATGAATATAAGCATATTGACGTTGAATTAAGGAATCGAAAGGCGGTGAGGATTCAACACTGATTACAGCAAAGCCAATAATAGATTCTTGGTTTTTAGCAAGCAAAACTGTGCTATTTGAACTTTCAAGTAACTCTCTATAATAAGCTTCTGGCATAACAGAAGCTACATTCTTAAAAACAGTTGGAACTTCTTTGGCATGCTCTTCATGTCCCTCTTTTACAAGATTATTTACAGCATGGTAATCTTCTGATGTAGCAATACAAATAGTAATCATAAGTTCATCTCCGCTGATTAGAATTTTACCCAATTATATCATAATCAATGGAATGATTTTCATTGTTGACATATAACCAAAAGGTGTTATATATTTATGACACCTTTTGGTTATACTTTAAATAAAAAGGAGTTAGAACAATGACACAAGATATTATCAAAACAGTTTTATTAAATGCCCCAATTGCAAAGGTATGGGACACTGTATCGACTGCGGAAGGTATTGGCGCATGGTTGATGCCGAATGATTTTCAAGCAATTGAAGGACATCATTTTACGATTCAGTCACCATTCGGGCCTTCTCCATGTAAAGTAGAAAAAGTGAATGCTCCACATTTTTTACGATTCGCTTGGGATGAAGACGGTTGGTATGTAACATTTGAGTTGAAGGAGATAGGGGAACAAACAGAGTTTACTTTAACACACGGCGGTTGGAAAGAAGCAGGACATATTGTGCCAAAAGCAAATATGTCTGTTGAAGCAGTGCGTCAAAATATGGATGGTGGCTGGACAGCTATTGTTGGTAAGAAATTAAAAGAAGTAGTGGAGGCATAATGGCACAGCCCGCTGAGAAATATGATGTATTTCAAGCCATAGCTGATCCAACAAGACGTCGTATTTTACAATTGCTAGTACATGGTAATCAGCCGATTACTTATATTTCCTCACAATTTATAATGAGTCGAACAGCTGTTGTGAAGCATTTGAATGTGCTCGAGCAAGCACAGCTTGTAGTTGCCGAGAAAAAAGGGCGAGAAAAAATATATACACTTCATGTAGAAGGTCTAAAGGAAATCGAGGATTGGCTCCAGTACTTTGAACTGTTTTGGGATAATAAGCTATTACAGCTTCAACGTATAGTGGAAGAGTAAATAGGAGATGGGATTTATTTTACTTGAATAGGTCTAAAGTAATGATTCGCCCGATTCGCAAGTGAATTCGCCCGAAAGCTGAAAAATTAGCAAAATCAACTCAAAAAGCGCAAGAAATCAACCTTTAAAATTGATTTCTTGCGCTTATTATAGTTTAATATCAGTCTTTTTCAATTAGTGCGAAATAGTTGTTTTCACTATCCGCGAAATTAAATAATTTGCCTGCAGGAATTGTGATTAAATCGCCAACAGTAATGCCTTTTGCCTTAAACTTTTCGTATAATGCTTCAACATTTTCTGCATAGAACATAATTGATGGCGTTCCTAAGTTCAACTCAGGCTGCATTTGTGCAATCAAAGCTTTATTATGCAGAACGAAGGAAGTTTGTACATCTTTTGAAGGAGCAATCTCAATCATACGCATACCATGATTTTCTTCATCCTTTAATACAACGAAGCCGATTTTTTCTGTCCAAAACTTTACCGCTTCATCTTGGTCATTCACATAAAGCATAATTTGTCCAATTTGATGAATCATCTAATTCCTCCTAATCAATTCATTGCATTAATTATACCGCAAGTGGTTTTCTACGGATAGAAAAATACTTAATGAATTAATAATAAATCGAATGTTCCCGATTTTTATATTAACCCTCAGTGCATAAGCTTGAATAGGTAAATAAATTGTCGAGTGTAGTGTGGTTTTTTATTTTACTTCAATTTGAAGATGGATATAAAAGTATGTTGAGGCTGCTGTATGACCGAAAATTATAACAAAGCAGACCTTTGAACAAAAAAGCGAGATAGATTATGATAGGGACAGAGATTAAGTAAGGAGGCTTAGCATTGGATGTATTAAATGTTTTAGATAAACTTGATCAAATTGAAATATTGTTTGAGCCTATATATAGTGCGGATGAACATAGTGTAGCTGCATATGAAGTACTTGGGCAGTTGGACGAAAATATTAATTTAACGATGTTTTCAAATAGTGAAGAAATTCCAGAGGAAATTCGTGCAGAAATTGAGCAGCTTGTCATTCGCGAGACATTGCAAATCGTAGGTGACAAAATAAATGATGTTGATTTATATATACCGTGTAATCCCAATTTATTAATGCTTGATTTCGGTGAAAGCTATTTTACTTTATTAAAAGAAATGCTGCCAGAGCATTTATTATCAAATATTGTACTTGTTATTAGTGAACATCAGTATAAAGGGAATATAGAGCAATTACACCATGTAGTGAAATATATGAAAACATACGGTGTCAAAATAGCGCTTAACGATATTGGGCCACATAGTAACTTGAACCATATTCTTTTGTTAGAGCCCTATGTATTAAAAATGAAAGTCGAGCAATTAGATTATAACCATTGGAGTGCACAAAATCATGTTTTTTCAACGCTTCGTGCATTAGCTTTAAAAATTGGCGCATCCTTATTAGTGAGTAATGTGGACGCTGTTTATCAATTGCAGCATGGTTGGAAAAATGGTGCACGCTTTTACAAAGGAGCTTATTTAGAGCTACCTTTAAAGGATTTTATTGCGCGTGACACACTGAAGTCTCGTTTTCACGATGAATGTAAACAATTTATTATGACGGAAAAGAAACTGCTAGAACAAAAATATGATGCAATCAAAACATTAGAAAGAAAAATTATTGCGGCAGTTGAACAAATTGAGCCGATAAGTGCAAATATCGATAGCTTATTACAGTTAGCTGAAAAGCTACGTCCATATATTTTCCGTTTATATATTTGTGATGGAGAAGGATTCCAAACAACGCCAAATATTATGCTAGTAGAAGGAAGTTGGAAGATTCAGCAGGAGGCAATTCGCAAAAACTGGAGCTGGCGACCTTACTTCTTACAAAATTTAATTAAGATGCGACATGACGGTCAAAGTAAGCTTTCCGAAACATACAGCGATATTGAAACCGCAGAACTGACTAGAACATATTCAATGGCATTGCCTCAAAATGAATTTTTATTTGTAGATATATCGTACGATTATTTATACGAAAATAATATTGTGAGTTAGTCAAATAAATAAGCTTTCGGATTAATTAACTTAAGAAAAAGCGAGTCAAGCTTAAACCAAAAACCTCTCTCAAAAACTATGGCATCTGTTGGGGATTTTAGGGTATTACTATACAAGAATGTGATAAAATTTCCAAAATCAGTGGGTGGTAGAACACTCACTGATTTAAGATAAAATACTTTCCTTTTAAGGTGTTGAAATTGTAGCATAAAAGGGCTAATATAGTAGGGAGAGATTTTTGTCGAAAATATGTCGACCTAGCGTAAGTATTTGTGAAGTATATTGTACTTCTTTTTTATTTGCCTTGCGCTAGTATAATACAATTAAAGGGGTTTTGATTTCAGTGAAAAGACCGACAATTTTAGTATTAGGCGCGGGCTATGGTGGATTAACAACAGCTGTTAATCTACAAAAAATGCTTAGTGGTGAGCAAGCGGAAATTATTTTAGTTAATAAAAATGATTACCACTATGAAACAACTTGGTTACATGAGGTAGGAGCTGGTACAATTTCACCAGAAGCCGCACGTTATCCAATTGCAAAAGTGCTTAACAACAATGTTCGCTTTGTACAAGCTACTGTAGAAAACATTGATGTAAATGAGCGTAAAGTGCAAACATCTGCTGGTGAAATGACGTATGACTACCTAGTTTTAGGCTTAGGATTTGAAGGTGAAACTTTCGGTATCCCTGGCTTAGATAAATATGCTCTATCATTAGCAAACTTAAATGCTGCACGTCAAATTCGTGAGCATATCGAATATCAATTCGCTTCATGGTCATTAGATGAAGTGAAGGATGATAGCAAGCTAACAATTATTGTTGGTGGTGCAGGATTTACTGGTATCGAACTTTTAGGTGAGCTTGGCAACCGTGTTCCAGAGCTTTGTAAAGAGTTTGATATCCCACAAGAAAAAGTTCGTGTACTATGTGTTGAAGCGGCACCAATGGTTTTACCAGGCTTCGATCCAAACCTAGTAGAATATGCTAAAGCTCAATTAGCGAAAAAAGGTATCGAGTTCTCTATCGGTACGCCTGTTGTTGAAGCAACAGAAGAGGGCGTTAACATTAAAAAAGGTGAAGATGAGTTTGAATTCGTAAAAGCAGGTACAGTAATTTGGGCTGCTGGTGTACGTGGTAACAAGCTTGTTGAAACATCTGGTATTGAATCAAACCGTGCACGTATCGCTGTGCGTAAAGATATGCGTGCGCCAGGCTTCGATGATGTATTCGTAGTAGGTGACTGTGCGTTCCTATTAAATGAAGAGGCTGGACGTCCGTACCCACCAACTGCACAAATCGCAATGCAACAAGCAGTAACAATTGCTAAAAACATTAAGCATTTAATGAATGGTGAAGATACAGAAACATTCGTATACGATGATAAAGGTGCTGTATGCTCTTTAGGTCATGATGATGCGATTGCCAATGCATTAAACCGCAAAATGACGGGTAAAACTGCATCTGCACTGAAAAAAGTTGTAGATAACCGTGCGCTATACTTAGTAGGTGGCGTAGGTTTAACAGTGAAAAAAGGTAAATTTAAATTTATTTAATTGAATTAGCTGTCGAGAAATCTGGGCATCAGTCCACTTTCTCGACAGCTTTTTGCAATTTAATTTGAAATACATATATAGCTACAACCTAAAAGCCCCCTTTTCTTATTAAATGGAAGAAGCTTATAATAGTACATAGGAAAGGGGAATGAGCATGACAAAAGAGCGTGGGAAAGTATGGTTAGGTGTCGCGGCAGTTATAGAAAATAATGCCGGGGAATGGCTTGTAGTAGAAAAATCATATGGTGGATTAAAAGGATGCTGGTCTTTACCTGCGGGCTTTGTGCAGCAGGCTGAAACAGCAGATATGGCTGCTCAGCGTGAGGTAAAGGAAGAGACGGGAATTGACTGCACTATTCAAGGGCTTATTGGTTTTCGAACAGGCGTTATTCGAGAGGACATAAGCGATAATATGGCAATTTTTTATGGCAAAGCAACAACTGAGAGTATTCAAATCCAAGAAGATGAGATTGTTGCAGCACATTGGATAGCACCAGAAAAGCTAGCAAAGGATACAAAGTCGTCTGTAATGCTTACTGAAATATCTGCATATCATGTAAAACAGCATCAGCTAGGCTTATGGACAGATATTGATCCAGGAAAAGTATTTGGCTATACTACGTATCATTTATACTTTAATAATTTTGAGGATAATAAATGATTGAATTATCCGTTTATATGCTGGAGCGCATTGGGATCATTGTTATTTTTGCATTTTTAATCTCAAAATGGCGACCGTTTCAAAGTATATTATATAGAGAGCAAAATACCTCATCAAAGCTAATACTTATTTTTGTCTTCGGTATATTAGGTATTATAAGTAGCTATTTAGGTATTCGCATTGATAATGGAATTATAAGTGCAAACATTGTGAGAATACAAGTTGAAGAAACAGCTGCGATTGCTAACACTAGGCTTGTAGGAGTTGCGATTGCAGGGATTTTCGGTGGACCAGCAGTGGGGATTGGTGCTGGTTTAATCGCCGGAGTGCATCGTATTTCTCTTGGAGGCTATACAGCTATTGCTTGTGGTATTTCAACAATTTTAGCGGGGATTATTACAGGTTTTTTAGGGCGTAAGCTACGCGTTGAAAAAACCTTTTCATATCGACATGCAATGGGTATTGGTATATTAGCAGAATGCTTGCAAATGCTAGTCATTTTGTTGATTGCTCGCCCTTTTGATATGGCATTGAATTTAGTGCAAATTATCGCATTACCGATGATTTTTATGAATGCGTTCGGTATTTTTTTATTTTGTCTTATTATTAAAACATCCATCGCTGAGGAGCAACGTACTAAGGCAACACAAACACATGAGGCATTTCATATAGCACAAAAAACCGTTATCCATTTTAGACAAGGGTTGAATGAAGAATCTTGCCATCAGGCTGCTGAAATTATCAAAGAGGCTACAGGTGTAGTAGCAGTTGCGATTACGGATCAGCATGGCATTTTAGCACATGTTGGCGAAGGTGCAGATCATCATTTAACAAATCAAAAAATTATGACCAAGCTAACGTATGATGTATTGGAGCATGGCAAAATTATTAAAGCTACGAAAAAGGGTGAAATTAATTGCCCTCACAAGGATTGTAAATTGCAGGCAGCACTCGTTTTACCGTTACAAGTACATCAACAGACGGTAGGAACGTTAAAAATGTATTTTACAGATGGTGCTCATATTACTGCCGTAGAGGAGGAATTAGCTGAAGGATTAAGTAAATTATTTTCTACTCAACTAGAATATGCGGAGGTAGAAAATCAGCGGAAATTATTAAGAGATGCTGAAATTAAAGCTTTACAAGCACAAATTCATCCTCATTTTTTCTTTAATAGTATAAATGCAATTTCAAGCTTGATTCGTACTGACCAAGAGCAGGCACGACATTTATTATTACAGCTTGCTTCTTTTTTCAGAAGCAATATGCAGGGTGCGCGTCAAATGCGCATTCCACTAGAAAAGGAAATAGAGCATATTGAAGCATATTTAACAATTGAACAAGCGCGTTTTCCAAATAAATATACGGTGAAGTTTGATATTGATGAGCGCTTTTTAACAGTGCTTGTGCCACCTTTTACGCTACAGCCGCTCGTTGAAAATGCGATACATCATGGCTTTAAAAAGCTTAAAAATGGTCAAATAAGCATAACAGCGAAAAAAAATGTAAATATGCTTGAAATTATTGTAGCTGATAACGGTTGCGGTATTGAAAAGGAAAAGCTAGCTTTACTAGGCAATCAAGTGATAGATTCACCTCATGGGACAGGGACTGCATTATGGAATATAACAGAGCGTTTAAAAGAGATTTACAATTACCGTGGAAAGGTAGAGTTTAAAAGTAAAGAAAATAAAGGGACAATGGTGAAGGTTTTTGTTCCTATAGATGACTAGGTGATAAAAATGTATAAAGTATTCGTTATTGACGACGAGCCTTTAGCGCGTGATGAATTGAAATATTTATTGTCGCAATTTTCGGAAATTGAAGTGGTGGGTGAGTCGGAAGATTTACAGCAAGTGCTAGAGGACAATTTAATAGAGGAAATTGATTGTTTATTTTTAGATATAGAGCTCTCCGATAAAAATGGGATAGAGCTAGCGAAAGAGTTATTGCGACGGGAGGAAAAGCCTTTAATCGTATTTGCTACTGCCTATGATGATTATGCGATTGATGCATTTAATATGAATGCCTTTGATTATATTTTAAAGCCATTTGAACAACAGCGAATCGAGCAAACTGTTCTCAAATTAATGACAATGACAAAGAAAAGTGAACGTAAGGAACCGGCGGTGAAAGAAAAAATAAAACAAATGGGGAAAATTGCTGTTTCTAATGAGGATCGTGTTGCGCTTATTAAATTACAGGATGTACTGTATTTCACATCAGAAGAAAGTAAAACGAAAGTAATTACAGAAAATAAATGCTATAGTAGCGCAGAATCGTTAATCATGCTAGAAAAAAAGCTAAGCCCAAATTTTATACGTATTCATCGTGCATTTTTAATCAATTTAGAGCATTTGCAGGAGCTTGAATCATGGGGAACCTCGAAATATAACGTTATTTTACAAGGTGGACATGTTGTGCCTGTGAGCCGTATGTATGTAAAGGAAATCCGAAAAATATTTGAAACATAATATGCATTTTAACATCAGATTTTGACACCTTAACAGATTATTCTGACATTTTAATGTGATTTTATCCAAATTTCTTATCTTTTTGCTAAGCTTGTAAAAAGAATTAATAAAGGGGGATGAAGTTCAGTATGAATGCGATTTCAATCGTTATAGGAGCAGTCTGTATTTTAGTGATTGCGTATCGTCTTTACGGTTATTTCTTTACAAAAAAAGT
Source organism: Bacillus ndiopicus (assembly GCF_000612805.1). GTDB lineage: Bacteria > Bacillota > Bacilli > Bacillales_A > Planococcaceae > Metasolibacillus > Metasolibacillus ndiopicus. The sequence continues at coordinate 33,048 of NZ_HG964406.1, read as the reverse complement.
TTTAAAAATTAATGAAAATGAGCCTACACCAGCACATAAATTAAATGATGGGCAGGATTATGTACCCACCAACAAATGGGTCGCGTTTGGGCACCATTTTGCGGCGATTGCTGCAGCGGGTCCGTTAGTTGGGCCTGTTTTAGCAGCGCAGTTTGGTTATTTACCTGGTCTTTTATGGCTGTTAATCGGAGCGGTAATAGGTGGTGCGGTACATGATGCGGTAGTATTATTCGCTTCCATGCGTCGTGGTGGTAAATCGCTCTCTGAAGTAATGAAAGAGGAGCTTGGACCTGTAGCAGGATTTTGTACGGGCCTAGCAATGCTTTTCATTATTACAATTACAATGGCTGGATTATCAATGGTTGTGCTTGGTGCACTTGAAAGAAACCCTTGGGGAACATTTGCTGTAGCAATTACTGTTCCAATTGCTATGCTTGTAGGGATTGCATACAAGAAAACGGGTAATTTACTCGTAACATCAACAATAGGATTTATTTTATTAATGATTGGTGTTTTCATAGGACCAAGTATTCAAGGTACTTGGTTAGGTGATTTATTAACATTAGAGCGTCAAACATTGGCACTTATTTTACCTATTTATGCTTTCTTTGCAGCAGCATTGCCGGTCTGGCTATTGCTTGCTCCTCGCGATTATTTAAGCAGCTTTATGAAAATCGGTGTATTTATCGCGTTAATTATTGGGGTATTTATTGTTAATCCAGCAATCGAATTCCCTGCAATTATTCCTGATTTCTTGGGTGGGGGCGGCCCTGTTGTAGCAGGTCCAGTCTGGCCATTCGTTTCGATTACAATAGCCTGTGGTGCTATCTCAGGCTTCCATGCCTTTGTTGGTTCAGGCACTACGCCAAAAATGATTGATAAGTGGGAAGATATTCGTGTTGTTGGCTTTGGTGCTATGTTAGTAGAATGTTTAGTTGGTATTATGGCGCTAATTGCTGCAACTTCTTTACATCCGGGAGATTATTTTGCAATTAACTCTGCACCAGCAGTGTTTGCCACACTTGGTATGGATACGGTCAATTTAGCAGCGCTATCAGAGCAAATTGGCATGGATTTAGAAGGGCGTACTGGTGGAGCTGTTACATTAGCAGTCGGTATGACATATATTTTCACGGGAATTAAGTGGTTCTCAGAGTTAAGTTCCTATTTCTATCAATTTGTCATTATGTTTGAGGCAGTGTTCATTTTAACGGCAATTGATGCTGGAACGCGTGTTGCTCGTTATTTGATTCAGGATTTCCTAGGTGGAGCTTATAAGCCGTTAAAGAAAACAGATTGGCTACCAGGTAATATTTTTGCCTCAGCGCTGGCCTGTTTCATGTGGGGCTACCTTCTTTATTCAGGAGATATTAGCTCTGTTTGGGCCTTATTCGGTGTATCAAATCAGCTAATGGCATCTATCGGTTTAGTGTGTGGTGCAACAATTATTTTAAAAATGGCAGACAAACGCATTTATGTTTTAACCTGTATGATACCATTGGCATATTTATATGTTACAGTAAACGTCGGTGCATACTGGATGGTTAAAAATGTGTACTGGAACTCAGCGGCAGGTGGCTATAACGTATTAAACGGTATTTTATCGATTATTATGGTGATATTAGGGCTAATTATCGTTGTGACAGCGGCGCGTAAATGGAAGGACTTATGGAACAGCCCGCGCTTCGTAAATGGCAAGGCAGTCGACTCCATGTAATCGTGAACAAGCTGTGTCAAAATGTTTTTGATTTTGACACGGCTTTTTGCTGTCAGATGACTTAACATTGAAAGGATTTCTGTAATCATGTAAACTTGATGAAGAGAATATCGGAGGTTTACATAATGACAGTTTCAATTCCAGAATTAATTATTTCAACATTATTGTTTTTAGTGATGTTTTTCGGCATCGGCTTTTTATTAAATATGCTGCTAAGAATGACATGGTTAATGGCAGTGGTGTATCCAGTTATTGTTGTCTTTATTATTGATGAAGTAAGCTTTTTAGATTATATTTTTAAACCAGGCACAGCGTTTCCTGCACTAGTAGATAGGTTTTTATCGTTGCAGCTAGCAGATATTATTATTTTATCAGGTGGCTTTGCTGGAGCGATTATTGCGGGAATTGTCATGATTTTATTACGTAAAAACGGCTATCGGATGTTTTAGTAAAAAGCTGATGAGAAAGGTATATCTTTCTCATCAGCTTTTTAGATATACAGCCATTTTAAATAAACTGATAGACAACGATGCTCAGAATAATACCAGACAGTGCGCCAATTGCTACCTCGCTTTTTTTATGACCAAGCAATGTTTTTAAATCCTCAATTTTTTGTTCTTCATTTAATTCAGGCCAACGTTTAATTTCACGGAAAAAGCGTTGTAAATCATGGCGGATTTCATTTAACGCCGCTGCATGTCGCCCTGCTTGAAAACGGACATGGCTTGCATCATACATAACGATTCCTGCTAACATTGCTGCTACGGCAAAAATAGGTGAATTGAAGCCTGTTTCAAAGCCGACTGCGGTTGCGATGCTTGCTACTGCAGCAGAATGTGAGCTCGGCATCCCACCAGTTGATGTGAGCAAGCTCCATTCGACTTTTTTTGTCGCCAAAAAATAAATCGGGACTTTTAAAAATTGCGCAAGTAAAATAGCAAAAATACCGATTAAAAGCGGGGTGTTCTGTAAAAGCTCCATCGTTCACCGTACCTTTCCATTTGTCTAATATCCATAGCTAAAGTATAACATATTTGCGAATATTAAAAAAAAGCAAATATTTCGCTATTCGAATAATTATGATATTGTATAATAGAGCTATTAAATAATTGGAGGAAGTATATAATGAATATCGCAAAACAAACAACAACATTAGAGCAAGTAGCAACAGAAGTATTAATCGTTGGTGTACAGAAGCACCGCGAACAAATGAGCAATTGGTCAGCATTGCCGACAGCTTTTGGTGAACATATCAATGAGTGGTTAACTAATGGAGAAATTTCATCTGAAGCGAAAGCGATTACAAAGCTACCTGTTGCAGGAGAAAAAGTACAACATATTTTATTTGTAGGTCTAGGAGAAGGGAAAAGCTTAACAGCAGAAGTGTTACGTAACGCTTTTGGTTTAGTTGGAAAGCAATTAAAAAAATCCAAAAAGATGGCTTATACAATTTGGTTAGAATCCTTTACAACAGAAAATATTACGGAAGAGGAAGTGGCTTTTTTAGCTGGAGAAGGTATTAACTTAGGCTTCTATACAGTAAAGCACTACAAAACAACATCAAATGAGGCAGACACATATTTAGATGCTGTGCATTTTGTAGCTGCTGGCTCTATTGAAGATATCGCTACAAATTATGAAGTAGGACATATTTACGCAGATGCTACAAATGAAGCGCGTACATTAGTAAATACACCACCAAACTTATTAACAGCCACGGATTTAGCAAATTATGCTGAGGAGCTTGGCAAACAATACGGCTTTGAAGTAGAAATTTTAAACAAAGCACAGATGGAAGAGCTAGGTATGGGGGCTATTCTAAGCGTTAACAAAGGCTCTGTACAAGAGCCACGTATGATTACATTAAAGTACAAAGCAACAGAGAATTGGGAAGATGTTGTCGCATTAGTAGGGAAAGGTGTAACTTACGATACGGGCGGATATTCATTAAAGCCTCGTGAAGGTATGGTTGGCATGAAAGGCGATATGGGCGGCGCAGCAGCAGTTTTAGGTGCAATGAAAATTATTGGTGAAACACGCCCTAATAAAAACGTTATGGCAGTTGTTGGTGCGACAGATAATATGGTTTCTGGTGAAGCGTTAAAGCCAGATGATGTGATTACAACTTTAAGTGGAAAAACGGTAGAAGTGTTTAATACGGATGCGGAAGGTCGTCTTGTGTTAGCGGATGCAGTAACTTATGCGAAGCAGCAAGGTGCAAAATATTTAATTGATGTAGCTACTTTAACAGGTGGCGTAATTGTTGCATTAGGGAATGATAAAACAGGTGCATTAACGAACAATGAAGCGTTCTTCGAAAGCTTTATGGAAGCGACTGTTGATACAAATGAATTTGTATGGCGCTTACCACTTACAGAAAACGATAAAAAACGCATTCGTAACTCTGAATTTGCTGATTTAAATAATTCTCCTGGACGCGATGGTCATATGATTTTCGGTGGTGGCTTTGTTGGAGAATTTGCTGAGGATACGCCATGGATTCACTTAGACATCGCTGGTACATCAGATAGTAGCGCTGTGCATGACCTTGGTCCAAAGGGTGGTACAGGCGTAATGGTACGTACTTTAGCTAGCTTTATTGAGCAATTAGCAGAGGAAAAATAAGCTATTTAATTAAGAGACTAGAGTTGTCCGAAAAGCAGGCTTGCGTGCCGCTTTTCGGACAATTTTTTTACTGTCTTATTGAAATATTAATTCTCTAAAGAATGTAAGCATCGATAACATTTACTTTTAATTAAAAATGAATAAGTAGAGCTGAATTTTTCTTTGTTTCAAAGCTGATTCGACTTTCTGGACAAGCCATAGCCTCTGCTTCTATGTATTACTTGTTGCTTGAAAATGACTTTTCAAACATGTCCTTTGTCACCTTTTCCTAAACCTTTGTCATATAGTAAAGCAAAGGAGGAGTTTGTATGTTTCCATTTTTTCCATTCGGTGCGCCTTTTTTAGGAGGGTTTCTAGGTAGCTTTTTAGGCAATCAATTTTTCCCATATCGACGTTATCCATATTACCCGCCATATCCACCATATCCACCATATCCGCCATACCCACCAAGGTTTTATCCGCCATATCGACGTGGATATTAAAGAGTGTATTGTTGATGAATGAGAAGATTTATTGAATAAGCAAAAAAGGTTTTCTGCATTTTTTAGTTAAATGCTAATTCCTTATATTTTAAAAGTGCAAAAGGTAAAGGAAAGCGGATGACTAATTGCTTTCCTTTACCCTTTAGTCTTGTATATTTTGCTCTTTTTTCATACGCTCAATTTCAGGCTTTAAATCATCACGGATTGTACCCGACCATGGTTTTACACCTGCAATATAGGAAGAGCGGCTCATAATATGTCCACCAACAGGGCCTGTCATAAAAATGAACAAAATTCCTAGCAATATACGTGGATTAAAATGATTTTCAATTAACCAAAAGTGAAAAAATACACCGATTAAAACACTCATTACACCTAATGTTGCACTTTTGGATGCAGCATGTGCACGCGTATATAAATCTGGAAGTCGGAACAAACCGACAGCCGCTACTGCAATAAAAATTACACCTACTGAGATAAAGAGAACAACTAATGTATTAGCGAGAACTGTCACGTTCAATAATGTCTCCTTTCTCAATAAATTTAGAAAATGCTACAGTACCAATAAATGATAAAATTGCGAGCAATAAAATAATATCTAAATAAAAACTCGTATCGACCATAATCGAAAACATCCCGATTAATGCCATAAGAGAAACGCCTATTGAGTCGAGCGCAACAACACGATCGGAAGGGTTTGGCCCTTTAATTAGGCGATAAATAACTAAAATCATTGATAACATCACGATGACAATTGAACCCCAAATAAAATATATCATGTACGGCTCACCTCCAAAATCGCTTTTTCAAAGGAGTTGCGAATCGAATCGATTGTTTCATCAACATCCTTCGCATCAATCGCATGAATATATAAGCTTTTCGCATCATCTGATACATGGACAACAACAGTACCAGGTGTTAATGTAATTAAGCTAGATAAGAGGGTAATTTCCCATTCCTCAGTCAATGTCGTATCATATTTAAAAAAGGCAGGCTGCATATCAAGAGTAGGCTTTAATACAACACGTAATACGGCTACATTGGCTAATACGAGCTCCTTGAAAAATAGAAAAGTTAATTTAATAAAAGCCCAAACACGCCCTGTATATAGCCGCCCATTAAAGAAACGACGCATTAAAAGAACCGCAGCTAGACCAAGCAAATAGCCAATAATAAAGCCGCTAGCTGTAAAATTATTACCTAGGAACATCCATAATAGGGCAAGTGAAAAGTTTAATAATATTTGAAATGCCATTAAGGTTGCGCTCCTTTCATTACCGCTTCAATATAGATAGAAGGGTTTGTTAATACACGTGCAGCGCTATCCATAAACGGTGTTACCCATTCAGAGCCAACACCATAAGCAATTGAAATGACAACTAAAATAACAGTAGGGTAGTATAGTTGCTTATAAGTTTTTTCCTGAATTTGTACAGTTTGTCCTTCTTCTCCCCAAAATGCATAAAGGAAAATGCGAATAACTGAAAGTAAAACAATTAAGCTTGATGCCAAAATGAAAATACTACTCCACGTATTGCCCGCAGCAAAGCCGCCTTGCACAATTAATAATTTTCCAACAAAACCGCTTAAAGGAGGAATACCTGCTAAGCCGAATGCTGCAATTAAATAAAACCATCCAAGTGAAGGATATTTTCTCATTAGACCGCCCATTTTGCGTAAATCGCTTGTTCCAGTAATGTAAACGATGATTCCAACAAGCATAAATAGCGCCGCTTTAATAATCATATCGTGTACTAAATAGAACATTGCACCTTCTAAACCATCAAAATTCATTTGTGCAACACCGAATAAAATAACGCCGACTGCGATAACGATGTTATAAATAATAATTTGTTTCACATCAAAATGTGCTAAAGCTCCTATACAGCCTGCAATAATTGTTAATACAGCAAAAATTAATAACATTTGATGTGTAAAGGCGATATCATGTACGAAAAACAACGTATATGTACGCATAATTGCATATACCCCAACCTTTGTTAAGAGTGCACCAAACAATGCTAGGACAGGGATTGGTGGAGCGGCATACGAGCTAGGTAACCAGAAGTAAAGTGGGAAAATGGCTGCCTTCAAGCCAAATACCATTAAAAATAGTACTGCAATCGTCGTAATAATACCGGGTTGATTAATTGCTGTAATTTTCATCGCAATATCTGCCATGCTTAATGTGCCGATAATTGAATACAAATAAGCTACTGTAATAACAAATAATGCAGAAGAAATAATATTTACTAAAATATATTGAATCGACTCACGTAATTGCTTTTTCTCTCCACCAAGCACAATCAGTAAATAAGAAGACATTAATAATACTTCAAAAAATACGAACATATTAAAAATATCGCCTGTTGTAAAGGCGCCATTTACGCCTGTTAAAATAAACATAACACCCGGATAGTAAAAGAAATGCTCGCGCTCCTTACCAATAGAGCCGAAACTGTACCAAGTAATAAAAAATGTTAACAATAACGATGTTAGTACAAGCAATGTCGATACACCATCAGCTACCATTGTAATTCCATATGGCGCAGGCCAATCACCGAAAGTGACTGATTGAATGCCATCACGTTGTACTTTTAGCATAACGAATAAGGCACATATTGTTGCAACACCTAATGAAATAAGTGAAATTGTGCGCTGTAAATAAATGTTTTTCTGGAAAAAAATCAGTATCATCCCAGTGAAAAACGTTATTAATATAGGAAACAGAAGGAAGTTAATCATCTATACCACTTCCTTTCATCGCCGTTGTATCATCTGTTTTAAGCTCTTGATACGCACGATATGCAAGAACTAAAATAAAGGCTGTTACTCCAAATGAAATAACAATTGCTGTTAATATAAGCGCTTGAGGTATCGGATCAGCAAAATCTGATACGCCTTCAGCTAAAACAGGAGGAGCAGTACCACCGAGACCACCCATTGTTAAAATAAGCAGATGTGCTCCGTGGCTAAGCAAGCCTGTTCCAATAATAATGCGCAGCAAGCTACGCGATAATATTAAATATATGGCAGCCATAAATAAGAAGCCACATACAAATGCCATTACAATCTCCATTATTCATCCTCCCCGATTGTTTGAATAATGGTCATCGTTACACCTACAACAACCAAAAATACACCTAAATCAAATAGAGCAGCTGTATGTAATGATGTTTTACCGAACAGCGGCAAATTGAAATAATCGAAAAAATGTGTGAAAAAAGGCTTGCCAACAAAAATAGGGAACGCAGCAGTAGCTAAAGCTAAAATAAGCCCTGTTGCTGTCATATACATATAATTAATTGGCAAAATCTTGCGCACTGTTTTTAAATCAAATGCAATAACGAGTAGCACGATGGCACTAGACGTCAATAAACCGCCTACGAAGCCACCACCTGGTGTATAATGCCCTGCAAAGAAAATATGGATAGAGAAGAAGAAAATAATGAAAAATACGATTTTTGCTGTAAACTGCAAAATAAGATCATTTGTTTTAAGCTTAGTTACTTTCATTTTATCTTCTCCTTTCTGCTTAAGCGCAATTTAATCATTGCGTAAATCCCCATACCTGCAAGACCAAGCACCGTAATTTCGAACAATGTATCAAAGCCACGATAGTCTACTAAAATAACATTGACGATATTTCCACCACCAGCTTCGGTGTAAACAGTATCTTTATAATATTTATTAATAGACTCTACTAATTTTTGTGAATGAGCAGATAAAGCTAACAGTGTTACCATTGCTCCAATACCAATAGAAACGGCTAATCGTCTAAAGCGGAAAGGTGTATACTCCTGCATCTTTCCTAAACGTGGCAAATGGTAAAATACAAGTAAAAATAATGCTACTGAAATAGTTTCTATAACAAGCTGTGTTAAAGCTAAGTCTGGCGCATTGAACATAACGAAAAACAATGCGACTGTATAACCAACTGCACCTAACCCAACAATTGCGGTAATACGCGACCTAGCAATTAAAGTTGTTAATGTGCCTAATACAAGTACGATAATTAAAATTAATTGATACAATTCTATTGGCGCTGCACCTTTAAATGATATTCTAAATGCATCTTTATAAAATAAAGTTCCGATGACAATAAAGCAAATTGCCGCAAACATATACATTAAGTAATGACGCACAGAACCGTGCATAATATGCTTTGATAAATTTGTCATACCGCGATTTAAAACGCCATCCATTATAAAATCATAAAGTGCATTGAAAGAAAGCTTAGCAGGTTGTACACGGTAAAGTTTTTGCCATTTTCCTAATGTTGTAAATAAAATAGCACCAACCACAAAAATACAAACTGTTAGCCATAATTCAGGTGACTTAAAGCCATGCCATGCCTCAACTGTAATATCAATCATCCCAGGACTAGATGATAAAAACGGGTCCTGATATAAAAATGGCTGAATTGCGAAAACAGCAGGCTTAATAAATACGTCGCCAACTAAATTTGGAATAAAGAAAATAATGACAACAAGCACTGCTAAAATCATTGGTGCAATAAGCATGCCAATTGGTGCTTCATGTGGCTTTTGTGGTAGTTCAGAAGCTTGTAATTTCCCTGTAAATGTTTTAAAGACAAAATAGAAGCTATAAACAAATGTGAAAACACTTGCAACTACTGCTACGATAAGAAGCAAAATACCCCATGTACTAAATTCGAATAATTCGAAATCTTTCAATGTGAGCATAGCTGTTAAAAACATCTCTTTACTTAAAAATCCATTAAATGGTGGTAAGCCAGCCATAGATAAACTACCGATTAAAGCAACAGTAAAGCTAAGAGGCATTATACTCATAAGTCCGCCAAGCTTTCTTATATCACGTGTACCTGTTTCATGGTCAACAATACCAGCAATCATAAATAAGCTACCTTTAAAAGTTGCATGGTTGATTAAATGAAAAATCGCTGCAAAGGCTGCATATTTAAACATTGTATTTGCTGCATCCTCTACATGATAGGCAATCGCACTAGCCCCTAATAAAGCCATGATTAAGCCTAATTGACTGACGGTTGAAAAGGCTAAAATACCTTTTAAATCAGTTTGCTTTACTGCAAATAGAGAACCCCATAAAAGTGTGAGAAGACCGATGCCTGTTACAAGCCAAACCCAAACTTCAGATGCAGCGAAAATTGGTGTGAAGCGAGCAACTAAATAGATTCCGGCCTTTACCATTGTAGCAGAGTGTAAATAAGCACTTACTGGTGTAGGCGCTTCCATGGCATCTGGCAACCAAATGTAAAATGGGAATTGTGCAGACTTTGTAAAAGCACCTAGTAAAATCAGAACAAGTGCTAAAACAAAATATTGCTCGTCCATTAGCTGTGGAGCTTGAGCAATTAACTCACGGATGGAATATGTGCCACCCATTAAAGCTAAAAGTACAAAGCCACCTAGCATAAACAAGCCACCTGCCACAGTAATCATCATTGATTTTAAAGCACCAAAACGCGATTTATCACGTTGGAACCAATAACCAATTAATAAAAACGAAGAAATGGATGTGAGCTCCCAAAATAAATACAATGTAATCATATGATCGGACTGTACAACACCAAGCATAGCAGTCATAAACATTAATAAATAAATATAAAAATTATGTAGCTGCTCCTTCGTTTTATCTAAATAAAAAATTGAATAGAGCACAACAAGTGTACCAATTCCTGTGATTAATAAAGAAAATAGTAAGCTAAGTCCATCTAAATATGAGATGAAGGAAATATTTAAAGATGGAATCCAATTAAAAGAAGCAAGAACATCATTTCCTTTCATTACCCGGGAAATAAATGTTACATAATAACTAACAAGTAGAAGAGGCACAATTAGTACAAACCAGCCTGTATGTATAGTTCGAACATGACGGAATAATAATGGAATAAAGATGGCTGCGAATAAAGGAATAAAAATCGCTAAAACTTGCATCAATTAAAATCCTCCTTTCATAACGTTGTAAAAATGTTAACAAATTTCATTATAACTGATTCTTCTAGCAATTGCATGCACTCTCGGGTATTTCTACTCTTGCAGGTTACCCTATTTATTCGCTATTATAAATAGGAAAGAATAAAGAAATTTGAGGGTAAAAATTTTTTATGAAAAATCCATATTTGTACGGTTATTTACCGTTGTTCACCATTTTATTGTTTAGTTTGACATTCGGTATTTTTACCGTCACACAATCGCTGGAGTTTTTTAAAGCGATTGGCGTTTATACAGGAATGCGTGAATTTTTGTCTGATTTAGAGTTACGTATGTTTTTACTAATTGTGTTTGCACTTATTTTCTTCATGATGTTTTCTGCATTTAAGCTTATTGGGGAAACTATACATGAATTAGGAATGCTGTTTTTTTCAAGCGATAAAGCTGGGGAAACGATGAATGTAGCACGTGGAGGCTATGTTATATTCTTTTTCGGTGCCTTGTTATCAGCATTCGGTATTCAATCCTTTATTATATTGTTTGCTATTTTTTTATTAACCATTTTCATATACTTTATTTATACTGTGTATAAGATGAGTAATTTCATGTCAATTGGTGGTATGATTGGTCTAATATTCTTTGAAATTTTAGTTTGGGCATTATTTATTGTTTTAATCCTTTATGTTGTAATAAAGCTTTATAATGGCGTGCTAGCAAGCTTGCCATTTGCGAATTAAAGAAAGGAAGGGGCTGTCTGAAAAGGTATTACTTTTTCGGACAGCCCCTGCTTTTATAATAAATATATTGTACCGAACGCTACGCTTTCGGTACAGTAACCATGTGCTCCTGCGGTAGTCACACTATCCTCGTCGCAAAGGAGCCGTCTCAAAATGGCTTTTCAGACGGCTCCTTTATTTTTATAATCAAATCAATTCATAATGGCATTAAAAATCGCGAAATGGATTTGGTAGCGTTCAATTGCTTCCATTGAGCGAGGCATATCGTAGCCAATCCAAACAGCAGCAGTTTCTGTGTCTGTTAAGCCAGCTAGCCAGAAATCTTTAAAATCATTCGTTGTGCCTGTTTTTGCCCCGATATAATTTGTTGTAGTATAGAGTCCGACACCAGTCCCATGTGTGACAACATCTGTTAGCATTGATCGCATGTAGCGTACCGTTTTTGGTGACCAGATAACAGAACGCTCAGTAGGCCATTTATATAGAACATTTCCTTGTAAATCCGTTACTGTACGAATGGCGTGGGCTTGAGAGTATGAGCCATCGATAAAGCTTGTATAAGCATCGGCCATTTCAAGTGCTGTCACCCCATATGTTAATCCGCCAAGCGCAGCAGCGTATGATCGGTCTTTAGGGTCAAGTGAATGGAAATTAAACTTTTCTAAATAATTGAAAGCTGTATCAACGCCAATTGTATTATAAAGGCGTAGCGCACTTGTATTGTAGCTATAACGGAAAGCTGTTGATAAGGATACTTGACCGTAAAGCCCTCCACCATAGTTTTGCGGACAGAAAATACCAACACAATAGGCTCCACCACTTACTGTAGAAGTAGGTGAGTAATCTGTTGATTCAAAATACGGTGCATAAACGATTAAAGGTTTAAAAGCAGAACCAGGTTGACGAGGTGTTTGATAGGCACGATGTAAATCGAATTTTTTATAATTTTTGCCTCCATAAATGCTTGTAATCTCCCTCGATGCATTATCAATTACAACCGCGCTTGCTTGCAGTTCTGGTAATGATAGAATTTGGTCGATTGCTTGCTCATCATGTAGTTGCTTAGCAGGATCAAGCGCAGTATGAATAACGGCCCCTTGCTGCAGTAGCGATTGTACTTTATCCTGTAGCTTTGCTTGTAGCTGTTCTTTTTCTTGCGCTGTTTTGGCATTAGCAATTAAAATATCTAAGCCTTCATTTTGTGCGACCAGCCATTTTAATTCTTGCAAAACGTATGTACTATATGCAGGGTACGATTGTATCTTTTGCTTAACATTGAGTTTAATAGGTAAGCTTTTATGTGTTTCTGCTTCAGCTAATGTAATAACATCATGATCCACTAATGTTTGCAATAAACGCTCCTGCCGTGCTTTTGTTTGCTCAAAATTTTTCAAGGGATCATATAAAGATGGATTATTAGGAATTGCTGAGATAAAGGCGATTTCTGCCAATGATAGTTCATTTAGCGATTTACCAAAATAATAAGTTGCTGCACTCTCGATGCCATATACTTGATTGCTAAAATAAATTTCATTCAAGTACATATTTAAAATTTCCGTTTTACTGTAGCGCTTTTCAAGCTCATAGGAATAAAATATTTCCATTAATTTTCGTTCGTATGTTTTTTCCTCTGACAAATAGCGCATTCTCACTAATTGTTGTGTAATCGTACTACCACCTTGTTGTACGGCTTGTTCAGATGTATTGATCACAAGCGCACGAGCTATTGCACTTAAATCAAAGCCAATATGCTCGTAAAAATCACTATCCTCGCTGTAAATGAAAATGTCCTTTACAATCTGTGGGATATTTTCAAACGGCAGTGGCTTTCTCCATTCTACATATTCCTCACTATACACATTGTTATTTTGATCTAATAATGTGACAGGTAGCTCAGAAATAATATTTGGTAATTCGATTGATTGCTTCATTTGGTTTTCAAATGTTCTTGCTGCTTCGATTTCATAGGAAATTTCCCCGCTTAAAACAAACAAAAGGGGAAAGCAGCTAATAATAATTAGAAAGCCAGAAAATTTTTTCATAAAATATGCCTCCGATAATGATTTATCATAGCATAATGTAAGTGTTTCGGGAATGACTAAAAACTCGTTCAAGCACTTGTTCAAGCATTTAAAAAGAGAAATTATTTTGGGGATTTTAAAGAATGCCTTCATTTTTTGCAAGTTAACATTATAAAACAACAAAAAGCTGCCCAAAAAGCGGCGCGTTAGCCTGCTTTTCAGACAGCTTCCTTATGTCATGCATGTTCTTTTAACATATCATCCATATATTGCTTTGGTGCTTTTTGGACAAAGTGTAAAATAATAAAAGCTAAAAGGAATAATGACCCCGTAACATAAAAGACTGATGGAATATTAATTAAGCCGCTCACAACTCCACCAATTACAGGACCGATAATATTCCCAAAGAAGCGGAAGCTTTGACTATAGCCCATAACTTCGCCTTGAATAGCAACTGGTGCATCACGGCGGATAAGTGCAGTAGTAATAGGAATTAATCCACCAGCCACAATACCGAATAAGAGACGTAATAAAATGAGCTGCCATAATGATGTTACGAGTGCCTGTGGTACAACAAAGATGACACAGCAAATTAATAAACCAGTCAGCACGCGTTCGTAACCAATTTGGTCGCTTAAGCGACCCCAGAAACGCGCAAATAAAATATTGCCTAAGCCTGCTGCACTAAATGCTATACCCGCAAGCATCGCAACATCGGTGGCTGTTGTTAAATGCGTTACATACAAAGATAGTAATGGCTGAATGCTAAAATTCCCAATTTGAATTAAGCTTGTAACAATCATCACGTTAAACATGAGACGGTGGTGAAAAATTGCCCATAAAACATTTTTACGAGAATAAATTGCACTTTTTTTCTTTTGGATTATTTCAGGCTCATGAATACCAAAAATAATAATAATTCCCGAAAGGGTGATAGCTGCTGCTGTAAATACAAAGGTATAGGTAAAACCAAAAGTATCAGCAAGCAAGCCTCCGATAACAGGACCGAATAAAGTACCACCTACGCTTCCCATTTGCAAAGTACCTAGCGTTTTCCCTGCGATTTCTTTTGGGGTATGTCGGCTAATAAATGCTATAGATGTCGGGATAAATCCTGTTACAATCCCCATAAATAATCGCAGTATAAAAAACTGCTCAACATTTTGTACATAGCCCATTAAAAAAATGCTAATCGCAATACCAAAACTATTAATAATCATAATTGGCTTATAGCCATATTTATCCGCAATGCGTCCCCAAATCGGCGACATTAAAAAAGCAGTAACAAAAGTTGCAGCAAAAATAAAGCCTGACCATTTTTGCACATAGCTTTCCGAAAAATCACCAAGTGTATCAATGTAAAGTGAGAGGAATGGCATAATCATTGTAGCGGATCCTGCAACGATAAAGTTTGCGATTAAAATAATAATAAAATTGTGTTTCCTATTTTTCATAGTGAGTCACTTTCTTTCCAACTTAGTATTAATACTCAGCAGAAGTACGGGACAACTAAAAATAAGGTTTAGCTGAGAAAAGATATTGACATACAGTATAACTTATTTCGTGACACGAAGGAAGTAACTTGATTGTGAAAAGCGGAAAAGTGAAAAGAAATATGTTAGAATAAAAAAGATTAATGATTAAATTTAAAGGAGAGACACTTATGTTTCCACAATTAACGACAGAGCTAAATGCAGGCGAAATTTTAGTAGAAATGAACACAACAATGGGGTCAATTAAAATTAAATTATTCCCAGAGCATGCACCAAAAACAGTTGAAAACTTTTTAGGACATGCTAAGTCAGGGTATTATAACGGTATCATTTTCCATCGTGTAATTTCTGATTTTATGATTCAAGGTGGTGACCCAACTGGTACAGGAATGGGTGGCGAATCAATTTGGGGCGGTTCTTTCGAAGATGAATTCCACCAAGATTTATTTAACTTCCGCGGTGCATTATCTATGGCGAATGCTGGCCCAAACACAAATGGTTCACAATTCTTCATCGTGCAAATGTCACATACTCCAAGCGATATGATTCGTCAAATGGAGCAAGCAGGCTTCCCAAAAGAAGCAATTGAGTATTATGCTGAACACGGTGGGACACCATGGTTAGACCATAAGCATACAGTATTTGGTCATGTAGTTGAGGGCATGGACATTGTAGATAAAATGGCCAATGTAAAAAAAGGTATGCATGATAAGCCACTTGAAGATATTAAAATCGAATCAATTACAATTTTTGAATAATTAATTGAGAGAAGTGTGAAAAAATGACTTCATTCTTATTAAATTTTGGCTTTCTTTATTTCCCAGAAGATAAATCGACTTATTTTCCAGCATTTCTAGAAATACTTCTTTTATTAGTACTATGCTTTTTTGTACTTAAAATCATACGTAAATTTGCTAAAAAGCAAGAGCTTGCAGCAAAGGAGCTTGAAGCACGTGCATTAGCGGAGCGTGATGAGCGTATGAAAAAGGAAGCACAGCAATAAAAAAAACCGCTTCGGCGGTTTTTTTGCTACATCTAATTAGTGGTAATTATTATGATGGAAATAAACAATCAGTGAGATCGCGAGGGATACTCACTGATTATTTGTTGAAGGACGGTCACTTTTATTTATACAATTCCTGATACACAATCACCTTTAAAGCAAGCTGCTCCTCTAGTGTTAGTTTTCCTTCAATTTCTTGAAGTACTTCTTCCTGCGAAAGTGTACCGTTTTCTGCTTTAACGCGAAGATCATTTAATGCGGTCACACCCACTTTTTGAATCAACACCTTTGTTGCCTCTTCCTTAGTTGTAAAAGGTAATTCACTAGGATCAGCCGCTTTTGCCTCCTCCATATAGCCTGCCAATGTCGCATCTTGCTCAATCACACGCTTGACCGTTTCGATTTGGCCGCTATCTACTAATTCCGTTGTCACTGTTTCAGATACTTTTTCTGAAATAAATTGTATACCGAAATGATAAACACCATAACCCACTAGCCCCAGCACAATAGCCGTGATTGATAAAAATTTTATTACTTTCATGCGAAAATGCCTCCATTAATAAAAATCGCAATACACACGCCAGACAAGATTTGAAGAAGATGAATTTTATTTAGTTAGCAAGTGCTTTTTTAAAACGAGCAACGCCATCTTCAATAGTTGTAAATGGACAAGCAACATTTATACGGAGGAATCCTCGTCCTGCTTCGCCATATTTTGTTCCTGGCTCTAAAGCAAGCTTGCCAATTGTTAATAGGCGGTCCATCATCTCTTTTTCAGATAAGCCTGTACCGCGGTAATCAATCCACATTAGGTAAGTGCCTTCAGGCTTCGCAACAGAAATACCTTCTAATTCATTTAATTCGCTCATTACATAATCCATATTTGTTGCTACGTATTCAATCAATTCGTCTAACCAGGCATCACCATATGTGTATGCAGCCTGCACAGCAGCAGAAGCGAATGCATTTAAATCCATTTTACCATGTGCTGCAGCGTTTTGCTCTAGCTGCAGGCGTAAATCTTCATTAGGTACAACCATCATAGCAGCTTGAATGCCAGCTAAGTTGAACGTTTTAGTAGGGGCGATACAAGAAATAATTTTTGCTTGCTCGCTACCTGCTACTGTCAATGTAGGTATGAATTTTGCACCTGGTAAAATGACATCCGCATGAATTTCATCTGCCAATAAATAAACATCATACTTGATGCATAGTGCAACTAGCTCCTCTAATTGCGCGCGGCTCCATACAACACCTGCCGGATTATGAGGGTTACATAGTATGTATAGCTTAACGCCTTGTTTAAATAGCTCTTCAAGCTGTACGAAATCATAAGTGTAAGAGCCATTTACTTCTACTAAATCGCATAATACAAGCTCACGCCCTTGATTTTGTGGCACGTTTGAAAACGGTGGGTAGACAGGTGTTGAAATAGCTACTTTATCGTTTGGCTCTGTAAATGTTTCAATAATACTTGCAATTGCTGGGACGACACCATGGTGGAATAAAATTGTTTCTGGTTGAATTGTCCATTGATGGCGACGCTCATACCATTTAACAATTGCTTCTTTACAGCCACCACAAACGTATGAATAACCAAATACAGGATGTTTTAAGCGCTCTTCAATAGCTTCAATTACTTCTTTAGGAGCAGCAAAATCCATGTCTGCAATCCACATTGGTAAAATATCGCTAGCATCTTCAATATTAAAAATTTGTTCCATACGATCCCATTTGTAAGAACGAGATTTACGACGATCAACAATCGCATTAAAAATTGACATAAGTAATCACTCTTTCCTTTTAATAATTTTATCCCGTATAAACGGAAAATTTATAGATGAAATATAGATGTGAGCCGAAAATTCGCAATACGGCTAACATGCAGTGAAGCACACAAGTATTGTCACGGACTACGAGAAATAGCTAGTTTGTGCTTTTCTAATAAAATCAGCGAGGAAATAGTATAACCTCGTTGATTTTAGTTTTACTTTATTATATGTTATCATACGAATCATATAAACATAATTATTTAGGGGACTAGTAAAATTGGAAAATATCGAAATGAATCAAAAGGCTGTTAATGCGCTTGAGGAATGGGACCCATTTCATTTAGGGGCAAGTAGCTATGAGACAGAAACTGCAGATGTAGTTGCTGCTTTACAAGGGATAGATGACCCAAGCAGTCTAGCAAAGGTTATTCAAACTGTTTATGAACACTCTTATGAACAGTGGATTCCATTTGAGCAGTGTGTTGAAATGGCCTATAAATTAATTGCGATTAAATTTGAAGCGAAATGCATTATATAAAAGGATGTGTTTGAAAAGTGATTTGTGCTGCGATTATTCATCACAAAATACTTTAGATGCGACCACCGTAGATGCACAAGTTTCTAGCAAATATTTAATATAAAAGTAGTGGCTGTCCAGAAGGGTATCTCCTTCTGGATAGCCACTTTTCAGCATTTTCCTCAGCTTATTATGCCACGGATTAAAATAATGGAAATTGCAACTGGAGCTATATAGCGCACGATTATATACCAAATTGTAAATAATAGTGGGGCTGTTTGAAGCTCTTGCTGTGTAATTTGTTTTTTATAATGATAGCCAACAAATAGTGAAATAAAGAATGCCCCAATTGGCATCGCAATACTATTTGTTAAATAATCTATAAAATCAAAAATAGGTTTATTAAAGATAGTCACATTTGATAATACACCGAAAGATAGAGCGCTTGGGATACCAACAATAAATATAATGGTAGCTAATAACCATGAAGCCTTTTTACGTAAATATGTTCGTTCGCCAATACTGTTAGAAATAACAACTTCAAGCAAGGAAATAGCAGATGTTAACGTTGCAAACAATAATAAAATAAAGAAAATAATTAAAAGTATTTGACCAAAAGGAAGTTGCTCAAAAACAGCAGGAATCATCATAAAGACAAGTCCAGGTCCTTCTGTTGGCGAATAGCCTAGCGCAAACACCGCTGGAAAAATAACAAGTCCTGCAAGTAAAGAAATAATAATATTCATTATCGCAACATTAACGCCTGAGTTAACAATATTTTCTTTCTTCGGTAAGTATGAAGCATAGGTAATCATTATACATATTCCAACACTAAGCGAGAAAAATGCTTGACCGAGTGCCATTAAAAATGTTTCGCCATTAAAATATGACCAATCTGGTACAAACATAAAGCGTACACCTTCCATTGCACCATCAAGTGTTAGTGAGCGAATACATAACAAAACGAAAAAAATAAATAATAGCGGCATTATCCATTTGCTTGCTACTTCAATGC
This sequence comes from Bacillus ndiopicus, assembly GCF_000612805.1. Classification (GTDB taxonomy): domain Bacteria; phylum Bacillota; class Bacilli; order Bacillales_A; family Planococcaceae; genus Metasolibacillus; species Metasolibacillus ndiopicus. Next base: position 13,730 of record NZ_HG964406.1, on the reverse strand, counting down.
CATCTTTAATACCTGCTTGTACAATTAATAATGTAATAAGCATAAATACGCCCTGCGCAATAACAACTTCAATCGGATTTTCAATGACTTGCTGAAATAGCTGTGAAAAATCAATACCCTGTCCTGATAGGCTAAACGTCAGTGCGCGCATTAAATAGCTTAAAATCCATCCCCCAACAACACTATAAAAAGATAAAATTAAACCGCTTGTAATCACACCTAGCCAGCCAACTAAAAACCAAGGGCGATTTGATGCTTGTTTTTGAAAGGATTGAATGGCACTTGCTTGTCCACGACGCCCAATCATAAATTCAGCAATTAAAATAGGGAGCCCTAATAATAATGTGCAAATAATAAATAACAGAATAAAAACACTGCCTCCGTTTGTTCCAACCATGTATGGAAACTTCCATATAGCGCCAATACCAATAGCACTACCAGCCGCAGCTAAAATAAAACCAATCTTTGATGCAAAATGCTCTCTCGAAGCCAAAGAAAACCCTCCTTAATTGTAAAACAAGTATTTATTCTACAATACTTTTAACAGAAATAAAACTTTATCTTGATTTAGTGGTTGGACAAAAAAATCAAAGTAAAGCGCCGCTGGATGTCAAAGGTGTTGGGGAAAGGCTTGCCCGTCGCAAGATAATTAGCTCGAAAAAAATTAAGCCAAGGTGTAATTGATTTAAAACTATGTAACAAAAGCGATAAAACAATCGTATCATTGATAAGGAAAGTGAAAGGGGGAAGGGTTATGGAACAGTTGCTTTTAAAGCGAGCAGCTAATGGGGACAAGGAAGCATATGCCGAGCTTGTTCGATTGCATTATAAAACGGTTGAAAAATTCTCCTTTCAATGTGGTGTGCATAGCAATGATATACAGGATATTACACAAGAAGTATTTATTAAGCTGTACCGTTTTATAGAGCATTTCGACAAAGGGAAATTTACGACATGGCTGTACAAAATCACTTTAAATACAGTGCGCGATTATTATCGTAAGGAGCAGCGCGAAAAAAGAAAAAAGGATAAATTACAGCAGGAGGTAGTTCCAGCTATACATATGGATACAGATGATTTAACGCTACATGAAGCTATTTTAGCGTTGGGGGAAAAGTACCGTACGCCAATCATTTTATATTATTTTCATGATTGTAAGTATGAAGAAATTGCAGAAATTTTATCGATTTCAATGTCTACAGTTAAGGTGCGTTTAATGCGTGCGAAGGAGCAATTAAAAGCAATTTTGCAACAAGGAGGGGTGAGCTAATGGATGATAAACGATTAGAAATGCGTATGAACAAGCTGAAAAAACATTATGAAAGTATGCCCTCATTAATAGATGTTGATGCGATTACAACAAATTTGCCAGAGAACCCACCAAGAAAAAGATCAAAGCGCGGTCACTGGTTTATCGCAATAGTTAGCGCATGTATTATGGCGATTTTAGTACCATTTTATATAACGCAACAACAGGATATGCAGGCTTTTAATGAGGTAGAACGCTTAAATAATGAACGCTATGCCTTAGCACAAAAGGAGTTTGAGGAGTGGCGTCAATCTTTAGCGGTTATTTATAAAGAACAGAAGGAGCTACAGCGACAAGCTTTACACTTAACAGAGAATCAATTTAATTCTTTAGCCTATGTACAAGAAGCAGAAGGAAGGTATCAATTTTACACGAGCGATGAGGCAATGCAAAGATATTCGAAAGGAGCTTGGCAAAGTCAGTTAAATATTGTTCAAAATAATATTGTAGAGCAATTAGACTCTCCGTTATCTATGTTAGCGAAGCCACAAGTATTTCAAGATGACAAAGAAGAAATAGCATATTTACAAAGCTATATTGCAAAGATTAAAGCACTGGATCAACTTTACCGTTCGATTGAATACACACCTGAAATCATCGCAGCAGCAAAAGACGAAGGTTTTGTATTGACAGAATTTAATGCAAAAACACAGTTAGCTTTTGATTACACGCTTATTCAAAAAGAACTATTTCATACCTTTTCACCTGAAACAATAGGCTTTTTTGAAGTGTTAAAAATGGAGCGCTATATTTACGCAGGGGAGCTTGTTGTTTCAGCTAAGGAGGCAGCTAAATCAGCCTTGCTTTTAGAAAAAACATTATTAGTTGAACAGTATGATGAATACAATAAGCATTTGAAAAATAGCTATGAATTCATAATGTTAAAGCTATTTACTGGTGGAGAAGCATACCCTATCAAAAATCAGGACGGCACATACAATCAAGATTACATTCATCTTCTACAATTTCTTATCGCTGAAGACAGCGCTGTAGCGTCCATTGCAACGTCGATTTTGGCAGAAATTGCAGCAACTGGAGAATCGGCAACCATTGAAAATATAGATTATCGCGATATTTGGAATGCTATGTTGTTAGTAAAATACCCGTTCTAGTGATACAACTCACCTCTTTGCTAGGGGCGTTCCTTTGTTCTGTGTAGTGCATTATGTTATAATTTAACATGACATTTTCGTATATAGACACAGAAGGTAGGATCGTAGGATGGAAAAACAATACAAAGTAGGTGACGTGCTAACTGGAAAAGTAACTGGAATACAACCTTACGGAGCGTTTGTGGCTTTGGATGAACAAACTCAAGGGCTTGTACACATATCAGAAATCACGTATGGATTTGTAAAGGATGTTAGCCATTTTTTAAAAGTTGGCGATGAAATTACCGTAAAAATTTTGGAAATTGAATCGGAGTCACAAAAAATTAGCTTATCAATTCGTGCGTTGCAGGAAGAGCCTACCCATCTGAAAAAGGAGCAACGCAAATCATTGCAGGAGCGACTGGATGAGGATGATGCAGCAGGTTTTCAGCCACTAAAGGATAAACTGCAGGAATGGATTGAACAATCAGGTCAGAAATAGCGAACAAGAGAACCCCCTAAAGCTTGTATTGAACTGTACCCCCAAGTGTTAGATGTATCTAACACTTGGGGAGAGTTCATAAACATGCTTATGGGGTTTTACTTTTCAATGCTTGCTGCAAAATTTTTGATATATTATTTCAGGTTATTGTGTACGCCAATCGTATGGTAGCAAATCCTTTAACTTCACAATAGTGTAAGCAGTGACCATTACTTCGGCTTCAAGGTTTTCTGCTGCTACTGGCTTAAAAACTCTCTACACCTTCCGCAAGGTGGGAAAATTGTACCTTCTGAGTTGACTGCAATTACTTTTGTTATTATGTTTTCACCATTTGTAATCATGGAGGCTGCTGCTGCATGCTCTGCACAAAATCCCATTGAACAAGCTGTATCGATGCAGACACCAACGTAAATATTGCCATTTTGCGTTAAAATGGCGGCTCCAACACTACCTGACTCTGCCCATTGTGAGAGTTTTCTAGGTTTTGCAACTGCATGTGCTTGAAGTTCACTAAACTCCATTGCTATTTGCGCCCCTATCATATTGCTTCCACTTTCGCAGACGGTATTGCAGATTTTGTCTGCTCATACCGAGCGCAGCAGCGGCTTTTGTGACATTGCCGTTATGCATTTTCAATACATTTTCAACGTAAAACATTTCAGCCTCTCGCAAGTATTCATCAAGCGGTAGCAATTGCTCATCATATAAAATCAAACTTGTTGGTGTATCGGCCTGCTGTACTTTAAAGCGGAAGTGAAGTGGTAGCATTTCGAATGTTACGACATCTTCATTTGTTATGACCGCAGCAATCTCATCAAGCAGCAATTCTAATTCCTTCAAATTCCCTGGCCAATCGTGGCTCATAAATAATCTCATAACTTCAGGCGATAAACCTTGAATCGAGGAGGCAAAGCGTGCACGGTGGCGAGCAAAATAATCTGTGACAAACGGCTCGATATCTTCTTTACGTTCGCATAAAGGAGGGATAGAAATCGTTAAATTTGCGAAGAAATAATACAGTTCCTTTAACAATTGCCCATCGCTAATTAAGTCGATAGGATCACCGCCAATACTACCGATAATCATATGCTGTGTTACCGACAGCTCTTTTAAAATATGGAGCAGCTGCTCCTGCATTTCAATCGATAAAAATTCAATGCGTTCAAAGAAAAAGGTATAATTACCTCCAGCCTGTAAATGATTGCGGATTTTTTCTGCAATACGCTCATCACGTCTACTGAAAAATGTAATAAAGTCATCATTATTTGGCAATAATGCATGATGAATACTTTCAGCAATTAAATCTTTACCAGTACCAGAATCTCCAATAAGTAACACAGGTATACGAGCATGTGCTGCTTTTTTTGCATGTGTCATCACTTGTTGCATTGCATCTGAAACAGCAGAAATAGTTTCAAATGTAAGCGGCACACCATATCTTCTTAAAGGCTGATAAATCAGCTTTTCTAGTGATGTAATGTCACGTGCAAATTCAATTGCACCAATGAGTTTATCTTGATCAAAAATAGGGAATGTGTCATTTAACGTTGTAATTTCATGTCCATCTTTATTGCGATACGTTTGTTTTACATTCATTTCCTTACGCTCGGTTTGCAGAACGCGCCATAATGTACTATCTTTTTTGCGAAATGCAAAAAGCTCAAAGAGGGAATGGCTTGTCATTTCTTCAAAAGCATAGCCTTCAATTTCCTTCATTTTTGCATTATAAAGCAATGTTTTGCCCTCGGTATCAATTGCGTGAATCCCTACAGAAATATGCTCAACTGCATGTATGTAAAAGGGAATGAGTTGTCTTTGCTGTTCAAACAATGCAAGCACCTCAAATTTTCATAAATTTTTTAAAAGATAATACTTGAAAAAAGCAATAATCTTTTGCATTATTATAAATATAAAGTGTAATTAAGTGCAAATTTTTTTTGCACGAAATTCCATTTCATTTATAAAAATTACTTAGGAGGATTTTTCATGATTCCATATAAACACGAACCATTCACTGATTTTACACAACAAGAAAACAAAGATGCATATTTAGCGGGCTTAAAATTAGTTGAGAGCTATTTAGGTCAAGACTATCCGTTAATTATCGGTGGCGAGCGCATCACAACTGAAGACAAAATCGTTTCTTACAATCCAGCTAAGAAAACAGAAGTGATTGGTAGCGTATCGAAAGCTTCACGTGAACTTGCAGAAAAGGCAATGCAAATTGCAGATGAAACATTCAACACATGGAAAAAAGTAGATCCTGCTATTCGTGCAGACGTATTATTCAAAGCAGCAGCGATTATCCGTCGCCGTAAATTTGAATTCTCAGCTTTATTAACAAAAGAAGCTGGTAAGCCATGGAATGAAGCAGATGCAGATACTGCTGAAGCAATCGACTTCTTAGAATATTACGGACGTCAAATGCTACGCATTAAAAACGGTCAACCAGTAGAAAGCCGTCCAGGTGAATATAACCGTTACGACTACATTCCATTAGGTGTTGGTATTGTTATTTCTCCATGGAACTTCCCATTCGCAATTATGGCTGGTACAACAGTAGCAGCAGTTGTTACAGGGAACACAGTATTATTAAAACCAGCTTCAACAACTCCAGTTGTAGCTTACAAATTTATCGAAGTATTAGAAGAAGCAGGTTTACCAGCAGGCGTAGTGAACTACGTACCAGGTAGCGGCGCAGAAGTAGGTGACTATTTAGTTGATCACCCACGTACACGCTTCATCAGCTTCACAGGTTCACGTGATGTTGGTTTACGTATCAACCAACGTGCTTCTGTTTTAAATGATGGACAAATTTGGATTAAACGTGTTATCGCAGAAATGGGCGGTAAAGATACAATCGTTGTTGATAAAGAGGCAGATCTTGAATTAGCAGCACAATCAATCGTGAAATCAGCGTTTGGTTTCTCTGGTCAAAAATGTTCAGCATGTTCACGTGCAGTAATCGTTGAAGATGTATACGATCAAGTTGTTAATCGTGTAGAAGAGCTTACAAAAGCTTTAACTATCGGTGACCCAGCTGATCCAACAAACTTCATGGCAACAGTAATTGACCAAGCTGCATTTAACAAAATTACAGAGTACATTGAAATCGGTAAAGGCGAAGGCCGTCTAGTTGCTGGTGGTACTGCAGATGATTCTGTTGGTTACTTTGTAAATCCAACTGTATTTGCAGACGTAGATCCATCTGCACGTATCATGAAAGAAGAAATCTTTGGACCAGTTGTAGCGATTGCAAAAGCAAAAGATTTCGATCAAGCAATTGAGATTGCAAACGACACAGAATACGGTTTAACTGGTGCAGTTATTACAAATAACCGCCTTAACTTAGAAAAAGCACGTGAAGACTTCCATGTAGGAAACCTATACTTCAACCGTGGCTGTACAGGTGCGATTGTAGGTTACCAACCATTCGGTGGTTTCAACATGTCAGGAACAGACTCTAAAGCTGGTGGTCCAGACTACTTACAATTACACATGCAAGCTAAAACAACTTCAGAAATGCTTTAATCAATCACACCTCAACTAACTTTAGTCCAGATTTTTTTCGAGTGAGTTCGAAAAATGTGATGGGGTACTATCTTGATTCAGCGAGTGTGCAAACATTCGCTGAATCAAATGCTAAATAAGCCTGTATCCCGTACCTTATAAAGGTGGAGGTCTTTGGTTGAGGCAACAAAAAAATAGCGGGCGGACAAGTAGTGTGCTCGCTGTTTTATGTGCGTAAAAAGCAGGATACTTACAATGCATGTTGTAAGTTTTGCAATGAATTAGTTAATTTTACGTAAAATTCATATGTCATGTATGCAAATATGTAAAAATTGCTGAAAAATATTTAAAATGTGACAATTTTATAAACAAATTTATGTTGAGATATGTTACAATATGGGCGATATCAAAAAACAATTAAAAATGTTAAAGAGGCGAATTAATAATGGCTGAAAATTTAAACCTATTTACATCAACACAAGATGTCATTCAAGAAGCGTTACAAAAACTTGGTTACGATGAAGCGATGTATGAATTGCTAAAAGAACCACTTCGCATGTTAGAAGTACGCATTCCAGTTAAAATGGATGATGGTACAACAAAAGTATTCACTGGTTACCGTGCGCAACATAATGACGCAGTAGGACCAACAAAAGGTGGGGTTCGTTTCCACCCAGCTGTTACTGACGAAGAAGTTAAAGCGCTTTCAATGTGGATGACATTGAAATGTGGAATTGTAGATTTACCATATGGTGGAGGAAAAGGTGGCGTTATTTGTGACCCACGTCAAATGTCTATGGGCGAAGTTGAACGCTTAAGCCGTGGCTACGTACGTGCTGTAAGTCAAATCGTTGGACCAACAAAAGACATTCCAGCGCCAGACGTATTTACAAACGCTCAAATTATGGCATGGATGATGGACGAGTATAGCCGCATGGATGAATTTAACTCACCAGGCTTCATCACTGGTAAACCGCTTGTACTTGGTGGCTCACAAGGGCGCGACCGTGCAACAGCTGAAGGTGTAACAATTGTTATTAAAGAAGCAGCGAAAAAACGTGGTATCGATATTGAGGGTGCTCGCGTAGTAATCCAAGGCTTCGGTAATGCAGGAAGTTTCTTAGCGAAATTTATGAGTGATTTAGGTGCAAAAGTGATCGGTATTTCTGATGCTTATGGTGCATTACACGATCCAAACGGTTTAGATATCGACTATTTATTAGACCGCCGCGATTCGTTCGGTACTGTAACAACTTTATTTGAAAATACAATTTCAAATAAAGAGCTACTAGAATTAGATTGTGATATTTTAGTTCCAGCAGCAATCGAAAACCAAATTACTGCTGAAAACGCACATAACATTAAAGCAAACATTGTTGTAGAAGCTGCAAACGGACCAACGACAGCAGAAGCAACGAAAATTTTAACAGAGCGCGGCATTCTTTTAGTGCCAGATGTATTAGCATCTGCTGGCGGTGTAACAGTATCTTACTTCGAGTGGGTACAAAACAATCAAGGTTACTACTGGACAGAAGAAGAAGTGCGTGAAAGATTAATTCAAAAAATGGTAGAAGCATTCGAAAACGTCTACACAACTGCAACAAACCGCAATATTAACATGCGTTTAGCTGCGTATATGGTAGGTGTTCGCCGCACTGCTGAAGCATCTCGTTTCCGTGGTTGGGTGTAATAAGCTAGACATAACATTGTAAAATAAAGCGCATGAAATCAAGATTTTCTAAACTTGATTTCATGCGCTTTTTGAAGTTTGATTAACTATATTTTACTTAATAAATGTTTGAATGCGGATAGTAGAATATTTTCTGTATAAGTTAAGTGAAATCTGATTACCAGTAGTTAAATGAGCCAAAACCATAATGAAAAAGCTAATTCATCTAGCTTTTCCAAATTCTATATTTTCAATTTTTCGTAAACTCTCCTTCCTTATAGCATCATGCTGTTTAGTTTTTGTCTAGTCGGAGTTAGTATCATTAAGGAAAAAAGGGTTTTGACTATGGCGATTATTGTTAGTTTATGTATCGCTTTTGTAATAGGGCTATTAGTTTGGCAGAAGCAAAAGCTGAAAAGGAAGCAAAGGGAAAAGAAGCAATTAATATTACAACGTTTAGAAATACTCATAAAATCAAATCCATCACATTCAAAAAGAAAGAAAAATTAAACTGTAAGGATGCAAAAATACATATAATCTAAATGTCATTAATATAATTAGCGGAAATAATAAGAAAAAGGAGCTACACCAGCAGCTGGTAAGCTTCTTTTTGTATGCATAATTCTATTATTTGTTACAAACATAGAATCATTTCGTGTTTTTGATGAAGAAATGCGAATTTTGTTGAATTTTGTTCAGTTTTTGTATAGCTAAATTTTTTAAACTAGATAAAAATGTGGGGGGAATAAAAATGCTGAAAAATTTATTACAAGAACGAACTATTCATATTGAAAACATATCAAGTTATTTTAATAGTAAATTAATTGGGTTGTCGAATGATGTAGATGTATTAGGCATTCGAGCAACTACATTAAAAGTGCAAGACCAAAGTGTTGCAGCTAGCTACATTGTAGATAATAAAATTTATTTAAAAAGCTTACGTCCAGGAGAAACAATTATAACGCTTACAGATTGGAGCGACAAAGCTTTTATTAAACTTACTGTGCTTAATTCGGGGGATATTGTTACGGAGGTAACACCTTGTTTAAAAAATAAAAAAATAATTCCCGTATATTTTAAGAGAATATTAGATGCGACTGCAATTGCAGTTGATTTAAAGGGAGCGTTGAAAAATTATTTAATTTCAGAAGGGAAAATCGGTGAGGGTGATTTAATTGAAGAGGTGCATTATCAATCATTACATCCAAATGTGCTAAATCATTCTATAAATGGACGCTTTATTTTAGGCTGCCATGTAAATGGCCTCCCTTTAGCCAATAATCAGGAATACGCATTAGCAAATCGTATTGTTACATTAAAGTTTTCGGAAGTTAATTATCGCCGTAGAGGTATAAAGATTTCTTTAAACGAAGACTTCTTAATTACCTTTATGATTACAGATCAAATTAAGGATATTTGACTTAATTCGTCAAAAGTCACACACTTCAAACTTTAGCTAAGTGGCGAGTAGTTCGCATATTCTTAATTTGCTATTTTCAGGTTAAACGTGAGAAAATGAAAATAGCCTTGAAAGGAGAGGAATTATGAATCCATTTACATTTTATAACCCTGTAACGCTTCATTTTGGAACAGATGCAATAGAAAAATTGCCACAGGAACTTGCGAAATATGGTGATAAAGTGCTTGTTGTATACGGTGGAGGTAGCATTAAAAGCAATGGTGTCTATGATGATGTGCTAGCTATCTTGAAACAAGCGAACAAACAGGTATTTGAATTAGCTGGTGTCGAGCCAAATCCACGTGTTGAAACGGCTCGTCTCGGTGCAGAAATTTGTAAATCTGAGGGGATTGACCTTGTCATAGCTGTTGGTGGGGGATCAGTCATTGATTGTTCAAAGCTAATTGTTGCAGCCGCTAAATATGATGGAGACGCTTGGGATTTTGTTATTAAAAAAGCTTTTGCTAAAGAAGCATTACCATTAGGTGTTGTTTTAACTTTAGCTGCGACAGGCTCTGAGATGAATGCAGGCTCTGTTATTACAAATATGGAGACGGAAGAAAAATTCGGGTGGGGCAGCCCAGCAGTATTCCCAAAATTTTCGATTTTAAATCCTAAATATACGGTGACTGTTCCAAGAAATCATACAGTGTATGGAATAGTTGATATGATGTCGCATATATTCGAACAATATTTCCATAATGCTACGAATACACCAGTTACAGATGGTATGTGTGAAGGGGTATTGCGTGCTATTATGGAGGCAGCCCCAAAATTAGTGGAAGATTTAGAGAATATCGCACTACGTGAAACGATTTTATTAGCTGGAACAGTTGGTTTAAATACCTTCTTATCGATGGGCTCACGTGGAGATTGGGCTTCACATGATATTGAGCATGCTGTATCGGCGGTGTATGATATTCCACACGCTGGAGGCTTAGCTATTATTCAGCCACATTGGATGCGACACGCAGTAACAGAAAATCCAGAGCGCTTTGCTGGACTGGCGGTTCGTGTCTTTGATGTAGAAGCAGATGGAAAGTCAGTTGAGCAAATAGCGTATGAAGGTATAGATCGCTTATCGGCATTTTGGACTTCATTAGGTGCACCGAGTCGATTGGCAGACTATGATATTGATCAAACTCATTTTGATAAAATAATTGAACATACAATGTGTAACGGTCCATTCGGTAATTTTAAAAAGCTTCAAGCAGAAGATGTACGTACAATTTTAGAAAACGCACTATAAAAAAACGGACTAGAAGGTTTATAAACTTTCTAGTCCATTTTTATGATTTGAAATGTTTATTCTGAAGGATTTTGAACAGGCTTTTCGCCCACGTGCTGCCAATTGAGTTGACCATCATCTTCATCGAATAGAATTACTACTTCAGTAACACCTTTTTGACTTAAAATAAGGTGTGTTAAATAATCTCGCACATCATCCAAATAAGCAAGAGAAAGTTTTGGATCTGCCTCTGCAACAAGCTCAACATGTAAAAATTCCCCTTCTTTAATAACCTCTAAACGAACGATATCTTTTACATTTGGCTCTTCCATAACTAAGTGGGCAATATGGTTAAGCATTTCTTGATCCGTTTCTCCAATAGCACCTCTCGCATTATCTAAAAACACGCGACCAACTACGTAAAACATCATAAGACCAATGACCATTGAAACAAGTCCTTCAAGTCGATAAAAGCCTGTAAAGTGAGCGATTAAAATAGCACTAAATGCAAGTAGGTTACCGCTAGTAGCTACTAAATCCTCCATCCACACAAGCTTCGTAGCAGGTTTTGCACGTTTTAAATATCGCACCGATTTTGGAATAGAGCTAAATCCACCATCCTCGACGCCTGCTTCATGGAGCACTTCTTTAGCAGCTTTATGCAAAACGCTTAATTCCATTATTAGTCCGATTGCTAATACACTAAGTGCGATTAACATCCCATTCGACTCTGTAGCTGGGGATACGAAATGATGCCAGCCTTCTTTTACCGTTTCATAAGAAAGTATACCTACGATTATGACTGCACCTAGACAAACTAAATTAATCAGACGTCCAAAACCATTCGGAAATTGTGGTGTTGGAGCCTTTTTTGATAAAGCAGACCCGATAAAAACGAACAGTTGGTTAGCGGCATCCCCCAAAGAGTGCATCATTTCTGCAAACATTGCAACATTTCCAGTTAAGGCAAAAGCAACTCCTTTAATAATTCCTAAAAAAGCATTAACAAATGCGGCAAGCAAGGAAGGTTTGTTACCATCTTTAAGTAGTGTGAAAAATTCTCGCATAAAAGTCTCCTTTGAATAATCAAGATAATAGTTCAATTTCAATTTTTTCTATATAGTGTCGAGTATGCAAATCCTTATATAGTAATAATGGATTTTGTTCAATAGAAGTAAAGCGAATTGTTACTTCGTGTTCAGTTGTATCATTTGCTACTAGCGTATCACTTATACGGATATTTTCAACGTACATTTCATGCTGCTTCATGTAAGTAAGTAACAGTGAGATATCTTCATGGTCCTTCATTTGTACTTTTAATGAAAATTCTCGTGATCGCAAACGTTTAGGACCAATTTTATTTAAAAATGGCGCAAGTAGCTCAATACCTATAACCACCACTACAACAGTCATAAAAGCTTCGGCATAAAACCCTGCTCCCACAGCGATACCAATTCCTGCTGCTCCCCAAATCATTGCAGCGGTAGTCAGCCCTGTAATACTATCATTTCCTTTGCGTAAAATTACCCCAGCTCCAAGAAAACCAATTCCACTTACGACTTGTGCAGCTAGACGCAGAGGATCCATCGTAATATTAATATCGTTTCGAGCGGGTGTCATATAAGCAGTTTCGATTGAAATAATGGTCAGTAAACAACTAAACGTTGCAATAACTAAACTTGTTTTTAATCCAACCGGCTTCTTTTTCAATTCCCTTTCAATCCCGATAATTAAACTTAAGCCAGCAGCAATTGCTAACTTAATTAAGACTTCCATTGAAAAGGTTTCAGTGAGAATGGGTGACAAGAGTTCTCCTCCTTTTTTAAATAAAAATCGTCTATTGATAATGCGTTATATTACTGTAAAATGAATGGATGTACAAGAAAAATTTTAGTGAGGATCACAGCAATGAATAAACCTATTATTAATCCTTATATCCCAATTATTATTGGTGTTATTTCAGTATCGTTATCAGCAATCCTAGTAAAATTGGCAAGTGCTGACGCGGGAGTTATCGCATTTTATCGTATGCTGTTTTCAGTTGTGCTTATGCTCCCAGTTTTTTTGTGGAAGTATACGGGGGAAATAAAGTTATTATCAAAAAAGGATTGGCTATTTTCGTGTATAGCAGGTGTCTTTTTAGCTTTTCATTTTATTTTATGGTTCGAGTCATTAAATTACACATCCGTAGCTAGTTCCACAGTTCTTGTTACGATGCAACCGCTATTTGCTTTTGTCGGGACTTACTTTTTCTTTGGTGAAAAAATTTCGTTGAAAACAATTGTCGCTGCAACAATCGCTATTATAGGAAGCGTTCTAATTAGTTGGGGTGATTTTCAAATTAGTGGTACAGCTTTATATGGAGATGTTTTGGCATTAATTGCTTGTGCGCTAGTAACAGGATACTTATTATTTGGGCAAGATGTTCGAAAAAGAATTTCACTTGTCACATATACAATGGTTGTTTATATGAGCAGTACCGTTTGTCTTTTCTTCTACGTATTATTAAAAGGGGAATCGTTTGGTCCGTATCCTGGAATGGAATGGGTTTGGTTTATACTGCTTGCCATCATACCAAATTTGCTAGGGCATACTTTATTTAATTGGTCATTAAAGTTTGTCAGTACAAATGTATTATCAATTGCTATTTTATTTGAGCCAATTGGCGCTGCTATATTAGCTTATTTCGTTTTTAAGGAGTATTTAATAGTAACTCAAGTTGTTGGAGGTATTGTTGTACTTGCTGGAATACTGCTGTTTGTAGTGGATTTTAAAAAAATAAAAAGTTTTTTTAAGAAAACTATTGATTTATAGTTTTATATGGTATATATTATTACTTGTCCTTAACGACAACGAAGTAAGAAAAACAAAATAAAAACTTTTTGTTGACAACGAGTTAAGGATAAGTTATAGTATAAAAGTCGCCGCTGAAAAACGGTTGCGACAACAAAATGAACCTTGA
>NZ_HG964405.1:9962-673560 GCF_000612805.1 Bacillus ndiopicus | reverse complement strand
GTTTTCATGCCACTCATGTCTGTTTTCATGCCACTCATGTCTGTTTTCATGCCACTCATGTCCGTTTTCATGTCCTGCATATCAGTTTCCATGCCCGTTACTTTTTGCAGAAGTAATTCGAGTAGTTCGCGGTCTGTCACTGGAATCCCCCTTTCTACGTATTTTCTATATTGATATTATACCATATGCCTAGAATATTAGTTCTATAAATTCCTTTTTATCGATAAAGCTTTTACATCAACTTCAATCCAATTGTCGCCCCTAAAATCATTGTAATAAAAACAATACGTCGCCAGTCCTTTGATTCACCAAATGCTATCATACCAAGAATTGCACCACCAGCAGCGCCAATTCCAGTCCAAATAGCATAAGCCGTTCCCATCGGTAATGTTTTCATAGCAATTGCTAGCAAACCAAAGCTCATTGAAAAAGCAGCAACCATATAAATAAATGATTGTACATTGCGTTTTTGATACATACGCCCCATCATAAAGACGCCCAACATTTCACATAATCCTGCTAAAACTAAAACGATCCAAGCCATTATGCATGCTCCTCCTTATCATCACCAGTGACAAGCTTCAAACCAATAACACCTGCTAATAAAATGGCAATTAATAATAATTTACCTAACTGCACTGGCTCACCAAAAATAAGCATATCAGCAGTTACAGTACCTGCTGTTCCTAATCCAACAAAAACCGCATATACCGTACCCACAGGAAGCTTACTTCCCGCTTGAATCATTAAATAAAAGCTAACGATAATACAAATAACCGTTGCTGTCCATTCAAGCGGTGTTGATGCATGTTTTAAACCGATTACCCAGCCGACCTCAAAAACTGCTGCGATAATTACTTGAAGCCATGTTAAATTCATTGTAAATTCCTCCTTTAATAACGAAAAAGCCTGGGAGAATGCTGCCAAAACAGCGATTCTCCCAGGCTTTTATCCCTCCGTGTAACACACATATATTGTGTGCGCCTTCTCTCGGACCAGGCTAGCAAGTGACTTAACAATTGCTACGGAACCCTAGAAAGCTTAATGACCCTATTATCTCACAAAATGATTATTTTGCAAGCTTTACATTAGACAAAAATATTAATCGTCTGACCATTGCGCTCAATTTTCCAATTGGATGAAACGATTGCAGCAATCGCTTTTTCAGTTTCCTCGCTTGCTGGTACATTGTATGCGCCGAACTCTTGTAGCTCATATTGGTCCTCTGAAATTTGATAGCGCATGCGTAAAATATTTTTTAAGCCATTGATTGTTAAAAACTTAACTTGATAGCCTGTTGTATATGCTTCTTTAAAAAGCTCTTTATCCGTATCATAAAGTTCCTGTAATAATGTAAAATCTGATTTCAATTCAGCAAATAAAGATAAATCCTTCTTATCAAGCTGTGCTGCTACTTGCTCATAGCTATAATTTTGTCGTAATGTTTCAATTAAATATGCTTCCATTAATGAAATTGCCATTTAGTCGTTCCCCTTTTTATATGTATTGTGAATCCAAGCTGTAATGTTTTTATCATAGTTTGGATATGAATAGCCAAGTGCCTGTGCTACTTTTTGAGAATAATTTCGAAACATCTCACAGCAAAGTTCAAAGGCAGCCCATGTCTGCTCTACACCCGCTGTTGCGTAAGTGCTAAGTAATTTTTCGTATTCTTCTGCTGGTATATAGTTATGAATAAATTTATAATTTTTTCCTACGCTAAAAGTGAAGCCTTTTTGAATGCCGATATCCCATGATATCATGCGTAATAGCTCTTGTCTTATATTATTATGCAAATGGTCGATAGCAAATAAAAATTCATTGCGTCGCAAGCCCTTTGCGACATATGTAGCAACACTCCAAAATTCATTACAGCAATCATCAAAGCTGCGAGTGCTAGGCTTACGAATCCAATACTTCTCATCCGTAGCCACCATTTTATGCCCAATACGTCCATCCTTATCAAGCAAAACCTCAACTAAGCCATCCGAATCATTAAAATAATTTGTTAGCTCTGTTAATGGAATCAAGCTTAAATCAATTTTAATGCCATCTGCAAAATACATAATATAAGTAAACCAATGTTCAAATTCTGCTGGAAAAAGCTCCATATCCTCAGGCTTTTGGACAAAAATTAACTCACCAAATACTTGCAGCCAAGTATCATTTTCCAGATAGGAGCTCATATCCGTGACAAAAAAGCTGATATCATAATCCTGATAAATATCTTTCGGAATAGCTGTGTTCGTTCGTGATCCCTCTAACACTGAAATACGAATGCGCTCATCCTGTATAGCAAAATCCGAAAACACTTTAAACATTTCTGCTTCTGTACGCATTGTACCTCCCCTTTGTGAAAATATAATTTTTATTATAGCATTTTACTCAGACTTTTCCATTCGAGTAGCTCGTTCCTGCAGCACACCTTTTCTGGCATAGCCATATTTTTCGTATAAATCCTCGACTGTTTGCTGCTGTTCATTATCTATATCTTTTTGAATTACTGTATAACGAACATTTGTAGTTGTAACCGAAAAACCTACTTGCTGTGACACATAGGCAAATAAACGCTCGACTGTTTTAACAGTAATTTGCTCTCCAAGTTTATTTCCTAGTCCAAGCCATATTTCATCTACCTCTTTAGCAATAGGAAACTGCTTTATTGTTTCATCCTTATAAAACTGTAACACATCTAATAAAGCTTGTTTTATTGGCAAATCTCGATAGCTCCGCTTACTCAAAATACGAATAAAATCACTATGTATATGCGACCATTTCATGCGCACCACTTCACTAGATTTAAGACCAAGCGTTGCAATAACGTGCATAATTGTATAATTGCGCAAGGCCATCCATCTTATTTCTTCCTGCTCCGCTGTTTCATAAGAAGTAAGCCATACGTGTAAAGCTTGACGCATTTGCATTGCAGATAATATTGGCAGCTCCTTTTTTTCGAGTGGTATTGGGCTAAATAACTCATCAGCAAGCATAGGAACGATATCTCGAGCCTGTAAAAAGTGAATAAACTTTTTGAGACTAGCAAGCTTACGATTTACACTTTGAATGGAAGTGTGATGTAGCTGTAGCCATTGTCGATAAGCTTGAATAACTTCCGCTGTAATTTCTTCGTGTTGCTGCTCTTGCACATATTTTACGAATTGTGCACTATCTAAACTATACTGCTTCACTGTATAATCGGATTTCGATTGACCTGCTAAAAATGCTTTAAAATGAGCGACATAAATTGAATAATCTGTCATAATGAGCTCCCCTTAATTAATTTGGCGTGAAATATTTTCGATTTCGAAAATGAATGGTGCGTGAAGTCATTTGTTTTTTATAATATGGAGTGTCGTATAATATGTTATTTTGTTAGACAACACAAAGAGAATGTATGTTCTTATTATACGAAAAGAAGCAGCGTTGTTCAACCTTGCATATGCTACATTAATTACATAACATCCATTCAATATTACTTGTAGCCTTCCTTTTTTGCGTTATTTCACATTTTGCGACGGTTTTAGGCTATACTTTCATTAATTCAATAGGATGAAACGGAGGATTTCCTTGTGCAAATACAAACTGTACGCCTACAAGAAGAGGACGCAAAAATTATTTATCAGGAAACTGCTGGCTTAGCAATTATTACAATCCATCGACCACAGGCGAAAAATGCGCTAACAGCAAAAATGTGGCAAGAGCTCGCCTCATTGACCTCACAAACATTGCAAAATCCTAAAAACAAAGTGCTTATTTTACGTGGAGCTGGTGAAAATTTTTCGGCTGGCTCTGATATAAAAGAATTTCATACGATGTCGCTTGAACAAGCAGAGCAAGCCTTTGTTGAAATGGAGCGAACAATTTCTACAGTTGAAAATCTGCCACTTCCTGTGATTGGCGTTATTAACGGACCAGCGATGGGTGCTGGCTTAGAATTAGCTCTCGCCTGTGATATCCGCATCGGCTCTGATAAAGCAAAGTTAGGTATCCCAGTTGGCAAATTAGGAATTACTTTAAATAATCGCTTTGCAAAGAGACTTGTCGATTTAGTTGGCCCTTCCGCTACCAAGGATTTTGTTTTCACAGGGCGCACATATAAAGCTGAAGAAGCATTTAATGCAGGGTTGCTAAATTATTTAGTAGCTGAAAAGGATTTAACAAAATTTATGATTCGCATAGGCAAGCTCGTTGCAGGTATGTCGCCAGACTCATTATTAGCTGTGAAACAATCTGTTCAGCAATGCATAGATTCTACACCCGCTTTATGGCAAGGCTCTACACCTTTTGTCTCGCAATATGATTTCGCTGAAGGTGTACGCGCTTTTGTAGAAAAACGCCAGCCGCAATTTAAACGTCCATTATAATCAAAAAAACTGGCTCAAAGAACGTGATTCACAAGGATTTTCAGACACGTTCTTTTCTAGTACCCTTTACAGCTATGTGAATTGCTTCAGGCTCTAGTTCGAACGTTTTATAAAATGCCTGTGCAATTCCTTGCTGTAAACCGCGCAGCTCTGCCATAACATCATAATTAATCGGTGCCTTTATTTCAATTGTCGTACTAATTTTAGGGATTGAGGCTACATTGAATTGTATTTTCTCCACTTGTGCCACAACGGGATGCTGATTTATTACATACAGCAGTACATCACGGTACACTTGCTTATTAATAGTTACCGTTTGATAATGAAAATCAGGCTGAACAATTGTCGTTTCTCCCACTTTCACACGATTCCCAACAAATATCGCACGTCCTTTACGCACTAGTCGCTTAAAAAAATTTTGTTCTACTTGCTCATATGGAATTGGCATTACATGCTGCCCCTTCGTTTGTCGAATAAAGCGGGCTATCTGAATTTCGCGTGCAGAGCGAATATTCTGTACTTGATAAAAATGAGCAATTTGACCAAGCTCTAGCTGCTCAGCAATTTTTTTTGTCATTTTATCTGATGTACCGATAATTAAAATAGATGCAAGATTGGCATTTTTTATCGCTGCTTGCACTTCTTCCTTGTGTGTTGCATCCTCAAAAATAGCACGCCTTACAGCCGTAATCGTATTTTTTTCAAACTTTGCACTTATGCCAGCGCATCTTACACCATTAATAATCAGCAAGCCGTCATCTATAATTCCTTCAATCCCCTTCGTATAAGCAAAATGCAAGGCAGATGTACTTTTCCCAGTACCACTTGGTCCACTTAAAGAATAAACCTCCATCCTCTCTCCCCTTTCTCTTATAGCAAATATACACTTTTTTCGACTCTACTAACATTAATAGGTGGTAGGATATGTGGAAAAAAAGGGATAAACGGTTTATTATAAATGTATTGGCAGTCCAACTCATATAGAAAATTACCATTTCTATCGAAGCAATCCATCTACTATTAATGAAGAGAGGTAATTGATTATGAAAAAAATAAACTTATTTATTAGTGCAACAGTTGCAGTTGCAGCAGTTAGTGTCGCTATAGCACCAATACAAACTGAAGCAGCCACTAAAAAATTTAGCGATGTTTCGCCCAAAAGCGATTATTATGACATTATTACAGAAATGACCGCAAAAGAAGTCATTACTGGCTACCTTGATGGAACATTTAGACCAAACGAATTAATGACACGCAAGCATGCCGCAGCTTTAATTAGCCGCGCATTCCCTACCCTCCCTGTACACAATAAAGGTATTTCTTTAACAGACGTAAATAAAGATAACCCTTATTACAAAGATATTAGACGGGTACTTGAAGCAGACATTATCCAACATGCTGATAACTTTGATTTTAAACCGAATAATATTATTACGCGAGGAGAAATGGCACGGGCATTAGTGTTAGCATACAATCTTACAAGCAATGATAAGAAAAGTCCATTAACGGATGTCTCGCCACAGCTCGCTTCCTATGTAGATGCTTTATACGCGAGTAACGTAACAACAGGCTATGAGGATAAAACATTCCGTGAAGACAAAGGGCTTACGCGTGTACA
Source organism: Bacillus ndiopicus (assembly GCF_000612805.1). Taxonomy (GTDB): domain Bacteria; phylum Bacillota; class Bacilli; order Bacillales_A; family Planococcaceae; genus Metasolibacillus; species Metasolibacillus ndiopicus. The sequence goes on along the minus strand of NZ_HG964405.1, from coordinate 667,578 downwards.
TTTTACAGTTTTTATGTACAGGGCATCAAAAGCACTTGAAAATAGTGCAGTCACGACAGCCTACTCCAATAGCAAGTTTAGTAGCATGAAAGAGGCGGATATTCAGTATCCAGCAAAATACAAAAGCGCTGCTGAAGCAACTGTCGCATCTAAAAAATCTGCAGAAAGCCTTTTTGCAAAAGATAACAATTATGAAAGCAGTTCTATTATTTTGCAAAATGAAAAAGAGTACAATACTTTTATAGAGCTTGCTCAAAAATCACTTAATAAATCAGCGAACGAATTAGATGAGATTTTCTATAAAGTTTATCGTACTAGTGTCGCTGAAAGTCTCCAGACAAAAGACAATCAACTTTGGATTTTTTGGTTCGATTATAGTGAGAAAAAGCTTGTGAGGGCAATCATAAAAGAAAAATAAAAGAAACTTATGATTGTACCAGCCTTAATTGATAATGCTGGTACAATCATATATTATCGTTCCAGCAAATATTCTCTCTCTCAGTTGAATATACACTCTTTTCAGAATTATCCAAATACAAAACCGCACTTTTGTGCTAAAATAAATTGTATTTTTACAGGTTAAAGGAGTGTTCTTTTTGATTATCGAGCCATCATTAAAAATGTCGCTATTTACAGAAGCGATTTTCGGAAAATTGAAAGCATTTGCAGCACAGCAGCAACAACAAGGATTGGAAATTATCGATTTAAGCTTAGGAAGCCCTGATATTCCTCCTGCCCCTATGTTACTTGAGCATATGGCGCAGCTTGCTGCTAAACCACAATCTTATCGCTACACATTAACAGGTGTTCAAGCTTTCAGTGAAGCTGTTTGCCGCTATTATGATAGAGTGAATGGTGTACAGCTTGATGCGCAAACAGAAGTTGTACAAACGATGGGCTCTCAGGAAGGACTTGTTCATTTGCCAATTGCTTTTTGTAACCCTGGTGATATTGTCTTAACAACGAATCCTGCCTATGTCGCTTACGATGCAGGTATTCATTTAGCAGGGGCTACTCCCTACTATATGCCCCTCTCAAAGGAAAAGGGTTATTTACCAGATTTAACTAGCATTCCAGCAGAAATTGCTGAAAAAGCAAAGCTTCTTATTTTAAACTTACCTGGTAACCCAGTACCAGCTATGCCTTCTAAAGCGTATTTTGAGGAAGTTGTAGCGTTTGCTAGGAAGCATAATATAATCGTTTTACATGATGCTGCTTATTCTGAATTTTATTTCACGGGTGATGCACCGATGAGCTTTTTAGCGACACCTGGTGCAAAGGAAGTAGGTTTAGAAATTAATTCCTTATCGAAAAGCTTTAGCCTTGCAGGGGCACGTATTGCTTATATTGTTGGGAATGCACAAATGATAAGTATTTTAAAGCAGTTAAAATCGAATTTAGATTTCGGTATTTTCGAGCCAATTCAGCTCACTGCAGCACTTGCCCTAGATCATGCGGAGGAAATTACGGCAAACCTACGTACGACTTTTGCAGAGCGCCATCATATATTAATGAACGGATTGCAGCAAATTGGCTGGGAGGTCGCACCTTCAAATGGTGGTATGTTCGTTTGGGCCAAGCACCCATATGATATGTCGAGTGAGGAATTTGCCTTTAAAGCAATCGAACAAGCTGGTGTTGTAATGGTACCCGGCACAGTATTCGGCACTGCAGGTGAAGGCTATATGCGTCTAGCACTTGTTCAAAATAGCGAGCTGCTTGCCCGTGCAGTTGAAAAACTTCGCGTCATATAACAACCTAATTTAATAATTAACCTCTAAATTTGAAAAACGCAAGAAATCAGGATTGGTTTCTCGCGTTTTTTGAATTATTATTTTATCATTTTCTCCTCCACTAATTGCTCCTTTTCCATTAAATGAAAAACGCCAGGATCCCAGCTTGGTAAAAGACCATAGCCCCCGATAATGTCTCCTTCATTTTCCAAAATCACAGCCTTAACATTGTTATGCTCTGCATCCTGCTCTTTTAATGTATACAGAAATTGTGTTACTTCCTTCCCCTGATAATCACGCAAAAAAGTAAGCCCATCAACATCATAGTGTGCCAGCATTTCCTCAGGAGTTTGTAAAGTATACGTTTTTTCCCGCTCCTGTTTCTTTATATGCCATCCCATATTAGCTAAGTATTCTTTATGTTGTTGATCGTAACTTTCTTCACAGGCTATTAGGAAAAATAATATGACAATCACAGCGTATTTTTTCATTTAATCACCCCCGCTTTATAGCATGCGTTCAAAAAAAGCACAGTGGAATACAATATTCCACTGTGCTAAATTATTGTTCTTCATACATAGCCTCTTCTTCTGTTTGGAAGCGATTGTAGCGTTGCTTAAACACTTGATAAATATGCGTCACTAATACTTTAATTAAGGCATAAGCTGGTATCCCTAAAATGACACCAGGTACGCCAAATAAGGAGCCTGCTGTTAAAAGCACAAAAATAATCGTAATCGGGTGAATGCTTAATGATTTCCCCATAATTTGAGGAGAAATAAACTTCCCTTCAATCAATTGTACAATGGTCCATACAGCAGCAAGCTTTAAAATCATAAACGGCGAATCCGATACGATTGCAATAATTGCGGCAGGCGTAATCGCTATAACTGGGCCTAAATAAGGCACAACGCTTGTCACCATTGCTAGTACCCCTAACAGTAACGCATAATCTAAGCCAATAATAAGGAAGCCGACTGTCACCATTGCCCCAATACAAATCGATACTAAAATTTGCCCTTGAATATAAGAGCTAATTTGCTTGTCCATATCATGTAATACATCACCTACAAATTTACGCATGCTAGGTGGTGTAAGACGCAAAATGAATTTTGGCATCTTTTCGCCTTCGTATAATAAATAAAACAAAATAAATGGTACGATGACAATCGATAATACTAAGCCAGTTAATGCGGAAACAAAGCCTGTAATACCCGATGCAACACTTGTCGCAAAGCCTGTCGCAAAATCCTTCACTTGCTTCACAACATCATCTGTTAAGCTGGTAATCATTTTATCATAATCAAAATTAATCATTGAAAAGTATTGGTTTAAGCGTGAATTGTTCAGCCATGATACGATATTTTCAACAAATGCCATGAAATAAGCTGGGAACTCATTCATTAAATTTGTAAATTGATCGCGTAAAAATGGATAAACCAAAACAACTGTTAACGTTAGTATACCTAACGCCATCAAATAAATAATTAAAATCGCCCATATTTTAGAAACTTTCCATTTCATTAATAAACGTAAAAACGGTCGCGTTAAATAATATAAAATAACACCAAGCACACCTGGCAAAATAACGACCTCAAATAATACACGAAGTGGCTGGAAAATAAATGCGATTTTATCATAAATAAAAATAACACAGCCAACAATTAGCAGGATAAGAAGTAAAAACAATAAGTTTTTTCCGCCTAAAAAGCGAATAAAACGTGTCGAAAAGAAATTCGATGTTTCTTGCGGTAGCTGCCTATTTTGCATATTTGTTTTTTTCTGCTCCAAAAAACCACCCCTGCTAATTGTCAAATTTTCTAAAAAGATGTTTGTGCTGCTATCTTATCATGAATTGTTAGTTTATTTCATCTGTAAAAACTCATGCAGCAATGTTTGGTTTTGCCCTTTATCAATTTCTAAAACAGAGCCTGCGTGCTGGTAGGAGTTAAATGTATATGTCCCTTCTGCAGGAATCGTCATTTTTTCAATGTCTACGCCTCCACCTGCAACTACAGATAACGCCATTTTTAGCTCCTGTGCCGATGATAAATCCGTTGTGACATAACCTTGAGCTGCACCGACAAACTTCGGCAGGTTTTTCGCATTCGCTGGTGAGAACAGCTCAGCCTTTAAGGCATCCATTACCTTTTGTTGGCGAGCTACACGACCAAAATCCCCTTCTGCATCTTGTCTAAAACGTGCATAGCCTAATAATTCCTTACCATTTAGTTGATGTGTCCCCTGCTTTAATGATACACCGATATTAGCTGACATATCCTTTTCAACATCCATCGTAATGCCATTTGGTGCTAAAATATCAATCATTGACTCAAAGCTTTTAAAATCGATGACTGCATAATGATGAATTGGCACATCAAACATTGTATTTAATGTATCCTTTAATAATTGCACACCGCCTAAATAATAGGCTGTATTCAGCTTATATGATTGATACCCAGGGATGTCTGCGTAAATATCACGCATAAATGATACAAGCTTCATATCATTTGTATCACGGTTCCATGATAACAGCATCATCGTATCTGTACGCGATTTTTCCTCACCTCGGCTATCGACACCTAAAATTAAAAAGTTTTCAATATCGCCTTTTTTCGCATCCGCTGTAAAATCCTGCTCAGGTAGCTTTGTTTCGCTAGCCAACTTTTGCCCACTGCGATATTGCTCAACACCATAAGCCGCAGCTGCTAGTAGCAAGACAATAATTAATAGAAAAATAAATCGCCCTTTACGAAATTTTTTTCGTTTATGACGTGTTTGTCGTCGTTCATGCTGTTCCATAAAATTCTCCTTTAAATCGTTGTGTCTATCTTCCTAGTATTTAAAATTATTATACTATTTTTGTCATAATGCTTATAGAACAAATTACTAGTGAAGATTCACTTTATTAGACGTTTTATTTTGAAGAAAGTTCAAGGGCTTGTCCAAACTTTTTCGTGCATGATACAATACAGGCTAATGATTAAGGAGGAATAACGATGGAAAAAGCAACATTTGCAGGCGGCTGCTTCTGGTGTATGGTAAAGCCTTTTGACCAATGGGACGGCATACATAAAGTAACAAGTGGCTATATGGGTGGCCATATTGAAAACCCAACATATGAGGATGTCAAAGGTGGCGAGTCTGGTCATTTAGAGGTTGTACAAATTGACTTTGACCCTAGCATATTTAGCTATGAACAGCTTCTGGAAATCTATTGGATGCAGATTGATCCAACAGATGCTGGTGGTCAATTTCACGATCGTGGCGAATCTTATTCAACTGCGATTTTTATTCATAGCGAAGAACAACGTGCGCAGGCTGAAAAATCGAAGGAGGCCCTGGCAGCAAGCGGTCGCTTCAAAAAACCAATCGTAACAGCAATTAGAGAAGCCGCCACTTTTTATGTAGCTGAGGATTATCATCAAGATTACTATAAAAAAGAGTCAGCACATTACAAAGAAGATCGCGCAAAATCGGGACGAGATGAATTTATCGAGGCCCATTGGCAAAAATGATGTAAAATTAAAGGATGTGGGAAATTTGAACGACATCAGTTCAACACGTGCTGCGCTAAAATTTGCGTTTCCACAAACGATACCTATTTTAGCCGGCTTTCTATTTTTAGGCATCGCCTACGGAATTTTTATGAATTCTTTAGGCTTTCATGCCATTTACCCAATTTTGATGAGCCTCTTTATTTTTGCAGGCTCCATGGAGTTTGTAGCAGCAAATTTACTGCTTATTTCCTTTAATCCACTTAGCGCCTTTTTCCTAACGCTGATGGTGAATGCAAGACATTTATTTTATGGTATTTCCATGTTAGACAAATATGGTCAGCTTGGGCATAAAAAATGGTATCTCATTTTTGGGATGTGTGATGAGTCTTTTGCGATTAATAGCACGTTGAATATTCCGAATAATCTTGATAAGGGAAAAGTTATGCTATTTGTTACATTACTCAACCAAATTTATTGGGTAGTTGGTGCAACAATTGGTGGCGTTTTCGGCTCGCTTATTACCTTCAATACAGAAGGTTTAGAATTTGTTATGACAGCGCTGTTTATCGTTATTTTCTTAGAGCATTGGATTAATACAAAGCAGCATCATAGCGCATTATTAGGGCTTATACTATCCGCTATCTGTTTAGCTATTTTCGGTGGTGAACGCTTTATTGTTCCTGCAATGCTGGCGATTTTAGGAGTTTTAACACTTCTTCGTCCATCATTACAAAAGGAAAAGAGGGCTGCACTATGACGATTACACAGCAAATAATAACTGTTGGTGTAGTGGTGCTTGGAACAATGTTAACGCGTTTTTTACCGTTTTTCATTTTTCCAGCAAATAAGCCCACCCCTGTCTACATACAATACCTTGGCAAAGTTCTACCTGCTGCCGTTATCGGCTTGCTCGTTATTTATTGTTTTAAAGATGTTAGCTTTATATCTGGACAGCATGGCCTGCCAGAAATTTTAGGTGTACTAGTTGTTGTCACTTTGCATCTTTGGAAAAGAAATATGCTGCTATCCATTGCAGCAGGTACATGTTTTTATATGGCTCTCGTACAATTTGTCTTCTAGATGGAGTATATGTGAAAACCGTTTGTATATTTCTTTTAAAAGGTATTTTATGTTTATAAAGCCGTTACTGTTTAAAAGCTCAAATATTTACCCTATACTTAGAAATACTATTAAAAATATCGAAAGAGAGCTGATTTAATATCGATACTCAAGTAACGACCAAATTAAAAATATGCAAGTCTGCTAATGAAGTATTTGAGGCTATCGTAGACCCCGTGAAAATCGGAAACTTTTGGTTCTCATCGAGCTCTGAGCGATGGGAGCAAGGTAAATTAATTACATTAATATATGAAGAATACAACGCCAAAGGGACTATTAATATTTTAGAAATTGAAGTAAATAAGAAAATTGTTTATTCTTGGGGAGGAGAACATGACCAAGAAACAATTGTTACAATTACATTCAATGAATTAGATAGCACAACTACCATTATTGAAGTAAATGAATCTGGCTTCCAAGAAGATGATTCTGAAATAGTAAGTAAAATGATGGGGCAAAAAGAAGGCTGGGTATACGCCTTAACTTGTTTAAAAGGTTATTTAGAGAATGGCATTACTGATTTGAGGGCGTCATTAATCCATTAATTGTTCGTATATGATAAATAATTTTGGTGATAAAAATACTTTAAAGGAGCGTGTTTAAAATGAAGCTTTTTGACCCTAATATAAAGCTTATTTTAAGCGCCCAAAGAGCTCTTTACCGTTCAGTTACTAAAAATACAAAAGCCGTCTATGCTAAAATTGACAATCAACATTTTATTTGGAAGGCTTTTTTTGATGAAGAGCCTACAGAAGATGAAAAAGATTTATTAAGCACTGCTGCGACAGAAATTATCGCAGATTTTCCTGAAATCACTTCATGTGAGGAGCATTATATTCACCATCCCACCCGAATAAATTCCAAAGATGAAATTTATTACAACTGGCCTTATACGAGATTTGACTAACGAAAATGAATGAAGCCACATGATGGAGGATTACATATGAAAAAGCTATTTGCATTATTTGCTTTCATTACTATTTTAGTAGGCTGTCAAGCAAAGGACGAAATGGCCGTAACCCTTCCTGATGAAATGCCTACAGATTTCAATTTTAAAGTGCAATTTGGTATAGGTACAAAAAATATAATTGATACGTACGAAAATACTGTAACAAAGGATTTAATTTCGGATGGCACTGCCTCTACTCCCTTCCAGTTTACCGAGGAGGAAATGACTTTTATCTACAATGAAATGAAAGAAAGCGATGTTGGTGCTACAAAAAAGCTTATCCCGAAATCAAATTGTGGTATGGAACCTTATAGTGAGGATATTTGGCATATTACAATTAATGGACAAACGATTGACTATGAACTTACTGATCGCTATTGTAAATTAACAAAGGATGCGGAGGAGCTTCTGGCATTACGAGAAAAGATTTTTTCCATTGTTCGCAGCAAGCCTGAATATCAGGACTTACCTGAGCCAAGAGGTGGCTATGAATAAAAGGTATTATATCTAACTTCACCCTTTCCTCTGTATCACATCAGTTGTCTGTCAAAGCGCTTTCCCCAGACATCAGTCGTGATATAGGAATAATTACTTTAGCTTTTAAAGAGGTTTCACCTGCAACAAAAGCTTTTATCAATCTTTTAATTGAAAAGGAACCTTACATCTAGATAGCTCACTTTTATACAACTTTATTCCAAACCTATAGAAAGGACTGTCTTAAAATCACTTTTAAGACAGTCCCAATATATTAGTTTACATAATAATATTATCTTCAAACATTAGCAGTCTCAAATGCTGCAATTGCTTCAATAAACTGTGCACCGTATTTTTCAAGCTTGCTTTCCCCTACACCGTTAATCGCTAAAAATTCTGCAGCATTTTGCGGGCGTTTGGCACACATATCATGCAATGTTTTGTCCGAAAACACAACAAATGGGGGCACGCCCTCCTGCTTAGCGATTGCCATGCGCACTGTGCGAAGCTCCTCAAATAATGGGTCTTTATCATGCACAACCTGTTGCACAACGGCTTGTCTGCGGTAAACGCGCACCTTGCCTAACAACACTTCTTTACCACGTTCTGCGACAAATATCGTTGGAAATTGACCGTTACTTACCGCAATTAATTGCTCGGCAATTAAAAATTCAATAAAGTTCGCAATCTCTTTTGCTGACATCGCCTTTAAAATACCGTATGTCGGCAATTTTTCAAAACGAAATTCGGTTACCTTTTTATTGCGGGATCCTGCAAGCACTTGCGCTGTTATTGTTTTACCGAATTTTTGCCCCATACGTACGATGCAGGATAACACCTTTTGCGCATCCTCCGTCACATCCTCTTTTGGACGTGTATCGGCACAATTATTACATTGCCCACAAGTATCCGTATTATCCTCACCAAAGTATTGAATAATATAACTTTGTAAGCAGTTTTCCGTATGACAATAATCAACCATTTGCTGGAGCTTTGTTAACTCAAGTGGAATACGCGAGCGATCCTGTGCTTGATCGATTAAAAAGCGCTGTGTTTGCTCATCACTTGAGGCATATAATAAAATGCATTCACTTGGCAAGCCATCTCGCCCTGCTCGTCCCGCCTCCTGATAATAGCTTTCCATATTGCGGGGCATTTGATAATGTAGTACAAATCGAACGTTCGTTTTATTTATCCCCATTCCAAATGCATTTGTCGCTATCATCACCTGCGCCTCATCCTGTAAAAAACGATTTTGCTCATCCGCGCGTGATACTTCATCCATACCACCATGATACCTCGCTACACGCACTCCCATTTTTTTCAACTGTTCATATAGTGCATCAACCGATTTTCTTGTCGCAGCATAAATAATACCTGCCTCGGTTTTATTGTTTTTAATAAACTCTTTGACATAAGCATCTTTACTAATGCCTGATTGCACAGCAAAACGTAAATTACTTCTTGCAAAGCCTGTAATAAACGTATGCTTGTCCTCAATAGCTAACATCGAACGAATATCTTCACAAACTGTAGGCGTCGCTGTTGCAGTTAAGGCAATAACCGTTGGGCGCTTAGACCATAGCTGTAAAACATTTTGGATATTGCGATAACTTGGTCTAAAATCATGTCCCCAGTGCGAAATACAATGTGCCTCATCGACAGCTATAAGTGGCACTTTAATCGTCGCTAATGTTTGACAGAAATAATCATTATCTAAGCGTTCTGGTGCAATATATAGCATTTTTATTCTGCCATTGCGCACATCCCGCAAAACATCCTGCACTTCCTCCATCGATTGCGAGCTATTTAAAAAGGCAGCAGGCACACCGCTTGCGACAAGCATATCGACTTGATCCTTCATCAAGGAAATAAGCGGTGAAATAACGAGCGTTGTCCCTTCTAAAGAAAGCGCTGGAATTTGATAGCATAACGACTTCCCACCACCAGTAGGCATCACGACTAATGTATCGATTCCATCTAATACCTGCGTAATTGCCCGCTCCTGACCTATACGAAATGATTCATAACCAAAATATGTTTGTAAATGCTGTTTTGCTATTTGCATCTTCAAAACTTTCAACAAGCCCCCTTTTAGTTTACATAATAATTTTATGTGCAAATTTACTTGCAACTAGCAGCTTCTCTTCATCAATTCCTGTTGCAATGTCCATTTTATGCATAAGCTCCACTAGCTTATTTGTTGATATATTGCCTGTTGCTCCAGGAGAAAACGGACAGCCTCCCAACCCTCCAACAGAGCTATCAAACGCTGTAATCCCTGCCTGTAGCGCGGCAATTGTATTGGCGTAGGCAAAACCGTTCGTATCGTGGAAATGTGCTATAAATTTAATAGTCGGATAATCTTCTCGTAATTTTGTAAAGCGTTCATAGACTATTTTTGGCGTTGCTTGACCATTCGTATCCCCAATCGAAATTTCATCAACACCATGCTGGGCAAAATGACTTACGACACGTGCTACTTGTTCGTAAGAAATGGCGCCTTCATACGGACAACTAAAGCACATCGACACATAGCCACGCACAAATAAATTATGCTTTTTAGCCACTTTAAACATTTCCTCACATTCCTGCAAAGAATCCGCAATAGAGCGTCTAATATTGCGCTCATTAAAGGTTTCACTCGCACCAACAAAAACCGCAATTTGCTGTACCCCTGCTTCTAGCGCAAGATCTAACGCCTTCATATTTGGTGTTAACACAAGAAAATCAATGCCTAAATTTTTCGAGAAAGTGACAATTTCTTGTGCATCCGCCATTTGTGGTACTGCTTTTGGATGTACAAATGAAGCTGTTTCAATGCGCTTTATACCTGTTTTTACAAGCTGTTCAATAAGCTCCTTTTTTTGCTCTGTCGGCACAAAATGCGCTTCATTTTGCAAACCATCTCTTGGCCCTACTTCTGTAATTTCAATTATCTTTGGAAAGTACATACTATCTCCCACCCCTTGTTCCACATATACTATTACCTTACCTGAAATTGGGCTGAATGAAAAGTAGGCTGGCACGCTACTTTTGTTGAAGGGTTTTCCGTTCTAAAAGGTCTGATTTCTTTTAAAAGGTAAAACACTAACGTTAGTTTTAAATAAAAGAAAGGCACTCCATAATTATTAGAGAGCCCTTGTTTCATTGAATACAGCATTCGTCATATTACATTCCATCAAGTTTAGTTCATCGTTAATTTCTTTAATCTTCTTAAAACCACACTTCTCGTAGCTTTTTATTGCCCTAATATTGTTTTTCTTCACTTCTAAAATAACTTTTGAGACACCTTTATTTCTAAGATAATTTAACATCAATAGTATCATTGATGTACCTATCCCTTTGCCCCATAGCTCCGTTTCTCCAATAAATTGGTCGATTCCGTATATATTTCGATTTGAAGTAAAGCCGTATTCTTCCGATTTATCCCTTTGAATTTCATAATATTGTATATAACCTAATGGTCGACTTTTATACTCTACAATACATGAAGTAACATAATGCTTCCCTTCAATCCTAGGACCGTACTTTGCCTTCACCTTATCAAGATTTGAAGTTGGTTCTTCGTAAAATTTCAATACTTCTGGATCATTTAGCCATTTAACCATTACATCGAAATCGTTATGGTGCATAAGTCTAATAAGCAGGCCGTCTTTTTCAATCATCATTATCTTCACCTTCATTCTTTACTATTTAGGATTTAACAATGAAAAATAGTTAAATTTTCTTCTCTCTTCATGTTGCTTCTCACTGTAATTCCTCATTTCATTACCAACTCACTCTGTAAGTTAATCATATATTTCCAGCAAATTCTACTCACGAAATAATTTTTATATTGTGGTCATTTGCACTTCTTCGTTTCTTTTATTCTCAAGCTGTGCGATACGTGCTATAATAGAAAGTATTGTGTACAAATAAGAGCTTTGTGCTCACTGTTTAATTTGAAGGAGGAAACTTACATGATTCAAGTAAGTGGTGTTGGTTTACGTTATGGTGATCGTAAACTATTCGAAGACGTAAATATTAAATTCACACCTGGTAACTGTTACGGTTTAATCGGTGCGAACGGTGCTGGGAAATCGACATTTTTAAAAATTTTAGCTGGTGATATCGAGACACAAGAAGGCCATGTATCAATGGGCAAAGACGAGCGTCTGTCGGTATTAAAGCAAAATCACTTTGAGTACGATGAATATACAGTTTTAGATACTGTTATTATGGGAAATAAACGCCTTTACGCAGTAATGAAGGAAAAAGATGCGATTTACGCAAAAGAAGAATTTTCAGATGAAGATGGCATGCGCGCAGCCGAGCTTGAAGGCGAATTCGCTGAAATGAACGGTTGGGTAGCAGAATCAGATGCTGCAACGCTATTAAACGGTCTAGGAATTGGCGATGATATTCACTATTCGAAAATGGCCGATTTAGAAGGTGCTGATAAAGTTAAAGTATTACTTGCGCAAGCTTTATTCGGTGAGCCAGACGTATTATTACTGGATGAGCCTACCAACCACCTTGACTTAAAAGCAATCCAATGGTTAGAAGAGTTTTTAATCAACTTTGAACATACAGTAATCGTTGTATCGCATGACCGTCACTTCTTAAATAAAGTATGTACGCATATTGCGGACCTTGACTTTGGTAAAATCCAGCTATACGTTGGTAACTACGATTTCTGGTACGAATCAAGCCAGTTAGCACAAAAAATGATGTCTGACCAAAATGCGAAAAAAGAAGAAAAAATTAAAGAATTAAAAGAGTTCATCGCTCGTTTCTCTGCGAACGCATCGAAATCGAAGCAAGCAACTTCACGTAAAAAAATGTTAGACAAAATCGAATTAGATGATATTCGTCCATCTAGTCGTAAATATCCGTTCATCAACTTCCAAATCGGACGCGAAATCGGTAACGACGTGCTAACAGTAGAAGGTCTATCAGCTTCATTAGACGGCGAGGTATTATTTAAAGATATTCGCTTCTCAATGAATAAAGAGGACAAAATTGTCTTCCTAGGTAGTCCAAATGCTAAAACAGCATTATTTGATATTTTAACTGAAAATGCGCAGCCAGACAGCGGTACATTCAAATGGGGTGTCACAACATCTCAAAGCTATTTTGAAAATGACCATGATAAATATTTCACTGGCTCTGAAAAAACATTAGTTGATTGGTTACGCCAATATTCACCAGAAGACGAAACAGAAAGCTTCTTACGCGGCTTCCTAGGTCGTATGCTATTCTCAGGTGAAGAAGTGAAGAAATCCCCTTCTGTTTTATCAGGAGGAGAAAAAGTTCGCTGCATGCTTTCAAAAATGATGCTAGCAAACTCAAACGTCTTAGTTTTAGACGAGCCAACGAACCATTTAGACCTTGAATCAATTCAAGCACTAAACGAAGGCTTAATTCGCTTCAAAGGCGCGATGTTATTCACATCACATGACCACCAATTCATTCAAACAATTGCCAACCGCGTAATCGAAATCCGCGAAGACGGTACGATTTTAGATAAGCAATTATCTTATGATGAGTTCCTTGAGTGGAAGGAAGCGCAAGGGTTGAACTAATTCATGTAATAAGCATTAAAATTGTTGAAATAGCTATAATTGATGTGCCCAATATCAAACTGTTCTTTCGACATATCAAACATGCTGTTATAAGATAGAAATGCGAGACTTCTCTTACAATGAGAAGTCTCTTTTGTATGAGGGCAATCAAGTCAAGCTATGTTGATGGCTACCCTTTATTTTTGAAGAGAAAAGTATTCGACTGGAAAATCTGCCCCGTTAAATCCACTCAACTTTTCTGAGAACACTTCACTTCCATATTGACTGGAAAAGCGCTTTTAACACCCTTATCCTACCTTTAATGACACGCTCCTTTTTTCAATAGGGACACTTAACAGACAAAAGAAAAAACCATTTTTAATAAAGTGGATTTTCTCTTTCAATTTAACATATTATTTATCATCACCTTTTAGGAGGCATCTCATGACAAACTCCTATTTTGTCAAATCGTCAATACTTGTTTTAGGAGTAATAGGAATCTTTTTAACTCTGCTTCTTTTTGTAAAAAATGAATCCTCTTTAGCTGACCAGTCTTCCGAAAATGAACTTAAGCAAATTTACGCTGAAGAATTTTCAGCTAAATTACAAAACACGAACTTTACTTCTGAGGTTTTACAAGCCATAAGAGAAAAAGGCTATGAACCGGTAGACTCACTTGGATTTTTGGTAGATTCCCCCAAAAAAACAAGTAATCGCTGTTTATTTGAATAACATAGATCAGATAGACGAAAAAGTTGTAAAAGATATCCAAGACATTGTAAATATCGTTTCCAAGAACAACCATTTTCATCCATTTACTGTTGAAGTACAAATTTCGGGAAACCATAACCTTTCTTAATCCTCTATCACTATACGAATTACGTCATTCTTTTCACCATAAAAAAAGAGTAGCAAAGTATTAAATGCCACTCTTTTTATTTTGAAGTCACATAATTTTTCAAGATAAATATAAAACAACTAGACTTGTATACAATGCAACATCTAGTAGTACATGGACAGTTGATTTCCGCTAAGATGATTCGGTTTTTTGTGCCCCCTTATTAAATTCCTCATATACTTACAAAAAGGAGGCATTTTCATCATCATGTGGCAACATAAAATACAGTATCTCATTGGTCAGCCAATCGGTGTTTCATTTGTTAATGGGCAAGGAGCTTCAGGAGTGCTATGTGGTATCTCGAATAATAAGCTACTTGTAATTGAGTATATGTATCATAGTCAATTTGCTTTAAAGCAATATGATGTGCAAACGATTCAAGATATTTACCCCTTCCCTGCATGCTCACAGCGTTAAAATGCTAATCTTGGTCGAGAGATAATTTTATAGGCAGCTGCAAAAGCATATATCCCTACTATGTTTACCACCTTCGCTAAAGTGGTAAATATAAAAAAAACAATCAATAGGAAGTGATAAAAATGCGTTACTTCTTTTTGCTATGTGTAGCTCTCTTTTTAGTTAGCTGCTCAAATAATCAAGCAGAGCCAACGAAACCTGCTGAAAATTCACCTAAAATAGATCAGCAAGAAAATGAGCTGCAATTATATTTTAAAGAGGATGCTTCAACTGCCTTTTTTGAAGGTGAAGGTAATGAATTTGCAAGTTATACAGAGCAAACATTTTGGCTAGCACCCAATTACGTGCATATTCAGGTGGATAATGGTGGTGCAATTATAAATAAAATTTATCGTATTACAAACGAAGCAATTGAGTTGGTGTTTCGTGAGGTAGAGGGAGTAAAGCAATTTGATATCGCTGCGCTCGATACGTATCCTGTTATAACAACGATTTTAAAAATGCCTCTTGAGGTAGGCCAATCTGAGGGCAATTGGACTATTGCAGAAATCGATGCACAAATTGACACACCTTATCGCTCCTTTGATCATGCGGTTGTTATTGTAACAAAGGATAAAGATACGACAGAATCAAACTATTATGTACGTGGTTATGGATTAGTGAAAAGCGTTACGGAAATGGTTGATGGTGATGAAACATATGTCGTTACGTCAACATTAAAGCAGCTTGATGTAAAATAGCAATTTTCACCTTGTATCCATCCAATAAAAAAATGCTTAAATCAAGGTTCGTCCTTTGGTTTAAGCATCTTTTTAATTTTTTATTATCCATCTAACTCTTTGCTTCTTGCTAATATCCTGTCATTTCTTCACGTGTCAATAGCACACACTATATTTATTGAATTTTCAATACATGATATAATACATATATTATTTTGAAAGGTGTGATTCAAATGAGAAATACAAATATTTTCTATCGATTATGTGCAGGTGAAGCAAAATAACGGGACAATGATATTTTGCTTCTATATTCAAGGAGGAGCAAATGAATGAAAGAGCTATTTGAAAATAATTTTGAGAAATATGAAAACCCTGAGAAATATGATGAAATGTATGGTAACTATCAAGATGATTTGTTATATATATTGGAATATGCAAGTGGAATTGAGAAACCTATCATTGAGCTTGCTTGCGGCACAGGCAGATTAACAATTCCCATGGCTAAAAGTGGGTTAAATATGGTTGGAATAGATTTACATGGTGGGATGCTAAACCGCGCAAAACAGAAAGCAGCGCAGGAACAATTAACTATTAATTTTGAACAACAAGATTGTACAGCGTTAGATTTAGCTTTTAAATCGCCATTGATTTTTATGACTGGTAATTCATTTCAACACTTTTTAACAAACCCAAGCCAAGATTTATTATTTCATTCAGTAAAAAAGCATTTATTACCAAAGGGACAATTTATATTTGATACACGAAATCCTAATATAGCTGAATTATCAGTCGTCAATGAGTATGAAGAATCTTATGTAAATAATGATAATCAAACTGTATTGGAAAAGCATTTTGAAGAGTACAATCATGACACTCAAATTTTATACTGTGTGACGGAGACTGAGATTATCGAAAGTGGGCAATTAATTCACACAGCAAAAGATTCAATCTCACTTCGCTATGTTTTTCCATTGGAGCTTCATCGATTATTAGAGTCGCATGGCTTTGAACTAATAAATTTATACGGTTCTTGGAAGAAGGATGCGTTTACAAAAGATAGTATTTCTATGGTTGTCCATTGTCAATTAAAATAAAAATTAATCACGTTAGCTAGACAAAAAAGTATTAGCAAAATCGCTAATACTTTTTTCGTTTTATGGAAAAATGAATAGAGGTACTCTTATATCCCCGCAAGCAATTCCTTATACTTCTCATAATACTGCTGCCAATCTTCCATCGGGAATTCCTGCTCTCCCGCCCCTTGCAGAACACCATCAAATAGCTGCAAGCATATATGCCAACCAGCTAAATCCTTTGGCGTATGTTCCGTCAACTCTTGAATCGTTTCTGTTAAAGTTAAGACCGTTCCTGTATCTACAGGCTGTAATTCGAATCGCACATGGTCATTGCCCCATTCGAAGGCGAATGCTTTTTGCTCCACATAATCGGTAACTTTCATTTCAATCAGAGCATCTGTGCCATCCAGCATATGAAAGTTCATTTTCCCATTTTTACGCGCATCAACGATCTCTAAATTGCGCATCCAATGCTTTAAATGATGATTTTCTGTTAATACAGCCCATACTTGCTGAGCATTATATGACAGCCGACGTTCAAACTGGGCAATTATGTGATTTTGTTGCTGTGAAATTGTAGCAAGCATTGTTTAGCCTCCTTTTTCATATATTTCTTATCATAATATAGAGCACGAAAAAAAGCACTTCCCATAATGAGAAGTGCTTTGGATTAACGAGTTTAAGTTTAATTCTAAGAATTAAAGTTTAGTTACGTTAGCAGCTTGTGGTCCGCGGTTGCCATCTACAACTTCGAATTCCACTTTTTGACCTTCGTCAAGAGTTTTGAAACCTTCGCCTTGGATTGCAGAGAAGTGTACGAATACGTCGTTTTCGCCTTCTACTTCGATGAATCCGAAGCCTTTTTCTGAGTTAAACCATTTTACTGTACCTTGTTTCATTTGAGAAAACCTCCAAAAAATAAAGTGAACAATATGGAATTGTTTACCGAAATAAAAATTCACATATTACAAAAAGTACCGACACTTACACACCGATCACTCTTTGTAATATGTGAATCCATTGTATCCGGTCAAGCAATTTTATTGTTATTTTAAGTATACCATGATTTTACACTATGTCAATTTATTTTCTTGATTTTTTTAAAAATTTTCCTTAATTTCTGTCAATTGCAGAAATCTCCTATATTTAATGCTTTATCATGATTAAACCATGATAAATTTGTGCATCTTCATCACAAGCTTCACAATATTCGCATTCATTATCAGTCCAAAAAGCAAAGTATTTTTCATGCTTCTCTGCTTCATTTTCGTATTGCGCTCGAAATTTAGCAAGCATTTCTTGAAAAGCTTGTTCTAATGCCTCTTCTGTTTCGAAAAAGTATGTCTCCTGAATTGTCTCTTCCCAGCCTTCAAACTGCCACCATGGCTCATAATCGGCCTTCATATAAATAATTTTGTACAGCTTAGACACCCTTTCATGCATTTCGGTAAGTGTTATTGTAATCGTATTACCTTACGATGTCTAATAAAAAGGTTTTTCACATTATCGAAGACAGGAAATGTTTAAAGTCCATTACATTATTTATAATGACTTGTGGTTGCTCTATAAACGTTTGGGGTTGGTAATCTGGTAGCCATTGAACACCAACCGTCAATACATGAGCCTGTAAGCCAGCCACAATATCTGCTTCACTATCACCTACAAAAATCGCCTAAGTATTGTCAACCTCTAAAAGATCTAAGACTTTCAGTAAGCCCTCCGGTGCAGGCTTTGGCTCCACTACATCATCACCTGTAATCATAACGTCAAATAATCCATCCATTGATAATTTTTTTAAGGAAATATCTAGACTCCTTTGTGCCTTACCTGTAAAAATGCCAATCTGTATACCTAATCCTTTCAAATGATACAATAGTTCTTGTATTTCAGTGTTTTGCTTCACAAAATCCGCGTGCGATTCCGAATATTTTTCATAAAAATATTCAATTGCGGCATTTTTATTCGAATTTTGAAGATTCTCTTGAATAATCCCTATTTCAGAAGGTCCAAACATCTTTACAATTTCATCTGCAGATAAACCTCTATTATCAAATTGTTTAAAAACACTTTGAAAAGCATAAAAACATATCGGTAATGTATTCGCTAGAGTGCCATCAAAATCAAATATTACTGCTTTTATAATAGTATCTTCCCCTTTAATCAAAATAAACCTCTTTATTTGGGTTACTCTGATATTCAAACATCAATTTTATTTGCTCTAGTGTATTTCTTCTGCTTGATAAACTTAAAGTCTCAATTTGTGGTAATTCAAAAAACGCCACATCATCCGTTTCTAAGCCAGAGCATATTTCTCCACTCACTATGTTACATTGAATAAATATTTTATAAATATAAGAAAACTCTGGCGCAAGATTATGCTTATATTTATCCATAATAGCCAATATTTTCGTTGGTTCTACTGTTAATCCAGCCTCTTCTTGCACCTCTTTCACTGCAACCTCTCCTGGAGATAAGCCTATATCAGCCCATCCTCCTGGTAAAGCCCAACTATTATCGCTCTTTTCCTTTACTAATAATAATTGTTGCTGTGAATTAAATACAACGCAGCGAATATCAGTTTTTGGCGTAGCATAACCCTCTTCCGCAGAAAAAATCACATTAATTTCTTCATGATTGAGCGTAGTTAATTTTTCTATTAATTTTTTCGTAATTGTTTCTAACTCTATGTATCTTTCTTCATCATATGGGTCCTTTGTATATGCTAAACCTGTCTGTGTGATACCTCTCATTTGATTTAATATTTTTAAAATTTCTTTCATTAAAGTCACTCCTTTATATAATTTTAACACTTCTCCTGTTATTGCTATAATCGATTAGCCCTGGGCTTTTTGAAATAAAAAACACAAGCAATTCGCAAAGTACTGCTTGTGCTTTTAAGGTCTTACTCCGTTATCACTTTACATCTAACTGTAACGTTTCAGATTTACCATCCCACTCAATCTTTATTTCTGCCTCATTACCTTTGTCTATCAAAGCTGTTGCACTACCGCAGCCTTTTCCAAAGTTTAATACACCATATTGATCTAAAACACCTGTTCCGCCCATTTCTAAGTTAGAATTGTTCGTTACACTGTATTTCACTTCTTTTGGGTAAGGTTCCTCTCCTAAATATTTTATAGCTCCAGTATGACATTCCATTCCTTCTGCTTTATCGAAAGTAAGATCGAGTTTTACTTCCCAATCATTATTTTTGGCACTATACTGTGCTCCTTGTGTCATACAGCCACTTAAAATAACAAAGCAGCTTGCCATAATAAAAAGCTTTTTCTTCATATAAATCCTCCTACAAAATTTTGTTAGCCCCTTTTTTAGAGGCGCTAAACAAACTTAGTAAAAATGTAAAGCCT
This sequence comes from Bacillus ndiopicus, assembly GCF_000612805.1. Lineage (GTDB taxonomy): Bacteria > Bacillota > Bacilli > Bacillales_A > Planococcaceae > Metasolibacillus > Metasolibacillus ndiopicus. The sequence goes on along the minus strand of NZ_HG964405.1, from coordinate 647,779 downwards.
GCTATTAAGGGGAAAAATTCTCTTTTCATAATAAAAAAATTAAGGTTTTTGGGCATGGGGATATTTGGTATAGTTAAAGTCATTGGAAAATATAGCGCTATAATTGTACAAGGTATAGTTATTGCTAAAAACAAAGCTAAATTTAATTGAGGTCGCCAAGATTGAATTACAATAATCGCTAAATAACACCCAATTATAAAGTACATAAAAATTTGGAATGAATAAAGTTTCATAGGATCAAAGGATTCTCTGGCCTTTTGTTCAAATACACTTTGAAAATGTTGGAATATGAATAGTAAAAATAGCAATCCAATCATCCATACAATATAGCGTATATAGTGACCTTTTTTCATAATTTCCACCTCTTTATCCAATTTATTAATATTATTATAATATGGAAAAGGTTTTCACACCATTTATATTTTGTAATTTTCGAAAAACTCCAAAAATAAAAAGACCGTACAAAATTGATTTTTCACTCACTACGTCTATTTGAAAGAGCATAAAAGCTTGGAAATAGGATAATTTCCAAGCTTTTATTAGTGCATTTACTTATATGCCATTTGAATTCATCAATACAATGCGCCAACCATCAGGATCCTCAATTGTAGTGCCTAATTCATTCCAATACGGATTCTCAGGCGGTACAGAAGCATATCCCATTGCATTTAATCTATTTGTAATTTTTTGTATTGCTTCAGTATCTGGTAAATAAAACACTAGCAAATTATCCTTTGTTGGAGCAGGACAGGGACTGCCATCAGCATGTTGGGTAAATTCTAAATGATAATCAAATCCCGGAAGTCCAATCATCACACCATCATACCCAGCATGCCCTTCAAAAGAACCAATTTTTTTTAATCCTAATCCCTCACAATAAAAGCTAACCACTTTGCTTAGTTGATTAGTTGGTCGCGCTATTCTTATTTGAGCAATTTTCATTTCATTAGGCCAATGTTCTTGCATCATCAAAGTCCTTTCTCTTCTACAAAATCACTAAATTAACTTTAGCAAAAAAGGGATTATAAAAAATCAGTAATTTGATTGATTTTGGGGGCAATTATTTTCGCCAAAGTTTAATACAGTTATTTTTATATTGACCTAAAAACGCTAGCTTCTCTACTGACAGGTTTTGAGGGTCTAGTCTTCTCATTTGATTCGAACTTACAGATTCCCCATGCCAAAGTGACCATAATTCAACCTTATCCTGCTCCTTCACATATTCCTGCAAATACCTCACTAGCTTTGTTAAATAATCTTCATTCACATTACCACGCAGTTCATAAATATAAGGTCTTTGAATTTGACCGCCTGTATCTTCTGGAAGTTGAAGGCATCTCACAACTTGAAATTGCTCTAACTTTGTCAAATCATCAATAATAATCACTTTATCTGGCAAATAAGGCACTGTAAAGTAAGGTACTGGTTCTGTAAGTTGCTCAAATGCCTCTTTTGTTATTTCTCGGAAGCCGCTATCCCCTGCCTCAGGCATTGGGGATTTGGAGGCTAAAAATCGATATAATGTCATTGTTTTACCCCTTTATCTTGATTCAGTAATTTACCTTTGTACCGAAAGCGAAGCGACAGGTACAAATACAGAAAACTCCTATCTCTACAGGTGGTGAAATGAACGGTATATTTTGTTTTCTATCGTTCAGTGGGTGTACAAACCGCACTGAGTGACCAACATCACGTTGGCCCAAACGCCCCGGCGAATGTCACAGATTTTTGAAGATAGGCCTGCACGATGCAGGTCAGTTAACCGTTGTCACACGACGTGACGGTTTTAGGTTAACTTCCGCTCATGAGCGAGCTCGAAAAAAATCTGGACTAGAGTTAGCCAAGGCGTAATTGATTAGCTTAATTTTCTTCGTCGCAATTGCATTGATATAGTACTCATTATGATCAATGCCAATCATCGTTGGTTGATATTTTTTTATTGCAGCAACTAATTGCTCAATAACCATCATATCAAGATGATTTGTTACCTCATCCCATGCCAAAAGCTCGTTTTTTCCTAACAACGCCTTTGCTAAAAATGCCTTTTTCGCCTGACCTGCGCTCCAAGTTGCACTTGTTTTATCGGTAAATTTTGAGCGCTCAATGCCTAATTGATACAGTACATGCCAATACTCTTCCCTCTCCTCTTTTGTGAGCTGGTCAATCATCGACAAATAATTTTCGTTATCATCATTTTTTTGATGAAAAATCGATATATCTTTAGGTAAATCAATGCGATAATCACCAACCGTTTCAAACTTTTCAATACCTAGAATAAATTTTAATAAAGTTGATTTCCCTACACCATTTTCACCTTCAATAAAAAACCGCTCATTTGGATAAATGTCAATCGTAATCGGCTTAAAAAGGGGTAGCCCATCCCGTACAATTGTAAAATCTCTAAAATACAATACCTGCTTTCGCGGATGCGACACATACATTTTCAGCTCAGGTGGTTTTTCAATATTATGGATTAGAGCAGATTTTTCTTCTATTAGAGCCTCTGTTCGCTTTTTTAACGCCTTTGATCTTTTCATATGCTTCGCAGCAATTTTTCTTGCAGCTGCATCATTCGTACTATTTTGCTTTTTTGTGCCCCAGTCACTTACACGCTTGGCAACGGTATCTAATCTCTTTATTTCATTTTTTAGCTTGTCATTTGTTTCTTCAGTTAATAAATCAGCATTTGCCTTTTCATATTTCCACGTAGTAATATCGCCCTTTATTACATCAATTGACTGTTTATTAATTGCTAGTACATGGTCAACAAATTCATTTAAAAAGCTTTCGTCATGGCTGCTGACAATAAAGCCTTTCTTACTTTTTAGATATTGTCCAACAATTTTTCTACCATGCAAATCTAAATTGTTTGTAGGCTCATCAATTAAAGGAAACGAATCTCTACTTAAAAATAACTCAATCAATAATATTTTTGTTTGTTCACCGCCACTTAAAATAGCGAACTGTTTATCTAAAATAGATACTGGCAAATCCATTAAGGCTAACTCTCTCTCAATTTGCCAACTCTCTACATCTTTAAAAAGCTCTAAAACGGTTAACTGTCCCTCTGGATACGAAGGAAAATATTTAAAATGCAAATTCGTTTGAATAGAGCCATCATATTCAAGCTCATTTAAAAGTAGCCTAAAGAAGGTCGTTTTTCCACGTCCATTTCTTCCTATTAGCCCTAATTTCCAATTGTCATTAATATTCAAATGCATATTTTTAAAAATAGGCTTTGTCATTGATAAGTATTTAAAAGTTAAATTTTTAATAATAATATTTTCTGTCATAGGAATGCCCACCTTTTATCCAAATATAAATAGGTGTATACGCGTAGACAAAAAAGTCCTTCTGAAATACACTTCAGAAGGATTAGAATTCAATATGTAATAAGCCTATTTTCGCACTTGAGAAATGGGCATACTAATCCTATTTTAATTGAAAATGCGTATACATTTTGCGTCTAAAATAGAATTATTTGATCATGTTCCATCCATCAACCTCTCGAAAATATTTGCATTAGTATATCATTGCCAAATTGGGATTTCAAGGGGAAATAACCTGTAATTCCTTTTGGAATTTTTTGATTTATTATTCTAAAATACTGCAAATTAATGCCCTGTTATAATCAAAAAATGCATCAAGTGCCATAATGGTTGCTAATATAACGATTTAATAGGATTCTCTCTGTCCTTGGCTATCGCTATTGCCAAAAATCAACATCATAAGCACACCTGCAACAATGAATCCAGTAAACTTTTGCAACAAATAAAGACTAAATACAAAAGAAAACGTCACTAACAAAATACTAACAATAATGTTTATCCATCTTTGTCCACCAGCATACTCATAGTGCCAATTGCGCTTTAAAGCAGGCTTTATCCAAAATAATGCAATTATAAGTAAACTTAAAAAAGAGGTAACATTTAAATAGAGTGTTTTATAAACTTCTCCATTAAACTGTTGACTTTGAATTAAGGCAATGACACTTTCAATAGAGCCTACCTCTAATTGCTGATATTTCATCATCGTCACCATACCTAAAATAATAAATAAAATGGAGAACACGGTTTTTATTGGTTGCATACGAAATGTTGCCATAACCATATAAATTCCTCCTTATTCTATTATTGAAAAGGTTCTTAATAAACAAATTCATTGGTTATCTTTATTCACCAAATGTATTGGCAGAGAGAATTGTTTAATAAGCTGAGGCAACTGTTGGATTATACTTGGCTTTAATTGGTTCAAGTCCTCTAAATCAATCCAATGAAATTGCTCTTCGGCCTCACTTGTATTTATTATTTCAGAATAATCAATAGTCCCTTTAAATACATAGATGAATTCATGTAAAGATTGATTGTTGAGTGTAAAGAAGTTTTCTATAATCGCTAATGTCTCAACATTTTTGAACGAGACACTCATTTCCTCAGCTATTTCACGTATGATTGCTTCCTCTGTTGTTTCGTGTAATTTTACACGCCGACCTGGAAGTGTCGTTATTCCATTTGAATATGTTGTACATAATATTTTGCCGTTATTTTCAATCCATGCAGCGACCCGTATGTTTAAAGTGCCTGTTGTTGTTTTGACTGTTAAATCCATTATATTTCTCCTTGTTTTAAACTTAAAGTCATGGAACTACACTCTATTCTAGAGATTTTTTAGTAACATTCATACTTTAATGAAACTGACTTTTCCTTAATATTGTCGAGCCATTACACCTTCTTCTATTAAAAATAAATTAGTTCCAAATATTCCACGGATACTGCTTAGGTGGTTCAGATATAACGGTAACGGATTCTTTTGTTACAGGATGGGTAAAGGATAATTCATGTGCCCATAGTGCTATTTGCTGTCCCTTTTTATTTATTTCTGATCCATATTTTTGATCCCCATAAAGTGGATGGCCAATTTGTTGGAATTGAACTCGAATTTGATGTGAGCGTCCTGTCTCTAATTGCACTCGTACTAATGTTAAATCGCTAGTTCTCTTGACAACACGATAATGGAGTATTGCCTTTTTGGCATCCTTGTAATTGGCTTTCCTAGCAAAGACAATATTTTTCTTTTGGTCCTTCCATAAATAATGAACAAGTGTATTTTCCTCCTTTTTCACTCGCCTTCGTACAACTGCCAAATAACCGCGCTCGATTTCTTGTTTTCTTAATAAGTCTGACATTCTTGAGGCTGCCTTAGAAGTTTTAGCAAAAACCATGGCACCACCTACAGGTCGATCTAAGCGATGAAGTAAGCTTAAATATACATTTCCAGGCTTATTATAGCGAATTTTAATATCCCGTTTTAATAATGTTAATAAATCGGGATCATTTGTTTCATCCTGCTGCACAGGAATATTTATTGGTTTCTCTACAATTATTAAATGATTATCTTCATACAAAATTGGTATGTGCATTTCTATCACCCTCACAAATTATGAAATCATTAACAATTATATAGTAAATCTTCCATATCATAAAGGTTTAAAGCTACTATTCATACAACTTGCTATTATACATAAGCTAAAAGTATAGCTTATATAGCTATCCTTTAAAAAATAAAAAATCTCCATTAAGCTTTTTTAATGCTTAATAGAAATTTCTCATAGACAATGTACTTAATTTTCAGTGGTTGCTAGCAGGTTTTGTAAAAACAAATAGCTGGAATGCTTTTTGGATAAACCAAAATATTACAGCAGCACTAGCGCCAGCAATACTAAAGCTAATAAAATCAGACCAATTCATATATTTTGATAGCATATTAAATGAATAAAATGCTCCACCTACAATCGCTCCACAAAGTAAATAGCTTAAAAAATTTAAAAAAACTTTTGTTACCTTTGCATCAATTAACCATGAAGCCAAAATTCCGACTGTAAAGTAGAGACTCGCTACAAATAATATATTTAATAAAACAAGGCCTATAAAGCTTATGTAAGATGTATTACTTGCCTGACTAGCTTCTGGTGTATACGCAAACCAAGCAGAGATGAAAGAAAAAAGAACCGTTGCAATAAGAGCAATTAGTATTTTCTGCAATAATAGACGTAGCATCATTTTCTCCTCCTGTTAGGTATTTCAATAATTCACCACGATTTCCTTAATTATAAGAAAAATTATATGTACATACTAGTATTTCATTCAAAATTGCTTACTTAGTATGGTAATATTATCTAAAATAATTATGGAGGATTGCAACATTGAATATAGGCATTACTTTTTTAATCCCCAATCAATGGGGGCGTTTTCTATATGATTTATTAAAACCCATTAATCTCTCAGCATTTCATTGGCAAATTGGTGCTGGCGAATCGTATATTATGAAAGATGGTGATATCGGGGGGGAGCTATATCCTAACGAAATGAGCTCCATTGAAGGCAACAAGCTAAAAGCTCGCATCGAAACAAATACGTATTATGTCATTTTTGCTGACTTAAAGGCTTTTCCTACGCTGCAAATGCGCACTATTAAAACATATGAGGATTTTGTAAAAAGTGATTGCGAATTGGCTTTAATCATTGTAGATTGTAGCTATGTATCCATTTATTGCAAGCAACAGACAATGCTTGAAACATTATATAATCACGCGCTCTACTGTGGATATGAAAATGTGCAATATGTTACAGAAGACAATGATACGAGAACTTTATTGTCTGTATGGGGCTAACCCCTTTGTCAATGTGGTAAATATAATAGTCAAGGAAGGTGTATTAAATGAAAATAACATTAATCCAACTATCTGAGCAGCAATCCATTACGATTCCTGAACAATGCCGCGCTTTATTAAAAAGCGGTGAAAAATTGACGATGGAAATAATAGAGGATCATCTACTCATTCGGCCTGTTGAAGATTTATATGATGAGTATACGTGGTTATTAGAATCTATGATTGCTAAAGGGCTTAGTGGGCAAGATTTGCTAGAAACATTCAAAGAGGCAGTTGGAAAAACGGGATATACTCTTTTTAAAAAAGAGTGATATCCCGCTATATTATATGACTGCAGCCTTTGGTATTTACTTTAGTTTTCAACACTTCACTTAATTCTTGGCTCGATAATTTCTCCATCTGCCGTTTTCACAACAAGTGGTTCCACGATTTTCGTCATACCTATTTCAATATAAGGTACTTTATCGGGATTTTCACCTTCTATAATATTTACGATTACCTCCGTATTACCGAATTTTTTAACGCTTTGAATTTGTAGCTTTTTCCCTTTATATTCTTCCCCTAAACGGATATGGATTTTCTTGCTTCCTTCTGAAATTCCAGCTATTGTATAATAACTATGCGGATAAGAATCTTTCACATCTAAATAGCCTTTATTCATTTCCCAATAATTTTGTGTAGTCGCAATAGTTCCCCCTGTTACAGCAAATAATAAAATAGGAACTACAATCAATACTATTTTATCTAATTTATTGAACGGTTTGTTATTCATACTTTTTGCGATGAATGGTGTAAGTAATCCGCCTAAAATGGCTACTCCAAAAATACATAATCCCAATATGCCATAGCCCATCCCTTCAAAACCGCCGATTTTGAAAATGCTATAAACAACAATGAAAACTCCTATAATGGCGGTAATGATGGATGCAATATAAATTTTCCCTATTTTTTTGGCAACGATAAGTGTAAATAAAAAAATTAATATCCCATAACTGAAGCCTAAAAAAAGCAATATAGTCAATGCCATCCCCTCCCCATCTATATAAAAATAGCGATAATTACATCTAAAAAGAATATAATTATAAAATCGAATAAAATAAGCAGCCATACCCATTTTTTATTAAAGAATGCAAAAGCGAACACGGTTAAAAAAATAATACTAGGAAAATAAAAGAAAAATACCGCACCTTTTATAAACTCTAAAGCTGCTTTACTAGATAGCTCCCAATTGTAAAAATGGAAGCTCGTAAATAGGATAAAGCTGATTAATGCTAGGCGAACTGCAAAAAACATGATTTTCAGACCTTGATGGAAATGAATTATTTTTTTTAAAGGCTTAATTTCCAGCTTGTCACTATCATGAAAATCGTTATAAACAATCGCTTTCATTTGTAGATTATCATAAAGCTTTTGGCACTCTCGGCATTCTTTCATATGCTCATGCACAATTTTTTGTGCCTCGTCTTCTAGCTCATCAAACATGACAATCAGCTCTTGTGACAGAATATGAATTTTGTTTGATTCATGCATTTATTTAACCCCTTTTCACCATCATTTTTCTTATTCGAAAAACTTTTGATTTAATCGTTGAAACAGGTATATTTAGTAGCTCACTAATTTCCTCATAATTATAGCCATAATGGAATTTTGCCAATAAAATCAATTGCTCCTGCCTCGATAAATCTTTTAAAGCAAAGTCAATCTCAGCATGCAAAAGAGCTTTAAATTCTGGTGTTTGATAATTAATTAGCAATTCCTCAATAATCGCTTCATCATTTAATAGTACAGGCTTTCTCTTTTTGTAATAGTCTAGCAAAGTATTTTTCGCAGATTTAATCAACCAGCTTTTTATATACGTAACTTCGATTAGTTTGGCAGGGTCTTTTAGTATTTTTGTAAAAAGCTCCTGAATTATATCCTCTGCAATTGCCTCATTTTTAGTAAGCTTTATTAAATAATTTTTTAAATATAGATAATGCTCTAAATAAATTGTTTCAACCAATTCAAATGGATCTTTACTCGTCATTTTGAGCCTCCGAAACTTATCCTCATTATTGAGACGATTTGAAATGATAAATCGTTGTATTGAAAAAAATCTTTTCAAAAAAAATGACCTCATTTTGAAAATGGAGTCATTTCTTCAAACTTGAACTTGTATTATTTATTTTCAGCCGCATCTACATAACGGCGAAATATCTCGCTACTCGCTAATTCTTCTGCGTTCTCTATATCTAATGCAATTGTGGAATTTTGACCAGATGCTAATATGGAACCATCTGACTGATTATAGGTGTTAAATATATAGTACTTACCTTCTTCAGGTAGCGCATCTCCTTCTGGAATGATATAAAGATTGCCCGCTTCATTTATTCCACCAAATTTCTCTAACGAAATTGGCTTATCTGTCGATCGTGTACCTTTTACATTTTCTATAACAGTTACTGAATAGTTTGTATATGGGCTTGTTACTTCCTTCAGTCCCACTTTTACAGGATGCTTGTATGTTGTTCCTTCCATTTTTTCTACATACGCAACAAAAACATTGTCTGCATGCCCTACAACAGCTTGGATATCCTTTGTATTAAAAGCATATTGTACTGGTAGAAAAGTCGTTTGTATTTCTCCCTGTTTGGTATTTTCTGCGCAACCTACAAGCATTACTAACAAGAACATCGCAACAACAACAATACGAAAACGCTGCATTAATTCCCTCCTAACCTACTTTTCGCCAAATAATAGGCAGTCACTGTAAATAGTTGGATGCTAATTTGATTATCTTTGAATAGCTTTTCAAATTCATCAAAATCAAATAACGCTACTTCGATTTCTTCTGTACTATCTAATTGCTGGTTACTATTTTGATAAGCATCTGTAATTAAAAAGGAAGCTACTTTATTTGTTTGAGTTGCTGGATTCACAAAAAACTCCCCTAGCTTTATAGGTGAAACATCTGAAGTGAAGCCTGTTTCCTCCCGAACCTCACGCAAAATACCTTCTTCTAGCGATTCACCTTGCTCGATTTTCCCTGCTGGAACTTCCAAGAAAAAATCATCTCCCGCGTAGCGATACTGCTTGACTAAGACAATTTTATTATCTCGTGTAATAACTACCGCATTCACCCAATCAACATATTCGTTTACATAGTAATCATTAATAACAAAGCCATTTGGCAGCACACACACATCTTTCCTCAAATTGCCGAAGTCGGTTTTATAAAGATACGTTGAGCTTTTCGTTGTCCATTTTTTCATAGTTCTCCCACTTTCGTTGCTATATCTTTTTATAACGATTTTTCAAGAATGTTCAGATTTACTTTTCTCTCGATAATTTTTAAATCTTGCTCTGTTAAAGATAGTAACAAATTATCGCCAAAGTCCTGTGAACTATATATTTCATTGCCAGCTACGTCCATAATATTTATTTGAAAGAAGGCTGTAATTTTGCTAACTGCAACTCCCGTACTATTGATTATTTTTTCTTTCATATCATTTGTTTTTTCATCGTTAAAATTGTTAAATTATCACAATCTGTATGTATGTGATGCTCTTCGCTTGAATTTAAAAAAGCTTTTATACCGCAGCTAGAATATCTCTTATCTCCATATATAGTATCCTCTGTCCAATATTTAAAAGCCACTTTACTACCTTTTTCTAAAAAATAACCTGTGAAAGCTTTCCACGCCTCTTCTATCTGAGTGTTTCTCTCATTATATTTTTCCTCAGAATCATACTTGTTACTTGTATCTAGTCTAAAATTGTATGATGACATTGTCTTAACCTCCTAAAATTTTCTACCAAATAATTTGTATCGCTAGCTTTTAATATGATACAATAAAAAGAACGTATGTACGTACCTAAATAAGGAGGATCACTTTATGAAAGTAATTGTGACAAGTATATTTGTACAGGATCAAGACAGAGCATTGGCATTTTACACAGACAAGCTAGGATTTATTAAAAAAGAGGATCAGCCACTTGGTAAGTATCGCTGGCTTACAGTTGTTTCACCTGAAGACCCTAATGGAACAGAAGTATTATTAGAGCCTGATGAGCATCCTATTGCCAAAGAGTATCAAAAGAAAATCTATTCTGAAGGCATTCCAACAACGATGTTTGGTGTAGCAGATATCGAAAAAGAATATGAAAAATTATTGGAAAAAGGTGTAACGTTCACAATGAAGCCGACAAAAGCAGGCAACGTAACGATTGCTGTTCTTGATGATACTTGTGGCAACTTAATCCAAATTGTACAAAAATAAAGGAGCCTACAGTTTGCCCCGTTTTTTTACCTTTGTTCATGCATCTCTTTACATTCATCATACTATTTTTCCAATATAAAGGAAACGGAAAATTCAGAAAAGCGCACTCGATTTGAATAATTGAGCACGCTTTTCACTTTAGCCTTCCACTAGCATTAAATAATATTTTGTTTCATCATCATGTTTTGCAATTAAAATATCGTTTCTCTCAGTTGCTGTATAAATTTCTGTACCAACTGGCAATTTATTAGCGGCTAAATTGGAAAATTTACTTAAGGTAGCGCTATTCAATTCAATCGCTCCTACTAATTCGTCTTCAATTAAAGTTAATGCATCAACCCAATCAATATGCGTTTTATAGACAGTGTTATTCCAAATAAAAATATCCGCATCAGGGTCGAGTTCCATTACCTCTTCTACAGTTGGGTTGCCTATTACAATCGTTTTTTCAACAGTTGAAAAATCATTTTGAGCATCTGAGCATGCCGTTATGAATAACATAACAAGTGCAAATACAGCAAGAAGGATATGTTTCTTCAAAATTATCACTCCCCTTGTTTTTAAAATCATAGGTGTCATCAATAGAAAGCTGCATGTCTTGAAATACAATTGTTTCAATTGATGGACGATATCGCACATAATGAGTTCCAACTATTCAATAAATCGGTCGGCTAAAAGCAGGCTGCCAAATTCCCTTGTCATTTTTCCTCATTGTTACCCTAGTTTCCATTCCATCTATGGAAGAAAAGAATGTAATAGTTCCGTAATCCTCTGACTGTTGAATAAATTCACCTGTTTCTAGACCTGCGAATACTTTTGCCGCTCCTAGTTGCTCAATTTCCTTCGTAAAATAAGCCTCCCGTACAGGCTGTGCTTTTTTAATATAATCCCTTACCTCTCTTGTTTCCTCATCATCAATAGTAGTAAATAAAGCTTTGTACATACTATATTCTTGCTCCATTTCAGCTACAATATAAATTTTTGCAATTGTTAGCGGTGCAATATTTCGTAATAGCTCTAAATTATGGCTTGCTTTAAATGCCTCATAGAGTGCTTTTTCCTCTGTATTTAACTCAAATGTTGGCTCAAATTTTTGGACACCAATTACTTTTCCGGCGATTTGTGCATTTGTGATATTTAAAATTGTATGACCGCCTTCATTATTATAAATAATCCATTCATTTTCATTAGCTAACATTTTTTGGTCTATGAAGCGATCCGTTGCCTCCCCTTTTCTATGGAAAAAATAGGGGTTTGTCATTGGATTGTCTTGCGTCATTTTATCAATTTTCTTATTTAAGCCATGAATTTGCAGCTCTTCATTATTAACAAGCACCCTACCTTGCTCAATCACTACTTCATCTCCAGGCAGCCCTAAAACAGTTGAGCCTGCAAGACCGTTTTTCCCATAATAAACAATATAATCCCCGTAAGTAATACTAGCATTTTCATCAATAATTAATGGTGAATACAGCATCCATGAATCGCCTAAAAAATCACTATATTCTACATCTACAATATGTTTTCCCTCATTTAAAATAGGTAGTAAAGATTCTTTTTCTTTTATTGTAAAGCTCACATTGCCAGGTCCACCATTTCTAGAAATTACAGATAAATGATATTCACCTATTGCAACCGCATTTTTATCATCAATTATATAAGACTTAGACTGATTTGGAGCCAGTGATCCATTATACCAGACTTCATTATTAGGCTTATATATTTTCCACGTAAATGGATTTGCTCCTGTATTTTCTACCGTAAAAACAAGCATTCTATTTACTGAATTAATGCGAAAATAGTTTTTGTGCTCTCCGTTTATTAATGGTGCATTTTGAATATCTTTATAAATGGTACTTGGTGCTTTATCATAGCTTGCGTGTATAGTCGTATTTTTATCAACAGCTTGCTGTGTGTCAGGCTTTAGTATAGTCGCATTTTCTTCTACGACCTGCTGTATGTCAGACTTGTTTATAGTTGATAGTAAAAAAAACACGATAGCCGCTAATGAGATATAAACAGGAATTAAACGCCATCGATTGCTCGATTTTGTTTTTTCATTATGAATAATGCGATTCTTCAGTTCGTTCGTGAATGGCACTTTCCTTTGAAGATCACTTTGTAGCTGCTTTTTAAATTGATTCATGATTCATCCCCCTCATATATTGGTAGATTTCCTCTAATTGCTGATCTGTTTTTAGTATTTCGCGTGCACGGCGCAATCTTGTACGCACTGTATTTTCCGATAAACCTAATAAATTTGCGATTTCCTTTACTTCAAATTCTTCGTAATAGTATAAAATTATAATTTCCCGATAATGTAGAGATAATTGTAAAACCTTGTCCAACAATGTTTGATAAGCTTCTTGCTTAATATATGTATGCTCAATAGAAGGCTGATTTTTATCTTTTTTAAACAGCCATTGATTGAATAGCGTTTTACGTTTAATTTTCTTTAGCTCATCATAGCAGCGATTAATTAAAATCCTTGTTAAATATGTCTTTAATGATGCGTCTCCACGAAATTTCTCTGGCTGTTGCATATATTTCAGAAAAACATCCTGAGTAATTTCCTCTGCTAGCTGCCTATCTTTTACATATAAATAGCCGAGATGAAATAAGTATTCACCGTATTGTTCCACTAGATGCTCCAACAATAACACCTCCTTAATTAATACCTTAGACGACATCTTCAAGGGAAATTGTTCAAATTTTAAAAAGAAATAATATAAAATATGAAATTTTTAATTATAAAGTGATTCCTATCCAAATAATTAAAGCTACTAACAAAGTGATTTACCTAACAATCGCTTTCCACAAAGCAATAAGTAACCCAAAGTTTTTTCGCTTTATGACTTTAATCTACATCCATTATCAACTGAGATATAAAGCAATATCCAATGGAAATTCATTAGGGACAATTTTATTTGTCATTAAGTAATTTTTCATTAATAAAAAAATTTACGCATAATAAAACCTCCTTTGTACAGACTAGTTTTCAGGGAGGTGAATTTCATGCCAAAAAATAATAATCAAAACTTTAATCCAAAAACTCCGAATAAAATGAATGAGGAGTTTGGGGCGGAAACTGATGTAAACGAAGTTAGACAACAAGTACAAAAAGCAGAAGCCAACAAGCAACTAGCATCAGGTAAGTTCACAAATAACCGTAATCAAAACGGTACAAAATAAGTTGATTATTACCCCTAACCGGCAATTTTTTTGCCGGTTTTTTTCTGCTAACTTACCGCTTCCTTGTTCTGCTAAATAGGTCGCCTAAATAGTTGTATTTTTTCCTCTGTACTAACCCATACTAGAACTGCATGCAAGTGCACAAATTTGAAAGGAAGTGTAGTATGGGTATACTTAGTGGCAATCCAAAAGATGAACCATTGCATTATGGTGAAGTATTTAGCATTTGGTCAAATTTAATGGCAAACTACGGCATGATTGCTGGCAAACAAACATTTTACAATCATGCTGGTGACGAAGATCTCAAAAAAATTATTGAAGATATCATCGACGTTTGCAGAGAAGAAGTAAGACAGTTAGAAAAGATTTTAAAAATTAACGGTATTGGGTTACCTCCTGCACCACCTGAGCGACCTGTAGCAAGACCACAAGACATACCACCAGGTGCAAAATTCAATGATCCAGAAATTAGCGCTGCGCTTTCTGCGGACATTGCTGTTGGATTAGTAGCATGTAGCCAAGCAATGGCTTCTTCCACTAGAGAAGATATTGCCTTTATGTACGGTCAATTCCATATCGCTAAAGCTCAGCTTGGTGCTAAACTTTTACGTTTAAATAAAAATAAAGGTTGGCTCGTACCTCCTCCACTGCATGTAGATTATCCAAAAAAATAAAATGATTGCAGGTGTATGAATGTATTATTACAAAGAGGAATTAATCAACATCATTAAACCAGACAAGCCTGATCCTGAAGCAGCTCGTGTTATGCAAGAAATACTAGGTGGCCATTATGGTGAAATGAGAACGATGATGCAATACTTTTTCCAAAGCTCAAATTTTAGAGGAAAAGAAACTCAATACCGCGATTTACTTCGCGGCGTTTTCTTAGAAGAAATTGCCCACGTAGAACTAGTACAAAATACCATTAACCAATTACTGAATGATTCTGGGGAGTCTTCTCTCCCTGGCAATAGTGGTATGGATCAAGCACCATTAGATGATGCGGTTAGACACGCTAATCCACATCACTATATTATAGGAGCACAAGCATCTCTACCTGTGGATGCTGCAGGTAACCCTTGGAATGGTTCATGGGTATACGCCCACGGGAACCTCATTGCAGATTTATTAGACAATTTAGTACTTGAATCTACGGGTGTGCTTCAAAAAACACGTATTTATGAAATGAGCTCTAATCAGACATTTAGAGAAACACTTGCTTTTTTGATTGTGCGGGACAACGCTCATCAAAATGCATTTGCTAAAGCATTGGAAACTTTAGGTGTAGATTGGGGAAAACTGTTCCCTGTACCGAACTACGATATCAATAAATATCCAGAATGCAGAAAGTTCGTGGAAATGGGATTCCATAATGCTCAATTTAATTTTAGATTAGATCAAACACGTATCCAAGAAATTTTCCAAGGGCAAACGCCAAGTAGAAATGGTGGAACACTTGAAGTGACACCTCCACCAAAAGGATTCCCAGTACCAGTAATGCCAGAGATGCCAAACGAACATAGCCCTGGTCTTAAAGATATGAATAATTAGAAGCTTAAAGTTGTCTGAAAAGCAGGTTAGCGCGCCGCTTTTCTGACAGCTTTTTGCTGTTTGATTGAAATATTAACTATTTAGAAGCATTATAATAATATTCGTGTAAGTAATTTTGAAACCTTTTTGCTCCTTTACATATCTAAGTATATAGGGGGGATGAGTTATTGGAAAAGTTAGTGAAAAAAGCAATCCAAGGAGACACTAAAGCTTTTGATTTAATAATTGAGCAAGAAAAGCCACGCCTTTTGGCAAAGGCAATATCCTATGTTGATAATCAAGAGGATGCGCTTGATATTGTACAGGAAACATGCTTAAAGGCTTATCAATCAATTTATCAATTAAAGGAGCCAAAATATTTTTCAACATGGCTATTTAAAATATTAATTCATGAATGCTACGCTGCTTTAAGCAAAAGAAAACGAACTCTTGTTGTTGAAACAGAGCAGATATTGCAACAATTAGATCATGTAGACAATTCACCTTTACCATATGATTTTGTGCATGAAGCATTAACTTACATAAGAAATGAGTATCGTACTGCCATTGTACTACATTATTTTTATGACTTTTCGCTTATTCAAATAGGTGAAATGCTAAATAAACCGCTAAATACAATTAAAATGTATTTGTATCGTGGACGGCTATCTTTAAAACATCAGATGGAAACAATTATGTATAAACCAATTGAGAAAGAAGTGATGATTAATATGTTAAAGGAGCAATTAGCTGAAAAAGCATTAAAATTTGTGAGTATGCCAGATGATTTTAAGCTTATTATTGAGGATTATAGTGATGACCAAGTTTCATTTGCTTGGGCTGCCGATGATTATTTAAATGATGGCATTGCAGTAACATTAAATAATGAAGGGAAACTAATAGAGCTTTCAATAGACAGCTATGCCGATTTAAATATGCAGCTATCTATTGTCGAAAAACGAATGATTGCAGAAAATTTTTTACATAAAGAGCATCCAGAGGCATTACAATATTTCACCCTTTCATCAACGGAAGAAAAAGAGAAGAGCAGCAAGTTTACCTATGAACAATTTGTCGCTGGTTCCCCATTATCAAAACCGTATTGTAAAATCGAGGTAAGCTCTTCTGGGGAAGTTATTAATTTTAATTATCGCAGTTTTACAAAGACTATACCAAATGTACCAAAACAGCTTTTTGATAAAGACAAGCTACTAACACAATGTATTCAACAAGCAAAATGGCAGCTACAATTGCGATTTCTTTCAAAAGATGTTTACACAATTGAACAATCTGGCCTATTTCTTATTTATGAAAATGAACAGTTTTATAAAGCATTCGATGCTGTTACTGGAAAAACTAGCTTTGCAGAGGATGAAGAGGAGCTACCAGAATCGTTTCTTCCTTTTCCTCATATACCAGCCCAAGCAAAACAACATATTATTGAAGAAATTATTGGTATCCCCCGTTCCATGACTCGTATTCGTGAAGAAGAAATGGATGATTGTATAGCAATCGTATGGCGTGACGAAAATTGGGATTCTCCTAATGATCTTACCTTTGATAGCTTTATACGCGAGCGCAGTGAAAATACAGTAAAAGTGAAGATTGATAAAGAAACAAAAAAGCTAAAGGAATTTTTATGGTTTAAGGAAAGAGCTGGGAATTTACAGTTAAGCTATGAGCAGTGCAAGGAAATTGCTTATTCTTTTATAGCAACTCATTTTGAAGAATTCGTACCATTTATGCTAATAAAGGATGGCGAGCCAAGTCTGAACGAAGAGAGTCAGCGCGCCTTTTTCAAATTTTATTTACATATTGGCGACGGTCAATTAATTGATGGCGAGCACTTTTACCTATCTGTGAATATGACAACAGGTTTTATCGAGTTTTTAATGCATCCATACATTACAGTCGATGAAATAAAAGCCTTTGATAAAAAGTCTCTTATTACCGAAGAACACTTCAAAAATGTTTGGAGTAGCATTGATGCAATTTTAAAATGGGATCTTCAATATGATGAGGATGAGCCTTATGAAAAATTAGTTTATAAGCTTTGTGAGAAAAAATCGAAAAAGAAAATCGCTTGTATTGATGCTGTAACAGGTGAAATCATTGGTAATAGATATTAAATAATGAAAACTCCGCTCCTATCAAAATGGAGGTGGAGTTTTCATTATTGTTTTTCACACGATACTGGTTGATTAGTTCCTATTTTTGTAATTGTTATTGTGCTTCCTTGCTCAAAATCCTGAAAGCATTCTTCGATAATCTGCTGATTTGATCTATATGTATTTTCTATATTGATAAAATGAGTAGCTACAAAGCCCATGATGATAACAATCGCAACAGTTGCGGCAGTAATTTGAAATTTATTTTCCTTCATAGACAACACTCCTTTTAATATTTATAATTTTAACATTTTAAATCAATTTAAGTCGAGTAGTGTAGACCTGAAGCAAGAGAATAACTAAAAATGCAGTATTATAAAGTTTTTTTGAATGGGTAAACTTCAATTTTTTCTAATACCTTTATTGGAAAAACGGAGTTATAAAAATAGCTGTCGAGAAATTGACTCGACAGCCTTGGATTTCGATATTATTTTAAGAAATCTGGTTCTTTGTAAGATGGGTTTGGGTATTTGTAGAAGCCTTCACCTGACGCTACACCTAATTTACCTTGATCGATTAGCTCTGATTTTAATTTATCAGCAATTAATTTTGCAATTGGGTCGCCTTGTTCCGCTTTCGCATTGGATAAATTATAAGGTGTTGTCATACCGATAATATCTAAGAAGCCAAATGGACCGACTGGAGCACCAGTTGAAATCATCCAGTTTTTATCAATTGAATGTGGATCAGCAACTTCGTTTGCCCATAAATATTGTGCAGCATTTAAAAATGGAACTAATAATGTATTTAAAATATAACCAGGTTGTTCTTTATGAAGACGGAATGGTATCATGCCGATTGTTTTCGCAAATTCCTCTACTAAATCAGCATATTTTGGATCTGTACCAGCATGTCCCATCACTTCTGAAATATTATTTTTCCAAATTTCATTCGCAAAATGCAATGCTAAAAACTTCTCAGGACGACCAGTATATTCAGCAAACTGGCTTGGCAGCATTGTTGATGAGTTTGAAGCGAAAACTGTTTTTTCTGGTGCTACTTTTCCTAATTGTGTATAGAAATTTACTTTAATATCAACTACCTCAGGTACTGCTTCAATAATTAAATCAGCATCTTTTACTGCATCAGCCAAATCTGAGCTATATGAAAGGCTAGCAAATGCTTTTTCAGCACGTGCTTGATCGTTGAAATATTCACCATAGACAGATGTTAATTTTTCAAAGCGCTCTTTTGCAGCAGCCAATGCTTTATCATTAATATCGTAAACTGTTACATCATAGCCGAAAAATGCAGTTTGAAAAGCAATTTGGCTACCTAATACCCCAGATCCTGCGATTGTAATATGTTTGAATGACATAAAAAACATCTCCTTAATATTATGTTACATACATTGTACATCCATTAATACGTAAATTTAACCTATGAAAATAGGTTTTTTCATTATAAAAATACATACATTTGTAGGTGAATTACGATTTTAGTATGTGCAATTTCTTTCGGATTTAATCATTGGTGATTATCAATATTACTATTCCTTCAAAAGCATTTCATTATTCTGTCTATTATTCCCCAACTCGCTATGATAAAATAGCCGTAATGTGACTTCAATAAAGGGGACTTTTCTCACAAATTAAAAATGCCAATTGGAGTGATTTTTTTGTTTACAGCATTCAAAAGAAAAGCAAATGTTCATGATTTCTTCACAAGAGGTACGGATTTACAAGCTGCAGGGCGTTTTTATGACATTCTCGCTTTTAATCATTTCTCCCAGCAAGATGAACAAAATTTAATAAAAATATCTCAACATCTAAAAGATTCAAATCCCTCTTTAGAGCAATTTCTAGCGCAGCATTTAGATGAAATTGCACCAAATGCGCGGCATTCTGTATCGTCTCAGCAAATTTCAGCGTATTTACAGAGCTTTTTTAATGATAAACGGGATAATGACTATTTAAATCAGCGAATTATATTTTTTAATATGCTTCGAGAACAGCAATTTGAAATTGGTAAATTAGTTGTCGTTTGGAATCAGTTGTCGTTTTACCTACTTTCACACGTATTACATAAGCAGTCTACCTCAAATGATTTTTTAAAAACAATTGCCGCAGCAATTAATATTGAGTTACAGCTTTTAACGGAAATTTTTGCAGAGCGTTTTATGGAAGATGTCGTTACAGAAGTGTCGACATTAACTGATGCCCATGCACGTATTATGCATATGAAGGATTTAGTAATTAGCTTAAATAATCAAACGAAGGAAATTGCCTCCTCTTCTGCAGCGATTGAAGAGCTCACTTCTTCCATTGCAGAAGTTGCACGTACTTCCACTCGCATTGCAGAAAAAACGAATGAATCTGTTTCTTATGCAGCGAAAGGTCAGCAGGCAATTGAGCATGCACTGCAAGAGATTTTCACAACAGAGGAAACGTTTACAGCAATTGTTGATGGCTTTACGAACCTACAAAAGTACATCGATGACATTGAACAAGTAGTCATTTTAATTAATCAAATTGCCGACCAAACGAACTTATTAGCGCTTAATGCCTCCATTGAAGCGGCACGTGCTGGCGAGCATGGCAAAGGCTTTGCTGTCGTTGCACAGGAAGTTCGAAAACTGGCCGAAGGAACGGTCTCTGCATTAGAGGAAGTTTCCAATAATGTACATGCGCTAAAATCCTATTCGAATTCTGTAGCACAATCAATCAAAGAAACAACGATGACAATTAAGGATGCCACGACTGAGGCGAGACAATCATTGCCACTTCTAGCTTCAATTGTTGAAGCAATTGAGGGGATTGATGCGGATGTTACAAATACTGCAGCAATTTCTCAGCAACAAGCAGCTGCACTTGATGATATGTCTGCCCGCATTGGAGATATTTCAAGCATTCAAGAGGATATTCAACACTTTAGCGATATTACATCCCATGATATTCATTATTTAGGGAAAGAAATTAATCGTTTCCGCACTGAGCTTATTTCAGATCATAATGTTTCATTATCAAGTATTGCATTATTACAGCTATCAAAAGCTGACCATATTTTATGGAAATGGCGCGTTTACAATATGTTTTTAGGGCTAGAGCATTTGCAGCCTAGCGATGTGTCCTCACATAAAGAATGCCGTCTTGGCAAATGGTATTTAAATGAACAAACACAGCGTCGTCTAGGTTCACATCAATCATTTATTGATTTAGACTATTATCATGAGCAAGTCCATGTATTTGCGAAACAAGCTGTAGAGGCGTACAATAATGGTAATATCCAAGTTGCAGACGATTGCTTAAAAGAAATTAACCAAGCATCTGAGCAAGTGCTACATTATATTAATGATTTAATTGCAATAATTTCTAAGGAAAGACAAGCTACCTAAATGATGCTTCGGCTCATATAATGCACAATCAGCTAAAAACTTTTATCTTGATTCAACAGAAAACTCCCACCTTTACAGGTGGTGAGATGAATGCTATATTTTGTTTTCTATGGTTCAGTGAGTGTGCAAACACGCACTGAATCAAGATAAACGCCCCGGCGGATGTCACAGATTTTTGAAGAGGAGCTTTTCGAGCGAGCTCGAAAAAAATCTGGACGCAATTACGCCAAGGCGTAATTGATGCAAAAGGAGTGTCGATTCACTATGAAACGTGTACGTGTGATATTTTCTGGAGATGCTACAGGAACAGGACATCGATTTTTCATTAAACAAAAAGCATTTGAGCTTGGCTTAAAAGGCTATTGCATATTAAATGAAAAAAATAATATTGAGGCGGAAATTGAAGGTACAACCGCTGCAGTTGATGAATTTATTCATTTTGTTGAGCAAGGTGTTAGCCTGCAAGCACAATCTAATCGTTTTACATTAGAAATCTTTGATAGCTTAAAAGGCTATAAAACAATGAAAACTGACATTATTTAAAACGAATTTAGTTTAATTTGCCCAACCAAAACTTTAAAAATGGTATCTTCGCATAAAATACAACAGATTTGCCGTATTAAGATAAATACATGTGTAGGCAAAGCCATTTGGGGCTTTGTCTATATGTATTTTTAGCATAAAGTATAAGAAAAAATATATTGATGAAACTTTTTTTCAGCTAGCTCGTATTTAGTAGTAATAATATATATAGGAGGTACGAAAATGCTTAGCACAATGAATTTTATCAACCGACATGGACTCAGCTTAATCATTAGCTTTGCTGTATTTGTTATTACTGTTATTAATTTTGATTTAGGCATTTTTATCGTGCCGCTGTTAACGATCGCAAGCTATTATGCAAGTAATAAAGGAATCTTAGCATTCCAAAAGGCAAAACGTAGCAAAATGCTTGGCTTAACACGCTCGGAATATCAACTTATTGAACAACAAATCAAACTAGCAAAAAATGACTTAACCCTATTAATGCAACAATATGTACGCGTTCGCTCTGTTCGCTCTTTTAAATTAATTAATGAAATGAATAAGCTGGCAAAGCGAATTATTTATATTGTCCAAACAAATCCGCAAAAATTTTATGCAGTAGAGGATTTCTTCTACTCTCACCTACCATCCGCTGTACAGCTAATAGACAAGTACACATTATTAACAAAAGAGCAGGTTGGTGGTACTGATATTCATTTAGCATTAGAAGAAACACGCAAAACGCTGAAAGAGCTGTATGTCACAATGGAAGATGACTTAAAGCTTGCATTAAGCTCTGATATTGAGCATCTAAAGCTTGAGCTTGATTATGCAAAGCTTGAAAATAAAAAAAGGAAAGATCGTTTAATCGGTGGTGAATAATCATGCAACAAAATCCATTTGAAGCCTTTAAAAATGCGGGGAGTCGCTTCGCTGAAATTGCTGAGGAAGAATTTCAACTGGCACAAGCAAGCCAATCAGTAAGCCCTCTTTACGCTGCATTAAGCCAAGATGATAAAAGCCGTGCACTTGGGTTGGCGAGTGAACTAAAAATCAACATATATGAAAATGTGCTTGCTTTCGGCTTAAAGGCCCAGCAAGCGCTTCGTGATTTTACCGCAAATATGGCAGTCCATATTGAGCGCAAAGATCATAGCAGAGTTGGCGAGGTATTATCGCAGCTTGTCTCTTATTTAGAGCAAATTAACCCAGATGCACTGATCCAACAAGACAAAGGTTTTTTAAGTAAACTTTTCTCAAAGCAAAAACAGTCAACACAAGAAGTAATGACACATTACAAAAGACTAAGTACACAGATTGACCGTCTGGCAATTCAATTAGAGCATGCACAAATGGGTTTATTGCGTGATTTCAAGCTATTAAATGATTTATACGCCTTAAACGAGCAATATTTTGCCGAAATTAATGTATATATTGCAGCAGGTGAATTAAAGCTAGCTGATGCAAAAAAACAGCTTCCTATGACTGAGCCGACTGACCCAATGGAATTACAGCGATTAAATGATCAAAAAATGGCGATTGAATGGCTTGATCGTCGTCTCTATGATATACAAATATCACGAGAAATCGCTATTCAGGCTGCCCCTCAAATTCGTTTAATGCAGCAAACAAACCAGCTATTAATCGATAAAATACAGGCATCTGTTATGACAACAATTCCGATGTGGCAAACGCAAATTTCTATGTTGCTAACAATGAATCAACAGCGCCGCGTAGCAGAGGCACAGGATAAGTTAATGCGCGCATCCGATGAATTAGCACGAAAAAATGGAAAAATGCTTCAAATGAAGTCAAAGCAAAGCGGCATTTCACATTCTGATATCGATCAATTTAAGCAAACGCAATTAAAATTATTGCAAGATATTGAAGAAACGCTCCGTGTCCATGCAAAAACAAGTGATATGTATGACTCCATATAAAGTCTTATTATTGACTAACCATATCTTTTACTATAATTTCACAAAATAGTTTGATTAAAAATCCTGTGTGTATACAGGATTTTTTCTTATTAGTCACTATATATTTGCGAACAGTTGATTAATTTAGAAAAGAATAGTTGTAATTGAACTGGTGGATAATATGCTTAAATATAATTTAGGAGAGATGAAATGCAAAGCTTTCTGTTTCTTTTATTTGCGTTAGCACCCTTAATTACAAACAATAGTACAATCTCTGCTACCCTAAGTGATTCCCCACAGCCTTATGAAGAGATTCTTTCTGAAATAGGATACAAAACAGTAATAGAAGCCTCACAAGATTTTGAACAGCATTTTAAACAAAAACTTCAGTTACCACTTTTGGTACCACCAATAAGTTTTACCCATCAAGTTGGCAGGTTAAATAATTTAGATGGAGAAACGAATGATTATTTTGAAGTGAAATTTATAAATAATCTATCACCCAAAAATCATTTCAAAATTGAGGTTCGACCTATCGAGCATAAAATTGAATTTAACAACGACAAATATACCGCTAACATTTTCAAATTAAACAATGGAATTGAGGCAAAGTATCTAGAAAAATTACCCCAAATAGGTTTTAATTTATTTGTGTTTGAACGAGATAATTGGCAATATATATTCGGTATTGATAAAAGAGTATCTAATAAACTAACACCTGAAATATTAGTTCAGCTAGCTAATTCCATTGGTAATTAATTTTATAGGAACGTAAAATTTTTAAACGAACTATATATATTTAGGGAATTTTAACGAGAGATGTATTATTTGTTCTTTGTCTATTTTTAGCTACCTGGAGAGACAGGAGCTTTTGGTATAGAAAACTTTTTCCAAATCGAGATAAAAAAATGACCAAATCCATTGCTGGTTTTGGTCATTTTTTGATAATTACTCAAAATAATCTTTGTAATAGCCTCCAACTTTTCCTGTGTTGTCTACTACAAATAGAAATTCCTCAGTTTCATTTTTTACTTCGTATTCTTTTCCGACTGTTAGTACATTTGATACTAAATATTTTGCTGCATTTGTATGCACACATTTCACCGTGCGAATTGTAGGCGCATCTTTCCATTTTAAATGTAACATGAACGAAACCTCACTTTATTTGCTTAACATTTACCTTGTTTCTATAAATGTCACAGATTCTGAAGAGGACTCCCTGCACGAGTACCAAAAATCTGAACGAGAATTTATCAAGGTGTAATTGATTTCCCTATTATTTTATACGATTTTTTTCCTTAATGATAGCATTTCACACAAATAATTTAACTTTCGTTAGCACTTGTTTGAAGCGATTTTACAAGCATGTTAAAATAATACATGAGGTGAATACTATGTCAAGCATACCAAGCTGGTTTTGGGCTTTAGCAATTGCTTTTGCTATTGTTTTCATTATCATTTCTGAATGGAACTCTAGACGTTAGACACGTCACTATACATATTGAAAAGCTGATATATATCAGCTTTTCAAAGTACGCTTTAAAAACTCCTTTGTGCGTTCATGCTGAGGATTAACAAGCACTTGGTCTGGGTGGCCCTCCTCAACAATAACGCCTTTATCCATAAAGACAATGCGATCCGCTACTTCACGTGCAAACTCCATTTCATGTGTCACAATTAACATTGTATTTCCCTGACTCGCAAGCATACGCATTACTTTTAATACTTCCCCCACCATTTCAGGGTCTAATGCCGATGTCGGCTCATCAAACAACATAACATCTGGGTCCATTGCTAATGCACGGGCAATCGCTACGCGCTGTTTTTGTCCACCAGATAGCTGGCGAGGCTTCGCATTTTTATATTGTGCCATGCCAACGACTTCTAAATATTTCATTGCCTTCTCGATAGCTTCTGCCTTGCTCCTTTTTAAAACCTTTTGCTGACCAACAGTACAATTATCGATAACATTTAAATTATTAAATAGATTAAATTGCTGAAATACCATACCTAAATGCGTGCGATATTGCTCCACATTATGCTTGCTATCTAAAATATTTTCACCGTTGTAAATAATATTGCCTCCTGAAGGTGTTTCCAATAAATTGACACAGCGTAAAAGCGTTGATTTACCTGAGCCAGATGAGCCAATTAAACATACAACCTCACCTTTTTTTACTGAAAAATTCACATCGCGTAATACTTCATGAGAGCCAAATGATTTGCTTAAGTTTTTAATTTCAATAACATTTGTCACTGTATTTGCCCCTCACTTTCTTTATCTACTTTATAGGCATTTGGACCATCTAGCCTACGCTCCATTACACGTAAAAGGCGTGTCGCTGTAAATGTCATAATAAGGTACATAATACTTGCTATTAAAAAGGACTCCGCATATTTAAAATTCGCGCCTCCCACAGATTTCGTTTGGAAAAATAATTCTGCTACACTAATAACACTCAATACGGCTGAATCTTTAATATTCATTATTAATTGATTTCCTGTTGCCGGTAAAATATTACGAGCAACTTGTGGTAGTACAACATAAATCATTGTTTGAACATGATTCATCCCGATTGCTTGTGCAGCCTCATATTGCCCTTTATCAACTGATACAATACCACCACGAACAATTTCAGCCATATATGCCCCTGTATTTAAACCAACAACTACAAGTGCTGCAACAAAGCGATTTAATTCAATGCCATACGCATATAGACCATAAAATACAACCATTGCTTGTACAATCATTGGTGTACCACGGAAAATTTCTACATAGCATGTTAAAAGAAAATTACCGATTTTTAACAATACCGTTTTCAATGACAATGATTTCATTGGAATTGTATGCATAATACCGATAAAAAATCCGATAAACGCACCAATAATTGTACTAATAACCGCAATAGCAAGTGTCATATATGCACCGCGTAAAAACATCGGCCAGCTATTTTGCAAAATTGAAATAATCGTTTCTAAATTCATAAATATCCTCCTAACAGCAAGCCGTTATTATCTATAAAAGGGAGTGCCTGAAAAGTCATTTTAGACACCCCCTCACCCTTTTTGAAGAAGTTTCTCTCGCAAGTTCAAAAAATCAGGATACAATTATACCGAAGCTTAATTGGTTACATTGAAAGTAAATAATACATACTTTCTAAATACCCTAGATGAACTTAACTTGTTTGCTACTCAGCAGATGCTGGTTGGTTAGCAATAGCTTCTTCCATTAATTTTTGGCGCTCATCCGCTGAAATACTGTCTAAAATCTCACTCATTTTATCCGTAAGCTCATAGCCTCTACGTACGCCAATTGCAACATCTGTAGCACCAGGGTCTGTTACAAAGCCCTCTTCTAAATCAGCATATGCGAAATTTTTATTTGCCATTGCAGCGGAAATCGCTTCTGGACGCTCTGCTACATAGCCATCAATTGCGCCTGATTCAACTGCTACACGCATTGCTGGGAAGCTATCCATCGCTACTTCTTTTTTAACACCTGGAATTTGGTCGATTACTAAATAGTTTGAAGTATTCAGTTGTGACGTAATTTTTGCTCCTGAGAAATCCGCTAATGTTTTAGCATTTTCATATGGGCTGCCCTTTTTCACAACAATGACAAAATCAGATGTATAGTAATTTGATGTGAAGTCGATTGATTGTTTACGTTCTGCTGTTGGGCTCATCCCCGCAATAATCGCATCTACAACACCAGATTGTAATGCTGGCACTAAGCCGTCCCATTCTGTTTTAACAATTTCTAGCTCCATACCAAGTTCATCAGCAATTTTTTTCGCAACTTGCACGTCATAACCGCCCGCGTATTCAGCAGAGCCGCTAAGTTTTACTGCACCATTTGCATCTGTTTGCTGTGTCCAGTTAAACGGTGGATAGCCCGCTTCCATACCAACCTTTAAAACCTTTTTCCCATCTCCACCTTCCGATGAAGATGCTCCTTCTTTTTCTCCATTGCCGCATGCAACTAGAACCATAGCTGTTAACATCGCAACAAGTAACAATAACCATTTTTTACTCATGTTAAATTTCCCCTTTTTATTAATTTTCTGGGCTTTCTCATATACAAAAAAGCGACCTAAAGAATTTTAGGTCGCTGTAATTTAATAAAATAAAAGCCCAAATCCTCTTAGTTCCATTGTTGAGATAGCGCAACTTGAGTAAGCTGGAAAGAAATACCCAAGACAGTCCTGCAGTTATTCACTACAGACCCAGCATATCGAATGCGAGCTCTCCGATACACTTCGGCGATATTTCCTTCTTCTTCATTTCACTGTTGCTCAAAACTCCATGAAAAACTATTAAATATCGCGCCTCTACCTCACTAGAACGTGAGGTATTTTTATAAAGTTATTAGGTAATATATTATACTATGAAATAATCATTGTCAATATCATTTATCTTTGAATTTAAAAAAAGCATCAAATCGATTTCAAGTCCACCTTACCCTCAATGAGCGAATTTCGGCATTGCTTGGGCGAAACGGGACTTTTTTCTTACAAAAAAGCAGTCAGGCGGTTTGCCTGACTGCTTTTATTTTATTAAGAATTTAATAATAAATCTTCTGGGTTCTCGATATACTCTTTAACAGTTTTTAAGAAGCCAACTGAATCTTTACCATCGATAATACGGTGGTCATATGATAATGCCACGTACATCATTGGGCGGATTTGAACCTCACCGTTAATCGCTACTGGGCGTTGAACGATTGAGTGCATACCTAAAATACCAGCTTGTGTACCATTCATAATTGGTGTTGACATTAACGAACCGAATACACCACCATTAGTAATAGTGAATGAACCGCCTGCCATGTCGTTTAAGCCTAATTTTTTGTCGCGTGCTTTCCCTGCAAGCTCCGCAATGCTCTTCTCGATTTCTGCAAAGTTTTTGCTGTTTGCATCACGTACTACAGGAACTACTAAACCTTCTTCAGTAGATACCGCAATACCGATATCAAAGAAGTTGTTTAAATGGATTTCATCACCAACGATTTGTGCATTTACATAAGGGTATTTCTTAAGTGCTGCTACAACCGCTTTTGTGAAGAATGACATGAAGCCTAGTTTAATATCGTTATCTTTTACGAACTGCTCTAGTTTGCGTTTACGTAATGCCATAACGTTTGTCATATCAATTTCGTTAAATGTTGTTAACATCGCTGTTGATTGCTTAACTTCTAATAAACGTTTTGCAATTGTTTGACGGCGACGAGACATTTTTTCAATTGTCACACGGTCAGTTTCTGCTGCTGGAGCAAATACAACTGGGCCGCCTGTTTGAGCTGCTACAGGTGCTGCAACTGGCGCTGTACCATGTGCTGCTACGTCTTGAACGCGAACGCGACCTTGTGGATCTACTGGAGATACAGCCGCTAAATCGATACCTTTTTCACGCGCTAATTTACGAGCTGCTGGGCTAGCTACTACACGCTCATTTGAAGTTGTTTCAACAACTGGAGCTGGTGTTGCAGGAGCTTTTGGTGCTTCCACAGCAGGAGCTGCTGGTGCTGGTGTAGCTTCTTGTGCTGCTGGTGCTGGAGCAGCGCCTTCACCTGCTTCTACTACTGCGATTACTTGTCCAACAAGCACAGTATCGCCTTCTGCAGCAAGAATTTGTGTTAATACACCTGCTTCTTCAGAAATAATTTCTGCGTTTACTTTATCTGTTTCTAATTCAACGATAAACTCGCCTTTTTCAACGCGGTCTCCAACTTTTTTCACCCACTGGGCAATTGTA
The DNA here is from genome assembly GCF_000612805.1 of Bacillus ndiopicus. Taxonomy (GTDB): domain Bacteria; phylum Bacillota; class Bacilli; order Bacillales_A; family Planococcaceae; genus Metasolibacillus; species Metasolibacillus ndiopicus. The sequence continues at coordinate 618,429 of NZ_HG964405.1, read as the reverse complement.
CCTTCTGTAATCGATTCTGCTAATTCAGGGACTTTAATTTCAGCCACTTTCATTTCCTCCTTTAATTAAACAACATATAGAAAGGCTACTGCACACAAGGCTAGTAGCCTATTCTTGCATCTAACAACATTATACTATTATTTTACTTTTGCTGCCTCTGTTACGGCTTCTGCAATAATTGCTGCTTGTGCTTCTTTATGAGCATCTGCATCACCTTCAGATGTTGAACTCATTGCAGGACGACCTACATAGCGTAGTTTTTTGCCTTCTGAAAGCTCATATAATTTTTCAATTGCATAGTTCCAGTAACCTTGGTTTTTCGGCTCTTCTTGTACCCAAACAACTTCTTTCGCGTTTGGATATTGCGCAATTATATTAGCAAGTTGTGCACTTGGGAATGGATATAATTGCTCTACCCGAACGATGTGTAAGTGTTCAAAGCCTTCTCCATCTTTCACACGGTCTGCTAAATCAATCATCACTTTACCTGTACCTAAGACGATACGCTCTACTGCTTCAGGCTTCGTGCCTAGACCAGGTTGTTCAATGATTTCTTGGAATGAGCCGTCTGCTAATTGCTCAGCATTAGCAGCTGCTAAAGGATGACGTAATAAATATTTTGGTGATGCCACAACTAATGGGCGTACACCCTCAGTGCCTAACAATGCCGCCTGACGACGTAGTAAATGGTAGTAGTTCCCTGCATTTGAACAGTTCGCAACAAACCAGTTATTTTCAGCAGCCATTTGTAAATAACGCTCAATACGGCTTGATGAGTGCTCAGGACCTTGACCTTCATAACCATGCGGTAAAAGAAGGACTAAGCCTGATTTTTGCCCCCATTTTGCACGAGCACCTGAAATGAAGTTATCAAACATTGCTTGTGCCATGTTTGCAAAGTCACCAAATTGTGCCTCCCAAACTGTTAACACATTGTCATTTTCTAAAGTATAGCCGTATTCAAAGCCAACTACTCCAGCCTCTGTTAAAGGTGAGTTATATACTGAGAATGAGGCGTTTGTACCTTGAACATGGTGCAATGGCGTAAATTCGTTACCATTGTTTTTGTCATGTAATACTAAATGACGTTGAGAGAACGTACCGCGCTGTGCATCTTGACCAGTGAAACGAATCGGCGTGCCATCTTGAAGCATTGTAGCAAATGCTAATGTTTCTGCATGACCCCAGTCAATTTTGCCAGTAGCAAATGCATCACGGCGTTTTTCTAAAATTTTACCTAGTTTGTTTTGTGGCTCAAAGCCTTCTGCGAATACTAGTAAATCTTCGTTAATTGCTTGTAAACGTTCAACACTTGTCGTTGTGTCGATTTGTGGGAAGTCTACTTTTAATTCCTCTGGCATTTCAAGATGCTTATGCTCATCTTTTTCTGCCATTTCCTTCACATGATCATATGCAGCTTGCATCTCTGCGTATGCAGCACTGTCAAGCGCTTTTACTTCTTCCTCAGTTACAATTCCCTCAGCAACTAATTTTGCGCCATAAAGTGCACGCACTGGATCATGCTTTGATACTAATTTATAAGTTTCAGGGTTTGTTACAGTTGGGTCATCCGTTTCATTATGACCATGACGACGGTAACCAATTAAATCAACAATAATATCTTTACCGAATTTTTGACGGTATTCTGCTGCAAAGCGACCAACTTGTGCTACTGCCTCTGGGTGATCTGCATTCACATGAATAACAGGAATATCATAGCCTTTAGCAGGGTCTGATGAATAATTTGATGAACGAGAATCATATAGCTCTGTAGTAAACCCGATCATGTTGTTCGCAATAATATGAATTGTACCGCCAGTTGTAAAGCCTTCTGTTTTCGCAAAGTTCATTACTTCAGTTACGATACCTTGACCTGGGAATGCTGCGTCACCATGCACTAAAATACCTAATCCTGAAGTAGCGTCATGCTTGGCACGTCCGTTAGCGAATACATCATCTTGTGTCGCACGAGTTGAGCCTAGCACTACTGGATTACCGATTTCTAGGTGAGATGGGTTATAAGCAAGCTTTACATTCATTCCTGAATCGCGTACATAAGATGCACCCATATGGTATTTTACGTCGCCAGTCCAGCCTTTTGTAATTTGTAAACGTCCATGCTCCGGCATAAATAAATCATTTGAAACGTGTGCAAAATCAGAGAACATCATATCGTATGGCTTGTTTAAAATATGTGTTAATACATTTAAACGTCCACGGTGAGCCATACCGATGCGTACATTTTTCACATTTTTTGCTTCAGCTGTTTTTAAAATTTCATCAAATAAAACGATTTGTGTATCTAAACCTTCACCAGAGAAACGCTTTTGACCTACAAATGTTTTATGAATGAATTTTTCAAAGTTTTCAACATGTGTTAAACGATCTAATAGCGCTTTCTTTTCATCAGTAGAAATTGCTGTTGATAACGCACCTGACTCGATTTGAGATTGGAACCACTCGCGCTCTTCATTTGTCCCTACATGGTTGTATTCAAATGCAATTTTACCTGTGTAGACAGATTTTAAATAAGCAATTGCGTCACGACCGTTTTGAATACCTGCAGGTACATTTTTAAAGAATACTGTAGCTGGAATTTCAGCTAAATCAGCTTGAGTTAATCCAAATGTGCTTTCTTCGATTTTAGCAGTATTAAGTGCACGGTTTTGTAATGGGTAAATATCTGCAGCTAAATGACCATAAGAGCGAATTGTATCTGCTAGTTTTACTGCAGCTAGCACTTTGCCAAAATCAGCTTGTGAAGTAACCGCTCCTCCAGTTACAGCAACTTCACCTTCTACTCCAACAGGCGCTCCGTATTGTTGGAACAATTCAACTAAAGCTGGTTCTACTTCTTCGGGAGATTGTAGAAATAAGTCGTATTGCTCCATGACATAACCTAAGTTAGGGCCTGCAAACGCTGACCAAGGGGAACCAGGTAATACATTGTTCGACATGAAAATAACCTCCAAATTTTGCCTGCATGGCAGTTCCATTTTAAAATAAACATTTCTTGGCTCTCTACTACTTAAAAAATAGCTGAGCCTATTTATTTTTGTATACTTATATTCTCCATTGTTTAGCGGAGAACATTTTTCCACTTCAATCTTACTACTCTCTACAAAAAATACAACTATTTTTCAATAAATAAGTCAAATTTTTAGCTAACTATAGAAAAACGAAAGCATCTTCTCGAAATTCCTCACTTTTTCAAAGGAATTTTTAACAAAAATGTTGTTCCTTGATGAATTTTGCTGTGCACCTTCAATTCGACATTATATTTTGTTGCCAGCATTTTTGTAATGCTTAAACCAAGTCCAGTACCTCCACCATTTTGCTGACGTGATTCATCCACTCGGTAAAAACGATCAAAGATAAACGGTAAGTGCTCTTCTGCAATCCCTATACCATTATCCTTAATCTCAATATAAAAGCAACCATCAATTTGTGCTGTAGAGATAATAATTTTAGGAACGCTTTCATTATATCGTATTCCATTTTCAATAATGTTGCGCAATATTTGTGCAAGCGCTTCAGGTGAAATTGCTACTAATTCCTTGTGTGCTATTTCCTCAACGTTGAATACAGTGTCTGGATATACTGTTATTAATTCATTGATAACTTGTGGTAAAACAATGGCAACGTTTGCTTCAGAAATTACAACTTGCTCTCTTCTAGCTAGCTGTAATAGCTCCTCAATCATCTTCTTCATTCTTTTCACTTCAATTAAGGAGCTCTCAATGGATTCATCTAAAATTTGCGGGTCGTTCTTGCCCCAACGTGCGAGTAGCGATAAATGTCCCTCAACAGCCTGAATAGGTGTGCGCAGCTCATGTGACGCATCTGCAACAAATTGCTGCTGCTGTGTAAACGAAATATTCAGCTCCTCTAACATGGAATCATACATCGTTAGCAAATCACCAATTTCATCGTCTGCGTGATAAGTAAAGGCTTCACGCTCTGTTAAACCTTTGTCACGAACTTGTCGCATTGAATCGCGTAGTTGTTGAAGTGGGCGAATTAAACGATTCGCTAAGTAATAGCTAATAAATGCAACGAGTAATAATGCACCTATACCTACAATAATCATTGTTGTTAAAACATACTGCATCATTTTATGAAATGTTGTAAGTGGATGAATTAATTGCATATAGCCTTGGAATGGTCCAATTTGTACAATGCGCTCAATCACATAAGCATCCGTACCTTGAACAGCAGTCTTACGAATTACTGTACGCAGTAACTCCTCATAGCTTGCTGCTGTAGGCACTGCTGGAAGCGCATCATCAACGCGGGGGCTTATGCTAAGAAGCTCTACTCCATCTAAATTCATAATGCGCACTGTTTGTTCCTGATTCGTAATTGCTTTCATCAATCCTGTATTACGCTGCAATTGTTGGATTGTAATTGCTGGCGTTTCAAAAAACACGCTAATATCCTCTGCAGTTCTTAATGCGTTACGCTCCTCATTACTCAATAGCCATGTATGCAAAGAGATATATAAAATTACACAAATAATCGCATAGCTAATGAAAATTGTTATAGCCGTCGAAAGCATCCATTTTTCTTTAAGTGACAGATTAAATAGTCTTTTCATTACTCAGCCTCTCATCACATAGCCAACGCCACGCACAGTTTCTATATAAGGCTGTTCTCTAGTATTCAGCTTTGTGCGCAAATGGCGTATATACACATCGACGACATTTGTCTCCACCTCGCTATCAAAGCCCCACACCGCCTCTAAAATGCGCTCACGTGTACATACTTTATTTAGACTTTGTGCTAAAAACACCAACAAGTCATACTCGGTTTTTGTCAAATCGAGCCTTTTATTTTCAAATGTTACTTCATATGCTTCCATATCAATTTCTAAATCTCGACATATAAGAAGCTTGTCCACTGTTTGGTTTCCAACACGCCGCATAATTGAACGTATACGTGCAAGTAATTCCTCGATAGCAAATGGCTTGACAATATAATCATCTGCACCGGCATCTAGCCCTGCAACCCTGTCCATTACTGCGTCACGAGCCGTCAACAAAATAATCGGCACATCAGACTGTTGGCGAACCCGTCTACATACTTCGATACCATTTAATTGTGGCAACATGACATCAAGCAATACACAATCATAATTATTTGTAAGTGCCTCAGATAAACCTTCCCGTCCATCGAACACGCACTTCACTTCAAATTGTTCATGCTTTAGTTCTAATTCAATAAAACGCGAAATATTTTTTTCATCTTCCACTAACAATATTTTCTTCACTTGATATCACCATCTTTGAATTGTCTTCTGATTCCTAAAAAAATGTCCTAAAGGCTCCATAAAAGCCTTTAGGACATTTTTATGGATAGCTGGAGTCATTATTGAATCAACCTCTATCCTTATTGTACGTCATCATAAATTTTGAAGCCATTTTTTTCTACGGTTTTTGCTTTATACAACGCTTTATCTGCATTCTCCAATAACGCTTCTAACGTCGTAGCATGATCAGGGTAATAGCTTGCGCCAATTGATACGGTCGGTTTAAAATGATTTCCCTGTATGTCTGCACCAAACTGCAAGTTTTCCTGAATACGAGCAATGATATCTTTAATCACCTTTTTGCGCTCATTTTCTATAATAGAAAGATCCGCTAATACTACAACAAATTCATCTCCACCTACTCGCACAGCAAAATCGCTTGCCCGAATGCTTGATGCAATTCGCTCACCGGTCAATTTGATAAACTCATCACCAACATCATGACCATATTGATCATTAACATCTTTAAAATTATCTCCATCAATGTATAAAACTGCGATAGAGCGAGCATTTTCCTTTGCGAAATGGAGCACGCGCGGAAATTCTTTTTCCAAATATCTTCTATTTGGCAGTTGCGTTAAATTATCATGGTACGCCATAAAACGCAAAGAATTTTCAAGTTTTTTACGTTCCGTTATTTCACGTGATACCATAATAATTTGATAGGTATCTTCTTTTCGTTCATTTTTAGCAGCTTTATATTTCCCTTCCGTCCAAATAATATCGCCTGTTTTCGCCTGTAATGCTAACTCAATCGTCATTTCACTGCGTTCCATATTTTTCAATTGTGACAACCAAGTTCCTTCACTTTCTTGCGTTAAAAAGGATGAATAATTTTTACCAATCAATTCTTCCTCTGAATATTTGAAGGTGCGAACATATGAAGGTGAAACATATTGAATAATCCCATTGTCATCCATAATAACAATAAAATCATTCATATTTTCAGTAATAATGCGGAAAGTACGCTCGATATTTTGCAGTTCAATCATCAAGCGCCTTTTATCAGATGCATTGTAATTAACCGAGAAATAACTATCAATTTCTCCAGCAGCATTCATTAAAGGAATAATTGTTGTATCTACCCAATACAATTCACCATACTTTGAGCGATTGCATATTTCACCTTGCCAAATTTCTCCTTGACGCAATGTTTCCCACATTTTTTTACCGAATTCAGGTGGATGATAACCCGAATCCAATATATCATGCGTTTGACCAATTAATTCTTCTCTCGTATAACCAGTCCGCGCCATGAAGCGGTCATTTAAATCAATAATTTTCCTATTACCATCTACAATTGACAACTCTACAGCATTATTAATTGCATTTTTTATAATCGCTAAGCCATGTGATGTTTCACGTAGTTCCTTTTGTTGCTCAATAAAATCTGTAATTTCTTGCAAAATTAAAAAGATTGCAATAACGCTGCCACTTTCATCTATTAGAGGTGAAAAGGTTGCTGTAAAGCTGCGTACTTTGTTTTCTTTATCAATAAATTTAACAATTTTCGACGTAAAATTATCACCTTTTTGCGCATCTGCTAAATAGTGTTGCCACTCAGATACATAAGGCTCTCTAATTAGAGGTAAGTTTAGAAATGGCTGACCTTGCATACTTTTTGCGCAAATTCCGAAATCATCAATAAAACGCTCATTAGCCTCTAAAAATGTTAAATCACTTGATATTAAAACAGTTGATAAAAACGTTTTAAAGAAAACCGAGCGCATAAATAAATATTTATCTTGTAAGTCACGATCAAAAGCAATTTCCTTTGATATAGCCAAAATGAAAATTTCATTATTAAAAAATATCGGAAATATTGTTGTTTCGTGCTTTCGTACCTCGTTAGTATAATAATCGTAATCTTGAAAATTTCGCTGTTCTTTTGTTTCAACAGCCAAATTATAATAATTTAAAATCATGTTTGCTGGTTTTTTAGGCATCAATTCAGAAACCGTTTTCCCGCATGGAGCAGTATCAAAAAGGAGGCTTGCAACAGTATTTACATACAAATACTCAAAATCATCGCCTCTTTTTTTCATAAAAAAGACCATATCTTTACTATCTTTAAACATTATATTAAATTGGATTTCCGAAAGAAATGGCTGCACCATCATTTGTGACACCTACCCTATACTCTGTCTATATAATTTACATTATGGCTAATTTTCAGCCTGGTTCCCCCAATTTCACACGAGCTACGCCACAAATCTTTTTTCACCCAACGAGATATTCGATACTCGTTGAATGAAAGTATTCATACTCTACCTGTAAAGGCCAGAATTTGCTTTATATGCATCTTCACTTTCACAAGCTAAAATATTAAGTAAACTCAGATAAAAAATCACTATTTTACCATATTAGCAAGGTAAAGTAATTAAAGAGCATTATTACCAAGTAATCTATTTTTTGCTCCATACTATATTTTGAAATCTATATAAAGATTTATTATCGTTTCTATTACTCGTCTACAACGGGATAAAATTAATATATCGCTTTGTTTTTTTATTATGTCTCAGTTCCTATTATCGGTACAAAGTCCATTTCTCTTTAGCTTTATTATGTCCAAACTCTTACAATCCATGAGAGTAGATATTGTTCTCCATATTTTAGACAATCTCGTTCTTCTATTTGTGTCTTGCATGTTGCTGTCACTAAGTTTTCGCGATAAAAAAGCATGTACTAGAGTGCTATTTTTGATGCAAAATAATCTGACAACTCAAGTTTAATGTTTTAAATTCAACAAAAAAGGAAATAAATATAAATAAAAAATTACATTTGTAAATATATTATATCAACATTCTTTGCCCTAACAAAATAGATATTTTTGAAAAAAATACACTATAGATTTACTATTTTATTTCACCCCTAAAGTTATGTTATTATCTGACAATTTTGAATAATAAGGCTACTTGAAACTAATTTTGTTTTTTCAAGAAAAATACTTGCAGAAACAACCTATAGTATTATATGATATTTTCACGAAAATATCTCTTTATTCGGCAGGTGTTCAGACGCTTGTTGAAATCCAAAGATTGCCTCTGGCGCATATCTTGGGCTTCTATAACCGTTGGCAATTTGATAACGGTTATTTTTCAACTTTTAATGCTTGAAAAGCAGAACTAAAAATAGCCAGGGCATAATTAACCATAATTTCATATGCAAAGTAGCGAATAACTAAAGGTTGTAACATAGTAAGGTGTCTAGGTTATATAGGAGTTAAGTTCGAAATGCATGCCTTGTGATTTTTTACCTATTCCCTATTTAAAGGAGGCGTTTCGCATGCTGAAACACCGTGATGTACATGAAGCAACTGAACTTTATCAACTATTAAGCCATCCATCTGTTTTTCCCTTTGTTCGCCAAAAAGCAACATCAGCTGAAGAATATTTATTTATGACGAAACAACTAATTGAAGAAGAGCAAGCTGGTACTGCGATTTCTAGAACAATAGTAGATGATTGGGGACAGCCAATTGGAACAATTAGCATTTATGATATTCAAGACGGTGCGGGCTTCCTAGGCACTTGGATTGGGCAGCCATTTCAAGGAATGGGCTACAATCAAAAAGCGAAGTTATTGTTTTTACAAGAGCTTTTTTTCATCTATGATTTCCATACAGTTTTTTTACGTATTCGTAAAGAAAATAGCCGGTCAAAGGCAGCAGCTCTAAAGCTACCATACGTTGTTTGTGCTTCGGAATCACATCCTGCTCTTTTAGAACAAATTAACCGAGGAGAAGCCCAATTTGATTTATTTAAAATTCCAAAAGATTTGTTTTACTTAACTACAGCGAATGCTCAAGTTGACGCTGAAGAACAAGCGATGTAATAAGAAGGGGGTGCTGGAAAAGTCAAAGCTTTTCTAACACCCCCTTCTATAATGTAATTCGAGTATAGAAAGTGTTTAGGAAAAACAAATCAAACTAGCCTCCCTAACCTCCTATAAGTCATTTTTCATATTGTGTGATAAGTACTACCATTTCATCTGGCGTTTTAGGTCGCTCTGCATCAGCCATCGCATCAATCATTTCGCTTTCATGTTCCACTAGATAGTTCAATGCATCGATAAATGATAGCTTCGTTAAAGCTTCCTCTTCCAGTACATGAGCAAATTTTTGCTTTTTGAATAAATTGGCATTCAATATTTGATCACCACGACTTTTGCTAGCAGATAACGGAATAAGTAACATTGGCTTCTGCAAAGCTAGAAATTCAAAAATAGAGTTTGAACCAGCACGAGATACAACATAATCTGCTGCATGCAATAAATCTGGCAACTCTGTTGTCACATATTCGAATTGCTTATAGCCTTTTAGTGTTAGTAACGACGAATCCACATTACCTTTGCCACATAAATGAATTATGTTGTATTTTTGTAGTAAATCCGCCAAATTCATACGCAGTGCATCATTCAAAACAACAGAGCCTAAGCTCCCTCCCATAACGAGTAATATTTTTTTAGATGCTTGCTCAAATTGACATAGTTTTAATCCTTTTTCCCGCGACCCTTGAAATAATTGCTGCCTTATAATTGAGCCCGTGCATGTAGCTTTATCACTTGGTAAATGTTGCATTGTTTCTTTAAATACCGTAAAAACATGCGAAGCAAACGGTAATGCAAGTTTATTAGCTAAACCTGGCGTTACATCTGACTCATGTACAACAACAGGAATATTGGCTAATTTCGCTGCCATTACTACAGGAACTGAAACAAACCCTCCTTTTGAAAAAATAACAGAAGGCTTTACTTTCCTAATAATCGAAAATGCTTGACTAATTCCATATAAAACACGAAATGGATCTGTAAAATTTTTGACTGAAAAATAGCGACGCAATTTCCCACTCGAAATGCTATGATATTTTATTTCAGGGAAATTATTGCCGATTAACTCTTTTTCTATGCCATCGTAAGAACCAATATAATGAACTTCATAGCCTTCCTTTATTAACGAAGGTATTATTGCTTCATTAAGAGATACATGCCCCGCGGTTCCTCCACCTGTTAAAATAATTGTTTGTTGTTTCACATCAATTCCCCTATTCTTTCATGCTTATATTTAACCGACTGCTTTATTTATTAAGTTCACTTCTAACCCAGTACAATGATTTACAACTCCCTATTGTACTATATGCAACAAAAAAGATATAGATGATATAGGAAAATTCGATGTGAGTATCTTAATCAATTATGCCTTGACTAACATTTTTTAGCTTACTGTAAAAACCATCCTAGACTATTATTAGACGAATTCTCGAATATTTGATAAACCTCTACTGAATCAAGATAAAAATGCGGAAAGAGTCATTGGGAAAAATGAAGTATTTTCCCAATGACTCTTTCTATTGTCTCTGCGATCGTTCTTTAAATCCTATTTTAGACACTTATTTCCAGCAGTGCCACGTCTTAATTTATTTTTGAATAAATTGTTGTGTCCAGTAGTTACCGTTTGCTACATATCCAACACCGATATGCGTAAATTGTGCATTTAAAATGTTAGCACGGTGACCTGGTGAATCCATCCAAGCTTGAACTACTTCTTGTGGTGAACGTTGACCTTGTGCAATATTTTCTCCTGCACTTTTATACGCAATTCCTAAAGCTTTCATTCGATCAAATGGTGAACCGAATGTTGGGCTCGTATGTGAAAAGTAATTTTTGCTTTGCATATCCTGTGATTTTTCGCGTGCTGCTGCCATTAGTGCATCATCTGTTTTAAATGGTGCTAAACCAGCTTTTACTCGTTCTGCATTCGTTAATTTAACAACTTCTTGTTCAAATGCATTAATATTCGAATTTGTTGGTACAGATGGTTTCTCTGTAACTGTGTTCGAATTTGATGGCTTTTCTGTAGCCGGTGGTGTTGGTACAGTTGGTTTTTCTGTTACCACATTTGAATCTGTCGGCTTTTCTTTAGCCGGTGGTGCTGGAACCTTTGGGCTTTTCTTTAGCCGGTGGTGCTGGTACAAAGTTCGGAAACTTAAATTCTATTTGCTTATCCATAGATGGCATAAATATTTGCCATTTATGATTTGTTGGCCATTTATATATCACTTTACAATCTGTTGCTTGCTTCACTTGTCCTTGTTGTCCCTCAAATCCATTTGCTGATGCAGAACCTATTTGAATTGGTGCTGCTAATAAAAAAGTTGCAAAAACTGCTGTTAATGTTTTTTTCATTTTGCAATTCCTCCTTTACGCTAGTAAGCATACAAGAAAGAATCGCCGCATTTTTCGCTAAACTTTACCAATGAAACCATTGACAACAAAAAATATTGAAAAAACAGTGTTTGTTATTCCACTTTTCAGGTACCATTTACCATTGCATGCAACAGTTACACTTTAAAAGCGGTTGACACTTTTCAATATTGCTAGATTTTTAATCTCCGATAATCGAAATAGAGCTAATATTTTCTCCAATAATAACGAGCTTCGGTTCCATTTTTACGTATTCAGGTAGCCATTGAACCATCCCGTATGCGTATTGGAATAGCATCGGGTTGCGCACACCTGTAATAGGTACATAGCCTTTCATACGATAAACCGTCTCAGGCAATGAGCGGACCCACGCCTCAAACTCTTCCTCGCTAAAGCTTGTTTTAAACTGCACTAAACGTGAGCCTAAGTTAAAGCTTTTGCCAATTTGTGCTGGCGTAATCTCATCCTTAGTAGGCTGAACCATTGATTGCATTTGCTGCAGAAATTTAATAGGCACTCGCCCATTTGTTGTTTGTAATAGCACCGCACGTGAATTAAAGCTTTGCAGCTCATAAACTACCTGTGCTTGTTCTTCTTCTGTTAATAAATCAATTTTATTGGCAAGCAGTACGTGCGCATGACGAATTTGTTCCATAAATAGCGAACGTGCTTGCGGTGATAATGTGGAACGATTTAACCAAAGCTTACTATCCGCAACTGTGACAATCCCCTTAATATTTAATTGCTCAGCAAATAAAGGGGAAAAAACCGCATCTAACGCTTCTACAGGATGAGCTGCTCCTGTTGTTTCAATTAATAACACATCAAATTGCTGGTCAAATAGCAAAGATTGAATTTGTGCCTCCGTTTTTTCAGCACCTGTACAGCAAATGCACCCTTCCAACATTTCCTTTAGCGGGACATCTTCCTCGACCGCCTGGGAATCAAAAGGTAGCTTACCAAGCTCATTCATAATTACCGCTGGCTTCAAGCCCTGTTCCTTAAACTGTCGAATAACATCTGTTAAAAGCGATGTTTTGCCACTTCCTAAAAATCCACTTAATAAATAAACATCTTTCATTATTTTCACACCTCAAGAAAGGGGCTGTTAGGAAAGTTTTCACCTCTCCCAACAGCCCATTAATTATTTGATAAAAATTTATATTTTTACGATGAACGCATCAAAATGATTTTTCAGCTTTTACTCATCGCTAGCTTCTGTTTCCGATTCCTCACCGATTAAAAGCTTTTTCGCTTTCAATAATTGCGGATCATCAGCACGTAGCTTTTCACGTAATGCATCCATTAATGCATATGTTGTCTTGCCAGTTAAAATACCTGTTTCTTCCAGCTCGTTTGCTGCTTGGAATTGCTTCACTGCAGCTTCAGTATCTTGATCAAAGACGTTATCAACTTTCCCTACCTTATAATCAAGTACCTCTAACATTTGTTCAGCCGCATTCACAAGCTTCGAGTTTGTTTCTAATTTCAACTCTTGCTTTGGATCAATATATGGTAATGAAGCATAAGGTGCTGTATTTACTTCAACATCTGGCTTGATACCTTTTTCATTTATCCAATTACCATTCGGTGTTAACCATTTACTTGTAGTAAACTTCAAGTTTGCACCATCTGGTAAATTTGCGACTGTTTGCACTGTACCTTTACCAAATGATGTTTTACCAACTACTTTGGCACCAGCCGATTCTTGTAATGCTCCTGCTAAAATTTCAGATGCAGACGCACTTCCTTCATCAATTAATACTGTAACAGGAATTTTATATTTTTTCCCGCCTTCTGCAACCATTGCTTCAGGCTCTCCTGTACGACTTTGAATAAGTAAAATTGGCTTGCCTTCTGGCACAAAGAAATTCGAAATATCTAACGCTGCCGTTAAATAGCCACCTGGATTTTGACGGACATCTAGTACAACGCCCTTCATGCCTTGTTCCTCAAATTCAGCTAAACTTTTAGCTACTTCCTCTGCAGTTTGCTCGCTAAATGATGAAATTTGAATGTGTGCTACTTTATCTGATCCCATTTCACCATGTACGGTTTCAATTGGAATATCGTCACGCACAAGTTTTATTTCCATCGGCTCTTCCTCAACGCCACGTTGAATCATTAATGTAACGGACGTACCCTTTTCACCGCGAATACGCAAAACTGCTTCTGAGGCACTTAAGCCCTTTAAACTTTCACCATCAACAGACAAAATTAAGTCCTGTGGTAATATTCCTGCTTTTTCTGCAGGTGAATTTTTAATTGGTGACACGACCATAATGTAGCCGTCTCGCTCTTGTATTTCCGCGCCAATTCCTTGGAAGCTAGAAGATAGACTTTCATTAAAGTTTGTTGCTTCCTCACTATTCATATAATCAGAATACGGATCCTCCAGTGCATCAAACATACCATTAATTGCACCATGAATTACTTTTTCATCATCTATTTCGACATAGTAATTTTTCTTAAGTTCATCAAATGCATCATAAAGCTGTTTAAATTCTGCACGTTCAACAGGTACTTTTACTTCCACTACCTTCTGTTCTCCAAAAGTTAATGCAAAAATCGTTAAACCTGCTGTTACTAAAATTGTCAGGAACATCAGCATAATGAATTTAAAAGGCTTTATGCGTATAAATTTCCCAGCAGGCTTTATAGGCTGCTGTACATTTTGCTGTACCTGTTGTTCCTCAGTTCGTTGTTGTTCATCCATTACTTTCACCACTCTCATTTTCCACTATGTACGGCACACTATACCTATCTTAACAGTTTATACAGTCTTCGAAAAGCTTAGACGTTTATTTTTTTATTTAGTTTCACAATATGTGGGATTTTTTGTACAATAATTCAATATAGATGAAAAGTATACGCTACGGAGGTTCAATGATGTTTAAAAATTTGCGCGAAGAAATGAAAAAAGAAATGGCAATTGCTAAAGAAGATTTAGCAAAAGACGCTTTTAAAGTTTGGCAAGTTGATTACAATGGTCATATCATTCGTGTTACAAATGCGATGGCAGAGGAAACGCTTGCGATTAATAATGAAATTGTTGATTGTAAAAGTCGTGACAGCATCTTCAAGCAATTGCTCCCTTTTGTGACTCTACGTGGTAAAATGGCGGAAGCAGATGGTACTGTATCAAAGGTGACCGTAAAACTTGGCGGATTAATCACATTAAATTGCTGTATTAAAGTAAACGGCACAGTGCTGTTGAAAGAAAAGCATAAAATTCCACTCGGCTTAAAATAATATTTATTCTCGTTTTTTTTGTAATATGCGATCATGAAGATGGCTTAACAATAAAATAGCCAAAATTGCTCCTAAAAAAGCAAATGTCATATCCCACTGTGCATCCCATTTATCGCCCTGCATGCCGAGGAAGTCCTTCGATGTTTTACTATGTGGCGCAATTTTTGTACTAAGCCACTCAAGTATTTCATAAAGAGCAGCGATAGCTAGCACCATGCTAACGGAAATCGTTGATAGCCATGCTCCTGGCTTTAGTGGTGTAAAATGCAATAATATTTCACGGAGGACAATCGCCATAAGCCCTTTAAAAAAATGGCCAAATCGGTCATAGTCATTACGCTTTAAGTGGAATTCCTCCTTTAACCAATTGAACAAAGGAACCTCCTCATACGTATAATGCCCACCAATAAATGTAAGAATGGATAAAAAGGCAATGATGCAATAGGATAATGTCGTAAAGCGAAATTTAGAGTAAGTAATGAGTAAAATAATAATAATCACTACAGCAGGACCTACTTCAACAAGCCATGTGCTATAGGAAAATGGTCGAATAGATGACCATAATAAAACAATTGCTACAACAGCAAGCAACAGGCCATGTATTTTATTCATCTTCAACACCTCCTAAAAGGAGTATGTTTTTAAAAGAAGGGAATTATACTTGTAGCCATTTAGCAGAAAAAGAAAAAGCAACCAATATACTTTAGTCGGCTGCTTATTTTTTCAAATGAAAAACACTGTTCTATTAGCTCTTATTAAATAGTAGCTGATTATTCTGGATAAACAACTGTGTCAAAAATTTCACTGCTTACCTCTTCTTTATAATGAATTGTTACTTTAAGGACAATATTTCACAATGTTATTACATACTAATTATGTTAAGCTAATCAACTGTAAACACCGCTGTCAAATGATATTTATCATAGTCACCAGTATCTCTAAAATCCACCATTTCTTTCACTATACGGTATTCATCGTTATCTAGACTTCCATAGAGCCAATCCCAATCAACTGTCCATTCCTTGGTACTAAAAGAATCCAAGTTGTAACCAATATCCGTAAAAGCATGGTTCCCTGTTAAGGAAAATGGAACTTGATACCACTTCCCTTTGATTTTCTTTTCCAACCAAAAATGTTCACCGTAGATAATTTGCTTGTCAGAGTTATTCTCACATATCACCGTCAATCCAGTAGAAGATGCTGTTCCTTTCTTTACAATCATCGTTACTCCATCAAAGTTGTTAATCGTTTCGTATTTTGTAGGTTCCCAATCTGTTGTCGGTTGCCCTGCTTGACCTTTTAGTTCTTGGGAGCAACCAACTGCTGCAAAACTAATTACCGCCAATACTATAAAAATTCTTCTCAAATTATCTCCGCCTCTAATATTTAGACATTGATTTCAGAATAAAATTCCAAAAACTTTGTTTGACTAAAATTTATTATAAGTAGGAGTGTATTTTTTCTTATATCTTTACGACGATAATAACATAAATATCAAAAATAAATCATCTTACCAATGAGGTAATAAGAGTATTAAAGTCATTGAAGAGTTATTAGGACACGTTACAATGCATGAATCTATTCAACAAATATAATATACCTAATTTTGCCGAAGTAAACCTTATAACTTTATTAGTGTACTGCTAATCTTGCATACAACAGTAAAAAAATTAATAACTTAGTAAAATAATTCGTCGCCAAAGAGTATTCATTATACTTATATTTATAACCTTGAATTTGCTAATTCATTTTAAAATTATCATTTAACCCACTAAATTTGATTTCACAATTATACAACAAAATGAATTTCATCCTTACAATATTTTATAAACAGTAGCTCTACCAATTCGTATTCCTTAGCAATATCATTTACACTTTCACCTGATTCCAAAACTATATGTATCGAAATGATGTTCTCTCTAGATTTATCACCGTAGCATCGACAAGTATATTTATCTCTTTTAAAACCAAGTCTCTCCATTGCTTATACTCTATGCATGTTCTATTTTCGATGCTCTATGCTGTATGAAGCCAGTTTGAGACACATTTTGTAATGGTAGACGGTACGAAGATATAAAACAGATAATTAATATTGGTTGTCTGTTTTTTTATACTGTACAAATCTCGTTAAATTTCCTATTATAGTTAAAAGAGGAGGGATTTATTTTGAAAAAATCAACAGTTATAATTAGTGTATTTATTTTACTCTTAACATTTAGTATGGGCGCTTACGCTGCAACTAAATACAATTTTACTTTTAACGGAAAAAAACAATCTATTGATGTACAGTTAATTAATAATAAGGCATACGTACCGTTAAATGATGTTACTGAGCTTTTTGGTGGAAAAGTAACTTATGATAGCAAATCTAAAACATACGCTGTTACATCAAACGCTACTGAGTCAATTACTCCATCTGAAATGTCAAAAACAATTGATAACTTAACAGTTAAAATTGATAAAGTTGTGCAAGACTCTGATTCATTAAAAATTTATGTTACATATGTAAATAATTCTAATGATAAAATGAGCAATGGAAGCGATTTATCTAAGATTGTCGCAAATGGAAAACAATACAGTTATAATTCTAAATTCAATTTTGAAAGATGGTATAAAAAAGAAAATGTTCCTCACGCTGATACCTATATTGAGCCTGGCGTAACTGCTGAAGATGTTATTTTCTATGCTCCTGTTGATGCTGATTCAATAAATATTTTAATTCGTGCTAACTGGACAGATTACAGATTTAATAATGTAAAGATTACAAAATAAATTTTATTTTATAAAACACGTTTATAGTAATTTTAATTGTTTTAATTATAAAACAGATAACTAATCACAGTTGTCTGTTTTTTTATATGCACTTTTTATCCTTTATTCCCGAATACAATAATATAGGAGGAGGTTTTTATTAATGAAAAATTGATTTACATTGGAGCCATGTCAGCACTACTGCTTGCCGCTTGTGGTGAGAAAAAAGCTGAAAAAACGATCCCTGAAAATAATACAATTGAGCATCCAAAATCTAGCGAACAAGCTAAAAATGATGCCGAACAGAAAGCTAAAGAGGAAACTGAAGACATAGCAAAGAAATTTCAATAACTAAAGTGAAAGAAATAATTGAGTATTCAGGTATGAGTGAGAGCGATAGATTAATTAGTTTAACTGTTGAAAACGGCAAGATTAAAGCTGTAATAGATTTAGCGTCAAATAAATTATTTACTACAAGAAAATATTGCTATGTCTATGTGCAGTCAAATATCAGATACGTTACTAGAAGAAGGTAGTTGGAACACATTAACGATAGAATATATTGATATTGGAACCGTGTCTATCAACATATCTGAAAAATAATTAAATGAACTCGGTATGTATTATTTCCCGACAGCTATCATAACAGAAAAGGTAAAGTAATAATTAGGACATGCTACAATACGTGAAACACTTAATACGTACTCCTATGTTGGTCAAGACCAAAAAAGGGGCGCTACGGAGCTTTTAACCCTTTATAAAAAACCTCAACAGGCTCTCATTTATTGAGTCACCCATTGAGGATTAAAAATCTAATTAATTTTTATTGTAGTTCCTTTGAAATTTATCTCAAATTTCAAACCTTTGATACCCTACTATTCCTGAATCGCAGCCTCAAGTGCTACAACCATCATGTCGTTGAAAGTCGTTTGACGTTCCTCTGAAGAAGTTGCTTCACCTGTTACAATGTGATCTGAAACTGTTAAAATCGATAATGCTTGGCGTCCGTATTTAGCAGCTAATGTGTATAGTGCAGCCGTTTCCATTTCAACTGCTAATACACCGTAGCGCGCTAATTTTTCATTTTGATTTTCCTCTGAATAGAACATATCTGCTGTCATGACATTTCCTACTTTAAGGCTTAAGCCTGCTGCTTGACCAGCATTGTATGCATTTAATAATAAATCGAAGTTTGCAATTGGTGCATAATCAATACCATTGAAAATGATTTCGTTCATTTTTGAGTCAGTAGTTGCAGCTTGAGCAATAATTACGTCGCGTACTTTTACATCCTTTTGAATCGCTCCGCAAGTACCTACGCGAATTAATTTTTGTACACCGTACTCTGCCATAAGCTCATTAATATAAATTGAAATTGATGGTACACCCATACCTGTCCCTTGAACAGATACACGTTTTCCTTTATAAGTACCAGTGTAGCCAAACATATTACGCACTTCATTGTAGCAGGTTACATCTTCTAAAAATGTTTCGGCAATATACTTCGCGCGTAAAGGGTCTCCTGGAAGTAATACGATGTCAGCAATTTCACCTTGTTTTGCATTAATATGAATACTCATAATTTTGTCCCTCGTTTCATTAATAGTCACTTCACATCATACTTGTTTTACGTTTTTTCCGCAAGGTTAGACGTCTTGCTTTTCAATTTTTATTCACCATATCTTTCTACATATAAAGACCACAGCTCATCAAATGTTGCGGCTGTTAAAATATCATCTCCTTGCATTTCAATATATTGTGATAACTCTTCAAAAGATGTCGACATTTTAGGAAAGCTCACATCGTGAAAGCATGCCTCTGCAAACTGAGATTTTGCGTCACCTGCAGCCCCACCTCGGTATGTTAAAATGTAAGAATAGAATGACTTTTTCAAAAATTTCTCCCCTTTTTACAAAAATCTACTTCACAAAGCGTTTACATATAGGTAAACTGATTAAAGTGATGAATAATTTATCCTATAGAAAGATGGTGACAAATTTGCTACTTAAAAGGAATAAATTGAAAAAACCTGCACCAACAAAGCTTTTTGCAAGGCGAAAAAAAGCCAAACAACAAGATGCACCCGTTGATATAAAGAAAAAAGCAAAATTTTATCAACTTATTCGCGGACGTGTATTACTCATTTTCTCTTTATTATTAGCAATTATTTTCGCAATGCAATTGCTATCGTACACTAATATTACTAAATTACAAGCAAGCTTGCGAGATTTTGCTAATAAAAATTTGCAACAACAAATCCAAATAAACAATTTAGCAAGTGATATTGCTAAGCTTTCCAGCCACGAGCAAACATATCTTATTACAGGGAAAGAAGAAATTTTACAAGACTACGAGGCAGTGAAAACGAATATTAATAATAATATTTCAGAGCTGCAAGTAATTTTGGCAGATAATGAGGAAGCTTCTAATACGATTGCTTCGATTAATCAACTTTATAGCGTCTATTTAACACATTCTCAAAACATGATTGATACTCGCACTAAATATGGCTTCGAAAATGCTCAGAAACTAATGCAAAACGGTGGCGGGCAATCAATAAAAGCATATATCGATGATTATTCAATCAAATTAATTGGTTTATTAGAAAGTAAAAATGAAGAAACGATTAAAGAGCTGGAGCAATATGCAAACACATCCAAAATATCATTTTTCTTTTTAGCCATTATCGCTATTATTTTAACTATTACATCGGGCTTTGTATTATTTAAATCTATTCGACGTAATACGCACTCAATTAATACATCTATTTTAGATATTGCTAGCACAGGTGGCGATTTAACACGACGTGTACGTGTTAAAACAAATGATGAATTCGCACAAATTGCAGATTCAACAAATTTATTAATTAATTCTATTTCCACACTTATAAAACGCGTTTCTGGTTTAGCAGAAAACGTTTCTGGGAGCTCTCAAGAATTGATGGCCTTAGCAGATGAAAATGCACGTATGATTGATTCGATCGCCAATTCTACACATGATATTGCCAATGATAGCAATACGATTATTGACCGTATGGGACAAGCAGCACAAAATATGCAGCTATTAGAACAATCTATGCGTGACTTAAATGCAGAAGCTACAGAAGTTCGCCAAGCCTCAGAGGAAATGCGAATTGTAGCAAATGATGGTAGTAAATCAGTCAGCCATTCATCAAACGTTATGATGGATATTGAGGAAACAATGGCGAACACGACAATGACTGTTGAAGCACTCGGAAAAAAATCTGGGGAAATTACTTCAATTATTAGTACAATTACTGGCATTGCTGAGCAAACAAACTTACTTGCTCTTAATGCTGCAATCGAGGCTGCAAGAGCCGGTGAACATGGTAAGGGCTTCGCTGTAGTTGCTGATGAAGTACGCAAGCTAGCAGAGCAATCGCAAAATGCTGCAAAGGAAGTTACAGGAATTATTTCTTCCATTCAGACTGAAGTCAAGTCCATTATTGCGCAAAATCATAGCGGTGTACAATCTGTGATAAAAGGTGTAGAAGTAGCGAACGAGACGAATACTTCACTCGCTAAAATTTTACAACAAACAGAATACACAACAGAAATTATTAGCCGAATGGTCGAAAAAATTAATATTACATTAGATTATAGCAACATTGTCAGTACTTCCTTTATTGAAGTAAATGCCATTGCAGAGCAAACCGCCTTTAGTACAGAAACAAGTGCTTCAGCAGCAATGCAAGGCTCTGCATCTATGGAGGAAATAAATGCAGCTGCTTCTGAATTAGCGAAACAAGCCGATGATCTGCGCAGTGTTGTCGGAGAATTCAAAATATAGGGAAAATTATTAAAGCGCGGACAATCAATTCTCTACAATTGATTGTCCACGCTTTTTAGGTTATATATCTTCAGTTCAAAGCTATTGCCTCTTATTCAAACAAAGCCTTATATTTACCGTAGCCTTGCTCCTCTAATTCTGCAAACGGCACGAAGCGCAATGCAGCTGAGTTGATGCAATAACGCAGACCGCCTAAATCTTTAGGTCCATCTGGGAAAACATGTCCTAAATGAGAATCAGCCGTTTTACTACGTACTTCTACGCGGCGCATGCCGTGCGATGCATCGAAATGCTCTGTAATTTCTTCCGCCTCTAACGGTTTTGCAAAGCTTGGCCAGCCACAGCCTGCATCAAATTTATCAAATGAAGAAAATAGCGGCTCTCCTGATACAATATCAACATAAATACCATGCTCAAAATGCTGGTCGTATTCATTGCGATAAGGAGGCTCTGTGCCTTGCTGCTGTGTCACATAATATTGCATCTCATTTAATTCCTTTAAACGCTGCTCTTTATTTTTCATGTTCATCACCCCAATGTCTTTCTCTAAAAGCAACACGCCCTGAGCCAAAAGCGTAGCGCTCATAATGCGCTGGATTTTTCTTATAATAATGCTGGTGGTACGTTTCTGCCTCATAAAAAGGCTTTGCAGGTATAATCTTCACAGCAATTGGCGTATTAAACTTGCCAGATGCTTGTAATGCCTCCTTAGATCGCTCAGCTATTTCGCGTTGCTCCTCACTATGGTAAAAAATCGCTGTTGTGTACGATTCACCCCTGTCGTAAAATTGGCCACCTGCATCAGTCGGGTCTATTAATTTCCAGTATAGCTCCACCAGTTTTTCATAGGGAAACACATCTGGGTTAAAAGTAATTTGCACCGCTTCTAAATGTCCAGTTGTTTCTGAGCAAACCTGCTCATATGTCGGATTTTCCACATGTCCTCCTGTATATCCAGAAACGACTGATTCAATCCCTGGTAATTCATCAAATGGCTTTACCATACACCAAAAGCAGCCACCTGCAAAAGTTGCACGTTCTGACATTTACTTCACCTCTTCTGCTGGAATAATGATTTCTAATAATATTTTATCATTTTTCAAATCAACTTCCTTAGCGCGAACTCTCGAGCCTGAAGCAATATTAATACGCGATAAATCAACATAAATTTCTTCTTCATTCGGTCTTACTATCATCCAGTCTGGAAATTCAATCGCATCCTTCATTAGTTTCAAGACAGTAGAGGGTGGGATATTTAATTTCCCTACATTCACCTCTGTTTGCTTTAAACGTATGTTGCCATCGCTAACAATCGGCTCAAAATCCATTGAAATCGGAACCGTAATGCCAAAGACAATAAGCTCACTAAAAAGCTGTACTTGTTCGTTTACTTCTATTTCAACGGGGATAGGTGATTTCTCTAATGGTCCCTTGCCCATATATTTTTTGGCAATTGCTTCGAATTCTTTTGCTGTCGTTTGTACAGTTAGTACATGCCCCGTTATTTTTTGCTGATCTGGAATTGCTTTTTCTTCCACTTTCGAAGTCGCCAAATAAACGATGAAAACGAGTGTAAAAATAACAGCTCCTGCAAGTAAAAAAAAGGCGACTTTCCATTTATTCATATCCTATATCACTCCTCAAATCCAATCAAACCGTCCGACATTTCCTCAATACCACATGCAGTCATTGCAGACACAATACGATCTGTCATTCGCTCATAGCCCTTTGCATTTGGATGGAAAAAGTCTGTATGGTACACTAAATCTTCATTTGTATGAAATAAGTCGTCTACCGGAATAAAGCACGCATTGCCATCTTGGACCGCTAATTGTAAAATTTCATTATTCCATTCTTCAATAATCTTTTCAAATGGCGTTGTTTCATCTACTACAATTGAGAAAGGGTTATAAAAACCAATTAAAATAAGCGGCACTTCAGCATTTTGTGCACGTATTTTTTCTATTATTTGCTCATAGTTGTTTTTAAAGTTCTCTCTTTCAGCATCGAACATTTCTTTCTTTAAAGAGAAGATATCGGACTTTACAATTTTCATGACATCATTGCCACCCATTGTTATCGTAACCAAATTTGCATCTGCTAATTCCTTATCATAATGCCCTTTTTCAAGAAGTTCCAATAACCGTTCGCTCCGTCTTCCCTTTTTTCCTCTATTATCTAAGTTCACAGTTGCAATCGCAGGCCATTTTTCTAGTTTTTCAGTTAAACGTTCTGTAAATCCTTGACGTTTATACTCATCCCCCACCCCTTCTGTTAGGGAGTCCCCAAATGCGATATATTGAATGTCCTGTGCATCTATTTCCTTTCGATTAAGCCAGTCTAATTGAAACATTTCGCCCAGCTTTTCTACAATGCTCTCTTTTTTAGTTTGTTCAACGTAAAGGGCATCCTCTATTGGCATTGGTACACTTTCTGTACCAAGTGATCTCTCATACTCTTCTGGCTCTATTTCAGACTCATCGACCGTAACTGAGCAACCAGCTAGTAATATGAAACAACATAACACACTAAAAAATAACCTCATTCGTTCCTTTCCCTACCTATCTATTGACTTATGTATATTTCATTATAATGCATATGACGAAAACAAACACGCTAAAATCCTTATAGAAAGGTATTTTTAGCGTGTTTCTTCATTGTAAATGCCAAAGTCCTACTCCGCAAAATAAATAAAACCGATTGCCCCTGGTCCCGTATGTGTACTAATAATTGGTGAAGTAAAGGCAATTTCAGCATTATCGAAACCTGTTGATTTAATTAAATCTAACAATGGCTGCCCCATTGTCTGTAATCCTCCCGCATGGGATAAACCTACAGCCTTTACCGTCTTACTAGCAGTATCTTCTTGGAATTGTTTAAATAAATAATTCACTACTTGCTTATGGCTTCGTGCCTTAGATACAGGTGTATATTCGCCACCTTCTAAACTAGCAATTGGCTTAATATTTAGAAGTGAGCCAATCATACCTTTCCCTTTACCTATACGTCCACCTTTAATTAAGTTTTCTAGCGTATCAACTACAACAAATAAGTTCGTATTCGCACGCACTACATCTAAACGGGCTACAATTTCCTCCATTGAAGCGCCTTCATCACGTAAGCGAATAGCTTCACGAATTTGGAATGCCAAGCCGAACGCGATAAAGCGTGAATCAACAACTGTCACATCTGAAGTTGTCATTTCAGCAGCTTGGCGAGCAGATTGAACCGTACCACTCATTGCACCTGTCATATGAATAGATAATATTTGATCTCCATCTTTTCCAAGCTCATCGTACAGCTCTTTAAATTTCCCAGGTGCCGGCTGAGAGCTTTTGGGAAGCTCAGCAGATTGTTTCATTATATCCATGAATGTGACAGGTTCAAGGTCTACCCCGTCCACATATGTATTTTGTCCAATTTGAATTGTTAATGGCACAATATGAATGCCGTGCTTCGCAATTTCCTCTTTTGTTAAATCACACGTTGAATCAGTTACAATATGAATTCGTCCCACTAATGACACATCCTTTATGTTCTTCTTACCTATTATAATTAACTTGAATTACCACTGTAAAGGTGACAAATGTAATCACTATTCATTGATAGTTGTCTTTTTTCCATATGACATATTGTAGTTACAACTAATGACAAATATGCCTGTCTTACGAACTTCTATTTTACTATAGTATTTTATAAGGAGTGATTTCAATGGAAAACATCGTTTTTGACTACAAAACAAAAAATGAAGAGTTATGGAATGCCATCACACATGGTATCGGTTTACTCATTAGCATCCCAGCCTGTGTCGGACTTATTTTACAGGCAGTCGCAAAAGGCAGTGCTGTTGACATTGTTTCGTACAGTATATTTGGGGCATCGCTCATCATATTATTTTTGAATTCTACGTTACTACATAGTATGCCTAAGCGCTTTAAACGTTTTTTTGCGATTCTTGACCATTCTGCTATTTATATTTTAATTGCCGGAACTTACACACCGTTTTTATTAATTACTTTAGATGGTCTCTTAAGCATTACTTTATTATGTATTATTTGGGGAATTGCTATATTTGGAGTAGTTTTTAAATGTTTATTTATTCACCGATTTGAGGCATTTTCTTTAGGCTTATATATCGCCATGGGCTGGCTCATTATTTTCGTTATAAAGCCTGTTTACGCATTTTTACAGCTAGAAGGTTTCTTATTACTACTAGCAGGCGGGCTTTTCTTTACGTTTGGTGCTATTTTTTACGCATGGCATCGACTCCCTTATAATCATGCAATTTGGCATATTTTTGTTATTGCAGGCTGTGCCTGTATGGTAGGATGTGTGCTATTTTATTTATAAACAGCAGGACCTTTTTATCAAAAAGCAGCTTTCTTGAAACTTTTACTTATACAAAACAGTATAAATAGTAATTGACAATAAAGGAGCTGTAATTTAAATGAAGAAAAAAATGTTATTAGCGTTAACAGGTGTAGCAGTAATTGCTGCAGGTTGCAACACTACAGCAACACCAAAAGAAAATACGACTGAAAAAAGCGATTTATCACTAGAAGAGGTATTTACGAAGAGCGTTGAGAGACAAAATGAAATTCAAAGCTTTAACGCAACGATTACAATGACACAAGCAATGGATATTGGAGATGGCTCAAAAGCTGATACGACAGCTAATTTAAAAATGGGTGCAGTAAAAGAGCCTATGCAATTTTTTATTGATGGCACAATTTCCATGACAGAGCCAACAAGCGGTGAAAAGCTTGATATGCCTCTCAAAATGTATATGACTGCTAATGATGGTTTATATGCATATGACAGCACTTCCGAAACATGGCTAAAGCTACAGCAAGAAGCTTCATTAGAAGAAATGCTAAATCAAGCGGGTGTACAAGCAGATGCATCTGAGCAACTAAAACTATTAGAGAAATATGCAACTGACTTTACATTCGAGCAAACGAATAATGAATATATTTTAACATTAAATGCAGGTGGCGATAAATTTAAACAATTAATTGAAGAGCAATTAGCGATGACAATGCCTGAAGCGCCTGTTGAACAATTGGAAAACCTCTCTTTTGAAGATACTACTTATCAATTAACAATTGATAAAAAGACATATGATTTGAAAGAAATGAAGCTAGATATGGTTATCTCAATGGAAATGGAAGGCATAACAGCAAAAATCGATCAAAAATCGACAACGAAGTATGAAGACTTTAATAATACAACAATTACAATTCCTCAAGAAGCACTGGACAATGCACAAGAAATAAATAATTAAATCAATTATTGTGGTATATGTTCACAAAGGGAGGCATTTTTCTATAGATGGGACTCCCCTTTCTAAAACGATGGAAGTACTCTTTTTCAAAAAGGGCTTCCGTCGTTTTTTATATACCTTGCAATCATCATAGGGATTTCTTAGTTTCGATAGGCTTTATTTTGTTTGTCTATAGTTAAAATTTACATTTTATCCATTTCTAATTTAATAAATCCAAATTCCTCTATTATAGTTCTATTTAAAATTGCTATAATAGTAAATTATATAAAGGAGTTGTAATAAATATGAAAAAGGTATTATTTTTAGCAATAGCAGGTATTACAGTATTAGCTGCTGGATGTGGGACTTCATCCACGCAACAGGAGAATACATCTAAGAAAGGAACAGAATTTGCATCAAAAACACCAGAGATAGCACTAACAGAAATATTCACAAAAGCGCTTGAAAAACAAGATAACCTTCAAAGCTATACTACAATTGTTTCTGCAACACAAGCGATTACGATGGAAGATGGGACTAATGTAGAAATGAAGTCTAAATTACAGGCAGACCAAATTATGGAGCCCTATCAATTTTTCGTCGATAGTGAGGCAATTGCTACAGAGCTAGAAAGTGGAGAATCAGAAGAGGTTCTGAATCTTAAAATGTATTTAACAGCAGATGAAAATTTATATTTATATGAAGGCTCCGAAGATGAATGGTTACAAATGCCAAAGGGACCCGAGCTAAATGAAATGTTGGATGCTTTCGGATTAAATATTAATACAATTGAACAGTTAAAAATACTTGAAAAATATGCTGAGGATTTTACATATGAAGAAAATGGTGAAAAATATATTTTAACATTAAAGGGGGACAGTGAAAAACTTGCACAGTTAAGTAGAGAACAACTAGCCCTTACCATATCTGATGCAAATCCAAACTCAGCAGAGCTTCGAAGCACAAAGTTCGAAGATGCATTTTACCAAGTAGTCATTGATAAAAGTACATTTGATGTGAAAAAGATACAATTAGACTGGCTAATGAAACCAAAAGTTCAAGACGATGAAATGACTGTAGATCAAAAAACAACAATCGTATTTGAAAATATTAATGCGGTTTCTACAATTACAGTACCTCAGGAAGTCATCGATAACGCACATAGCTTTGAATAAATGTATAACTAAAATTAGAAGGCTGATGGGGAGCACAAGTGTAAACTTGCTTTCCCATCAGCCTATTTTTTAGTCTTCTGTTGCTGCCATTTCAAACTTCTCTTCTTTTTGGTGTACAGGTGTTGGTGTTGGTACTGTTACAGGCATTTGCTGTACATATTGTTTCACTGCATTTTTACCAACATATGTTTCGATTAACTCTTTCACATCAATACCTGATGAAGCTTTTAATGTTTCCTGTAAAGAGCCCATTAAATTCGTTGCATAGGAAGTAACTTTGTTGGCACCGCCACCTTCTCCACCTCCTGTATCAACAACTGTAATTTTGTCGATATTTGCCAATGGACTTGCAACTTGTTTCGCATATTCAGGTAACATGCGTACAACCATATCTAAGACAGCCGCTTGACCATATTGCTCGAATGCTTCTGCAATTTTTTGCTTCGCTTCTGCCTCTGCTAAACCGCGTAGACGAATAATTTCCGCTTCTGCTGTACCTTGTGCTCGTTCCGCATCTGCCTTCGCTAAACCGTCAAGACGAATGCGCTCCGCTTGTGCTTGCGCCTGTGCTTCAATACGGTATTTTTCAGCATCTGCCTGTGCAAGCTGCTTCATTTTATCTGCAGCCGCTTGCTGCTCAATTGCATAGCGCTCAGCATCCGCCTTTTTCTTCACTTCAGAATCATATTGACGCTCACGACGTAAAATCTCACGCTCTTCCAGCTCAATTTGCTTTTGACGCTCAATAATTTGTACTTGCATTTCTTGTTCAGTTACTTCTTGTTTTGCTTTCGCAGATTCCAATTCGTATGCTTGGTCAGCTCGAGCTTTAGCCATTTCTTGCTCACGGCGATATTCCGCTACCTTTAATTGGTTATCCTTTTCAGCTTCCGCAATTTCTGTAGCACGTGCAAGCTCAGCCTTTTGCGCCTCTTGGTCTGCCTCTGCGCGCTTAATACGCGTTTCTTTGTCTGCTTCTGCTGTCGCAATATCCGCATCACGTTTTACTTGCGCAATACGCGGCTTACCTAATGATTCAAGATAGCCATTTTTATCACGTACATCTTTAATTGTAAAGGAAACGATAATAAGACCCATTTTCGCTAAATCCTGTGATGCTACACGCTGCACTTCTTGTGAGAATTTATCACGGTTTTTATAAATTTCTTCAACTGTCATTGAACCTAAAATTGAACGTAAATGTCCTTCTAACACTTCACGTGCTTCCATTTCACGCTCATGTTTATCCTTGCCTAAAAATTGCTCTGCTGCTGTTGCAATTTCCGAAATGGAACCACCAATTTTAATAATTGCTGTACCATCTGCCATTACTGGTACCCCTTGCTCTGTGTACACTTCTGGTGTTGTTACCTCTAGTTTACTAGAAAGTAAGCTTAATGGCTGTGCTTGTTGAAACACTGGAAATACAAATGTACCTCCACCACGAATAATTTTAATGCGATTTCCTGTCTCATCTTTGTGTACATTTTTTGAGCCTAAGTAGCTTCCTGTTACTATTAATGCTTCATCTGGACCAGCTGTGCGATATTTCTTAATATAAAGCCCTAAAAATGCTATTATGATAAACACAACAACACCAATAATAATTAAAGTTCCAATCATCTCAGTTTCAAATGTCATTTTCTCTCCTCCAAACTATGTGTTTGTGAAGCCTTTGTTATAAGATGTAACAAAAGCTGTCCCTTCTTTTACTTCAATAATTAATACTTTTGCGTCATAAGGAATTTCTTCACTTTGGTAGCTTGCCGCACGCTTCGATATAATACCATTAACAGATTCGATGACAATTTCACCAAAGCCATCTAGTGGTATTGGAACGATGACTTTCGCTGTTTGCCCTTCCAATGAGGCATCCGTATAAACGAGCGACACTTCTGCTGAACGCAGTGGCACGAGAAGGAAGAAATACAGTAGCGCTGTTAAAATAGCTGCGATAATTAATGCTACTATGAAAACAACAATGCTTGCTATAGATGTAAAGCGCTCAAGTAAATAACCTCCTGCTGCTGTTATAGAAATAAAGGATAATATAACGGCTGGATCGAAAAAAGGTATACCTTCTGTTACGCCGTCCGCTAAATCAGCGAATAACATGTAGAGCAATGTGCAACTCCCTACGACAATCAGCACTGTCAAATAAATGGCGGTGAGTGAAAATCCAAACAACTCTTTCATCCCCCTTTCTTATGTATTACCTTATTTACGAATAACTTCCACTAAAGTTTCGGAAAAATGTAAAAAAATTATGAAAGTTTCAGGAAAGTAAGATGACACCTTCCTCTTCTAAAAACTCTATGTATTTTTGAATTTTTTCGAATAACTTCCTTCAATCAGATAGCTCGATATCAAATATAAATGTTACTTCACTACCATTCTCCCATTTGGCAACAACTTCATATACATAATAATCTTCTATAGCTGGTAATAAAATTTTATTATCAACTAGATTGACAGTTTCCATTTCACCATCAAGATTGTATTGTTGGACCTCTATCGTATCAGGCGCTTTTTCAATATCTATGATTACCTCACTCCCACCTGAGACTGTTAATGTATCAAAATCACTAGTATAGTCAAATATTGATTTCCCCATCCTCGGTGCTCGTATTTCCAAATTGCCATCAATCCACTCATATCCTGCATACACCATTTGATAATCTTTATTATTAACACTAATCTCTCCTTTAGGTGCACCCTTTTCTTGTTTAAGTTGACAAGCCGCTAAAAATAAAATGACTAACAAAAATACTAGAAATTTTTTCAAACTCCCACCCTCTTCTATTTTTTGTAATTATAGTGTTAAAATGAATATAACAAATAATAAGATTAATTTCATCAAATATATCGAAAACTGATAAAATATACCATATTTTAATATTTATATATTAGTTATTATGTTATAATTATATCTAGTTTCAAAATATTAACTATAAAGTGGAGTTTCAATATTAATTTTAGGGAGATGAAGTTCATGAAAAAATCTTTATTTTTAGGTACATTCTTATCATTTGGCTTGCTTTTTAGCACTCAAGTAAATGCCTCAGAACAAGATTTATCAGAAGAAATAGAAATTAAAGCATCAGAATTTATATTTGATGGAACACAAAAAGAAATAGAGATTGGCAATATTACAGTTAGAGCGTTAGATTATAATCCTCAAATCTTCTCTAATAGAATCTCTATTTTGGGAGCTGGCGTATGGGATTACTTAGGCGATGATGTATTCTCTGGAGAATCTAGAGTATTTCCTTCAGCAGGGGGAGACTATATGGTGAATTTGATTCATCCGACAAAAGAAATGTATCTTTATCAGCTAAAAGAAAGAGACGACTTGTGGGATACAACGGTAGAACCTTTCAAAGTTAGTGGAGAACTATATTATGAGGTAGTCTTCCGTAATATTTCTGGTTGGGTTGATGGAGATAATAACAAAGCAGAATTCTTCGTTAATAAATTAGCCCCTGCATTTACTAAGGTTACTGCTGGGTTTTGGGATTAATAAAATCTATTTTAAACAAACGAGGGTAGAAAAGAGATTCTTTTCTACTCTCGTTTTCATTTTGGCTATTTAGTTCTTTTTCAACGCATTTATTTCCTTCGTCAACTCGTTGAAGCGTTTGTTGAGCTCCATATATTGGTCAGAGCTCATTTTAACGAGGCTTAATTTTCCTAATACTACTTGCCGCTCCGTTTCGAGCGCTAGTAATGCCATACTGTTATCCTGTTTTATTTCTTGCATTCTCATATTTTTCGTTAATATACCCTCTCGAATCACTAACTGTTCTTCTGTAATCTGCTGTAAAAAGTAAAGATTGTGTTAAACAGCGAGAATAGTTCCAGCAAATTGCTTCAATGTTGCTTCAAGCTGTTCACGCGATTCAATGTCTATATGGTGCGAATTCATCAGTATAACTTATTTGTCATATCATTTAGATAGCTCTACATCAAATACAAATGTTACCTTACTGCCATTTTGCTACAACTTCATATACATAATAATCTTTTAGATTGACAGTTTCCACTTCACCATCGAGATTATATTGTTTGACCTCTATTATATCAGACGCTTTTTCAATATCTAGGATTACCTCGCTACCACCTGAGACCGTTAATGTTTCAAAATCACTAGCATAGTCAAATATCGATTTGTCCATTTGTGGGGCTCACATAATCACATTATCTTCTTCCCACTCCTGCCATGCACCTATCATTTTGTTTTTTTTCACCATCTATGCTAACGTCCCCGTCAGGTGCTCTTAATCCTTCATTTAATTGGCAAGCTGACAAAAACAAAACGCCTAGATAATGTACGCAAACCTATTTGGAGCCATAATCAGATTGAAATAAATGTCAAAAAACTTTAAACTACCACCCGCTTTGAGTATATGGTAGCTTAAGGAAGATCCTATAGTACAACTGATAGAAGCTGATGCTGACTGTCCATACTTTTACATCTATCAAAACACTTCCAATTTCCAGTGCGGACGGCTATTATTGACAATGCAATTATATTGTGTAGAATAGGACTTACTCTTGATTATGGAGAATTTTGTAGTTATTTGGGGAGGAAAACGTATTGAAGCCAACTGAGTCAAACGTAACAGCTTTAGGTTCAGCATTTGACCGAACGTACAATAGTAAAAGTGACATCCCAAAAGAAATAGACGCCTCTGTGGAAACAGATTCAGAACAAAATGGGGCAAGTTTAACTTCCTTAGTATCAGCTTTTGGTAGGGCGTATCATAGTAAGTATGATTCACCAAAAGTGGTAGATGATTTTATTGTAAATAAGTTGATTTCCCAAGAGGAATTTTCAGCTATGAGTAAAAATTTGATTGACGGTATACAATTTTTTAATAAAGATATCGGAGAAAAGTTTAAAGATGAGCCAGATAAAATTTTAAAATGGATTACACAAGTTCAGGTATCTTCAATACCTCTAGCACGCACTGCCTATTGTGAAAAAGTATTACTTAATGAAGTGAAGTCTGGCCTAAAGCAGTATGTCATATTAGGTGCTGGCCTAGATACTTTCGCACTCCGGTTTCCAGAATTACAAAGCAGTTTAAAAATCTTTGAAATTGATCATCCGGATACACAAGTGTTAAAGAAAAAAAAGCTAGCAGCTGCTAAATTCGACATCCCTGATAATCTTTATTTTGTACCAATGGACTTTACTACTGAGTTTTCTTATCAGAGCTTAGTAAAGGAAGGATTTGAAAACGAGAAAACGTTCTTTAGCCTGTTGGGTGTCACATATTATTTATCAAAAGAAGAAAACGCTTCCTTGATACAACATTTTTTCGCAAATGTTCCATCAGGCAGTTCTATTGTGTTTGATTATGCAACTGAAAAACTTTTTGAAGAAAAAGGAATGTCTAATCGGGTGGAAAACTTGGTGAAATTTGCTGAAGCAAGCGGAGAACCGATGAAATCAGGATTTACATATGATGAAATTACAAGTATATTAGAAAAGTCAGGATTACAAATTAAAGAGCATCTATCACCTGAAATGATGAACGAACTCTTATTTAAGAATAGGACGGATTATTTGTCTGCATTCGAGACAGTACATTATATTCATGCTGTAAAAAAATAGTTTCTAAGTCTAAAGCATTACTTCTAAGTCGCTAGAGACTGTACGCAAACCTATTTGAGCCATAATCGGATAAAAATTTTTTATGAACCATAGGTTATCGCTAGATTTTGGAATTAATAAAATCTATTTTAAACTAACGAGGATAGAAAAGGGATTCTTTTCTATCCTCGTTTCATTTTGATTATTTAGCCCTTCTTTAACACATTTATTTCCTTCGTCAGCTCGTTGAAACGCTTATCAAGCTCCATATATTGCTCAGAGCCCATTTTGACAAGGCTTAATTTTCCTAATACTGCTTGTCGCTCCGTTTCGAGCGCTAGTAATGACATACTGTTATCCTGTTTTATTTCTTGCTTTGTCATATTTTTCGTTAATATGCCATCTCGAATCACTAGCTGTTCGTTCGCAATTTGCTGTAAAAAGTAATGATCATGTGAAACAGCGATGATAGTTCCAGCAAATTGCTTCAATGTTGCTTCAAGCTGTTCACGAGATTCAATATCTAGATGGTTCGTTGGTTCATCAAGTAATAAAACATCTTTATTTTGCAAAATAAATTGCATTAATTTGAGCTTTACGCGTTCCCCCATACTCATCGTCTGAATTGGGTTTTCCCAATGTATCGCCGTAAAGCCAAGCTGCTTCATTAAATGCTGTACAGTGCTTCTATCTTCAAATGTTTCGCGATGGAAAATTTGAGCAGGCGTTTGCTCCAATGGCAAATCAAAAACATCTTGTGATAAATAGCCTATCGATGCTGTTGGTGATAGCCAAAGCTTACCATTATATGCTTCCTTCCCCATCATCATTTGTAAAAAGGTCGTTTTTCCAGCACCATTATTGCCTACTAAAGCTACTTTTTCACCATGCATAATTGTAAAGTGCTTGCTTTTAAATAATAACTTATCAGCAATACGTTTCTCAATATCTGTCGCCTCCAAAAATCGCTTGCCACGCTTTTCGTTTGCACTAATTTCAAATCGCACCTCGTATGGCTTAGCTACTTGCTCCACTTTTGCAGTCGCAAGCTCTTGCTCTAAACGCTTTCTTTTTGATTTTACTTGGGCATCCGTACGCTTCGCTTTCACTCGGTGATATTCCTTAAAGCCTTCCTGTTTGGTTGATTGTGCATGTGCCTTATTCGACCAGTTTGTTAAGTTCGTTAGCTGTCCTTCAATGCGCTCGATTTTTTTCTGTTGTTGCTCATAGGCATGTTGCTGTGCTTTTCGCTCAGCAGCCCTGACGTTTTTATAATGCGTATAATTACCGTTATAAGCGGTTATTTCATTATTTTCGATAGCCCAAATTTTCGTTGCGACCTTGTCTAAAAATGCACGGTCATGTGAAGCAACTAAAATCGTTCCTTTATAGGCTTTTATTTGCTCGATTAATAGTTGAATACTCTCTTGATCCAAATGATTTGTCGGCTCATCTAGTAGCAGCACATCATGGGTCTTTGAAAAGCCGTATGCTAGACGTAATTTCAACTTCTCGCCTCCACTTAATGTGGCATATTCATTATGAGGCACATGCCATTTTGCCAAAAGCTCCGCATCGCCGCTTAACTGCTCATCATATGTTTCCTGCTCCTGCACAATATATAGCGGCTGCACAAGGCGTTGCCACTGCATTTGACCTGCGCTTTGCTCAAGGTCACCATTTAATAAATGCAATAAAGTAGATTTGCCCGCTCCATTTTTACCAACTAAGCCAACAACCTCACCTTCAATTAGTGATAAACGCACATCCTTAAATAAAATCGCTTGCTCTAATTCAATTGTTACATCATGTATTTTCAATAATTCCATCATAGAATCTCCCCCTTTGGAATTAGGAGAATAAAAAAATCCTCCCGTAAATTGGAAGGATTAGTCGCCAAACTTTTACACCACAGCTAATATAAGCCCAGATTTTTCATGAAGGCATGCTTCTAAATCTGTGACATTCACCATGGCTTTATCTTGATTTACACATATGCTCAATCAAGATAAATAAGCTTTTCACATATGCTGTGAAAAACATTTATTTTCATCATACTTATTTGAAAATGGGCAGACTAATCCTGTTTTTTTCATGTTGAATATTTCATCATGTTTAAAAAATCAGGTTAGTTTAACATCGGCCACCCATCTTCCTTTCCGTTTCGAATTATTGACAGTATAACACAAAAAACAAATAGATGCATTCACATTTTAAAATAAAAGCGTTTGATTAATTACTTTCATTTAATTAGATTAAGCTCTTCACTACTTTCGACATAAGCGCACCGTCAGCTTTACCAGCTAAAAGTGGCTTAGCGATTTTCATTGCATCTCCCATATTCATGCCTTTTACAATACCAGCAGCAGTTAGTTCTGCAACGATTTCCTCTTCCGTAAGCTGCTTAGGTAGGAAGCGTTTTAAAATCTCTAATTTTGCTTGCTCTTTCTCTATTAAATCTTCTCTGCCTGCTGATTGCGCGCCTTCTAAAGCTTGGTTCGTTTGCTTTATTTCACGGTTAACAATCGCAATTTCCTCTTCTTCTGTTAGGATGCTTCCCTTTTCCTTCTCCGCAAGATCTAGAGCCGATTTCACAAGCGTTAATACGCCTTTTGCTACCACATCTTTTTCTTTCATTGCTACTTTTAGTTGTTCAAAAACCGTTGTTTTTAACATAATTAATCGCTCCTTTTCCTTTTATATTTTATGTTAATTCACTAAACTTTCGCAAGCTATAAGAGCGCATCAATTATTTTCAACGCTTCGCCCGCCTTCTCTTTTAGCATTATATCAAAATGGCTTTGCTCAATTTCTAAATTGATGTAAGCTGTTTTCCCATTTGTCATATGCGGCAATTGGCTAACGGGATATACTTCTAAACTTGTACCAATTACAATGACAAGCTGCGCTGCTTTCATATGAGATAATGTACTGTTCCACGCTTGTTGAGGTAAGTTTTCTCCAAACAATACAACGTTTGGGCGCAATCGACCACCACATCGACAAGCTTCATTAGCTAAAAAACTACTCATTTCAGCGGCAGCATGACATTTTTGACAACGCACAGAACGAATGGAGCCATGCAGTTCATCTACATTGTGGCTCCCTGCTAACGTATGAAGACCATCAACATTTTGTGTTGCGATATGCTGTACAAGCCCACGCTTTTGCCAGTCCGCTAAAATACGATGTCCTTCATGTGGCGTAATGTCTGCTAGTGCGTGGATTCTCGCTGAATAAAATTGCTGAAAAAGCTGGTAATTATGTGTAAGTGCCTCTGTCGTTGCGACAGTACGTGGATCAATTTGCTGCCACCAGCCACTTTTAGAGCGAAAATCAGCCAATCCACTTTCTGTCGACATGCCTGCTCCAGTTAAGACGACGGTATGCCGCGACTCTTCTAACCAATTCTTAATTTGCTGTAGTTGCTCCAACATAAAACCCCCTCTGCTTTTTTAGAAGAATATTTATTATTATACCAAGATTAAGTGCGCCGAATATTACCATGAGCATTTATTATTGCACGATCCCTTTGTTAACTTGCAATATAATTGGGTTAGATGCTCTCCCAAAAAACTCGAGCCATCTCAATTTAGATAGCTCGAGTTCTGTACTCTATTTTAATGTTTGATATTATTTTGTTAAATTTAACGCTCTATACAAGATTGCAACAAATTGAGCCCTTGTAACAGGTTCTTGAGGATTAAATTTTCCATTATCCCCTTGAACAATTCCTAATTTTTCTAAAGCAGCAACGTATCGATAGCTCCAATGATTTTTAGGTAAATCCCCAAAATTACTTTCCTCACCTAGTTCAAAATCAAAAGCAATTACAATAATCTTTGCTAATTGTGCGCGAGTTAAGGATTCATTTGGTTTATATTGACCGTTTGTTCCATCGACAACTCCTGCTTGTTGTAGCAATTGAATCTCCTCATAGTAAGGATGAGTTGGTAATACATCACTAAATGAAGTGATATCGCGTATTGGCTTTAAATCTAATGCACGGGTAATCATTGTCGCAATATGTTTTCTAAGAATCGGTTCATTTGGACGAAATGTTCCATCTGGATAGCCTTTTATAATATCAAGAGCTGCAATTTCTTCAATCATTTCATTTGACCAGTGTGTTGAAATATCCGAAAAATTAATTTGGGAAGTTGGTTTTTCTTCTATCTCTTCACTTTGATCAATTTCCTTACTAATTTCTATCCATTTTGCATATAAGGTTGTTGAAGTAGTGATTACATCTTTATCGAAATCCCATTTAACTTTATATTCAGAGTCTTTATACCATCCGTCAAATAGATAACCTTCTCTTTTTGGATTTTCAGGTTTTATTATGTTTTTATTTTTTTCTAAATTTTGAATAGAAATGGCGCTTCCACCATTTGTTTCAAAAGTAATCTTATGCTTAATTGTTTCTAATTCAGAAACAGGTGTAGTTGTCGTAACATCGTTATCATTAGATATTGGAGGCCTGTTAATTTGATTCACGGTAACTGTAATATTCTCTTCTGCTGATAACATTCCATCACTTACTACTACTTTAAACGAATAAGTACCTGGACCTTGTGCTTTTGTTGGTGTCCAAGTGAATACGCCTGTCGTGGCATTTATACTTGCTCCTGTCGGTGCACCAACCATGCTATACGTCAGCGTATTGGCGGGTATATCCGTGTCAGTTGCTTTTACTGTAAATGTCAGCTTACTTCCTTCATTAACTGTTTTATTGCCAATTGCCTGAAGTACGGGTGCGCTGTTTACTTCATTCACGGTAACTGCAATATTCTCTTGTGCTGATAACACTCCATCACTTACCACTACTTTAAACGAATAAGTACCCGGTCCCTGTGCTTCTGTTGGTATCCAAGTGAATACGCCTGTCGTGGCATTTACGCTTGCTCCTGCTGGCGCATCGACCAAGCTATAGGTTAGCGAGTCGCCATCTATATCCGTTGCTATTGCCGTAAATGTCAGCTCACTTCTCTCATCAACTGTTTTATTGCCAATTGCCTGGAGCACTGGTGCGTTGTTTACCTCATTCACTTTAACCGTTATGCTTTCCTCATCTGTTAATGCTCCATCGCTTACACGCACGATAAATGTATAGCTGCCCGGTCCCTGCGCTTCTGCTGGTGTCCAAGTGAATACGCCTGTCGTGGCATTTATCTTTGCCCCTACTGGTGCATCGACCAAGCTATAGGTTAGTGTATTGACTGGTATATCTTCATCAGTTGCTTTTACTGTAAATGTCAGCTCGCTTTTCTCATTAACTGTTTTATTGCCAATTGCTTGGAGCACTGGTGCGCTGTTTACCTCATTCACTTTAACCGTTATGCTTTCCTCATCTGTCAATGCTCCATCACTTACACGCACGGTAAATGTATAGCTGCCTGGTCCCTGGGCTTCTGTTGGTGTCCATGTGAATACGCCTGTCGTAGCATTTATGCTTGCTCCTGCTGGCTCATTTACCAAACTGTATGTTAATATCGCTGAATCCGAATCGGTTGCTGAAGCTGTGAAGGTCAGCTCACTTCCTTCATTAACGATTTTGTCACCAATCGCCTGAAGCTCTGGTGCGTTGTTTACTTCATTCACCGTAACCGTTATGCTTTCTTCATCTATTAACACTCCGTCGCTTACTTGCACGGTAAATGTATAGCTATCCGGTCCTTGTGCTTCTGTTGGTGTCCAAGTGAATACGCCTGTCATGGTATTTATGCTCGCTCCTGTTGGTGCACCTATCAAGCTATACGTCAACGTATTTGCTGGTAAATCTATATCAGCTGCTATTGCTGTGAAGGTTAGCTCACTTCCCTCATTAACGATTTTGTTACCAATCGCCTGAAGGATTGGTGCGTTGTTTACTTCGTTCACCGTAATCGTTATACTTTCTTCATCTGTTAACACTCCGTCGCTTACACGCACGGTAAATGTATAGCTACCCGGTCCTTGTGCTTCTGTTGGTGTCCAAGTGAATACGCCTGTCTTGGCATTTATACTTGCTCCTACTGGTGCTCCTACCAAGCTGTACGTCAGCGTATTGGCGGGTAAATCCGTATCAGTTGCTGTTACTGTGAATGTCAGAAAATCTCCCTCATTAACTGTTTGATCGCCAATTACCTGAAGCACTGGTGCACTGTTTACTTCATTCACCGTAACCGTTATTCTTTCTTGATCAACTAGCGCTCCGTCGCTTACTTGCACGGTAAATGTATAGCTGCCTGGTCCCTGTGCTTCTGTTGGTGTCCAAGTGAATACGCCTGTCGTGGCATTTATGCTTGCCCCTGCTGGCTCATTTACCAAACTGTATGTTAATATCGCTGAATCCGAATCTGTTGCTAATGCCGTGAATGTCAGCAGACCTCCCTCATTAACTGTTTGATCGCCAATTTCCTGAAGTACGGGTGCACTGTTTACTTCATTCACTGTAAAGTTTATACTTTCGTCAGCTGTTAACGCTCTGTCACTTGCAAGCACAATAAATTTAGGGCTACCCGGGCCTTGTGCTGCCAGTGTGAATGAAGATGCAGCATATACCATTATTGGCGTGGTTTGCAA
Organism: Bacillus ndiopicus; assembly: GCF_000612805.1. Classification (GTDB taxonomy): domain Bacteria; phylum Bacillota; class Bacilli; order Bacillales_A; family Planococcaceae; genus Metasolibacillus; species Metasolibacillus ndiopicus. Next base: position 578,506 of record NZ_HG964405.1, on the reverse strand, counting down.
CATCATCATAAGTGCTACTACTGTCATACATGATGCAACTTTTCTATGAATCTTTGAGCCTCTGAATGCATTGACAACCTTTTGAATCAATTTTTGTTCATTCACCACTTGTTTTTTGTCCACTTGCTCCAGCAAATCTAAGCAAGCACGTTTTTGTTTATTCGTCTGTATATAATGTTCATCAATTTTGTACCTGCTAAATAAGTTTTGCTGATACGATGTAAAATTCATTCTTCGTCTATTTTTTTTCATCCTAAACTTTCTCCTCCTTACTATATTCCGCATTATCAATCCAGTCCTAACCAAACGATGTTAGCAACTCTCTATGTCTGGAGATAATGAAATGACTTTCCCTTCCTAAATTGTTGATAAAACGAAATATGTACTTAGTCTCTTAATAATTTCCAAAGTTGTTTCGTAGTAAATGCACTGGAACGGTTTCAATTTATCACCTCTATTCGGTATATGTAATTACAATCAAATTTAAAAATATTCTACTTTTTTGTTAAAACTAGAAATACATTCTCCATTAGATGTAGGTTTAAAATTCACTTAAATACGTTCACACGTTACATTACAAATTATGGTTCATATTAATTTGCTGTGGGTAATCGAAGCATATCATTAGAAGGTTAAAATTAAGTTAAAAATAAAAACTTTTTAAAAAAATAATAATGGGCATGTGCCTTTTAGAAAGCAAATGCATTAACAGAGTGACTAAGGAAGGGGGGAGTTGAACATTCAAGCACCTGTTTTTCTACATAAAACGCTCAAAATTTCACTAGTTATAATAAAATCGTTTCTTATATGCATTCTTTTATCTATAATACAAAGTAGCTGCATATCTAAATTGATTGCTGAATGTTTAGGTTTTACTCCTACTATGGTGATGTAAAAATGTTATGAAAGAATTAGAACAACAGTCTGTAGCTATTTCAGTGACAAGCTAAAGGGAATTGGGGCTGATTCCTAAAAAACTCCTTTGTTACTTATTAAATCAACAACTTATGAACAATCTATATTTTATAGATAGAAGCACATAATGAAAGAGGCACAGCTAGATGGAATCAAAAAAATTACTAATTAAAAAGCCAAGATATCAAACAATTGCAGAGGATATTGCGGCAAAAATTGTTGAGAAAAAATATATTATCGGTGAAAAAATTTATGCGCGCTCATCCCTTGCATCACAGTACGGTGTGTCAGCAGAAACAGCTCGGCGCGCAATCGCTGTACTACAGGATTTAGAAATTGTTGAAGCAACAAAAGGTAGCGGTGTTGTTATTACCTCCTACGAAAATGCTGTCAAGCTTATTCAACGACTAGAAGGTGTTCAAACTGTTCATGAGCTACAAACCGCTTTGCAGCAAAGCATTGAAAATCAAATTAGTGGCCTAATGGAGCTGCAAGAAACGGCAAAGGAATTAGTTAATCGCACTGAACGTTTCCGATCCATTAACCCTTTCGTTCCTTTTCAGCTTGAAATAACTCCTTCATGCCCATATTTGTCCAGAAATTTAAGTGAAATTAACTTTTGGCAAAATACACAAGCAACAATCGTAGCGATTCGCATTAAGGATAATTTAATTTTATCGCCTGGGCCATATGCAACACTCGACATTGGCAATGTGATTTACTTTATTGGTGATGATGAGGCGATTGTTAAAGTAAAACATTTTTTGCAAGTTTAAATCAATTTTATTCAAGTCTCTAAACCCATTCACATCAAGGGATTTTATGATAATCTCCCATGCAAAGTTTAAGCGCTTTGCATGGGAGATTTTTTTTCAATTTCGTTACATACGTTTGACAAAAGTAACAACCTGTTGTTAACATAAAGTTGTCGGTTATCGATTAATCTAATTATCTACTTATTTGTAAATGGAGAGGTATCTTAAAATAATTCGCCATGAATTATTTTCAAGAGCTTCTTAAACTTTATCGGAAAGAAGAAGTGAGACTATGGAAAAATTAAGAGTAGAGCATGTCACCAAAATTTTTGGTAAACAGACTGCCCAGGCGTTAAAGCTTGTAGAGCAGCAAAAAAGCAAGACGGAAATTCTTGAAAAAACAGGTGCAACTGTCGGTGTTTATGATGCGAATTTCACCGTTAATGAAGGTGAAATTTTTGTTATTATGGGGCTTTCGGGAAGTGGTAAATCAACACTTATACGTTTGTTAAACAGATTGATAGATCCTACTAGCGGGAAAATTCATATTGATGGACAAAATATTACCTCTTTAAGTAAAGGCGAGCTTCAAAATATTCGCCGTGAAAAAATGAGTATGGTATTTCAAAACTTCGGTCTATTCCCCCATCGTACAATCCTTGAAAATACAGAATATGGCTTAGAAGTAAGAGGCATTTCAAAAGAACAGAGACGATTGAAAGCAGAAAAGGCTTTGCAAAATGCAGGTTTATTGGCGTATAAAGACCAGTACCCTAGCCAGCTATCAGGTGGTATGCAGCAGCGTGTAGGTCTTGCGCGAGCTTTAGCAAATGACCCTGAAATTTTATTAATGGATGAAGCTTTTTCTGCACTCGATCCATTAATTCGAAAAGATATGCAAGACGAATTATTAGAGCTTCAAGCAAATGTTCAAAAAACGATTATTTTTATTACGCATGATTTAAATGAAGCGTTACGTATTGGTGACCGCATCGCCATAATGAAGGACGGAAAAATTATGCAAATCGGCACTGGCGAGGAAATTTTAACGAACCCAGCCAATGATTATATACGCACATTCTTAGAAGATGTGGATCGCTCGAAAGTGTTAACCGCTGAAAATGTGATGGTACGTCCAATGACTGTGAATATTGAAAACGATGGCCCAAAAGTCGCCCTCCAGCGCATGCGCGAGGAAGAAATAAGCGTTTTAATTGCGGTTGATAAGCAACGTCAATTTAAAGGCTATATTACAGCGAATGATGCTTTAGAAGGAGCAAAAAACGGGCTTAAATCAGTGCAATCATTTGTTAAAACAGATATGCCCACAGTGGATTCCACAACTGTCATTCAAGATATTTTACCGATTATTTCGGATAGTCCAACACCCGTTGCAGTTGTCGATGAAGGTAAATTACGCGGTATTTTAATACGTGGTGTTATTATCGAATCACTTGCCTCATCATCACAAGGAGGTGAGCTGAATGAATAATTTTTTAAATAATATTCCAAAGCTTGAAGTAGCAGATACCGTTGAAAACACAATGGATTGGCTAACAAAGACTTTTTCTGGCCTATTTAAAGTGATGCAAACAGGTGGTAAGTCCGTGATGGAAAGTGTAACAGCATTACTTACTGCTGTCCCACCAATCGTATTTATTTTAGTTGTTGCCATACTTGCCTTCTTTGCTACAAGGAGAAAATTTGGCTTGCCAGTTTTTTCAATTTTCGGTCTACTGTTCATTTATAATCAAGGGTTATGGGAGCAATTAATGAATACATTCACCCTTGTACTTTTTTCAAGTATTATTGCCATCGTACTTGGTGTGCCAATTGGAATATTAATGTCCAAAAATAATGTAGCTGAAAATAGCATTAAGCCTATTTTAGACTTTATGCAAACAATGCCTGGCTTTGTTTATTTAATTCCCGCTGTTGCCTTTTTCGGGATTGGTGTTGTACCGGGTGTTTTTGCATCGGTTATTTTCGCACTCCCCCCTACTGTACGCTTTACAAGCTTAGGCATTCGTCAAGTGCCGAAAGAGCTTGTTGAAGCAGCCGATTCTTTCGGTAGTACAGGGGCACAAAAACTATTCAAAGTGGAGTTACCACTTGCGAAATCAACAATCATGGCAGGTATTAACCAAACAGTATTATTATCCTTGTCTATGGTTGTCATCGCTTCAATGATTGGTGCACCAGGTCTCGGTCGCGAAGTATTATCTGCCTTGCAGCGTGCACAAGTCGGAAACGGCTTCGTCGCAGGATTAAGCTTAGTTATTTTTGCGATTATTGTAGACCGTTTAACACAAAGTTTAAATCAAAAAAAATAGGAGTTGTTTGAACATGAAGAAAAACAAATGGTTTTTAGGATTAACAGCAATAAGCGCTGCGGTGGCATTAGCCGCATGTGGTGATGATTCATCATCCAACAATGGTGATAAACTAGGAAAAATTAATTTAGCTTATGTGGAATGGGACACAGAAGTTGCTTCAACACATGTTGTAGGGCAAGTACTAGAGGAAATCGGCTATGATGTAACATTAACACCTTTAGATAATGCGATTATGTGGGAATCTGTTTCAAAAGGTGAAGCAGATGCTATGGTAGCGGGCTGGCTTCCAGCAACGCATAGTGCACAGCTAGAAAAATATGGCGATAACCTTGAACATTTAGGTGAAAACTTACAAGGCGCAAAAATTGGCTTAGTTGTACCAAGCTATATGGAAGTTAGCTCGATTGATGATTTAACTGTAGAAGCGAGCTCTACGATTACAGGCATTGAGGCTGGCGCTGGTGTAATGAGTGCCGCTGAAACTGCAATTACGAGCTATCCTAACTTAGCGGACTGGACACTGCTTCCATCATCTTCAGGTGCAATGACGGTTGCTCTTGATCAAGCTATTTCAAACAATGAAGAAATTATTGTAACAGGCTGGTCACCGCACTGGAAATTCGCCTCTTATGACTTAAAATATTTGGAGGACCCAAAAGGTGCCTTTGGTGGAGAAGAAACAATTAATACATTCGCAAGACAAGGCTTAAAAGAGGATGCACCTGATGCCTATAAAGTGTTAGATGCATTCGAATGGACACCGGAAGATATTGAAGAAGTAATGCTTGCTATTCATAACGGAGAGAATCCAAAAGATGCAGCAAATGATTGGATTGAAAAGAACCGCGATAAAGTAGATGCATGGATTAAAGATGTAAAATAAGATTTGGCTGACGGAAAAGCAGGTTTACTCCTGCATTTTCCGTCAGCCATTTGGCGTTTTGATATTGAGAAATATTTTTATTCTACGTTTTCGGAGGTTTATTCTACATTTTTTCGAATTTATTCTACGTTTTGGAAGCTTTATTCTACATTTCTCAGAGTTTATTCTACGTTCCCATTTGCACCCAAATTTCATCCTCGGCATACTCGATCCCTGCCTGCTCGAAAATTTGCTTCGTTGCAAATAACATATCCTGCTTCACTGCATGCAACTGTCCCCCATCGTTTGTCGCTACAAAAAAACGCACTAAAATGCGATATGATGTCGGGCGCAGCTCATCTACATAAACATGAATAACATCCTTCTCAGTATTTTTATGTAAGTATATTTGTTCTTGTAAATGCTCGCACACCTCACGCAATATGGCTTCGCTATTCTTTGTAGAAACATATAAATAATATTCACATTTACGCTTCTCGCGCTTCGATAAATTATAAATAGGACGATTCGTTAAATAGGCGTTTGGGATATAAACGAGCCCTTTATCCCCTGTTTGAATAACAGTGCTGCGCAAGTTGACATCTTCCACAATGCCCTCAATTTTCTGATCCTCTGTCGCTACCCAATCACCAATTTGAAACGGCTTATCGAGTGCAACAGACATTCCACCGAAAAAATGTCCAAGTGTATCACGAATACCGAAGGCAATCGCTACCCCCGTCAGCCCAATTCCTGTTAAAAAGCCGTTAATATTGAAATTCCAAAGTGAAGCAATCGCAAACAATGCGGCCACATATACCGCTACTTTCGCAATACGTAAGAAAAAAGGCATTAAAATATGTTGTTGTGTAGGCTTTTGCTCCGCATAAATGCTTTTTGGATTTTCAATGTAATATGAAATAACATCCGCAAATCCTTTGAAAATAAAAAACAACATCAATGACCAAAATAAGTTAGTCGTTTTTGGATGTGTAATCAACCATTTATCTAAAACAATTGATATACTTATAAATATGACGCATGTTAAAAAAGCGTAGCGAATGGCACGGCTAAACTGTAGCAATATTCTTGCCTGAAATATTTTACCTCGCTTTTCAAAAAAGCGCCCTAGCCCATTAATCAAAGGCTTGATTATATATTGTTGAACAAGTAGGCCTACAAATAATAAAGCGACTGCAGCGCCAATACTTTGCAAAGTTACTTCCTGTATATCAGAGAAAAACTGACGAAATGACTCGAGCATAAGCCACGTCCTTTCTAATTTTTAAAATTTAAATTCAGCTCGTATATCGTTCTTTGTATAAAAAGCATTTTCTGAATCAAGATAATATCATTAGAGTAGCTCACTTTGCAATAAACTACATCTATTGCAAATTAGAAACAGAAAAAGCTTGCCTTCATTACTAAAAAAAGGCTAAAATATATTTATTGATAATGATTATCAATTATAAATTTCAATTTGAGGAGGACGCTAATATGTTATCAGAAAAACTACACAAAGCACTAAATGATCAAATGAATTATGAATTCTTTTCAGCACACGCTTATTTAGCAATGGCTGCCTATTGCACAGACCAATCGTACGACGGTTTTGCTAACTTCTTTTTAGTGCAAGCTGAGGAAGAGCGCTTCCACGCAATGAAGTTTTACACATTTTTAAGCGATATGGGCTACCGTGCAACAATCGACGGATTTGCAAATCCACATAATGATTTTTCTTCAGTGCTAGATGCATTCGAAAAAGCATTAGGACACGAAAAGGAAGTAACACGCCGTATTTATAATTTAATGGATATCGCTTTAGATGAGCGTGAGCACGCAACTACAGCATTTTTAAAATGGTTTATCGATGAACAAGTAGAAGAAGAATCAACATTCGATACATTAATTGCTAAGCTACGCCGCATTGAAAAAGACTCTAATGCAATTTTCATGCTAGATGCTGAATTAGCAAGCCGCACATTTACACCTGAAGCATAAACAAGCTATTGGGAAGACATATCTTCCCAATAGCCTTTTATATCATCACTCACGTATTGAAATTTCAATTTGCCCACTGCCGTTTAAAAATAACGGATAGTTTTGAATATACATTTTTACAGGGTTCGCAAAGCCTTTTTCAAACATATAGGAGCTTTCACTTTCCTTCCGATCACCAAACAAAGAAGAGCTTTGTGTTGACCACCATTCCTTGCCATTGGCATCAATTAAAGTTTGTAGTAGCGGCTTGCTGTGTTCCGCTTTGGCTAACGGATAAACCGCATGAATAGAGGCTTCTGTTGGAATCTCCAGCTTTACATCCAGCTTCTCTGGTACATATAAAACTTGCTTTTTACTAAAATCAACCTCGATATAATCCTGCCCTTTATCGAGCGCCTCAATATTTTCAATAATTAATGTTAAAGACTTTGGCTCACGGAAATAATTACTTTGTATAAAACGTGTAAACTCCCCATCCTTCATTGACCCAAAGCCTGTTGTGCCACTTGACATTCGCCCCCATTCTTCGCCTGTTTCATCAACTAAACGCAAGTCAAAATCTAAAATGCGCTTTGTGTTTGTTTCAGGGATGGTAAAGCTAGCTTCCACTCGTAGTGGAGAAATATACACGCTATTCACAAGTATCTCTTGACCATCAACTACTAGCTGCTTATTAATCACATACTGCTTACTTGGAGCTAGCTGCTTTGATAATGAAAATGGCAACGTAAAGGTTGTTTCTTGCGTATCATTTAATTGCACAACAAGCTCAAAATCATTACCATAGGGCTTTCTATTTTCTACAAAGATAAAGTCCAATGTACTTTCCATCACTGTTTTATCCTCTGAGCCATTAAAATGCATCGTCACACCAGCAGGCAAGGCTTCTCCATTTTGCATCAATTTTACTTCTTTAAATTCAGCAGAACGAGTTATCGCCTCGTTATTTTCAAAACGATAAGCGATTAATAAACCCGTTTCATCTGCTACGACGCTTGTTATGGTAAATTTCTTGCCGCTTTGTTCATCTTGCACAATGATATTTTGCGCATAATCATTTGCTAAAATATCCTTCATCCCTTTATCATACGTAATTATTTCTACAAAGGGAGCAAGCAATGGAATTTTTGCCGCCGCCTCTGCGATTTGCGGTGAAAGACGGATGCTTAATGTCAGCGCAAGGAAAATTAAGGCTGCGGAAAGTCCGAGCTGTAGCATGCGTTTTTGCTGACGCTTTTCCCTTTTTCGTCTATTTATCGCAAGAAATCTTGCCTGCTTTAAAGCATCTTGCGGCACTTTAATTTGCTCAAGCATTTCAAGTAGCTGCTCCTCCTTTTTCATCCTCTCTCCTCCTTCAAAAAATGACGCAGCTTTTTCAACGTCATATGTATTCTCGATTTTACTGTGCCTTCCGGGATATTTTTCCGCTCTGCAATATCCTGATTTTTTAAATCCTCCATATATTTCAAGTAAATAAGCTCTTGCTCAGCCGGGGAAAGTTGCGCAAGCAATTCATCAAGCTCCACCGAATGCCTATCGTAAGTAGCTGGCTCTAAACTCGTTTCTAAAGCTACAGTAGATTGCTGTTTCTTTTTCATATCTAAACAAATATTTATTAACACTCGCACAAGCCATGTTGCCATAAAATCCGGCTCACGTACTTTATGTCCATGCTTTAACGCGCGATAAACAAGCTCCTGATAAGCATCAAGCGCATCCTGTTCATTGTGTAAATAAGCGTAAGCAATTTTATAAAGACGCCCCTCTTGCACTTCAAGAAGATGAAGCAAGCTCTCTTCGTCCATCTTAAGCACCTCCTTATAAATTAGACTGTAGGATATCATAAATCGTTCAAAAAATTTCACATTACTCGAAAGAACAAATGTTTGTTTTTTATTTAATTATTTGTTATTATAAATATGTACTGAGTCACCCTTTCAAGTAAAGGATTAAAAGCAGCTATCTAATTTTTTAGGTAGCTGTTTTTATTTTGTTTACTTTTTCAAAACTCAATCGTTATATAGGTAGGAGGGTTGAGATGAATGAATTACATAAAAAACAATTACAGGAGAAGCTGCTCGCCATTTATAAAACATTGTTAACAATGGGAGCTCAAAAAGAGGATGCAGAAGATATCTTACAGGAAACAGCAATTCAATTTATTCAATATATCGATGGCATCTCCCCGAATGATGCAAGTGCTTGGCTGTATAAAGTAGCGATTCATAAATACTATGACCTTATCAAAAAGTCGCAATCACAGCACAATTACGTTATTTCATTCAGACTAGAAGATCTACTTGAGCGGCGTACTCCTGAAACAATTATTATGCAGCAGGAGCTACAGCGAGAAATCGTTGCACGGCTTGCTACTCTATCTGATAAGGAAGCACAGCTAATTTTATTAAAATATAGTGCTGAGCTTTCGTTAAAGGATATTGCGACATTGTTTGGGACGACAGATAAAACAGTGAAGACGCAGCTAGCGCGAGCCAAAAACAAATTAAAGCAACAATTACAGGAGGTCTATAATGGAGGAAAAATCGATTTTTGAACGGGATGCTGATTTTTCAAGCCTTGTGAAAACAGCAAAGCGTAAATCATTGAAAAAAACTATATTAATTTCAATTATCGTTACAGTTCTAATTATTGTTTTATTATGGGGCGTGCTTGTAGCAAGCATTTATTTTATGAATAAGCGAATTGATGTGCAGTTAAATGAGCTTTCGACAGAGCTTTATTTTCAAGGGGCAAACATTGATATAAATGCTGTGAGCTATGATAATTTCCTAGTGGCAACTAAAACATCATCAAAGCTTTATAAACAAGTTGGGCCGCATATTATCAATTGGGACTCCCGCGATTATTTTTATACAATTTTAGGGGCCAGGACAGCTCTCCAAACAGGTAATGCCATTGCTTTAAATGGGTCTCCAGTTTATTCTCATGGCCAACGCACCATTGCATTTCATATGCCAACAGAGCCAACTGATAAAAATGATTTCGATTATATTGCAGATTTACCAGGCTATTATAATATTGAAGTAGCAGTTTCTTTTAAGGAACAGCTACCTTTGCTTGATATGTGGGAGCAGTTTCCCACAGCACAATGGGCTTGGTTAATTGATGAAGGGCTATATGATGAAATGGAAGAAGCCAAAAAAGAGCTGGAAAAATTGCCTGACAATGCGATGTTCCAAATGGATATAAGCGAGGTCAGTGATACTCGTGCATACGGCTTCCCGATTTTGCATCATAAAGCAATAACTAATAACCCTATTGAATCGGCTGAAGCTTATGTCGCGCAGTTGAATTATAGGGACGGATACTCTGTCGATGTAGTGCGCGGCATAATTGGGAAGAAAGCACCTAAGGATTGGCTCATTGCTGGTGTTGTTTTAACTGGTAAGCAAGAGGAGCTTTTACCTTATTTACAGCAAAACAACGTACATACCGTTCGTATCGGTGTTGTGATTCCATATTAAGGAGCGATTAATTATGAGGCCTTTTGCATTTGCTTTATTCATAGCTGCACTTTTATTTGGGGGATTTTGGATTTCATTTAAACAACTACCTACTAAATTTCTTATTATGGCTAGCATCGTTATCTTTTTACACCTTGCAGGGTTATTACTTATCCAAATTTTAGGGAATTCTGCACAAATGGCTTATTTGACGCTATTTGTTGCCATTATTTTTACCCCATGCTTTATGACATGGGTGAAGCTGACAAAGAAAATGACTGATGGAGAGATATTACGTGCTTATATTACATTGCCAACGACCTATATTATTTTGTTTATAACTGTTATCTTTTCCTATAATCACTATTTAGCTAAACGCTTATAAGCGATATTCGCAGTAAACTGATTTTAATTTAACAAGTAAAAGTCGATTTTTGTAAAACGCCAAAATCGACTTTTATTCGTTATCCTTTTTTATCGTTTAATAAACTTTGTAAAAATGCCTCACAGCGCGCTATATCCCCTGCTATTAGCCATTCCAACACTTCAGATCGCAGAGTTTCCTTTAATGCATAACGTTTAGCTGAAGCATCCTCGATATTGCTTAAAATTTGCTTTCGGCAATGCTTTAAAAACTCTATATACTGCGCATAGCTATCGTCAAATTGCTCCTCTAGCTCCGCTTTCAATTTTTTTGTATAGCCTGGACTAGCTCCAGAAGTAGAAACAGCTAAAAGAAGATCACCACGTCTTATAACAGCGGGATTAATAAAATCAACGCGACCTTTAGCATCTGCACGCGATAATTGCTGCCACTGCTGAGTCGCCTCCTCTACAGCATCATTCACTTTTTCACTATCAGTTGCCGCAAAAATCAATAGTGCACCATCTAAATCTTGCGCCTCAAATATCTTATCATGCCATATTACGCGCCGTTCTTGAACATATGCTAGAAGCTCTTCTGTAAGTTGCGGACTAATAATATGAATAAGCGCCTTCGTTGGTAATAATGCTCGCACTTTTTGCGTTGCCACTTTGCCTCCACCGACAACGACTACTTTTTTATCATCAATATTTAATAATGCTGGAAAATAAGCCATTCTTTCACCCTCTTACATTGTCTTTATTGCGGTTTGCTAACTATATCATATCAAATTCTTTTTTATTATTTGAAATTGTTATTAATATGTAATAATTTTTGTAAATACGAGGATTCAAATTAAATGATAAGTGAAATATAATGGAAATAACAAATGTTAAGGGGCTGTTAAGCATGGCATTTTGGCAAGCTAGGCAAAATTGGCTATGGCTATTTTTTGTATTAATCGTATTGAGTAATATTACGCTTTATAGCACATCATTTGGGTACGATATCGTGATGACTAGACCTAACGGTGTTGTAATCGGTTCATTAATCGATTTAATCATTGTCGCACCACTTGTCTTTCTTTTAGCGAAAAAGCAGTTTAGCTTGAAATTATTTATCGGTTTAATGGCTGCAGGCTGTGTGCTAGCCCGCTTTATTATCCCACAGGCGATGCTCGCACCATATGCAAGCTTCACATGGTTTGGCATTGCTGCCGAGGTAATCATCATTGCCTTTGAACTGCTGCTCATTTTCTCATTTATTATTTATTTACCAAAAATAATAAAGTCCACACGCTCAAGCAATGCGCCACTGTTATTTTCATTTCCACAGGCAGTTAATCAGCACGTGAAACGCCATCCGTTAATTCATGTGCTATGCTCTGAGCTACTTATGTTTTACTACGCATTATTTAGCTGGCGTAAAAAAGCTGACACTGGCTTTACATTGCATAAAAAAACTAGCTACATCGCCTTCCAAGTAATGATGATTCACGCTATCGTTCTTGAAACATTGGGCATCCATTGGTGGCTTCACAGCAAATATCCAATTGTGTCGTTAGTTTTATTAGTTTTCAATGTATATTCGGTGCTATTTTTCCTTGCAGATTTACAAGCGCTACGCTTAAATCCAACACAAATTCGCAACGGTACACTCTATTTATCTCTGGGCATTATGAAGCGCGCAGAAATTCCGCTAACGCAAATATCGGAAATACTCACTGACGCTAATCAATTTGAGGAAAAGCTACCGAAGGATGTCGCACAATTTATCGCCAAGGATTTTGAAGCGGTCAAGCCAAGTGTAATCCTACATTTCACAGAACCTGTTTCTGTCATTTTACCATTTGGCGTCGAAAAGCATTATCACAAAATCGCAATTAAAGTTGACGATGCGCCAGCGTTTATTAAAGAATTAAAAAAATGCGTAGATGAACATTAATTCATCTGCGCATTTTGTTTAATAATCCGAAAAAATAATATACTGCTCATCATCTGAGCATTCACTCACATAATAATCCGTCCGACTTCCAACTTCGATGGCGTTAAGCTGATTACAAGTCGTTGAGACCACTTCCCCATTGCTATAGGCATCCTCTGAATTATCAATTTCCAAATTGATTTGTTCATTGTTATGACGAACATCCACGTAAATGGGATCACCCTCAATTGTGTGCTCAACAATTCTCACCTGATCGCGCTTCCCACTCTGCACATTCTCAAAAAATGCATAAAAACGCTCAATATTATCAATCCCATTTCGCGTCTTGGAAACAATATCCTCCGCAAAAAAATCATATGTATTAGTTGGAATCACAGCCTGCTGCGCCACACATCCCGAAAGCATAAAACTACCAGTCACAATAAGCATCAACCGCTTCATAATCAACCCTCCTTTTTAAGTTAGACGTATCATCTTCCTAAAAAGTTACATAAAAGTATAAATAAATTTTTTGCAAGCAAAAAACCTACAGTGCTTATTTGCTGTAGGTTTAAAGATATACCCGATTCAAATATGAAATTTTATAATTTTAGTTCTGCCGTTTTCATTTCCTATTAATAGATAAAAATAATTTTTGATCCAATCACTTTCATTTTGCTCTCCAACAGTAAGGGAAAATTGCACAGTCTATGGTTGCACATTCATTTGAAGTGTTTTTCCCAATGAAGAGAGAACCAATTAGAGATAGATTACGATGATAGACCAACCCATATTTCAATCCACTCTCTCTATACAGAGAGAGACAGGTATAGAAGCACAAGCTAAAACTATTCGAAATAATTTCAATCCACTCTCTCTATACAGAGAGAGACGCCATCGTACACGCACTTTACCTGGCCACGAACCCATTTCAATCCACTCTCTCTATACAGAGAGAGACTGGCACTTGTTGCGCTTGCTGAACTGGTGCTTGTTATTTCAATCCACTCTCTCTATACAGAGAGAGACTACCCGTCTTTTTAGCGCTTTATGACGTTAAACTATTTCAATCCACTCTCTCTATACAGAGAGAGACTCTCTGGCCTCTAGTTTTAGTAGTGTACAGCTTATTTCAATCCACACTCTCTATACAGAGAGAGACGCCCGTTTCATCTAATCGATGTATTGGATACTGATTTCAATCCACTCTCTCTATACAGAGAGAGACGCAACAAACAAATCCATTAGCTGTTGAAAATCTAGTATTTCAATCCACTCTCTCTATACAGAGAGAGACACAAGCATTTTTAACAAAGTATTACGGCACTGGAATTTCAATCCACTCTCTCTATACAGAGAGAGACTTGTTATAAATATCAATTTCTAAGTTTAAACAATATTTCAATCCACTCTCTCTATACAGAGAGAGACACAATCAACCGTTTCTTTCGGCTTGTTTGGTGGTAATTTCAATCCACTCTCTCTATACAGAGAGAGACCTTGTTCTTTCATCTGCAAATGTAGCTGGAAGTATAATTTCAATCCACTCTCTCTATACAGAGAGAGACGTCCGTTTTGTCTCATTTGTCGCAAAATCTCTTTTTTGATTTCAATCCACTCTCTCTATACAGAGAGAGACGAGAAATTCTTCATCGTATCAAAAAATATTGAATTTATTTCAATCCACTCTCTCTATACAGAGAGAGACCAACCGTTATATTGATAGTAGCCGTTATTCAATATTTCAATCCACTCTCTCTATACAGAGAGAGACAATTTTACGAATGAAGCCGTTAAACCCTACTCGAATTTCAATCCACTCTCTCTATACAGAGAGAGACCTTCATTTGACATAATAAATTGTTGGCGATATTTCATTTCAATCCACTCTCTCTATACAGAGAGAGACGATGCTCTCACAAATGACAAGGGAGAGCGACAATGTATTTCAATCCACTCTCTCTATACAGAGAGAGACACATCTAAATTACATGGATTATTAATACACGTGGAATTTCAATCCACTCTCTCTATACAGAGAGAGACATCTGCCTGCACTTGCTGAAATGACGGTCAAACGCATTTCAATCCACTCTCTCTATACAGAGAGAGACCATAATATCCCGCGCTAGTTGCTCGTCTTTCATACATTTCAATCCACTCTCTCTATACAGAGAGAGACCACTTCAAGCGAAGCATCCCCAATATACATTTCTATTTCAATCCACTCTCTCTATACAGAGAGAGACACCCATCCACCATGACAGGATTTGTCGCCCTCGATATTTCAATCCACTCTCTCTATACAGAGAGAGACCGAAAACGGTGATTTCGTCATGATTGATGGAGCAATTTCAATCCACTCTCTCTATACAGAGAGAGACGCGAGTTGTTAATAAATGATGATGTCTTCAGTACTATTTCAATCCACTCTCTCTATACAGAGAGAGACTATTTCTACACCTTCAATGTCACCATAAGTTTTATTTCAATCCACTCTCTCTATACAGAGAGAGACATTAAATTTACCTGTTAGATCTGTCGCTATTTCAATTTCAATCCACTCTCTCTATACAGAGAGAGACCAACAGTTTTTCTTACTCCAGCAAATGCCGATTCATTTCAATCCACTCTCTCTATACAGAGAGAGACTGCTTTAGAGGCTTTTGTTAAATTCTCTACTGATATTTCAATCCACTCTCTCTATACAGAGAGAGACGGCAAAGTGGCAGCACAATCGTTTTTGGAAAGGGATTTCAATCCACTCTCTCTATACAGAGAGAGACACAAATCTTTTTGCGCCGACTCACCAGCAAAGCCATTTCAATCCACTCTCTCTATACAGAGAGAGACGTTATTGATATTTACTTCTGGTACATACGGATACAATTTCAATCCACTCTCTCTATACAGAGAGAGACATTCCGCTTGCGTTTCATCAAATACTGGAGCATCAATATTTCAATCCACTCTCTCTATACAGAGAGAGACAGTATTTATAGCTCCAGTTTCATCTCGCATACGTATTTCAATCCACTCTCTCTATACAGAGAGAGACGTCCTGCATTAATCTTCTTTTGCAAGATGTTCAAGCATTTCAATCCACTCTCTCTATACAGAGAGAGACTAAAGCAACCGCATAACCAAATTCATTACGCTCGATATTTCAATCCACTCTCTCTATACAGAGAGAGACGAAATGAACTATATTTTATTCACAAGTCCAAAGCATATTTCAATCCACTCTCTCTATACAGAGAGAGACCCGGAATGGGAAGAGAGGTTTGTTGCATGACGATTATTTCAATCCACTCTCTCTATACAGAGAGAGACCAGCTGCACCCAATGTGTAAGAGGACTGCCGCCCATTTCAATCCACTCTCTCTATACAGAGAGAGACTTTGCGACTAAAGCTTTACCACTACTTACAGATTATTTCAATCCACTCTCTCTATACAGAGAGAGACTTTGGCTCACGTGGTGGTAAGTACAAGGATTACATTTCAATCCACTCTCTCTATACAGAGAGAGACGCGATTTTTTGAAAATTTCTCACTACATAGAGAAAATTTCAATCCACTCTCTCTATACAGAGAGAGACAGTATGCGAAAAATAAGTTTGTGGTTTTGGACGATATTTCAATCCACTCTCTCTATACAGAGAGAGACAATGTCATTGGAATTTTCACGATTGCCAGATACAGTATTTCAATCCACTCTCTCTATACAGAGAGAGACAGAGCTAAATGATTTAGGGGTTAAGGCATTACCAATTTCAATCCACTCTCTCTATACAGAGAGAGACCGCAATATATAGTCAGGTAGATCCATTTATCAACTATATATTGATATCATTAAAGCATACTGCATAAATTTTAGGGAGTCTGGATTCTAAAACTTATCTAATTGCTGCAAATTTTGCGCGAACCTCCTAGGGTTTTTATGGGCACTAGGGGTTCGCGTAATTAAAATATGAGTGGGGCTTCTACATCAAGTGCTTCTTTTGCTCCCAAATGAATAACTTTTGAACTATATTTGTTTCCTAAATTATAAAATCGAAGACTATCCTTTTCAGGATCAATAATTTTTTCAAGTGCAAGTTGAAGTTGCTTATATTGCGTAGCATCTACGACACATTCAAATACAGAATTTTGTACGCGTATGCCGTATTCTCCGCATTTCTTTGCAACATGACGTAAACGCTTGGCTCCACCACTTGTACTAGTTTGCACATCATAAGTTACTAAAATCAACAAAATAATTCACCTACCTTATTAAAAATGGTGGGTATGCATCTAAATCTCCCCGTAAAAAGCGGGCTAATAAAAGGGCTTGTGCATGAGGAACTAAGCCCCATTGAATTTTTTCTTTTAAGTAAGGATGTGTTACAAATTCTTGTTTAGCCTCTTGCCACAGCTTGAAAAAATTCCTTCTTACATCATCTTTTAATAATACTGCACCGTTTTCTTTTACGATAAAATCATTAGCTTGTATTTGTTTACGATTAACTAATTTCAAAACAAAGCGTTCTGCTATCACAGGGCGTAACTCCTCCATCAAATCTAAAGCAAGTGAGGTCCGTCCTGGTCGATCTTTGTGTAGAAATCCTACATAAGAATCTAATCCCACACCTTCAAGTGCAGCCGCTACTTCGGAGGCGAGTAAAGAATAAGTCAATGATAATAATGCATTTATACAATCAAGCGGTGGGCGTCTGCTCCTACCTCTATAATAAAAATCCTCTTTTTGTTGCAAAATACACTCATCAAAAACGCTAAAATAAGCACTTGCAGCATTACCTTCTATACCGCGTAATTCTTCTAAATTTGTGGCTGAAAAAGCGGCATTTCGTGCCTGCTTTAAACGTTCTAAAACTTGTTCTATTCGTTCCGTATTCACACGTAAAGCATGGTCACGTATAGTTCGCTTTAAATTTTGTTCTGAATTATAAATCTTACCACCAATCATATGTCGCGCTATTGCTACACTTTCTGACTCGCACATCGAAACCTCGTACTGCTTTTTACGTAATGTTACATTCCCATTAACAGCACCTGTTAATCTTCCACGAAAACGTCCACTACTTGAAAAGAATGTTAGGCTTATATTCTGCTCCATGCATGTAGCCATTAATGCAGGACTTGCCCCTTGATGACCAAATGTACAAATACCTTCAAGATTTAAAATTGGTACTTTCCCTAGTTCTTCTCCTTCTTTTAATAAAACAAGGTTTTTGCCATTTAGTGCGAGATATACATCGGACTGAGATACATAAACTACATTTAATAATCGTTTCATTCTTTTGTCACCCTATCTATATACGCAAGTACAGATTCTTTATTTAATAACTCTGGTAAACAAATATGTTGTAATGAACAACTCTTACAATGCTTTCCCGTTTTCACACGAGGTGTATGTTGACGTTCATAATATTGATGCATTTCTTTAATCATTGCGATGATTTTACTACGCCATTCTGGTGTAATCGTTACGATTTCTCGTCTCCTTGTTTCATGATAATAGAGTGCGGCCTCATCTATCGTTGTTTGGAGCATTTCTTCGAGACAAAGAACCTGTGCTACAAGCTGTGCAATATCAGCATCATGCTTTTTGGGTGCCCCTTTCTTATATTCAATCGGCTTGACAGCAAACTTACCTTCTTCGTTTGCTAAGGTAATGCCATCTACTGCTCTTGTAAACTCTACCATATCGCAAATACCGCTAATCCCCAATTCATGTGAGTGGATAGGTAAAGCACGCACATAAATTGTATCTCCCCGCTTTTCACGTATGGATGGATCATCTGCTTTTTCATGCAAAGCATCACCTTCAACAGTAAGTACATTATCTAACCACACTTGTTCAATATGAATTAACGCCCACTGCCTACGGCAAAACACAAAATGTTGTAAACCTGACAACATTAAAAATTGTTCTTCGTTATAAGCCATCATATTGCTCTGCAACTAAGCCTACTAACTCAGTTTCATCGGCTGTAATCAAATAATCTTCAATCGATGGCTTAGAATTATCCTGTATTCGCTCAATTTTTACAGACCGATGTACTTTTGCAGATGAATATTGTCCTAATTTACAATTGTGCTCCCACCAAAATAATTTATTCACTTCCATACTGCCATCAGGACGTGCCGAAGAAGCATCATTTGCAAACAATGTTCGAAGTGCTTCTTTCAATTTTTGTGCATCCTCATATGTAAAGCCTGTGCGCTCCGCGAGTTGAGGGTTAATACTGCCATAAAATACATAGACACCAAAATCCACGCGGTGCTTCATACCCATAGTATCAGAAGTTTTTTGGCTTGGGTCCTTTGTATTTGTAATGGAGTTCACACTTTTTGTAATTTGCATACTTGTAATATCTACAGGGTCAATACTTGTTGCTGCATGAATGGATACAGGACCGCGAACACTTAAAGATAGCTTATCGCCTTTAAATGCAAAAACTTGTCCAAACGCACGTACATCGTACCACTGTTCACAAGCAAGTTTTTCGGCGGATGCTTCTTCTTCACTCGTTCCTTTACCTTTCGTTAAAATTTTATTTAAAGCTTCTACTGCTGCTACTCGATCACGAATACTTCGATGATTATCTGTTCGTCGTTCATCTGACTGCACTAAAATAGATTCACCTTCATCTTGTAAGCGGTTGCGTAGTTTCCGCTTAATCGCAACATCCGATACTTCACCATGCCCATTAAAATCTTGCCTCGGCTGATTTCCGTTTAAAGGATCTCCATTAGGGTTCGCTTTATTTACTGTAAATACTACTGCAAAGTCAATTTTATTCTCCAATATTGTCATTTGCTCCATCCTCCTTTTTCTTATACATGTCTTGAATTTGGCTGCTATAACCAAGTATAAATACCGGGTCTAATGGCTTATTACTCATTTTTTCTGCTGTGAGTTGATCTTCAATTTTTCGTAATAACCTCGCGTAATAGTTTATATTCTCTCCCTGTCTCATAAAGTACGGCTGTAATTGACGACGAATGACATGCCAAGTACGTGCTGGATTTTGCGTAAATGCATTAAAATAACGTGTCGCATTTGTAGAACGATTTTCATCACGCGCTTTCAAGATTCTCTCTTCCATTACTTCTGCTACTCCCAAAAGACGACCAAATAAATAATCACGCGTTACATTGTCCTCTTGTAGAGCCATAGTGTATCCCTCTCCTTCATGTAATTTCAATACTAATGCACAAGCAATATTAAGTGTCCCTTCCCAAGATTCCAGCGAGTTTTTAAAGCTCATAGGATTTTTAATACGATTAAAAATCAATCTAACAACATCTAATGGTATTGGCTTTTTTTCCACAATACATGGTAATAAACGTGTATAAAGTTGCTTTTTAATTCGTGCATCAGCTTTACTACCATAAACAGCTTCTACAATTCGATAAGTAGAAGGTGTTCCTATAACACGTAGGACTTTTTCTGTTTCTTCATCTTTTATAAACTGTAACCATTTGCATGTATTGTGCCAGTGCTCTACATTATCTAAAAACAAATCCGTATGAAAATTTTGATAATAAACGATTGCTAAACGACCAGATGTAGCTGCGTCCATCGCCATCACGATAATATTTTCTACCTTATCTTTTGTTAATTGGTTTTTATAGCCTTTAATAGCTTGATGTAGAGCATCTGCTTCCATTTCAGCTGTATATTTTTTATTCGTACTAGATGCAATTAAACCAATTGAGCTTTCAAATGGGTCAACGATATTAGATAGTTCAATACCAAATGTTGTAAAGTATCGTGAATCTACATACATACTCTGTCGTTGCATTAACCAACGCAACGCATGATGCGCTTTTTGGGAAATTTCATAACCTATTTGAACAACTTCAGTTGGTTTTCCCAAACGCCCTCGATATGTGTAACCTACACTATCATTGGAAGAAATTAATTTTGACATATCTCCAGCATTTCGTATACGTGCACCATGTTGAGATGTTAAAGGAACTGTTTTTCCACTAATATAACAAACGCCTTGTTCTTCTAGATAATTATTATTAAAAAATTCAATATACGCATCAAATAACTTTTTATCTTCCCATACAACTGATTCTTCGTATGTTGTATGAAGCACATCAAAACGAACAAAGGCATCAAGTATATCGCCAGCAACTACTTGAAAAATTAATGGTTTTTCTTTATCTTCCCATTTTGTAATAATTTTATTATGTTCGTCTACAAATAGCACTTTCGCTTGTACTAAATCTGCTATTACTGTACCTTTCTTTACATAATCATAGATGGCTTGTACACGTTGTGGTGCATGTTCATCATTTACCCATCGCTGCATTTGATTGATATAATCATTATAATAGTTAGTCCGTTTTTCATTTCCGCCAAAAGCTACATAATCTCCAGCAACATAGGCTAGTTTATCATGTAAAAAATGTGGTGCACTTGCGCTTGTACGATTAGCAGAAGCTAGTGTAACAGGGACAATTGTTCTTGCATACTCCTTATTTACTACTCTTGCCTCTATAAAATTACCTTCGGGACTAATGAGAATTTCAATTTGTGCGCTTTGCATCACATGTGAAACAGGTAATAATGTAATACGCTGTTGGTTTCTTTCTTCAAATTTACCAACTTGCTTAATATTGTTATCATAAACTTTTTCTAATTGCTGCATCCAGTTCATCGATTCACCTCCTTAAAAATCTCCTCATACTCATCGTTGACATTTTTAAAGTTTATATTTTCCTCAAAAGGCTTCACAGAGCCCTTTCTAATTGGACGCACAATTTCACACTCTTCTGGACGAGTAAACTGAATTTTCCCATCTCTCATTGTAGGTCGTTGCCAAATCCTAGCTTGTAACTCTCCTTCGCTATTTTCATCTGGGTATGTGAAACCGTGAAACATTGGTCCAAAGCTAATTTCCCCATAATTATCATAAAACC
Source organism: Bacillus ndiopicus (assembly GCF_000612805.1). GTDB lineage: Bacteria > Bacillota > Bacilli > Bacillales_A > Planococcaceae > Metasolibacillus > Metasolibacillus ndiopicus. The sequence continues at coordinate 556,944 of NZ_HG964405.1, read as the reverse complement.
CGCTACCACTATCAAATTCACAATACTCAACGTAACCTTGACATTCTCGCGTACCTAAGTAAATATCGCGGCGTCCACCACGTTTCACACAGCGTTTTGCGATATTATGATGCTTCTCTTCATTTCGATCATATGCCAAATCAGGGCGATTTTCATTGAACTCAAAATGAGCTCGAACATGATATACTGGCTCTCTTAAATACGTATAGTATGCTAAATCATTGGAATCATCTTGATACTTTATCGGGCGAACTCCTTTTACTTCTGTTTGAATAGCATTCATTACGCGTACTTCGTCAATATACCAAACAATCGTAGGTTTCCAATATACGGATTCTACAATCCCTTTTAATGCTTGATATGTTGGAATTTGATAGGTAAATTTTTCTCCCCCAATACGTGTAACAGGGTCTGTAAATAAGGCATACTTACCATAGACTTTAAATTCAATTTGATTGCGCATTTTTTCACCTCTTCAAAAGGAGTAATCCTCCATTTTTTCTTCACCTTTAATTGAAACGCCAAAAGCTGTGCTATAAGCTTTATCATCTAAATAATAAAACGACTCATTGTATAACTGCTTTAATAATCCTTGTTGGCTAAGCAATCGGCATTCATGTTCATATAGATTGACGCTAAATTGTTGTGCTGTTTTAAGTAAATTATTAAACTCCGTCATATCCGTTTGTTTTTCATTCAATGCAGCAATAATTTCTTTTCCTTGTTCGAATGGAACAACTACTGCCTTTGTAGGAGATTCAATCGCTTGAAAATATCGTTCCAATGTTTTAAATAAAGCATAGGATATGTTTCCTCTCGTTGGTGATTGAATATCTCTTTCAAGAAGATTGATTAATTCATACTTTAATTTGTCTGGAGTCAATTTAATTTTCGACTTCACATAATTATCATAATGTCTAAAATAATGGTAAATTGCATTCGGACTTAAAATATCAGCCGCATATTTTTCATCTCGCAAAATATAATTTGCTGTTACTTCTCCGCCTACAGCGATTTCTGGAAGATTTCTTAAATTTTCATCTTTGGCTCGAACAATGTATACATCGCCTTTTTCTTGCTTGTTGTGACGATTACATCGACCAGCTGCTTGGGCAATAGAATCTAAGCCCGCTAAAGAGCGAACAACTGCCTCAAAGCTAATATCTACCCCAGCCTCAATCAACTGACTACTAACACAAATAATTGGCTCTTTTCCAAGCCCTTCCTTGATTTCTCTTAAAGTTTGGCTTCTATGTGCTGGACACATAGAAGTACTCAAATGATATACCTTACACTCTTTTATTTTTGCTAGTTCTTCATACAATCGCCGTACAGCGGTTTTTGTATTTAATATAACTAATACTGATTGTCTCTTCTTCAGTATATTTTGCACAAATATCGCCAGTTTTTCTGCATCATATCCTTCAGTAGTTACTCGATTGTGAATCGTAACTCGTTCAAATGCTTTTACCACATTTGTTAACTGTGGAACCATTTCAGCATTCTCATTTAATTCCATAGGATACTTCATTGTTCCAACTGTTGGCTGTGTAGCTGTACATAAAACCAAGCTACTATTTCCTATATAATGCAAAAAATTCAATGCAGTATTAAATAAACTAAAATGCTTGTATGGAACAGATTGTACTTCGTCAAATATAACAACCGCATTTGTTAAATTATGCAACCTTCTTGATTTTCTCGTCCCCTTTTGAAAGAAAGTATCTAAAAACTGTACCATTGTGGTAAAGATAATTGGATAATCCCAATTATCTCTCCCTAGCTGCAATTTTTTATGATGAGGAATTCCATAAAAATCTTCTTCCTGATCAAGTTTCTCATCATCTACAACATTTGCATGATGTTCTAAAACAGCATCTTGTTGCTTAATGATATTTCTAACAGCTTCGGCATTTTGCTCTAAAATAGTTGTATAAGGAACAACATAAATGATGCGTGATTTTTTATACTGCTGAGCATGTTTTAAAGCATAACGTAAACTCGCAAATGTTTTACCACCTCCTGTAGGAATAGATAATGTGTGAATAGATGATGGATTACCAGCTAACAAATCGCAATTTTCAGACATTTCAGTGCGTAATTGATTAATAGGCTCCTTATTTTTCTTCCATTCTTCAACTTGTTTCATAAGTTGTTGATAACCCTCTGAAAATACGTTGGTGTAGTCTGAAATTACTGAAGGTTGATTCTCTTCAAAACATCTAGTATTTGTACGGTCAGCATCAATTAAACAACTAAATACAAGCTTTTGTAAGTAACTCAAATAAACACTCATATGCTCTTTAGTACCTATTTTCTCAAAAAATATACCACATTCTTCTTTTGCTTCGTTTACTAATCGTTGTACACGTTCTTTATTTCCTTCAATAGCTTCAAAATTTGCAACCACTTCATCATAATAGGGTAAATCTTTTGTTACGCGTTTTATATAATCAGATATCTCTAAATCTAGTTGAGCAAAATTTTGCAATCCAGAATGATGTGATAATATAGCCATTCCTACTGTTTCTACAACTAATTTTTGCATTCCATCGCCGTTATAAAATCGCTCATACAAATATTTTGCACCTGCTGTTGAATGGTCTATCTTCTTTGTCGCAATTTCATTATGCAAAACCGCATTTTTCAAATAAATCGTGAACGCTTCTGTAAATTTACCCAGATCATGTAAAAAACCAGATAATTCAGCATGTGCTCCTACACCTGCTGGCTTTCCATATACTCTTGCTAATATTGCAACTTCCTCTAAATGATTTTGTACATTTTGCTCTGCCTGATCTACCTCTCTAATATGCGCCAGAAACATACGTTCCACCTCTTTTCTATAGCATACAACATGTTTTTTGGAAGAGCAATTCATTTTTGGATATGCTGACATAATTAATTAATTTTCTCCCTTTTTAATGTATTATTTTCACAAAAATAATCGCGGATTAATAATCTTAATTAAAAATATAGATGCATTAAAACTTAATAAAAGTCTAATAGGCGATAAATAATAACGAATAATACTCTCTATCTCAGATTTAGGTACATTATATTTCTTACTCAAATATTTAATTGATTTTCCAGATTTGAATGCTTGATAGATTTCAATTTGTTTTTTATACATAGCCACACCCCTTATATATTAATCGGAGAAGATTAATTTTCACAAATCATAACATTCTAAATATCTAAACGCAACATTATTTGCTATTAAAGTTTTAGAGTTGTTTAAAGTATGATATTATTAATAGGTCGTAGATTAAACTACGTGGATCGAAAATCCGATTAATAAGAAAGAGAAACTCCTTCAACAATTTTGCTGAGGGAGTTTCTCCATTTATGCTTACTTATTATGACACACCCTTCACCCTCTTCAACTCCGCCACAATCAAAAAACTCACAATAACCAAGAGCAACCAAGAACTTATCTTCCCCAAATGCACCAAACTCCAAGCGTGCGTTTGATTCGGATATTGCCATGCGCCAAAAAAGGTCGCGATGTTTTCAGCAATCCATATAAAAAATCCAATAAGTGCGAAGCTTAATACGATTGGCATGCGGTACTCTATACCGTTCACTTTATAATTAACAGATGCACGCCAGAATACAACAATCACTAAAAGCCCTAGCCACCAGCGTATATCCATCCAAAAATGATGCCAGAAAAAATTGAAATAAATTGCTGAGGCAAGTGGTACGACGGCTAGAAATGGTGGCCATTTGACAAGCTCTACATCTAAGCGACGCCATGCTTGACATAAATAGCTTGCGACGCTAGCATACATAAATCCGCTATAGAGTGGCACACCGAAAACTTTGAAAAAGCCTTCCTCTGGGTAAACCCATGACCCCATATGTACTTTGAAAATTTCAAGTGTGAGCCCGATTAAGTGAAATAATGTGATAACCTTGAGCTCATCCTTTGTTTCAAGACCAGAGCGCACCATCCACCATTGCATCGCAAGGCAGATGATGAGAAGCCAGTCGTACCTTGCTAGAAATGGTAATGGAATAAATTTTGTTAATGCTAGAGAAGCAAAGATAACGACTGGGAAAAGGCATGATAATGCTTGTTCTCGCCCGAAATAGAGTAACTGTGTTACTTTATGCTTCATCGTTGGTATCCTCTTCATATAGCAAAATATCTCCTGGCTGACAGTCTAAAGCTTTACAAATCGCCTCTAATGTTGAAAAGCGGATGGCTTTTGCTTTGCCTGTTTTTAAAATAGAAAGGTTCGCCATCGTAATGCCAACTTTTTCTGATAGCTCTGTTACAGTCATTTTTCGTTTGGCTAGCATAACATCGAGTTCAATAATAATTGCCATATTCGTTCACCTCAAATCGTTAAATCGTTTTCTGTTTTCATATCAATGGCACTTGTTAATAGATGTTGGAGTACTGCTGCAAAAACGCCTACAACGAATGCCGCACCACCTAGCACTAAGCCTATTATAATAACACCTGGCGCATCGTCATATTCAGCGATGATATAGAGTAACGGCATACACACCACGTACAAGCTTGTAATTATAAAGCCACTCCATTTAATTTTTTTCAGTGCAGTTACAGAATCATATGAAAATGCGCTGTTATGATCAATGAAATTCAATAGCTTCAATGCTTGATAAAGTGCGATGAAATAGAAAATAGCCGTTACATAAAAAATCGCTACAATACCATATAGTACACCGACAAGCTGCCATCCACTTTTTGTAAGATTCATTAATAACATCGGGAAACCAATTGTGCAAAGCGCAAGTACAGGCAATGCAAGGATAACTAAAGTTGCTTTTAAGAAAAGCGTTTGTTTTTTCATTATGAACACCTCATTTTTATTGTTTATCGATAATTTTATATCGAAAAACATGAATTTCATAGTATTAGACTACAGTATTTTAAATTTGGTTCCCTTAAATATAAAAAATAAGCCCGAAAAATTCTACGAACTGTAAAATTTTCCAGGCTTTGCATTTACTATATAAATTTTAAGTTATTCGTTTTATGAGGAGAGAAACTAAAAGACCCGTATAAGATTTAAAACTCCAGAAATTTCAATCCATTGTCTCTATAAAGAGAGAAACAATATGGTATAAGTATTTGGGACACCCTTCTCGATTTCAATCCATTCTCTCTATAAAGAGAGAAACAATTTGACTTAGAACAAGAGCCATACTATTTATTATTTCAATCCATTCTCTCTATAAAGAGAGAAACAATATGGTACATAGAGTTTACAAAAAGGAGTGTTAATGTCAATCCATTCTCTCTATAAAGAGAGAAACTGGTGCAAAATCTTCTACAAACCCAACTACTATAATTTCAATCCATTCTCTCTATAAAGAGAGAAACACTCCATCACAGGAGGGTAAGTACATGAAGACAACAATTTCAATCCATTCTCTCTATAAAGAGAGAAACCCAACGTGTGAAGACACAAAAATCGGATGTGAAAATTATTTCAATCCATTCTCTCTATAAAGAGAGAAACGTGGTCGCTCCGTTCGTTATTTCTAGAGATGTAGAATTTCAATCCATTCTCTCTATAAAGAGAGAAACGCAAGGCATACGACAGTATGAAAAAGCAGGTCAAATTTCAATCCATTCTCTCTATAAAGAGAGAAACTATGAAAAACAAGAAAAAAATAATATTTATCATTGATTTTCACTAAAAAATAAATTCTTCAGGTCATATTAACCCAAAAAATCCCCCATTATAATGGAAATTCACCTACGTTTTTGGTGCGAATCCCCTTAGTAAATCATGTTTGCTTCACATTCGCACTTAATGATAACTATTATTGTAAATTAAGTTATTTACTGTAGTTACATAACCTGTATTTTTTATTTCTATAAAGTTTACTTTACATTCTTAGTATACTGAATTTAGTTATTTTAAAAAAATTTCTTTGCTAGTTCTAGTATTTCATCCACACACTCCATATGGGGATTTAAAATAAAGCTTGATAAAAATAACTATGATGTGTGGCATTTCTTTCTTTAATAATGAGCTAGATTATGAAAAATTTTATTAAAGATAAGCTATCTGATAATCTAGTAACTTCAACAAAAAGCGTTATTCTTCTTTGATTAATGTCATTGTTTATTTAAATATATCTTTATAATCTATTTTTCTTTATTCTCTTATCTCTCATTTTGAAATCTAGCTTTAGTTTATATTCTTATCTATCTGGATTTTCATAATATGCTTCATCCGCATATTTTCGGTCTGTTCCTTTAAGATAAGCTAGGATTATTTTTGGACGTTTAAGTAAAACCCAGTCTCCATGTTTATCAAATTTTCTAGTTGAAGTTATCATTCCATTTTGAATTGTCCCATACTTTTTCCCTTGCTTTTTTCCCCAGTCTTTTAATCGTTTAGCGAAATCCGCATCTTCTGCCATAAGCATATTTTCATTAAATCCATTAATTGATTTAAAATCCTTTTTATAGCACCAAAAGATTCCCACAGAAATTGCTCCATATTTAAAGAGTAGTGGTCCAATTAACAACAAAGTTGAAGTAAAAATTCCTAAAGACATTCGTTCAAATTTTCCCGTGACACCGCCACCAATGTACTTTCCAGAGATTAAGTTCTCCTCTACCTTAGACAATACGTGTTCGTTCATCTGTGTATCCGCATCAATGGTAACGATGATTTCACCTCTAGCTATTTCCACACCTGCGTTCCTAATTTTAGAAAGATTTTTATCATTATTTTTTACTACAATACATTTATACGATTTTGCAATTTCTTCCGTTCTATCTGTACAACGATTTAACACAACTATGATTTCAACTTGATTTTTAATTAGCTTTGAGGCTTGCAAAATAGATTCTAAGCATTTTCCAATATACTTTTCTTCATTATGAGCGGGTATTACGATTGAAATTTTTATATCCTCATTATTTTTATCTTCTGACAAGTTTACATTTTCGTTCACACAGTATCTCCCCTTTGTCAATAAAACAATTTTATTTCTATAACTGTGACTTAAAACAAACGCGATCCCTATTAAGAATAGTATCAGCTTAATTAATTGTATGAGCCATTGAAATTTAATATTTACTTTACTACGTCATAATTTAAAGCCTGTCTATGATGGTTAAAAGCCTTTATCAATATCGAAGATTTGGGTTAATAGTTGAAAGTTAAACAATCGGGCTTGATTGTGGAGCAACAAAGATAAATAATAATTAAACTGCTTTTTTAGCAGCACTTTGTAAAGACGAAAAAGTGAGGTGTGTTACATTTTAATACACTCTCTCCATAAAGAGAGAGACACTTGCTGCTGTATCCAATGTTGCACTAGTAGCAGGATTTCAATCCACTCTCTCCATAAAGAGAGAGACACCAGACAGTAAAGTTGGTTTTAATGAGTTTTTGATTTCAATCCACTCTCTCCATAAAGAGAGAGACCTACAGGAGGTGCAGGTGCTATATTATCAGGAATATTTCAATCCACTCTCTCCATAAAGAGAGAGACGGGTAAAACTTTAGGTGCTGTTGTTTTTGCTAAATTTCAATCCACTCTCTCCATAAAGAGAGAGACTGTGAAAAACAAGAAAAAAATAATATTTATCATTGGTTTTCAACAAAAAATAAATCTTTAAAGTAATATTAACCTAAATAAATTCCCATTTCAATGGAAAACCATTCAAAATATTGGTGCGAATCCCCCTAGTAAATCATGTTCGCTTCACATTCGCACCGAACCTCATTTATTGTTTTCTATTAAATTTAATTTAGCAATTATTTTTCTGGAAGCTTCCCATTGGTCCAACACTTTCAAATCGGTGATTACATTTATTACAAGAAAAATATTAACCTTAAATCATATACTATTTTAAACAGAGCTAAAATAGAAAAGAGAACAGAACATAGCATGAGTAAAGCGCATGAAATCAAAGCTTTCCACTAGATTTCATGCGCTTTTATTTTATGATTGTACCATTCTTACCTTATATACGAATTTCACTACTTATGCGCGAATCGCTACATTTCATCCATTAAAACAATGGTTGTAAAATTGTTGCTGCTTCTGCACGAGTTAAAGTTTCTTGAGGTAAAAACTCTTGTTGTTCATTGCCTGTCATTATGCCAGCTTGTTGAAGTGCATAGATTGCTTCCTTTGTTGCTGGTGCAATGGCTGCATCATCTGAGTAAGCTTGTTTTGTTTGTTCTTGTGAGAATTTATAGCCTGTTACTTGTAAATAACGGTAAATAATTTGTGCTGCTTCTTCACGTGTAATGGCATTATTTGGTTTGAATTGATTGTCTGTCGTATCAATCAGCTTGTTTTCGTATGCCCATACAACAGCCTCTGCAAAATAGTGTGTTGCTTTTACATCTGTAAATGGCGCATTAGTTGATGGTGCTAGTTCCTGTGTACGACCTAATACAGTAATAAATTGTGCTCTTGTTATTTGCCCGTTTGGATTAAATTGCTCGTTTGTCACACCTTTGAAAATGCCAGCACTTGCTAATGCTTCAATTGCAGATTGTGCCCCGTGACCTTGAATATCTGTAAATGTCACTTTTGGTGTTGCGCCGATGGTAAATGTTGCTACTGTACCACTTACTTCATGTGCTGCAAGTAAAGTTGGTAGACCAGTTGGGCTTTTTTCTGCTGGAATAAATGCAAGTCCTTCTGGCGATACATCCCCTTTGATATCAGCGCTGAAATCACGTTCATTAACGTATTGTACAAATGTTGGCGCATTTGGGTTTGTAATATCGTACATCATGATGCCTCCGATACGTTCAAGTCCAACAAAGGCATAGAAGCGGTCGCCAATTTGCCCAATTTTTACATCTTCTGGTTCAGGTCCTTTTTTCCCACTGCGGTTATCAATTTTCGTGTTATTATTCGAAACATTGAAGTATTCAGGGAATGCTTTTGCCGTAATTTTTTCGAAATCGCTACCGCTATCATACACTTGTTTCATTGTATCTGCTTCGTAAATTGAAAATGAACGCGCACCAAAGCTATATGTTTTAGATGCATCCAAGCCGTCATAATCTGATGCATCAAATAGAACTATTTCATTGCCATCTAATTCTGTTTCAACTTCGTTAATATAGCCGTTCCAGTCGCGAGAATCGCCTTCATTGGCTGTGACTAAATAGGTTTTGCCATTTACCTCATAGCTTGTGATTCCATCAGGCATATAAATACCTAGTAAATTTTCAGGTTGAATCGCAATCTTCTTATCTTTTCTGAAATCTAAAGCATTTTTTTCTAAGCTATGATCCTTAAAGCCTAGTGATTTTACATCAATCCATTCATTTGTTGTTAAATCTAAAATAGCGATTGCGTTTGCTTCTTGTAGTGTCACGTAAGCTTTGTCACTTGCTTGGTTCACAGTAATATACTCAGGCTCAAAGTCAACTGAAGGAAGGGTATTTTTCTTAATAATCACCCCGCTTGCAACTAATTCCTCGCGTCGCTCATCTAGTGCTTTAAATGTTACTGTTTGTGCTGTAGCATTCGTCACACCATTTGCTAAATCAATAACTGTCACACTTCCCTCTGGATCAACCGCTTTATCATAGCCATCACGAGGCTCACCCTCATTCGCTACAAGCACTTTTTTACCGTCAGGCGTGAATGTAATCATGTCTGGCTGCTTACCAGCTTCTACAATATGTTGAATTGTCCCATCGTAATCTAAAAATACTGCTAGGCCATTGTCATTTGTACCAGCAGCTTGTACTGCCGCAACAATCAAATCTAATTCTGTATTGACACTAATACTTGTCACATCGCCGTATGTAAATGTTGGTTTGATTTTTTTAAGCCCTTGTTCAAGATTAATGCTTTTTTCTACTTTTAAAGATGCAAATGATGTAGTGCTTGGTAAAGCAACAACTTCAATTTGCTTTGTTGTGCCGTTAATTACATAGTATTTTTGATTATCAGCATTGTAAGCAACAATTTCTGTTGCGCCGCCATCCTCATTTTGTACACCCGAATCATAGCGAGATGTAACTTGCATATTTAGCATCGTTTCAGCCTTTGCCCCTAATGGTGCACCCAGGCTAGATAATGCAATTGTAATCCCTGCTGTTAATGCTGCTAAACTTTTAAATTTCATGTATTGTCGAACCTCCAAATAAAATTAATTTATCTCTCGTATCGTACATGTTTAATGTAAAGAGAGTGTTAAAATTATTTAAAGAATTGACCCAGATTCGATATTATATATGGAGGTGATTTTATTTGAGGCTTCAACAGCTTGAAGCAATTGTTAGAAGAGTGAGCGAATTACATCCTAATTATTTATATTTTACAGAGCAGCTCGCACTGGCCAATGCAGGTACTTCAGGTGAGGAGGAGGTATATTTCCATTTACAAGAACTTACTACCCCGCATCGAATCATTCGCAATATGTCTTTTTTGAATGATGCACAGCATCGCCACGAAATTGATTTTATCGTTATTTTCCCGTCGTTCATTATGTGCTTTGAAGTGAAAAATATGGCAGGTCAACTTCATTTTGATTTGGAGGCTTCACAGCTAATACGAACGCGTGCTGATGGTGTCATTGAGCGTTTTCCGAATCCTATTGAGCAGATTAACCGTCATATGCGTGTGCTTTCTCCTTTATTCCCCAACATTCCAATCATAGGCGCCGTTGTTATCGCGAATCGCCGCGCCATCATTACGAGCAAGCCTCCCGATTTCCCTATTTTTCATGCAGATTATGTGCATAGTTTTATTGAAAAAAACCTTATGCAATATACAGAGTCTATACTTGACTTGGACAAAGCTTATGCACGGCTGATATCTTTGCATAGCCCCAGAAAAGAGCCGCTTAGTTTCACATTAGAACAGTTGAAGTATGGTGTATTTTGCAAAAAATGTGCTATTAAAATGCACTTTGGACGAGGTAAATTTATTTGTACACGCTGTCAACTCCAAGACAAATATGCGCATTTTCAAGCTTTGCATGATTTTCGTATACTAGTTGATACGAAAATAACAAATCAGCAGTTTTGTCAGTTGTGCGATATTTCATCTCGACATGCAGCAAAGCGACTACTAAGATTTTTATCAATTAAACAACGTGGAAAATACACATACTATGCAATTCCAGAGCAAATTCTTACGATGAACCTGGACGAAAGTAACGATTCGCTCATGAGATAGGTGAATTCGCTCGCAAGAATCTTAAATTCGCTCATTAAACTGCCAAATTCGCTCGCAAGACCCGTGAATTCGCCCATAAAAAAGAAAGGGCTCACGCGGAGCCCTTTCTATGCTAAGCATGCTTTAGCTTTTTCAAGTTGTATCTTTACTTGCTCGAAGCCTGTGCCACCTAGTGAGTTGCGGCGGCGCACTGCTGCTTCTGGTGCAAGTACAGTGTAAATGTCTTCTTCGATTAGTAAGCTTTCCTTCTGCATATCCGCTAGTGGTAAGTCTAGCAAATAAATACCACGCTGAATGCATGTGAAGACCAGCTTGCCTGTTACTTCGTGAGCTTCACGGAATGGCATGCCCTTTGCAGCTAAATAATCCGCTAGCTCTGTTGCGTTTGAGAAGTCGCTATGCACGGCGCTATGTAAGCGCTCCGTGTTGACAGTCATCGTCGCAACCATGCCTTCGAAAATTTTCAATGCGCCCAACACTGTATGCACTGTGTCGAACATGCCTTCTTTGTCCTCTTGCATGTCTTTGTTATATGTTAATGGCGTGCCTTTTAATACTGTTAGTAGTCCCATTAAATTGCCGTATACGCGGCCTGATTTTCCGCGAATAAGCTCCGCCATATCAGGGTTTTTCTTTTGTGGCATAATAGATGAGCCAGTTGAGAAGGCATCATCTAGCTCAATAAATTTAAATTCATCCGTTGACCATAGGATAATTTCCTCTGCAAAACGTGATAAATGTGCCATTAATAATGATGAATTTGATAAAAATTCCACAATGAAATCGCGGTCGCTTACCGCATCCATTGAATTTGCATAGACATCCGCAAAGCCGAGTAGCTCCGCCGATTTTAAGCGATCAATCGGGAATGTTGTGCCTGCCATCGCCCCTGCACCAAGCGGTGAAATATCAATGCGCTTCAAAGATTCCGAATAGCGCTGCTTGTCACGCTCCAGCATCCAAAAATATGCCATTAAATGGTGGGCAAAGGAGATTGGCTGTGCGCGTTGTAAATGCGTATAGCCTGGCGCAATCGTTTCAACGTGCTGCTCTGCTTGCTGTAATAGCGTTTTTTGGAAGTTTTCGATTAAGCCGATCACCTCTGCAACGCGCTTTTTCAAAAATAAATGCATATCTGTTGCGACTTGGTCGTTGCGTGAGCGACCTGTATGCAGCTTGCCACCTACAGGGCCGATTAAATCGATTAGCATTTTTTCTAAGTTTAAATGAATATCCTCATTCGCAACTGTAAATTCAAGCTCGTCTGCTTCTGCTTTTACTAGAAGCTGTTGTAAGCCATTTAAAATAAGCTCGACATCTGCTTGCGGTAAAATGCCTTGTATGCCAAGCATTGTTACATGGGCTTTACTGCCCTCTAAATCTTCCATCACTAATTGTTGGTCAAAGCCGATTGACGCACCAAACTCATCCACCCATGCTTCGGCAGATTTTTGAAAGCGTCCACCCCATAATTTTGTCATAATAAGACACCTCGATTGAAAAATAGAAGCAAGAAGCTACATGCCTCTTGCCTTTTTTGTTATTTTTGATTTACTCCTGATGCTACAACAGTTGGAAGTCCCCAAAGCTCGATAAAGCCTACAGCTGAAGCATGATTGAACATATCCTCTTTTGAGTATGTTGCTAGCTTTTCGTTGTATAAAGAGTTTGGTGATTTACGTCCTTCAACAATCGCATGCCCTTTAAATAATTTCACACGCACTGTACCGTTTACATATTGTTGTGTTTCTTTTAGGAATGCCTCTAATGCTGGACGCAGTGGTGAGAACCATAGTCCGTCATAAATAAGCTCTGAAAGCTTTTTCTCAATAACAGGCTTGAAATGCGCCATTTCCTTCACTAAAGTTAAATCTTCCAGCTCTTTATGTGCAGTTAAAAGCACTTTTGCGCCAGGGATTTCATATACTTCACGCGATTTAATACCTACTAGGCGGTTTTCTACATGGTCGATACGCCCAACGCCGTGCTCACCAGCAACAGCATTTAATTTTTGGATTAAATCTGCAAGCTTCATTTCTTCACCATTTAATGCGACAGGCTTACCAGCAACAAATTCAATTTCAACAACTTCAGCTGTATCTGGCGTGTTTTCAATCGCCTTCGTTAAGCCGTATGCTTCTTCTGGTGGCGCTACCCAAGGATCTTCCATTACGCCTGCTTCATTTGCGCGTCCCCATAAGTTTTGGTCAATTGAGAATGGTGAGTCTAACGTTGCAGGAATCGGTACATTATGCTTTGTTGCATATTCGATTTCCTCGTCACGGCTCCAGCCCCATTCACGCACAGGTGCAAGTACTTGTAAATTAGGGTTTAACGCTTTAATAGAGACCTCGAAACGCACTTGGTCATTCCCTTTACCTGTACAGCCGTGTGCTACAGCGTCCGCATTCGTTTGGTTGGCAATTTCCACTAGCTTTTTCGAAATTAGTGGACGTGATAATGCCGATACTAAAGGATATTTTTGCTCGTACCAAGTATGTGCCTGTAATGAAATAAGTGCATACTCCTCTGCAAATTCATCCTTTGCGTCCACCATATACGATTCAACTGCACCAACTTGCAATGCTTTATTTTTAATAAATTCTAAGTCTTTTCCTTCACCAACATCAAGACAAACTGCGATTACATCCCAGCCTTGCTCCTTTAACCATGGAATAGCTACTGATGTGTCAAGCCCGCCTGAATAAGCTAATACTACTTTTTTATTTGCCATAATTTAAGTGCCTCCAATAATTTATACGTATTTTTATGCATTTAATTAAAAGTTTATACACGAATAGTAACACGTAATAATTATAAAAACAAGTGTATTTTTATAAAAAAGTTTGTATTTTATTTTTTATTAAAAAAACGACTTCCGAGCTTTTCAACTAATGCGGGAGCAATTGCATACAGCTTGCTCGTTAGGCCCATAATACGTGGCAAATCAACGGAGCGTATAGGTCGCTCAATCGTTTTCACAACGGCACTTGCGACTTCTTCAGATGGCAATAAAAAACGCGCTATCGCATGTCGGTATGTACCTGCTGCATCTGCTTTTTGCAAAAATGGCGTATCAATCGGACCTGGAAAAATGCCTGTTACTTTGATGCTATAGGGCGCTACCTCATGACGAAAACCATCTATAAAGCCTGTTATTGCATGCTTAGAAGCTGCATAAACACTTGCCTTTTTTGTAGCGACCTTTCCCGCTTGCGAGCTAATAAAGATAAAGTGTCCCCCTTCTTGCATCTTAGAGACAAGTCTTTTTGCTAAGAAAATAGGAGCTTTCACATTGACATCAATCATCGTGGCAATTTGCTCATCAGTTAATGCATAGGCACTGTCGAAAATACCAACACCTGCATTAATAATTGCGACATCTATTGTTGGTAATTGCTGTATTAATTCATCGATTTGTGACAGACTACGTAAATCCGCCTGTATTGCTTTTGCTCCTAAGCTTTTTAATGTAGTTAAAGAAACTTCTTTACGACCTGTTGCATACACTTCGTAACCTTTTGTTAGACAAAGCTTTGTCATTTGTAAGCCAAGTCCACTCGTTGCACCAGTAATTAAAATTGTTTTTTTAGACATTTTCCCGTATTTCCTTTCCATTAGTAAAAAAGCTACACGCAACTTTTCTGCATGTAGCCTTTTACTTTATTGAATTCCAAGCAACTTTAACAACGATTCCTTTGAATGAATAAAATCTGAAATATTATATTGATCTAAAACCGCTAAGTATGCCTTTAATGCTTCATTTAGCGCATTTTTCAATTGGCACTCGGCTGAAATTTTACATAAATTACTATCTGAGCTGAAGCACTCCACAAGTTGGAAATCTTCCTCTGTTTTTCTTACAACCGTGCCAATATTAATTTCCTCTGGTGACATTGCAAGGCGAATTCCACCGCCTCTTCCACGAATTGTTTCGATAAAGCCGTGCTGCCCAAGGTCGTATGTCACTTTCATTAAGTGGTTTTTGGAAATTTGATAAGCATCTGCAATTTCTTGTATTGTCGCTAAATGATTTTGTCCGCGTACCCCTAAATAAATAAGTACACGTAACGAATAGTCTGTATATACGGTTAAGCGCACTTTTTCACCAACTTTCTTCATTGTTCAGTATATCACTCAGTCGCATTGTTTGCTTGCGAAATACATCGCGTATAAAAGATGTATTTTAAATACTACATTTGTGTCAGATTTGTTAAACATGTATTTTTCATATTGCTTTAAACTCATTTTAGGCTTATATTTGGCTTATCACAAGAAAAGGACGTGACTTAAATGTTACAACAACAAACAATTGACATTATTAAAGCGACTGTACCTGCACTTCAAGAGCATGGTTTAACAATCACAAAAACGTTCTATCAAAACATGTTCCGTGACAACCCAGAATTATTAAACATTTTCAACCATACGAATCAACAACAAGGTCGTCAGCAAACGGCTTTAGCAAATACGGTTTTAGCAGCAGCAATGCATATCGATAATTTACAAGCAATCGTACCAACAGTTATTCAAATCGCACATAAACACCGCAGTTTAGGCGTTTTACCAGAGCACTATCCAATCGTTGGTGAAAACCTATTAAAAGCGATTAAAGAAGTATTAGGCGATGCAGCAACTGAGGATATCATTAATGCATGGGCACAAGCTTACGGCGTAATCGCAGATATTTTCATCCAAGTGGAAGAGGATTTATTTAAAGAAGCTGAGCAAAATGGAGGCTGGCGTTTATTCAAGCCATTCAAAATTGTGCGCACTGAAGTCGAAAGTGAATTAGTTACTTCCTTCTATTTAGCACCAGTTGATGGTCAAACATTACCACCATATAAAGCAGGTCAATATATTACATTGCGCATGCAAGTACCTGGTGAAAAATATTTAATGAATCGTCAATACACAGTTTCTGAAGCGAATAACCAAAACGAATACCGCATTTCTGTAAAACGCGAAGAAGATCCAAACGGTATTGTCTCAAACTACCTACACTCAGGCTATGAGCAAGGTACAGAAATCGATGTAAGTGCTCCAGCTGGCGTATTCACATTAGACGATAGCGACGCACCTGTATTATTCGTAAGTGGTGGTATCGGTGTAACACCATTAAATAGTATGCTACAAACAATTGAAGAGCGTGATGTAGCATTCCTACAATGTGCACGTAACAAGGATGTCGCTGCATTTACAGAAACGATTTCTGCAAAAGTAGAAGAAATCGGTGGTACTTACAAAGCACTTTACTCTGATGTAGAAGGCTTTGTAACGAAAGAACAGCTTGAAGGTCTATTAAAAGAAGATAGCAAAGTGTACCTATGTGGTCCTGCGCCATTTATGTCTCACATTATCAACATTTTACGTGACTTAAAGGTTCCAGAAGAAAACGTCAACTACGAATTCTTCGGCCCAGCAATGGCGGTTTAATTCACCTAAAAAAGCACAGAGCGCGCTCTGTGCTTTTCTTATTGAAATGTTGATAAATACTAAAAATTATAGGAAACCCCTAATTAATTGGGCTTCCTCAATTACCTAGATTATTGTTTAACAAACTGGTTAATGTAACCGTAAACTCATATTTACGAAAAGTTATACAATCTTGAAATTTTCCAACTCAAGTCTGTCTAACCAATTATGAACTAATGTGTTAAATACATCAGTTTGTTCGATTTGCAGGTTGTGACCAGCCATATCAAGGGCTGCAAAAGTTGCCCTTGGATAATCTTCAATTAGTCGCCACGCATCGTGGTATCCGACTATATTGTCCTGACGTCCAGTGATAATTAGCGAGGGATACTCAAGTTTAGATGAAATATCGAAGGTAAAGCCATACCCATTTTGACGAATTTGGTTTACGAATTCATAGTTTGTTTGTTTAGAAGGAAGCAAAATTTCATTTCGAAACCTCTCCCATTCAGTTTGACCTTGTACTACCCCCATGGAGCAAAATGCATCAGCCTCTTCTGGAGACAAATTTGATATCAAGTTGCTGTCTCTTTTTAGAACAGTCTGCTGTGGTACTACCCTTTCATCGTATTCTGGTATAATTAAGGGTGCCATCAGTAGCAATCCACGAACCATGTCCTGACGTGAACTGACTATACCTCTGGCAATGTATCCTCCATATGAATTACCACAAACAATAAACTGTTGATCAGGGATAATCTTGTCCAAAAGACGC
Organism: Bacillus ndiopicus; assembly: GCF_000612805.1. Classification (GTDB taxonomy): domain Bacteria; phylum Bacillota; class Bacilli; order Bacillales_A; family Planococcaceae; genus Metasolibacillus; species Metasolibacillus ndiopicus. The sequence goes on along the minus strand of NZ_HG964405.1, from coordinate 539,594 downwards.
AGTATCGCTTCTAAAATATCATCAGAGTTCTGAATAGACGGTTGTGACTTCGAATGCCCCATCCCCGGTAAGTCTATGTATATTCTCTTCCAATCGCTTCGTTTCTCGAATAACGGTTCCATTGCATTTAACATCACTTGATGATCAAGTGTCCAACCATGCAACATAACAATGGGATATCCATCTCCAATTATTTTATAGTAAATCGACATGTATTTGTTCCCCCTTTCCCTGTATACCAGATGTAGCGAGTAATAAACAGACGCTAAATAACAATAAAATTTCCCTCAACATGAGCCACCTCTTCACGCAGGCGTGTAAATCTCCACCCCATTTTGCATTTCGCTTCGTGCATAGCCCTCTTCGACTAAATAATCAAGTTGTCCTAGTGTTTCTGATAACGTTAAACCAGGCTGCTTGGCGTATGTTTTGCCAAATAAGGCTTTTGTTAAATCGTATACATTATTATGCTCAGCCATTAGCTGTAAAACATACATGGCGCGGTCATGCTGTCTTGTTAGACGCTCAGTTACAAGTGGTTTAATCGTTGTGACAGCTTCGCCATGTCCTGTATATAATGTTGAGATATCCATTTGCTGTAATTTTTTTAGTGATGCATTGTATTGCAGCAATGATTTTGGTCGCTCTCCTTGTAAGTCAACTGGTGGCTCTACTAGCGGATTGCTTGATACTTTTTCAAGCAGTAAATCTCCACCGATTGCCTCTCCTGTGTGTTCTTTGGCAAAAATAAAATGGCTTTGCGCATGACCTAAAGTTTCATATGCAATTAATCCTGGATGCCCCGGTATTTCATCACCATCGTTTATAAATTGCGTTAACGGACGAGTTCCAAATAATTCGAGCTCCTCCCTTGCATCAAGAATGCGGGCAATATCTTCTTGCGGCACATTTTCTTGCTCCAGTTGCTCACGATAAAAATTCTCACGATATTGTAAAAAATCCGTTGTTTGACGCATCCAATAATCTACGTAGCGATGACCAAGCACAGTTGCATTCGGAAATGCATCAACCCAGCCTGCATGATCTGGATGATGATGTGTTAATACAACTTGCTCAATATCTTGCATATCATACCCTGCTTCACGTATGCCGCGTTGCAATGCCTTATATGCCTCTTCTGTTTTCGGCCCTGCATCAAATAATGTTAGGGCATCCCCTTTCACTAAAAATGCATTGACATCGCCAATCGCATAAGGTGTTGGTAGTACAATTTTATGTATGTTCATTGATAATTCCCCCAAAAAATGAATAGCTATTCATTACATTTTACATCTTTTTGAACAATTCGTCACGTAAAAGGTTGACATTCCCAGTAGACCTTCATATAATTTGAGTATTCTAAATATTAGAGCATTGACAAAGCCAAGTAAATAAATAAATGGTGTCTAGAGAGTGCCACATTTGGTGTAAGTGGCATCCCCGCTTTATTTATTGAACCTACTTTCGAGCTCGTTATGCAAAACATAACCGTTGCCCTTTGCGTTAAAAGGCGAAGTGGCACATTTTGAATGTGAACTAAGGTGGTACCGCGGAAACTATAGCGTTTTCGTCCTTATTTTTAAGGACGGGAGCGCTTTTTATTTTGATTGGACGTCCGCATTTTCAAATTTTAAAGGAGGAGATTAAGATGGAAAGAATTGCATTTATCGGCGCAGGCTCTATGGCTGAAGCCATTATTAAAGGCTGGATTGATAAAAATTGCATTGCGAATGAGCATTTATTTATTACGAATAAATCTGATCAGGATCGTTTAGAAACATTACAGCAAGCATATGGAGTGCAAATTTTACCGAATAAATCAATGCTACATGACATGGATTGCATCGTCTTAGCGATGAAGCCAAAAGATGCGAAGGAAGCGATGATTGCAATTGCTCCATTTTTAAATAAAAAGACGGTTGTCTTCTCAGTGCTAGCAGGCATTTCGATTGCAACGATTAGAAGCTTTTTAGGTAACCGCCCTATCGCCCGCACGATGCCTAATACTTCTGCAACGATTGGCATGTCAGCTAGCGGTGTAGCGTTTAATGAGCTTGTTGATGAGCAGCTACGCACTACTTGCCTAACGATGCTACAAGCAATTGGCACTGTCGTTGAGGTGGAGGAAGATCAATTGCATGCCGTAACTGCTTTTTCAGGTAGTGGTCCTGCCTATATTTATTATTTACTAGAGGCATTTGAAAACGTCGCAGCTGAAGTTGGCCTGCAGCAAGATGTTGTGCGTACATTAATGGTGCAAACACTTGCAGGCTCTGCCGCAATGTTGCAAACTGGTAATGAGGAGCCAGCAACGCTTCGTCGTAAAGTAACGAGTCCTGGCGGCACGACAGAGGCGGGATTACGCGCACTTGAGCAGCATGAGGTGACAGCAGCAATAGCAGCTTGTGTGAAAAGCGCAGAGGCACGTTCAAGAGAGCTAGCACAAGGTATTTAGGAGGTATTTCATCGTGGTAAAACTTTTTGACAGCTACACAATCAGAGAAATTACATTAAAAAACCGTATCGTTATGGCACCAATGTGTACGTATGAGGCGAAAGAGGATGGTGAGGTACAGCCTTTCCATTTAACACATTACGGCTCACGTGCAGTCGGCGGTGTCGGCCTAATTATTACGGAAGCAACAGCTGTTTTACCTGAAGGTCGCATTTCTTCGAACGATCTCGGTATTTGGGATAATCATCATATTGAGGGACAAAGTAAAATTGTTGCACAAGCACATGCCTATGGCGCAAAAGCAGCAATTCAATTAGCACATGCTGGCCGTAAATCAACAGTTGATGGTCGTGTTGTGGCATCTTCAGCACTTGCTTTCAGCGAAAATTACCGTACACCAGAGGAAATGACATTAGAAGATATCGAAACTGTTGTGCAAGCATTTGCTGGTGCGGCAATCCGCGCACAACAAGCAGGTTTTGATGTGCTAGAAATCCATGCTGCACATGGCTATTTAGTCAATACTTTTTTATCACCATTGACGAATAAAAGAACAGATGATTACGGAGGTAGTGCTGAAAACCGCTATCGTCTATTACGCAATATTATTGATGCGATTCGCTTAAAATGGGATGGACCATTATTCGTACGTGTATCAGCGCATGATTATACAGAGGGAGGTCTAGTACCAGAAGACTTCATACAGTTTGCTCGTTGGATGGCGACACAAGGTGTTGATGTTATCGATGTATCATCTGGTGCCGTTGTACCTGCAACGATTAATGCCTACCCTCTTTATCAAGTACCTTTTGCAAAAACGATTAAAGAGGGAGCAAATGTTGCGGTTGGTACGGTTGGTTTAATTACAACAGGGCAAGAGGCGGAACAAGTATTGCAGGAGGATAGTGCTGATTTAATTATTATCGGGCGCGAATTGCTGCGTGACCCGTATTTCCCTTATCGCGCGGCACAGCAGCTAGGTGTTACATTAGAGCCGACTGTAGAGGTTTATAAAAGAGCGTGGTAAGAAAATTATTCTTGTTCGCTATGCTTTTAATCGTTACAGGTTGCTCTGCACCAGTAGAGGTTGAACAAGAGGACATTGCAACGGTGGAAACGATTGCTGAACCAGCACTTGATGAGCTACTGCAAGATGAGCGCTATGTTCGACAAGTGTACGGTGAGCTTTTCACGGCCAATTCTCCCGATGAGCTTGAAAGCATTTTAGCCAAACAGCTCACACAGTTTGACCAGCAAATTGGGCTTATTTATAAAGGACCAAACCTTTTATCCGAAGATGTAGAAGCACTTCTACAAAAATTAAGAATTCATCATGATATGATTGGTGGCACTCTATTTTATTATGAATTTGCCATCATTCCTATTGAGCAAGGGCTGTTTCTTGACCTGTTTTCGCGCTTCACAACGAACAAAATCGAAATGGCGAGCATCTTACCAAAGCGTGATGCCCTACTTGCCTCGCTACAGCTTGAAAGCAAATCAGAAAGGGAAAAGCTTGAAGCCATTCATCGTGCCGTCATTGAAGGCATGGATTATAATTTCAAAGATGACGACCTTGTTACCAACCACTCCCCATCAGGCTTTTTCCTTTATGGTAGTGGCGTTTGCCAAGCCTATGCGTCCGCCATGCATATGCTATTGGTGGAGGCGGGGCTTGAGGCAAAATTAGTATATGGTGAGCTGAAATCCGCGATTGAAAATGATAGTAAGCATATGTGGAACTTAGTCAATATCGATGGCAAATGGCGACATGTCGATGCCACATCGAATGATCGCGGCGCAGGCATTGACAATCAAGTAAGCACAGTTTATTTTATGTTAACAGATGAGCAGTTGAGTTCTACGCATATTTGGGAGCAAGGGGATTACCCAAAGGCGGATTAAAAAACACAGGCGGCAATTCATTGGCCTGTGTTTTTTTACATTTTTATAAAACTCCTGCACGAATGCGCTTGACAATCGAATATGTTGTATAGCCTGCCATTGGTGCAAGCACACAAGCAATAATTACCCATGTCATTAATGCCTCTGCCTCATGCAATGCGGCATAGTTTGTCGCAATAAAAACGACTATACCGAGTAATAATATGTAGCTTAAAACGTTTGGGAAAATAACGAGTAAGCGTAGTACTGCTGGGTTCATTTTTGGTGGGTTCATGTTGTTCCCCTCTTTCTTTTCAATGATTACTACAATTGTTGGAACTGTTTATTTTTCAATTCAAATCGGGCATAATCATCTGCCATATATGTTGCTGGAAATACATCACGCGCTTGCTTTAATAGTTGCGTAATGTCGTTCGGCAAAAAGCGTGCGCTTATATGATTTAAAATTAAATTTTTAGCGGATGCTTCCTTTGCTACTGTCGCGGCTTCGACATTTGTAGCATGCCCATAGCTTGCAGCTAAATTTTCTGTTTCCGCATCGAATGTTGCTTCATGCACAACGATATCCGCTCCTTGCGCTAAATGAATTGCATTTTCACAGAATTTTGTATCCCCTAAAATCGTGACAATGAAACCTTCCTTTGCCGGTGCAGTCACGTCCTCGCTATAAACTGTTTCCCCATTTTCAAGCAGTACGCTCTCTCCTTGCTTTAACCTTCCAAGTAAAGGACCTTTCGGCACACCAAGAGCAAGTGCTTTCTCGATTAATAGTTCTCCCGCTAATGCTTTTTGCTCGATGCGATAGCCAAAACAAGGAATAACATGTGCTAGTGGCATTGTGTACACAGTAAATTGCTCGTCTTCAAAAACAATACCTTCTGTCACTTCTACATATTCAATAGGATATGTTAAATGTGTTCCTGTTAAAGTTAGCGTCATTTCCACCCATGTTTGTAAGCCTGCTGGACCGTAAATTGTTAAAGTGCCCTCTCCTCCTAAAAAAGAGCGAGAGCTTAGTAAACCTGGTAAGCCAAAGATATGATCACCATGTAGATGGGTAATAAATATTTTTTCAATTTTGCGTGGCTTAATGGTTGTATGGAGTATTTGATGCTGTGTCGCTTCTCCACAATCGAATAGCCATATCGTACCTCGCTCTTCAAGTAGCTTCAAAGCAATTGCGCTAGTATTGCGTTCCTTTGAAGGCATACCTGCACCTGTTCCTAAAAAATGCAGCTCCAAATCGTTCGCCTCCTTGTCTAAATTTAATAATAGTCTACCTAGCTAAAGCGGTGGTGATTTCCGCTGAATCACATCAAAATCATCTAAAAAATCTTTGCTAAAGCTTGTATTCGCTTGATATTTTCCTTGTACAGGTGCTGTAAGACCGCGCTTTACAGCACCTTTACCAAATTTTCGTTCAAGCTGCTGCATAAGTTCGACGATTGGCTCATCCTTAATTTGTTCTTCAAGGTCAAATAAACCAAGCTGCTGGGTAACATGCTGCTGATCTGTTACATTCGATACGGTGACACCGAGCAAACGAACAGGTGATTCATCCCAATGCTTCATAAATAATGCCCAGGCAATTTCGAAAATCTCTGTCTCATTTGCTATTGCATTTTTCACTGATTTACTTCTTGTTTGATTATGCCAATCTGCATCTCGAATATAAATGGTCACAGTTGTTCCTGCGAGTCGCTTTGCTTTCAGACGTTCGGCTACTTTTGCGCTAAGCTGCTTCATAATCATTTGCAAAGCTTTGTAATCCGTTTCATCACGTGGTAATGTGGTAGAATTGCCAACGCTTTTCGTATCATAAATCGAATCTGGGTCAACCTGTCGATTATCTTGTCCATTTGCACGTGCTTTTAAGCGCTCGCCATTAATACCAAGTAACTGACGAATTTTATGCTCCTCCACCTTGGCAAGCTGCTCAATTGTTGTAATACCTATCGTCGCAAGCTTATTAGCTGTTTTTTTACCAACGCCATGCATTGCAATAACAGGTAATGGCCAAAGCTTTTCTGCAATATCACGTTTACGTAAAACCGTAATACCCATAGGCTTTTTCATATCAGAGGCTGTTTTCGCTAAAAATTTATTTGGCGCAACACCGAGTGAGCATGGAAGCAGTAGCTCTGAATAGATACGCTGCTGAATTTCCTTAACAATTTCCATCGCATGGCGATTCGTACATAGGTCGCTAATATCAATATAGCTTTCATCAATTGAAACAGGCTCAACAAGCTCCGTATATTCGCGCAATAGCTGAAAAAATTGCTTGGAGGCGTGGCGATAGCGCTCAAAATTCGGCGGTAAAATAAAGAGCTGCGGGCACAGCTTTTTTGCCTCATGCACAGTCATCGTCGTTTTCACTCCAAAAGCACGTGCCTCATAGGAGCAAGTAATAATTATTCCCCGGCGCTCTTTCGGATTCCCTGCAATCGCAATTGGCTTCCCTTTCAAGCTTGGATCAAAAACCTGTTCAACAGAAGCGTAAAAACAATTCATATCGATATGTACAATAACACGACCTGCCATCTACCACACCTCCCTTTTTCTCTATTATACGCAAAATTATAAAATGCGAACAGTTATTCTTACAAGAAAAAGGATTTTCCAAAATAAAAATTGTCTGGAAAGCAGTGCGCTAGCCTGCTTTTCAGACAACCCTACATCATTAGTTATTACTGGAAGTTGAGCTAACAGCTACAATAGTAGTTGTTGCCAAAATTGCATATTGCATTTGAAGAAGTAATTCAATCGAAACGACTGATAATAATTCGTTTGTACCGAGTGTACTAGTCGGTAAATATTGCTGCACCGCAATGGCAAACGCTTGCTCTTTATACCATTTTAAATATTTTTGATTTTTAAATAGTTCATAAAGGTCAATCAACTGCTGTAGCTGCTCATCATTAATTTGCGCCAACGCTAAAAATCCTAGCTGAATATAAAGCGCTGGACGCATCTTAATTTTCGCTTGCTCTAATTGTTGTCTAATTGCGACGATATAAGGAACGATTTGCTTATTGTATTCAATACTTGCCATCGTTAAAATTTGTGACAATGCTTGAAGCTCATTGCCTTGGTAAAATTTACTTGCTTTCAGCTCATCATAGTAACGACGCATTGTATCAGCGCGCTGTTCGATATCTGCATCATCTAAAGCAAACAAAACTGCAATGGGTACATCCTCATAGGAAGTTAAAAATATATGTTTTTTACGCATTTCACGATACATCATCTGCGCTCGTTCTGCCTGCTGCTCTTTATTTTCGCTCGTTAAAAATAGTGCTGCAATTGTTGTAAAAGATGTGTTCGAGAATTTTGCGTTGCGTAAAATCTCTGTATTGCTTAATAATTCGCGAATCGCTCCCTCTTTATTAGCCTCGCTAGCAATTTGCATTGCATAAACATACTGTACTAAAGAATTTGTCCGCAATGTTGAAAAGAAGCCAGTTTCCTTTTTTATCACTGCAATAGCGTCTTGTAATTCATCGATGTTCACCTCTTGCTGCCTGGCTGTATAATACGATGCCATAAGCAAAACAATCGGCTTTCCAGTAGTCCACCCTGCGAATTTTTCAATTTTTTTATAATTTTGTTCAAAAAGTTGAATTATTTGTTCCATAGCAAGCACCTTCCTTTATCTAGCTATACGTAGAAAAGTGCTTAAAGGATTCATTTTTTTCTTTCTTCAACGGTACCAAATGGATGCACTGGTGGAGCATAAATAGAAAATAGCTTTAATGGCCGCTGTCCGATATTAATAACATTATGCCATTTGCCAGCTGGCACAAAAATCGCATCACCAGGATTTACAACTCGTTCTACCTCTGAATAATCCCTACGATCACCTAGACGGACATAACCTTGCCCTTCCTCTATATATATAAATTGATCAGTAGCGGGATGGCGCTCCATGCCGATATCCTCTCCAACACGAATATTCATTAGTGTTGTTTGCAAATGCTTCCCTGTCCAAATAGCTCTACGAAATGCGTTATTGCGTATTGTTGCATTTTGCAAATTTACAACATATGGATGTCTACCATAATCTCGCATTGATGAACTTTCTTCTGGGCGCTGCCAGTTCCACGGGAAATTCGGCAGCATTGGATGCTGTGGTAGCATTTGCTGTTGTGGAAACATTTGCTGTTGTGGCAACATTGGTTGATATGGATATTGTTGCATCGGTGTTTGTGCATAATAATAACCGTCATAATACACTTTTTTAGCCCCCTCTTATTTATAAGCTCGACATATGCTATGCAAAAATATGCGCAAATGTCCCAAAACCAAAAAGGACTACTTGTTTTGCAAGCAGCCCCCTATCCATTATTTAATTTTCATCATTTTTACTATACCAATAATCATAATGACAAAAAGCAATACGAGCAGCACAATTAAAGTGGCTGAACCAAGCAATAATTTTCCCTGCTTAGCAATCGTCACAATTTCATAGGTAATATATGCAAAAGTAAGACTACATGTGTTTTTCATATAGTTTAATAATTTTTTACTAGTTTTATAAAACTGTTCGACATTAGATTCATTTATACGTTCGGGATAGTTATGTAAGTGCGGCTTTCTTTCTACTATTTGTAACATAATGAATAGACCAATACCAATAAGTGGCATAATAAGCATTTCATATTTCGAGCCCCAACGATCGATTTCACCAGCTCCATTAAAATGCATAGGCACTTGCGCTGGTAAGCTCGTCCAATTCAAAGCGATAAATAAAATCGAAAATAATATCGCTGCTATTCCAATCATATCAGCCATTTTCTCAGCCATCGATTTTGGAAAATTGATTTTTGGTCGATACGGTTCATTTAACATATTCATATCACACTTTCTATTGTTTCTTACCTTTTATACTGTGCGAGGCATCAAAAAGTTTCAGGAAATTGAACATTGACAAAAAAGCTGATGCACATGCGCATCAGCTTTATTAAAGTTAATCCTCTTTGGCGTCTTCCAGCATTTTATGCATATAGGCAATAATTTCGCGAATTCCTTCTAAGGAGTCTACTAATATTTTCGGGTCGACACATGTAATCATGCGATTTTCTAGATTGGCAACCGCTGTGAAATATTTTGTTTTCGCATAATTTACAAGACCAAGTTGCTGTATTTCATTATCACTAAAATCTAAAATTTCCTTCGCATCTGATACCACAAGCCCATAGTTAACAACATCTGTATTAAGTACAATCATTCGCACTAAATCCCCTGTACTTGGTGTGTCGTATAAAATTCGCTGGAAATCGATAACAGGTATTAATTCACCTCGAATCCGCGTGAAGCCTAATAAATAGTTTGGCAAATGAGGAATAGGTGTAATTTGCTCAAGCTTTTCAATTGATACAACTTGTTCAACTGGTGCTGCATATTCTTCATTACCACAGCCGAAAACGACAGATTTACGAAAGTCCATTATTTGCCCTCCCTTATTTTACCGTTTGTTTCACAACTTCTAGTAATAAATTTGCGAGCTTCTCTAATTCAGAAATTGGCATGCGCTCATTTGTCGTATGAATTTCTTCATAACCAACTGCAAAATTCACTGTTGGAATACCAAAGCCTGAAATAACGTTTGCATCACTTCCGCCACCTGACGCAAATAACTTTGGTTCCTCACCGATTGCACGAACTGCTGCTGTTGCCACTTGTACAACTTTATCTTCCTCCGTTACACGGAAGCCCGGGTACATTAAAAGAATTTCTACTTCCGCACGACCGCCAAGTTCGGCTGCAACGCGCTCAAATGTTTCTTTCATATGCGCTGTTTGAGCGTTTAATTTCTCTTCTACGATTGAACGTGCTTCCGCTAAAATTGATACCTCATCACAAACGATATTCGTTGCCTTACCACCTTCAAAGCGCCCAATATTTGCTGTTGTCTCAAAATCTAAGCGGCCTAGCTTCATTTGTGCTACTGCCTTTGCTGCAATCGTAATTGCAGAAATACCCTTTTCTGGCGCTACACCAGCATGTGCTGATTTACCAATGATTTTCGCTTTAATTTTCGCTTGGAATGGCGCTGCTGTAACAATATCCCCAACTTTTCCAGTACTATCTACTGCGAAGCCATATTTTGCAATAATATGTTCAGGATTTAGTTCCTTTGCTCCAACTAAGCCGCTTTCTTCACCTGCTGTAATAATAAATTGAATCGTGCCATGCTCAATATTTTCTTCCTTTAAGCGGCGTGCCATTTCAAATAGTGCTGCAATGCCTGCTTTATCATCTGCACCTAAAATCGTCGTACCGTCCGAATAAATATAGCCATCTTCGCGCACTTCAGGTCGAATGCCCACACCAGGCACTACCGTATCCATATGACATGTAAAATAAATAGGCTCTACGTCCGCAGTCCCTTGCAATGTCGCAATAATATTGCCTGCTGCGTGACCGTTTCGCGTATGTGCATCATCTTGCAATACATCAAAGCCTAATTCTTGTAATTTTGCTACTAAAACGGGTGCAATCTTCTCCTCATGCTTTGTTTCAGAATCGATTTGCACTAGTTCTAAAAATTCATTTACTAAACGACTGTTCATAGTTGAAAACTCCTTGTTATGTAGGTTGTAATTGAAAATTCACACTAATGCTATTGTACGCCTCGAAGATTAGAAAAACAATGATTCGTCGTTTATCAAAAAAATATTTTCACGTTGCAGTGCAAGAGCCTTTTCTTTTTCCAATAAATATTCTAGCTTATTTTCAAGCATTAGCTGTGTGTTTGCGACATCATCCTGTACACGCGATAGCTGCTCAATTGAAGTAGCGATTTTGGAATGAATCGACCAAGCAGAAAAAATATCATCAAAGAAATAATCCGCAAACTTAACAAAGCCATCCATTTCCACTGTAAATGCTTTATGCTGCATATTTTGCACATCAAGCAGTTCGTTATGATAACGCTGTAGCGCCATTTGTGCTTTATGAATATAAGCCTCTGAATGGCTTAGCTTTTCATGCTTCATTGCTGTTGCAATCAGACCACCGCCTAAAAACGTATCCCATGTTGAGTAGTTTTTAGCTTTTAATAAGCATTCAACTGCATCCATTAAAGCGCGCATCGCCTCTTTGCCCGCTTCTTGCGCTTCAACAATTTCTGTTTTCAATTGTTTTACGTATAGTTCCTGCTCAAGTATATCGTTTAATTTTTCTGCCAGCTTCGGTGCATGCTGCATGAGCCAAAGCTCTTTTTTTCTAGTCAATTGTTCTAATTTCTGTAAAATCTTCGACTTATCTGTAACCTTTAATTTCTCGCTTAATGCATCTAAATCCTGCTGTAAATCCTCCTGCATAAGCTGGCTTTCAATTAATTTCAATTCCTTTGTTGCAACGACACCAAATTGTTCCTCGAGCGTTTCATCGTATTTCCCTGTCCATTTTCGAAATAACTGTATAAAAGAAAAATGATCAAGCTTATTTAACCGCTTTCTAGCCTCGAATAATTGGGCTTCATAGCTCTCAATCTCTCGCTTCACGCGGCGGATTTGCTGCTCAATCGCTTGTTTTTGCTTCGTTAATTTTTCAATTGCTAATAAGTCCAATTGATAATCTGTATATTGTTGCTGTAATTCTTTCCACTCCATTTCCATCCCTCCTTCCTTAATTTTACCATACTTATATCGTGCTTTTGTGAGGAAGTTGCTAATAGAATCGTGAAAGTCGCTGATATCTTAGCTTAACCCGCTGATATATTTGAAAAGTCGCTGATATCCTAGCTTAACCCTTCGTTTACTTAACCCGCTGATATATTTGAAAAGTCGCCGATATCCTAGCTTAACCCGCTGATATATTTGAAAAGTCGCTGATTTCTTTACTTAACCCGCTGATATTTTCACACAAAAAAGCTATCCCAAATTGAGATAGCTCTGTTTCATTATAATGGAATATTCCCATGCTTTTTATATGGGCGGTCTTCATGCTTTGTTGATAGCATATCTAATGCTTGAATTAGCTTAATACGTGTTTCGCGTGGGTCGATAACATCGTCTACCATACCGCGAGATGCTGCTACGTATGGGTTGGCGAATTTTTCTTTGTACTCTTCGATTTTCGCTGCACGTGTAGCTTCCGGGTCACTTGATTTGGCGATTTCGCCCGCATGAATAATGTTTGCTGCGCCTGCTGCCCCCATTACTGCGATTTCTGCGTTTGGCCAAGCGAATACAAGGTCTGCCCCAATCGCTTTGGAGTTAAGTGCAACATATGCACCACCGTACGCTTTACGTAAAATCACCGTAATTTTCGGTACTGTCGCTTCTGAGTATGCGTATAAAATTTTCGCACCATGACGAATAATACCACCGTGTTCCTGCTTAACACCTGGGAAGAAGCCTGATACGTCCTCAAATGTAATAACAGGTACGTTGTAAGCGTCACAAGTACGAACAAAGCGAGCTAGTTTATCTGATGAGTCGATGTCCAGACCTCCAGCTAAAAACTTCGGTTGATTACACACTAAGCCTACAGATTCGCCTGCAATGCGTGCAAAGCCGACTACGACGTTTTTTGCAAACTCCTTCTGCACTTCCATAAAAGATCCTTCGTCAACAACAAGCTCAACTACTTTGCGCACATCATAGGATTTCGTTTGGTCGATTGGCACAACATCCACTAGCTCTGAGCGGTATTCGTCGCCTGCTGTGTATGCTACTTTCGGTGCCTTTTCCTTATTATTTTGTGGTAAATAGCTTAAAAGCTGCTGAATTTGTTGTATTGCCTCTTCTTCATTCGGCGCGCGGAAATGAGCGTTACCGCTAATTGTATTATGCACCTTTGAGCCGCCTAAGCCTTCAGATGAAATCTTCTCACCTGTTACCGTTTCAATAACTTTGGGCCCTGTAATAAACATTTGTGACGTTTTATCAACCATTAAAATAAAGTCAGTAATTGCTGGTGAATATACAGCTCCACCCGCACAAGGTCCCATAATAACAGAGATTTGCGGGATGACACCTGAATAAATAGAGTTGCGATAGAAAATGTGACCGTAGCCATCTAATGAAAGTACGCCTTCTTGAATACGTGCACCGCCTGAATCATTAATTCCGATAAAAGGTGTACCATTTTTCGCCGCTAAGTCCATTACCGCTGCGATTTTTTTCGCATGCATTTCACCAAGTGCTCCACCAAATACCGTAAAATCTTGTGCGAATAAATAAACGTTACGTCCATTAATTTTTCCGAAACCTGTAACAACCCCATCGCCAGGTCCCTCTAAATCTGCCATACCAAAGTCGATTGTACGATGCGTAATAAATGGATTGATTTCCACGAATGTTCCTTCGTCTAACAGCAGGCTGATGCGTTCGCGAGCAGTCAATTTCCCCTTTTCATGCTGCTTCTCAATACGCGCATCGCCACCTCCTAATTCAATAACACTTTTACGATCATAAAGCTCATGAATTTTATCAAACATATCAATTGTTGTCGTCATCATTATTCCCCTTTTCCACTTTTATCGCATAACTCATAAAGCACACCGAATGAATCTTTCGGATGCAAAAATGCAACTTCTGCCCCGCCAGCACCTGGCCCAGGCTCCTCTGACAGCAGTCGAACGCCTTTTTCGCGCAGCTCTGCCATGCGCTCACGAATATCCGTTACACCAAACGCGATATGATGAATGCCTTCTCCACGCTTTTCTATAAAGCTATGAATCGTACTCTTTTCACTCATTGGTGCTAAAAGCTCTAGCTTGACATTGCCAGCATCAATAAAAGCGACTTTCACTTGCTGAGAAGCAACCTCTTCTATTTTTAATAAAGTTAAGCCTAGTGTTTCGGTGTAGTATGTAATGCGCTCCTCTATATTTTTCACAGCAATTCCAATATGATCTACTTTTTTCATCGAATTAATATCCCCTCTACTATCAATTGTGCTTGAGAAATTTGAAAGATTTGATAAACTAAATACAGACATATTTAAGGAGCGATTAGAAATGAGCAATAAAAAATTTCAAAAAATCGTAGTTTACTCAATGGTTGTGATTATGTTAGTTTCAACAATCGCAATGGGTATTGCTGCTATTATGTAAAAGGGTTGCTTTTATAGCACCCTTTTTATTTTCGCAAGCCCGCAAAAGACTGTTTAATGGCTAAATATTTCTCCATTTCCTCGATACATTGATAGAGTGCCGCCATTGCTAGAAAATTTTGATGGTCTGTTGGTAAAGGCATCTGTGCAAATTTCACCTTTACTGCATCTAGCTTTTCAATAAAATGGCTAGCTGTATTTCCTGAATGAACGTGCTCACTTAAATCCTCCATAAAAACAGCAACCACTTCCGCTTGTTGTACTATAACAGGCAAAGCAGTAATCTTCGGTAAAATTCGCTCAATAATTTCAAGCTGCTGCTCTCGCATATCAAAATATACATAATATGAATTACTTTTACGCGTTAAGTGGTTTTCGACATCCTGGAAAGCAAGTGCTTTAGCTTTATTAATAACAGTCGCTGCTTCAATCAGCTCATTCCCATCCCATAATGTGTCCCCATTCCTTAAATATTGCGCAATTTCAGAAAATATTTTTTGGTAATACGCCTCAATTTGTAGACGATATTGATCTAGCTTTGGCTGAATATCTGGCATATACATATTTACTGCTAGCCCTACGCCATAGCCAATAAGCATTAAGCTTATTTCATTTTGTAAAAGAGCCATTGAAAAATGCCCGACTGAATAAATATGCAAAACGATTACAGCACTTGACACAAAGCCTGCTGTAACGTGAAATGATACGAGCAAAGGAATAAAAACAATGAACATTAGTCCTAGCATAACTGGGTGATAGCTAATAAGATCAAAGCATAGCCATGCCAAGAGCATCCCCACTATACTAGCAACAAATCTTGTGTAAACAGCATGAACAGATTTTCTTTTTGTTGGTTGGATACATAAAATCGTTAAAATACCTGCTGACGTATAAAATTGTAAATCGAAAAAATGTGCGATAGCAATAGCAAGTGCAGCGCCAACCGCCGTTTTTAACGTACGGTAGCCAATGGAAAATTTCTTCATCGCCCTAAGCTCCTCTTATGCATGAAAAGGGAGGCTGCTCATGCAGAACAGCCTATTTTCACCTCAGTAAATCGTTCGTAAAATCACTATTTTACGAGCTTATACTTCTTCGCAGTACTCTTCGAAATTACCTTGTAAGTTCAATACAACAGACATTGGGTCATGCCCTTCGATTTCATAGCGTCCAACTTCTGCGACAACCTGTCCATCTTTCAATAATACAAATGATGGAGATGATGGCAGATGGTCTTCACCAAAGTGATAACGAGCTGCTGCAGTTGCCTCTTTATCTTGGCCTGCAAAAACCGTTACTAAATAGTCGGGACGTTTATCATAATGAACTGCCTGTGTTGCTGCTGGACGTGCAATACCGCCTGCACAGCCACACACTGAGTTCACCATCACTAATGTCGTACCTTGGCGAGCAAATGCTGACTCTACCTCTTCAGGTGTACGTAATTGTTCATAGCCTGCCGCTTCCATTTCAGCGCGAGCTGTTGTTGTAATTTGTTGCATAAATAAATCGTAATCCATGTTCATAATTGTATTCGCTCCTTTCATACTATTTCATAATAGCAAGACAGTTAGCGTTATGCAAAGAACTGATTTTCTATCTGCCTATTTATTTTTCAAATAGTTTGTTGACACCTTGTGTAACGGTTAATTTGCCTTGCAAAATCGCTTCCTCAAGCTTGTTTACCTGCATTTTGTTGTCGGCATTTTGATAAAAGGAATCGTGTAAATGGTCCATAATCATTGCATGGAACCAATCGCGTGTTTGCTCATGGCGGCGAACCATCCAATAATTTGAAGCATGTACCTTTTCCTGAAATTCTCGGATCATTTGCCACGTTTCCTGTAGACCTGTTTTTGCATGCGAGGAAACGGCAAGCGCTGTACTCAGCCAGCCAGGTGTGGCAGGCTGTAAAAAGTGTAGTATTTGCTTATATTCCTGCACTGTTTTACGTGCCGGGCGAATATTATCACCATCGCTTTTATGAACAATAATACCGTCTGCTAGCTCCATAATGCCCTTTTTCATTCCTTGTAGCTCATCGCCTGCGCCTGTCAAAACAAGTAATAAAAAGAAATCAACCATGCCACGCACGTACGTTTCGCTTTGCCCAACCCCTACTGTTTCAATTAAAATGACGTCATAGCCTGCTGCCTCACAAACAAGCATCGTTTCACGTGTTTTTTTATGAACGCCACCTAATGTGCCAGCACTTGGTGAAGGTCGAACGAAGGCGTTTGGCTTGCGCACAAGCTCCTCCATCCTTGTTTTATCACCCAGAATGCTGCCACCTGAAATAGAGGAGCTCGGATCAATTGCTAAAACCGCTACCTTTTTGCCCATCTCACATAACATAGAGCCAAACGCTTCGATAAAGGAGCTTTTCCCAGCACCAGGTACACCTGTAATGCCGATACGAATGCTATTTCCTGTATAAGGAAGCAGCTCCTGTAATAAGCTTTGTGCCTGCTGCTTATGCGTAGCATTGGAGCTTTCAATAAGCGTAATCGCCTTTGACAAGGAGGTGCGATTTCCAGCTCGCACCTCTTGGGACAACGCAACAACATCAAGTGTATCTTGCTGTTTTTTACGGAATTTTTTGGGCGTGCCATAACTCATGCCATCATGACCACCTTTCACACCATCCATTACAAAAAGCGCACTTTGTTGCTCCGAGCTTTTTTTCATTACTCCGCCACTTCCTCGTAGCCTAGACGCTTATAAATTTCCTCAATAATTTTTTGCGCTGAAACAGGAATGACTGTACCAGGCCCAAATATTGCAACGGCACCTGCCTCATATAGGAACTCGTAATCCTGTGCTGGGATAACACCACCACAAATAACGATAATATCTTCACGACCTAGTTTTTTCAGCTCACCTACCAGTTCAGGGACAAGCGTTTTATGACCGGCTGCTAAAGATGATACGCCTACACAGTGTACATCGTTTTCGACAGCCATTTGCGCTGTTTCCTGCGGTGTCATAAATAATGGTGAAATATCGACATCAAAGCCTAAATCAGCATAGCCAGTCGCTACAACTTTAGCGCCGCGATCATGACCATCCTGCCCCATTTTCGCTACTAAAATACGTGGTCGACGTCCTTCGTTTTCAAGGAATTCCTCCGTCATTTGCTTCACTTCATTAATTTGTTCCTCATCTGAGAAGTTTGATGAGTAAACGCCTGAAATTGAGCGGATAATCGCTTTATGGCGACCCGATACCTTTTCAATAGCATCCGAAATTTCTCCAAGTGATGCTCGTGCACGCGCAGCGTCTACTGCAACTGCTAACAAGTTTTCTTCACCTGTTTGCGCTGCTTTTGTAAGTCGTGCTAAATGCTTTTGTACTTCCTCTTCATTACGATTTGCCTTTATTTTTTCTAAACGCTCGATTTGCTGCTGACGCACAACTTCATTATCAATATCTAAAATATCAATCGGCTCTTCCTCTGCTAAACGATATTTATTCACACCAACAATCGTTTCTGTCTTCGAGTCAATTTTCGCTTGACGCTTTGCCGCAGCTTCCTCCACCTTCATTTTTGGCAAGCCTGTATCGATTGCTTTCGCCATACCACCAAGCTCTTCAATTTCCTCAATTAAAGCCCAGGCTTTTTCCGTTAACTCCTCAGTTAGCTTCTCAACATAATATGAGCCACCCCATGGGTCAATTACTTTCGTCATACCTGTTTCTTCCTGTAAAAATAGCTGTGTATTACGTGCGATACGTGCCGAGAAGTCTGTTGGCAATGCAATCGCCTCATCAAGCGCATTTGTATGCAAGGACTGTGTATGCCCCATTGCCGCTGCGTTCGCTTCTATTAAAGTACGCGTCACATTGTTGAACGGGTCTTGCTCAGTTAGTGACCAGCCTGATGTTTGTGAGTGCGTACGAAGTGCTAATGATTTCTCGTTTTTTGGATTGAAAGTCGACATCATTTGAGCCCAAATACGGCGTGCTGCTCGCATTTTAGCAATTTCCATATAGTAGTTCATACCAATCGCCCAGAAGAAGGATAGACGCGGTGCAAAGGCATCAATATCAATCCCAGCCTTCAAGCCTGTGCGCACATATTCCAAGCCATCTGCCAAAGTGTATGCAAGCTCGATATCATTTGTTGCACCCGCTTCTTGAATATGGTAGCCAGAAATCGAAATCGAGTTAAATTTGGGCATAAATTTCGCTGTGTATTCAAAAATATCAGCGATAATTTTCATTGACATTGCTGGTGGATAAATATACGTATTACGCACCATATATTCCTTTAAAATATCGTTTTGAATCGTTCCTGCAAGCTGCTCTGGCTTAACGCCCTGTTCTTCCGCCGCAACGATATAAAACGCTAATACAGGTAATACTGCCCCGTTCATCGTCATGGATACGGACATTTGATCCAGTGGAATGCCGTCGAACAAAATTTTCGCATCCTCTACAGAATCAATTGCTACACCTGCTTTTCCGACATCACCTGTTACACGAGGGTGGTCAGAATCGTAGCCACGATGTGTCGCTAAATCGAAGGCAACTGATAGCCCCTTTTGCCCCATCGCTAAATTGCGTCGATAAAAAGCGTTCGATTCTTCCGCTGTCGAGAAACCTGCATATTGACGAACTGTCCATGGGCGCGCAACATACATCGTTGGATAAGGGCCGCGCGTATTCGGCGCAATACCTGCTACATCCTGTAAATGCTTAGCGTCTTGCGTATCTTTTTTCGTATAAACATTTTTCACTTCAATGCCTTCATTTGTCATAAATGTACTTGTAGCTTGTAGCCCTTCTTCTACTAGTACATCCTCGATGACAACCTCTTTAAAGTTAGCATTCATCATTGTACCTCCTTTAAGCTTGCCATCACTGTATTCAGCTTTTCAATAATATTCTGACCAGCAAAAATAAAGCCATTTAATCCATCTGCTAGCCATACCTGTTCTTCATCTTTAAATTTCCCAGCTACATCTAGCAGTTGTTTTTCTTGTTTCGTCTGTAATAAAGCTGGTATTAGTTGCTTTGTATCATCATCTGTCGCTGCAACGACAATATAATCATAATCAGTAGCTGCTAGCCAACGTTCAGCCTCTTCAATCGTTGTGATTGCACTAGATTGTTCTAGCGTAACACCTGCTGTTGCGAAAAAGCCTGCGACAAAATCTGCACGTGCTTTGAAATTTTTCAATTCACCAAATGTTAAAATAGCCATCTTGGCATTTAATTGCGCATAGTTTTCACGCACTTTTTCAAATGGTAGCGCTAGACGTTTTACATCGCTAAATTGCTCATTTATTTCAGAAGCGATTTCATCAACTGGGTTTGCATATATATTCGTTCCAATTAAAGAAGCTTTTCGTGTTTCAACTTGTTGAATGCGCGTTTTGTACACGTCCTCAATTTTTGCTTGCATATTAAATGCTTCAAGTCCACCAGCGTCCTCAATTTGTAAAAATAGCTGCCATGCTTCATTTACTAAATCTGCTGTTAATGATTCTACAAAGTAGGAACCTCCTGATGGATCGACAACATTCAATACATTTGACTCTTCAACAGCTACAAGTAAGACGTTGCGCGCGATGCGAATCGATTGCTCAGTTGGCTTTGTTAATACGTCGTGTGGATGTACTGTGAAAACATCAACACCGCCAATTATACCAGCAAACGCTGCGTTGCCCGCGCGCAATAAGTTGACGTATACATCCAGCTTAGAAAAGCTGCGAACTGATGTTTCAGCTACGACTGGTACAGCAATCGCCTCTGCACCCAGTCCTTTCGAAAACGCTTTCCATAAAACTTTAAATGCACGTATTTTAGCAATTTCCATAAAGAACTGTGTATCAATCGCAAAGCTAACAAAGAATTTTTGTACAAATTCCTCATAGCTTTCAGCTTGCTGTGCTAAACGACTTGCTTCTGCAAGTGCAATCGCTAGCTCTTGGACAGCACTTGCACCTTCATTATGGTATTGGACTGTATTGCTATGCATTGTACGGATATTTGGGAAATCAGACAATGCAAGCGCTTCCTTTGAAATAATAAAGCCAGTCACATTGTGCTTTTTCTTTCCATCGATTTTTGTCAATACACTTAATAAAGGATCGTTGCTATTTTGTACGATAAATTTAAATGTATATTCAGTAATATAATCCGCTATGCTCGCTAAAATGGCTTCATCCCACGCAAAAGGAACACGGCTATCAATTGTTATTACTTCATTACCGCGCGCTAAGCTATCCTGTAAATTATTTAAAAATTGCTCAGCTGTATCACCATATATTTGTTGTGCAATTTCAAATGTCTCAGAAGCCTTCATTGTACGAATTGTTGCAACTTGTTTTTCTAGTTGATTTCCCAATTTTTCAATTAAAGTAGCTTCTGTATAAAGTGGTTCTAGTGTAATGCCTTCCACCGTTTTCGTGAATAAAGATTCAAACGGCTTCCCCTTCAGCGCTTTTGTTGCCTGTTCTTGCCATTCTTTATAACTAGCTGATGCAAACTCTATATCTTTCATATATGTTGTCATGTGGTCGCTAATCAGCTTCCCCCTTTACCTTTTACTACTTTATATTTTACATGAGAAACTACTGACAATAAAGAGTAAAAATTAAAGAAAGCCCGTTATGACGGGCTTTCTTGTAGATGTCAGTAGACTGACATCGTCTCTTTATTTACATTTTCGAGTAATTCTTTTACTCTATTTAGAAATTTTCCGCAAACAAGTCCATCTAAAACTCGGTGGTCTAATGATAAACATAAATTCACCATATCACGAGCTGCGAACATATTTCCTTCCATAATGACAGGTCGTTTGACAATTGCTTCTACTTGTAAAATCGCCGCTTGTGGGTAATTGATAATGCCCATCGACTGAACAGAGCCAAATGAACCCGTATTATTCACCGTGAATGTTCCACCTTGCATATGCTCAGAGCGTAGCTTGCCTGTGCGTACTAGCTGAGACAATTCATGAATTTCGCGCGCAATACCTTTAATCGATTTTTCATCGACATTTTTAATAACTGGCACAAATAATGCATCCTCTGTAGCTACAGCAATCGATAAATTGATATCTTTTTTCTGTATAATTTTATCTCCAGCCCACATTGAATTCATCATTGGGAATTCTTTTAATGCTTGGCTCACTGCTTTCATAAAGAAAGCAAAATATGTTAAATTAAAGCCTTCATTGCGCTTAAATTCATTTTTAATAGAATCGCGGTAAGCAACTAAATTTGTCACATCCACTTCCATCATCATCCATGCATGTGGTACTTCATGCTTGCTGCGTAGCATATTGTTCGCAATAGCACGGCGCACTGCTGTCACTGGAATTTCTACATCACCAACCGCTGTTGGAATTGATGGTGCCGCAGGAGCTGGTGCTTGCTGCTGAGCAGCTTGTTGAGCAGGTGCTTGCTCCACTGCTGGTACGGGTTGTGATTGTGCAGTTGGAATTTGACCAGACGCAATAATTGCTTGTAAATCTTTACGTGTAATGCGTCCGCCTACACCGCTACCTTCAACTAACGATAAGTCAATATTATGCTCTGCTGCAAGCGTTAAAACAGCTGGTGAATAGCGCGCTTTATCGCGTGGTGCTTTCGCCTCCGCTTGCTGCGCTACAGGCTGAGATTGCGGCTCCTCCTTACGCTGTACACCTGCGTTTAAAATTGCTGCGCTAACATTCGATGTTTTTTCTGCTGGTGGCTCACTTGCTTCACCTTCTACCTCGATTGTACAAACGATTGCTCCTACAGGTAAAGTCTCTCCCTCACCAGCAATTAGCTCGCGAACGATACCAGCAAATGAGGATGGAATTTCTGCATTGACTTTATCTGTATTTACTTCTGCTAACGGATCATATTTATTCACTTTATCGCCTGGTTTTACTAGCCAGCGTTCGATTGTTCCCTCTGTTACACTCTCACCTAATTGAGGCATTACAATATTTTGAATAGCCATTATTACCCCTCCTTAAAATGCAGCAAGCTCACGCATTGCTTGCTCAACTTTATCAGGATTAATCATGAAATACTTTTCCATTGTCGGTGCGTAAGGCATTGCAGGCACATCTGGTCCTGCTAAGCGCTTAATCGGTGCATCTAGCTCGAATAAGCAGTGCTCTGCAATAATCGCTGCAACTTCGCTCATAATGCTGCCTTCTTTATTATCTTCTGTAACAAGTAACACTTTACCTGTTTTACTTGCCGCTTCGATAATCGCTTCTTTGTCTAATGGGTACACTGTACGCAAATCTAAAATATGCGCCTGAATGCCATCAGCTGCTAAGCGCTCAGCCGCTTGCAATGCAAAATGGACAGCTAAGCCGTAAGTGATAACTGTGATATCATCGCCCTCACGTTTTACGTCCGCTTTTCCGATAGGCAGTGTATAATCATCTGTCGGTACTTCGCCTTTAATTAAACGATACGCTCGTTTATGCTCGAAAAATAGTACAGGATCTTCATCACGAATCGCTGCCTTTAATAAGCCCTTCGCATCGTATGGCGTAGAAGGGATAACGATTTTTAAACCTGGTGTACCCGCGAATAATGCTTCTACTGATTGTGAGTGGTAGAGCGCACCGTGGATTCCCCCACCAAATGGCGCACGCACTACTAAAGGACATGTCCAGTCATTATTAGAGCGGTAACGAATTTTAGCAGCTTCCGATACAATTTGGTTTACTGCTGGCATAATGAAATCAGCAAATTGCATTTCAGCAATTGGACGCATACCATACATTGCGGCACCAATTGCCACACCTGCAATCGCACTTTCTGCCAATGGTGTATCCAAGACACGGTACTCGCCAAATTGGTTGTATAACCCTGTTGTCGCTTTAAATACGCCACCTTTACGCCCTACGTCCTCTCCTAAAATAAAGACGCGCTCGTCTCGTTCCATTTCTTCTTTCATCGCTAAATTAATTGCATCAATATAAGAAATAACTGCCATTATTCGCCACTCTCCTCAGCATAAACATATTTCAATGCGTGCTCTGGCTGCGCATATGGTGCTGCTTCCGCATAATCAGTTGCTTCATTTACAATAGCTGCAACTTTTGCGTTTAGCTCCTCAAATATTTCAGCTGTCGCCACGCCTGCTTCTAGTAAGTAGTTTTCAAACAATAATAATGGATCGTTTGCTTTACCTTCCGCAATATCTTCTGCTGTTCGATATTGACGATCATCATCATCCGAAGAGTGCGCAGTTAAACGATACGTTACCGCTTCAATTAAGCTTGCGCCTTCGCCACGTCTTGCACGATCTGCCGCTTCTTTCACTACTTTATACACTTCAAGCGGATTTTTCCCATCAACTGTAACACCTGGCATACCGTAGCCAATACCACGGTCTGATACTTTTGCACAGCCTAGCTGACGTTCAACAGGTACTGAAATGGCATATTGATTATTTTCCACCATAATAATAACTGGTAGCTTATGCACTCCTGCAAAGTTCGCTCCTTCATGGAAGTCACCTTGGTTTGATGAGCCTTCCCCTAGCGTAACGAATGTAATAAAGTCCTTTTGCTGAATTTTCCCCGCAAGCGCTACTCCTACTGCGTGTGGAACTTGCGTCGTTACAGGTGAAGAGCCTGTTAGAATACGATTTTTCTTTTGTCCAAAGTGCCCTGGCATTTGACGCCCACCAGAGTTTGGATCTTCAGCCTTCGCAAAAGCTGATAGCATTAAATCTTTCGCTGTCATACCAAAATGTAATACAACGCCCATATCGCGATAATATGGTGCAATATAATCTTTCGTATTATCTAATGCAAATGCAGCCCCAACTTGCGCCGCTTCTTGTCCTTGACAAGAAATAACAAAAGGTATTTTTCCAGCGCGGTTTAATAGCCACATACGCTCATCAATACGTCTTGCCATAAGCATCGTTTCATACATTTTTAGTACATCTTCATTCGTTAATCCAAGGTCTTCGTGTTTTAACATACGAACATCCCCTTTCGTAGCTTCATTTTTAATATGCTTTTGCAATAAGAAAAGCATCACGATTTACAGCATTATTATATGAACACTTTGATTTCCTATGATTTAAAAGTGAATCGCACGGCCTTCTATAGCTAATGCAGCTTCACCTATTACTTCGCTTAATGATGGGTGCGGGTGAATCGTTTGAGAAATTTCCCAAGGGCTTGCATCAAGTAATAAAGCTAGCGCAGATTCTGAAATCATATCTGTCACATGTGGTCCAATCATATGAACACCTAATAAATCATTTGTTTTGCTGTCTGCAATCATTTTGACAAA
The DNA here is from genome assembly GCF_000612805.1 of Bacillus ndiopicus. GTDB lineage: Bacteria > Bacillota > Bacilli > Bacillales_A > Planococcaceae > Metasolibacillus > Metasolibacillus ndiopicus. The sequence continues at coordinate 514,895 of NZ_HG964405.1, read as the reverse complement.
TCCTTCAGCATCCCCATGTACTAACGCTTTACCGATAGCTTTAAATGGGAATTTTGCCACTTTTACATCGAAGCCTTGCTCTTTAGCTTGTGCTTCTGTTAGGCCGACACTTGATGCTTCTGGGTAAGAATAAATACAACGAGCGACATTTGGGTAGTGAATCGCCGCTGTTTTGTGCCCTGCAATATGCTCTACAGCAACAATTCCTTCATGTGAAGCAACGTGTGCTAGCTGCATACCACCGATGACATCGCCGATTGCATAAATATGACTTTCCTTCGTTTGATAGTTATCATTTACTTGAATATAAGAGCGCTCTACAACAATTTCTGTATTTTCGAGACCAATGCCTTCTGTGTTCGCCGTACGACCTACGCTGACAAGCATTTTTTCCGCATTGTACGTTTCCGTCGTATCGCCAGAAGTTGCTGTAATGGATACTTGCTCGCTAACTTTTAACGTATCTGTCTGCATACGAGCATTTACAATGATTCGAACGCCACGTTTTGTTAACGTCTTCGTCATTTCTTTTGCAATATCAGCATCTTCTGTTGGTAAAATTCGGTCACCATACTCTAAAACTGTTACCTCAACACCAAAGTCACAAAGCATTGATGCCCATTCGATACCGATTACACCACCGCCTACAATTAATATAGAAGAAGGTAGCTCTTTAAGCTCAAGTGCATGGTCAGAATTTAATATACGCTCTCCGTCAACAGGAATCCCTTCCAATGTTGCTGGCTTTGAGCCAGTCGCGATAATAACATTTGTTGGCACAAGCATTTCATTTTCGCCACCGTCAGCTAACTCGACCGAAATTGTTCCAGGCATCGGAGAAAATATAGAAGGACCTAATATACGACCTGTACCGTAATAAACATCTATTTTTCCTTTTTTCATTAAGCCTTCAATACCAGATTGTAAAGTTTTAATAATCGTATTTTTACGATTTTGCACTTTATCAAATTGCAATTTTACGCCTTCTACTTCAACACCAAAGGTTTCACTGTCCTTTGCAGTGCGATAAACTTCTGCGCTTCTTAGCAGGGCCTTACTTGGAATACATCCTTTATGTAAGCATGTACCTCCAAGCTTTGCCTGTTCAACAATAGCTGTTTTCAAACCTAGCTGTGCTGCACGAATCGCTGCAACATAGCCGCCTGTTCCGCCACCTAAAATGACTACATCATATTCATGTGCCATAAAAACATCCCCCTTTTTACAAAAAAGGAAGCAAAGATTGTCTTTACCTCCTTTTCACCTTTAAATGCTTAACGACCATTTAAAATGTTTTTTTCATTGCGTAAAAACTGACTACGAGATTTCGCAACGCGTGCGATACGATCTTCTGCTAGCTTATTAGCAGCTAAATATGTTGGCACATCTTGTTCTTTTGAAATTGTTAAAATTTTCTCGATGCTATCATAAATTGTTTCCACACGCTTCATTGCACGATCACGATTATAACCATATAGCTCGTCTGCTACATTGATTACTCCACCTGCATTAATTACATAGTCAGGCGCATAAATAATACCTTTTTCGTGTAAAATTTGTCCGTGACGGGATTCCTGAAGCTGATTGTTCGCTGAGCCAGCGATAACTTTTGCTTTAAGTTGTGGAATCGTTTCATCGTTAATAATTGCACCAAGTGCACATGGTGAGAAAATATCTACATCTTGTTTATAAATATCTGCTGGATCAACTGCTGTAGCACCAAAAGCTTCTACAACACGTTCAACAGCAGCTTTATTAATATCTGTTACAACTAGTTTGGCGCCATCTTTATGTAAGTACTCACATAACGTGTACGCTACGTTTCCTAGCCCTTGTACTGCAATTGTACGTCCTTCAAGTACATCAACTCCAAAAGCTTCCTTCGCAGCTGCCTTAATACCTAAATATACGCCATAAGCTGTAACCGGAGATGGGTTACCAGAAGAACCAAATGCTGGCGAGATACCTGTTACATAATTCGTTTCTTCATGAATTAAATCCATGTCAGTTACTGTAGTACCTACATCCTCTGCTGTAATATAGCGACCGTTTAAGCCTTGAATAAAGCGACCTAATGCGCGGAACATTTCTTCATTTTTATCTTTGAATGGATCGCCGATAATAACAGTTTTTCCTCCACCTAAATTCAAGCCTGCTGCTGCATTTTTATACGTCATACCTCGTGCTAGTCGTAATGCATCTTCAATTGCATCTGCTTCAGACGCATATGTCCACATACGTGACCCACCAAGTGCTGGTCCTAGCGTCGTATCATGAATTGCAATAATTGCCTTTAAGCCCGATTCCTTGTCTTGGCAAAAAACGAGTTGTTCATAATCATACTTTTCCATGTACTTAAAGATTTCCATTGCATATTCCCCTTTCAACTAAAAGAAAGCGTTTACTTTCTCGTATACTATACTTTTTTCTAAATTGTCACAAATTCGCCATGAAAAAAACATATATTTTCATTGCTTATTTTTACAATACGTTCAAATTCACTTTTAAGCAACAATTATTATGCAATCTATAATAATTAAGAATTTTCTAATTATTCAAACGTCACTAGAACATGGCGAAAACAGTACAATAACGCCTGTTTTCTTGACATTCCCACCTACGATTGTACAATTAGAAAGATAGAGTTAGGAGGTAGGAAAATGGCTCGAATGGCTGCATTTATTGTGCTACTAATTCCCGGATTAATGGCAGCTGCTGGCATTAAATTGATGCGTGACACATTATTCGGCGTATTAATTTCTCCAATTCCTTGGATTTGGCTCCAGTTTGTAATTGGTGTTGCTTTATTTTTAATGGGCTTCGGCTTTTTTGCAGGCTTCTTACTACACCGTGATCGTAAAAAAGGAAAAGTATCTGAACGCTGGCAAAAATAAAAATTATTTCGCTATATTGTGAATGGGAATTTTACAAAAAATTAATAATGTGCAAAGGGTGTGGGAGAGCGGATTTAACTCTGCTTTCCCACACCCTTTTAGATTTTATCTCTTCCTTACAATATCGGGGTAATCCGTAATCCAGCCTACAACAACAGGATGTGGCTGTGTAATGAAAGATTCCTTGCCAGTTACACCATAAAAACGCATGCTTTTCCCTGCATATTCGCATGCTTTTAAATAACTGCGTTTATAATATTTTTTATGTGCATGAATTGCATCGACATGTGGAAGGCTATCTAGCTTTCCCCAATCAAATTTTTTGGTTATGATAAGTGCTGTTTCAATATCAGGTCGATATTTTTTTACTATAACAAGTAATTGCTCATGAAATGATGAAAAATGACTATTTTTTGGAAGCTCAATTATTTTCAGCAATTGAATTAAAGCATCATAATTAGTCATTAACGACTCTTTTAGCTCAATATTAAGCGAGATTTTTTCTACGATTGCCCACTTAATAACATCACGTAATAATGGTATTCGCTTCTTAGAAAAAATACGCGAAAAACGCCTGCCTAAGCGATAGCTTTGCAGCTCTGCTAATGTACAATCCTGTACAAATCGATTAACGCCTGTTAAACGCTTTATATTATTATCGTGAAAAACTATTAATTGCCCATCTTTAGAGCATTGAACATCCAATTCAATACCATTTGCTCCAAGCTTTAACGCTCTTCGGAACGCCCCCATCGTATTTTCAAGCTCATACGCAGAAGCACCACGATGCGCGTAGATTGGAATGTTCATTTATACGTTCAACTCCCCTGATTCCAATAAAAATGTACCATTCGTCATTTTCGTTAAAAGTGATGATTTTTTACCGATTTGAATATACGTGCCTGGATATGCTTCCTTCGTAATTTTAATTTCTTCTTTCCCCGCATTGTGTAAATCGTTAATGCTCACTTTTATTTCATTATCTAGACTTGCCACATATTTTCTTAATGATACAATTTTTTGTTTCACTTGTTCCACAACCGCAGATTGTTGACTATTTAATGTGCTTTGTGATGACAATATCTTTTTTAATTGAGTTTCGTATTTTATTAGATCATCTTGCTCATTTTTTAACAATTTTGCTTTTTCCTGAATAATGGCTTGAAGCTCTTTTTTATTAAAAGTATTAATAATAAGCTCCGTTCGACGCTCTAAGCGATTACCAGAAATAGCGGACACAATAAGGTCCTTTGCCGTTGCTGTACCACCGATAATTTTACCTTTACGCTCATCTAAAAAAATGGAGTTTGCCGATAAATTAGAGCCAAGCGCGTAAAAACCTATATGGATATCGCCATTTGCTCTTAAGTTTGCTTCATTCACATGCTTGATATATATATTACCCGCCGCTTCTATTTCTGTTTCTCCCAGTCCAAAAACTCCGCCGCGAATATATATATCCCCTTCTAGTGAGCGAATAAGCTTAGCACCAGATATTCCCTCAGATGAGTCAATGGAAATATCCCCTTTTGCTATAACAGAAAAGCCACTTTGCACTGTACCTCGGATTGTTAATGAGCCTTGAAAGTCTATGTTACCTGTTTCAACACCAACATCACCGTTAATTGGTAAATGATGACTAATCGTTAGTTGGCCTTGTACTTGCCCTAATGCACCTGCATATTTAGAGCGTAAAACAATTTTTCCGTCCTCTTCCACTTCATAGGCAGATTTACGGTCATATTTTAAAGATACATCCTTGCCTGGTGCTGCTGCCACTACTTCACCAAAAATTGTACTCCCATCAATACCTACTTGCGCTGGTGTCTTTTCGCCTAGCCAACTATCTTCATGTATTTCGAAAATAAAATTCATCTCATAATAATCGGCTTTTCCATCTTCCTTAATAATCGGCTTACGCTCAGGTATTTCCAAATATGTAACCTTTGCATCCTCACCTTTAATTGGCGGCGTACCTTGTGCGATTAAATATGCTTTCGCTGGAACTATTTCATCAATTTGAATAGGTTGAATTCCGTGTACAATCCTTTTTTGCTGTAAAAGCCTTTCGATTTCCTCCACAAAACGGTCGCTATTTTGACGTAATTCTTCCACTGTTTCATAAATAAAAAGTGAGGCAGACATATTGTCACGAGCAACTTCGATTTCAATACTAGGTAACCATATGCCAATTTCAGTTGTATTATTATTTTCTGCCGTTAGTACATTTTTTAATACAGCAAAATTAGTAAGCTTGACACGGGGATGTAATCTTAAAATAGTATCAAAGTCCTTTAAAGGAAAACCTGATTTTATCGTACGTATAAATACCTTTCCATTTTGCTCTGTCATTTCAAAAAAGTCATTAGTAAAAATAGTCACATAACTCCCCCTTTCCTCTCTTATTAAGTATATACAATAAACAACAATTTGTTTAGTTTGTTTTGTAAAATACTCAAAAAAACTAGAAATTTGTTAATTATGTTGCGCGTGGACTGTATTAACTACTAATTAGACAAATATAATCCTAAAAAGACCTGAATTAAAACTAAAAATTATATAGGTATTTAGAATCTACTTTCATTCTATTTATCCTACATTTGGACTTTTATCAATTATACTTCAGTTAATTTTCATATGGATATTTTAATTCAGGTAAAAAGACTCACATCGATTCTACGACACGTTTCTCACTTCAGCGAAGATTATAGTATTTGAAAAGAAACCGACATGTAGTAATTGTTTTAAGTTAACTTCTGTATGAAAACGTAAACACACACTCATCTTATTATATGCCAAGCATTAGATTTTCTGTACTTATCATACAGCTTTTAGTGCATATTTGAAATCAAAACTAAAAGGGTGTGGGAATAGATAAAAATTCTCTTTCCCACACCCACTTTCCGTAATTATTAGCTCGCCACAATCTCAATGCGAATTTTATCTGCAATCATCGCGATAAATTCAGAATTTGTTGGTTTTGATTTTAAATGGTGGACAGTGTAACCAAACATTTCAGAGATAGATTCATAGTTCCCTCTATTCCAAGCAACTTCAATTGCATGGCGAATTGCACGTTCTACTCGTGAAGGTGTTGTATTAAACTTTTCTGCTATATCTGGATACAAAACTTTTGTTACAGAGCTAAGTAACTCAATATCGTAATAAACCATCTGAATTGCTTCACGTAAATAAACGTAGCCTTTAATATGCGCTGGTACACCAATTTCTTTAATGATTGCAGTAATTGTCGTATCTAGCTGACGTTGGTCCACTTTTTGTGCCGCTTTAGGCTGTAACACACTCGTACGCTGTTGTTTTGTTGGTTCAGGTGTATGCTTCGCGCATTGTAGTATTTTTTGCTCTAGCTGCTCAAATTCAAACGGCTTTAGCATAAAATATGACGCACCATAATTAACAGCTTGCTTCATCACGTCTTCTTGTCCAAAGGCAGTAAGCATAATAACTTGCATATCCGCTAAGCGCTCATCATTATACAATGTCTCTAGCACCGCTAAACCATCCAGATGTGGCATAATGATATCGAGTAACAATACATCTGGTTGCTCTTCTTCAAGCATTTTAATACACACTTTACCATTTTGTGCAGTCGCGATTAATTCGATATTAGAATGATTTGTGAAATATGTTTCCATCGCTTTCAACAAATCTCGATTATCATCTGCAATTGCAATTTTTACTTTTGACATTCATAAAACCCCCTTAAATATTTTATTTCCACAGTTTCCCCTATAATTTCACCCCATACGTAATCAATATGCTATTTTTTACTCGAAAACTGCTACTATCATGTTGATTTGATTATGGAGCACCGCTTTTGTGTTTTCGACATAACTAATTAAAACCCTTTATTATGTACTAAAAATAAATACTTGGGTATAGAGATTCCTTATATATTGACATAAAAACACTTTTTTCCCCAAAATATTTAACCCATCTTTTACTATTTTACCCGAAATATTCGTAAAAGACTATACCTGAAGTATCGGTATAGTCTTTTAGACCTTATTTCGGTGATTTTTTTAGCATTTCGCCAATAGATAATGCAGCACCTTTTGCAGGATGTTCGACAAACATATGCGTTACTGCACCTACAAAACGATCATTTTGAATTATAGGGCTACCACTCATCCCTTGTAAAATACCTCCAGTTTTACGCAATAATTTAGGGTCTGTCACACGAAACACAATATTTGCTCCGTCAATTTTATCAATTGTAATGGTAAAAGCTTCAACCTTTTCTCCTTCAATGGCAGTAAGCAATTGTGCTTCACCACGTTTTATTTCCGAATCACGCATAATTTCAATCGGTTGTCGCAAACTTTGTGGTAAACCTTGCTCCCATACACCAAAGACACCATATACATTGTTAAATAAAACATTGCCTAAGCGTTTTTGTTCTTTATCGACAACCGAAATTTTATAACCAGGCTGACCTGGTTCACTTTTTTTCACTTGGGTAATGGAGGCTAAAAAAATGGCTCCGTCAATAAATGGAGGTGGCATTGTAAGAGCACTATCTACAATTTGATGGCCAAGTGCTCCATATTCATTAGTTGCTGGATCAAGAAATGTAAGTGTTCCAATGCCATCTGTTTCATCTTTTAAAAAGGGCATCATATTGTGTATTTCATCACTTGATAAGTTTAAAATTTTCTCTTTGTTCGCACGTTCAATACGTAGTTCTGATTTTTCCTTTACTTCGCCAATTTGCTTAATATGACTGACTTCTTTCCCATCAATCGCAAGTACTTTATCTCCTTGTTTAAGCCATTCGCCATTTGGTAAAAGTATATCATGTGCTACATAAACAAAGGGTAATTTTAAATGAATACCAATAGATTGCCCCATAGGTATCAGTTCTTTAGCCGACACATTTATAGGTATTAAAATGAAAAAAACAATTAACAAAAGATTACGCAAATGGCACATTTTCATGTCACCTCCTTTTTCATCTTACCGATACTATGTGCGGACTTTTAATGAGTTATGAACGGTAAATATTTGTCGGTTACACTAAGAAAGGTGACAAATAAGTTTCGCCATTATTATCCAATATACTTTTTGGATATTTAGGATAATGACAAAAAAAGCTGCAGGAAATTCCTACAGCTCACGCTATTGCATTGTTTGTTTTCTTGCTTCTGCTATTTCAATTAACTCCTGTGCATGTTGCAATGTTAGGTCGGTAATTTCTGCACCGCTCATCATACGACTTACTTCTTCAACGCGCGCACGACTTTTTATTTCTGCTACCGTTGTAAATGTACGATCATGCTCTACTTGCTTTTTAATTAAATAATGCTGATCTGCCATAGCCGCTACTTGTGGTAAATGCGATATACAGAGCACTTGTGAGTGAATGGAAATTGCCGAAATCTTTTCAGCAATAGCTTGAGCTACACGTCCACTCACACCTGTATCCACCTCATCAAAAATAATCGACGTAATGCCATTTGTTGAAGAGAAGATTGTTTTTAATGCTAGCATCATGCGCGATAATTCACCACCTGATGCAATCTTTGGTAATGATTTTGGTGGCTCACCAACATTGGTCGCAATATAAAATGCGACATAATCTTTACCGTAAGCGTCAAATCTATCAAGCGACTCAAAATTAACAATAAACTCTGCCTTCTCCATATGTAAAACACGAAGCTGATCCATAATTGCCGCGCTTAATAATAGTGCATGCTTTTTACGGATTTCTGTTAATTTCATGGCTAGCTGTTCTAATTCTTCTTCCATTTGGCGTAAACGCAATTCATTTTTTTGTATTGTTTCATCGCGATTCATCAATTGCATAAGCTCTTCAGAAATTTTGTCGTAGTATGCTAAAATTTCCTCAACTGTTGTACCATATTTACGCTTCATTGTTTGATATTGTGCTAAACGTTGCTCGACTTCATTTAAGCGACCTGCATCAAACTCCAATTCATCCAAAACGTTTTTGATTTGATAGCTCGCATCCTGCAATGCATAAAAACTCGCTGTCACCGCCTCAGATGGCTCTTTAAATTGTTCATCCAATGAAGCGATATCATCAAGCGCTGACATCGCATTACCAATAAAGTCCAAACCATGCAATTCACCTGAAATAGCTTCATATGCAATATTTGCACGTTCAAAAATTTTATGGAAGTTCATTAATCGCAGTCTTTCCTCAATTAATGCATCTTCTTCTCCAAGCTTCAGTGCAGCTTCCTCAAGCTCGTTCATTTGAAATTGATATAAATCGATGCGTTGTGCCATTCTTTGCTCATCTAAGCTCAGCTCAGCTACTTCACGCTTCAATTCACGGTAGGCTTCATACTTTTCATTGTATGTAGCTAAAAACGGTGATAACTCTTCATCTGCGAAGTGATCCAATAAATGGATATGCTGCTTTTCATCCATTAACTCTTGATTTTCATGCTGACCATGTATATCAATTAAGCTGCCACCAATCTCACGTAACACATTAGTTGGTACGAGCTTACCATTTATACGACAAACACTTTTACCGTTATCATTAATATCACGGCGCAAAATAATTGTGCCGTCCTCAAATTCAATACCTGCTTCATCTAATTTCGCAAACACTGGGTGATCATCATCCATAATATGAAACAAACCACCTAGCTCAGCTTTTCTAGCACCATGACGAATAAATTCATGAGAACTACGTCCACCAGCTAGCAAATGAACCGCATCGATAATAATGGATTTACCAGCTCCAGTTTCACCTGTTAAAACGGTTAAACCATCAGCAAAGCTTACTGTTAAATCATCTATAATCGCAAAGTTTCGAATACTTAGCTCTCTTAACAAAAAAATCCACCTCTTACAGCATGTCTAATAAACGATTTTTTACAACTTCTCGTTCTGGTTCTGTACGACAAATAAGTAAAATCGTATCGTCACCTGAAATTGTGCCTAATAGCTCGTCCCAATCTAAATGGTCAAGTAAGGAAGCGATCGCATTGGCATTCCCTGGAAGCGCTTTAACTACTAAAAAATGGGACGCGCCTTCAATACTAACAAATGCATCAGCTAACGCACGGCGTAGCTTTTGAATAGGATTAAAGCGTTGATCCGCAGGCAAACTATATTTATAGCGACCATCCTGCATCGGTACTTTTACTAAATGCAGCTCTTTAATATCGCGTGACACTGTCGCCTGTGTTACATTATAGCCCGCATTTTTTAAATGCACTACTAAATCATCCTGTGTTTCAATTTCATTATTAGTAATAATGTCACGAATTCGAATATGGCGTTGACCTTTATTCAATCTCCTCACCTCTTATGAATAATTATGTATTTGTATTAATAACACTACCATTTCATTCATAAAAGTACAAGAAAAATAGGCATCGACAAATCAATTATGCTAGAACATATTGATGTCTCTACCTATTTTCAATTTTCTCTTGTATTAACAGGCTGTAAAAGCCTTATTTGAGGCCCACACGATGTTGGTTACATGAGCGTGTGAAGTTCTTAGCTTGTATGTCTCTAGTGAAGGGCGTATAAACCTCCCTGCGGTTCACTTTATTTTCCCTTCAATTCACTATGTGCTTGCTCAACAATTTGCTCAAAATTAGTAAAAGGCTCGATCATTTCTCCCTCTCTTGGATTAACAAGATGGAATAAAAATTCAATATTCCCTTCACCACCTGTAATTGGTGAATAGGAAGCGTCTTTTACAACAAAGCCAATCTCAGTAGCCATGCTAGCAGTAGTTTGTAGCACTTCTAAATGAACTTTCGGATCGCGCACAATTCCTTTTTTGCCGACATTTTCTTTACCCGCTTCAAACTGCGGCTTTACTAATGCCATGACATCGCCACCTGGTAATAATACCGTTTTCAGCACAGGTAAAATAAGTGATAAAGAAATAAAGGATACATCGATTGTTGCAAAATTAGGTAAACCTTCTATTAAATCTTCTGGCTTTGTATATCGGAAATTCGTTTTTTCCATTACCGTTACACGCTCGTCTGAACGAATCTTCCATGCTAACTGATTGGAGCCAACATCTAGTGCATAACAATGTCGTGCTCCATTTTGCAGAGCGCAGTCTGTAAAGCCACCAGTTGATGAGCCGATATCTAGCATTAGTTTTCCTTCAACCGACATTTCGAATATTTCAAGTGCTTTTTCAAGCTTTAGTCCACCTCGGCTCACATATTTTAATTGTGAGCCTTTTACTTGTAGCGGCGCATCAATAGTAATTTTTTCTCCTGCTTTGTCGATGCGCTCCTCATTCGAGTAAACGAGCCCTGCCATAATCGAGCGCTTTGCCTTTTCACGCGTTTCGCAAAGTCCGCGCTCGACTAATAAAATATCTACGCGTTCTTTCGGTTGCTTCGTCATACAGTTTTCAAGCTTTCTTGTTTTTTTAATTGGACAAGCTTTTGCAGACGCTTCACTGCTTCTTCAGCTGTCACATGGATTTCAGCTAACAATTCGTCAACATTACCATGCTCAATAAATTCATCTGGTATACCGATACGATCAATGAATGTATTATAGCGATGGTCAGCAGCAAATTCTAAAACGGCGCTGCCAAAGCCACCTTGTAATACTGCTTCTTCAATCGTTAATATTGGCATATTTTCTTGCATTAGCTCGTGTAACATTTCAGTATCTAACGGTTTAATAAAGCGTGCATTAACCACTTTGACACTAATTCCTTGCTGCTCCATAGCTTCTGCTGCCTCAAAGGCCATTGAAATTGTTGTACCGAATGTTAAAATCGTTGCGTCCGTTCCTTCTCGTAGCACTTCCCATGAACCGATTGGAATCGCTACCATTTCCTCATCAAGCGGCACACCAATGCCATTACCACGTGGATAACGTAACGCAATTGGACCATCATTATATTCAAGAGCTGTTTTCACCATATGCTGCCCTTCATTTTCATCTTTTGGCATCATAAGCACGATGTTCGGGATATGGCGTAAAAAGGCAATATCAAATACACCTTGATGCGTTTCGCCATCCGCCCCTACTAAGCCTGCACGGTCAATACCAATAAAGACATTTAAGTTTGGACGAGCAATATCATGCAATACTTGGTCATACGCACGTTGTAAAAACGTTGAGTAAATGGCTAAAAACGGCTTCATTTCTTGTGTCGCAAGACCTGCTGCCATTGTTGCTGCATGTTGCTCTGCAATCCCAACGTCAAAGAAACGCTCTGGGAAATCGCGCTGAATACCTTCTAGTTTAGAACCAACAGGCATTGCTGGTGTAATTGTTACAATTCGTTTATCAGTTTGCATACATTTGCGAACAGATTCTGCGATTAAGCTACTCCATGCTGGACCTGCTGTAGCAGATTTTACAAAAGCACCTGTTTCCATTTTATACGGACCAGTTCCATGCCAAGTGCCAACTGTATCATCCTCTGCTGGTTTATAGCCTTTACCTTTTTTCGTAATAACATGTACTAGTACAGGACCTTTTACTTTTTTCGCATATTCTAACGTTTTTTCAAGTGCATCAAAATCATGCCCGTCAATCGGTCCTAAATATTTAAAGCCCAGTTCTTCAAAAAAGACACCTGATACAACTAAATATTTTAAGCTATCTTTCACTTTCTCAGCTGTTTGTGCTAGCTTACCGCCAACAACAGGAATTTTATTCATTAAAGCTTCAAGCTCTTCCTTTGCTTTTGAATATTCCTTTGCAGTACGTAAACGACCTAACACATTATGCAATGCTCCGACATTTGGGGCAATCGACATTTCGTTATCGTTTAAAATAACAATCATATTTGTTTTTTCATGACCAATATGATTCAATGCCTCTAATGCCATACCACCTGTTAATGCACCATCACCGATAATTGGAATGACATAGTTCTTATCCTTTTTAATATCTCGCGCAGCAGCCATACCCATCGCAGCTGATAAAGAAGTTGAACTATGGCCAGTTTCCCACTCATCATGTTCACTTTCAATACGCTTTGGGAACCCACATAAACCTTTAAATTGACGTAATGTATCAAACTCTCCAGCACGTCCCGTTAATATTTTATGAACGTACGCTTGATGTCCTACATCCCATAAAAATTTATCTTTTGGGCTATTAAACGTCTTATGCAACGCAATTGTCAGCTCTACAACACCTAAGTTCGGCCCAATATGCCCTCCTGTTACAGAGCATTTTTCTATTAAAAATGAACGAATATCTGAAGCTAACGCCTCAAGCTGCTGCTGATTTAAATTTTTCAAAAAGGTTGGATTAGTTATTTTAGTTAAATCCACCTCATCCACACACCTTTACATTTATATATTCACCGTATTGTGATTTCTCTATTATAACAGCGTCCTCTTTCGATGTCATAAAAAATGCTGTTTTTCCCGCAGAACAGGTAGTAATATTTCTTTAAAACCACGAAGATAGCCTCAATAAACAATCGATTGGCAGAAGCTAACAATCAACAAGGATGAAAAACCTCCCACTTATTGAAGTTTCGCTTAATTGTTTATTTATTACGTTTGACAATATAAGTTGCTAATTCTCGTAATACACTACTATCTCCTGTTAAACGATCTAATGCTGCAATGGCTAACATAAAATGATCATTTAATTTTTCCTTCGCACCTTCTAAAGTTAACAGTGCAGGATATGTGCTTTTCTCGCTTGCCATATCTTTACCTGCTGTTTTTCCAAGCTGCTCAGTTGTACCTTCTATGTCTAAAATGTCATCTTGAATTTGGAATGCTAAGCCAATATGATGTGCATACTCTACTAGCGCTGCTCTTTCTTCTGTTGTAGCACCAGCTAAAACCGCTCCTGATTCAATACTAAAGCGTAGTAGTGCTCCCGTTTTATTAATATGAACTTGTTCAAGCTCTTGTAAATTTAGTTGACGCTTTTCGCCATCCATATCTAATACTTGACCACCAACCATGCCTTCTGCACCAGCCGCCACACTTAGCAAATGAATTAATTCAATTTTCACCTCTGCTGCAATTGGCATGCGCGCTAAAATACCGAAGCTCAAAGTGTTCAATGCATCTCCAGCCAAAGTTGCTAATGCTTCTCCATAAACAACGTGATTTGTCGGTTTTCCACGACGCATATCATCATCATCCATACATGGTAAATCATCATGAATTAACGAATAGGTATGAATCATTTCTAGGCAAGAGCCAACTGTATAGGCAGATGCAAAATCCGATTTAAAATAATCGCAAACGGCTGCTACAAATAATGGACGAACTCTTTTTCCACCCGCTTTTAATGAATAAAGCATCGATTCCTTTAATTGTGCAGGTGCGACAATTTCTTCAACTAAATGATACATTTCTTTCTCAATAGCTGGTGTATGTGTTTCAATAAATGTTGTTAATTGCATCATTTAATTTTCCCCATTCCCCGCTTGAAACGGCTGCTTATTGCCATTTTCATCAACGATTGATATTAATTGCTGCTCTGCATGCTGTAATTTATCATTACAAAACTTGGAATATTCCATTCCCTTTTTATATAAATCAATTGCTTCCTCTAAAGGCACTTCACCTTGCTCTAATTTCCGTACAATCTCTTCTAATTCCGTCATTGCTTGTGCAAATGTTAAATTTTCCATCCGTCATTCCCCCTTTTGTAGCTCGACGTTTGTCACTTTCGCATGAACAATTCCGTCTTGGTAATGAATTTGAATAGCATCATCCACTGTTAGCTGTGACGCCTGCTTAATAATTTGCGCCTCATGATATGTCACATTAAAGCCTTTTTCCATAATAGATAAAGGATTTAAAGCGGCCAGTGTGCGAATAGAAGCATGCAACTTCGATTTATCCTCATTTAATCTATGCTGCATTGTTCGACTGAGCTCCCCGCCTAATTGCAACAATTTTTGCTGCTCTATCTGTAACGCTTTTTGTGGCGAGAAAAACTGCATTTTAGTAAAAACCTTCTCTGCTTCATTGCGTTTTTTCAGCATATAAACATTCATTGATTGCTGTAGCTTCATATCATTTTGTGCCAAACGCTCAATAAAAGGTCGATATAATTTTTCGGGTGTTGCTAATGGGTACGATTGTTGATACTTCTGTAGACGATTTCTTTCAAAGCGAAGTTGCGCTGTAACCATATGCTGAAGCCTTGCTACATTCGCTACGATGCGTTCTTTTAGCTCATGCTGATTTGGTACGGCAAGTTCCGCCGCTGCTGTTGGTGTTGGCGCACGTAAGTCTGCCACAAAGTCCGCAATCGTCGTGTCTGTTTCATGCCCAACAGCACTAATAATCGGAATACGACTTTCAAAAATAGCGCGTGCAACAATTTCCTCATTAAAAGCCCATAAATCTTCAATCGATCCCCCACCACGACCAACAATTAAAATATCACATTGCGCCTGCTTGTTCGCTAGCTGAATATTGTTGGCGATATTGGCAGCTGCTCCTGCACCTTGTACAAGCGTTGGATAAATACATATTTCCGCCTGTGGATACCGTCGTTGAAGTGTAGTGCAAATATCGCGAATAGCCGCGCCTGTTGTCGCGGTCACAACACCAATCGCTTTTGGAAATGGCGGTAACGCTTGCTTAAAGCTTGGATTAAATAAGCCTTCTTTTTGCAAAGCTTCCTTTAGTTGTTGGAATGCTATAAAGAGCCCACCAACACCATCCGGTTCCATTGTTTGTACGTAAAGCTGATAAATACCCGCTGTTTCATAAACGTTAACATCGCCACGAATATAAACCATCATACCTTCTTCGGGTTTAAAAGCTAGTTTTGCAGCTGCCGCTCGAAACATTGTCGCTTGAATGCGCGCTGTATCATCTTTTAACGTAAAATATATATGACCAGAGCTATGAATTTTCACATTTGATAGTTCTCCTTTTACGTAAACTTCGCGCAAATGAGGATCCGCATCAAATTTTCTTTTAATATATTTAGTCAATGCTTTGACAGTTAAATAAGAAGAGTTGCTCAAACTACATCTCCCCTTTCTTATTTATTCACGTATCTTGTACAGTTTAACCTGAAACATGCCAAAAAAATAGTATGCTAGGCAAATTGTTAGCATACTATTTTATCCCGCATTCATATGCAGTATGTTTTTCTCTTCAAAATTTTAAGTAATAGCTTAAACTGTTTATTAAAGTGTTTTTGCTGCTGCTTGGGCTGTGTTTGCTAATAGCATCGTAATTGTCATTGGACCAACGCCACCTGGTACTGGTGTAATATGTGAGGCAATGCCGTCTACTGCTGCAAAATCAACATCTCCACATAGACGATTGTTCTCATCACGGTTAATACCTACGTCAATCACAACAGCGCCTTCCTTAACATGCTCTGCTGTAATAAAGTTTGCACGGCCAACAGCGGCGATTAAAATATCCGCCTGCTTTGTAAACGATGGTAAATCAGGTGTTTTAGAGTGTGTATACGTAACTGTTGCATCTTTTTGTAATAATAGCTGCCCCATTGGTTTCCCTACAATATGGCTACGTCCAACGATAACCGCATGCTTACCTGCAACTTCGATTCCGCTGTGCTCTAATAATTTCATTACCCCATAAGGCGTACATGGTAAATATGTTTCTTGTCCAAGCATCATTTTCCCAACGCTAACTGGCGCAAAGCCATCAACATCTTTTACGGGAGAAATTGTTGCAATGACAGAATCTTCATTAATGTGCTTTGGTAATGGTAGTTGTACAAGAATACCATGAATATCATTGCGATCGTTTAACTCACGAATATGTTCAAGTAATTGTTGCTCCGAAATTGTTTCTGGCAAAGCGATAAGCTCTGAATACATACCGATTGCTTCACAGGATTTTTGCTTATTCGCAACATATGTTTTTGAAGCGGGGTTATCTCCTACTAATACTACAGCTAAACCAGGCGTAACACCTTTTGCTTTTAGTTCCTCTACTTGTTTCGCTACAGAACCTCTAATTTCTTGACCAATTTCTTTTCCGTTAATAATGGCACTTGACATCCTACAATTCCTCCTGATTTATGCTTATTTTCACTCATCAATGATTATTGCTCGGTAAATTTTGATAGTACACCATTGACAAATTTGCTTGATTTTTCATCGCCAAATACTTTACAAAGTTCAATTGCTTCGTTTAATACAACACGGTTCGGCGTATCTGGCATAAATAATAATTCATAAACAGCTAAACGTAGTACTGTTCGTTCAATTTTTGGCAAACGCGTTAATGACCAATTTTCTAGCTTATCGCTAAGCGCTTTATCAATTTCCTCTTTGTGTTCAACTGTTCCTCGAACTACTTGCTCAAAAAAAGCATCTGATGGCTGCTCCTCTAAAACATGTTCCATCGCTTCCTCAAGTGGTAAGTCCGTACTATCTAGTTGAAATAGCACTTGCAAAGCCTTTTGACGTGCATCATGTCGCTTCATGATAAAAACTCCTTCATTATTCAATTCCACCTCAGCAAAATAGAGGCTTTATCTTGATTCAGCGGGCATCCACTGAATGCATTTTTTAGTAAGACACTCAAGATAATATCAAGTCTTATCATAGCATAATTTCCCTGTCATAGCACAGCTTGTTGCAAATTTTAAAAATTAAAACGCTTTCATTGTATAGTTCACTTTTCAACGTTGTTAAGGATTGGATTTATTTGATAAAATAGTATTGAGAAGAAGGTGGCGCATTATGTCGTATACAGTTTTTCTGATATTGTTTGTAGTCGTTTTAGGACAATATTCGCTAATGCTTCATGCTTTACAGGGCGACCACTTACAATCCACACAAATATCATTAAAGCAGCCATGGCAACAAGCTGTCGTTGAAGCAATTATTGCTTATAATGAGCTACCTCCTGATTACGCATACAAAAAGGACTGTGCCATCCAATCCGCGCGCGAGATTCAATGCTATATGAATATCTTTTTTCAAAAGTTTAGAGCAACAAAAAACATGCCCTTTAATTAATTGCCGGCATGTTTTTTGGACTGCTTAGTTAGTCGAATCACTACTTTTAATCTATGGAATCAATTCCTCCGCTATTGCTAATAGCTTTTCTAATGGGATTTTATCTTTTGCATCAGCCATTACAATTGTTTGGCGTATTTCGAGAAGATATTGCTCCGTTTGTGTTTGATGCACATAGAGCAAGGTTTGATCTGACTCACTATAATAAAATTCCTCCCCCTCATGCACCACTTTCGTATAGTGTGATAGATTTTCTGTTGTATGGAGTGTATCACTAACTGGTTGTATGGTGATTTGGAAGCCATATTCAAAATCAAAACCACCATACATCAAACTAATATAATCAATTTTTGTGGTATTTAATTTATGCTCTGTTGTAATATAAGGTACATTCAAACGTAATGCTTCTTGATACATACTTTGCGCCAGATTATCTACACGTGTTTCGTAATTATACATATAAGTCAATTCTTCAAATTGGATTTCTCCTAACAATTTTTCCTTAAGCAAAAAAGGTGGAGAAAAATCGGCAGGAATTTGTGAGAAATCTTCAAACTTTTTCGGTCTTTGCGTGTATGTCAGAGCGCTTTCACCAAGCGCCTCATATGCTTCCACATCTAAGAAAGCCAAATATTGATCATTTGCCAAATCTTCTCGTAGCCTTTTGAGCAATCCACGATGTTTCCCCATAAACTCATCATAATCAAAATGGGGCTTTGCCTCCTCTTCCGTCATTTCATACATATTGAGCATTGGTTGCTCGTCCTTACCGAAAAATTGCAAATTAGTTAAACTAAATGCCGCAACGACTGTGCTTGTTACAAATAAGAAGGTAAATAGCATCACGAGCGATGGTGCGATTTTTATTTTAATGAAGCAGGATTTTTTCTGTTGTACTACAATACCTTTCCAAGGCTCAATTTGCATTGACTCCTCTTTCAAACGCTGCGCAAAATCTTCAAAGGATGTTATTTTTTCTTTCATTCAAAAGCACCTCTTTTTATAATTTTCTGCACTTTTCCCTTTAATCTCTCATAACGCTTCCTCGCTGTTGCTGCAGTAATTGATAAAATGATTGCAATTTCATCAAAACTTTTATCCTCCACAATGCGCAAAACGATTAATGCGCGCTCCTCCACCTTTAATTGTTGTAAGATTGTTTGCAACTCGAAATCTTCTTCGATAGATGTAGTATCTTCTTTCGCCGATTCTATAAATGGGATAAATTGTAGTAACTTGTTCCTTTTCGCGCGATTGATACAATGGCGATAGGCAATTTTATAAAGCCATGCACTTTTATGGTCGATTTCTGCAAGCTGTGGACTTTCCAATGCCTTTAAAAACACTTCCTGTGTCGCATCCTCAGCATCTTGGCGATTTCGTAAAATGCCGTAACAATAGCGAAAAATTTCCATATAATATTGCTCTAGTAGCTGCTCTCTTACATCCACTTCTTGTGCTTCTCCTCGATACATCATCATTTTCGAATACATATGCCCCCACCTTTCTACTAAATAAGACAATTAACTGGAATGAAATGTGACATCTTTTTGGAAAAGAAGTGTTTTTTCTTTTGTATGGCCTGTCCTTTTTATGAATATATTAAACAATAAGTAAAGGAGGACTGCCGTTTATGTTATTGCTTTTTTTAATTAACCATTGGACATTTTTTATTTTAGTTATGCTATTAATGATAATCGGGGGACTTGTAAGCTTCCTATTTCCTCGTGTCCCATCTATCGTTTTCATTGCGCTCTTTGCCATCATTAGCTTTGGCTACACACGATTATATGACGCAGCATACTTCACAGTACCTATCCTTCTTATTACCTGCATTTTTACCGCTATTCCTATTGTACTAGTTAAATATACATTGTATTTACAGCAAGTTGGAGAACGTTTAGAAGCTTCTTAAAATAATCCCCTCTTGTTAGGTATCATTGAGTTGAAAGTTATAATCTATAAAGCAAAGCCATCCCTGAAAGATTGGGCTTTCTTAATGAAGGTATCAAAAGAGATGGGCAGTGGCTATATGACCACTATGAAGACTTAGCTACCTACAGCTTATTATCAAAGGATTGGAACAATCAAAAGCTCGTCAAATGACGGGCTTTTTTATTTGACACAAAATAGCCATAAAATATAATCGAATTTTCTAATTATTCTGTTGACTGTCGATATCTGTTATAATACAATGTAAATATTAAATGAACGATATATAACAGATATCGATTAGGAGGAATTTAAAATGTTAGAAAACGTAGTGGAATTTTTTAGAAACTTACCAGAGAAAACGTGTGTACAATGCGGCAAAAAAATGGAAGAGCAAAGCGAATGCTATGATCATAGCTGTGAAAACTGCGATTCTCTATAATGATTAAAAGACCATCAGCTTTGAAGTTGATGGTCTTTTAATCGTACTTACTGTTTATAATTAAAGTAGCTTATTTCATCAAAAGCTCTTATTAAATCTGTAGTAGAATGTATAAAATCTTCATCAATCCACTTCATCAGAATATTCCACATCCCCCCTGCATTAAATGCTAACGCAAATTCTAGATTTTCTTCACTAATTGTGTGAGGAAATTTATCTTGGGTTAACGCATGAATAGTAGGTAAACACCTGTTAAAAGCATCTAATAAAAAACTAGATAATCCATTTTTCCTAAGAGAACAGATTAAATCAATATGTTCATTCATAAATTCTAAAAATATTTTTGATACTTTCCTCATATCAATTTCACCAGCTGTAACGAGTCTATTTGTATATTCCTCAGCTAACTTGTTGAGATATAGATTTAGGATATCCTCTTTTGTTTTAAAATTTCTATAAAAAGTACTCCTGTCTAAGTCAGCTTTTTTAGCAACTTCTTTGACTGTGATGGCGTCAAAAGGTTTTTCTTTCATTAAATCTAATAAAGCAGTTACTAACCATTTCTGAGATTGTATCGCGATAGGATTGTTAGTTGAATACATCAATCATATGACCTCCTCTAAGTGCAACATATCATAGTAGTCTGTAGTTTTTGCTTACATTCTATTGATAATTATCTACCACTACTATACGATACACCTATAACTGCAACAAGTGTTGCACTTATATCCGCTGGGGCATTTTCTGATGGATCAAGATAAATTTAAATTATTAGTTATTACCTACACCGTATATTTTCAACCGAATTATAGGAAATGAGGGATAAGATGAGTAAATTTATTAGTAAGGGAATTGTAAAAGCAGCAGGGTTTATGAACATGAAAAATAGAATAAACTATTTCAAGGTCGCACCAAAAGCTTTAGAAAAAGTGATGGAATTAGAAAAATACGTAAGAAAAGCGTTAGTTGATAAAAAGTTAGCCGAATTAATTAAATTAAGAGTATCACAAATTAATGGCTGCTCTTACTGCTTAAATATGCATACAAAAGCAGCGCAAAAATTAAAAATATCCAATGAACAAATTGAACAATTAAAAGCTTGGAAAGAGACGAACATTTATAGCCCAAAAGAACAAATAGCATTAGAATTAGCAGAAAATATAACACTAATTTCAGAGAAAGGGGTTAGTGATGAGCTGTATCATCAAGTAAGAGAGCATTACGATGAAAAAGAATATATTGATTTAATTATGATTATTAACCAGATTAATATGTGGAATAGGTTGTCAATTTCTATGGGAAATCAAGTAAATAAGTAACCGACAAAATACTCGTTGACTTCTTTGAACTTACAGCTTATTTCTACATTAGCTTACAATATTTTTTTAGGATAAACAGTATTTTTTCAAGCAATAAAAAAGCCTGAGCTGTAAGACCATTTTGTGTTTCAACATAGCTCAGGCTTCTTGTTAATATTGCATTATTCATATAAAAAATTATTTGTCTTTCATAGTTAGTCCTAGCCTATATATCAATCAATCTGCATTCTTCTTTTGAACATAAAAATCGCAATTATTAATAGTAAAATACTATAGCCTAATACCCAGCTCAAATTTATCAAAACTCCATTTTTAGTACCGTCTATAATTGACTTTCCCATATCAACAGCATGCACAAATGGTAATTTATAAGCAATTGTTTTAAAGGTTTTTCCTACTAAATCAAGACTAAACCATGTGCCTGATAGCCAAGCAACTACATTTGTCAGGAGTGCGCCACAAATACCTGCGACTGCCTTTTCATTGAAAACACTGCCACACAATAGACCGATACCGATAAAAACAAGTGCAATAGGAAGTAACAGAAACCATGCGACAAGAATATTCGATGATATGTCCATCCCTAGTAAAATTGCGACAATATAACAAATACTTCCCTGTACCAGTGCCATCGGAATTAACGGAAGCGTATAGCCAATTATATAATCAGCCGCTGTCATCGGCGTTGTAAATAATCTTGCTAACATTGAGCTAGCTCTATCCTTTGCAATCAATTGTGCTGAAAATAGTGACATAAACGATAAACTAAACACGGCAATGCCTGGTGTTAATTGCTCAATTTGAAATAAATCGTTTGGTATGTTTTTACCAATTGCAGTTAGCAATAATAATATTATGACTGGGAAGCCAATACCGAATATTAATGTTAATGGATCACGTAAAATCTCTTTTGCTGTACGACTGGCAAATACAAGCGCTCTCATTACATCATTCCCCCTACAATTTGGACAAATGCCTCTTCAAATCTCTCTGTGGCTGTTTGTTCCTTTAATTCCTCGATAGTCCCTAATGCTTCAATACGCCCATTTTTCATAATACATATATGGTCTGCTAAAGCCTCTGCCTCCTCTAAATAATGCGTCGTTAAAATAAGCGTGACTCTACCTTTTAAGTTTTGAATAATTGCCCATAGCTCACGCCTTGCTAAAATATCTAAGCCTAATGTTGGTTCATCGAGAAACAGAATTTCAGGCTCACTTATTAAGGCCATTGCGATGCTCAATCGACGCTGCCAGCCTCCAGATAATGTTTTGCTGCGCTGCTTTTCTACAGGGCTAAGGGAAAATAGCGCAAGCATTTCATTCACTTTAAGCTTCGCTGTTTCTTTATTAAAGCCATGCACTCCTGCCATCAATAGCAAATTTTCGCGTACAGATAAATTTGGTGCAATTGCTGTTTCCTGTGGTGAAACAGCAATGCATTGTTTGACTTTTTGCTTGTCAGTAATTACGCTATTCCCTAACAAAAATGCCTCGCCTTCTGTAGGCTTTGTCAAAGAAGATAACATATTAATAAGTGTCGTTTTCCCAGCACCATTAACGCCAAGCAAAGCAAAAATTTCCCCTTGTTGAACGGTTAACGACAATGGATGTACCGCTGTTTTCGGTCCGTATTTTTTACATAACTCTTGAACATCAATGGCGACTGTCATTTGCTATCCTCCCTTTCTAATTCATTAATTCTTAAGGCTTCACTAAAAAATTTTTGTGTATAGCTTTCTGGTATAATAGCTAACCCACGCTCCTCATCTCCAACAATAATGAGTGCATCGCCTACCTCTATTTTAAATACATCTCTTGCCTTCTTCGGAATAACAATTTGCCCTCTTTCTCCAACGACAGCTACACCAAATAAATGCTTTCCCTTTGGCGCAATACCTAGCCCGACCTCATCTTGATAATTCACTAAATCATCGAGTGTCACATCATATAATTTCGCTAACTCAATACAGATAGTTATATCAGGAGTTGATTCGCCCTTTTCCCATTTCGCCACAGCTTGTCTCGATACATTGACTTTTTCTGCTACTTCTTCTTGTGTATATTGATGCTTCTTTCTTAATTGTTTTAAATTCATACTTATCATACTTTTCATCTCCTTATTTTTATTATTCCCTATCATTACGATATCGTCTATCAACCGACTGTAACATAGATGTTATTTTTAGTTGCTTTCATTTTTTTCCTAATTCGCGAAACTTTTCGAATAGATTACCGTATATAATAAGAGGAAAGGAGTGACAAAAATGGAACAGCAGGAAATTTTAACAATGACGAATTTAACGAAAAGTTATGGCAACAAAGAAGTTTTAAAAGGCGTTAATTTACGAGTACATAAAGGGGAAATTATCGGCTATATTGGGCCCAATGGTGCTGGTAAAAGTACAACAGTGAAGCTGATTTTAGGCATTGAGAGTGGTTATGGTGGTGAAATTCACTTATTTGGTGAAAATATAAAAAATAACCCGATTGACTATAAACATAGAATTGGCTATGTCCCTGAAATTGCAGATGTTTATGATAATTTAACAGGCTATGAATATTTAACATTTATTGGGCAGCTTTATGGCTTGTCTTTAGAAGAAGCGGCCCATAAATCGCAAGCCTTAATGGAATTGTTCGGTGTCGGCGAAGCATACCATTCTCGTATTTCCTCTTATTCAAAGGGAATGCGTCAAAAGCTATTAATTATTTCAAGTGTTTTACATAATCCAGATATTTTATTTTTAGATGAACCGATTAATGGCTTAGATGCAAATAGTGTTATGATTTTTAAGGAAATTTTAACGCAATTAGCCGCGCAAGGAAAAACGATTTTCTACTCGTCTCATATTATGGATGTCGTCGAGAAAATTAGCAGTCGCATCATTTTGCTACATGACGGCAAAGTAGCTGCTGACGGTACATTTGCAGAGTTACAGGCGACAAATACAGAGGGTACACTAGAGCGTATTTTCAATCAATTAACAGGCTTCGATCGCCATCAGGAAATTGGGGAGCAATTCGTTGCTGTTGTAGGCGGAGGACAGCTATGACAGATTTCAAAACGTTGCGGCTTCTTGATAAGATGCGCTTTATTTTCATTAAAATGGGCATTGATTATACGATTATGCGCCACATTTTGCAGATAAAGCTTACGATGGATGAACGTAAAGTACCTACTTTATTTAATCAGACAGCAAAGAAAAAGGAAGAGACTAAATACAGTTATATTAAATCATTGTGGATTTATACATTTATGGGGTTAATGTTGATTCCGTTTATCGGCTTCGGTACACAGTTTTTATTCCAAATGAGTATCGCCTATTCAATGATACTTTTCGTTATTATGACATCGATGATCTCAGATTTTTCATCTGTACTACTTGATTTACGGGACCGCAATATTCTAGGAACAAAACCTATTTCATCCAAAACGCTAAACGCAGCAAAATTAGTGCATATTATTATTTATTTAAGCTATTTAACGATTGCCTTTACAGCTATTCCCCTTATTGTTGGTTTCTTTAGACACGGGATATTATTTTTTGTGATTACAGCCGTTCAGCTTGTTTTTATTAATATTTTCATCGTCGTTTTAACAGCCATTTTATATATTGCGATTTTAAGATTTTTTGATGGTGAAAAATTAAAAGATATGATTAATTATGTACAAATCGGTCTCTCGCTCGCTATGATGGTTGGTTATCAATTTGTTGCTCGTTCTTTCGAGCTTGTCAATTTAAGCGTCGCTGTTGAGCTAGATTGGTGGAGTATATTTCTAATTCCAATGTGGTTTGCTGCACCTTATGAGCTTATATTAAATGACAATACAGACTTTTTAATGATTATGCTTAGCTTACTTTCCGTTATTGTGCCTTTATTGTCTTTATGGCTCTATATTAAATTAATTCCTGTCTTTGAAAGCAATTTACAAAAACTATTAGCAACAAGTAAATCAAAAAAGGTCAAAGCCAATCCGATCAAAGCGTTTTTCCTACGCCTGCTTTGCCCGACACATGAAGAGAGAACTTTTTATCGCTTCGCTTCTTTAATGATGAAGAAGGAGCGCGATTTTAAATTGAAGGTTTATCCTTCTCTCGGATTTGCCATCGTTATTCCGTTTATTTTTATGTTCAATACGATGCGCAATGAAACCGTAGATTTCGCTACAAGCAATAGCTATTTAACAATATATTTTTCGATGCTTATTATCCCAACAGCTGTGTTGATGCTGCAATTTTCAAGCAAATATAAAGGAGCTTGGATTTTTAAAGCATTACCGCTGACAAGCTTTTCAGCATATAAGAAAGGAACGTTGAAAGCCTTTCTTGTACAACTATATATGCCGCTTTATATTGTATTGGGAGCGATTTTCTGTATTATTTATGGCGTTCGTGTTTTACCAGATTTACTTGCAGTGTTTATTGTAGGTTGTATTTATAGCATTATTTGCTATTTAGGGGCAAGGCTAACTATCCCCTTTTCGGAACCATCTACACAAACAAATGAGTCACAAGGCTGGAAAACACTTGGATTGCTACTGCCACTTATACCATTTGTCATTATTCATTTTATCATTGCCAAAATAAATGCCAATTGGATTTTCATTTATTTAATACTATTAGTTATTGTTAATATCGCGCTTTGGAAAATGCTGTTTAGAGAAAAAGCTAGTTGACAAAAAATAGCTGGCATTCATTTTGCCAGCCATTTTGTCTTTATGTACGTCGAATATGAACAGCTCCTTCGCAGTTTTCTTGCTCATTCCACTCCACTTGAAATTCAAATGTGCCCTCCTCGAAAAACAGCGGAAACCTTCTTCGAATAGAGGTTTGCATTGGCAATTTATCAACATCCGCAATTTTCACCCACATCGCCTTTCCTTCTGGAGAATTTTCAATTAATGTGCCACTAAAATCAGTTGCTAAATAATTAAAAATCATATACCTATCACCTTTTGTAGGATTAACATATTCATATAACCCCTTATAAGTAAGCGTATGTATTTGTAAACCAGTTTCTTCTTCTACTTCACGTATCGCACTATCAGCAATGCTTTCAGGAAACTCTACCTTTCCGCCAGGAGGGATAAAGCCTTTAAAATGATCATGCTGCCTATCTAATAACAGCACTTCATCCCCACGTTGCACCATACATAAAGTCCACATTTTATAATGCACCATTTTATCACCTTTTCACTACAACTTTTTAATTTTACACGTTTCATTCTTTACAAAAATCCCCTATATAATCCAAATGGGTATCAAAGAAAGTAGGTTAACACATGCATTTCTTGACACCCATTCGCATTTTATAGCCGTAGCTGATTTGCCTACGCCTCTTATAATAATTTTTGTTCAAAATGGCTTTTAACTTCAGGCCACTCTTCTTTTGTAATGCTATACAAATGGGTATCGCGCAGCGTTCCGTTGTTACGCACCATATGATTGCGTAAAATTCCTTCTTTTTTAGCACCAATGCGTTCGATTGCCTGCTGAGAGCGTATGTTTTCATTATCTGTTTTTAGCTGTACACGGTTCATTCCAAGCTGTTCAAAACAATAAGTTAGCAAAACATATTTACAATTTGTATTTATCGAGGTTCCCCAGCATGCTGGAGTTATCCATGTATAACCAATCTCTAATCGCTTATGGGAAGGATCAATCTCAAATAATGTCGTTGAGCCGACAATTTTTTCGGCTGCTTTATTGATAATAACAAAGGTAATCGCTGTACCAGCTTGACGCTGTTGTATTGCGGATTCAACATAATTTTCTACAGCAGACCTTGTCATAAGATATAATGACGTATGAGCCCAAATTCGCTCATCGTGCGCGGCTTCGTAAAGCCCATCAATATGCTCACGCTCAATAGGCTCCAAACGTACAACTTCATTGTGCAAAATTTCCATTTGTATCCCTCCAATTTTATCTTGCATTAACAGGCAACGTGGCTCTCACTAGTTGAAATTTTATTTTATCCTTTATTATACACGAACGGTAAATGGAATATTAAGAAAAGCGTAAACAAAGTAGACATTTTTTGTTACGATATACATATGGATTAATGGAAAGAAGGTTTTTTTATGAGGGAGCGTACGCTACCAATACTATATGTTGCTATTATTGCGTGCATTGGAGGATGGCTCTTTGCGCTACTATCCTTGCCAATTCCATGGATGATTGGGCCTCTTTTTACTGTATTAATTGCGCAGTTTTTCATTCGTACACAGTTGAAATGGCCTGCACTTTTTCGCAATATCGGACTTGTCATTATCGGCGTTACGATTGGTGAAAACTTTTCTTTAAGCATTTTACAAACGATGGGAACAATGTTTTGGTATATGCTAGCGATTAATGTTACTTTCATTTTACTCTGCTTGCTACTCGCCTTTATAACAGCAAAATATACAAATATGTCACTGCATACTGCAATATTGGCTAGTGTACCTGGTGCACTTGGACAAATTATCGTCTTTTCCTCTGAACAAAAAGGTGTCAATCTTGCTGCCGTAACATATTTTCATTTAATTCGTGTGATAGCAGTTGTTAGCGTTATACCATTTCTAGTCTCGGGGCATATTGTGCAAAAAAACGTTGCCACTATAGCTTCTCCATTATGGGCTGTACTTATTTTAATTGCGGTAAGTTTTATTTTCTCTTTAATTGTAGGTAAACTCCATATGCCAACACCGTTTTTTCTAGGACCTGTACTTTTAGGTATACTGCTTAATGTTGTGCAAATCGATGTCCCTATTATTTCCCAGGATATATTACATTTAGCACAAATTGCAGTTGGTGCACATATTGGCTTGCTTTTAAAACCCGGTGCACTGCGTTTACCAAAACGAACGCTGTTATTTGGCTTAATGAATGTTGTTTTGCTTATGTTTGTTAGCTTTTTATGTGCCAGACTTGTGATGGCGATGCTAAATTATACATTTGCAACAAGCTTTTTAAGCACTGCACCCGGTGGTATGGATCAAATGGCACTAATCGCAACATCCATCCATGCTGATGCAGATATCGTCACTGTTTTTCAGCTTGCACGCATGCTCTTTTTATCCTTCATTATTATTCCGTTATTGAAAAAATATAGTGCTTCAGTGGACGCGAAACGGCTTGAACCCTAAATATAATTAGGGGCAAGCCGTTTATTCATACCATTCGTTTTGCTCGAAACAATTCCCCATATGCTGCGCCACCTAAAATCAATAGAGCACCTAGCATTTGTAACGGGCTTAACATTTCCTTTAAAATAACTACTGAAAAAATTAATGCAGAGAGAGGTTCTAAATAGCCAAGAATTGAAACAGATTGAACAGGTAAACGACCAATAGAAGAAAAATAGAAGTAGCAGCCCATTCCCGTATTGACAACACCCAATAGTAGAATAGGCAGTAAACTTCCCTCTTTAATATGCACGATAAAGCCTTGCTTCAAACTGACAAAAATAGCTACTGTTATAAAGCTAATAACTAGTTGACACATGGCATTTTCAAGGCCCTTTATACTTGAAGCCATTTTATTGAAAATAACCATAACTGCATATGTGATGGCAGATAATATTCCAAAAATCAATCCTAAAGATATTCGCCCTTCTGTAAAAGCTTGACCATTAACACAGAGCATTCCAATAATGACAGCCAAAAATCCAATAAATTTAGCACTTGTCATTTTCTCTTTAAATATAAATGGCGAGAGCATCATAACGATTACTGGACCGCAGTAATAGGCAAGAACGGCTATGCTTACACCGATTTGTGCATACGCCTCAAATAAAAATATCCAGCTTGTTCCCATTGCTATACCCGAAACGACTAAATAAAAAAAGTGCGCTTTATTTTTCCAAAACTGCAGCTTCTGCTTGGACAATACAAATACAATAATCAAGAATACACTACCTATTAAAGTTCGCAAATAAACGATTTCATAGCTATTCATTATAATGTAGCTTGCCACAATTCCATTAGAGCCAAAGAGCAGCAATGCAAGCACATATTTAGTATAGGCATTTTTCATTTTCATCCCCCACTTGATTTTTCGATAGCTGTAGCATAGCATACTAATATGTATTACAGAATTGAATGTTTATCATACCTTACATGATAAAAAGGAATGTATTGGAGGCCAGACTATGAATATTCAAAAATATATGGCATTTGTCAAATCAGCGGAATATGGGAGCTTTACAAAAGCTGCAGATGCATTAAATTATACTCAATCTGGTATTAGCCGTATGATTCAGGATTTGGAAGCAGAATGGGGAATTTCTCTTTTTGAAAGAGGACGTGCCGGTATCAGTTTAACCTCTGATGGATTAAAATTATTGCCCCAATTACAGCGAATCTGCAATGAGCATGAAATATTGCTGTCACAAATCGATGAGCTACATGGATTACAATCTGGCATAATTCGTATTGGCACATTTTCAAGTGTAGCCACTCACTGGCTGCCGAATATGATTAAATTTTTTAAAAAGGATTACCCTCATATTGATTTTGAATTGCTATTAGGTGACTATACAGAAATTGAAAACTGGATAATGGAAGGAAGAGTTGATTTTGGCTTTTTACGACTTCCAACAAAAACAGAAATGGAAACGATTTTTTTAGAATTGGATCGACTATTAGTTGTTATTCCTCAGGATCACCCTTTCACGGATTGCGATAAATTTCCAATTAGCGAATTATGCAATAATCCATTTATGCTTTTAGAAAAAGGGGCAAAAGCAGAAATCTCCGAAATTTTCGAGAAGCATCAAATTTCACCTGTAGTTAATTTTACAACATGGGATGACTATGCCATTATGTCTATGGTAGAAAACGGTCTAGGTATCAGCATATTGCCAGAATTGATTTTACAACGTATTCCCTACAAGGTTATTGCAAAAGAGCTTGAAGTTCCCGCCTTTCGAAACATTGGCATTGCCATGCGAAATCAAAAATCACTTTCACTTGCAGCTAGTAGTTTTTTAAAATATTTATCCTTTAGAAAGAAAAAAGAGTAACAACGTTTCTTGTGGATTTATAGGGAATAGAAGAAATATATCTTGCATTTTTAAAAAAAGCATGCATATAATACAAATAGACCGACAGTCGGTCTTTATCGGGAGGCATTTATAATGAGGATTGTAAAAGAGCATGAGGAACGACGCAATGAAATATTAAATACGGCACAAACACTTTTCGTAACAAAGGGCTATACGAAAACAACAATCAATGATATTTTACGTGCAATCGGCATTGCTAAGGGTACTTTTTATCATTATTTCAAATCAAAAGAGGAAGTACTAGATGCTATTATTGAGCGTATTATACAAACCGATGTGGCAAAAGCTCAGCATATTGCCTCAGATCCCAAAATGTCAGCAATGGAGAAATTATTTGCTATATTACTAGCACAAGCACCACAACAAGGTGATCACAAGGAGCAGCTAATTGAACATTTCCATCAGCCAGACAATGCAGAAATGCATCAAAAAAGCTTAGTGCAAGCAGTTATTCATTTATCCCCTATTCTAACAGAGGTCATTCAACAAGGCATTGAGGAAAACATTTTTCAAACAGACTACCCACAGGAAACAGTGGAGTTTTTGCTCGTTTCTGCACAGGTTATTTTCGACGATGGCTTCTTTCAATGGCAACCAGAGGAAATGCTGCAAAGAGCCACAGCCTTTGTCCAATTAATGGAACGTGCATTAGGTGCTAAAGCAGGAAGCTTCAAAAAAATGCAAGATATTTTATTAAAGTAATCTTAATCTAGCGCAATATCTATATGTAAAGCGACTCAAATAATGATTCGCTTTCTATTTTTCAATACATTAGACCGACAGTCGGTCTATAAGGAGGACGATTATGAAATCTATTCAACAGTCTACTTTTTCAAAAGATTTTGTACTTGTTGTATTGGGGCAAATTATTTCCATTCTAGGGGCAGCTTTATTGCGCTTTGCTTTATCGCTTTATGTATTAGATCTAACTGGGAGAGCTGACTTATTTGCAGGGCTACTCGCTGTATCAAGTATTCCCCTCCTTTTATCTCCTATAGGAGGAGCGCTTGCTGATCGCTTTAACCGAAGGAATTTGATGGTGCTATTTGATATTATCAGTGGATTAGTAATAAGCTGCTTATTTTTGTTCCTATCTATTCAAGAGCCTTCTATTATTGTAATCGGTGTTGCGATGACTTTATTAGCGCTAATTAGTGCGTTGTATACACCGGCTGTACTTGCAAGCATTCCTCTTCTAGTAATAGACAGTAAGCTAGAACAAGCGAATGGCATCGTCCAAGGCATACAGGCATTATCACAAGTAGCTGCCCCAGTGTTAGGTGGTGTGCTCTACAGTATGCTTCCTTTAAAAACACTTGTTATTGTCAGTGCAATTTTATTTTTCTGCTCAGCAATATTAGAAATGTTTATCACCATTCCTTTTGAAAAGCAAGCTCAACAACAGCCCATCATAAAAGATTTACAAGTAGGCTTTCAGTATGTTGGACAGCATACATTTATTTTAAAGAGCATTGTACTCGCAGCAAGCTTAAATTTTTTATTAACACCATTCTTTATTATCGGCGTACCCATTATTTTGCGAATGGCAATGCAAACTAGTGATGTCCTCTATGGAATTGCGATGGGAGTTATTGATTTAGCAACAATTATTGGAGCATTGTCCATTGGCCTTTTTGCAAAGCGCTTACGAATGAATCTTCTTTATAAATGGCTACTCGTTATTGCCCTATTTGCTCTTCCAATTGCTTTTACAGTAACTCCTTTTGTGTTGCAGCAAAGTTTTACTCTATCGTTTTTAATTTTTACAGGCTGTAGTATCGCGATTGCTATGCTTATTACGGTACTTTCAATTTTCGTAATAACGGCTGTACAAAAGCAAACACCAAATGAACATCTTGGAAAAGTGATGGCTATTATTACTGCTAGTGCACAATGCATCGCACCCTTTGGTCAAATTTTATATGGCATTATCTTTGAAGCAACGCAGAATACTATGTATTGGTCTGTATTACTTATGAGCTTAGCAGTATTATTGTTAGCCTTTTTAGCAAAAAAAATGTGGCAACATGCAGAAAGTGAGGAAGCTCTATGATTTTTCGTATTATAAAACGAGATATTGCGCGCAATCGTATAATGACATTAACTTTAGCCGCCTTTATTTTGTTATCTTCTATTTTAATGGCGAGCGCTACAACTATGATTGTGCACTTATTTACATCTGTAGAACAATTTTTCCAACAGGCAAAAGCGCCACACTTTGTTCAAATGCATGCAGGTCCAATCAATCAGCAGCAAATTGATGCATTTGTCAAAGAGCATCCTTTTATTAAAGCTCAGCAAACAGTTGATATGCTAACAATTGACCAAACAGAGCTTTTTCTTGAAAGTCGCACAAATAGTGAAGCGAAGAATGGCAGTGTTATGGATATAAGCTTTGTCACTCAAAATCAGCTGTTCGATTTTCTACTAGACGAAGCAAATCAACCTCTACAAGTTGCACAAGGTGAAATCGCTATACCTATTTATTACATGGAAAAATACAATTTACGGATTGGTGACCAAATCTGGTTTATAAAAGAGCAACTCGAGATGGAATTTACAATTTCTTCATTTACACATGATGTGCAAATGAATCCATCGATTGTCAGCTCTAAGCGCTTTGTTATTCATAAGAAGGATTGGGATACTTTAGCCCAATCTATAGCACAGCATGAATATTTAATTGAATTTTTAGTGACGCAACAGAAACAAATAGCGCAGCTGGAGCAATTATATCAAGCATCCGATTTACCACAACAAGGACCTGCGATTACGTACCCACTTTTCAAGATGTTAAATATGCTAACGGATGGTCTGAATGTGCTTATACTACTCTTTATTAGCGTCCTCTTAATGACCATTGCTATGCTCTGTATTCGTTTAACAGCTCTGACAACATTGGAGGAGGATATACGTGAAATTGCCGTAATGAAAGGAATTGGCATTGCCAATAAGCAGATTCGTCAGCTTTATTTAGGGAAATATATGGCGATTACGATGCTTGCTTGCACAACTGGTTACTTACTATCATTTATTCTTATACAAAAATTTACAGCAAATATTGCACGTTATATGGGGAAATTACAAATGACACCATCCCACTATATACTTTCGTTTGGAAGCGTCATGTTTGTTTATTTATTGGTCATTTTATATTGCCAACTGATATTAAAAAGATATGAACGCATTTCCGTTGTAGAAGCTTTACGACAAGGTATTGTAGAGAACAAAGGAAGGATAACAATTGCTAGCAGTAAATTACCATCTATCAATTTATTACTTGGCATAAAAGATATTATGGCACGCTTTCCTATGTATCGACTAATTGGCGCTGTCTTTATTATTGCCTGCTTTATGATGCTTGTTCCATTAAATTTGCTACAAACAATTAAATCCCCCGACTTTATTACGTATATGGGGGCTGGCAAAAGCGATATACGGATTGACCTTCCTTATAACGACAATGCCGCCAAGCACTTGAAGCATATTCAATCTACCCTTTCGCAGGATAAAGAAATAGAAAAATATTCGACATTAACAACGGCGAAATTTATGGTGGAAACAAAAGACGGACAATATAAAAGCTTACAGATTGAGATTGGTGATTTTACAATATTTCCATTACGTTATGTAGAAGGAACAGCCCCAACACAAAAAAACTCTATTGCACTTTCTGTTTTACAGGCACGTGAACTCGTAGTTGATATAGGTGATTTATTGACTGTTATCACAAGTAAGGGACCAAAGCAATTAACGGTTTCAGGTATTTATCAAGATATTACGAACGGCGGGAAAACAGCAAAGGCACAGCTACTAGTTGGCTCAACTACACCGATTCTTTGGCACGTTATTAGTTTAGATGTCGCTGATGGGGTTGCCATTGAACCAAAAATTGAAGCATATCGTAGCATTTTTGAAACAGCCAAAATTACTAATTTGGCACATTATATTACCCAAACACTTGGTTCAAACATTGAACAGCTTAAAAAGGTAACACTGCTTGCTATCATCATGTCATTATCGATTGCAATATGTATTACAGCTATGTTTATGAATATGCTGCTTGCTAAAGATGCGAGACAAATAGCGATTTTGCAAAGTTTAGGCTTTTCAATGCAAGCGATTCGTACACAGTATATAACACGTGCGATAACGATTTTAATTATAGCTATCGTAATAGGCACAATTTTAGCAAATACTCTAGGTCAATATTTAATTAACCAGCTTGCTACACTTATTGGGGCATCACATATTACGTTTACTAGTCATCCTTTACAGACATATTTCTTCTATCCATTACTATTTATTTGCGCAGTTACATGGACTGTTTTACTAGCGACAGTAAAGCTTCAACAGCAGTCCTCTATGACAAAGTTGGGAGGAAACGAATAATGACAATTTTAGAAGTAAAGGATTTACAGAAAGCCTACATTGTTGGCAATACTGAGCAGCATGTATTGAAAAATATTCAGCTATCCATTAAGGAAGGACAATTTGTCTCGATTATGGGACCGTCAGGAAGTGGTAAATCTACTTTACTTTATACAGTGAGCGGCATGGATCAGGCAACATCAGGTCAGATCACCTTCCTACAGCAAAATATGCAAGCAATGTCTGAACCACAGCTTGCCAAATTACGCCTTGAAGCAATGGGCTTTATTTTTCAGCAGCATCATTTATTAAAAAACTTAAATTTATTTGATAATGTCATTTTATCTGCTTATTTAGCCAAAAAAGAAAGCCGACAAAAAATCAATATGCGCGCCACACAATTAATGGTTAAAATGGGTGTTGCTGAATTAGCTAAGCACGACATCACACAGGCATCGGGGGGGCAATTACAAAGAATTGCTATTTGCCGCGCACTGATTAATAAGCCAACAATTTTATTCGGGGATGAACCAACAGGTGCTTTAAATACAGCCGCTACCGCAGAGGTCATGGATGTATTAGCAACGATTAACCAGGAAGGCACAACGATTTTACTAGCCACCCATGATGCGAAAGTTGCCGCCCAAACTGAGCGTGTATTATTTATGCTCGATGGCGAGATTATCGCCGAAACTACTTTAGGGAAATACACTGCTACAAATAACGATTTATTGGAACGTGAGCAACAGCTAAATCATTGGCTTGCTGGGTTGGGGTTTTAGTATATTAGGCACTTTTTGTTTAAAAAGTGCCTAAGCCCCATTGATAATTATTTTGGTAGCTTGAAATAAGAAAAGCCCCTCCTGTCTATTTGACGAAAATGGGCTTTTCCTTGCTTATGCATATTTTGATAGCAATTTTTCTACATCTTCTTTTAACAAAACAAGATTTTTAGCTTCTTCTACTAGCTTTTGTATTGTATTTAGCTCGTCGTCACTAATTTCTACTAGCTCCTCAAACATCTCAACAGATTCACGAGAAATAAGGGCAATTTGATTAATTGTTGACATGATTTGCTGAGAGCTAGAAGACAATTCCTCTGCACTCGCTGAAGAATTTATATTATTTTCAGCAATAACTTCTGTAGTAGATAGAATTTGTTCAAACATGCTACCAGCTGCAACTATCGTTAAATTCGCATCTGTAAATTCATCTGTACCTTGCTTTATGGATTTTACAACATTTCCTGTTTCTTCTTGAATATTTTTCACAATATCTGATACTTCAGAGGAAGACAGGCGTGATTGCTCGGCCAGTTTTCGTACCTCATCCGCAACAACCGCGAATCCTTTACCATGCTCACCTGCACGAGCTGCTTCAATAGCCGCATTCAATGCTAATAAATTGATTTGTTCCGTAATGCCTGTAATTACTTGTACAATAGAGCCAATTTCATGAGATTTTTCTCCAAGCTTATTAATCGCTTCTAGCGTTGCATTAATAGTATGGCTAAACTTCTCCATTTTCTCTAAAGAGTTCTTGAGCTTTTCATTTCCTTCTTTTGTTAAATCTAACGTGCTTGTTGATTGCTCAGAAATTTGATTGGATCTTTGAGATAAATCGTCAATCGCATGTGCCATATCTTCCATTGACACCGTACTTTCTTCAATCGCTACTAGTTGTTTCTGTAAACCTCTTCCCACTTCATCAATAGCCGCCCTTACAATATCTGCTTTTTCAGAGGACATTTCACCATTTTCAGTAAGGCTTCCGCCAATATGATGAACGTTTGTAGAAAAAGAAAGAAAACCGTCCTTGACACGACTAAAGTAATCAATTAACTGATTGTATGCAGTGTGATTTGCGCTTGTCTCCTCTATTTTGCTCGTTATATGGCCTTTGGATAATTCTTCTATCCCTTTTATTATTTCTTTATTTACATGAAAATGATGTTTTAATGAAAAATAGCGATAGGCAAAATATGCAGATATTCCTATTAAAATAACAATTATACTTAGCAATATAATTTCCACAATAAATACTCCTTCCTATTTAGTTGGTTATCTAATAATCTCAAAATTCTCTTACAACGATATATGTTCCAGCAGCTATACTTAACGGAATCCCTTTTAGTCTCTCGTTATTTTGATATTTATGACAAATATAATTTCCATCTAAATTCTCATATTTTTTCATATCATAAAACTTTTCTAAAAGACGCATAGATTTTGGGTTTGTTGCTTCACCAACAACAGCTTCGATACCTTGTAATGCAGCCTTCATTAACAACTTCTCACCTAGTTGCTGAACCACTTCCTGACGGTTATGTTCAGCAATTACTCCTAGCATGAATAAATGTAGCAGCTGTCCGTCTTGGACCTTTTTTCCTTTACGCTCTTCGTAATCAGCAATAAATCGACCTGTCACATCATCCAAAACACGCATAATGACATTCATATCAGCAAGAGGTCCTGAAAATAAATCTTCTCCTATAACCTCTGGCGCATTTGTATCACCAGCAAGCACGCCCACGACATTGTTATTTTCATCTAAGGCAACTGCACAATAGCCTTGTCCTACTATTGAATGCAAATAGTCTTTGGTAAATTCACTGAATTCCTCATAATTTAAATTCAGTTGACCTACCATTGGCTCCTGTACCCATTTTCCAGCAACATCTACTCCAACAAATGTACGTGCCAAGCATTCAGCTGCTTTTTGAATTAAATTGGTTTGCTCCTCAGTAATAATTTCAAATGTATATAATTCTACTGTTGTGTTCACTTGTTAACTTCCTTTCAAATTTTTAATTACATAGCGTGATTGACGCTATCGATAAATGTACCTGGGAATTCAATTCTTTCAAGTACATTTCTAATTTGTACTTGGGCAATTTTTGATGAAGGTTTTACTACGATAATATCCTTAAAGCCTAAAGAAGAATAAAAGAGCATCGTTTGCTCCATCTGTGGTACAACTTTTGACGGGGTAGGTGTTTGGTGAGTCGCATCAATAACAAATGTATAATCACGTTTTGATATTTTATTAATCGTATCCTGCAAATCTATCAAATAACCTTCTGCATCTTCCGCTCTAATTAGTCCATTTACTTGCACATGAACTTCCTTCGATCCTTGATTAATCGCCATTTTATATTTCTTCTTATCTACGACTATCATATTTGAGCTCCTTTTTACTTAATAGTTCATAATATGGCATTGCTTCATTTATCTAAACTCAAAAAAGCTATCCAAGTATAATTAGGGATAGCCAAATAACCTCTTAATTGTATAATTGGAAACCCGACTATCATTATCCAAAAGGATTTTAGACTCGTAGCTTTGCGTCCTTACCTTTCGATAAGTTTGCCTTTACAATTTCAGAACTAATTTCACAACCTCACATTACTATCGTATAGTATAAATCACATTTTTTGATTTGTCGAACTAGTATTTTTATCTCTATATTTAATCACCATATAGGACTATCGAATAAATTATTTTTTTCTAGATGATGTTATTGATTAGCTTAATAAGGACAAAATATTATATTGCAATAAATTTTTCTTTTTTTATCTAAACAAATTAAATCCATTGCTATATTCCCAGCAATGGATTTAAAAGTATTCCTATAATCAATTCATTTTGGTCCATCGATAAAAACTCATTAGCTTTTTAACTGAAGCTCTAAACCATTACAGAAGCTACTCGCTATTTTTTTAAATGGTATGGCACTGTCATGATGATAACATTTTTATGAAATAGAAGTGCTGCACGAATTAATATACTCGATTGATTGTGCAATGCATGATGCCAGCCCCTTTTTGGTAGAAACTGCGGAATTACAACAGTTATTTGATAGCCTGATTTACCATATTGATGCTCAACCTTATCAATAAATTTCATCAATGGCTGTGTAACACTTCTATATGGTGAATAGTATGTCACTAGTCTTATATTTGGCTGCCATTTATGCCACTTCTCTTCAAAGGCTTTAGCATCTGCTTGATCAAAGGCAACATAAAATGCGACAATTTTTTCGACGTTTAATGATTTTACATAATGTAAAGAATTTTCAACAACTTTTGTCATACCTGCCACTGGGATAATAAAAATATTCCCTTCAATATTCGGTAATTCTCGTTCCTCTAATCGGAGCTGTTCTCCAACATCTTGATAATGCTGCTTAATACGATGGAATACAACAATAATCATTGGTAAAAAAATAAACACAGGCCATACTTGTGGTAATTTTGTCACTAGGAACATCATCGCCACAACAAAGGAAATAACAGCACCTATCGCATTTATTATCAATTTCCCTATCCAGCCACTTGATTTCTCACGCAACCATTTCCGCACCATTCCAACTTGCGCAAGTGTAAAAGGAATAAAAACACCTACCGCATAAAGTGGAATTAAATGTTCTGTAGCCCCCTCAAATAAAATAATTAATACAATAGCTGCGACACCTAACATTACAATACCGTTGGAATAACCAAGACGGTCCCCTCTAATTTGAAATATTCTTGGTATAAAGCCATCCTTCGATAAATTGACCGCTAGCAATGGGAAAGCAGAATAACCTGTATTAGCAGCTAACACTAAAATCATTGCCGTTGTGCCTTGCACAATATAATAAAAAACATTACGACCTACACTTGCCTCCGCAATTTGCGATACAACTGTCGCATGATTATTCGGTACTATACCATAAAAGTAAGCTAGAATTATGATACCTACAAATAAAGCAGCTAAAATGACGCCCATTGCCAGCAATGTTTTAGCAGCATTTTTCGGCGCTGGATCTTTGAAGTTTGGGATGGCATTGGAAATTGCCTCTACCCCTGTTAAAGCCGAGCTCCCTGATGCAAAAGCCTTTAATAAAAT
Source organism: Bacillus ndiopicus (assembly GCF_000612805.1). GTDB lineage: Bacteria > Bacillota > Bacilli > Bacillales_A > Planococcaceae > Metasolibacillus > Metasolibacillus ndiopicus. The sequence continues at coordinate 475,057 of NZ_HG964405.1, read as the reverse complement.
AAATAAGCTAATACCTGCAACAGGAGTACCGACTGGCGAGTGTAGTGTTTCTGGTACTTGCCCTGTGATAATGTTATAAACACCTACTCCTATTAACACTAGCATAACTACTACAAATAAATATACTGGATACGCTAAAATCGATGCTGATTCTGTAACACCACGCAAATTTAATAGTGTCAAACAAATAACAAAAAATATGGCAATCATCACGTTATACGAATGCAAACTTGGAAAGGCAGATGTAATTGCATCCGTTCCAGCAGATACACTTACAGCAACTGTTAAAATATAATCAACAAGTAAGGACCCACCTGCAACAAGCCCCGCATTGACACCTAAATTTTCCCTCGATACAACATACGCTCCCCCACCATGTGGGTAAGCAAAAATAACTTGTCGATACGATAAAATCAACGCAACAAGCAGCACAATAACCCCTACTGCAATTGGCAAGGAGTACCACAATGCCACAGTGCTAACCGTTATCAGTACAAGCAATATTTGCTCAGGTCCATATGCTACTGAGGACAAGGCATCAGATGATAAAATAGCAAGTGCCTTTGTTTTACTTAATTTTTGTTCCCCTAATGCATCTGATTTTAGCGGCTTTCCAATAAGATAACGTTTTAATGAGGATTTCATTTTATGACACCTTCTATTTTCTTAGAATGTGTTTCACCTTTCTAATTCTATCGCTCCAAAGCAATTGGCTCTTTAGATAAATAAAAAATGTCTACAAGTCATCACCAAATACGACTTGTAGACATCCATTTGTCTGCAAGCTTCAATGTTTCTGCTCTTAACGCTTACGAGGTTAGCTGTCGGATTCGGGCCTGAGTAGCCCTACCCTTCATTTAAGAAGAGATTCACCCCAAGGATTGCTTAGACAATCCACTATCTTTGGGTCCCCCGCGTCTAGTTGCTTCAGCGATTTAGAAATTTGAAACTTTTATAATGATGTCATATTACGCCTACTTCAAAAAAAAGTAAAGGGAAATTTTTTTATTTCTTTACTGACCTAGCAGTAAGCCTTCAATCATTTGTTTATCCTCTGGGTAATTATGTATTAAACCTAATACCTCGTCTCTCGTCTTCCAAGAAATTTCTTCAATATTATCGTCGGGGTCATGATAGCTCATCTGGCCACCAATAACTTTGCCCAAGAAATAAGTAGTTGTTACTTTATAGTCTTCAATAATTATTTTTTTCTTATGTAATTCCTTCAATATCGCTATATAATAGCCGGTTTCTTCCCACACTTCGCGAATACATGCTTCCTTTGATGTCTCACCATCCTCAATTTCACCTGAAGGGACACTCCAACTATTTGTATTTTTCGCCCGAACCATCAATATTTTCTCATCTTTAATTATAATTGCTGCGGCACCATTCCAAATTTTATAGTTCATTTAGCTCATGCCTTTCATTCTTATACATTGACCGAAAAGCTTCCCTCACGATGTCTATAATCAATTCATGATCATCAATAACATAGATAATTTCTGAAGGCTCTACCCAAATTCGAGTCTTCGATTCATATTCTCTCGCAAAGGGCAAGCATTCGTGAATATCCATTCTAAAAAAAGCTTGATAACCAATCTTGGGATACTTCCCATTAGGATTGAAGTTTGGATTTTCTTCATGACTAACTTCTATACACCCAAGATAAGTTATCTCCCCTTTTACATAAGCCTCTTCTAAAGCCTCTCTGTGCATGGCATCTTCAACTGATTCTCCTTCATCAATATGACCACCAGGTATGCTAAATCCTCTTTTGTCAATTAAGCTTAATAGTATTTTATTATTTTGAACGCATACACTGTGTACACTCGTAATCTTTGCTCTTATATCATCTAAATTCATTTTAGGTATCCAAGTTAATTTAACAACGCTATCGCCCCAATTTTCGTAGATACTTCGCATTCCGATTCCTCCGTTTTAACAAAATGATTTTTCTATTAAGTATTGGTTAGTTGGACATTTATTCATTGCTTGGCCTTGTCACCGCTTTTGATACATCCACATCCCAAGAAATAATTGTTGTGCTATCTCTTACATTGTTTTCTTTAATGGTTTGCAGCAATATTTCGATGCCTTTTTCCATTGCATTGCTTGTCATGATAGTATAAATTTCTTGAGCAGAGAATGTTTTATTAGGGCATTCAATCAGTCCATCCGTTGTTAAAAATATGCGATTTACGCCCACTCTTAGCTCTCTTCTACCACTGCTATAGCACGGAACTGTTTGCTCAAATGTATTCACTTGACCAATCCATTCGTAAAATTGCCTTTGATTGAGTTGATATTGGGTAAGCTGTGCTAGCTCCGAGTGAAATAGAAATGACAGGCAATCGCCTACCGAAAACCACCAAATATATTTGTCTTTTCTAAAAATAATTAAGCAAGCCGTTTCTCCTTGGATATTTCGACAATCCGCAAGAAAGCTTTCATCCTTGAACAGGCTTAATATTGTTTCTTCTATTTTTTCGAATACTTGTTCACACGTTAAATAAAATAGATTGTGCAACTCAGTTTTCTTCATTGAAAAATGTTTTAAAATTACATGAACACTTTCAGCAGAATTGTGTGCATCTAAAATAACTGCAAATTCCCAATTCTTTTCTTTATCTACCCAGACTAAACAACCATCTTCATTTTTATATTGTCCTGCCGATGAATTTCCACCAAATCGACCTATTTGTATATAACCAATGCGCTTTATATTTATGTTATCTACAAAATTTTCTTGGTCACCACACCAACTAAACTCATTCACAAAATTCCCCATCCTAGTGACCCTCCAAATATATTTTCAGACGATTACATAGCTCAATCACTTCATTTTCATCTCCCCTTGGAGCATCTTCCCAATCGTAAACTGCCATTGGTCCCCAGTACTTTTTCGGCGTGTTGATGTAGCGTGCTACTAAATGCATATGAAGGTGCGGGACCGAGTTACCTGAAACGAGTGCATAGACATGTTCCACTCCGTCTAATTTCATCAAAGCCGCACTAATTTTAGCCATGATTATGCCAAATGCACTTGCTTCCTCCATCGTCATATCTCCTAGTGTTGGAACATGTCTCTTCAAATCAATCATAATATGACCTATATATTTCAATTGGTCGTTGCTATCAATATGCCCTACATATACATAATCATCTTCATAAATCGTGATTCCCGATGTATTAATTTTGCCTCTATGCTTATCACAAATAAAACATTTTTCACTCATCAATATTCTCCTTTGTTGAATACTTGGTTGCTCACACGAATCCCCTTATATTAGACAATTATCTAATATTATGATTATATTATAAAAAATAATAATTTCAACTATTTGAACAAATAAAAAAGCTTAATCAATTGATTAAGCTTTTGTAAATCGCTGCAATGATGCTAGCATCTTCGTTATTTCGGATCTGTCGACTGAAAAATATTTACTTGTACCAATCTTTTCTTCTGTAACAAGACCCGCTTTTTTCAAAATCTCTAAATGATGTGACACGGTTGCTGTCGTAATACCTAAATACTCTGCTAGCTTTGCACCATATTCCTTTTTAGTTGTCAGCATTCGTAGCATTAAGAGACGATTGGGGTCTGCGATTGCCTTCAGTTGCTGAGATAATTGTTCACTTTTTTCACGCTCATCTGATAATGGATTCGCACAGCCATAAAGTACAAAACATACAGTTTCATTAAAAATTCGCATTCTCGTAGGCGATAGGCTATAGCTTGGAATAAAATAATACAATTTATATAAGCTAACTCGTCTAAATGTCTTGCCCATCACATATTGCGCTAATGCAAGTGGCTCTAAAGATAATTGTTGCAGCGATTCAATCGACTCTTGCATCAATGGCCCCTTGTTTGTGAGCATCGTTTCGAATATAGAGGTTTGTGCAATATTTAGTAAAAGTTGAGTAAATTCCTCTTTAAATGTTGCTAGCTGTGACAGCCACTCAGCATATAATTGCCGCTCAGCTTCTGTTTGCCAGTAATAGTTGTCCTCCATACTAAAAATTGTTGTAGGATCCTGTAATAATCGTTGCACTATATCAAATGCTACTTCCTCGCCCCAAAAATAATATAAAAAATAATCAAGTTTCATATGCTGAAGCTTTTCAGTAAACTGCTCTACAGAATCTAAATATGGTATCGGAATTAACAGGTTAAATAGATCGTAGACTGAATCATTTTGAAATTGCTGAAGCTGCTTTATAACTAAATGGTCAGGGAAGAGCTGTTGAAAATAGGGTAGCTCTATTGTGAAATAATTCTGTTTTCCTGTTGTCATAGCACAGATGACAGCAAGTCCTTCCACGACTGGTGAAGACATATAAATCACTTGCTCTAATGGCTGTTCATCTAGCTCTAATTCACGCCCCATGTTTCCACCTCCTTATAAGATAAATATCTAACATTATAATTTAAAATAAACCGATTAATAAATAAAGAGCTGTACCCCATATAAAAACAGCCGAGCATTTATTAAATATGTACATTACTTTGCCTGAGGCATCTATTTTTTTCAACATAGAACCCGCGAACATTAAGCTAATAAACCATAGCCATGACACAACAATACACGTAACAGTGAATAACATTTTATCTGTGTCAACATAATTTAATGCGCTCGTTCCAATAACACCAACTGTATCTAAAATAGCGTGTGGGTTTAGTAGAGAAACTGATAAAGCGAACAAGATTTGCTTTTTTGCTGGCAGCGCCTCCCCTTGCTGTGTGGCTTCTACCTTCGTTGTCCAAAGTACTTTCCCCATATAAATTAAAAACAAAATACCACCAATAATTAAACCGAGACGTAGCCATTCAAATTGATAAACAATAACTGACAAACCAAGCACGGCAAGTAAAATTAACAACGTATCACATAGTGCCGCTGTTAATACGGCTGGCAGTGCTCGTAATCTCGTTGGCTGCATCGCTCCTTGTGAGAAAACGAAAACATTTTGTACCCCTAAAGGCAAAATAAGACCAAAGGCTAAAATTAATCCATGAATTATCGCTTGCACACATTTTCCCCTATTCTATTTTTTCTCTCTAAACAAGCTCCCTTGCCTCGATGCAGTTTTTGCTGCAAAGCCCATTAATTCCTCTTGCAATATCTTTGCTGTATTATCTGTATTTATATTTTTCGGTATTTCTACAACTTCCTGCCCCTTTAACACTTTGGCTAAGTTCCAATCTGGATATAGACTATCATTTGAAGGAACTTCCTGTATAGAGAACAAATACTCTTGTCGAAACAAAAGTTTTTTCCATTTTGTTGCTTCTTTATAAACAAGAAAGGCTGTATCTTTTGCAGCAAGCTCAATCATTTTTTCCAACAAGCTTTTTTCGCCATGAAAAGTAATGCTATAGCTTGTTTTATCACCTTGTTGCTGCTCATGAATTCGAATTTCGTATAAGTATGCATTCATGGTTTCACCTCTTTTATAAATCTAAAAATAACTCATCTAAAACTTTATCTTTCGCATCTAAAAAGCGTTTCGTTAAAATATAATGCAACGTTTCTTCATATCGTACTTTGCTTACTTGCTGATCAAAATCATAAATCGTCGCATTTGGATAACCAAGTAAAATCGGTGAATGCGTCGCAATAATAAATTGTGCATCGTGTTCTAGTTCTTTTATAATACGCATTAAACTAAGCTGTCGTGTAGGAGAGAGCGCAGCCTCCGGTTCATCCAGTAAGTAAATGGATTTATTCCCAAAAGCATTTTTAAACAATGACAAAAAGGACTCACCATGTGATTGATGATGCAATGATTTTCCACCATAGGAGTCATATTTCTTACCTTCTGGGTCAAACATTAAATCAAGATGACTAGCAAATTGGTAAAAGGTTTCGGCACGCAGGAAAAAGCCGCGCGTCACTTTCCGCGACCAAATTAATCGTATGTATTCTCCAAGTGCAGAATGAGATTCATGCACATCGTACAAATGATTGCGACTGCCACCCGCTGTATGAAAGCCACATTCATAAGCAATTGCCTCTAACAATGTCGATTTACCCGAACCGTTTTCCCCAACAAAAAATGTAATATTTGTTGGTAAATGAAGCTCATCTAAATGCTGGAATGCAGAGATATTGAATGGGTATTCTTGTTTAGAAGGTACTTGTTCCTGTAAATAACGTACCGTTTTTAAATACATCGTCCTCACCCCTATTTTATTGTAACGAATGGCTGAAGAAATAGCAAAATAGCCGTCAAACAACTTCCTACTTGAAAATTGCATTTTCATAAGTCTATTATTTCGTATAAATAACTTTGCAGTCTAATATGCATCTACTACAATCAAAATAAAATAGTAAGAAAAACTATTAGTTAGGATTCTAAGTAAAAATTAGCAGCCCCTTAGTTTGAAAGGAGCTGCTAATTTTCGAGTTATTAACCACAATTTATATGTTATCTGCGGATTCTTACAACTTATCTGCGCTTTTTGAGATTTATCTGCGTTTTCTCATGACTTATCTGCGCTTTTTGGAATTTATCTGCGTTTTCTCACGACTTATCTGCGTTCCTCTTAATTTCCCCAATAAAACACACTACTTTAGCCTACAATCGGCTCAACAGCTAAAATATCCTCAAAATGCTTTTGCATTTGGCTTTCTTTTTCATTTACAAGAATATGAATATCGCCGTAATCATTGGATGTACGGATTAGGCGCCCCATCCCTTGTTGTAGACGTAATAGCATAAATGGTAGCTCTACTTCTGCAAAAGCATCCGTAGCAAAGGCACGTTTTGCATCAAATAATGGATCGTGTGGCGGGAATGGTAAATCGAAAATAATGACACGTGTCAATGCTTCCTCTGGTAAATCAAGACCCTCCCACAAATGGTATGAGCAGAATGTTTGCACTGTACCCTCTTGGAAATCGCGAACAATTGCCGAAAGCTCACGATCGCCTTCAAAGGCAATCTTCAAACGAGCCATCATGCCAAGCTTCGATTTAAAGGCATTCATCGCTTGCTTCGATTTGAATAAAATTAATGTTTTCTCACCATCACGCAAGAGCTCTTCTACCTTCGTTACTTTATCATTTTGTTCTAGCTCGTGCACATAGATTTTCATTACATCCTCATAATCGAACGGGGATGGCACACTAAATGATTGATATTTATTAATACCTAAGCTTGATGCAATATAAGAGAAGTCCTTTTTTACTGATAATGTTGCAGAAGAAAAGACAATCGGTGTTTTTTTAGAAAATAGCGTTTCTTCAAGCACTTCAGTAATTAAACGTGGCATAATAACGAGCGTTTCCTCACCATCTGTTTCCTCAAGCCAGTCCACTGCGTCACCTTGTGCAACAAAAATGCGTAAAGATGCTGCATAATGCTCTAAAAATTCCTCTGCCATATTAAGTTCATATTCTGGAATCATATAAAGCTCTGATTCAAATACGAATTCTTCTAACAGTTGCTCTACATCTGCAACTAGGCGCTTGCCAAGTGCTAGTAAGCGTTCCGATTTTTCAATACGTTTACGATCTTCCTCTGATGGTACTAAATCATCGCGTAGCTGATCAAAAAATAGCTCATGGTCATCCTGTAATCTTTCCATTGCGTATAGTGTACGCTCACGAACACCATCGACCATTAAGCGCTCTAATAAATCAACAATCGTATGTGCCTGTATTTTATATGTCATCGCTTTTTGCGCAGCATATTCTAATAAATGCCCTTCATCAAGTACAATCATCGATACTTCTGGTAATAAAGGAAGCTGACCTTCACGTTCACGTGATTCCTTCGTTGCTAAATGTTCCATTAAAAAATCTTGTGAACAAATAATTAAATCTGTTGATTTGCGATAATGTGCTCGGTGTAATGTTTGCCCGCAGCGGTTGCGCACATCACAAACTGCGCATTGCATAAGTGCATTGTAATTCACCATTTGCCATTCATCATCGCTCACCATTGGATAATCACTGCGTTCGCCATATGGCTGTAATGCAATCATTGAGCCATGGGCATATACACCATCTGGAATTGAATCGGCAATTTCTTCAATCCACTCAGCCTCTAGCTGTCTATCTGCCTCTTCAAAGCGTTTGATACATAAATATTGATCACGAGATTTCGCTAATCGAACATCGATGTTCAAGCCTAAATGGTCGCGTAGTTTGTGCACATCACCGCCCTCTTTCACAAGCTGGTCGATTAATGTTTCGTCAGCACAAGCAATTAATGCTGGCTTACCTGTATAACGTGCATAAGAAACAGCAGGTAATAAATAAGCAATTGTTTTTCCTGTACCAACACCGGCCTCTGCAAAAAGGACATTTTTCTCTTTTAACGCTTGCTCAATTTGATATGCCATAAAAATTTGTTCATCACGACATTCAAATCCTTTTTCCGGCAACTCGTCGTATAAAACGTCTCCCATCCAATCGCCAAGCGAATCAAAGAAGGATTTTTCTTTAGATAATTCAAACGGTAATGATTGTCTCATATAAATTCTCCTCTAAATATGTAAGTATGTAGACAATGAAGGGGCTGCCAGGAATATTGGATGAAAATCCAATATTCCTACAGCCCTTTAGCTATTTTATCAATCGTTACGTGATCTCAAAAAACTTGCACATTATTGCCGAAGATCTCAAAACATTGAAATAAAGGGCTTAAATGAAATTTGAAACAAAGCGCATTAATCACGCTTTGATTTTTGGCCCCAGTATTGGTAAAGGTCTGTACGAATAAAACCATTGAATAGCTTGCGTTTTTTCGTTGCTTGACGACCATAGCATTGTTCAAAGTTTTCCATTGAAGATAACATATAAACTGACCAAGTTGGGTAATTTTTCATCACTTCACCTAGCGATTTTACAACACCTTCAATTGCTTCTTTATCACCAATACGCTCACCGTATGGTGGATTGGAAATAATAACACCATCTGTTAAACGTGTCGTAAAGTCTGTTGCCTGCATTTGTTTAAATGTTAAAAGCTCACCAAAACCAGCCTCTAAAGCATTTTCCTGTGCAATGCTTACCATACGGTGGTCAATATCAGAGCCGATAATTTGTAATGGTTGGTCGTAGTTGGCAAGCGATTCAGCCTCGTCACGTACTTCATCCCAAATCTTCGCCTTCATCCAAGACCATTCTTCTGAAATAAATTCACGGTTATAGCCTGGTGCAATATTTTGGCCAATCATTGCTGCTTCTAAAGGAATTGTGCCAGAGCCGCAGAACAAATCAACAAATGGGCGATTTGGATTCCACTTTGAAATTTTAACTAGTGCTGCTGCTAATGTTTCTTTTAATGGCGCTTCCCCTTGTACTTGGCGATAACCACGCTTATGAAGCCCTGCACCTGATGTATCAATTGTTAATGTTGCTACATCCTTTAAAATGGACACTTCTATTTTAAATGTAGCACCTGATTCGTCTAAAAATCCTAGTCGTTTATAATGTGATTTCATTCGCTCAACAATCGCCTTTTTAACAATCGCTTGGCAATCTGGTACGCTAAACAGCTTTGATTTTACTGATTTTCCTGACACAGGAAATGCTGCGTCTACAGATAAATAACGCTCCCAATCAAGCGCCTTAGTCGATTCAAATAATTGATCGAATGTATGCGCTGGAAATTGGCCTACCACGATTTTTACACGGTCTGCTACACGCAACCACAAATTACAGCGCGCGATAGCTGTCTCGTCCCCTTCAAAATATACTTTGCCATTATCAACACGCGTTTCGTATCCTAAATCTTGTACTTCCTGCGCAACGATTGCTTCTAAGCCCATTGCTGCTGTTGCAACTAATTGAAATTTTGTCATACTTTTACCTTCCTCACTGTATATGCTCCCAATAGGCTAAAAACTGTAGCAATTCACCTAATGGCATCGGCTTGCCATAATGGAAGCCCTGTGCGAAATCACAGTCGATTTCTTGTAATAATTCTACTTGCTGTGTACTTTCAACGCCTTCTGCTACAACTTGCATCTTTAAGCGATGTGCCATTTGAATAATTGCATCGACAACACCTTGCTTTTCCTCTGATGAGCATATATGTTGCACAAAGCTGCGATCTATTTTTAACACATCAAATGGAAAGCGTATTAAATAGCTTAACGACGAATATCCTGTGCCGAAATCATCGATAGAAAGCGTAAAACCTAGCTGCTTTAAACGATCAAATTTAGTGATTGCCTCCAAGGAGTTATCTAACACCGTTCGCTCCGTTACCTCGATTTCAAAATTATGCGCTGAAGTATTATTTTTTTCCAATATTCTTTGGATTGTTTCTAAGAAATTTGGTTGTTGGAAATGGATGCTTGATATGTTTAAAGCAATTGGCACATTTGCATAGCCGTTAGCCTGTAAGACATGGACAGTATCACATGCCATTTCTATAATCATTTCACTTAATGGGATTATTAAACCTGTTTCTTCTGAATACGGAATAAATTCACCCGGCGATACTTGGCCAAGCTTTTCATTTGTCCAGCGTACTAATGCTTCTACCCCAATTACTTGCTTTGTTTTTAAAGATATTTTAGGTTGAAAATATAATTGAAAATCATTGTTCTCTATCGCTCTACGCAGCTCTGTATCTAATAATGAAACACGCTTCGCATCAATTTCTAAATCATCTATAAAAAAGGCAAAATTGCCTGGACCCGTTTGTCTAGAAAAGTACATTGCCTTATCTGCGCGCTGCACTAATTCATCCGTTGTTGTTCCGTCTAACGGATATAAACTAATCCCAATACTTGCAGAAACAAAAATTTCTTGATTATCTATTATAAAAGGTTGCTCCATGACATGTATTACTTGCTGAGCAAATTTTGCAGCCTCGCGAGGATGTACAATGTTTGTTAACGTAATTGCAAACTCATCATCTCCATAGCGTGCTAAAATATCTTTATTCTTTAATAGTTTTCGAATACGTTTTGCTGCTGCAATTAGCAGCTTATCACCAACTACATGACCAAACACTTCATTTACTTGCTTAAATCGATCAATATCTAAAAAATATACGGCATGTCGCATCGGTGTAGTTGCAGCAGAGCTTGTTAAAAGCAACGCCTTCATTCTCTCTAAGTAAGCAAAGCGATTGTTTGCTTTTGTTAATAAGTCTGTCAGCGTACGCTTTTTCAATTCACTTTCAACACTTTTGCGTTCAGACAAATCTGTAAAAATACCGCAATAGTTAACAATATCATTATTTTCATCTTTAACAGCGATAACCATTAACCATTCTGGATAAATATCACCCGTTTTGCGGCGATTCCAAATTTCCCCTTGCCACATGCCATCTTTTTCAATTTTTGCCCACATTTTTTTATAAAACAAAGTATCATGCATGCCGGATTGTAAAATTGCTGGTGTTTGCCCTATAACTTCTCCGCTTGCATAGCCTGTTACAAACTCAAAAGTAGGGTTTACTGCGGTAATACGCTTTTTCTCGTTTGTAACCATAATACCTTCCTCTACATTTTCAAAAATGACTTTTACTAAGCTAGTTTCGTAAGCGGAAGAATGTTCAATACTCATGTTATTGTGAGTAAAGTCTTTATTACTCATTTTTATTCCACCCTTAATAATATTTATCTTGATTCAGTAGTGTTTTACTGCGATGTATATTCGCAGGAGCAATTTGCTTTTGCATCAAAAGCGAGACAACAAATACAGAAAATTCCCACCTCTAAAGGCAGTGAGATGAATGTCTATTTTGTTTTTCTCTGATTCAGCGGGTGCACAAACACTCACTGAATCAAGATAAATGCCCCGGCGGATGTCACAGATTTTTGAAGGGAGGCCTGCATGACGCAGGTCAGTTAACCGTTGTCGCAGAATGTGACGGTTTTAGGTTAACTTCCTCTCAGCTCTAAAAAATCTGGACTAGAGTTAGCCAAGGCGTAATTGTTGTCAAAGAAAAGGAGCCGTCCACCAAAAATTGTGACAGCTCCATCTGCATCGAAAGGTACAGCAATTAAACCGAACGCCTCATGATGTAGAGTATTTGAAATATTACGCTGCCTCGTAAATTAGGGCAGCAAAAATCTAAAAAATTGCATCAATACTATTCCGTAAGCCATGTTTTGTTCCTGCGTACTCAAACGGCTAAAAGCCTCGTACTCTCAGGTAGTAATCATCTATCTACAGGTATTCACCTGTCCCTCCATCGGTTCATTTCCTTTTGGAGAGTGCCCCTACCATAATTTGGGTTTCTCACTCGCGGGGTTTACCTCGTTCCACCTTGCATGTTTCCAAGCAAGCTCCGTCACTGTGGCACCTTCAGAAAGTTTCTACCATATCATAAAGACTTAGGTATTCCTTTCGCCGTCAAGCAAATGCTTGCCTTACCTTATTTTTTCGGTAAGCACGAACACTACGGTCATCTCAGAGCCGTGTGAGCATGGACTTTCCTCTACATCTGAGAGATGCAGCGATTACTCGAATTTCTTGATGTCGAACTATATTATACTTGACACGTTTAAGAAAAGCAACTGCTTCTTCTATTCAGATAGCTTACTACCGAAAACATGCTTTTCTAAATTAGACAAACGTTTCAAAATATCAAAGTTTGTATTCGGTGTAGCTGTTTGTACAGTTGGCTGTCTGCGCGTACTATTTTCTAGCTCAGCTTTTAAACGCTCATTTTCTGCACGTAGCTCATTTAACTGCTTCTCAAAAACATCATAGTCTTCCATAATTTGATCTAAAAATTGGTCAACCTGTTCAATACTGTAGCCTTTCATGCTCTTTTTAAATTCTTTTTCTAAAATAATTTTTGTGTTTAATTTAATCATTCGTATCGTCCGCTATAGAAAACGCTCTTTAAAAAATTTTAACCACACAAGTTTTCTAATAACGTTCTCCTTCCCACTATATTACATTGTAATAGACGCTCGTTTTTAGATTAACTTCCCCCAAAAATCTAAGTTAGAGTTAACCACGGCGTAATTGATAATTCGACATGTTCATTATAGCATATGACACGCCTACTATACGAGTATCATCGGCTATTGTTGTTTATTTTGAAGACGTTCGCGACGTTTTTGCCATTTAAATATTTGCTTTTCTTTTTGCTCTAACGTAAGCTGGCTTTTAGCAACGAGCTCAAGCCCTTTTTCTGCATAAAAAAGCGCTTGATTATATTCTTTGAGTTGATGCTCATGTAACATTGATAACTGCTCATAGGCTTGCAGCTTTTGTCTATGTGGGATACTAACAATAGCTGCTTCAAAAGATTGAATCGCTTCATGGTAGCGTGCGCTCCGTTTATGCTGAAACGCTAAATAAAAATGCGCTAACGCAGCTTCATTATCACGATAATTTTCTGTTACATTTGTTAAAACATATTCGCTTGCCACTTGCTGTTTTAAGTCTCCATACCATTTCCCTATATTTGTATATGTAATGGCTGATTCCTGCTCGCTTGTAAAGAGTAGCTTTGTTTGATGAATATACAGCGTGATAAGCGATAGTAAATCCCACTCGTTATGTTGAAGCACCTTCATTAAGGTATCAGCTCGCCCGCTTTTCACCGCATCAAAGTAAATGATTGGTGCCAAATGGCCTGGGATATCACCTTGCCTTTTAAAGCCAAGCTTCTCTTCCTCGACTTGCACAAGCTTCATCTTTTCTAAATCATTTTTCCATAAGCGTTTCGCACTATGTAGTAAATCGATATGCTTTTGCATTTTTAATGGTGGCATCGTTTGACGATTCAATGTCCAACGCGTTTCAAGCTGTGGCCAGTCAAAGCTCTTGCCGTTATAAGAAACAAGTGTAGCACTTTGCTGCCAAAGCTTTGATTCAAATAATAGTGCCGCCTCGTTTGCTGGATCTGCTAACACATATTGTGTGAGCACAAATTCATCTTCCTCCTGCTGTAAAAAGCCGAGTAAAAAAATATGCGTGCCTGTACCCTTTAAGCCTGTTGTTTCGGTATCCCAAAAAATGATGCGGTTCTCCGAAGTCAGTGCATACGGGTGCTCTACATTTGCATTTTCCCATGCATCAATCGCTGTTTGGAGCTCTCCTACTCTGTAATGCCCATGCTTATAATCGAAGGGATAGCGAACTTCACGCTGAAACAAAACACCAAAATCATTGTTGACAAGCGTTAAACCTGCCTGCTGCCACTCTTCTGTGTAAAAAGGTACTTCTGGCTTCACAAATTTCGGCTGCTCCGCGCGCTCCTCCGTTTTTTTCCCTAGCATTTTTTTCATTTGTAATATTTTATTTTCGTAGGACATGTTGGTCACCTCATTTGTTCAAAATCGTTCCAATGAATGAAATGTACAAACGGACCAAAATGTATCTTTCACCATTTATGTACATTACATCCTTTTTAACTGCAAATGCTCGCTTGACAATGCTTTGGATCATTTGTGAGTCGATATGTTGTTTAAAATTACGTCCCTTTACTTACTGAGGCTACATGCCTGAACACCCTTTTGCGCTTTCAAATGTTACGTATGAGTTGTGTTTTCTTCATTCAGATAGCATAGTACTTTGAGACACTCGAGATGTAATAATATTTGCACCAAACTTTCCCTAGACAGGCATTGTAAATCATTCTGCTAACGTTTAACCTTTTCCCTAAAGTACCTATAGTTATACAATTAATAATAGGATCAGGGGATATGTATAGGATTCTTTTCGATATGCCCCTCTTATTATTTCTTTTGTACGAGTGTACCATACAAGGAGGCTCCGTTTCATCTATTTGGTGGGGCTCAAACTACTACTAGTTGACGAAATAGTACATGTTGTTGGCGCTAACGCTTTTGCAACAGTTAAAGTGCTTTGCTGCTTCACTTTCGTGCCAAAAACAAGACTTGCATTTCACTGAGAGCTGAATCAGTTAAACGCTGTATAATTTTAGTTAATCAACACACCTGTTATATCTATTCAAATATCATATCAACGAGGAGGATTATTAATGAAAAAAAAATTTGTTATTGGGTTTCTTATAATATGTATTCTCTGCATATTATTTATTATGAACATGAATCAATCAAACCTTATTACATTAGAGGGATATGTTATTTCAAAACAAAACATGGATGATAATCGGATTTTGCTAAGTACACAGCTACCAAATCAAAATCTTCACCAATTAGATGTGAATGATTTATCAGAAATAATAGAACAAAAAGGAATATATTGGGTTCCAACTGATAAAAATATGTATGAAAAGGTTGTATTGGGAGATCAATTAGTAGTTAAACATACAGGGCTACTTTTTACTTCATCTCCACCTATTATTGCTGAGGTAAAGTCTATTAAAATTAAAAAATAAAGCGAGAGTGAGGATGAGTTTATCTGTCCTCATTCAAAAGCAGGTTAGGGGTTTACCCCCTAGCCTGCTTTTATTAAAGATTTATGTATTTTCATTTAACTGAGTTAAATACTTTTTTATAAAAGGTTGAACTTCCATTACACGTACTCTTTCTGGGAATTCATTTGTTAGGGCACAAACAGATAATTTATAACTCTTATCTATACTATATTGTTTAAAATGGTAGTTTTCTTGAGATCCGATAACGTGAAAATTGTTGTCGATATTTACTATTGAGAACGAATTTAATGGAATATATAATCCACGCCCATCTGCTTTGATAAAACTTTCTTTAAGTGTCCATAAATCATAAAAAAAAGTTTTCCTTTGAATTAAAGGTAGCTTTACTAATAACTCATTTTCTTTCGTAGAAAAGAATTGTTTAGCAATCTCCAAATCTATTTCCCGAATTTCCTCAATATCAATCCCAATAGGGCTATTATTACAAACTACTACCACCCATTCGTTTGAGTGTGTGATATTAAAATGAAAATCTTTAAGTCCCTCTGCATAAGGTTTTCCATACTTATCTGCGGAAAAATAAATATCGTTTGGCTTTATATCAAAACGTTCAAGGATCATACTCCTGATAATTACCCGTCCCAACAGGTGGTTTTCGCAATCTTGCCATCGAATAAACCGCTCATTTTTTTGAAGTTCCTGAGGTGTTAGAGTAAGTAATAGATGTTGTTTCGTTATTGGATTTAACTTATTTTTATGTTGAATTGCAATAATTTCTATTTGGCTAGTTGACGTTTTCAAACCAAACTCCCTCCATATTCTTATTTGTTTCAATTGAAACAAGCTCAATCTACTGGATAAGCCCATTAGTAAGTTAAAAGCTTGATACGCTTTTAACTTACTAACTTATTTCTTGTCCTACCTTAATTATCAGCAACTACCAACTCTATACTAACTAACGAAACAATTTGTGTAGATAAGCCTTTGTTTTTTGGAGAGTGAGTACTTTTCGTCACTACCATTCCTCAACAAAAGATTCATCTTTAATATTAAAGTCTGAAGGTATAAGTTGTTTTTTATGTTCAATTTCTTTGGCCATTTCTCTCACTGTTTGTAGGTGACCCATCTCTTCAAGAGTGAAATCTCTACCATAAGTCACTCGAATATTATTTAAGAGCTTTATATATAATAATGAGTTCCCCCCAACAGAAAAGAAACTTCGATCAATCTCTTTAGGAATTCCCTCACCTAATAATTCAATCCATAAATCTAAAACTCCAGATTCAAGCTCTGTGAAAGATTCGACAAACATAGGTTCAATATGTTCACTACTACTTTCTAAGATGCTTTTAAGCTTATTAAAATCCATTTTCCCATTATCTGTAATTGGCATCTCGTTAATTGGTATAATTCTAGATGGAATCATATACGTAGGCAATTCGTCTGCAAGATCATTTTTTAGAATATGGATTTGCTCTTTTTCATCCACATTTGTTTCCATCTGAACAAACAATACAATTATAGAAGACAGGTTCCCCAGATTATGAACCATTACCGTTGCATTTCTGATATATTCCTTTTTACCTGCAGCATTAGATATTTCGGACAAGGATATTCGATGACCATTAATTTTGACTAAGCCATCTTTCCTCCCTAAGAATTGATACTCACCGCTTGGCATTTTTCTAACTATATCATTTGAGTTATAGGCTTTAATTGAATTGGAACCATATGTTAAATATGAGATTCCACCATTTCTACTATCTACATAACCATCCATTACTTGAGGACCTGCAATATACAAATATCCAGGAACACCATTCGGAACTATATTCCCATATGAGTCACAAACTAAGTAAACATTTTCTCCAATGGGCTTTCCAATAGAGTTTTTTTCTTTTCGATCCTGTATAGAAATAGAGCTTGAGCATACAGCACATTCTGTAGGCCCATAGGAAATATAAATTTCACAATTACCTTTCCATTTTTCTATTAGGTCTTCAGGACAAACTTCGCCACCAATATTGATTGTCTTGAGTGAATAGTTTTTTCTTATTTCAATTGTTGATAATGAGGAAGAAGCGATGTTTATATGTGTAATCTCTTCTTTTTCTATTTCATCACTTAGCCTTTTTGATGAATATAAAATCTCCTTATCAATTAAATGAAGCCTTCCACCACATGTCAAACTGCAAAGAATATCACTTGATGCTACATCGAAATTAAGAGATGAATACTGTAATGTTACGGTTAAAGAATTCATCTTGTATTGGTGATGAGCTGATTGCAGATGTGACACTATAGCTTGATGCGATATTTTCGCACCTTTTGGTTGACCAGTAGTCCCTGATGTAAAAAGTACGTACGCTAAATCAGTTTGATGTACTTTTTGCAAGTTTGTACTTGGACATTTATTTATTTCTTCTTCTATAAAAGCAGCATTTAGATTTATTGTTTGAAACTTCTCATTTATTTCTTCAAGATTACCATCCGTTAATATAAACTCTAATTTAGTTGTGTTAATGATATATTCTAGTCTTTTCTTTGGAACATTATTTTCAAGCGGTAAATATGCTGCACCTATTTTCATCACTGCAAGGATGGAAATAATTGCGTTGACTGACCTATCAAATAATACACATACGACCATTCCTCGCTTAATACCAATTTTAGATAAATAATGTGAGAGTTTATTCGCTTTTTCATTAAGTTCACGATAGGTCAAATAAACATTGCCTTTACTTAAAGCAATTGCATTTGGTTGCCTTGCAGCAATTTCCTCAAACCATTCTGTAACTGTAGAAAACTGTAAGTTATTTTGTTGTGTCACTTCTAATTCAGGAAGTTTTACTGATTTTAAAAGTGGCACATCAAATGCCGGCTCTGCTGGTGATAAAGAGAAATAATCTAGGATTAGTGTGTATAGTGAGCTCAGCGCCGTTATTGTTGATTCATCAAAAATACTATCATCGTATTCGATAACCAATTCCACTTCATTCTTTTTTTGTCTGATTATAAATGTCAAATCAAATTGCGTTTTATTATTATAGTAATCTTTTCTAACAATAGTACATCCAGGAATTTCAAGCAATTCTTCTTTTTCATCTTCATAAACTAACAAAATTTGGAGAAGAGGGGAATAGGAAGTATCCCTATCGACATCAAGTGCATCTATGATATCAGTTAACGGCATACGTTGATGTTTAAGGGCGCCTATAACTATATTTGAACATTTTTCAAGGACATCTTGAAATGTTTTTGTTTGGTTTAAATCTACAAACAAAGGCACTGTATTGACAAAAAAGCCTATCAAATTACTAAATTCAGCAGTATTTCGATTCGCCACGGGTGTTCCAATACAAATTTCTTTCTCAAAGCTATACTTTTCAATTGCTAAACATAAAATAGAGTATAATCCCGAAAATAAAGTAGTATTATTTTCTTGACAAATAGCATTCAGCCTTGAAACTGACTCTAATGACAATTTAGAACTATATCTTAATCCTGAAAATTTCGAAATCTTCTCACGTCTAAAATCCAAAGGAATGGAATGAACATGAGGAGCTATATCTAAAGCTTTTTTCCAATATTCGAGACTAGTCTGATACTCAGGTGTATTAATCCAATTTTTCTCAGAATCACAATAATTGTAAAAGGAAGTTGGCAATGGCTCCAATGTAGGAGGTCTGTTTAGCAAGAGACTCTGATATGCCACATTTAGCTCCGAGAAGAAAATGTCTTCTGAAATACCATCAAAAGCAATATGGTGTATGTTAATTATGCATGTATAAGTAGCTTGCTGCTTAAACACTGTACATCGAATGGATCGCTCCTCTAATAAATTAAAGCCTTTATTGATTTCAGAAATAATACGTGTATCTAGAGCTAGAGGGTCTGTAAGCTCTTCTACATTAATTTCAAAATTATCATTCTCTATATATTCTTGATATAAATCCCCATTTACAATTGAATATTTAATATTTAATGGGATATGTCTTCTTATGACAATCCGTAATGCTTCTTCTAGTTTTTCTAATAAAAATGAGCCTTTAATCTCAAATATATAATATTCATTAAAGAATGAATCATTTGAATTTAATTTTTGATTCAAATATAGAAGTCGATTTTGATTAGAGGAACAGAGCTGCATTTCATCATATTTAATATCGCTACCTATTTTTTCAATCGTTTTATTCCATCGATTTTGATTATATTCAGCAGCAACATTTTTTGGTGTTTTTAACTCAAGTAAATCCGTTGAAGGAATAAAGCAACCAAATCTTTTTTGAATTTCCATAGACAATCTCATTCCAAGAAGGGAATTGCAACCTACATAATAGAAATTGTCATCCTCTTTTACGGTTGGGTTATTAAGCTCATTTCTTAAAAATAACACAATAAAATCATTAAGGTTATTCTCATCTAAATCTTTTTCTATATGTTCTTCAGAAAGCGTTTGACGCATTTTCGATAATAAATAACCCGTATCCAGTTTGCCATTATGATTCAGTGGAAACGAGTCAACTATATGAATTTGATTTGGTACACAATATCCTGGTACCTCATCTTTATAAGTTTTTAAAATTTCTTCTTTATTTACATTTATGTTATGTTTTATTTGGATAAATGCATGTAAAACATCTACTTTTTCATTTTTATCTATTAAAAAGCAGCATTTTTCAACAGCTTCTTGCTTTTCTAAAATGGCTTCTAGCCCATGTAAATCAATTCGAAATCCCCTTAATTTAACCTGCGTATCTTTCCTACCACATATCTCAATTAACCCATTTTTATTATAGAAGCCCAAATCCCCACTTCTGTAAAACGGTTGACCAGTTGTTTTATCATAGCCAAATGGATTGTTATTACTTTCTGCATTTATATATCCTAGTGATACACTTTTGCCATAAATAACAAGCTCTCCTATTTCTTCATTTTGGCATAATTCATTTTCCTGATTAAAAATCTTTATGGACGTATTGGAGATTGGTGTACCTATTGGTATACTTTTTTCTTTCAAAGAGTCACTTGTAACGATATGAGAGGTTGCCAATATAGTTGTTTCAGATGGACCATAGGCATTAATAAGGCGAATACCTTTATCTATTATCCTGGCTGCCATGTTTTTTGGTAAAATCTCTCCTCCTAAGATAAGTGTCTGCAAACTAGAAGGTACTCGATCTTGTAACAATAATTCTCCAAATCCACTTGGAGTTACGAACATGGAAGTAGGCGAATGCTCGTCTGTATTTATAACATCTAAAACTGATTCTACTATGACTAATGTGCCATGATGATATAATGTTGCAAGCATTTCCATTAATGATATATCAAACGAAACTGCGCCCGAAAATAAGCATCTGTTTAGTTCATTTGGTTGAAAGTATTCATAGCACCATTCTAAGTAATTACTTATATTATTATGAGAAACCATTATCCCCTTGGGTTTGCCAGTAGTTCCTGAAGTATGAATAATATAGGCAGGCTGTTCCCCAATAACTTCTTTGCTTATTGAATTAGTAAATAGTTGTTGTTCTACCTCTTCCTCTTTATCTATTCCAATATTAATAATAGAAATTAATCCATTGTTTAAGTGATATGGAACTTCTTTATTTACTAAAAGAAATTCAATTCCAGAATCATCTATGATATTTCTGTTATGTTTTTCTGGAAGTAATTTATTTAATGGCACATAGACTCCACCAGCTTTCCAAATAGACAAAATAGACACAATCGTGTAGACAGAGCGGTCTAAGAATACCCCTACCAAACTACCATTAGTAACACCGTTTGCCTTTAATCTATTCGCTAATAGCTCAACCTTCTGATGGAGCTCTTTATAGGTATATTTTATTCCATCATGCTCTATGGCAACATTACTAGGGTTAGCCTCGGATAATTTTTTAAATAAATCGAACTTTTCCATATTCCCTCCACCTTATATCTCTCAAAAGAGGGTCATTAGTTAAAGACCCTCTTTTGTTAGTTTATAGATTGTCAATTAGTACTAAGGTTGCAAAGCAAAATAATTCATACCATCAAATTTTTTGATATATTTTGAGAACATCATCTCATCACAAGACGGTAAATAGGCGTTTTCTGCAAGTAAAAGCTTATGTTGCTTGTTTGGCAACCATAAAAACTCCGACTCCTGCGTACTGCTTTGTGTATCATTACTTAATTTCATATTATCAACAACCCAAATACCTTGTTCTCTATACTTGTTTGCTTCTACAAACCACGCTTCATCATCAATAGGAGTTAAATTAGTATAACCAGCATAATCTAATGCTTTTAACAGTTCTCTAGATGTAAAGGGTCTGTCTGGTACTAAATTTGCAATCTCCTGTCTATTAGGTGTATAGATAGCAATATGAAGCATAGCTTGAACTAGCTCATCAACAGGGGTTATATAATAGAGTGGTACAATGCTCTCAACAAAACTTTTTGGATATTTATTTGTTAAAATTACAGCCTTAATCCAATTCCACAAAGCATCTTTCTTATTATTTATATATGACTCCATACTTCCTCCAATATTCCCTGGACGAAGAATATTGATAGGATACCCTTTTTCCATCAATGGATATAGGTATTGTTCAGCAAGACTCTTTGACATTCCATATCCGTTTTCTGGAGAAGGAAGGCTCAATAATTTCCCTTCATTTTCGTGATTCTCCAAAGTGTAGACATCTGTTGTAGATATAAAATTCAACGAAGACAATTTATTCTTAAAGGCTAAATTTATTAGCGTCTTTATTGAATAGGTATTAATGTCAACAAGTTGTTCTAACGGGTAAGCATGATTTACTCTAGCACCTGAATGTATGACCATATCTACTGTGCTAGAAAGTTGATCAAAATTATGGTCTGATAATCCGAAGTTTTCTTTGGCTAAATCTCCATCAATTGCTTCAAAGTATTCGCTTAGGCTCACATCCCATAAAGAATAATGCTTTAATACTTCAACTATTCTGTCCTTGCCACCATTTCGTACTAGGCAATATACATACATCCCCTTATCTATCAAAGATTTTAATAGATGGGCACCTAAAAACCCAGTAGAACCGGTTAAAAATACTGATTTAACTCTCCTAAATTCCTCAGTTTTTCGTAAGGTAGGCCATTCTTTCCCAATTCTTTCAGCATCTTTAAGGATGCCCTGAATCAGATTATTTGTAGTTTCAAATGGAGATATAGATTCTTCTTTATTTAGATAAGAAAGCACCCCAATAATAGATGGATCTTTTAAGAAATCTCTAATAGTAATGAAATTTCCAAATTCTTTGTTTAAATCAGCAACCAACGATATTAAATTTAATGAATCCCCGCCTAGCTCAAAGTAATTACCTTGTTCTAATAGACCTTGATCAACAACATATTTACTAAAGATAGAGCCGATTATTTCTTTAGGGTCACTAAACTCTTGCTTAGGTACTGATTGCTCCTGCATGGCTATTTTGGAGGTTCTTTTAAAAACTGGTGTGGTATTAGATGGATACCAGTAAGACTGTTTTTCTAGCCTTTCGAAACAAAGACCTTCCAATTTTCCAAGCATTGGATCTTGATAGATTTGACTCCACTCTATTTCATTTATTGACCATAAAGAACTGACAACAGCCATATAGGATTGTTGAGTGAAATTACCATTTGAACTTCCTCGTACTAGCCCCGTTTTGATTTCTTTATGTTTATTAGTAACTGTTGATGTTATTATAGGGTACCCTAATTCTAGTAATGCAATAGACTGATTATTAATCACTTCTTCCAAGCATTTATAGAATAAAACTGGTTCTATGATATGTTTTCTCCAGTAGTCTTTTCCAATAATAGCTGTTTCATCATGTAACTTTCCCGTTACACATGAGTACAATTTGAAGCGTGGTTTGCTACATGAAATATCTGATATACTCTGTTCAAACTCTAATGCTGCCTTTTCCATATCAGAAGAATGAAAAGCACGATTAGTATTGAGTTGTGTAAACTGTATTTCGTTTTGTTTTAGGTAAATCATTAAATCATCTATATTTTGATCATTTCCACTCACCACAATATCCACTGGTGAATTTAGGGAGGCCATCGATACTTTAAACTTTTGTGCCAAGTGTTCAATAGTTGAAAATTCGGCTCTAATAGCCACCATTTTTCCTGTTGGCGCTAATTCTTGCATGGCCTTTCCACGTAAAAACACCAGTTTAATTGCATCTTCTTCATTAAAAACTTGCGCTAAAGTAGCACCAACTATTTCACCTAAACTATGACCAATAATAGCTTGTGGTTCGACAGAAAGTGAAATCAAAATATTACCATATGCTAGCTCAGAAATAAAAATAGCTAATTGATCTATTTGAGTATTATTCGTATTTTTCCCCTCTTCAAACATTGCCTTACGCACTAAAATAGCTGTATTATTATTAAGAGCTTCAAGTTTACCGAGCAACCTATCTATTTCATTTTGATATAAAGGGTTCGAATAGTATAAGTCGGAAATATTAGGTACTTTTCCTTGACCTGAAAAAATGAAAACTGGCTTTCTACCTCTCAGCTCAGAAAAATCCTTAATAACCCCTCTTTGCTGATCCTGTGAAACAATTAAACAACCTCTATAATGTTCATGTTTGCCTATTGTTCTGTATGTTATTGCAAGGTCATTTATTTTTTCATGTGAATAACCACTAGCTTCAATTCTTTTAATTAAGTCTTTGATGCACAAGGAAACTTTTTCAGGTTCCTTAGAGCTTACAGGTATGACATTAATCGCCGTATTTTCAGCAGTTACTCTCCCTTTTTTATTTAGCATTTCAAAAGGTCTTCTTAAAACAACATGAACATTCGTTCCACCTACACCTAAAGAAGTTATACCTGCATACCACAAATTAGGATTCCAAGGTTTTGAATTTGTATTTACACATAAACGTGAATTCTTCCAATCAAATCTTTCATTTTCAGAGGAAAAGTTAATAGAAGGTGGAATAATGCCGTAATATGTTGATAAGGCTGCTTTAATTAATCCAAGAATACCTGCAGCACTATCAGTATGCCCAATATTTGATTTTATTGAGCCAATATATACTGGTTGATTAGTATTTTGATTATAGCTACTAAGCACTTCGGATAAAGCAACCAGTTCAATCGGATCTCCAACTAAAGTTCCTGTTCCATGCCCCTCTATATATTGAATTTTATTAGGGTCGATTTCAAATGTGTCATAGGCTTCTTTTAGGACTTCTTTTTGTCCTTCAATACTTGGAGTAGAAAAGCCTGCCTTTCTGCTACCATCATTATTCATAGCACTAGCCGAAATAACTGAGTATATATGGTCACCGTCTTTAATGGCTTCATCAAGCCGTTTTAGTAAAACCATACCTGCCCCTTCACCAGGCGTTGTTCCTGATGCATCATTAGAATATGGTCTACAGAAACCATCACGACTATTAATTCCCCCCTCTGTATAGAAGTAACCTTGTTCCTGAGGGGATCTCACACTGACTCCACCAACAAGAACTAAATCTGTTTGATAACTTAACAATGATTGAACACCTTGTACAACAGCTGAAAGTGATGAGGAGCAACCAGAGCCAATATGCATAGAAGGACCATGTAAGCCGAGCTTATAAGATATACGTGTTGGTATATTATCAGGTTGATTGCCATTCATAATTTGATTACTAGACTGTTCAAACAACGCAGTATTGCTAGATAAAATTTCTAATAGATAACTCGAAATAGAGGATGATGTGAATACACCAACTCTATTGTCAGAATCCATTTCAACCCCTGAATTATCTAGACATTCTTTTGCAAGCTCAAGCAAAATCCTTTGCTGCGGATCCATTAATTCAGCCTCTGCCCTTGGTATTCCAAAATAAGAAGCAGCAAATTGATCTATATTTTCAAGTTTTGAATAAACATTTAAATAATTATCATCTTTTTCCCTTCGTACAAAAAAGTCTTTTCCATTAATTAAATTTTCCCAAAGTTCATCAGGTGATGAAACATTATTTGGTAATCTTAAAGACATTCCTATAATGGCAACGTCGGATTCTTTTCTAATTGGCATTAGTATCCCCTCGATTTCTTAAAGGTTTAATGAATCTCGCTTATTTTTTTACTTTTAATGTCTCTCATAATATTTTTTCTAACCCTTTTTTTATGGTCATCACTTTTTTTATCATTAGATGTATTGTTTTGTAAAAATGATACGATTTCATTAACAGTTGTAAATCTGTAGAGGTCAATCACTGTTAATTTCTTTCCAAATTGCAATTCAATCTTCTTTGAAAGGCTTAGAACCGCTAACGACGAACCACCTGCATCAAAGAAATTTGTATCGTTATCAAAATTCGAATGACCAAGAATTTCCTCCCATACTGTATAAACAGCATTTGCCACTGGATTACTTGTCATACTTTTTTCATTCTTACTTCTATTAATTTCGTAATTAAAAAGATTATTTTTGTCAATTTTCCCGTTATTATTCATCGGAATCTTATGAATATACTTCACGGCTACCCGTCTCATAAAAGGGGGTAGTTCTGATAAAAATAAACGTTTGATTTCATCATTTATTAAATCTATCTCTTCTTCAGTCTCAGGAACAATGAAGATAAAAAAGTCATACGCACTACAATGAAGCTCTTCTATAGAGTTACTAAAATCTTTTTTGGATAATAAACAATAGTTTTCAATGCCAGAAATTTTTCTTAATATATTTTCATATTCTTTTGGTTCAACACGAAATCCACTTATTTTAACTTGACTATCTTTTCTTCCGATGTATTGGAGATCTCCCTCAACCGTTTCACGAACCAAGTCACCTGTACGATATTTGGATAATTCCACACTAGCTCCTCGATAGCCACTAAATAATTGAGGTCCTTTTAACACTAATTCCCCTATTGCACCTGCTGGAACTTGTCCTCCATAATTATTGACTATTTCAATATCAATATTAACTAGTGGCTTACCAATATTAGACTGGACCTTAACATGACTGATATCTTTATAAGTAGAAACTGGACAATTTTCTGTAGGTCCATAAGTATTTAGTAACCTAATACCCTCACGAGTATTTGTTTGCCACTTATTCAGAATATCTAATCTATAGTCTTCTCCTCCTATTACAATCATTTCGAGAAAATTCAGTGTCTCTAACAAGTTAATAGAAGCTTCCGTAACAATAAAGTGCCAAAATGCTGTGGGTAAGGTAACGAAGCTTATTTTTTGTTCATTCAAAAAATTGATAAAGCGGTCTGGATCTGCTTTTAGATGTTCAGGCATTATAACCATTGTGGAACCAGTAATCAGCCAGGAAATTAGTTCTTCAATAAAAATGTCAAAGGAAATATTAGAGAAACTGAGTATACGAGCAGGTTTATCCAATTTATAAGCGACCTCAATTTCACTTGCATATGATGAAAGTGCTTCTTTAGTGATTTTTACACCTTTTGGATTACCAGTAGATCCAGATGTATACATAATATATGAGACCCCCGCAAGTTTTTCAGCGAGATAAGACCCCTTGTTTACTAGGCGGAGTTGTCCATCGGAAAATATTCTTAGTTGTATTAATTTTTTAGATTTTTCTAATAGGAAATTCTCTGAATCCATAATTAAAACAGATGCACCTGAATCTTCAATCATATGACCCAATCGATTTTCTGGATAATTTGGGTCAAGAGTGACAAAGCAGGCCTCTATTTTCATTATTGCAATTAATAGTGAAAATAGATTTGGTCCCTTATTAAGCAATAGGGCTATAACAGATCCTTTTCCTGCCCCTATTTCCTTTAAAGCGATTACGTATTGTTCTGATTTTAAATCTAATTCAGCATAGGTTATTCTTAGTCCATCCATTTCCAGCGCGGGCTGTTCTGGATTGTTTCTTATTTTATCTCGAAACCTGCTTAAAAAATCAATTGGTACAATCGAGTCTGTTACTAAATTGGTTGTCTTCAATGGAAACGAGAAACTTAATACATTCGCTTGTGGTAACTCAACTAGATTCCATAAAATTGTTTGAAAGGCCGTTGCCATTCTTTCAATGAACTCTTTTGAAAAAATATCTTCACTGTATTCCCAATAAAGTTTTATTCCCGACTTACTTATATAGCAATTTAATGTTAAGTCAAATTTAGATGTATTGTGTTCGAGTGAGTATCTTTCTATACTCACATTTTCAAAGCCATGTTCGAAGTCTGTTTCATTTTGAACAGATAACATAACTTGAAAAATAGGATTACGTGACGAATCTCTAGGGGGATTTAATGCTTCTACTAACTTTTCAAACGGATATGCTTGATGCTCTATTGCTTCTATGAAATTTTGACGACACTGATAAAATAAATCTTCAAATGTTGTTTGCTCATCCACTTTAGTTCTTAATACTAAAGTATTTACAAACAATCCAATACAATTTAAAAATTCAGCATCATCACGATTCATGACTGGTACCCCAATAACCACATCTTCTTCGCCACTATACCTTATTAATAACGCAGAGAATGCTGAATAAACACCTTGCAGTAATGTTGCACCACGATTTCTACAGAAAGTCTCGAAATTTTTTAATAAACGACCTTCAATCTCTGATTCAACAACTCCACCTTTATATGTTGGTATAGACTTTCGGCAATTATTCTCTGGGAGATTATGATAAAATGGTATCCCTCCAAGCTTGTTTATCCAGTAATTTTTATATTTGTCAAATTCTCCTCGATGGATAGATTCATACTCAATTTTTGCGTATTTCGAATACTGAGTAGCAGGGCTTAAAAAAGTGAAGTCATGATTTTTTTTCAGACCATTATATGCTTCTATAAGCTCTTTCATAAGGATGTTTTCAGACCAGCCATCAAAAATAATATGATGAAGTGATATTAAAAGAAATGAGATAGTATCTGTATGTTTTACTAAGCGAATTCTTAATAAAGAATCCTGAAAAATATCAAATGTAGCCTTATATGATTTTAATAAATATTGATTTACTTCTTGCATATTCTCTTTGTATACAATCTCAAAATTAACTTTGACTTGATTATGAATCTTCTGATAAAATTCATTATCTTTTTCTACAAAATTTGTTCTAAAAGCTTCATGTCGATTTACGAGTAGTTCAAATGCCTGTTTTAATATTTGCGGCTCAATTTTCCCGTGTAACTTGTATACCGATCCTAAATTGTATAGATTTTGGTTTTCACCAAAACTATCCATCAAACACATTCTACTTTGAGCAGAGGTAACCGGAATCAACCCGGTCGCCTCCTCATTGTTCACTATTTCTGAGCGTTGTGTCCCCTCTTGTAATAGTTCCATTAGGGCCTCTTTATTTGCCCTAACTTCACTGAGAATATCAGCAGGTATTTTGTCCTTGCTTTTCAACTTTAATTGACCATGTTGAATTTCCAGAAACATACTATTACTTTTTAGTTTTTCAAGCAAGATTGTAAGGCTCATACAGTTTCCTCCTCTGCAATCTCATCCTGATTATTTTTATAAATACTTGATAGTAAAATTTCTGTCTTAAAATTGTTATCAATAAATTCAGTGAATTGTTTAAAGCTACTATGGACAAAAACATCACGAATCTTAATTTTAATTCTATATTGCGATGCAAGATCACTAACAACTTGGGTTGCAAGCATAGAGGAGCCACCCATTGAGAAAAATGTATCAGTATCTTTCGGTATATTTTTCAGTTCCAAAATATCGCTCCATATTTCATATACAATGGCTTCCGTAGGATTAAGTGTTCTTGTATCCTTGCCAGGCTCAATCTGAGTGAAAGTATCGCTTTGAGACAGTAATATTTTTTTATCTATTTTCCCATTTGAAGTGAGCGGGAACGATTCCACCCAGGCTATTCTATTAGGCATCATATAGTTAGGAAATTTTTGTGAAAGCTTACTAATTAAATCATCTTGTGTTTCCTTTAATTTCAAAGACTCCTCACCAGTAACAAAACCTATTATTTTCGATTGTTTTTTATCAATTAGTACTAAAGTATTTTCTATTCTGTCATCCTGATTTAGTGCTTCCTCAATTTCACCTGTATTTATCCTATAACCATTTATTTTGAACTCGTCAACCATACGTCCAACATATGTGAATCCCTCTGAATCTCTAGTCACTATATCCCCAGTTTTATAAATTCGTTTATTTTCAGGGCCTATTTTAATAAATTTTTGATTTGTTTCTTCAATAGAGTTAACATAACCTTCACTTAAGCTCTCCCCAGCGATACAGAGTTCTCCTGTTGCATCACCTGTTAGCAAGCAATCATTATCCATTATAAATAACTCAATATTGTAAATTGGTGTTCCTATGGAGATATTCGTTTTCTTGAGATCATTAGCGCAAACTTGCTTCACACAGCAGCCTACTGTTGCTTCAGTTGGTCCATATTCGTTAAAGAATAAAGAGTTAGGAAATGCCTCCATCCAGGGTGCTAAAGTCTTACTAGTTAATGCATCCCCACCTATTACAAAGGTATGTTTTACATTACTAACTTTTTCTGTACATCCTAGTGTGTGTAGTGCATCTAAATGAGCAGGTGTAATTTTAATAAGCAATCTCTTATCACTTGTCTTAATAAGCTCTTCAAGGTTTCCTAGTGTGTCTTCTCTAGGAATAATAATTATTGGCTTCCCTATAAATAAAGGGAAAAGTGAAGAAGTTATAGTCGCATCAAAGGACAATGGACTATGCATTACTGCTATTTCAAAGTCATTTTGCATATAAACATCCTTACACCATTCTAAATAATTGAGTAATGCCCGCTGAGAAATTTGAACTCCTTTTGGTTTTCCCGTTGTACCTGAAGTAAAGATTATATATGCGATATTATCCATACTTGGAACATATCCTGAAATGCTTGGCCCTTTTCCAGCAAAAATTTCATCTAGCTCCGTATTAGTTATTTGCAAAGTTGAAGATAAGCTGAAATCGATACTATCCCCAACAATTAAATCAATCTTTGTATCCTCAAATGTTTCCTTTGAACGCATCTTTAAATATTCCGAGTCAAGTGGTACAAATGAAGCCCCTAATTTTAATGTCGCCAAAACGCTTACAATTTGTTTTATCGAAATATCTAGATTTATAGCAACTAAAGAATTCTCTTGTACGCCTTTTTGTAGCATGGCAAAAGCAACTTTTGATGCTAATCGATTAAGTTCATCAAAGGTAACTTGCTCGTCTTTAAATAATAGAGCATTATTCATGGAAATATTTTGAATACTCTCTTCCACTTTATTAATTAGTGGTAATTGATTAATTAATTTGGTACTATTCGTCATTTCGCACTCATTCCCTTTGTTTTTAATCTCATACCTTTCTAGTGGTACTTCAAAAATATTTTTAGAAATATCTTTTATGCACTCATCTAATAAGGTTTCAAAAGAATCTGCTAGATTCTGAATTGTTTCTGGTTTAAATAGGTCAGTTGCATATTCCCAGATCATGTGCAATTCTCCATCAATTTCTTTGCTGTTTAACGTTATATCAAACTTCGCTGAATCATACCATAATGGCATTGGATCAACTGTGCTTCCTTCTAGCATAAACGTTGATTCATCCGTATTCTGCAGGATGAACATAAGTTGAAATAATGGAGAATAACTTAAATTTCTATTTGGAGCATACTTATTTACCAGATAATCAAAGCCTACTGCTTGGTTAGAGAAAGCAGCAATATCAGTTTCTTTGACATGTTTAAAAAGATCTTTGAAAGTAAATTCATTATTAAGCTTGGTACGAAGTACAAGTGTATTTACAAAAAATCCAATAAGCATGTCCAACTGTGGCGTATACCTACCGGCTGTCGGTGTCCCTACCGATACATCATTTTGATTACTTTTTCTCGCAACTAGCAGAGTAAATATTGCGTGAAGCCCCATAAATAAAGAAATTCGATGTTCATTACAAATTCCCTTAAAATCATCAATTTTGGTCTTACTAATTGACTTTGTAATATATCCACCTTGATAACTAGGGATGTCTGGTCTTTGAAAATCAAGTGGGAGCTTGTGAAGTTCAGATATTCCACTTAATTGCTGATTCCAATATTCCTTGGAATCAGTAAGACTTTTTTGTGCCGCTTGAGAACGATCCCATAGTGCATAATCTGCAAATTGAATTGAAAGTGGTTCTAAATTCACTTCTAAGCCATTACTCAACTTATTATATACCTCTGATAATTCATTAAAGAAAATAGATTCTGATGAACCATCAAAGATGATGTGATGGAATGTAAATAGCAAGTAATAAGTACTACTATTCTCAACATGAACAATTGTTACTCTAAAACAATTTCTACTTAAATCAAATGGATGGTTATAATGCTCATAAATTAGTTCTTTTAAATCTTTATCCTCATGATTTTCCGCAATGAATAACTCATTTATAGTTAGCTCCACCTCATCTTTGATATCTTGAAAAACTTGTGAATTAGACAAGTAGAAACTCGTTCTTAGTATTTCGTGACGATTTATTAAATATTGAATTGATTGTTTAAAGCTTATTAAATCAAAGGACCCTTCTAACCTAAATAAATGTCCAATATTATAAGGATTTGAATCTACAATTATCTGCTCTAAAATCCATAGCCTTTCCTGTGACCAGGAAGCAAGAACAGGCGTTGTTACAGCTCGTTTTTCAATAATATCGTTAGTTTGATGGCTGATGCTCTTAGAGCTACCATCTATAACTTTTGCTAACTCTTTAATGGAGGGAGCATCAAAAATATCTCCAACATTTATATCAACGGAGATTTCTTTCTTAATGAGATAAGAAAGTCTAGTTGCCATTAAGGAATTTCCACCGATTTCAAAAAAACTAATATTACGATCAATGGCAGCTTCTTTCCCAATAACTTTAGAGAAAAGTTTTGATAACGCTATTTCAGTAGGACCTTCTGGTAAGTTAATCTCAGAAGATTCTTGATTCATAGATAGGGCAAGTAATTTTTTTGTATCAAGTTTCCCCGTACTATTTAAGGGGAAATTTTCAACCTGAATGTATTTTGTTGGTATCATATGTTCAGGTAAAATTGTATTCAAATGCTTTTGAATAAAGCTTGTATCAGATAGAGAACCTTCTCCTTTTTCAAGAAGAGGATTATTAGCAAATTCCTTTAACGCTTTTTGTTCATAATTTTTTGTAGTCTTACTTCTAAGGTAACTATCTATTAATGCTTTATCTTCATCTCTATTGACAATGATTAATTCAATAAACTTTTTGTCTTCCGTATCGTGCTGAATCATTAAATTGAATCCATGCTGCTCTGCAAAAGAATTAATCATATAAATATCTGAAGTTTCAAGCACATTTTTACTCTCAATAAAGGTAAGTGCCTGACCAAACTGATGATTATTAAGTTTTTCATAAATCCATGATTCTTTTAAATAGGGAATTTTCTGTATTACTGTAACTTTTGATAATGTAGTCAAAAAATGTTCAAACATATTAAAATCAGTTAATAATCCAAACTCAGCTTTATAGTCTTCATATGTTAAGGTATTTATTTCTCCATCATGTACTGTATGATCGCTTAAAAAATCTTTATCCGTATTCAATGAAATCTTAACATCATATCTGAATCTCACTAGCTCGTTTGAATACATACTCTTTCTAGGGATTATCTCGATGTTCGCTATTTGTGAAAATTTATTTTTTAATACAAAAAATACCTGAGGTGAAAGTAAAAGTTCGTTTTCTCCCTTAATCCTAGCCTTTACTTTTTCAGTTAGTAAAAATAAATCTTCCTCACTCAATTGATCTTGCATCTCATTTAATCGATGCAATTCAACAGAAGTATGGAATGCTTCTATTAAGTCGTAATTTCTGACATCACCAATAATGATTTGTTTAACAGTCTTAATTTCTAAAATACTTGAAATAACTCGCTCTAGGTACTCCATAGAAGGAAAGTACTGAATAACCGAATTAATTACAACTGTGTCGACATTTTCTGCTTCAAACAAATCCATATGCTTGGATATTCCATCCGCTTCCTCACATAAGAATTTTAAATTATTGAAACCAAAATGATTTTTAATTTCGTTGTTATGTTCGATAATTTTTTCTGAGAAATCAATTCCAATATATTTGTCACATAACTCATTTAAAGTAAAAGCAAAAATGCCAAACCCACAACCAATTTCTAAAATAGAAGAGGGATTATTTGACATAATAATATCAACAATATCATTTAACCAAGACTTCATTTCAGTTTGTGGAATTTGTTTCCCATCATATGAACTTAACCATCCACTTATATTAAATGTGGAAAGCTCTGCTTTTTCGGTATAGCTATAGTTATAGAAATCTTTCCATAGCTGTACAAATTCTTGGCCATCACCCTGCTGCTCATCATTTTGGATTTTGGTATAAAATAGAATCAGTTCATCTGTTGTAGACATAGAGTTAATCAGAGCCCTTGAATCCGAAATAAATGGTAATGAATTTGTGTGTGTTTCAATTTCACCTAATTCAATACGGAAACCTCTAACTTTAACCTGGTTATCCTTCCTTCCTTTGTATTCAAAATATCCTTTATTTGTCCAACGAACTAAATCACCAGTATTATAGACTCTATACTCTTCTTCTAAAACTTTAATAGTCCCAAATCTATCACGATTTTTAGAATCTTCATTTAGATAGCCACTCGCAACCTGATTACCTGCAATATGGAGTTCACCAAAAACACTTGGTGGAACAATTTTTTTATTGTTATCAAGAACAAAGTATTTGTGTCCAGCAAAAGGTGACCCTATTGGGACCGGAAACTTCGAATTGTGTTCAGTTATGTCAATAGATAAACAACCAATAGTGACCTCAGTAGGTCCGTAATGATTGATTAACCTAACTCCATTCGATTTACAACTTTGCTGAACTTGTTTTAATAAATCTTTTTCCAGTTTCTCTCCGCCAAAAACAAGTAAACTTTTTGGCAGTAATGGTTCCACTGAATAGTCTTCAATAAGTGCTCTAAAATGGCTTGGAGTAATCTTTAGGAAGTCAATTTGCTTGTCCGATAAAAAGGACGAAAAAGAAATCTTATCTAGTTTTACATAATCATCATTAGGGATGACCAAAGTTCCACCTGTGCAAAGAGATAAATAAAGAGTTGTATTTACAAAGTCAGTAAGCATGTTAGAATGCCAAGAAAATCTCATTCCATTTTTAAGTGAATGCTTATTTATTAATGTAGAAACGTAATGTGAAATATTTTTTCTACTAATTTTTACTCCTTTTGGAAGCCCTGTTGTTCCAGAAGTAAACATAACATACGCAATGGACTCTGGATTAGGTTCAGGAAGTACTACATCTGTTTTTAAAATTGAGAATAATTCAACCAAAGAAGCTTGTTTGATTCCCATATCTTGAAGACCTTCTATAGAAGTTGGTGTCAATAACCATGTAACATTTGCTGAATGGAGCATATGTTTTAAACGAGGCATTGGAATATCCCCATCTATAAATGTATAAGTAAAGCCTGCAGTTAATACTGCCATCATTGCAATTACTGCATCACTTGAGATTGGATAATTAATAGCAATAGTTGCTTCTTTTTCTAGGATAAGTCCCCTCAACCGCTCAGCAAGGTCTCTTGAATCTCGAATGAGAGTGTCGTAGCTTAATGTTTCTTCTCCTTTTTCAACAGCTATATGCTTATTATTTATAGCTAGCTTACCTATATATGAACAAATATCGTTAACGGAAAAATCAGTTAATTCCGGTTCTTTAAAATCACCAATCACTAATTTTTCAGATGTAAGTTGTAAATCGCATATTTTTGTATTAATATTTAGCAAGAAATAATCCAAGATTTTTTCAAAATAGGCTATCCACAATTCCATTGTTAATCGTTCAAAATGATTAAGAGAATATATCCATTCAATATTGAAGTCGGTTCCTTCAAAAACATGGATTTCAATTTCAAATCTCCCAAAAGGTTGACCTTCATACATTAATGTACTTTGAATATTTTTAAGCTTTGGATCTGGTCCTGAGTTATTTTGATATGCAAGTACCGTCTGGAATAGAGGATTAACAGATTTTTTTCTTTCAGGTGCAAGCTTTTCAACAATTTTTTCAAAAGGAGCTTGCTGATATTCTAAACAAGAATTCACATTTTGCTTCATCTGCCCAAGTAATTCTTCAAGCGTTGCATTGTTTTCAATTGAGGATCTAACAGTAATCATATTTACAAAAAAGCCTACTAAATTTGCAATCTCTTCTTGCTCTCTGTTTGCAACTGGGCTACCAATCACTATATCCTCTTCACTTGATAATTTATGCCAGAGAACAGCTAAAATGGTGTGTAGACCTACAAAGGGAGTGGTGCCATGTTTATAGCAAAGTTCTTTAAATTTATTTACCTTTTCTGAAGGAATTCTAAATGATATTGAGTCACATTCTTTAGAATCTTTATGTGTATCATCATAATCAAATGGTAGGCTGTGATGTGTAGGAATATTTTCTAAATACTCTTCCCAGTAATTTAATAAAGATTCCAGTACATCATTTGAGATAAAATCTCTTTGCCATTTTGAATATTCTTTATATTGAAGATTCAAAGGTTTTAGAGTGGTTTTTCTACCTTCAATTGTCGCATTATAATATTCACCTAAATCAGCCATGAAGACACCAATAGACCAGCCGTCCCATACGATATGATGTACATTTAATATAAAATAGTAGTTTTCTTTTACTCCTTTTATTAAAGTTGCACGTACTGGAATTTCTGATGACAAATCAAATTTCCAAGTACCTTCCTTTTGGGCTTCCTTTCTTACAAATCCTTCAGTGTCATTTCCCTCAAAATGAATTATAGGAAGTTCGCCTTCTAAATTATCGAGTACAATTTGGCTAATACCATTAGAATCTTCCTTATAAATAGTTCTCAAAACTTCATGACGAATTAATACTTTTTTAAAACTCTCCTGAAATGCTTCTATGTTAAGTAAACCTTGAAAGTGGAAAATGGCAACGGAATTGTACTCTTGACCAGCACTAGAAATTTTATCAGCAAGCCAAAGCCTCTCTTGCTGGAAGGAAAGCGGAATATTGGTATTATTCGCTTCAGGTGCTTCAATTTTTTGATGCCCCTTAAATATAGAAGCGATTATTTTTAGCTTATTGGACTTGATAAAAGACCGCTCATTTTCCGAAAGTTTATAGGCTTTTGAATAGGTTTTCAGTCTACCTTCAGAAGTAAAAAGGTATACGCCTTTATTTTCTAAATCATTAATAAAGTCTTTAATGTAATCCACTTAATGATTCTCCTTATATATTACATTTAAGGTTTTTATCTTCCGATTTTTTGTAGGATTACCTTATAAACCTATTGGTATTAACTCAAATATTTTAAGATACTTGGATAAATAACGGGAGAGGTTGTGACGTTTTCTTCTTTAGTTTCTAAGCTTGTAGCCGAAAACTAGAACCTCTCCCTATTTAGTTGTTTACGAATGTGAAAACTTTATAATTTGCCCGCTGTATCTAAAAAAGCTAGCGATACTTTTTTGTAGGGTTGCAACCAATCCTATCTCTTCGAAAGAAGGTTTTGCTATGTTTTATCACATCACAGATATTATTAAACCCATAGGTTACTTAAAGCTTTATCCTTCTGAGGCTTTTTGTTACACAATTATCTTGAACGATTGGTTTAGAAAGATTTTTCATTTAGTTAGTCCTCCAAAAAATATTATGTCTTTAAAGAATTAACTTCTTGTATCTTTGCCTTATCAACAATTAAGAAAGGAATGTGAATAATTACCTTTAATATCATTCCGCCAATAAGTGTTAAAACCGCTAGGGTTATAGAACTATTAAAAAGATAGCCGAATAGCGAAAATCCCAGCATTCTGCCTAAACTATTAAACATCATTACCATTGACATCCCCTTACTCATATTACTTGTACTAATATTCTGTTGTAAGAAGCTGCTGAAATAAACGCCATAATAGCCAAAACATAAGTAGATTATAAACATACAGCTAGCAAAGAACCCGACTCTTAAAAGTGAGTGGTTTTCTAGAATCGATAAGGTATTAGCGCTTAATAAGAACGAAAATAAGAGTGCCCCCATGATCATCCCGATCATTCCAACCAACAAGTTTTTTGCCACACCTAGCTTTTTAAAATAAGGAACAAATAACACTGAAACCAGACCACCAATAGAGGCAACCATTTCTACAACACCATACTCTGTGGGATGTCCACCTAAAACAGTATTTATTAAATATGGTGTACCAATTAAAATAAATGGTAGTAGAAAAAGATGTGTAGTAAATCCATTTACAAAAAGAGAAGTAATTCTCATGTCTACAGTAAACAAGTCTTTAAATCCAATTAATTCTGTCTTAATAATATTTCCTAATCCCTTTAATTCTGATTCCTTCTTTTTCATTTGGTATGGTATACCAATCTCATATAAAATCGAAATGGCAAAACATAGAACAATAAATACCGCCACAATGTATATACCGAAAAACGAATAAAGTACGGTTCCTAATATAGGGCCAATTAATCTTGCAACCTCCCCCAAC
Organism: Bacillus ndiopicus; assembly: GCF_000612805.1. Lineage (GTDB taxonomy): Bacteria > Bacillota > Bacilli > Bacillales_A > Planococcaceae > Metasolibacillus > Metasolibacillus ndiopicus. The sequence goes on along the minus strand of NZ_HG964405.1, from coordinate 437,204 downwards.
CCACTCAGTGAAGTATTTAAATCTACTAACTTATCTTTTTCCACCAACTCAGGTAGAATACTCGAAAAACTAGTTGATAAAAAAGATTCAAAGATAGCAAATAGTATTACAACAGCATAAATAATATTTATCTGATACTCTGGCTCAACAATAAATAAACTTAAAAGGAATAGGGCTCCGATAATTACTCTGGCACCATCACATATAACTATTATTTTCTTTTTGTCAAAACGGTCACAAATAATACCAGTTAAAATTCCTAAAACAAAGTAAGGAAGTGTACCCATAAGTAATGTTAATCCAAGGGCACTTGGACTTCCTGTTAATTTAAGAACATATAAAGAGAGTGCTGCCGTGAATGCCAAGGTACCTATTCGTGAAGTAAGTGCTCCAACAATAATTTGTCGATTAATCTTTTCTTTAAAAACGTCAACAAAATATCCATATACTAGTTTCATAGTTATCCCCTCAAAAATAATTAATCGTCACATTTTTACTATATCACAAATTTTATGTAAAATGTTACATTTTTTTCCGACATCATCCGACAAGAAAATAGATTATTTTGAATAAAATGCTAAATATAGCTTATGCCAAAGCCTACTCTAGTCTAGATTTCTTTGTGCTAGCTAGCGTAAATTAACATAAAACTGTTTCTATGCGCACCAACATTCACTAACCGACATCGCGCAGACCCTCTTCAAAATCCATGACATCAACTGGTTTTTTTGGAAGTTTAAATATTAATCGCTCTGAAGTTTTTACAAGGAGATTGTGCTCTTAGGCTAAGTTCCTCTGATTCGGTGGAACTAAAATGCGCCTTCCCGCCTATGAAGGCGGGCGTTTTTTTACCTGTCGCGTTGTTTTTGTCCAAAAAATATATTGTTGCTGTCACTATGTCTTCCCAGCAGTAAAATTTTTCTGAATCAAGTTAAATAATGAAAAAAGCCATGTTGAGATGCAACTGGCTCTTATGATGATTTTTGTATTCGATTTAACTCTGTATTGGGCATTGATTTGTAGGAGTACACTTAGGTGGTGGGAAACCAACACCTCCGCCAGCTCCTTGATCATTCGCAGCACTTGCACCTGAACCAAAAGATAGACTTGTTAGCAGCACAGCCGCAGTAACCATTGACCATAATCTTTTCTTCTTTTTCATAAAAATACCCCCTTACGTAGATTAAGAATATATTACCATATGCAAAATATCCAAACAATCAAAAAATTAAAATACTTTTTATTTTTATATTTAATCTATATAGATATCATAAAAAATACCCTTTTTATCAATCATTTTATTAATCTTCTTTGATTTTTGTTGAATATTTAAAATTAATATACTTCATATCTTGTAAAGGCTATAATCATGAATTCATAGATTTGCTTTCCATTATTTAAAAAATGGATTATCGATATACGGCCCTTTAATGGTAATACGCATTAATTGAGTCGCCATAAATTTGGACGTATAGGGCATATCATTTTCCAACCACCAGACAATCACTTCAAGAAAGGCTGCCGCATAAAAACGGATAGCCATATCACGTGGCACTGTCAGCTTCCCATCATCAGGTTCCATAAAATGAATGCCACTTGAGACAAAATCTATAATTATTTTTTTCAAGCCTGTTGCAAAATAAGGAATATTCTTTTCCGTAAGGTATACCTTGTACAACTTACTATTAATAGCAACTTGATCAAATAAATAGACAAATTCCCTATGAGGTTGATCATAGCTTCGTAATAAATCAAAATCCGTCTTCTCTTTAAATGGCGGACGAATACTGCTTACTAGCTCATGTAAAATTTCCTCTGAGCTTTGATAAAGCAAATCTAACTTATCGCGATAGTGTAAATAAAAAGTAGCACGGTTCAAGGTCGCACGCTGTGTAATATCTTGTACAGTGATTTTCTCATAACCTTGCTCATCAATTAATTCTACAAGCGCATCTCTTAATAGTTGGCGTGTTCTTATTACCCGGGGGTCCAATTTTTTCGACATTTTCAAGCTCCTTGTATTAAATTCATCACTTTGACAACATACTAACGAAGAATGTTGTCAAAACAGCACAATCGACATAATTGTCGTTTGTCTTTTTAAGTAGAAGATTTATAATTATATTAACGACACAGTGTCGATAATACAACTAGTTGTTAATCTGTTCATAGATTATTCATTTATATTGAAGGGAAGTTTTAATATGGGTCGTTTAAATGGGAAAGTAGCAATTATTACTGGTGCAGCAATGGGTATGGGGGCATCTGAAGCAAAACTATTTGCCCAAGAAGGCGCAAAAGTTATTGCAACTGATGTACAAATTGAGTCATTAACTAACTTAGTCAAAGAAATTAAAGAAAACGGCGGAGATATTATTGGTATCCAACACGATGTAACATCTGAAGATGCGTGGAAATCAGTGATTGCGGAAGCTGTAAAAGCATATGGTAAAGTAGATATCCTTGTAAATAATGCCGGCGTTTCATCACCAAAAACAATCGCCAACATGGAAATGGATGAATGGAATAAAATTATGGATATCAACCTTAATGGTTGCATTATTGGCATGAAATATGTAATCCCTGAAATGCAAAGGGCTGGTGGCGGTTCTATTATCAACATTTCTTCTATCGGTGGTATTGTTGGGATGGCTGGTACTAGCCCATATACAGCAGCAAAAGGAGCGCTTCGTGTGCTATCTAAATCTGCTGCCATCGAATATGGCAAAGATAAAATTCGTGTGAATTCAGTTCACCCAGGAATTATTGTCACACCAATGACAGCACCAACGATGCAAGAAGGTGGCGCATTGCCTTATTATCAAACATATACGCAATTGCCATACTTCGGTGAGCCTGAAGATGTTGCCTACGGAGTTGTCTTCCTAGCATCTGATGAGTCTCGCTTTATGACAGGCGCTGAGCTAGTAATCGATGGCGGTTGGACAGCTATTTAATTGAAAAATTGTTATAAAAACGAAGCAACCATTTGACGTTGGTGTCAGATGGTTGCTTCGTTTATCTTAATTTGAAGTTCAGTGTGTATTGCCTATTTTGTCATACAAAAGCAACTTTACATCATTTCTGCGCATAAAATTTCCAATACTTTTAACACACGCTTCTTGCCGTCGTTTAAGTTGTCTTGTGCCCCAATGCAGGATGGACAGCCCGCTTTGCATGGACAGCTTTCTACATGTTCAATAGTACGTTCAAGGAGTGGTAAAATTAAATCATAAACTTTTTCACTTAGCCCAATCCCCCCTGGGTAACTATCATAAATAAATATTGTTGGGCGCTCGTTATGCACTGCTTTCACCTGCGGTACAACAGATACATCACTGCGATCGCATTGGATAAAGAGTGATATAAAGGAATGCATTGCATACGCAACACCATTCAAAGCATCTGTCATCATTTCCTCTGACCAATCTTTAGGTAAATCAAAGGACATCCATGTTGCATTTGTATGCATTTCCATTGGGGGTAATGTTATAGGTCCTGAGCCTATGTTGTCGTGGGTGCCGAAGCGGATTTTCTTAAAAATCGTCGGAATAGCTAGCAGACTAACATCACCATAGCTAACTGTCGCTTCACCTAAATTAGCCACTTTATCTTCCTCTAACACCTTCAACTCCACCGCTAAATTGGCATCTGTAAAATAATCGACATCGACTTCTGTTACATAGGCTTTTTTCTCTTCCCAATCAAGCTCCTCTACTTGGAATTGTGTACCTTGATGAATATAAATTGCTTCCTCATGTAGCAAGGTCATAGCGCTGTATGTATCCATTTCACCGATAACTCTTGTTTGGGTAGGGACTGTTTTATCGATAATAACGACATTTTCCTGTGCTGCTGAACGTAAGCTAATATCATGTGCTGGAAAGCGGTCGCTCATCCAATGCCATTGTGTTGAAGTTTGAACGAGTACGCCCTCCTCCGCTAAATATGCTAGCAATTCTTGCACTTCAAATTCGCCGTATGTATCGTTTATTGAGAATGGTAGCTCAAATGCTGCACATTTCAAATGTGACATTAATATTAAAATATTTTCTGGATTTATATTTGCTTGCTCAGGCTCACTACCTAATAAATAAGTCGGATGATTGACAACATATTGGTCTAGCGCGGTTGACTGTGCGACGTAAATGATTAATGCCTCATCCTGTCTTCTACCCGCGCGACCTGCTTGCTGCCATGCGCTCGCAATATTACCAGGATAGCCCGTCATAATACATGCCTGTAGCTGTCCAATGTCTACACCGAGCTCTAACGCATTCGTGCTTACGACCATTTGAATTGAGCCGTCGCGCAAGCCCTTTTCTATTTGCCTACGCTCACTCGGCAAATAGCCGCCTCGATAGCCTTGAATTGAATGGTCAGCGATTTTTTTCGCCGTCAATGATTTTAAATAGGTAACGAGCATTTCTACACGCACTCTTGATTTGGCAAAGATAATCGTTTGAATGCCTGCTTCAAACAGCCGGGTTGATAAATCGCGCACCTCTAACACAGAGCTCCTACGTACACCGAATGTTGGATGAATAATCGGTGGATTATAAAAAATAAATGTCTTTTTACCAACAGGTGCACCAGATTTTTCAATAAGTGCATGCTTTGTATTCGTTAAATTTTCCGCTAGCTCACGCGGATTGCGAATTGTTGCGGATGTACAAATAATAATAGGATTGCTTCCATAGAAGGCACAAATTCGTTGCAAACGGCGAATTACATGCGCTACATGGCTACCAAATACGCCTTTATAGGTATGCAACTCATCAATGACGATATATTGTAGGTTTTCAAAAAGGGATACCCACTTCGTATGATGCGGCAAGATTCCTGAATGCAGCATATCTGGATTTGTCATAACAATATGCCCAGCTTTACGAATTTTTTGGCGAATACCTGGAGCCGTATCACCGTCATACGTGTAGCTTAAAATCTCCTCTCCCATCAGCTCGATAAGCTCATTTAAATCGGATTTTTGATCTTGCGCCAAAGCTTTTGTCGGGAATAAATAAATGGCTCGTGCTGATTTATTATGTAAAATCGTTTGCAATACTGGTAGATGGTAGCAATATGATTTACCTGAAGCAGTTGGTGTAATGGCTGTGAAAGACTGCCCCTGCATAGCGAAATCAAAGGCTTCACGCTGGTGTGTATAAAGCTGCTTGATTCCCCTTGCATGTAGCGCTTTTTTTATTGAAGGGTGAAGCGCCGCTGGAAAATCTGCGTAGCGAGGGGGCTGTGCCTCCAATGTATGCCAATGGGTTATATTTTCCTTTAATTCTTCATCATATTGCCATGCTTGTAATAATTCAGAAATCGTCTTCTTTTTGCTGTACATTCGCTTCTCCCTCCTCTAAATAGCGCAGTAATGTGGAAAGTGTATAATGAACTGAATGTATAGATTGTAAAAATCTCTTTTTGCTCGTTTCCTTGTAAAAAGATTGAACGATAAATTGCTCCATTGCATCCACTACTTGGTCGATCTGTTGATTGTGCATATATTTTGGCTGATAGCTTACGCGCCATTCCTTAGTGAGCTGACGCCATACGAGCAATTGTTCATGTATATGGTCAGCATGTGGCTTGACCTCCGAAAAAAAGTCAGGCTGCAAATCAAATTCACGCATGTGAAAGAAGCGTGTTTTCGCTTCCTCACATTGCGCTATTAAATAGGTTGTTAGTTCAATTAATTGCATGGTACACCTCAAGTTTCACTTTATTAAATACAGTGTACCAAATCTTTTCACCAATTGCGCGACAGCTACCTCTTTTTAAAAAAAGTAACCTTTTTTCTAAAAGGCTATCACTCCAATCTAAAATCAATTGGGTGGCGAACAAGTGGTGTGCTAGCCTGTTTGTTGGTCGCCTCACTATGGGAACGTGTATTCTTTACTTGTATTCGTTTTTCTGCTAAGCTTACTTTTTGATAGGCTACTGTGATTTTTTGTGAAAATTGTAGAGTGAGCGCAGCGCGTTGCTGCTCTAATGCGGCATCTAATAATTGCGTTACCTGTTCAATACTTAAAATAAGCGATTGAAGTCTTGTCATCATATGCCTCCTCTCATTGCTATTGATACTTTTTCAAGAAGACCTAAGAAAATCCTTGTCAATCGCAAAACTAGACAGTAAATGATAAAAGTTGTGTTAAAATACAAAAAGGTGCATTTCGAAAGGGTGAAAATGATGATTCGCTATCCAAATGGGAAGCCTTATAAAACGGGTACAGAAGAAGTGCAAAAGCCTAAAAAACAGCAAGCGATAAAAGATGTTAATTTTGGTAATCGTGGAAAAACATTAGAAGATGATTTAAACGAAACAAATGCTTATTATTTGCAGAGACAAATTGCCAATATTCATAAGAAACCTGTTCCAATTCAAATCGTCAAAGTAGAGTACCCATCGAGAAGTGCAGCTGTTATCAGGGAGGCTTACTTTCGCACGCCTTCTACAACAGATTACAATGGCGTATGGAATGGCTATTATTTAGATTTTGAAGCGAAGGAAACAGAAAATAAAACATCCTTTCCTTTAAAAAATATTCACGCACATCAAATAGAGCATATGAAAAATGTTATACTGCAAAAAGGCATTGCCTTTTTTATTATTCGTTTTTCATCATTAAATCGCTATTTTATTACGCCCTTTTCTGTTGTCGAAAACGCCTGGCAGCAAATGGAGCAAGGTGGGCGCAAATCGATACCACTTCAGCAATTTGAAGCAAAGACAATTGAAATTAAACCAAGCTATCAGCCACGTATTGATTATTTACAGGCTGTACAGCAATTGGTTCTACATTAACAGGCAAGTCAAATAAATGCCTATTAATGTCCGATTAATGAAAGCTGATTAAATGGAATTCATAAGCTTCATTACTATGGAAAACACTCAAAGTGAGGAGATAGAACGTGACTGAACGTAAATTAACACGCGAAGATATAAAAAAGCAGCGTCAACAACAAAAGAAAAAAAAGCAGACCCCATTTAAAATTTGGTTAAAGCGCATTGTTTTAACAATCGTTTTACTTGGCGTGCTAGGCTTTTTAGGCGGCGCTGGATTATTTGCCTATTATGCAAGTACCGCACCAGATTTAGATGAAGAGCTATTAAAATATCCTGTTTCATCAGAGTTTTATGATATTAATGGAGAAGTGTTTGCAACGCTAGGCCAAGAAAGTCGGAAATATGTAAAATTCGAGGATATTCCAGATGATATGGTTTCCGCAATTTTAGCAACAGAGGATGCACGCTTCTTTGATCATTTCGGTATCGATTTATGGCGACTTGGTGGTGCAGTTATTGCAAACTTCAAACATGGCTTTGGCTCACAAGGTGGTAGTACTATTACACAGCAGGTTGTGAAAAATTCATTTTTAAAAAATGATAAAAAGCTAAAGCGAAAAGCGCAGGAAGCTTGGCTTTCTATACAGCTTGAACGCCAATATTCTAAAGAAGAAATTTTTGAAATGTACTTTAATAAAATTTTAATGTCTGGCCGTGTATATGGCTTTGGGCAAGCATCGGAATATTTTTATGGCAAGCCATTAAATGAATTATCATTAGACCAAATGGCTACACTTGCTGGTATGCCACAAAGTCCGAATAATTATAATCCATTTAAAAACCCAGAGCTTGCAGAAAAAAGACGTAATACTGTATTAGGCTTGATGGTTCAGCATAAAAAAATTACACAAGCACAAGCTGATGAAGCGAAAAAACTAACTGTTGCAGACCGCGTATTGCCAGAGGATGAGCGTAAACCTGCAACTGTTACAAACTACCCTGCATTTTTGGATGTTGTCTTATCAGAGCTAGAGCGTAACGGTGACAACGATGCATTAGCAGAAGGTATAAAAGTTTATACGACTCTTGATCCAAATGCACAAAAAATTGTTGAATCAGTAATGAACAACGATGCTAACTTTATGACAGAAAAAATTGAATCAGGTGTATCTGTCATTGATACAAAAACAGGGGAAATTCGAGCAATCGGTGGTGGACGTGATTACGGCGTAGAGCGTGGCTATAACTTCGCCTACGATTTAGTAACGCGAGCACCTGGCTCAACGATGAAACCAATCATTGATTACGCACCTGCTATCGAATATTTAAAATGGTCGACTGGTGAAACATTAGTGGATGAACCAATGAAATATTCTGGTACAAATCAAACGATTACAAACTGGGATAATAAATATTTAGGGACAATGACAGCTCGTCAAGCTCTATACACATCACGTAATATTCCTGCTGTTAAAACATTACAAGCAGTTGGATTAGATAAAGCAAAAAACTTTGTTTCGCGCTTAGGTATTGACGTAGACTATGTTGTTGAATCAGATGCAATTGGTGGTGGACGCATTAATATTTCCCCTGTCCAAATGGCAGGCGCTTATGCGGCATTCGGGAATAATGGCGTTTATATAGCACCACACTCTATCACGAAAATTGTTTATCGCGATGGAACAACATCTAAAGAATATAAACCTGAAGAAACAATTGCAATGAGCGATTACACAGCCTATATGGTAACAGATATGCTACGCGATGTTGTTGGGAACAAACCAAACGCATCAGGTACTGCGGCCAACGTACCAGGTCTTGATATTGCAGGTAAAACAGGAACAACAAACTATTCAGCTGAAGAGTTTTCAAAATATAATTTACCAAGCTCGGCTGTACCTGATTCATGGTTTGCAGGCTATACAACGAATTATTCAATTGCCGTTTGGAGTGGTTATAGACTACGTTCTGATGCAATTACAACTTGGGAGGAACGCCGCTTACCACAAAATTTATTTAAAGCAATCATGTCACAGCTGTCAGCATCTATCGAAACAGCTCGCTTTACACAGCCAGGCTCCGTCGTATCAGCAACGGTCGAAGTAGGTACATCACCGCTAAAATTAGCAAGTGAATTTACACCTGATAATTTACGTATGACAGAGCTATTTGTGAAAGGAACAGAGCCGCAGGAAGTATCTGATACATTTGAGCAAATTGAGTTAGATGCACCGTTTAATTTACAAGCTAACTACAACGAAGCCTCAAACTCAATTGATTTGACTTGGGAGCATCAAGCGCCTGGTGCATTGGAAGAAGATTTCGATCCAAATGCTGTACCGATTTCCTTTGAAGTAACAATGTCGATTGATGATGCTGAGCCTTCAATAATTTCGGTATCAGGAGCAAACTATGTAACAATCCCATCAATTGAAGTAGGGCATAACTATGTATTTACAGTAACGGCCCTATCAGATGAAGTGCGTAGTGAACCGGGCTCAGTTTCAATTTATATTGAGGGCTTACCAGAGGAGCCTGAGGAAAATAACGAAATTGACTCTGGAACTGAGGAACCTACCGAACCAGTAGATCCGACAAATCCAGATGATAGTACAGGTGATAATACAGGTGAGGACAATGACAACGAACAAGTAGAACCTCCTACGAACCCGACGGATCCAACAAATCCAACGGAACCTGGTACAGATGAAGAAGAAATTCAAAATGGGGAATAAAGTGAACCTTCAATTAGTGGGGGTTTTCCTTATCCCCCACTGATTGGTAGTTTCACCAATCGGGTTTTTACAGGCTGTTGATCCCCACTTAAATATCTTCGTTTCACTATATGTTTTGAAGTAGAGGGTCTGGTGCTCTTGCGGTAACTCGTCGCAAAAGTACAGCCTGTTAATACGGGATAAATAACAAGACAGGGCTGTCGGGAAAACAATTTTCCAACGGCCCTATCTTATTTTTAGTAGCTCTATAGGCGTTCCCTACCAAGCAAATAAAGCGCATGAAATCAAATTAAAAATCTTGATTTCATGCGCTTTTTAAATCAAAATATTGTGTGTATTTCCCCTCACACTAGCCTATCATCTCATACTTAAAATCTCTATAATACTTTCCAATAACGATTAAATGATTGTATAAAATCTTCATCAAGCTGAATATCCATCTGCTTAAACGCTCCTACAACTGCTCCACCAATCGGTTCTAGGGCTGCTTTGCTAAATTCAAAAGTTACTGATTCGTTACTTACTAGTTTTTGCAGATGTTTAATGAAGTAGTCAACATTTGTGAAAACTCCCCCTGCTAGCACTACTGGTATCGTCTGTTTACTCCAAGCCATTTTATAAAAGCATACTTTGATCGCCTTATAAAAATCCTCACAAGCCTCTTTCATAATACGAGTTGCCACTTCATCTCCATTTTCTGCTGCTTGCATCACATATTTACTTAGTGGGGCAATGTTTGTACGGGGATGCTCATCATTATATATACATGCAATAAGTTTTTCCACATCGTCTACCATAAAATGCTTTAGTATTGGCGCTGTCAATGAAGTATCCTGCATTCGACCGTCATAGCATTGAAACACAGCTTCTAAAGCTTTCATGCCTAAATAATAGCCGCTCCCCTTATCATCGAATAAATAGCCCCATCCACCAACTCTATGTAATATCGCTTTTTCATCATATCCCATTGTAATAGCACCTGTACCAGCAATTTGGACAATTCCAGGTTGCCCAAGTGTTCCTGAATATAAAGCGACAAGTGCGTCATTTTCGATTGTAATTAGCGCTGTTTGCTGAACATATTGACGAATAATTTTTTCTACGATAGGCTCAGCCTGTAGCTCCATTACACCAGCCATCCCAACAAAGCAGCTGCTTACTTCTTGAAAGATTTGTTCATTTTGTAGTCGTAATTGTTGCATTAACTCATGTAATGTCATTTCAAAAAATTGTGCATTCATAGCAGTTGGGTTGCTACGTGTTGTAATCACCTTTGCATAAATTTGCCCCATTTCATCACAAATAACGGCAGAAGTTTTTGTGCCACCACCATCGATTGCTAAAACATACATATCTTTACCCCTTTCTTTATGCGAAAAGAGGGTTAAGCTTGCGCCTAACCCTCAAATTCTTATTTTGTAAAACCGAATGACGCCCAAGGCTGGATATGCTTTAATAAAAAGCGTTCTTCTTCCTTAACACGTGCCACAACATTGCTTGAGCCTGCATTTGGAATATTTTGCAGCACAATTTGTAGCTCCCCTTTATAGCGTACATCGAGATTATTATCAATTGTAACATCTCCTAATGCTAAAGGTTCTGTATTATGCTCAGGAAAATTCTCTGCCTTATATTTTACACGAGATTGCGTACTGCGAATAACATAATCAGATACATCTCCGCGATTAAAATGGGGCTCCCCTAATACGATTTTTTCCTCTAAAGCGGTCGTTTCAGGTAAAAACTCCACTTGCAATTCAAGCTTGTAGCGATTTAATTGCCCTAACGCGCGAAGCTCCTCCTCTGACGCATACATGTTACCGATTATACAATCGTCGATAAGACCTGTGCTCCACATATCTTTTGCTTGCACTGTAATCGGCAAAAATCTATGTTCTTCTAGGGTTGGTAGCCCATATTCAGTTTGTTCCCACGGACCAAATTTGCCGTGCTGCGACGAAATCATCGCAGCGGTGCGAATATGATGATCTTTAAATTGCTGTGATGTCTTTAAAAAATGTTGACGCGATAAGCCTGTATAGCGTCTTGGATAAAAGTTATGGCAGCCGATAATATTGGCTTTATTTGCCTGATAGGACAAAATATTGTCGACATATTTTGTGCCATTACTCATATTTAGTTCAACCTTTAAATTGCTCGCATCAAGTGACATAAAGGCTTCCTCTTGACCTGAAAAGCCCATATCTAAGCGCAGTGCTGCTAAATGATATTGTTCCTTTAAAAAGCCAATATCACGATACGTTAAGTTTAATTCTTCAAAAATATTTGGTGCAATATCGGCTGAAATATCGAAGCCTAAGCCTTTCGCAAAAGCGTTAATTTGTTTTAGCTTTTCACGTTCTTGCTCATTGTTTAAAGACATTAAACATGTAAAGATACGATCAAAGCCATTGTCATGAGCTAACTGCACATATTGCTTCATTTCTTCCAGACTACTATGTCCGGGATATAGTGAAATACCTAGTCTTCTCAAATTTCATACCTCCTATTACTTTTGTTGCCCCGCTTGCTTCGCCGCAGCTCGATTTGCTGCAAGTAAGAATGGCGTGTAAATCAGAACAGCTACAACAATTAAAACGATACTTAGGATTGCCCCTGAAAACGATTGTGTAACTAACCAACCATTGATAATTGGTGGTGTCGTCCATGGCGCTGCTACTGTTGCTGCTGGTACCCATCCTGCTTTTGTTACGAAATACGCGATTGATACGTTGACCATTGGCGTTAAAATGAACGGGAAGAATAAAATTGGATTTAATACGATTGGTAAACCAAATATTAACGGCTCATTAATATTGAATAAACCTGGCGCAGCCGATAATTTACCAACTGTGCTGTATTGTTTGTTTTTACGCGAAACAATGAAAATTGCGATAATTAATGCGATTGTTGTACCTGATCCACCCATATTAACGAATGCATCAAAGAATGGTTTGTTAATGATGTATGGTGCTACTTGACCTGCTTCAAGTGCTTCTACATTTTTCGCGATTGCGTCTAAGTTAATTGTTTGCATGAATGGTTCAATGATGTTTGCCCCATGAATACCGAATGTCCAAACGAATGCTGGAACAAAGGCTATAATAAGCGCTGCTGTCCAAGAATTTGTTAAGCCCATGAACGGCTCTTGAACTAATGTATAGAATTGCCCAATAACATCTGGTGCGTCAAATAATACTGAAATTAATGTACGGATTAACGCTAAAAGGCCAACTGTAATAATCGCTGGGAATAATGATGCGAACGATTTCGCTACTGCATCTGGTACACCTGCTGGCATTTTGATTAATAACTTCGGATTGCCAGATAAACGAGAAAACATTTCTGCGGATACAAGACTTAAAATAATAGCTAAAAAGATACCGCCTGTTCCTGTCGTTAAACCAGTTAAACCTCCGTCGCCATAAGTTGCGAATGTCATATAACTCGCAAGACCAATCACCCCTCCTGCTAACGCATCTTTACCGTAACTTTTCGTCAAATTGTAGGCGATTGTAAACGAAATTAATAGCGATACAATGGCGAATGTAGCACCCCATACATTCCCCCCCCACTGTGTCCAAATCCCCTCACCGAAAATCGAATTCATGAAATTTTTGTACGCGTTAATTGGTAAATTGTTTACTAAAACGGCTAATGATCCAAAAATTATTAATGGCATAATAGCAATGAAGCCATCACGAATTGCAACTAAATGACGTTGATTTCCTATTCTTGATGCGACAGGAACAAATTTCTCCTCTAAAAATTTGAACATTTTTAATACACTCCCCTTTTTATGTTCTTTGTAGTGAATTGCGCCTTGGCATTTATTTACCAAAGGCTTTATCTTAATTCAATGGGCGCTCACACACCCATTGAATAAAAACCAATCATACATCACCTTACTTAAGTAAGGTTATTTCCCCTTTATTTGCTCATGAATTTCTACTACTTCCTGTGCTAAATCGCGGAATGTAATAGCATTCATTAAATGATCTTGAGCGTGAATTAGCAATAATGAAACTTCAACATTTTGTCCTTGTGCTTCCTGTTGTAACAAACCTGTTTGTGCATGATGTGCCTCAATGATAGCCTCATTTGCTAGCATCATTTTGTCTTTTGCTGCATCAAAATTTCCTACTTTTGCAAACTGGATTGCCTCCATACATTCGCTTTTAGCATTTCCGCTATGCATAATTAATCCCATAATGGATTGTAATAAAGCTTCTTGTTCCATTTCTAGCACCTCTTATCCTATTAAATCAAGCGCATGCTTTAAAACATTTTCGCCGTTCATCATGCCGTAGTCCTGCATATTAATAACATCAATCGGAAGATTTTTATCCTTATACTTCGCTTCAAATGACCCTTTTAAGTAACGTACTTGTGGTCCAAGTAACAGTACATCCACAGATTTTTCTGCCAATACTTTATCTACTTCACCTTCAGCAATTGCGAAAATATCTGCCTCTAAATTTTGATCTTGTGCGGCCTGCTTCATTTTTGATACAAGCAAGCTAGTACTCATACCCGCTACACATACTAACATTATATTTTTCATAATAAGCACCCCTTTTACTATATTAAGTATTTTCTGGCTATTTCATCTTTTGAAATCGCTTTCTTAAAAAGAAGAATATCATCCATTGGTATATACCACAATACCCTTTTTTTAATTTTTTCTCTTTTCGAAATAGAGAAAACATACTGGACTATATGCCATTCACACTAGCAATCTAGCATCCAAAGTACTGGTATAGTCCAGAAAAAAATTTAAAAAAATTTTCTCGCCAATACTTTTGGCACACCTTTTTCCTAAAAATACTCATAAAATGCAGGCTTCCCTATTGGCAGTGCCTGCTTCCATTGCTCCAGAATTTCTTGCTCTAAAAATTGCCCAGCAAAAATTACTGCATCCTGCACAGATAAATACCCGACCATCATGGCTGAAAATAAATGAATAGGTAATGTAAGAATCTTGTTATTACCAATAGAGTTTTTTTCTACAACTGTAACTTCCCCATTACCATTAATCTCAAATACTTGCTCATTCCATGCACAAAATTGATCTTCCAGACGAACGTATAATGAATTTGAGATTGTTTTCCATGCATATTGCTGCATAAATGCCTGTGCATCTACGATTCGAACCATCACATCTTGCACAACCTCACGCTCAAATTGCGGTTCTCCGAAATAATAACCAAAATGAGTGTGATTTGCTGTTACGCCTTTTATTTCAGTAATGCTTGCTGCATGGGCTGTCACATAACGCCAAATGGCCTGCTCAGCTGCAATATCTTTTGCAACAAAATCATGAATTAAAAATGTTGTCCCCGCAATTTCATAACGAATATATGCAGCAACCTCGTCCTCTTCATAATACATTGCAAAATGACTATTCGGCTGCCTACTTGCTAAGCGATTCCACCAAGCATCTTCTCTTAACATACTGCCATTTGTCACTAAAGCCCTTGCATTATGGAATGCTTTCAGCTGCTGAAATAGCTCTTCATCAAGCCATTCAAAGCTCATACGCTTGATAACATCCAGCTTCTTCCCTAGTGCAGGAAATTTTTCAGGTGGGATCGTATAATTTAACTTCTCAAAAAACAGTTCCCATCCAAAATAGCGATAAAATGACACTGAGAAAGGTGCTAAAACCGAAACAGTTTGCCCATTAGCTCTCATTTGATTAAGGGATTCAATCATTAGCTTTTTTACAATTCCCTGTTGACGATATTCGGGATAAGAAGCGACGAAGGCAATACCGCCCATTTTATAGTTTTTATTATGAATCGTCATATTTAGTGGTAAAACAAGCACTTGACCAACGACTTTACTACCATCATATGCCCCTAAAGTTGTACTATGCCGAACCCAATGATGAAAATCTTTCCTACGCGCTTCTGTATATTTATTAGGAAAACAATAGTCCCTTAAGCGATGAATTTGCCAATAGTCTTTTTCTTGCACATTTTGAATGTGTATCATTTTCTCAGCCCCAATCGTTTATCTTGTAATTTGACTAATAAATTTATAACGATCTGCTCGGTAAACACTTCGTACAAGCTCAAAAGGCATACCATTTGATAAATAACTTATCCGTTTAATAATAAGAACTGGTGCACTTTGATTGATTTGCAAAAATTTACTGTCCTCTTTTGAGACGATGGCAGCCTCCATTTGTTGAATTGCGTTACCAATTTTTTGATGGTAAGCGGTTTCAATTAATGAGTACAAAGAGCCTGTCAATTTACTTGCATCTAGTTCAGGGTAAATTTTTACCGGAATATACGTCCGCTCAATTGCCATAGGCGTTCCATCAGCATTACGGATTCTTATCACAAAAAATACTTCCTCACCTAGCTCTAATTGCAAATCTCTTGCTACATCAACAGATGGAATAATCTTTTCAAAACGCATTACTTTACTGCTTGGTTCCATGTTTCTTGCACGCATATCTTCCGTAAAGCTTGTTAACCCTTGAAGAGGTTGCTCGAGTTTTGGGTTCGCTACAAATGTTCCTCTACCTTTTTCACGGTAAAGTAAGCCATCGTTTACTAAATTCGTAATGGATTGCCTAACAGTCATACGGCTAACATCAAATTGGACAGAAAGCTCCCTCTCAGACGGTATTGCATCACCGATTTTGTACTCCTCCGAAAGTATACGTTGTTTAATAATTTCCTCGATTTGTATATAGATTGGTATATATGAAGTTTTATCTAACAAATTTTACCCCCCCTTACTTTATTTATAAAATACACGACAGCCAAATTTATAAGGTATAGTTGTCTATACTAATTATATGCTAATGTTCTGAAAATAAAAAGGAGAATTTATGAAGCAAGAGCCAGCTTTGCTTCAATCAGTTTAGAGTGGCTTGAAAAAACTGGGGGTATACACAAATTGTATATATTGCTTGAGTATAGTCAAAACAACTAAGCTTTCCCCCTAGAAAAGCAAACAAATAGGTGGTAGTGAAAGCATAACCTTCTCTACCACCCTTTCACACCCGCAATCTCGCACAGCGTTTTTTTGTTTCTTTATACAGTTCATCTAACTGCCGATAGCTAGCGTATTGTGCTGGATTTGCTTGGACAAAGGCTAGTCGCTCAGCACCATTTAACGGTAGTAGCTCATAGCTCGCTTGTGCGTCATAGCTACTTACATCAGATGCTGCTGTTAAAAATTCAGTAAAATGTGCAATTCCTTGTAACATCCATTGTTTTGCTTGCCCATTTCTAGCCGCATGTGCCGCATGAATTTGCAATCGTAGCTCGTCCCATTTTGTATACCAGTTATCAACCGCTTCCTGTGAAATATATTGCTTTTTGGCAGCAATCATTGTTTAACAAGTCCTTTTTTCAAGCGCTTTTGCCCTTCTCGACAATCATCTAATAATGGACATGTATGACAGCTTGGATTTTGTGCTTTACAATGATAACGGCCGAAGAAAATCATTTGATGATGTGCTTTTGACCATTTTTCAATCGGTGTTTTCTTCATAATTGTTTGTTCCACTTCAAGCACATTATCTTTCCAGCGACAAAGACCTAAGCGCTTTGTAATACGCTCTACATGTGTATCGACTGCCATTGCTGGTATATCGAACGCAACTGATAATACAACGTTTGCCGTTTTACGCCCAACACCTGGCAATGTGACAAGCTCCTCACGGTTTGCAGGTACTTCACCATGATATTCAGTAATTAAACGCTCACATAATAATTGAATATTTTTAGCTTTATTGCGATAAAGACCGATGGAGCGAATATCATTTTGCAGTTCTTCAATAGATACAGCTAAATAGTCTTCTGGTGTTTTATATTTTTGAAATAAATCTTTTGTTACTTTATTGACAAGCACATCCGTACATTGTGCGGATAATAATGTTGCGATTGTTAGCTCAAATGGATTGTCGTGTACAAGTTCACAATGTGCGTCTGGAAACATTGTATCCATCTCGTCTAAAAAATGTGCCCATTGCTTTTTGGTTAGCATCTTTCCACCCCACTATTCCTTTTCTTCAAGCCAATTATAAAATGTTCGTTTTGGCTTTTTTTCAGCCTGTGCTTGTGGCTGTGTAATCGTACGTTTGCGGAATTGCTCCGCATGCTGCTCTACTTGCTTCACTGTCGTAAAATTTTTCTTTTTCCATTCAAATAATATACGATCAATATAGCGTAGTGAAAGCTTTCCTGCTAAGACAGCTTCCTTTAAAGCTGCTCGTATTAACTCTGGAGAATGCTTATCAACATCGAGCCATGCATTAATATTTTCTAGCTCCATTGGCGATAAAAGGCGACCAAATTCTTGCTCAAATATTGAAAAAATAGCACCTTCTTCTTTTTTTTGCTGCTCATTACTTGTAGCAATTGTATTTGCTTCTAGTAGCATAACAATTCGCTTCCACAGTGGATACAGAGAATATTTTTCGTAAATTTTCCCGTCAGCATCTACATTATGTGTAATTTCGATAAATCCTTTTTGCAAAAATCGCTGTATTTTCATTGAAATTTCATTTGCTGCTAAAAAAGTTCTAGCCATCAAATCATCTGGTGTTGGAAAGTCATTACCTTCATCATGGAATGCCAATAAATGTAGAAGCAACATTGCATCATCATCATTAATTTGAAGCTCTTTATAGTACTGGAAAAAAAGCTGCGGTATTGTAACGTTTTTTTGTTCTAGCCATATGCGTAGTTGCTCATTGCTTGTCATAATTAGCATCCTTTCCTAGTTTATTCATAAGAGAAGGCTGTCGAGAAAGCAAGATACACTTCCAAACAGCCTACGTTTTACTTATTCATTGTTTTAGAAATTGTTCAGAAATCTTAAACTGCCTCCAAACAATGAAAATTCAATCTCACTTGTTTATTTAAAAAGGCTTTAAATCCTTTGTTTCCAAAATCACAAGTAGCTGTCAAAAAAGTGGCACGCTAGCCTACTTTTTTGACAGCCCTTTTTAATTAAGGGTATAGACGGTTTAATAAACGTGGGAATGGAATTGTCTCACGAATATGCTCCGTGCCTGAAATCCATGCAACTGTACGCTCTAAACCTAAGCCGAAGCCTGAGTGTGGTACTGAACCGTATTTACGTAATTCTAAATACCAAGCATAAGCACCCATATCTAGATTATGCTCTTCTAAGCGAGCTTTTAATAAATCATAATCATGGATACGCTCAGAGCCACCGATAATTTCGCCGTAGCCTTCTGGTGCGATTAAGTCTGCGCAAAGCACTACATCGTCACGCTCTGGGTGTGGCTGCATATAGAATGGTTTAATACCAACTGGGTAGCATGTAATAAATACAGGCTTATCATAATGGTTGGCAATCGCAGTTTCATGTGGTGCACCGAAATCATCGCCCCACTCAATATCGTCAAAGCCTTGTTCATGTAAAAACTTAATTGCATCATCATATGAAATGCGTGGGAATGGTGCTTTAATATTTTCAAGCTTCGATGTATCGCGACCAAGACGCTCTAAGTCAAGCTTACAATTTGCCAGTACTGATTGTACGATATGCTCAACATATTGCTCTTGGATTTCTAAGTTTTCTTCAAACTCTACAAATGCCATCTCTGGCTCAATCATCCAGAACTCGATTAAGTGACGACGAGTTTTTGATTTTTCAGCACGGAATGTTGGACCGAATGAGAATACGCGTCCTAACGCCATCGCTGCAGCTTCCATGTAAAGCTGACCTGATTGTGACAAGTATGCATCTTCATCAAAATATTTTGTTGCGAATAGCTCAGATGTCCCCTCTGGTGCAGAGCCAGTTAAAATTGGTGGGTCCATTTTTGTGAAGCCATTGTTATTGAAAAACTCATAAGTTGAACGAATAATCTCATTACGGACATTCATAATTGCATGCTGTCTGCGTGAACGTAACCATAGATGACGATTATCCATTAAAAATTCAGTACCATGCTCTTTTGGCGTAATTGGGAAATCAACTGCTTCATGAATTACTTCAATACCAGTTACATTAATTTCACAGCCAAATGTTGAGCGCTCGTCAGCTTTCACTTCGCCAATAATATACATTGATGACTCTTGTGTTAAGCCTTTTGCTGTTGCAAAAATTTCTTCGCCCACTTCTTCTTTTACTACGACACCTTGCACGAAGCCTGTGCCATCACGTAATTGTAAAAAAGCAATTTTACCACTTGAGCGCTTATTTGCAAGCCATGCGCCTAATTTAACTGTTTCTCCAATATGCTGTGGCATATCTTTAATCATAATTTTCTTCATAATATCCTCCAACTACAAAAGCAATACTTATTGCCATTTTGATTTTACAAATTTGTCTATACGACGCACTGCTTCTTCTAATAAATCATAAGAAATCGCATAAGATAAGCGAATTGTCGTATTCGTACCAAAGCCTGAGCCTGGTATTACAGCTACATTTGCTTCTGTTAATAAACCTTCTGCAAATGCATCAACATTATCATAACCTGTTCTCTCCATTGCTTCAGCTACATCTGGTAGTAAGTAAAAAGCACCTTCTGGCTTTAACAATTTAAAGCCTGGAATCGCCGCGATTTGCGGGTAAATTTTTTCTAAACGCGATTCAAATGCTTGACGCATTTCTTCAACAGCATCCTGTGGACCGTTGTAAGCTTCAATTGCTGCATATTGGGCAGTCGTCGTAGCATTTGATGTAGAGTGAGATGCTAAATCTGTCATCGCATTAATAATTTCTGCATTCCCCGCAGCATAGCCGATGCGCCAGCCTGTCATCGAATGCGATTTTGCTAAGCCATTCACTACGATTGTGCGCGCTTTAATCGCTGGTGAAATTTGCGCAATAGAAAAATGCTTATTCCCATTGTATAAAAGCTTCTCATAAATTTCATCTGATACGATTAAAATATCATGCTTTTCAGCGACCTCTGCTAATGCTTCTAGCTCTTCAGGGCTATAAACCATTCCTGAAGGGTTTGATGGCGAGTTAATAATAACAGCTTTTGTTTTTTCTGTAATTGCAGCAGCCAATTGCTGTGCTGTAATTTTATATTGCTGCGCGCTTGTTCCTTCAATATAAACTGGTACTCCCCCTGCTAGTTTAACTTGCTCAGGGTAAGACACCCAGTATGGAATTGGAATGATGACCTCGTCACCTTCATTTAAAATAACTTGGAACAATGTGTAAAGCACATGCTTCGCCCCAACACCAACAATAATTTCGTTTGCCTTATAAGCTAGGTTATTATCGCGCTGTAATTTCGCAATAATCGCCTGTTTTAAAGCTGGTAAACCACCTGCTGGCGTATATTTTGTTAAGCCTTGCTCCATTGATTTGGTAGCAGCATCTAAAATATTTTGCGGCGTGTTAAAATCAGGCTCACCTGCGCCGAGTCCAATAACATCAATACCTTGTTCCTTCAATTCCTTCGCCTTTGCTGTAATCGCAAGAGTCGAAGAAGGCGTTAAAGTTTTTACACGGTTTGCTAACAGTTGTTTCAAATGAAATCTACTCCTCTACAAATTCAAAATACGTTTCCACCATTTACCGTCTTCAAACAAAATATAAACATAATTAAGCTGATCTGTGTCGTTTAAATAGGTAATTTCCCACACAGCACCCTGCTCTTCATAGCCTAATTTTGTATGAAGTATCTTCTTTACTGTCGCTTCATCATGCAACACTGCTAGCGCTTGTTCTTTCGTAATTCCGTCCTGCAAAAATACTTCCTGAATCGCATTTTCTTCTAAAGTGATTGGAACAAAAATTGCTTTTTCCTTACCATATTCGTCTACCCCGAATACAGTAATATACGGCTTATTTCCATTATAGGCATAAGAGTCCGAAACAATCGCAAGCGATTTTGATGTGAGCGCTAATTGCTCAGCCTTTTTCTCCATTTTATTAAATGGAGCATCGGCTTTCCAGAGTACTAAAATGGAGATTACAAGTGACAAAGAGACGAGAAAGACTGTACTAAAAATTATCCACTTTTTCATTGAATCACCTTAAGTGCGATAAATTGTGAAAATCGCTTTTTCTTGATCTTCACGGTCGAGCGCTAAACCAAACATTAAATTTTGCTCTTTTAATGTTCGATTGAGCGTGTCGACAACTTTATACAGATCAGATTGATAGTTTATTTTCACAACTGATAATACTTCGACTTTACTTTCCATTATTGTCAACCTGCTTTCTTTACTCATGTCTGTTATTATACCAATTTCCAAGCGCTTGTACCATATGTTCAAGCGATAGTTTTTGAATAGATATTGGTGGTAATGCAGAAAGAAATTCTTTTCCATATGATTTAGAATCAATTCGGCGATCCAAAATAATAAATGCTCCACTATCTTGCGAGGATCTGATTAAACGTCCAAAGCCTTGCTTAAAACGCAAAACAGCTTCAGGTAAAGCAAGTTGTGTAAAGGCATTGTATCCGTTTGCTTGCAACATTTGTGATTTTGCTTTAAATGCTGGTTCATTTGGTGCAGAGAAAGGTAAACGTACTACAATAACTGCAGCCAGCCCATCGCCTGGCACATCGACGCCCTCCCAAAAGCTGTTTGTACCAAATAAAACAGAGTGACTAAATTTTTGAAATGATTTTAATAGGCGCATGCGGCTTCCCACTGTAACGCCTTGTGCGAATAGCATATAATCATCTAGCAATTTACTTTCTTGAATTAAGAGCACCGTTTTTCGCAGCATATCTTGTGAAGTAAATAACACAAAGCAACGCCCCTCAGTTGTCCGCACGATTCTCGTTATCGCATAAGCCATTTCTTCAATGTATTCATTTTGTGATACAGTTTGAATATCTGGCATATCAGTAACGATAAAACAGCGAGCACCTTGATAATAGCTCGATGGTGCTTGTAAACGATGTATTGGGACATTTTGCTCAATGCCAAGCTGATCTGCTATAAAGCGCTCATTATTTGGAACAGTTAAAGTGCCTGATGTCCAAATAATCGCAGCTTCTTGTCGTATTGGTGCAAATAGTTGTTTAATGCTTGCTGTCACATGAAGAGGTTTTTTCAATAATTGAACGCTGCCTGGTATGCTACGTTTATCCAATTCAAACCATGCAAAATAATCCGCCTGTCGCATGACAAATATTTCATCCCACTCAGCTACTTTTATTTTGAATTCGTAAATCCAATATTGCCATTCATCTATAATGTATTGCTGAGCAGGAGAAATTTCTACACAATGCTCATAAAACATACGCAATATTTGCTCAGCGCTGTCAATCCAATTTTGCATTAATAATGACATTTTGGCACAATGTTGTACATCGAAATTAAGCTCTGACAGCATAACTACTTGCTTCATTTCTTGGCGATGTGTTTGTTTTAATATACGTTGTAGTTGCTCAATAAAAATTTGCATCACATCATCGAACATGATAACTAGTCGATTAAAATTTTGCTCAGTCTGCTTTAATAGCTGCTTTGGTATACGCTCTGTATCAAAAGCAATTTGCTGCATTTTATCAAAGAGCTGATTATCCCCTGACATACCGATTTGTCCAAATAAATATTTCCACGCTGTATAAGAGAAGATTTTCTCATCTTGCTGAATAGCTGCCTGAATAAATTGATGTGCTTCATCAATAATCCAGCCACCAATATTATCAAACAACTGCTCTTGACGCACTAAATCTGCTAATAACATAGCATGATTTGTCATAATAATATCCGCATGCTTACTTTGTTCAATCGCGTAGCTGTAAAAATCAAATTGCTGCGCTGCGGTCCATTTTAACTTGCGAATTTTCTCTAAAAATAACTGACCGCCACCTGACATATTAAGCTCACTTAAATCGCCCGTTTCAGTTTTTGCTAACCAAGTAATAACTTGTGCGATTGCCAAAGCTTCATCGTATGATTCATCATCAACCTTTAAAATTTGAGCAAAGCGCCCGATATCAATGTAATTTTGCATGCCTTTTAATAAAGCGACTTGCACACGCTCACCTGTAATCTGCTCTAACTTTGCAATCTCTTCATACATTAGCTGCTCTAGCAGATTTGATGTATAAGTGCTGATACCTATTTTTCTTCCATTTTGCTTCGCATAGTAAAAAGACGGCAATAAATAAGATAATGTTTTGCCGATTCCTGTAGATGCTTCAATTATCGTTTCTTGATGTTCTTGTAGGCTATGCCAAATAATGTCCATCATTTGAAATTGTTGCGGTCGCTCTTCAAAAGATGGAAGTGTTTTTTGGAGTATTGCAAGCTTATCTTTGCGTGTTTTTGGATATTCATTTTCTGTCGCTATGTTTTGTTTTTTTGTAGGTGGCTGCTTAATGGCTAGCTGATATGCATAAATGAAGTCTTTCTCTGGCATAACCTTGCTTCGTTTTATATGAAGTGCCGCAAACAAAAGGTGTGAGATATCCGACTTTAATCGAAATGAGCGTTTATGCAGCTGTTCAATTGTTACTTGTGGTAATGATAGCAACTCAGTCCAGCAAACCTTTAACAATTGTGCAGTTGCCTTTGCATCATCGTCGGCGCGATGAGCTTGCTCAAGTGGGATATTTAATTCCTGTGCTAAATCACCTAATTTATAGCTTAACGCAGTTGGAAAAATGATTTTAGCGAGCTCTACTGTATCTACTTTTTTCCCTCTCCATGCAGGTAAGCCTATTCGCCTCAATTCTGCCTGTAAAAACGCTAAATCAAAATCAGCATTATGGGCTACAAAGATTGCATCTTGTAACAAATCGTAAATCTTCTGACCGTATGCTTTAAATGGCTTGGCATTCGCCACATCTGCATTTGTAATATTCGTTAAGTCTTGAATAAATAAAGGGATTGACTGTTCTGGATGTATAAAGGTTGTAAATGTACTCTCAATACGCCAATCTTTCATAATCACAATAGCAATTTGAATGATGCGGTCACCATTTACATACGAATGACCTGTCGTTTCCAAATCTACTATTGCATATTTTTGACTTTCCATCATTATCAACTCACTGTTCATCATTTCGAATCAATTACGCCTCAACTAATTTTAGCCTAGATTTTTTCGAGCTGAGTGAAAGTTAACGTAAAACCTTCACTACGCGTGACAACGGTTAACTGACCTACATTGTGTAGGTCTCTCTTCAAAATCTGTGACATCCGTAGGGCATTTATCTTGATTCAGCGGTTGTGCAAAACACCCGCTGAATCAGAGAAAATAAAATAGACATTTACCTCGCTGCCAATGGAGGTGCGAGTTTTCTACTGAATCAAGATAAACAAATTTTATCATAGAATAGCTTGTTTGGTCATGTTGCTACTCTATTGTAAATACTCTTCTGATAAAATCGCATAATAATATTCATCCCACCAACCATCTTTCGTTGGGATGCATTTTTTAAAATAACCTTCTTTGCGCATACCGATTTTCTCCATTATACGCCAAGAAGCTGTATTTTCAGGCTGGCATGTCGCGACAATACGGTGTAGTTTACACACTGTTAAACCATAATGTATAACTGCCTGAGCAGCCTCTGTTGCATAGCCTTTTTGATAAAATTTCGGATTAAATACCCAGCCAATTTCATATGTATGCTCCCCAAAATAACGGAAGAAGGCAATATGCCCAATCAGTTCATTTGTTTCTTTTAAAACAACTGCGAATTTTTCTGCGTTTTCCCCTTGATTTTCTTGCACAAATTGCTGTGCCCCTTCTTCAGTAAACACATCCTCTGGCAAATAATGCATCACGATTGGATTGGACGTATATTCATATAAGGCTTGCCAATCACTTTCTTTGAATTCTCTAATAAGTAAGCGCTCTGTTTGTATGTTCATGTTGATTTTCCCTTCCTAATGTATGTTGGATTAAAATTTGCTAGTTGC
The DNA here is from genome assembly GCF_000612805.1 of Bacillus ndiopicus. GTDB lineage: Bacteria > Bacillota > Bacilli > Bacillales_A > Planococcaceae > Metasolibacillus > Metasolibacillus ndiopicus. The sequence goes on along the minus strand of NZ_HG964405.1, from coordinate 411,819 downwards.
AGTGCTTCGTCACTCGATGCAGTTAAGCTCGCAACCTCATATTTAGTGAAAGACCCATTTTCATATGTTTTCACCGCATCGTCAAGTCCATAAAATTGCCATGTAACGCTATCAATCCACTGTTGAAGCGATTCGGCTTCCGCTTTTAGATAACGCTTTTGATACAGCACCTCCGCCATTTTCAAAAAGCCCTCTGATAGCTCATCCTGCTTTTTCACAAAATTATAGGTCGGTGCAACGGTCATATCAGTATCAACAATATGAATCGTAGATGCAGCTACATCAAACGCAACCTCAACGGAACTTATTTCATCAAAAATATTCAACCCACGATATTCCAATTTCATTAAATGCATCAAATTCCCCCCTTTCACTAGAATCGTAACACAATAATTTTTTTTGCGAGCGAATTTTATATTTTAGCGAGCGAATCTTGGTATCTCACGAGCGAAATATCCGCTTTAATGAGCTAATCATAACTTTTGGCCTATAAAAAAAGTGAAACCAACAAAGTGGTTTCACTTCCCCTACTATTTATGACTGTTGTAAGTAAGATAATGTTGCATGACCAAGCGTATTTGCAGCAATTAACAAAGCTCTTTCATCAATATCAAATTTCGGGTGATGATGTGGGTAGGCAATTTCCCATTCTGGACTTTTTGCACCTGTGAAATAAAATGTACCAGGTACTTTTTCTAAATAGTAAGCAAAATCCTCGCCACCCATTGCTAAATCAGCTACTACCAGTTCCTCTACTTTTGGCACCGTCGTTACTTCTTCCATAAAACGGCGCGTTGTTTCCGCATCATTAATAACAGGTGAGTAACCGCGGTTATATTTATACGTATATTCTGCACCATAAAGTAGGCAAGCTGATTTTAATACATCTTCTAGTTCCTTTTCGATTTGATCGCGCACATTCGCATCAAATGTTCGAACAGTTCCTTTTAAAACAGCCGAATCCGCGATTACGTTAAATGGATTGACAGCTTCAAAATGGCAGACAGAAACGACTGCTGGTCGCACAGGATTCACACGACGCCCTACCACTTGCTGTGCCGACACAACAAACTGTGAACCAATCATAACGGCATCCTTTGTATCATGTGGCGATGCACCATGTCCACCTTTTCCGTGAATTGTAATTTCAAAACCATCTGCTGCTGCCATCAAAGGTCCTTCTTTTACAGAAATTTTCCCTAGAGGAACACCTGCAGATAAATGCGTCCCGTAAATAACATCTACTCCGTCCAAGCAACCATCCTCAATCATCGGTAATGCACCACCAGGAGTAACCTCCTCGCCAAATTGATGAATAAAAACAACTGTTCCAGCAATGTCCTCACGCATTTTATTTAATGCTTTTGCTAAAACCATTAATGTCGCTGTATGTCCATCATGACCACATGCATGCATTTTGCCATCGATTTTTGATTTATAGGAAAAAGTATTCTGCTCCTGAATAGCTAAAGCATCAAAATCTGCGCGTAGTGCCACCGTCTTGCCAGGTTTTGCGCCATGTAATTTTGCTACAACGCCTCGACCACCTACGAATTCTCGTACCTCATGCCCAAGTGTGCGATGGTACTCAGCAATATATTTTGGTGTTTCAACTTCTTCATGAGATAACTCTGGGTTTTCGTGTAAATGTCTACGAATCTCAACCATTTCATCATAGTACTGCTCTAATAGCTCATACAAATTGTTCATTCTTATATCCCCCTAAAACTATTTTTCTAACTATTTTAAATATTAGCAAATTAATGACGCTAAGTCACGAGGGTAATAAGTTAGCATATCAATTCCATCCTTTGTAACAACAACCGTATCAGAATGTCTAAATCCACCTAAGCCTGGTACGTAAATGCCTGGCTCAACAGTAAATACCATGCCCTCTTCAATAACTGTTGTATCTCCTAAGTCTAAGAACGGACCTTCGTGGCCAAGAATGCCGATATTGTGTCCTGTATGGTGGCGCGTTAGCTGTGTGATGCCTTGCTCAATAAAGTATTGCTGTACAGCTTCCTCCACTTCCCTACACTCAATTCCTGGTTTAATATGTTTAAAAGCAACCTCTTGTGCCTCATACATATAGTTGAAATATTTTTCTTGATCAGCAGATGCCTCTTCCACAAACATTGTTCGCTCAAGCTCACTCTTATAACCGAAAATATCAGCTCCTGCCCCCGTTACAAGTGTGTCTCCTTTTTTTAGAATAATATTTTGTGTCACAGCATGTGGGAATGCAGATTCTGGTCCAATTTGACCACGGAAAATGGCATGTGCCGGTGAGCCATGTGGCTTATAATCCCCACCCAATGTTTCAACCATTGCAGCAGTTGCCTCTGAGGATGCGCGTGTTGTAATTTCAATTTCACTGAATCCCGCTTTTGAATATTTTTGTAGTAGGCGATGAGCCAAGTTACCCCAGCGACAAGATTCTTTTATTAATTCAATCTCATTTGCTGACTTCACATAGCGCATCTCCTCAACTAGCCATTTTAAAGATATAAATTCTTTTGCTTTGATAAATGTATCCATCGTTGGCCCACGATACCCCATCGAGGAGCCGTAACCCATGGCATCATAGCCAATTGTCTTATTTTCAAAGCTATGAGCAATAAGCACCTCTTTAAAATATTCCATTGGATGCTTGATGCCTGGATATTCAGGGTATGAATATACCTTACTAATAACGGCATATTCCTCTGCATGCTCCACCTCTAATGCAGGTACAAATAAATGAAATTCTGCTTGTGTATCAACAAATAAAGCAATCGGTCTTTCAGTTGGGTGAAAATGGAATCCTGTTAAATAAAAAATATCGGCTACTGCATAAATAACTGCCGTATCGCAGCCCTTGTCCTGCATCTTTTGTACAAACTTCCCTTGACGCTCTTTAAATTCATAGTTTGGAATTGATAAAATCATTTCTTTTCCCCCTCTAGATTATATAAATGACAAGTAGCCATATGCGTATCGGAAAATGCCACTGCACTTGGTGCTATTTGCTTACAAATATCACTAGCGAAGCGACAGCGCGGATGAAACGTACATCCACTCGGTGGATTTGCTGGGCTTGGAACATCTCCCTCTAGTACAATACGTTCCCGTTTTTCCTTTGGATGGCTAATTGGTACTGCCGATAATAATGCTTGTGTATATGGGTGTTTTGGGCTAGCAAATAATTCCTCGGTATTCGCTATTTCAACGATTCTCCCTAAATACATAACCGCAACACGGTCTGTCATATGCTGAATCACACTTAAATCATGTGATATAAATAAATATGTGAGTTGAAGCTTTTTTTGAATTTCTAGCATTAAATTAATTACCTGTGACTGCACAGAAACATCCAAAGCTGAAACAGGCTCATCAGCTACAATAAAATCCGGATTTAAAATAACTGCCCTTGCTATTCCAATACGCTGCCTTTGACCGCCAGAAAATTCATGTGGATAGCGATGTAAATGCGCTTCAGATAAACCAACAACCTTTAAAATATCAATAATTTTATTTAATCTTTCATGTGGTTCAAATTTTTTATGAACATTTAAAGGCTCCATTAAAATTTGTTGAATTGTTTTTTTAGGATTCAACGAAGCATATGGATCTTGAAACACCATTTGCATTTGACTACGAAGCTTACGCATTGTTTCATAGGATAGTTTCGCGATATTTTGTTCTTTAAATAGCACTTCCCCCGCCGTTGGTTCAGTTAATTTTAATATTGTCCTTCCGGTTGTTGATTTGCCGCAGCCCGATTCTCCTACTAGAGCAAATGTTTCACCTTTATAAATATCGAAAGAAACATCGTCAACCGCTTTTACAACAATTTTAGGCTTAAACATTCCTTGACTAATTTCAAAATACTTTTTCAAACCACTGACAGATAATAATCGTTCTTTACTCACTAAAGACACCCCCTACTGTTTCATCCAAAAGCCAGCATTTAGCTTTATGTTGTGCAACACTGAAAACAGGCGGCGCTGCTGTCAAGCAACGTTCTGTTGCAAACTCACAACGATTAGCAAAGGCACAGCCCTGTCCTAATTCGTTTGGCCTTGGTACTTGACCAGCAATTGAGTAGAGAGCCGATTTTCGTTCATTTTGGCTAGGAAGCGACTTTAGCAAGCCTTTTGTATAAGGATGTAATGGATTATCAAACAGCTCCTCCACTGAAGCTTCTTCAACAACACTCCCTGCATACATAACAACAACTCGATGACACATTTCAGCAATAACACCTAAATCGTGTGTAATAAGCATCATGCTCATATTTGTTTCAGCAATAATACGCTTTAGCAACTCTAAAATTTGCGCTTGAATTGTTACATCTAAAGCAGTTGTTGGCTCATCTGCGATTAATAATTTTGGTTCACATAAAAGCGCTAGCGAAATCATTACACGCTGTCGCATACCACCTGAAAGCTGGTGCGGATATTCATCAATAATTTGTTCCGCTCGTGGAATACCAACTTGTTTAAGCACCTCTATGATACGTTCTTTACGCTGCACCTTTGTTAAGCTTTTATGCTGCTTTAGAGGCTCCATCAGTTGCTGACCAATTGTAAATACAGGGTTTAATGATGTCATCGGCTCTTGAAAAATCATGGATACTTCGTTGCCACGTATATTTTGCAACTGCTTTTCTGACATTTTTTCAATATGCTGCTCATTGAAAATAATTTCGCCTTTTGTGATTTCGCTCGATTTTGGCGGAAGCAATCCCATAACTGCTAGCGATGTTACACTTTTGCCACAGCCTGATTCTCCCACTATTCCTAATATTTCTCCGCTCCTAACGGTAAAATTAACATTGCGTATTGGCTGAGTTATGCTTTTCCCATTTCGAAAACAAATATTCAGGTTATTTACTTCTAATAAATTCGTCATCACATCACCTACTCTACAAACTCTGGGTCTAATGTGTCTCTTAACCAATCACCAAATAAATTGACGCCTAATGCTGTTATTAAAATTGCAATACCAGGGAATGTGATTAACCACCAAGAGCTAAAGATATAGTCTTTCCCCTCACTCAGCATATTTCCCCAAGCTGGTGCAGGTGGTTGTACACCGAATCCTAAAAAGCTAATGGATGCCTCAGCAATAATATATGTAGCAATTTGCAGCGAGCCTAAAATAATAATTGGTGTTATTAAGTTCGGTAAAATATGCTTAAACAAAATATGTGAGCGCTTTACTCCTGTAGCAACACATGCTGTAATAAATTCCTTTTCCCGTATTGCCAAAACTTCACTTCGAATAACGCGGGCAAAAATTACCCAGCCACCTATTGCTAAAGAAATAATAATATTTCGTAAGCCCGTTCCCGTAATAGCACTTACAACAAGCACTAATAAAATAAATGGGAAGCTGAGCTGTACATCAACAATTCGCATTAATACAACATCAATCCATCCTCTAAAATACCCTGAGATGATGCCTACAATCGTGCCAAATGTGCCTGCAACTAATACTGTGACAAGCCCAATAATGACAGATACTCTAGCACCAACAATTATTCGTGAAAGCACATCCCTTCCTAATTGATCTGTCCCTAGTAAATGCCCTTCCGTTAAAGGAGGGAGCAATTTTTTTGTGAAATCTGTATACATAGGGTCATATGGGGCGATTTGTTTTCCGAAAATACTGATAATTATTAATAAAAAAATAATCACAAATCCTACAAAACCACTCCAATTCCCTAGTAGCTTTTTAAAAAAATTTGTAATTCGCAAGCTTTTTCTTCGTGTACTTCCTTTTACTACATTCACTTCACTCTTTGTAGTCATTACGCTCACCTACTTCACTCGAATTTGTGGATTAACGTACGCGTATAAAATATCTGCAATAAAATTGACGATTGAATAAATAAACGCAATGATAAATACGCCAGCTAATACAATTGGAAAATCACGATTTAGCAATGATTGTAATAACAACCTACCAACTCCTGGCCAAGCAAACACCATTTCCACGACAACTGCACCACCTAATAATGTACCTAAATCAAGTGCTACTAAAGTAATAATAGGGATTAATGAGTTTTTCAAGGCATATTTAAGCACTAAACTTCCTGTAGGTGCTCCAGAAGCCTTCGCTGTTCGAATATAATCTTTGCGCAATACATCAAGCATTGTAGAGCGTGTAAATCTAGTAAAGCGCGCAATACTATATGTCGCCAATGTCACACTAGGCAATATTAAGTGAACAATACTGCCACCACCACTTGATGGTAAAAGTGAAAAGCTTACAGCAAATGTATATATTAATAGCAGACCTAGCCAAAAGCTAGGGATGGCCTGCCCAACAACCGTTGCAGCAACTGCAATTCTATCAAATATTGAATTTCGTTTATACGCTGCCAAAACGCCCAGAGGAATTGATATAAGCAAAGAAATAAACAATGCGGAAAAGGCTAATTGGAATGTTGCAGGTAAGCGTGCCAAGACAAGCCCTAATGCACTTTCGCCTGAACGCAAGGACTGTCCAAAGTCCCCTTGAATCGCATTTCCAACAAATTCACCATACTGCACATACAAAGGACGATTAAATCCTAAAATTTCTCGATATTCTTCAATTTGCTCTCTTGATGTGTCTGGTGGCAAAAATAATGCTGTAGGGTCACCAGAAAGCCGAATTAGAAAAAAAACAGCCGTTAAAGCTAAAAAAACAACGATAATTACTTGTAATGAACGTTTAACGACAAAATCTAGCATAAAATCCCTCCTGTAGACAAAGTGCATTTACGACTATTTATTCATATTTACGTGGCAAGCTTACCTGGTTAACCCTTGTCCAAAGTTAACCGAGGTAAAGTTGCTTACGTTACTTTTAAGTCGCACTTTTTATTCCCAAGACATCTCAAATACTTTTATTTCTTCATCTACACGAGGCTCAAATTTCAAATCTTTACGAACAGCATATAAATCTCCTTGCTGCCATAATGGAACCCATGCAGCTGTGTCTACTAATAAATGTTGGATTTTGTTGTATGCTTCTTTACGCTTCGCATTATCGAAAATCTTCGTTGCTTCAACAATCTCTTTTTCGATTGCCTCATCATAGAAACCGCTGTATGGCGCATTTTGAGTAAATAAATCGAATATAGTAGAGTCTGGCTCAAACGCAGGTCCCCATCCTAAAATATACATATCCTTCATTTCTCGGTTTCGAATTTTTTCTAGATGAGTGCCCCATTCATTTACCTGTACATTCACCTTAATCCCGATACGTTGAAGCTGTGCGGCAATCGCCTGGGCAACCTGTGCATCCATTGGATAACGCCCATTTGGTGTATCTAAAGTCAATGTAATATCTTCTGGCGCATAACCAGCTTCTTTTAATAAAGCAATTGCTTTATCCGCATCATAGCTATAGTCTGTAGTCTCTGTGTAGTTGGAGTTGATTTTCGATAATGGACCTGTCATTTTTGTCGCATGTCCATTTAAAATTGCTGAAATTAATTCATCAACATCTACAGCATAATTAATAGCTAGACGAACTTTTTCATCCTGTAGCGGACCTTTATAGTGTGTATTTAGTGCTAAATAGTTGATTCGAGACGAAGATACTTCTGCAATTTTTGAATTGGCATCCGCCTCTACACTTTGCACTGAATCAACTGGAATATTTTTAAACAAATCAATTTCTCCGCTTAAAAATGCTGATAAACGTGAGCTGAACTCTGGGATATAGCGGAATTCTACTTGCTTAATTGACGGTGCTCCATTCCAATATTCTTCGAATGCTTCTAATTTTAAATAATTATCACGTGACCACTCTACAAATTTATAAGGCCCTGTACCAACTGGCTTTTTAGCCGCCTCATCTTTCCCAACCTCAGCAACATAGCCTGGCTCTAAAATTAATAAATCACCTGTTATACGTTCGATTAAGCCCGGGAATGGAACTGATGTACGAATTTCAACCTCTGTTGGTGAAATAACTTCTACTTCACTAATATTTGCCCAACGCGAGCGATAAAATGAGCCGTTATTTTCGTCTAATATATAATCGATACTAAATTTTACAGACTCTGCATTGAAATCCGCGCCATTATGGAATTTCACGCCCTCTTTTACAGTTATTCTCCATGTCAACTCATCAAGACTTTCCCAAGATTCAGCTAAAAAAGGGATGTACTTACCTGTTTTACTATCTCGCGTAATCAATGGGTCATATATATTACGAATTTGTGCATCTGTTGCATAGTTCACATCTGTATTAGCAATTAATGTTCCCGCATCTGCTTCAAATCCGATAACGATACTATCTTTCTTACTTTCTACTTTATTACCTGAAGAGTTTGTTGTGGAATCGGTATTATTAGATTTTCCAGGTTGCTCTGAAGTGCCTTCTGTACATGCAGTTAAAATAAATAAAACAACAAGTAAAAAAATGGGTAATACATATTTTTTCATTCTCATGCCCTCCCTATTCAAGCTGTTTCTTCAAAATTCTTTCTATAACTTTCATCGCTTCTAATAAATCGATTGCCTCTGCATCTGTTACGTTTTCTACAATATTCCCTACCACATTACTTGCTTCAGATGCTAAATAATTTAAAACATCCTCCCCTTCTTTTGTTAAAAAAAGTATTTGAACTCGTTTATCTTGCTCATACACTTTTTTATTGACTAGTGAATTTTTTGATAGCTTGCTTAAAGCTTTGCTAATAGTACTTTTATCCAACTGAAAATATTCAGATAAATAACTTGCGGTACAATCTTCGGTATTTTTAATTTCATACAAAATCATCGCTTCTGTTGCAGAATATTTACTTGAGCTGTTATATAGATTAAATATCCCAATTGCTCTTGTATAAAAACGATTAAAATGCTTTACATCCTCTATTAATTGAATTTTCATAATCTTTAAATTTCCTTTCCTATACGATAGTGAAATTAGTTGAATATGTCAACTAATTTTTTTAACATTTTTATTTTGCACCCTCCGTTTTAAGTAAAAACATCACTTCTTTGTCTTTTTTTCATTATAAAACTCCAATTCTACTAATATTTTTTACACTTCATTTCCATTTCCATATAATATAGTAACATCACACCATAAATTGTAATGTAACGCTCACCTACAAACCACCTATTATATCAAAGTTTAAAATTAATATTAAATGGCGGAGATTATTGGTAAGGTTTTTGGATAATATAAAAATAAATTACAGAAAACCGCAAATTTCATTATGATATAGTTGGCGATATGATGAAATTATCTTGAGAGTAAAATAATTAAAAGGATTTAAGGAGGTCTATCATGAAAGTCTATTCTGTAAAAGTGTTGCTGGAATCTATAGTCATACCCAACCAAGACGGAGGTAAAACATTTGAAGAAACAATTCGTTTAATTAAGGCAACAAGTAAAGATGAAATTGAACAAAAAGTACGTGATTATTTTGTGGATGAAACATATGAAAATGCGCTAGGTGGACAAACGACTTGGCGTTTTGTCACGATTTTAGATATATTCGTATTAGTTGATGACTTTGAGGAGGACATAGATTTCAAAGAAGTGTACAGCCGCTTTTTACCATTTGAAGGGGCAATTACAGCCAGCGAAGTGATTGAGCTATATTCTCTTGATAAATAAAGGAAAAATTAAAATTTCTGAAGATGGTCATTTTGTTTCACAGGCGGATAATCCCTTCATTCAAAATTTCGAGGATATGTCAAAGCCGATGTTTAAACTGGAAGTCGAAAAGCTTATCGATATGAAAAATTGAATAGAAATAAAACGCATAAAATCAAGTTTTCACGACTTGATTCCATGCGTTCTTTTTTAATAATTGAAATTCAAACTTAGTCATTCACGCGCGCAATATGAATATCTTTAACGATTGTGTTGATAACCCAGCTTGCTGCGATTAAGCCAGCTACAGATGGCACAAAGGCGTTCGATGCTGGTGGCATTTTTGCTTTGCGGATTGTGGCATCGGGCTTGCCAACATGCTGTACAACATCTTCACGTACAACAACTGGTGATTCATCTGAAAAGACAACCATTACACCTTTTTTAATTCCCTCTTTACGTAGCTTAGTGCGAATTACTTTCGCTAATGGATCTGTGTGTGTTTTTGAAATATCTGCAATTTGGAAGCGTGTAGGGTCCATTTTATTAGCTGCACCCATGCTCGAAATAATTGGGATATTGCGCTTTAAGCATTCTTTCATTAAATGAATTTTATACATCACTGTATCACTTGCATCAATAACATAGTCGATGCCTTGTGCGAAAAATTGTTCATATGTTTCTTCTGTATAGAACATATGCATATCAATTACTTCACATTCAGGGTTAATATCTGCGATGCGTTCTTTCATCACCGCTGATTTTGATTTGCCAACTGTTGATAAATAAGCAACTAATTGACGATTTACATTTGTAATATCAACATTGTCCTTATCAACTAAAATAATGCGTCCAATACCGCTTCTAGCACATGCCTCCGCTGCAAAGGAGCCTACGCCACCTACCCCTAAAATAGCAACTGTCGTATTTTTTAAAAGTGCTAATCCTTCACTACCTATAGCAAGCTCATTGCGTGAAAATTGGTGTAACATGTTTCTCACTCCGTTATTTTATATTTATTCTGTACAAAGAAATAGAGAGGAATTGTCCATCCCTCTCCATCATTATTATTCCGAGTACTATACTTAGAAAAGATGAATACTTGAAAAATATATACAAAAAAACGCAATTAGGCAAGTGAAATATTTAAATCTGTTAAAACTAGTACATTTGCATGTTGCTGTAATGCTGTAATTGGAGAATCAACAGTTGCTTCACCTTGCAATAGAGATTCCAATGCTGCACGTTTTTTCTCACCAACCGCTATGACAAGTACTTCTTTTGCTTGTAAAATGTTATCAATACCCATCGTAATTGCTTTCGTAGGTACTTCATCAATCGAATCGAAGAAGCGAGCATTTGCTTGACGAGTTGATTCCGTTAATGTAACAACATGTGTTTTTTCAGAGAATGCTGTGCCTGGTTCATTGAAACCAATATGCCCATTCTCTCCAACACCTAGCAGTTGTACATCGATTGGATGTTTCGCTAGCAACTCATTGTAATGCTGTGCCTCTAATTCTGCATCCTCAGCTAAACCATTTGGAAGATAGCTTTTATGAAATGGTTTTTGCTCAAAAAGCTCCTTCTGCATATATGTAAAGTAACTTTCTGGATGTGTGATTGGTAAGCCGATATATTCGTCTAAATTAAAGCTTGTACAACTTGAAAAATCTACATCACTCTGACGTAAATTTTTATAAAGGGGCTGCATCGTTCCACCTGTTGCTAAGCCGAAAGTTTTTGCACCATCCTTTACTTTTTGTTGTAAAAATTGTGCTGCAAAGTCGTATAGCTCATTTATATTTTCAAATGTTTTCAGCTGTAATGCCACAAATATTTCCCCCTTAATTATTGTACACTTGTTTAGCCCAGTCTTTTACTTGCTCCGCAGACTCGCAGGCTAAAAGCTCATCTACTTGCTGCTGCAGTGCTTTTTTATTTAATTTTGATAAATTTTCTCTAGTACGTAAAACTGCACTCGCACTCATTGATAACTCATCCAATCCTAATGCTAGCAAGATTGGTAAAGCTAATTGCTCGCCAGCCATTTCGCCGCACATACCTGTCCAAATACCATGCTTGCGAGCGCTTGAAGCTACTTGCTCAATTAAGCGAATGATAGCTGGATGGAATGGCTCATATAAATAGGCAAGCGATTCATTCATACGGTCAGCTGCAAATGTATATTGAATTAAATCATTTGTACCGATTGAGAAGAAATCAACCTCACGTGCCAAAACATCTGCTAAAATTGCTGCTGAAGGTACTTCAATCATAATACCAACTTCATATTCACCAATAGCAACACCTTCGTTTACTAATGCGTCATGCTGCTTTTGCAAAACATCTTTCGCTTGACGTAGTTCCTGAATTGTCGCAATCATTGGGAACATAATTTTTAAATTACCATACTGGCTTGCACGTAACAACGCACGTAGTTGTGTAACAAAAATTTCTTCATTTGCTAAAGAAAGGCGAATCGCACGTTGTCCTAAAAATGGATTTTCCTCTTTAGGTAACTGCCAATATTCTAAATGCTTGTCGCCGCCGATATCCAGTGTACGCACAACAACCGGCTTGTTGTTCATTTTCTCAAGCACTGCTTTATAAAGTTCGAATTGCTGCTCTTCTGTTGGTAATGAAGTGCTATCCATGTATAAAAATTCCGTACGGAATAAACCTACACCGTCTGCTCCAATTTTTAAAACAGCCTCTACATCTTGCACGCTTCCGATGTTCGCCGCAAGCTCAACATGCACACCGTCTTTTGTTATGCTTTCTTTATTTGCAAATTGTTGTAGTTGCTTTTCGCGTTCTGCTTGCGCAGTCATACGCTCTTTAGCTTCGCGCTGCGTTTCTTCTGATGGATTGATGATTAATTGGCCTGAAGTTCCATCCAATAGCACCATCTCGCCATGCTCAATTGATTCTGCTTCCTTTACACCAACAACAGCCGGAATTTGCAATGTTCTTGCTAAAATCGCCGTATGTGATGTACGTCCACCAATCGTTGTAATAAAGCCTTTTACATATTGCTTGTTTAATTGTGCAGTCACAGATGGCGATAAATCGTAAGCAATTAATACGACTTCTTCATCTATTTGCGATACATCAGGTAATACTTTACCTAGTAAACAAGCTAAAATGCGACGCGCTACGTCCTCAATATCCGCTGCACGTTGGCGCATGTATTCGTTATCCATTTGTAGGAATAAATCGATAAATTGTTGCGCTACTTTTTCTAATGCTTTTTCAGCCTGTATATGCTGATCAATTTCTCCTTCGATAGCTGCATGAAAATCAGGATCTTGTAAAACGAGTAAATGGGCAGAAAAAATTTCTGCCTCCTCTTCACCAACCATCGAGATGGCATAATCACGAATTTTCTCTAGCTGCGTTTTTGCATTTGCAATAGCATCATGAAAGCGTTTTTTCTCTGATGAAGACTCCACAACATCATGCTCGATAATTGCTAAGTCAGGCTCTGCTAAACGGTATGCTTTCGCAACAGCTAGTCCTTCTGAAACAGCGATTCCTTGCAATTGTCTCATCATTGACCAATACCTTGTGATTTGATAACTTCTTCAACTTTTGCAAGTGCTGCCGCTGCATCATCGCCTTCAGCCTTTATCGTAATAGCACCACCAGACGGAATAGCAAGTGCCATAACACCCATAATTGATTTTAAATTCGCATCACGACCATTATAAGAAATTGTAACATTTGATTGGAATGCAGCAACTCCTTGTACTAATAATGTACATGGACGAGCATGTAATCCTTCTGCTGCTGTAATTGTGAAAGTTTTTTCCATAATAAATTCCTCCTAATTAAATGTAATTCTGTTTTCAAACTGTTTGCAGTACTTGTCGTTTTTAGAAGATGACTGATTAATATTGTTACTAACAAAAACAGGTGCTTCTTGCTGCACTGCTAAAAGTTGCTCAATAACCATACTGACGAGTGCGTTGAGCATTGTTGCACCAACTATAGTAGAACTTGCTCCATATTGATAGTCATCGCTTTTTAATACACCATCCCCAACTGGTACGGACGTATTTAAAACGATATCTACAATCTGCTCTAAACGTTTGCCACTACTATGTGTGCTTTCCTGTTTAGTATAGCATAACGATTGCAAAGAAATCACAAATGCTCCCTGTTCTTTTGCCTCGAATGCCATTTCAATAGGTGCAGCATTGCGACCTGAGGTAGATATAATAATAACCGTATCTTCAGGTCGAATATCAAGCAAGTGTCGATGCGCTGGTACAACACCTTCTGTTCTTTCGTTGTGAGAAGATGTTCTCGGGCCCGCTGCAAGCATTAACGGCTCAAGATATATCGGTTTCACTGGCACTAACCCACCAGCACGATAAAACAGCTCCTCCGCTAGCAAAAAGGAGTGTCCTGCACCGAATAATTGTATAATACCACCTTTTGCAATTTTTGTTGCAATGATTTCAGCAACTTCTTTTAACTGTTCTTCCTGTTGCTCTATTTTACCTAGCAACTGCTGAATATTTTTAAAATATTGATGCATTTTCTCACCCCGCAATCCTAAGTAATTATCTAACATTTTAGCGCTTTCGTCGATTAAATGAAACTGCTTAGGGCTGCCAGGAAAGTAGGCAAGCACCTACATTTCCCGACAGCCCGTGTTTGCTTTAACCAACTAAATCTTTATGGCATAGTTCATTACTAATCAATTACTTCCTACCACTGCTAGAGTAAGCGATTTTACCGTTAACAATCGTATATTGCACTTGTAAATTTTTATCAACTATCACTAAATCTGCGTCATTTCCAGCCTTAATATACCCTTTTTGTGATAAACCCAACTGTTTCGCCGCATTGAATGATGACATTTGAGCGAGCTCTTTCCAAGAAGCACCTGTTGCCTGTTGCATATTGCGCACTGCATCATTCATTTTTAAAATACTTCCGGCAAGTGCACCGCTTGCTAAATGAGCACCAGCCTCCGTTACGTTTACTTCTTGTCCACCTAAATCATATTTTCCATATGCAAGCCCTTTTGCGCGCATCGCATCTGTAATTAGAATAATTTTTTCTGGCCCTTTTAAACGATATGCTAAATTGACCATTTCAGGGTGTATATGAATGAAATCAACGATCATTTCAACATAAACATTCTTTTCTAATAAAACAGTACCTACAACCCCAGGCTCTCTATGGTGCATTGCCCTCATTTGATTATATAAATGCGTGCCTTGTGTAACACCATTTGTTACCGCTTCTTTTGCTTCCTTTGCTGTAGCATTTGAATGACCGATTGAAACAATTACACCTAATTCTTTTGCATATTGGACAAGTTCCATTCCTTCTTCCGGCGCAATCGTCATTTGCATAATTTTGTTTCCACTTAATTCATGCCAACGTTGATATTTTTCAATCGATGGTGGTTGGATATGCTCTATTGGTTGAGCACCTGCACATTGCGCTGAAATAAATGGTCCTTCTAAATGAACGCCCAATAAATTGGCCTCTCCAGCATCTTGTTTAAATGCTGCTACGTTTTGCAATGCTGCTTCAATTGCCTCTTCACTTTGCGTCATCGTCGTAGCTAAAAAACTTGTCGTTCCTTCTGCTACGAGCGCAGCAGCAAATTGATGGAGCGACGTTTCTGTCGCATCCATCGTATCAACGCCATCCGCTCCATGAATATGCATATCAATAAAGCCTGGTAAGCAATAATACCCTGCACAATTTATTCCTGTACCATTTTGGTTATTTTCGGTTACAGCTGCAATTTGTGCCCCTTCAATTGTTACATTACAATTTTCAGTTAGACCATCATAATTGACAACTGTAACATTTTTCAAAATTAATGGCTCCGTCATAATTATCAGTCCTTAATTAATTTCAATATTAATTGCGTCCCCATTTCGTAAATTACCACTTTGTTTTACTTTGATTTCTTTGCCTTGTAAATTTGTAAACACTACTGGTGTCACAATTGATGGTGCTGCTGCACTTACTGATTGTAAGTCAACTTTTAATAGCAAGTCACCTTTTTTCACAGATTGACCTTGCTCAACTAATACTTCAAAGCCTTCACCATTTAATTTTACAGTGTCTAAACCAACGTGAATTAAAATTTCTGTGCCATCTTCTGCCATTAAGCCAATTGCATGCTTCGTTGGGAATACCATAGCAATCTCACCATTTACCGGTGAAACAAAGACACCATCAGTAGGATTTATTGCGAAACCAGGTCCCATCATGCCAGTAGAGAACACTTGATCTGGTACTGCTGTTAATGGCAATAACTCACCTGTTGCAGGCATCGCTACATTCAAAGCACCATTTAATGAAGTATTTTGCTCTTCTTCAGTTGACATAACAGCTTCATTTTTTAATGGTGGATGACCTTGCTTTAATCTGCCTCTTATGGCATCACCTAAAAACTCTACAGAAGGACCAATAACAACTTGTGCAGCTGTTTTGTTCATACGCATTACGCCTCTCGCTCCGTAGCGTTTCAATAACGCTTCATCAATTACAGTAGTATCCTTTAATGACATACGTAAACGTGTTGCACAATAATCAACTTCATTAATATTCGATGGACCGCCTAGTCCTTCAATCATATAAAATGCTTTTGTATCTAATACTTCATCTGCTGAGCCAGAAAGCTCTGCTTCTTCATCCTCATCATCTTCACGCCCAGGTGTTTTTAAATTCAAGGCTTTGATTAAGAAGTAGAACACAAAGAAGTAAATAACTGCAAATACTAAACCTACTCCAAAGAGTAATACCGGCTTTGTCGCAATACCAAAGTTTAATAAATAATCAATTAACCCTGCAGAGAAGCCAAAGCCATGTAATATTCCTAATGATTCTGTAATATATAAAGAGATACCCGTTAACACTGCGTGTACCCCATATAGAACAGGTGATAAGAACATAAATGTAAATTCAATCGGCTCAGTTACCCCTGTTATAAATGCTGTTAGTGCAATCGACAATAACATACCACCTACAGCTGCACGCTTTTCCTTTTTCGCTGCAAAATACATCGCTAAACACGCTGATGGTAAACCGAACATCATAATTGGGAAGAAACCTGCTAAAAACGTTCCTGCTGTTGGATCGCCTTTTAAGAAACGATTAATTTCCCCATGTGCAACTTCGCCAGCAGCATTTGTAAATGTACCAAAATCAAACCATACAATCGTGTTGATAACATGGTGTAGACCTACTGGAATTAACAGTCGGTTTAATAATCCATAGACACCTACGCCTAGACCGCCTGCACCAAGTACCCAATCACCTAAACTATCTATAACACCTTGCACAGGTGGCCAAACGACACCGAATACAAAGACAAGTGCAGTCATAATAATGGAAGTAATAATCGGTACGAAGCGCCTTCCACCAAAGAACGATAGCCATTCAGGGAATTTTACATTATAAAATTTATTGTAAAGTAGGCCTGCAATAACCCCTGAAATAATTCCGCCGAACACGCTCATATTAATCGTTTCGTCATATGCCTTTAAGCCATTTGTTAATACAAGATAAGCAATCGCCCCTGCAAGTGCTGCACCCCCACTAGTATCAAAGGCAAACCCCATCGCAATACCGATGGCAAAAATAATAGGTAAATTACCTAAAATACCGTCACCAGCTGCGGCGATAACAGGTAAATTTAGCATATCCTCTTGCCCAAAACGAACAAGCAATGCTGCCGCTGGTAAAGTGGCAATCGGAAACATTAATGATTTACCTATTTTTTGTAAAAAAGCCAACATTTAATAATCCCCCTTTAATTTTAAACTTTGGACTAGTTGTCTATACAAGTATACATAAAATGAAAACGCTTTTCTAGACTATTTTAAAAAGAAGTTACTAAAATATGAGGTTACCAACTAGTCAAAAAAAAACGAATCCCGAATGTGCCGTCATGTTGATAAAAGCTTTGAACCCGCTCTCTAGCAGGTGGGTGCCCGCTTCACTACATTAAACGTCCCGCTATTATAGGGGGCATGTTTGCCGCCAGCGAAATAAAGGCTCCCATTCATTTAATGTTCGGTCAAAACATAAATTAACAACTCACAACAAACACTTCAGGATTCGTATTAAACATATTCTAGCATAAATAATCTGAATATTCAAGTTAATGTAAGTAAGATTTTTTTATAGGTTTAAATATTTATAAAGTAAAAACGCTTGAGAACAAGGTGAGAAACCTTAATCCCAAGCGCTTTTTTATTACTTTTCCTTGCTTGCCGTTACGGCTAAATGAAGCTCTGTTAGTTGTGCATCGGCAACTTGTGATGGAGCATCTGTTAATAAACAGCTTGCTGATGCCGTTTTCGGGAAGGCGATTGTATCGCGTAAGTTTGTGCGACCCGCTAGTAACATAACGAAACGGTCAAGACCGAATGCCAAGCCACCATGTGGAGGAACGCCATATTCAAACGCTTCTAATAAGAAGCCGAATTGCGCATGCGCCTCTTCTTGTGTAAAGCCTAGTAATTCAAACATTTTTTCCTGTAAGTCACGTTCGTAAATACGTAATGAACCGCCACCTAGCTCATAGCCGTTTAATACAATATCATATGCTTGTGCACGCACTGCTTGCGGATTTGATTCCATTAATGCAAGATCTTCATCGAACGGGCGAGTGAATGGATGGTGCGCTGCATAATAGCGCCCTTCTTCTTCATCGTATTCAAATAATGGCCAGTCAACAACCCATAAAAACGCGAATTGCGATTCGTCAATTAAATTTAATTCCTTACCTAATTTTAAACGTAACGCACCAAGTGCATCTGCTACAACTGATGCTTTATCCGCTACGAATAATAATAAGTCACCAGCTTCCGCTTCAGTTGCTTCTATAATAGCTGTTGCTGCTCCCCCTTCAAAGAATTTAGCAATCGGGCCATTTAAGCCTTCTGCAGTTACTTTTAACCATGCAAGGCCTTTTGCACCGTAGCGTCCAGCAAATTCGCCTAATGCATCAATATCCTTACGTGAATAGTTGTCTGCGGCACCTTTGACATTTATCGCTTTTACTTCTCCGCCTGCTTTAACCGCATTTGCAAAAACACCGAAAGCTGAATCTTTAACAATATCTGATAACTGCTTTAATTCTAAGCCAAAGCGTACATCTGGTTTATCCGAGCCGTAGCGTGCCATTGCTTCTTGATAGCTCATGCGTTGGAATGGAGCTTCCACTTCCACACCTTTGACATCACGCATTACTTGTTGGATTAAACGCTCATTCATCGCGATAATTTCATCCATCGTCATAAAGGATGTTTCAATATCGACTTGTGTAAACTCTGGTTGGCGGTCTGCTCGTAAATCTTCATCGCGGAAACAACGTGCAATTTGGAAATATTTTTCGAAGCCTGACACCATTAATAATTGTTTAAATAATTGTGGTGACTGTGGCAATGCGTAAAATTCACCTTCATGTACACGAGAAGGTACTAAATAGTCACGTGCGCCTTCTGGTGTTGATTTTGTTAAAATAGGTGTTTCTACTTCTAAAAATCCTTCATTTTGTAAAAAGTTGCGAACAGTACGAGTTACGTCTGAGCGCATTTTAAATGTATCGAACATCACAGGGCGACGTAAGTCTAAGTAGCGATATTTTAAACGTAAATCCTCTGAAATCTCTACCTTATCGTCTATAGCAAATGGGGGTGTTTTTGCTTCATTAATAATTGTTAATGAAGAAGCAATGACTTCAATTTTTCCCGTTTTAATATTTGAATTGATTTGCCCTTCTTGACGAAGAACTACCTTCCCTGTTACTTCAATAACGAATTCACTACGAATTTTTTCTGCTACTGCAAGTGCTTCAGGTGCCTCGTCGCCAAATACCACTTGGACAATTCCTGTACGATCACGCATATCAACGAAAATTAATCCGCCTAAGTCGCGACGTTTTTGTACCCAGCCTTTTAATACTATTTCTTGACCTTGGTGCTGTTCATATACTTCACCACAAGCATGTGTTCTTTGTGCCATTGTTTTCTCCTCCAAAATCATTTCTGCTCTAATAGATAGTTCACTAAATCATGGAAAGCGACTTTTTGCTGATTACCTGTTTCCATCGTTTTTACATTAACAGCTGCTTCTGCAAGTTCTGTTTCACCTAAAACAAGTACAAATTTTGCTCCTAAACGGTCTGCCGCTTTCATTTGCGCTTTCATTTTACGGTCGCTGTAATCCATATCTGCTGAGATACCTTTTGCGCGGAAAGAGCTAATCAACTCTGCTGCCTTTACCTTCGCTTCATCATCAAGCGCTACAACAAATATATCAAGCGCATCATTGACATTTAATTCTACATCCTCTGCTTCAAGTGCTAATAATAAGCGTTCGATTGAAAGTGCGAAACCAATGCCTGGCATATCTGGACCACCAATTTCTTCAACTAATCCATTGTAGCGACCACCACCACAAAGTGTAGTAATTGCACCAAAGCCGGCTGCTGTTGACATAATTTCAAATGTTGTGTGATTGTAGTAATCAAGACCACGTACTAAATTTGGATCAATTTCATAGGCAATCCCAAGTGTATCTAGATAATTTTTCACTTTGGCAAAATACGTTGCTGAGTCTGATGTTAAATAATTAGTCAACGCTGGTGCTGTTGCCATTAACGGGTGCTCACGATCTACTTTACAATCCAAAATACGTAGCGGATTTTTTTCTAAGCGCTTTTGACAGTCTGAGCAAAACTCACCAATGCTTGGCTTAAAGTGCTCTATCAATGCTTGACGGTGTGCATCTCGCGTTTCTTTATCCCCTAAAGAGTTAAGCACGAGCTTTATATCCTTTAATCCTGCAGTGCTGTAGATATCCATTGCTAATGCAATTACTTCCGCATCTATTGCTGGATCAGCAGAACCAATTGCCTCTACACCAAATTGCACGAATTGACGATAACGCCCCGCTTGTTGACGCTCATAGCGGAACATTGGTCCCATATACGAAAGCTTCACTGGTTGATCTGGCTGACCAAACATTTTATGCTCAACATAAGAGCGTACTGCAGAAGCTGTCCCTTCTGGTCGAAGCGTTAAAGAACGCCCTCCGCGATCCTCAAATGTATACATTTCTTTTTGTACGATATCCGTTGTATCACCAACACCACGTTGGAACAGCTCTGTTGACTCAAACATCGGTGTACGAAGCTCTTTATAGCGATAAACCCGACATAATTCACGAATTTTGTCTTCAATTAGCTGCCATTTTTCAGATTGTCCTGGCAAAATATCTTGTGTTCCTCTAGGTACTTTAAAGCTCACAATAAGCTCCCCTTTCTTTTAAGAAAATCAATTACACTTAGCTAATGCTAAGCCCAATTTTTCCGCTGGTTTCAAATAAAAAAAGCCCTCGTCCCATGCATAATTTTGCAAGGGACGAAAGCTTATTCATAACTTCCGCGGTTCCACCCTAGTTGATGTAAATATATTACACCCTCTCGATATTCGGATAACGGCCGATTCCGTTTTTCCCTACTATGTTAGACATTTCGAGAAAAAGCCTCTCAAGTGTTATTCACAATAAACATACTGTAGGAAAAATTGCAGCCGATGTTTTTCCCTCTCTGTGTCAGCCCTAGTTATTGCTACTTGCTTGGTCACTGGCGATTAGTTTTTGAATTTATATTTTATCATAATGATGTATACAGGACTTGTCAACTATTTTCAAAAAAACTATAGATTTTCATGCCAAAATGCTTTTACAATATGAATAATGTGAAACATTAATTTGTGTAATCAATTACACCTCGGCTAACTCTTGTCCAGTTTTTTTGAGCTAGCGAGGGAGACCCCTTCAAAATCTGCGACATCCTTTAGGGCTATTATCTTGAATCAAGATAATCACTCCCCGTAGCCATTATATTTTGAAAGGAGCTATAAGATGAAAAAAGCTATTAGTATATGGACTATTTGTACCATTCTTATTTTAACAATGGTACTGCCCTCTACAACACCTAGTGTGAAAGCTGCCAAAGATGATTACATAGTAAATGCTGAAATTTTATATTTACGTGAAGGCCCTGGTCTATCCTACCCAATTTTAGACACATTAAAAGAGGGTCAACTGCTTTCTTCCGTCCAACAGCAAGGTGATTGGATGCATGTAACAGTTGATAATAATGAAGGCTGGGTAGCAAAGTGGCTTATAAAACAAACAGCAGCGAGTGAGCAGCAAAATACTGAACAACAAATTGTTATTTCGCAAGTGGACAAGCTCAATGTACGTGCAGAGCCCTCTTTATCCGCTACAGTACTAGCACAGCTTCATGTAGGTGCAGAGGCGCAGCTATTGCAACAACAGCAGGATTGGGCTGAAATTCAATATGGTAATGTCGTTGGCTGGGTATCAACATTGTATATTACTGTGAATGAAAAACCTCAAGCCTCTGTAACTGAGGAACAGCAACAAGAAAATAGTACCGAAGAAAAACAATCGCCTACTGAAACATTAGAAAATGACCCAAATACATTTACAGTTGTTGTTGATACAGTAAATGTCCGCAAAAAAGCGAGTACAACATCCAAAATATTAGGTGTTGCAACGAAAGGTCAGCAATACAAAGTATTAAGTAGAAAAAATAATTGGGTTGAAATCCAATACACGAAAAAGAAATCGGGCTGGATTTATAGCTTTTACGGCACATTTACAGTACAACAAGAAGCGCCATCAGATCCGTTAGAGCCTATTTCAGAAAATGTCACAATTATTTATAACGGTACAAATTTGCGTGAGCAAGCCTCCACATCATCAGCCGTTGTCCACCGAGCGGATGCAGGACAACAATTTACAATTATCGCTAAGGAAGGCGAATGGTATAAAGTTAAAGCGGATGGCAAGGAAGCCTATGTTGCAAATTGGGTAGTTTCTGCTTCTCAAAACGAGCAAGATGTAGCAGCTACTCAAAAAAATCGTAAGGATGGTACACTGCAAGGATTAACAATTATCATTGACCCAGGGCATGGAGGTAACGATCCAGGTACGATAGGTGTTCGCGGTACATATGAAAAGGGCTTAACATTGCAAACCGCTGAACTGTTGAAATCAAAATTGCGTGCAGCTGGGGCCAATGTGGAATTAACGCGTGAGGCAGACGTCTATGTTGATTTGCGAAAACGTATTGCGGTGGGTCACCAAGCAAATGCAGATGCCTTTATTAGTTTACATTACGATGCAAACAAGGACAGCTCAGTTACAGGCTTTACAACATATTACTACAGTGATACGAATCTACTGCTTGCTGAAGCTGTTCAAAATGGGCTAGAGGGAACCGTCAATTTACGGAGTCGTGGCGCCCAATTTGGTAATTTCTTAGTACTAAGAGAAAATCACCAAAACGCTATTTTAATTGAGCTAGGCTATTTAAGCAATGCCGCAGAAGAAGCTGCAATCACAACAGATTATTATCGTGAGCAAGCAACACTAGGGATTTATCAAGGTTTATTAAATTACTTTAGTAAATAGAATAGCTAGGACATAAATAACTTCAATTAGTGAGAAATCCGAATTTAAATTCGGATTTCTCTATTTTTTCTGTTGTCTTCTGAGAGCTTTTAGCTAATGACTTTGAATTCACAGACTTAGAATTCTTGTTCACTATAAATGAAATACTTTCACTTACTCCAAAAGAAAAGCATTTTCTCATTGTGGAAATCAAAAAATCCTTTTACTAATTCTAAAATTAATTTTTATTTCTTTTAAAAAATTCTTTTGCTTCTTCTATCTGCTTATTTGGTAAAGTTCGTAGTAATTCTTGTTCTAACCAAGCTATTGTTTTATTCCGTAAATAATTCCGCATCTGTTCTTCGGCTTCAAGCATGACAATATTAATAGTACAGTTAGATTGACCTGAACAAGATTTACAATCTTGTTTTGTATTTTGATAAGCGAAGTTCGCTTTAATATTCTTACACTGAAATATCGGCTCTTCACCCTCAACAGCTCGCACAACATCCCAAAATGTAATATCTTCTGGTTTCTTATTGAGTCGATACCCCCCTTTTACTCCAGATACTGAACTCACAATTCCTTCCTTGGACATCTTCCCTAAAACTTTTGAAAGATAAGTCTCTGATAATCCTTGAAATTCGGATAAATCTTTTATTCCAATACTTTCATTTGGTGGTACATCAATTAAATAAACAAGACTGTGTAGGGCGTATTCAACCATAACACTATATTTCATTACTTCACCTTCTTAAAACAATATATTTATTCTGATAGTAACACATTTTAGAAATACATAAATGAATCAGTTTGACAAAAATTAATTTAAAGAGTATATTGTAGACAAAGTTAATCGACGATTAATACAATCTACAATTAACAACATTTTTATTTTAATGGAGGATTTTTTATGAATAAATTACTTGTTATAAATGCACACCCTGAGGTAGTATCAAAGATTTCTATGAGCCTTCAAGTTTTTGACCATTTTCTAAGGACATATAAAGAACATATAAATGACGAAGAAGTTATTGAACAGATTAATCTATATGAAGACGTTGTTCCGATGATAGATAAAGTGGTTTTGAGCGGTTGGGAAAAGTCAAGAAATGGAGAACCTTTGACACACGAAGAAAATGAAGTTTTGGAACGCATGAATAAAATACTAGCGCAATTTAAAAGTGCAAATAAATATCTTATCGTCATGCCTTTGCATAATTTTAATATCCCATCAAAGTTAAAGGATTATATGGATAACATTCTGATAGCACGAGAGACATTCAAATATACAGAAAACGGTTCTGTCGGATTGTTAAACGACGGAAGAAGTATGGTAGTTATACAGGCAAGTGGTTCATTGTATACAAATGGTGATTGGTATACTGAAGTAGAATATTCTCACAAATACCTTAAATCAATGTTTAATTTTATTGGAATAGAGGATTTTAAAATTCTTCGTGTCCAAGGAACAGCATTATTGAATACAGAAGATGTTTTAAAAAATGCACTTAATACTTCGGATCAATTATCAATTGAATTAGCAAAAAAATAATGGAGGTAAAATCCATGACGCAACGTATAAATTATTATGAAATTGCACCAGATGCTATGAAGATAATGATGGAAATGGAAAAATACACGAAGAAAAGTGGTATTGATAGAAAGCTTCGTGAACTCATTAAAATTAGAGCTTCTCAAATTAATGGGTGTGCATATTGCATAAACATGCACACAGCCGATGCTAAAAAAATGGGAGAGACAGAACAACGTATATATTGTATCAGTGCTTGGAGAGAATGCCATTTTTATTCTGAAGATGAAAAAGTCGCATTAGAGTTAGCTGAACATATTACACTTATATCAGAGAAACGCGTACCTGACGATTTATATAAACGTGTACGTGAACATTTTGACGAAAGAGAATATGTTAATTTGGTTATTTTAATCAATCAAATAAATAGTTGGAATCGAATTTCTATTGCAATGGGGAATGTTGCAGAATAATCATAGAGGATGGGACAAAAACAACTCCTGAAAAAATCAAAAAATCGGAATAGCTTGATGCCATTTCGATTTTTTGTGTGCTGGAACCATTTCTGTCCCTAACTTTTTTATTTCGATTCCACAATAATTGTCACAGGTCCATCATTAATTAAAGCAACATCCATCATTGCTCCAAAAATACCTGTTTCTACTTGCAGGCCGTACGCGCATAGCTCTTCATTAAATGCTTGCCATAAGCCCTCTGCATACTCAGGGCGCGCCGCTTCGATAAAGCTTGGTCGGCGTCCTTTTTTGACATCAGCATACAATGTAAACTGCGAGACAGATAAAATTGCTCCGCCCTCCTCTAAAATAGAGCGGTTCATCTTACCTTGCTCATCTTCATATATGCGCAATTCTGCGATTTTTTTCGCGACATATTGAACATCCTCTAACGAATCACTATGTGTGATACCGACTAATAAAACATAGCCTTTGTCTATTGCTCCCGTTACGTTGCCATCTACTGTTACGGAAGCATTTTTCGCTCGTTGGAGCACTACTTTCATACGATTACCTCTTTTACTACTTTAGTTAATAACACGCTGTACAGAATAAACATCAGGTAATTGCTTAATTTTTTCAACTACCTTGTTTAACTCTGCAGTATTCGAAATGGAGATAGTCAAATGCAATGTGGCCATTTTTTCTCTATCTACCCGTCCTGCAACAGCTAAAATATTCGTTTTTGCTTCACTCACAACTTGCATAACATCATTTAAAATCCCATGACGGTCATAAGCAGAAATTTCAATATCAACAGGGTATTGTTTTCGCTCTGTTGCTACTCCAGCTTCCCATTCAACAGCGATTAATCGCTCTTTATCATCATCTTGAATATTCGGACAATCTGCTCTATGAACAGAAACACCGCGACCTTTTGTGATAAAGCCAACAATGTCATCACCTGGTACAGGTGTGCAGCAGCGCGACAATCGAATAAGTAAATTATCGATACCTTTTACGACAACGCCAGATTCAGTTGTACGCTTCGGCTTTGGATTTTGCATTTCCTTAACAATTTTTTCAAGCGCTTCCTCTTGCTCACGCTCTTTGCGCATCTTTTCAGCTAAACGATTGACGATTTGCTGTGCTGTTATACCGCCAACACCTACAGCCGCATATAAATCCTCTTCATGTGTGTAGTTGAATTTTTCAATAACACGTTTAATGTTTTCATTTGTTAAAACATCTTTTATTTCAAATTCTTGTGCCTTAATTTCTTTTTCAACTAGCTCTTTACCTTTGATAACGCTATCTTCACGTAAATTTTTCTTGAAGTATTGTTTAATTTTATTTTTCGCCTGCGAGCTTTGTGCAATTTTAATCCAATCACGACTAGGTCCAAATGATTGCTTCGATGTCAGCACTTCAATAATATCCCCTGTTTTCAGAGGTGTATCTAACGGTACCATCTTACCATTTACTTTAGCACCAATTGTTTTATTGCCAACCTCTGAATGTACACGATACGCAAAATCAATCGGTACAGAGCCTGCTGGCAATTCAATAACATCGCCCTTTGGTGTAAAGACATATACCATATCTGAAAATAAATCAAATTTTAGAGATTCCATAAATTCTTCAGCGTTTGATGATTCATTTTGGAATTCTAAAATTTCACGGAACCAGCTTAATTTTTGATCGATGCTTTCTTTACTGCGTTCAACTGTTTTCCCTTCTTTATATGCCCAATGCGCAGCTATCCCGTACTCCGCAATTTTGTGCATTTCCTTCGTGCGAATTTGCACTTCGAGGGGGTCACCATAAGGGCCAATAACTGTTGTATGCAATGATTGATATAAATTTTGCTTTGGCATTGCGATATAGTCTTTAAAGCGACCTGGCATCGGCTTCCATAATGTGTGAACAATACCAAGCACCGCATAGCAATCTTTAATGCTATCCACTAAAATACGAACAGCTAACAAATCGTAAATCTCATTAAATTGCTTTTTTTGCATAGCCATTTTGCGATAAATGCTATAAATATGCTTTGGTCGTCCGTAAATATCTGCTTCAATTTCAATATCATCAAGCTGTGATTTAATTTCATCCATTACATTATCCAAATAAGCTTCACGTTCATCGCGCTTCTTCTTCATTAGGCTGACGATACGATAATATTGCTGTGGGTTTAAATAGCGTAAAGCAGTATCTTCCAGCTCCCACTTTACTGTTGATATCCCTAGTCGATGGGCAAGAGGGGCAAAAATTTCAAGCGTTTCATTTGAAATACGTCGTTGTTTTTCTGAAGGTAAATGCTTTAACGTACGCATATTATGTAAACGGTCTGCAAGCTTGATTAAAATTACGCGAATATCCTGTGCCATTGCAACAAACATTTTACGATGATTTTCAGCCTGTTGCTCTTCCTTCGACATATATTTAATTTTCCCTAGCTTTGTCACACCATCTACAAGCATTGCTACTTCTTCATTAAATTCGCGCACTAAATCCTCACGTGTCGTTGGTGTATCTTCAACAACATCATGTAAAAAGCCTGCCGCTACTGTTGCTGGATCCATCTGTAGCTCGGCTAATATTCCTGCTACTTGTACAGGGTGAATAATGTATGGTTCACCTGAGCTACGAAACTGCTCTTTATGTGCTTCCTTCGCAACCTCGTATGCCTTTTTCACAAAGTCAACGTGTTCATTATTCATATACGATTTAACGAGCTCGAAAACATCTTCGGGCGCTAAAATTTGTTCTTTCGCCATTGCATATCCACCTTGTCCATATATTTTCACGATTCATGTATAAACTCCATTTTATAAAAAATAGATGTATGTTGTAAAGGTGCGTTATTCGTGAAATTTTTTATAACAGCAATATCAGCAATTAAAAACAAGGCTACTTAGAAATTTTCCTTTCTAAGCAGCCTCTATTTTTTACGGTTCTTCATACCCAAGTACAATCCCCCTCACCGCATCTACTGAAATTAAGCCAAAACGACGACTATCATACCCACGCCACCAAGCATCTACTAAAACGAAAATAGTGCCTTCCTCTATTGTAATAGCTGGCATTGCTAAATTATAATAATCTTTAGTTTGTTGCTCTTGCTCTTTTGTTTGCTTTTTTTCATGTTCCCTAGCATACCATTGTTCTTTATTCATGCCAAACTGAATTGCTTCACCATAAAATGTAGCAAGTCGTTGGTCATCTATATACACTTTGCCCTTTTTAATTTCCACCGTTTCTCCTGGTAAACCAATCACCCTGCCTAGCGTAGGCGATCTCAAGTTAGGATTTTCTTTTAAAAATTGTGACGGAACTTCATAATATACAATCATACCTCGTTGCAAATCTGACATATTTGAAGAAACAACAAGCTTGCCATGCACACTAGTAAACAAATCATGATCCCCTCTATCCATCGTATCTAAAGCCCACTCTACTAAAAAAGTATCCGCCGTTTGCGCCACAGTTGTAAGCTTTTCAGGCGTTATCGTATCTACAAGCACTGCTTCTTTGCGTAAGGCAACAAACATAACAATGACACCAACAAGCACAATCAACCCAACAATGATATAGCCTTTTTTCATCTAGCATCCCTCTTTCTATGGATTGAGAAATTTAATTTACAATAAATATACCATATAGAACCTTTTAAGAAACTATTTACATTAAATGTGATAATAAGAGAAAGATAACTAGCGACATAAGACAAAGCATGAAAAAACTATTTTTTATTGTTCCGTTGTTACTATATTGGCAGCTGTGGTATTTAATTTAAACACAAAATCAAGGTTTGTAAGTACAAATAAATCCAATGTATGGTTCTTCATTTAGCCTAATACAATTAACAGAAGAAAATAAATTACAAACAATTATCGTAGTTTTATCAATTCATTGTTACAAGTTGGGAACCTATCAACTAGATGGCTTGCTTTATTTCTTTAGATAATAATATAAAGAATAGGCGATAAATACAGGTTAAAATCTGTATTTACCGCCTCTCTTTTAATATTGAATTAATGTTTTGATTGGATAATTTCCTATTTTTTCACGTCCGTTTAATTCAGATAACTCAATTAAAAATGCGCAGCCTACAACGATTCCGCCAAGCTGCTCAATTAGACGGATTGTTGCTTCTACTGTACCACCAGTTGCCAATAAATCATCACAGATCAGTACTTTTTGACCTGGTTTAATCGCATCACGGTGCATTGTTAGTGTATCTTTTCCATATTCTAAACCATAATCAACACTTACTACTTCGCGTGGTAGCTTACCTGGTTTACGAACTGGTGCAAAGCCAATTTCTAGCGCATAAGCTACTGGACAACCAATAATAAAGCCGCGCGCCTCTGGTCCTACAATAATTTCTGCTTCTAGCTCTTTCGCATATGTAACAATTTGATCTGTTGCATATTTGTAGGCTTGACCATTATCCATAATTGTTGTAATATCTTTAAAACTAATTCCTTCTTTCGGCCAGTTTTCTACCGTTGTTACGTACTGCTTTAAATCCATTTATTACTCCTCCTTAGGAATCCACTTACATCATTTGACCATCTAACCATTGCTTAAGCTCACTATAAGTAGCGTATAGTAACTTTTGCTCTAGCTGCATTTGTTCTGAACGTGCTTTGTATGACGGAGCCGTTTCTAATGCTTGCTTTGGCGCATTTTCCACAACTGTTGTCAGACCACCCTCTATTGTAACAAATCCTAGCTCAAAAAACACCTTTGTCATAAAATTTATTACATCGACATTTAATCCGATATGTTGCGCTAAAGGTTCGATATGCTGCTGCAAAGAAAAGCCTGGTCTCTTCTTTAAAAAGCTATAGTACCAGCTAAAATGCTGACGTGTTGGCATCCCACTAAAATAATGTGATGTAGCTGTATAAAAATGTGCATAAATACGTTGTGGCTGCATAGCTTGCAACACTTTGGCAAAATGCTCTTCACTAGGAGGTAAATCAAGCACCGCTACATAGGGCTTGTTCTCCCTTTCTACTTGCTCTGCTAGCGTTACCGATATTTGCAATTGCCGTTCAAAATGTGACACAAGCTGTTCATTGAATACGACAAAGACAGTATCTTCTTGTGGAATCGTAGTAAACCAATTGGTCGTTTGCTTTTTGCCTCGTAAATCAAATAATTGCCATTCATTCGACTGCACATCCTGTACCATAAATTGCGGCTTTTTACGGTTTTGCCATTCATTAATTTGCAAATCACCTACAAAGGATAGCTCAACACCGTACGATATTTCATTAAATAAATAGCCTTTATTAAAGCCGACTGCATCAATTGTACAGTAGCCATCATCCAATTCTAATTTCAAGTGTGCTTCATTTGCGCCAATTTTGCGCATAGTGCTCACCTTCACTTGCTCCAATGCAAAAACAGGCTTCGGAAAATCTACACCAAACGGTCCAAGTTGTTGGATTTCTTCAATTGCATCAACTGTAATTTCGCTTAGTTCAACTGGAATGTCTATCATTAACTGAGGGATTAATTGTTCAGCCGTTAAACACTCTTGCGCCTGTTTATTTAGACGTTCTTGTAATTGCTCTACCTGCTCTATTGCTAATGTCATCCCAGCCGCCATCGGATGACCGCCAAAATGCGGCAAAATATCTCTATTTTTGGCTAGTTCATTGAATAGATGGAAGCCTTCAATACTGCGTGCCGAGCCTTTTGCAATACCTTTTGCCGCATCAAGCGACAAGACGATTGTAGGACGGTAATATTTTTCTACTAACCTAGATGCTACAATGCCAACAACCCCTGGATTCCAGCCTTCCTGTGCAACGACTAAAACATGTGCATTTTTCAGCTTGTCATTTGACTCAATCATCGCAACAGCCTCTTCTGTAATCGTTGACACAATATTTTTACGCTCAGCGTTTTTCGCATTGAGTAGCTCAGCTAATTCCTTTGCGGTCGCACTATCTTCACTCATTATAAAATGGACACCAGGCATAGCATCTCCTAAACGCCCAATCGCGTTCAAACGCGGTCCAAAATAAAAGCCGATTGTTTCTTCATTAATTTCTGACTGTGTGGCGCTCGCTACTTTACAAAAAGCTTGCACCCATGGGCATTGTGATTGGCGTAAATACTTTATACCTTGTTGAACAATATAGCGATTTTCATCTTTTAAAGACACTAAGTCAGCAATCGTCCCAATCGCCGCTAATTCATATAAGTGCGTCGGCACCTCACCATATAATGCATGTGCTACTTTAAATGCTACCCCAACGCCTGCAAGCTCCCCAAAAGGATAATGCCCCTCTGGTATGCGTGGATGAATAATAATATCTGCTGGCGGTAAGGTTTCTCCTGCCTCATGGTGATCTGTGACGATGACATCCATGCCAAGTTCCTTCGCCACACGGATTGGCTCAATGCCGCTAATACCGTTATCTACTGTAATGATTAATTGAACGCCCTGCGCGTGTGCTTCGCGAAATAATTGCTCATTTGGACCATAGCCATGCTCGAAACGGTTAGGTATAACAAAATCAACATCTGCGCCTAAGTCTAATAGAGCATGAAGCATTACAGCTGTACTAGTAATACCGTCGCAATCGTAATCTCCATATACTAATATTTTCTCTCCTGCCTCAAGCGCATGCTCAATGCGCTCAACTACCTTGTCCATATTATGTAATAAAAATGGATCATGTAATGCCTGTTCATCCATTGACAATATTTTCTGTGCTTGCTCAACAGTTTGACAGCCACGTGCAACTAAAATTTTCGCAGCGATTGGTGATAGCTTTAATTGCTGCTGCAGATGTTGAACAGCCTGCTCGTTTGGGCGCTGAATAATCCATTTTTTATTTAATACATTCATTTTATACACTTCCTTTAACCTTTCCATTATAACAGCATGAAAGAATAAAGAGCCATTCAAGAAGCAAATACTTTTCGAATGGCTCTCGCTATTATAATTCTTCAGCTTGTACCGTTTCTCGCTCATTTTTTGATAATTTTTCTTGTTGTACGGCCAATTGTTTTATTTTCTCATCTAAATCTTTCTCTAAACGCTCCATTTGACGATCTCGTTGCTCTAAATCTTTTGTTAAATGCTTAATCTGGCGCGTTTTGCTAAACAAATTAAAGAAAACAAACGACGCAGAGATAACCGCACCAATCAAAGCCGAGCCTAAAATGACCAAAATCAGTGGCCAATGCGCCTCACCAAACATATAATTGACTGGCACTGGGTCAACATTGACTACAGCAAATACTGCAATAATAATAGCAAAAACTAAACCGATTAATAATGTCCATTGTGTTTTCATCAATAAACGCCTCCCCTTTTTCCTAAACATATCTGTATTTTACCGTGTATTTGATTACTAGTAAATAAAAGAAGCTATCAAGAAAGGCAGATAAAAAGGTCTGCTTTCTTGATAGCTTTTCTGGATTAAACTACCGGCTCGTCTGAACCCCATTGTTTTTTCTCTTTTTTCACAACACTGCCGCCAGTTTTGTTCATCTCACGTACTTTTAATGAATACCAAATTTGGGCAGCGATACAAATTGATGAGTACATACCTGTTACAAGACCAATTAATAACGCAATAGAGAAGTTTTGAATCGATGGTGCACCTAAGAAAATAAGTGCGACAACGACGATAATAACCGTTAATACTGTATTTACAGAGCGTCCCATTGTTTGACGCAATGATTTATTGACGATATTTGCCAGCTCTTCTTTCGTTGCAATTTTACCTGCATGATCCACATTTTCACGAATACGGTCAAATGTCACAATCGTATCGTTAATCGAGTAACCGACAATCGTTAAGACGGCTGCAATAAATGTAATTTCTACCTCTAATCGCAGTAAACTGAAAATCGCCACGATAAAAAATACATCGTGTAGTAAAGAAATGATTGTCCCAATACCCATGCGCCATTCAAAGCGAATCGCTACATAAATAATAATACCAATCGTTGATATGATTAACGCTTTAATCGCATTTTTCACAAGCTCTTCTCCGACTGTTGATGACACAGCACTTACGCTTGGTTCATGCCCGAAGTCCTCCTTCACTTGTGCTTTTAAGTCTAAAATTTCCTTCTGTGAAAATTCCGTTTTATAACGTGAAACGGCTATATTTTGCTCTTCGCCTGAAATGATGACATCCTCAGCAGTAAAGCCAATTTTCTCAAAGTACTGCGTCATTTCTTCTTGCGTCACGGCACGGTCTGCTAAAACTTCCACACGTGTACCCGCAGAGAAATCAATGCCTAGATTTAAGCGGAAAATACCAATAATCACGACACCTACAACTAAAATAATCATCGAGAATGCATAAAATTTACGGCGATGTCCAACGAAATCTAAACGGTCGAACTTCGTTGTTAAATCAAGTGCTTTTAAGCCTTCTTCTAATTTATGTTGCTTCGATTTCGGAATCCCATACCAAGCAGCATTGTCAAAATAGCCACTGTTGACAAGCAAGCCTAAAAGCATGCGAGAGCCCCAAACAGCTGTTACGAAGCTTAGTAAAATTGTAATAATTAACGTTGTTGCGAACCCTTTTACAGAGCTTGTACCGAAATAGAACAATACAATGGCAACAAGCAATGTTGTTAATTGTGCATCGACAATCGCTGATAAGGATTGCTTTGACCCAAGCTTAAATGCTTCTTTTGGTGTATGACCAACGCGCAATTCCTCTCGAATACGCTCGGCTGTCAAAATGTTGGCATCCACTGCCATCCCAATCCCAAGCACAACCGCGGCAATCCCTGGCAATGTTAAAACAGCGTTGATACCATTGAAAACTATAAGTACAAGATACGTAAATACCATTAATGTAATAATGGAAACAAATCCTGGTAAACGGTAGTACAATAGCATGAATGCGAAAATAACTAGTACCCCAATTACCCCTGCAAATACGGTGCTATTTAATGCTTTTTCACCGAATTGTGCACCAACAGAAGTTGAATAAATTTCCGTTAATTTAACAGGTAATGAACCAGAGTTTAAAATGGATGCTAGGTTTTTTGTTTCCTCTGGCGTGAAATTACCTTGAATCATCACGTTTGTTGTGTTTAATACTTGGCTTACAGAGGCAGCGGAGGCAAATTTCGGATCTTCCTTCACCGCTTCTGCTGCGTATGAGTCTACACCTTCTTCAAAGTCCAGCCAAACAACAAGTAAATTTTTACCTGGTCCTTTTTCTAACACCTTTTGTGTTGCTTCAGCAAATTTCGCTGCGTCTTTCAATGTTAACGTTACAATCGGCTGATTCGTGTCACTAAATGTACCAACTGCACCGTTCTCTTTTAAATCCATTCCGTCTAACAAGACATTGTCATCCACGTCACGGAATGTTAAATTTGCTGTAGTTGATAATAACTCACGTGCAGACGATTGATCGTCTAAGCCCGCTAGCTGTACACGAATACGGTCTTCTCCTTCAATTGAGATGGAAGGCTCACTCACCCCAAATGCGTTGACGCGTCGGTTTAACGCCGCATTTGTGTCTGTTAACACTTCAGGTGTTACCTTTGACCCATCCAATGTTTCAACTTTGTATAATACTTCAAAACCACCTTGTAAATCCAAGCCGAGTCTTACTTTTTCTAAAACTCCTTGAACCGTCGTACCCATACCTGTAAAGAGCAATAAAACAATCAGTGTAAAGGTAATAATACGGTTAACTAATTTCATTGTAAATCCTCCTCAACTTTGTGCACGAATTTGTGCATGAGAAAAAGCGCCAATGCGCCATGTTCTCCGTTCACTTATGTAGCGGCCGCAAATGCAGCCAACAAAATCCATTCTAAAAAACGAATACACACAATATGCTTATTATGAAACACGATTGGCTAGCTGTCAAATAATGAATTGTGAATTTGATTCTACATCAATAGTTAGTAATTAATCTTTATCAAAAATAATAGCAGACAATATAATTAAGCTCATTTCAAATTGAAAAGCTTCATTTCTATCCTAACTCTATTTTGGAATTTTCTATGTTAAATAATACGGCAGTTAACTCACTTTGTAAATCTAGCGCCTGGTGAGATACAAATCGATGATAATTTAATACTTCTGACGGTGTTAATTCAAAAATGGTTGCAACCACTTCAGCAATTGACAGACTTTCAATCTCTCTTTTACGCCATTTTCGATCAATACAATAATTCCAAAGCTCCTCCTCTGAAAGCGCTTGATATTGAAGAAAACGAAACTCTTCTATTTTACTTTGTAGCACAACATACACATGGTCAAAAAGCTTACAATAACGAATCGTCATAATATGCCCACCTCAGTTTTAAAGTTGTAATCACTACTTTTCATGCATACAAATAGTGTATATCAAAAAAGATAAGTTGAGAAGGGATGGCGCTGGTGGCATCATTTATAAAGGGTACAATCTTTTTAATATTTGTCATTTTTTTATCAAAATGCTTTGGCTTTATTTACCGCATGCAATTTATGCGTATTGCTGGAGAAGAAGCAGTTGGTATTTATATGACTGCTTATCCAACATTTATTTTTTTTATTTCGATTGCTCAGCTTGGCTTGCCAATCGCTGTTGCTAAACTGACAGCAGAACTTCGTGCGAAAAAGCGCAATGAAGATGTACAAGCAGTTATGACAAAAGCGACTTTTATTTCTACAATTGCAATTTTAATTTTATTACCCCCGCTTTATTTGTCATTACCATGGCTTGCTCGCACATTATTACAAAATGAAACTATTGCCCTTACTTTAAAAGTATCATTGTTTACTGTACCAATCGTTGTTTATGCAAGCTTAATAAAAGCTTATTTACAAGGTTTAGCAAAAATAACGCCTACAGCTTGGGCTCAGTTGCTAGAGCAAGTTTTACGTATTGCGCTTGTTATTTTACTTTTACCGTATTTTGTTAGTGCTGATGCGAGTATTACAGCCGCAGGTGCGATGCTTATTACATTGCTTGGAGAAATTTTTTCGTTATTGTTTTTAGCATTTCACTATGCAAAAGAAAAATACACAAAAAAAACAGCAAGCTACCCTGCTGCACCATTATTTCGTATTGCTTTACCTTCAGCGGGCAGTAAAATGTTCGGCACATTTACGTGGTTTTTAGAGCCAATTATTTTTTTAAAGGCACTAACCGTTTCTGGACTTGCTGCAACTGCCGCCACTACTTTGTATGGCGTTATTTCAGGTGTGCATATCCCATTACTGCTATTTCCTTCATTCATACCCAATGCTTTAGCAATTGTACTTATTCCAGCTGTTAGCGATGCAGTTGCACGTAATAATACAGCAATATTAACTGAGCGTGTAGCGGTGTCACTACGCCTCTCATCCATTATCGGTTGCTTCGCTGCTACTTATTTTTTTATTTACGGTGATGAACTTGCGATGAAGCTATTTCATTTAGAGGAAAATCGCGGATTTATGAAAATATTGGCGCCAATATTTTATTTTTATTACGTACAAAGCCCGCTTCATTCTATTTTACAAGCTGTTGATGAGGCCCGAGCAGCAATGATGAATTCAGTGTATGGCGGCTTGGCAAAGCTATTTATTTTATTCGCGCTTGCCTCACAACCATTTATTCAGGAAAAAGGAGCAATTATTGCGATTGGCTTTGGTGTACTTATTACATCATTTTTACATATCGCAACATTGCGTCAGCATCCTCGCATCGGTGTTGGTTTTCAAATTTTCGTAGTACCCTATGCAATATTTATTTTCGTCTGCCTTGTGCAAACATTCATTCACTTTACTGGTCATTTTTGGACTGATAGTGCAATCACGTTGGCACTTATTACACTATTACTATTGCTCACAAATCAAATTCGTTGGCAAGATTTACGCTATTTACGTGCTATTTTTTCGAGACTTTAACTGAACATGTAATTTGCCTTCTTCATAGCTAGCATAAAAAACACTCTTAGGTGAATAAATACCTTGTGCACGTAGCTCATCTTCTAGCCACTCTTCTGTTTTACCAATTAAACGTAGATGCTTAACATCTAAATAACCGTCGACAATAATGGGTAAAATAAAAGCAGGGTCATCTTTCTTATAAATGGACAGCTTACCCGATTGCTCTAAAAAAGCAAAGGAAATCGTTTGTATAGAGCTGACCCCCTGCTCTCGCATTTGTTGAAATAAATCATCTAAATTATACCGCTGCTTCGCCATTTCATGCTCTAAAATGATACCATCACGCACAATAATTGTAGGGTCTCCATCAATAACATCGCGCAAACGTTTATTTTTTAATATAAAAATTGCATTAATATATTGAATAGTGAAAAGTAGTAATATTGGCAAGACAGATTTCAAAAATGGCTTGTCCACATCTTCAAGAGCCAAAGCAGCGACTTCTGCAATTAATACATATACAGCTACATCTAAAATGCTTAGCTCTCCTAATTCGCGCTTACCCATCATCCGAAATACAAATAATACAAGAAAATATAGAAAAACTGTTCTCATTATAATTAATAAATATTCTTGCACACCCAAAACCCTCTTTTTGTTCATTGTGAGCAAAACGAGGGTTTTTCATACAGGTTTATTTTTAAATCGAGGCTAGTTCATACATTGTTTGCCCTTTCATAGCTGTCCATTTAATCAAGTCAATACAGGACCTCTTTTTTGCTATTTTTCATTTTCAACTAAAATTAATTCAGAAATCGTGCGTCCTTGGCCATCTGTTATTTTAATCAGCCCAATATCTTTCACAAAATAATAACGATAATTATTATAAGCCTTTAAAATAACTACATTCTCAAATGTACCTGCTTTTACT
The DNA here is from genome assembly GCF_000612805.1 of Bacillus ndiopicus. Taxonomy (GTDB): domain Bacteria; phylum Bacillota; class Bacilli; order Bacillales_A; family Planococcaceae; genus Metasolibacillus; species Metasolibacillus ndiopicus. The sequence goes on along the minus strand of NZ_HG964405.1, from coordinate 373,954 downwards.
TTGACAGTTTTTGTTGTACTTTCGACAAAAATTTTAACCTTCTCTGGAAAATCTTCATTTGGCAAGATTGTATATTCGTATGTATAGCTTCCTTCTGTCATTGGATATTTATATTGACCAAATGTTACATCCGACTCGGCCACACCGATATCTAGCCATTTTGTATTATTATGCCATTCCGAAACGTAATCACCCACAGCATATCCATAATTTACATCATTACTACAAGGTATTGTACTTAATACTAAAACGACAGATGTATATTCTTTCGAACCACATGTATGATACTTTTCTACTCCTTTTTTCGAAGCTGCATAGTAATCTGGACTATAGATAAGCGTAAGACCTGCTTTCGGATATAATCCCCCTGTCACTTTTTTATTCGGATTTTTCGCTGATAATGCTGATGAATATACATAGCCCTTTTGTTTGCCAGCCTGAATATATGACCATTCCTGCTTTGTTGAAAGCAAAGTAACAGCAGATTTATTTTTCACTGTTCCAATTTGCTTTGCATTTTTTACTGGTTGATCGCGTAAAATAATGTCACTTTTCGCATTAACATACACTGTTTTACTAGCTGCATCAGCCTTTCCACTACTATAAACAACACCTACTACTACAGCTAATAACATAAAAGTAGCTATTAAAATTCGCTTCATTCTGTATCCCCCATTTCTAATCAGATATGCTTTTTGAACTATACAATTTTCTATAATGCGTAAAAATTATATCATACATTCAGTAGATTAACGAAGCGAAAATTAGATATAACGGTCTATTTTACAGTTAACATTCCTCAAAATAGCAAATACTTAAGCAAAAATGAAAAAAGCTGACAGGAAAATAGATTTTAACATCTACTTTACCTGTCAGCCCTATTCTCTTAGTCTACTAAAACTCGACCAATAGCTTGTCTTTCAAATTTCACACGTACGTTGTCCGCAATGATTAAATATACTACTGTATCTTCAATCGCGTCTACTTCACCATGTAAACCACCAATCGTTACTACACGGTCACCGCGTTTAATACTATTTTGCATTTCTATCGTTGCTTTTTGTCTTTTTTGTGCTGGACGGATTAAAATAAACCACATCGCAACGAACATTACTACGATCATTCCGATATTCATAAATGAAGAACTCAATGTATTTCTCCTCCTTTCAAAATCTCACTTCTACAGTATAGTATAAAATACTATAAAAAAGCGATTAGAAAACGCTTTTTTTCTCAAATTTTCTACTATTTCTCTAGTTTAACAACAAATTTTCTTAGAAATTTTTTGCATCCGGCAAATTATAGCCATATTTTTCAAAAAACTCTTCTTTAAAATCACCTAAACGGTCTTCACGAATAGCTTGGCGAACATCTTCCATTAACTTAATTAAGAAGCGTAAATTATGATAAGAAGTTAAACGTAAGCCGAACGTTTCCTCTGTGCGTAATAAATGTCGCACATATGCGCGTGTATAGTTTTTACATGTGTAGCAATCACAATTTTCATCAATTGGACGGAAATCACGTGCGAATTTTGCATTTTTAATAACCATGCGACCTTCTGATGTCATTAGGGTACCGTTACGCGCAATACGAGTTGGTAGTACACAGTCAAACATATCAATGCCACGAATTGCACCATCGATAAGCGAATCTGGCGAACCCACGCCCATTAAATAGCGCGGCTTATTAGCAGGCATTAAAGGTGCTGTAAAGTCCAACACGCGGTTCATGATTTCTTTTGGCTCCCCTACCGACAAACCACCGATTGCATAGCCAGGAAAATCTAATTCTACTAATGCTTCTGCTGAACGGCGGCGCAAGTCCTCATACTCGCCACCTTGAATAATGCCAAATAAGCCTTGCTCTTCAGGTCGACTATGTGCCTCTTTACAGCGCTTTGCCCAACGAGTTGTACGGTCAACTGATTTTAACATATAGTCATATGTTGCTGGATATGGTGGACATTCATCGAAAGCCATCATAATATCTGAACCTAAATCATTTTGAATTTCCATCGCTTTTTCAGGACTTAAAAATAGCTTATCACCGTTTAAATGGTTACGGAAATAAACGCCTTCTTCCTCGATTTTACGGAACTTGCTTAAAGAAAATACTTGGAAACCACCTGAATCTGTTAAAATCGGGCGATCCCAGTTCATAAATTTATGGAGACCTCCTGCTTCCTTGACAATATCATTACCTGGACGTAGCCATAAGTGGTAGGTGTTCGATAAAATGATGCCTGCATTCATTTCTTTTAGCTCTTCAGGCGACATTGCCTTAACAGTTGCTTGTGTTCCAACAGGCATAAATGTAGGTGTTTCAAACGAGCCGTGTGGTGTATGCACGATTCCTAGACGTGCGCCCGTTTGCTTACATGTTTTAATTAATTCATAGCGTATAGCTGGTTGTGTCATCAAAAATCCCTCTCATTTCTAAAGGTAAAAACAGTACCTCGAATTCATCTATGTGTCAACAATGACATTGCACACAAAACTTTATTGTATAGTGCTATCTGTTAAATAGCAATTTATCCTACATTAACAGGCAGAGATTTTATATAAATAAAGAATGTTCTTCCTTTTTATTTCATAAGAAAAATGGAAGACAACTACCCATAAATGTCTAATGGGAGACCATCAGGATGTTAGCATCTGCTCTCCCTGTTTTAATCTTCACTGATTGCAGTTTCACTTTATTTGGCTGGACGAATAAACATCGCATCGCCAAAGCTAAAGAAACGGTACTTTTCGTCTACCGCCTCTTTATAAGCATGTAAGATCGTTTCTTTACCTGCTAGAGCACTAACAAGCATCACAAGCGTTGATTTCGGAAGATGGAAATTCGTTATAAGCCCATCAACCGCTTTAAATTCATACCCTGGATAAATGAAAATAGCCGTCCATCCTTGCTCAGCAACGATTTTCCCGTCATTTTTAGAAGCGACAGTTTCCAAAGTGCGTGTTGATGTTGTACCTACTGCAATAACATTCCCACCGTTTGCTTTCGTGCGGTTAATGATTTCAGCAGTTTCCTCTGATACACTATAAAATTCCGAATGCATGTCATGGTCTTCAATTGATTCAACACTTACAGGTCGAAACGTACCTAAGCCTACATGCAATGTAACGAAAGCAATTTCTACACCTTTAGCACGTATCGCCTCAAGCAATGGCTCTGTAAAATGTAGTCCTGCGGTTGGAGCCGCTGCCGAACCGCGCTCCTTAGCGTATACTGTTTGATAGCGTTCCTGATCATCCAACTTTTCGCGAATATATGGCGGTAAAGGCATTTCTCCCAAACGCTCCAAAATCTCATAAAAAATGCCTTCATACTGAAATTTGAATATACGTCCACCATGCTCTAACTCACCAACACATTCCGCACGTAGTAAGCCTTCACCAAATGTAATCACAGTACCTACTTTCACGCGCTTTGCTGGTTTGACTAATGTTTCCCATTCATCATCATTCGTTTGCTTTAACAATAATATTTCAATATTTGCGCCAGTATCCTCTTTTACACCAATTAAGCGAGCAGGTAATACGCGCGTATCATTTAACACAAGGCAATCCCCAGCGTGAAGCTCGTCTAAAATATGTGCAAATTGATGATGCTCAAGCTCTTGCTCATTTGGATTGACAACTAATAGACGACTTGCTGTTCGGTCTAATAATGGTGTTTGGGCAATTAATTGCTCTGGTAAATAAAAATCAAAATCTTCTACTTTCATAAAAAACGTCCTTTTACTTAAGATTGTTGTGGCGTTATGCCGAAATGCTCATACGCCAATGCCGTTGCAATACGACCTCTTGGTGTTCGCTGCACGAAGCCGATTTGCAATAAATATGGCTCATAAACATCTTCTATCGTTATACGTTCCTCACCAATTGATGCCGCCAATGTATCCAAACCTACTGGACCACCGCGGAAGCGCTCTAGCATTGCCATTAATAATTTATGGTCTATATGGTCTAAGCCAAGTGGATCCACCTGTAACAGTTCTAATGCCTGCTTAGCAAGAGGTAACGAAATTTGTCCATCTCCTATTACTTGGGCATAATCCCGGACACGCTTTAATAAACGATTGGCAATACGAGGTGTCCCTCTGGAACGACGGGCAATTTCATATGCTGCTGCGTCATCCATTGCTACTCCAAAAAGTTGACCGCTACGTATAACGATCTTTGCCAATGATTCCTCATCATAAAACTCTAAACGGAGTAGCACACCAAAGCGATCACGTAGTGGTGCAGATAATGCCCCCGCTCTCGTGGTTGCTCCAACTAACGTAAATGGTGGCAATTCTAGACGAATTGAGCGTGCTTCTGGACCTTTGCCTACAACGATATCCAAGCAAAAATCCTCCATTGCGGGATAAAGCACTTCTTCAATCGCCCGTGGTAGACGGTGAATCTCATCTATAAACAACACATCACCTGGTTCTAAGCTGCTAACGATAGCTGCTAAATCACCTGGTCGTTCAATAGCTGGTCCACTCGTCATACGGACTTGTACGCCCATTTCATTCGCAATAACAGAGGCTAACGTCGTTTTTCCGAGCCCTGGTGGTCCATACAGAAGTACATGATCTAGGCATTCTTGACGCTGCTTTGCTGCTTCTATGAAAATCTTCAAATTATCCTTTACTTGATGCTGTCCAATATATTGCGCAAGCGTCTGCGGGCGTAAAGAATACTCGAGTTGTTCCTCTGCCGCATTCGCTTCGCTTGAAATCACTCGATCTGACATTCCTTATTCCTCCTATTTTAATTTCAATAGTAGCTTTAACGCTTGCTTCATATAAGCATCCGTCGTGGTTAATGCTTCATCTGCTTCAAGCTGTGGCTGCACCTTTGCTAGCTCACGTTCTGCATAGCCGAGTGCCGTTAATGCTAATAATGCCTCTTCTAGTTCATGCTTATACGGATTGACACCAAATAACGGAAGCTCCTCCTCTGTACTTGGCAGCTCTACATGATCTAATAAAGCCCCTAACTTGCCTTTTAAATCTAAAATCATTTGGCGTGCCGTTTTCTTCCCAACGCCAGGGAATTTAATTAAAAATGACTCGTCCTCCATTTCAATCGCCTGAATTACTTGCACTGGATTACCTGTCGCTAAAATTGCTAGCGCTCCCTTTGGTCCAATGCCCGATACTTGAATTAATTTTCGAAAGAGCTCACGTTGGTCTAGACTTGTAAATCCATAAAGAAATTGCGCATCCTCACGTACATGCATATGTAAAAAAACCTGCTGTTCTACTGCCGTTTTTTGAAAAGCAAATGGGTTTGGTGTAAATAATCGCCAGCCTATACCTTGCTGCTCTACAACGATATATTCAGGTGTAATACGTGTCACCTGTCCTTTTAAATAATCATACATCTTTTATCCCTCACAATCATGCATTTATTATAGCATAAAGTGAAAGTTCCTCCCCATTGATTGTTATAGCGGAACGTAGGATAAGATATTAAATTGATAAAAAAATGCCGAAAAAGCAAAACAATATCTGCTTTTTCGGCACTTCCTATACATTTTAATGTAATGATTATTCGATCAACACTTTAAGTATAGTGTTCAATTTGTTTTATTAGCCTCGGCCAATGTTTTAGCGCTTTTTTTGTAAAAGGGATTAAGTAATCTAAAAAAGGCTCGCGCTCTTTTGCATCTAACTGTAAAATATAAAGCCATTCTCGCAGTAATTCATTCGGATAATATATATACGAAAGCTGTGGTATACAAATAGCTGTATAAGGATGTTCCTTAAGAAGCAATGATAAATCATAATCAACATTTGGCAAAGCACGATGCAGCCATAAAATCATTTCATCGATTGGCGAGCCAAGTATAGCTAAATCAAAATCGATTAACAAAATCCCTTTATCTGTTTTCAAAAAATTATGATGCACAACATCTCCATGCAGCAAAGTTGATTCCACAGCTTGCACAGGAGCTTTCGACATTTTACGTAAACCTTTATGCGTAGAGTTAACAATTGTGGTGTAATCTTTATCTAAATAATAAGAAAGCTCTTTTTCATTTATCAAAAAGCGATCAAACCTTGCCCGCCATTTTCGCTGTAGCTGCTGACGAGGAAGCGGCTCAAGCTGCCAATCAATACTTTTTTTCGTTTCATGAAGAGCTTGCAGGCAATCGACAGCTGCTAACCGTTCTTCTTTTTGGTCAAAACGCGCACTTCGACCTTCATGCCATTTTTGAATGACTACCCCATCATTGTTATTGACAATTGGAATATGATAAGGGAAGCCAATTGCTGTCAATTTTTGATGAATATTTTTTACTTTTTTTTCGATTACAATTTCATCATATTTTTTGACAAAAAATGTGCCTGTTGCCGTTTGCCATTTCCAGCAATTATGCTTAATATACATGTTAATAATGCCATGGTGGGAAAGGCATTGGCTGACATGGCATTTGCATTGGCATCATTTGTGGATGCGGTGAGCATGGGCAAGGCTGGTTCATTTCTTCATAATAATTTTCGGTGCGCATTTCTGGTTCCATCATTGGTGAAGCTTGTTGTTCCATCTCAGCTAGTTGTTGTGGTGGCATACTAGGAAACTGCTGCATCTGCGGATACATCATCATATCGTATGGTGTTGGCATAGGCATCGGGCAGCACATCATTGGCATTGGTGGCATACACATTGATGGACATGGCATCGGCGGTGGGAACATCATATGTGGCGGTGGCATAATTGGCTGTTGTAGTTCCGGCATTGGCATAATCGGCTGCTCAATTTTCGGTGGTGGCATAATTGGTTGTTGTACCTCTGGCAACGGCATAATCGGTTGCTGGATTTGTGGTGGTGGCATAATTGGCTGTTGTGGCATTGTTTGCATTTGTGTCATATCAATATGCCACGGCATATAAAAATTAAATTCTGGCCATACAGGCTGTTGTGGCTGCCAGTGCATTGGTGGCATGATAGGCTGCTCAATTTTCGGTGGTGCTGGTGGTGGAACATGTCTCCGTGGACTCTCCACCTTTTCTTTTATATGCTCTTTCATATGCTCTTTTGGCCTTTCCTTCACATGCTGACCGTCTGGTAAATATATTTCCATTCCCGGTACAATGTAATCTGGATTTGCTAAATGAGCATTTAAACGCTTTAGCTCCTCAAAGCCGATACTATATTGTTTGGCAATCTTCCACAGTGTATCGCCTTTTTGGACAATATGAACTCGCATGGGCATCCTCCTTTTCTCGCTTTATCATATGTGGAAATTAAAAAATGGACACAAATCTTTTAGGCGCATATAGATGCTCTCGTGTTACACTATGTTAGGACAAATTGTGGATATACATTAAATTTATTCGAGGTGATGGCATGAAAAAAATGTTGGGCGATGAACGTCGCTATGAGCTATTATCATTATTAAAAGCTGCGGGTAAACCAATTACAGGTACAGATTTAGCAAAACATGCTAATGTATCACGTCAAGTTATTGTTAATGATATGAATTTATTAAAAGCACGTAACGAACCAATTATTGCAACAAGCCAAGGCTATTTGTATATGCCTTTGGAAAAAGCAACTCATATAGAACGGAAAATCGTTTGTACACATAGCGCCGATAATGCATTAGATGAAATGTATACAATTGTAGATTGCGGTGTGATGATTAAAAATGTGATTGTTGACCACGCAGTGTACGGTGAAATTACCGCCTCTATTATGGTATCTAATCGCCCTGAAGTAGAGGCTTTCGTTAAGCGTGTAGAAGATACAAAAGCTACTTATTTATCCGTTTTAACAGACGGAACGCATATGCACATCATTAGTGCACCATCTGAAGGCTTACTTGATTTAGCTGAAGAACGGCTACGTGAAAAAGGCTATTTAGTTGAAAACTAAAATGTAAATGATATTTTGCTAAATGTGTCACATAACACAATAGTAAGATATCTTTTTTATTTTGATTCAGTAGGTATACAAGCACTTACTGAATCATAGAAACTTAGTCTAAGAACGCAACGATTGAGTGACCAACATCGTATTGCCCCACCCCCTTGGCGGATATCACAGATTTTAAAAAATTCCCCTCGCAAGCTCAAAAAAATCTGGAAAATAGTTAACCAAGGCGTAATTGATTTCCAAAAAAAAAATATTGCAATCGAGTTTGATAATCATTATCATTCATATATAAACTTTAGAAAGTAGGTATTTTTATAATGAAAACAAAATTATTTTCAGCTTTAGCCATTGGCACGATTCTATTGACGGGCTGTAACAATATAGAGGATGAAAAAACAGAAGAAACACCAGCTACATCAACCGATTTATCGGAGGAATTATCAGCATACCAGCAATTTTCCTTAGAGCAAATGGATCAATTTTTACTTGAAACTGAGAAGTTCGTTACAGCATTTAAAGCTGGTGATATCGACAAGGCAAAAGCCTTATACGCGCCTACACGTATGTATTTTGAACGCTCTGAGCCAATCGCAGAAAGCTTCGGCGACCTTGACCCTCGCATCGATGGCCGTTTAGCTGATATTGAGGAAGAAGGCAAAGGAGAAGAAGAATGGACAGGCTATCATAAGCTTGAATATGCGTTATGGGTAGAAAATAAAACGGCTGGCTATGAGGCGATTGCTGATCAACTTTTAGCTGATACAAAGGAACTTCATGCGCTTGTGCAAACTGTTGAAGTAACTCCAGACTTAATGCTTACTGGTGCTGTTGACTTACTAAATGAAGTTTCTACATCAAAAATTACGGGTGAGGAAGAAATTTACTCACATACAGATTTATATGATTTCAAAGCAAATATTGAAGGCGCACAAAAGATATTTGATATTTTACGCCCCAAATTACAAGAAAAAGATAAAGATTTAGTAGCAACATTAGATGGAAATTTTACGTCAGTAAACGAATTATTAGCACAATATGCTACAACTGATGGTGGTTTTGTTTCATATGAAGAATTAACGGAGCAGGATACAAAAGCATTAGCAACTGCTGTTAACCAATTAGGCGAGCCATTAAGCCAAATGGGTATTATTTTGGAGTGATGTAATATGCCAACACAAAATGATAAAAAAATTTCAAGACGAGAGATGTTAAAGCTGACAGGTGCAAGCATCGCTGGTGTAGCGATTGGAGCCTCTAGCCTTGGCGGTATTATGCACACAATGGGCTACAACCCATTAGACATTATTGCTGATAATAACAATACAAAAAATAAAATAAATTTTTACGGTAAGCATCAAGCAGGTATTACTACACCTGTACAAAAACATATTTATTTTGCATCATTAAACGTGCTTTTTACATCTATTGATGATTTACAAGCATTGTTTAAGAAATGGACACCACTTGCTGTTCGTTTAATGAATGGCGAGCAAATGGTTGATGTGACATCGAATGCTAGTATCCCTACTGGCGATACTGGTGAAGCACAAGGCTTAGATGCTGCTAATTTATCGCTTACATTTGGGATTGGTGTGTCACTGTTTGACAAATTGAACATTCAATATGCAAAACCCACAGCATTTGTAGAATTACCGCATTTTCCAAAGGATCAGTTACAACCCGAATGGACAGGTGGCGATATTTGCATCCAAGCTTGTGCTGATGACCCACAAGTAGCCTTTCATGCAGTGCGTAATTTAATTCGAGCTGCCTCAGGAAAAGTAGAAATGAAATGGTCACAAGCAGGCTTCAACTCCTTCCCTGCCGATGGTGGATCACCGCGCAATTTATTTGCATTTAAAGATGGAACAGTGAATCCTTCTATTACAAGTGAACAAGATTTAAATAAAGTAGTATGGGTGGAAGATGGTTGGCTTAAAGGCGGCAGCTATTTAGTAGCACGCAAAATTCAAATGCATCTAGAAACGTGGGATCGTACATCTTTAAAAGAACAGGAAGCAACTTTTGGCCGCTATCGTGACAGCGGTGCACCATTTGGAAAAAACAATGAATTTGATGATTTTGATGTAGAAGCAAAAGATTTAGAAGGCAACTATATTATACCTAACACATCACACGTTCATTTAGCTAGAAAATCTGGAGCTCGTATGTTAAGACGCTCTTACTCTTACGCTTCCGGTATGCTAGCGAATACAGGAACACATGACGCAGGTCTATTATTTGTATCCTTTCAAAAGGACCCTGCACAATTTATTTCAGTCCAAAATAGCCTAGGACGCATGGATAAAATGAATGAATATATTACTCATCGTGGCAGCGCAGTTTTTGCATGCTTCTCTGGTGTGTCAAAAGGGAGTTATTTAGGTGAGGCATTTTTTAACGCATTATAGCATTATTTTCTTATTGCTTTTGGTATTTACACTTCCTGCAAATGCTGCACAATCATATAGTCATTTATATATTTCCATTAGCGATGCGCTAATGAATACAAAACAAGATAAAAATGATGAAGCAACGGCAGCTCTCAATCAATTTGCACAAGACTGGGCACAAATTCAAACGGAGCAGACGGAAGCAAAATCGCAAGTAGATCAAATCTTATCAAAGGCACTTCAAGCTAGCTCAAAGGAGGAGCGCTCGACTGCATTATCAGAATTGTCTAGGGCGCTTCGTCATTTAGAGAAATTGGAAAATCCTGTAGATATAGCTGCCCAGCGAAGGGAATTTGAACAAAAGTTCCAGCCTGTTATCTCAGAATTTGAACAAGCTTTAGCAACTGGCAATATTGATACGATTAAACAAGCCTACAAAAAATTTAATTCAAACTGGAAAAAAAGTGAACGACCAATACGTGAGCAAAGTGTTGCCATGTATGGTCAAATTGAAACACAAATGGCCTTCTTACGCATTACGCTTTCCTCTGAACAGCCTGAAATACAAGTACTTGAATCACAATTTAGTGAATTGAAACAAACAATAAATGATTTTATTGCAGGTAAGGAAACGGCTTCTCTTGTAGAAGGAGATTATTCAATCGCTACATTAATTGCATATATAGATGAAGCAAATAGCTTTATAGATGCGGGCGATTATCAAGCTGCATCAGATAAATTGCGCGATTTCATTAAAGTTTGGCCAAACGTTGAGCAAGATATTTCAACACGCAATGGCGGCTTATATACGAAAATTGAAAGTGAAATGCCTATTATCATAAGCCAGCTATTAAAATCTGATACAGATGTGAAGAGTGCACAAAATAAGCTTTCGACACTACGCACAGAAATTCAGCTTATACAGGACCAGGCGGACTATTCTATTTGGGATGCTGCACTTATTTTGCTACGCGAAGGCTTAGAAGCATTACTTATTATTTTAGCTTTGATATCATTTTTAAATAAATCAAAGCAGCAGCATATGAAGAAATGGATTTATGTTGGGGCATTTGCTGGAATTGTATTATCTGCTATTGCTGCAATTGCGATGTCAACAATCTTCAGCTCTAACACAATCAATACCCAACGTGAGCTAATGGAAGGCTATATAGGTCTTGCCGCTGCCATCATGATGCTTGGAATTGGTATTTGGTTGCATAGAAAATCAAACATAGCTAGCTGGAATAACTACATTACGAAACAATTAAACAATGCCATTTCCCGTGGCTCTATCCTATCGATGGCAGCTATCAGCTTTTTATCAGTTTTCCGTGAAGGCGCAGAAACGATTGTCTTTTATGCAGGAATTGCACCAAAAATGCCTATCACACACTTCATACTAGGTATTGCTGTTGCATTAGCAATTTTAGCAATTGTTGCAATCATCTTATTTAAAGCAAGTGGAAAAATCCCGATTCACCGCTTTTTCGCTGTCGCAACTGTATTAATTTATGTGTTAACATTTAAAATTATCGGTGTAAGCTTGCACACATTGCAATTAACTAATAGGATTCCAACTACAATCGTGGAACATCTACCAGTCATTCCTGTTATTGGCTTCTATCCTACTTTAGAAACGATACTAGGGCAAGCTATTTTACTATTGATTATTGCAGCAACAATTTATTATAAAAAACGCCAGCGATGATTGAGAATCAACGAAATCCCTGTCACATCTAACTTAACATGGTAAAATAAGGAGGCTATTCAGAAAGAAATTTCGTTCTGAATAGCCTCCTCTTCTATATTAATTAACTATTAGAAACTTGTGCTTCTGCGGTGGTCGCATCAAATTTTGTCTGCGACGAGTAATCGCAGGAACGAGATGCCACCATCCTCGTTGCAAAGGATGTGTCTAAAAATAAATTTTCTGACACATCCTTTGAAACGCATTCAGCTTTTTAGTCGTCTTAGGGGCAAAGAAAGGATGTGAGGAGATGACACATGTAGAGCAAATCGCATTAGATAATACGCCAGAAATATGGCTCGATACTTTAATGGATACATATGGTCTTGCTTTAACAAAGCTTGCCTATAGCTATGTGCAGGACTGGGGCAAAGCACAGGAAATCGTACAAGATGTATTCCTTACTTGCTACGAACAATACAATAAAAGACACTCTATTCAATCATACAAAGCATGGATATACCGCATTACTATTAACCGCGCAAAGGACTATTATCGAACAGCTTGGTTTAAGCGTATTATCGTTAAAAACAGCGGCTTCGACCAGCAGCTGTCAAAACAGCCACCAACGGAACAATTCCTTATCGAGCAAGAGAATAATGAAGCATTGGCGCGTGCTGTACTCGCGTTACCAACGAAATATCGAGAGGTTATTTTGTTATATTACTACGAGGAGCTAACAGTCAATGAAGTGGCAACGATTTTACAATGCAATGATAACACTGTGAAAACAAGATTAAAGCGTGCAAGAGATAGATTAAAAATTTTATTAGAAGGAAGGGATTAGCATGGAGAAACAATTAAAGGAATTGCGTAATACGATGGACCAAAGTATTTTTCGTGATGCACAATTTACACAAAAGGAGCGAGTAGCTATCCACGCAAAAACACAAAAGAAAAAGCAAGCTCGCTGGATGCCACGAATTGCCTTCTCTCTCTCTGTTATCGTTTTACTATTAATGAGCGCCATTTATATACAGACAGAGCACTCTGCTAATTATCGTATTACAGCGCATGATTTAGAAGACCAATACTTCAAAAGTCAAAATATGGCGGCGAAATTCAGTTCTTTTTATTTCTATGAAAATGAACTTGTTGCCATTCCAACAATCCATGTATTTGCGGAAGCTAAAGAAGCTGCAAATTTATCAGAATCACGAAGGGAAGTTATTTACCCAAATATTTCCGTAAAAACAAACGGGACTATTTACTATGTTTATAGCGATGATGAATTAATTATAACACTTGAAAAAATTGCCCCTCGCATCGTTGTTGATCAAGATGGAAATCGTTATAGTACGGGCTCTTATTTAAGCAAGGAATACGAATTACAATTTATTAATAATTCATCAGTGGATCTTTTCAATCTAGAACTAAATATCGGGGATAAAAGCTATACAGTAACAAACAGCTTAAATAAGCCTATCCAAAATGGTGGCTCCCTAGCTTTAAATATTCCCCGTGAGCCATATACATCCCATCAAACAATCTCATTAGATGTCACTTTCATCTATAAAGATGCCCAAGGTAACGAACAATATGGGGAAATTGCACAGCCATTTATATTAGATAATTCCTACAGTGATTACTATACAATTAGTATTACTGGTGATTCCTATGACACACTAGAACTCGCCTTGCAGTTGGATGAATAAAATGAAACTTCAATCAGTGGGGCTCATCCCCACTGATTGTCAGCTTTCACCAACTGGGCTTTTCATGCAATCATCGCCTATTTTTCTTTTTTCCTCAATACTCGAGGTAGGCGTCTGTGCTCCTGCGGTTACTCGTCGCAAAAAACATCTGCTCCTGCGGTTACTCGTCGCAAAAAACATCTGCTCCTGCGGTTACTCGTCGCAAAAAACATCTGCTCCTGCGGTTACTCGTCACAGTAAAAAACTACTGTCCGTTAATGCGCTATAAATAAAAAACTGAATAGTTTGGTGCAAGCAAATTCGAATCTCGTTTTATTTCAAGCAATGCATCGCTGCCTTCGCCTCATCCCAAGGAACAATTTCTCCCTTACCTTTTTTGCAGAAAATGCTGGAGGATGTGTAAAGGGGATCTGCATTTTTATCATAATTTTTCTGTTTAATAATTTCCTCTGCATTATGACATAAATCATAGCCTGCAAACTGCAAGCTAAGTGTCCCCCTACCATTCGTGTATGCCGCAAATATGGTGTTATAATTCATAAATGTCGCAACAGGGACTTTACCAATTAATGTTGCCGTTGTTTCTGTCATAATCGGCGGTTCAAATATACCATGCGCTTGTTGTACATCATGCATCATACGCCCAAGAAAATCACTCGATGCCTTCATTTTAAAATGATAATAAGGCTCTAATAAAATGTTTTCAGCTTGCTCCAAGCCTTGGCGTAACGCACGGAATGTCGCCTCGCGGAAATCACCACCTGACGTATATTCTACATGCCCACGCCCTGTCAGTAATGTAAACTTCACATCAGTTACAGCTGAGCCTGTTAATAAGCCATTATGCGCTCTTTCAAATAAATGCTGCTCTACTAAACGAATATGCCCTACAGATAAATCGTCAGCATGGCAAACACTGTGAAACTCTATACCCGCACCACGCGCTGCTGGCTCCATTTGTAAATGCACCTCTGCGTAATGCTTTAACGGCTCAAAATGCCCATAACCGGTTACAATTGAAGCAATCGTTTCTTTATAAATGATTTGCGGATCTGCAAAGGTAATAGTAAGATTAAAGCGTTCCTTAGCAATTTCGATAAGTACCTCTAGCTGGATTACACCCATTACATGTACGTGTATTTCTTGTAATTCTTCTTGCCAAATTGCACGAAGTGATGGCTCTTCTTCATTTAATAGGCGGAATTGCTGCCAGACTTCCTTCATATGTAAGCTACCATGATAGACAACCTTTGCTTGCAGTGTAGGAATTAATTCAAAATCAGGTGCATTTGTTGTACTTCCCATTACATTACCAATTGGCGCTTGGCTAAAGCCTTTAACTGCAAAAATTTCGCCAGCATTGACAGCCGTCACTGTGTCAAATTTAGCTCCATTATAATGACGAATTTCTGTTACTTTTTCGGTCATATCACCAAATGTAAAGGCATCCCGCACTTGTAAGCGCCCTTGTAACGCCTTCATAAAGGTAAGTCGCTGCCCACCTGTATCATGTCGAATTTTAAAAACTTCAGCCTGGAACGGAGCTTCTGAATCAAAGCTCGTCATCGTTAGCTTAGCAAGCTGTTGGAAAAATGGTAGTACTCCTTCATCTTTTAATGCTGCTCCTGCCATGCAAACGAAGGCCTTACGCGTTGCAATTTGTTGCTGTAATTGCTTTATAACAATTGAACTTTCCAGCTCCCCTTCTAAAAACAATTCAAGTAATAGCTCATCACGCTCTGCAAGCCATTCTTTGACGTGCTCTTCATTAACAGTATTTTCTATAAATAAAATATCATCTGATAGCTCTTGGCGTAGCGTGGCAAGCACCTGCTCCTTACTCGCACCCTCTCGGTCAATTTTATTAATGAATAAGAAGGTCGGTACATTATATTTTTGTAATAGCTGCCAAACCGTTTCAGTATGTCCTTGTATACCCTCTACCGCACTGACTATAACAATCGCATAATCTATCACACGAATAGCTCGCTCCATTTCAGGAGAAAAATCAACATGCCCCGGTGTATCGATTAATGTATACGTATCACCTTCATAGTGAAAGCGCCCTTGCTCTGCAAAAATTGTAATACCGCGTGCTCTTTCTAATGCATGAAAATCTAAATGTGCATCTTGATTATCGACACGCCCCTTTTCTTTAATACCTTCCATATGATAAAGTAGCTGCTCAGAGAAGGTTGTTTTCCCTGCATCTACATGTGCTAAAATTCCAATTGTTTTAAACATCGTTTCACCTTTTTCACTATAATTCCAATCGACTTTAAACATTATTTTGTGTATAATAATAACAATTTCTTTCACCATGTAGTTAGGAGTACACATATATGTCACTTTTATTACTTGATATGAAAACAGTTATTGTATTGCTTGTTATCGGACATTGCTGTGTTATTACGCTTATTTCTGCCTACAGCTATCAATATAAAAAACCTACTGTTTGGGCATTTGTAATCGGAAAACTCCTACAAATTATCGCATTTACTATTATACTATTTCGAGAAACATTGCCATTTATAATTTCTATTTTTCTTAGTAACACAGTGCTACTTATTGGCACTACGATTGAATGTATCGCGCTGTTAATGTTGCTAAAATGTTTCACAGCTAACATGCGAAAAACTATTTTCATTGTAACACTAATAGGCCTATTTAGCTTTTATGTAGCTATTTTGTTTTATAATCATGAGAATGTACGTATTGCCATTGTATCTATTATCATAGCCATACTTATTGCCTTTCCAGTTCGAGCATTTTATCGAAATTGTAAAACGTCGATTTTACGGTGTATCATGCTTATGATTTATAGCGCCATTGCCTTATCACTTGTGCTTCGTGCATATAACGCGTTATTTGTCTCAACTGATGTAACACTTTTTGCAGAAAATGAATACCAAGCACTGGCCTTTTTAACAAGATTTATCGAAATGCTAGTCGGCAGTATTGGTTTTATTTTACTTGTGAAAGAACAAACAGATGTTGAACTGACACGTATGGCCATGATCGATGAATTGACAAACATTTATAATCGACGAGCCTTTATTCAGCGTGCTAACGCAATGATTGCTACAGGGATAAAGAAAAAAAGCACGCTATCCTTTATTATTTTTGATGTGGATCGCTTTAAAGGGATTAATGATACATACGGACATGATATCGGAGATTATATATTAAGGGAATTGGCAAAATTAATAGCTAACGAGCTACCGAAAGAGGCTATTTTTGGTCGCTATGGCGGGGATGAATTTGTTATTTTAATAGCGAACTGTCCAATCGACCGAGCAACTCAACTAGCAGAGGCATTGAGAGCCACTGTTTCGCAGCATCCATTTCAGCACATTTCTACACAATGTACGCTGAGCTTAGGCTCTGCCACAACCGATGCCAGCATAGCCCTTTCTTTAGATGAGCTCTATACAAATGCAGATAAGGCTTTATATCAAGCGAAGGAAAATGGGCGCAATCAAGTTTGTGCTGTAAGATTTTAGAATCATTTTAAGAAATACTAAACTATCGTAATAAAACTACAATAATATATTAAAGCGATTGCGTAAATAGATTTCCCTTTATGCAATCGCTTTAGTGATTTTCTAGGCTTTTCATCGCCCTCTTGCTAACGCTTCTTACATTAATTTTCTACCCTACCTTGCCAAGCATAATAAGCAATCCCTTTGAATTCCTCATCATATATTACTCTAAATAGATAAATATATCAGGTGTGTTGATTAGCCTTTATTTTACAAAGAAAGCCCTGAAATTTGTTAATTTCCGTTGCGGGGGACGCTTTCCGCAGGCACAGCTTCAACTAATTTATTTCGGTCGTCACCGAAATAAATGGATTTTCAGCTCGTGCTGTTCCTGATGGAAGGCTTTGCTTTGCTACGAGTGATCGCAGGAGCACTCGCCCCCTCCACTTCAATCAACAAGTAAATTCTTAATTAACAGTGCATTCTCTACCTTAAAACACACCTCTTAATAGCCAATATTCTCATAATCAACATGCCTGTAAATATATCTTCCTTCCTCTGTAGGCATTGTCAAATAATCATCCTTTAACTCTACAGGTTCATATTGGTCAGCAACAACTTTAAATACCTCAATTTTTGTTGGAAAAGGCAATTTTTCTTTAATACTTTCATCGAAATCATCCGATGTTCTTCCATCTGTAATTGCACTTTCTTGTTTGACATTATTTTTATTGTAGGGATATTTCTGAAAACGCCTTGGCTCGGTGGCTCATTATTTAGCTCAGAATGGCGAATTAACTCGAAAAATAGTGTCGAATAAAAAATGTTCACACTTACTATAAAATCCAATATAATAAATATCAGGGGATATATTCCTATTTTTACACGTAAATAAAACTAGTAACAAAAATTTTTGTTTATTTAAAATTCAATTCATTACTAGAAATATAATAATACAAAATAGTATGGAGGATAATTGGCTAGGAGGTGTGAATGTGGAAAATAAATTGAAAAATATTTGGATTTTTCTACTGGGGATGTTGACATACTTCGCTATCACAATGATTTTTAAATATTTCTTTTGAAATAAGGAAGATAAAAATGAAAAAAACAGTTAAGTTTCCTATTATAATAAGTTCTACTGTTTTATTAACAAGCTCGTTATTCCAAATTCCTACAATCTATGCTTCGACACCGAAACCAATTGTAAGTAATGTTGAAGAAACTATACAACCACAAGCTGCTCAAGTAGCGATATTCTTTGGTGGGATTGTTGTGGCTTGGATTGGTGATGGAATTATCACTTATGCAACTGGTCGTCCACCTGCTGGATGGATTGCGATGGGGCTTTCAAGTGTTGAACAAAAAATTAAATCGTTTGACAAAAATAATATATTATCAAGGCCAATCCAGGTGAGTTCAAATGGTCAAGTTAGTGGTTGTATTGCATATCCTTGTATGGTTTCTACATACGGAATTTTTGATTTAGAAGAAACACCTGAATTGAATTCATTAGAACGAAAGTAGAATGAACGTTAGGTATTGGACTTGCGTTAAATAGTCATTACTTACTCCCTTCTTAGTATCATTTATCTAAATAAAACCGTATGAAATCCATTAATAATGCTGATTTCATACGGTTTACTTTACTGTCTTCCCTATTCAACGAATGCGTGAATGTTAAAAAAGTGTGTCGGTATTCCCGATACACTTTTTTATAGAAAGCGTTGGCGGATTTCCTTTGAGGGTAATTCGCATACTTCTTTTTTCCCAAACCACCTATAACGATTTTTCGCTACAATCTTATAAGCAACATTTCGAATTATAGCTGGTACCGCAATAAATACATAAGCATAGCGCCAACCACCTTGCAGCCGACGTGCAATTTTTAAGGCAGCTGTCGATTGTAGAAAATAGCGCTCTTTTTCTATTAATACGATACTATCTGTTGGTGGCACATGATAGCGCGCTAATAGTTCCTGCCCTATCTCACTTTGCAGCGAGGCAAATTGAAAATAGCCTTTTGGATCTCGTTTAATAATAAATTGCACACTTGCATCGCAAAAATGGCACTCTCCATCAAACAAAACAATCGCCATATTTCTCACCTCATTCTGGTGTTGTGTAGCTATAATATGTACCGAGCGATTTCACTGTACAGCCTAGAGCTTGTAATTCCTCTACGGCCCCCTTCATCATTGTTTCTTCCTCATCAGCTAAAACATCCACGATAAAGAAGTAATCACCTAATCCTGTTTTCAACGGACGGGATTCAATTTTACTTAAATTTAGTTTACGCCAAGCAAATACCGATAATACTTGGTGCAGCGCCCCTGATACATCCGTTGGTAAAGTAATCATAAATGTTGTTTTCGTCGTTTCACTATCTATTTTAGGCAAGCGAATATTTTCCTTTGACAAGACGAAAAAACGGGTATGGTTAAAGTGAAAATCATGAATATTATTTTCGACAATTGTTAAGCCGTATTTTTCTGCTGCTGCACTATTTGCAATCGCTGCAATGCATCGCTCTGGTGAATCAGCAACAAGCTTTGCTGCTGCTGCTGTTGATGAATATTGATGTAACGGCACACCGCTGAAACGATAAAATAAATATTTATGACATTGTGCTAACGCATGTGGATGTGAATAAACCGCATCAATGCCTTGCCAATTCGCAGCTCGCTGTGGATGTACCATTAAATGCTGCTGAATTTTCGATGTAACTTCCCCTACAACAAAAAGATTCGCTTCATGGAATAAATAATCAATTGTCAAAGGTACAGAGCCCTCTAAAGCATTTTCCAATGGCACAACCGCCAACTCCACTCTCCCTTCTGCAACTGCTTCGATGCATTCAGGTATCGAGGCTTGTGGCATTAACCAATCGTTTGGGAATAAGCCCTTTGTCGCTAAATATGTAAATGATGCTTCTGGTCCTAAGTATGCGATGCGCTTTTCCCAATTTTGTGTAGACATTTTACGTCCTCCCTTTACTCATTTCGAAATTTTCTGTCTTTGGAATGTGTAGAAGAGCTGCCATACTTATTAGTATGACAGCTTTCTTTTTCGCTCTTATAATGCGCCAGAGCTTATTACCTCTGCTGATTCAATAAAGTCAAGGCGCTTTAAAATTTGAACCAATTCATTTAAATCAACATTCATGTTTGTTACGTCAAGTGATAATGTAACATTTGCACGCCCTTGAATTGGTATTGTTTGATGTATCGTTAACACATTGCAATATGCTTCTGAAATCGTTTCAAGTAATTTTGCCAAGGAGCCTTTACGGTCTTGGAGTTGTAAAAATAATGTTAAAATACGCTCTTGAACGATGGAGTGAAAAGGAAAAACGGCATCGCGATATTTATAAAATGCACTGCGTGATAAATCCACTTCCTTGACAGCATCCCAAATAGAGGCGACAGCACCTGTTTGTAATAGTGCCTTTGCCTCTAATGTTTTTTGCATTGCATCCGTCAAGACATCTTCACGCACTAAATAATAGCGCTGATTTGCTACGTTTTTCATCTTTCTACCCCCAAGCATTAATCTACAAAGTCAAATTCAAATTCCATTAAGCGAACTGTATCGCCATTTTCAGCCCCACGTTTACGAAGAGCATCATCAACACCCATCGCTCGCAATTGACGAGCGAAGCGTCTTATACCATCCTCACGACTGAAATCTGTCATTTTAAATAGACGTTCAATCGAATAGCCTGACAGTACAAATGCGCCATCATCATCACGTGTAATTTCAAAGTCTTCATTTTGTTTCTCATATTTATACAGCACTGTTGCATCAGATTCTTCTTCAGTTATTTCGTGTAACTCAAATTGTGGTGTCACTTCAAGTAAATCTGCAACTTCAAATAACACAGCTTTCAAACCTTGACGTGATACAGCTGAGACAGGGAATACTTTCACACTGTCGCCTACTTTTTCAAGGAACTGTTGTAAATTTTCCTCCGCTTCAGGCATGTCCATTTTATTGGCAACAACAATTTGTGGACGCTCTGTTAAGCGTAAATCATATTGCTTTAGCTCTTCATTGATTGTTACGTAATCCTCGTATGGATCACGTCCTTCCATGCCGCTCATATCAATTACATGGACAATTACACGCGTACGCTCAATATGTCGTAAAAACTGCATACCAAGACCAACGCCCTGATGCGCACCTTCAATTAACCCCGGTAAATCAGCCATCGCAAATGAACGACCATCCTCCGTTTCTACCATACCTAAATTCGGTACAATTGTTGTAAAGTGATATGCTCCAATTTTTGGCTTAGCAGCAGATACAACAGATAGTAACGTCGATTTTCCTACAGAAGGGAATCCTACTAAACCGACATCTGCCAATACTTTTAATTCTAAAATAACATCTAGCTCTTGTCCTGGCTCTCCTTTTTCAGCAAGCTCAGGTGCAGGGTTTGCAGGTGTTGCAAAGCGGCAGTTACCACGGCCACCACGACCAGCCTTGGCAATAATCGCTGTTTGCCCGTTCTCTACTAAATCAGCAATCACAGCCTTTGTTTCTGCATTAATAACAACTGTTCCTGGTGGTACTTTAATAATTAAGTCCTCAGATTTGCGACCATGCATTCCTTTACTCATGCCATGCTCACCGCGCTCCGCTTTAAAATGGCGCTTATAGCGGAAATCCATTAATGTACGTAACCCTTCATCTACTTGAAACACCACGTTCCCACCGTGACCACCATCGCCACCAGCCGGGCCACCATTAGGTACATATTTCTCACGACGAAAAGCGACCATACCGTCTCCGCCGTCTCCACCTTTTACATAAATCTTTACGTGATCGACAAACATTGTTTTCACTCCAGTCCTGCGCTTAATACATAGTGTAACGAGTTGTTTGTCACTTCTATAATATCAATGCACATATGTTCTATTTCTTTTAATATTGGCATTTGCGACCAATTCCCAGTCAATTGAAAAATCAACTGAAATTGTGATGCATCTGATTTTGTCACAATTTGAAGCTGATGCTCAGCATATGCATCAAGCTCATCATAAATTTGGATAACTGTGTTTTCCAAGTATTGTGCTATCGTTTCATCAAGCTTTAGTTGATTTACTGTTTGATTTACATCGCTTTCGAGCTTTAAATCAATTGCTGGAAAACGCCAAGCAAATGTTTGAAGCCATTCTGAAGTTTGCGATAGCTGTAATTTATTCATATTTGATAGCATTTTACTATAGTTTGCAATATCTTTAATGATTTGCTTCGCTTCTTCAATGCGCTGTAAATCTAAATTCATTTGAATTAAATTCAGCTGATTCAAAAAATCATGATTAGCAAAACGCAATACTTCATTTATTGTTAACGGCTTTGTTGTCATGTTATACACTCCAATCAGTATCGTTATTAGTATAGCAAGTTTTGCAGCTTTTTTCCCTTAAAACTACATAGAAAAATTTGAGCTTTCCAATACTTAAGAAAATTTCAGGCATCCATTGACAGAAAAAAGGCTGACGCGTAAGTTAAAGCTTTACGCGTCAGCCCTTTGCTGCAACCATTATGCTTCTTGAGCTACTGGGTATACAGATACTTTTTTCTTGTCGCGACCTAAGCGTTCGAATTTAACAACGCCGTCAACTTTAGCGAATAAAGTATCATCTCCACCACGGCCTACGTTTGTACCTGGGTAGATTTTCGTACCGCGTTGACGGTAAAGAATCGAACCACCAGTTACGAATTGACCATCAGCACGTTTAGCACCAAGGCGTTTTGACTCAGAGTCACGTCCGTTTTTTGTAGAACCTACACCTTTTTTAGATGCGAAAAATTGTAAGTCTAATGATAATAATAAGTTCATTGCGATGCACCTCCTAGACCATTTTATATTTCAATTCAATAAAGTCTGAATAACTAGCTGTCATCGTATAAAACTGTGTCACCATAGTATTCAGGATTACTTGAAGTTTATCGTCTGTTTCACGATCCAAGTCATTCGAGATTGCTACTTTTAAGTAACCACCTTCTTCTCCCTGCTCGATTTCTGGTGTGATACCTGTAAGATGTGGAATAGCATTGACAGCACCAAAGGCGATGGCAGATGCACCAGCACATACTAAATCACGTCCATAAACGTCAGAAAGTGCATGACCTGAGATTTCAAATCCATACGATTTTCGATTTTCATCGCTATAAATAGTTACCGTAATCATCCGGTTCACCTCAAAATTAAGCGTTGATTGCTTCAACAACTAATTTAGTATATGGTTGACGGTGACCTTGTTTACGACGGTAGTTTTTCTTCGCTTTCATTTTGAAAACAGTAATTTTTTTAGCGCGACCTTCTTTTACAACTTTAGCTGTAACAGTTGCACCTTCAACAGTTGGAGCACCAACTTTAACTGTTTCTCCACCTACGAATAAAACTTTGTCAAAAGTAACGATTTCGTCAGCAGCCACACCTAGTTTTTCAACGTAGATTTCTTGACCTGCTTCAACTTTGATTTGTTTACCACCAGTTTCAATAATTGCGTACATTAAAATGCACCTCCTCTTTAGACTAAGACTCGCCTGTTACTATCAAGGTGTTAGCTAAACTAGCTAATCTTAGGCACCTTGCCAGTGCGGTTGTAGCGGGTGCTACAAACAATAACATTAAAATATTACCATAATAAAAATACTACGTCAACCTATTCAAAACAATTTTCTCATAAGCGATGCGGTATTTCCGGTACTTCCATTCTCCTATTAAATTAATCCATAGTAAAATGCTCAATAATAGAATTGGAATAGATTGTGGTAACAGCAAAAATGCCACTATTGCAATTATAGAAAAAAAGCCAAGTGAAAGCGATAAAAAAACCTCATAAATTTTTGCTTTTGGAAATATTGTGAGCAGCGCATAGCAAATTATTTTCCCGCCATCCAGCGGTAAAAACGGCAATAAGTTCAGGCATAATAAATAAAATTGCACTTTAAAGAAAGGAGCCCCAAGTAGCGGCGGTAAAAATGCGCAACTTGCCATCCCAATAAGCGTTGCACAAGGTCCACCAAGTGCAATAATAAGCCTTTGT
The DNA here is from genome assembly GCF_000612805.1 of Bacillus ndiopicus. GTDB lineage: Bacteria > Bacillota > Bacilli > Bacillales_A > Planococcaceae > Metasolibacillus > Metasolibacillus ndiopicus. The sequence continues at coordinate 349,730 of NZ_HG964405.1, read as the reverse complement.
AGATACGTTCCTTCCTGCCGTAGCTTAATTTCGCCACCATACGGCATAATAACACAGCTCTTTAGCTGCAAGTTAACAGCTTTTGCTGCAAGTAAATGTCCAACTTCATGCACTATTAACGAGCATAAAATAATACTATAAAGTGCGATATTCCCAGTAAAAATCATCATCAACAAAACAATAAGCAATAAAGGATGAATCGTTATTCGCAGCATACTACATCTGCTCATTAAGCCAAGTTAATGTTTTTTCTAAATCAAGCACTTGATTGTCTTTCTCTATACGAATGTATAAATCACCTGCTTGTTTTGTTGCGATAAGTTCATTTACCGCAATTGTTGTGTAGGGTAATAGCGAAAAACTATCAATAAAGCCATATGTGACGGTCGTATTATCCTCATAAAAAATAGAAATAGTTTGTCCTGTTTCTTTCGTGAAGCCGGTAAATACAACGATACCATTCTGCAATGCATAAAGGCTTACTGCTTGCTCATATGTCAAGACATAGCCTTGATTATTCGGCTGAATGGCCGTGAAGCTGAGCATTTCTCTAACCTCAGGATAATCAGCAACTTCAACTTTTTTCCCTTCAAAAATAGAGATACTGCGTAAAGTATTTCGCATAAATGTTAAATCATCTTGACTGTAAACGATACGTTTAATAAAGCTCGTTGTTTTTGTTTCTGGCAATTGCGTTGTACCCCATACAACTGCACAAAATATAAAGGCAATTCCCCACTGCCACCTTTTCATGCCACCATCCCATCCGTTTTTAACAGTATATGCGAAAGCCTACAAAAAACCGCACTGCTTTTTAGCAAATGCAGATTAAATTGGTGAGAATATATTAAAACTTCGTATATTCATAAAGCCTATTAAAAAATAAAGATCACTTTTAAATAATCCAAAATTAAATTTTAAATACTTCATTTATATATTTTTAATCCCCACTTTTAAGTTGCTGTTTTCAAACCCTTAATAAGAAACACATTCTTTTAACTTCAATAAAACACAAAAGCTGCAAGAAAAGGCGAATAAAATTTTCCTTTTCTTGCAGCACCTATTTTTATTTTGTAAATAGTGATTTAAATTTAGCAAACATGCCTTTTGCTTCTGGTTCTATTGACATTAATGGCACAGATTCGCCTAAAATACGACGGGCAATATTACGATATCCTAAAGAGGCTTTATTATTTGGATCCATTACGATGGGCTCACCTTTATTTGATGAACTAATGACTTCCTCACTATCTATTATAATACCTAATAAGTCAATTGATAAATGTGTCGTTACTTCAGTAATATCCATCGTGTCTCCTGATGCCATTAAATGATGGCGAACACGATTAATAATTAATTTTGGTGCCTCAATTTCTTCTTGCTCCAATAAACCGATAATTCGGTCCGCATCTCGCACAGCGGAAATTTCTGGTGTTGTTACAACGATTGCACGGTCTGCCCCAGCCACCGCATTGCGATAGCCTTGCTCTATACCCGCTGGACAATCAATTAATACATAATCAAAGTCACTTTTTAATTCATTAATTAAGCTCTTCATCTGCTCAGGTGTCACAGCGTTTTTATCTGTTGTTTGAGCTGCAGGTAATAAAAATAGTTTATCATCGACTCGTTTATCCTTTACAAGTGCCTGATGCACTTTACAGCGACCTTCTACGACATCAACTAAATCATAAATAATACGATTTTCTAAACCTAACACAACATCTAAATTACGCAGACCAATATCTGTATCTACTAAGCATATTTTCTTTCCTTGAAGAGCCAATGCGGTACCGAGGTTAGCGCTTGTAGTCGTTTTACCGACGCCACCTTTTCCCGAAGTGATTACTATTGCTTCTCCCACATTAGCTTCCCCCTTTAAATGTTGTAAAAGATGGACGGATTTCCTTTACTTTTTGAATACGATCATAAGAAATTGTACCACTTTCATTTATATATGCACATAGCTGATCCATATTTTCCTTGACAGCTTGTTGTTCATTTGACATCGCTTCAACACGATCTGCTATGAGTACATGTGTTGGTTCAAAATGAGAAGCTGTAATAACAGCATCCTCATTGCCTTCTACACCAGCGTGTGCAACACCTTTCAGCTTCCCTAGAACATAAATATTGCCACCAGCTTCAATCCGCCCGTTTGGATTGACATCCCCTAGCACGATAATATCACCTGTTGCTCTAAGCACTTGGCCTGACCGTACAATCCCGACATATGTATCGCACTTTTTTTGTAACACCCTTTGATTGCTTTCTTCAATTGTTAATACATCACTTTGCACTTTTGACACAATTAAGTTTCCTTGTTGTTGTACAATTTGAATAAGCTCTTTTTTTTGTGCACTTGTGCAATAACGGGTACCTAGGTGTAACTGTACGTCTAATTTCCCTTCAATTCCACCTTCAGAAGCTTTTTGTGCTAGCTCCTCTAGAAGCTCTGCATAGGCACATTGATCATCAAGCCGAAGTATTAAACCGTCCTTTGTTCCCTTAATATGGACAAGCTGTTTTTTCATGATAATATGCACCTCACACTCCATTGTCAATTACACCTTGGCATCTTTACTATCCGCCAGAGGCTTTAAATCAAAATGATGTTGTAACTCAGTCATTACATTAAGCTCCATTGTGCGCACGCTGTAACACTCGCTTGTTAATTAAATATTTAAATGCCCAACCAAGCATCGCTAAAAATATTAGATTTGCCATAATTGTTGGAATTAAGCGATTATTAAGAAACATTTGAAATGTCATTGGCGTGAAATTTATTAAAAAGAAAAATTCGTACAGGGCGATTTCCATTGATGCAACGAGCATAACCGCCAATACAGTGGTAATGACTAGATGCTGATGAATATATTTCACACTCCAACCGGCAATAAAGCATAGCAATGGATATAAAAATGAGTATAATCCAATAATATCAATGTAAAACACATCATACAATAGCCCGAAAAATAGACCATAAAGTACCGCTCGCTTACGATTATAATAAATCGCAATAAATATTAGATATAAAATTAAAAAGCGCGGCACTAAAAAAACGATTTGCTCGCCAATTACAATAGGTGAGAACATCGCAAGCAATGGCTCGAATAAAAATAATAATACGGCAATTGTTGGGATGAGTAAACGAATAAACATCTATTCCTCTTCCTCCTCCTCTGGCGGATCGGTTAAATTCACATTCGTTCCGTCGCCATCTGAACCATCAATTGCTGTCATATCTCGCTTTGCCACAATGACATTCTCCAGCATTGAAAAATCTGCTGATGGCTTGACATACGCCATTTTCGTTAATCCAAAATCTTCAGTTGTAACTTCTGTTACTTCACCAATTAAAATGCCTTTTGGGAAAATACCGCCTAAACCTGATGATACGACCTGCTTACCAACTTCCACTTCAAAGCTAGGATTAATACGCTTTAAAATTAATTCGTTACGCTCCCCGTCATATCCTTCAATTGCCCCAACAATATCTTTTTTCCCACCTTGTACAAGTGCTGATATACGATAATTTGCATTTTTCGTATAAAGTAGCTCGACTTCAGATGTAAATGGCGTCACAGCAATAATTTTACCGACTAAGCCTTGTGCTGTCATAACAGCCATATTTTTTTCTATGCCATGAACTTGACCTTTATTTAAAATAATTTTCTCTTCCCATTGATCAGGATTGCGCGCAATTACAGTTGCATGAATCGGCTGAAAATCTCGCAAGCTGTCTTCCTTGTCAATTAACTCACGAAGCTTTTTGTTTTCTGACTTCAATCCGTCAACTTCAGATTGTAAAACAACAAAATTCTCAAGTCGACTTTTTAAACGCTTGTTTTCCTCATACGTATTTAGAAGCGCTTCGATGTTACTATAAATACCCGTTATGTAGCCTGTTGGCTTTGCAGCAACGGACTGTGCAAAGCCAACAGTGTCTTTAATAATTTGTTCAGGTAATGTTGCGTTATGACGGTTGCTTAACGAGAAGCCAATCAATGCCACTAGAAAAACTGTGCTAACTAATAACACGATAATTTTTTTATTTGAAAAATGTGGCATTGTTTTATCACCTTATCCTTTTAATTGCTGTGCACGAATCAAGTCGATATTATCTAATGCCTTCCCTGTCCCAATCGCTACACAATCTAATGGGTTTTCTGCAATAAATACAGGCATATTTGTTTCAGAACTAATAACTTTATCTAAGTTTTGTAATAAAGCGCCACCGCCAGTTAAAACAATACCACGCTCCATTACGTCTGCAGATAATTCAGGTGGTGTTTGCTCTAAAGTACGCTTCACCCCATCGATAATCGCCGTTACCGATTCACGTAAAGATTCTGAGATTTCTTTTGCAGTAATTTCAATTGTCTTAGGTAAACCTGTAACAAGATCGCGTCCTCGAATATCCATAGATGCTGTACTATCTTCCGCACGAGCACTACCGATTTCCATTTTGATTGCCTCTGCTGTACGCTCACCAATCGTTAAATTATATGTTTTACGAATGTAACCAATGATTGCTTGATCCATTGCATCGCCACCAATACGAACTGATTCGCTTGTTACAACACCACCAAGTGAAATAACAGCTACTTCAGTTGTACCACCGCCGATATCGACTACCATCGAACCAGTTGGGTCCCATACTGGTAAATTCGCACCGATTGCTGCAGCAAACGGCTCCTCTATTGTAAATGCATCTTTCGCTCCTGCTTGACGTGATGCATCAATTACTGCACGTTGCTCTACTGAAGTAATGCCGAATGGTACACAAATCATAACATTTGGCTTTTTCCAGTTTGAACCTGAATTTTTTAATGCTTCTTTTAAATAGTATTGAATCATCGCTGTTGTAATATCAAAATCTGCGATGACACCATCTTTCATTGGACGAATCGCTACAATTGAGCCTGGTGTACGTCCAATCATATTTTTCGCATCATTACCTACCGCAACGATATCGCCTGTTTTGACATTTTTCGCCACAACTGAAGGCTCGCGTAAAACAATTCCTTTTCCTTTAACAAAAACAAGTGTATTTGCTGTGCCTAGGTCAATCCCGACATCCTTATTTCCAATTCCGAACAATGTGTGTACTTCCTTTCCTAATAAACCGTGTTTTTTATTTTTGTAAATAAGCTGCTTTTGTTATTTCAATTATATAGCAATATTATTTACAGCATGTAGCCTATCTAAACGATACGCTTAATTATAGCGGATAAAAGCTAAAAATTATAGTGTGATATATTGCTAAATACGATAAATAACGATTTCTTTTACCCACTTTTCTATTGTATTCGTTCTAATGGCGTGAAACAAATGAAAAATCGCCCACTATTTTTACAGTTTCATTGCAAAATTATGACGAAAAAGCGCGAGAAAGGTTCGTTATATTACACGAATTTTTCTCACGCTTCTTATTTTACATTAAAACTTATTATTTTTTAAACAGATTGGTTACATGTATCCTTTTTCTTTCATGCTAATATATTGGTGATTTCCGATTATCACATGATCAAGTAGCTCGATACCAATAATTAAACCTGCTTCTTGTAGGCGTTGTGTCACCTCGATATCTTCGGGGCTTGGTGTGGCGTTGTTGGGTAGAGAAAATGCGCCGTGCTATGTTGCCATAGTCGGTTTCACAATCCCCCCACAGAACCGTACATACACCTTTCAATGTATACGGCTCGCCAGTTGTTCGATTGGAATGCGTTTTTCGTGATGTGTGTGGTGACAATCATAACAGAGTACAATTGTCTTTCGGTTTCTTTGTATCATAATCTTGTCTAAATACTTTAAGTTTTTCTTGTTTTTCAGGTCTTTTAACTTCCGTACATGATGTACTTCCATTTGTCCTTCTGTTTTTCCACAGGCTTCGCATTTGTTTGCAAGTAAGCGTTTTTCAAACTCTGTTCTCGATGAGTATTTGAGTGTGTTTGGAATCATATCCACGTCTCTATCACTTACGCGAATAGCTCCCTTTTGTTTCGGCATATCTTTTAGTTTCACAAACATGTAGGCAACTTTTTCACCTTTTTTGTTCTTTGAAACGATTGATAGTCTACCTTGCTCATGCTTTCTCATACTCGTTGCGACCTTTTTAGATGTACTTCTTCTCTTATTAGCTAGCGTCTTAATAAAACTGCTTTCTGCTAAATAGAATAGTTTATCTAAATGATGATAATTATTCGCTAACTTATAGTAATTTGCTATGCCTCGTAATTCTACATTGTACGTCATTAATATTTCTAGTTCTGAATTATTAAGTAGTTTCTTTCGGTGAGTAATTTCAAAACTATCCAGGTTACCATATCCATTTTTGATCGCAAATGCACATATCTTTTTCGTTGGTATTTCTAACTTAATTGCACCAGAGAGTGTCCTTTTTTTAATCGGATGTTTATAGTTTTTATATTGAACACGTGTAATTTTTTCTTGACTCCATGTTTTAAACTCATAACCTAAAAATGGAACACCTTTTTCAAGATGTGTAATGACCGTTTTGTCCTCACTTAGTTCTAATTGAAGCGTGTTTGATAAAAATTCTGCGACAATTTGTTTGATTTGCTTGGCATCATTTTTTGAACCAGCAATTCCAATAACAAAATCATCCGCATAGCGAACATATTTCATTCTTCGATAGTTTTCATCCATCGGTTCAACCGATGGGATTGTTAATTGTTTAGCTTTTAGAATACGCAATTCTTCAACTAGGTCGTTTCTTTCTAGCCAGTCTTTATCTCCATATCTTATATCTAAACGTTGTATTTTTCTTTGAAGCGTTGTGATACGTCCACGGATTGTTTTCCATTCTTTGTTACGTTCACGGAGTTTACCTTTTTCAAAAACTTGCATTTCTTTTTCCATGAATAGATCTAACTCATGAAGGTATATGTTTGCAAGTAAGGGGGAAATGATTCCTCCTTGTGATGTTCCACTAAAGGTCTTATGATAACGCCAATTCTCCATTACTCCACATTTTAGTGCATTGTGTATAAGTAATAGAAATCTACGATCATCGATTTTTTTAGCAATTAGTTTTAACAGTGTATTGTGATTGATATTGTCGAAAAATCCTTTAATATCACCTTCTACACACCATGTCAAACCTTTCCACGTGTTTTTAATTTCAGATAAAACTGTATGACAACTATAGTTTGGTCGGAATCCATGCGAATGTTCACTAAAAATAGGTTCGTAAACTTGCTCTAAAATCATTCGCATTACTTCTTGAACTAATTTATCTTTAAAATTTGGTACACCTAAAGGACGTTTCTTTCCATTTGCTTTAGGAATGTAAACCCTACGCACAAGAGAAAAGCGAAATGTACCTTCTTTTAATTCTTTAATTATCTGTTCAATTTTCCCAAGACTAAAGCCATCAATTGTTTCCTCTGTCGTGCCTTTCGTTAGATTACCTGCATTTGGGTATAACTTTGCATATGCTTTTATCCATAAATCTTTATGGTATAGTAATCGGTAACAATCTTTTATTTTTCGATTATGATATGAGGCATTCCTTATAACGTCTAACTGCTGAAATGGATTTTTTGCCATATTCATGACTCCTTTCTTTGTTAACGTTAAAACAACCTGTCTTCCTTTCCCATGCTAAACTCATTACAAGCAAACGTTGGGTACTATGAAGACTCCGTTACCATATGTGATTTTCAAACGTCTACACGTTATAGCCACAGGGGCATTCACACTTAGGTAATCCCTGCATTACACATAAACTTAGATACGTGGTGGTTAGGTACCCCTTTTGACATTTTCCTTTTACTAAGAATTGAAGGATAAATCTCACTATGGACAAGAAAGTGGCTATTTCTAACAGACACTCTGGAAATGTGTCTACCATTTTATCCTCATTACCTATTAACTATCGTAGGTAACGGCGCACCCATCGCTCATCTGTCTAGGATTCAGGCAGTATAGCTTTTACCATACACCACTTGGTCTGAAGGACTGACTCGACTCTGATAGTTTTGTCGTCTCTCCCCCTTTTCACGTCATGCTATGTTCCCTCTATGAGTTTCCTCTCAAGGTAAGACGCTGACCATAGAACGTTGTGAGAAGTTCTAGTTTTCCTTAGAAAACACTAAGTTTACGCACATTACAGGCGCACTCCTGAGGGATGGTTATGTGCGCAAATAACAGAGGCTGCTGAACGCTTTATTGCTTCGCGGTACAACTCCCTTGGGTGCACTATTGAAGCGTTGAGAGAACCTATAAAAATCGTTTGCTTGTGAATAATTTGGTTTTTGGTGTTCAGAAAAAGAGCAACAAAGTTTTCTTGAGTTAAGGATGCCATTTCAGGCATTAAATATGAAGCTACATCTTCGGGGGAGCGTATTGTATAACGAGAATCCATTTCTTTTTGAGCAAGTCTTCTGCCAAGCTCAATAGCTGCTAGCAATTGTACCGCCTTCGCTTCGCCAATTCCTTTAATCGAGGTTATTTCTTCAAATGTGGCTTGCTTTAATGCGTGGAGTTTTTCAAAATCCATCAGTACTCGATTAGCAAGTGCGAGTACTGATGCTTCCTTTGTACCTGTACGTAATAAAATGGCAAGTAATTCTTGATTCGATAAACTGTGTGCTCCTTGACGTATGAGGCGCTCTCTTGGGCGATCTGCTTCATGTACATCACGAATTTTCAATTCAGGGAGCATAGACATAGTATAACTTCACAACCTTTCCATTAAATTGTCAGTAGTCGTAGATGAATAAGCAGTTCAAATACCGAGGCTAACGGAAATCCGACTACATTATTATAGTCTCCTTCAATTCGCTCAACAAAAAGAGCACCATTTGTTTGAATACCGTAGCCTCCCGCCTTATCAAACGGATCACCAGAATCAACGTATGCTTCAATAAGCTTCAACGAGAGTTGTTTAAATTGAACAACCGTTTCTTCCACAAAAACCGTCTCTTCTCCATCGGGCTGAATAATAACAATAGCCGTCAATACACGATGGAGATTATTTGATAGCGCCTGTAAATGCTCTATGGCTTCCGCGCGGCTCTTTGGCTTATGTAGTAAACGATCTTGAAAAACAACGATTGTATCAGCACCTATAACTGTTTTCCCGCTACATTTTGTTGCAACATCACGCGTTTTCAAACGCGCAACCTCCTGTACATATTGTTCAACTGATGGGGCTTGTACACTCGTTTCTTCTACGTTACTCGTAATGACTTCAAAAGGAATGTTAAGCTGGGCTAATAGTTCCTTACGTCTTGGCGATGCTGAAGCAAGTACAAATTCTGTTTGCGTTATAATATTCATTCAAATCTCCTCCTACTATTTCTATCATAGCGGAGAAAGTCATTTTTGAACAATTTCGGCAAATGCTCAAATTTGAGTTTTGCTACTAAATAGATGCTCAAAACTTAATTTTCAAACAATCATTTTCACCATAATAATGTGTTAAAATGTGTAAACGCATCACGTTGATATCTTCAGAAAGGCTTGATACTGCTGTGAGTATCTGCCCCCAATCTGCTGGCACTTCGCCCTCTTTTGGTTCTTGTTCAAAATAATTTTTTAGATACTTTTCATCCATCAAAATTTCAGGTAATTTTTGTATAGTTGGTTCCGTACACGCAGCAACAATTGATAATTGCTTCGAAAAAGCAGATGGCACCAATGTTGCAACTTGCTTATTTGTCGATAGTGCTGACCAAACGAAAAATTGACCATCAACCTCAATAATCGCCGCTTTATTCAAAAGCGGATTTGCAGCAATAAACTGCTCCGCCCCCTCTTTGCTTGAAAAAAGCGCATGCTGGCTTGCATAAAAAGAAGCATCCATTTCTTCAACCACTTCCTGTTGCACTGGTAAAATATTTTCTATTTTCTCTTTTTCTTCTTCTTTATTCACAAAATTTAACATCACAACAAAAAGAGCAACACCTATTAGTCCTGAAGCGATACCTAATAACGCAGCTCGAATCCATTCATTTTTTCGCATGCTTTTCACCACCTTATAAGTACCGTAGCAAATTTACAATGAAAAAAGGCGAGACTTTTGTCAGTCTCACCAAAAAAGTTTTCGCTACTTTTCTACAAATTTCACAACGAGCAAACATTCCTTAGCTCACTTAATAAATATAAGGAACCTGTCACAACTTTAGTCGAATTATCTTGTTTTAAATAATTCGCTACTTCTTGTAATGTCATAATAGTACCATTAACAGTTGATGGCATTTCAAGCATCTGTTCTGCTCTCATCGCACGCGGATTCGTGAAATCAACAAAAATAAAATTACTTGCAACAGGCTCTAATAGCTGAATCGCTTTAGCAACGTCTTTATCAGCTAACATACCCATTATAATTTCCACTCGTTCATCTGGAAATTGCTGCTGTATCGTTTGCACAAGTGCGGCAATGCTTGCAGGATTATGCGCACCATCCAAATAAACATGCGGTAATACTTGCTCAAAGCGTCCCGGTACCTGCGCTGTATATATACCGCGTTGAATCGCAGCTATATCAATCATTACTGAAAGCGTAGAAGCCATTTCTAAGAAGGCGGTAATAGCAACTGCCATATTATCGCCCTGGTGCATACCGAGCAGTCGCCGCTCTAAATGACTAATTTCAATTTGCCGTTCTAAATGTCGGTATGTTGTTCCTTCTACTTCAAAAGCTTCGCCAAGTGTAAAAAGTGGAGCGTTTTGTAACTCTGCCTCTGCCTTTACGACTTCATATGCTTCTTGTGGCAAACGCCCAACAACAGTAGGCTTACTATGCTTAATAATGCCAGCTTTATGCGAGGCAATCTGCGCAAGGGTCGTCCCTAAAAAGTTAGTATGCTCAAGCGCGATGCTCGGAATTACCGAAACGATTGGCATTATAACATTCGTGCTATCCTCTCGCCCTCCCATACCAGCTTCTAGTAACACTACATCTACTTGTTCATTATGAAAATGTAGCAATGCTGCACATGTCAACAACTCAAAATCCGTTAATAAATTATGCAATTGTGCTGCAGCCATTTGTTGAAAAACCTTGTCCATTTGTACTTCAGTAATTGGCTGGTCATTTATTTGTATTTGATCATGTACATCAACAATGCATGGTGACATAAATTTACCAACCGTTAAACCATGTTCACGTGCTATTTGCTCTACAAATGTTAGTGTCGAGCCTTTACCATTGGTTCCTGCAAAATGCATGACTTGCAATGCTTTTTGAGGCTGCCCTAGCTGATGAAGCGCCTGCAAAATACGTTCTAGCCCTGGTTTAATAACATCATCACTTGGCAAGTGCCAACGCAATTTATAATCATCAAACTTTGGAATCATTGCACACCTCGCGTCTTTAAAAATGTTCGCACTTCACCAATAAAGTATAAGGAGCCTGTCACAATTAGCAATTCATCTTGCGCAAGCTGTTTTTCAACTAAAAAATGCGCCCAATCCTCAACAATGTACTTATTTGGATGGTTGCTCTGTGCAGCGAGCATTTCAGCTGAAGCGGCACGTGGCATCGGGATTGTTGTAAAGTACAAAGCTGTTGCAACATTTTCCATCATTCGAATACTGACACCATGATCTTTATCCTGCAATGCTGCATATAAGAAATGATATTTTTTTGTTGGCTCTACTTGTTGTAAAGTTTGGATTAATGCTGTCGTTCCTTCAGAATTATGTGCTCCATCTAAAATTACCTGCTCACCGAAGCGTTCAAAGCGGCCTTGCCATTTTGCGCGCTGTAACGCCTTACGCACCGCGTCCTCTTGTAACTCGTCTAGTACAAGCTGACTTGCTTTAATGGCAAGTGCTGCGTTATTTTGCTGATGTGCCCCTTCCATCGCAGGTTGAATATTGGAGATAGTACTATCTCCTTTGTAGTGAAATGCCCCGTTTGCTAAGCGCTCAATATGAAATGCTTCATGCAAATGATAAAAAGGCGCTTCCTGCTGCTGTGCTACTTGTCGGATAACCTCTAGCGCCTCTTTATTTTCCACTCCCACAACAACAGGCTTCCCTTTTTTTATAATACCCGCCTTTTCCGCTGCGATTAGCGCATATGTATCCCCCAACATATCCGTATGCTCTAACGATATTGTCGTAATAACACTTACTTCTGGCGTAATAACATTTGTCGAATCTAGTCGCCCACCAATACCTGTTTCAAGCAACGCAATATCTATTTGCTCATGCGCAAAATGCTGTAACGCAATTAATGTTACAATTTCAAAAAAGCTTGGAAATTGTCCGTCCAAATGTTCATGAACAGCATGTGCTACTGCGTTAGCATAACCCAAAAACTGCTCATCAGAGATTTCTTGCTGATTAATTGTAATACGTTCGTTTGCTCGTTCTAAGTGCGGTGAAGTGAAGGCACCGACCGTTAATCCGTGCTCCATTAAAATTTCTCTTGTCGCATTTAATGTTGAGCCTTTACCATTAGAGCCAGCAAAATGAATAAATTTTGTCTTTTGCTCTGGATGTCCTAGTTCCGCTAAAATCTTTTGCGTAGATTCAAGAGGTGCTCCTTTATAGCTGCTTGCCTTTAATTGAAAAATAAAATCTGTGCACTGCTGCATCGATTGAAACATTGTTAACACCTCATCTTTATTCTGTGTTTTGTAGTTTTATTCCATGTTTTTCGAAGTTTATTCCACGATTATTCGGTTTTATTCCACGTTTTTCAAGGTTTATTCCACGTTTCCAGAAAAAGGGCGACTAATCCGAATCAGTCGCCCTTCAATTTTACATATTTTTCAATTCCGCTAAACGTTTTTCAACCGTCGCATGCTTTTCTTCGTAGTCGGCTAACTTTTCACGCTCTGCTTGAACAAGCGCTTCCGGGGCCTTCGATACGAATTTTTCATTCGACAGCTTACCTGTTACTAGCTTAACTTCCTTCGCCCATTTTTCTAGCTCTTTTTCTAGGCGTGCAATTTCTTCATCTACATTAATTAAGCCTGCTAATGGTAAAAATACTTCCGCACCTGTTACAACTGCTGACATTGTTTGACCTGGTACATCCACATTTTGACCAATAATCAGCTGCTCTGGGTTACAGAATTTTTCGATATACGCTTTATTTGCTTCAAGCACTTCTGCTGTTGCTGCATCTTTTGCGGATACATAAAGCGCTACTTTTTTGCTCATTGGTGTATTTACCTCAGCACGGATATTACGTACTGAACGTATAATATCCATAAGAAGCTTCATGCTTTGTTCATCTTGTTCAAAGCTAAATGCCGGATTAACAGTTGGCCATGCCGCTACTGTAATCGATTCGCCTTTATGCGGTAAATGCTGCCAAATCTCTTCTGTAATAAATGGCATGAATGGATGTAATAGACGCATCGTTTGATCTAATACATGTGCTAATACTGAGCGAGTTGTCTTTTTCGCCGCCTCATCGTCACCGTAAAGTGGCAATTTTGCCATTTCAATATACCAAGAACAGAAGTCATCCCAAATAAAGTTGTACAGTTCACGTCCTACTTCACCGAACTCATATTTATCTGACAATGTCGTTACACGTAGAATCGTGTCATTTAAGCGAGATAAAATCCATTTATCTGCAACTGATAAATTACCTGTTAAATCAATTTCATCATATGTTAAGCCTTCCATGTTCATTAATGCAAAGCGCGAAGCATTCCAAATTTTATTTGCAAAATTCCAAGTCGCTTCTACTTTTTCCGTTGAATATCGTAAATCCTGCCCAGGTGATGAACCTGTTGCTAAGAAATAACGTAATGAGTCTGCACCGTATTGGTCGATAACATCCATTGGATCAACACCGTTACCAAGTGATTTTGACATTTTACGCCCTTCTGCATCACGTACTAAGCCATGAATTAATACATCTTTAAACGGGCGCTCACCTGTAAACTCAAGACCTTGGAATATCATACGAGAAACCCAGAAGAAAATAATATCATAGCCTGTTACAAGTGTACCTGTTGGGTAATAACGTTTAAATTCTTCATTTGTCGCATCCGGCCAGCCCATCGTAGAAAACGGCCATAAAGCTGATGAGAACCAAGTATCTAAAACGTCTTCGTCCTGTGTCCAGTTTTCACTATCTGCTGGTGCTTCTTTACCAACATATATCTCACCTGTTTCGTTATGGTACCATGCTGGGATTTGATGACCCCACCATAATTGACGAGAAATACACCAGTCACGAATATTTTCCATCCAACGAGAATATGTGTTTTCAAAGCGTGATGGTACGAAATTTACTTTTCCTGCTTCATCCTTTTGTAGCTCTAACGATGCATCTGCAAGTGGCTGCATTTTTACAAACCATTGCGCTGATAAGTATGGCTCTACAACTGCACCTGAGCGTTCAGAGTGACCTACAGAGTGCATATGTTCTTCGATTTTAAATAGCACGCCAGCCTCTTGCAAGTCTGCTACGATTTGCTTACGGCATTCAAAGCGGTCCATACCTTGGTATTTACCAGCTAGCTCATTCATGGAGCCATCTTCATTCATTACTAAAATACGTTCTAGATTGTGGCGATTTCCAACTTCAAAGTCGTTTGGATCATGTGCTGGTGTCATTTTTACAACTCCAGTACCAAAATCTTTATCAACATAATCATCTGCAACAATTGGAATTTCACGTCCTACGATTGGTAAGATAACTGTTTTACCAATTAAATGCTGGTAGCGTTCATCATCTGGGTGTACTGCTACACCAGAGTCGCCTAGCATTGTTTCTGGGCGAGTTGTCGCTACTTCTACATGTCCAGAACCATCTGCTAATGGGTATTTCATATGATAAAATGCACCTTGTACATCTTTGTAAATTACTTCAATATCCGATAATGCTGTTTTTGCCGCCGGGTCCCAGTTAATAATTCGCTCGCCGCGGTAAATTAAACCTTTTTCGTATAATTGAACGAATACTTCTTTTACTGCATCAGACAAACCTTTATCTAAAGTAAAGCGTTCACGTGAATAGTCTAAAGCTAAACCTAATTTAGCCCATTGCTCACGAATATGGCCTGCATATTCTTCTTTCCATTCCCATGTTTTTTCAAGGAATTTTTCACGGCCTAAGTCATAGCGCGTAATGCCTTCTTCACGCAGTTTTTGTTCTACTTTCGCTTGTGTTGCAATTCCTGCGTGGTCCATACCAGGTAACCAAAGTGCATCATAGCCCTGCATACGCTTCATACGAATAATAATATCTTGTAAAGTCGTATCCCATGCATGCCCTAAATGTAATTTACCTGTTACGTTCGGCGGTGGAATAACAATCGAATAAGGCTCTTTCCCACTCTCTGGCTGCGCCTCGAAAAATTTACCTTTGAGCCACCATTCGTAGCGACCTGCTTCAATCGCATTTGGCTCATACTTTGTTGACATCGTTAGCTGTTCTGTCATGTTGCATTCCTCCTAAAGTTGAAAATTTATTGCCATCAAGATTTTTTGGGGGCTCACAAGCGGAAGGTAATCTAGAACCATCAGATGGTTAACTAACCTGCTACGTGCAAACCTCCTATAAAAATCTGAGAATTTATTTTCATTTCACAGCTATTTACATACCTACGAAATGAAAATAAAAAACACTCCTCTCGCCTATAAAAAGGACGAAGGAGTGCATATATTTTGTTCGCGGTACCACCTTTAATTCCGATCAAAAAGCGATCGGCTCTCAATTCGAATAACGGTGTTTAACCGGCTTTTGCTAAGGCATAAAAAATACGTTCACAAAAACTGCTCCTAGGCTACATTCAAATGATCGTATTGTAGGAACTTTTCAGCTACCGCTCCCTCTCTAAACAAACGTTGTCATTTTACTCTTCCTATTCATTGCATCAAATATTCAGCTTGAACATATTGTATATAATTTAGTGCTGAATTTCAAGCAACAAATCTTTTCTGTACCGAAAGCATAGTATCAGTAATAACAAATATAAAGTGAAAGGATGATTAAAATGCGTAGGAAAAATTACAATCCCTATTTATTACCTCCATGGTTACGCAAAACGCGTTTCTATTGTCGAACGATTATTTTGCCAGTCGTTATTTTTCAAGGAGTTCGCACAATTATCGTTCCAACGACAGGTGATTTATTTTTACTCGCTTTTTTAGGTTTGCTCGCCTATTTATTATTAACCGATTTTATTTGAATAAACGTTCAGTACACTATAAGTTTCCGTTAGCTCAGCAAAAAAATCATCCTGTAGCGATATCGTATCCGTTTGCTGGGCTTCGGGCTGCTGTACTAGCTCTTCGTTGTGAGCAGATATTAGATGACTGGTAGATTCTTTATAAATCGACATCTCTGGAGGAGCAACAGCTTCCACTTGTAAGTCCAGAGAGTTCTCTGTTTCTTTATATACGGGTATTGCTGTTTCATTATCATGCTCCGCAATTTCTTCTTGCACAGTAGGTACAGATGCTGCCACTGGTTGCAAAGATTCTTCAATTTGTATTGTTATTTCTTCTGCCAACTCCTCTTTCACTACTTGTGTGGTCACAGTTTTGTGCTCCTCTTGGTCAGTAAAAGCACAAGTTACTTGCCATACTAACTGGCAACTCGCTTGATCATGCACAGCCTTCAAGTTTTGTACCTTTAGCTCAACAGGACCTGTTACTTTATCCGCTGGTAAATCTACTTCAAGCGGTAAAGCATACTCAAAATAACCTGTTGATTGTTCAATATCTATATGCTCGATATATGTTCCATGTGCTTGCGAAACAGATTGTGCTGGATTAAAAGCAACAGAGGCTGCTACATGATAAATACCTGTCAGTCGAATCGATTGCCCATCATCACTTTGCTCCCACTGCGGTGTAACGCGTGCCGTCACGACATCTTCTAAGGCACCCAGCCCAACTGGAAAGGTAAATTGCTCCGCCATATCCCAAGTAATTGTTTTCATTGCTCTCCCTCCTCTATCATTTACTGTATGTTTTCATGAAGGGAAAAATGAATCATTTTAACAGAGTAAAAAAGGCACTTTAGCATTTGGCAAAGCCTCACGATATGCTGTTAGAAGAGAAAGAGTGTCAGTTTATTGTGACTACCAGAGAAGCAAATGTTTTCTGCAACGAGTTGTCACAAGAAAAAATCTTTCCAACGCATATTTATTATTAGAAGCAAAACTGCCCAGAAAATATTGTATTTTCTGAGCAGCCTTTTATCTAAGCTTCTATTTATTCTTTATTTAAGGAGCTGTTAAAAAACTAGCAATTGCTTTGTTCACCGCAGTTGGATTGTCCTGATTAGCATTATGTCCAGCTTTTTCAATCATCAACAATGTACAGTTAGCGTCACTGTCAGCCCATGGAGCTACGATTTTGCGAATATTCCCTGAACGGTCATCTTCTCCACAAAGTAACAATACAGGCTTTGGAAAGCGATATGCTTCATCTTCACGTAAACAAGTCATAAGAGACATCACCACATCTATGAAATCTTTCTTTTTCATTTGCACAAGGCAATTTCTTACGTATGCTTTGACAGCCTCATCGTTCCCACAAGCCTCTGCACTTTGTCGGATAAGTGTCTGCCATGGATAACAGTAAAAGATGGGCTTACTTAGCTTTAACATTAGCTTTTCTGATAAGGTTAGTTTGCCGGTATTGCGTGTACAGTCAATCAAAATAAGCTTGGCTACAAGGTTTGGCTCTCTAAACAAAATTTCCTGAGCAAGATTCCCGCCCATCGACTGCCCAATCAATATAGCATTCGTAATTTGCTGTTTTTCACAAAGCTTAAAGAAATCGTCAACCATGTCTTCGAAGCTAAATTTTTGATTGTCCTGAAGCTTCGACAAACCATGACCACGCGCATCCCATAATAGTACATTGAAAGAATCATCGAAAATTGATAGCTGCGACTCAAACATTCGATGGTCGCAACCTGCACCATGTAAAAAAATAACGTAATCTGCTGAGCTACCTAGCTTGTGCCAATAGTGTATGTCACAGCCCTTATTATGAAAAGTTTTATGTTGTAAGTCCATGATGACCTCTCCAGTTATTTTGCCAACTTCGCAAATACATTATGGAATGCATCCACGGTTTTTGCAATATGCTCCTCCATGTGAGCTGTTGAAATAAACATACCTTCAAATTGGGATGGTGGTAGGAAAATCCCTTCCTCCGCCATTGATTTGAATTATTATATTACAATTCAAAGTGTTCTTGCAAAGACTAACTTCTCCTACTGCCCGTTTACTATCTAACTTTCGAGGATTTTTTACATGCAACATAAATAAATAAAAGACTTAAAACAACGAGCAGAAGACGATTAATCAGATAATAAGTAGGTGAAATACTATAATAGTAGTTATAGGAGTTTGCACCAAGTGAAACTATTTTAAAAATGCGGGCTGATGATAAAATATCTAGCAATAGATAGGTTGATGTAACCACTAAAGCAGCATAGCCATTTTTAGTCATTGTCATACAAAGCAAAAAAAGCGCTGTAACAAATAGAACATTTGGAATAAAGCGTATGCTCAAATAAAGGCTCTGCACATCTAAAAAAGCAATAGAACGGTAGTAAAAGGGAGCTGTAACAACAATAATCACATTCATAGGAATAGCAATATACAACCACCTGAATAGCATTATCGAATTAAAAGAAGAAGCATTATAAAATGTCAACAACTCATATTTTTTTTTCGTATAATCAGAGACAAAGGCAAAGAACATGAGCAACATGCTGATGACTGGTAAAGTGTATTCATAAATATTATCAATACCAGCAAGCGAATATTTTTCATGTAAATATTCGAAATAATTAGGCAGTGCGGGCATAAAGAATGCATGTAGGAAATAAATTACGAAAATAGCTCCCATTATTTTTAATAGACGTTTTTTCGTATCATAAAATTGAATAAAGGATTCATTTATTTTGGAAGTAAACATAAGCATTTTCTAAAGAAATCTCCTTCTCTTTATTTCCAAATGTCTCACCTTGATTGTTGATGAATTTTACTTTAATCAACGTATCCGAAATGCGCTTTTCCTCAATGGTTCTAACCTTCTTTTTAAACGCAATTAGTTCATCTACTTGGACATTTGCACTATAAATATGTGGCGTACTCAGCTGAATCAACTGCTCCACACTTCCTTGAAATTGAATATGTTGCTCACGTAAAATAAGTATTTCATCACTATATAACTCAACGTCTTCTATTATATGTGTAGAAATTAACGTAATAGCAGTACGGCTAATTTCGGCTAAATAACTTCTAAATTCAATCCTTTGTATAGGGTCAAGTCCAACAGAAGGCTCGTCAATAATAATCAGCTTCGGCTCGCCAAGCACTGCTTGGGCTATACCTAATCGTCTTTTATAGCCACCTGAATAGGATGAGAATTTTTTATAAATTACTTCCTCTAAATTAAACTTTGCAATTAGTTCATCCAACACTTGCTTTTTACTTGGTTGTTTTAATTTTTTAATATCGTATACATAGGAAAGAAAATCATAGCCACTCACATTTCCATAAATATCAAAATCCTGTGGCAAATAACCAATTTTATGAATGGGGTAATTTTGACTAGTTAAAATTGATTGATTGTTTAATAGCACTTTCCCTTTTGCTGGTTTCATCATACCTGCTATGATTTTCATAATGGTCGATTTGCCCGCACCATTGTTACCAAGTAGTGCAATAATACCATTTGAACAAGTAAACGAAACATCCTGAAGTATATTTTTCTTTGCATAATTATATTGGATATTTTCAACAATGAGTTGGTTATTCAAAATCATCAAACCCCTTTTAAATAAAGTTTAGTAGCAGTGTATCCCCTTCCATTTTAATCGAATCTGAACCATCTTCTAAAGGCCAAATACCAACAATTAACTGTTGATAGGTTTTATCTGTAATAACTTTCTTGATTTCCTCGGATACAGTAGGTGAATCAAGTATGGTCTGCAAGTATGATTCAATTGTCGAAAGTTGATAGTTAATCGGTAGCATATAGCGAATCCCGTCTACTTCTTCTATTTTGTATTGCCCAGCAAATAAGTGTGCAGAATACGCGCGTCCTTGAAATTGGAAGTTTTGTGTCTGTGTAAGATTACTATAAATAGTTGCCGAACTCCCTATTTTTATATTGAAATTTATAGGTGTATGAGCAGGTGCTTCTGGATACCATTTAAAACTATCGCCTGGTAAATTAATGGCTAAAGGACTTACATAAAACGTATCAAAATTAATATTGTTAGCTATATACACAGTTCCCTCGTACTGAATGGTTACTTCGACCTGCTGTTGCGCTTGAAAAGGATATGCAATGGTTACTACATGATTGCTACGCTGATACGAAACCGTTTGCTCATTTATTCGCACTTGTTGTACATCAAACGTATCATCTAATAATAAAGAAATCGTATCTGTTTTCTCCAAAGGTATAAGAGAAATTGTGCTTTGATTTTTTAGTTTGTTAGATAATGTTAAATTCATATTATGTTCAATGATTTGATAGTTTTGCTCCAATGTTGTTGGATAATTATAATGAAATTTAGGAATCGAATAATTCGTTAATATCAATAGTTGTGAACTGATAACGACTAATAATAACCCACTATAAAGCCATTTCTCTTTTGGATAAGTTGCAAAGCGAACAATCAATGCGACTGTAATAATTAAAAGGATAAGAAATAATTTATCCATTAAATAGGATGTATTTACTAATATACCTACTAAAGTGTTGGTCATAATAAACTGGTGGTCATCGTATAAACTGAACAAAGCTGTCAGTGTATCATTTTTCCCAGCAACTATGCGTGGAATCGCAGTAAATAATCCTAATATAAGAAGCGTCAGTATCGTTGATAATTCATTTTTAATAAAATAGCCTGCACAAATCCCAATCGATACTCCGACTAAATTAGAACTATAAAAAATAACAATAAAATGAATAATTCCCAATAGTGTAAATGCATAATTTGTAGATGGATTGTTAAAAAATAAAATAAAAATGATAACAAAACTACATAATACTGTAATCATTAAGAAATACGTGAGATAGAGCCGTTTGACATGTTGCCAAAGGTTACGTTCTAAAAACAACGTTGATTCTAGTTGTTTTTGCATAAGTTGAGTAGCAGATACAGAGAAAAAAAGATTGCAAAAAATAAAAGCTACATAATTGTAATCTATAAAAGTAAAAATCGATTCTCCTACCACTGAACTACGCATAAAGGTAAGAAGTGTGAATAAAAAAATACCAATATAAGTTAGAATACTTTTTGATGTTACTTTGAAATAATAGAAAATAACTTTACTTTCGGATTTTAGAGATTGTAGCATATATGATAAACCCTTTCTCTATAAATAGTAATGTAGTCAAAATCATATTGATTTTGACTACATATTCAGACTATTAATCTACACATCTTCTAATGTGAAATTTCGACTGTTGCGCTAGATGAAGCAGTATTACCTGCCCAATGGATATAATAGCTTTGGTTTGCACCAGCAGCATTTTTGTCAATCGCTGTAAAACCTGCTTGGTTTGTTGTTGCCCCTCCTGCACTTACAGAAACAGTCGCAACTGTTTTATCTGGCAGTAGCGGTATAATTTGCTTTGCAGTTTCAGTACCACTCCCTGTTACTGCAGTAGCTTTTAAGACATGCCAGCCTGCCCCCAATACAGTATGTGGCGTCTCCGTATTTGTACCTGCGAGCGTACGAGATGAAATTGTACCTGCAAACGCATTAGTGGATGCCAATAAAACCAGTGCAGAAAATCCAACTGTTATCAATTTTTTTCCGAATTTCATACTATGATTCCTCCTTCGATTATATTTACTACAGCACTGTAACAAATAGTGTATCCCATGGGTTATACTTATAGTAACAGTAAAAATTATCCTTTCAAACCGACGATACCCGCCAATATTCCGCCATTTTTTTGTCAGCATATTATTTTCAACCTTGCAAAAGGGGGTAAAAATCAGTGTCGTTATTTATAGTATAGTGGAAACAGCAAAAGATTAATTTATGTATGGTTGAAATTTTCCGTATATTATTTTTGTATTATGTCTATTTTCATAATTTCTCTCATATTAATCCTCTGAATATTGCTGTTATTCATTTGGCTGAAAGCGAAGATGGATTTCTATTATTACGCTTATTATACTGGTATGGCAATTAGTAAGGTTGTTGCTCATGATTCTATAGTTATAATTAAAAATACTTAACACTTGTTTTATAAAACAAGTGTTAAGTATTTTTTAATTTATGGAATTATCTCGCCAATTTCGCAAATACTTTATGGAATGCATCCACGGTTTTCGCAATATGCTCCTCCGTGTGAGCTGTTGAAATAAACATACCTTCAAATTGGGATGGTGGTAGGAAAATGCCTTCCTCCGCCATTAGTTTGAAGTATTCCGCAAATAGCTCTAAGTCAGAAGCTTTCGCTGTTTCGAAATTAATTACTTCCTCATTTGTAAAGAAGAAACCAATCATTGAACCTGCACGATTTACCGTGTGCGGAATATTGTATTTCGTTGCAGCCGCACGGAAACCTTCCTCTAATCGGTCACCTAACTTGCAGAAATAATCGTATGACTCTTTATTTAAACGTACTAATGTTTCATAGCCTGCTGTCATCGCAAGTGGATTTCCTGATAATGTACCTGCTTGATAAATTGGACCTGCTGGCGCAATTTGCTCCATAATTTCACGTTTACCACCAAATGCACCTACAGGTAATCCACCACCAATAACTTTACCTAAGCAAGTTAAATCTGGTGTTACACCATAATAGCTTTGCGCACAACCATAATCAACTCGGAAGCCTGTCATGACTTCATCGAAAATTAATAATGCACCATGCGCTGTCGCTAATTCACGTAAGCCTTCTAAAAAGCCTGGTTGTGGTGGTACAACCCCCATATTACCAGCAACTGGCTCTAAAATAACTGCTGCTAATTCATTGCCGTATTTTTCAAATACTAATTTCGCTGATTCTAAATCATTGTATGCCACTGTTAATGTATTTTTCGCAACATCCGTTGGTACACCAGGACTATCTGGTAAGCCTAGTGTTGCTACACCAGAGCCCGCTTTGATTAATAAAGAATCTCCATGTCCATGGTAAGAGCCTTCAAATTTTAAGATTTTATCACGTCCAGTATAGCCGCGCGCTAGGCGTAATGCTGACATCGTTGCCTCTGTACCTGATGAAACGAAACGAATCATTTCAATTGATGGCAAGCGCTCCATTACAAGCTTCGCCAATTTATTTTCAGATAAAGTTGGCGCACCAAATGAAGCTCCTTTTGCCGCCTGCTCGCTAATCGCTGCAACAACCTCTGGGTGTGTATGCCCTAAAATTAATGGTCCCCATGATAAAACATAGTCAATATACTCGTTGCCATCAATATCACGAATAATTGCACCTTGACCTGATTCCATAAAAATTGAGCTCATATTTACGGATTTAAATGCGCGAACAGGGCTATTTACACCGCCTGGCATTAAATTAACTGCTTCGCTAAACGCTTGCTTCGATTTTTCATATGAACGCATATTATTTCCCCTCCATCCAACGTGCTGCATCTTTCGCATGATAAGTAATAATTAAGTCTGCACCTGCGCGCTTCATACCAAGAAGGGTTTCCATGACAACCGCTCGTTCATCAATCCAACCATTGATTGCTGCCGCTTTCACCATTGCATACTCCCCTGACACATTGTAAGCAACAACTGGCAATACAAAATTATTTTTCACATCGCGAATAATATCCAAATAGGAAAGTGCTGGTTTGACAATTAAGAAATCTGCACCTTCATCCACATCAGACGCTGCCTCACGCATCGCCTCTAAACGATTAGAAGGATCCATTTGATAGGTTTTGCGATCACCGAATTTTGGTGCACCATCTGCTGCCTCACGGAAAGGACCATAATAGCCTGATGCATATTTCACCGCATATGCCATAATCGGAATATGGGCAAAGCCTGCTTCATCTAAACCTGCACGTATTGCTGCTACGAAGCCATCCATCATATTAGATGGCGCAATAATATCAGCACCTGCCTGCGCTTGTGAAATAGCCGTTTGCGCCAATAAATTTAATGAAGGATCATTTAAAATTTGGTCGCCTTCTACAACTCCACAATGTCCGTGATCTGTATATTCGCACAGACAAGTATCCGCTATAACAAGCAGCTCTGGATAGCGTTCCTTTGTAAAGCGAGTCGCCTTTTGAATAATGCCATGATCATGATATGCGCCAGTTCCTACAGCGTCCTTCTCAGCAGGTAGACCAAATAAAATAACAGCTGGAATACCAAGTGCTACTACTTCATCTAACTCTACTCCTAAATTGTCTAATGATAGCTGGAATACACCAGGCATTGATGTTACTTCATTTTTAATATTTTCGCCTTCAGCTACAAAGATTGGATAAATTAAATCTTCCTTATGCAAATATGTTTCTTTCACCATTGCGCGCATGCCCGCATTTTGGCGTAATCGTCGGTGTCTTTGGAAATTTAATTGTGTCACTTTTTATATCCTCCTATTAACTGCTCTATTACTGCTTGCATTGTATAATTGTGCGGCTGTATCGCCACCTGTGCCCCATACTCTTTTAATGCTGCTGTCGTTACATGACCAATGGAAGCCACCGTGACAAAACGCCAATCAATTACGGGTACTACATGCTGCGCATATACTTGCACAGCAGAAGGACTCGCAAAAATGACAATTGGCTCCTTTGCCTGCAACAAGCTTTCTTCCAATGCTTGAACATAAGTAGTGAGTGGGACAGTTTCATAAACAATCCATTCATCACAATGCAACACATCACGAATTGTACTTTTTGCTAAGCTCCCTTTCAAAAAAAGGCAGCGACCATCTCCAGCGATTTGTGGAAACTCCTTCACAAACACATCCGCACTAAAAATTGTTGGCACAAAATCGACGGTAAAACCATGTTGCTCAAGCTCCGCCTTTGTTTTTATCCCTACAGCGGCTATACGACATGAAACTTCTATAGGGTTGCGTTCAAGTTTTCTGATAAAGCTAGTCACTGCATTTTGGCTCGTGAAAATTAACCAATCATATATTGCTAATTTTTGCAGCCATACAGCATCCTCAGTTGTTACACATTCTTGTATAGCTAGGAGTGGAAAGTACTTAATTTCCCCTCCATAGCGTTCTACAAGCTCGCTAATTGTTTGAACTTTTTGTGTACCTGTTACATAAATTGTTTTCCCTGCAAGTGGGGCATTATTTTGCATCTTGCTCAGCCTTCACACGTTGGATTAACTCAAATGCTCCTTGCTTCGTTAATAATGCGGCCACTTCTTTCCCTACTGCCACCGCATCTGTTCCTGTTACTGTTTCTTGGTATGTAACCGAAGCATCAGGAGCTGCAACGAAACCAGTCAAAGTAATTTTTTCACCTTCAACAGTCGCATAACCAGCGATTGGTACTTGACAGCCACCATCCATTTCAGCAAGGAATGTACGCTCTGCATGAGCAGTATGCCAAGTTGCTTCGTCTGTCAGTTTTGCTAGTGCAGCAAGCAATTCCGTATCATCCGCGCGACATTCGATACCGAGCGAACCTTGTGCAATCGCTGGTAAGCAAATATCTACAGGTAAATACTCCGTTACCACATCATCGCTCCAACCTAGGCGTTTTAAACCTGCTGCTGCTAAAATAATCGCATCATAATCCTCTGTTTCAAGTTTTGCTAAACGTGTATCAACATTGCCACGAATCCATTTAATTTCAAGGTCTGGTCTTACATGTAAAAGCTGTGCACTACGTCGCAATGAGCTCGTTCCAACGACAGCCCCTTGAGGTAAGTCTGCGAATTTGATATGCCCCTTCGAGATGAAAGCATCGCGTGCATCTTCGCGCGGAGGAATACATCCAACTACTAACCCCTCAGGTAGTACCGCAGGCATATCCTTCATCGAGTGTACTGCAAAATCAATTTCTTTATCATACAGTGCTTGCTCGATTTCCTTTACAAATAGGCCTTTACCTCCAACCTTTGAAAGCTGAACATCCAATATACGGTCACCTTTCGTTACGATTTCCTTTACTTCAAACTCAAAAGGTGCCCCAGAAGCACGTAATTCATTAATAAACCAGTTCGTTTGCGTTAATGCAAGCTTACTTTTACGTGAACCAACAATAATTTTTCTCACTAAAAATCTACCTCTTTCACTTAATACCATAAATGGAATGTTGATAGTTTACTGCCTAAGAAGAAATTAATAACTACGAGCAAAAATATAAAAATTTGTGCCCATGCATACGTCGTGCTAAGTATTTTTTTGCTGCGATGCAACAGTAAAATAATGATATAAATTATGGCTATAAAAAATGAGCCTAAAATTTTCGCATCGACGATTGAAAACTCATCAATTGATAAAAATGCCCATTCTAATCCTAACACTAAGCTAACGAATAGCAAAGGGATACCTACAAGCATTGAGTAGCTCATCCAGCTAGTTGTTTGCTGTAGGTTAGGCAGTCTCGACCATAAAGGATTGAACTTTTTTTCCTTTAAAATGCGATACAGCACTAAATGTAGTACAGAAAAGACGAAAGATAATGAAAACGCTGCATACGCCGCAATCGCAAAGCTAATATGGATGATTAGCACTTCCGAAATAAGTGAATTTCTTACAGGCTCCACAACATCGTTCGGCGCCAATAAATGGATTGTCACAAAGACAAAGCCTAGCATATTCATGAAAAATACAGGCATATCTACTCGTACAATACAGTGCAATATAATGGACAATGTAGTAAGCAACCAAGCGTAAAAATAAACTCCTTCAAATAAAGACAGTACAGGGAAACGTTTCATCTCAAAAATAAACCAAATAAAATAAACTGTTTGCAATACCCAGACAATTGACACAAACCAAAATGCAATGCGGCGTGCCTGAACTCGTCGGTATAAATAATCAATAAAATAAAAAACGAGACCAATCGCATAAAGTATAACGATTGCTTCATATGTTCTCGTCATTATCATTTCAGACATGAGTATCCCTTCTTTTATCATCAAAATTCCAAGGGGTTCTTAGAAAAACAGGCGGATGCTTGCTTTTCCTACAGCTGTGCACATTTTTATAGAAAAATATGGCTAAAAAACCCTTGCTCATTATGCAAAGCGTAAAACATTGTCATTGAAAAGTGTTAAGAAAAAAATTTTTTATAAGAACAAGTTGGATTTAACTATCCTTTTCAAAACCACTAAATCCTTCTTTATTTTTAAGCTTTCAATAGCATAATAACATACTTCTAAAACATGCGAAAAGCTGTCGAGAAAGGCAGGTGCCAACCTGTTTTCTCGACAGCCCCCTATCTATTATTTTACCATACAGATACGAAAACGCTTCTATTTGTAATTCTACGTTATCACAACTAGCGAACGATTATCCGCCACAAGTTTTCCTTGCTCCAGCAAAGCCCTTTATGATTCAAATGCAAGCTTTGGCTGCACTGGTGATTTACTTTCTTTTTCATGAGTGACAATTTCATTTTGCACATCATCTTCAATACCGAAAATTGCTTGGAATAACTGCAATTGCTCATTTGCTTTTGAAGAATTCGCCATTTCCTTCGCCTGTAAAATTGGCTCCTTCAACAGTTGATTAATAATTGATTTCGTATGCTTGCTTAAAATTTTACGCTCACGTTCTGTTAAATCTGGCATTTTATTTTCAATGCTAAGCATCGTTTCTTCTTGAATACGGCTAGCTTTTTTGCGCAACGCTGCAATAACAGGCACTACACCTAGTGTTGTCAACCATGCTTTAAACTCTGCTACTTCATAGCCAATCATTTGCATAATTTGTGTAGCAGCCTTCTCACGTTCCGCTAAATTAGCTTCTACAATTCCTTGTAAATCATCGATATCATATAAAAAGACATTCGGTAAATCTGCAATACGCGGATCTAAATCGCGTGGAACCGCAATATCAACCATAAATAACGGCTGCCCTTTACGCATACGCGCTACATATTGCATAAGTTCATAATCAATAACATAATTTGTCGCACCTGTAGAGCTTATTAGAATATCAGCTTCTAGTAGTGTGCATTGCAATTCTTGCATTGATTTTGCTGCACCCTCAAATTTAGCTGCTAAATCTTGCGCTTTTTCAAACGTACGGTTAATAACAGTTACTTGCCCAACACCATTGCCGTATAAGTTTTGAATTGCTAGCTCACCCATTTTTCCAGCACCTAAAATAGCTACATGTGTTTTCTTTAATGAGCCAAAAATTTTCTTCGCAAGCTCTACCGCTGCATATGATACAGATACTGCATTTTCTCCAATTGCAGTTTCATTATGCGCGCGTTTAGCAAATGTTACAGCTTGCTTAAATAATTGATTAAATACCGTACCTGTCGTCCCAAGCTCTTGCCCTTGCAAAAAGCTTGTTCTCACTTGCCCTAAAATTTGCGTTTCACCGAGAATCATCGAATCAATACCAGCGGTTACTTTAAATAAATGTTGAATTGCCTGTTGCTCTTCATGAATAAATAAATGCGCCTCAAATTGTTCGATTGATAAATGAAACCATTCTGCTAAAAAGCGTTTAATATAGTAACGTCCTGTATGTAATTGATCAACAACCGCATAAATTTCTGTTCGGTTACATGTTGACACAATCACATTTTCTAAAATACTCTTTTGCTGTTGTAGCGCTTCCATCGCATTCGGTATTTCGCTCTCAATAAATGATAGCTTTTCACGAATTTCTACTGGCGCTGTTTTATAATTCAAGCCTACGACTAAAGTATGCATGAACCTCACACCTCACACGTTCTAATTCATAATTCCAATTGTAGCACAAATATGCCCATTTTCACGACTCGTTTTGTGAACATGCTATGAACATAATTACTAATTTAGAATCATTCTAATGTAAGTTTAACAAATTTTATATTCTTTTTCAATCCAAGTTGCTGCAAAAGAAGGAGTTGCCCGAAAGATGGCTTATTAGCCTATTTTTCGGACAACTCCTTAATCTATTTTAATTGGCATGTATATGAAATTTTAAATCGCGCTCTATCTCCATAATTTTCAAAGAATGAAAATCGAATTGCCGATCATTTTTATTTCGATCTTCTTGCAATATTTTTGTAACATGTTCAAATTGTTCACCTACTGCAATGAAGTTTTCTTCAATTTTCTCTTCTAGTTTATGTTCTAACTTTTCCATTCTTTCTTCTAAACTATGCTTTAACTCTTCCATTTTGCCTTCTATTCTATGCTCTAATTCTTCTATTTTACCCTCTAATCCATGCTCTAACTCTTCCATTTTGCCTTCTATTCTATGCTCTAGTGCTTCCATTTTACCTTCTAATCTATGCTCTAATTCTTCTATTTTGCCTTCTAATCTATGCTCTAGTGCTTCTATTTTACCTTCTAATCTATGCTCTAGTACTTCCATTTTGCCTTCTAATCTATGCTCTAACTTTTCCATTCTTCCTTCTAGTCTTTGCTCTAACTCTTCCATTTTCCCTTCTAGTCTTAGCTCTAATTCTTCCATGTTTCCTTTTAAATCTTTAATATCGCCATGCATATTCAATAATAATTCATATATTTGATTTTCCTTTTCCATCCATTGTACTCCTTTCTTTTTAATTTCAGCGCAAATTTCCATCTTCAATGCCGCATAACAATTTTAGTTGTAGAGAATAACTTTATTATAGCATCCGTATATACAAAAAACATACATAAAAAAGCTTGCCTAGAAACAATTTATTTCTAGGCAAGCTCCGTTATGATACGTTTTTTACAGGTTGTACAAAAAATGCTTTTGCTAACAAAAGTACTAATAGTAGTACAATAAAATAAAGTGGCATTACAACTATTGAGCCATTATGCAACTGGCTCATAATAAATGTTAGCAAACTAACCAACATATAATAGCCTAAGCCAAAAATTGCCCCTGCTGTACCTATAACATCACCAAAATCTACTAATGCCAAACTTAAGCAATTGGGCAACGCTACCCCCACACCCATTAGCAAAACAAATATACCGCAAATAAACAAAATAGCTTGTAACAAAGTTGGATTTACAAAAACTTTGCTTATAACAAATATAAAGCAAGCACCAACCAACGCGATAAGCAAGCCATTTTTTATAATCTCCTCAGGTACTCTAGTTCCCAGCCAATACTTTGAAATAAAAGAACCAATAACTGTCGCTCCTGCAACAGCACACCCTAAGAGCCCGTATATTGATGGTGAGAAGCCAAATACTTCGATAAATAGATAAGGTGCTTCAGCATAATAACTAAATAACACACCATTTAACCCGCCAATTAATAACCCGAAAACTATTACCCTTTTATTCGTCATTAGCCTTTGGACTATCAGGAAAATTTCCGGTTTTTTCGTATGCTGGCGAATCATTGTTTCTGGTAGTGCCACATAGCTATAAATAAAAATTCCTATACTGCTTACTACCAAAGTAAGGAAGACCGCGCGATAATCAAATACATCGCCAACAACCCCACCTATGAATGGACCAATAGCAGGTGTAAACGCCAATGCAGCAGAAATTTGTGCAAAAAGGCTATGCCGCTCTTTGCCTTCATAACTTTCCCTTAAAATTGTTTGAGTAATAACTGATCCTGTACTCGCACCGAGTGCTTGTATAAATCGAGCGAACAACAGCAGCGAAATATCTGTGGATAAATAGCATAAAATGCTACCTAAACCATAAATCAAAATACCAAAGTTCATCGCTTTACGACGCCCAATAAAGTCTGATAAGTAGCCCCAAAAAAAGACGCCGAAAGCAAATGCTAAAAAATAAATGCTTAACGTCAATTGCGCGATACTCATTGTAACACTATAAGACTCCGCAATCTGCGGCAAGGAAGGTGTAAAAATCGTTTCACTCATTTGCGGAAAGCCTACTAATACAATAAGTAATAGCAGTTGAGGCTTTCGATTTCCGATGTTTTTTTCCATTTTAATACTCCTATTTTATTAAAATCTAAGAAAAAAACATCGCTTTGAAGGGAAATGGTGGAATCATGATTTTTATCCAATCATAAACAATCATGAAATCACCCCTTTCTAACAGAATGAATCAAGTATACTAAATATGTTAAATAGTATCAAACCTCGCTTATTCCAAAAGTCTCTTCTCCTTCACAATTTCCAACACGGACTCACGTGAGGTTGCACCTAACACTTGAAACAATTGTGTCCAATAGCGCTCGATTGTGCGCAATGATATATGCAATTTCGAAGCCATCTCCTTATTCGTCAAACCTTCTTGTAGCCACGAAACAAGCATTTTCTCCTTAGCGGTTAACTGAATTTCTTCTCTTCTATTAAAATCAATATAATCAAGAAAATCCATTGGTATCATAATAAGCCCTTGCACCGCTGCACGAATCGTTTGAATTACCTGAAAGCGCGTTGCCATTTTAGAAACTACCCCATCAACCTTTTTTTCAACAATGAGAGAATAGTAGTTGGTTGGGTCATCTCCTGTATATAAAATGACACGGGCCCCAGTTTGTTCCTTAATCGTTTGTGCTAAAGAAATGCCATCGTCTTCGCCTAAATTCACATCAAGTAAATAAACATCATAACGATTTTCAGATAGTTGGTTTATCACATCGACAGCCTGTAATTCCGTATCAATTTGAATATCCTCTGCTGATTCCATTAATCGCTTTGATCCTTCTAGTACAATAGGATGATCATCTACAATAAGCACTTTAATCATCTTCTTCATCCTCTTCTATGATTATATGAATAAATACGCCTTCATTTGCTTTTGTTACTATACGACATTTTCCATTAAAGGCTTCCACTCTTTCTCGGATGCCTCTAATACCTAATGAATCAGCCTGTAGCATATGCTCTAGTGTACAACCTATACCGTCATCCTCATAAATCAATTCAAAGCCTTCGTCTAATTCCTGTAAAGAAAGTGTCACTTTTGTTGCCTCTGAATGCTTCAATGCATTATTTAATAACTCCTGTACGATGCGGTAAATGACTAAAGGCAACTGCTCATGTTGTAAATAAACACGTTCAAAAGTCGTGTATAATTTGAAGCTTGCTTTACTACTTACTTGCTGCGCAAGCTGGCTAAGTGCTGCTGTTAGCCCTAGTTTATTTAATACTGGTGGCTTCAACGTCTCGCAATAAGTCCGCAAATCCTGCACATTATTTTGCATCTGCTGATACAAGCCTTGGATTGAAATAGCTGTGTCATCTTCTACTAACAAACTCATTTCACGTGTAAGATGGGTTAAGTTTTGCAATACGGTATCATGAAGTTCCTGTGCCACATAATACTTTTCCTGCTCTACTTTTAGCCATACGAGTTTCTTTAACCATATAGGCTCTTGCTCTGCCGTTTGCTGAAGGCTTTGTAATTCTTGTAGTAGCTCCTCAATTTTTTTCAAGCTTTCAATTGCACTTTCTACATATTTCAGCAGTAATTTTAACCAAAGAAGCTCTTCATCCTTCAAGCGAATTGTATTACGATGCTCAATTAATAACAGCCTTTTCATACGCGCCTCTTGATGAACAAGCGCCCCATAAACATTTGTGAGCTTGACAATTTCCCCCGCTTGTAGCTGCTG
Source organism: Bacillus ndiopicus (assembly GCF_000612805.1). Taxonomy (GTDB): domain Bacteria; phylum Bacillota; class Bacilli; order Bacillales_A; family Planococcaceae; genus Metasolibacillus; species Metasolibacillus ndiopicus. The sequence continues at coordinate 317,129 of NZ_HG964405.1, read as the reverse complement.
TATTTGTTCATCTGTCATCCCATATTCAGTAGGCATGCTCTGTTCTTTCCCATCATAATTCACAATCTTAATATTTTTTATTTCTAAATGCCTAGCTGCTTCCACCTTTAAAATATCAAGCAACTCATCAACCCTATAGGCAACGCTCATTTGATCAATCACTCGTGAAAGCTGTCGAATTGTATTGCCCTTTGGCGTAAACAATATATCTCGATATTTCGCATCTACCTTTTCTTTTATATAGAGAAACAGCAAAATTGAGATAAATAGAAAAAGAATTGTTCCCCAAATAGATGCCTTGTCCATTAAGAAAAATAAGCCCATAGAAAGCCATATTGTAAAACCTACTGCTACCATCAAATAATAGCTTGTACGTGTAATATAGTAATGAATATCAAACAAGCGCTCTGTCACATGTAAAAACATAAAGCAAAAGGGGATTAATAGAACGAATAATATACTATATTCTGCATGTAAAATCGGACGTTGCCAAAGCACTTCAGGTAGCGCAAACAACAATAAAAAAGGTAAAAACGGCAAAATTACGCTTAAAATTAATAAGCGCAATTTTATGGTGCGTTTTTTATAATAACTGTATAGCAATACCCATAGTGGGAATGAGAAAAGCACGAATGATGTGGCAAGTAAAATGATGGCAATTACATCTTTTGTATAAGGTTGTAATATTTTAATGCCACCTAATACAGCACCTGTTAATGGCAATATGTATAATTTCTCAATATATTGTATAAATGGCCATTTTATATGTAGATAACTATAATAACTTTTTAAAAACTTTAGTAATATAAGTGGAACAAGAATAATTCCACCACTATTTACAATAGTACCGATAAAATTGAATTTGCTAGAAGCTACACTACTTAAATAAGTTAGTGCTACAGTTAAGATAAATGAAATCAGCCACTTAACGCTTCCAATATCTCGTTGCCACCTATATAAGTAAAGTGCAGCTCCCAATGATAAAATAAAGTAAATAATCGGCAAGAAAACATGTAAATAAAATTGGATTGGCAAATCGCCATGTAACACCGTAATTTGTAATATCGTTCCATCCTGTTTTTTTATTGTTAGTGCATTTGCACCTCTGATAGTTTGATCATACGGAACTAAAGGCATAGTATCAATAGGTTTATTTTCAATTGCTAGCACAATATCCCCGATTTCAATGTCCTGTTTTCTTGCCCATTCTTCATAATAATGCGATTTTACACTCCACTGCCCATCTCGTTGCTGAAGCTCCATTTTCAACAATGGAGCTTTATAAGCAACAATAGATAAGTATATACCCAATCCCAGGTATACTAGTAATACTAACCACTTTTTTTTCATTTATTATTGCCAATAAACACTATCAGCATGTACCTCCTCCACAAATGCTTCCATAATCGCTTCTTGTTCCTGTGCTGTAACACCAACTAATGATACTTTTCCTTCATGTAATAGCTTTGCGATATCCATGTTGTCGTGTAAAAATTGAATTATTTTCATCATATTAAATCAGCCTCATTTCATCATTTTTAGTAGGTATTTTTTATTTTCGTCGTTTGTTAAAGTATTTTCTATTAATGTTTGTGCTTCTTTGCTATAAATATTTTTCATTGTTAATGCATAACGTATTGCACCGTTAGATACGAGAAGCTGTTGTAAGTGTTCGATAGATTGTATTGTATCGCCATTATAGTAAGACTGAATCATGCTAGCATCCTTATTTTGCAATGTCAGCATATAGAAGATGGGCAATGAATATTTGCGCTGCCGTAAATCACTGCCTTCTGTTGTCACATTATGAATATCATTTTTGATTTGTTGCAAAATACCGATTGCCTGCGCGTATTGTGCTACTCCTTGCAAACGTTTTCCACTAGCAAGTACCACACCGACTTCACAGCTCATAGCTACTAAAGAACCCGATTTTTGCTGTATCATGCTTATATAGGCTTGCTCATCTCTATAGTGATTAAGTAAATCAAGATGCTGCCCATTAATACTACATAGCATGTATTGCTCTACTATTTGGATTGCCTCATGACGATGGGTAAAGGAGCTTGCACCTATTATTTTGCTTGCCACTGTAAGCATTGTTAATACGACATTAAGCGATAACGCAGGCGTTTTCATCCATACATAATCTTTGTCCCCATCTTGTAAATCATCCACAATATCAAAAGCTAAAATAAGAAGCTCTATTGCCGCTGCTACATCAAAAATTTCATCTTGTAACTGCTCAACATATTCGACATAATGCAACACACATAATGTGCCAAAAGCAAAGCCTTGTTGTTCTTTTTCCCTAATAAATTGCTGCATCAATGATACTAATTGTTCATCAAGACTATTTTCTAAAGCCACTATTTTCTCTAAATGATTTTTTATATGGCTATGCCACTCCGTCACTCCCTCCCCTCCTTAAGGAAATTTTAACAACCTCTCTATTTACTATTCTAACGAAATTAACCATAAAGTGTAGATATATTTTTTATTTTTTGACAATTTGGCGGAATAATGGCGGTTACCGACAGGAGATTGTCGGTCTTTGGCGGAAAATGGCGGATTTCATTAGGTATAAAAGGGTAATTTTTGTATTATTTAGTATGTAAATTATTCTTAACAAGCAGATACTATTTAGGACAACACTCTTAAAATAAGTAATAGAACTTATCAATAAGATTAGCAACTAAATTTAATAACTTGAAATTTACTGTATAGAAAGTAAAAATTCAGCTGCCGACAAAAAAATGACGGTGTGTTGTCGGAAAATTGACGGTGCATAGTAGCAATATTTGCACTATACTAAAAATAACCTAGGGATACAATATTTGCTATAGCAAAATACATGGCTATCAGAGGAGGAATACAGGATGAAATTCAACAAAATTGTTTTCAGTTCACTTATCGCACTCTCCATTGTTAGTACGGGAATGAGCTATACTTCTGCACATGAGTTACAACCAGTTGATGAAATTACACCGATGTCTATTCCTGTTAATACATGGCTTGCACAACCTCACCATGAATATAAAAAAACATCTGCAGATATTACACATGTAGGTTACTGGGATGGCGGAGCGAGTCCATATTATAATGTCACTTTTTATGATGGGATAATGACTCGTAGCTCCATCGCCACCTATTACACAGCAAGTTTTCCAACTGTTTATAATTTAAGTGGCTTAACTACACGTACATGGGGTACTAGTCTAAGTGTAACAAATGGTGGAACTGGTTATGCAAATGGCTCTGTAAAATTGTATATTTATTAACATAAAAAGAGGCTGTGGGGAACGTAGGATATTTCCTTCGTTTCTCAACAGCTATTTGTGACCTTAAAAAACATTCCGTATTTATAACATATATCTCACAACTGAGGTGAACCATATGATTGAAATTCACAATCTTAGTAAATCTTTCAAACACTCAACAGGCCAAACAGAGATTTTACATAATATCTCTTTAACGATTGAAAAAGGGCAATGGTATACCATTATTGGTCCTTCAGGCACAGGCAAATCGACATTTTTAAACTGTATTGCTGGGTTATTAAAACCAACTGCAGGTGAAGTGCTTTATAACGATATTAATATTTATCAATTAAGTGAAAAAGCAAAAAGCAATTATCGCCGCCATCACATAGGTTTTGTTTTTCAAGACTTTAAGCTTTTGCCACATTATTCTGTATTGGATAATGTGATATTGCCATTTATTTATGATGAAGCGAAAAAAGCATTATATCCAAAAGCGATGGTGTTATTAGAGCAAATCGGTATTCGTACAGAATTATTTAAGCGCTTACCAGAAGGTTTATCGGGTGGGGAAAAGCAACGTGTAGCCATTGCTCGTGCACTTCTTGGCAAACCTGACATCTTAATTTGTGATGAGCCAACAGGTAATTTAGATATAGCGAATCGCAATGGATTACTAGATTTATTGTCGCATTGTCGCGCACAAGGACAAACGATTGTCATGGTGACACATGATGAGGATGTCGCGAAGAGTGGCGACCATATTTATAAATTAATAGATAAGCAATTAGTGAAGGTGGGGACAGCCGATGCTACATTTAGTTTGGACCAGACTACGAGCTAGAAAATTTGTTTCATTGACTATTATTCTTGCTTTTATAAGTGCCTATTTACTAATTCCGATTGGACTGTATTATGCAAAGGAAACTCGCCTAGCTGTTGAACAATCGATTGTTGAGCATGGGCGAGGAAACTATGATTTGCTAATTCGTCCCGCATCCGCTCGCTCAACAATTGAACAAACCCTTGGCGGTGTAGAGGAAAATTATATTGGGGATAGTCAAGGTGGAATCTCCATCGAGGAATGGCAGCAAATCAAGCAACATCCTGATGTGGAAGTTGCAGCACCTGTTGCATCTATCGGCTATTTTACTGGTGAAAAATTTACTATTCAAATTCCAGAATTAGATGTATCTAGCCGTTTTACCTTTGAATTTGAAACATCAGATGGACTTAAATCCTATCCTATTGCTCCACCATCACAACTTATTTACTTTAATGAATCTTCTCCAGGATTCATTCAATATTTAAAGAAAATGACACCTGAAAGTGATGCTGGGTCATTTTCTGGTGCTATGGACATATTTATACCGAATACCTTTCATTTATTAACAGGGATTGATATGAAGAGTGAGGAACAGTTAACAAATATCGACTTTTCTGATTTTAATAATGAAATCCCTCCTCTAGTAGTAAAAGCATCCGAACAGCTCTTTCCGGAGGCTCCACTCATTAAAGTGTTGCAACGTGAGGATTTGCGTATACCGCTCCAACTAAAAGTGACGGTTGATACACTGGATATAAATATTGAGGAGTACCGTGAAAAGTTAGGACTTGATACAACAGCATGGTTGATGACGGCTGAACGATCTATAATTGAACAAGTCCTTGCAGAAATTGAACAATTACCCGCTCAACAATCAACATCATATGATATAGATTTAACGCCTTTTTACAAACCTTTTAATAGCGCTGGTCTTAATTTAACAAAAGAATTTGAATTAGACGATACACCACTGTCTGTTGCCGCTGACCGTAACTATATCGCTGTACACTATTTAGCAAAAAAGCTAGATTATCAGGTAAAAGATGAAAACCTGCATGTGCAAATGGTCGAAAACGGTTCTCCTCCTTCCTACAAAGAAATTGAAAGAAAAGGAAAACCTTTAGTAGGGCTAGAACAACCTCCATTTTTATTACAACAAGTTGGAACGTTTGCACCTAACAACGAACAAGAAAGCGCTTTAACATCAAGTCCTTTGGGGATTTATGGCACAACCGAAACAAAGACTACAACTGGGGAAACACTCACGCCAACCACGATTCCTGGAAGTTTTATTGCACAGCCTACAGGTGGCATTATTTCATTGCAGGATGCTGAAATTATTAAAGGGCCAACGCCTATTGATGCGATTCGTGTTCGCTTAGCTGGGATTAGTAGCTATACGCAGGAAGCTCAGCAAAAAATTGAAGCGCTTGCATTGGAGTTTTTACAGCAAGGCTATACGATTGACATTGTTGCTGGTTCTTCTTTTAAAGAAGTGAAACTACAAGTAGAAGGGATTGGCGAAGTCATTTCTCCGTGGACAACTCTAGGTGTTGCACAGCAATTGGAGGAGCAATGGAATTCTATTACATTGTGGACAACAATCTTATTTACCATGTTTATTGTAGCTTGGTTTATTGCCCGTCTATCATTTGAAAAATCCTCTATGGTGTATGAAGATACATTACTTGCAACAATTGGTTGGACGCGTCAGAAAATTTTCCAAAGAAACACAACCGAGCAAAGCCTTTTATTAACGATGGCCTATTTATTAAGTATTGTAATCATTTTCTTTTTAGGATTCACTTCACAAGCTTACATTATTACAACAATCATTTTTATAATTGCGCTTAGTCTTGTATACATCTTTTTCAGTATTTCTAAAGAGTCAAAGACGCGTACAACGACATATCCTTTTTTACAAGCAGTTGTATATCATCGTCAGCTCATTATACCAACAATGCTTATTTTAGTAATTTCAACGATTTTATTTGTCATACAGATTGCTACAATTAGTGATGCAATTCGCCATTCAGTGGAAACAACTTTAGGACAATTTACAGTAAATACACTGCTATTATTTCAAATCTTTATTTTAGTTGCTACATTGGTCTTAACTATCTTTTCATTATTTGAATGTTTAAGTACTCTATTTTACGCTAGAGCCCAAGAATTTGATATGTACTATCGTATTGGCTGGACGAAAACGATGATTTCCTTGCATGTTGTTAAAGAAGTTTTTCTATGGACTGGATTTTCCATTGGCTTGGGTCTAATTATTAGCTACATGATTTTGTTCCAATTAAAAGTCGCTAGTTATTGGATATTTATAGAAATGCTGTGTGCTGTAGTCATATTAGGAATTGTTATTTTCTTAATGTTAGCAGTTCGTCAGCTATTAAAAGCGAAGAGAGATTAAGGAAATTAATCATAATTGTATAGCTAACTTTTTATAATTCAAAAACGTCAGCTGCCGACAAAAAATTGACGGTATGTTGGCGGAATATTGACGGTGCATAGTGGCAATATTTGCGCTATGCTAAAAGTAACCTAGGGGTACAAAGTATACTATAGCTAAATTAAAATTTTCGAAAAAATCGGAGAAAGAATTATTAAAGATTCTCAAGGTGTAGAATATTATACACAGGAATACAGTGAAAAATAAAAGTAAATGCCCTCATTGTAAACTTAGCAGACCTACACTTACTCTAATAACACTACCTTTAATCCAGATGAGGATCATAAATGTCCACTCTGGATTATTTCCTGCTCGAAAGCTAACATTACAATACAAACGAGGTGAGCATCATGATTGAAATTCGCAATCTTAGTAAATCCTTCACCAATTCGTCAGGTCAAACTGATATTTTACATAATATCTCCTTAACAATTGAGAAAGGACAATGGTATACAATTTTTGGTCCTTCTTGTACAGGAAAAACAACATTTTTAGGGTGTCTTGCTGGGTTATTATCACCGACTACAGGGGAAGTGCTGTATGATGGTATTCAGTTTTTCCAATTAAGTGATAAAGCTAGAAGCAATTATCGCCGAAAACACATAGGCTTTGTTTATCAAAATGTTAAGTTTTTACAACATTATTCCATAATAGATAATGTGGTTTTACCGTTTATTCATGATGAACCGAAAAAAACATTATATCCAAAAGCAATGACTTTGCTAGAGCAAGTTGGCATTTGTAATGAATTATTTGAACGATTCCCTGAAGATTTATCAGTTGAAGAAAGACAACGTGTAGCCATTGCTCGTGCCCTACTTGGTAATCCCAGCATACTTATATGCGATGAACCAACAGGCAATTTAGATGTAAATGAACGCAATGGGCTATTAGATTTATTGTCATTTTATCGGGCACAAGGGCAAACAATTATCATGGTCACACGTGATGAAGATGCAACAAAATATAGTGACTATATATACAAACTAGAGGATAAACAATTAGTCGAGATGGACAGGCATCGCATCAACTAATAATACTAAACAGAGGTTAAATCCATGAAAACATCTTCTGTTGTAAAATAAAGAATAATTCCCTTTTGAATAAAACAAATACAAAAGGCAGTAGGAAAATGTAGGCATATGCCCTCATTTCCCTACTGCCTTATTTTATACCACATTAACAGGCTGCAAGATCGATTATAGCTTCACTTCTTTATCTGCAATTAAGTTACCATCTTTGTCAAATGCGCGGAAGATAACTTCGTTATATAAGTCAAAACGGTCGAATTTGCGGATTGCTTGACTTGCTTTGAAGACATTCTGTCCACGAGCAATTAAGTCATAGTTGACGTCCCCATTAACAGAGCTATAACGTACTTGTACAGATGCAACATTTGTACAGTTTTCATTTAATTCTGCTGTCATAATGACAGTTGAACGTGTAATATCTACTGTCGCTGCATTGAATAAACCTGCACTCGTATCACAGCTAGCATCCGATACGAATGTTTGACATAGAATCGCATCAACAACAGCTTGGTATGCACTATGCAAGCGTTCGATATCTGTTACATGATAACTCTGACCGCCTGTTTCAGAGGCGATTTTTTTCAAAATTGCTGTATTAACATCTTTGGCTGGTCCAACAGCAATAGTATGAATTTGTACTTTTGCTTTTTTTGCACTGTCGATGATTCTTTCCACCTGTGCATTTGGTGCCTTACCGTCCGTAATTAATACCATTGATTTTGCGACTTTATCATCTGTAGTATAGTTATCAAGCGCTGTTTGTACGGCTTTCGCAATATTTGTACCACGCGAAGTCATTTTATCATATGAGATAAAGCCTTCCATATTAGCTATATTTGTTGCCGTCCCCTTCACTACTGAACCAGGATTTGTCGCAAATGGAACGACGATATTGTTACTTGAAGCAATTTGACGAATTAATTGCTTTGTTTTTTCCGCTGTATAATTATTCGGGTCTTGCTTACGCATTGAGCCAGACTGATCGACGACAAAGGCAACCTCCGTTACAAGCGTACATTTATTTTTAGAGAACTTAAAGTTCGTAAAGATTTTTTCCTTTACAGGTACACCAATTAATTCTCTAAACATATCGCGATAACGAGGATCAATATTGGAAGAAACTAATGTAACAGTCGCATTAGATGAACCATATACAATGGAATCGAAATAAGCAACAGCTGAGCCAGCATAGCCCGTTCCTTTATTGTAATCCGTCGTATTTGTATTGAACGATACAACTTTGCGCTGTCCATTAAATTCGATTTCTGCTGTACCTTTATAATCTTTAATAACACGTCCGCCTGGTGCAACTAAATTAACGATCACTTTCGTATAGCGCTCCATACCTTCTGGTCGCTCAACAATTTCTTGACTTTCCTTTAAGCTATCCACCTTGGCATTATAGCCGTTTAAATTACCGACTGTATCTTTGTAATTTTTCGCTAAGTAATCTTGGTCTGCCTTGCTTAATGAGTCGAAAATGGCTTTCACAGCCTTTACACTGTCATAGTGTACCATCGTTAAATCATTTGTATTTCTAGGGAAATATGTTAGTAAATGAACAATCAATGCATGGATTTTAGATTCAAATTGGCTTGTGAAGCTTTCATCCATCACATCCTGTAAATTATAAACTGCTCGACCTTCACTATTAATGGTATAGTAAACATTTACTTTACCGAAACCACCACGCCCCTGGTCATCACCATGGATCATGCGCTCTAAAATTTGCTCAAATAACCATACAGAAATAAGCTGATTATCCATACGAAGCTCTGCATTCTCATATTGAATTGCGTTATCTCGCACACGGCCATTGACAATTTGACCTGTAGAGTTTGTGTAATTTTCCCACTTTACTCCGTCAAATGTTAATTCATCTGGATCATAATCACGTATTTCAATAATGCCGTTTGGTGTAAATGGTATTGTTTGCACTGTATTAGCATCAGCTTTCCCAGCAGGTAACGCAGGTAACGGCTTTGGACCTGGCGTAATATTTCCCCCACCATTCGGTTGATCTGGATCATATACTTCATATGAAATACGTACCTCCGCTTTTGGTACATAACGCAACTCTACCTCAATACGTTGATTGCGATAACTTGCATATTTCGTTTCGTTATTGTTAACAAGCTCAAATGTAATTAAATCTTTTTCTGATTTTGTTAAGGCTGGTGCAATAATGTAAGCATTTAGCTCACCACCATCTGTGAAAATTGTTGTTGTGCTGCTTCCTGCATTTTTCTCTGGCTGTGAGCCCGTTGTTGGTGGTGATTCAACAATACGTGCTCCAACTTTTGAAGTTACTTTAAATTGTAATGATGTATCATATGGAATATCATTGCCGTAGCTGTCCTTCAATAAAATTTGAATCGCAGCAGCATCTAGACCGTTTGCTGTTAACTCCTCAGTTGACACATTAATGCTTTGAACAGCTTTAAATGCACTAGGGTTATTTGACTTGCCATTTTCTGTCTTAGCAGGTGGATTTAGCTCTACAGTACCGTTAGAGCTGACAAAATTTAATGGTAATGTCACTTTGCTATCATCTTTACCTGTTGGAGCCGAGCGCAAGCCTTCAACGGCAATTGCTCCACTTTTCACAGTGCGATATAAAAATGAAACAAGGTCGCCACGCGTAATTGCTTTTGACGCAGCATAATCATCGAAAGTTTTTTTCCCTGTTAATCCTTTTGTAATTTCATGTGTATACAAATATTGCACTGCCTGTACTTCTGATAAGTCAAGGCTATTGATTGCTGCATAAAGACGAGCAAACTGCCCTCTCGTTGCATTCGCTGTACGTCGTCCAGCATTATTCGTGCCATAAATCGGCATGTTTAAATCGGCATAATATGTGTAAACCATATCGTTCGTATAACTGAAGTGATAGTTTTTATCAAGCTGCGCAACCATCATAAGCATTTGCTGCTCAGTTACAGTTGCGTTTGGCTGAAATTGACTACCTGAAAGCTGCACTAAACCCTGTTCAACTGCCCATTGAGCTGCTGTATATTTTTCACTATTTTTCTCGATATCCGAAATCGATATCGCTGCGGCATTTGTTGGTGCTGCAAGTGGAAGCCACGCTGCAAAAAGTAGTACTGTGCATAGTACGATAATCCATGTTTTTTTCATGCTGTCCATGTAGCCCCCTCCTTAGTCAAAGAATAAAATATCATCACGATAATTTTGCTTTAAGTCATTTTCTAAATACTCAAGGAAACGAATCATGATTAGTGACGCTTGTGCACGTGTTAAATTTTGCTTTGGATTGAAATTGCCATTTGAATCACCTGTCATTATGCCTAATTCTGATGCAACATATATTGCATCACGCGCATAATCTGTAATTTTCGCATCATCACGGAATTGTGTTTTATAACCCGGATCTGGTGCTTTCCCTTCTAGACCAAGTGCACGAACTAAAATTGTCGCAGCTTGCTGACGAGTTAAATAACCGCTTGGATCAAATTTTGTTGGTGTAACACCTGATACTACACCTTTATTCACAGCCGATTCTAAATAGCCGTAATCCTTCGTTGTTCGTTTTACATCTTTAAAAATACCTTCCGGTGATTTTCTTCCTTTTTTTGTATTTTCCTCTAATACACGTAAATCAATTGCTTTTCCAATAGCAACCGCAAAATCATAGCGCTGCATTGGTGTATTTGGGGAGAAGAAATTCGACGGGTCATCTAAAATGCTTAACGAATATAGTTTCTCAACAGCATCTTTTGCTTGATGGCTTGATAAATCTCTAAATTTTGGAACGATTAATCGCTCGATCCGAGGCATTTTTTCCAAGTTTAATGAAACGGTTCCTGATTTTTTTGGCAGTTTATACTCATATTCAGAAATAATATCAGCTGCACTATTTACAACATATCCGCCATAAAAGCTTGATAAAGTAGATGCATTCTCCTCAAAGTTTAATGTACGAGATTTTGACGAAGATACACGGTTTTTCACTGTACCAATTGAGCCGTCCTCAAACACCATTTCGTACTCTGTAATTTGAGTTTCTGTCGCTCCCCAGAAGTTTTCGTAGCCTTCATTACGGCTGTCAATATGAATTGTAATTTCGTCTGTATTTCTACCATTTTTCACCGAATATGTTTTACGTGCAATCGCATTACCTGAAAAATAATCAGATGCAGGACGTTTGTCTGTCACTGCGCTTTTTGAAAATTGGTAGTCTGTTAATGTATACGTTTTATTTCCAACAGTAATTTTTTCTGTATACTTTGTTACTTCACCCGTTGCTGTGCTTTGACCGATTTGATCGTAATTTGTTACATCATATACATATGTAAATTGACGGGTTAATTTTTCTCCACTAGCCCCTGTTAATGTCAGCTTATACGATTCTGTCAATTGCCCCTTTTTTTCAGCTACGGTTACAGATACATTTTTATTTGTACCAGTTAGCTTAATAGGCACCCCAGTAATAAATATGTATTCCTCATACGTATTTTCATTTTTAACTCCACCATTTAAATCAATCGTTGTTGCCTGAGCCTTTCCCGAATAAAAAATTACTGAAAATAGCAATAAGGAGACGATTGTAATTAACCATTGACGCTGTTTCATGCTCTACACTCCTTAATTAAATAATGAGGAGGCTGTTCAGCCATTGAACAGCCTTCATTATTTTTATTTTTTAAGATTATTCATTCACTAAAATAACGTGTGCATCGAATGCCGCATTTGTAAATAAGACAATTCGATCAGATGCATTTAGCTCTGAAGCTTTAATTACTTTACCATTTTTAATAATCATCGCCTGGTCTAACATAACATTTGTTAAAGAGCCACTATCAATCCATTCACCATTCAACCATTGACTCACATCTTTTACGTTCATTAGACGTGTTTCCTTTCCATTGCTTGTCAATGTGCGGAAATCTTGAATACGGCCTGTTAGTACAAGCTGTGATTTTTTCTGTGATGATGTCAGTACATGCAATGCTTGAACATGTCCATCTTTCACATAGTAGTAACCATATGCCCCTTCATGTTCAATTAAATCCATATTCGGCACAATTGAAATAACACCGTTACGTACATTTGTTACCATATGTGAGCTATTGCTATAAGCAAAAGTAGTCTTTGATTGTGGTACCCAATAATTATTTTCGATTTTTTCAAGTCCATCTAGCTCGATTAAATAATTATCCATATCAACAAATTCTAATTTACCAAAATACAAGCCATGTTGTGCTAAGTTCGGTGATGTAAAGCTATCATTCGTAATATTAACAACATGTGCAAAACGGCTATTCGTCGTACCGTCTGTCACTACATAAGCCGAACCATATGCTGCTAAAGTCGATGGCTCTACTAAACGACCGTTACGGATTAAAATCGAGCCTTCGTGGAAGTATAGTTGGCCTGCATAGCCTAAACGTAAGAAGTTTAAAGAAGTATTAACAGCAGTTAATGGCTCGTAATAAGTACGCTCATTATTTTGTAATACAACAACCTTTTTTACTACTTCTTTGCCAAACTGCTTCGTTGTAGCATAATACAGCTCACTGTTCTGATAGTTTCTTAGCTGATTTTTTGTAATTTTTTCATTGCCTACATAAATCGATGTATTATTATCGAATGTAAATGTGTTCATTGCAGTTTTTTCTGAAGTACCAAATAACCAATTTGTAAAGGCATGTGCATTTTGTACAACAAATGTATTTGCTGAAGTATTAACCGTTTGTAGCTTTGCCTTATAAACATTTGCCACCTGTACACCCGTTACAATAATTTCCATTTCAGAAATAATAGAAGTTGAAGGGCTTGAGAATTTCACTTTTACACGGTCCCCTTCATACAGCGCACTTAACTCATAAGTAGAAGAACCCTTTATGAATTTCGTATTTTTATTCACGTAGTAATCCTGCTCTTTTGTACCATCCATTTTAATTGTTACAAATAAGCCATTTGGATCGATTTTTGTCACAGTCCCATATTTTTGCTTACTGCTGGGTGCAATTGTTCCTTGTTCAACGGCTGAAGTCCCACGCATTTCTGTTACTCTACGCAAATTTACTACTACTGTAACCTCCATACCTGACTTAAAGCCCTCAATTGTAGTCAAAGTATTATTAATATAAAGCTTTGCGCTATTATCCATATTAAATGTGCTACGATTGCCTCGACTATTTTCCAATGTAACGCCACTTAATGCTTTCGTTACAGTACCATCTTTTGCAACCGTTTCATTATATGTTGCCGAAATAAATGTGTATGTTGTTGCTGCTTCTGCTTGCTGATTAGGCACTATGAGACTAAATAACACCACAAGCATTACGAGCATTGTTGCTGCTTTTTTAAACAATGCGCTTCCTCCTCTTGTGTTACAAATTGCATATGTAATGTCCATTAAGCCAATGGACGACTTCCTTATACAGAAATATCAATTGACTGTCCTAAATTCGGATGTGGTACATCTATTACTTCTAATAGCTGCTCCGTGCTTTGCTGTTCAAATTCCATTACTTGCTTTGTGACAGCAATTGATACTTGTTGCATCAATTGTGTTTGCTTCATATTCATTGCTAATGCTGCGATATCCATCTTATCCACCTCCTATTAGCTCACAATTTTAACTAGGCGAATTTCATCAGTGATAGGTATTCCATCATTTCCAATCATAGGAATGGTACATTTAATTTCTCTTGCTTTTTCAACAGCATTTGGAAATACAGCCTCTATTTTATAACCTCTTTTTTGATAGAATCTTAGAGCATTTAAATTATCGTTAGTTGTCACTAGCGATATGGTCGAAATTGCTTTTTGTTGTGCTAATTTCTCCACTTCTTTCATTAAAAGCGACCCTATTCCCTTTCCTTCTGCAATGCTATCTAAAGAAATTACCTCAACTTCATGCTTGTGAATAACATATGTCACTAGCCCTAAAATTCGATTTTTTTCTTCAAATATAAAGCCATCAAGTTCACTACAAACATATGTACCAGAAGAAATGATCATCTCTGAGCTACCCCAATTTTCTTCAAAAAAATCAATTACTTGTAATCTATTTTTCTCAGTTATTTTTGTTATAGGCATAGCTATTTCCCCCTACTATATTTCATCGGACAAAAACGTGAATTATCTAGTTTTTTCTTTCAATTCATTTTAACATAAAAAAATATAAGAGGTGCCAAAAAACAGATATTCATCTGCTTTTTGGCACCTTTTTTGCATTTTTAAGTTTAAATGTATTTCTCAATTTCTCCCCATGCCTGCTCAAAGCCTAATCCTGTTTCTGATGAGAAGACGATAAGTTTATCAGCTGGGTCCATATCAAGTGTTTCTTTGACAATTTTTTTATGTTTATCCCATTTACCTTTTGGGATTTTATCTGCCTTCGTTGCAATAACTATGCATGGAATATTGTAATGCTTTAAAAAATCGTACATCATCTGGTCATCCCCAGTCGGTGAATGACGCAAATCGACAATTAACACAACGGCTTTTAATAAATCTCGCCCAGTGAAATATTTTTCAATCATTTTCCCCCAAGCAGCACGCTCTGATTTTGAAACCTTTGCATAACCATAGCCTGGTACATCAACAAAAAATAATTGCTCTTCAATTTTATAAAAATTGAGCGTTTGTGTTTTGCCTGGCTTTGATGAAATACGCGCCATCGCCTTGCGCCCAATCATTCGGTTAATAAATGACGATTTCCCAACGTTTGAACGACCTGCTAATGCAAATTCTGGCAGTCCATCTTCTGGATATTGCTCTGGTCTAACGGCACTAATGACCATTTCGACATTATGGACTTTCATAAAATTAAAAACCTCCGTCAAGTGCCAATGCTAGAACTTCCTCCGCCTGTGACACAAGTTTAAATGTAAGCTGCTCACGAATCATTTCTGGAATATCATCGATATCGCGCTCGTTATCTTTCGGTAAAATAACCGTTGTTAACCCTGCACGATGAGCACTTAACGATTTTTCCTTTAGACCACCAATTGGCAATACGCGACCGCGCAACGTAATTTCTCCTGTCATACCAACTTCGCGCTTAATTGGTTTATTCGTTATAGCAGATACGATTGCTGTTGCTATTGTAATTCCAGCAGATGGTCCATCCTTTGGAACAGCTCCTTCAGGTACGTGGATATGCAAATCATGCTGGTCAAAAAAGTCTGCGTCAACACCAAGCTTTGTCGTTAAAGAACGGACAAATGTTAAAGCTGTTTGTGCCGACTCTTTCATAACATCGCCTAATTTACCTGTCAGCTGAATTTTACCTTTTCCTGGTGTTAATGAAACTTCAATTTGTAACGTATCGCCACCAACAGATGTATAAGCTAAGCCCGTTGCTACACCAATTTGATTTTCTTCCTCTGCCTGACCATAACGATAGCGATGCTTACCAAGCAGCTCTGTTAATGTTTTAGCATTCAGTGTTACACGTTTTTTCTCACCAGAAACAATAATTTTAGCTACTTTACGGCAAATCGTTGCAATTTGTCGCTCTAAGCCACGCACACCTGCTTCACGTGTATAATAACGAATAATATCGACTATCGCTTCCTCTTTCAAAATAAGCTGTGCTTTTTTCAAGCCATGCTCCTTTATTTGTTTTGGTGCTAAATGATTAACAGCAATTTTAGTCTTTTCTAATTCTGTATAGCCTGCAATCGAAATGATTTCCATACGGTCAAGCAATGGTCCAGGAATAGTGCTTAAATCATTCGCAGTAGCAACAAATAATACGTTTGATAAATCGTACGTCTCTTCGATATAGTGATCGCTAAATGTATGGTTTTGCTCTGGATCTAATACTTCTAACATCGCTGCTGAAGGGTCGCCCCTAAAATCATTCGACATTTTATCAATTTCATCTAATAAAAAGACCGGATTGATTGTTCCTGCTTTTTTCATTCCTTGAATAATACGACCTGGCATAGCTCCAACATACGTTCGACGATGCCCACGAATTTCAGACTCATCTCGCACTCCGCCAAGTGAAATACGGACAAAATTACGATCTAAGCTTTCTGCAATTGAACGTGCTAAGCTCGTTTTACCAACACCTGGAGGACCAGCTAAACAAAGGATAGGACCACGTAAAGTATTCGTTAACTGACGCACAGATAAATACTCTAAAATACGCTCCTTCACTTTTTCTAATCCATCATGGTCACGATTTAAAATTTCTTCTGCGTGCGCAATATCTAAACGGTCTGTCGTTTTTTCACTCCATGGAATAGACACTAGCCATTCTACATAGTTTCGAATTACACCACTTTCGGCACTAGCTGCTGGCAATTTTTCGTAGCGATCAAGCTCTTTTAATGCTACTTTCCTTGTTGATTCAGGCATTCCAGAAGCATCAATACGTTTACGTAATTCAGTAACCTCACCCATCTTACCATCACGATCGCCTAGCTCTGTTTGGATAGCTTTCATTTGCTCGCGCAAATAATACTCTTTTTGCGTGCGTTCCATTGCTTGTTTTACTTTGTTATTAATTTTCTTTTCAAGGTCTAAAATTTCTTGCTCATCATGTAGACGAATAATTAAATTATCCAGACGTTTTTTGACATTGAAAATCGCTAAAATCTCCTGCTTCTCTTGTACCTTTAATGGTAAATGTGAGGCAATAACATCCGCTAATCGACCAGGCTCCGTGATGTCTACTACAGAATCAATCGTTTCTTCCGTAATTTTTTTCGACATTTTTGCGTATTTTTCAAAAAAAACCAATAAAGTACGCATTAAAGCCTCTGTTTCAGAGTCTTTATATGTTGGATCTTCCGATAAATCTACGTCTACAGTTGTAAAATTAAGTTCCTCTTTATATTTTTTTATTTCGCCACGGCTAATACCTTCCACTAAAATGCGTAATGTACCATTTGGTAATTTTAACATTTGCTTCACTGTTGCTAGCGTACCGATTTTAAATAGATCTTCCTTTTCAGGCGCTTCTACTCGCATATCCTTTTGCGCGGTTAAAAAAATATAGCTTTCATTTACCATTGCATGCTCTAATGCTGCAACTGAACGATCCCGCCCTACATCAATATGTAGCACCATTGAAGGATAAACAAGCAAGCCTCTTAATGGTAATAATGGTATATTTTCTTTTATCTTATTCATGCGGGACTCACCTCCATCAATTTCAATCCGTAACAACCCGCTATTTATAGTATGTGTTTAATTCAACATCTTTATTTGTTATCGGATACGAATCATTTTTATGTACAAAAATTTACGAAGAAAAATTGCACTACAACTGTTTGCAATATAGAGAAAAGCTGACTACCTACTTGTGCTGATGCACGTTCGATGTCAGCTTTTGTTGTTCGCTGTAATATTTTTAGGCAGACGTTTTTTCGTTATCTCTTTTCAGTTCAGTGCCATCTGCTAGTAGCAATTTAGGCTCCGCTTTATCAACGATTGTTTCTGCAGTAATAATACATTTTACAATGTCATCACGTGATGGCAATTCAAACATTACATCCAGCATTGTTGCTTCAATAATAGAACGCAAGCCACGTGCGCCTGTTTTACGCTCAATCGCAAGTTTAGCGATTTCCTCTAACGCCTTCTCTTCAAATTCAAGCTCTACATTATCAAGTTCAAGCATTTTTTGATATTGTTTTGCTAATGCATTTTTAGGCTCTGTTAAAATTTGTACAAGTGCCTCTACATTTAGCTGCTCTAAACTTGCTAATACAGGTAAACGCCCGATGAATTCTGGAATAAGACCGAATTTCAATAAATCTTCTGGAATAAGTTGAGAAAGTAATGACCCTTGATCTTCTTCCACTTTATTTGGATTTGATCCGAAACCAATTACTTTTTCACCTTGACGACGTTTAATAATTTGCTCGATTCCATCAAACGCACCACCTACGATGAATAGGATATTTGATGTATCAATTTGTAAAAACTCCTGATGTGGGTGCTTACGACCGCCTTGTGGTGGGACGCTTGCCACTGTGCCTTCTAAAATTTTCAGCAACGCTTGTTGTACACCTTCACCAGATACATCGCGAGTGATTGACGGATTTTCTGATTTGCGTGCCACTTTATCGATTTCATCGATATAAATAATACCTTTTTCCGCACGCTCGATATCATAATCAGCTGCTTGAATAAGCTTTAATAATATATTTTCCACATCTTCTCCGACATAGCCAGCCTCTGTTAAAGAAGTTGCGTCTGCAATCGCAAATGGTACGTTTAAAATGCGTGCTAATGTTTGTGCTAATAATGTTTTACCACTACCTGTTGGTCCTATTAACACAATATTAGATTTTGACAATTCCACATCGTCAATTTTAGCATTTGAGTTAATGCGTTTATAATGATTGTAAACCGCCACAGCTAAAGCTTTTTTAGCGCGCTCTTGTCCAATCACATACTCACCCAAAATCCCTAAAATTTCTTTAGGTTTTGGAATATCTTTAAAGTCGATTTCTTCTTCTACTCCAAGCTCTTCTACAACAATTTCAGAGCATAGTTCGATACATTCGTCACAAATATATACACCTGGTCCTGCCACCAGCTTACGAACTTGTTCTTGTGGTTTTCCACAGAAAGAGCATTTTAAATTGCCGTTTTCATCATTAAATTTGAACAATTTGTTTCACCCCTATTCAAGCTTCAATCTTACAAGATTATTTGTTCTTTATCAAATATATTGACTGCCTTTATTATTGATTTATGTATATTATAGGTTTTACACAAAAATATATGCCTAGCCATACTTACATTAAAAAGCAATCCATAGTTGCATTTAGGTTAGATCAACTATGTTTTCTATGTATATGTGATAAAACAAGGTACAAAATAGCGTACCTTGTTTTATCTATATTTTGCAAGTAACTCTAATTAAGAAATTTTCGCGTTTTCAACTAGTAATTCAACTGTTTTTTGTGTGCGAATATCATTTTCTAAAACTGCTGTACCACCTAATGCTGCTGTGATTTGCTCAACTGTCATACCAAATTGTGCAGACATTTTTTCTAATTCAGCATTGATATCTTCTTCAGAAATTTCAATGCCTTCTGCAGCAGCGATTGCTTCTAGTGTTAGTGATACACGTACGCGGTTTTCAGCATCAGCAGTCATTTGCTCACGTAAAGCTTCTTCGCTTTGACCAGAGAATTGGTAGTAAAGCTCAAGGTTCATACCTTGCATTTGTAAACGTTGACCAAATTCTTGTACCATGCGATCTACTTCAGTGTTAATCATTGCTTGTGGAATGTCGATTTCAGCGTTTTCAGCTGCTTTTTCAACTAATTCGTCACGTAGCGCAGCTTCAGAATCTGATTCTTTTTGTGCCGCTGTTGTTTCTTTAATCTTTGCGCGTAAAGCTTCAACGCTATCAACCTCAGAATCTAATTCTTTAGCAAATTCATCATTTAATTCAGGTAATACCTTTGTTTTTACTTCTTTCACTGTTACTTTGAAAGTAGCTTCTTTTCCAGCTAATTCAGTAGCGTGGTATTCTTCTGGGAATGTTACAACAACATCTTTTGCTTCTCCAGCTTTTACACCTACTAATTGCTCTTCAAAGCCAGGAATGAATGAGCCTGAACCGATTTCTAATGGGTAGTCTGAACCTTTACCACCTTCGAATGCTTCGTCACCTACAAAGCCTTCGAAATCGATAACCGCTGTATCACCCTCAACGATTGCTTCGTCTTCTTTAATTTCAAGCTCAGCTTTTTTCGCTAATTCTGCTTCGATTTGAGCGTCTACTTCTTCATCTGTTACTTCTGTTGGAAGCTTAGTTACTTCAAGACCTTTATAATCACCTAATTTAGGTTCTGGTTTCACGATAACTGTTGCAGTGAATGTGAAGCCTTCACCTTTAGCAAAGTTTTCAGTTCCATCGATTTCTGGGAAATCAACTGGCTCAATACCAGCTTCATCAATAGCGTTTGCATACGCTTCTGGGATGATAATTTCTAAAGCATCTTGGTAAAGTGCTTCAACACCAAAACGTTTTTCAAACATCGGGCGAGGCATTTTCCCTTTACGGAAACCAGGCACGTTAATTTGCTTTACAACTTTAGCGAAAGCTTTGTCTAAAGCTTTGTTTACTTCTTCAGCTGGTACCTCGATTGTTAATAAACCTTGGTTACCTTCTTGTTTTTCCCATTTAACTGACATGTATATAACCTCCAAAATTAAATTGCTCTGCTAACAAACATATTTGTTTTATACAGTTCCTACAACCATTTTAGTATATCATAGATGCGTAATGTTTCAACTTTTTTCATACGGCTATAACAATTCTGAAAATGTTTCGAGTTGTTGCAAAAATCCAACAATTTCATAATCCATCTCCTGTACTTTACCAAATAACATATGCACATAATCAATATAGCTTTGCGCTACATCCTCTGCATCATAATCAAGCCATTCAAAAGGATACGTAACAATCGCATGCTTCGCTAGTAATTGTTGTACCATCTCTAGCGTTGTCGGATCTTTTTCTAACACTTTTTTTATATAAGCCTCGATTACTTGGAACTGCGGCATTTCTGTAGGCAATGCCAAGTCCGCGGGGTTAACAACACGCTGGTAATGAAATTTCCCCATAGTTATTGATGCATTTACCTGTTGCTCTACAAGTAAGATAAGTGCGAGACTTTGAATAAATGGATGTACTTCTTCGTGCTGGATAATCTTTATTAACGATTGAACAATCGGGCGTATATTCGTACCTGTCAGCTGATAAATCGTTTGAAGCTGTTCATGCTGAGCAAGTTGTAAAAAATCCTCTATTAATAACTTGTCAACCGCAGGCTCTGTGATTTCTTGTTGCAGCACTTGCTTGCTTGCTATTTCTGCATTTAACTTTTTTAGACGTTGAAACTTTTCAAGTTGATTTTCTGGAATAGCTCCTTCATCAAGCAATGTTTCAATCAGCTTTTCTACTTGTCTAAATTCACGTAGCTGCATGGAGATTGTTAAGTATAGCTCCATTGCCTCGAAGTACATTGTAGGACCAATAGCTAAAAGCTCCTCGCACACTTCCTTTGCTTGCTTAAATGCACGTATTTCATACAATGAATAGGCATAGACACTTAATGTAACTTCATCACCTTCTATATAACGTAACGCTTCCGCAAAAGCTTCACAGGCTAAATTGTATTGGTAGCTTTCTGCATAAGCATGCGCTTGTTCCAATAATCGTTCACCAACACCGGGAAACAGAATCACATTATTCTCTTGCTGTATTTGATGCTTCTTTTTTTTCAAACTACTCACTCCCGTTACGGTAACATCTGGATTATCTATTTCACTATTTTACATGTGAATAGCTTATCGGACAACAAGAAGCCCTGAAGATGTATAATACATTCTATATGTAACGACACCTTAGGAATAAGATGTCTTTAACAACTTTTATCTTTAGCGCTCGTGCATCGTAGTACGCTCTGTTTTTATTTTTTCAATTTTAATATCTAACTTTCGGATAGAATCCTCTGTTAAAGGAATTTCTCCATCCTTATTCAACTGTTGCCACACTTTGAGTTTTTTTCGATATGCCTGCTCAGATAGTCTATAGACATCCATTTTTTTCTCTAATCCTTTTAAATAAGTGCGTTCTACTTCTTTTTTTATTTGCTCAGTTATCTCTTTTTTTAATTTTTGGTCACCCTTTCGTCCATCTTGCCCACTTGTTGTTACTTGTACTTTAATTGATATATCAAATCGCAGTTGGTCATTTTCCTCAACTGGCTTAATTTTAGGCTTTACTTTATCTACAATAATTGTTGTGTACTGTATTTGATCATTCCCATTTTTTAAAGTAATCTGCGCACGTTCTGTATGCTTAGACATCCAACGTAACCCCTCTGCCTCTCCATCCAATAATGAGCCTTTTAATTCAGATTTAGTAATAACACTAATGCCTTTGACTTCATATACGGGATCTGGACCTTTCGGAGTTTCCCATTTATCACTAGAAACCATAAAAGGCACATTGACTTGATGACCTGGCTCATCTAAATCAATAAGCATTGTACGTAAACTTACTGGCTCAACAAAGGACTCTTGATGATAGGCGTTTAAAGGATCTGCTACCCTTGAAAAAGTCATGCCTTTGTTTAAAATTGGTGTGACAAGCAACAGCTCGTTTAACGCTTCGTCACTCGTATATACCCACATCGTATAGCGCGTTTCTCGATATCGTACAAATGAGTCAATCGCTTGCATAAGTTCACCACTTTTCAACAACTCCTGTGAAAACACAACATAAGATAAATGCCCCCATAAAATCCGTTGGTCAACAGCACGATATAAGTTTACCGCTGCTTCATCAATCGTTCGGCCTTTTGCGCGACCAACTTCGGTTTGAATTGATTCTGAATTTGGTTGATCTGACCTCGCAATATTGGAGAAATCTAATAATTGTGCATAAATTTCAAATTGACCATCTTTATAATCTACACCTATACCATGAATGTAAAGCATACGTTCTGGCTCGTTATTATCCCAACATGAGGCTAAAATTAGACTGCATAAGATGAAACAATATACACCCTTTTTCATTGTGTACCATCCTTAGTCTCATCCTGTAAATTTAATACCTTAGGACGCGTCTCATTTTTTTGAGGAGTCTCACGTATCAATGATTTTTTTACCGTTTCCCAGCTCAAATCAGTCGCTATACTCAAATAAGGAACACCAAATATACGAGTGTTTGCCAAATAAGCAAGCAATACATATAAGCATACGAAAAAGCCAAATAGACCAAATAATGATGTAACTAAAATAAAGCTGACACGCAGTAGACTAACCGCTGTCACGAGTGATTGATTTACAAGTGTAAAAGTGGCAATTGTAGAAATTGCAATCACGACAATCATTGCAGGGCTTGTAACACCAGCACGAATAGCTGCATCTCCAATAATCAAGCCACCAACTACGCTTATTGTTCCCCCAATAATGCTTGGTAAACGTAGCCCCGCTTCACGGAAAAGCTCAAACATTAATAACATTAATAGCATCTCCAGTGATGATGGCAGTGGCAAGCCACGATTCGATTGTACAACCGTCGCAAGCAATTGAAATGGAAGCTGTTCTTGATGAAAGGTGGTTAGCGCTAGCCAAAATGCTGGTAAGAGTAAACCAAATAATATACCAACTATGCGCAATAGACGCTCAAAAGAGCCAAATACCACTGGATATTCATTATCTTCACTTGTTTTTAATAACATCAATAAATTAATTGGAAAAACAACTGCATATGAAACGCCATCAACTAATATTAAAAAACGACCACTCACCAAAGACTGTACAGCAAAATCTCCTCTTGCGGTATTCGTTGTGAGCGGTATTAATTGTCCTTTTTTATTTATACGCTCCATTAATAAGTCAGCGCTTATAATGATATCTGTATCAATTTCTTTAAGTTGTTTGCGAATGCTGTTTAATATAGTTTCATTCGCAATATCATTCATATAAAGGAGTGCTACAGTTGTTTTTGAGCGCCTTCCAATTATATATTTTTCAACTGACAATGAATTTGTAGGCAAACGTTTACGAATTATTGCAATATTTACCGTAAGATCCTCAATAAAGTTATCTCGTGGTCCTTTAACTAATACTTCTAAATTCGTTTCTTCAGGGTTTCGATTAGGCTTTTTAGCAATATTACTCGAAAAAAGCTGCTGCTGCTGCTCAAAATAAATAACAGCAAAACCTGTAAAAACAAGTGTCACTACTTCTTCCAACGACTTGACTTGCTGTAAACTAGGTAAATATAGCTGCTCTTCTATTGATTCGCATTGTTGCTGGCAAGCTGCACTCACCCGTGGCACAATAACCTCGTTTAATAAATGTGTATCAACCATTGCCTGACAAGTAATTATACTGACTGTAGATGCTGGAAATTGATATGTTTGATATAGTACATCCTCAGTTTGATTGAATAATTGGCGCAGCTCTGTATTTGTTATTTTTGACTGCATATCATTGCTCCACCTTCTTCCTTGGCAATTTTTTCGTTTTTTTCAATGAGATAAGCGTTAAAATAATTCCCCAAATAAAGAAAAAAGCAAAAGTACTTATTAAGAAAAATTCACTCTTTATTTGTAGAAACGCACGATCATTGAGCAAAAATAATGGCAAACTAACCGCAATAAAAGCTGGTACCATAATTTTTAATATACGCTTTCTTTGATTATCTAAACGTAGTAAATGAACAATGGTAAATATAATAAAGCCTATGCGCATAAAAGCTCCTGTTAGCCATTGATAAATAGAGAAAAAGTCAACATGCTCTATAAAGCGTCCGATGGAGGCAAGTCGCCACTCCTCATATGCAGGATAGTATTGGTTTTTAGCTTCAGTAGGTCCAAATTCTGCTATGGAACCAAGGAGTGGTCCAAGCGTTAACCAAACTAAAATAAACAAAATTACAGCAAAATATTGCCACTTCATCCGCTCTTTTATTTGGTTCTGAATAAGCAATATTAAAAAGAGCTCTACATAGCCTGATGCAGGATAAAATCCAGCATATAAAACCCGTGATAAACCATGCTCTAAAAAAGGGAGTATTAGCTCATATTCTTTTACTTTTATATTAACAATTGCTACAAAAAAGCCTAAAATTACGACACCTGTAAGTACAATAACATTAACCATAACAATCCCTTGAACACCTGTAGTAGCTAAAAATACACATAATGCAATATAAACTAAAATTAATAGTAGCTCAGGGGTTTCAGGTAAAAAAGTTACCTTAACCCATTGCATTGTTTCACGCAATGTGAAAGCTGCCATAATCATTAAGTACACAACAAATATATAGATAATTAATCTTTCCCAAAATTTCCCTACCTTCTCCAACAACCAATCTCGGAAAGATAACTCACCAATCTGTTTGTGTAAGTAAATAATCATGAAAAGCCATGGTATTAAAACAATAACAGCCCAAAATACCGACATCCATGCATCTCGTTCCGCCCTATGTATTAGAGGTGGAAGAATCGTCACATGATTTTTCAGCCCAATCACCGTCATCATTAAAAGTATGACATGCAATGTACTAATCGTTTTACTAGAATTCATGTGTTACCTCGCTCATCTTGTTTAAAATTCACAATAAGTGAGCCAGCTTTTCTTGATACCACTTTATTGCTAGTAATAGCTTTTCCATTGTTTCCATTTTTCATAAGCTAAAGTTGCAAATTGTATATACTATAGTCACATAATCGATATTTTTTATAAAAATGTCGAAAGGCTGTAAGAAAGGAAATGAACATCTCCTTTCTTACAGCCTTTTTGTCTTTAGTCAATTAATTCATATTGACTATATATCTTTTTTAATAAGGTAAAAGCTTCTTCAAAATAAGGTTGAATAATACTTAATTGCACTAAGCCTCTATTTTGCAAATAACTGCTTTCATCATGCAAATAAATGCCATTCAACTTTAAATCATCACCTAAACGATGCAGCTCGTTCGGCAACTTAAATGATGCAATCATTGAATAAGGGTTTGTTTTAAACGCATATTCAGCATAGCAGGACCAGTCTTGTAGCAATTTCATCCGCTTTGCTAACAGTTCAAAGCGCGCAGGATAGTGTCGTAAAGCGGTTAATGTGCTATGTATAAGTGCTGCTGGTAATGTAAATGGAATCTGCAATTGTTCATAGTGTGCCAAATTGATATACAGCGGTGCTTCACTAGACTGCGGTTGGTGATTTGAAAAAACAAAAGCCAGTCCACTAAGCGCACCTATTGCCTTACCACTAACAGCTGTTGCTAAATAAAATGGTGCAAGCGAGAACGGTAATGCACCAAATGAGCTAATACAATCGGCGCATACCACTACACCATAGCGTGCGGCTAGCATTGCAAGTTGTTCACCATTACACATCCCTGTAGACGTCTCACCATGTACATAGAGCAACCATTTATATCTTCTTTTTCTAAGAGCCTCCTCGATATGCACTAAATCAAGTGGTTCATGCCATGCAAAAGTTAACACATCAAATGTCATTTGCTGTTGTTTGGCCTGCTTGACTAGCCGTTCACCAAACTCACCATTTGATACAAGTAATCCTTTACTTCCCGAAAAATCAGATTTTAATTGCGCCAGCATAGCATCGTTTGCTAATGTCCCAGTTCCAACAAGTGTCGTTACATATTTAGCATGTGACAATGACACCAATCGCTGTTGTAGCTCTTGAAATAATAATTGGAAGGCGAAGGAGCGATGAGATAAATCCGTCTGTGCAAGTGACTCTTGTTGCCATACAGGACCAGGATAAAAATTCAAAGCGTGACGCCTTAAACGTTGACGTAGAGGGGCGCTATCTTGTCTCGTTAATACCATTGGTAAAAACAGCGCTTCACTTGTCCCAACAGCTTCAGCAAATTGACGAAACCCCATCTGCTTATATAGTTTTTCTTCTCTTGTTGTACCCGATATGACACAGGCTGTGTAATGCCGTTCAAATAAATAGTTTGCTAGCGCCTGTGCGAGACGAAAAAACACTCGACCGTTGCGAAATTGTTTTTTTATTGCTAACAGACGTACCTCACATAGCTTTTGGCAATCTTCATCTTCTAAAAATTGTTCCACAAAGCCTATTTTGCCATCTAATGAAAACGGTCGCTTATCGCGTAATGCTAGCATACCGATAAGTTGTTGCTCTTTATATACGACAAGATATGTATTGTCTGCATGAAATTTATCTACTAAACGACGCTCCACATTTGCTGGATGCTGTGGGATTTCCTCTACAAATGTTTCATAATTTAATGTAGCAATTTCTTCGAATTCTTTTTCAGATGTTGCTATTTTACACCAATACATATTATATCAGCCTCTCTTTTATATTTTGTCGGTGCTTCCATAAAATAAGTACAATACTGCAAATAAGCGTTGCAGGTAATACACCTGCAAAAATAACAACAGCACTATATAAAATCAACGCAACACACAGACCAAATGTTGCACTTCTCAATAAATACGTTGCCACGATAAAACTAATAATAAAAGCACTAAAATAAAGAGTATTCAATGTAATAAGCGCACCTACTATCGTTGCAACACCTTTTCCTCCTTTAAAGCTTAGCCAAAAAGGATAAAGATGCCCAAGTAAAACACAAAATACCGCCCATGTAATTATAGTATTCTCATACCCTATGTAACGCCCAATTACTACAACGATGACACCTTTTAAGCCATCGCCTACCGCCGTCAAAATAAATGCCTTTTTGCCAAAGACTCTCCCTGCATTACGAGCCCCTAAATTACCACTAAACTGTTGCTGTAACGATTGCCCATACCACTTCCCTACAAGCCATGCGGTCATTATTGTACCAAGTAAATAACTGCCGAATAAATAATAAACAACCATCATAGCCCATGCACTACTTTATCTAATTTAATTTGCAGCATTTCACTAACGCCTACTTTCCTTCCCACTTTTCTCTACTTGTTTAAACCTAGCACACAACCTGTAACTGGATTTCCTTATATTTTACATTAATTCATTTGTCTGTGGAATTGTGTTTCATCCTATTTTTTTCTACTTAACAATAGGCATAACTATAGAAAGGTGGCAACTTTTTTCATATGTTAAATATGACTTACTATTTCAGTGAAAAAGGAGGGGCTCAAAATGGTTAATAGATTTGGGGGCAATTACCCTAATAGAGGTGGTTATTGGGACACTGGAGTCGGTGGTGCATGGGGCGGCAATCCAATGGCAGGAAGAGATGCTCAAGTTCTACCCACACAAGTAGGACCAACGCAATTTAGTCCGCCAATCGTTTCACCAACTCGACAATTCGTACAAACAAATGTGACAAATACAGTAGTACCACATATTCATCCTTCACATTTAACAGTTGTAAATCGACAAATGATAAACAACCAACACTACTTCCCGCATACACAATCAGTTATAAATGAATGCTGTGAAACAAATACAATTTGCGGTCAACCATTTAATCCGTACCATCATAGACGTGGTAGACGTTACTAAAGATAAAAAGTGAGAATTGTGTGAGACTAGGCACTCACACAATTCTCATTTTTAAGTTCCACAAAATGTTCGGTAGGCGCAGCTAGAAGCGGGCGGCAATGTCGCATACATTTCTTGCTCTGCTGTATAAGCAAAAGGCTGTGCCAATACTTTTAACAGTTGCTGCAAAGGCTTCAAATTCCCTTCTGATGCCAAGTCTAAAGCCTCTTCTACACGATGATTGCGAGGAATAATGGCAGGATTACTCTGACGCATTGTACGTTGGACAAGCTCTAGCGACTGTGTTTGTCGCTGCAATCGCTCCTGCCATTTTTGTCGCCACTGTACAAAGGTCTCAAGTTGAAATACAGGGTTATCTTCAAACTTCCCTAGTGTTAAAGCACGGAAAGTATTTGTATAGTCAGCTTCATTTACTTTCATCCATTGTAGAAGTTCATCAATTAATTCAATATCTTGGGTTTCCTCTGTTAGAAGTCCAAGCTTTAAGCGCATTCCAGCAAACAAATTGGCTTCATATAGTTTTGGAAACTGCTGAAGTGCTTGCTCTGCCATTTTGATGGCTTGTGCTGAATCATGATGGATTAACGGCAATAATGATTCAGCCAATCTCGCTAGATTCCAAAGCGCCATATTTGGCTGGTTTTGATAAGCATAACGGCCGTGCGTATCAATTGAACTAAAAACGGTTTGAGGATCATATTTATCCATAAATGCACACGGCCCATAGTCAATTGTTTCACCGCTAATCGTCATATTGTCCGTATTCATAACGCCATGTATAAAGCCTACTAATTGCCATTTCGCAATTAATTCAGCTTGTTTTTCAATAACATATTCAAGAAATTTAATATAGCGATTGCCTTCATTTTGTATCATAGGAAAATGACGCTGTATAGCATAATCAGCCAATGTCTTAAGCTCTTCCTCAGTTCCCCATCTTGCAGCATATTGAAACGTCCCAACACGTAAATGACTCTTGGCGACACGCGTTAATATCGCCCCTTGTAATGCATACTCTCGCATAATCGCTTCCCCTGTTGTGACAACGGCTAAGCTACGGGTCGTTGGAATGCCTAACGCATGCATCGCCTCACTAATAATATATTCACGTAGCATAGGACCAAGTGCTGCACGCCCATCTCCACCACGCGAAAAAGGAGTACGTCCCGCTCCCTTTAATTGAATATCAACGCGCTCATTATCAGGTGTTATATGCTCTCCCAAAAGTATAGCTCTTCCATCCCCAAGCATATTAAAATGACCAAACTGATGACCTGCATACGCTTGTGCTAAAGGCGAACTTCCAACAGGTTCCTTATTTCCAGCAAACTCTTGAACCGCTTCCTCGCTTTGCAATGCCACTGCACTTAAACCAAGTTCTGAAGCAAGCTGTTCGTTGAGAATTACAAGCTTCGGCTCCTCAACAGGATTCAATGCCATCGACGCAAAAAAAGTATGTGGTAGTTGCGCATAGCTATTATCAAAACGCCAGCCAATATTCATAAAATGCCTCCTATCTTACTGCAGTAATGTTAAATCGTAAATAGTATAATCACAACGATAAATGAATAAATAACGATCATCAATTAATAAGCCTGTTGCCTTATCAATTTCCGTTGCAAAATAGCTTACATCCTCCCCAACAAATGTTGCAAGTGGTTGTCCTGCCTGTGAACGAATTAATACTACCTTATCTTTCCCTACCGTTGAATTTTTCATATCATTCACCATACGATTAATGAACGGTACAGAACGATCAAAATTATCAATATCTACAGTTTGTGCATATTCCTCAAAAATATTTGTTAAACCGTCCTCATAAGCTATTAAGCTACTACCAACGTGCAACATTTGCTTGCCACCAATCGTAATATCGAGCACAGACGATTTTTCAACTGTATTGCCTTCAGTATCCTTCATTGCAAACTTATCATCCGCCTTGATACTAACGCTCTTTCCTTTAATTTGGTCAATAATTTGACTACTTTCATCATATGTTTGAATCGTAATTTCTCGCCCAATAAATTGCTCTTTTATATTGCCAAAACCCCATTGTAAAAGGTTGCAGCCTGCTAATGTAAGTACTGAAACACCTAATACGAATGCTAAAATCAATTTTTTCATATGTATAACTCTCCTTTGCTTTCTATACTATTTTTTACGGTCCATATTGTAAATAGTTTCATTAAAAAAGCGGATTGTAGAAAAGGTCATAATCACCTTTAGCATATAAAAAACTACAGACCCATTAATTGGAACATCCGTGGAAATCAGTGTTTTCAACCTTTTAAAGAATACTTACATGATGAATATTTCAAGCAAACAGCAAAGGTTGTCCAGAAAGCGGCGCACTAGCCTGCTTTTCGGACAACCTCAAGTTTGTAATTATTTAACTGGAATCCAAATTTCAGAAACTAAATCTTCTTTAAATGGATCTTCATCAGAATATACTTCTAGCTCTGCTCCTCCAGCAGGCTCGTATGGATTCGATGGGAACCACTCAGAATAAATTTTCTTCCACGCATTTTGCATCGCATCAGGCATTGGGCCAACTACTTCAAATACGACCCATTTTGCTGCTGGAATTTCTAATGTTTCAAAATGATTAGGTACCTCACTGTTAGTAGCAGCAGCAATCCAGTAATCAATCATATTTCCTGCATCTTGTTGTGGTAAACAAACACCAAGTACACCTTTAACCTCTCCATCGTTTAGCTTACCTAGCTCCTGGTCTGTACCATTTGCATTCACTTCATCCCAAAACATAGGAATGCCTTGTAAATTCTCATCATTTGAACAGTTATATGTTCTTTTTAAACCTGCAACTTGAAACGCTTCTTTTTCTAGAATTTTATACTTCATCGGTTCTGCTCCCTTCAAACTCACCTGTATAACGAGGCGGTTATATGCTTGTATCGCACATTGTTTTTTTCTTGCATCACTCGGCGTCACGCCATGTTGCTTGCGAAACGCTTTTGTAAATGCTTCAGGAGAATCGTAGCCATATTTGTAGGCGAGATCGATTATTTTATTGTCTGTCATCATAATTTCTTGTGCTGCTAATGTTAATCTACGTTTTCTTATATAGTCGGCAATAGTCATATCTGTTAATAACGAAAATGTCCGTTGAAAATGATACACTGAACAATTAGCTTCACGCGCGATCTGCTCTATCGTTATGTTTTCTAACAAATGCTCTTCCATATAATGAATCGCCTTTTGAATCGACTCTATCCAACTCATTATGCCCTCACTCCTTGCTTATAGCATACATTTACCCCATCTATCTCGTCCTGTCATTTTGTGCTGACATTGGACAGGTTTGAAAGTTTGCAGAAAATACTTGTCACTATTTATTTAACACCAAAAAAGTTACATAAGATGTAACTTCATTGTACAGTTTTAGGCTTTTTTTCTATAGCTCTGCCCCACTTAACAAATACGTTTCAATTTCACGCATCATATCAAATGCACCTGCCGATTTATTTGAGCAAATAACTACCTTGCTAGATAAACTTGGATAATAAGCAGAATGAAAGCTAACACCTGGGTCGTAGCCCATAACATGATATTTCAAAATTGCATCATTTCTTTGTTTAATCCATACACCATAGCCATAATACCCATCTTCATTAACTTGTACATGTCTTGATAATAAATTATTTGTAGAGTTTTCTGTCAAAAGCTGGTAGTTCATAAGTGCATCCCACAGCTTCACCATATCATCGACTGCGACAAATGCCCCTCCATCTGAACCACCTTTAACAGGTATAGAATAGATATTTGTTTTCCACGTGCCATCTACTTGATCGATATAACCTAGTGCTGTATTAGATGGGAGAGCATCTAATGAAAAATAACCTGATGCACTCATACCAGCTTTATCGAAAATAGCTGCTTGTACATAATCTGAAAAAGTTTCTCCCGTTGCTTGCTCCACAATTAATCCTAATAAAATATAACCAGCATTATTGTAATGAAATCTTTCCCCCACTCGGTATTTCATTGATTGATTTTGAAATAAATGCAAAAAATCGCTCAATTTTCTTATATGATACATCGGATTTGTCACCCATAACTCTTCAAAATCTGCCATTATTTCTTCATCAAAATAATCTGGAATACCTGAAGTATGTGTTAGTAGATGATGAATCGTAATCTCGGGGTCAAAGGTCGAAAAATGTTGTTGAAGGCAATCACTTAATTTAGTCTGAAAAGATAGCTGCCCTTTTTCTACAAGCTGACAGATAGCTATCGCCGTAAATAGTTTGCAGCCTGATGCAATGCCAAAGCGAGTTGATGCATTATTGTGAATTTGCTCTGAACGGTTCGCATAGCCGAAGCTTTGATTGAGCGACAGTTTACTTGTGCCTTCCTCCACCAATACTGAACCAGAGAAATCAATTGTAGTTTGAATGTCCGTTATGATTTGTTGTAATTGTGTACGCATTATTCCCCTCCAAATAGTGTTGACCTATTCGACTGATGTACAAATTTCAATATAATGCCCATCTGGATCTGCAACATAGGCAACGGTTTGTCCCCATGGCTTCACTACAGGCTCCTTCACCACGTTTACCCCTTGTGTGCGAAGTGCTTCAATTGTTGCTTGTACATCCTCCACAACAAAACCAATTTCAAAAGTTTGAGAGGCTAATGATGCTTCTGGTACAGCTAACCCTATGTCCTCATTAACCGATTGTCGCGTATTAATTGATAACGTCGTTGCACCTGTATCAAACTCCACGTAGGTTCCTTGCTGCATTTTAACAGGCAATCCTAAAATATTTTGATAAAAATGCATTGTTTGCTCAAAATCATTTACATAAAGAATGACATACTTCATTGCTAGCTTCATTTCTTTCCCCCATCTATTGAAAAATTTTGTTCTTTCATTTTACTAAATAATTATAACATTCCGAAAGTAACGTTTCCATCTTGCTTGCAATGATTATTTCCAAATCACTTTATACAAAATAAAGGACGGAAGACATTTGAATATGGAATGTGCTGTTAATTTTGGTATTGACTAATATTTTTTAAACAATAATAATTAGACAGAGAGTAAAGGAGCTATAGAGTTCATGTTAAAAAAATTATGTTATTTTATCATATTTATTATAACGCTTTTTGCTATTAACTTAAGTCTAGGAGAAGCGAGCGAAGTAAGTTATATTACAACAACAGAAGATGATGTACCTATTTTTAATAATATAACGAACAAAGATACTATAGGCTTTTTAAAAATAAACCAAACTTACAAAGTGAATAGTGAAGAGCAAAACTATTGGAAGATTAATTTCGGTAATGGGATCGGCTATGTATCGAAGGATCAAGCAACAGCGACTTCAAAAACACAAAAAACACCAAGGGAATATAAATCAAAAAATACAATTATTATTAAAGAAGACACAATTATTTACGACAAATCCTCAGCACAAGCTAAGCCGATTGCTGTGATTGCAAAAAATCAACGCTACCCAATCGTATCAAGCCATTATTTCAATTGGTATAAAGTAAAAATCGGTGGCAAAGTGGGCTTTATTAACAAAGAAAATACAGAAAAAGATAAAGGCATCCCTGTTTTAATGTATCACCATGTATTGCCTGATGCCGATAATAAAAAGTTTCGTGATGTATCGGCAGTAACTTCTGTTGAAAATTTTGAAGCACAAATGAAATGGCTATCCGATAACGGCTACCAAACCATTTTATTACAAGATTTAGAGCAGTTTTTAAACAAGGAAATCAATCTTCCAGGAAAAGTCGTAGCAATTACCTTTGATGACGGGCTAAAATCTAACTATATATACGCCTATCCAATTTTAAAAAAATATAATTTCAAGGCAACTGAATTTTTAATTACGAGCAGACTTCATCTTGATAAAACGCCAGACTTCAACCCAGATGCAATTCAGACGTTGAGCATGGAGGAAGTTGAAGCAATGAAAGATATATTCGACTTACAAAGTCATACACATGATTTACACTCAGCAGAAGATGGAAAAAGTCATGTACTTCTTAAAAGTTATGACGAAGTAAAAAACGACTTTTTAACAGGGAACGATATGATTCCTTTTCAATATATGGCTTACCCATTCGGTCAGTATAAAAGGAAAACAATCGCGATTTTGAAAGAACTCGATATAAAGATGGCCTTTACAATTAAAAAAGGTAAAGTCAAAATTGGTGATAACCCATATAAACTAAGACGCCAAGCAGTTAACCATGACTCCACGCTAGAAGATTTTATTGAGCTTGTAGAAAATTGAGCTATAGAAACAAGATAGGGGGAATTAGAGAATGAATATTCAACTAGGAAGTAGCAGGTATTCAAGTATATCGCAACCCAAAAGCCCTAAGCGTATAGCAGATGATTTATTTTTGGACAATAAAAAGAAAAACAACGCAAAATATGAAATCAAAAAAGAAAATGGCTATATACGCCATTATGTAACACAAGCCGATGGTAAAGTAGTCATGATTAAAGAAACCAAATTGCCAAAATCCGAAGAAAATGAACAAGACTCTAGTGATATAAAAGATTTGATGAACGATATGATTTTACATCAACTTACAAAGGCTCTAGATAAAGAACAATTCTCGAAGTTTTCTAAAACGGGGTTAGCAGCTCAAAAAGAAAAGCAAATTCAGAAGTATGCTTTAAGCATTTAATAAAAAAGTATATTAACCTTTCTCAATAAACAAGAAAAACGAACTAGTCCGAAACACTTCAAAGGTAATTGGATAGTTCGTTTTTCTGTGAGATAAAATACTTTTACTTTAATTTATAATACCACTTACTTTTTAAATAACCCTGCTGCAACAGCAGCTTCAAAGCTATTTCTTGCGAATTGTGTTGAATTCCCGACATTTTCCCAATGCATATACATTAATCTAGGATTATCGAAAAGCCAATGATTATGCACTGCTGTAACAATAAGCCCTCTTTTGCGAAGCTCTGTAATAAAAGGATTAATTTCCTCCTGAAGCACAACAGATTCACCAAGGTTTAGTGTATTAGTTCCCACCCCTTCAAATGATAAGGCAAATGGAAGTGCAAGAGGTGAACGAGTAGTTCGTCCAAGAATAGTTGCCTTAATATTACGAAGACGCTGTACAACACAAACAGGTTTCGCCGTAATGACTTCTCCACCGATGATATTCGCAAGCGCTTGGCATTTTTTCGTTTCTCCACAACCACAAGATGTTTCTTGAATATTATTGTTATTTTCCAATCTATTCACCTCCTTTTGATTTTCTACTAAATAATATATTCACAAGTGTTCTAAATGACTGGGAATTACATCATCAAAAATTAGTAACAGGTTATTTTATTAAAAGAAAATTAGGAAACATTATGAGTATTGAAGAAGCCTAATGTGAGGACATTTTGCCATAGAGGATTGGAAAAACTTAAAAAATAATAAGCAAATTTCTATGTTTTTATTATTTATGAATAAAAGCAATTTATTAAGAATAATATTAAATTAAGGAGGTGTTAATATGAAAAAGAAACTAGGTATGATGCTATTAGCTGTTGCATTATTAGGAGCAGCAGCCGCTTCTACAGCCCCTACTGCTTCTGCCGCTCAATGTTATTGGGTAGGTAAGGCATGGACATGTGACTATTAAGTTATTAAAGTACAGAAATAGAAAATACTTTTAATTATTTTTGTCATACTTCACACAAAACATTTATTTTGAAATTCTTGTGTTGCATACAACACATAACTATTTTCCTACAGAATACTAAAAACCTTGAAAACCAATTTTATTAGGTTTTCAAGGTTTTTTTAATTATACATATAAGAGTGTAGCTTTCTATTCATAAAAATATATAATCTATTCAGCAGTCACTTCATTACGAGGAGTCTTTTGTATATTCCATTATTCCCTTGTGCTATACTGCGTTAATCTCTAGACCAGAATATGTAATTAATCGATTTTATTTTGGTAACCAATATTATAAAAATCTGATGCATCTACTATTAATTCATCTGAAATAATACAGTCATGTATATGACCGTTATTAAAATCACAACTTTGCATGAATAGTAACTAAAATATATTTTGTCTAACCCTATCAATCGCTATGTTATGCAAAGTTATCATATAGTAATTTAATATATCTGCTTCTTCAATGATTATTTTTACTCATAATCACCATTTCTCGTTTTATCAGGGAAATAAGTAAAACTAAATTCGCCATCTTTATATGGAAAACCTGTTAAATATGTTTTGATACCAAAGCGAACTACAAGATTCCCATCGTAGCCATATTCATAAGATAAATTTTGCTTTTTATCAATCCACGTTTTATATGAATTGATTTCAGTAAGCGTTCGCTTTGTGCCTGTAATGTCACTTACTACCATAGCCAATGCTTGATTTGCAGTAGGTGTATTCCCTGTAGCTCTTACATGATACTTACGTTTCCCATATAAAGTTGTAGCGAAATCGTTTGGTCCATAAGTAATTGTTAGATACCTGTTATTTTTATCTACAAAAAATATTAAATAATGGTCATCACCACTCGTTGCTCCGTCCACTACATAATGTTGATTTAAGTATTGTATCGTTTCAGGCTTTAATTCCTTTTCCAGCCTATCCAACGCTTTAAAATCAAACAATTCATGACCGGCATTTTTATTTTTTACACGTTCTGCAAACTTAAAAGTAGCCGAATCGAATAATGCTTTATATCGTTTATTGTAGTCTTCCGTTTCTTCTTGATTGATTTTTCCTCTTTCTAAATCTACATATATACTACCTTTCTTTAATAGATAAAACAGATAACCAGTACCTTGCTTCGCTAATTTCTCGATATCATCATTGGAAGCATATTGACTAAGTGCTTGTTTCCCCTGTACCGATTTGATATTCGCTAAATGGAGCTTGTAAAAAAATACAATCACTTGTGAACGAGTTACATCACTAGCGTAGCCAAAATGTTGCTCAATTAACTTCTCTGTTGGATTTTGACCGCTTGATACTTTATGATCGTATAAAAATTGGATGCTATCCTTTAAAGTCATCTCATCCTTTGCAAGATAAGCAAGTGCTTCTGCTACAACGCCGCGTTTCACAGGTTCAAAACGTTGTACCTCATTGATGTATCCATTTAATGGCACACTATAACTTGCTAATTGGTCATAATAATCATCAGACCAATGTCTCTCCCCACTATTTCTCATCAAAGTACCTTTCGCAGCATCTAGTTTAAAATAATTCACTAGCATTTTTGCAAATTGAGCCTCTGTGACTTTATCGTTTGGCTTAAATGTACCATCCTTATAGCCATTGATAATACCTTCTTTACTTGCCCATAGAATAGCTTCATAAGCAGCATTTTTTGTGCTCACATCTTTAAATGGGCCTATTACTTGTTGGGCCTTTAAATCCGCTACATCATGACTAGAAGCATGAGCAACTAAATCACCAGCTCCTACTGTTCCACCTACTAAGCTACTTAGCAATAATGCACTGTACATACCTAATTTCATTTTGTTTACCACACTTTTACCTCCTAAATAATGCGAATTTTATAGTCCATTTTTAAATACGCATAGACCTATTGACCTGTGTCTATCGTAAAAAAAGAAGGCTACTTCTAAAATACAATGAAGATAGCCTTTAAAATGATTGACATAATTTTAATACAATCACTCTTGGAATTGCTTAATAGCTAATTCTTTTAATTCCACTTAATGCTTAAACTCTTTCATTATACACTTTTTTGAGGATATTTGTAATTAGTAATCATTGAAATACTATGCTTGTTATGTATTTTGAGAGGAATTTAATCCTACTATTTAAAAATTTAATTTGATAGTAACTTAATGCGCTTTCCACAGAGGTTGAATTTCACCAGCATTATCAGATTGGAGCAATGTTGGTTGATTCAATTCTGGAGATTTTTCTGTAGCTTTCTCAGAAACTCCAGATCTTAAAAAATTGTTTGTTTCAACACTTAAAGCTACAGTTCGTGAAAAACCCGTGAGGAATTGTGAGGAAGTCGAAAGAGCAATTACAGTAGATTTAAGTTTCATTATTTTATCATCAAACTTTCGACAAGCATCTTAAAAATTATTTTCTAATTATAGTTCTAGCACGTACAAAATATATTATGTGATTTTTCTCCAATAAATTTCAGCAAAAACATTTGGTTTTATTTTAGGTTTTTCCGCATATTTAAATGAATTACTCTGTAAAACTCTTTAATCAAGGAAAAATAAAGTCATCATTACTGTGATTAATAGTCCTCTTTCAATAAATATTGATTTTCTACAACACCATTTCGGTTGTTTGTTGATATTGCCATGCTGAATGGTTTTCTATATACACATATAATTTGTGATGTATAAAAGCCCATTCCTAAACAACATAAAAATGTTGTCTGAATGGACAATTATGCTACTTTTATAATACAGATGATATTTATTCACTTTGTTATGCTAAATCTTTTTAATATATAGGTAAACGTATTTTTCTCCTTCAATCCTGACTATTTTTTCATCGGATTCATTTACATCAACCTTTAATAGTTCGATATATTTATCAAACAACTAGCGCATAAAATATAAATTTGCCCCTATCCATTAAAAAGATACGCTTATCCATATTTTTATCATAGAAATCCCTCCTAAACACACACTATACATGGATAATTGGGGATTTTCTTTTACTATTTTCATGCTTTGTTAAATATAATAGTACTAATAAAAACCAAACAGTTCAAGATTATCTTACTATATTCGCCATAAATGTAACCAGGTAAAGATGATTAAAAAATATATTAGATAGAACAGATAACCAACAAGGATGTATGTTTTTTATTATGTACAAATTAGTTAAATTTCCCTACAATGGATACGAAGGGAGAGGAAACAAAAATGAATGATTTATCTTTTATATTACTATTTTTAAGTTTGATTGCTACATTCCTATTTTTAATTATGGCTGCTATTCAATACTTAAAAAAGAATTCTACTAAAGGTAAGAAATATGTTCAATTCTTAATAGCTTCGTTAGCTGTATTTATTATTTCTTTTATCCTTTTCGGAGTTACTATGGAGCCGACAGAAAGTGTTAAAGAAAACAACGATGAGAAAATAGAAACATCTACAGAACCAAAAGAAACAGAGGAAGAAAAAGCTGCGCGTGAAACAAAGGAAGCTGAGGAAAAAGCGTTAGCTGAACAGAAAGCAAAAGAGGAAGTCGAGGCTAGAGCTAAAGCAGAGGAAGAAGCTATTGCAAAAGCTGAAGCTGAAAGACTTGCTAAGTTAGAAGCATTAAAATTATCTGGCAGTGGTGACACTGTAACTAAATCATTTACATTAGAAGATGGATTTGTGATAGTAAATTCAACTCATAATGGTGGAAGAAACTTCGTTCTAACTCTTTATGATGCAAATGGAAATCGTATTGATATGCTCGTAAATACAATCGGTGGATACAAAGGGGCTCAAGCGATTGCAGTCACAGCTGGAGAATATAAATATGAAGTTAAAGCTGATGGTGCATGGACTATCAACATGTCGCAGGAAGTACCAAATGATGTACTACCACAGGGGACAGCAAAAGGAAAAGGCGATAGTGTAGTTTTTATGAACATACAATCAGGCTCATATACTGTGTCAGCTACTCATGATGGTTCAAGGAATTTCGTTCTTAGAGCTAATGATTCAGCTTTGTTATTTAATGAAATAGGACAATACAACGGCTCTAAAATTCAACAAGTAAATGATACAGCGATCTATTTCTTTAGCATAAATGCTGATGGGAATTGGAGTTTTACATTTGAATAAATAGCCCTCCACAACTACTACAACTGTGGAAGGCGCATAAAGGTCACTCAATGAGTGGCTTTTTTCGTATCTGCTTTTTTCGTATCTGCTTTTTTCCTATAAAAGGTATACTTCTCAAAATGACAAGAAATATAATTATGTTAAACGAGTTAATTTTATGAAATTAATTGATTTGTATCAAATCTAAATGACCGTCTTCCGAGGCACAGACCAACCATCATTAAAAATAATACGTAATCATGAAACAGAAGGATTCAAGCTGAATTCTCTTACTGTAACATCTTATATAGATACACATATGGATGTACCTAGCCACGTTTTTTGCGCAAAGAATCACTTTAGACTATTATGTACATTTGTTGAAAGAAATGGAGGAACGCGATGAAGCTATTTCAGCAAAAGTATTTGCAGACATGTTCAATGCGAATTGAAATACGAATTTTGTGTAGTGTTTTGTGTAGTGCAACTCTACAATCTAATACTTTCCCTAAAAACACAAAAAGCCTTGAAAACCAAGTGTATCAAGGTTTCAAGGCTCTTTGTAGGTCGGTCAAATACGTTCAAATTCGACCTAATTACGTCCCCAGTAGGATTCGAACCTACGACCGCGAGCTTAGAAGGCCCGTGCTCTATCCAGCTGAGCTATGGAGACAATTGCTTTAATAACATAACTGGTATTAAAGACAATATTTATTATATGAATAAAACGACACAAAGTCAATACTATTTTTAAAATTATTAATGTTTAAATTGTATTGTTTCTAAAAGCTCACCTTGGCGAGTAAAACACTCCACAATGTACTTTGTATTTTCTACTTTCACGACGATATAGCTTTGCTCTCGGCGCCCTCTTGGCATTAATAGGCTACCTGGGTTGATAAATAGAATACCATCAATCATTTCGGCGCCAAGTAAATGGGAATGACCGAAGCAGCAAATATTCACGCCAAGCTCCTTGGCACGATAGGATAATGTTAGTAGTGATGATTTGACTTGAAATAAATGTCCATGCGTTACAAAAATTTTTACATCTCCATGCGACACAACTTGCTCATCAGGGAAACGGTTGTCCGTGTAATCGCAATTGCCACGTACTCGAACCATATTTGCCAAATGAGGATGCTCATATGAAAGCTCACTATCTCCGCAGTGAATCAACACATCACTGTCTCCATGTTGGTTACGGACATGTTGAATTACTTCTGCATCACCATGCGTATCGCTCATTACTAGGATTTTCATATTTACTGCCTCCTTTTCATTCTAAATCAATCACGCCTCGGCGTGATTGCGTCCAGATTTTTTCGAGTTCGCTCGAAAATTCCCCTTCAAAATCTGTGACATCCGCCGGAGGCTTAACTTGAATCAGCAAATCTCTCCTGTGGCGAGTAACCGCAGGAGCAGGGGAGTTTGGCACCCCCTCTGATTAAGTTGCTTTCCCAGCATTCATCCCCCCACTTATAGAAGTGGCGGACTTCTGTATCTGAGCTTCGCTTTCGATACAACAAACATTTGCTGAATCAAGTTAAATTAATGTTGGAAGTACATCCGCTAATTTACGAATAGCGTTACCGCGATGGGAAATGGCACCTTTTTCTTCAGGAGAAAGCTCTGCCATTGCACGCTGTAGATTTGGTACATAAAAAATTGGATCATAGCCAAAGCCGTTCGTACCACGCTTTTCTTGTAAAATGACACCTTCACAAGTGCCGAAAACTGTATAAGTTTTTAGTTTGGGCCCAGCCACTGCTAGTGCACAGCAGAAACGAGCTGTACGCTGTTCTTCAGGCACACCTTGAAGCTTTTCTAACACTTTTACAATATTCGCCTCGTCATCGTGATCACCTGCATAGCGCGCAGAATAGACACCTGGTTCGCCGTTTAATGCATCGACTGCTAAACCACTATCATCTGCAATAACGAGCATCTGAAGCGACGTTGCAAGTGCTTCTGCCTTTAATATCGCATTCTCTTCAAATGTTGTACCTGTTTCTTCGATTTCCATATCAGGTGCTACATCAAACATTGTTAACACTTCGTAACCTAGTGGCGTGAACAATGCTTCGAAATCCTTCGCTTTACCTTTGTTCTTCGTCGCAATTACTACTTGCTTCGTCATATTTACTACGCTTCCTTTCTATTATCAATCAATGTAGCAATAGTACCTAACGCTTCTTTTTGATGCGTAATAAGCTCTTGGATGCCTACCTCACCTAATGCTAATAATTCATTTAATTCCGCGCGAGAAAACGTTGCTTCCTCACCTGTGCCTTGCACTTCTACAAAGCGTCCTGCCCCTGTCATCACAATGTTCATATCAACTAGTGCTGCAACATCCTCAACATAGTTTAAGTCTACTACGGCGCCAATTTCTTCGACAATACCAACGCTCGTTGCTGCTAAATAATCTATTATTGGGAAATTTTCAAATGGCTTTTCTTCTGCTAATTTAGCAATTGCCTGTGCCATTGCAACAAAAGCCCCTGTGATAGATGCTGTACGTGTGCCACCATCTGCTTGAATGACGTCGCAATCAATCCATACCGTCTTTTCTCCTAATGCTTGCAAATCGACAACAGCACGTAATGCACGCCCAATTAGGCGCTGTATTTCCATTGTACGACCATTTACCTTCCCACGCGCTGATTCACGCTGTGTGCGCTGTGCTGTGGCTCTAGGAAGCATTGAATATTCTGCAGTAATCCAGCCTTTTCCCTGCCCTCTTAAAAAGCCTGGCACTTTATCTTCTATCGTTGCTGTACAAATTACTTTCGTATTTCCTACAGTAATTAGTACAGAGCCTTCTGGATGCATTAAATAGTTTGTATCAATATGGACTTGGCGAAGTTCATGTACCGCCCTTTCATCATATCTAGTCATGAAAATCCTCCTTTTCTTTCGCGCACTAATCTTACCATACATTATGTACTCAAAAAAGTAGTAAATAGTAAGGGGTATCTGAAAAATTATTTCGAGACACCTACTACATCAAAATAAAAAAGAGCCACAAGGAAAAACCAACCTCCCTTGCAGCTCCAATTTTTAAAATTTAATACGTTGAATTGTTAAATTTTGTTGCTCTAGCCATCGCTCAGCTATTGAGCGGAAAATTGGCACCGAGCCCGACGCAAAAAAGACATGCTGTGGCGCCATATCATTTATACGCAATTGCTGATGATAAGATAAGGTTTCCAACACATGGCTAGCTGTTTCCTCTGCTGACGATACAACATGTACGCCTGCTCCTACAGCTGCCTCAATTTGCTTTTGTATAATTGGATAATGTGTACAGCCTAAAATAACCGTATCAAAGCTCGCATCCTTAATTGTTTTCAAGCCGCTTGCGACTAAATCATATGAGAATGGACCTTCATATTCGCCACTTTCCACAAGCGGAACAAATGTAGGGCAAGCGAGCGGAATTACTTTCACTTTTGTTGATAGTGAGTACAATGCTTTTTCATATGCGGCACTTTTTACCGTGCCCTCTGTAGCAAGTACTACTACCTCATTACGCTTCGTTTTTTTAATCGCAGCACGTGCACCTGCATTGATTACGCCAACAACTGGTATCGACATTTTTCTTTGCAAGCTTTCCAAAGATACTGCTGTTGCTGTATTACAAGCAACAACTAGCATTTTAATATTCATTTTTTCTAAAGCTTTTACCATTTGCCACGTAAATTGGCGCACTTCTTGTTCTGTCCGTGGTCCATATGGGCATCTAGCAGTATCGCCAATATAGTAAATGATTTCGTTCGGGAGCAGCTTCATGATAGCCTTTGCGACTGTAAGTCCACCAACGCCCGAATCAATTACACCTATAGGGGCATCCATATAAACCGCCTCAATCCTATTTCATTTGTACA
This sequence comes from Bacillus ndiopicus, assembly GCF_000612805.1. Taxonomy (GTDB): domain Bacteria; phylum Bacillota; class Bacilli; order Bacillales_A; family Planococcaceae; genus Metasolibacillus; species Metasolibacillus ndiopicus. The sequence goes on along the minus strand of NZ_HG964405.1, from coordinate 272,883 downwards.
TGTAGTTTCTTTAAAAGTCGTACTAAATCTGTTGCTTCTTCTGCATCAAAATCATCCATAATATTTCGTAAATAATGTCGTCGCTGTTCAATTACTTCTTGAATGATTCGTTCTCCTTCAGGCAGTAAATGAATGCGCACAACACGCCGATCTTGTTCATCTCGGACACGTTGTACGAGTTTTGTTTTTTCCATTCGGTCTACTAAATCTGTCGTGGTACTAAAAGCTAAGTACATTTTTGTCGATAAATCGCCAATTGTCATATCGCCTGCTTCTTGCAACCATTGTAGCGCTACAAATTGCGGAGGTGTTATTGTATAGTTACTTAAAATTTCGCGACCTTTTTGTTTAACTAAGTGTGAAATAAATCGTAGTTCTTTTTCTATAATAGCAATAGAGTCAGCACTATGTTTTTCGTTATTATGCATTTTATAAGATCACTCCTAACAACAATTCATAGCTCTATTTTGAGGTTTTTTTTGAAAAATAGCAAGCTTACGTTCCATTTAACTTTAATTCTTGTAGTCGCAACAATTCAATTAATGCTTGGGTCCTGCTTGAAACCCCTAATTTTTGTATCGTATTTGAAATGTGATTGCGAACAGTTTTTTCACTAATGCCAAGTTTTTCCGAAATTTCTTTTGTCGAATAGTCTTCGATTAGTAGTTGAAATATTTCACGCTCTCGTTTTGTCAATAACAAGCGCGATTGCGAGTTACCCATATTATACACCCTCCTATCCTGTTCTTTGTAAAATATGTGAACAGGGGCATTACGGTGAGGGCGATTTCACTACTTAGCAAGCATTAGTTGCTTTGTATGCTCGGACCAAGCTTGTGCTTTGCCTGTTTGACGGTTTATTTGCACGATTGTGCCTCGTCCTGTAAAAACGGGTAGATTATCTCCGTTTTTTGCTAAATAGTGAACATCAACAGAGCTAGAGCCTATTTTCGCAGCTTTTACAAAAATCCGTAAGCTCTCATCAAAAAATACTTGCTGTAAAAAATCACACTGTAAATCGGCAACGACAGGAATTGTTTCACTATTTGGAGATGTCCAATCTGTCATTAAACCAAGCGATTTTAAATATTCGATACGCGCCATTTCAAAATAAGTAAATGGCACTGTATTGTTTAAATGTCCATACATATCTGTTTCACTAAAACGTACTTTTACCTCAACCGAGAATTGAAATTCTTCCATCCATTGTTCTGCATTTTCAATATATGCTGCACGCATTAAAAATCCCCCCTGCTGTCTAATGTGTATAATGAATACTCATTCATTATAACATACAATGAGTAACTCCCTAAACATCAATTACAACTCAGTTAACTTTAGTTTAGGTTTCTTCAGGCTCTCCATCTATGGAGGTGGGAGTCTTTGGTATAAATTCATCACGCAAAAAACATCTGTGCCCCTGCGGTTACTCGTCGCAAAAAAATTGCTAAATCAAGATAAAAAGGGCATTAGGAAAGTTTTCATTTTCCTAATGCCCTTAATTATTAGTCTACCATATGGTCAGAACCGAAGAAGTTTTTAAACATTTGAACAGTCGCAGCGCGGTTAAGAGCAGCGATTGAAGTTGTTAAAGGAATACCTTTTGGACATGCAGCTACACAGTTTTGTGAGTTACCGCAGTTAGCTAAACCGCCGTCTCCCATAATTGCAGCTAAACGCTCGTCTTTATTCATTGCACCTGTTGGGTGTGTGTTGAATAAACGAACTTGTGATAATGGTGCTGGTCCAATAAATGAAGCTTTTTCAGATACGTTTGGACATGCTTCCATACATACACCACATGTCATACATTTTGATAATTCGTAGGCCCATTGACGTTTGCGCTCTGGCATACGTGGACCTTCACCTAAATCATAAGTACCATCGATTGGAACCCACGCTTTTACCTTTTTCAAGGCGTTGAACATGCGGCTACGGTCAACTTGTAAGTCGCGAACAACAGGGAAAGTTTTCATTGGCTCTAAACGAATTGGTTGTGTTAATTTATCTACTAATGCTGAGCAAGATTGCTGTGGACGACCGTTAATAACCATCGAACATGCACCACAAACTTCCTCTAAACAGTTCATATCCCAAGTAACAGGAGTTGTTTGTTTGCCATCAGCTGTTACAGGATATTTTTGAATATGCATTAAAGCAGAGATAACGTTCATACCAGGACGGTAAGGTACGCTAAATTTTTCTTCACGTGTTTGACCATTTTCCGTATCTTGACGGACAATAATCAGTTCAACCGTTTTACCAGTGTTTACTGCTTCCATCATTAATTATCCCCTTTCGAAGAATAGTCACGTGTACGTGGTGGAATTAATGAAACGTCAACTTCTTGGTAAGTAATAATAGGCTCACCAGTAGCTGGGTCAAATTTCGCCATTGTTGTTTTCAAGAATTTCTCATCGTTACGGTTAGGGAATTCTGGCTTATAGTGCGCACCACGAGATTCATCACGTAGCAATGCACCTTTTGTCATTACTTTTGCAAGGTAAAGCATGTTCTTTAACTGACGAGTAAAGTGAGCACCTTGGTTTGACCATTTTTGTGTGTCATTAATATTGATTTTTTCCCAACGTTGTTGAAGCTCAGTTAATTTCTCGTAAGTTTTCTCTAAGCGGTCGTTATGACGTACAACTGTCATGTTGTCAGTCATCCATTCGCCAAGCTCTTTATGCAATAAGTATGCATTTTCTGTGCCATCCATTTTAAGGATTGCTTCCCATTTCTCAGTTTCTTCTTTTACGCGTGCTTCAAAAATAGACTCTGGTAAGTCTTCAGCATGCTTTTTAAGACCTTTTACATAGTCAACAGCGTTTGGCCCTGCAACCATACCGCCATAAATAGCTGATAATAATGAGTTTGCACCTAAACGGTTTGCGCCGTGTTGTGAGAAGTCACACTCACCTGCAGCAAATAATCCAGGAATTTCTGTCATTTGATCGTAGTCAACCCATAAGCCACCCATTGAATAGTGAACTGCTGGGAAGATTTTCATTGGTAATTTACGTGGGTCATCCCCAACGAATTTTTCATAAATTTCAATGATACCACCAAGTTTTACGTCTAACTCATGTGGATCTTTATGAGAAAGGTCTAAATAAACCATGTTTTCGCCGTTAATACCAAGTTTTTGGTTTACACAAACGTCAAAAATTTCACGTGTTGCAATATCACGCGGTACTAAGTTACCATATGCCGGATATTTTTCTTCTAAGAAGTACCAAGGCTTACCATCTTTATAAGTCCAAACACGTCCACCTTCACCACGAGCAGATTCAGACATTAGACGGTTTTTATCATCACCAGGAATCGCCGTTGGGTGGATTTGAATAAATTCACCATTTGCATATGAAGCGCCTTGTTGGTATACGATAGACGCAGCAGAACCTGTGTTAATAACAGAGTTTGTTGTTTTACCGAAGATAATACCAGGACCACCAGTTGCCATAATAACAGCATCTGCACGGAATGCACGAATTTCTTCTTTTACTAAATCTTGTGCTACAACACCGCGACATACGCCTTCGTCATCTAGCACAGCACCAAGGAATTCCCAGTGCTCATATTTCGTTACTAAACCAGCTACTTCGTGTGCACGAACTTGCTCGTCTAGTGCGTAAAGTAATTGTTGACCAGTCGTTGCACCAGCAAATGCTGTACGGTGCATTAATGTACCACCGAAACGACGGAAGTCAAGTAAGCCTTCTGGCGTACGGTTGAACATTACACCCATACGGTCCATTAAGTGAATAATACCAGGTGCTGCATCACACATAGCTTTTACTGGTGGTTGGTTTGCTAAGAAATCCCCACCATATACTGTATCGTCAAAGTGAATCCATGGAGAATCCCCTTCACCTTTAGTATTTACTGCACCATTAATTCCGCCCTGCGCACAAACAGAGTGTGAGCGTTTAACTGGAACTAATGAGAATAATTCAACTTCAGTGCCTGCTTCAGCAGCTTTAATCGTTGCCATTAAGCCGGCTAAACCGCCACCCACAACGATGATTTTGCTTTTTGCCATGATTTCTTCTCACTCCTCTTTCTTTAGCTAAAACTTCTCTCTTAAACGAATGATACGATAGCTGCTACACCAACGATGCTAAGAATAGCGAAAATAACCATCGTTACGTAAGTTGCAATTTGTTGTGATTTTGGTGATTGTGTAATCCCCCAGCTCACTAAGAAGCCCCAGATACCGTTCGCTAAGTGGAATGTTGCAGATAAAATACCCACTATGTAGAACCCAAGCATCCATGGCGATGCAACGATTTCCGCCATCATATCATAGTTAACTTCAGCACCAAGCGCTTTTTGGATACGCGTTTGGAAAATATGCCATGCGATAAATACAACTAGGAAAATACCCGTCATACGTTGCAAACGGAATGCCCAGTTACGGAACGTACTGAAGCGTGATGTATTATTCGTTGCTGTAAATGCAATATACACTCCGTAGAAAGCATGGAACATTAATGGAATATAGATGATTACCCATTCCATTACTAACAATAGTGCATGTGGAACTAACTCCATCATTCCAGTTGCGCCATTGTAAGCATCTTCACCACCAACTGCAGTGAAGTTCAAAGATAAGTGGAACACCAAGAACAGACCTACTGGAATAATACCTAATAGAGAATGTAAGCGGCGCCATAAAAACTCACGATCTTTTGACAAGACTGTTACCCCCCTTAGTACTTAAAATACGCTAGTCAGGTCGTCACGAAATTGTAAACGTTGTCCATTGACTGCGCATTTCATCATGGTACAATATTATGACATGTCCATTGTACTCTCAACATACTAGAGCGTCAAGGTCGCTAGCGATAATTCCTATCTCTCTTTAAGTATTTTTTTTGCTGCTTTATGCATATTTTTGTCGCGCATTGTCATTTTTTTGCACAATTCAAATGAATATAAGAAATTTTAGAAAGAGGTTTTTATTAATGGAAACCGGTAATACAAAGACGATTCCAACGTTTGGCTATGAAATTATACGTGATTATGTATTATCTTCTATACTGGGAAAACATGAAGAGGATGTACTATATTGGTCAGGTAAAGAAATAGCCCGAAAATTCCCGCTTTTCTCAATGGAAGAAGCCGCTGTTTTTTTCAAAGAAGCTGGTTGGGGAACATTATCCTTGGAAAAGGAAACAAAAGATAGCCGTACATATATTTTAACTGGGGATCCAGATACTTTAAAATTTGATAGCCGTTGCTTCCGTCTTGAAGCTGGATTTTTAGCTCAGCAATTACAGCATCAAATTGGCTTTTTAACGGAGTGCTATGATGAGAAAAATAGCAAAAAGCAATATGTTCAGTTTCATTTAAAATCAGATTTAAAGGAAAAGATGTAAAAAGAGGGGCTTGTCTAAAAAGAGTTTTCTTTTTTCAAACAAGTCCCTTTATTTTGATTGTTGAGGGTTGGGCGAATCATTACTTTTGAACCGCAAATTTTCATTCATATATTTAATGGTTACTACTCAGACTGCTCCTTTTTCGCCGCCTCCTCCTGAAAATACGTATAAATTTTTTCAGCAAGCGCTTGTGGAATTCGCTGTGCTGTTAATTCCTCCACTGTTGCTTCGCGAATTTTCTTCACTGAGCCAAATGCTTTTAATAGCTGCTGTTTGCGCTTTGGTCCCACACCTTCAATATTATCAAGTGCCGATTTAATCGCGTTTGTGCCATGCTGTTGTCGTAAAAATGTAATGGCAAAGCGGTGTACTTCATCCTGAATGCGCTGCAATAAATAAAAGCTATCACTTGTTCGCTTTAGCTCGATTGGCACTGGTGGCTCACCAAATAAAAGCTGTGATGTATTATGCTTCTCATCCTTGGCTAAGCCAGCTATCGGAATATATAATCCTAGCTCATCCTCAATAACTTCACGCGCGACCTCCATTTGTCCTTTACCGCCATCAATCACAATTAAATCAGGAAGCGGTAAATTTTCCTTTAAGACGCGCGTATAGCGACGACGAATGACTTCCTGCATCGCACCATAATCATCATGGCTCGCTGTTTCACGAAGCTTATATTTGCGATATTCCTTTTTGGCAGGTTTACCATCAATAAAAACAACCATCGCTGACACTGCATCTGTACCGTGCATATGGCTATTATCAAATGCTTCTATACGTAGTGGCGTAGCAATCCCCATCGCCTCGCCTAGAGCCTCACAGGCACCAACAGTACGCACTTCCTGCCTTTCGATTAGCTGGAATTTTTCATGAATCGCAATTTGGGCATTTTTCATCGCCATATCTACTAACTCTTTTTTTGCTCCGCGCTTCGGAATTAGCACACGAACGTCAAGTAATTTTTCTAACAATACTTCATCGATTGTAGAAGGGATGAATATTTCCTTTGGCTTTAAATGCTTCGTTTCTTCATAAAAGCGCCCTACAAATGTTAAAAATTCCTCTTCTGGGTCACGGTAAATTGGAAAAATAGAAACATCGCGTTCTATCAGTTTACCTTGGCGTACAAACAACACTTGCACACACATCCAGCCTTTTTCGACTGCATAGCCGAATACATCGCGATTTGATAAATCCTTTGTAATAATTTTTTGCTTTTGCATAATCGCTTCAATATGCGCAATTTGATCACGAAACTCCTTCGCTCTCTCAAACTGGAGCTGTTCTGCGGCCTCATACATTTGGCGCTCTAAATTTCGCTTCACTTCTACATAATCACCATTTAAAAACTTGGCAATTTCCTCTGTCATTTCACGATAAACTTGTGGTTCAATATCTTTTACACAAGGTGCGAGGCATTGTCCCAAATGGTAATATAAGCACACTTGAGTTGGCAATTGCGCACATTTTCTTAACGGATAAATGCGGTCTAACAGCTTGCGTGTTTCATTCGCCGCATAGGCATTTGGATAAGGTCCAAAATATTTCGCTTTATCTTTGCTAATTTTGCGTGTCGTTAAAATGCGAGGATATTTTTCATTTGTTATTTTAATGTAAGGATATGTCTTATCGTCCGTCAGCATAATATTGTATTTTGGATCATATTGCTTAATTAAATTTAGCTCTAACATTAATGCCTCTAAATCAGAAGCTGTAACGATGTATTCGAAATCCTCAATTTCACTTACTAAGCGTTGTGTTTTGCCGTCATGTGTCCCTGAGAAATAAGAACGAACACGATTTTTTAATATTTTTGCCTTCCCTACATAAATCACTGTTCCTTGTCGATCCTTCATTAAGTAACAGCCAGGTTCATCTGGTAAAATGGCTAGTTTGTTTTGAATGATTTCATTCATCAGTTATCACCTATACTTTATCATATAGCTCTATCATACCGAAAAATAAAAAGCCGCGCTAGCCATTTCGGAAAGCGCGGTTTCATGTATTATTTATTAGAATCGATAAAGTCGATTAAAGCTTCTTTCGGTTGGAAACCAGCCGTTTTCGCTTTTAATTCACCATCAACAAATAATAATAATGATGGAATCGACATAATTTGGTATTCTGCTGCTGTTACTTGGTTGTTATCAACATCTACCTTTACGATTTTCACATCGTTACCGATTTCTGCATCTAATTCCTCTAGAACAGGTGCAATCATTTTACATGGTCCACACCATGTTGCCCAAAAATCTACAAGAACTACGCCATTAGCGATTTCTTGTGCAAAGTTTTGATCTGTCGCTTGTACAATTGCCATTATAAATAGCCTCCTTCAACTAACATCTGCATGTAGTATAGCACGTTTAAAATACCAATAACAGTGAATTGCTCATATTAGTCTTGTCCTTTTATTTGCTTAGTAAATACTATATTGATATTGAACCAATGTCACTTCTTCATTGCAATACATCTCACTACCTATGCGACCGATTTCTTTAAAGCCCAGTTTCTGCAACATATTTTGTGAGCGAAGATTTGTCGCATGTGTTTCACCTTTGAATATTGCAATATTCAAATTTCTAACTCCATAATCTATAAGCAATTTAACCACTTTCGTGCCTACACCCATTCCCCAAAGACTCCTGTCCCCAATCGCTACGCCAATTTCCGCTTGTTGATTATGTATTTCAGCTAAATCTGCATAACCAATAAGTATTCCTTTATATTCAATTCCAAGGCGAATAAACGAAGGGCTATTTAGATGTAAACAACGCTCCCACCATGCAGCTAGTTCAGCCTCTTGACGCCCTATTTCCCAGCCATTTGCTGCACAAAACTCTGGGTCTTTGCTCCATGCTAACACATAGGGGAAATCAGCCTGTTGCAGAAATCTAAGTGTAATATTATCCATCAACATAACCACCTACTTTCAAAGTAATATGACTACTAAAAAACTTAAGTAAATTTATAAAAACCAAATGAAATCAAATGTTTCCAATTTGATTTTATAGTAAGCACTTAAATTTCAATAGCACAAAATAAAAAATATCCAAACTTTCTTGTATTAAGAATCGTTTAACATGTAAAGAAAGGGGTGGGAAGCTTGTTAACTATTCACAATTTAAAAGAAATAATGAATCTCTATACAGAATCCTTAATACGATTAGCTTATTACTACGTAAAGGATCGTCAAGCGGCCGAAGATATTGTACAAGAAGTATTTATTAAAATATATCACCATCCAAATAAATATGAAGAACGTGGACAATTACAAGCTTATTTATTTAAGATGACAGCGAATAAAAGCAAGGATTACTTAAGAAGTTGGTCTTATAGAAAAGTACAACTGCAAAATAAAGTTTCCCCTTCGACCAGTAAAGTGGAGTTAGATGAATTAGTAAGAAAAGATGAAGAAACTATAGTAGCAGAGGCAATCCTTGAATTACCTTTAAAACAAAGAGAGGTACTCATTTATTTTTATTTTAATGAAATGAATATTAAAGAAATAGCAAGTATTTTGTCTATTCCAGAAAGTACTGTAAAAACGCGATTAAGAAGAGGCAAAGAACTATTAAAGAATAAATTGAAGGATATTCAATGGGAGGTGCTTATAAATGAATAACTATACACCTACTGAAATAAAAGACTTACAAGCAATTAAACAGCGCGTGATGCATAATGTTTTGCAGGAAATTGAAAGAGGTCCCCAAAAGCCCACTTATAGATGGAGATTTTTTATACTAAGCGCGATTTTAACAGTTAGTTCTATTCTTTTTATCGTCAATCAGGTGTTTGTAGTTGATAAATATGCTACAAAGGTTGACCTCACCGAACCTGTATTTTATGAAGAACAAGGTTTATTTTATTTGCATGGCGTGACGTTAGGGGATTCCCCAGCCAAAGTAAGTGAAACTTTAGGTGAAAATTATACTACCGAATTGTTTGAGGATGGCAATAATGCTAATCTTATACTAGATTTTGAAGGCGATGCGAGATTTTATTTTGTACAGGGGAAATTAAAATCTCTCATCCTTATGGGAGTAGATAAAAAGCGTTTTGATGATTTATTTACTCGTTACAATGGAACAAAATTTACTAATAATGATACTCGTTTCATTTATTCAAGTGAAACGTCCCATATAATAAAAGCCGAGTATACGCCCTATGGATTATATGTATATTTAATGTATGCAGGTCCAGATTTTGCAGAAGTACAAGAATTTTTAAAACATCAAAACAATTCAAATCAATAAAATGCAAATAGCCGTAGGGGAAGTGTTTCCCCTACAGCCTCTTTATTACGCGTTTGCTTTCAACGCTTTAAATTCTTCAATTAACATCGGTACAACTTCGAATAAGTCACCAACGATGCCATAATCTGCTACTTTGAAAATATTTGCTTCTGGGTCTTTGTTAATTGCTACGATTACTTTTGAGTTTGACATACCAGCTAAATGCTGGATTGCGCCCGAAATACCTGCAGCAATATAAAGGTCAGGTGTTACAACTTTACCTGTTTGACCAATTTGTAAAGAGTAGTCACAGTATTCTGCGTCACAAGCACCACGAGAAGCACCTACCGCGCCACCTAGTACATTAGCAAGCTCTTTTAATGGCTCGAAGCCTTCCTCCGATTTCACGCCACGTCCACCAGCAACGACCACTTTCGCCTCTGATAAATCAACACCTTCTGCTGATTTGCGTACAACCTCTTTGATAATTGTACGTAAGTTTGTAATATCAACAGCTAATGACGATACGCCGCCTGAACGACTTTCATCCTTTGTAAGCGGTGCAATATTGTTTGGACGGATTGTTACGAATACGATGCCATCTTTCACTTTTACTTTTTCAAATGCTTTACCAGAGTAAATTGGACGAATAAATAATGCACTATCGCCAGCGCCTTCGATTTCTGTTACATCAGATACAAGACCTGATTGTAATTTAGAAGCGATTTTTGGTGATAAGTCTTTTCCAAGAGCTGTATGACCAAATACGATTGCTTCTGGGCTTTCTTCACCAACAACTGCCATAAATGCTTGGCTATAGCCATCAGATGTATATGATTTTAAGTGTGGGTGCTCTACTGTAACAACACGGTCAGCACCGTATGCTACTAATTCATTTGCTACACCCGCTACTGCGTCTCCAATTAATACACCAACGATTTCTCCACCGTCAGCGATTTGTTTTGCTGCTGCAATTGCCTCGAATGATACATTACGTAGGCTTCCTTCACGAACTTCCCCTAATACTAACACTTTTTTTGACATGCTGTTCCCTCCATACCTTTGTTATGACTGAAATTAGATTACTTTTGCTTCTGTGTGCAGTAAATTGACAAGCTCTTTCACTTGCGCTTGTAATTCGCCATCTAAAACGCGGCCTGCTGCTTTTTGTGGTGGTAAGTAGATTTCTACTGTTTCCACTTTTACTTCTACATCATCTTCATCGATATCTAAGTCATCAAGCTCAAGCTCTTCTAATGGTTTTTTCTTCGCTTTCATAATACCTGGTAAAGATGGGTAGCGCGGCTCGTTTAAGCCTTGCTGAGCTGTTACTAATAAAGGTAAAGTTGTTTCTAATACTTCAGAGTCCCCTTCAATGTCACGTACGATTTTCACGTTTGTGCCATCGATTTCTAGGCTTGTAATTGTAGTTACATAGTTAATGCCTAATAAATCAGCTAAACGAGGGCCTACTTGACCAGAACCACCATCAATCGCTACATTCCCTGCTAAAATTAAATCTACCTCTTTATCTTTTAAATATTCTGCTAGAATATAAGCTGATGAATATTGATCTAATTCGTCTAAATCATCTTCTGTATTAATTAATACAGCTTCGTCTGCACCCATTGCTAATGCTGTACGCAGTTGCTTCTCAGCATCTTCTCCACCGATTGTTACAACTGTTACTTTACCGCCTAATGCATCACGCTTTTGAATAGCTTCTTCAATCGCATACTCGTCGTATGGGTTGATAATAAATTCAGCGCCGTCTTCTTGGATTTTGCCACCTGATACAACGATTTTTTCCTCTGTGTCAAACGTACGTTTCACTAATACATAAATATTCATTTTACAGACCTCCGAAAGCTTATTTATTATTTACCTTTAAAAACTGGTTGACGTTTTTCAATAAATGCTTGTATTCCTTCTTTTGCATCTTCTGATACGAAAACTGTACCAAAACTTTCAGCTTCAGCTGCTACGCCTTCATGGAACGATGCAGCCTTTGTATATTGCAGCATTTCAATTGCTGCCTTTAGTGCAACAGGACTTTTCTTTGCGATTTTTTTCGCAATCTCAAGCGTTTTTGGTAATAATTCTTCATCAGTAAATGCTTGGTTTGCTAATCCCCATTGTACCGCCTCTGTACCTGTAATTGGCTCAGATGTAAATAGCATTTCAGCAGCTTTTGCAAACCCTACATAACGAGGTAAGCGTTGTGTTCCTGCAAATCCAGGAATTAAGCCTAGCTGTAATTCTGGTAACCCTAGCTTTGCGCCTTCTGTCACATAGCGTAAGTGACAGCCCATCGCAAGCTCTAGCCCCCCACCTAATGCTGCACCATGAATGGCTGCAATAACGGGTTTCGGAAATGTTTCCAGTCTTTCAAAAACACCTTGCCCATGCTGGGATAACTTAGCAAACTCTGCACCAGATGATACTTCTGTAAACTCCTTAATATCTGCACCTGCAGAGAAAAAACGCCCCTCACCATGAAGTACCATAACTCGTACTTCATCGTTATGTTCAATTGTATCAAGTATTTCATTGACTTCGGCGATCATGCCTCTTGATAAAGCATTAGCTGGTGGTCGCTGAATCGTTACAACCGCCACGCCTTCGTCTATTGTCCAATTGAGAAATTCCATTCTCCCATACACCCCTTTAAGCTTTTAAGCCATCCAGTAGCAATTTTTGCACTTTTGGCGCTTGTTCAAGTAAATCATAGCGATAGTCATTCATTACCCAAGTTGTTGTAATTTCATCTATTGTGCCAAATACCATTTGACGAGCTACTCGAACATCCATTGCAGAATTAAATTCACCAGATACCATGCCTTCGATTAAAATTTCATCAAGCAGCTTAAGATATTCCTTTAAAATCGCATTGATTTTTAAGCGAATTTCCTTATTTGATTGACGCAATTCTAATTGTGTAACTGTAGCCAGATGATGGTCACTTGCCAATACCGAAAAGTGACTTTCAATCATTCGACATAGTTTTTCTGAAGAAGTTTCACCACTTTTTAATATTTCCTGCAAATTCTCTACAAACACAACCATCTTTTCTTGAAAGACAGAAATTAAAATGTCCTCTTTATTTTTAAAATAAAGATAAATTGTTCCGTCCGCTACGCCAGCTTGTTTGGCAATTTTAGAAACCTGAGCCTGATGGTAGCCATTTTCAGCAATTGCAATAACAGCAGCATCAATAATTTGTTTATATTTTGGCTTATTGCGCTTCATGTTTATCACCACCAGTAAAAAATCTATTACATTTTGTTTTGATTAGCCTAGTGCTCAATCAAAACAAAAACATGAATGACCATTCATTCATGTTTTTATATTATTATTTGTTGTACTATATGTCAAGTAGCTAATACAACATTTTTTACGCTTCCTTCGCAGCAAGCTTTTGCTTTTCTTCATCAATTAAAGAGCGACGTAAAATTTTACCAACCGCAGTTTTTGGTAGCTCTTTACGGAATTCATATTGACGAGGCACTTTAAATGCAGCTAAATTTTTACGGCAATATTCATTTAACTGCTCTTCAGTTACTGAATAACCCTCTTTTAATACAATATAGGCCTTAACAGTTTCACCACGGTACGGATCAGGAATACCTGCAACTACACATTCTTGGATTGCTTCATACTCATACAATACTTCCTCTACTTCTCGTGGGTAAATATTGAAGCCACCTGCAATAATCATATCTTTTTTGCGGTCGACCACATAGAAATAGCCGTTTTCATCCATATAACCTAAATCACCTGTTAAAAACCAGCCATCAAAAAATGTCATTGCTGTTTCTTCTGGTCGATTCCAATAGCCCTTCATCACTTGTGGACCTTTAACTGCAATTTCGCCAATTTCGCCTGGTGGTAATGGCTCATAGTCGCCTCCGCGCAAAATAATTGCATCCGTATTTGGCCACGGCACGCCAATTGAACCGACAACACGATCATGCCAAATGAAATTCGCGTGGGTCACTGGAGATGTTTCTGTTAGTCCATAACCTTCAACTAGTTTACCACCTGTAATTCTTTCAAATTTCTCTTGCACATCTACTGGCAGTGGAGCTGAGCCACTTAAACAAGCTTTAATCGAAGAAAGATCATAATTGCCGATATCCGGGTGATTCAGTAAGCCAATATACATAGTTGGTGCTCCTGGGAACAATGTTGGCTTCTGTTTATCAATCGTTTTTAGCGCTTGCTCCACATCGAATTTCGGTAATAATACCATTTTCCCTTTCATCATGACCGCTAAAATTAACACTGTCGTCATACCGTATACATGGAAAAATGGCAATATTCCTAAAATTGTTTCGTTACCTTCCTCGCTTTTATACATCCATGCATCACACATTTTTGTATTGGCAATTAAGTTTTTATGCGTTAACATAACGCCTTTTGGTGAACCCGTTGTTCCACCTGTATATTGCAATAATGCAATATCTTGTTCAAAATCGAAATCAAGGGCAATCGGCTGTGGTGAGCTAGACTGCATAATATGTGTAAATAGATGATTTGCACCACTATGCTCTACCTTTACACTAAAGCCATATTGCTTTTTTTGAATAAATGGATAAACTAAATTTTTCGGGAATGGTAAATAGTCTTTAATACCAGTTACAATAACATTTTCTAAAGCCGTTTCCTTTAGAATCTTCATCGCTCGTGGATATAAAATATCCATTACTAAAAGTACTTTGGCACCAGAGTCAGCCATTTGATATTGCAGCTCGCGCTCAGTATAAAGCGGGTTTGTTTGCACAACAATGCCCCCTGCATACATCGTGCCATAATAAGCGATAACAGCCTGCGGACAGTTTGGAAGCATTACTGCAACTCGGTCACCTTTCTCCACCCCTAGAGAACGTAAATAGTTTGCAAACTTCAAAGCGGATTCGTAAAGTTCCTTATAGGTTAATTCCTTCCCCATAAAATGCACTGCTATTTTATCAGGGTATGCATTGTAAGCATCTGTTAAAAATTGCTGTACTGGCATTGCTGGTAGCTCAATTTCATGCGGGATTTCTTCGGGATACTTCTTTAACCACAACTTATCTGTCATAACATTCTCCCCTTCACCTAGTATACTTTTCATATTCTATTAATAATTATTATAGTGAAAAATGAATGCGTTTACAATCAGTTTCTTGTTATTACTCTCAAAATTAGCTCGAATATGTAATTTATTACTCGCTGAAGTTTATGAAATAAAAGTGTATTTTAGTACAAAGTTGATTTTTTTCAAAAGCATTATACTTACCTTGTATTTACTATAATTGAGAATATTCTTTCTATAGTAATATGACATTCTTTAAAAATAATAAAAAAACTATAGGGAATGCTAGATATAATCTTGCTTTCCCTACAGCTACTATCTTGTTAGCATATAATAAATACCTACTGCAATAAATGCAATACAAACAACCATTAGCACTTTCGCTAGTTTTTCCATTCCTCAACACTCCTACGCAATACTTGCTCCGATGACAAATGATAGGCCAACAGAAATAGTACAAGAAATAAAGCCTACAGAACGATTGTCGTTGGCAATTTCCTCATCCACTTTAATATGCGGTGTTAAAAATTCAAATAGGAAATAAGCAAAAATCAGTAATGTGAAGCCATATAACCCCCAGCCAAGCATTTCTATCAAGGATGAATGGCGCTCAATTGAATAACGGAAAATGTTGCAAATACCTAAAATTTTCCCGCCTGTTGCCAAGGCTACAGCTACATTCCCCTTTTTGATTTCTTCCCAATTTTTATACTTCGTTACAATTTCAAATAACACCATTGACACGACTAAACAAAGTACAACAACGCTAAAATAGCCTGCTGTCTCTACTAAAGGATGTTGCCAAAATGCTGATGCTAGCATAACATATCCCCCTTTATTTCAATTCTACAACTGTTACACCAAATCCGCCTTCACCGGCTTCACCATAACGGAATGATTTCACACGTTTATGCCCTTTTAAATAGCTTTGAATGCCTTGGCGTAATGCCCCTGTTCCTTTTCCATGAATAATGGAGACGCGTGGATAATTGGCAAGCAATGCATCATCTAAATATTTTTCTGTTCGAATAAGTGCATCTTCATAGCGCTCACCACGCAAATCTAACTCTAGCTTCACAAGGCTATTGCGATTTTTAACATTGGCCATTGAGCGTTTTGGCTGTTCCTTCTCTGGCTTTACATATTCCAAATCAGACTCTGGCAGCTTCATTTTTAAAATGCCAATTTGAACAACCCATTCATCATTTGATGCATTTTCTAATATAACGCCTTTTTGACCATAGCTAATCACTTTTACTTCATCGCCTACAGCTAAATTTTGCGCACGCTGGCGCTCTGCTGCTGCTTTTTGTAACACTTTATTATCCTGCGGAGCCGTTTCTTCTAAACGTTTTTTTGCATCAATTAATTCATGCTCTTTTACTGCACTAGCCGCATTCTTTTTCATTTCACGTAGCTCTTCAATAATAGCTTCCGCCTCACGCTTTGCATCATCGACAATTTTACGTGCCTTATCTTTAGCTTTTTTCTCTAGATTTTCCTTTTTCTCATCATATGTGCGAATGCGCTCCGTTAATTGCTCGTGTAAATATGCCGCTTCTTCTAACAAGCCATGTGCTTCCTCTGCTTCGCGCTCTGAGCGAACTCTACTTTCTTCCAAAGATGCAATCATCGACTCTACTTCATGGCGATCTGTACCAGTAAACGTTTTAGCTCGATCAATAATTGCATTTTTCAAGCCAAGTCTTGTTGAAATTTCGAAAGCATTTGAACGACCCGGTACACCGATTAATAATCGATATGTAGGGCTCAAAGTTTCCACATCAAACTCCACACTTGCATTAACTACGCTTGAACGATTGTAGCCATATGCTTTTAATTCAGGGTAATGCGTTGTCGCCATCACGCGTGCACCATAATCAACTACTTCATCTAAAATGGCAATCGCAAGTGCTGCACCTTCCTGAGGATCGGTACCAGCGCCAAGCTCGTCAAATAGCACTAGCGATTTATCATCAAATTTACTTAAAATATCCACAATATTGACCATATGAGAAGAGAATGTTGATAACGATTGCTCAATCGACTGCTCATCACCAATATCAGTAAAAACTTGTTCAAAAACTGCTAGCTCAGAGCCATCTAGTGCTGGCACAGGTAAGCCTGATTGCGCCATTAATGTACATAGACCAACCGTTTTTAAAGTCACTGTTTTACCACCTGTATTTGGCCCAGTTATAACAATTGCTGTTACATCACGACCAAATTCAATTGTATTGGCTACTGCTTCCTCGATTGGCAATAGTGGATGTCTTGCGCGTACTAGGCGGATATAGCCGTCCCCATTCATTTTTGGCTTTGTACATTTGTTCGCTTGACCATACTTGCCCTTCGCTAAAATGACGTCGATTTCCCCTAGCAATTGAACAAGAACGAATAAATCATGTCCTACTTCCTCCACTTTTACAGTTAAAGCTAGTAAAATGCGCTCAACTTCTGCTTGTTCCTTCACTTTTAAACGCTGTACTTCATTGTTAGCCTGCACAACAGCATCTGGCTCGATAAATAATGTTTGCCCAGATGATGATTGGTCGTGCACAATACCACCGTAATGCGAACGATATTCCTGCTTTACTGGAATAACAAATCGGTCATTGCGGATTGTAATAATTGAATCAGATAGCATTTTTGCTGCATTAGCACCACGCGTTAGGCTTTCTAGCTTCTGACGCACCTTTGCTTCCTCTGCACGCAGTGACTGACGTATTGTACGCAATGTCACGCTTGCAGAATCAAGCACAGCACCGTTTTCATCAATGCAGTCATTAATTTCATGCTGTAATGCAGTTAAGATCGGCATTTGCTCTTTACGCTCCACAAAATGAGGGATAGCAATTGTTTCATCTGCTTCAAGATCTTCTATAAAATTACGTAAAATACGACTTGCTCGAATCGTACTAGCAATTTCCATTAATTCCATTGGCGAAAGCATACCGCCGATTTGAGCGCGCTTTGCATGTGGACGCACATCAAAAATGCCTCCCATTGGCACATTGCCTTTTACACGTAAAATCGCAAGCCCTTCATCCATTTCTTCTAATAGTGCTACAACCGTAGCATAATCCGTTTCAGGCACTAATTCTTCAACCGCTGATTTTCCGATTGAAGATGTACAATATTGCGCCACCTGTTGACGTATTTTATCAAACTCTAGTGTTTTCAATGCTCGCTTTTCGATCATGAAAAACACCCCCTATATCTATTTATTTCGGCGAATCCATGCCTCAAATTGTTCAAGCGTCCATGTGTTGACGATTAATTCCTTTTTTAACCATGCTTTTTGTGCGTAGTGAACCCCAATTTCCATAAAGCGTAAATGCTCGATAGCATGAGCATCCGTATTAATAGCAATTGGCACGTTTTTCTCCATCGCAAGCTGTAAATGCTCAATACATAAATCAAGTCGATATGGATTGGCATTTAATTCAAGTATTTTCCTATGTTCAGCGGCCCAGTCTATCAACTGTGGAATATCCGGATTGTAGCCGCTACGTTGCCCTACTATACGACCAGTTGGATGTGCAATCATATGAACGTATGGGTTTATTATTGCAGTATAAAGTCGCTCCATAATTTTGCTTTGCGACTGTGTAAAGCTTGAATGAATAGATGCAATCACAAAATCAAGCTCACGCAACACCTCGTCTGAGAAATCTAATGTCGCATCTGGTAATATATCCATTTCCGTTCCTCTAAATAAACGCAAATTAGATTGCTCCGTATTAAATTGTTCAATTTCTACTTTTTGATTTGCTAAACGCTCTGGTGTTAAGCCATTTGCCACTTTTAAATATTGTGAATGGTCTGTAATAACCGCATATTGATAACCTTTTTTGATTAAAGCCTGTCCCATTTCTGCAACGGAATGGGCACCGTCAGACCATGTCGTATGCATATGCAAATCAGCGACAATATCCGTTAATTGAACAAGCTGCTCTAATTCGTCTAAGCGCTCCAATTCCTTGCCACTTTCACGTACAGCAGGTGGAATAAACGGTAAATCAAAGTGAGCGAAAAATTCTTGCTCTGAGGCAAATGTTGTTATTGAACCATCTGGTTGCTCTACACCATACTCACTAATCTTTTTACCTTGCGACTTTGCGAGCTGACGCATGCGCACATTATGATCCTTTGAGCCTGTAAAATGGTGCAAGGCTGTTGCATACTCACTCATATCAACAAGTCGGAAGTCGACACTAACAGGCTCATCACGATCTAATACAATAGAAACCTTCGTATCCCCTGCTGCAACTACTTCTAAAATAACAAGCTGGGCTAAAATAGCCTCTCGCACAGCTTCAGGAGATGCTGTTGCAACAATGAAATCAACATCCTTGCTCGTTTCATTTGTTCGTCTGAAGCTACCTGCAACCGAAAAGCGTTCTACTTCAGCAATATTTGCTAATAATTCATTTATTTCAAGTACGACAGGCTCTAGCTGCCAAATTGGTAGCCTTTCTGCACGAGAGCCGAAGTTCATTAATTCTTTTTTTATTTTTTCTTCTGTTTTTGCACCAAAGCCTGCTAATGCCTGTACTCGCCCTTCTTCACATGCTTGTAGTAGCGACTCAGCATCAATAATACCTAGCTCTTGATATAGCTTTGCTAGCTTTTTGCCTCCTAGCCCCGGTACCTTCATTAAAGGAATTAAACCTTTTGGCACTGCTTGTTCTAACTCTTGTAAAACCGTCGATTGACCGCTTTTCAGTAAATCCTCTATAACAGCTGCCGTCCCCTTGCCAATGCCTTTAATTGCTGTAATATCTTCTATTTCACTTAGGCTACGCTCAGCTGTTTCAAGAGCAGCAGCCGCTTTGCGAAAGGCAGACACTTTAAATGAATTTTCTCCCTGTAACTCTAAATATAACGCTATTTTTTCAAGCGTACGAATAATAACTTTTTTGTTCATAACTCTCTCCCCCTTAAGAAAAGCCTCCCTCATTTGTCGAGAGAGGCTTCACTCATAACAAGTGTTATTTCACCTTTTGTTGTTATAGTTCTTTTATTTTTCAAAAACGCTATTTCGTGTAAATATACCACCAGCTTTGGAACATTTTCGTCACAACTGGGGTATGCTCAAGTATTAAACTAGTTAAAATCGATTTGTTCAACACATTTTGGACAACTTCCACTGGTAATAAGGCAAAAACATATAGCGCAATGAAAATAATAAAATAAAACTCAACAAAGCCAAATACTGCACCTAATAATCGGTTTAATGAGCCTAGTATTGGTAAATACGTTAAAAAATCAAACATTGACCCGATAATTTGTAAAACTAATTTCGTTATAAAGAAAATAAGTGCGAAAGCAATCACGCGATAAAATGTGCGATCCACGTCTAATGTATCCAATACTAATGTCATCGTCGCATCTTCTGTAAAGCCTGGATATGGAACCCAAAGCACAAATTTCTGTGCCAATGGCTTATAATAAATATAGGCGACAAGTAGCGCGATTAAAAAACTGCCAAGATGAATCACTTGAACGATAAAGCCACGTTTTGCACCAATAATACAGCTTATTAATAATACAACTAATAAAATAATATCTAGCATTTACTTCAACCCTTTAACCTTTTCACTTCTTCTTCAAGCGCTTCGACTTGCGCTTTCAGTTGTAATAATTCATGTACAGAATTAACCGCTGTAAGTACTGCTAGTCTTGAGCTATCTAATGTTGGATTATGTGCACTAATTTGACGCATTTTATCGTCTACAATGGAAGCAACTAATCGCATATGCCCCGTCGATTCCGTACCAACCATTTTATATGTACGACCATAAATTTCAACTGAAATTCGATTTTTTTCTTGTTCAGCCAAAGTAATTCCTCCCAAAAGCATAGGCAACGACAGCAACTCAAGCAGGTGGCCAATTATTAATTTTGCTTCATAATACTAGCCTTTGAAGCAGCAATTTATATGGCTTAATGCAATTCCTGTTCGATTTTCTGCAATTTTCATACTACATATCATACCATTTTTATATTACATAATACAACAATAGACTGACAGAAATGCAGTTGTATCGGCATTTTTGGGGTTTTAGGTTGTTGTTGAATTGTGCAAATCTATCTTGATTGCGTTAAATGATGATATTATATGTAGTGAATCTAATATAGGAACAGCAAGTACAGAGAGGAAGTTCCGAATGACAAATATTGTTTTATTATTAACGAATGACAAACTCCAAGAAGTGCAAAATTTTTATGCATCAAATCTAGTAAATCGTAAGGCACCAGGTGTTATTTTTGCTGCAAAATTAGCTGATACTGCAATTACCGTTTATAAGTCAGGTAAAGTGATGTTTCAAGGAGGCGGTGCAGAGCGTGAGGCTGCTCGCTGGGGCATAAGTGAAGTGAGTGCAAAAAGCAGCGCAACAAAAGGTGATAAGTTACCTGAAAATTTCGCTACGATGTCTGTTCTAGGCTCTGATGAAACAGGTACAGGTGATTATTTTGGTCCTATTACAGTAGCTGCAGTTTACGTTCCAGCAGACAAAATTCCCCTTGTACAGGAACTCGGTGTGAAAGATTCAAAAATGCTAACAGATGACTATATGCGAAAAATTGCACCTGATTTAATGAAAGCTTGCACATATAGTATTTTAACGCTGCGCAATGATAAATATAATGCATTGCAAGCGAAGGGCTATTCGCAAGGAAAAATGAAGGCTTTGTTGCATAATCAAGCACTGAAGCATGTATTAAATAAAATTGCACCAGAAGAGCCACAGTATATTTTGATTGACCAATTTGCTGAAAGGGATACTTATTATCGCCATATACAGCGCGAGAAAGAAATCATTCGTGATAATGTACTATTTTCTACAAAGGCTGAAAATTTGCATGTCGCCGTTGCAACTGCCTCCATTTTAGCCCGCTATGCATTTTTAAAGGAAATGGATCGTTTAAGCGAGCTTGTTGGCTACACTTTGCAAAAGGGCGCGAGCAACAAAGTCGATGTGATGGCGGCAAAAATTTGGCATGCAAAAGGCGAGGAAACATTGCGCTCGATTTCCAAATGGCATTTTGCGAATACGGAAAAAGCACGAAAGCTGATGAAATAATCATATATCTAAAAATCGATTTATACCAAATTTCTTGGTATAAATCGATTTTTCCCTCTATTATTTGTGACAAACATACTTCTGCCGTGACCATATCATGATACAGCATTCTCATTGCAAAAAATCTACCTCAAAGGCACTTCTTAGGTTGATGCCATTTCGATAAAGTGAACCTTCAATCAGTGGGGGTTTTCCTCATCCCCCGCTTAAACACCTTCGTTTCACTATATGTTTTGAAGTAGGGGGTCTGGTGCTCCTGCGGTTACTCGTCGCAAAAAATATCTGCTCCTGCGGTTACTCGTCGCAATACTACAGCCCGTTAATACGGGATAAAGTTTGCATTTCACTTTCTTGTTGCCCTTCATTACTTAAAATTTCTACCAATGTTATCTGTTCCTTTCAATTCTCCAAATACTTGAACTTTTTTCCTTCCTCTATTCTGCAATTTCACTCACTAAGTTGCTAGTGTTACCCGACCGTATTTCCACAGTGAAAAGCTGGTAAAGTAAAAATTATTTCGAAATTCGAAAAAAAGACGTGAAATAAGTTCGGAATTTTTGTAAAATAGAAAAGAATTTGTTTTTAGGAGGTTTTATGATGACAACGAATTATCCAGAAGTATGGGATTTAGACGTATTTTTCGAGGGTGGCAGCAGCTCTTCTCAATTTGCTGCACATCTAGAAAAAACAGCTGCTTTAGTGCAAGATTTACAACTATTCGTTAGCGAACTTGCTGTACCACAAACGGCTACTGAAACAGCTGGCTTATTACAAGCCATTGATAAGGTGAAGGATGTACGCCAGCACATGGGGCAAGCAGGTGCATTTTTGTCTTGTTTAAATGCCCAAAATATTAAAGATCGAGAGGCGACGTTGCTTTTAGGGAAAGTCTCTACCCTTTATGCAGAAGTTGCGCCATCTTACGAAAAGCTAAGACAGCTAGTAGGCCAAATCGAAGAAGCAACATTTGAGCAACTAGTTGCAACGAATGAGCTTGCTCCATTTGCTTTCATTTTAACGGAATGGCGTGACGCTTCAAAAGAATCATTATCAGAAGAGGAAGAAGCTCTTATTTCTTCATTAACTGTAGATGGCTACAGATCTTGGGGCGAAATGTACGATTTATTAATTAGTGATATTCGTGTAGAAGTTGAAGTAGATGGCGAAGTAAAATCGCTTTCTGTTGGGCAAGCGAATAACTTAAGCTCACATAAAGATCCTAAAGTTCGTAAAGCTGCATTTGAAGCAATCGAAAAAGTGTTTACAGAGCGCGAGGAATTTTTCGCTAAAACATTAAACCATTTAGCAGGCTTCCGCTTAAATGTTTACAAAAAGCGCGGCTGGGATAATGTTTTAAAAGAGCCTTTAACAATTAACCGCATGAAGGAAGAAACACTTGACGCAATGTGGGGAGCAATTACGGAGCGCAAGGAAACTTTTGCACATTATTTAACACATAAGGCAAAAATGCTTGGCACTGAAAAATTAAATTGGCAAGACTTCGACGCGCCTGTAACAGAAGCTACAGCAAAAATGGATTACCAGGAAGGTGCTGCCTTTATTTTAAAACATTTCGGTCGTTTCGGTGCAGAGCTAGAAGCATTTTCACGTACTGCATTTGAAGAAGGCTGGATTGAGGCAGAAGACCGCGATAATAAAAAACCAGGTGGCTTCTGCACAGGCTTCCCATTAGCACAGCAATCTCGTATTTTCATGACGTACTCAGGTTCTATGTCAAACGTGGCGACGTTAGCTCATGAGCTTGGTCACGCATTCCATAGCTATGCACTACGCCCTGTTCATCCATTGAATACAGGCTATGCTATGAACGTAGCAGAAACTGCTTCAACATTTGCAGAAATGATTGTTGCTGATGCAGCGGTGGAAGAAGCAAGCACAAAAGAAGAAAAAATCGCTTTATTAGAAGATAAAGTACAACGCTCTGTTGCCTTCTTTATGAATATTCATGCACGTTTCCTTTTCGAAACACGCTTCTATGAAGAACGCAAAAATGGTGTTGTTTCTTCAAAACGTTTAAATGAATTAATGGAAGAAGCACAGCGTGAGGCATATGCAGGTGGTCTTGGCGAAACACACCCTCACTTCTGGGCTACGAAGCTACACTTCTTTATTACAGGTGTACCATTCTATAACTTCCCATATACATTTGGCTACCTATTCTCTTTAAGCATTTATGCAAAGGCAAAAGAAGAAGGTACGGGCTTTGAAGAGAAATATATTGCGCTACTACGTGATACAGCTGTAATGACTGTAGAAGATTTAGTAATGAAGCATTTAGGTGAAGATATTACGAAGCGTGAATTCTGGCTAAAAGGTATCGCACTTTGCGAACAAGATGTTGAGGAATTTATCAATTTAACAACTGAACAATAAAAAAAGGGCAAAGTCAGAAATGACTTTGCCTACTTTTTTTATTTTCCTTGGTAGCCTTCTCGTTGTGTTACATCAACGCGCTTTACAAAAAACGCTAAGATCAATGCAACTATTGAAACTCCCGTTGCTACTAAAAACGTAAAATTAATTCCTTCAAGCATCGCTGATTGTCCGATTTGCGCTGTCATTTCAGCAATTTGCGATTCTGTAGGTTGAACACCGCTCGCCATTGCTTTTTCCTTCGCCTCTGCTGCTAGCTCTGCTGCACGTGACTTCGTATGAGAGTTCATAATCGTTACAAAAATTGCTGTACCAATTGCGCCTGTTACTTGCTGTACTGTGTTATTAATTGCTGTACCATGCGGATTTAACTTCATTGGAATCTGGTTTAAACCATTTGTCATTATCGGCATCATTACAAGTGACATCCCTAATGAGCGCACTGTATAAACCGTAATAATATATGCATGTGAAGATTCCATCGACAGTTTTGTTAAAAAATAAGTAGAAATAGTCATAATTAAAATCCCTGTAATCGCCAAAACTCGGGGACCATACTTATCAAAGAGCTTCCCTGTAATCGGTGACATAAAGCCCATAACAAGTGCTCCAGGTAACATCATTAAACCTGCATCAAACGGTGAAATACCGCGCACTGTTTGTACATATGCTGGCGTCAAAATCATCCCAGAGAACATCGCCACAGACATAACCATCGAAATAACCGATGCTAATGCAAACATTGGGTGCTTATATACTGCTAAATTTAATAATGGTTCTTCCAATTTAAGCTGACGTATAATAAATGTAATTAACCCAAGCGCACCAATAATAATTGTGCCGTATACTTCTAGTTCTCCCCAACCTTTTGAACCTGCCATACTGAAACCGTACAGTAAGCCACCAAAACCAATCGTTGATAAAAGGAGTGATAAATAATCAATTGTTACTTCTCGTGTTGGCATAACATTGCGTAGCTTCCATATACCAAGAACTAAGCTAAGCGCCGCAAAAGGAATAATCATTTCGAATAGTACGCGCCAATCATAATGCTCTACAATCCAACCAGATAATGTTGGCCCAATAGCTGGCGCTGCAAACATAACTAAACCAAATAGCCCCATCGCTGTTCCGCGTTTTTCAATTGGGAAGCTAATTAACATAATGTTCATTAATAATGGAGACATTGTAGCTGCCCCTGCTGCTTGAACCATACGCCCTGCGATTAATATACCAAAGCTAGGCGCAAAAGCAGCCATCACTGTTCCTAGTAAAAATAATCCCATCGAAGCTATAAAAATTGTTCGGTTTTTAAATTTTGTAATTAAAAAAGCCGATGCTGGAACTAATATCCCACTCACCAACATGTAACCTGTCGATAACCATTGCACCGTTGAGTAATCTTTAATTTTTAAGTCAACCATAATTGACGGTAACGCGATATTTAATAACGTATTATTTAAAAAGGCTACAAATGTCCCAATAAATAAAATTGCAATCATTAAATATGGCGGTTTTTTTGCTGTTTCTGCTGTCATATTTAAAACCCTTTCTATTTATTATTTCATATTTCGAAGTTTCACTTGACCTATTTTATACTCATAGTCCAAAATTCGCAACTATTTTTTACTCAAAGTTTAAAAACCTTGAATTATAAGTGTTTTAAAGATAGAATGTCAGTATAAAACCTAAGGGAATGAATGACTGTGAACACAAGAAAAAGGAAAATTATTGATGCATCCTTACAGCTTTTTATAGAAAAAGGCTTCCACCATACATCGATACAAGATATTATCGCGCATGCAAATATTTCAAAAGGTACATTTTATAATTATTTCACTTCGAAAAACGAATGTTTTTTAGCAATTTTAGAGCAGCTTCGTTATACAGCGCAGCTACAACGCTATGAACTACTTGCCAATCAAAATGAACAAGATCTCGATGTACTAATTGAGCAAATAATTGTGCCAATGAAGCTGCATGAGGAACAAAATTTAATAACATTGTTTGAAGGCATTTTCCAATCTAGTGATCTTGAACTAAAGAAAGGCTTGCGCCAGCATCGTTTTCATGAAATACAATGGCTAACAGAGCGCTTTACAAATGTTTTTGGTGAAGAAATTCGACCATATGCCTTTGAATGTGCTGTTATATTTTTTGGTATCACTCATTATTTAGCCATGTCATGGCGAAGTGCATATCACTTACCAGCCGATTTGCATCGACTTGTACAAAAAGGTTTAGAATATGTACAAGCATTACTTCCAACGATGCAGAAAACAAATGATGTACTGTTAAATGCTGATGTATTACAGCTTTTGCAAAATAAAGCAACGAAGCCTGTCATAACAAAAGCAAATGTAATTGAGCAATTGGAAGGCTTTGCTAAACAATTAGATATTAAAACAAGCGCAACTGGTAAAGAGCTTACTGCTTTTTTAATGGAAGAGCTAATGCGCGATGAGCTTCGTAAACATGTTATTAAAGCAACACTTCAGTCTTACCACGCTGCATTTAAAAGTACATCACATGAATCTGAGGCAGTTGAATTGTCTTATAAAATCGCATTTTTATTAAAAAACTAATATGACAAAGAAGGGTACAATTCAAAGTATGATGAAACTTTGGATTGCACCCTTTATACATTTTATTAAAATCGTATACCCTGCTATTTTTACTTAAGGTAAAACAAGCCACCATTTACAATAGTCATTTTAATTTTTGCCCCGTATCGTTCCTGCAATGCTTGTTTCTCTATTTCATACATTTCAGGCTTATCGTCAACCCCATCGTAAAAGTAATCTAATATGCGCTGCTCACGCTGCCATTTTACGATTGCCTCATTGGCCCATGTATGATCATCCTCTACGATTATTTCGTTTAGAGCTGCTTGTATACGTTCAAGCCCTCTTTGGGGTGCAATAATATGCTGCACACAAAATCCGTTAGCGGGCTTAGTTGGAATCAAATTTTTTTGTATTAGCGAAGAATGAAAATCAAGCACCATATAGCCAGTCATTAAATTCAAGCCAAATGAGTATAGTACTTCCTTTGTACAATCACAGCAATAGGCCACTTTATAATTGACTGCTAGCCAAGGCGTTAATAAAACTTGTGATGCTGTTACATCTGCTTCCTCATACATTTGCACGTAGGCGCCAAACTCCTCTACCACCCTGTATATTTGCTGTAAGCGCGGTGAGCCAAAATGAATGATTTCCCCCTGCCCTCGCTGCAAGCTCGTTGTCAATTTTAGTTGGGCAGGATTCGGTTCTCCATTTGTCGCTTCAATATATCTCCAATAAAAAGGGCGATTCATTATTTTTTTATCCATTTCTATAGAAAGCTGAACATGAAGCAACTCTTCTTGTCGCTCAACATCACAGCCCGTTTCGATAAAAAAATCATGTAAAAATTGATTGATTTGCTGCGAATTCATAGCAATCATTCCTTACTCCTATTAGTTAATATCGCATCTAATTCACCAACTACTTGTTCAAATACATCTATTTTCTTATAAAGTAATGATAAAATATGCTGTTCAATTGTATTTTCTATTGCTAAATTATAGATTTGCACATCCTCATTTTGCCCTAGACGATGCACACGTCCAATGCGCTGCTCTAGCTTCATTGGATTCCACGGTAAATCATAATTAATGACATGGCTACAAAATTGCAAGTTAATGCCCTCTCCGCCAGCCTCCGTTGCAATTAACACTTGTGCATGCTCTTTAAATAGATGCTTCATATAATCACGCTTGCTTTTTTTAAATTTCCCATTAAACAAAACAGATGTGATACCATTCTCATATAAAAAAGCTTGTAAATATTGCTGCGTCGCACGATATTCTGTAAAAATAATGACCTTGTTGTTTATTTGCTGAATTAACTCAACTGTTTTCTGTGCCTTAGAATTGATTGTTAGCTGCTGCAATTCAGCCAGTATTTCTTCAGGTGGCGCAGGCATTTTCGATAATGTTTCATAGAGTGCCTCTTTACTGCTGCACAGTTCCTTTTGCAACGTTAAGCGCGTAATGGGATTTGACACATCTAATTGGCTAATTTGTGTATAAAGTGCCTGCTCCTCTGGCGAAAAATGAATCGGTACGATTTGCACATGGCGCTTTGTCCAAGCAATATTTGTATTGTCGCGTCGATTTCGAACCATCACTTGATGAACAAGCTCCTGCAAAAATTCATGGTGCTGGGCAGAGTGCTTGCTTGCAGAAAAAGCAGCCTGAAATGCCTCGTAGCTCCCTAAATGTCCTGGCTTTAATAGAGAAATTAAATAAAACAATTCAAAAATATTATTCTGGATAGGTGTTGCAGTTAATAATAAGCAGAACTTTTTCTTTAAGCCCTGTACAAATTGATACACCTGGGTTTTATGATTTTTTAATTTATGTGCCTCATCAATAATAATAATGTCATAATTTTGCTCATAAATCCTTTCACTATGTGGGCTTTTTTTGGCAGTATCCATGCTCATAACAACAACATCACAACCATCAAGTGAATATTTTTTATTGTATGCTGCAGCAGGGATATGGAATTTCATTGACAGTTCCTCAACCCATTGAGAAATTAGTGAAGCCGGTGCTAAAATAAGCGCTTTTTGAACAAGATTGCGAATCATGTATTCCTTTAATATTAAACCTGCTTCAATCGTTTTCCCTAATCCTACTTCATCTGCTAAAATGGCTTTACCATGCATTTCCTCAATAACAGTTGTCGCCGCATTAATTTGATGCTGTAATGGTGTTAGCATCGGCAAATATTTTATACATTGCAAGCCTGAAAAATCAGGAATTAAGTTTGCTTGTGTCATCTCATAATTCATTTTATAAAGCGACCAATTTTGCCAAGGTAGCTTCCCATTTAATCGATTCTCAAAACCTTCTTGCCACATCGTTGATTGCTCAATTTCCACCATTTTGACCACCTCAGCATTTCAATTGCTTGTAGGTTGCCCAAAAGTGACGCTTTTATCCATCATGACGCTTTTGTTCACTTCAAGGTAAAAATGCTGTCGGTGCAATCAGCTCACTAAACTTCCTTGCCGCCCTTGAAAGCGGGACTGATTTTAAATGGCAAATTCCAATGCTACGCTCTGGTAAAGGCTCCTGCAAGGGCAATTCATACAATAGCCCTTTTTCTAAATATTCCATTGCAAACTCTTTCGTTACACAAGCAATACCTAAATTGATTTGAGCAAACTGTAACAATAAATCATGTGAACCTAATTCAAATTCAGGCGTTAAATGATAGCCTTGTTCCTTTAAATATTGCTCAACATAATTGCGTGAATTGGCCTTTTTGCCAAGAAAAATAAGTGGCATTTTCATTAATAGCGACAATGTGATAGGCTTTTTCGTTAAGTTTTTATATTTTTCCCCACAAACGAAAATATCATGAATTTGCTTGCATGGATGTACTTGTAATTGATTATCTTGAATAGGTAAATTACAAACGCCTACATCCGCCTCCCCAGCTCTAATAAAATCGCGTATTTCAGATGTTGTACCATTCAATACTTTGAGCCTAACGCCAGGATATTTTAAATGAAACATTTCTAAATATGGTAGTAAAAAATAACGTGAAATTGTATCGCCTACACCGATTCGTAGCTGACCTGTCGTCAAATGCTTGAATTCCAATAGCTTGTCTTCTCCAGCATGTAAAATACCGAGTGCTGATTGCACATATTCATATAATACTTGCCCTTCATCAGTTAAAATAACACCCTTTGGGGTACGATGAAAAAGTGGTGTTGCTAGCTCCTTTTCTAATTTTAAAATTGCTTGACTTACAGCAGATTGCGTCATAAATAGCTCCTCCGCTGCTTTTGAAAAGCTTTTGTTTTGGCTTACGACATTAAAAATACGGTAATAATCTAATTTTCCAATCATATTAATTCTACTTATACTCCCTATAACTATTATTAATTTTACTTATAACATATGATTGCTGTATAGTAAACAATGTAGTTTTTATCTTGATTCAGTGGGGACGTGACGCCCACTGAATCAAGATAAAAGCCCGGCGAATAGTACAAATTAGAAAAATTGGAATTTGGTTTAGCCGAGGCACAATCGATGAAAATGTTAGGAGAGATACTATGGAACGTGTAGTTGGAACAGTTGTACGAGGGCTTCGTGGTCCTATTATTAATGAAGGTGACGATATCGAGCAAATCGTTGTAGATACAGTATTAAATGCAGCAAAGGTAGAGGGCTACCAAATTGAAGATCGCGATATCATAACTGTTACAGAATCGGTTGTAGCACGCGCACAAGGAAATTATGCAGGCGTTGATCATATTGCAAAAGATATCGCTGCAAAGTTTGGTGACGATACAATCGGTGTCATTTTTCCTATTCTTTCACGCAACCGCTTCGCAAACTGCTTACGTGGTATTGCAAAGGGTGCAAAAAAAGTTGTTCTTATGTTAAGTTATCCATCGGATGAAGTTGGTAACCACCTTGTTGATATTGATGAATTAGATGTTAAAGGTGTGAACCCATGGACAGACACTTTATCTGAAGCTGAATTCCGTGAACATTTCGGCTATAAAAAACACACATTTACTGGTGTAGATTATATTGAATACTATAAAGAATTGATTGAAGCTGAAGGCGCACAATGCGAAGTTATTTTCTCAAACAATCCGAAAACAATTTTAGACTACACAAAAAGTGTCTTAGCATGTGATATTCATACGCGCTTCCGTACAAAACGTACATTAGTGAATAATGGTGCAGAGAAAGTATTTACTTTAGATAATATTTTATCTGAATCAATCGATGGCTCTGGCTTTAACCCAGAATACGGTCTACTTGGCTCAAATAAAGCGACGGAAGATACAGTAAAACTATTCCCTCACAATTGCCAACCAATTGTTGATAATATTCAAGCAAAAATTAAAGAAGCAACTGGCAAAACAATTGAAGTAATGGTTTATGGCGATGGCGCATTTAAAGATCCTGTAGGGAAGATTTGGGAGCTTGCTGACCCTGTTGTATCGCCTGCCTATACTAAAGGTCTTGAAGGTACACCAAATGAAGTAAAATTAAAATATTTAGCTGACAATGACTTTGCTGATTTACGCGGTGAAGAGCTAAAAGCAGCAATTTCTGAATATATTACTAATAAAGGTGAAGACTTAACTGGTCAAATGGCTGCGCAAGGTACAACACCTCGTAAGCTAACAGACTTAATCGGCTCCCTTTCAGATTTAACATCTGGCTCGGGCGATAAAGGTACACCAATGATTTACATTCAAGGTTATTTCGATAACTATACAAAATAATAATGGAGGAGTTGGGAAATTCCCCAACTCCTTTTTATTATGCTTGCTCTAAATTAAATTGCCATTCCACACCAAATTTATCTGCTACGTTGCCATAGCATTTGCTCCAAAATGTTTCTTGTAGCTCCATTTGTACATTGCCATCACGTTTTAATACATCAAAAGCATAACGTAATTTTTCTTCATCATCCGTTAAAACTGATAATGTAACATTATTTCCTACAGTGTGTGGTTGACCTGGGAATGTATCAGAGAACATTATTTCTGACCCCATTATTGTCATACGGGCATGCATAACTAAATCTTTCGCTTCTTCTGGAATTGGGTATTCATCATTTTGGTGACCTTCTCCAAAAGTCATTATTTGTGTTTCTTGTGTTTGAAAAGCTTCCTTGTAAAGTTCAATTGCCTCACGTGTTTTCCCATTAAAAACTAAGTATACGTTAATTGCCATCTTTGCCCACTCCTCATTCAATTGAATTTTAGTATTAGCTTACACAGTATTACAAAAATTATTATACACCAAAAAGAACGTTTGTTCTATATAAAATTTCAAATTATTTCACAATGGCACTAATTGCTTTAAATGCATCACCTTTTGCGATTTGCTGCATTTCAAATAAAGCCATTTCTACGCTTGTTTGTTTAGCACCGAGCTGTACCATTTTATCAATACCTAATTGGCAATTCTCCTCTGTACGAGATGAAACACAATCTACTAATACTTCTACTTCATAGCCATTTGCAAGTAAATGAGCTGCGGTTTGATAGACACAAATATGTGATTCAATCCCGGCAAGCAATACTTTTTTGCGCCCTGTAGCTTCAAGCTTTACACGAAATTCTTCTGTATCATATGCGCTAAATGTCATTTTTTCAATTGGCTGTCCATCTATTTCATTGGCAATTGCTTCAACTGTCGGTCCTAAGCCTTTTGGATATTGCTCAAGCCATAAAATCGGTAGCTCTAATACATTTGCTCCCTTAACAGCTCTCGCAATATTCTGAATTACACTCTCACTATTTTCTACAATCTGTGCAAGCTTGCCTTGTATATCAATTAATACAAGTACAGTTTCTTCTTTTTTTAACATCGACCGTTCCCCCTTTCCCTCATTATAAAACTTGCCATTATTATTTACAATTTACAGCATTGAACGATATCACCATTCCATGTATAGTGGTAATGGTGAGGAGGTATTTTCTATATGCGACTAAGACGAAGCTGGCTCATTAGCATCGCCATTTCCTTATTCGGCGTTATGATAATTGAGTATTTTTTTACATTCCAACCTGAAAATACAGTAAAACATGGAAATTTAGGCATTGTCGGTATTGTACTGGTTGCGCCGTTTATTTTATTAAGCTCATTTATTACATTCCGTTTTTCGACTGAGCTATCACGTCATGCACAAGATAAAATGCTGCGTAATATTTTACTAATCGCTGGTGTAGGGCTTGTCCTTGTTACAAGCTATTATGCTTGGCAGTATAAAAATGAAGTGTATGCATCGCTTGGCGGTACAACGAGCGACCCCAATTCAAAAATTTATGGTTTTCCGATATTAAATGAGTATACAAATCGAGCGGTTATCAACTACTACACATTTCTATTAATTCATACGCTAAGCGCTATTGCCGGTGCTGTTTATGGTATAGTGAAGCCGAAAAAGGCTCTTAATGAGGAACTTTAACTGTCTTTACAATAGATCTAAAGTAACAATTCGCTCATAAGCAGGTGTAATTCGCCCGCAAGAGCTACAAATTCGCTCATTAAAGCATTGCTTTCGCTCGCAAGGCTGGATTAAAAAATAAAAGCGCATGAAATCAGATTGAAAATCCGGATTTCACGCGCTTTCTTCATTTTTAGCGTACTTCCGCGCCCGCTTCTGCAAGTGCTTTTAATACTTTATTATGTGCTGCTACAACTTCTTCATCTGTTAATGTGCGTTCTGCATCAAAATAAGTTAATGAGAATGCAACAGATTTTTTGTCTGCCGCTACTTTTTCGCCCTGATAAACATCAAACACTTTAACATTTTTCAATAATTTCGTGCCTGCTTTGCGAATAATTGCTTCTATCTCGCCAGCTGGTGTTGTACGCTCTAATTCTAATGCAATGTCGCGTGTAATGCTTGGGAAACGTGGAACTGCTTTGTACACAAGCTCCTCTACCTCAGCAGTTAAAATCGCAGCTAGCTTCATTTCCACCACATATGTTTCTTTTAAATCGCTCTTTTTCTGCTCAGCTGGATGCAATTGACCAATTAAACCAATTACTTCGCCATTTAATAAAATGTGCGCAGTACGTCCTGGATGTAAGCCATCCACTACTGCTTTTTCATAGCTTACCCCAGCAGTTAAGCCAAGCTTCGAGAACAGTGCCTCAACAATGCCTTTTGCTACAAAGAAATCCACTGCTTTTTTCTCGCCTTGCCATGCATTATCTGTCCAACGTCCTGTTAAAACAAGCGCAAGATGCTCTTCTTCATGTGGTAACTCTTCCGCTGTTTTACCAAGGAATACTGAGCCGATTTCATATAATGCAACATCGTTTACTTGACGAGCAACATTATGACTTACTGCATCAATTAAATGTGGTAGTAAGCTTTGACGTAATGTTGAATGCTCTTCACTCATTGGCATTAACAGCTTCGTCGTTTCTTCTTTTTGCAATGCAAATTTTTGTGCGGCTGCGGCTGAAGTAAGTGAATACGTTACCGCTTGATATAGGCCTGCCCCTTCCATCACATTGCGTACAATGCGGCGTTTCGCTTGATATGGTGTTAAGCCACCTACTTGTTCACCAGATGCTGGTAAAGTCATCGGAATTTCATCATATCCATATAAACGTGCAATTTCTTCTACAATATCCTCTTCGATTGTAATATCACCACGACGTGTTGGTACATCAACAATTAATAAGCCGTTAGCTGCTTCTACACCGAATTGAAGACGATTTAAAATAGCAATCATATCTTCTAACGAGATTTTCATGCCAAGACGTCCATTAATGAAATCTGGCGACACAACAACGCGTTTAGGTGTTTTATCTAATTCATCCACCAAAACAGTACCTTCTAATACTTCGCCACCTGCTAGCTCAGCTAGTAGACCAGCAGCACGCTCTGCTGCAAGTAGCACGCGGTTCGGATCTACACCCTTTTCGAAACGCGCTGAAGAATCTGAACGTAAGCCTAAATCCTTTGATGTGCGGCGTACAGATGGACCAGCAAAATAAGCAGACTCTATAACAACGGTTGTCGTTGCATCTGAAACTTCTGATTTTGCACCACCCATTACACCTGCAACAGCCTCTGCCACTTCACCATTTGTAATTAAATAGTTATGCGGCTGCAATGTGCGCTCTACATCATCTAAAGTCGTCATTTTTTCGCCTGCTTGAGCTGGGCGTGTTACGATTTTCCCTGTGCCTAATTGATCATAATCAAAAGCATGTAGAGGTTGGCCATACTCTAATAAAATATAGTTCGTAATATCGACAACATTATTGTGAGGACGGATACCACCAGCCATTAAATAATGCTGTAACCATAATGGCGATTCTGCCACTTTGATATTTTTAATAACTTTCGCTGCATATAATGGATTCACCGTTGTATCTTGCACTTCTAGTTGCAATACATCTGCTGCCTTTTCATTTGACGCTATATATGTGCTTTCAGGTAGTTTGACATCCGTCCCTAAAATT
The DNA here is from genome assembly GCF_000612805.1 of Bacillus ndiopicus. Classification (GTDB taxonomy): domain Bacteria; phylum Bacillota; class Bacilli; order Bacillales_A; family Planococcaceae; genus Metasolibacillus; species Metasolibacillus ndiopicus. The sequence goes on along the minus strand of NZ_HG964405.1, from coordinate 237,676 downwards.
GCTGCTACTTCATATGCTACACCTAACATCGACATCGCATCTGAACGGTTTGCTGTTAAGCCTAGCTCTAATACTGTATCGCGTAAGCCTAGTAGCTCTAATGCATCTGTGCCTGGTACGCTATCCTCTGGTAAAACGTAAATCCCTTCTGCGTATGCTTTTGGCACAAGTCGCCCTTCAATTCCTAGCTCTTGTAAAGAACAAATCATACCATTTGATTCTTGACCACGTAGCTTTGCTTTTTTAATTTTAATACCGCCTGGTAAATGCGCACCTGGACGAGCTACAATCACTTTTTGTCCAGCATCAACATTTGGAGCACCACAAATAATTTGCTGTAAGCTTTCTTCGCCAACATCAACTTGGCAAATATTTAATTTATCAGCCTCTGGATGTTTTTCTTTCGAAACAACATGCCCGACAACTACATTTGTCATACCTTGTGAACGATCGATTACAGCATCTACTTCAATACCTGAACGTGTAATTTTTTCTGCTAATTCAGCAGGTGCTAAGTTTGAAAAATCAACATATTGGCTAAGCCATTTTAATGATACTAACATCGTTATTCCACCTTACCCTTCCGCACGCTCGAATTGTGATAAGAAACGCACATCGTTTGTATAAAAATGACGAATATCGTCTACACCGTATTTCAGCATCGCAATACGCTCTACACCGATACCGAATGCGAAACCAGATACTTTTTTCGAATCATAGCCAGCCATTTCAAGTACATTGGGATGCACCATACCTGATCCTAAAATTTCAATCCAGCCTGTTTGTTTACATACGTTACAGCCTGTGCCACCACATTTGAAGCATGATACATCAACTTCTACAGAAGGCTCTGTGAATGGGAAGAAGGATGGGCGTAAACGAATTTCACGATCCGCACCGAACATTTTTTTCGTTAATACGTCTAGTGTTCCTTTTAAATCGCTCATGCAAATATTTTCGCCAACAACAAGACCTTCGATTTGCATGAATTGATGTGAATGTGTTGCATCATCTGAGTCACGACGGAATACTTTACCTGGACAAATAATGCGCACTGCTGCACCTTCTTTGGCTTCCATCGTACGCGCCTGTACAGGTGATGTTTGTGTACGTAGTAAAATTTCCTCGGAAATATAGAACGTATCTTGCATATCACGTGCTGGATGATCCTTTGGTAGGTTTAATGCTTCAAAATTGTAGTAGTCTTTCTCTACTTCTGGCCCTTCCGCAATTTCATACCCCATCGAAATAAATAAATCTTCAATTTCCTCAATAACACGTGTTAATGGATGACGATTTCCAGCTTTAATCGCTGCGCCAGGTAATGTAACATCAATCGATTCCTGCTCTAATTGGGCTTGAATCGCTTGATCTTCTAAATTCGCTGCCTTTGCCTCTAATTCCGCTGTTACATGCTCACGTACAGCATTTACTAATGCCCCCATTTTCGGACGCTCTTCAGCAGAAAGCTTCCCCATACCTTTTAGTAAATCTGTAATCGGGCCTTTTTTCCCTAAATAGGCTACACGTACTTCATTTAACGCTTTTAAATTGGCTGCTTCTTCAATTTTCTTTAGCACTTCTTCTTTCAATTGATTCAATTGTTGTTCCATGATTTTTGCCTCCTTTAAAGTTTTGGTGATAATTAAGCAAAATAAAAAACCTCGCCCCCAAAAAAGGGACGAGGTTGAATGTTCGCGGTACCACCCTAGTTATTGCAATGCAATCACTTCATTTACATAACGACGAATTAGACGCCGGCTATTCTTTCCTCAAAGTGCTCCTCGAATTCCCGAATAGCTGCTCGCAGGGTGAACTGTAGTGTTCGATATCATTATACAAGCTTTCAGTCACGACTTGTACTCCCTCAAATGAATCAATTGAACCTACTCTTCCTGGTCAATGCATTTATTTATACAATATGTTTTTATTCTACGCTATTTTTGTAGGAGGTTCAAGTGGATATTGAAGGGTTGTACATTATTGTTTTATTTATTTCACAAACGCGTATAATAAAATTCCTGTAGCAACTGCCACGTTCAATGACTCAGCCTGTCCTAAAATTGGAATAATAATATTTTGATCAGTTTTTGCTAAAAGCTGTGGACTAATGCCACTTCCTTCATTACCTACGATTAAAGCAAAAGCATCCGTTGCTTCGATTTCCTTGTAGGATACGGCATTTTCAAGTGCTGTGCCGTACACTGCAACGCCCTCTTCTTGCAAGTCCTCTATCCACTCGGCTAAATCACCACGCACAACTGGTATATGGAAATGCGAGCCTTGCGCTGAGCGAAGTGTTTTCGGATTAAAAGCATCTGCACTGCCTTTTCCTAGCACAACTGCATCTAATCCAGCCGCATCCGCTGTACGAATCATTGTGCCAATATTGCCTGGATCTTGTACTGCATCAACAAGTAATACTTTACGCCATGCTTTCATGTTTTCCTCAACTAATTGAGGCTGCTTACAATGTGCAAACACCCCTTGCGATTGCTCCGTTTCTGCTAGCTCTTTAGCCACTGTATCATTTACTTGCACAATTTCAACATCATCAATCGGCCATAACAATGGCAGATCAACTTCGTCCTTGACAATAATTTGCACGATTTGTTCTTTATTTTTTAATGCTTCTTCTACAAGATGGAAGCCTTCTACAATAAATTCTCCTGATTTTTCACGTTCTTTACGTGTTGTCATAAGCTTTTTCCAATGCTTTACAAGTGCATTTTGTGTTGATTCAATACGTTTCATACATACCGCCCTTTTTTCTTTTTCGATGCTTCATTTTATCATAACTTTCCTTTGAAAAGTATAATTCCATAGATTTTGTCCATAGTAACAGTATAAATGAAACTTTTTAAAAGGAGACTAGATGATGAATTTTCAAATACGACAAGCAATTGCCGCCAATGTGGCAGGACAAGATGCACAGGAATTAAGCGATATCGTGGAAGATGCTATCGAGCGTGGCGAGGAGCATTTGCTACCTGGTCTAGGTGTATTTTTAGAAAAATGGTGGAATGCCGCTAATGATCAGGAGCGACAAAATTTCACACAAAAGCTTGCGACACAATTTAACTAGTAGTTTGGCTCACGCGTTAAGTAACATATTTCGTACGCAAGACAATCAAATTTGCACATAACTATTAATGAAAAAAGCAATCCGACATCCCCGGATTGCTTTTACTATGTAGCTATTTAATAACGTACAGCGTCTCCCATACAGTCATTAAAGGAAACTACGAAAGCATTTGGTTGCTCTACCTGCTTACAAATACTTTTCTATAAAAAATAGTTGCCTCTGCAACAATTTCTTAAGCTAATAATGAAATAAGTACTGCTTTTTGTGCATGAAGGCGATTTTCAGCCTGCTCAAAAATATAAGAATTCGGGCCATCTATTACTGATGTTGCAACCTCTTCCTCGCGATGCGCTGGTAAGCAATGTAAAAACATATAGTCTGGCTTGGCATGTGCAACAAGGGCATCATTAATTTGATAGCCTTTGAAATCTTTTAAGCGTTGCGCCGTTTCTTCCTCCTGCCCCATTGAAGTCCAAACATCCGCATAAATAGCATCTGCATTTTGCACTGCTTCCACTGGGTCGTGTGTAGCAAATACAGAGCCGCCGTTTGCTATGGCAATTTGTTGCGCTTGCTCTATAATTGTCGCATCACATTCATAACCAACTGGTGTAGCTACTGCTACATGCATACCTACGTGAGCTGCTGCAATAACAAGTGCGTGAGCAACGTTATTACCATCTCCTACGTAGGCAATTTTTAAGCCCTTTAATTCGCCCTTATTTTCAGCGATTGTCTCCAAATCCGCTAATGCTTGGCAAGGATGATCTAAATCTGTCAAGCCATTGATTACCGGAATTGTTGAATACTGTGCTAACTCTTCTACCATTGCATGCGAGTTGGCACGAATCATAATGCCATCTAAATAGCCTGATAATACACGACCTGTATCTGAAATTGGCTCACCTCGGCCAATTTGCATATCGCGTGCATTCATATACATACCGTAGCCCCCAAGTTGCTGCATACCTACTTCAAATGATACGCGTGTACGAGTAGAGCTTTTTTCAAAAATCATTCCTAACGTTTTACCTTCTAGTAAGCGAGGACATTTCCCTTGCTTTGTCATCATTTTCAACTGTGTCGCTAATTGAATAAGCGACTGTACTTCCTCACTCGTATAATCAAGCAATGTAAGTAAATCTTTCCCCTTCAAACTTTCAATCGGCTTTAACTGAACCTGCTCTAATAACTTCATATTTATACACACCTTTGCAATTTTATGTTGTTTTCATTATACATATGCATAAATATAAAATCAAGCGTATTTTTATGATTTTTTTAAAAAAATCAATTACACTAAGATTTTTTTGAGCTTGTGCTAGTCGAATGAGTCTAAAGTAGCTTTTCGCCCGTTAAACGGTTAGATTCGCCCGATTCAAAGCCAGTTTCGCCCGCAAAATCAAAAAACGCAAGAAACCAATTTTTTTACAATGGATTTCTTGCGCTTTTTAAATTTTTAGGCTGATTTTCCTCAGCCTGCTATATTTATTTCTCTGCATAGCGTTGCATCGTTTCAAAGATTGCTTTTGTTTCTTCACTAGAAGATAAATTAAATATAACAATTTGGTCATTAGCAATAAAGCAAATAAATGGCGGCACATTTTTATCAACGAATAGCTTTACCTTTTCTCCACTTTCAAGTTTAAAATGACCTTTTAACTTTCCTCCTATTGCTGAACCATTTGTGCGCATTGAAATTTTTGGAAGCTCTTCGATTAATTCAAGCTGCTGTATATTTTCCCACCCATATTCATCACCATACATTCCTTTAATCTCAAGTTGTTGCTCTGTAGCACTAACAGACGTTTGTTGTAATGAAAAATACATAATAATAGCTACGCCAACAAGTGTCACAGCTAAAATAATTGCATGTTTTTTCATTTGTTTGCCTGCTCCTTTTTTCATCTTGCCGTTTTCATCCACGATATTGTGATTGTATTTTTGTGATTTTATAATGGCAACAACCGATGATACGATCATAATAATAATTAGTGGTGTGATAAGCTGTTCATAACTGAGCCAATCAGCCACTGCAAGCAATAGAAATAACACCGCTAATACATACATATACCTTGCTATGAAGCGACTAAGCCCTTCTGTATCAACATGTCCCTTCTGTTCCTTGGACATCGTATTGTAGCCTGAAATTAGAAAATACCATTTTAATTTATGTGTCGCAAAGCCTAAAAATACTAAAATCGCAGCGATAGTTATCCAAATCATTTTCTACTCCTTTCTTTTTAAAAAAGGTAGAAATATTCGAAAATGAATATTTCTACCTTGAAATTCTATTACTTATTCAAAAATAATCTCATTTACTTTGTTGCGGTCTAATTTTTTAATTACTTCAACGATTAACTTCACTGCATTTTCATAATCATCGCGATGTAAAATCCCCGCATGCGAATGAATATAGCGCGTTGCTACACCGATTGCTAATGATGGAACACCATTTGCAGTAATATGGATAGCACCTGCATCTGTACCGCCACCTGGGATTGTTTCAAATTGGTGTGGAATATTGTTTTCTTCTGCTACATCAATCACAAAGTCACGCAAACCGCTATGTGCCACCATTGATGCGTCATAAATAACGATTTGTGGGCCTGCACCCATTTTAGAAGTGGATTCTTTTTGTGTTACACCTGGTGTATCCCCTGCAATACCTACATCCACTGCAAAACCGATATCTGGTTGAATTTGATGGGTTGCCGTTTTAGCACCGCGTAAACCAATTTCCTCTTGTACGCTACCTACACCATATACGATATTTGGGTGCTTTTCATCTTTTAATGCGCGTAAAACGTCAATTGCAATTGCACAGCCGATACGGTTATCCCACGCTTTTGCTAATAAATGCTTGTCGTTTTTCATTACATGGAATTCGAAATATGGTGTAATCATATCCCCAGGACGAATACCCCATTCCATCGCTTGCTCTTTTGAAGTCGCACCAACATCGATAAACATATCTTTAATATCAACTGGTTTGTTACGCACTTCAGCTGGTAAAATATGCGGCGGCTTTGAGCCAATAACACCGATAATTTCTTCGCCACTGCGAGTAGTAATTGTCATGCGCTGTGCAAGCATTACTTGCCCCCACCAACCGCCAACTGTTTGGAAGCTAATAAAGCCTTTATCATCAATTTTTGTTACCATTAAGCCGATTTCATCTAAATGTCCTGAAACCATAATTTTCGGACCATTTGCATCGCCAACTTTTTTAGCGATTAAGCTACCTAAATTATCTGTTTCCATTTCATCAGCAAAAGGTGCTATGTATTTTTTCATCACCTCACGTGGTGCACGTTCATTTCCTGGAATACCATTTGCATCCGTTAAGTCTTTCAACATTTGCAAAGTTGTATCTAACTTTGTCATTATTTCGACCTCCTAAATATTTTACTATTACATTATAGCTTGAAACCGCTTGCGAGAAAAGAAAACTATTTTCTATTTTCAGATTTTATTGAGGTGCTTTATGGCAATACGCTCCTCTGCTAATTTTTGTTTTGCAAATCGAGCAAATTGAACAGCATGCTCCCCATCACCATGAAGGCAAATTGTATCCGCACGCAGCGCAACCTCTGTTCCTTGCTGTGAGATCACTGTTCCCTTCTTAACCATTTGTACCATTTGCTGCACTGCTTGCTCTACATTAGTAATGAGAGCGTTGGGCTGTCTGCGTGATGTGAGCGAGCCATCCGCCTGATATGTTCGATCTGCAAATACTTCATGCGCTGTTTGCAACCCAATTTTCTCCCCTGCTTCCGTTAATGCACTTGAAGCTAGGCCAAATAATATAAGTTGTGGTGATACATCATAGACAGCCTGCGCAACTGCCTCAGCCAATGTAGGGTTTGTCGCGGCCATATTATATAAGGCACCATGCGGCTTCACGTGTTGCATCTCTGCATTCATTGTTGTTAAAAATGCTTGTAGTGCGCCAATTTGATAAACAACCATATCGTATGCTTCCTGAGGCGAGATGGCCATTTCGCGACGCCCAAAGCCTACTAAATCTGGCAAGCCTGGATGTGCACCGATTTTTACATCATGCTTTAGCGCTAATTTTACCGTTTCACGCATCACTGTCGGATCACCCGCATGGAAGCCACATGCAATATTTACTGACGTAATGTATTGCAGTATTTCCTCTGTTTCTCCTAATTTATAGTTACCGAAGCTTTCACCTAAGTCGCAATTTATATCCACTGTGTATTTCATTTAGAAACCTCCTATTTTTATTTTAGCAGTTGTGCATTAAAACTATGTATAATAAAGTGGAACTTTAATCGAGCTTTTACGGACAATGGGCGTCTGTACTCCTGCGGTTACTTGTCGCAGCAAAAACCACTGTCCGTTAATGAGGGATAAATTTACAAACTTGCATAGCGGAGGCTTAAAATGTTCAAGCATATTACGTTTAAACCATTAAATGATTGTGCACTACTTGTTGTTTTTGGAGATAGCATTTCCATTACAACACATCAAGAAATCCAGCAATTTCACAAAATAATAGAGCAGCAGCCATTTCAAGGAATGATAGAAGCGGTTCCTAGCTATACATCAATCTGTATTTATTATGATATCGTAAAAGTGTCAAATAGCCCATTACGTAAACATTCATTATCTATTTATGAATGTATTGTTACATACTTGCAAAAATTGCTCCAGAAAAATGAGCAATTTTATGTGCAAACTAGTAGACTTATTGAAATCCCTGTTATTTACGGAGGACAATTTGGTCCAGATTTACCGTTTGTTGCCGAATACCACCAATTATCTGAAGAGGAAATCATTGAACGTCATACAGCGCAGGAATATATTGTTTATATGCTCGGCTTTGCTCCTGGATTCGCTTTTTTAGGAGGGCTAGACGAGACAATCGCAACACCGCGTAAAGAAGTACCTAGATTAGCTATTCCAACAGGCTCTGTCGGTATCGGTGGGCAACAAACAGGTGTCTATCCTTTTGAAACACCTGGAGGCTGGCAAATTATCGGACGTACTCCTCAGGCACTTTTTTTACCTGACAAATACCCACCAACTTATTTACAAGCTGGAGACCGTGTACGCTTTAAAGCGATTTCCGAACAACAATGGAGGGATTTCAAATGACGATAACAGTTATCAAGCCTGGTCTTTTTTCAACGGTTCAAGATAATGGGCGTTATGCTAGCCAACAGTACGGTATTATTGTTAGCGGTGCAATGGATATGTTATCCTATCGCATCGGACAGCTACTATTACAGCAAGAAAATGGAGCAGCAATTGAAATAACGGTTGTTGGGCCTACACTACGCTTTGATGTAGATACAGTAATCGCTATCACAGGCGCTAACTTCTCACCAATTTTAAATGGACAACCTTGCCCTATGTGGCGTCCCGTTCCTATTAAGGCGGGCAGCATCTTAAAATGCGCAACTGCTCAAGTGGGTGCTAGAGGCTATATCGCGGTAAAGCACGGTATTCAAGTACCTTTAGTTTTAGAAAGTCGCAGTACATATTTGCGTGCAAAATTAGGTGGCTTTAATGGACGAGCTTTACAAAAAGGTGATGTTCTTCCAATTACATCTAGTAACATAGTAAAGAGCAATTATTTTATTCACTCTGAAGATTTTATATCATTTTCAAATGATGTGATGATTCGTGTAACAGTCGGTACAGAATGGGCTTCATTCACGGAGGAAAGCAAACAATTATTTTTATTGACACCATTCCAATTATCGAAAGATGCTGATCGTATGGGTTATCGACTACAAAGCGATATTTGTTTAACACATTCTTTGCAAAAAGACTTAATATCTGAGGCTGTAACATTTGGTACAATTCAAGTACCACCTAGTGGACAGCCCATCATTTTAATGGCCGATAGACAAACAACAGGTGGCTATCCTAAAATCGCTCAAGTCATTCAGGCCGATTTACCAAAGCTTGCTCAGCTTCAACCAATGGCAACTATTCGCTTTACTGTTATTTCATTAGAACAAGCTCAAGAAATCTACATAAAACAACAACAGCAGTTAGCTTTATTAAAATTTACCCTACATTAAATTTCAATCATCCACTTCCCCCTTTCGAGAAACTAACAATTAGTGAGAGCTTAAGAAAGCTCTCACTAATCGAAGTTTCAATCCACTTTTCAAAATAAGAATATTCCAAGTTATCAGAATATTTAAAGAAGAGGTCAGATTTTTAAAAATATAGGTAAGATTTTTTCGCTATAATGGCATTTAGATTTAACCAAAAAACTTTATAGAGAGAAAGGTTGAAACAAATGAGGAAAATAAAAGGGATATTTCAACTACTATTGATTGTAGCTATTTTACAAGCTTGTTCAACAGCAAACAAATCTTCTGAAACAAAATCAGGTGACGGAGAATCTTCTTCGTCGGCAGATGAATTAATTATTTTACGTCAATCAGATGCAACCAGCTTAGATCCACACTTCACAGTAGATGTTTCTTCTGCTAACGTTGCACATGGTAAAGTTTATGAAACACTATTAACATTTGATAAGAATCGTAATTTCACTCCGCTTCTTGCAAAATCTTGGGAGCAAGTAGATGATACTACATGGACATTTGAGTTAAATGAAGGTATTACATTCCATGATGGTGCTGCTTTTAATGCAGAAGCTGTCAAGGCTACATTCGATCGCTTATTAGATCCTGCTACAGCTTCACCGCAACGCGATAAATTAGGCATGATTCAATCAGTGACTGTTGATGATGAATATAAAATCACAATGAAATTAAATCAGCCTTATGCTGGTTTACTAGCTATTTTAGCGAGCCAAGAAAGTAGCATTTTAAGCCCAAAAGCACTTCAAGAAAATCCTGATGGCTTAAAAACACATCCAGTTGGTACAGGTCCATTCGTTTTTGAATCTTGGACATCTGGACAATCTATCGTCTTAAAAGCAAATGACAACTACTGGGGTAAAAAGCCTGCATACAAAACAGTGACATTCAAAATTGTTCCAGAAGCTTCAACGCGGTTAGCAATGGTTGAAAATGGAGAGGCGCATATTTCAGACCAAGTTCCTGTAACTGAATTGGCTCGTATAGAAAACTCTTCAACAATGTCATTATTCCGTACAGAAGGTTTAGCGGTTGATTTCGTTGGCTTTAATGTTGAAGTAATGAAAGATGAAAAAGTTCGTCAAGCAATTAGTCAAGCAATTGACCGTGAAGCGATTATTAGCGGTGTTTTTGAAAATGTTGGTACATTAGCAAACTCTGCAATGAGCCCTATGGTTGTTGGCTACTCAAAAAATGTAAAAGCTTATGACTACGATATACAGAAAGCAAAATCATTATTACAAGAAGCTGGATTTGCTGAAGGAACGACAATTCGTTTATTAACTGACGATCGCAAAGAGCGTGTGAATATGGCTGAGGTAATTCAATCACAGCTTAAAGGTATCGGCATAAATCTAGAAATTCAAGTAGTAGAATGGGGTACATTTATTGATGAGCTAACACAGAAAAAGCATGAAATGTTTATTAGTGGCTGGGGGAACGCGACTGGTGATGGTGACTACAACCAATACAATCTATTCCACACTGCATCACATGGCCCAGCTGGTAACTTCTTCTACTACTCTAACACTGAAGTAGATAAAATTATTGAAGAGGCTCGTGGTGAAGGAGATTTAACGAAGCGTGCAGGACTTTATGAAAAAGCAATGCAAATCGAATTAGATGAAGCTGTGTACATTCCAATTCGTAGTTATGAGCACCTAGCTATCTATAATAACAATGTGAAAAACTTTTGGTTAGACGCTTCAAACTATGCTAAAATTTCAGATGTAGAAATTACAAAATAAAGTAAATTTTCAATCAGTAGGGGTTTCTGACGTCCAGCGTCTTTCCCCTACTGATTTGTTGAATTTGAATATAAACTTACCGAGAAAATGTTGAATTGAAAGGAGCTTACGATGAGTAAGTGGCTACTAAATGTTCGCTTAGAAACAGGTGAACATTTACACGAAGATGGAAGCGTCCAAACAATAACGGATTTGTTCCATATTGAAATTGATGAACATGGGCATATCGCACAATTGCAAGCCTCCAATGAAATGTTCTCCCCTAACAACGCCCAAGATATGCAAGGACAGCTAGCATTACCTGCTTTTAAAGAAATGCATAACCACCTAGATAAAACTTATCTATCTTTACCGTGGAAAGCTTGTCGTATCGTAAACAGTCTTGAGGAGCGCCTGCATTTCGAATCATTAGAGCTTTCCATTTTAGTAGAAAGCTGTGAACAACGGGCAAGTGCAATGATTGAGAAAATTTTAGAACATGGCGCTAACCATATTCGCACACACGTTAATATTGACCCTTATATCGGTTTAAAAAATTTAGAAGGTGTTTTAGCAGCACTTGATAAGTATAAGGATTATGTAACAGCAGATATTATCGCCTTCCCTCAGCATGGTCTATTGCGCGATAATGTACCCAATTTATTGCGTGAGGCACTCCAAAATGGTGCAACAATGCTTGGTGGTCTAGATCCAGGTGGCATTGATCGCAATATCGAAAAATCGCTACAAACAACACTGGAGATTGCGCAGGAGTTCAATGTGGATGTTGATATCCATCTACATGATACTGGACATTTAGGCTATTATACAATCGATAAATGGCTTGATTTAGTAGAGGCAAACGATTTTCAAGGAAAAACTGATTTTAGCCACGCCTTTTCTTTAGGTGATTTGACTACACTTGAGCAAATTTCGATAGCTAAGCGCTTAAATGAGCATAACGTAGCCATTATGTCGACAATTCCGTATGATTTAGGCAAATACACGATACCTCCTATTGATTTATTAGCAAAGCATGGAGTGAATATTCATTTTGGCTGTGATGGCTTCTATGATTCTTGGAGCCCTAATGAAGTTGGCGATATTTTGCAAAAGGCTTGTTCATTTGCTGAGGTGACACGCAAAATTACAGAGCGTGAACTTCGTCAAAGCTTAAGCTATATTACAAATGGGATTACACCATTAGATCACGAAGGTACAATGCAATGGCCAAAAGTTGGTGATGAGGCAAGCTTTGTCTTTTTACGATCAAGCTGTAGCGCCGAAGCGATTGCACGCCCTCCAAAAAAGCGCATTATGATGAATAAAGGAAAGTTTTTTAATTGATAGGGTTTGTCAGAAAGGACGTATCTGAAAAGACATTTTGAGACACATCCTTGCGACGAGTAATCGTAGAAGCTAAGATTTTTAACAACTATTTAATATAGAAGCTAAGGCAGTCCGAAAAAGAAATACTTTTTGGACTGCCTCTTTCCGGACAAGCCCGTTTTATACTTATTTGCAATTTTATTGAATTGAAGTGTGATTCAAATAAAATAAAAAAATTTTTTTAAAATGAAACCTTTTCTATACTTCATACGTATACGAGGAAATATGGACTAAACAAGGGGGAACTCTTCATGGCTCTTCTACTTCGAGTGCTGATTTTGGTTATTATTATTTATATATTTTACAAAGGAGTTCGATATCTTATTGATCCAAAGCGCAAGCTAGATGAAGCTTATGAAAACGGGCAATATTATTTTTATGATGATGTGAAAAATGTGCGAAAAAACTTCTTTATTTCATATAAGGGAGCACTCTTTGAAGGAGAAAAATATTTAGGCACAACAGAGGATGCATTTGAAGTTATATCTATTTTTGTATTTGTACACGATACGATGAAACTACAAGGGCTTACGAAAAGCGACTTTTTATATTTAGAAAAAGAAATTAAAATGAGCTACCCAAACGCTAAAATTAGCTGGAAAAACCCAATTGAAAATTTGATGAAAGAAGAAGGACATGTCTAAAAATCCATTTTAAGACACGCTCTTGTGACGAGTAATTGCAGGAAGCGGAGCGTCAGGTATAAAGCTTTTAGCAAATATTTTAATGTAGAAGCTAAGGCAGTCCGAAAAAGGAATACTTATTGGACTGCCCTTTTTCTTTGTTACTTTAGCAATGTGACAAGTAAGTATGTTTGGACAGCAGCAAGCAACGGAAAGCCAAATGCAAATAAATTATGGCGTGTTTTATGACGAAATAAATACATGCCTAATACACCGCCTATTGCCCCTCCGAAAATAGCAACAATAAATAATGTTTTTTCAGCAATACGCCACTTCTTGTTAACTGCCCTTGATTTATCACTATACATTAATATACAAAGGATAAGTGACATTACTGCTACATAAGCTAACACAGCAATTTCCATTTTAACAACCACCTTAAATATAGACAAAAAGACTGATGGAGTACCCCACCAGCCTTTATTTTATCATTTCTTATTTAGCTTGTGCATTTTTAGCAGCTTCTGCTAATTGAGCAAATGCTGTTGCATCGTTAACAGCTAAGTCAGCTAACATTTTACGGTTAACTTCGATACCTGCTAATTTTAAACCGTGCATTAAACGGCTGTAAGAAAGACCGTTGATGCGTGCAGCTGCGTTGATACGAGTGATCCATAATTTACGGAAATCACGTTTCTTTTGACGACGGTCACGGTATGCATATTGACCTGATTTCATTACTGCTTGGTTAGCTACTTTATATAGAGTGTGTTTTGAACCAAAGTAACCTTTAGCTAATTTTAATACTTTTTTGCGACGTGCGCGTGTTACTGTTCCGCCTTTTACGCGTGGCATAGTAATTACCTCCTGCTAATTCTTTCGAATAGATTGTTTTAGTGTGAACCTGATTGTTCAATGATTATTTCATGTAAGTTAATAATGAACGGATACGTTTGAAATCGCCTGAAGAAGCAACTTTCGCTTTACGTAGGTGGCGTTTTTGCTTAGTTGATTTGTTAGCAAATAAGTGGCTACCATAAGCACGGTCAAATTTTAATTTTCCAGTACCCGTTTTTTTGAAACGCTTAGCAGCGCCACGGTGAGTTTTCATTTTTGGCATGTCGAATTTCCTCCTAAACTAAATACTAAATGTTATTGTTTTTCATTCTTTGGTTGAAGAACTAAAAACATGCTACGACCATCCATCTTCGGTTTTTGTTCAACCGTTGCGATTTCGGCACAAGCTTCAGCAAAGCGATCTAACACACGTTGACCAATTTCTTTATGTGTAATCGCACGACCTTTAAAGCGAATACTTGCTTTTACTTTATCACCTTTTTCAAGGAATTTCATAGCTGCACGTAGCTTCGTTTGGTAATCATGCTCATCAATCGTTGGGCTCAGACGAACCTCTTTCATATTGATGACCTTTTGATTTTTACGAATTTCGCGATCTTTCTTTTGCTGTTCGAACTTAAATTTACCATAGTCCATGATACGTGCGACTGGCGGCTTGGCTTGAGGAGCCACAAGGACAAGATCCAAGTTTACACGAGCGGCAATTTCAAGCGCCTCATTGCGTGTTTTCACACCAAGTTGGTCACCATTATGGTCGATTAGACGAAGTTCACGCGCGCGAATGCCTTCGTTTACATACATGTCTTTGCTAATAATAATCCACCTCCAAGTAGTGTCGCGAACAAATACATGGTTTGAGCAAGTACTCTTACCCGGTTGAACGGTACATCTTTTACGTTTATCCATAAAAAAAGGACGGACATTGTAGAAGATGTCCGCCCGCTATATGTGCATACGTAAATATACGTAAAACAATTCAACGTGTCAAACCTGTCAACTACTAAAAGCGTCGAACTTCAGGTGAGAAGCGGGCAGCCTCTACTTCAACCACAAACTTGTATTTATTAACCTTACTTATAATAGCATGGGTATTTTTCTATGTCAACAGAAAATATTGTTTATTTTCCCCTACATTAATAGATAGTGCATCGAAAGTGAAGCGTCAAAAACCACTATGTACACCCGATTGATATTCTACAGTCTAGCAAGCCGCATTTAAAATTGCTATTCAAATGGCTTTTTCCTTAAACTAAATAAAGGATTTAAAAGAATATCGAAGAATTGTATTATATTATGAAACACTTATAGGAGTTGGATGAATATGTTTGTAACAACGAGACCCTTAAAAATTAAATATAAAAATCTGCAAAATCCTATGCAGGACTTTATGCAAATTAATGACAACAATAACTCTCTTACAAAGGAAGTTGTTTTTTTACGATATATTGGTATAGTCGATTCCATTGATCTTTATCAACAAGATATTTTAAAAATGGATGCGTATTTTGCACAGCAACGCATTCCTTATTTACGATTACATAAACTTGAGAAAATTACGAATAAAGCGGAAGTAGATCGGCTTATGGAGCTTTGGGAAAATGTGCAAGCTACGTTGGAACACCTCCCTTCACTTGACAAAGCCCCTTTAGGTAGCAAACTAAACAATGCTAGTCTTGAATGGACGAAAAAGCTAAGCTTCAAACAAATAATCCAAATTTATAAAGACAGTCAGCCTCATTCCAACGCAACTTTATTAAAAAATTTTGCGATAAAATTTTTATACTGGATGGATTATTATTTACCCCGGATTTTCTCAGCAGAAAATCAAAAATCACCGAAAATTGTTTTTATTGGGGACATTGCACAGCACGAGTTATTATTCTTATATTTTTTATCAACACTAGGTTGTGATATTTGCTATATGAATCCTAGAGAAGACGGGGCAAATATTCCTTCTGTTATAGCAGCGTCATCCACTTTGCATAAATGTCGAGACTTCTATCAAAAAGAGCTAACAATTCCAATGCATAGTGTACAACCGCCGCAACCACCCATTCCTCCAGCTCAAAGTGCTAAGATTACTTCTACGGAAGAATGTAGCTATGAACAATTAGCTTCTTTGGCCATATCTGTTGTTATGATTAAAACATTTGGGCCTGACAATGAAGTTGTCTGCTTTGGTTCAGGTGTTGTGCTACATCATGATGGCTATATACTAACGAACTTGCATGTTGTGAGTGGCGGAGCGTATTATACTGTGCTTTATGAAAATGATACAATCGAATATACAACGGACCAGTTTGTGAAATATCACAATATCTATGATTTGGCGATATTGAAGGTAAATAGAGCAAGCAAAGCATTGCCTGTTAAAAAAGATGGTCAATTAGTGCGAGGGCAGAAAATTGTGGCGATTGGCAGCCCATTAGGATTATTTAATTCTGTTTCAGATGGCATTGTGTCAGGCTTTCGAGATATTCGACAAATGTCGATGATTCAATTTACGGCAGCTATTTCAAATGGCAGCTCTGGCGGTGCTTTATTAGATATGCATGGACGATTAGTCGGCCTAATTACAGCAGGCTTTGATGATGGACAGAACCTTAATTTAGCTGTACCTGCACATATCATTTATCAATTTGCCGAGAATTTTATTGAATAAAACGAGTAAGGTCGTATCTGAAAAATCATTTTCAGAAGCGACCTTCCTTTATCCTTTACCGTACCAGTTAAGTGCATTCGCGTAGAAGATTTTATCTGGAACGTAATTTCTCCAAAAGCAAACAATGGGCTGTTTTTGTCTACACATATAGGCTGAATCCATTGATCTCCTAAATCACATAAATACCTATAGTTATTTTCGTCTATTGCTATAACAGCAATATGAGCTTTTTCAGTAAAGCGTCTATATTTCAAAATTCATATTTCTTAAATCGTTTACTGAGAGTTTCTTCATACGGTATCCACTCCGAATCACTCCATAATGACATTTTTGTGAGTTCTGACAGTTTATCTACGGCTTGTTCTGGGCTTGTAATACTAATGATGTTGTCAAAATCCTCATTATGAATATCCAATGCTTTCCGCAAATAGTCATCATTAAGACGCTCTTCTTTGAGATGTTCATATTCATCCCTTGTCCACTGCTCACAAAAGATTCTTTCTGCTTGAATGTCTCCATTCTCGAAAAACGACAACTCAAATATTTCCTCATTCATATATCCAGCAGTCATCACCGGCTCCCTGATAAGCCGAGACAACGTTTTGCCAATCTTTTTGACCGTACCCCACACAAAATAATCGTGGAGCACGCTAATCCAGTTCTCGTTGCTTTTACTTACGTACACGATTACTTTAATCCCATGAGTCTCATCATTTGGCACACCTAATACTTGAGCCTGCTCATTGCTTAGCTCTCTTAATGCTTCAACAATTTTCTCAAGATTGTTCGATTTAATATGCAAATTTGCGAATGATCTTCCCACGAGATAACCTCCTCTTATCACTTTCTTGCTAAGCCTGATTTTTGTGTATATCCTATAGATTGGTTTTGCATATTACTTTTATTTACAGTGGCTGAATACACTACAATAATTTTAAACTCGGATTATCAAAATTGGCCCATGCTATATTGCTGTCAATGTATCGAACCATTCTATAGGCTACTGGCTTAAACCCACACTTTGGCCAAAATGTTGAAGAAGCAAGGTTAGTTATTCGCCAATCTGTTACCATGGTGCTATATCCCTTTTCTTTCATCAATCTATAGCCTTCATTCATCAGCTTTTTGCCAATGCCTTTTCCCATTTGTACATCATAGGTACCTGCAACACTTAACTCTACGCTATTATCGGGTGTCATTAAATTTGACATACTAGGATAGTACACTTGAAATCCTAATTCTTTCATATCCTTTATTGCAATAAGACAGGTTTCATCATTTCCTTCAACTATACCTTCGTATCCAGCTTTTATTTCCAATACTGCTTCAGGTAATACAGGCTCAAACGTAGGCGCAGCATTTTGATACGATTGAATAATACTAGACATTTTCCCTAGCGTTGTACTATCCATTTTATGAGCCACCCTAACCTCTGCATCAGATACATTTTCAAAAGGTTGATAATCCGCCATGCTCATTACCCCATGTACTTGCTGGATAAAAAAGCTTAATCGTTGGCAGGCATCATAATACACTTGATTGCCGAGAGGTATTAGCATGTAGTGCATAAAGCAACCTTGCGCTACCCATGCTTCTGAAGC
Organism: Bacillus ndiopicus; assembly: GCF_000612805.1. Taxonomy (GTDB): domain Bacteria; phylum Bacillota; class Bacilli; order Bacillales_A; family Planococcaceae; genus Metasolibacillus; species Metasolibacillus ndiopicus. Next base: position 219,639 of record NZ_HG964405.1, on the reverse strand, counting down.
CTTCGCATATAAACTCCTAATAAGTTCAGGCGATTGATCCGCTCGAATGGCGACTCCCTCGTAATGCCCCCATATATGTCTGCCTCTCACCGTATCATGCTTTAACTCTCCGATGATATAGCCTACTAGTTCACTATTAATAAATGCCCCAATGCCAATCATTTGTTTATTAGTAAACCATCCCGCAAGTAAATCTGTTATATAGTTAACATGAAGATTGCTATTTTTTAGAAACGGGAACACCCTACTCTCAAGATTTTGCCTTTCTATAAGTAGTTTTGCCATTGCTGGTATATCTTCAATAGTCATTTGTTTGAATTCCATTTCTACTCCCCCTCCGATAACTTTACATTATCTGATTAGCTATATAACAAGCAATGCTTAATTTTTTGCTGACATAAATCTCGATGCTTAGAGGACACTAAAAGCTCAAGAAATAATGAAAAAAGGCACTTTCTGTTCAAAGCTAACAGAAGGTGCCTTCGAAGATGTTCCATTCATTCAATTAACTTAAAATACAACAACATTAAAAAACTAATGAGAATGAAAGAAAATAAAATTATTAAAGGAAACTTCTCTTTATGTTCCTTAATTCGGTTCATTTTAAGCAGTAGTACTATACAAAGACAGAGACTAATACCTAAAAGAATAGTAGGAAGTATAGTTAGCAAAACTACTCTCCTTTCTTAATATAACCTAACATTGACTACCAACCCAGAATGGATTCGGGTTGTTTGTTCCCTTCCACTTGATCCAAGTTCCACACCCCTGAATATTTACAAGATTTAAAGCGATTGCTCCGATATCATATAATCCCACTGCAATAATAGTTGCTAACCCAACAGGTGGAGCAATAAAGGCAGCAATAGCCAATCCAAGTGAAGCTATTGCTGCACCAATTTGGATATAAGTTATTATCGTAGCAGTTTCGCAACTATCAAAATAGGTATAAAATCCATCCGCAGTCTTTTCAAAGTTACTTTTCCCCTTACAATCAGCTAATATACCAACTGAATTCATTAATTCAAAATCCTTTACAGTAGTCACAATTAAATCTTCGGATACATTTGCTTTTCTTGCTGATTCCTCATCAAAATTCAAACCATTTTCATCAAATACTACATATGGCTGAAGAGTTGATATATCCTCAGTGATTTGATTATGTCCATCAATTTTGGATTTTGCTAGATTTATATCAGTCTTTGTTGCTCCTTGTTTTATAGCTAAATTAGTATCTAAAGCAATATAATCTCCTTCTAAATAAATTGTATTATCAAATTTACTATCTAACTCCAGTACTTCTGTAAAAATGGTTGATAATATTTCATTTTTTTGAATTTCTACTTGAGCTGCAGCAGCAGGTACTTGTGCCACTATTGAAAACAAAAATACTAGACTTATTACTCCTACAATAATTTTCTTCAGATTCTTCATATTTAAAAACTCCTAACATATTATATTAGAATATGCGCAAATTCTTAATTAAATCTATTCTATAATGAAAGAAGAGAAACCTTTATTATTCAAGAAAACAAATCAAAAGTAGGGTCTATTATACATTTTGTTTCTTTTTTCGACATTTCCTATAAAAGTATTTTAATTCATTTTTATAACTTAAAATGTAATCAAGAAAATATACTATATACATATTCCTTGCTACTCTGGGCACTCTTACCTTTCTCTAACAATCCCTACTGCCAAGCTGTATAGGGCCTATTATGTATGCTGGACACAACAGAAAACAGCCCACTAGCAATGCTTATGGGCTGTTTTGATCATTATTTCGTTACTTCTTCTTTTAAGCCATTTAAGAATTCTTCAAATGAAACTGTTTCTGAGTCTTTTGAGCCGTAACGACGAACGTTAACGCCTCCTGCTTCTACCTCTTTATCACCAATAACTAGCATATACGGAATCTTTTTCATTTGTGCTTCACGGATTTTATAGCCTAGCTTTTCTTCGCGGTCATCCATTTCTACACGGATACCTGCTGCCATAAGCTGCTCTTCGATTTGTTTTGCGTAATCGTAGTGTACAGCATTTGATACAGGGATAATTTCCACTTGTACTGGTGCTAACCAAGTTGGGAATGCACCTTTGTATTCTTCGATTAAGAATGCTACGAAGCGTTCCATTGTTGACACGACACCACGGTGAATAACTACTGGGCGTTGTGGCTGGCCGTCTTCACCGATGTAAGAAAGGTCAAAGCGCTGTGGTAATAAGAAGTCAAGCTGTGCTGTTGATAAAGTTTCTTCTTTACCAATTGCTGTTTTTACTTGAACGTCTAATTTTGGACCGTAGAACGCTGCCTCGTCTTCTGCCTCAAAGTAATCTAAGCCTAGCTCATCCATTGTTTCTTTTAACATCGCTTGTGCTGTTTCCCACATTTCATCGTCATCGAAGTATTTCTCTTTATTGTTTGGATCACGATAAGATAGACGGAATGAATAGTCGTTAATATCGAAGTCTTTATATACTTCTAAAATTAATTCCACTACTTTTTTAAATTCTGCTTTAATTTGGTCAGGACGTACGAAAATATGAGCATCATTTAAAGTCATCCCACGCACACGCTGTAAACCAGATACCGCGCCACTCATTTCATAACGGTGCATTGTACCAAGCTCTGCAATACGAATCGGTAAATGACGATATGAGTGTAAACCATTTTTAAATACCATCATATGGTGTGGACAGTTCATCGGACGTAACACTAATGTTTCATTATCCATTTCCATTGGTGGGAACATGCCGTCCTGATAGTGACCCCAGTGACCTGAAGTTTCGTATAGCTTTTTCGAGCCAAGAACTGGTGTATAAACGTGTTTATAGCCTAATGCGATTTCTTTATCAACGATGTAGCGTTCAATTGTACGGCGAATTGTTGCACCGTTCGGTAACCATAATGGTAAGCCTTGCCCTACAGTTTGAGAAGTCATGAATAAATCTAACTCTTTACCGATTTTACGGTGGTCACGCTCTTTTGCTTCTTCAAGCATTTGAATATGGTGCTTTAACTCATCTTTTGTAAAGAATGCTGTTCCGTAAATACGCTGTAGCATTTTATTATCTGAGTTTCCGCGCCAGTAAGCACCCGCAAGTGACAATAGCTTGAATTCCTTCAATTTACCTGTTGATGGTACATGAATACCGCGGCAAAGGTCAAAGAAATCACCTTGATAGTAAATAGATACTTGCTTATCTGCTGGAATTGCTTCAAGTAGCTCTAATTTATATTCATCGCCAATTGCTTCATAAATTTTTTGCGCTTCGTCACGCGAAACATTTTTGCGCTCAATTTCAATATTTTCAGCGATAATTTTGCGCATTTCTTTTTCGATTGCAGGTAAATCTTCCGCTGTAATCGGTGTTGGTGAATCGATATCGTAGTAGAAACCTGAATCGATTACAGGGCCGATGCCTAGCTTTGCGTCTGGGTATAAACGCTTCACCGCTTGTGCTGTTAAATGCGCTGTTGAGTGGCGTAAAATTTCTAACGCTTCTGGAGATTCTGGTGTAATAATTTCGATTGCTGCATCCGCTTCAATCGCTGTTTTTAAATCAACTAATTGACCGTTAACTTTACCAGCTAACGCTTTTTTACGTAAACCTGGGCTAATTGATTGTGCAACTTCCTCTGTCGATGTTCCTACTGCAAATTCCTTTACAGCACCATCTGGGAAAGTTAATTTCATCATTTCTGACATGTTTATGTCCTCCTTTAAAATAGTTTCGGGTAAACACAAAAAAGCGCCATCCCGATAAAGGGACGACGCGTATGCTCGTGGTTCCACCCTTCTTCCTTCCGAGAATATTCTCGAACGAAGCTCTAGGTCAGTTAACGTACTGATCAACGTTGACGGATTATCCCCGCCACTGCTCCAAGGTAGTAAAGTATGTGCCGTTCTTAGGAAGCTCCCAGCCTAGGCCTCCCTCTCTAAAAGTCGTTACACAAACCTCTTATCCTTTTCTATGCTTTGAATTATATATGAGCACAGTATACGCTGAATCGCAAGAAAATGCAACTGCTATCGGCGTAAATTTTCTCCTTCTACTTTCATTATAGAAGTTGTTGCTTTGATACGTTCCATTAAGCGGCGTGCTTTTACTTCCTCTATTTCTCCACGCTGCGAGTGAGCTAAATGATGCTCTAATTCCTCATAATTAAAATTCGAAGATATAAATGTTGGTAGTTGCTCGCTCATGCGATAATGTAAAATCGTCCCTAAAATTTCATCACGAGCCCATTGAGAAATAGCCTCTGCGCCTATATCATCTAGCATTAATACTGGCGCTCTTTTCACAAAATCAACCTTACTTTCCAGTGTGTGGTCGGCAATCGCTGCCTTCAGTTCACGTAAAAACTCTGGCACATAAACGAGTACAGATTTTACTTTTAGCTTTGCTAATTCATTCGCAATTGCTCCTAAAATAAATGATTTTCCAACACCAAACTGCCCGTATAAATATAAGCCTCTATGTGGCAATTCACCTGTTGTACGATACATATCAATAAACTGGACAATTTGCTGGACAATATCAAGTCGTGATCGATTACCATCGATTGCAATATCCTCAAATGTTGCCTGTAGCACTTCTTTCGGCATATGCATAGAAGATACCATCGAAGCAATTTCCTTGCGTTCGTCCTCCAGTATTTTTTGCTCGCAACGCTCATAAGTAATATCGATGCGTCCATTTGTTATTAGTAACTTTGGAATAAAGCCTTGTAAATAGTTTGTACACTGAGCAGTCGTTCCACATTTACAGCAAACGGTTGATTGACTAATATATTCGTGCAGCTTCAGCAAGCTACGCTCAATCGTTTGGTTATCAATTTCCCCTGCATTTTGTTCAATAAATTGTTGCACTTGCTCATGTTGTAATATTGTTTGGCGCATCGCCTCATATCGTTCTTGAAAAGATGGGACATTGACAACACGCTTTAATGAATCCTTAATCGGTTCCATCGCTCTTCACCTTCCCATCATAATTGCGTAATTGCTGTAATAGTTTGTTGTACTCAGCGTCAAAATCAATTGTTTCTTTTTGCTCTTGTTTGACAGGCTCTTCTTCTTGCTTTTTATGAAACCAGTCAGGCACAACTTCGACTTTAGTGCCCTTGCTAACAAGTGCTTTTTGCTCAGCGCCTTTAACATGCTTTTGCGCCTGCTCCACCGTTTGAATTTGCTGACGGCGCCATGAGTCCGCCACGCTATTTATATATTTCTCAGGTAGCGCCCCGTCCGTTTTAGCTAATACATACTCCAATAAGAAATTGACAACAGCAGGCACCATGCCATAGCGTGTTATTAAATTTTCCGCAGCCTTAATGGTATATTGGAACGGCTCTTGTCCATTGTTTAGCTGCTTAATAAACTCATATGGCGTCTTCTTTTCGTATTTCTCTTCCACTTTTCCAAAAACATAGTCCTTTGGATAAAATTGCGATAAATTATCCTGTGAAATTGTCGCAACGGTCGCTTTTTGATTTTGCTGTTGGAAATAATTCAAAGCATCCTTTGCCAGCACAATATTTTGTATTTGGGCATTGGCTGCTAATGCATCAATATACTTTTTATTAATACGCCCTGCTTGCGTAATCACATGTTCAAACATCGCATTGACAACACCTACTGTCATACCAGACAAAACGTAGTTTTCAGCCATTTCAACAACATAAGGCAACGGCTCCTCACCGTTTTTCAATGCCTTTAAAAACTCATATGGTATTGTTTCATCATAACGAGGTAACCAATTTGTTAAATCCTGCTGCTTTGCTTTGAAGGCAAGAGGTGTATCCAATGTAATTTTATGCTGTGCTACTTCCTGCTGCTCCACTAAATGAATCGCATCTGCCGCACTTTTCAAATTATGCGCCATCCAATTGCTTGCAATCGCTTGAATATAGTTTTTTGTTAACTTGCCATTCGTTTCTCGCATCGCATATTCCATCAAATAATTAACAACACCAATTGGCATTTTTTGCGTTAAAACAAGCTGCTCTACTGTTTCTACAATAAAGCGTACAGGCTCCTTGCCACGATAAAGCTGCTTTAAAAATTCATACGGTGTTGTACGATCGTAAATAAGTGCTTGTGGAGAGAAGGCAAATTCACCGAGCGCATCTTGCCCAATTTTGTATGGCGTTGAACCTCGTTGTGCTAAAAATTGTACCGCCTGCTCTGCGGTTTGAATATTTTGCTGCTGCATTTCAGCTGCGACGGATTCAACAAATTTTTCAGGTAGCTTGCCATTTGTCTGCTTCCATACATGCTCGACAATTACATTTGTGACACCTTGTGCAATATCATAAAGAGTCATTAAGCTTTCGGCCGTTTTCAATTGATTTTTAAACGGCTCCCTGCCCTTTGTTAATATTTTCAGGAATTCATACGGCGTTGATAGCTCATAATCCTTCATTGCATCTGGAATTTGATTAGATGCAGGATGCTCTGTTTTTTGAATTGTTGGCATCGCTTTCCCATTGCGCTTATCGTGCTCTTCCTTGGCAATTTGCATTGCATCCTCCGCTGTTTTTGCTCCGTTTCTCACCAAAGTATCCATAATGCTGTGCATTAAATTGATATTATAATCTAAACGACCATCGGACATTGCGATATATTGAATCAATGTATTAATGACACCGTAGGAAATACCTCTATTTAAAAAATCGTTGAAAAGCCGAACTGTTACATCTGTAGGAGAAACGCCATGCAAATCCTCATATACTTCAATAGGAGATGTCGTATTTAAATAATGAATATGCTCATTTCTCGTATTTTTATTTTCCTTAGACTCAGGTTTTTCCGATGTAATATCATAGCGTTTTAGTAGCTTATATTTATTTTGATTGTGACCGCTTAGCTGATAATGGTCTGCTGCTTTTTTTTCAATCGTCGCCGCCTTTAAAGTTTGTTCATCCGTTAATGACTGCATCACAATGCTTTGCATATCTAACGGTGAAAAATTGTAGAGAAACGCAACTTTAGCAATTGTTTGTTTAATTTCTACAGTAAAAAGCTTATGTGGAATAAGCGCTTGGCTAATGCCGTCGAAAAATAGTTTAAAATCAAACAAGTTGTAATCAAACGCATAGCCGTTTGTTGATATTTCACTCGCCTGCTCTGAATAAAGTTGTTCGATATTTTGCAGCTCTTTTTCCGTTACATTTAAAAATACATCATTAAAGCCACGTGTCACCTCGTTATAGCCATGTAGCTTTTGCTCTTTTGACACGAGCGTGTTATGCAAATGCTCAAACGCCTTCTTATCAATTTTCCTCATTAATGATACAGATAAAATTGGATCTGCAAAAAAAGATTTAGCATCTAGTGGCTGCTTTAAACGATAAATATAATGTGTTGCATCATTTTCTACCTTACAAAATGTTTGTAGCAAGCCAATTGCTTCTAACGTTATCCTTGCTTGGAAAAGCCGTTTTATCGAAAAATCTAAGCAATCGAGTAAATAATGATGATGAAAGGCTATATGTTCATTAGATGCTTCTACCGATAATTTCAAATATAAAGCAACCGCATCGACGCCAATAATCGGCTGATAGCAAAGCTGCAAAATTTTTTGATTGACTACATTAAATTCGTGAGGGCATTGAACTTCACAAATATCATACGGATGTAATTGATTCATAAAGGTCATCTTAACCCTCCTTACATAGCATTACTTCGTATTTCCTTGCTTATTTTGCAATTGTTTTAATTCTTGAATAAATGCATCGATATCACAAAATCTGCGATAAACAGAGGCAAAACGTACATACGCCACTTCATCTAACTTCATTAAGCGATCCATCACCATTTCCCCAACATCCTCTGAGCGAACTTCTGATTGACCTAAACGACGCAAATCTTTTTCAATTGCAATTACAAGCTCCTCCAGTTCTTCAAGAGCTACTGGTCGTTTTTCACATGCTCGTATTAATCCGCGCAAAATCTTTTCACGGCTAAACTCCTCACGCGCACCTTCTTTTTTTACGACAACAAGTGGTGTTTCCTCCATTTTTTCAAACGTCGTAAAACGAAACGAGCATTTTTCACACTCACGTCTTCTTCTTATTTCTTTATTATCATCTACAGGTCTTGAATCAACAACACGTGTATCTTTATATTGACAAGCTGGACATCTCATACAAATTTCTCCTGATTCATTTCAATTTACTAGTTATTATATTATATCAAAAATAGTGACACGATATTGATTATATTATAACACACAAAAAAGAATAAGCTGTCGGGAAAGTAGGTTTACACCTTCCTTTCCTAACAGCTCTTTTCAATACTTTTTACTCCCACCAATGTTTAAGTTCTGTGAAACCTACATCCCACAGCTTCATATTTCCTGTGATGGAAATTGTCATTTTTTCTGAATCGTAAAATAGAGGTAGCTCGTATGGTGTTTCGAATGCACCATCTCCCTTTAAATCATCTGCCCTTACTTGAAATCTATTCTCCCCATCTACCATAATGGTTAAATCTCCTTGAAATTCCTCATTATTCGGAATACCCATATTGAAAAAGAGTATAAGTTCCTTTTTTCCCTTTGTCGTAAACGTATAAGTTCCTTTATCACGATATAAATTAAATTGTGGTTTGATGTTCTGACCTTCCACAATGAATGTTGGTAAATCGTTTGTTAGCGGCTTAGTTCCTGTTGTTTCTTCAATCATATGTAATGGTTGAACGGAGCTTACTCGCTCTTTCCAGATTTCTGAAAACGTGATAATGCCTACGAACAGTAACAAAGTCACCCAACTAGCAGTAATGAGTTTTTTGAAAGTAATCGTTGGTGTGAAGGCAGTTTTGTAGATAATATACCCAATGGTTGCACCTATCGTATTTGAAATCACATCATTGATATCAAAGCTTCCTAAACGTGTTAAAGCTTGTAATGTTTCTAATGCAAAAATAATGACTAGAAACATGCTAATAAATTTTTTATACGTAAAGCGGTATAGTAAAGGCAATAGAATGCCAAAAGGGATAAAGGCTGCTATATTGCCAAAATCGTATATCCACCCAAAGGAAAGCCTAGGAAAATCCAATGGACCAACTATTGGACCAAATTCAAATACATATCCCTCATAATCGCCCCCTTGTAAACGATTAAAACCTAAGAACATGAAGTATAAAATCAAGACTGTATATAGTATTGTTATAATGACTAAATGTCGTTTTTTCATATTTTTCTCCTTTTTAATTAATAAATCTACGCGGAAAAAATCAATCGAAAATGCCCATTTTTCGATTGATTAAGGTGTGATTTTATTTTTCTGGCTGAATATACGGAACCATTGGCACAGTTACCCCTACGGAAGCCGACCTTACAAATTCCTTGCCCTCTAATGCAGCAAAATTTTTCGTTTGCCCTGTCAACATAACACCTAAAACGGGTACATCTTTGAAGGCTTTCCCATTGTTGATCTTCAAAAATGTTTGAATCACTTCATTATTTTGTTTAATATCAGCTTGGGCTAAATCCTTGTTTTGACTAATGTCGTATTTGGCTAAATCCTTCATAAAGTCCTCATATATTTTTTCTGACCCGATTCCCCCCGCAAATCCATAAACAGGAACTCCAGCAGGGTCTGTATCTTCATCTTGCACCAGTGATGTCATATAAAACCATTCGATATTCAAATTTTCAGGAATCATTTTTGTGATTTCTTCCGTAGTATATGGTTTGTCAAACGAAATAGCTATTTCTGCAACATAATTTTCCATTGAACGAACAGCTGCCAAATCATTCGGAATAGCTGTAAAATATTTTTTCGTATCAGGATGAACAAAAGTGGCTACTTTATTTTTCGTTTGTTTATCATATACATAGTAAGATTTATCTGATAAATAAAAACTCGGTACAAACTCATTGTAATTTAGATTTAAACTTTCCCAGCCATAGGTATTCGTCAATGTGCTCCAAGGTACAACATAACCATTCACATTCTTTGAGCGATTCGTTACAACTGTTCCACCAAATATAGAGCGTTGGCTAACTTGTGAGCTAATTTGAATATTCGGTTCAGAAATCGCATGTCTTAAAGTTATCTCGTCCTGTAGCTTAATTGAGCTTTTCCCAGCATAAACGTCACCTATCCTATATATAAGCACCCATGACACAAGTAAAACGATAAACACTGTTGCTACTATCAATATTAAATTTCTAAGCTTTGCTTTTTTTATTGCTTTTTGCAATGATTCTTCCACTACTATCCCTCCACATTTTGACACTGAATGCTTTTTCGCGCACGATATAATTTTTGCTTCACACTATCTGATTGAATATGTAAAATTTGTGCAATTTCCTCATAAGTCAAATCATAATAATACTTCAACAAAAAAATTTCTCGATATTCTTGTTTCGTATCTTTCAATAAATAGGTAATTTCATCCTTATGATTAATTACATCAAACGCATTATTTGCATGCTGTAGCTTTACATAAATTTCTTCAGTTAATGAAGCCGTCTGCTCGTCTTTTTTACGTTTTAAATCAATATATTCGTTCAACGCTACTCGAAAAAACCACGGACGAAGGTTACTTTCATTTAATGTACCGAGCAGCATATACACTTTATAAATCGTATTTTGAATAATATCCTCTGCATCCTCTTTTTTCGCTCTTTTTGACAATAAAAGCTTATACACTTCCTCCCCTAAATGCATCAAATAGGAGGCAAGCTCATCTTCTTTTTTCATTTCTTATCCTCCCTACACATATACAACGAATCAGCAATCAAAAATGTATACAGTAAAAAAATTTTTTTATTTAATCGTTTATAATAGGTGAATCTAACGTATGTATTTACTCCCATGGAGAAGGTGTTTTGTATTTGTACCTTTGACATTGCTTTCTGTAAAAAATATGTTGTTATTATTATTGCTGACAAATTGCTTTCGTAACACAAAAAATTTTCTACATTTAGATAAAAACGCAAATAAGCTACCTGCCCTCCGAATTAATCGGTTGGCAAGTAGCCTATAGTTTGTCTCACAACACTTGATTCATCTGCTCATGTACCAACAACAACAGGTCCCATACCGCGTGGCACGACGACCGCTTCGCGCATTTTCGCGCCGAGTGCTTCCGCAATGTAATTTGCTGCTACTGTTGGATCCAAATCACCGCACGTATACACATCTATGCTAGCATAGCCATGCTCCGGAAAGCTGTGTATCGTTAAATGCGATTCAGAAATAATTACTACTCCGCTTACTCCTTGAGGTGCAAATTTATGAAAAGTTACTTCACGTACTTCTGCCCCTGATCGTAAAGCTGCATCAACAAAAGTTTGCTCAATAAATTGAACATTGTTTAACTTCTCTAAATCGCAATCCCAAAGCTCAGCAATAACATGACGTCCCATCGTTCTCATGGTTCGCTTCCCCCTTTGACATAATATTTTAAAATGTGCAAAGTTGACTACCACGGGGGAAAGTTAGTCCAAAGAGGTCCTAACCCTTTAAGTAGTCATGTGATACAAATGATGTATACACATGTGTGATTATAAGATGTTTTCATAGTAGTTGCAAGTGTTAAAATAGGGACTACGAGAAAAGCCGAATTTTCTGTAGCCCCTTTATTATATTATGCGTTCACCGTTGCTAATGCATTGGCTACTTTCTTTGCTAAATCAACAACGCGTGCTGAGTAGCCCCATTCGTTATCGTACCAAGCAAGTACTTTCACTTTACGGTCATCCATTACCATTGTTGTTAAACCATCTACTGTTGAAGAATATGTTGTTGTATTGTAATCAGATGATACTAATGGTTCCATTGAAATATTTAAAATACCTTTCATTGGACCTTCTGCCGCTGCTTTAAATGCTGCGTTTACTTCTTCCACAGTTACATCTTTTTGTAAATCCACTACTAAGTCTACTAATGAAACGTTTGGTGTTGGTACACGTAAAGCCATACCATGTAATTTACCTTTTAATTCAGGTAGCACTAGTGCTAACGCTTTCGCAGCACCTGTTGATGTTGGAATAATTGATGATCCACAGTTACGTGCACGGCGTAAGTCTTTGTGCGGGTTATCTAAGTTATTTTGATCGTTCGTGTAAGCATGAACTGTCGTCATTAAACCGTTTTCAATTCCGAACGTATCATTTAATACTTTTGCCACTGGTGCTAAACAGTTTGTTGTACAAGAAGCGTTTGAAATAACATCGTGTTTTTCAATGTCTAATAATTCATCATTTACACCTAATACAACTGTAATATCTTCATTTTTACCTGGTGCTGTTAAAATTACTTTTTTCGCACCTGCTTCTAAATGCATAGCTGCTTTATCGCGGTCATTGAATTTACCTGTTGCTTCAATTACGATATCTACGCCCATTGCCTTCCAAGGTAATAATTTAGGGTCACGTTCTGAAACAATCGCTACACGCTTACCGTTAACGATTAATGCGTCTTCCGCCGTTTCAACAGTGCCTTCGAATGGACCGTGATTTGTGTCATACTTAATTAAATGAGCTAATGTTTCGGCTGGGTAGCTAGCATTAATAGCTACTAAATTTAACTCCTCCTGAACGATAGCTTGGCGGAATACCATGCGTCCGATACGACCAAATCCATTAATTGCGATAGAAACTGACATATAAAAAAGCCTCCTGTAAATAGGTTATCATTTTATTTATTATACTCGTCAATTAGTATAACACATTATTCGAAAAGGTGAATGTATTTTATGTTGATTTTAAAAGTTCTTATTTTCTGATAACTGAAACTGCCGATAAAACGCTTTCATATCAACATTTCTCCAATTACGCACTTTATTTAGTATAACCTATTTCAAAAAAATCTTTTTAAAAAGTTACAAATTTCTCGTAGTCATTCGTCTAATATTGTAAGAGAGGTGAAAAACTTGGATTTTGAAGCAATTTATGAGGAGCATTTCCATACGGTATACAAATACATATATTTAATGGTTTCACATACGCAATTAGCCGAGGACTTAACACAGGAAACATTTGTAAGGGTTTTAAAAGGAAATTTTCGCAACGAGGCACATATTAAAACATTTGTCCGACAAATTGCTCGCAATCTGATCATTGATTACTACCGTAAAAAAGCGCTTATACAGTGGCTCCCCTTCCAAAAGAAGCATGAGCAAAATGAATTTACATATGTGCCACATGATTGGATTGTCCAAAGTGAAGAACGCAAGGAGCTGTATGAGGCTCTACAGCAACTCAAGCCATTGCAACGAGAAGTGCTTATTTTTCGTAAAATCGAGGAGCTATCCATCGAAGAAACATGCCTTATTACAGGCTTATCTACAACAAAAATTGCAAATACCCAGCGCAGTGCTATGAAAAAGCTGCAACAACTATTAGGAGGTGAATGGCATGAATCGCCTTGAACGACAGCTACAGCAATTAAATCATTTCCCAGAAAATGAACAGCTCAAAGCACAAATGAAACAATCGCTTGCACAGCAACCCTCAAAAAAGCAATTTACTTGGAAAATACCTACAATCATTATGGCCATGTGCGGCATTTTTATATTTTTAATGATGACAAACCCTGAGCGCCCGGCACAAAATGCCAGCACATATTCTGCTATGATTTATACGTACTTTAGTGGTGAGGAGGGGAGCTTTAAAGCAAGAACCTCTACTTTATATACACGAATACAAACCTGGGAATCTGAGGAGCTAATTCAATTTTTCCAGCAAATTAATACCCTACCCGTTGTTAATGACGGTAAGCTTGGCTCATATATAGTGGATGTTATTTTTGTTGAAAATGGGAAACAAAGAAAATTCCAACTATCTGATACAGATATTTATGATGTGGATGAAAAGGTTTATTATCGTGAAAATCGCGAGCTATATGGGGATGTATTTAATCAATTGTATTCACCAAAAAGGATGGGGGCCTTACCTATTTTCATCCTTATCACAGTTTTAACAAACTTGATGTCTATATATTATTATAAAAAACACAAGATTGATCATAAAGTGATTTACCCAAAATCCATTAGCGTTCATATCCTTGTCACACTATTCGCCAGTCTAGTTTTGGCAACACTTTTTTATATTATTGCTATTGGGCCTTTTTACATCCCAATTGCTGTTATTCCCATTGTAACTGCTGCTTATCTCCAATGGCGCTATATTAAGTACCGGGCTCCATCATTAAATATTTTACGGTTTGAGTTAGCCAGAATACTACTTTCATTCGGTTCCATGATTGGCATACTATTTTTATTTTAACAAAAAAAGATGTAGGGGAAGAGTCAACTTTCCCCTACATCTCTCAATAAATAACCGCCCACTGCTGCAATATTTTCTTCAGTTGCTCAGCCGTCGATTCCTTTGTTGCATTATTGTATATTACCGCATCTGCCCCTTGCTCTTTCACAGACATAGGCAATTGTGATGCAATACGAGCACGTGCCTCATTTTCAGGTAGCTGATTGCGTTCCATTAAGCGAGCGAGCTGGATTTCCTCTGTAACAGACACAACTAATATTTTATCAACAAAATGCTGTAGCTTGCTTTCAAATAATAGTGGAATATCCATTACAACATGCTCTGCCCCACCATGTAGGAGCTCATCACGTTGGCGTAGCATTTCCGTGCGAATAGCAGGATGTATAATATCATTTAACACCTTACGTTGCGCAGGTTCATGGAAAATAATCGAGCCAACCTTTTCGCGATCCATTGCACCATCTTCTTTAATAACGTCTTGACCAAAAGCCTCAGCAATTTTCTGCAACGTCTCAGAGCCTGGCTCTACTACTTGTCGTGCAACTAAGTCTGCATCAACAATCGGCAATTGATACTCTTTTAGCATTTGTGCCACGGTACTTTTACCGCTTGCAATGCTTCCTGTTAATCCTATAATCATACAAATTCCCCTTTATCGAAGGTCTGATAGTTTCCCCATTGTAGGCTTCCTCTAAATTAGTTATTATTTTTGACAGCTTGGGCAATACGTTGATGTGCGTCCAGCAATGACGACGGATGTTGTTTCCGTTTGACATAGTGGACACTGTTTATGACTATACATTTTCAAGCGATTTTGCATCGAGCCTGCGCCGCCGTTAACAGTACGATAATCTGAAATTGTTGAGCCGCCATTGTCAATACTTTCCTGTAATACATTGACAATCGCTTGAAACAACTCTATTTTCTTCGCCTTCGAAATAGCTTTTACTTTTTTCATTGGCTTAATTTTCGTAGCAAATAGCGCTTCTGTCGCATAAATATTGCCACAGCCAGAAATTACTTGTCCATCCATGATAACTTCCTTCACCGCTTTGTTTTCATATTTCGCTTTCATACACTGCGTTAGGAAAAATTCACATGCATCATTGTCAAACGGTTCGGGCGCCATTTTTGTTAATGGTGCATGCTCATCAATTGTGCGTAAAAAGCGTAGCTCACCAAAACGACGGATATCACTATAAATAAGTAGTTCACCACTTGCTAAAGTAAAGGTTGCATGGATATGCTTACGAAATTTTTCCTCTTCAATTTCTGTCACATTTTGCACGACAAACCATGCGCCCGTCATCCCTAAATGGTTGACGAGCACAAATGGCTCCCCTTCTTTTTGCAAATGAATAAAAATATATTTAGCACGTCGTTCAATAGCAGTAACCGTCATCTGTTGTACGCTCGCCTCAAAATGCTGTAGCGCACTTCCTTTAACAATTGTTTGCTTACCTGCTTCATGAGATGTATAAACTACATCAGATAATGTAACAGATTGAATTATTTTGCCTTCAACTAACGGCTTTAAATCTTTAACGACTCCTTCAACCTCTGGTAATTCAGGCACAGAAATCACTCCTTACTTTGCATCATACCAAGAGTGACCGTGTGAATAATCAACTTTTAATGGTACAGCTAGTTCAATAGCAGATTCCATAACCTCCGGTACGATCCGTTCTAAAATTTCTATTTCCTCGGCTGGTGCTTCGAAAATTAATTCATCGTGTACTTGTAATAAAAGCTTTGCCTGTAAGCCTTCCTTCTGCAAGCGTATATCCATATCAATCATTGCTTTTTTAATAATATCAGCTGCACTTCCTTGAATCGGTGCATTCATCGCTGTACGCTCAGCGAAGCTACGTAAATTGAAATTTGAGCTATTAATATCAGGTAGATAACGGCGGCGATTTAAGATTGTTGTGACAAAGCCATCTCGTCTAGCATCTGCTACAATGTTTTCCATATAGCCTTTTACACCAGGGAAGCTTTGTAAATAGCTTTCAATAAACTCAGCCGCCTTTTTACGCGGTATATCTAAGTTTTGTGACAAGCCGTAATCACTAATACCATAAATAATACCGAAGTTTACAGCCTTTGCTGTACGGCGCATATTTGCTGTTACTTCATCTGGGTTTGTGACACCGAAGACATCCATTGCTGTACGTGTATGAATATCCATTCCTTCCTTGAATGCTTCTACTAGAACAGGGTCCTGACACATATGTGCTAATACGCGTAGCTCGATTTGTGAATAGTCTGCCGCAAATAATACCCAGCCTTCTTTTGATGGTACGAATGCTTGGCGAATTTTACGACCTTCCTCTAAGCGAATCGGAATATTTTGTAGGTTCGGGTCTGTCGAGCTTAAGCGCCCTGTTGCTGTCAATGCTTGCTGGAAGCGCGTATGCACTTTGCCATCTTTAGCGTGTACCTCTTTTGTGAGTCCTTCGATATACGTCGATTGCAGCTTAGCTAATTGGCGATAATCTAAAATATGCTTCACAATATCATGCTCAGATTGTAGCTTTTCCAATACATCCGCCGCTGTGGAATAACCTGTTTTTGTTTTTTTCAAGACAGGTAAGCCTAGCTTATCGAATAAAATAACACCTAATTGCTTTGGTGAGTTAATGTTAAATTCTTCACCTGCAAGCTCATAGATTGATTGCTCAATAACCGTGAGCTTCTCCTGCAATGCCTCTCCCATTTGCTTTAATATTTCTACATCAACTGAAATTCCTTCGATTTCCATTTTCCCTAATATCTCAGCAAGTGGTAATTCCAAATCATGATATAAATCGTATTGCTCATTATCCTTTAGCTTCTTTTCTACAACTGACTGTAAATGCCATAATGCAATTGCTTTTCGGCTAATATGATCCGCTAATACACCTGTTTCTGGCACTGTCCACTTTGCCCCTTTGCCATACACTACTTCATTAGCTTGTACATTTGTATAGCCAAATTCCTTTGCAAGTGCTGCGACATCATCACCTGAAATAGCTGGATTAACAATGTATGATGCAAGAAGCAAATCAAATGCAACGCCAGCAAGTTGAATATCATAACGAGCTAAAATAGCCTGTGTAGCTTTGCTATCTACAATATATTTTTTCTTCGATGCATCTTCTAGCCAAGCTTTGAAAGCATCGCTCTTTAATGCAATTTCTACGGGAATATATGTTGCATCTTCACCATTTGTTACAGCAATCCCAAGCATATCACAGCTATGATAGTGCTCGTTTTCTAGTTCCACATGAAGTGCCATCGTATCTTTTAGCATCGCAGTAGTTACATCAGCTACAATATTTAGCTGGATGTCCTCCTGCTCCTGTGCTGTACTTTGCATATCACTTTTTTCAATTAATGATTTAAAGCCAAGCTCCTGCCAAACTGCAAGCAAGGCATCTTCATTTGGCCCAGCATAAGCTAAATCATCAAGTGTTATCTCAATTGGTGCCTCTGTGAAAATTGTTGCAAGCTTTTTCGATAAATGTGCACTATCTTCATTTTCTACAAGCTTTTCTTTCATTTTAGAAGCCTTCATTCCATCAATTGCCTCATACAACGCTTCAACAGAACCGTATTCCTTCAGTAGCTTAATGGCTGTTTTTTCCCCAACACCAGGAACTCCTGGAATATTGTCCGATGCGTCTCCCATCAGGCCCTTCATATCAATGATTTGTGCAGGCGTTAGTCCATACTTCTCTTCGATATGTGCTGGCGTATATTTTTCAATATCTGTAATCCCTTTACGTGTAATATATACAGTGACATTGTCTGATGATAGCTGCGTCAAATCTTTATCACCTGATACGATAATAACTTCACTACCGCCAGCTTCGGCTTGCTTTGCTAAAGTACCGATAATATCATCTGCCTCATATAAATCAAGCTCATAGCGCTTAATATTGTAGGCATCAATAAGCTTGCGAATATAAGGGAATTGCTCCGATAATTCAGGTGGCGTTTTTTGGCGACCACCTTTATATTCTCCAAAAGACTCGTGGCGGAATGTCGTTTTCCCTGCATCGAATGCCACAAGCATTTGTGTCGGCTGCTCTTCCTCCACAATTTTTTGTAGCATCATCGTAAAACCATATGAAGCATTCGTATGAATTCCACTATCATTCGTTAATGGTGGCAATGCAAAAAATGCACGATAGGCTAAACTATTGCCATCAAGTAATAATAATTTTTCTTTCGCCATTGTTGTACGCTCCTCTTCAATTACAAAATCTATTACGCCTCAGCCAGCTTTCGAGCAACTGGTGGGAGTAACCGTCAACACACGTGCTAGTAGTTAATTGGCCACATTATGTAGACAATACGATGTTGGTTACTCAACCGCAATACGCGTGTGGCACTCTTCCTCTCAAACAGCAAGTGAATGGAACCTCACTGAATCCTGGTAAAAACATGCGTTCGAACTATTCTCCTCTTAACTTTAGCGTGAATCCGAGTTTTTTTCCACCAAAAAAGGCGCTTCTACATAAACTTTCCTCAAAAAAGTTTTGCAAAAGCGCCTATTCAATCATTTATTTTTCACTTTATAAGGTTCTATAGCATGACTATCATTTTTATAGAAAATTTCCTCAAAAATAACCGTCAATAAAAAAGCATTTAAAAAGCTAATAACTAAGTACAGCGGCATACCACCAAGATTGTAGTGCATAACGCCTCTCATAAATACTTCTACAAAACCAATTTGTGCGAAATAGAAAATCATCCCGATACCAACTTGCCAAACTGGACGCTGGTCTTTACGTTTTTCAAACCAAAGCACCTTTTTAAAGGCATTACGAACATCTTCGGCAATAATAGTTCCAAGAATAAACATGATTAAAAAAATTACAGGTATATGAAATAGGCTTGTTTTCATCAACTCAAAATGACTTGATTGAAAAAGCGCCGTCATTGACGTTGCGATAATAAATGCCACTAGCAAATTTTGAATTCGCTTGCTCATCATATCCACCTCTCTATTAAGTTACATAGTCTATTATAACAATAAATAGAGCGATGAAAAGAAATTTCTATATCCTTATATAACAATATTATCCTTAAATATAAATCCATGTATCATAACTATAATAACCCGTAATCAATTGCATCTTAGAGGACTTTAGTCCAAATTCCCCTATAACCTTACCTCTCTTCCAAATTCAAGCTATTGGCTTTCACTTTATTGTTTCCAGCCTTTGGGTAAATAACAATCACTTCAATTAACACGAAATAGCTGTCGAGAAAATGCAGAAGTAGTCTGCATTTCTTCGACAGCTCTTAAACAGTTATATTTTAAAGTGCTCAATCTGTGTTTTTAAATTGCCAATCATTTCGTTTAATTCAGTCGCAATGCTTAGCATTTCCTCGGTAGTAGCTGTTTGCTCTTCCATTGATGCCGCAATGCTTTGTGAATGCTCGCTAGATGCTTCAATCGATTCAACTGTTTGGTTTGTCGTAGCAAGTACTTGATTCGAACTTGCTGCCATTTCCTGAATCGTAGCTGTTATTTGCTGAATTTCACCATTCATTTCACTAACCATTGATGAGATTGTGCTGAATGTTTCACCAGCTGAATGCATTGCTGTATTTTCATGCTCAATTTGTGCTACAACATTTGTAATAGCTACCACTGAATCATCTGAATCTTTTTGCATCCCTTGTATTAATGTCGTAATATTGCTTGCTGACTGTGCTGATTGCTCAGCTAACGAACGAATTTCATCTGCCACAACAGCGAACCCTTTTCCATATTCCCCAGCTCTTGCTGCTTCAATGGCCGCATTCAATGCTAATAAATTAATTTGGTCAGAAATGCCCGAAATAATTTTCGTAATTTGACTTACTTCTGTTGAACGCACATTCATCTGCTCTGTGATTTTTAAAGATGTTTTTGCTGTTTCATGAATATTTCCAATTCCTTTTACTGAGCTTTGAACTACTTCATTACCTTGTTGTGCAATGTTTGTAGCACGTAATGCTCCATCAGATACTTGTGAAGTCATGTTGGAAATATAAGCAATTTGTGAAACCATTTGCTCAATTGCTCCACGATTTTGCACTGCACCTTCTACGATTAAGTCACTGCTTGAAGCAATTTCTTGAATAGCGCCCGCCACTTGTGTTGAAGCAATTGTTAGCTGCTCTACACTTTCCTTCAACGTTGATGAACTTTGGTCAACATGCGTTGATGTAACGTTTACATGATGGATTGTTTCTCGAAGTTGTTCCTGCATATCATGGAAGCTTTGTGCTAAATTACGTACTTCCTTATCTCCTTCCACCACTACTTGCTGCTGTAAATCACCTTTTGCCACAATTTGCGTATGGTTTACTAAACGCTCCATCGGTCGTGTAATATTACGTGCGATAAACAGTGCCACCGTTACACCTATAGCAATAAAAACAAGTGAAATCCCAATAACTGTCATGATAATTTCATTTTTTATTTCACTAATAAAATCTGCATCTGCGTCAAGACCTATTACCGAATCCGTTCCTGGGATTTGTAAAAATGTTGATTTATGATCACCGTAATTATCTCCATAAATTGGACTAACTACGATTTCTGTTGTGCTTGTCGCTTTCGTTTGATCCTCTGAATACTCAATTGGTGTTAAATATTCGCCATCATCACTCAATACTAAAATATACTCTTGTCCATTAATTTTACTAATAATATAAACATGCTCTAACCCTGTTTTGTGTTTAAAATCTGTAGTTATTTGTAAAAGCTTTTCAAATTTAGTCTTATCTGTTTTCGCAGCATTGACAGTATATGGATCTATTAATCTTGCAAATTGCTCCATTTTTAATGTGAGGTTTTGTTCATATGTTGGAAGAATTTGTTCTTTAACTAAATTATTCGCAACCATATAGCAAAGCATGCCGAAAACAATACTTAAGATGCTAATCGGTAGAATGATGCTCGCCAATATTTTCGTTTTAACAGATTGTTTTTTTTTGCCCATGTATAGCCCGCTCCTTCTCTAGTTGTGAGAACTGCTTAAAGCAAGTGCCTCGTTCTTTGTTGTAATAAATGACATAAAATCTAATGATAAAATATGTTCATTTTGACTAAATGAATCACTAGCAAAAAAGATAACTGCAAAGGTTGTCCCACTGTCTTGTGGCATAATTCGATAATCTAATAGATGATCAAATTCTTGTTTCAGCTTTTCGTGATGAATACAGTCAATATCTTCAAAAGTAAGATGGCTGTCAAACTCTGCACAAGTAAAGCTATAAATTCGATCATCCATTTTGGCAATTTTTTGTGACCAATCTGGTTCCCATTTGTTGAAAACATATTCATATGGATTAATATCATAAGCGTATGTACCAAGTTCTGTCGTACCAATACCAGCAAAGCGTAAAGGATTCACTTCAATTGGAATTAAAATGCCTTGTGCGTCAATGCGAAGCTCGATATGAAATGGGTAGTTACGCATTTCAAGTGAAGCTCCTAGTTCACTTAAGTATTTTTCAACAACTGACAAATACTGAGCTAGTACTTGTTTACTTGTATAATAAATTCGATCACTCATATCCTCTGCATCACGGAACATACGAGCAAATAAATTTAAAATAATCGGTTTCCCATCCTCATTAAAATAAGCATCTACTGCTAACTCTTGTCCTTCAATGTATGTTTCTAAAATAAATGTTTGGAAATTTAAAATATCTTTTGCGTAAGAAGTTGCAAAACCATTATTTTTTACTAATTGTTGAACAGCTTCTGTAAATTGTTGCGCATCCTTAATTTTTTGTACGCCAACGCTTGCATAACCGATAGCTGGTTTTAGAATAATTGGATACGGTATGCTAGTGCTGTCCATCATGCTTAACTCATGCAATGTACTTTCTTTGAAGTAAAAGCTTGGGAAGCTTGATGCTAAAAATCTTCGGAATGCTACTTTATTTTTAAATAAATTCGACCATTTAGTAGCATTTAAATGTGCAAATTGATCTGTTAATAATTTAATAGCATGTTCTGAATTAATAATAATAAGCTGATTTTCTTGTAATTCTAAAGTAGTAGCTTGTGGTTCATTTATTAATTGCTGATTAACGATATCGTACATCGGAATTTTTGTACGTATTAATGCCTCTTGTAACATTGGGGAGATATAATTAGGATCTAAAAAAATCACTTCTTTTCCACCTTTCTAAGTCTTAAGTACTTTTTAAAAATTGTTTACTCGTATACATTTTACATTAATTTTCTTGTGAATAAATATGCCAAAACAACTAACCGTAGTCCATTATACTATATTATCTTTTGATTGCTACATTTTCCAGCAAAATCATGCTGATTTTTGTAGAAAATGAGAAAAAAATTACAAAGAAGGTTGTCCAGAAGTCTGACATCAACTTTGACACAGCAGAAAAACTTGCTTTATTTATTCATTTTAAAAACAACGTAGAAACCAGCACCTTCAACTTTTCAAAGAATAATCGCATGTTTTCGAAGGCCGAAAAAATTGCCCGAAAAGCAGTGCATTAGCCTGCTTTTCGGACAATTCCTTTACATAAATTCATATGTTATTCAAGGTAACCTGATAGTATTTTTGCATATGGAGAGTCTGACGGTAAAATAATAACCGTATCATCACCAATCGTCTTTTTATATGATTCTAGCGTACGATATAGCGAATAAAATTCAGGGTCTTTTGAAAATGCTTCATTATAAATTTTTGCAGCCTCTGCTTCACCTTCAGCGATTGTTACAGCAGCTCCACTGTTTGCCTTGGCTAGCTGCATTTGCACTTCTTGATCCGTTTCCGCTTCGATTTTTCGCTTCAATGCATCCCCTTGCGACAAATATGTCTGTGCTGTTTTTTCACGTTCTGAAATCATACGTGTAAAAATTGCTTGCTCATTTTCTGGCGGTAAATCTGTGCGGCGAATACGTACATCAACTACTTCAATACCATAGTTATCATTGGCTAAAAGCTCATTTACTTTCAATGTTACACTATCATTTATATCACCGCGCGATGAATCTGCATCATTAATAATTTGATCGTAATTCAATGTACCTAGCTCAGTACGAATAACTGAATAAATAAATTCACTCATGCGACGCTCTGCATTCGGCAATGTCCCCGCATTAGAAATTAGCGCCTTTGGGTCAACTACTCGCCATACAGCATAATTATCAATAATAATCCGCTTTTTATCTTTTGTATTAATCTCTTCCTGCATCATGTCATAGGTCATTAAATTTTTCGGCAATGTCGTTACACTTTGGATAAATGGTATCTTCATATGCAGCCCAGGCTCACGCTCATATTTCACAACTTCACCAAATTGACGCACTACTTTATATTCGTTTTCCTTCACAATGTAAAGATTAGCAAAAGCGATAATCCCAATCGTAAAAATAGCTGTTATTATAATCGCGGAAGTAGCCCATTTACGCATATTTTTAGGTTTCTTTTCTTTTTGAATTGTATCCGTTTCAGAGACTGTTGCTTCAACAACTTTACTCTTCTTTTTATTTTTGTCAGTAAATAATTTCCTTAAAAACTTTTCTAAATCCCCATCGTACTTATTTTTACTCATTGGCTATCGCTCCCTTCTTCTTTCGGTTTCGGTGTAGCTGACTGAATAGGTAAATATTTCATTGTACTTCCTTCATCATCATTCATAATATAAATTTGCGCATTCGGCAATACCATTTCTAACGTTTCTAGCATAAGACGCTCGCGTGTAATCGCTTTATTATCTTTGTATTCGTTATAAAGCTGTTTGAATACAGCAACGTCCCCAACGGCCTGCTCAATACGTGCAACCTTTTGCCCCTCCGCCTTGGATTTAATCGCAGCGATTTCTCCTTCTACTTCACTAAGGCGTTGATTTTTGTATTTATCCGCCTGGTTAATTTTTGTATTTTTCATTTCACGTGCATCAGTTACCGCAGTAAAGGCAGCACGCACCTCTTCATTCGGCAGCTCAACATCTTGTAGCTTAACGCCTAATACACTAATTCCAACATCATATTTTTCCATTAATTGTGTCAATAATGTTCTTGTTCTTGATTCTATATCTGATTTTCCATCTGTTAAAGCGGCATCAATTTTAGAGTTTCCGATAATGGAACGAATCGCACTTGATGTCGCACTATGTAATAGCTCTTTCGGATCTTGTGAATTGAATAAATATTTTTTCGGATCTGTAATTTTCCACTGAACAACTAAATCAGTAAGCACGAAAAATTCATCGCCTGTAATCATTTTTGTTTCTGAAGGATATATGTCCATATCACTTTGTGAACGCTCTTTGTAACCAAACTCCAAACTGAATGTTTCCTTTGATAAAACCTCTACTTTTTGCATCGGCCAAGGTAGTTTAAAGTGTAATCCTGATTCAGTAATCGTTTCTCCTGACTTACCAAAAGTAACAACAACTGCCTGTTCAGATTCATCAACTGTATACCACGTTGTCAACACTGCGATAATGCCAAATATCGCAAAAAGCCCTAAAGCAACCGCAATTAATGTGCGCTTTGTACTCATATATGTTCCTCCCTTTATTTCGCTATAGCTTTTTTACGGAATAGCATATAAAAAGGTTTCAGAATAATTTTAATTTCTTTTAGCAACAAAAAAAGCGCCCGAAAAATTTCCGGACGCTTTCCTTTTAGTTTTGAAATGGGGTTTCTTAAAATCTATTATATACGTGCTTTTTTAATATTTTATAAATACATTGTAAAGATTTTGTTAAGATGATGGTGCAAGTGGTATATGGATTTGAATTTTTGTCCCTTTCCCTACCTCACTCGTCACAACAATTTTACCATGATGGGCCTCTACTAAATGCTTTACGATTGCAAGACCTAAGCCTGTGCCACCAGAGTTACGACTGCGCGCGCGGTCAATTCGATAAAAGCGCTCAAATACACGGGCAATTTCATGTTTTTCAATACCAATTCCTTGGTCCTCTACTTCTACAATGCCGTATTCAGCATTGTGTTTCATAGTAACAGTAATTGTTGTGCTATCAGGAGAGTACGTAACGGCATTCGCAATTAAGTTTGTGAAAATCTGAATAAGGCGATTTTCATCTCCTAAAACGCGTACATCCTTATCCATCTGCATATCAAATTGCATATTTTTTTCATCAAGTCGCGGGCCAGTTACATCAACCACCCTTGCAATGACCTCCTGCAGACTTGTTGGTGCAATATCTACCGAGAAGCCGTGCTGCTCAATCTTTGAAAGCTCCAATAAATCGTGAATAAGCTCCTGCAGACGGTTGCTTTCTTTATAAATAATTTCTAAAAATGACAACAGCATATTTTCATCTTTATATGCACCATCTAGCAAGGTTTCTGAAAAGCCTTTAATTGAAGTAATAGGTGTTCGCAATTCATGCGAAACGTTGGCAACGAAGTCTTTACGAATTTGCTCTAAACGAATTAACTCTGTTACATCATGCATAACTAATACGACGCCAAGCCAGCGACCATGCTCCCCAACGACAGGAGCACCGTATACAAGCTTATACGTAATTTCTTGCTGTAGCTCCATTTCAAGCTGCTTTTGGTATGGCTGCTCAGTTAAAAAAACATGATCGATAAATACTTCTAAATTTTCAGGTAAACCAACCGTTAAAAAATTTTTACCTTGCACTTGCTCAGACGTTAAACCAAAGCGATTAAGGAACTGTTTGTTGACAATTGATATATAGCCCTCTCTGTCAATCATCATCAACGCGCTACCCATGTTTTCAATAAGTGTTTTTAAACGTTCTTCTTCTATTTCACGTATTTTCGTAATATCCTGCAAATTACGTGCTAAAACATTTATAGAATTGCGAAGTTCTATAATCGTTTTTGGACCATTCGCAAAAGCTCGAGCATAATAATTACCAACCGCTAGTTCTTGCGCCGTGCGTGTAACAGCTTCAATAGGTTCTACAAAATTATTAACCATTCGATACGATACTAAGCCAATTACTGCAATCGCTACTAAAAATAAAACAATAAGTACTAGCATTAAGCGAACACGTATATAACTAAAATAGTCTTCATCTACATTAGTATCATACGCTTGCAGTAATTTTTCATGTTGAGATGGAGTTAATTCGATGTTTTCCTGTTGAATTAGCTCTTCAACATCTTGCTGAACTATTTCCGTTTGAACTTGCACATAATCCTCTACGTAAAACGGAAAAAGCTGGCCTATAACAAGTTCTAGGACAGCAAAGATAGCGGTAACAAGTAAAATAAATGAGAAAAAGAGTCGGCCACTCATTGATTTATTCATTTTCTAGGCTCCTCAAATTTATAGCCCAAACCACGTATTGTTTTGATGAACACGGGCTTACGGCTATTTTCCTCGATTTTATCGCGTAAATGGCTAATATGCACATCCACAATACGCGTATCACCAGCAAAATCATAATTCCATACTGAGCTAAGAAGCTGATCACGCGTCAATACTCGATTTTTGTTTTCCAATAAATAGACAAGTAACTCAAATTCTTTTGGTGTAAATTCAAGTGCCTCATCATTTAAAAACGCTTCAAAGCGCTCAGGAAACACTTTTAAACTACCATATTCATATGTTGTTTCCCCTGTTTTCACTTCTTCTGCTGATGCCGCAGGTGTAAATCGACGCAATACAGCTTTCACACGTGCAATTACCTCACGTGGGCTGAAAGGCTTTGTCATATAATCATCTGCGCCAAGCTCCAAACCTAGTACTTTATCAAATTCATCATCACGTGCAGTGAGCATAATGATTGGGATATTCATTCTTAAGCTACGTAATTCCTTGCACACTTCCATCCCATCCATTGTTGGTAGCATTAAATCAAGCAGCATTAAATCTGGTGTTTTTTCAACAGCTAAATCAAGACCCTTTTTCCCATCATGTGCTAATAGCACATTGAAACCAGCCTGCTCCAAATTATATTGTAATAATGTCGCAATAGATAATTCATCCTCTACGACTAAAATCGTTTTTGTCATTTCACTTGCCTCCATCATCGATTTGAAACCCCCATCCCAAATCTAATTATATGCTAGGAGGAGATACTTTAAGCTTTCCTTCCAACAATAGCTCTTTTTCAATATTAGTTGCTGTTACAGCTATTACTACTTCGTTATTCGCTTCATCAATGTGCTCGATTTCCAATACAAAATCAATTGTTTCATAATGATAAGCAGGTGCTAAAAACTTAATTGTTTGCTCTAAAATGTATGAGCCTGGACCCGGCATATGTTTAGAAATAGCAGAAGTAATAATGCCATTTAACATAATTTGTGGAACAATTGGTTGTGCAAAAGGTGTTTCTGCGGCATAATCATGCTGAATAAATAATGGATTATTATCATTTGTTAAGCCTAAGTATATTAATAAATCTTTATCGTCCATTTTTTCAGTAATATGCAGCTTTTCGCCAACTGTTAAAGTCGTTATAAATCTACCTTGCTTTCTATTTTTTTGTAGCAATTCGAAGCAACTCCTTATTTATGCGATACTTTTATAGTAACAACTTTTTGTAGAAAGTACAATGTTGTAGGGTATTATGTAATCACGTATGATAATTATCCAATTATTTGAAAGATGCAAAATTCCAATATCATTGATTTCCTTTTCAATTAGCATACCCCCCACAAAAATGAGGCCACCAGATTCCAATCAACTATCATAGTTTTTCTAACAGAAACGGCTTTAAAATGCCCTATTAAGAGTATCCTCTAAATAATTACTTTATCTTTTCAAAATGATAAATTAGATTTATAGAAAATTTAGAAAATAAAAGTTCCATCACCCGAATTACGGTTGATAAAATAAAATACAATTTTCCTTAAAGAAATAAATGTGCTTATTTGCTCAGATTTTCTATAAACAACTGAAACAACATGATGTTTTTAATCACCCCCAAGCTACGGTGATTAGCCAAAATCATTACTTTGGAAGCCTTTAAAAGAAAGCCCTTTTAGTAGAGTAAAAATTTGTGAAGAGGTGAAAGTCTAATGAAAAAGATTTTGTCTATGGTCGTTCTATGGTTACTCTTAATCTATCCTGTAATTGCAGATGCGGGATATACTGAAAAATCAGCACAACAATTTGCTGCAAAGTATTTTGAAAAAATTATTTTGGACCTCATAAACTCAGAAGATCCGTCAAATTATAATTTAACGAATAGCACGAACATTACATTTGGTAAATTATACAAAAGATATAGATTATCTAATGATTTCGTGACAACAAAAAAAGAACTTTCTGAGGAACAAGGAATTGTGGAGTCGAGCGAATATATTGCCGTAGTTTATCAAGATAATATACCCGTCAATGTGATTGCCACTGCACCAACTGAAAATGGTGATTACGTACTTTCCATGTTTGGCTATGGAAAAGACTTAGCTATAGCACTCGATGCGAAATCAACTGACAGTGGAAAAATTGTTTATGAAGCACCAGCAGATGCATGGTATTTATTAAAAGACGGCATAGTTTCAGCGTTTGCCAAAAGTGCTTTATTATTAATCGAGGAACCATTAGAATTATCTGAATTCAGAAAATATATTTATGAAAAATATACGTCACAAAAAGAAATTATAGAGTATGGACAAAATACCGCAGTAGGAGGAAATCTTAATAAAACGTATGAGGAAGTTATGCAAGAAAATGAATCTTCAAGCTCTACAATGGAAGAAAAAGCTTCTTCTATCTCTATTCTAAAGCTTTCTCTACTTATAGGAAGCGGGATTTTACTTATTAGTTATTTTGCTTTGAGATACTATAGAAAGCAACAAAGATATTAAAATAAAAATAGATTGAAGCAAATCGGGGCTGTCCAGAAAGAGAATGCTTTCTAGACAGCCCCAAAATTATACATAAAATTATTTACTTAAAACTTCCATCACCGATTTTACTGCCTCTGCTGAGTAATCCAGCGCCGACTTTTCAGTATCTGTTAACTCTAGCTCAAAGATCTTCTCAACACCATTTGCACCTAGTAGTGTTGGAACACCTAGGCAAAGGTTTTCGTAGCCATATTCGCCCTCTAAATAAGCAATAGAAGGTAAAACACGCTTTTGATCCTTTAAAATTGCTTCAGCCATTTCTACCATCGCGGCTGCTGGTGCATAGTAAGCAGAGCCATTACCAAGCAAGTTGACGATTTCTGCCCCACCGTTTCGTGTACGGTTAACAATTTCCTCTAAACGCTCTGGTGCGATTAATGATTCAATTGGCACACCACCAACAAATGAATAGCGTGTTAATGGCACCATCGTATCTCCATGTCCGCCTAAAACTAAAGCTGTAATATCTTTCACTGACATATTGAGTTCTTCTGCAATAAACGCTCTAAAACGTGCTGTATCCAGTACGCCTGATTGTCCAATCACACGATTTTTAGGGAAACCAGTTGTTTTATACACAGTATACGTCATCGCATCAACAGGATTTGTCAGTACAAGCACTATCGCATTTGGTGAATATTTTGCGACTTGCTCAGATACAGAAATCATCACTTTTTCATTTGTTTGCACTAAATCATCGCGGCTCATGCCTGGTTTACGAGCTACGCCTGCTGTAATAATAACAACATCTGAATCTGCTGTATCTGCATAATCAGCTGTTCCTTTTACATATGCATCATAGCCTTGAATCGGAGCTGCTTCCCACATATCTAAGGCTTTACCCTTTGTCGGATTTTCAGCTTGTGGAATATCAAGTAATACAACATCTCCTAGTTCTTTTTGCGCCGCTAAAAAAGCTGCTGTCGCGCCAGTGAAACCGCTGCCAATCACTGTGATTTTTTTGCGTTTTAATGTCATTATGAACTCACTCCTATATTATGAAATGCTTTCCTAATTTTATAGTAACAAAAAAACAGGCATTTTATAAGTCAAACAAGTGGCAAAGTTAGTAAAATTTAAAAACGGTCTACTACACCATTTAAAAAAGAACACCCGATTTTCCCTATGGTGCAATCTCTCCATAAAAAAGCAAAAAGGGTGTCAGAAAAGCGGCGCGCTAGCCTGCTTTTCTGACACCCAATACTATTATAGGTTTTTGATTAGTTCGTTAGCGAACTCAGAACATTTCACTTCTGTTGCGCCGTCCATTAAACGTGCAAAGTCATAAGTTACAACTTTAGAAGAGATTGTTTTTTCTACAGATTTAGTTACTAAATCTGCAGCTTCTTGCCAGCCTAAGTGCTCAAGCATTAATACGCCAGAAAGTAATACTGATGATGGGTTTACTTTATCTTGACCAGCATATTTTGGAGCTGTACCATGAGTAGCTTCAAAGATTGCGTGACCAGTTACGTAGTTAATGTTTGCCCCTGGAGCAATACCGATACCACCAACTTGTGCAGCTAATGCATCAGAAATATAGTCACCATTTAAGTTCATAGTAGCCACTACATCGAACTCAGTTGGACGAGTTAAAATTTGTTGTAAGAAAATATCAGCAATAGAATCTTTTACGATGATTTTGCCAGCAGCTTCAGCAGCTTTTTGTGCTTCATTTGCAGCAGCTTCGCCTTGCTCAGCTTTAATTGCATCGTATTGATTCCAAGTGAATACTTTATCAGCAAATTCTTTTTCAGCTAATGCATAACCCCAGTTTTTGAAGCCGCCTTCAGTGAATTTCATGATATTACCTTTGTGTACTAAAGTAACAGTTGGTTTGTTATGTTTAATTGCATACTCAATTGCAGCACGAACTAAACGCTCTGTACCTTCTTGAGAAACAGGCTTAATACCTAAACCAGAAGTTTCTGGGAAGCGGATTTTGTTAACGCCTAATTCAGTTTGTAAGAAGTTTAATAATTTCTTTTGCTCATCAGAACCAGCTTGGTACTCAATACCAGCATAAATATCTTCCGTATTCTCACGGAAAATAACCATATCTACGTCTTCTGGACGCTTAACTGGTGAAGGTACACCGTCAAAGTGACGTACTGGACGTAAGCATACATATAAATCTAATTCTTGACGTAATGCTACGTTTAAAGAACGGATACCGCCACCGATTGGTGTTGTTAAAGGTCCTTTAATAGCGATTAAATATTCATCAATTTTATTTAAAGTTTCTTGTGGTAACCATTCACCAGTTTGGTTGAATGCTTTTTCCCCTGCAAGGACTTCTAACCATTCAATTTTCTTTTCGCCATTGTATGCTTTTTCTACTGCTGCATCAATTACGCGAGAAGCTGCTGCCCAAATATCTGGACCGATACCGTCACCCTCGATGAAAGGGATTACTGGGTTATTTGGTACGTTTAACACACCATTTTCTACTACAATTTTACCGTTAGTCATGAATATTTGCCTCCTATATTCGAAAATCTAGGACTGTGCGCTTCGCCCCAGTCCTAGATAAGTCTAGCATATTTTTTAGAAATGCGCATTTGCTCTCGTAAAATTGCTATAACTAGCAACTTATACGAGTACTAAACATACATTTTTAACATACTCATTAAAAATTATCGCTCTTCAATTGGAACATATTTTTGCATGCCTGGTCCAACATACTCTGCGCGTGGACGGATTAAACGGTTGTTTGCATATTGCTCTAAAATATGTGCAACCCAACCAGATGTACGTGACACCGCAAAGATTGGTGTGAATAAGTCATGCTCAATACCTAGTGAATCGTATACAGATGCAGAGAAGAAGTCAACGTTTGCTGGTAATTTCTTTTGTTCTACAATCATATCGTGAATTTTAACAGACATATCATATAATTCTGGTTTACCAGTTAACTTTGTTAGCTTTTCAGACATTACACGTAAATGTGGTGCACGTGGGTCGCCTTTGCGATAAACGCGGTGACCGAAGCCCATGATTTTTTCTTTGTTATCTAATTTATTTTGTACCCATGACTCAACATTTTCAAGTGAGCCAATTTCAGATAACATTTTCATTACTTGCTCGTTTGCTCCACCGTGTAAAGGACCTTTTAATGCGCCAATTGCAGCTGTTACACCTGAGTATACATCAGAAAGTGTTGCTACACATACGCGTGCAGTAAATGTAGATGCATTTAATTCATGGTCAGCATGTAATACTAACGCTTTATCAAATGCTTCAATTTCGATTTCTGCTGGCTCTTCACCTTTTAACATGTATAGGAAGTTAGCTGCATAGCTAAGACCCGCTTTAGGTGCCACTGGCTCTAAGCCTTTACGAATACGAGAGAATGCAGTTACTACAGTTGCAATTTTCGCTTGTAAACGGATTGCTTTACGGTAGTTCGCTTCTGGATCCATTACATCTGCTTCTTCATCAAACACACCTAATAGTGATACAGCTGTGCGTAATGCTGCCATTGGATGAACTGTGTCTAGTGGGTATGATTTAAACTGATCAAGAATAGCTTGTGGTACAGCCATATTATCAGCTAGTTGTTGTTTTAATTCAGCAAGCTCGTCCGCTTTTGGTAAACGAGTATGCCATAATAAGTAAATTACTTCTTCAAAGCTAGCATTGTCTGCTAAATCGTCAATATTGTAACCTACGTATGTAAGTGTATCATCAATAATTGAACTAATTTTAGACTCCGCTGCTACGATACCTTCTAAACCACGTGTTGCTGTCATAATTAATCGCTCCCTCATTTTTTTGTTGACTGTGTTAGTGTTTAAATGCACTAACTTCATTATGAATTGAACCTATAAGTAAATCGCTTACATGAATCATTATAATCAATTTTGACGGCTTTGTGAATGAAAAGAAACTATTTTAAGAAAAAAACGCTTTAGGGATGAAAAACAATCATTAAAAGAGAAAAAAACGCACTAACATTTTAAAAGTCCATTAGGCGTAAGGAGTGAAAGGCTTGTATAATACTCAATTTAAATTTTTCACATCTGAAAATCTTATAAAATATGCTGTTGCATTGGGCTATATTGTGATTTTATTTCTTTTACTACCCATTTCATTGGCACTACTTTGTGCCTATATCCTCTACCCAATTGTACATTTTTTTTATAAAAAAATCCGACTTCCAATTATTATCAGCATCCTCTTAACAACTGTTTTATGTTTCACTATTATCTATCAGGTTGCCGCAATCCTTTTTCAAAGCTTATTAACACTTATACCTTATTTTAAAATGCATTTAGATACTTTTTCAGAGCAATATGCTGATTTATTATTCTTCCCGCTACTATTGGAAAAATCGTTCTCTTTCATCGATTCGATTATGATGACGCTCGTTAGTATTGCCCAGCATACTTTTGGCTATATATTTGAATTTTTTATTTTTCTTATTGTTTTTTATTTTTCCTTATTTGAGTCTAGGAAAAATCGCTTATGGTTTTTTATTTATGTACCGAAAAAATATCGCACTGAATGGCAGCATTACTTCAAGCGTGCACTACATATTTTTTCATATTTTTTATTCGTATCGCTTCAATTATTTATAATGACTTTCGTGCTATTAAGTATTGGGTTTTATTTATTAGGCTTTGAAAATCCGATTAGTAAAGCCTTATTAATCTCCATCGCTGATGCATTACCCTTTTTTGGAATCGGCCTTTTTCTTATTCCATTAACCATTTACTTTTTTATTATTGGCCAAAATTGGCTAGCTATTGCCTTAATTGCACTCTATCTTTTTATCCAATTATCGAGGCAGCTTGTGGAATCTATCGTTTGGGCATCAACATTCCAATTACGTATGGTTCATTCCTTCTTGATTAGCGCTGCCTCAATACTATTATTCGGTGTATATGGTATTTTGTTAAGCCCATTTTTCTTGCTAATTGCAGTGAAAATTAGTGAAAAGCCTATTTTTGCTCGATAATAATTTGACCGTTTTTCATTCTTTTTCTAATCCAGCTAAAAATAAGCGGTTTAAATACATTTCGTGTAAATGGCGTAAGTAATAACAATCCGATTAAATCCGTTAAGAAGCCCGGTAATAGTAATAATACACCACCAATAAATAATGCAAACGCATCTATCATCGCGATACCAGGTGGCTTTCCTTGAGCGATGCTCTGCTGAATCGATTGGAACGAATTAAGGCCTTTATTTTTCAAAATAAAAGCACCAGCTACACTTGTTATGATAACTAATAATAACGTCGTAAAGACACCTAGATATTTACCAATAACAATAAATGTCGCAATTTCCGCGAAGCTTAGTGCAATGAACATAAGCAATATTTTTTGCATATGAGCACCTCCTATTTACTTATGTAATACGAACTTCTAGTGAAAAAGTTTCATTTGTTAGCTATTCTGAAACTTTCTTGCATTTAGTTTTTTTCGTGTTAATTGAAGATTTCGCTCGTACAAGCCCTCTGAATCAAAAAAGCTGCTGGAAAGTCAGCTATAAATCTGATTTTCCGAGCAGCCTGATTAGTAAAAGCTAACAATCAACGGGGATGAAGAAAGCCCCATTGATCGAAGTTTCACTTTATAAAACGCTTGCGTGTCCTTTATAAATAACGCCTGTTTCTGCGTCCATTGTAATTTCCTGACCTTGACGAATCAACCCAAGTGCGTCTTTTACTCCTACAATAACAGGAATACCAAGGCTTAAGCCCACAACGGCTGCATGGCTTGTTAAGCCGCCTTCTTCTGTAATAATACCAGCACATTTCTCAATAACTGGCATCATCTCTCGATCAGTACCAATTGTTACTAAGATTGCATCTTCTGCATCATATGCTAATGCTTCAGCTGCATTATTCGCAACTAATGCCTTGCCTACTACAGAAGCTTTTCCGACACCTTGACCACGTGCAAGTAAATCACCGATAACATGTACTTTCATTAAATTTGTCGTACCAGCTTCACCAACTGGTACACCTGCTGTAATGACAACTACATCTCCATGATCCACAAAACCGTGCTTCAACGATTCGTCAACAGATAGTTCTAAAATTTCGTCTGTTGTTTTCACGCGCTGACACAAGATTGGGTTTACACCCCATACTAATGTTAAAAGCTGCGCTGAGTTTTTAGAGCCAGTAACAGCAACAATCGGCACACCTGGGCGATATTTGGCAATCATTTTCGCTGTATTACCACTTTCCGTTGGTGCTAAGACTGCTTTAACACCTAAATTAATTGATGTATAGGCTACTGCTTGTGAGATTGCCTCTGTCATATTTGCTTCTTTTTCACGACTACGCATTGTAACAATTGAACGATAATCTAACGATTGCTCTGTACGCTCTGC
The DNA here is from genome assembly GCF_000612805.1 of Bacillus ndiopicus. Taxonomy (GTDB): domain Bacteria; phylum Bacillota; class Bacilli; order Bacillales_A; family Planococcaceae; genus Metasolibacillus; species Metasolibacillus ndiopicus. The sequence continues at coordinate 184,211 of NZ_HG964405.1, read as the reverse complement.
GATTTTATTCATCGTTTGAACTGATTCTAGTGGATAAAGCCCTGCAGCTGTTTCACCAGATAACATAATAGCATCTGTACCGTCAATAATTGCGTTGGCAACGTCACTAGCTTCAGCACGAGTTGGACGTGGATTACGCTGCATTGAATCTAACATTTGCGTTGCAGTAATAACAGGCTTAGCCGCTTGATTACATTTTAAAATAAGTGATTTTTGCACTAACGGTACTTCCTCAGCAGGAATTTCTACACCTAAATCCCCACGCGCTACCATCAAGCCGTCTGACACTTGAATAATTTCATCAATATTATCCACGCCTTCTTGGTTTTCAATTTTAGGGATAATTTGAATGTGACCACCGTTATTTTGCTCTAAAAGCTCACGAATTTCCAATACGTCGCTTGCTGTACGTACAAAGGATGCCGCAATAAAATCAATGCCTTGCTCAATACCAAATAAAATATCTTGCGCATCTTTATCCGTAATACCTGGCAATTTAATTGATACACCTGGAACATTAACGCCCTTTTTATTTTTTAATACGCCTGCGTTTTCCACAATTGTATGAATTAAACCTTTTTCAACATCTTTAGCTAGTACGCGTAGCTCAATTAATCCGTCGTCTAATAAAATCATATCGTTTTGGTCTACATCATTGATTAACTCTGAATATGTAACAGAAAAGCTAGTTGCAGTTCCAACAACTTCCGTCATTGAAATATCAATTACTTGACCTGTTACTAAGTGCAGCTCACCATTTTCCATCGTATGTGTACGAATTTCTGGACCTTTTGTGTCTAATAAAATCCCTACAGGTTTACCAACCTTTTCAGCTGCATCACGAATTGCTGCAATGCGTACTGCATGCTCCTCATGCGTGCCATGTGAGAAATTTAAACGCGCAACGTTCATGCCAGCCTCAATTAGTTTTTCCAACATTTCTGGAGATTCACTTGCCGGTCCAATTGTACATACTATTTTTGTTTTTCTCATAAGTTCATTCTCTCCAATTGTTTAAAATTAAATCGATAATTCCTTCGATAACGTGTATAGACTCACATCTGCTTTATGTTTATTTTCATATGCAGCTTTTAAATCATAGTCCACTATTGTGTGATTTTGAATGCCTACAGCGCGACCACCTTTTCCTTCAAGTAGCAGCTCTACTGCTTTCGCCCCAAGCCTTCCAGCTAAAACACGATCACGAGCTGATGGTGCACCACCTCTTTGCATATGACCTAACACAGATACACGAATTTGCACACCCGTCCGCTCTTCTAAAATTTTTCCAAGTTTATGTCCAGGCATGACACCTTCTGCAACAATGATAATACTATGACGTTTGCCACGAGCAGCACTTCGCTCTAGGCGCGCGAGAACATCTTCAATATCAAACTCCTCTTCAGGAATAAGCACGGATTCTGCACCTGCAGCTAATCCTGTCCAGAGCGCTATATCGCCCGCATCACGTCCCATTACTTCGACTATAAATGTATTTTCATGACTTGTCGCTGTATCACGAATTTTATCGATTGCCTCAACCGCTGTATTAAGCGCTGTATCAAAGCCAATTGTGTATTCTGTCCCTGGAATATCATTATCAATCGTTCCTGGAATACCTACACAAGGGAAGCCCTTTTCTGTTAAATTCATAGCTCCTCGATAGGAACCATCACCACCGATTACGACTAAACCTTCAATACCTTCATTACGCAGACGTTCAATTGCTTTATTTTGAATTTCTTCCTCTTTAAACTCAGGGAAACGTGCAGAATATAGCATTGTGCCTCCACGTTGAATAATGCCGCCTACTGAGCCTAAATCAAGCGGCTCGAAGTTACCATTATAAAGCCCTTCATAGCCATAGTAAACACCTACTACATCTATGTCGTGATAATGCGCTTTACGAACAACAGCACGAATCGCAGCATTCATTCCTGGCGCATCTCCTCCACTCGTTAAAACAGCTATTTTTTTCATAAAAATCCCTCCTCTAATCCATTACGCCTCCGCTAACTCAAGTCCAGATTTTTTAAGCTGATTTAATTGGGAAGGAAAATATACTTCGCGTAGACTTCCTCTTGAAAATCTGTAACACTAGCCAGAGACTTTATCTTGATTCAACAGCAAAAAAGATTTGTACCTGCCTCATTGCTTTTGATAAAAATCCGCTGACCCAAGATAATGCTACTACCACATTATCATGAATATACTTTTTATGTAAGCACCCAACACTATTCAAACAGCTATTTTACAAAAAAATAATAATTGGGGAGGGGCTTAGAAAACAGACGCACAGCCCTATCTTTTAGCTAGCCATATGCATTTTCTTTCCATCTAAAATAGATTGAATCACTATAAAAGCTTAGAACACTAATTTTAATGCTTATTGCCCTAATTTAAAAGAGCTGAGATTTTTTTAGAGGAATATCCAACAGCCCTGTTCATTTAAAATAGCCGTTCAGAATATATTATTTCTGAACAGCCTGCGTTTTAAACATCATTCGTATTATAACCTAATAATCCATCCGAATTTATCTTCCACTGTGCCATTCTGAATACCTGTAAGTGTATCATAAAGCATTTGTGTTACTTCACCAATTTGCCCATCATTGACAGTGAGCTGCATATCTTGCCACTTTAATTGCCCAATCGGCGAAATAACTGCTGCTGTACCTGTACCGAAAGCTTCTTCTAAAGTACCATCTTCAAATGCTTGTACTATTTCATCAATTGTAATACGACGTTCTTCTACATCCATATTTTTAGACTTCAATAGGTGTAACATAGAGTCACGTGTAATACCTGATAAAATGCTACCGTTTAAAGCTGGTGTAATGACTTTACCGTTAATTTTGAAGAAAATATTCATGCTCCCTACTTCTTCAATATAGCGATTTTCTTTACCATCTAACCATAAGATTTGTGAATAGCCTTCTTTACTTGCAAGCTCTTGCGCCTTTAAACCACTCGCATAGTTACCACCTGTTTTCGCTTCACCTGTTCCACCTGCTACTGCACGAACATATTGCTTTTCAACTAAAATTTTTACTGGGTTAATACCTTCACTGTAATAAGCACCTACAGGAGACATAATAATAATAAAATGATAGTTTTTAGCTGGTGCAACACCTAAAAATGGCTCCGTTGCAAAAATATAAGGTCTAATATAAAGCGATGTTCCAGATTCACCTGGAACCCATTCACGATCAATGGCAATAAGCTGCTTTAATGCTTCCAGTGCAAATTGTTCATCGATAGCTGGAATACACAAACGTTCATTAGAGGCATTCAAACGTTGGAAATTACGTTCAGGTCTGAATAATTGAATATCCCCACTAGCCGTTTTGTAAGCCTTCATTCCTTCAAAAACAGATTGCCCATAATGCAAAATCATAGCTGATGGGTCTAGTGAAATCGGCTGGTACGGAATAATGCGTGCATTATGCCATCCCTGCCCTGCTGTGTAATCCATCATAAACATATGGTCTGTAAAATATTTACCGAAGCCTAGCTGCCCAGCATCAGGCTTCTGTTTCGGCGTTGTAGTAAGTTGTGTTGTAATTGTGTTTGTTGATGACATATCGCTATCTCCTGTTCCATAAAATCGGTTACGCCTCAGCTAGTTTTAACCTAGATTTTTCGAGTGATTTAGAGGAAGTTAACCTTTAATCGTCACTTCCAACGATAACGGTTAACTAACCTTCTTTTCAAAATCTGCTAGAGGCTTTATTTTGCTTCAACGCGCTGAATCAAAATAAATATATGTCTATCCTAACACGCTTTTACAACATTGTGTGCAATAAATTCTGATTATTTCATTAATTTTCAATAAATTGACCAATCGCTTTGAACTTTTCATAGCGATCTTGGACAAGTTCTTCTTCGTTTAATACAGATAAATCCTCAAGCGTGGCTGTTAAATGTTCCTTCATTACTTTTGCTTGCTTATCGATATCTCGGTGTGCACCGCCTGCCACTTCAGGAATAATAGTATCAATGATTTTCATATCCATTAAGTCTGGTGCTGTAATTTTCATCGCTTCTGCCGCTTGCTTCGCTAGGCTTGCATCTTTCCATAAAATAGATGCCGCTCCCTCTGGCGAAATAACTGAGTACGTAGAGTTTTCAAGCATTAAAATGCGATTTGCAACACCAAGTGCTAACGCACCACCGCTTCCACCTTCACCAATAACAATACTAATAACCGGTACTTTTAAGCCAGCCATTTCAATTAAGTTACGAGCAATCGCTTCACTTTGGCCGCGCTCCTCAGCAGCCTTCCCTGGGTAAGCCCCCTTTGTATCAATAAAGCATACAATTGGACGATTGAATTTTTCTGCCTGCTTCATTAAACGTAGCGCTTTTCGATAGCCTTCCGGATGCGGCATACCAAAATTACGACGAATATTTTCCTTTGTCGTTTTTCCACGTTGATGCCCAATAATTGTAATCGGCTGTCCATTAAACGATGCAATACCACCAACGATTGCCGCATCATCTCCGAAAAGACGGTCACCATGTAATTCAATAAAATCTTCAAAAATAGCATCGATATAAGCTAATGTTGTTGGACGCTCTGGATGACGTGCTACTTGCACACGATCCCACGGTGCCATATTGGAATATATAGATTTTTCTAATTGCTCAAGGCGTGCCTCAAGCTTTTCTATTTCACCGCTCATATCAACTTCTGCATCCTGTGCAATATGTTTTAATTCATCAATTTTTTCTCGTAATTTAATTACTGGCTCTTCAAATGGCATAATTTTAGACATGTGTTGCTTCCCCCTTGCGATGTAACTTCACAATCGTTGCTACTTTATCACGCATTTCATGACGATGGAAAATAGCATCTAATTGTCCGTGCGCTAATAAAAACTCCGCTGTTTGGAAATCATCTGGCAATTTTTCACGAACAGTTTGCTCAATTACACGACGACCTGCAAAGCCGATTAACGCTTGTGGCTCAGCAATATTGAAATCCCCAACGGATGCAAAACTAGCAGATACGCCGCCTGTTGTTGGATGTGTCAAAATCGAAATATATAGTAAGCCCATTTCACTATGACGGCTTAATGCGACACTTGTTTTAGCCATTTGCATTAAAGACAATACACCTTCTTGCATACGCGCACCACCACTAGCAGTGAAAATGATAAATGGCACTCGTAGCTCTGTTGCCTTTTCAATTGCACGCGTAATTTTCTCACCAACTACAGAACCCATTGAGCCCATACGGAAATGAGAATCCATAATCGCAACAACAACCTTGTCGCCTTGCAGCGTACCTACACCTGTTAAAACCGCTTCATTTAAGCCTGTTTTCTTTTTATCCACTTCAATTTTTTCAACATATGCTGGGAAACCTAGCGGATTTGTTGTTTGTAAATGATCATCAAGCGATGTGAAGCTACCTTCGTCTAAAAATATTGCTACTCGCTCCTGCGCTGTAAGCTTTAAATGATGCTGGCAATTTGGACACACCTTTAAATTTTGCTCAACTGCTTTTGTTACATGAATTTTTCTACACTCCGGGCATTTCGTCATTAAATCTTCTGGAAAATCCTTTTCCTTCGTTGCGCTGAAATTACCTCTTTGTTTTTTTCTATTTACTGAAAATATATCTCTTATGGACACTTGACATCCTCCTTATAATTCATCTTGAATAATTTCTATCCATTCTTCGTATGCTTCAATGGCCTCTTTTATGTAGCCCATTTGCAATGATTTAATAAACATTTGGAGCGCCTTTTTTTCTTGCTCCGTGACAAAGCGCTTGAAAGTTTGTGTACTATAAGCTAACAGCTGCAACCATATTTTCAGTGACAAGCGATTATTTGAGGCAATAATACATTCCCGTAAAATATCTTCTCGTACAAGCTCCTGCTGAAGCTCCACTTTAATAAACAAACTTTCCCACACTGGTAAGCTACGTGAAGTCTCACTTCTACAAATAATACGAATTGCCTCACGCTCATGCATTTCACGTGTAGCATGGACATCTTCAATCGATTTTGTTTCCTGCAAAATAAAAGAAGAGAGTATTTCGATAAGTTGATGATGATGAATAGACGCTAAAAAGGTACCTCCACCATGCCGTGTTTCAATTAAACCGAGCAACTCCAAACTGCGTAGCGCTTCACGTACAGAAGAACGCCCAACGCCTAGTTGCTCTGATAAAACACGTTCTGAAGGTAATTTATCACCAGGTTCAATTTGCTGTTCATAGATCAACTCTCGAAGCTGCTTTACAATTTGCATAAACATTTTTTTATTTTCATTCATAAATGTCGATACTTCTCCTTCATATCGTCACTACTTGATTTTTATTATGTAAACATTTTCAGTTCAGCCATGCAAATTACAGGGGGAGCATGCAGCAGTCAATCTACATACTCCCTACGTTTTTTTACTTATAGGTGCGATTTTTAACAGCTTCACTGTTTATCACAAAAGTGGTCAGACCACTTTTGTACGTTATCAATATACATAACTTTCAATAAAAAGTAAAGAAAAAACTGTGCCAAGTACAAAAAATTGTACTTAGCACAGTTTTCATCTTTGCAATTATATTACTTGTACACGCATATGCTTTACTTTTATTTGAGGTTTACCAAATCTAAATTCAAGCACACCCTCTACGTAAGCGATATGATTTAGTTCAAGCTGCTGCTGAACCACGGCAAATTCTTTTGGAAACAATGTAGCAGAAATACTACCATACTCATCCTGTAGCTCAACAAATGCCATAAGCTCCCCTTTTTTTGTACGAATCTGTTTTATTTCCTCAATAACACCAAGTATTTTTACATACTGACCATCTCGTTGCTTCTGCAAATTATATGTTGTTGCATTCACCTGAATCGTCGTTCGCCATCTTGTTAACGGATGCTCTGACAAATATAGACCTAAAACTTCTTTTTCATATTGTAACTTTTGCTGTTGTGATAAAGGCTCAACTACCGCTAATTTCGGCTTACCAACGTTAAAGTCCATATGCTTTCGTGCCGCTTCAATAGAAGCAAGTAACACTGCCCTATCCAAATTAAAATCATCAAGAGCACCAGCCTTAATCAACGGCTCTATTGCTTTTTGCTGGAAAACAGAAGTTGAAAGAGAGCTTGCTAAATCGAATAAATCTTTAAATGGCGTTTCTCTTACTTTTCTTGCTTCCAGTAAGCTTTTTAAAAAGGGTTGTGAAACATTTTTAATTGCTGATAGACTGTAACGAATTTGACCATTTTCCACTTTGAAGTGGCGTCCGCTTTTTTGAATCGACGGTGGTAAAATGGTAATTCCTTTTGCTTTCGCCTCAATTAAAATTTGCACAAGCTTCTCTGTATTTCCTGTAGCATTTGTTAATAAAGCAGCATAAAAATTCACAGGGTAATGCGCCTTTAAATAAGCCATCTGATAAGAAATTAAACTGTAGGCGACGGCATGGCTTTTCGGGAAGCCGTAATCTGCAAAGCGCACGATTAATGCATATACCTCGTTTGCAGTTTGAGCCTCATAGCCTTTTTGCTGTGCACCGACAATAAAGCGATCGCGCCCGCGCTCTAATTCTTGGCGATTTTTTTTACTGATTGCGCGGCGCAAAATATCCGCCTCACCAATTGAGAAGCCTGCCATAACATTAGCAATTCGCATAATTTGTTCTTGATAAATAAGTACACCATACGTTTCCTGCAATATCGGTTCGAGCACTGGGTGTAACATCGACACTTGCTCCTGTCCATGCTTTCTACGCGCATAGGTAGCAATAAAATCCATTGGTCCTGGTCGATATAAAGCATTTACAGCAACGATATCTAAAAAATGTGATGGCTTTATTTCTCTTAATGCTTGACGCATACCTTCTGATTCCAATTGGAAAATACCCATTGTTTCTCCTGCTTGTAAAAGTGCAAAAGTTTGTTGATCTTGCAATGGTATTTCCTCAAACTTGATTTCCTGTCCATGCGTATATTGGACAGAACGTCGGATTTGCTCTAAAATTGTTAAATTACGCAGCCCTAAAAAATCCATTTTTAATAAACCACTTTGCTCTACTTCACGCATCGGCCATTGTGTTAAAAAAATCTGGTCATGTCCTTCCTCAATCGGTACAACCTCAACAAGTGGTACAGGGCTTAATACAACACCTGCAGCATGTGTTGAAGCATTTCGCGGTAAGCCTTCTAACTTTTGCGCGGTTGTAAACCAACGACCATGTTCAGGCTTTTCTTGTACCCAATTGCGCAAGATTTGTGATTCATTATAAGCATCTTGTAGCGTAATCCCTAGCTTATTTGGGATCATTTTCGAAATTTGCTCAAGCTCAGTCTGTTCAAATTCCAGCATTCTTGCGACATCACGTGCTACCGCTTTAGCGGATAAAGTACCAAATGTAATAATTTGTGCGACATGCTGCTGGCCATACTTGTTCGCTACATATTGAATAACTTCCTGCCTTTTCGTATCGACAAAATCGATATCAATATCAGGTAGCGTAACACGTTCGGGATTTAAAAAACGCTCGAATAATAAATCATATTGCAGCGGATCCACCTGTGTAATATGTAGCGCATAAGCAACAAGCGAGCTAGCTGAGGAGCCTCGTCCTGGACCTGTTAAAATTTGCTGCTCTCTTGCGAAACGCATAAAGTCTTCCACAATTAAAAAATAATCTGCATAGCCCATCGAACAAATTACACTTAATTCATGCTGCATACGCTGCTCATAGGTAGTAGGTATTTGCGCTCTTTTTAACCTTTGCTGCAAGCCAGCTAACACACGCTCATATAATAATTGCTCCGCTGTTTGCCCATTTGTAATTGGGAATTTTGGCATAAAAGTAGCATGCTGCTCTATTGTGACATGACAGCTCATTAACACTTGCTCTGTTTGCTTTAGCCATTCTGGATGATCATAAAAGAATTGCCGCCATTGTTCCTCGGTTAATACGTAGCGATGCTTTAATTTCAAATTAAAAGTTAAGCCAACTTTCACACCTGTATCAATAGCACGTGCTATTTCATAGGCAAAATGATCCTCTTTTGTCATAAATGTACTTTCATGAATTGCCATTATGGGGGTAGCGATTTGTGCGCTTAAAAGCTCAGCTTCTTGCTCATTATCAGCAGCCGTCTCTAATCTCTCAATACCAATAAAAAGCCGCTCAACAAACAACTGCTTCAGCTGCTCTGCAAATTGCCTATTGCTACTTTCTAACCATATCGCTTGCCCAGCTAGTGCTGGAATAACCGCAATGCAACCATCAGCATAGCCTGCTAACCAGCGAAACGGTAAAGTTTCATCTTTTCGAATAGCGACACTACTACTAATTTTTAATAAATGACGATAGCCAGCATTATTTTGTGCATATAAAATAAGTGGCAAATTTACATCCTCTGAAAATTGCACATTCACTGCTAGCCCTATGACTGGATGAATGCCAGCCTTCTTCATCTCGTGCCAAAAAGGCAGAAGACCATATAGCCTCGAGTTAACGATAGCACATGCCTCTGCCTTTTGTTGCTGTAAAAAAGGGATGAGCGCTTCAATCCTTATCGTGCTTTTTAATAAATCCGCGCTCGTTCTTATTTGTGGATAAACTACCATCTTCATCCCCCTTACATTAATAGTTCCTACAAAGCTCCTGTAAATCCTCTACAATACGCTCAGTCTCTTCCCATGAAGACGCTGAAGCACCAGAGGCTAAAGGATGTCCTCCACCATTATATTTTTTTGCTAGCTCATTAATAATTGGTCCTTTTGAACGCAAACGCACTCGAATCGTATCGCCTTCTTCAATAAAGATGACCCATGCGCAAATACCTTTTACATTACCTAATGAACCTACTAACAAAGAGGTTTCAGAAGCTGTAACACCGTATTTTTCCAATATATCTTTCGTAATTTTCAACGAAGCTGCACCATTCTCGTCCATTTGAAAGTATTGATAAAAATATCCTTGCAGTTGTAATAAATGTGGCTCCATTTCGTACATACCATCAAACACTTCGTTGCGGTTAAAGTTATATTGAATAAGCTGAGCTGCCGTTTCAAATGTTTTAACTGTTGAACTTGAAAATAAAAATCTCCCTGTATCTCCTACAATACCTGCAAATAATAAGCGAGCTGCCGCGTCTGGGAAAATCCATTCTTTATAAGCCCTGCCCTCTTCGTAAAGCTCATAAATCATTTCGCTTACAGAACTTGCGCTTGTATCAACCCATAGTAAATCGCCATACGAATCATCGTTCGGATGGTGGTCAATTTTTATTAGCATGGCACCTGAAGCGTAGCGCCCATCATCTACACGTTCAGTATTCGCTGTATCCGTTACAATAACTAATGCACCATCAAACATTTCATCAGATACACTATCAGGCTTCGCTAAAAATGTAAGTGATGGATCATGTTCCCCTACAGCGTACACTACTTTCTCTGGATAATTTGCCTGTATTAACTCCTTTAAACCAAACTGTGAGCCATAAGCATCTGGATCCGGGCGCACATGTCGATGGATAATAATTGTATTGTACTGCTCAATTGTGTCGATGATTTGACGTTTCAAGTGTTTTTCCTCCTTATTTCAAGTGAAATCCGTTCGCATTTTTTCATAAAAGTTTGTACAATAGTAACAGCTTTGCTTTACGGGAGGTTCACTATGTTAAATTTAATTTTTGTATTCTTTATCGTCGTATCAATTGTGTTTTATTTTTATTATAAAACAAAACAATTTCGTTCAACACTACCAATACGAAAAAAGTGGTATACGGCAAAAGCTGGCGTTGCACTAGGCATTTTTATCATTGCATTTGGACTAAATGCAACAATCATTTATCCAACAGCAGTTGGCTATAGTGTTGCTGTCGTATTCTTCCTAGTTGGTGCAGGTTTAGCGTATAATAATTACAAACGCGCTAGCCATGAAGGTAAATATGTGCATGAAGAATATGAGCTAAATAAATAGCTTACTCTAAGAGGTTGTCTGAAAAGCAGGTTAGCACCGCTTTTCGGACAACTTTTTTATTAAAATGTTAACCCTTTAAAAGTTTAAAAACACTCATTTTCAAGACAGCCCCATAAATTTCAAACATAAATAAGTGAAGCTGAACTCTATCAAATATGTGTATGAGCTGCTGTCATTTAACGCTCTAAAAGTTGGAATGTCATCATCGCTTTTCCGACTAATAACGTTTCACTGAATACTTCAAAATCCATTTTAACAAATTTCCGACTCATATCTAAAATTCGCGGCTTAACAGTTAGTATGCTTTCCATTTGAACTGGTTTTATGAAATAAATAGTCATATTTTCTGTTATAGCTTCACCACGCTTGCGTTTTTTCAATGCAAAAGTACCTGCTTCAGCAAGAAGCGTCGTAAACGCACCATAGGAAATACCGCCAAATTGATTTGTCATTTGAGGTGTTACTGTAAATTCTACAGCAAGTTCCTCTTCATCAATCATCTTCATCTCATTTTTCACTAAATCGTCAATCGTTTCCCCTTGATGTGGTTGGCGTTGGGCAAGCTGTAATGCCTTTAAGACGTCTTGACGGCTAATTACACCTTGTAAAGTGCCATCATCGTTAATAACGGGTAATAAGTCGATTCCTTCCCAAATCATGCGATGCCCTGCAGATGCAACACTCGTCTTCATCGAGCCAGCAATCGGATTTTTCGTCATCACCTTTTCAATCAGTTCCGTGTCTTCTTTGCCGATAACATCCTTTACTGTAATCATCCCAACGAGCCTTTGTTGGCTTGTTACGACAGGGAAAGCTCCGTGTGAAGTACGTCTGTTTTGCTCCCTAAAATCACGCAATGTTTGATCATTTTGTAAAACCGCTGTATCTTCAATCGGCACATAAATATCCTCAATTAATAAAATATCTTTTTTAATAAGCTGATCGTAAATCGCTCGGTTAATCATCGTTGCAACTGTAAAAGTATCATAGCTTGTTGAAATAATCGGCAAATTCAAATCGTTTGCTAATTGTTTATTGGCATCTGTTGTATCAAAACCACCCGTAATTAATACGGCTGCCCCCGCATTCAAAGCATGTTCATGTGCTTGTGTTCGGTTACCAACAATTAGCAAGCTACCTGCATCTGTATAACGCATCATATCATCCAGCTTCATTGCACCAATGACAAACTTTGTTAATGTTTTATGTAATCCTGTTTTACCACCAAGCACTTGCCCATCTACAATATTAACTATTTCTGCAAACGTTAAGCGCTCAATATTTTCTTTTTTCTTCTTTTCAATACGAATCGTTCCGACACGTTCAATCGAGCTTACAAGACGACGATTTTCCGCTTCTTTAATAGCACGATAAGCAGTCCCCTCACTCACTTGCATTTCCTTTGCAATTTGACGGACTGAAATTTTCTCCCCTACAGGCAGTGATTCAATATACTGCAAAATCTTCTCATGTTTTGTTGACATACAATCACCTATTCCCTACATTCCTTGCTACTAGTGTATCATATTTCCTAACATTGCATACAAAACAAAAAGTGTATTTCATTTGGCTGAAAATTAGTTTTCTATTTATGTATTAGAATGCGTAAAAATTTAGAAAATAAAAATAATTTCATTAATTTTATAACATAGTCCTTTATAGTTTAGTATAATTGACGGGTAGGAGGGATTACTATGTTACATATTAAAAACGCACAAATTCGTACTGGCACAGGGGAAATCATTAATGGAGATTTATTAATTGAAGATGGTAAATTCAAAGAAATTGGTACTATTTCTTCAGTACTAGCAAACATTCCAACAATGGATGCGCAGGGAAAAATTATTACACCAGGCTTAATCGATGTACATACACATCTAGGTGTTCATGCTGAAGGCGTAGGCAAGGCTGGTCATGATTTCAATGAAATAAGCTCTGAATCAACACCTGAAGTAAGCTCATTAGACGGGATTCAACCGCAGGATATCGGTTTTGAGGATGCTAGACGCGCCGGTGTGACAACCGTTCAAATTATGCCAGGTAGCGCAAACGTAATCGGTGGTGAAATGGTCATTGTAAAAACTGCTGCGAAATCTGTTGTTGATGAAATGATTGTTAAAAACCCTTCAGGTCTAAAGGCAGCCACAGGAGAAAATCCTAAAAACACTCATGGCGGCAAAGGAAAGATGCCGACAACACGTATGGGCGTTGCGGGGCGTTTACGCGAAATGCTAATTGCTGGTCAAAATTATTTAGAGCAGCGTGAATCAGGGTTGTGCAACAGAAATTTAGGCTTAGAAAATATCGCTAAAGTTTTAAAAAAGGAAATACCACTTCGCATTCATGCGCATCGTGCAGATGATATTGCAACAGCACTACGCATCAAACGTGAATTTAATATCGAAATGACGATAGAGCATTGTACAGAAGGACATTTAATGGCAGATTTTATCGCACAACATGATATTCGTGTCTCTGTCGGACCAACAATGTCTGCTCGCTCAAAAAATGAAAACTCGAAAAAAGGCTGGCATACGCTTATCGCTTTACGGGAGGCTGGCGTACCATTCTCAATTACGACAGATCATCCGGTTGTTGGCATTACTCATTTATTAACGAGTGCTATTCTTGCAATAAAGCATGGACTGACGGAGGAAGAGGCGCTTGCAGCAATTACAATTAATGCAGCAAAGCATTTAGGTATTGAGTCACAGGTTGGTTCTATCGAAGTTAGCAAAGATGCCGATTTCGTTATTTGGAATGGTGATCCGTTTGATTTACGTACAACAATCCACCAAACTTATATAAACGGCACTGTTGTATATAAATAAAGTGAAGCTTCAATTAGTGGGAATCTCCTTATTTCCTTTGTCGTTGATAAAGGAATACAAACATTCCATTTTGCGGTATAATTGGATATTGAAACTTTAGAAGAACATCAAGGGAAAAAATTAGCGCAAATAGTAGCTTTAGCTTTTGTAAAGGATTGTTTAGTTAATAATATGTTGCCCTATTGGGATTGCATGGAGTCTAACAAGCCTTCAGTTGCAGTTGCAGAGAATATAGGATTCAAAAATATATTTAATTATAAAGGCTATTCTTTTCCATTTGGGTGATTTTCCTCTAGCTAAGAAAAATGGGTACAGCCACTTCCTGGCTATACCCATTTAATTAATCATTTCATCAATTTATGACCTATCAAGTAGAAAATAGCTGAAGACACAAGACCCGCAACAACAACCGAAAGTTGTGGTGCATAAGCATTGACGATTAACGCTACAATTGCTGCTAATGCCCAAGCGATAAATGCAAGAGGTTGCCATTTCTTTGTTTCATCATTTTTTCTTTTCAGTACTAGTTGATCCATAATAATGATTGCTGCGATTGGAGGAACAATTAATCCAAGTAGATTTAACCACGTTTGGAAAGCGTTCCAAATGCCTGTTATAGCGACAATTATACCGATGATACCTAATACAAGTGTTAATGTTCTCATTTTACCGCCAGTCATATGTGACCAGCCAACTGCACCGTTATATAAACAGTGTGTACAACCAACACCTAGATTAATGAAAACAAAAATAATAGCTAGAACTGAAAGCAAAGGACCTGCATCTGCTAAAATTGTAATAAAATCTCCACCAGTAGCTTCAGGATTTAAAACAACCCCAGTTGCTACAATAATAGCTCCAATTACTTCTGCAATGAATTTTGAAATTGGGAAAGCTGTAAATGCTGCTAAAAACCCTTGCTTGCCGTTTTTCGCCCAACGAGTAAAGTCAGCCGTCATTGTACCTGAATCAGTAAAGGTAGCAAAAACCATAGTAACCGCAGCTCCAAATGATAAAGCCCCTACACCTGCTATTGGTTGGAAATTGATAATATCTGTCGAACCATTTTTCATAGAAATATATACAGAAACTATGCCCAATATTAGATACATAGGAGCAGCAATATATCCTAAGATAGTCAACGCCTTAATCCCGATAAACGTAGCTCCAACATAAAGTACGCCACCTAAAATTGTCATTAACAATAAGTTGGCTCCAAATGAGCGGAACATCGTATCACCTGTAAGTCCCACCATTAGTGCGAACCATCCTATTACAACAGTAGAGAGTAATCCTGATACAGCTAAATAACCAAATTGTCCAAAAGTTCTTTTTGCAGAAATGGCGAAGTTCTCCCCTGTTTTTCCTGCAAGGTAGCTTAAGGCTCCAACTATAACACACAATAGCAAGTTACCAGTTAGGATAGCAGCAACACCCATTTTAAATCCGAGCATAGCTGTGACGACCCCACCAATTACCGCGCTAGTTAATACTAAAGGGAAACTATACCAAACTGCAGATACTGAAGAGAATTTTTTACGGTACTCTAAAGGTACAGCGGTATGTTCAAATTCCGGGTCTAATAATGTTTGCTCATTACTTTGGGTTGACATATGTATACACCTCAACTATCTAATGCTATTATTTAAGGTCATATTATCTAAATAAATTCACAATGGAATATAGTCTACTTAACTCGGTAACGCGCTCTCCTCCTTACATCTCTTTTTAAATATAAATATTAAGCAGCTAACAAGCTTACATTTTAAATTTAGTCGTTCACAAATCCGCAATCGGAAATTAAAACGCTTACATGACCCTATACAAGCTATTGTATAGTATTTCCCTCTATTGTCTTTATACAAATAAACCAAAAAAATTGTGTTTACTTAGTCATTATGAACAACAATAATGGATTGAAAAATGCAATATTGTCTACGCTTAACAAGCAATAAAAAGGTTGGGAAGGCTAACAAATAGTGGGGATGAATACCCCGCCAAATTAAGCACTTCCCAACCTTATTCAACTAAACAATAACAATCTATTGCTCTCTTTAATTATAGCTTCACATAATCTCCTGCTTGTAAAATTTGTACCTCTGCCCCTTCTACTAAGTTAGCAAAATACTGTGGATCTTGAACAATTGGTGGGAAGGTATTGTAGTGAATTGGCACAACAATTTTCGGTTTTAATAGCGATACTGCATACGCTGCATCCTCTGGTCCCATCGTAAAGTTGTCACCAATTGGTAAAAAAGCAATATCGATTGGATGGCGCTCACCAATTAGCTTCATATCACCAAATAGTGCTGTATCACCTGCATGGTAAATCGTTAGACCTTCTGCCATAAATAAAATCCCACTTGGCATACCTGTATAAATAATTTCATTGTTTTCCGTTACAAATGATGATCCATGAAAAGCCTGTGTAAATTTCACCTTACCAAAATTAAATTGTTTCGCTCCTCCAATATGCATATTATGGACTTTGACACCTTGCCAGCCAATAAAATCCGCTAATTCATTTGGTGCGACAACTAATGAATCATTTGCTTTCGCAATTTCAACCGTATCGCCAACATGGTCATTGTGACCGTGTGTTAATAAAATAACATCAGGCTTTTGTTCCTCTACTTGTAAATCTGTTGACGCGTTCCCTCGAATAAACGGGTCAATTAAAATTGTTGTATCATTTGTTATAATTTTGACTACAGAATGTCCATGGTAAGATATTTGCATTGATAATGCCCCCTTCAAAAAAATTGTTACATAAAAATATATTCTCTATCTCTGCAATTTTCCCTCTTTTTTTGATATGCTAGTAAAGTGAATACATTCAACTAAACGGAGGTTCTATTGATGAGCAAAATTCAACAATTACAAAATTATTTACAACAGCACAATATTGATGCTGCATTTATTACAACACCTGACAACGTGTTTTATTTTTCAAACTTCAAAAGCAACCCACATGAGCGCTTACTTGGTGTAGTTGTTTTCAAAGATGCGGCACCATTTTTAATTTGTCCACAAATGGAAGTACCCGATGCTAAAGCGGCTGGCTGGGCATATGATGTAATCGGCCATTTAGACACAGAAAATGCATGGGATGTCCTTGCGAAAAAAATCGCAAAAAGTGGCACTACAATTACAAAATTTGCAATTGAGAAATCTCACTTAACAGTAGAGCGTCTAGAAGCTTTGACAAGCTTTTACCCAACAGCATCATTTGAACGTCTTGATGACCAAATTAATGCAATGCGTGTTATTAAAGATGAAGCAGAGCTAGTAAAAATGCGTGAAGCTGCAAAATTAGCAGATTATGCAGTAGAAGTCGGCTGCAAAGAAATTGCTGAGGGCAAAACAGAAATGGAAATTTTAAATGCAATTGAATCAGCTATTAAAGCAAAAGGCTACTCAATGAGCTTTGATACGATGGTATTAGCTGGCGAAAAATCCGCTTCTCCTCACGGCACACCTGGCGATCGCAAAATTAAACGTGGTGACATGATTTTATTTGACTTAGGTGTCATTTATGAAGGCTACTGCTCAGATATTACACGTACGGTTGCTTTTGGAGAAGTAAGTGATGCACAAAAGGAAATTTATAACACTGTACGCGAGGCAAATGAACAGGCAATTGCAGCTGTAAAACCAGGTGTACGCGCATGTGATTTAGATAAAATTTCTCGTGATGTTATTACAGAGGCAGGCTTCGGTGAGTATTTCACACATCGCTTAGGGCATGGCTTAGGTATTTCAGTGCATGAATACCCTTCTGTGACAGGTGCAAACACACTTGCATTACAAGCAGGTATGGTGTTCACAATTGAACCAGGCGTTTATAAATCTGACGTAACAGGTGTACGCATTGAAGATGATGTAGTCGTAACAGAGGACGGCGTTGAAGTGCTAACGAAATTTACGAAAGAGCTAGTGATTTTATAATCAATAAGGCTGATTCACCTTTAGTTCGTAATTAAAAAGTCGAGAATGCTACAAACAGCATTCTCGACTTTTATTATTTCACAGCAACCCAAGCACGTTGCTTTTCAATTTGAACAGCAACAGCTTGCCCGAAAAATTCGCTTAAGCATTCGGCAGTCAGATGTTGCTCACGAGGTCCTTGGGCAAAAATTCGCCCATCCCTCATTAACAATGTATGGCTAAAGCAAGGAAGTATTTCCTCAACATGATGCGTCACATAAAGTAATGTCACTTCGTCTTTATCCGCAATTTGTGCAATTGTCTGTAGTAAATTTTCGCGTTCAATCAAATCTAAGCCTGTACAAGGCTCATCTAAAATAAGTAACATTGGCTTTGCCATTAAAGCACGCGCAATCTGTACTCGTTGACGCTCTCCTTGCGACAAAAATTCAAAGGACGTATTCGCTAAATGGTGGATACCAAATTGCTTAAGTAAGCCTACTGCTTCCTCAATTTCTTCATTAGTAACCGATTCAAATAAACGAATTGCACCAAATTTCCCTGATAAAACAATTTCAATAACTGGGTCTAAACGGTTAAATTGTTCAATCATTGCGGCACTTACCCATCCAATTGATTTACGAACTTCACGCATATCTGTTTTGCCGTAAGTTTCACCTAATACTTGAACAGAGCCTTCATTTGACCAAATATAACCATTTATCACTTTTAGCAATGTTGTTTTACCACTGCCATTTAACCCTAAAATAGCCCAATGCTCTCCGCGCTGTACTTTCCAATTTATATCCTGCAAAATAGTTTTCCCATTACGATATAACAGGAGGTTTTCAATATGAATCATTAAGCTAATGAATTTAATACTTCATCAACAGGCGTGTATGATAAACCTTGATCTAATGCTACCGCTTCATACACAACCTTACCGTCGATTGTATTAATTCCTAATTTTAGAGCAGGATTTTCATTACATGCGCGTACATAGCCTTTATTCGCAATTTGTAGTGCGTAAGGTACTGTATTGTTTGTTAATGCAACAGTTGATGTACGTGGTACAGCACCTGGCATATTCGCTACTGCATAGTGAACGATACCGTGCTTCTCATATGTTGGGTTATCGTGTGTTGTTACACGATCACTCGTTGCAAAAATACCACCTTGGTCAATCGCAATATCAATTACAACTGAGCCTGGTTGCATTGATTTAATCATTTCCTCTGACACAAGCTTCGGTGCTTTAGCGCCTGGAATTAATACCGCACCAATAACTAAATCAGAATTTTTCACTGATTCTGCAATGTTAAATGGATTTGAAATTAATGTTTGCACATCGCGACCAAAAATATCTTCTACTTGACGTAGACGTTCTGGGCTTAAATCGATAACTGTAACATCTGCACCCATACCTACTGCAATTTTAGCAGCATTTGTACCTGCAATACCGCCACCAATTACAGTAACTTTACCGCGTTGTACGCCTGAAACGCCACCTAATAAAATACCTTTACCGCCATTTGTTTTTTCTAAGTATTGCGCACCAATTTGCGTTGCCATTTTACCTGCTACTTCACTCATAGGAGTTAATAATGGTAAAGAACGGTTCGGTAATTGTACTGTTTCATAAGCAATACCTACTACTTTCTTTTCTAGCAATGCAGCCGTTAACTCTGGCTCTGGAGCTAAATGTAAATATGTGAATAAAATTAAACCTTCTGAAAAATAGCCATATTCGCTTGCAATTGGCTCCTTAACTTTCATTACCATTTCTGCATTCCACGCATCAGCGGCTGTTGGCACGATTGCAGCACCTGCTGCCACATAATCAGCATCTGTGAAAGAAGAACCTAATCCAGCACCTGTTTCGATAATAACTTCATGGCCTGCTTGAACTAGTGTAACTACTCCTGCTGGTGTCATAGCGACACGGTTTTCGTTATTTTTTATTTCCTTCGGTACCCCAATTTTCATTAACTTTCTCCTCCTCTTCATTATGGAAAGTAATTGTTCTCAATTACTCTTAAATCCACATTAATTCTATCAATTTTCTTTTAAAAAACAAACTTAATTTTTAAAAAAAGTTATCATAATCATAATTTTGAATTCACTTATTTTTGTTTATTTTCTGAAAATAATTCATCGCCAAAAGTTGTGATTAACAAAGTGAATACATTTTTTCTTAGAGAGATACATGTGCTCATTGCTTGAAATTTCTATAAAAAGCTGAAACAACATGCTATTTTTTTAATTCCTCCCCAAGTTCCACAGATGAAGCTGAGAAATGTATAAAAATAACTCTTTTTGACACAAAAGATTCTTATATTTACCTATTTTACTCTATAAGTATTCTCATAAGTAAAAATTTTGCTATAATATAAGTATACACATGTAAAGGGGAGTTACTTATGGCAAATCATTACCAAAACATCGTAGTAGCAGTAGACGGTTCCAAAGAAGCGGAATATGCGTTCCGCAAATCTCTTGATGTTGCAAAGCGTAATACAGGTTCAACACTTCACTTAGTGAATGTTATTGATACTCGTTCATTTGCAGCAGTGGAAGCTTATGACCGTTCAATCGCAGAACGCGCTCAAAAATTCTCTGAAGAGTTATTAAATGGCTACAAACAACAAGCAATCGATGAAGGCGTTACAAGCGTTAAAACTTTAATTGAATATGGTTCACCAAAGTCAATTATTACAAAAGAATTATCTAAGCTTGTAACTGCGGATTTAATCATTTGTGGTGCTACAGGTTTGAACGCTGTAGAACGTTTCCTAATTGGTTCTGTATCTGAAGCAATCGTTCGTTCTGCAAATTGTGATGTATTAGTAATTCGTACTCCTGAATGATTTTAAAAAGGCTGTCACTTCGATAGTGACAGCCTTTTTATTATGTTCTTCTATTTACTTTCCTTCCACATTTGCACTTTTTCAAAGAACATCGACAGCGCTTGCTTATTCGACATATTTGGCACTTTTGCTAACAGCACTTCACGAGGTGCTCGCAATTCCTTATGCTGCTTTTGTAATATTAATATACTTTTTTCATGTGCTTTTGAAGAGAATAATGTTTCAGGTAATTGAATGACCGCCTGAATCCATGCATTAGCCTTTAAATATTGATGCAGCTTTTTCGCCTCTTCTGCTTCAAAAAGATTAGCTGGAATTAAGAAAAATAAATAGCCGCCATCTTTCGTATATTGAATCGCCTGCTCCATAAATAGGTAATGAGCAAAACTCATCCCTTCCGCAGCACAAAGCTCATAATCAAGCGCTACCTCCTCATTCGGATAATAGCCAACAGGTAAATCACAAACAACCGCATCTACTGGATCAACTAACAGTTTATCTAGTGCATCTTGACGATATAACGTTACTTGCTGTTCAACTAAATCCCCAGTCGCCGCAGCTAAACGAATAAGCAACTCATCCACCTCGATACCAGTTGCTTGAATTTTACCTTCCTGTGCATTCATCATCGTGTACAGTAAATTTCCTGTACCCACCGCTAAATCAAGTATAGATATTGCCCCTTGTGCCAATTCTTTTTCGAAAAATTGCTCAACGAAATAGCTAACCAAAAGCCCTAATGAATCTGGTGTCATTTGGTGATTTGGTTGAGAGCCTTTGCGCATCCCTTTTAGTATTGCGATTTGAATCGCTTTACGCATTTCTTCTTTCGTAGCTCCTTCTACATGCCAAGAAAACTCTCCATCCAGCGTATCCTCTAAAGTGCTAAGAAGGGCTTCTAAATACGTTTGCTCATGCTTTTCTTCACGCTTCTCTGCCTCACCATTTATATGCATAAAAATTTGTTCAAACTTTTCCATAAGCAATCCTCTCTGCGATTAACTTTAATGCCTTTTTTCATTATGAAGGGAAACAACCCACTCAGCAAATTGAGTGGGCTGTTTTTATTAAGATGGTTATTTAGTTAACGCTTTTACAGCTTCAATCGCTGCTTCATAGTTTGGATGATTTGTAGCTTCTGGAACATATTCAACATATGTTACTGTGCCCTCTGCATCTACTACGAAAACCGCACGTGTTAATAGGCGTAATTCTTTAATATGTACGCCATACGCTTCACCAAACGATGCATCACGGTGATCAGATACAGTTTGTACTGCTTCAATGCCCGCTGCACCACACCAGCGTTTTTGAGCGAATGGTAAATCCATCGATACAGTGTAAATTACAACATTTTCACCTAGCTCTGCTGCCGCTTCATTAAATCTGCGTGTTTGTGCATCACATACACCTGTATCAAGTGAAGGTACAACTGAGAATAAACGAATTTTCCCTTCAGAATCTTTTAAAGTTACTGGTGATAAATCATTTGCCAAAACTGTGAAATCTGGTGCTTTGTCACCAACCTTCACTTCATTACCTAATAATGTTACTGGACCATTTTTAAATGTTACTTGTGCCACGAAAAACGCCTCCTTTGTTGTGCCTTAATTTTACTAAATAACTAGCAAGCTTTGCAACTTGTACAGCTTGTAAAAAATTTTCTACCTAAATCATGTATTCGATTTCTTTTTGTTGTAGAGGCACTGATTGAATTTTTTGCTCGGTATAAGCTCCTTCATGTACAACAATCGTATCTGCAATATAATCCAGCAAGCCTTGATTTTTCGGTGCAAAGGCAACAATCAAATATGGTAAGTAAAAAATCGTATTGCTCATAAAGCGACCGATAATTTCACGAAACAAAACTGTAAGCCAATCAAGTTGCTGTCCATCCGTTCGCACAACACGCAATCCGAAAATCATTTTACCAACAGTTTGCTGCCAAAACTTTGTCATTATAGCAAAATAACTATAATATACGATAGTTGAAATGATAGCAAGCGGTGCGTACCACGGTGTTTTCATTAAACTCCAATCCATAAAATAAAAAATTGGATTTATCACAATACCTATTGCTGCACTTACTATGAGTCCATCAATGATGAATGCCCATAATCGCACCCAAAATCCCGCAGTCTTTTGCACATATTGAGTTGTTGGTGGGATAACTGTTTGCCCGTATTCCATTAATACCCCTCCTTAGAAATCACCATATAAGTACATAGCGCGCGGCGCATTATGTGTTGTTAAAACGCGTGTTAAAAAGCGCTCTTCCACAGATGGTCCAAACATCGAACCAACTTTCATGCCAAATAATGCAGCAAAGCTCTCATCCTGTTTGGCATATTCAAATAATTCCGCATCCTCTAAACTAAAGTCAGCACGAATCGCTGCAATCGTATCATCCAAAGTGCCAATTTCATCCACTAAACCTGCTTTTAATGCTTGTGAACCACCTAAAATACGTCCGTCAGCTACTTTCTTCACATCTGCTTCTGACATACCACGACCTGCCTCTACAACATCGACAAATTCCTCATACATTTCATCAATCATTTCTTGTAGCATTGCACGTTCTTCTGGAGAAGTCTCACGTGAACCACCGAACATATCTTTATGTGGACCTGATTTAATTGTTTCAAACTTCACACCTAGCTTTTCTGCTAACTCTGAGTAATTAATACCTTGCATAATCACACCAATTGAACCGGTGATTGTTTCTTTTAAAGCAAATATTTTATCGCTTGGTGCCGCAATGTAATACCCGCCTGATGCCGCCATTGTGCCCATTGACACATATATCGGAATTTGACGTTGCTCTTTTATTTCAAGTAGCTTCTTATGAATCTCTGCCGATTCTATCACACCGCCACCAGGGGAATTGACCGCTAGCACAACTGCTTGCACAGATTCATCCATTAAAATTGTATCAAGCTGCTGCATAAACATTTGGTGGTCATATTCCACTTGTGTCCAGCCATTTCCAGATCCTAAATCTTGAATTGTCCCACTCACTGTTAAAAGCGCAATTCGCTTATCCCAATCCCCAGGCTCCACAACATTTTCATTGACTACTACCGCCCCCGACATTGGAAGCATCGTATCAAATGAATTTAAAAAATCCGTTTTAAACAGGGCCAAAATTGCATTTAACCCGATTGAAAACACTAATAATACTGTCGCAGCTATTAAAGCTACCCATCTTTTCGTATTCATTTCTTTACTCCTTTTTATGTTATTCATCACTCTATAGCATAAAGGTATTTTGCATATTATGCCAATGTTATTTCCGTTATTTCACATCAATGACATCTAGGCTCTTTCTAATCTATATAAAAATTTTGCCGTCTATGCCTTTTTTTGAAGTGAGATTAAACATGATGATATGTACGTTATTTTATACGTTTAAACCTATTAAAAGTTTCGAAAATTATTATATTAATCTAGCTATAGAATATTTTAGAAAGTATGAAAGGAGTGTGGAAAAACAGGCCCAGCCTATTTTCCATCACCCCTTTCTTTTTATACTATTTCACCTAAAAATAATTATTATAAGGATTTACTTTGTTCATTATTGCGTAATGCTACACGTCGAATTTTACCGGATGCAGTTTTTGGTAATTCATCTAAAAATTCAATAGCGCGTGGGTATTTATATGGTGCGGTTAATGCTTTTACATGCTCTTGTAGCTCCGTCACAATTGTAGGACTATCTTTCATATTTGAATCGCGCAACACTACAAAGGCTTTTACAATGCTTCCACGTACAGCATCTGGACTAGCGACTACTGCACATTCACGTACCGCAGGATGCTTCACTAAAGCATCCTCTACCTCAAATGGCCCAATTGTATAGCCTGACGAAATAATAATATCATCATTGCGTCCTTGGAACCAAAAATAGCCGTCCTCATCCTTGTATGCTTGATCTCCTGTAATGAACCATTCACCTCGGAACTGCATTTGCGTACGCTCTACATCTTTATAATAACCTTTGAATAGAGCAGGTGTTGATTTGTGCACTGCAATATCCCCTACTATTCCATCAGCTACTACCTCACCGTACTCATCAACAATTTCCACAATATTTCCTGGTGTTGGTTTGCCCATTGAGCCAGGGCGAGATTCCGTACCGAATAATGTACCTACTAATAATGTATTTTCAGTTTGACCATAGCCATCGCGAACTTGAACATTGAATTCTCGTTTAAATGTTTCGATTACTTCTCGATTTAACGGCTCACCTGCTGAAACAGCGCTTCGTAATTTTTCCAATTTATAATCGCTTAAATTTTCTGCCTTTGCTATCATTCGATATTCTGTTGGTGTACAGCATAACACATTGACACCGACATCTTGTAGCAATGTTAAATATTTTGCCGTATCAAATTTCCCAGTATAAACAAAAGCAGTAGCCCCACTGCCGAGCGTTGCTAAAAACGGACTCCAAATCCACTTTTGCCATCCTGGTGCCGCAGTTGCCCATACAATGTCTCCTTCATGTACACCTAACCAGCTATTTGCAGTTGTACGTAAATGCGCATAGCCCCAGCTATGATGATGAACTGCCCCTTTTGGGTTACCTGTCGTTCCACTTGTATATGCTAAAAATGCCATATCAGTAGATAAAGTTACTGGCGCATCAAATTGAGTTGAAGCTGAGCTTATTTCTTTAATAAAAGGTATCCAAGGCTCCTTCGCATCACCAACTACAAATAACGCTAACCCATCTAAATATTGTACTTCATCAAGCTCAGCAATATAGTTTTTATTTGCCACAATTGCCTTTGCTTCTGCATGTTCTATGCGGTAATCAATATCCTTTGCACGCAGTAGCTCTGAGCTTGGTATAATAATTAATCCCGCTTTCAAAGCACCTATATATGTTATGTAAGCCTCAATTGAACGAGGTAGCATGACAAGAATGACATCGCCTTTTTGTAAGCCATTCGCAAAAAATACATTCGCTACTTGATTTGCCCTAGCAATTAGCTCAACATATGTAATTTCTTCTTTCTGTCCATCTTCATGTTGAACAATTAACGCTTTTTTATCTCCTACAGCATGCTGTTCAATTTCATCCACTATATTATAAGTATCAGGTGCCATTAAATCTTCTCGTTTCATCAAAACCACTCCTTTTCTAATTAACATATTAACTACTTTAGCGAGAAATTTTTCTCGTACATCTATTATATTAATATATGCCGGATTTTTCAAAAAAATCTAATAATTTTATTTGGTTAAAATGGACATAATAAAAAAGCTATTGCGCAAGTTGTACTTACGCAATAGCCATAGGATTACTGGTTAGTTCCTTTTAATTGTTGTTCAGCCATAGAAACAAGACGTTTTGTAATCTCGCCTCCTACTGAACCGTTCGCACGTGAAGTAGCTTCTGGTCCAAGTTGTACACCAAATTCTTGTGCGATTTCATACTTCATTTGATCTAATGCTTGTTGTGCACCAGGCACGTTAAGCTTGTTTGAACTACGGTTGTTTGAAGTCATCTTACTTCACCTCCTTGTGAGATTAGAATGCACCAAGATGCAATTTTCATACACAAAAAATAGAGGGAAATTTTACTTCTAGCAATAATCTTTTTCCATTATAATAAATCGGCAAATTTATCAGCCGTTACTTTCTTCTCTGGCAGAAGGTGAGTTTCGCGATTGCGTACAGCGCGTTCGATTAATTCATCAAAATCAGTAAAGCTTTCATAATGAGCTACTTTCTCAATCTTTGGCTTTGTTTTTGGTCTTGCAGGTGTGAAAATTGTACAGCAATCCTCATAAGGAAGCACGGATGTTTCATATGTGCCAATGCGCTCTGCAATATGAATAATATCCAACTTGTCCGCCGCAATTAATGGACGCAAAATCGGTGTACTTGTAACATCATTAATCGCTGTTAAGCTTTCTAAAGTTTGCGAAGCAACTTGTCCTAAGCTTTCGCCTGTAACAATTGCTAAAGCGCCAATCTCTTCACGCACTTTATCAGCTATACGAAGCATCATTCGTCGAGTTGTTGTCATCGTCATATTTTCTGGAACACGTTCTTTAATTAGCACTTGAATTTCTGTAAACGGAATAATATGAAGACGGATTTTCGCACCAAATTTCGTAAGTTCATTAGCTAAATCCTTTACCTTTTGTAAAGAGTGTTCACTTGTATATGGTGGACTATAAAAATGAATTGCTTCTATTCGTACACCGCGCTTCATCATTAAATAACCTGCAACAGGGCTGTCAATGCCGCCTGATAACATTAATAGCGATTTACCATTTGAGCCAATTGGCATGCCACCTGCACCAGGAACGATTTGTCCCATCATATAAATTGCGTCATGTCGCACTTCTACACGCAATTCCACGTCTGGATTTTTTACTTGTACAGAAATATTTTGATACTTGCTTAGCACTGTTCCCCCAAGCTCTCGTTGAATCATATGTGTATCATAAGGGAATGTTTTGTCTGTACGGCGCACTTCCACTTTAAAAGTTAATGGCTGATTGCTATGCTGTGCCATTATTTCAATAGCAAGCTGCTTCATATCATCCATATTTTTATTACAAGATGCAACAGGACTAAATGATTGAATACCGAATATTTCTGGTAAACGTTCCATTAACACCTGATATTTTTCATCATTTTCAATTTCGATAAACATGCGATCGCGCTCAGCGCGAATATTTAATGGCAGTATATCGTGAAATGAATAGCGAATATTTTCACGTAAACGGCGAATAAAATCATTTTTATTGCGTCCTTTTGTTGACAGTTCTCCGTAACGAATTAATATTTCTTTAAAAATCATTATTTATTTTCTCCTTTTAAGTCGCACATTATATCACTAAATATTGTTTTAAATTGCTCAATATGTGCATCTATCGTTTGTGCACCAAAGCTTAATCGTAATACACCTTTTTTAAAACTTGGTGCAATATTTAATGCTTCTACAACATGGCTTGTCGTCGTTTGTTTAGATGAGCAAGCGCTTGATGTCGAGACAATTATACCATGCTTTTGTAGCGCATTTATTAAAATTTCTCCCTTTAGCTCCTTTACGCTAAACGATATGATATGTGCTGCACCAGCTTCTGAAGAAAGCAAATGTATATTTGAGCCGAAATTACGTAAAAATAAATGTAAATCCTTATACCATTTTTCATATTGTAATGTTTTTTCAGCCATTGCCTCAACAGCTATACGAGAAGCTTTCGCTAATGCCACTGCCTGTGGTACCGCAACTGTACCACTTCGTAATCCAAATTCCTGTCCTCCCCCAACAATATAAGGTGCGATAGTTAATTTTTTGCGGAAAATTAAAGCTCCTGACCCTTTTAATGCATGAATTTTATGACCTGAAATTGTAATCAAATCAGGGCCGTTTTGATCATTAAATTGCACAGGAATTTTTCCGAAGCTTTGCACCGCATCAACATGGAAAATGGCACGACTTTGTTCATGAATAATTTTAGCAGCATCTTGTATTGGTTGAATCGCACCCATTTCATTATTAACATGCATAATACTTACTAAAATTGTATCTTTCCTAACTTTGCTTCGAAGCTCATCAAGCGAAATAACACCTGCTTCGTTGACAGATAAATAATCCACTTCAAAACCTTGTTGCGCCAAAATCTTTACCGCTTCTAGTACAGAAGGATGCTCTATTTTAGTTGTAATTATATGTTTACCTTTATGAACGTTTGCTTGTGCAGTACCAAATATAGCAAAATTGTTAGATTCTGTACCACCTGCTGTAAAAATGACATCCTTTGCTTCTGTCCGAACAATATTAGCTATTTGCTCACGCGCACGCATTAACAAAGCATTTGCTTCAACACCGGCTTCATGAATTGAGGCAGGGTTTGCATAATACAACTCATTCACTTGTAAGAATGTTTGCATTACTTCTGGAAGTGGCTTCGTCGTCGCACTGTTATCTAAATATATAGTATTTGAATTCATTATAAGTCACACACTTTCAAATCATAAATTTACCGCTATTTATCATAACGCAAAGTTTTATAAATGACTACCATCTTGTATAGCGATTTTTTCTAGCCAACTTTATATTGCAACACAAAAATCCCACAAAGAGCTTGTTAGCCATTTTGTGGGATTTCGCTTTAAATCACTATGATTTCATTAATAGTTCCTCTTGCACTAGTGCCTCAATACGCTTTATTGCTCCTGGCTCAATTGATTCCACTGCATGTGCAGCATCCTCTAATGCTTTTACATAACGGAATTGATGGAATGCTTCCTCCGCTTCCGTTAAACGCGCATGTACTGTAGCATTTGTCGCTCTGTAACGATTGCCATATTGAATCATTCTTTCGATTAGCATGACGTTTGTAATCATTTCTTCCGCGCGTTCATGAACTTCTTCAATGCATTTTTTTGCATTTAACAAATGACTATGTACCGCTTCCATATTTAGTGGAATTTCTTGCAAGCTTTGAACAACGATAAAAACGTGCTCCTCCGCTTCCTCTAATCGTGCATCCATTTCTTCTGGAATACCCGGAATGTTCGCCTTATGTAGCATTCGCTCTGTATTTTGCAATAATTTCTTCAACGTATCAAGCTCTCTACGTGCATTGTTTTCATCAATTCGTAAGTTTTTCAACATATTCGAGAATTTTTCTTGCTCCTCTTGAATACGTTCCATTTCATTTGTAATTTCTTGTAATTCTTCTTGAAGGCTAGAGTATGCTGATTGCTCTTCTTCTACACGAATGGCTAGTAACTCATAGCGCTTTTGTAAAACCTCTAGCTGCTTTAAGCATTGCTTTGGCACTTCTGCCTCTTTATCTGGCAAACGATAGCTATGCTGTACGTACGCCGCTTCATCGTGCACTTCCTTCGTCGCCTTCACAATATTGCTAATCGTATCATTCATTGCGCCGCAGTGACGGTCGACAAATTTCTTCGCCAACACTTCTTTTTCTAATAAATCATAGAAATTATCAATTTCATCGTTAATTTCTTCAATACGAGGTGCTACTTCAGTTAAATTTAAGTCAGCTACAGCTTGCTTTAGTGATATAAGCTCCTGTTCAAGCTTATCCAAATAGTCTGTAAGCTCAAGATGACGCAAATAGTATTTTTGCTCCTCCATCTCCTTTTGACCATTTCGTAATTCCTGAATAGCGGTTGGAATTTTCGTTTGAATTTCTGTTAACAATGTTGGAATATCACTTAATAATGAGAAAATGGATTGCGCTTCCCCATTTAAAGTTAAAATGATTTCACGAGCTTGCAAATAATTCCCTTCAGTTGTCAATTTATCAAACTCTTCAAACTTTGGTACAAACTGCTCTAATCGCTTTTCAAGCTGTGATAAAGCAGGACCAAATGAATATTGATGCGCTAAAATCGTTTTACGTGCTGAACGATGGTATTCTTTTAATTGCTCCACTTCAATGCGGTTTTTTTCTTCGCTACCAATCAATTCTTCTAACTCTTTAATAATTTTCACTTTAGTTGCTTCACATTTTATAATATATTCTTCTATTTCACGCTCGATTTGGGAAGCTTTTTTAAATTTAAAGCGATCAACAAATTCTTCTGCATCAAATAGCATCGAGTCCATTTTCACAACATGAACATCAATTACCTCTGACCACATATTGCGCCAGTTTTCAAACATTTCTTCCGTTTGACCATTCATGTTAAGCGCCTTTACTTTTGTCAACTCTTCATATATAGGATAATGCTGTACTTGCATTTTTTCTTTTTCTAGTCGTTCTATTTCAGCATTATGTTTTCGCCTAATCATTAAACCAAAAATTAATAATGCTAATAGTAGGACGACAACAATGATGATATACTTCACTGTAAGCCTCCTGTTCCAAAATCGCTAATGGCTATATGTTATATATAATATACCACGTTTTGTATGATTTGTTTAAGTTTTTAAAGGTTTTTGCAAAAGTAAATAGATAAGATGAAAGGAGTTTCCTTTTTTATGAAAAAAGACGGTCATATTCACACACCTTTTTGCCCACACGGTTCTAAAGATTTATTAGAACATTATGTTGAAAAAGCAATCGCATGTAATTTTACAGAAATCACCTTTACGGAGCATGCACCATTACCCCCTTCATTCCATGATCCTACACCGAATAAGGATAGTGGAATGGATTTTGCGTTACTACCATCTTATTTTACACAATTACAAGAAATAAAAAAATACTATTCCTCTCAAATTCATATTAATATTGGACTTGAAATTGATTTTATTATTGGTTTTGAAAATGAAACACGTCAATTTCTTAATGAGTACGGCCCAATGCTCGATGATGCTATTCTTTCTGTCCATTTTTTGAAATGGCAAAGCCATTATACTTGTATCGATTTTTCGAAAGAAGTATATTTACAATGCGCAAATGAAATTGGTAGCATTAAACAATTGTATCAATTATATTATGAAACTGTTCACCAATCAATCGATAGCAATCTAGGTAAATATAAGCCAAAACGTATCGGCCACCCAACGCTTATTCATAAATTTCAACATGCGCATTCTGAACAAATCGATGATACAGCACACATAAAAAAATTATTGTTACATATGAAAAACGCTGGCTATGAAATGGATTTTAATAGTGCTGGACTTAGCAAACCATTTTGTTTAGAACCTTATCCACCATTAGCAATGATAGAATATGCAAATTCTATAGCATTGCCCTTTACATTTGGTTCAGATGCACATACTGTTCGAGATTTACATCAGCATTATGAATTATTATTTTCATAAGATAAGATTACTTGAAGCTAATCTAAAAATACTAAATGGAGGTAAATTATGTTTACTCAAATGAAATATGAAGGCACACTTGAAAGCCAATATGCAATGCTTGCAAAGCATCTGGATGCACTTCTTACAGGGGAAAACGATTTAATTGCTAATTTAAGTAATGCATCTGCACTATTAAATCAATTTTTACAAGAAATAAACTGGGTAGGCTTTTATTTAATGAAAGACGGCGAGCTCGTCCTAGGTCCATTCCAAGGATTGCCAGCCTGTGTGCGTATTGCTGTTGGACGTGGTGTATGTGGTACAGCAGTTGAACAAAAGAAAACAATCGTTGTGGCAGACGTACATACTTTCCCAGGGCATATCGCATGTGATGCCGCATCAAACTCTGAAATAGTTATTCCTTTATTAAAAGAAGATAAGGTTATCGGCGTACTAGATATCGATAGTCCAATAAAAAGCCGCTTTTCAGAAGACGATGCACGTGGCTTAACAATCTTTGTACAAACGCTATTAAAGCATTTATAATTCATTGTTCGTGTCAGTCCTCAAGTATATAAAAAGGTGAGCCGCTTAATAAAACAGCTCACCTTTTTAATGTTGTAATTGCATGGAATGATGGAAGATGCAAACTTGGTTTTTGCCATTATTTTTAGCGCTATAAAGCGCTGTATCTGCATGTAAAAATAAAGATTGGAATTCTGGTCGTTCGTTTTTATCCCATGTTATAAGACCAGCAGAAATAGTAACTCTCGGCTCCGTAATATTCGGAATGCTTTTCACTACAGTTTCCGCTACTATTAACGCTTCTTTATCAGATATGTTTGGAATGTAAATGGACATTTCTTCTCCGCCCCAGCGTGCGCAAATGCCTCTTTCCCCTACTATAAGCTGCAACTGCATACCAATTTGCTTCAAAATATTGTCCCCTACTTGGTGACCAAATGTATCATTGATATGTTTAAAATTATCAATATCAATTAGTAAAAACATACCTGAGTTATCATCATGTAATGATTTTTCAACAAAATGATCTAAATAACTTCTTGCATACATGCTAGTTAAATGATCTCTGTCTACCATTTCTTGTAGCTGATGACGCAGCTTTGAGTTTGCAATCGCTAACGACGAGTGGTGAATAAGTGATTGCATTAGCTTAAAGCTATCAAACGAGAAAAAATATGGCTCGCTATGCATTACAATGCTGAAGCCATTAATTCGCTCTTCCACAATCATTGGAATTGCCATAATTGATCTAAATTCTATATGCTGGTTTTCTATGATACGTCTAAAATCAGCTATAAATAAAGGATCTTGTGAATGTAAAAAATGTTTTTCTACATGCTGAACATACATATCCCCTTGTACCGTTTTAAATAAACCGGTACATGCAGATGTAATTTTAAACTGTTCTTCTTCTTTAAATACAAAGCATAGTTCCATTGGGTTAAAAGATTTAATTAACTGCTTTTGTAAAAATAGTAGCATCTCATCAATATCAAGTCGCATATTAAGCCGATGTGAAGTTTCATTGATTAGCTGCAAATCACTGATTAAGCGTGAAGATTGATGATATAGTTTAGCATTTTCTAAAGCATTGCCAGAAGCTTGGGCTAACACTTTAATAAACTCTCTTTGTGACACTGTAATCACATATTCACTTTGCACAGTAACTTGTAAAATTCCATAAGTCGCCTGTTGACCTTTAATTGGCGCATTTAACAAATAACAGTTTAAATCAGGAATATGCTCAGACGTCATTTCTCCAGATAAAAAAGCTTCAATCGTAGTTGCTCTTTCAGATAAATAATCAAATTGCTTTATATTAACTTTTGTTTTTTGATCTTGATTATTCGACAGTATTAATTCTGCTTTTAAATTCGGGAAATTATCTTGGATGATAGCTAGTACATTTTGCAATATTGCATCAACGTCCATTGTAGAATGGAACAAATTGGCAATATCATACAACTTGCGGTATTGAAGTTCGTTAAGATGGATATTTATGCTTGTAATTTTCATCTGCATAACTTCCGAAAGCAAAGGAACAAACTCTTCCACAAATTCGAAATTATCGAAAAATGGGCTTTGCAATGCATCTTGGAAAACGAATATTCCACTCGGATTTTGGTCTCTTACTTTTAACAACAGCATATGTGTCATCTGTTCTAAGCCTTTCTCCTTTTTTAATATTGGAGGGATGGGTACTAGTGGCTGTTGTTTAAAAAAAGAGTCGAGGGATAATGCTGAAGATATATTGTACAAGTTCGCATCTACATCAACATTGTATACAGGTTTAAACAAATCATTTGTCCATTTGAAAAATATGCAGTTCGTTATTAGAAAGTGCTTTTCTAATAAGTCATTTATTAAAAAAACAAATTCGCTTAAGTCATCAAGCCCATTATTAGAATTAATATAAAAGTCCATTAAATCAGATTTAATTTCAATAAGTTTTTGTTGATAGTCAAAAATCATGAAATCACCTTTTCTCCTTTATAGCTAAAAGGATTATATTGCACATACTTTTAATTATACATTACCTTAAGCCTATTTGACTATTAAAATATTCACATTTTTTCCAAAAAAACTGTTCTAAACATCTATTTTTTAATCCTAAATTCAATGTAACATAAAAAAATAAATAAAAATACTTATTATTCATTTTTTACAATTATAATTTTTAGCATATTTTTTCAATTGGCACAATTCTGAACTACCCATATTTTATGCTTGTTAAACGTTTATCATGACAGTTATTTTTTTCTTGACTACTTATTTAAAACAGGATAGAATAGTCAAAGTGTAAAATAAATGCAGCAGTTGTGTAGCTTTTTTCTGTATTTTATTCCTCCATATACTATGTATGGATGGTGTATTGTGTAACTCTCAGGCTGCAAGGGCGAAGATACAAAATAATAAAATGCAAATTAAGTTTGGAGACAACTGGTTTTTGTTTTACAGCAAAAAAACCAAATTTAAAGGAGGAGACACAATTATGTCTCGTTATACAGGTCCATCTTGGAAACTTTCTCGTCGTCTTGGTATTTCTCTAAGCGGCACAGGTAAAGAAATCGAAAAACGCCCATACGCACCAGGTCAACACGGTCCAAACCAACGCAAAAAATTATCTGAGTATGGTTTACAATTACAAGAAAAACAAAAATTACGTCATATGTATGGTATGACTGAGCGTCAATTCAAAAACACTTACAACAAAGCTGGTAAATTACAAGGCTTACACGGTGAAAACTTCATGATCCTTCTTGAAACTCGCCTTGACAACCTAGTTTACCGTTTAGGTTTAGCTCGCACTCGTCGTGCAGCTCGCCAATTAGTAAACCATGGTCACATTTTAGTTGATGGCAAACGCGTTGATATTCCATCATTCAGCGTAAAACCAGGTCAAACAATCTCTTTACGCGAGCGTTCACAAAACCTTGCTGCAGTTAACGAAGCAATCGAAGTAAACAACTTCGTACCAGAATACCTTTCATTCGATGCAGACAGCAAAGTAGGTACATTTGTACGTTTACCAGAGCGTTCAGAATTATCAGCTGAAATCCAAGAACAATTAATCGTAGAGTTCTACTCTCGTTAATATTCTTGAGTCTCAAACATACTCAAACTCAAACCGCCAATGCTTGTATATCAAGTGTTTGGCGGTTTTTTATTATTTTAAAAAACTCAATTTCACTCAAACTCAGTCAATAATTTTGGGGACTTGCTGGGGGAATTAAATTTCATGTTGGCAAAAAGCATTGTATTTCTATTATTTTTACTGGTGAGTGTATATGATATTGGAAAAAAGCATTATTAGTTGTCTGTTTTTTATGCCAAATGCCCACCAACTTTATTATTACGATTGATCGATACACCGCTCTGAGTGTAAGACACAGCTCCTAATATAACTAATGGCTGAAGTAATTGTTTATACAAAAGCTTGTTGTTATACATTTCGCTCATTAAATTTAATTCCCTTTTTAAATTGGTATATATTAATAACTAATCCAAATAATAAATTTTTATATACAAATCAAACCAAATTGCCTAAAATAATGTTAAATCATATCAAATTATGGAGGGCTATTAATGACAACAAACGTAGTTATTCAACAACAGGAAACACAGTTAGAGAGTAGGAAAGGCAAAACATCCTTTTTTGATGGTGGCTTATTAGAATTTATCGGATGGTGTATACTTGGTACATTAGTAACTGTTTTCACACTGGGTATTTGCTATCCATGGGCAATAACTATGATTTATGGTTGGAAAATAAATCACACAGTTGTCGAAGGACGTAGATTACAATTTAATGGCTCGGCAATCGGTTTATTTGGTCATTGGATTAAATGGTGGGCTCTAACGATTATCACAATTGGCATTTATGGCTTCTGGGTATTTATTAAGCTAGAAGATTGGAAGGCTCGTAATACATCATTTAAGTAAACAAAAAAAGCCTACTACTTCACTTAAGGAGTAGCGGGCTTTACTTATTTATTAATTATAGCTGCGATTAATCACAGCAGCTTGATAACTCAATAGTTGTGCATCTTCGTATTTCTCGATTGCTACATCTGTATGAATATCCGCATTGATAATGCCTTTATTACGTGCTTTTTTTAATAGTGCTTTAATTTCAGCACGTCCTGTATTAGTTAATATTTCCACTTTCTTTTCCCCCCTATTCGCATTGTTTAATATATCTAACGCTTTTTGTATGCGCCATTTGAAGCTTTCCCACCGCTTTTCATCCAAAATACGATGAGGGCAATATTTGCCACTCCAATCTTGATGCTTTTTGATACGGTTGATGCTCCAGTCAAACTGTTTTAATAAAGAAGCGATATATTGTACGGCATTTTCCTCTGCGGCTGCATAACGTGGCCCACCACTTTTGCTATAGCAAATTTCAATACCAATAGACTTGCGATTTCCGTCACCTTGGCCATCGCCACAATGCCACGCATTGCGATTGAAAGGCACACACTGGATAACCTCTTGATCATCAATTGCGACATGATAGCTCACTTGGTTGTCATTACGATTATGGTAAGCAATCTCGTTAGCTGCCGATGCATCATTCGCCGTGTTGTGCACAGTAATAAATTGAGGTGTCATTGAAAAAGGCGATTTCAACGGATATTTGTTTGCAGATAATAAGCTTTGTTTAAATGTATAGCTCATTTTGCATCTTCCTCCCCTGTTTTATCTTTAACAATCGCCAATAAATTTTTTATGAAATTCGGCATCCATAGCCCCATTTTTGTACCATTTTCAGTGATAGAGATGAATTCTAATACGCAAAATGCAATGGCAGCTCCGTCACCAGCATATTCAATACCAGGTATAACAAGTGCAATTAAATACACCGATGCCACTAACATTAAATAATAGACTTTACGAATAATTCCGTTGAACCCTACACGGGAATTTAACGAACGATTAGTAACTGCTTGCATCAGTCCCGTTACATAATCCAATGCCATAAGCGCAATTAACACTGTGACTGCCATACCTAAACCACCAATTAGATATGATACGATCGTTCCAACTGTACCGCTTATTAAAGCTATATATTTTTCCATTTTAACACTTCCTTTTTTAGATAATAAAAAAGGACACGCCTGTTGACGTGTCCTTTTTGTATTCACTTAAATTTTGTTGAACTATTTCTTGCATTTCACTCTAAAATACATATTGGGAACAACTGTATTCACTGTACTTTTGTAGTGAGTATTTAAACTTACCTCAAAATGGATTAAAGTGAATCCCCTCAAATTCATCATACTAGAAAATAGAAAGAATAACTTCTCATTTCTAAATTTTTAAGTCGGCAGTTTTTTTATAATTTTTAATATCAATATAAATCTGCTACTTATAGTAATTAGGTGTTATTATACATAAGAGGACTATTGCACAGTCAATAAGGAAGTTAATTCATTGTACTGCGCCTTTGTAATACGGTCACCAGCGAAAAATACATCTAGCTTAAATTGCATGTCCTCTTTGTCTTTGTATGAGTTACGGTTAATCATAGATACGCACAATGTGTAAGTTGTCATATTGTTTCATCTCCTTTTAAATCAATATTTTATAAACCTAGCTCTAATAGGGTTAAACGAAGCTCTAAATCTAATAAAAAATCCTCTTGTGTTTGCTGTGTATCAACTGGAGTTGGATTTATTTTTTTCTGATATCTGTCCTCATCCCAAACCAGATTACCATTTATTGCTTTATAACAATCATAATTAAGCATGTCAAAAACAGCGACAGTAGCAAATAGACCGTTGGGTAAATCACCAGTAACTGCAAAATTATTTACATACCCCTCTGCATCTATCATATATTTAATATCAATCATATTTGACACCTACCACTCCACCAATTGCATTAACTGTTGTATTTTCACCGCTTGCAGCACCTATTTTTCTACGATTATAATTAATAGCTAACGTATTTAGGGATTTATTTAAAACTCCCCTTAACCAAAATTTATTTATAGTTGTTGAATTGTCAAATAAAACTTCATAAGATTCTGCAAACCCAAAAATCTCGACTACATTTTTAATATCAATTCTTTGACTATAATGCTTCCAAGTTGAAGGTGACGAAGTGTCCATAGTCCCCAATATAATAACTTCATCAAAATCATTTAAATTTGTAAAACCGTCGGGCATTTTTAAGTTTGCTGTACCAACTGTCAAAGCACCCTGAAATAAAATATGTTCCACTCTCTGCCCCAAAGCTCTCTGAATTGGCATAATTGTATGCAATGAAGACACTCTATTCACATAAGATTTTTCCAATATATTCCAAGCGTCCAAATTGATAGAATTGACTTTCAAACGAACCTTTAAGGCATTTCTACTATTTGCTCGTCTTGTAATTGGTATATATATACGTCGTGGTGTAACGTTTATAATTACTGCATCACCAATGTAAAATCTTTGCGCAAATGAATCTGAAATACTTACAATCGTTTTATTATTAGTGTAGATACCATCTGAACCTTTCCCAATATTAAAAATCACATGTGCGCTTCCACTCGCATTGCCAACATTGTAACCAGATGACACTACGAGTTCGATAGAGCCACTAAAATGTTCGCATGGTATTTGTATACACATAGTTTCTGCTTGTTCGATCGGTAATTCCCACTCGTTCCAAAAAGGAAAGGCTTTTTCGGTTGTTCCTTCACCAAGGTTCGTTAAATTATTTTCATTATACATATTTCTTAAGAGAGCATTTGTGATTCTACCACGCTCCCCTACTTTCAAATGCCTTTCATCATTGTCCAAGTGTGTAGTAAGGTTATTCTCAAACTGCATCAAATTCGTATTAACCGTATCTACTTTCTTATCAACATACTTACGACTAGCAACGATAAGCGTAGGGTCAATTGATAGTTCAACAACATCTGCATTATTCGTTTCAATAACGAAATGAATTAATATTTCTTCTGATGTACCTTCACCTAATTGTGGCTTATATTTTTCTGGATACTGCCCGACTGCAATCAATTGATTGTCTTCATCAAATACACCAATTTCTCGAATTGTAAAGCCACCTGCTTCAACTGGGATAACACCATCAATGATAATCCGATTGTTATTCGCTGGATCAATTGTGACATTTGCAACTGGTCCACACCATACCTCATTGACTAGTGCACTTTGATTTTGAGTTGGGACGTAATGAGATCCATTTCCATCCCCAAGGGCGATATATTCTAACCCAACCTTTTGTTGCGTCACCTGCGCATTGGCAATTTTGGCTAAACCAACCTCCGTTATAATTGTGCCATATTGTACCACAATACCACTCCTTTCATTTGCATAGGTATTATTTTTATAGCTGCTTTTGTTACTGATAAGATTATTTGTAGTCAAAGTACTTTATTAAGAATTTATACTTGAAAGTAACTTTAATTACTTTTTAAAATAAAAAACGAAAGGTAACCCTTCAAATTGGCTACCTTACGCTTTATTTATTCTACTTATTGTTTTTTGTTCGCATTACTGTACATTTTAGAACAATTGTTTACAAGATTAACACATTAAGTTCATCATATTGACTTTGCGTGATACGTCCTTTTAATAAGTAAAAATCCATGTTATTTAACAAATCTTCCCGATTATAATTACCGCTTTGGATAACAATTTTAAGTGCGTTAAATATCATTTATTATACCCCCATTTCTAATTCTTTATAAATCAGTAGTAATTCAGTAATAAGTAATGTTTGTGCTTGCATTTCTTCGACTGTTGGTACTGGCGTAGTTTCGATAGTGTCAGATGCTATTTCATCAGAATCTATTATTTTTTCCGAAACTATAGCTGACGCCGTTTTGCCATCACTAGTAAATTCAATTACTTTAAATCCATCTTCTTCATATTCTCTTAATACCATACGTATCTCCCCCATCTTTAGGTAAATAGTTCGTAAATCATAAACACATAATGTCCTCCAACTCCGGTTCCTGTTAATTCTAAATTTTTATCAAAAGGAATCTCTATAAAGTCAGAACCCCTAAATGAAAAATGTTTAACTCCGTCGATTGAAATGCAATATACACCCGTGGTTTCAGGGCTAGACCCATATAAGGCTAGAATCCTTCCTTTCCCCACTATATTTAAATGAGTGATAGCCTGTTTATTTGTTAATTCTTGGAGCACTATTCCACTTGTTGTACTCACAATAGCATGGGATGAGTTTTTATAGGTCATTACAGTTCTAGGTCTTTCTAATCCTGTTTTGATATTATTCAGATTATTAGTTAACCAATTCAATTTTGCATGCGCATTAGCTGTTATAGAATTATTAGCAGCTGTACTAGGTATACCCAAATTTGCATTAACTGTATTCATATTTGTATTAGCAGTATTTAAATTGCTGTTTATAGTATTGGTATGTGTATCAATCGCATCCAATTTTACTTTTGTTGCATCTGTTGTTGTCTTGATTGCTTCGACAATTGCCTGTATTTCATACATATCACCAATCTCGGCTAATACTTCTGCTAAACCCTCGATGTTTCTAATTTTGTGCGCGCTCAGATTATCATTATCCTTATGCGCAGTAAAATCCTCTTCCAACTGCACCAAATTGGTACTAACAGCTCCAACCCTCTCATCCACATACTCACGACTAGCAATAATAATCGTAGGGTCAATTGATAGCTCAACTGCATCAGCATTATTCGTTTCAATAACAAAGTGAATATGCGTTTCTTCCGATACCCCTTCACTTAACTGTGGTTTGTATTTCTCAGGATATTGTCCAACTGCAATTAGTTGGTTTTGGTCGTCAAATACAGCAATTTCGCGGATTGTGAAGCCGCCTGTTGAAGCTGGGATGATGCCCTCAATAATAATTCGATTGTCATTTGCAGGATCAATAGTTACATTTGACACTGGTCCGCGCCATACTTCATTGACTAGCGCGCTTTGATTCGCTGTTGGAATGTAGTAAGAGCCATTGCCATCACCCAGTGCGATATATTGCAATCCGACCTTTTGTTGTGTCACTTGGGCATTGGCGATTTGGGCCAATCCGATATTTGTTATAATTGTGCCATATTGTGTCACAATATCACTCCTTTCATTACATAGGTGTTATTGTTATTTTTGTAGCGGTTTTGATTCCAACAAGATTATTGCTGGATGTTTGCTGTTCAATATCGTCAATATTCATTGGATGTAGAGTAATTTCGGAGCCGCTCATCATAAAGCTTGGTACATGTAATTTGGTAGATATACGTCTAGCTATTTTTAAGGCTATATTGAGTGGTAAGATACGATCGAGCGTGTAGTCAATTTCTTTATCAACAGATGCACTCGAAGCATCAAATACAAATAATGCTTCACACTTTTCAATATTAAGCCGCTCTTCCCAATTCCCTTTTCCGACCAATTCATTAACGATTTCATGCACTTTACGTTGTGTAATTGGCAAACGTGTAGATTGGCGTACAATCAAACGTCTGCGGCGAAAATCTAAAGATTCAGTTGATGAATCAGCTCTAATATTATAAGCTCGTTCTCTTGCGCGAATTATTTTTTCACTTGCAGTCATAATAAATTGTTCGTCTTCTACTCTTTTTTGAGCAGCTTCTAAAGCATCCAATTCAATAGCAACTGTATTAGTTAGTTTCTCCATTTCTTTTATGTCATCATAGATTGGAGGCAAGTTGCGCATCACACGATTACTCATATAATGTCACCGTCCCTAACACTGGTACTTGATTGGCTGTTAATATTAAATTGCCATCGACACTATTAATAGTTGATTCTAGTACATCATTCACACCCGCAACTTCAAGTATTCTAGACTCTATTTGCAATTGACGTACAATTACAAATTCGCTTTTATCCCACGTTTTACGTTGTTCTAGTAAATATTCATCGATAACCTCTTCAATCTCTGCTTGAACTTGCCCGAGTGTTGCCCCACTTAATGCAAGCTTCATAGCAACGTTAACCGTCACAGTTTCTACTGCATTTACGGCTACTCGATGACCATATGGTGCCACTCCCAATCCCTCACCACTATTTGCTACAGGGTCTACTATTGTCTGTACATCGTTAATTAAAGCCTGAGAAGGGGGATTATAATTTGAGTCTATGATTGTTATACCAACCGAGCCTCCACCAGCTGGAGTGCGATAAGGCTTAACCCCACCGATACCTTGAATAGCCATCACCTTTTGCTTGTAATCATCACGATTACCGCCATATGGTATTTGATTACGTGTTAGGAAAAAACGCACTCGAAAATCCTCAGTAGGCTCTTCGTCTTCACCTGGTATTAGTAGCTCTGTGAGTTCGGCTGTCTGTAAACCATCTATATAATCAATAGGAATGAGTTGACCAAACTGTGCATTACCTATGCTTCCAATTTCTTCGCATTGTATTTCATAAATACCAACACTAATTCGTTGCACAGCAATATAATTTAGTTCGCCAAGTGAAAAACGGGAGCCAATGGCTATATCTTGATTAAATTCGCCCTTTAAAATTGCGTGTGTTGCAGGATATGGATATACTCCATATTCAGCAGCTCGCCGAATCAGATTATGGCGCGATGCTGTTTCAGGAAATGTTTCTAAAATAACGCCATCAAGCGCAATATACATTTCTTGTAACTCCTTAGCTGTCATGGCTCCTGCATCATAAATAATGGACCCTTCTCGTTTATCTACATCATTACTAACGCGCTCTAGCATACGCTCTATAATTGCTTC
Organism: Bacillus ndiopicus; assembly: GCF_000612805.1. Taxonomy (GTDB): domain Bacteria; phylum Bacillota; class Bacilli; order Bacillales_A; family Planococcaceae; genus Metasolibacillus; species Metasolibacillus ndiopicus. The sequence goes on along the minus strand of NZ_HG964405.1, from coordinate 141,604 downwards.
AAAAGTTTCTCGTTCAAACATTAGGCTACTGTCACCTCTCTTTCTATTTCAATTTGGCCGAACACAGTATGCACCGTCATTTGCACATGCACTTTGTTTTTGTAATGGCTAAACGAAAAAGCATCAACGCTTTCGATACGATCATCTTGCGTTAATGCTTCTTTAATTAGCCTTTTGAGCTCGGAATACACAAATGGAATTGGCTGACCAAAAAGACGAGCCAGCTCAGTACCGTAATCCCAACTGTAAATTAAAAATTCGTAGCGTTCTGTACTAAGCACTTTCATAATAAATTGCTTAACAGCCTCACGACCATCAACATAGCCAGTAATACGCTTTTTCTCAAAATCGATTTTGTACGTTTTAGAGGTTTGCGCTTCTTCCTCAAAATCTAACTGTAAACCATCATTTTCATAAAATGCAGTCGGCAGCATTAAATTACCTCCTTATCGATGATAATGTATTGTTGACCACCTTGGGCGCGAATCATCGTGACTTTGTCACCAACGACCAAGCCATTATGAATAAGGAATTTTTTGCGCCCTTTATATTCGTGGTTATGCGAAGCAAATTCTGCATCACCACCGCCTCCTGAACGGTTTTCGGTCAAATGGTCGACAGTCATCTCAATTTCATGGTCCATTACTGCACGCGTCAGTTTTAAATTCTCTTGCTCAAGTATAAGCTTTTGGTCCACTTGTACTTTTAATGGCGAGGTGCTTATAACAGTACCATAAACGATTGTTGCAAGTTTTTGGGCATTGACTGCATCCAATACTAATTGCCGTAAAGTCCTTACAATATCAGACATATCACGCAACAAAATCACCTCCAATTAAGCTTAAATCCATGCGGTGGTCACTTTCAAAAAACGTATGTTTAACTTTTTCTACCATCATGTAATTTGAAACTTTTAAATCACCTAAATACATTTGTACCCCAAGCGTAGACCCGGCCCTTACCCTTGTGTCACCAAACACTTTATTGATATGAAGCTTACGTGATTTGCGATTATAAAGCGCTAATAAAGCATCGGCTTTAGCTTGCCCATTTTCACCTTCTTCAAGGCTTTCGGTAAGCTGTAAAACGCCCCATTGATTCATATTTTCCCCATGTTGAGCGTAATAGTTATCGCGTATACCTGTATCCTTGTTCTCTCGATATACCCTCACTTTATTGTAGGTGTTATCCGCAATAGAAGTTGTATAATCAAACGCTTCACCACTTTCTTCATCAATCAAAATGTCTAACTTTAGCGTTTTCACATCACGTAAATTTAATTTCCCATAATCATCGTACAGTACATATAAAGCACCTGTATTTTTCGTTGTAATACTAAGCGCATTGTCAATAACGGTAAATAGCTCGGCAGTATCCTCTACGCGCGTAGCAATGACATGCTTTGTATCAGCAATAATGCCTAATTTTAGCCGAAAGTCCTTTGCCAGCATTTGTAACACTTGCGCTGCCGTTTTGCCTTTGTAGGAAACGACATCTTTGTTTTTTAAGTACCAAAGTTGATCAAAGGCAGTGACGGAAATAATCCGATTATTAGAGCGCTTTTTCGTAAAAACGAAGCCGGAGAATATTTCCTTTCCGTCATATTTAAATTGCACTAAGTCACCTTCGTGAAAACCAAGAATTTCATCTTTCAACACATTAAAATTGAGTTGTCCTGGTGCACCTTTACGCTGCGTTTCCCACGTAATACCTTCCTGGACAGCACATTCGAAAGTCCGTCCCCTTGACGTAATTAACAATTGACTTTTAGCCAAGCTTTATCACCTGCCCTACTTTGATGATGTTTGGATTGCTGATGTTATTAAGCTTAGCGAGCTGTGTATATTTCGAGCCATCACCTAAATATTTTTTAGCGATGGCCCACAATGTGTCACCCTGCTTTACTGTATGTGTTTTTGATGTATTCTTACTTATTATAGGACGTTGCTTTTTACTGGTCACTATTGCCTTTTTCTTAGACGACTTATTTGTTACATCCAATCTATTTGTACCGTATGGTCGCCATTGTTTTAGGCTAATCTTGACATTCAAATCAAAGCCATTTTCAGCGTCTTCTTCGATTGAATACTCTTCTAGTGAAAACAGCATGTCATCGTCAGTATCAAATAATAAAGATCCATCTGGTCTCATGCGATTGACGATAAACCGAAATGACTTTTGTGACACTTTTAATTCTTCTAGTTTTTTCAAATAATACGTGGCGGGCTTGAAGCCATCTGGATAAACTGCAAACGGATATTGAACATTTGGGAGCAATATCTCAAAGTCAACCTCTGTTAAACCAGGCTTTTTTAGGATATTTACCTCACCTTCATTCATCAATACAATGGTTTGGTTCTTATTATTAATTTTCATGGACATTGAAGCTGGAGCAATAGGAAGCTGTACACCATCTATATAAAAATTATACAAAGCTCACACCTCCTGTTTCTGCCAATCCAATAGCAACTTCCTCTACTTTTTCACCGAAGCGATCAATAACGCCATCAATGTCTAGCTCGCTATTAATATGATTTTCGCTACGTGCATCGACAATAACTTCCGCCGTTGTATAGCGGTTAATTGCCTCCCGTTCAGCTAGGTCGCGCATGTATTTTAAATCATCATTCATCAGCGTTACACCATTTGCCATTGCGCCTGTATTATCTGCGATTTGCTTACTGTTTTTGTTGCCTATATCTAATTTATCTCCCGTAGAAAGGGCTTGATCAATTGGGGCTTGCATAGGCGGTTGGATAGGCGGTTGCTGAGGTAATTCTATCGGTATTTCTTCTTTTTCATTATATTTAAGTAGGTCAGCTCCAAAATTCTTACCAGAATTCCAGGACTTACCGTAATCAAACCGCTCCATACTTAAACCAAATTTACCTAATGTTTGATTAATATCTAATTCATTATATAATTTCTCATATTCACCGTTTCCATATTCCTCCGCTGCCCAGTTCACTAAATCTGCTAGCTCATTGCGCCAACCAGCTACTTTGCCAGCTAAATCCGTACCAAATACAAAATCCAGTGCTGATGCTATTTTTTCAATAACCCCTAGAACATTATCCGCCAAATCACCAAACAGATGAATAACTGCTGCAACTGGATCATTAAACACATTTCCAAAAAAGTTTGCAAAAGCCATCCAATAATTATAAAGGCTTTCCACTACAGCAAATGCTAGTTCCAAAATAGCAAATAACAAATTTGCTATAAACGCTCCCACAACTGCTAATGCTCCTACAATCATCTCTGTTGCACTTAATGTTGTACCAGAAAAGCGATTGATTGCAGCTATCACAATATAGAATACAGCTATTAAAGCTATTAAAATTACTATTACCCGTCCAATCGGACTAAGAGAAAGTACTGCATTCCACAAATCTGTGGCGTTTTTTGCTAATGTTGTCCATATTTGTACCATTCTCAAATAAGCCACGAATCCAAGTAAAATGGTACCTAACCCCATAATAACTGGTGCAATAAGCGACCAATTATCATAAATAAAGCTACCACCAGCGATTAATAAATCCATTAGCATCATTGCCCATCCAGCAACAAGCTGGAAAGCTCCACCAATCCCAACTATCATTTGTTGCATCCTCTCACTATTAGCAATTTCATTGATTTTTAGGAGTACTGGTGAAAATGCTTGTAATGCACCTGTTTGGATATTCTGCCATATACCTCCCCAGGTAGTAGGCATGCTAGCAAAGGCGGCATTGGTGTCTTCCGCTGCATAAAACATTGCGTTTTTAATTACATCGGCTGTAATAACTCCATCTGCTGCTAGCTGCTTAATATCAGAGGCATCTATCTTCATTCCTTCTTGAAGATATTTTTGAATATTTTCAACAATGGCTGGGGAGCTTTTTAATATATTATTTAATCCTAATCCTTCCAATTTCCCAGATGCCATCGCTTGTGTAAGCTCAGCCATTGCTGTACTAGCTCCATCTGCAGAAGTACCCGCAATACCAAATGTTTTGTTCAATTGCTCTGTAAATGCTACAACTTCTGTTGGGCTACTAAATGCACCTGAGGCTGCTGAACCTAATCGAGTGACCATATCAGCAGTTGTTTGATAAGAGCTAAATGTACGCTTTGCAGAAGCAAATATCATATCTTGTAAGGCGGAGGTTGTAGTAAGTGCTGTATTTGTAACACCTATTTCCTGTTCCTGCTGCTTATAGGCGTTGTTCATCACGTCCAAGCGGCCTTGTATGTTTGCCATATCATCTGATAAACCTATTACTATTTTGACATTTGCCAGGTTCAGCAATTTTCCCGCAAGACTACCCACTTTATTCACTATGGAATCCATTATAGAAGCAGTTTTACTAGCATTCTCATTTAACTGAGCAAATATGACGTTAATTTCCATCATTTGTAATTTCAAATTACTTAAATCAAAGCTGGGAGGCTTTAGCCGTGTCACATTACTAAGTTCTGCGGGCAAATTATTACTCACTTTAGGTAAATTATTACTAATTTGAGGCAAATTATTAATCACCTGCGGTAAGTTATTACTTACTTGAGGTAAATTATTAATCACCTGCGGTAAGTTATTACTTACTTGAGGTAAATTATTAATCACCTGCGGTAAATACATACTTTCCTGTATAGCATTTTGGACTGTAGCCATTCTTCGCCCTCCTTTCTTTGAATTTTAAAAGGGCGTATGTGATAAAGGGTATACCCTTTTCACATACACCTCTGTTTTAGTTTGATTGAGCGAATTTTCTTCTCTTGCGAGCGATTTTCAATATTTAATGAGCGAAAATGTATATCTCGCAAGCGAATTCAGCTATCTTACGAGCGAATCATTACTTTTAAACTAGAAAGTTTTAAAAAAGCTAGCTTCTACGCCTTCTCTTTCAATGAATCAGTTAACTGGATTTTTCGTCATCCAAAAGTGATTACGACTTTCTAGATATGTCCTTTTTCAAAAGTAATTAAAGGGATAGTTAACGTCTTCTACCCTTCCCTCTACCTGCACGCTTTGATTCGTGTTCGGCTTTTTTATCCGCTTCAATTTTTACTTGTATTGCGGCAATAATGCATGCTTTATCCGCTAAGGATAAAGCGAAATATTCGGATGGCAGGCGACGAAACTTGTGTACCCACCAGTACATAAGATTGGCATCGCCATCGCCATCCTCAATTAGTTTTTTACTTCTTCTACAAGGTCTTCAACGTTTACTTCGTAGCCATTTGCTGCCTGTGCTGCTGTCGCTGCATCTGCCATTTCCCCGATTGTTAGCATTTTGCTTAGTAATTCATCAGCGCCATACACACCATATGAATCTTGTAAATCACGATCATGTAAATTTGGGAAGACAATCGATTCTACTGTTAATAAGCGCTGGTAAGTAAAGTGGTCAAAATCTGTGTTATATTGCCCTTTTCGCTTACCTTGCGTAATCAATGTACGCTTTGTACATTGTCCTTTTAATTCTGTATCACGCTCTGGTGAAATTGGCGCAAACTCCCATTCGATTACTTGTCCTGCTTCATCCATAAAGCTTTTTGAAATCGGCTGTTTAATATTGTCCTGCTTCTTTTTATTGTGTGCAAAAAACGCTTGTAAGTTACTCATCTATTTTCACCATTCCTTTTATATTGATTAAAATTAATTTTTATAGCATTTCAGGTAATGTCGCAAACTCTACTGGCATATCCCAATCCTCAAACGTAAATTCGATTGAATCCTCTAAGTACTCTGCATCTGCATCTAGTGACGCAACTAGCCCTCCGTCTAAATTACAATCAATTAAAATCGTCGTTTGGCTACCTACAGTAGAAGATTTATCTTCATTTGTTACTTGAATATCAAAGTAAATATCTTCACCTGTATCCTTGTAGCGCTTTAAAAGCTGACGGAAAATCGATGTATTGAAATGGAATGTAGCTGAGCCCGTTCCTTCCCAGCCTGTTGCCTTGTTCCCTTTACCTGTGCGACCCATGATTGGCACCTGTGTTTTCGTTTTTTCCATATTCGCCTCTAAATTGATTAACTGCGCAAATAAATAACGGTTCCCCTCAATCGTCACATACGCTCGTCCCTGTGCACCATGAATTGCGTTACGGGCATGCATTGTTGCTTCTGCGAAATATTGTAAATCTAATGGCATTAATAATTCATTTTTCATCATCTACTCTTCCTCCTTATGCTACTGTTGTTGTAATATATAGCTGTGACATCGCTACAGTAGGCGTCACAATCTCATTAACAACAACTGCTTTTTTCGAATTACCTTGCTCTACAGTAAGTTCATCTTTATTGTAGTTTTCAATCGCACGAATACGCTGTAACTCTAAACGATGTGCACCAATGTCATTCCAAAGCGAAATACGACCATCTTGATCATTTGGCACTTTACCAAGATATCGCTCATTAAATAGCTGAGCCGTATCAATAGCAATTTGATCTAACACGCGGATTACTTGATTCATGCTGAAATCTTCATTTTTATCTGTTGTGAAGGATGTAAATGTATTGACGTCTTCCAGTACACGTACTTCTTCTCCTACACGATGGAAAACATACTTACCTGCTTTTAGTAATGCTGTAAGCTGTGGTTGTGTTTTTGCTTCAGACATATCAAGCTCAAATTCACCATCATAGCGCTTGTTTGTATTTGAGCGATTAACTGCAACACCTGCTTGTGCACCTGTAGTCCAATAAACAGCGCCAAATACTTCATCACCATTTGCATCGTTTTGTACGTCAATAATACCCTCATGATCCGTAGTGCCAAGCTTATGCCCTACTAATTGGAATTTTGCCCCTACTTGATCACGTAAACGCTTTGTATATTCCACATAAAGGGATTTAATTGTACTATCAGATGATAGACAGCCAAGTGTGTTAAAGCCATATGCTTCTAACGCATCTAATGCCTCTTGGTGCGCACCACCTGTAATCGCCGCGCCATTAGAACCACCTGTTAATGGCGTGCCTGCCGTAGCCTCTAATGTAGCATCCGCTTTAAATGATACAAAATCATTCGCCACTAAATCAGCCGCAGACGCTACAGCTACTTGTTCATCCACAATTACACCATCCAATAATGTTTGAACATCAAATTTCGTTGGCTCGTCTACGTTTGTTTGAATAACAATTGTGACATCATTCCCACGTGTCCCCTTATATTTTGCTTTAGCAAAATCATTTACTGCCGCTACAGCATCTACAGACAACTTGTAGAAAAATACTGTGATTGCATTTTTGAAAACATCACGAATTCCTTTTAATTTCGAATCTGTATAGTCATAACCGAAAATTTTACGGCTATCTTTTTGTAAATCTTCTTGCGTTACAGCAAATACCTCACCATCTACGCCCCAATCAAGCGCAATTGGTAAGCCAACGTAACCTCGCTCAGATAAGTTGACAAAAGCACGCGCTGCACTCATAAAGTTGTGATACGTACCTGGTAATACTTTATTTTGGGTTAAAAATGTTCCTCCACCTAATGCCATTTTATTTTCCTCCTTTATCAAACTGCTTTAAAATTGTGTCTACCTGTTCATATGAATACATGGTATTAGCATCTAATAATGCTTGAAGTGCATCATGTCGATTCTGATATTTCTGGCTATTGATTAATTGTTTTTTTGTAAATTGTTGAATAGCCTTCGTACTTACTTTCTTCGATACAGCCTTTTTTTCAGGCATTGTTTTAGTACTTGTCAACGACTATCATCCTTTCCCTTTAAATACAACGACCCCATCAATGTCTTCTCCTCCTCTTCTTGTAAAAGGAAGTCAAAGTACATAAAATTATGTGCAATACCATCCAGCATTTCACTGTAGGCCCCTTTAGCTAACAGCACCGTTTCATCGTATAATGTGATTTCCTTTAATGCATGTTGAATTTGCAATGCGTGGTCCGCCGCATCTAGCTGCCCATTTAAAGAGAAATATTTCACATTAAACATAATCTTGATTTTAGCTCGTCCACTAATTTGAGGTGTATGCTCTAGCTTCAAAAATTGAATAGAAAAAGCTGGAGCTTCCACCGTCTGCGGCATTTCATCGATATACTGTTTGTAACCATCTCCAAACCTTTCTTGAAGCCTTTGAGAAATAGCTTCTATAATATGACTAATGTCCATCAAACCCCTCCTTTAGCTAACAGGTGCTATATGTTGCTTTAGCGCTTTCCATGATACTTTTTAGAATCGTTGTACCATTATAGATTTTGCCTTGCCCTAACTATTTTTCCTTTTTCATTCCTGCTTCCCCCCTTAAGCTTTGCCAGATTAGTCTTTAACGTCTGTAAACTGGAAAAAGACGCTCGAAGCTTTAAAAATGAATCTTTCACTATATAGGCGTTTGTATGGCAAGTTCATTTCCTTATTTTCACCATTTCGATTTTGCTTAAATGAATCTCTCACTATATAGGTTTTTGTATGGCAAGTTTATTTCTCTTTTTTCACCATTTCGATTTTGCTTAAATGAATCTCTCACTATATAGGTTTTTGTATGGCAAGTTTATTTCTCTTTTTTCACCATTTCGATTTTGCTTAAATGAATCTCTCACTATATGGGTTTTTGTATGGCAAGTTTATTTCTCTTTTTCACCATTTCGATTTTGCTTAAATAAATCTCTCACTATATAGGCGTTTATATGGCAAAATTATTTCTCTTTTTCACCATTTCGATTTTTCTTAAATATAAATCTCTCACTAAATGGGTTTTGGTATGGCAAACTCTTAAAATGAATTTTTCATCATATAGCCGTTTCCATGGCATATTAATTTTTTGCAACTAATATTGTTTTTTATTTTTAACTCAGCCCGTCTTAAATAGCTTTGTACGGAGCTACGTGTAATTTCTAAAATGTCAGCTACTTTAGAAAATGTCATATATTCAGCTCGAATCAGTACGAACACTTTGCGCTCATTTTCCGTCAAGCCAACCATTGCTTCCCTTATAATATTTTGAACACTATCTATTCGCTCTTCTTCTTTATTTAGCTTTAGCTCGTCCGTGTTTAATGCAGTGAAATCATAATCAATAGTTATAAGAAATTGCTGCATCAAGTAATGATCCATTACATAACAATCCTTTCGAGTAGCAGCTCGATATTCAGCCGGGTCATAGCCTGTTTCCATCCATTGAATAGCCTCCTTTAAATCACGCTCCATACTTGAGCACCCACCTATTGCCTGTAAATTCTTTAATGATTGCTTATATTCTTCAATTAAATCTGGAAAGTATTTAGCCATTAGCCTTCTCCTCTCTCTTTCAAATAAAAAAGACACTAATCGACTTGGTTAAATAACCAAAGTCAATTAGTGTCCGTCGGTTTTTCCGTAGGGACTATTATTTAATTTGCTGAATGCGAATTCGCTCTGCTCGTTCTACATCTAATACTCGTCCATTTTTCCAAATGATTGTGTCCTGCCCAAAGTCTTTCGGCTCTAACGGAGTAACATATCCATCCTGTACAATATAAATACCGTTCTCAAATACATTAATTTGCTTTTTTTCTTTATTCATAATAAACCCTCCTACGAAAAGTAATTTTCACTGTATAGCTTCCGATATTGAAGTTGCTCTTTTAGAAATATTTTATAGATATTTTTCATATACTCTAAATAATTTCTATTTTAGCAACCCGATAACAGTACTATAACATCGCTGAAATAGAAATTCAAGCAAAATGTTTCTTTTTTAGAAATGCTTTATTTCCAAAATAGAAATGTGTTATAATAAAGTATGAAATCTCTGAAAGCGGTGAATCATGATGAGTATCGGAAAGCGAATCGTTTCATTAAGAGAAAGCAAAGGATGGACACAAAGAGAGCTAGCAAGTCGAGTAAATCTTAATGTTAGCGTTATGAATAGAATTGAGGCAAATGAACGACCTGTAAAAGATAGTGAATTGCTACAATTAGCCAATGTATTAGATGTTAGTACAGACTATCTACTTGGGCGTTCGAATTCGTCTACATTGACACAAGAGGAAAAGGATGAAGCTGAGTTTCAAGCATTTGCTAACAACCCGACACTGCAAAAATGGTATAAGGAATTGCCGAAGTCGAAGGAAGAAGATTTAGAAAAGCTACGTAAAATGTGGGAAATTTTAAAGGATCATGGGGAGCTTTAAAAATAATATTTAAAGCAAATAATTAGCGAAGGTCTCCATTGATTGTCAATAATATGCCAAACCTCACTACCAAAATGTGAGGTTTTATAATATAATAAAATAGAACAAATGTTCTTAACTGGTATTTTTAGGAGTTGTTTTATATGTACTATTATACACATCTTGAGGATTATATTACACGCTTTTATATGCAATTAGGTATTACAGATTTATCTTTATTGAGTTTTCAAGAAATCGCAACAAGATTGGGAATAAAAGTGTTTTATTGGTCAGAACGTAGCCAAGCTTTATTTATTGAAGGACGTGCTTATATTTTTCTTGAAGAAGATTTATCACCCGAAAAAGAATGGCAAGATTTCTGTCACGAATTATGTCATGTGCTACTACACAGCGGCAATCAATTTAACTTGCCACCGCTTTTCCAAAAATATCAGGAATCAAAAGCAAATAATTTTATGTACCATGCGTGTGTTCCTACCTTTTTATTAGAACGAATGGACTTGTACGACTTTACGAATAAAGAAATAAATAAAATCCAACAGAATTTTTGTGTAGAGCAAGAATTTGCTAAAAACAGACTTATACAATTTCTAAGTAATAAGCAAAATCAATTATACCGTTATAAGGAATGACACTAAAAATACCCTCTAGATCAATTACGCCGCGGCGTAATTGATTGGGTTAGTCTAGGAAAAATCATTCATCAAGCGGCACATACCCTACTTTTTCAATTAAACTTTGTCCTTGAGGTGATAAAATCCATTCAATAAGCTTAGTTGTATTATCATTTGATGTCCCTGCTGTTATTGCGTAAAATTCCGATGTAACTGGGTAGGTGTTATTACGAATATTATCCTTTGTAGGTGCTATACCATCAATCGATAACAATTTGATTTGATTATTTTGCACCATTTCAGTTGAATAGTAACGGAATGTATAGCCAAGTGCATTTTTATAATTTTTATATTGTGCCACTTCCTCAATAATGCCTCCCATGCCTGTAACTACATCATGTTTTACAGCTTCCATAATCGGTGTATCTCCCATTAAACGTTGCAACGCTGTTTGTGAACCACTATCCTCTGGGCGTTGAAAGGCACGGATTTTTTCATTTGCGCCCCCCACCTGTGACCAATTCGTAATCTCTCCTGCATAAATGCTACGAACTTGCTCTAAAGTTAAATTGTCAATTGGATTATTTTTATGTACAAAAAATACAAAGGCTTCCTTGCCAATAGGCGTCATCTTTAATTCAGTTTTCCTTTGCCCCGCTATCTTCAACTGACGCTCAGATGGTCCAGCAGCAAAAATGACATCCACTTTGCCATTTATCACATTGTTATAAGCATCAGGTGTTTTATTGACCATCACTGTCCGCCCAAAATAATCGGTATTTTCTGGATAGGTAGCCTCTACAAATGCTGCATATAACGGATATAGCGCTGTTGCACCATCAATCCTTGGCATTTTCCCCTCCAAAGTTAATGTCGAGATTTCGTCCAATTGCACAACTTGATTATTTTTAGTAAAAGGATGATATGCCCATATATCTACCTCACTATCTACTGTAGCCAATTTGCTTTCATAATATGTTTGCCCTGCCAACACAGTTGGTACAATCATAATTCCTACTATAATAAGCACTGCCACTTGCTTACGTCTTTTTGTTTTGAAAAATTGTAAAATCCTTAATACGAGTAAAAAATAAACCGCCAAAACAGTAGCCGCCAAAAGCCATACATAGTTTGGATGCAAGATAATCACAGATATAAATAATAATGGTGTGCCAAAAAATAATATACTTATTGTTAGCAATACGATGCTACCTATTTTCTCCATCATATTATCGACCCCTTTTTAACATAAATAATAATAAACTAGAAATTGTTCCAACTCCATCCATATACCTCCTACTTTTTAAAGTAGAAGGTATTTTATTTAGTATAACATCCATATTCTTTAAGCAAGTTTGTACAAATGCACCTTATTAATAGAAAAAAACATTTTTTCACATTCCAGAAGCTCAAATTTGACAAAAAAAATTATTTATGCTATAATTTACAATGATAAATCATGTGTGTATAATAAGATTCTCCTGGCCAGGAGAATCTTATTTTTTTTATGGAGGTTATGAATGAAGACAAATGAATCCAGTTTAACTTCTTTAATATCAGCCTTTAGCCGAGCTTACCACAGTAAGTATGATACACCTAAAATATTTGATGATTTTATCGCATTAGATTTAATTACCAAGAAAGAATTTGTAGATATTCGTGAAAATATGATAAAAGGAATTCAATTTTTTAATCATGAAATCGCAAATGAGCTTAAAGATCAGCCAGATGAAATTTTAAAATGGATTACACAAGTTCAGCTTTCTCCAACACCTCTAGCACGTGCTGCTTTTTGCGAAAATGTATTACTTCGAGAAATGGTACTAGGTGTTGAGCAATATGTCATTCTAGGTGCTGGATTAGATACATTTTGCTTCAGGCATCCTGAATTACAAGCCCGTTTAGAAATATTCGAGGTGGATTATCCTACTACGCAAGACTTTAAAAAAGTAAGATTAGCCAATGCTAATTATCAAATCCCTGATAATTTACATTTCGTTGCAATGGACTTCACCAAAGAATTCACTAGCCAAAATCTTGTTGAAGCGGGCTTTATAGCAAATAAAAAAACTTTCTTTAGCCTTTTAGGCGTTTCATATTATTTAACAAAAGACGAAAATGCCCAGTTGATAAATGAATTATTTGCTACTGTACCAGCTGGAAGCTCCATTGTTTTCGACTACGCAGATGACAAACTTTTTGAAGAAAAAGGTTTGTCTAATCGAGTTCAAAATATGCTTCAAATGGCTTCAGCTAGCGGTGAACAAATGAAATCATGTTTTGCCTATAATGAAATTGAGAAAATATTGGAGGATTCTGGATTACTTATTTATGAACATCTAACTCCAACTGCTATTAATAATCAATTCTTTAGTCATCGCTCTGATTATTTCTCAGCATTCGAAACGATTCATTTTATACATGCAGTAAAAAAGTAAATTTTAGAGAAAACAATGCAGGCATTTAAGTGGATAATCGATCCTTTGGAATAACAAAAACATTTGATTAAATATTGATTGACACAGTGCCGATCGAAAAATATGGTGCACAATTAGAAATGGAAGACGTTTCTGAGTTAGTTGAATGACTCGTCAAATTCAATAGAGTTCATTAAAAAAACCCCGCATGAAATTTTCTTTCATGCGGGGTTTACTATCTCTAGTTAAACTTCACCATATGGTATTTCTTTTTACCGCGGCGAATAATTGCAAAGGCATCTTCTAAACGGTCTTTTGCATCTACTACATATTCTAAGTCCGTTACTTTTTCACCGTTAATGCTGATTGCACCGTTTGTCACATCTTCACGTGCTTGACGTTTCGATGGAGATACACCTGCTTCTACAAGTAATTCAACGATGTTCTTATCTTCTTTTGCCATTTCAATAGAAGGAACGTCTTTAAATGCATCCTTCATTTCTACTGCTGATAAAGATTTTAAATCACCAGAGAATAAAGCTGCTGTAATACGCTGCGCTGCATCAAGTGCCTCCTGTCCATGAATTAAACTTGTCATTTCTTCCGCTAACGCTTTTTGCGCCTTGCGTAAATGTGGCTCTTGTTCAACACTAGTAACTAACGCCTCGATTTCCTCACGGGATAAGAACGTGAAGATTTTTAAGTATTTCACAACATCTGCATCACCTGTATTGATCCAGAATTGGTAAAACTCATATGGACTTGTTTTTTCTGCATCTAGCCATACTGCCCCACCTGCTGTTTTACCAAATTTCGTGCCATCCGCTTTTGTTACTAACGGAATTGTAAAGCCAAATGCTTTTGCATTGTCATCATGTGTTTTACGAATAACTTCTAAGCCTGTTGTAATATTGCCCCATTGATCTGAGCCACCGATTTGTATGCGCACATTGTGATTGTCGTATAAATGGTTAAAATCTATCCCTTGGATGATTGTGTACGTAAATTCTGTAAATGAAATACCTGTGTCTAAACGTGAAGCAATAGTATCTTTTGCAAGCATATAGTTAACATTAATTAACTTACCAAAATCACGTAAAAACTCGATTGTGCTCATTTTGCCAATCCAATCATGGTTGTTAACAAGCTGTGCTGTGTTTTCTGCATTTGAATTAAAATCAAAAATACGCTCTAATTGCTTTTTAATCCCTTGCACATTGCGATCAATTTGCTCTACTGTTTGTAATTGTCGTTCCTCAGAGCGTCCTGATGGGTCTCCCACCATTCCTGTTGCACCACCAACTAATAATACTGGTTTATGTCCTGCTTGTTGGAAACGACGAAGCGTTAATAATGGTACGATATGACCGATATGCATCGAATCAGCTGTTGGGTCTACACCACAGTATAATGATACGGATTGCTCATTTAATAATTTTTCCATACCTTCCGCATCTGTTTGTTGGTATAACAAACCACGCCAGTTTAAGTCTTCAATTAGTTTGTTTGTCATGTTGTATCCTCCTCTTTTTTGCGTATAGAAACAAAAAAGCCCCTACACGCACTATGCATGCAGGGACGCTATAATTAAAATAACGCGGTACCACCCAGCTTGAAGAGAATCCTCTCTTCCTCTCTAGTCCGTCATAACGCGACGTCAACGTTCGAGCTCCAAGAACGTAATTCATGTTTTTCATTATGACTAGCTTTCACCAAACGCTAGCTCTCTTGACAGTGAATGAAAACACTACTGCAATCTCTTCTATGCTCAAAAAACTATACAGACTATTTTACCTAAAACACGCCTATTGTCAATAACTATATTTTAGCTGTTGAAAAAATGTGCTATAATCAATTACGCCTTGACTTTTTTTAGTTTGAACTATTTCATTATCTATCATATTTGTCGGAGGCTTTATCATCATTCACCAAAGCATGATGGTAAATGAATTCAAGGGGGCGTTACATTGAAAGAATGGTTAATGCAAATAAATAAAAAAATAGAATCGCTCGCAAATATGAAATGGATGCGGGCATTCCGCATAACTGGCGGGGTTATTTGGAATCTATCCTTATTGCTACTTATTATGCTGGTCACTTTAACGGTATTTGCTGGGGCAGTTGGTGCAGGTTATTTCGCCTCACTCGTAAAAGAAGAGCCCTTGCGCTCTAAAGAAGATATGCGTGAGCTAATTTTCAACTATGAGGAAACGAGTGAAATTTATTTTGCGGATAATATTTATATCGGAAAGCTACGTACAGACTTAGAGCGTCGCGAAACTTCTCTTAAGGATGTCTCGCCTATTGTTATTGATGCGGTTCTTGCGACAGAGGATGAATATTTCCGTGAGCATAACGGGATTGTACCAAAAGCGGTTTTTCGTGGACTGTTGCAAGACATCACAAATTCATCCACTCAAACAGGTGGCTCGACATTAACACAGCAATTAATAAAGAACCAAATTTTAACAAATGAAGTATCCTATGAACGTAAAGCAAAGGAAATACTTTTAGCATTACGACTCGAAAAGTTTATGACAAAGCAAGAAATATTAGAAGCATACTTAAATATTATCCCATATGGACGTAATGCATCAGGTCGAAACATAGCTGGGATTGAAACAGCAGCAGAAGGTATATTTGGCATTAAAGCTTCTGAGCTATCTTTACCACAAGCAGCATATATAGCTGGGATTCCTCAGGCACCTTTTGCCCACACACCATTTACACAAAAAGGGCAATTAAAAACGGAGGAAGCTTTACAGCCAGGGATAGACCGTATGAAAACAGTTTTATACCGAATGAAAGAAGCAGGCTATATTTCTGAAAATGACTATCAAGAGGCAATTGCATACGATATTACACAAGACTTTAGGAAGCCTGAAACACGTCCTGAAGATCGTTACCCATGGTTAACATATGAGCTTGAAAATCGTGCAAAAAAAATTATTGCAGAAATGTTAGCTGAACAGGATGGAATTGATCCGAAGCGCTTACAGGAAGAGTCACAGTTACTTGAAAAATATATGATTTTAGCAGATCGTGATGTGCGTTCGAAAGGCTATCGTATATACTCTACTATCAATCAGCAGATGTATGATGCGATGAAAAAGGCAGCAGAAAATTTCCAATACTACGGTCATACATATACAACAACAACCGTAGATAAAGAAACTGGTGAAGAAATTACCGTTGAAACGCCTGTTCAAGTAGGTAGTGTTGTTATCGAAAATAAAACAGGACGCATTTTAAGCTTTGTTGGTGGTCGTGATTTTAATATTGAGGCATTAAACCATGCTACACAGGCATATCGTTCGAACGGTTCAACGATGAAACCACTTTTAGTATATGGTCCTGCTATCGAATATGGAAAAATCGGTGCAGGTAGCCCTGTAGTCGATGTAAAATTTAAGCGTGGCTTTGATGGCTATAGCCCTTCAAACTATCTTGAAAATGAGGAAAGGGGTATTATGCCTGCACGTGAGGCCTTGGCTCACTCTCAAAACTTAACAGCATTACGCTTATATGATGATATTTTATCGAATCGACCTGCTGAATATTTATCTAAAATGGGCTTTTCTCGCCTAACTGAAGGTGACTATGTCAATTTAGCAACAGCTATTGGTGGTTTAACGAATGGTACAACAGTTGAAGAAAATACAAATGCATTTGCAACTTTAGCAAATGGTGGCCAATTTATTGATGCTTACATGATTGAAAAAATTGTTGATTTAGATGGTAATATTATTTATCAACACGAAGTTAATCCTGTTGAGGTCTATACACCTGAAACATCTTATATGGTGACAGATATGTTGCGCGATGTACTTGACTATGGTACAGGAACTCGTGCAAAAAGCACATTAAAGTTTTCATCTGATTTCGCAGCGAAAACAGGTACAACACAAGACTATAAGGATGTTTGGTTAGTTGGTTATAATCCGAATGTTTCTTTAGGCGTATGGATGGGCTATGATCAGCCTAAATCATTAAACACATTTAATAACACTTACTACCAACCAAGTACCCGTGTTAATTTACTTTGGGCTGCTTTCATGAATACAATTTACGATATCGATCCTGAATTTGTTGGGACAAAAGAAAGATTTGAAAAGCCTGCAAATGTTGTAAATGCATCATTTTGTGGTATTTCAGGCTTAGCACCTTCTAGTGCTTGTTCAAGTGCTGGGCTAGTACGCTCCGATTTATTTAATCGCAATGTGTTTTTACCATCCAGTCCAGATGACAGCTTAGTTTCTTCTGCATCTGTCAATATTGATGGCAAATCATATAGCGCCTTACCTTCTACACCAGCTGAATTTATTACGATGGGTGGTGTTGGCTTAAACGAAGACTTTGTTAAACGTATGCTCGGCGCTTTAGGTGGAGATCCTGCTAAATTACTGCCTAACAATTCTTCATTAAGTTCATCTGTTGTAACTGGAGCAGCATTTGCAGCAGATGATGTAGCACCAGAGCCTGTTGTTACAACACTGGAAGGTAATACATTAGTTTGGTCAAAATCTGCATCCAATGATGTAATTGGCTATCGTGTATATTCATCAGATGGTCAGCTTATTGCGACAAATCGCTTTGAACAAGGTCGCAGAGCACAAATAACGATTGGAGCGAATTACTATGTTGTAGCCGTAGATATTACAGGGCGTCAATCTGCTCCTTCTAACACGATTGAAACAGCGGCTCCACCACCAATAATCGATGAGCCAGATACAGAAGAAAATAACGGCAATCCAATACCTGAAGAATCGCCACCTGGGGAGACTGAGGATACCGAAGACACTGAGGAAGAGCAAATCGACTAATTAAAATGAGCTATAGAGAGGAAAACCCTCCCTATAGCTCATTTTTTAATGTTTGTTTTAAAATAGCTACAGCTTCGTCGATTTCTGCTTCACTCACTGTTAATGGCGGCAATAAACGAATTACTTTTGGACCTGCCTGTACGACAAGCAAGCCCGCTTGCTCCAATTGTGTTACATAACCCGCTACATCATCCCCGCCACAGTAAATGCCAAGCATTAAGCCTTTTCCTTGAATAACAAACTTTTCATCATTTAATGCTAGCTGTAGCTTCTCTTGTAAATACGCTGATTTTTCCTGCACTTGTTGTAAAAACGCATCATTAAATACGTGTTCAACAACTGTTTGTGCAACTGCCACGGCTAATGGATTACCACCAAATGTTGTACCGTGCGTTCCAGCATTAAATGTCTCAAATAATTGTGCTGTTCCTAATATACCACCAATCGGGAAGCCACCACCTAAGCCTTTCGCCATTGATACGATATCTGGTTTCAATGCGGTTTGTTCAAAGGCAAAGCGCGTGCCTGTGCGACCGATACCTGTTTGTACTTCATCAACAATTAGTAAAATATTATGCTTGTCGCAAATTTTTTGTATCGCTTCCGCAAATTCTGGCGTCACTACATTAATTCCGCCCTCTCCTTGAATCGGCTCTAGCATAATTGCCGCTACTGTTTCATCAATTGCCGCTTCAAGTGCTGCTACATCATTAAATGGTAATGTTGTAAACTGCTCAACTAATGGACCAAAGCCATTTCGTACTTTATCCTGCCCTGTCGCGGACATCGCACCGAATGTACGCCCATGAAAGGACTGTTCAAAAACGATTATATGATGCTTGCCTGTATGCTTACGCGCCAGTTTAATCGCTGCCTCATTAGCCTCTGCCCCACTATTACAGAAAAAAGCATACGATAATGGCAAATCCTGCACTAACGTCGTAGCAAGCTTCTCTTGTCCCGCGCTTTCAAAAAGGTTGCTAATATGCCATAGCTTTTCACTTTGTTGCTGTAAAGCTTGAACAATCGCTGGATGGGCATGACCAAGCGTACAAACTGCAATACCGCTTGTAAAATCTACATAACGTTTCCCACAATCATCGTAAACAATCGTTCCTTTTCCTTCAACAATATTAATCTGCCGTCTTGCATAATTTTGAAATAATGCACTCATCCTGCAACCATCTCCTTTAAAATTGTTGTGCCCGTTAATGTATCATCTACAATTTGAACAGATGGAATGCCTGCTGCTAAACATGCTAGCGCTCCTTGCACTTTCGGAATCATCCCACCATAAATATGCTCGTCAGCAATCCACTGCCCAATTGCTGATTCTGTCACCTCTTGCTGGTACTGCCCTTCAATTCGTATTCCAGCAACATCTGTTACAAGTAATAAACTTTCTGCTTTTATAGCTAGAGCAACTTCACTTGCTACTGTATCACCGTTAATATTTAATGCCTGACCATCTACTGTTGCGCCAATACACGCAATCACTGGCACAATATTCGCTGTTAAAATAGCATCTAGGAGCTCCGTATTTACTTTTTCAATGCGCCCTACATAACCGTATGTTGCCTCATCTAAAAATGTACTTTCTAATAAATGACCATCAAAGCCATTTAGCCCAATCGCTTGTATCCCCGCTGCATTTAACTCATGCACTAGAAATGGATTTACTTGCCCAATTAATGTTGTTTTTACTAAGTCAATTGCTTCTGATGTTGTAACACGTATACCATTCAATACATGTGATGCTACATGATTGGCAGCTAATGTACGATTAATTGCTGGTCCTCCACCATGTGTAATAATGATACGATAGCCCTCTTGCTGCAATGCCTGTATTTTATGAAAAAAAGCTGTGTTTAAGCCTTCTAACGTACTACCACCCAATTTAATAACGATATTACGAGCGGTATGATGCATTGATTTGAACGTAGTCATATGTTAAATCACACCCCCAAGCAAAGCCGTGTCCGTCCCCTTGACCTAAAGAAGCGTAAATTTTCACTTCATGCTGCTTTAATATCGCAATAAGCTGTTCCTCTGAGAAAGCGATTGGCTCCCCATTTTCAACCATTGTTGTACCGCCAATTTGAATAGTAATTTTTTCAGGATCAACCGTTGCACCACTATAACCAATCGCTGCAATAATACGTCCCCAGTTGGCATCACAGCCAAAGACAGCGGTTTTTACAAGCGGCGAACCAACAACCGATTTAGCTATTTTACGGGCTTCAACATCATCGAGTGCTCCCACCACTTCAACCTCAATTAACTTTGTCGCCCCTTCACCATCTCGTGCAATTGATTTTGCTAAATCCTCTGCCACAGCCTGCAATGCAACGTAAAAATTTGCCCACTCTGGGTGTTCCGGCGTTAGCGTTTCATTATCAGCAAGACCGTTTGCCATAACAACAACCATGTCATTTGTTGATGTATCGCCATCGACTGTAATTGAATTAAATGTACACTCTGTAATTTGTGATAGCGCTTTTTGCAACTCATTTGATTGTATGTTGGCGTCTGTTGTTATAAAACCTAGCATTGTCGCCATATTTGGCTCAATCATGCCAGAGCCCTTTGCCGTACCAGAAACAACAATTTCTTTGCCATCAATCGTTGTTACATATGTTGTATTTTTCATCACCGTATCTGTTGTCAAAATTGCTTGTGCAAAATCAATGCTACTTTCTAAGTCATTATTAGGAGCTAGCATTGCAATGCCTTTTTTTACTGGCTCCATCTTCATCATTTCTCCAATGACGCCTGTGGAAGCTACCCCTACTAAGTTGGCATCAATATTTAATTTTTCTGCTGCTAATTTTTGCATCTCATATGCATCTGCTAGCCCTTGCTTTCCTGTACAAGCATTTGCATTTCCTGAATTAACAAGCAACGCCTGAATTTTTTTTGTGCCATAGACAACTTCCTTCGTTACCTTTAAAGGGGCTGCCTGCACAGCGTTTGTAGTAAAAACCGCTGCAACACTTGCTGGTACTTCGCTAACAAGTAATGCTAAATCCTTTTTCTTATGCTTTAAACCACAGTGCACACCTGCCGCTGTAAACCCCTTTGGTGATACGATATTTTTACCTGATAATTTCTTTAATTCAATAATAGCCGCCATATTTTTTCCTCCTTAAATGAATAATGGTACTGTTTGTAAGCCCATCGTTTGTGGCAAATTCATTTGTATATTCATATTTTGAATCGCTTGCCCTGCCGCACCTTTTACTAAATTATCAATAACACCGATTATTGTTGCTCTATTTGTCCGCTCATCTAATTGCACATATATATCGCAGAAATTTGAACCTTTCACACGATTTGTGCCGATGGAAGATGCTTGCTCGACTACTCGAACGAATGGGTGTTTTGCGTAAGTTGCTTGTAGACATTCTATAAGCTGTACTTGCGTAACACCAGGCTGTACAGCAGCATATGATGTCGTTAAAATGCCACGTGTCATCGGTACTAAATGTGTATTGAACGAAATTTTCGTCTCGACATTTGTAAACATCGCAATTGCTTGCTCTATTTCTGGAATATGTTGATGCTCGTTAATTTTATAAATTGAGAAATTTTCATTTGTTTCACTGTAATGGGTTGCCTGTGTAGGCTTATTTCCTGCACCAGATACACCGCTTTTTGCATCAATTACTAAAAAACTTGGATCAATCAAGTTTTCTTTTATTAGCGGCAATATCGATAATAGAACAGCTGTCGGATAACAGCCTGGGTTAGCAATTAAATGTGCTTCAGCAATTTTTTGTTCATTCCATTCTGATAAACCATATACACTTTGCTCAATCGTCTCTTGTGGCGCAGGTGTTTTTTTATACCAATGTTCAAAGCTTGCTCTATCCTTTAAACGGAAATCACCAGATAAATCGATTAATTTTGGCCCTTTGTACATTAATGGTGGAAGCAAACTACTTGTTACTCCAGATGGTGTACTTGCAAAAATAACGTCTAAGCTTTGCAAAATAGCCTCATCAATTTTTTGTAAGGGTCGGTCAGTAATCCCTGTTAAATGAGAAAATTTCGTAGAAAAAATAGCACCCTCTTCTGATGATGTGAATAATTCAATTTTCTCTATTTCCTGGTGATTATGTAAAAAGCGAATTAACTCAAGTCCCCCGTATCCTGTAGCACCAATAATTCCAACTTTCATTGCCGTCCCCCCAAATATAAGATAGCATTAGTATAGATATGTATATTTATTTAGTCAACTGAATTTTTATTTATTTTATTGGAAATTAAATTTTATTTATTTCTGGATAATAATCAATTATGCCTTATCAGATTTCCTTTAAGCTTAGACATTTAAAATCTCTGATATTTGTAAACGCTCACATCTTGATTTAGTGAGCGTTTAATGCAAAACCGGAATTCCCCTCCATTCGGTAAATGCGGCAATTTTACAACCAACACTAAACTTTCGCAACATAATATTGCTAAAGAAAATAAATTTACAGTAAATCCGTTTAGCATATTTTATAAAAAACAGGTTCATCAACGTAACTTGGGATTGATTAAAAAAATAGCATGGTGTTTTAGTTTTATTCATAGAAATAGCTAAAACTTCGTTGATTTCCGTTATGGGTGGACGCTTTCCGCAGGCACGGCTTCAACTAGAAATAGCTTTTATCAAATGAAATAGCCAAAAACACATTATTCAACAGCTAATACAGGAAACTAATAACGATACACCTATTTCATATTAAGATTCGAAATAAATTAATACTTTTATTTCTGGACAATCTACATATAGGTCTTACTTTTTTTAACAAAAAGCAGGACATATATATTGTTAACTATTAATCAAAAATCTTTCTTAGATAAGTAATTGTAAAAAGTAAATTTTTATCTGAGTGTTTTAAGTTAAATTCCTTGTTAAAAGGCTTTTTCCAGTTGATTGAAGTGAAGATGGCTCAAGTGCTCCTGCGGTTACTCGTCGCAAAGCAAAGCCTTCCTACGTGAAAAGGCATAGCGGAAAATCCATTATTTTCGGCCCCTGCCGAAAATAATTAGTTGGAGCTATGCCCCGTGGAAAGCGAGTCAATCGTAATGGAAATAAGCTGAGTTTTTAGCTTTCTATAAAAAATAAACATATTTATCTCTTTACGCAAAAATGGACTCAAAGTATACAAAAAGCAGTTGAACATCTGCTTTCTGTATACTCCCTTTTTCCTAATATCTTTTGTATAATAGAAATTAGAATAATTAGGTGGTGTATAAATGGAGCATAAAAAAACCTTTTTCAGCACTGAAATGGAAACCAGACATGGTGTTGTACATGTAGAAGGTCCTGTACATCCTGAGCAGTTAGCTCTTTACTCATTTCACGATGATTTAGTTTCATTCCGACTTGCTCACCAGCAACAAAAGGCCTTGATTCAAATCGCCTCATTGGAGGAAGGACGCATTGTCATTGTTCGAAATGGCGAGCTCGTTGTTGGCTATGTCACATATTTATATCCTGACCCTCTCGAACGTTGGGCAGAGGATAAAATTGAAAACATGATTGAGTTAGGTGCAATAGAAGTCATCCCAGATTATCGTAGTACAGGAGTAGGGAAAAAGCTGTTAGAGGTATCGTTCATGGACGATGCAATGGAAGATTATCTTGTTATTACAACTGAATATTATTGGCATTGGGATTTGAAAGGGACGGGGCTAAATGTCTGGGATTATCGCAAAATGATGGAAAGTATGATGAGTTCTGTAGGCTTTGAATATTTCGCTACAGATGATCCTGAAATTACATCACACCCGGCAAACTGCCTAATGGGACGTGTTGGAAAACGCGTCGGGGCAGAGACAATGGAGCGCTTTGATCATCTGCGTTTTAAAAGGCGCTTTATGTACTAAAACTCAAGCAAAGGGGATTGCAAAATGATTGTAGAAGAAATGATGCAAAAAAGTGTGCATACGCTGCTCCCTACTAATACAGTTGGAGAGGCTACACGCTTAATGCGTGAGCACGACATACGTCATATACCGATTGTCAATGCTCAAAATGAAGTAGTTGGGATTATAACAGAGCATGATGTTAAACATGCTTTTCTTGATGAAATGAATGAGCAAGGAAAAGCTGCAATTAAAAATACACCTTTAAATAATATTATGATTAAAAACCCAATTGTTGGCCACCCATTAGACTTAGTTGAAGAAGCTGCATTAACTTTTTATGAATCGAAAATCAGTTGTTTACCTATTGTTTCGGGTGGTAAATTAGTTGGGCTTGTTACAACAACAGATCTTTTATATACGTATATTGAATTAACTGGCGCCCATAAGCCGAGCTCTAAAATAGATATCCGTGTTTCTGATAAAGCTGGCGTACTCCATGATATATCAAAAATATTTAGGCAACATAAAGTGAATGTGTTAAGTGTACTCATCTATCCCGATACTGAAAGCGACGAAAATCGAATAGTAAGCGTCCGACTACAAATTATTAATCCATTAGCCATTATTCAAGACTTACGTGAGCAAGGCTTCAATGTTTTGTGGCCGAATGTACCAGGGATACAAGTATGAAAAATGCACTTTTTGTTTATTCGCCTGATCAGCTTGGCTACAAGTTCTCAGACACACATCCATTTAACCACAAACGATTAATTTTAACGATGGATTTACTAAAAAGTATTGGCGCTTTAAAAGATGAGGATATAATTCCTGCACGTATCGCAACAGACGAGGAAATTGCTCTTGCACATGATGAAAAATATATTGATATTGTAAAAAAAGCGGGGCATGGGGAGCTAACAGCTAAACAAGGTGAAAGCTTCGGCATCGGCACAGAGGATACACCGATTTTTCCAAATATGCACGAGGCAAGTGCGCTGCTTGTTGGTGGCACACTACAAGCTGTAGATGCAGTACTACAAGGTAAAGCACGCCATGCGCTAAATTTAGGCGGCGGGCTACACCATGGCTTTTATGGACGAGCCTCAGGTTTTTGTATTTATAATGACAGTAGTGTGGCCATTCGTTATATACAAAAAAAATACGGCTTACGTGTCTTGTATGTTGATACTGATGCACATCACGGCGATGGTGTACAATGGTCTTTTTACGATGACCCTAATGTATGCACTTTGTCTATCCATGAAACAGGACGTTATTTATTCCCTGGAACAGGAAATGTAACAGAACGTGGAAATGGACAAGGTTATGGCACATCCTTTAACTTCCCACTAGATGCATTTACAGAAGACGAAAGCTTTTTAATGATTTATGAACAAGCAATGCGTGCCGTATTTGAGCATTTTAAACCAGACGTTGTGCTAACACAAAACGGAGCAGATGCACATTATTTCGATCCATTAACACATTTATACGGTACAATGAATATTTACAAGGAAATTCCAAAGCTAGCACATAAATTAGCGCATGAATATTGTGATGGTAAATGGATTGCTGTTGGTGGGGGTGGCTATGATATTTGGCGTGTCGTTCCTCGTGCTTGGTCAATGATTTGGACAGAAATGAACGATTTACTTTGTCCAACTGGTCCATTACCTAAAAGCTGGCTGGAGCATTGGCAACTAGAGTCCCCTACCCCACTAATCCCCACATGGGAGGACCCTGTGCCTTTATATGAGCCTATTCCTCGCAAAGCTGAAATCGAGGAAAAAAATGCACAAATGCTGCAAAAAGCATTACATATCCTTAATAAATAAAAAGGCTATCTAGAGAGTGACGCACCACTTTCTAGATAGCCTTCATTTTTTATGCCTTTGTTGAATGACGAATTTCCAAATGATGCGGTAAAATAACTGTATGCTCCGCTACTTCTTCTTTATTCATGATTTTAGTTAGAAGTCGCATTGCAACGGCACCGATATCATAAAGTGGCAATACGACACTTGATAGCTGAGGACGTACCATGCGTGCTAGTTTTGAATTCTCAAAACTGATTACTTCGATATCATTTGGCACTTGCTTTCCTTCGTCTTGTGCGGCATGAATAAGGGCGATTGCCAATTCATCACTTCCTGCGAAATATGCTGTTGGAGGTGCCTCAATTGCTGCCAATTCTTCATACGCTGCAATACCAGCATCATAAGTGCTATCGCCCGCTATAATAAGCTGTTCATCTAGCTCAATATTTGCATCTTGTAACGCCTGCTTATAAGCAGCTAATTTATATGTGCCATTAATCGTATAATCTAGCGGACCTGAAACGAACGCAACACGTTTATGCCCATTCTTTAGCAAAATTTGGACAGCTTCATATGCAGCCTTATAATAATCAATATTGACTGATGCCGCCTCTTGTTCTTCATCAACAGAACCAGCTAAAACAATTGGCACTGGGGATGATTTGATGGCCTGTTGAATGCCGCTTGATACTTTGTCGCTCATCATCACGACCCCATCTACCTGCTTGCTTAACATCGTATCAAGTAATTCCAGCTCCTTGTCTTCCTTCTGGTCTGAATTCGATAAAATAATATTATAGCTATACATTGTCGCAATATCTTCGATGCCACGTGCCAACTCCGCATAAATTGTATTGGAAATATCGGGAATGATAACGCCCACTGTTGTTGTTTTTTTACTAGCCAAACCTCGTGCAACTGCATTCGGTCGATATTCTAGTCGTTCTATTACTTCTAATACTTTCTTTCTAGTGGCAGGCTTGACATTCTGGTTGCCGTTTACAACACGGGATACCGTAGCCATTGAAACATTGGCTTCACGCGCTACATCATAAATTGTTACTGTCACTATACTCGCCTCCAATCCTCTTGTCTCAACTTTTCTTATATTCCATCATATATACTTTCATTTCCAATTTCAATCAAAAGTATGAATGGCTATAAGGTGAAACTTTAATCAGCGTGGATTTGCCTCAATCCCACTGATAGTTAGTTTAACCAATTGGGCTTTTATCGGCAATGAATCCCTCACCTATCCTAATTTTTTTCTTAACCTATGTACACTTCACTCTTTATAAAGAAAATATTACTTCCCAGTTATGTGAGATAAAAAAGCCTTAAAAGCTCTAAATCTCAGCTTTTAAGGCTTACTGATTTATCATTCTTCAGCATAAAAAACTAAAAACCAATTTTTTCGCTAGAAAGCTCTGCTACAATGTATTCGCAAAACGATACTAATATCAAAATACCTTTTTACAATCTTCAAATTAAGCCTTCACTTCGTATTGTTTCATGAATTTCAACACTTCATCATAGAATGCATCAAATGTTGGAATATCCATTTGTTGTTGCTGATCTGATAGCGCGATTGATGGATCTGGATGAACCTCAGCCATTACACCATCTGCACCGATAGCAATCGCTGCCTTTGCACATGGTAATAATAAATCACGTCGACCAGTTGAGTGTGTTACGTCAACCATTACAGGTAAGTGCGTTTCTTGTTTTAAAATTGGTACAGCCGAAATATCTAATGTATTACGCGTCGCTTTTTCGTATGTACGAATACCGCGCTCACATAAAATAATATTTTGATTCCCTTTCGACATAATGTATTCAGCAGCATGAATGAATTCATCGATTGTTGCAGCTAAACCACGTTTTAATAATACTGGTTTATTAATCGCACCAGCAGCCTTTAATAATTCAAAGTTTTGCATATTGCGCGCACCGATTTGTACAACATCTACATAATCAAGCGCTACCTCTAAATCAGCTGGTGTTACGATTTCAGTAATTACTGCTAAACCGTATTCATCAGACACTTGCTTTAATATTTTTAGACCTTCTAAACCAAGTCCTTGGAAATCATAAGGAGAAGTACGTGGCTTATATGCCCCACCACGAATTAATTTTAAGCCTTTATCACGAATAGAAGCAGCAACTTGTGCAACTTGCTCATAGGATTCAACTGCACACGGACCGAATACAAATGAAGGCGCACCTGACCCTACTAGTTCGTTGTTAATATTAATAACTGTATCTTCTGATTTTTCTTTACGCGATACAAGCAGTTCTTTTTTCTTTTCTGCTTCTAATTGCTTTAACGCTGTTTTAAAAATTTGTTTAAAAATATAATCAACCGTCATTTGATTTAACGGACCATTATTATGCTCTTTAATTAAATCTAACATATGGCGTTCACGTAAAGGATCGTAACGATTCACACCTTGCTTCTCTTTAATCTTTCCTATCTCATTTACAATCTCTGCTCGCTCATTAATTAAGCGTAAAATCTCTAAGTTTAAGCTATCAATTTGACCGCGTAAACCTTCTAAATCGTGTTGACTCATTACTTATTTTCTCCTTCCTGTGTGCACATACTCTTTCAGAACGCTGAAATGTATGATACATTTTTAATTAATAATATCATTATAGACAACTTGTCTGTAAATGTCACGTATTTTTAATTTAGCGATTCAACTCGCTAAAGTTTTTCTAGTAATAACACGAAAGGAAGCGATTACAAATGACTTCAAAGTTATTTGCTTTAGATATCGGTACACGCTCTGTAGTTGGCATTATTTTGGAAGAGCGAGATCAGCATTTCCATGTCGCTGATATGATAATTAAGGAACATAAAGAGCGGGCAATGGTAGATGGCCAAATACATAATGTACTCTACGTAGCAGACCTTATAAACGAGATTAAGCAAACTTTAGAGGAAAAACATGGTCCTTTAACAAAAGTAAGCGTTGCTGCAGCAGGTCGTGCTTTAAAAACTGAACAGGCAAGCATTACGATAAATATAAAAAACCGCCCTATTTTTACTGAGGAGGATATTAGCCGCTTAGAGCTTCAAGCCGTACAGCAAGCACAGCAGCAGTTGCTACAACATAAGGAAGATACGAAGGTAAGCCACTATTATTGTGTTGGTTATTCTGTATTGTATTATAAATTAGATAATGAAGAAATTGGCAGCCTATTAGATCAGCAAGGTAACGAAGCAACAATAGAGGTCATTGCAACTTTTTTACCTCGCGTTGTTGTAGAGTCACTCTTAGCGGCATTAAAGCGTGCTGATTTAGAGATGGAGGCTTTAACGTTAGAGCCGATTGCTGCTATTAATGTACTTATCCCTTCTACGATGCGCCGTTTAAATGTTGCACTAGTTGATATCGGTGCTGGTACATCGGATATCGCCATTACTGATAAAGGAACAATTATCGCTTACGGTATGGTGCCAACTGCTGGTGATGAAATTACCGAGGCATTAAGCGACCATTACTTATTAGATTTTCCAGTTGCAGAAACGGCAAAGCGCCAGCTTCATACAGCAGAGGGAGATATACTTATTCAAGATATTCTAGGCTTTGACCAATATTTCCCGCATGAAGAGGTACTACAGGCCATTTACCCAGCCATTACATCGTTAGCAAATGCCATCGGAGCAGAGATTTTGCGCTTGAACAATCAACTTGCGCCAAAAGCAGTTATGCTTGTTGGCGGTGGTAGCTTAACACCTAATTTAACAGTTGAACTTTGCAAAGTACTGCAATTACCTGAGAACCGTGTCGCTGTGCGCGGCATTGATGCGATTCAAAATTTAACAAAAGAGCCATCCATTCCAGTAACACCAGAGTTGGTAACGCCAATCGGTATTGCAATAGCTGCTAAAAAAACACCAATTCAATATATGACAGTAACGGTCAATGAACAGGTTGTTCGATTATTTGAGTTAAAAGAAATGACAATTGCCGATGCATTTTTAGCGGCCAATATTCGTGCAAAACAGCTATATGGAAAGCCAGGTCATGCATTATCAATAACAGTAAATAATCAAGCAATCTTCATTGCTGGTGAGCATGGACAACCTGCACAAATTTTATTAAATGGGGCACCTGCTTCTACTAAGTCATCAATAAAAAATGGCGACACAATCACTCTTGTTGAAGGGCAGAATGGACAGGATGCAACTGCCGTCGTACAAGATATTGTGGACAATGCGCTTGCAAAAAATGTAACAATTAACGGAACTCTTTATATTGTAAAACCTAAAGTTTTTGTGAATGCTAAAGTAGCATCATTTGATCAAGCTTTACAAGATCGAGATACTGTAGATATCCAAATTGTAGAAACAGTAGAGGATATTTTAAAACATACAAATAATGTAGCTTTGTTAGAGCAATTGCGCTCTTATGTTGTTCACGTTGATGGACAACCGCTGTATTTACCTACATTTTCTTCAGAGTTGTTAATCAACGGTAAACCGAGCAAAATTCATTACCCTGTGCAAGATGGCGACCGACTAGCATTTACACAAAATTCTTTACCTACTGCTCAAATGTTAGCAGATCATTTAAATTTACTATTAGAAGACCGAATGCTCGTAACATTCCAAGGGGAACGCATTGAGCTTGTAAAAGTTGTACGTGAAATGACTGTAAACGGTGCCGTCTTGTCCTCACAGGCTACTGTACCAAATGGGGCTACGATTAAAGTTAACGCAATTGACCATAGCCCTTGGATTTTCCAAGATGTCTTCCGTTTCTCAAGCTGGCAGTTACCAGCACAAGCAAAAGGTGGCTTTACAATTTTAAGAAACGGCATCCCATCTTCCTTCGACACAGAAATTTTCGGTGGAGATACATTGGAGATTAAATTTACTTAATTTAAAATCGTAAAAAAATGTTTTTAATTTTTCCAAGATTACTTACATTTTTCTAAATGCTGAATATTTCAATTTATAAAGCAAAAAATTGTCCGAAGAACGGCGCGCTAGCCTGCTTTTCGGACAACTTTTATTTTATAAGCTTAAATTGATGAAGGACGTGCAATTTCAGACATATCTTCAGTAGGCACTTCTTGTTTAGCATCTTCTACAACTGTGCTAATGATTTCATCTAGTGGTTCTTCACCTTCTGAAGAAACTGTACCATCATCAAAGACAGTCGGTGTCTTTGCTGTTTTTGCCTTTACTTTATCTACTAAGTTTGTTGATTGCTCTTTTAATTGGCTTGATAACTGTACTGTTTTTTCTTTCGCTGTAGATGAAAGCTCCACACTACGATCACGTAATGATACCGCTTGCGTTGCAACTGCCCCGCGTAAATCACGCCCAGATTTCGGTGCTAATAATAAGCCTGCTGCTGCGCCTACAATGCCTCCAACCAATGCCCCTATAATAAAATCTTTCATATTCACTGTTTCCTCACCGTAAATATCTTCGTTTCTAGTCGTATACACTTGAGGTAAGTTTGTCGTTTTTTGCTCTGTCATTGTATATCAATCCTCTCATTATTTTTTGCGCTTAGCATTTACACCATCAACAGTGTAAACTGTCACATCATCTGGATTAATCGCTTTGCGCTGGCGCCATTTATCAGCAATCCCCATCGCAACATTACTCCATTGAACAACTTGGGCAATTTTTTCTTCATTTTTTGTGACTTCAGAAGAAATAGAATTTGTGATACGTTGTACAGATTCATTTAAACCACTCACTGATTCGCCTACGCCTTTCACAGCATTAACAACTGAATTTAGCTTCTCTGCCTTCTCAGTTATATCATCAGCAAGTGTATTTGTTTTTGTTAACAGCGATGTCGTTTCACGTGTGATACCTTCCATTTGCCCTTCAATACCTGCAACTGTTCCTGCAATATTGTTTAATGTTGTTTTCACTGAAAATAATGTCATACCGATACTTACACATAAGAATAAAAAACCGATTGCCGCGACTAATGCAGCGATATAAAGTACGACTACCATGAAAAATGACCTCCTATAGCTAATTATATTTCTGATTCGACAAACATTTCAAAAAATCCTGCCTATTATATGGAATCAAATTATACTTTTTGTAATAATTGTTCAAATGCTGTTTGATACTTATTGACATCACCAGCACCCATAAACAATAATACTGACCCCTCATGCTCTTTGAGCTGTTCAATTGTATCTAATTGTAGCACTTTACTGCCTTCAACTAGCTGGGCTAAAGCATCAATTGTTAATGCACCTAACTGCTCGCGTGCTGAACCAAAAATATCACATAAATATACTGTATCTGCACCTGCTAAACTATCCGCAAATTGCTGTAAAAATGTTTGAGTACGTGTAAATGTGTGCGGTTGGAACACAGCTACAATTTGCTTTTCAGGATATTTTTGTCTTGCAGCCTGCAATGTTGCAGCAATTTCAGTTGGATGATGTGCGTAATCATCTACTAATACTGTATTCCCGATAACTGTTTCTGTAAAACGTCTTTTTACACCTGTATATGTGTCTAGACGCTCTTGAATTACATCCGTTGGTATTCCTTCATAATGGCTAAGAGAAATAACTGCCAATGCATTTAATATGGCATGATCACCAAATTGCGGAATAAAGAATTTTGCATAAAATTCATTGCGTACATATACTTCAAATTCCGTTCCTTCTGTTGTCTTAACGACATTACGCGCTGCAAAATCATTTTCGGCATCAAAGCCGTAATAAACAACAGGTACTTGTGCTTGAATACGCTGTAATTGCTCATCGTCTCCACAAGCAATGATTGCTTTTTTCACTTGCATTGCTAATGATTGGAATGCATTAAACACATCTTCAACACTTGTAAAATAATCTGGGTGATCAAAATCAATATTTGTCATTACTGCATAGTCTGGATTATACGCTAAAAAATGGCGACGGTACTCACAGGCTTCCATTACGAAATATTTCGCATTTTCTGTTCCTGCACCAGTTCCATCTCCTATTAGGAAAGATGTTGGCATATAACCACCTATAACATGGCTCATCAAGCCCGTCGTAGACGTTTTACCATGCGATCCCGTAATGGCAATAGAAGTATAGCGATTACTGTAATCACCTAAAAATTTATGATAGCGAATTACTTCTACACCCATCTCACGCGCACGTATAAGCTCAGGATGATCATCAGGAAAGGCATTACCTGCAATCACTGTCATTCCTGGTTCAATATTATTTGCATTGAATGGTAAAATCGTAATTCCTCTATCACGTAATGGTTTTTCAGTAAAGTAATATGTTTCTACATCAGAGCCTTGAACTTGTTCGCCTGAATCAAAAAGAATTTGAGCTAACGGGCTCATACCGGAGCCTTTAATACCTGTAAAATGATAACGTGTCATGTTGAAACCTCCTAGGATACATTGATCCTGTTTAAAATTGAAGAAAATTTATATATCCAACTATGGTAAAACTTCAATCAATGGTAGATTCTCTTTATCTCCATTGCTTGTTTAGCTTTACCAATAGGGCTATTACAAGCAGTTAACCGCACACTTAAATTTCCTGATTCCATCTAAAAAATTGAAGTGAGAGTCTTATATCTATATCTGTCGTTTTGCTACTAATACGGTTGAATTACTGCTTGTTAATGTGAGATCAAAAATCCTAATTTATTATAGCACTAAATATGTAGAACAATAAATGAACGACTATTCTAACTTCTTTTACAATTATCCTGATTCGACAGAAAACTCCTACCTCCACATGTGGCGAGATGAATGCTTATCTAGCCCTTGATTCAATGGATGTACAAAACTCACTGAAATTCTAAGAGCGCCCCCTACACACGCACCGACTGAGTAACCAACACCGTGTTACCTCAAATGTCCTGGCGGATGTCATAGATTTCAAAGAGAGACCTGCTCGACGCAGGTCGGATAACCGTTGTCTCAGGACGTGACGACTTTAGGTTAACTTCTATTCAGCTTGAAAAAAATCTGGACAAGAGTGCTAAAGAGGCTAATCAAAGCCCTCTTCCTGTTAAATTTTAGCGACTGGTACGCTTACAAGTTTTCTAAATCAGATTCAGTAATTAATGATTCTCTTGGCTTACTCCCACGCTGTTCTGACACAAACCCATGCTTTTCTAGCATTTCTACTAGCCTTGCAGCGCGATTGTAGCCGATATGG
The DNA here is from genome assembly GCF_000612805.1 of Bacillus ndiopicus. Taxonomy (GTDB): domain Bacteria; phylum Bacillota; class Bacilli; order Bacillales_A; family Planococcaceae; genus Metasolibacillus; species Metasolibacillus ndiopicus. The sequence continues at coordinate 107,775 of NZ_HG964405.1, read as the reverse complement.
TATTTACGCTGAATCGACGACGTAGAAACGGTTCCTTGCTCATAAACAAATCGACATACTTCTTCAAAAAGTTCGTCCTGTGCTTCGATTGTTTCAACTTTTTTCAATAGCTCTTCTTGCTCAAAAATATAATCCGGTTGCCCTTGACTACGAACGTAACGAATTACTTCTTCAATCTCATCATCCGTTACAAATGTTCCTTGAATTCGTTGTGGTGCTGACATACCATTGCCTAAATACAGCATATCTCCGCGCCCGAGTAAACGCTCTGCTCCTTGAATATCGAGAATCGTGCGCGAATCGATTTGTGATGATACAGCAAAGGCAATACGTGTTGGAATATTTGCCTTAATCAAGCCTGTAATAACATCTACAGAAGGTCGTTGTGTCGCTACAATTAAGTGAATACCACATGCACGTGCTTTTTGTGCAATACGACAAATCGCATCCTCTACATCAGTAGGTGCCATCATCATCAAGTCGGCTAATTCATCTATAACAATTAGTAAGTATGGAAGCTTTTGTGCATATTGACCGTTTGCCTCAGCAATCGCATTATAACGCGTTATATCACGCACTTCTGCATGCATAAATAACTGATAACGACGCTCCATTTCCTCAACAGCCCATTTTAAAGCAGCGGCGGCTGCTTTTACATCTGTAATAACAGGGCTTACTAAATGGGGAATATGATTAAATGGGGCTAGCTCTACCATTTTTGGGTCAATTAACATCAGCTTTAATTCATTTGGATCGGCCTTATATAATAGACTAACCAAAATTGAGTTAATACAAACAGATTTTCCTGAGCCTGTTGCACCTGCAATTAAGCCGTGTGGCATTTTTCGTAAATCTAATGTGACAGGTTTACCTGTTAAATCTAAACCAAGTGCCGCTTCCATTGGAGATTCTGATTCCTTAAAGCCTACGCTATTTGTTACCTCTGATAATCGAACAGCACGAGATATTAAATTTGGTATTTCAATACCTATTGTGCGCTTCCCTGGAATCGGTGCTTGAATACGAATATCCTTTGCTGCTAGTGCAAGCTTTAGGTCATCTGACAAATTGCGGATTTTGCTAACTTTTGTGCCTTGCCCGATTGTAATTTCAAATTGTGTTACAGCAGGTCCTTGCATAATCGATTCAACTTGTGCAGTCACTTGATGATAAGAAAGTGCCTCCACCAATGCCTCCGCCTGTTGCTCCATCCAATCATAATCTTCCGTTTTTTGCTCAGGCGGTGCTAAAAATGTCGTTGATGGCTTCTCATAGCGTAGCTTTTGCTGAGGTACCTCTTGTACCGTTTGAGGTTCCTCTAGTGATACATCAGTTTGAACATGTGGCAGCTCCTCCACTCTATTTTTCCGTTCAGAAACATCTGCTACTTTTTGAACAGTTTGCAATGCTTCTGGCTGCGCCGAAGCAAGTTCAAACGATTGTTCCTCCGCTCCATGTTGCTGCTGTATTAATACTTCTGGTGTCTCAGCTTGTTGTTTTAGCTCCTCTTTTCCTCTTTTCATTTCTTGTTGTTGCAAATGTTGTTTGACGAATTCTCTTGCCAGCTGCTTTTGCTTATCGGACTTTAACATTAAAACATTAAATGGTAAACGGCTTCCTGATTCCGCTTGAGGTGTTTGCTCTACATGCAGTTGCCCGATATGAATTGTTGAATTTTCAATTGTTAAATTTTCCACTTTTAAATCACTCAGTAAATCAAACTCTTCCTGTTCCTCCATAATAGGCGGTTGCTCTATATCCTTATATTCAGATGTATTCATGTCTACTGGCTGTGGTGCTTGACCATCCTCTAATAATTCAATTGTTGATAAGGAAGGCGCCTCAATTGTTGCAGCCAGTTCTTGCTGTTGCATAATCTCCTCTTTATGTGGCTCTTCAGCTAATTGCTGGTCTAATACAGGAATTTCTTCTTGTTTAATCGGTTTTGAAAGATTATCTTCTACTTCTTCAGCAACAGCTCTCTCTTTTTTGGGCAGCAATTGTTCAATGGGCTTAGGTTTACCAAATCCATAAACAGGCGATGGTACATCAGTTGGTATAAAGCGTTTACGGTTTTGTAACGGATGACTTGTTTCTTGCCTTGGTTCGCTTTTGGTACGCGATTTAGTTGGATTTAAGAAGTCTGTCTCTTCTCTCGTCAAATTATTACGGCGTTCTTGAGGCTTGCTACGAAACACATTGGTCTGCCCTTTGTTTTTTTGTCTGCGTGCCAATAATTCACCAATACCAGATACTTCTACATCATAAACTGCTCGCTGCTCTTCTTGTAAATACTTAGGCAATTCAAACGTTGAATCATTAGTTTCTACGTTGTTTACTTGTCTCTGTTGCATAGATGGAGGTACTGGCTTTTTTTCCATCAGTTCTTCATCTGCAATAAGCGGAAATCGGAAGGCTGCTTTTTTCTTTTGCTGCGGCTGCTCATACTGTTCGTATTGCTCAGTCTCCTGCTCATAATCGTCATATTGTTCATCTGTATATAAAAATTTATTTATTTGTTTTTTAAACCAATTCATATGCTCACTCTTTTCTGTAAAACCTCATCTTTTTGAGGAATAGAATATTAAAAGCATACCATATTTCGCCCTTTTGAGGCAGTTATTACGCAGCAGAAATGAGGAAATAAAAAAAGATGACTCAAGCTTCTCGCTAAGTCATCTTATCAATCAAGGCTACAAGGAGTATCTACCTACTTCACCGTACCTCTACACTTTATCGTGTTGGAATTTCAAACGCTGTGCCGACCTCAGCATCCGCATCTAATACTAAAATCCCTTTTTCAGAAGGGGCGTTTGGTATCTCTAACTCACGTGCTGAGCATAACATACCAAATGAATCTACCCCACGTAAATTCCCTTCCTTAATTAATAATCCAGAAGGCATCACTGCGCCAATTTTTGCAACAACTACTTTTTGCCCAGCTTCAACGTTTGGTGCACCACATACAATTTGTAACGTTTCCGCGCCAACATTAACTGTACAAACGCTTAATTTATCGGCATTTGGATGCTTTTCTTTCGTTTCTACATAACCAACAACAAATTTTGGTGAAAAATCAACATCTAATGATAATGTTACGCTGTTTGCTGTTAATGCTGCTTCAATTTTTTCCACAAGCTCTGGTGTCATCTCCACAATCCCTTGCGCAGTTAGCTCCATGTAATTGCTAGCATTAAATAAGTTGAATGCTTTTACTTCACCTGTTGCTTCCTCTTTTAACAAAGCTACATCGCCTTGCTTCTCCACTACTGTTTTAATAATTTTCTCCGTTGCTAATTGTACTAAAAGCACATCACCTACATGCTCTTTGTTGTATGCTACATTCATTTTTTCTCTTGCTCCTTTTTCACTTTGTTTTTTGCGAGAATAAAAATTGGCTCCAAATGGCCTTCGTCATAAATAAACGATAAAGATGTGATTGGTACTGCACCAACTGAAAAGAAGTGCATCGTCATCTGTGCTAGTACATCATACCCTACTTCGTTGCGAATATCACCTATTATTAGCACATCTTGATGTGGTACAGAAACGGTCATATCTCCTTCCATTTGTGCTGCCATTTCCTTCAAAAATTGCTCGTTCAAAATACGGCTCGCATCATAGCCATCGTTATGGTTGATAAAATAATATAGGTTGCCAGCCACTTCATCTTTTTTCATTTCTGTAGGTAGCTTTTTTACAGAAAAGCGTGCAATTTCTCGCACTTGCTCTGCTGTAACATTAAGCTTTTCTAGCATTGCTTCATCAATTAATCGATAAGTCGTCCCTAAATCAAGCGCATAAAAAATTTGCGTTTCTGCTGTATGTGCTGTTGTAATAAAAGGATGCCCATCCTTTGATGTTTTCGGAAATGAGCCTGAACGGATAACAGGGTAAATAGCCGATAGTTGCTCGAAGCCTATCTCTTGCTCCTGTAGCATGGCAGCAAATGTTTGTTCAATGGTATAAACAACTTCATCGATTGCCACCTGCTTTTTCGTTGCATATTTCGCTAGTATTTCAGATAGAGAAATGTCCATACCGCGCTGTAACACTTTATGTTCAAGGCGCACTTTATCTGTTTCTTTATCATACGACCAGTCAAAAAGCTCCTCACCAAGTTGCTTTTTTAATACTTCCACAAGTTCTAGGGATTTCATATTTGTCACTTCCTTTAAATCAATTATGCATCGGCTAGCTCTAGTTCAAATTTTTTTCGGTCTTGCGTATCGTCACTACACAAATTAATCTGCACTAGTTCTTTTAAGCCTGCATGGTGTGGGTCACTCAGTTGTTGAACCTTAGAACGAATCCCTGTATTTCAAATCTATCATATTATAACAAAAAGAGCGCCCTGCTGTAGCATTGGACGCTTTATAAATATAGTTATTTAGTAATTTTTACAGAACGAACAATTTGCATCATCGTATGTAGCTTTTCTTCGATTTTGCGATCTTCAGAAAGCGTCGTCATTTTAATGCCGCCACTGCTTACGATTAATTCATAATGATCATCATCATGTTCAACAACTGCAGAAAAACCAAACTCATCTTCCGTTTCGATTTCCTGTGATTTTACTACTTTTTTAGCTTCATCAGCCATTAAATTATCGTAATGAAGCTTGCTATCCTCTTGTTCATTCGTATTCACAAATAATATATAAGAATCTTTATCTTTAGTTAAAATGTAGTTCATATCATTTGCACCTTGCTCTACTGTGTATGATTTGGGTACAAACAATTCAATTGAACCAATTGTTGTGTTAGGCACTTCAGCGCTTTCTTGAAAAATTGTTTCAGCGCTCGCGACCCCAACTTCAATTTGCTCCTGCACCGACTTGCCACATCCTGTTAGCATAAATGCAAGTCCCGTAATTGCAAGACCATGAAGCCATTTGCGATTCATACAAACTCCCTCACTTTCTATTACAGAATACATTGTAATTTATTTAAATGCAAATGTGCAAATACATTGCTTATTTCCTATCTAGATACATTATTTGGCCGACTAATAATGTTACTATATGCTCAAACATTTGTTGTCGATCTATTAAGCCATTTGAAAAAATACCAATCGCCCCTTCATTATGGCGTGTATTTTCTTTCTTAGCAAAGACATCCATTACTGGTCCAAGCTCTTGCCCACCCAGCACTTCGCTTGCTACTTCAAAAGGTAAAACAAATTGCGCCCCTGCACTACTTATGACGGTCCCATCTCTTAATGCGACCGCTCCCCAATTGCAGCAATACATCTCCTTATCAATTAGATGTACACCGCCCTCTAAGCCAACACCCCAATCTGCTTCTGTATATTGCAAAGTATTTTTTGCGCGGTTTATTGCTCCTTGTCGTGTTTCCTCACTCGATAAAGGCTGCGCCGCTACGCCTGATTCCACATTGATATGAATAAAACTTGCCTGCGGAAAATATGCACGAATGACCTTTTCCACTGCACTTGTTTTTGCTTTATTTTGTGTGCCAATTGCCACTAACAACGTCGTCATCTCCTATATAATTATTAATCAAATAGTTGACCGCCCTATAAGGGACGCCCTTATATCAAAAAAGGATGCCTTTCCTCTAAACGTTGGGCGTCTTCTATTTTTTCATTTTGTATTAAGAAAATGTCATATTTACGCGAGTTTTTGAGTTATCTGCGTTTTCTTATGGGTTATCTGCGCTTTTTTATGACTTATTTGTGAATTCCAAGAGTTATCTGCGTTTCCCTTATTTATCTTCATTTCCTAAAACCAGAAAATAAGAGTACCAGAAAAGCTTTAGCTTTCCCGATACTCCTCTTGTTGCCTTATTAAGCTTAGTCACAAAAACATGCGCTTTCTTGACAGCTTTTCTTTACACGTTTGCTTTGATTGTTTCAAGTGTTGTACGGTCAGTCGATTTTACAAGTTTCACTAATAATTCCTTCGCCGCAGCATAGTCATCAACATGAATAATCGATGAAGACGTATGGATATAACGTGAGCAAATACCGATAACTGCTGAAGGTACACCATTTAATTGTGTATGAACTTTACCAGCATCTGTCCCACCACCAGGTGATACAAAATATTGATATGGAATATTATTTGATTCAGCTGTATCTAATACTAATTCACGCATTCCGCGGTGTGTTACCATCGTACGGTCAAAAATACGTACTAAGGCGCCTTTTCCTAATTGACCAAATTGTGATTTATCACCAGACGTATCGTTAGCAGGTGATGCATCTAACGCAAAAAATAAATCTGGCTGAATCATATTTGCAGAAACACCTGCACCTCGCAAGCCTACCTCTTCCATTACGTTCGCACCTGAGTATAAATGGCTCGCAAGTTGCTCATCTTTTAATTCTTTTAATAGCTCAATTGCTAAACCACAGCCATAACGGTTATCCCAAGCCTTCGCCATAATCTTTTTCGGATTAGCCATCGGTGTGAATGGGCATACAGGAAGTATGGATTGCCCAGGACGAACCCCCATTGACTCTGCATCTTCTTTGGAATCAGCACCGATATCAATAAGCATATTTTTCATGTCCATCGGCTTTGCACGCTCTGCATCTGTTAACAAATGTGGTGGTACTGAAGCGATAACACCTGGAATTTCGCGATCCTTTGCATACACTGTTACACGTTGCGCTAGCATTACTTGATTCCACCATCCACCTAAGGTTTGGAATCGAATTAGCCCATTATCTGTAATCGATGTGACCATAAATGCCACTTCGTCCATATGACCTGCTACTAAAATTTTTGGCGCATCTGCTTGAGCTGATTTACGTACACCGAAAATGCCCCCTAAATTATCTTGAATAACCTCATCAGCGTATTTTTCCAGCTCACTACGCATAAAATTGCGTACTGCACGCTCATTTCCTGGTGCTCCTGGAAGCTCAGTTAATGTTTTAAAAAGTTGCATTGTTTCTTGATTCACTTATGATACACTCCCCTTGTTTATTTACGCATCTATTATAACATAAGTGAAAGTATTTCGTTCTTCGAATTTTCTATTTTTTACATGCCTCACCATATATGATAAAGTTAAAAACAAGGAGGGAATAAAGATGAAATTGAGAGATTTTGTTTTAGGGGTAGCAACGGGCTTAGCAGCAGCAATCATTATTAAAGAGGTAAGCGAGCGGGTAGATCCTTACCTATCTGCAGACACAGTACTACAGCAAATTAAAGCAGAATTCAAAAAAGAAGCACCGATTGATGGCTCATGGGTGTTTATGAAAGTAGAAGAGTTTAACAATGGCTTTACAACTTCTCCTGTTTATCGCGGCGGTATTTCACGCATGTTGAATGGTGAAATGGAATCATTTGAGTTCGCAGCAGATGCACGCTCTGGCGCAGTGTTAGAGCTAACAAAACTATAATGTATGTTAGTGGTGTCTTTAAGAACTCCATCTGCATATATCAGCGTTTTTCAAAATCGTTGCATTTCAAGAAACTGCTTTGCTATCAAGTAAGGCAGTTTTATATTATCCATAGAAAAAATTAAGGCGGTGTGGAAAGTGGGTCACTGCCTCACTTTTTACACCGCCTCTCTATTATTTAAACTGAATGACTGCCTCATTACTACGTTTCAAGCTATCTACAACTTCCTTGCCTGTCGCATCCCAGCCTATCATACGATAGTAGGCATCGTGATAGAAAATGAACTTATAGCCATTTTCTAATGCTTCCTTCATCAGCTTTTCCTTAGCAAAAACACTCGTCATTGGATAGTCATCGTAGGCAAGCACCCAAAGTGGATTTTGATGCGCATGTGTTGGCATAATATCTGCCATATGCAGTAACACTTCGCCGTTCTGCTCTAAGCGGATAATGGCATGTCCATCACTGTGGCCACCCGTATGCATCATTTTTAAACCTGGTGCAACTTCAAGCTCACCTTCAAATGTTTTGACTAAATGCTGTACGGGCTCCCAGTTTTCTTTCCAATAAGTGTTGCGTGAGCGAATATTTGGATTGCGCATTTCATCCCATTCGATCTTCGTTGTGTAAATTGTCGCATTTGGGAATACAGGAACAAGCTGCTCGCCTTCCCACTTTGTTAAGCCACCAGCATGGTCGAAATGCAAATGCGTCATCAAAATGCCATCAATATCCTCGGGCTTCATAGCAAGCTCTGCTAAGCTAGTCTCAATTGTTGATTGCTCTGATACTCCGAAATTGCGTAATTGCTTTTCTGTTAGCTTTCCTGCCCCAACGCCTGTATCGATTAAATAATTTTTCCCCTTATATTGAATTAAAATTGGTTCACATGCCAACTCAATTTGATTTAATTCATTGACAGGGTATTTACGCGACCATAATGCCTTCGGTACAACTCCGAACATCGCGCCCCCATCAAGAGCTGTTACCCCACCATTTAACCAAAAAAGCTTCATATCGTGAAATACATATTGATCCATCAAAATTTCCCCCAATTGCTAACTATTATTTAAATTGACATTCTAAACGATAAATCGGCTGGCCCTTTGCGGAAAACTTCTCTTCATACTCTGTCATCACATTGTCCTCTGGCATGTTAGCATGTAAATCAAGAGATACGTAGTTTAATACCATCCCATATGCATTCATGCTAACTAAAGAGTACTCAAATAAGCCACGATTATCGGTTTTAAAATGAATTTCCCCTTGGTCAATTAAGATATTTTCATAAATAGCTAAAAAACCTTCATGTGTTAGGCGGCGTTTCGCATGACGTATTTTTGGCCATGGGTCAGAGAAGTTTAAATAAACTTGACTAACATCACCCTTTGCAAAATAATCTTGTAAATTAGCGCCATTTACTTTTAACAGACGTAAATTGGCAGGCTTATCTGCCTCAATAATGCGCTCAAGTGCACAAACTATAACACTATCATATAGCTCAATACCAATATAATTAATATCAGGATTTTGTAGAGCCATTCCTAGTACGAATTGCCCTTTACCTGTGCCAACTTCGATATGAATTGGGTGATTATTACCAAATACCGCTGCCCAATTTCCTTTATGCTGTTCAGGGTTTTGAAGAATAACATCTTGATGCTCATTAATAAATTCTTCTGCCCATGGTTTGTTTCTTAGTCTCACTTTCTTTTCCTCATTTCTTTATTACATCATTTTTTATTATAACTGATTCATTCATTTTTTGTCGCATACCAACTTAATGGATTGACATGAAACTGTAATTGCTTATTTGGCACTGTCAATATTTCTCCATCAGCCTGACAAAGCAGCTCTTCGCTATGTGTTAATTGAAATTTTTGCCCTGTTAGCTGTGTCACTTCTTTTAAGCGAATATGCGTGCCTGAAAAAATCGTCATAAACAAAAGTAATAATTTGATTGCAGATATATTATGTACAACAATCACTTCAAGCATATGATCGTCGGTTTTAGATAGTGGAGAAAGTTTCATTCCACCACCAAAGTACGGTTGGTTACATACTGTCGCAAGCCAAACATTATGGAAAATGTGCTGCTCACCATCCTTCGTAATTGTTAATTCGAAGGGTTTAAAAGTAAATAATTGTTTAATTAAATAGTAAACATAGCTTAGTTGGCCGAGCCCTATTTTACCAAGTAGCCTTTTCAATGTAGAGTCGTTGGCAACCTTAGTAACCGCTGCATCAAAACCGATGCCACAATTATTCATAAAAGCGTGCTCTTTTTGCAATTTAATTATTCCACAGTCATGCTGCTTTCTAGCAGGCCGTTGCATAAAATCGAGCAATTGCTGTACAGATTGAAACGTATGATATGTACGGGCATAATCATTGCCAGAGCCACCAGCCATTACACCTATTGTTATCCATTCACAATGTAGCACACCATTGATCACTTCGTGTATCGTACCATCACCGCCGATAATAACAATACAAGTTGCCTGTTGTTGCTGTTCAGCATCCTGAGCAATTTGCTGCGCAATTTCAAAGCCATGACCTCTATAGTTTGTTGTATGTAGCGTGTAAGGAATTTTTATAGCAGGCTGCCAGCTTCGCCAACGCTTTCCCCCTCTGCCGCTCCCTGCTAATTCATTTAAAATGATATGGAGCTGCATTATTCGTCATCCTTTTTTTGCTCGCTCCATATATCTCTATGAAACGACGTTGTTTGACTAATAGCTAAAATGGATTGCGCAGCACGAATTTGCATATGCTTCATTGGGGAAACCGTGCGCCTCATTTGCTGAAGCCATTCTGGATAATTGCGTTTATCAATAAACTGTACACCGTAAGCAGAACCAGGATAATCAAAATAGCCATTGCGAGACAGCAACACTTTACGAACTGGCATTTCTACATTTGCCTGCTCAAATAGTTGTTTAACTAATGTTTCCATACGATTTAATCGAATGAAAGGATTGAGTGTCTTTTTCTCTTGCTTGCCTACTTTTTTAACCCAAAAACGTTCGCTACCACCAATATAAACAGCTTGATTTTCCTCCTCTACAACAGTAATACAAATACATTCTACAGGCGTCATAACAATCACTTCTAATTCTATCGGTGCTTTTTTCACACGCAAAATAGGATAATAAAACAATAAATAGTTGTCTGGTAAATCTAGCAGTAATGTACGCAATAACGTGTCGCGCATATACTTTGGATCAACATAGGATTTTTCGCGTAATGTAGAACTTGCCCATTTCATTTGAAAATGGAAAAATTGATCCATAAACATGCGCTTTAGCTCTTCCAACGTTTGCGGATTATAAACAATATTAGGTTCGAATAATAATGTTGTATCTTCGTCCATTATTCCTTCGTCTTCTACCTCATCAGTAGAAACTAACTCTTCAATAGGCTGTGCCTGCTTTTTTAAAGGGAATAATTTTTTTAAAAATGACAATTTCGGCTTTTCCGCTTCAACGATGTCATCTGTCGTATCGACATGCTCCCATTGTTGATTCAGCTCACCACCAGTTTCCCATTGATATTTAATGCGCTCCCATTGCACCTTTTTTAACCGTACAAATTGCGTAGGGTAGCGAGCAAAATCAATTTCGTAACGGGATATATAATCTTGTATTTTTACTAATTGGGCCATAACGAAACACTCTCCATCTACTAACTTTCGTACTACCTATTGTACATGAATCGCTAGTAAAAAAATATAGGGTTGCTAGTAGAGATACCCACATTTCCCAATAGCTCTTTTTCAATTTAGTCTATAGTAGCAATGGAAATCAATCGGTTTTTCGGTATTTTATAGATAATCCGAACAAATAAGCACACTTATCTCTTTCGATAAAATTATATTTTATCAACCAAAGTTTTTGGTGATAAACAAAAAAACACAGGCATACAAAAATTTGCTGCCTGCATTTTCTGTTAAATCGTTATTGGGGCTGGGATTTTTGTTGCAAACTGCGCCTGTAATTTACGCGTCCATAGCCCAACTTGACCATCATTGATTTTCTGTCCATCAATCTCAATAACTGGTGTTACTTCTGAAGTTGTTGACGCGACGATGACCTCATCCATTGCAAGTAACTGCTCCTTCGTCATCGCCTGTTCTTTTATTGGTAAATCAATTTCTTGTGCACATGTTAAAATCACTTGACGTGTAATGCCTTTTAAAATAAGGTTATTTGCTGGATGCGTATATAAAACGCCATCTTTAATACCAAAAACGTTCGTTGATGAACCTTCTGTTATTGTTTCACCTCGATGTAAAATAGCTTCGTAGCAGCCTTTTTCAAAGGCTTCTTGCTTCGCTAATACCGCGCCTAATAAATTTAACGATTTAATGTCACAGCGCAGCCAACGAATATCCTCAACAAATGTTGCTTTAACACCGTTTTCTAAATTCGTGATTGGACGTGAGGCTTCCACTGCTGCTCCTGTCAAAACAGGTGCAACATCTGCGCTTGGGAAAATATGATTGCGAGCTGTAGCACCGCGTGTGATTTGGAAATAAATATGACCATTGTTAATTTCGTTTGCTTCCACAAGCTCATGCAATAATTGATGTAATTTATGCTTTGTATAAGGAATCGTCAAGCGAATTTTTTCCGCACTTAAATAAAAACGATCAATATGCTCATCTGCTGTAAATAATTGTCCATTATACACTTTGATTACTTCATAAATGCCATCGCCAAACTGATAGCCGCGATCCTCTTTATTAACTACAACTTCCTCATCTGCAACGATACGATCATTTAATAAACTGTACCCCATCCTAAAAACCTCTTCTCATCTTTATTTACTTGCTAATTTTGCAATAGCCTCTGCATAAATTGCAGCAGCAGTAATTAAATTATCAATGTCAACAAACTCGTCTTTTTGGTGTGCGACATCTGCTTCTCCCGGAAATAGCATACCAAACGCCACTCCTTTGTTTAATACCCGTGCATATGTGCCACCGCCTGTTGATAATACCTTTGAAAAATCATTTGTATATTTTTGATATACACCAACTAATGTTTGTACTAGCTCATCGTCCTCTGGTACATGGTGCGGTGCTGAATTACTTGCAACATCTAGTGTAAAGTCTGTTTTTAGAAGCAACTGCTGCACTGATGTCATTTTTTCCTCGAATGAATACGTTACTGCATAACGCATACTCACTTCAATCACACCACCATTAGCATCAAATTTAATAATGCCAGGATTCAATGTTGTTTCGCCAGACATCTCATCACGATAGTTTAATTGTAACGCCGTACCAAAATGATCTTTTCCAAAAACATCTGCAATAAACTGCACAAATGCTAAACCACTACCAGTTAGCTCAGTTGTTAAAAATTTTGCTAATAATACTGCAGCATTAAGACCTTTTTCAGGCTCCATTGCATGGGCTGATTTCCCTTTTACTGTTATTATATATTCATTGCCCTCGCTTATTAAAGAACCTTCCGCCTCATTTTCCAGCAAGAATTTCTGGAAATTTGTAGCACCTTGCTGAGAAATTGTCGCTAATTTTGCCTCAGCAACATCAGGCACCATATTTGTACGTTTTCCTGCAGCAAATGATAATAATGCTTCATCCGCAGATGGTTTATTTTTCTGAGAAAAAATAAGATGTGCAATACCCTTTTCAGCGTTAATTAATGGGAAATCTGCATCTGGAGCAAAGCCAATTGTTGGCATTTCTTCTTTTTCAAAATAACGTTCTACACAACGGAAGCCACTTTCTTCATCCGTTCCGATAATCATTCGAACGCGTTTCGTCAATGGAATACCGCTATCCTTCACCATCTTCATTGCAAGCCATGCTGCCATTGTTGGGCCTTTATCATCAATCGCACCACGCCCAAATAATTTGCCATCAACAATACGCCCTTCAAAAGGAGGATATGTCCAGCCCGCTCCAACAGGTACTACATCTACATGACATAAAATACCTAATAACTCTTGTCCTTCCCCCATCTCGATATGGCCAGCCATTTGATCCACGTTTTTTACTTGCATTCCTGCTGCTTCACCGCTCTTTAGCATAAAGTTTAGAGCATCAAGCGGCCCTTTTCCAAAAGGCATATCCTCTGATGCACCCTCTTCATCCAACACACTTTCAATTTGAATTAATTGCTGTAATTCTGTAAGCAATTCCTCTTTACGTTCACGCGCAATTTGTAACCAATTCATTTATTCCACCTCATTTTTTCTAATATGGTCTATTTTACGCCTTATCCATGAAAAAACAATGAAAAACATTGAAGCATCCTATGTAAACAATAAGTAAATTTTTTATGAATTCACCTCAAATTAATAGAAATTATAGCGGATATACGCTATAATCATATTATCAGAATATTTGTTCTGATAGATTACTTTTGAAAAGGGGTTGTCTGGGGCAGAAATCAAAAGCCTACGTGCACTCCGCACATATTGTCGTCCGCTAGTCTTTGCCATGAGAATTAAGATCGAAGGAGTGGTTCACTAATTATGAAACCAACTACTGATAGAATGCTTAATCGTATTAAAGACGTGTATATGTTTATTCTTACAAAAGGAGAAGTGTCTACACAGGATTTAGTCGAAGAGTTCAACATCACTCCTCGCACCATTCAAAGAGATTTGAATGTGTTAGCCTTCAACGACTTGGTTATGAGCCCAAGTCGAGGTAAATGGACAACGACGAAGAAAAAAGTAAAACTGACATCTTAGTTCTACCGTTTTAGGTGGACGTAACAAAAAAGAATGCCCTTTTCGTCGGGGGCATTCTTTTTCTGCTTTAGATAGCTTTTAAAGGGCTGATACGGAATAACGGTTTTTGCCGCTGTGCTTTGAAACATAGAGTGCCTGATCTGCTCTGGAATATAAGTTACGCTCTGTTTCTTGTAGATCTGTTTGTAACGTTCCACCGACACTTAATGACAGTAAATTCCATGCTAAATCACTCCCCTGCCTTTTTTGACGAACCTCTTCAATCGCTCCAGTTGCAATACACTCCAATTTTTCAATCGTTGCATCTTTTATAACGATAGCAAATTCATCACCGCCGAAGCGAACGACAAACCCTTCCTTTTGAGCAAATGACTCTAATATTTTGGCTAACTCAACTAACACTATATCCCCTTTTATATGTCCATATTGATCATTTACTTGTTTAAAATTATCAACATCAAATAATAACAACCCTATTTTGTTGCACCGCTTACGCTTCAATAGCACTCCAACTTGCTCTAAATAAGTTGCACGATTGTAGACCCCTGTTAATGGATCTCGTTCTGCTTGTCTTACTGTCTTCATTAATATTAAGTTAAGAACAACAAGTGTAATAAGTGACGTCACTATTGCTACTGCCAAAGTAAGGTAAAATTGTTGGGTATTTTTTCTTAGCAAAGCTAGCTCTGCCGTATTACCGTATTTCATAAAGACAATACGCTTCGTTAAGTAACCCTTCGTTTGTTTATTATAATATGGAAGAAAACGATAGGTTTCAATCACGCCATTGTCAAGCTGCTTCTCATATTGCACAGTACGTGATGTTTCAAGTGCACGTTGAAATGCCGCTTGAAATTCTGGATCGTTACTTTTAATAGAATTGGCACTACCACCAGATGTACTTAAGTAATAGCCAGCTCCGCTTATAATCTTTATCTCCAATAAATCTTCATATTGCTGCGTTAAACTTGTTGCTGTATCAAAAAAATTGAAATCTTGGAATAAGGGGATGTCTTTTACTGGTGTACCAAGCTCCATTAAATATTGGTGATCCGGCGTAGCTAAATAGCTATATTTCCACACGCCTCCTGTTTGTCTAGAAGCTTCAATATTATCTGAAAAGAACTCTCCACTAACTCTTCTTTGTGTAAGTAGACGATCAAAATTCTCACAGCAATTGTGAAAGCTAAAACCTAATTCCTCTTCATATGTTGTATGAATTACTTTATTGGTATCATCTATTATAAATATTTCCATGCCATGCTGTTGCTTCATTTCTTCTAAATCCCATGATAAGACGTCAGGATTTACTTTATATAAGTCAGACATTTTACGTAGTTCGGCTTCTATATCTTGCGTTAATTGATTTTCTAAATGATATTGCATCAAATCAAGCGTTTGTAAATCATTTAAAACTTGGCTTTCAATAAATGATTGATTACTTAATGCGCGCTCTAGAACATCATTTTGTATTAACTTTCGATTTGTCAATGTTACAACTGTTACTAAAATAATCGCAAATACGATAAGAGACAAAAAAAGCTTTATATGCAAATTTTTCATGTTAAACACGTTCCTTCATTAAAGATTTATTTCTTAAAATGAATGATGTATATTATGATTGAATTTTTGTAGTATATCTGGAATTCTACTTCTCTCTTATCAAAAAAACGATGCGAGAAAGCACTAAATAATATTACCCAAATCTTTATAATAATTCATTATGCTATACAAATTCTAAACATTATTTTATTGTAAAATGATTTATAATTTTTATTTTTTTAGAATCATTATAAAACATGAATAAAATATTATCAAAAGTATATATAAGGTATTAATGCAGCCCTTTAAATCCATTTAAATGTAATATTTTCATTAAATAAAATTTGAATTTTATTTATAATAGACCTTTTTACTTATTTCAAATAAAAAAGTAACAATAAGAAATAAATTTTTCCTATCGTTACCTTTTTCATTGTATTTTCCCCAAAAAATAATTACTTATTTCCAATTAATAGTTCTAATTCTTCGTTCGTGACTTCCCGATATTCCCCTAACGCTAAACTCTTATCTAATATAAGCGAGCCCATCGATAGTCGTTTTAAATACGTTACTTTTTTTCCGACTGCCTCAAACATACGCTTTACTTGATGGAATTTTCCTTCTTGAATTGTCAGCTCAATTTCTGATGATGCCTCTGACTTCAAAATCACTAAATGTCCTGGCTTCGTTACATAACCATCCTCTAGCTCCACACCTGCTGCAAATGCCTTAATATCTTCCTCCGTTACTTGACCATCAATTTTCGCATAGTATGTTTTTGGTACATGCTTCTTAGGTGATAATAAATTATGCGCTAGCTGCCCGTCATTTGTAATAAGCAATAAGCCTTCCGTATCTTTATCTAAACGCCCTACTGGAAATGGCTTGAAGTGCTGTGCGAACGGATCTAATAAATCGATAACCGTTTTATCATAATCATCTTCAGTAGCTGAAATAACTCCTGGCGGCTTATTCATCATTAAATAAATATATTCTATATACTCCACACGCTCACCAAAAATCGCGACATGTTGCGCATTTGGGTCCACTTTCATTGCTGCATCTTTTACAACTACACCATCAACAGTTACAGCTTTTTGCTTCAATAATTGCTTTACTTCCTTACGGGAACCATACCCCATATTCGCTAATAATTTATCTAAACGCATAATTCCTCCTTGATAAAAACGGTCCACCACCATAATTATGATGATGGACCTAAGTATTAATTCATGCCAAATTTCTTTGCAATTTTCGTTACTCGCTCACCTAAAAGCTTTTGTGCTAATCCAAGGCGCAGTGACAAGTAGCCATAAACACCTGCTCCTGCTGCCGCACAAACAAGTACATAGACAAGTGCCAACAATTTACTATCTGCTGGTGCAATCCATTGTAAAATGAACTGTACAATCGATACAACGACAGTCATAGTAACCGTTAAAATGCAAATTAATAATATGCGGCGCATTGCTACCTTCGCATTGTATTGCAATGTTCGATGAATAACAGCAATATTAATCGCACAAGTTACCGCATAACCAAGCATCGTTGCTAAAATCGCACCATCTACTTCTAACCATTTAATTAGCGGGATATTTAACACAAGCTTTACTAAAATCCCTGTCAACAAACTGAAGATAATCCATTTTTGATAGTTGATGCCTTGCAGTAAAGAAGCCGTCACTGAAAAAATTGCAAATAAAATCGCTGCTGGTGCGTAATGCATTAATACAGTCGCCCCACTCTCGCTTTGTTCGTATAAAACATGATACAAAGAAGGCGCTAATATCATAATGCCAACGACAGCAGGTATCGTAACAAATAATAACACTTGATACATTTTATCCATCGTACTGCGCAAGGTTTGGAGCTGACCAAGCGTAAAGTATTTCGTAATTGTTGGAATTAAAGCCATCGACAAACCAGTCGCAAGCATCACCGGAATAATAACGATTTTATGCGTCAATACATTGAGCATTGAAAAGTATGTATCAGTTAACTTCGCGTCAACCCCTTTTGCAATCATCGCACCATTAAATGTTAACATATCGACAAGCTGGAAAAGTGGGTTAGCAATCCCTACAAAAATAATTGGAATCGAATATGTGAAAATTTCCTTATAAATTTCGATATATGATACTTGATGGCTTGCAATCGAATTCACTTGCAGAGCTTGAAACTCAGGTTTAAGCTTTTTCCAATAATAATACAGGACTAACAAACCGCCAAGTGCCCCAATAAACGCGGCAAATACCGCAAAATTAATCGCTGTTGCTGGCAAGCCTTTCAAAAGCACAATTACAATAAATGAACCGCCTAATAGCGCTGTAATACGTACAATTTGCTCAATCAATTGCGAAATGGATGTCGGCATATAATGGCCATATCCTTGGAAATAACCGCGAATTAAGCTCATTAATGGTACAACTAGTAAGGCATAACTCACCCAACGAATCACTGAAGCGATTTGCTCCACACTGTATAATTGTTCATCATCCGCAATAATCATATTCGCTATCGGTGTTGCGAGTGAATTTAATAAAATAAACGATGCGAAACCTGTTAATAGCATAACAATCACGCCAGATTTCATTAAACGCACGCCCGTCTTGTAATCACCAAGCGCATTGTATTTTGCCACAAATTTTGCAACACCGAGTGGCAATCCAGAAATCGCAACTGACAGCATAATTGTATATGGGACATATGCATATCCATAAAGTGCTATGTTTTCTTCTCCTACAATTGCATAAAACGGGAATAAGTAAACAAGTCCTAAAAGCTTTGATAAAAATAACCCGATTGTTAAAATCGCGGTTCCTTTCATTAATGATGACATATTATTCTTCCTATCTTTTATAAATCTAATCTCACGATGCAATTAGTCTATTTGTAAGTTTACATCTACAAGACCATTAACTCAAATAAATTGTGTATAATAAATAAAGAAAAATCAATTGCACGACAAAGTGAACCTTCAATCAGTGACTCCCACTGATTGGCTGTTTCATCAATCGAGTTTTTACAGCCTGTTAATACGGGAGAAAGTGAGCTAATAATTATGTATGATATTATCGTAATTGGCGGTGGACCATCTGGGTTAATGGCGGCCATCGCAGCTGCAGAACAGCAGAAAAAAGTTTTATTAATCGAAAAAGGCGGAAAGCTTGGTAAAAAATTAGCCATTTCTGGTGGTGGACGCTGTAATGTGACTAATCGCCTACCAGTAGAGGAAATTATTCGCCATATTCCAGGTAATGGTCGTTTTTTATTTAGTCCTTTTACTGTTTATAATAATGAAGATATTATTGCCTTTTTTGAAGGCTTAGGCGTTGCTTTAAAGGAAGAGGATCATGGTCGCATGTTCCCTGTATCTAACCGTGCACAGGATGTTGTTGACGCGCTTGAAAAACAGCTTAAAAAGCTGGATGTGGAGGTGCGCTTACATACAACAGTGCAAAAAATGTTACTAGATGAAGAGCGCGTTTTTGGTGTACGATTACAGGATGGCTCTGAAATACGTGCGAATGCAGTAATTGTTGCAGTTGGAGGAAAGGCAGTACCACAAACAGGTTCAACAGGAGATGGTTATCCATGGGCAGAACGAGCTGGTCATACTGTAACAGAGCTATATCCAACAGAAGTTCCTGTCTTGTCAAAGGAGCCATTTATAGTATCACGTGAGTTGCAGGGCTTAGCATTACGCGATGTCGCAGTTTCTGTATTAAATGCAAAAGGTAAGCCACTCGTTACACATACGATGGACATGCTCTTTACCCATTTTGGCTTAAGCGGTCCAGCTATTTTGCGTTGTAGCCAATTTATCGTGAAGGAGCGTAAAAAAAATAGCGGTGCGCCAGTGCAAGTACGCATTCAGACGCTTACTTCCTATAACGAGGAAGGCTGCTACCAAATGCTGTTACAAACAATTAAAGCCGAGCCAAAAAAAGCGGTCAAAAATTTATGGAAGTCCCTTGCTCCTGAACGCTGGCTATTGTTTTTATTAGAACGGGCTGGAATTGATAGCACACTTACAGGCGTAGAGCTTTCTCAAGAAAAAATCCGCGCAATAGCTCGCGAGCTTACAGCCTTTACTATGGATGTACATGGCACACAGCCTCTCGAAAAAGCCTTTGTAACAGGCGGCGGTGTATCGGTAAAAGAAATTGAACCAAAAACAATGGCTTCTAAGAAAAAGCATGGACTTTATTTCTGTGGGGAAATTTTAGATATTCATGGCTACACAGGTGGCTACAATATTACTTCTGCCCTTGTGACTGGACGTATTGCTGGGATGAGTGCGGGAAGCCTGTAAAATACTAAAGACTATGGAAAAGTAAAAATACTTTTCCATAGTCTTTAATTAAGCCACCTCTCAAAATCAATTATCCTCAAGCAAATTTCCTTGTCGGTCATAGTAGTGAATAGTGAATTGTCCGTCATCGCCTTGCATATTTACGGGTATGGCTAAATAATAAACGCCCTCCTTATTTTTTGATATATTTAAGGACACAGTTTCTTTTGTTACTACATTTTCAATTTCAATGCGCTCAATGTTGTGGTTGGCTGGTAAAGCAAAAATATTCCCTGCTGAATCCCCTTCGTATACTGCTACCGATGAAGGTATTTTTAACACATCATCTCTTCCCCAAATTGTGCTCTGCCGTAAATAACCCCGTCTTTCCTTTATATAAAAAAAATTTGACAGAATACAGATACCATCACCTGCATCTATTAATACAACTAGTTGATTACCGTATTTTTCAATTTTAACAATTTCCGCTTCTGATACATCCGTCCATTCCCCCATAAAGTCCTTATAGGAATTAAGCGATTGCTCCAATAGCTCCTCTTCATCTGTCGCAACTACCATAAGAGGTGGTTTTACGAAGCTATATAACATAAAAAGCAAAACGACTACTTGAAAAGCCGCAAAATAATAATTTCTTTTTTTGCGCCAATTGCTATAAAGAAAATACATAATAGCGCTGTATAAAGCTAGTGTGCCGATAATTTGCCAAAAATCCATATAAAAGATTTCCATATTCGGTAGCTGGCTCTCCCCTAGCTTGGAAACATTCCTTGCCCCATAAGCTTTTTCAAGTTTTTTTATTAAGGTTGGTGCCTGCTCAGTTAGCTGCTCAAACGTTGTGATTTCTGGAAAAATCACTTGCGTACTAGCATCACCTACTATGAATGTCATATGCTGAAGTAACTCAGCTAATATACGGCCATCCTTTTCACCAAGGGTTGCTTGTTGTAATGACCAATCGCTTGTCGATAAATATTGTATCCTAGCCTGCTTTTCAAAATCACTTGCCACAACTGCTGAAAATTGTTGCCAACGCTCCATATATATATGTTCAATAGATGCTCTACTTTTACTACTAACTGTTTGCGTTATCTGAGGTGAATCTTTAACAAGGAAAAATAGTAATAGCATCACGCAGCATGTTGTCAACACTGTCAATGAAAATGACCATACTGTCCTTTGTTTACGTTGTACCTTCTGAAGCGTCTCAATTTTTTTCGTTTGCGAAAAAGTTCCTTCTTTATAAGCGTCCTTCATTGCCTTTTGAATGGGGTCTTTCATATAGCTCTCCCTCCTCTAACATCTGACCTAGCATCTGTCGCGCTCTTCTTAATCTTGTTTTCACCGTATTAACAGGAATTTTTAAAATCTCGCTGCTTTCTTCCAATGAAAATTCGGCAAAATGAAATAGGACGATAACATCTTTATATTTCGTTGGCAAATTTTCAATCGCATAAATAAGCTCTTGCTGTTCATCTTTATACAGTACTTCTAGCTCTGGTGTATGTGCTGTTTTCAACCATTTTTGAAACAATTCTGACACAATGACTTTTTTATATTTCCAGCTCATTAAATAATCATGTGTCACATTGATGGCAATACGATATAAATAGGTTTTAACTGATGCCTCGTGACGAAATTTTGAAAGCGAACGATAGTAACGGATAAAGGTCTCCTGTGTTAAGTCCTCTGCTGTTTGCCAATTATGTACATATGTATAAATAAGCTGGACTAAATAATCCCCGTAAGCATCCATCGCTTGCTGC
This sequence comes from Bacillus ndiopicus, assembly GCF_000612805.1. Classification (GTDB taxonomy): domain Bacteria; phylum Bacillota; class Bacilli; order Bacillales_A; family Planococcaceae; genus Metasolibacillus; species Metasolibacillus ndiopicus. The sequence continues at coordinate 86,048 of NZ_HG964405.1, read as the reverse complement.
AATAGCTCATCATGCTGCTCCATGCGCTCACCTCCAAATAACAATTTTTAGTTAGACTGCTGTTGCCATATAAAAGTTTCACTTTTTTAAGAAATATAAAAAAGTGCGAGAAAGATAGGTATCTATCTTCCTCGCACCCTCTAAGTTATTTAATTTGTCTTGCAATCTTTTCTGTTAAGCGTGTCGTTACTTTCGGTAACACCATTTTAATTACTGGTGTCAATACTGCACCAGATAACCCTCCTGCATTGACCTCTAGAATGCCAGTCATTGTCGTTTGGTCTGCCGAACCCTCTGCAGTAAATTTTCCGCTACCAGTAAAATTATCCGTTAAACCTTTAAGCTCAAATTTAATGCTAGAAGGCTCATTAAATTCGATAATGTTTAATTCCATTTTTACTGTCTTCTTAAGACCTTTGAAACTTCCCTCGAAAGTCCAAATTGATTTTTGCTCATCAATTTGCTCGTATTCCTTATACGCTGGAACCATTGTTGCCCAATGCTCAATTTTACTAACGTAATTCCAGACTTTCTCAACAGGTACTGGAATCGTTACTGAATGTGATGCTACTGCCATGCGTTTCACTACTTTCTTTTATTTCTTTATTGTTACCTATGTCATTATATAGTTTGAGGCTTTATTTTTGCTAGTAATTGTTGTGCTTTTTTTTCGATTTCTTCAAAATTTTCCCCAAGTGTAACAGGGCATAGAGGTTTGCTAATTAAAAAACCTTGGATAGAATCACATTGTGCTTGCTCCAAATAAGCCAATTGTCGCTCTGTCTCAATTCCTTCTGCTACAACACTTAGCTTCAAATGCTTGGCCATTGATAAAATTAACAATACAATGGCATCCTCTTCTTCATTTTTATCTATGTTCCAAACAAAACTTCTATCAATTTTCAAACAGTCTATAGGAAAATCCTTCAAGTACGAAAGCGAAGAATAACCTGTCCCAAAATCATCCACAGCAATGGTAATACCAAGCTCCTGTAGCTTTTGAATAACTGCCGTTATAGAGCCTGTATTGATTGTCATGCTTTCTGTAATTTCTAATTGCAAGTAACTAGTATCAAGCTCTGTTTCATCTAAAATTTCTTGGACACTTTCTACAAAATTATCTTGTAGTAGTTGCCCCAATGATAGATTTACAGCAACCTTAAGAAAATGACCTTGTGATTGCCATTCCCTTGCCTGTTTACAAGCTTCCTTCAATACCCATTGTCCAATTGGCACAATAAGCCCTGATTCCTCTGCGAGAGGTATAAATTCTCCCGGCGAGATAAAACCACTTTTGCCATGATTCCATCTCACTAGCGCTTCTACAGAGTATATTTTACCCGTTTGTAAATTAAATTGTGGCTGATATTCAACATACAGTTCATTTCTTTCAATTGCTTGTCGTAAATCGTTTTCTAGTAAAATACGATTTGAGCGAGTTTCTGACATTTTTTCCTCATAAAATAATACATTACTGCTATCACTTCGAGCCTCATACATTGCAAATTGTGCATATTTCAACAGTTCTTCTGCTTTATCAGCATCTTTCGGGTATTGTGCAATTCCAACATTAAAACGACTATTTAAAGAAAAATGCTGAATTCGAAATGGCTCATCCATCATATTTTGCAAACTTTGGACAATTCTACATAAATGCCAATCATCAAGATCTTCAATATATATAGCGAAAAGCTCTTCTCTCAATAAATAAACCGAATATTGTGAAGGTAATATTTGAGTAATTTTTTGAGCAACTGATCGTTTAAAAATATCTGCATAATTCGAACCAAGTGTTGAACGAATCATTAATAGTCGATCGATTTCTAAAACAATAACTGTTTTAACACGCTTATCTACAGTTAATGAACGATTTAACTGCTCTTTAAAATAACGTTCATTCGGAAGCTCTGTTAACTCATCATAGTATGCTAATTTATGAGCGATTCGCTCCGATTTTTCCAAAGAGTCTTTCGCCTCTAAAATTTCTCGATAAGGCTTTTCTATGCCTGAGTAATAAATTGTTTGAACAACCATATAGTACGCAGTCAACTGCAACAAATGTCCTACAAGATTGTTAATACTAAATCCATCTGGAAACATTAAAAATAATATGTCACTTATTAATAAACAAATTGAAGCAAAAATATAATATAAATTTTTCTTTTTCGTTCCTTTTTTCAATACAACAATAATAAAGACAACTTGTAACATCATTGCTATTACATGTAAAGAAAGCTTTAAGTTTGTCGCTCCTTGCTCATCCATTAATCGTGGCAAAAAGGATGTCGGTGTATAAACAAGGAAAATAAAGGCACTTATGCTTACCGCAATAGCTGCAACGAAAAGCATCATATCACGAACACTAACACGCTTTAATCTCATAAAAAAGAATATACTTAGACCAATTGGCAAGACAAATCTAGTAATCATATAAAACCAAATCGTTCGAGACATATCGCTTTCATAAAAGAAAAAGGGCATGCCTGTATATGTAATTGTATGTAAGACTTCCATAATCGCAATACAAGTAAAAATTGCTACCAAAAAAATAAGGCGATTCGTTATACTATAACGCATTACTGTTAGTACATAAATAATGATAGATATAGTAGCTGCAATAATCATCATTTCTAAAATAAGATGAATAATAACATAATTATCCATACCAAAAATACCATATAAGTAATCGTCAGCTAGCAACGAAATTACTACGCTAAGTATGATAATTATAGTTAGGCGAATGGGGTGTTTAATATATATAAATTTGTCTACTTCATTTCCCATAATCTCATCCCTTTGCAGTCATTTCCTTTTAATGGCTATCTACAGGCTATTTTAACATATTCCTATTATCCTTTTCCCCCTTTTCATTAAAAATAATCGTTACTTTGTGACAATTACTAGCATTATTGATATGAAAACACTTCCAGCTGTATCTGAAAGTGTCTCGGTTAGCTAAACATGTAGTTTATCTAGTTTCATAATATACCTTTTCTAATAACTTTTGTGAATTGCTTTCGATTTCATCAAATTTCCCATCTAATACTTTAGGAGATAATGGTCTACTAATTAAAAAACCTTGGATAATATCACAAGAAGCCTTTACTAAATAGGAAAGCTGTTTTTCTGTTTCGATTCCTTCAGCTACCACTCTCAGCTTTAAATGCTTGGCCATAGACATAATCATTAGCACAAGTGCATCCTCATCTGTACCACGATCAATATTCCATATGAAGCTACGATCTATTTTCAAGCAATTTAATGGAAAATCTTTTAAATATGAAAGCGAAGAATAGCCTGTACCGAAATCATCTACCGCTATTGTCACGCCATACTCCTGCAATTTTTGAATAACTGCCGTAACAGATTCGATATTCATCGTCATGCTTTCGGTTATCTCCAATTGTAAATAATGAGCATCTAACCCTGTTTCTGTCAATATATTTTGTACATATTCCTCTAAATTATCCTGTAGTAATTGCCCTAATGATATATTCACAGCAACTTTAATAAAGCGCCCTTGGGATTGCCATTTTTTCGCTTGTATACAAGCTTCTTTCAGCACCCATTGCCCTATTGGAATAATTAGTCCAGTTTCTTCAGCTATTGGTATAAAATCTGCTGGTGAAATAAGACCAAGCTTACTATGTTGCCACCTTACTAATGCTTCGACAGATTGAATTTTGCCAGATGGTAAATGAAGCTGTGGCTGATATTCCAGCATTAATTCATTTCTATCAATGGCTTGGCGTAAATCGTTTTCAAGCATTAGTTTTGTAGAACGTTTTTCTGACATAGAGGGTTCATAAAACAACACATTTTTCGCATTGTTCCTTGCTTCATACATCGCAAATTCAGCATATTTGAATAAATCTAGACTATCGATAGCATCCTTTGGATACTGTGCAATTCCTACATTAAAATGACTCATTAATGAAAAATGTTGGATTGGAAACGGTTTTTCCATTGTATTTTGCAAGCTCTCTACAACCTTTAAAATCTCCTCATCTCCTGAATCATCCAACATCAAAATAGCAAAGCAATCCTCTCGCAACATATAAATATTATATCTCCCCTGTAGTGTATATCGTATTCTATCTGCAACACTGCATTTTAAACTATCTGCATAATGGGAGCCTAACGTAGATTGAATCATCGACAGACGGTCTATTTCTAAAATGATAACATTTTTAATATCTTCATCCCTATTAAACTTTCGTAACTGCTCCATAAAAAAACGCTCATTTGGTAACTTTGTCAGTTCATCATAATAAGCCATTCTATGCATTGCTTGCTCGGATTTTTCTAATGATTTTTTCGCTATTGAAATTTCTCGATAAGGCTTTTCAATAGCTGAATAATAAACCGCCTGTACAAACATATAAAAAGCTGTTAAATGAAAAAGATGACCTAGAAAATTACTAATGTTATGGACATCTACAAAAAAAATAAATAATAGATCACTTAAAATCAAACAAATTGAAGCAAATAAATAATGCAAATATCTTTCTCTTTTATAGCTTCGCAAAATAATAGCAATTAAAATAAGCTGTAAAAATGTCGCGATAACTTGCAAGCTATTTTTTAATTCGTTCGGTCCTTGCTCATTTAAAAGCGGTGGTAAAATTTTCACTGGTGCATAAACGATATAGACAGCACCACAAAGTATGGTAATAACCGCGATACCAATTACCATAGCAAAGCTTTTTTTCACTACTTTAAGCGGTGTTAAAAAAATAATAATAAGCCCTGCTGGCAATAATAATCTTACAAACATGTAAAGCCAAACTGCGCGATATGCATCACTTTCATATATTAGAAAGGGCATTCCCTTATACGATAATGTATGCAATATTTCAATAACTGTAATTGAACCGAATAAAGCTATTAAATAAACAGCCCTGTTTGTTAAATTATAATGAGTACTTGTCAATACTTGCATTACAATTGAAACAGCCGCTGCAACAATAAACATTTCTACTATTAGGTGAACCATAACATAATTACTTTCACCGAAGAGAGCATATACATAATTTTGCAATGCTAATACGATAGCTAGCACTGCAATAATAATTACAAATAGCCTAGTTGGATTTTTAATATAAGAAAACTTATCATCTATTTTTCTCATAAATTGCTCCCTTCTTATAACATTTGTAACTATTTTCACTCTTGCAGTTATCTTAACATATTTCATTTATACATGTTACTTTTTCTTATAAAAAATTAGTTTTTTTATAAATAAAACACAATATAATTACCATTATCACTTTAAATTAATATTAATTATTATATTTAAATGTAAAATATAATAAAAAAGCAGCACAAACTATGCTCGTAGTTTGTGCTACCAATTTTAGTATTTTACTTTATTGTTCTTTTGAGAAAAGGAGTTATAAATATTGCTTAATCTCGCTATTAATGAACTGAGATATAATTGACAGCCATATTTTTGGATTGCTATTAACCCACCTATCACTATATTTCCATTTGCACTTTCTGCACTTGCATTGCTGCCCCCTTCACCACACCGCTTGAATGAAGAGTTGAAAAACGTAATGTTAAATGTGGTAGCCTAGTTTGCGAAACATAAGTTTCACATTTTTTTAATAGCTCATCTTGAAATACTTTATTTCTTTCGAAAACCTCACCTGAAACAATAACGCATTCTGGTTCATAAACACATACTAAATTATTAATAGCAATTGCTAAATACGTCATCACATGATCAACAATATGTAGAGCCCACGCTTTTTTTTCATTCACACCTTGCACGATATGTGCCAAAGTATTGTACTGCGCCTTCTCTTCTATTGGAATCAAGCTTAGTAATGTAGACTCTGTCGTATAGCGCGATAAACAGCCTCGATTTCCACATTCACAAACCTCTCCAAATGGATTAACTGTCATATGACCTATTTCACCTGCATTATTTTGAACACCACGATAAATCTCACCATTTAATAAAATAGAAGCCCCTATTCCGCTCCCAATACCGATTAAAATACAGTTTTGATTTTTGGGACTATATAGACCATCATTTTCTGCTATAATCTGCATTTTTAACTCGTTATCAACCATAATGAGACAATCAAAATATTTTTGCAAATCTTGCTTTAAAGATTTATTTTCCCATTTCATTTGCTCTGAAACTAAAATGATACCTTTACTATGATTAATAAATCCAGGCACCCCAACTCCAATACCTAATAACTTATTTGATTGGACGTTGTTACGAACTATTAGGTTATTGATTTCTTTGACTAATATTTCAAGTGTGACTTCATAAGACTCCCTAATGCTACGCTCAACTTCAATAAAATCAACCAACTCACATATAAAATCAAGCAATCCTATCCTAATGATAGAACGATCAATCTCAACGCCAATTGTATATCTCGCATCGGACTTTAAATTAATTAATGTTGGCCTTCTTCCTACTGTTGTTTCTTCTGTCATCGCTTCAAATATAAAGTCCTCTTCTACAAGCTCCTGAACAATTCTTGTAATTGTTGTTGGACTCATTTTTGTCACCTTTGCTAGTTGAATGCGCGAAATTGGTTCTAGACTACGAATCGTATCAAGCACAATTTTTTTATTTTGCTTTTTCATTTGTACTTGATCTTGCTTTAACAATATACTTCACCTCATTTATAAGTCTGAATGAATTTTACAGCCTCCTCAATGTCTTGTGTAGGATTTGTCTTTACTTCACGTTCAATTGTCAAATAGCCTGAATAGCCGATGTCTTGTAAGGCTTGAAAATATAAATCAAAATTTACAGCGCCTTGACCAAGCGGAACTTCTCTGAAGTACTCGCCATTTTCAACCATTTCAGCTATTTTCTCATGCGAAGTTTCCCCACCATAATCAAGGTAACCATAAACATCTTTTGGGTTCGTTGGCTGTAATTGAATACCATCCTTCACATGTGTATGTACTATATAATCCCTTAATAGCTTCACACCTTCAACAGGATCATCTTTTGTAACCATTACCATATTAGCTGGATCAAAGTTTACTGAAACACCCTTTGTTGATAATTTATCTAAAAAGGCTTTTAAAGTTGCAGCCTTTTCTGGACCAGTTTCAATTGCAAAGTAGCCACCAATAGATGTTGCATATTGACCTAATTCCTCACATGCCTTTAACATCGTTTGATAGATTGGATCTTTTTCATTATCTGGAACAATTCCAATATGTGTTGTGACAATATTCGTTCCCAAATCTTTCGCTAAATCTAGTATAGCCTTTGATTTAACGATTTTGCTAGCATTTTCTTTCGCATCCTGGAATCCATGACCACCTAAATCCCCACATAACGCAGAAATTTCTAGTCCTAAAGAGTCAATATATGCTTTCAGCTCGTCGCGACCTTTTTTGTCAATGTTTGCAGGATCTAATTCACCACTTACAGCATAAATTTGCACGCCATCTGCTCCAAGCTCTTTCGCTTTTTGCAAACCTTCCTTTAATGGCAAACGAAAGCTATCAACAATCACACCAATTTTGTTCGGCATATTAAAGCTCATAAACGATTTCTCTCCCCTCTTTAGCAGATAAATAAATGCCTTCTAAAATTTTCATTATTTCAACACCATCTTCAACTGGTGCTATAGATTCTTTATTTTCTAGACACGCATTGACAAATCCGTTAATTTCCTGTTGGAATGATTCAACAAAATTAAATGTTAAATCATTAATTTGTGGGTGAACATTCAATACTGTATTAAATTCCTCTGTGACAATTTTTAATTCTGGCTCTAATTCTGCGCCACCCTTTGTGCCAAATAGCTTAACAGAAATTTCATCCTTAGCTGTATGCAATGTGAATGATACATCAACCATTAGAGATGCACCATTCTCAAAAGTAATTAGTGCATTTGCTAAATCTTCAACTGTATTTTTCGATGCATCATAATCCGCTGCTTTATAAAATGATAAATTTTCAATGTTACTACGATTACCTAGTTGCTTATAAGTATGGCCAGTTACTTTTTTGACACGTGGTTTGCCCATTAAGTACCAACAAACATCAATAATATGCACACCTAAATCGATTAGCGGACCTCCACCTGACTTTTCAACATCAGCAAACCAACCACCTGGATTCCCTACTCTGCGTGTACAAGTAGCCTTCGCATAATAAATATCGCCTAGCTTACCTGCATCAACAAAACGCTTTAAGACGTTTGTATTTGTTGCGAAGCGGCGTACAAAGCCAACCTGGAATACTTTATTAGCTTTTTTTGCTGCTTCTTGAATTTTTAAACTTTCTTCATAGGTCATGGCAAGTGGCTTTTCTACCAATACATGAAGACCACTTTCTAAAGCGCGAATCGCAAATTCAGCATGCGTATTATTCCAAGTACAAATACTCACTGCCTGTAATTCTGGATCATTAAAGACATCTTCTAAATTAGAAAACACAACTTTTGCTCCAAATTGTTCTGCTTTCGCCTTTGCACGCTCTTCAGAAACATCAAATACGCCATAAATTTGTGCATCCTTATTTTTTTGATACGAACCTAAATGGAAATCAGAAATGGATCCCGTACCAATTACACATACATTTAATTTGCTCATTTACAAAGACCTCCCTTGATTATATGTTGCACTCTTCCCATAAACGTCGCACATTGTCCATACCAATTTTAGAGCCAACTGCGCAATCTTCCATTCCTTCAAATTCGATTGTTAAATAGCCGTCATAACCTGAGCCTTTCACAATGCGAATAATTTCTCGAATATTTAAATCGCCATGCCCTACGATTGCACCGCGAATATAGTTGTCTTGTACCGTTCTGAACCATTCTCCACCGCCTGGATTTTCGTAATACGGGCGTACATAGAAGTCTTTAAAATGAACAGTTGCAGCATATGGCATATTTTTCTTCACGCCTACTAATGGCTGCTCATCGATACATAAAAAATTCCCTACGTCTAAAGTTGTTTTAAAATTATCTCGATTGACTGCGTGTATTAACTGCTGTACACGGTCACTCGTTTGCACGTTAAAACCATGGTTTTCAATTGTAGTCGTAATACCGAATTGTTTGGCATAATCGGCAACTAGTTGGCTTCCTCGTACCATTTGCTCAAAATGCTCATTGTAATAGTGGATTGTTGTATGTTCTTTTGGTAGCGTAAATAACGTTACGTCATGACGTAATATTTTAATACCCATATGATGAATAACATCAATATGCTTTTTCAAACGCTCTACTTCCTCTAAAAACGCCTCTTCTGTCTCATGAATAAAGTTGGCTGGCATTGAGTAAGCTGACAAATCTAATCCTAATTTTGCGGCTGTTTCTTTAATTTCCGTTGCAAGCTCATAATTATCAACAACTGTAAACTCATAAGGAACTAGCTCTACATGCTCTCCCCCATTTTCTTTTACCCAATGCAATACATCAATAACTGACATTTCTCCCGCACGCATTTTTTTAACCATACTATAAGTGCTAAGTCCGATTTTCATAAATAATCTCTCCTTTAGTTTTCATTTACTAAGTGACAAGCAACCTGTTGCTTATCATTTATTTGTTTCATTTTTGGTATTTGCTGTTTGCAAATATCTGTCGCCAAAGGGCATCTTGTATGGAATGTACAGCCTGATGGTGGATTTTTAGGATTCGGGATATCCCCTTTTAAGACCATTTTTTCTTTTCGCATTGTTGGATCTGCAATTGGAACAGATGATAATAACGCCTTCGTATATGGATGCAATGGGTTTTTGAAAATTGCCTCCTTATCCCCTTGCTCTACAATTGTTCCTAAGTACATCACGCCAACGCGATGACTAATATACTCTACAACACTTAAATCATGTGAAATAAATAGATAGGATAAATTGAATTCTTTTTGCAACTTTTTCAATAAATTTAAGATTTGAGATTGGATCGATACGTCCAAAGCCGAAACTGGCTCGTCAGCAATAATTAACTTAGGCTTTGTAATTAATGCGCGTGCAATACCGATACGCTGTCTTTGTCCTCCGCTAAATTCATGCGCATAACGATTTGCATGCTCTGCATTTAAACCTACTATTTCTAACATTTCGTAAACGAGTTTATCTCGCTCTTCTTTCGAAAGTTTTGTATGAATAACAAGCGGCTCGGCAATTAAATCCTTTACTTTCATACGTGGATTTAAAGAGGCATAAGGATCTTGAAAAATCATTTGCACGGATTCCCTTAAATGTGTAAGTTCACTATTTTTCGCTTGGGCAACATCTTTTCCATTGACAACAATTTTACCTTCAGTAACGTCTACTAAACGCGTTATTAATCTACCTGTTGTCGATTTTCCACAGCCACTTTCTCCAACAAGACTAAAGGTTTCGCCTTCTTTAATGTGAAAGGAAACATCCATTACTGCATTGACAAATTCCTTTTTTTCAAACAGCCCACCTGATATTTGAAATTTCTTTTTTAAATTTTCAACTACCAAAATATTATTCATTGTGAACTGTCACATCCTTTTTCTCATATAGCCAGCATGAGCATTTACTATTTTGATTGATATTTAGCATAGGGGGAGCAGCCTCATTGCATATTGCCATTGCCTTCTCACATCTTGGCGCAAATTTACAGCCAGTCGGCATGTTCGATGGAGATGGTACTTGGCCTTTAATCGAATCAAGCTCCTCTTTATTTTCACCAATTTTAGGTACCGAACGGATAAGCCCTGACGTATATGGATGTTTAGGGTTAGCAAATAACTCAAATACATCCGCTTCCTCTACAACTTCCCCTGCATACATCACGACAACTCGATCACACATTTCTGCTACAACACCTAAATCATGTGTAATAAGTAAAATTGCTGTTTCGTGATCTTGCTTAAGTCCTTTCATTAATTCTAAAATTTGTGCTTGAATCGTTACATCGAGAGCCGTAGTAGGTTCATCAGCAATTAACAAGCTTGGGTTACAAGACATCGCCATTGCAATCATAACGCGCTGCCTCATCCCACCTGATAGTTGATGGGGGTATTCATCCATAAGCTCCTCCGCTCTTCCTATACCTACTTTTTTAAGCATCTCAATCGCATGCTTCCTACTTTGTTCTTTATCATAATTTAAGTGCAGCCTAATAGATTCCATTAGCTGCCTCCCTATTTTTAATACAGGGTTAAGCGATGTCATTGGCTCTTGGAAAATCATCGAAATTTGCTTACCACGCAATTTTCTCATTTGGCTTTCCGTCATTTTTGTTAACTCTTGATCATTAAATTTAATCGTACCTTTATCAATTTTCCCTGTTGTATCATGAAATAGCTGCATAATAGATAAGGAGGTTAAGCTTTTTCCGCTCCCCGATTCTCCTACTAAACCAACAACCTCACCTTTATTAACCGAAAAATTGACGCCTCGTAATATTTTGATTTTTTGTTTATCTCGTGTAAACGATGTCTCTAATTGATTAATTTCAAGTACAGTTTGTGACATAGGTATGCTCCTTAACTATTTTTTATTTTTGGATCAAGCACATCTCGTAAACCATCACCAATTAAATTGAATGCTAAAACTGTTAAGAAAATCGCAATACCCGGCATAAGAACTACATGTGAAGCTGTTCCTAAATAATCTCGTCCACTACTTAGCATAACGCCCCATTCTGGCGTTTCTGGACTTGCACCTAGGCCAAGGAAACTTAAGCCTGAAGCAGCTAATATAGCTGTACCAACTCGCATCGTAACAAAAATAATTAATTCACTTATCGTTTCAGGGAAAATATGCTTAAAAATAATACGAGTATGAGAAGCTCCCATTGATTTTGCAGCCTCTACATAAACATTTTCCTTTGCGCTAAGTGTCGCACCGCGTACTAAACGAGCAAATGATGGAACACTAAAAATCATAACAGCAATAATCACGTTATTTATACCTGGGCCTAAAATCGCTACAATGGCAATGGCTAAGAGCAAATCTGGGAAAGAGAAAAATACATCGCAGCAGCGCATAATAACTTTATCAACTCGACCGCCAAAATAGCCGCTAATTAACCCAAGAATTGTCCCTGCAATTAATCCTAAAAAGACCGCACTAAAGCTTACGGTTAATGAAATTTTCGTTCCTACTAGCAAGCGACTAAAAATATCTCGTCCATATTCATCTGTTCCAGCAAAATGGGCTGCACTTGGACCTTCTAAAATAGCATCATAGTTTGGTTCATAAGGATCGTATGGCGCGATATAAGGACCTATAAATGCAATAACAATTAAAAGGAAAATAAAAACACTGGCAATCAACGCCACTTTTTTCTTTTTATAATTGCGCCAAAACTCTTTCAGTGGCGAATATTGTGCGGCTGGCTGCTGTGCTTTTTTCGAATCTATTACCGTTGTTGACATTTGGCTCCCCCCTTATGAATTCAATTGAATTTTTGGATTTAAAACTTTGTATAAAATATCCACAATTAAATTGACAATAATAAATTCTACTGCAAATAATAAAATGGCTGATTGTATAACTGGATAGTCCCTGAAAGATATAGAATCAATTAAAAGGCGCCCCATCCCTGGAAAACTAAAAACAGTTTCTACAACAACAGAACCTCCAAGTAAAAAACCAAATTGTAAGCCAGCAATTGTTACAACAGAAATTAAGGAATTTCTTAAAGCATGCCCAAAAATAACAGTTCTTTCAGCTAAACCTTTCGCCCTACTAGTACGAATAAAATCAGCCTGCATTGTTTCTAATAAGGAGGAGCGTGTAAATCTTGCAATCATCGACATAATCCCTGCTCCTAATGTCAATGACGGCAAAATGTAGCTTTTAAAACTATCAATCCCTCCAGTAGGTAACCAGCCCAATTGCACTGAGAATAACTGAATTAACAGCAATCCTAGCCAAAAACCGGGTAAAGATATACCTGAAACAGCTGTTACCATACCTAAATAGTCTGGCCATTTATTTTTAAATACCGCCGATACAACACCGATAAGTAGCCCAATAATCGTCGCCCATATCATTGATAAAAAAGTTAAGTAAATCGAAGGCATAAATCGTGACTTAAACATATCTATAACAGGTAAGCTTGTTGTTAGCGATGTCCCTAAATCACCTGTTACTAGCTTTTTCATATAATCGACATACTGTACAACAATTGGTTTATCGAGTCCTAATTCGTGCCTAACATTTTCTACCTCTTCCATTGTTGCATCTTTACCAGCAACTAATCGAGCCGGGTCTCCCGGAATTAAGTGAATAAAGAGAAATGTTAACATTGACACAATAATTAAGATTGGAATTATCTCAATAACCCTACGCACTACAAATTTTAGCACTGATAACCCCTCCTAATCTTTTAAAGAGGTAGCTTTAGAGCGAGCTTTTACTCACCAAACAGCCTTAACCTTCTACTTTTTTACAAGAGTGCGCCTCACAAAAGAATAGTGGGCGCGCTCTTGTAAACTACATCAGTCTATTTTAGCGTTTTGTACGCTAATAGCACCGCCAGGTCCTACTTCAACTCCGCTTACATTTGAACGAACACCATAGACGATTTCATCAACACCTAAGAAAATCCAAGGTGCATCTGCATATACTTCCTCTTGTAATTGCGCATATAATTCTGCTTGCTTTGCTTGATCAGAAGTTGAATTCGCCTCATCCATTAACTTGTCTGCCATAGGATTGTTATAATAAGCCGTATTCGCACTGTTTGGTGGGAAAGAAGTGCTGTGGAATAAAGGCTTTGTTGCATTTGTTACGTCTGATGCATAAGAAGACCAGCTTACATACCACATCATTAGCTTCGCTTCTTCAGGAGTTTGTGCTCCGTAAATTTCATCAGATAGTGTACCTTCCTCCATCGACTTGATATCCACTTTCACACCGATTGGTGCTAATTGTTGTTGAATAAATTGCATACCTTTCATCGTATCTGAGTTTGTATTACCCCAAATTTCAATTTCAAAGCCATCTGGATAGCCTGCTTCGGCTAATAAAGCTTTTGCTTTTTCTACGTCATATGCAAATGATGTTTGCTGTTTGTAGTAAACTGTTTTTGATGGGATAATTGAGTCTAATTGTGTGCCTAAGCCTGAGTTCACTACTTTAATAAATGCTTCTTTATTTACAGCGTAGTTTAATGCCTGACGTACCTTTTCATTATTTAAAGGCTCTTTAAATGTATTTAAAGATACATAGCGAGCAATTGTAGATGGTACCGTTGTAACTTTAACATCGCTATTTGATTCTAGCTCTGGCATATTTTGTGCAGGCACTGGATAAATTGCATGTGCCTCACCCGTTTTTAACATCGCTACACGAGAACCATTTTCTGGTACTGGTTTAAATGTAACTTTTGCTACTCGATCATTGCCATCCCAATATTCATCAAAACGCTCCATTGTCAAATGATCGCCTTGTACCCATTCAACAAATTTGTAAGGACCTGTTCCTACAGGTACTTTCGGGATTTCTTCAAGGTTTTCTTTAATATGTTTTGGACTAATCATTTTAGCAACACCAAAACGTGTAATCATTGGTCCGTATGGTTCTGTTAGTGTGACTTTAATTTCGTATTCATTAAGTATTTCTACAGATTTTATTAAGTTAAATCCACGAGAGTAAAGTCTCAGCTTTTCATCATTTGTAATACGTTCAATGTTTACCTTAACAGCCTCAGCATTGAATGCTTCACCATCATGGAACTTTACGCCTTGGCGTAATTTAAATGTATACTCCAGTGCATCTTCACTAACCGAATAATCTTCTGCAAGTACCTTTGTAATTTTTCCATCATTATCAAAGCCTAATAGACCTTCTAACATCGCTGCCTGTACAGCATTTGAATTTGTATCCCCAGTATTATGAGGGTCCATTGAAATAAAGTTTTCATTTACTGCAATAACTAATTCATCTGAAGAACTACTGTTGGAGCTTGCGCCCTTATCTGCTCCCGCATTTGTCGAGCCATCTGTTCCTTTGCTTCCTTCATTGTTAGAAGAACATGCAACTAACAACAGCGCACAAGCAAATAAAAATAATATTTTTTTCATATGATGCATCTTCTTTACTCCCCCTTTTTGTTTTATATAAATATTTCTACATTAAGCAGAAATAAAAATACCATAAAACTTATTTGTTCCACTGACGAAAATAAATAAATAAAAAAATGAAAACGCTTTTCTTGCTTAAAATGTACAATACTATATTTAATATTTTAATTCAATAGATTAATTTAAAAATTCAGAAAAATTTTTAGCTAATAGCAAATATGCCATAATTTTTGCAACTAGCTTATAAGCTGAAGTTAACTTAAAGTTGTTACTACACACAATAATTATTACCTAGGTTTTTTTCAAAATATATGACACCTACTGTATTTTTAGGACTGCATGATGTTCGTCACTCAGTCGTTATTGCATTTTCATCTGTTTCAGTAGATGTACAAACATTCTCTCAATCAAGATAAAGTGAACCTTCAATCAGTGGAGATTTTCCTCATTCCCCACTTCAGCATCTCGATTTTTACTGAAGTACAGCCTGTTAATATGGGATAAAAAAGGAGCTGTTAGGAAAGTTTTATCTTTCCCGACAGCCCCTTCTAAAATTAAGAAAGTCGACCTTTAAAGTCTTCGTAGCTAAATTGCTTTTGAATACGGCATTCACCATTTGCATCTTGAATAACAATCGCAGGTAAAGCCATTCCATTAAATGTATTGTTTTTTACCATTGAGTAAATTGCCATATCTTCGAATACAAGACGATCTCCTACTGCTAGTGGCTGATCGAATGAATAATCACCAATAACGTCACCTGCTAAGCAAGTTGGTCCCCCTAATCGATAAGCATAAGGCTTTTCGCCTACTGTACCCGAATTTTGTAGCGGTGGTCGATACGGCATTTCAAGTACATCTGGCATATGACAAGATGCTGATGTATCTAAAATAGCTAGCTCCATACCGTTTTCTAGCGTTTCTAAAACTGTTGTTACTAAGTAACCTGCTCTGTAGGCAATCGCTTCGCCAGGCTCTAAATATACTTGAAGCCCATACTTCTCCTGCATGCGTGTAATACAAGATTCAAGAAGCTCAATATTATAGCCTTCGCGTGTAATATGATGTCCTCCACCGAAATTAATCCATTTCATTTGTGGCAACCATTGACCAAATTTTTCTTCCACTGCTTCAAGTGTCACGGCCAACGCATCGGAATCTTGCTCGCATAACGTGTGGAAATGAATACCATCAATTTGATCCAAAAGCTCTGGTTTGAAATGCTTTAATGTTACACCGAAACGACAACCACGTGCACAAGGGTCATAAATTTCTTGCCCCTCTTGCGTTGAGCACTCGGGGTTAATACGCAAACCTACACTTTTACCAGCCGCACGTACCTTTGCCCCGTATTTCTCTACTTGCGTAAAGGAATTAAAAACAACATGATCGCAAAGTTCAATAATTTCATCGATTTCGTCCTCACGATAAGCAGGTGAAAATACATGATTTTCCTTGCCCATTTCTTCATGACCAAGTCTAGCTTCATATAAACCACTTGCTGCTGTACCGCTTAAATATTTTCCGATTAATGGATATAATGAAAACATCGAAAAAGCTTTTTGAGCTAAAATAATTTTACAGCCTGTACGTTCCATAACGCCATGTAAAATTTTCAAATTATTTTCAATCAGCACTTCATCTACAACGTAGCTTGGTGTTGGTACTTGTTCAAATTTCATCATTAGTCAACTAACTCCGGATTGAAGCTTTCTTTCCAAGGTAAGCCCCATTTATTTAATGCATCCATGTATGGATCTGGATTGAATTCTTCTACATTGTAAACGCCTGGTTTGTTCCACTCACCATTGACAACTAACATCGCACCAATCATTGCAGGTACACCTGTTGTGTAAGAAACCGCTTGTGAACCAACCTCTGCGTAACATGCTTCATGGTCACAAATATTGTATACGTAATAAGTTTTATCTTGTCCATCTTTTTTACCACGGAAAATACAGCCGATATTTGTTTTACCTTTTGTACGTGGTCCAAGTGATGCTGGATCTGGTAATACCGCTTTTAAGAATTGTAATGGAATAATTTCCTTGCCTTCAAACATAATTGGTTCGATTGAAGTCATTCCTACATTTTCTAAGCATTTTAAATGTGTTAAATAGCTTTGACCGAATGTCATGAAGAAGCGAATTTGCTTTAAGCCAGGTACGTTTTTCGCTAATGACTCAAGTTCTTCATGGTATAGCAAGTACATATCTTTTTCGCCAACTTCTTCAAAGTTGTAGACGCGTTTAATTTCCATAGGTTGAGTTTCAATCCACTCGCCTTCTTTCCAATAACGACCATTCGCTGATACTTCACGAATATTGATTTCTGGATTGAAGTTTGTTGCGAATGGGTAGCCATGGTCACCACCATTGCAGTCTAAAATGTCGATGTACTCGATTTCATCGAAATGATGCTTTAAGGCATGTGCTGTAAATACGCCTGTTACGCCTGGGTCAAAACCTGAGCCTAAAAGTGCTGTAATGCCAGCTTCTTTAAAGCGCTCATGATATTCCCATTGCCATTTGTATTCGAATTTCGCTGTATCTTCTGGCTCATAGTTTGCAGTATCCATATAATGTGTTTTTGTTGCTAAGCATGCATCCATGATTGTTAAATCTTGATATGGTAATGCAAGGTTCATAACGATATCAGGCTTCACTTCGTTAATTAAAGCGATTAGCTCCTCTACATTGTCTGCATCAACTTGTGCAGTCGTAATTTTTGTACCTTTGCCATCTAATTTTGCTTTTAAATCATCACATTTTGATTTTGTACGACTTGCGATACAAATTTCCTCAAATACCTCGCTGTTTTGTACACATTTATGTACTGCTACAGACGCAACGCCGCCTGCTCCAATAATTAATGCTTTTGCCATTTTATTCGTCTCCTTTATTTTCAACTTCTGTTAATAATTTTTGTACGTAATTCGGTAAATAGAATGAACCTTTATGCAGGTTGGAATTATAATATTTTGTTGCAATATTATTCGATTTCCAAACACTCGCATTCATATCTTTTACTGGATGATATTTTTTTGATGCAAAGCCAAATAACCAGTGCCCTGACGGATATGTTGGGATATGCGCTTGATACACACGACTAATTGGAAAACATTCAATAATGCGCTGATGTGCACGCTGCATTGCAGCAACATCCTCATCATAAAATGGGCTTTCATGCTGATTAACCATGATGCCATCTTCTTTTAACGCTTTATAACAGCTACCATAAAATTCTCTTGTAAATAAACCTTCACCTGGTCCAAATGGATCAGTTGAATCAACGATAATAATATCGTATTCATTTTCACAAAAGCGGATATATTTTAAACCATCCTCAATATGGATATGAACGCGAGGGTCATCAAGCTTGCTTGCTGTTTGCGGTAAGTATTTCTTGGCCGCTTCAATAACCATCTCATCAATTTCGACTAAATCAATATGCTCGATTGATTGATATTGCACAAGCTCACGTACAACACCACCATCGCCCGCTCCAATAATTAATACCTTTTTGGGATTTGGGTGAACTGACATTGGAACATGTGTAATCATCTCGTGATAAATAAATTCATCCTTCTCCGTTAGCATCATAAAACCATCCAATGTGAGAAAGCGTCCAAATTCCTCTGACTCAAACACATCAATACGTTGAAACTCACTTTGAGCGCTATAAAGTTGTTTATCTACTTTAATCGACAATCGTACATTCGGTGTATGGCTTTCGCTAAACCATAAATCCATCCTATCGCACCTCCGTTAACACGTTGAGTCGTGCAATTTCTAAATCCTCTGGACCGATAATTGTGCAGTCCTTCTCTTTCGCATATTCAATATATTCGACAATTTCCTGGGTAATTTTTTCACCTGGTGCTAAAATCGGAATGCCTGGTGGGTAGCACATAACAAATTCACTACAAACTCGCCCAATTGTTTCACGTAAAGGTAGCAACTCTTTTTCCGCATAAAAAGCATATTGTGGTGTTGTAATTACTTGTGGATCAATATATTCCTGTGTAATAAGCCCAGCCTTGTCTGTTTTGTAGCGACGGCGAATTTCAGCAAGCGCACTAACAAGTCGCTCAATGTCTCGCTCGCGATCCCCTACAGAAACATACGCCAAAATATTTCCAATATCGCCAAATTCGATTTGAATATCGTATTCGTCTCGTAAAATATCGTAAACCTCAATACCTGCTAAACCGATATCCAAAGTATGAACTGACAGCTTTGTAGCATCAAAATCGTATATGCTATCACCATTAATCAGCTCGCTCGAATATGCATAATAGTCACCGATTTTGTTAATTTCATCGCGTGCATATTGCGATAAGCTCGTTACATGCGCAAAAATCTCCTTGCCATTTAAAGCTAAATTACGACGTGATAAATCTAAACTTGATAATAATAAATAAGAGCCGCTTGTCGTTTGCGTTAAATTGACAATTTGACGCGCATAGCCAACATTGATAGCTGGTCCCATCAATAAAAATGAACTTTGTGTTAAGCTCCCACCGGATTTATGCATGCTTACTGCTGCCATATCAGCACCAGCTGCCATTGCAGTAATCGGCATATTTTCACCAAAGTAAAAATGTGTACCATGTGCTTCATCAACAAGTACAAGCATCCCATTTTCATGTGCTAGCTTAACAATCCCTTGTAAATCTGAACAAATGCCATAATATGTTGGGTTGTTTACTAAAATTGCTTTTGCGTCTGGATTTTCTTTAATCGCTTTTTCTACTTGCGAAATTTTCATTCCTAGTGCGATACCAAGCTTGTAGTCCATATCTGGATTAACATACACTGGTTCTGCTCCACATACAACCAAAGCATTAATAACACTACGATGTACATTGCGTGGCAAAATAATTTTATCTCCCCGCTTACATGCCGTTAAAATCATTGATTGTACAGCTGAGGTTGTACCATTCACCATGAAAAAGGCATGAGCTGCACCAAATGCTTCTGCTGCTAACTCTTCTGCATCTTTAATTACTGATACAGGATGGCATAAATTATCTAGCGGCTTCATCGAATTGACATCGACACTGACACATTGCTCACCTAAAAATGCCGTTAATTCAGGGTTGCCGCGCCCACGTTTATGCCCTGGTACATCGAATGGTACAATGCGCTTGCTCTTAAATTGTTGTAGCGCATCGTAAATCGGCGCATCATGCTGTGACAATCGCGTACTCATCCATTTTTCACCTCTCCCATTTTCATCATGCGTGCAACACCGTTCCATGCAAAAAAAGCAAGTGAACGGTAATTACACCATCACTTGCTTTTGTATGTATTCATATATTCGAAAAGAATCTTTGTAATAAACCTCATTATTTTTAGCAGGCGCAAACAGACTCGTAGCACTGCTAAGAGGAAAGTCTTTTCAATATTCATACATAACCGAATAGGTTTTTTTAGAGTCTATATAGCAAATAATTACTTTTACTACTCTTATTGACCGTTTCACAAGTTGATGTGCATTTCTACACTGGTTGTAAAGTAACCAACTTATAAAATTTGAGCTTCTAACTCAATCAATAAAGCAACTTAACGTTGCCAGTCGGCAGTTGACCCGGCTGTCCGTATGGCCTTAACTTTCCTCAGCAAATGAAGCTTACCGAAAGTGGTCAAAAAGTATTTGCTGGAAAGACTCTTTCTTGAATATTGGCTTTCCAATTTAACAACTCGTTCAGTTTAACAATGCATGTTTTGTTTGTCAATTATATTAGGTAGATTTTTTTGAAGAGAGCATTAAAAATACAAAACGACAATCTATAATTATTATTATATCAAGCTTTCCAACAATTGTTACAATTTGATTGCAGGAAGGGCATTTATACATTTTTTATACCTTAGGAAATATCCTTTTACTGTGAAAATTTAAATCGGTCACGAAAATAGGCACTTCTTTTTTCTCAATGGGAGAGCAAAATTTTATATAATTTATCATCCTGCTTCTGTGGATCACCGCGTCCATCCGTATTATTGCTAATAAAGTAAAGCGTATCACCTTCTACATATACATCACGAATTCTACCAATCCCTGTCACTACTTCTTCATAATTTCCAGTTTCAAGATTGAATGCTAAAATTGCTTTGCCTCTTAATGCTGCAACATATAATTTCCCATCATAGTAATCCATTCCAGAAGGAGCCCAAGTTGTTTCATTACCTGAAGTAAATAGTGGAGAAATCATTCCTTGTTGTGTTGCATTTCCTTCAATGATAGGCCAACCATAATTTTGTCCTGCTTGTATTTGATTGATTTCATCGTTTTTTGCATTACCATGCTCACTAGCGTACAACGTCCCATCAGGCAACCAGCTAAGCCCTTGTGAATTGCGATGACCGTAGCTGTAAATATAAGAACTATCAAATGGATTATCCTCAGGGATGGAACCATCCAAATTCATCCTTAAAATTTTTCCACCGAATGAATCGAGATTTTGGGCTAAGCTCGCTTCTGATGCATCACCTGCGGTCGCATAAAGCTTTTGATCAGGCCCAATTTTTATACGCCCACCATGATGGTATGTCCCACTCGGAATTTGATCGACAAGTACATCTATTTCATACCAAACATCATCATCTAAATAAAGCGTAATAATACGGTTAAACTGCCCTATCTCATCTACATAAGTATAATAAGCATAGGCTAAATGAGAATCTTGGAAGTCTGGAGCAAGCACAAAGCCTAATAGTCCAGCCTCCGATGCCGTTGCCAACTCTTTTTCAAGCACCACTCGCTGGCGTTCCATTTTTCCACTTTCAATTTTAGCAATGCTTCCAGTTCGTTCTGTAATATAAAAAGTATCTCCTAATTTTGCGATTGCCCAAGGTGCTTCCAAGTTTTCTGCAATTACTTGCTGTTCTTCTTTTTTCTGCTCATGTAAAACATTCGGCTGTTGCTTTGGTTGTTCTTCTAAGGCACAGCCTGCAAGTAATAAAACACCTAGCAAATAGAAGCTTTTGAAGTTTCTCATCCACACACCTCGCTAATTTTTACTTTTTATCAATTCCGCCAATTTTTAATAAATGCAATTGTACTGAGACATAATAACTGTTCTTTATTTCAGCTTTTCCAAATCCTGATAATCCTGCATAAAGCGTCCTCCATCTGCTACAACAGAATGGTAAAGTGCCTTAACAGCAGCGGTTTTATCTAAGCCCATCTCTTTTTTGATGGCCTTTAGCTCATCATGCAGTTCACGATGCTCATTAATTAATTTTAGCATTGTATTTTTATTATATTTCATCGAAATTTCCTCCTATAGTACTTGAATAAAAACGACTTTCAAATAATTAAATTCCGGATAATTGTGTGGCACTTGAAAATCCTCTGGCAATTGATGCTGTTCTAAAATTTTATAACGCTTATTGGCATCTTTAAATGCTTTATCAATAAAGGTTTTGAATTTTTTCATATTAAAGCTCGCATTATTCGTTGAGGCAATGATAACACCATTTTCCGCTGTAATCGCAAGTGCATCTTTCAGCAATTTTGGATAATCCTTCGCTGTGCTAAACGTCATTTTTTTCGTGCGAGCAAAGCTTGGTGGGTCGAGTACCACAACATCGAATGTTAATTGATGTCGTGCTGCATAGTTAAAGTAATCAAAAACATTCATCACCTTAATATCCTGTGCCTCATAATCAATCGCGTTGACACTAAATTGTTCAATTGTTTTCGGCAAGCTACGTTTTGCTAAATCAACACTCGTTGTTTTTATTGCACCACCAAGTGCCGCAGCAACAGAAAACGCCCCTGTGTAAGAAAAAGTATTGAGCACCGTTTTCCCTGCAGCATATGTATCACGTAGCGCCTTACGTACATTACGTTGGTCAAGGAAAATACCAGTCATTGCCCCATCATTCAAATCTACCGCATAGCTCATCCCGTTCTCCTTAATAATAAGCGGAAACTCACCCTTTTCGCCCGACACATAATCATCCTGCTCCACATACTGCCCGTTCACATTAAAGCGCTTTTTCTCGTAAACGCCTCGCGCATTAACAACCTCAGCGAGTGCTGCATAGACATTCTGGTTGAAAGCATAGATACCCTCACTATACCAACTGATCATATAAAAGCCATTAAAGAAATCAATTGTTAAGCCACCGATACCATCTCCTTCCCCATTAAAAACCCGAAAAGCAGTTGTATCATCTGCCTCAAAAAAGCTTACCCGACGCGTCACTGCCTCACGAATTTTCTTAACAAAAAAAGCTGTATCAATTTGTTCATTTTCTTTACGCGATAATACCCAGCCAATCCCTTTATTTTGTATACCGTAATAGCCTGTTGCAATGTATTGCCCTTGCTTGTCCATTAACTGCACAAGCGTTCCTTCTTCAATTGAAGTTTCGGCATTTTCCACTGCATCCTTTAAAATCAATGGGTAGCCATTTTTTAATTCTTTCACATAGTTTTCTTTAATTAATAATGTTGTCATGTCGTCATCCTTTATCTTTGTCATTTCTTTATTATGACATGCTTTATGATTTTGTGCGATTCTCATTGCTATTTGAGCGCTTCTCCATAAAAAATCAGCCAACCTCCACAAGGGAGGCGGCTGATTTTTTCATTACTTCACAACGATATTAACTAATTTACCTGGGATTACGATTACTTTTACAACATCTTTGCCTGCGATAAATTCTTGTACTTTTTCATCTGCTAGTGCCGCAGCTTCTAGGTCTTCTTTTGAAATATCCTTTGCGACTTTTACTTTCGCACGGACTTTTCCTAGCACCTGTACAACAACTTCTACTTCATCTTCCACAAGTTTTGCTGGGTCAAACGTTGGCCATGTAGAGTACGTAATTGTTTCTGTGTGACCAAATTTTTCCCATAGCTCCTCTGCGATATGACGAGCAATTGGCGAAAGTAATTGTACGAAGCCTTCAACATACTGTTTTGGCACAGCATCTACTTTGTAGCATTCATTAATAAATACCATCATTTGTGAAATAGCTGTATTGTAATGCATTGCTTCAAAGTCCTCTGTCACCTTTTTCACTGTTTGGTGGTAGACAAGCTCTAGTTTGCCATCGTTCGTATCAACGATTTTGCTGCTAACTGCACCGTTATCATCGATGAATAAACGCCAAATGCGATCTAAGAATCGACGTGCACCGTCTAAGCCATTTGTTGACCATGCTTTTGATGCATCAAGTGGTCCCATAAACATTTCATAAAGGCGTAGTGTATCTGCACCATGTGATGTAACAATATCATCTGGATTAATTACATTGCCTTTTGATTTAGACATTTTTTCATTATTTTCGCCTAAAATCATGCCTTGGTTGAATAGCTTTTGGAACGGCTCTTTCGTATGCACAACACCAATATCATATAGCACTTTATGCCAGAAGCGAGCGTATAGTAAGTGAAGTACCGCATGTTCTGCTCCGCCTACATAAATATCAACTGGTAACCAGCGTTTTGCTAGCTCTGGGTCAATAATCATTTCATCATTATCTGGGTCAATATAACGTAAGTAGTACCAGCAGCTACCTGCCCATTGTGGCATCGTATTTGTTTCACGACGACCTTTTTTGCCTGTTGCAGCATCTACTACATTTACCCATTCTTCAATATTCGCTAATGGCGATTCACCTGTACCACTTGGACGAATATCATTTGTTTTTGGTAACATTAATGGTAACTCTGCCTCAGGAACAGTTGTCATTGTGCCATCTTCCCAATGAATAACAGGGATTGGCTCTCCCCAATAACGTTGGCGTGAGAATAACCAGTCACGTAGGCGGTAAGAAATTTTCTTCTCACCAACACCATTTTCCTCTAACCAAGCAATTGCTTTTGCAATGCCATCTTCTTTATTTAAGCCATTTAAGAAATCAGAATTAATATGCTCGCCGTCACCTGTAAATGCTTCCTTCGAAATATCTCCGCCTGCAAGCACTTCTTTGATTTCTAAACCAAATTCTTTAGCGAATTCATAATCGCGCTCATCATGAGCTGGTACTGCCATAATTGCACCTGTACCATATGAAGCTAATACATAGTCAGCAATCCATACAGGCATTTTTTCGCCGTTAATTGGGTTAACTGCATATGCACCTGTGAATACACCTGTTTTTTCCTTCGCTAAATCTGTACGCTCAAGGTCAGATTTTGTTTTTACTTTCTCAATATAAGCATCTACTTGCTCTTGTTGCTCAGCTGTTGTAATTTCAGCAACTAATTTATGCTCTGGTGCTAAAACTGCATATGTTGCACCAAATAGCGTATCAGGACGCGTTGTGAAAACATCAAATGTATGCTCTGTGCCATCGATTTTAAACGTTACTTCAGCACCTTCTGAGCGACCAATCCAGTTGCGTTGCATTTCTTTTAAACTTTCAGGCCAATCAAGCTCATCTAAATCCTCTAACAGACGGTCCGCATATTCAGTAATACGTAAAATCCATTGACGCATTGGACGACGCTCTACAGGGTGTCCACCACGCTCTGATTTACCGTCGATTACTTCCTCATTTGCTAGTACCGTACCTAATGCAGGACACCAGTTTACAGGCACCTCATCTACATACGCTAAGCCACGATTAAATAATTGGATAAAAATCCATTGTGTCCATTTATAATATTTAGGATCTGTTGTATTTACTTCGCGATCCCAATCGTAAGAAAAGCCTAAATCATTCATTTGGCGCTTAAATGTCGCAATATTTTTTGCTGTAAACTCTGCAGGGTCATTTCCTGTATCAAGTGCATATTGCTCTGCTGGTAAACCGAAAGCATCCCAGCCCATTGGATGTAGCACATTATAGCCTTGCATACGCTTAAATGAGCTTAAAATATCTGTTGCAATATAACCAAGTGGATGCCCTACGTGTAAACCTGCACCTGATGGATACGGGAACATATCTAGCGCAAAGAATTTCGGCTTATTATTATCATTCACCGTTTTAAATGTCTTGTTATCTGCCCAATATTTTTGCCATTTCTTATCAATTTCCTGATGATTGAAACTCATATTATTCCTCCTCAAAATAATAGTATCGACTTGTTTTCTAGCGTCCAAACAGAAGTGACAGAATTTTTAGAAAAATAAAAAACTCGCCCCCTTCCGTAGAAAGGGACGAGAGTAAATTTGACTCCCGCGGTACCACCCAAATTAGTGACACTGCACTCAGCTCCAGCTTCTTAACGCGAAAACACGGCTTTTAGGTATCTAAAAGCAAACTCAAAGGCGAGTTCAATTTGTTCACTTGCTAGCTCACACCAGCCGCTAGCTCTCTAAAAAGTGTCGAAATTTACTACTCCTTGTCATAGTCGTTGTATATAATGCCTTCATTCTAATGGAATTAGCTAGAAAGCACAAGTCTTTTATTTAGTATTTTCAACATTCTTTGCACGCCATGCGCATGCAGGAATAATCGCAACAAGCAATAATACAACTAAACTCCACATTAATGTTTGCATATCAAATAAATCGACCATCAAACCACCAAATAACGGGCCAATCATACGCCCTATTGTCGTTGCACTATTAACAATCCCTTGATAAAAGCCTTGTCGACCTTTTGGGGCAAGGTGATTGGCAATCGTCGGAATAACAGGCGTGAAAAATACTTCCCCTAGCGTTAAAATGACCATTGCAGTAGCAAATATTTTAAATTCTTCTGCAACGGCAACGATGCAGAAAGAAAACGACATTAACACAAGCCCTAATACAAGCTGGTGTTTTAGCTTCTTTTCCCAACGGCGTACGAGCGGTCGAATAATTGGTTGGAAACCGACAACCAATAAGCCATTAATCGTCCAAATTAAACTATATTGCGATAATGTCATACCTAAACCTTGCGTATACGAGGAAATTGTCGCACTCCACTGAGAATAAGACATCCAGCATAATACTAAAGCAATACATAAAGTTAATAGAGCATACAGCCCTGCTTTTGACTCTCTACCTCCCCTTTCTGCGATAACATTTTTCGGCGCCATACCCTTTGTATCAAAGCGCTTATATGTCGTCACAACAAGAAGGAAAAAGATTAAATATGTAAAGAAGTTTCCACCAAACACAAATTCAAATTTGTAATCTGCTATAAAGCCTGCTAACGCTGGACCAATCGCCACCCCTACATTATTTGATAAAAACAATGTATTAAAGGCTTTGCGTCCGCCCTCTGGCCATGCAGCACCGATTAATGCATACATCGCCGGAAAAACAACTCCACCACTAAATCCAATAATCGTTAAAAAAATAACATACGGCCACCAATCATGCCAAAACATGAGCAGCCCTAACGTAATGGTATTTAAAGTTACTCCGATGACAATTGTTTTAAAGCCACCGATTCTATCAAATAAATAACCACCTAATAAATTACCGACAACCGCAGCTAATGAGTTAAACATTAAAACAAGTCCTGCAATCGTTAACGTTTTGCCAAGGTGATTATGAATATATATACTATTTAGTGGCCATAGAAAGGAGCTTCCGACCGTGTTGAGAAACATCCCTATTACTAAATACCATACTTGTTTCGGCACATTTTCTCCTCCTTATTTACTATCCATCCTTTTATGTGATGGAGAAATTTCAATCTCAAAATAATAATTAGATACAAATCGTTCTCTAATTATATAATTCCATATCCGAAATATTAGTCTATGCCTATTTTGCAAAACTTACAAGAAAAAGTTTTTCAGCCTGTCAATGCGTGTTACAATCATTGTTTAGAGGAGTGACAACGATGATAAATTTCCCCTTCCCTTCTGATGGGAAACGTTACTATACATGGAATCGTTATTTGCGTAACGAATTCGGACAAAAAGTTTACAAAGTAGCCTTAGATGCGGGCTTTGATTGCCCAAACCGTGATGGTACGGTTGCTTTTGGTGGTTGTACATTTTGTTCAGTAGCTGGCAGTGGCGATTTTGCGGGTAATAAAATTGACCCCATCCCTGTTCAATTTGAAAAAATCAAAGCAAAAATGCAGCATAAATGGAAAGACGGCTTAACGATGGCCTATTTCCAAGCGTATACAAATACACATGCACCACTGGAAGTGCTAAAGGAAAAGTTCGAAGCTGCTCTTGCCTGTGAAGGCGTAATGGGCATAAGTATTGCGACTCGCCCAGATTGTCTTCCAGATGACGTAGTGGAATATTTAGCGGAATTAAATAAGCGCACTTATTTATGGGTGGAGCTTGGCTTACAAACCGTGCATGAAAAAACGGCTAATTTAATTAATCGTGCACACGACTATGCGACCTATGTAGAAGGCGTGGAAAAGCTACGCCGCCATAATATCCGCATTGTCACGCACATAATTAATGGCCTACCCCTAGAAACTTACGATATGATGCTGGAAACAGCGCGTGAAGTTGCGAAACTTGATGTGCAAGGAATTAAAATTCATTTGCTCCATTTATTAAAAGGCACACCTTTAGTAAAGCAATACGAAAAAGGGTTACTGCAATTTATGGAACAAGATGATTATATAAAGCTCGTTGTGGATCAACTTGAGGTACTTCCACCCGACATGGTTGTACAACGCATTACTGGGGACGGCCCTATTGATTTAATGATTGGTCCAATGTGGAGCGTCAATAAATGGAGTGTCTTAAACGGCATTGATGCAGAATTAGAGCGTCGCGATACATGGCAAGGCAAACTTTATAAGGTGGATAAAATTTTATGAAACTACAACGCGTTTTACAATATGCACAAAGTCTTTTAGCAGACGCTATTCAAGAAGGTGATATCGCCGTCGATGCAACTGCTGGCAATGGGCATGACACATTATTTTTAGCTGAACTAGTTGGAGACGACGGTTACGTCTACGCATTTGATGTGCAAAAAGAGGCTGTTGATGCAACACTGCATCGTCTATTGGACAATGCGTTGGAGCACCGCGCCCTCGTTCTGAAAGATGGGCATGAAAACATTGCAAAATATGTCTCAAAGCCTGTAGCAGGAGCGATTTTTAATCTAGGCTATTTACCCGGTAGCGACCATTCCATTATTACAAAGCCGAACACAACAATCACAGCATTAGAATCACTTTTACAACTATTAAAAGTAGGCGGTATTATTGTTCTTGTTATTTACCATGGGCATGAAGGTGGAGCTGAGGAACGTGATGAGGTGCTTCGTTATGTTAGCAGCTTGCCCCAAAAATATGTGCACGTCCTGCGTTATGAATTTTTAAACCAGCAGAACACCCCTCCGTTTGTTATTGCATTGGAGAAAATGAAGGAAATGTAATTTTGCGGGCGGAAATGACACTTTAATGAGCGAATCTCCCCTGTTTGCGGGCGAAAATAGCTTTTTATTGGGCAAATTTGTATATTTAATGGGCGAATCAGGTCTTTAGACTTATAAAAAAGATAAGATATAACTAAAAACGCATGAAATCAAATGTGAAAAACCTTGATTTCATGCGTTTTTTATAAGTAATTATTCTTCCTCCACCCAACTAGCACGCGTTGCAACAAAGAAAGCTGCTGCGACTGATAAAACAACGACGATAAAAGGTGCGACAAATATTAAAAATTCACTCACTGTTTTACCCTCCTATACATGATGATCAGACTTTCCTGATACATACTCTTTATTAAATACAAATAAGCGGAACACTAAGTAAAGTGATGGTATTAACAACGCAAGCCCTGCGATAAATGCTATGACTAATGCGATGGCCATCGCCTGATTCGTAAAGCTATCGTAAATTGTTAAATACGGGTAGAGCAAATAAGGATAGTGCGAAACACCATAGGCAAAAAACGCTAGTGCAAATTGGACGATTAATAAAGTGAGCGCCCAGTTATAATGCCTACGTTTATAAATGAAATAAACGGTTCCAATAAAGAGCAAGCCAGATAAGGCAAAGAGCCACCAGACATTGAACATATTTTCATAATGCCAGCCATTTAATTGGCGCATTTCAATAATAATTCCAAACGCGCTAATAATAAGTGGTCCTGCCCAAATAAGAGCGTACTTTCGCATAATTTCTGTTGCATCTTTTTCTCCTGCCTTATTGGCATACCAAGTTAAAAAGACTGCGGAAATATACAACACAGCTACAATAGAAAGAACTACGATTGACCAAGATAACGGGCTAGTAAATAATGCGCCATAATCGAGCTTTGGATGACCGCTATCCATTGTAACAAAGCCACCTTCAGAAATTGTTAAAACAACAGAAAATGCGGCAGGGATAAAGAGCCCTGAAATACCGTAAGCTAGCGCATAGCCTTTATGCCCACTCACACCACTGTATGCTTCAAAGGCATAATAGCTTCCGCGAATCGCTAATAAAATTAAGGCGATAGATGCAGGCACAATTAATACTGTTCCGAAATAATAGGCTGTTTGCGGGAAAAATCCGACAACGCCGACAAAGAAAAATACTAAAAAGACATTTGTAATTTCCCAAACAGGTGATAAATAACGTTTAATGATTTTTGTCAAAGTTTGATGATTTCCTCTTACTAAGCTATAAGCATTGAAAAAGCCTGCACCAAAATCAATGGAAGCAACAATAACATAGCCAAACAAGAAGAGCCATAACACAGATATACCTAATATTTCTAATGCCATGAGCTTTCACCATCCTGTCTTGAATTTAATTCCTTTTCAATCGGATTATTTTTAAACATACGATGTAAAATAACGATACTACCAACACCTAAAATAAAGTAGACAACTGCAAAAGCAATAAATAAATATTCTACACCCGTAGCTGTCGTTGCCCCTTCTGATGTGCGCATAATACCGTATAAAATCCACGGCTGACGTCCCATTTCGGCAAGCCACCAACCTGCCTCAATTGCGATAATCGATAGCGGTCCACCTAGGACAATGAGCCATCTAAACCACCTTGCTTCAACCCATGACCAGCTTCTCCATTTTCCAAGGACAAAGGCAGCGGCTAATACAATCATAAAGACGCCAATTGAGACCATAATATCAAAGAAATAATGAATGATAAGTGGTGGGTGCTCGTCTTTCGGGAATTGGTCAAGTCCAATTACTTCTGCGTTAAAATCAGTATGTGATAAAAAGCTTAGTATTTTCGGTAGGCGAATTTCATACTTCACTTCGCCATTATCAAGCACACCGAATAATATTAAATCGGCTCCCTCTTCCGTTTCAAAATGCCATTCTGCTGCGGCAAGCTTTTCTGGTTGATATTCCGCTAAATATTTTGCTGAGAAATCCCCAACTACTGCTGAAGCAAGCGCAAAAATTAAACCTAGCTTCATCGTAAAAACAAGCGCTTTTTTATGGTAAATATGGTTTTCTCCACGTAATAATTTATAAGCTGCAATTGCTGCAAGGATAAAAGCGACCGTCATATAGCTTGTCGTCAATACGTGACCAATTTTTGTTGGCATCGCTGGCGTAAACATTGCCATAAAAGGTTGAATATCGATTAATGCATCACCTTTTACCGTGAAGCCTTGAGGAGCATTCATGAAAGCATTGACAATCGTAATAAAGATTGCTGACATTGAAGCACCAATCCCTACAGGAATAAGTAACAACATATGATATTTCGGATTTTTAAAGCGATCCCAAGTATATAAGTAAATACCGAGGAAAATTGCCTCAAAGAAGAAAGCAAATGTTTCCATAAACAATGGTAACGCAATGACTTGCCCAGCTAATTCCATAAACTGAGGCCATAATAAAGAAAGCTGTAAACCAATAATCGTACCTGTAACAACACCAACTGCAACAGTAATTGTAAAGCCACGTGCCCAACGTCTTGCCATCATCGTATAATGAATATCATTTTTCTTATAACCTACATATTGTGCGATTAAAATCATCAATGGCACACCTACACCAATCGTCGCAAAAATAATATGGAACGATAGGGTAAGCTCCGTTAAAGCCCTACTCCAAAAAACAGATGAGTCCACTTTCCTCACTCCTTTATTTTTGAATATATCCTTTAAAGTATTTATACAGACAAAACTTGCTTTCATAGTAGCACTAAATATTGCTGTAATCTATTTTAGTCTCTTCACTCCAACATGTATTCACATAATAGACATACAGAATTTTGTCACAAAGTGCATAAAACGACTAATCTCGCAAGTGTATTCCTTTTCAAAAATGACAAACTTATTATACCTTTACAATACAGACGTCAAAAGAAACGAGGTGTGGATTGATGGCTTGGTTAAAGCAGCTTGCCTTTGCAGAAAAAAAATATTTGTTACTGTTTGCTCTATATAGCTTATTGCTTGCTGGGGCGATTATTGGACAGGCATATAGCATTGTCAAAATCGTTGATAGCGTCTTTATCCAACAATCATCATTTAATGCAATCACTCCA
The DNA here is from genome assembly GCF_000612805.1 of Bacillus ndiopicus. Taxonomy (GTDB): domain Bacteria; phylum Bacillota; class Bacilli; order Bacillales_A; family Planococcaceae; genus Metasolibacillus; species Metasolibacillus ndiopicus. The sequence goes on along the minus strand of NZ_HG964405.1, from coordinate 53,685 downwards.
TATGCGGCACTTTTAGCACTTGCCATCTGTATAAGACTTGCTACACAAGCTTTTTTGCAGCTTTCTGCAAATCGTTATGCAGGCATTGTGAAAACAAAGGTGCGGCAGCAATTAATCGCTCATTGGTCTACACCGTCTACTAAGCCTGCGGGTGAAAAAATTGCCATTTTGCAGCATACTGTTCAAGAATTGCACGGTTATTATGCACATTATATCCCGCAATTTATTAAAACAATGACTATACCAGCAAGCATTGTTATCACACTGTTTTTTGTGCATCCAACAAGTGCCATTATTATGTTAATTACTGCACCCTTTATCCCTTTAACATATATTTTAGTAGGTATTCAAACAAAGGCAAAATCTGAACAACAGCTAACGAAAATGAATCGCTTTTCAAGCACGTTTTTAGAAATGCTATACGGTTTACAAACTTTAAAATTATTCGGCAAAGCTCATGAGCAGGAGCAGAAGCTAAATGAGCATAACAGACAATTTACAGCGGCGACACTTGCTGTTTTGAAGATTGCCTTTGCCTCTACCCTTTTCATCGAGCTTATTACGACGCTTGGCATCGGTTTAGTTGCATTAGAAATAGGCTTTCGTATGATTGTTTTCCAAACGCTAGCTTTTGCACAAGCCTTTTTCGTTTTGACATTAGCTCCTGAATATTATCAATCATTAAAGGAGCTTGGGGCAGCCTTCCATACAGGGAGAGGCAGCTTAGCGGCGGCAGAAATTTTACAGGACACACTTAAAACTCCAAAGCGCGAGCCTATTTGGGGCAAGGAGCATTTTGCACAAGCCCCTTTCCTTCTATTAAAAGATGCTTCTATTCAATATGAACAACAAAAAATTGGACCAATTACATTAAGTATTCCTGCAAAACAAACAATTGCTCTTGTTGGCCCATCTGGACATGGAAAAACAACGATTTTGCATATGCTAGCAGGTTTAATAAAGCCTGATGAAGGCCAACTGTTCATTGACGAAAAGGAACAATCTACTATAGAAGAGAAAGAATGGCGTCAAGAAATGATGCTCGTGTCACAAAAGCCATATTTATTTGCAGCAACATTACGAGAAAATTTACAAATGGGAGCAAACTATTCAGATCAGCAATTGCTCGAGGCATTGCAGCAGGTACAGCTTACGGCCTGGTTTAAGCAGCTTGCGAACGGGCTTGAGACGAAAATTGGCGAAGGCGGACTTGGTTTATCGGGCGGGGAGCAGCAGCGTGTGGCTTTAGCAAGAGTTTGGCTAAAAAAGCCATCTATTTTGTTATTAGATGAGCCTACTGCTGCGCTTGATGTACAAACAGCCCATGCCGTGCATCAGCTTATTCAGCAATTTCACCATCGCAGTACTGTCGTTATCGTTGCACATCGCTACGAAAGTATTGCGCATGCCGATGCAATTTACGAAGTGATAAATGGACAACTGAAAAGAGGTGAAAAACATGTGGCAAATGGTTTTAAGTGAAAAAAGAGATTTCTTGTTAGCACTTTTGGCTGGTACAGTTAGTGGTTTAACAGCTGTAGCACTGTTCGCTCAAAGTGGCTTTTTAATTTCGAAAGCAGCGCTTCTACCGCCGTTTTATATTATTTTAATTTTAACAGCCTTTTTAAAGCTGTTTGGTGTGGCCAAGTCCGTTAGTAAATATGCAGAACGCTATATTTCACATCGCGTTACGTTTGCCCTGCTTGAAAAAGTGCGTCTGCGTTTTTTTCAAAGCTTGCAGCCACATGCTCATTCTCTGCTTTCTAGTTACCGTGGTGGCGATTTACTGACACGTATGACAAAGGATGTTGATACATTGCAACAATATTTTTTACGTGTCGCTTACCCTCCACTCGTTGCATTATTAGTTTTTTTTGGCACAATGCTATTTACAATTTGGTTTTCTGTTTGGCTTACATTGCTACTACTTGTTAGCGTGATTCTTTGTACAGTTATTTTGCCAATGCTTTGGCAAAAACCGAAAGAATCAATGAGCCAGCAGCAATACACAGAAGGCTTAACAGAATATTTTTTCGGCTTAACGGATTTAACTGTCGCTGGAAAACGCTCCGCTACGGAAAAGGCATTACAGGAGCTTAGCATTACTTTTGAACGAGATTTACAAAATGAGGACAAGCAAGCACTAAAGGCACAGCTCGTTAACCAAGCAATCGCCTTATTGACAGCCTTTACCGTTGTTGTGCTTGGTGCTTATTTTGTTGCAAATGGCTCTCTCAATGGACTATATTTAGCCATGTTATTGCTAATTGCTTTAACTGTTTTTGAAGTAGCTGTTCCATTAGGCACAGTGCCTATGCATAAAGCGAAATCAACACAAGCTTTTGAACGTTTGACAGCATTTGATATAGCTCCATTGCCGAAACAAGCTTTGCAGCAAGGCAACTTTCAAACATTGGAGGCCTCTAGCATTAGCTACAGCTACCCAAAAAGTGATTTTCAAGCATTGCATAACGTGTCATTTACAATACAAGCGGGCGAAAAAATCGCTATAGTAGGCCCAAGTGGTGCTGGAAAATCAACACTTTTCCAATTGCTTATTCAAAATCTACAGCCTAATGCTGGGGAGATTTTATGGAACGGTCAAACAATGTCACAAATCCAACATGAGCAACTATGGAATCAAATGGGCATTATGCTACAGCATAATCATTTCTTTAGCGGCACTGTAAAGGAAAATTTATTAAGCGAGCAAAACGATATGCTAATGGAGGAGATATTAAAACAATTACAGCTCCCCTTTTCATTAGATCAAGAGGTTTTGGAGCAGGCCCGCAATTTATCCGGTGGAGAACAGCAACGTTTAACCCTTGCTCGCGTATTGCTGCGTGAAGCACCAATCTATTTCTTAGATGAACCATTTGCTCATTTAGACACAAAGCTGACAACCCTTTGTACAAATTTATTATTAACGTTACCGCAAACTGTTATTTGTATTACACATAAGCTAGATGAGCTTGAGCACTTTGATCGTATCTTTGTTATCCATGAGCATCATTTAGCAGAAGTCGGCTCTTACGATGATTTAATGGAAAAACGAGGAATTTTCTATGGCATGCAGAAGTTTTTATAAATATAATACGCCTTCTTCATGGGATGACAAAGCATCACCCCTTCCTTTAAATATAAAAAAAATTTGTCATCTACCCCAATCTATGATAAGATGGCAAACGTATAGCCTCAGTAATATGGATTGAGGGTCTCTACCAGAAACCGTAAACTTCTGACTACAAAAATTTCTTAATTTTTGTAGTCAGAAGTTTTTTTGTTTTAAAAGGAAGGATGATTTTATGAACTGGAAAGTATATATTCTTGCAATTACTGCGTTTGCAGTTGGTTTAGTCGAATTAATTGTAGGGGGGATTTTACCTAATATTGCAAAAGACTTAAACGTTTCAATTTCTACAGCAGGTCAACTTATTACTGTATTCGCTTTTATCTATGCATTATCTGCACCACTACTCTTATCATTAACAGCAAAAATTGAAAGAAAGAGGCTATTTATTATTTCATTAATTATTTTTACTTTGAGTAACTTAATGATGTATGTAAGCCCAACATTTCCTATTGTAATGATTGCGCGCATTATTTCTGCGATGAGCACATCTTTAGTTATTGTATTGTCGCTAACGATTGCAGCCAAACTTGTAGAGCCACGTTACCGTGCAAAAGCATTAAGCTATGTTTTTATTGGTGTTAGCTCGGCACTGGTTATTGGTGTTCCGTTAGGGATTTTCGTAACAGAATCGTTTGGTTGGCGCTCTGTATTTTTAGGTATTGCTGTATTATCCGTTTTATCACTAGTACTAAATATCATTTTCCTAGAAAGAATGCCTGTCACTGAAATTATTCCATTAAAAACGCAGCTAAAATCATTAGCAGATGTAAAAATTTTAAGTGCACAATTTACAACATTATTTATGCTAGCAGGACATTATATGCTATATGCCTATTTAACAGCTTTTTTAGTAGAAGCTTTCGATTTAAGTGCATCATGGATTAGCGCTTGTTACTTATTATTTGGGGTTTCTTCTGTAAGTGGTAATGCACTCGGTAGTTGGTTGAACGATAAGCTCGGCACGAAAAAAACAATTTTATTTGTCGTTGCATCATTTGCTATTGTGCTCCTTATTATTCCATTTACAATAATTGCGCTACCATTGTTTTTAATCATTACAGTATTTTGGGGCGCACTGAGCTGGGCACTAACACCGCCATTACAAAGCTACTTAATTCAAATTGCACCAAAAACATCAGATATTCAGCAAAGCCTTAATACCGCCGCATTACAAATCGGTATTTCAATTGGTTCAGCAGTTGGTGGCATTGTATTTGCTTTCACTTCGTCAGCGATTTACTTATCTACATTTGGTGTAATTTTCGTCTTAGCAGCTTTGGGCTGTGCAGCTATTTCTTTAAGAAACTCGTCTGCGTCTCAATCTACAGAGCAGCATACTTAAAGATTGCATTTTCTGTTTTTTAGTAGATCTAAAGTAGTGATTAGTACACAAGCTAAGACAGCTATGATAAAAAAGCGAATGTTATCAAGTTTTTCAATTTGATATCATTCGCTTAATTTCTTTGTTTTTTATACTTCTACTGATTTTCCGATTTTTAGTGCCAATGCTTTTTTATAGACGCCCTGTGCTACTGCTAAATCATAGTAAGATGCCCCTACTGATTTAAAGAAAGTTATTTCCTCTTCCTGCTCTCGTCCAACTTTTGTACCCGCAACAAGTTGCTCTAACTCAGCATGCACATCTGAGAAACTCCAAACACCTTGTTCCGCAGCATTCATTAGCTCACCAGCTTCATCTTTTGCACCAGGTAAATCATCAACAACAATTTTACTTGCATTTGTAATAGTGTAATTATCTAATTCATGCATATGTGGAAGATATGAGCCCACACCGTTAATATGTGCTCCCTTTTTTAAATATTCTCCCTTAAATAATGGTGTTGTCGTCTTTGTTGCGCAGCAAATAATATCCGCCTGCGCCACTGCTTCGTTAGCATCTTGCTCAAAAATGAATTCACCTTTGTAACCAGCTTTTTTTAGTTCCATTGCGAAATCTTTAGCTTTTTCTGCCGTACGATTATATAAAATAATCGCTTGAATTTCTCGAACAGCTAATACACCTAAGCATTGTTCAAAAGCCATTGCACCTGTACCAATAACAGCTAGAGTCGTTGCCTCCTTCTTCGCAAGATAATCTGTCGCAATTCCAGACATTGCCCCAGTACGTAAACGAGTTAAGAAAGAAGCATTTAGAGTCGCTAAATGCGAGCCATCTTCCGTACTTGTCAAAACAATTATCCCTTGTGTTGTTTTCTTTCCGATAGTAGGATTATTCGGGAAAATTGTTACAACTTTAATTGCTGACATATGGTTTACTAAATCTGCACTTGGCATATATAGTGCCGACGCAGATTGTGCTGGATAATTTAATACTGTACGATGTGGAGCTAGTATATTCCCTTGAGCCTTTGCTTGCAAGATCGCTTTTACATCTTGTATTGCATCATCTATTTGATAGAACGATGCAATATCTTGTTCGTTCAAAATTTTCAAAACACTCACTCCAATACATGTTAATAATTATTTTTTATTTGTCGGAGCGAAATCTAATTCTTCATTACTACGCTCACGTACTGCCCAAACTGCTAATAATGAAATAACTGCTGTAAAAATCATATAAATCGCCACAGGGACATAAGAATTATTGTAGTTTGCTAATAATGCTGTAGCGACAAGTGGTGCAGTACCACCCGCAATGGCTGCGCCAATTTGATAGCCAAGTGAAACGCCTGTATAGCGTACTTTTGCATCAAAAATTTCTGAGAACATCGTACCTAGTACCGCTGTAATTGGCGCCCAAATAATACCTAACCCAATGATTGTTGCAATAACTAATGTAATAAATGATTTTTGATGTAGTAACCAGAAGTATGGAAACGCGTAAATAATAATGCCGATTGTGCCGAATATATACATTTTCTTACGTCCAACTCGGTCCGACAAATTCCCCATAAATGGAATTAAAATCGTTGTAACGATTGTCGCTATCATAACAGACACTAAAACTTCTGTACTTGAAAATCCTAATTGATTTGTTCCATACGATACAATGAATGTACCGAAAATATAGAATGGTGCTGTTTCAACAACTTTGCCACCAATTGCGATTAATACTTCCTTCCAGTGATACTTTAGTGTATCAATAATCGGCAGCTTTGGAATTTCTCCAGATTCCTGTACTTTTTTAAATGATGGTGTTTCATCGATACCTTTACGAATCCAAAGTCCAAAAACAACTAACAATGCACTTAATAAGAAAGGTATACGCCATCCCCATGCAACGAAAGCCTCCTTTGAAACTGTAGAAGTAATAAATGTTAATGCGCCTGTTCCTAAAAACATACCGATCGTTACACCCATTTGAGGAATTGCTCCAAACAATCCACGTTTATCTTTTGGTGCATATTCAACCGATAATAGCAATGCACCGCCCCATTCTCCTCCAATACCTAGACCTTGCACTAAGCGCAATAATATTAAGAGTATAGGTGCTGCTACACCTATCGCTTGGTAGGTTGGCAGTACTCCCATTAAAAAAGTAGCAATACCCATAAGTGATAATGTCATTACTAATGTCTTTTTACGCCCTACTCTATCCCCAATATGACTAAAAATAATACCGCCAAATGGTCGTATAAAGAATGCTAATGCTAACGAGGCATACGCTAACATTAAACCGACAGTTGGATCATCGACAACAAAGAATACTTGATTAAACACAAGTGCGGCTACTGTTCCATAAAGAAAGTAATCAAACCATTCAATTGAGCTACCAACTAAACTTGCTATCCAAACTTTCCTCATTTGTGACTTGCTTAATTGCGGATTCGTCATCCAAATTCCCCCTTTAATTAAAAAAGCTTGCCTTCAATCTTAAATGCACACAAAATCAGCATATGTAAACGCTTTCCAAATAACTTGTATACCATTTTGCTTCAAATTAAAATTGAAGTGACACTTCAATTATTATAGGTTGATTATTTCATTATTGATTTATGTTGTCAATCTCTTTTTCGAATTTACTGATAATTCAATTGCTTGTATATTAACTTAGGAGAAACTAACTATCGCTAGAAATTTCATTTTATTTGCAAAGTTTCATATGTTATAGTTCCATATATTTATATATTAAAATTTTTTTGAATTGAGGGGATTTAATGAATGTTATTGGTGAGATGGTACGCAAAATACGTAAGGAAAAAAAGATTACTTTAAAGCAATTGGCAGAGCAAACAGGTGTTTCAATAAGCTTCCTATCGCAAGTAGAGCTTGGTAAATGTAATGCAACACTTGAATCATTACGCAAAATTTGCGATGCTTTACAAGTTTCACCAAGCGTTTTTTTTGAACAAGCAACAACAGACGATGTAAAAGAAGCATTACCCTTTTACTACGAAAATCTAGCTTCTAATAATAGTGCAGCAACATTTCAACCGATGCTCGTTACACTGCAACCAAATCAAAAAGATAGTAAGGAATTTACTCATTTAGGCTATGAATTTATCTATGTGTTAGAAGGAGAATTATCTTTTTCATTAGAAGAACAAAAGAGCATTTTAAAAGTGGGAGAATCGATTATGTTTTCCTCTTCACAAAGCCATATTTGGTGGAATGATAGCCTTATGCCAACAAAGTTTTTACTAATTACCTCTTTATAATTCTTAAACATTACAAAGCTACCAAAAATGATTCTTTCATCTTTGGTAGCTTTCTGTTTCATATTATTTAATTATTTCTTTTTATTACGTTCAACCCAGAAATCTGCATTTTTAATGCCTAATGCAGTAGGATCAAATTGCGGATCCTTTCCTTCTTTTTTCTGTCTATCGTAATCTTTTAATGCGACAATTGCTGGTTTCATAATGATTAAAATGGCAATCACGTTTACCCATACCATTAAGCCCAATCCAACATCACCCATTGCCCAAGCTAAATCTGAAGTACGGATTGTACCTAAAAATGCTGCAATTAAAATAGCAAATTTTGCGATCCAGATACCGATTTTCTCAGCAGATCCTGAGAATAAATAGGCAATGTTTGTTTCAGCGATGTAGTAATACGCCATAATTGTCGTAAATGCGAAGAAGAACAACGCAATTGCTACGAACGGTGCACCAAATCCTGGAATAGCACTTTCTACAGCATACTGTGTATATGCTGCCCCCTCTTTGATTGATTGTGCGAATGTGATTTGAGCATCACCTGAATAATCTTTACTACCAAATTCACCCGTAAAAATAGTTGGGTAAATCTCTTGATCTTGAACAACAATTTTATCTGCTTTTTCATCATGTACATTATACATACCAGTAAATAAAATCATAAATGCTGTAGCTGAACAAACTAATAATGTATCAATATAAACAGACGCCGCTTGTACAATTCCTTGTTTAGCAGGGTGAGATACTTCCGCAGCAGCTGCTGGGTGAGCACCTGTACCTTGACCAGCCTCATTTGAGTAAATACCACGTTTAACGCCCCAAGCAATAGCTGAACCCACAATTCCACCAAATACTTCTTGGGCACCAAATGCACTTGAGAAAATTAAGCTAATAACTGTCGGAATTTCTGAAACGTTCATTGCAATAATAATTAATGCCATAATCATATAAGCAGCAGCCATAAAAGGCACAATAATTTGTGCTGCATTTGCAATGGATTTTACTCCACCAATAATGATTGCCCCTAATAATACCACAATAATTCCGCCTGTAATAGCAGGTGTTAAGCCAAATGCATTGTCTACCGCACCTGCTATCGCATTTGATTGTACACCTGGCATTAAAATTAACATAGCAATTACCGCGATAACTGCAAACAACACCCCAAACCATTTTTGACCCGTACCTTTTTCAATATAGTAGGCTGGACCACCGCGATATTCTGTTTCTTTTTCTTCTTTATAAATTTGAGCTAATGTTGATTCAACATATGCCGTTGCAGCTCCAATGAAGGCAATTGCCCACATCCAAAATATAGCACCAGGTCCCCCCATAGCAATCGCAGTTGCTGTCCCTGCGATATTACCTGTTCCTACACGTCCTGATAAAGCTATCGACATCGCTTGGAATGACGAAATACCTTTCTCAGATTTCTCCCCTTTGAACATCAATACAAACATGTCTTTGATATGGCGTACTTGTAAAAATCGAGTAATGATTGAGAAAAATAGTCCAACTAGCAAAATAGCATAAATAAACCATGGTCCCCATAAAATATCATTTAAAAAACCTACAACTGACTCCATTAAAATCCCCCTTTAAAAACAATGTATTATTTTGAAATTTACTATATTACATATGCATTTTTTATGCAATACATTTTTTAAAAGATTCTAAATATTTCGTATTGTGAAATTTTAAAAAGATAGATTTTATCAGCTTTACCCCTCCAAAAAGTATGCTAGAAACACTTCTAGCATACGCTGTATTTTGTTTACTTACCGGTTAATTAAAGCGTTTTCATTACTTATATTATTTATTTTACAAAGAAAAAAAGCACTTTGTGTAAAGTGCTTTCACATGACATCGTCTTTTAAAATCATTATCAAAAAAATATATTATTTTAACAGTTTTACAATTTTAAATAATATAGCCTAAAGAACGAAGCACATTATTCATAAAATCTTTTGTGTATAAATATACCTCTTCTCTTTCCATTTCAAAGTATAAACTGTGTTGACAATCTGACCATTCTTTATATTGAAAATGCGATAACGGTTGCTGTATTAACCAATTTTTTGATACTTGTATATCCGTAATTTGATCCCTTTCACCCGTCATCATTAATACGGGTAAATTAGGAAATTTAATCTCTGGGTTTTTTAAACGCTTTAATAGCTGTTGTAAATCTTTATACCATTTCACTGTAACAGTTGTATTATGAAGGATATCACCCTTTAGCTCCTCATATACCTCATAATTCCGAGACATTAGCTGAACAGTAATATCATGATGTAGCTTTACACTAGAAGTTAGTGCACTAATACTCGTTAACGCATTTGACAATTTCCCAGGCTGAAGCTTTAACTGCATCCATGGGGAAACAAATATAGCACCTGCACATTCCAATTTCTTTTTTTGCAAAACATTCATCAATACTGTTGCACCTAGACCATTTCCTATAACAAACACAGGTAAATTTTCAGATAAACCAATTTCGATTATCTGTTTCACATAATTCTCATATTTAAAAAAATCTTCATCATGATAGCTTAATGTTTGCTCTCCGTGTCCTGGTAAATCCCCCATTACAACGTGAAATCCCGCGCTTCGCAGCTTTTCAATTAGCCAAGCATACCAACGATGATGCTCATACGCACTATGGACAATTGCAACAACTGCTTTTGGCTGTCCTTCAGCCTCCCATTTCCACATTGCAATCCCTCCTATATTCAACACTTCAATTAATTCTCATCTTGTTGCTTCTATTATACGTTTATCTTGTACTAACGTTTTCATTATACTAAATAATATTGCTACAACTGATTTCCTTATCCCCTATTAACAGGCTGTACTTTTGCGACGAGTAATCGCAGGAGCACCATACCCCCACTTCAAATCATCAGATAAAATCGAGATATTTAAGTGGGGAATCAAACAGCCTGTAAAAACCCGATTGGTGAAGCTACCAAACAGTGGGGGTATCATCCTCCACTGTTTGAAGGTTCACTTTATTATAATCGGTATTTCTTCTATTGTTTAAATTTTATTTTCTATTTTTCTCTACATTTGATACGATGGTTGCATAGTGTGCATAAAGAAAGGAAGCGTTTTTAACATGATTTACCCATATAAAGGAATACTCCCAAAAATTGATTCAACAGCATTCATTGCAGATTTCGCTACAGTAACGGGTGATGTCACAATTGGTGAAGAATCAACAATATGGTTTAATACAGTTATTCGTGGTGACGTAGCACCAACGATTATAGGCAAACGTGTCAGCATACAAGACTTAAGCTGTATACATCAAAGCCCTAATAATCCTGTTATCATTGAAGACGAAGTAACAATTGGTCATCAAGTAACATTACACGGCTGCATAATTCGCAAGCGTGCATTAGTTGGTATGGGCTCAATCATTCTTGATGGAGCTGAAATTGGAGAAGGCGCATTTATCGGCGCAGGTAGCCTTGTACCACCAGGCAAAAAAATCCCCCCAAATATGCTCGCTATGGGCCGTCCCGCAAAAGTAGTACGCGAAGTAAATGCAGAGGATCGTGAAGATATGGACCGCATTATTCGCGAATATGTAGAAAAAGGCCAGTATTATAAATCATTGCAAGTAGATATCTAAAAATTCTTTTAGATATCTACTTACGACGAGAATGGTGACTATTAATCTTAATTCAGTAGAAAATTCTTCCCCCATGGATAGTGAGAAGAATATCTATTTTGTTTTCTATAATTCAGCGAGTATGGCAAACACCCACTGAATCAAAATAAAATAGCAAAAAATTGTCCGAAAAGTGGCACGTCAGCCTACTTTTCGGACAACCTCATTACATTATTTCACTAATAAAGCAGCCTTTTCTTTTAAGACTTCCGCTTTATCTATTTGCTCCCAAGGAACATTTAAATCTGTGCGGCCAAAATGTCCGTACGCTGCCGTTTGTTTGTAAATTGGGCGGCGTAAGTCTAACATTTTAATGATACCTGCTGGACGTAAATCAAATAGCTCGCGAACCCATTCTACAATTTGAGATGATGGTACTGTTCCTGTACCAAATGTATCTACTGCAATAGATACAGGCTGTGCTACACCGATTGCGTAAGCAAGTTGGACTTCAGCACGATCTGCTAAACCTGCTGCTACGATATTTTTTGCTACATAACGTGCTGCATATGCCGCCGAACGGTCAACTTTCGTCGCATCCTTACCAGAGAATGCTCCACCGCCGTGACGTGCATAGCCACCATACGTATCAACAATAATTTTACGACCTGTTAAACCGGCGTCACCTTTTGGCCCACCAATTACAAAGCGACCTGTTGGGTTAATGAAGTATTTTGTTGCATCATCTAATAATTCCGCTGGTACAACCGGTGCGATTACAAGGCGTTTTAAATCCGCTTGAATTTGCTCTAATGTTACTTCCTCATCATGCTGAGTTGAAATAACAATTGTATCTACGCGCACTGGTACATTATTTTCATCGTACTCTACAGTCACTTGTGTTTTTCCATCTGGGCGTAAATATGCTAATTCACCCGATTTACGTACTTCTGTTAAACGACGCGCTAGCTTATGTGCTAAGCTAATCGGTAGTGGCATAAGCTCAGGTGTTTCGTTACATGCATACCCGAACATTAAGCCTTGGTCACCTGCACCAATTGCTTCAATCGCTTCATCTGACATTGAGCCTTCACGTGCCTCAAGAGCTTGGTCTACCCCTTGTGCAATATCAGGAGATTGTTCGCCAATTGCAACAAGCACAGCTAAGTTTTCTGCATCGAAGCCATATTTACCACGCGTATAGCCAATCTCTGCTACAGTATCACGTACAATTCCTTTAATATCTACATAAGTAGAAGTTGTAATTTCTCCTGCAACTAATACTAAACCTGTCGTTACTGTTGTTTCACATGCAACACGTGCATTTGGATCTTCAGCTAAAATTGCATCTAAAATCGCGTCTGAAATTTGGTCACAAATTTTATCAGGATGTCCTTCAGTAACACTTTCAGATGTAAATAGTCTACGATTTGTCATTTTGTTTCCTCCTATATTTCCTGCGAATATGATACGGTACTCATTACCCATGTCAAGCTTTTAAAGTGATACTTCCATTATAGAATCTTTTCTTTAATTAGTAGTCTTCACCAATCAGGCTTTTTACAAACAGTTTGTTAACCACTAAAACATTTCGACCTCATCTATATTTTAAAGTGGATAACCATTGCTTTTAATACAAATCAATGACTGCCTGTTAATGCGGGATCAACTCAAGCCATTACCGCTTCTTAACACGAGGATTTTGAAAGGTATAATGATGTTAAAGGAAATTCCCTTCCTTTTTTTCGCAATAAAAAAACCTTTCACTCATAAATTATGAGAGAAAGGATTGTGTTTTCGTTCCCTTTCACTCTTATCGTTCAAGGAAAATTCTCCTTGCATCAGATTGGCACCAGCGCATGATGTGAAAAGTCATGCAGGTTGCCGGGTTTCATAGGGCCTGACCCTCCACCAGCTCGGGATAAGAGTATCCGTTCAATTTCATATAATACATAAATCTTTATACGCTGTCAAATACTATATATGTATATTGATATGTGAATCTTTCATTTTAATGCGTATAACAAAAAAACTTCTTTATTTTTGTGTCAACACCAAAATATGCGCTTGGAATTTAATCGACTATATATGGAGTGAAAGGTGGCGACTCCCTAAACAAAGGAAGGGAGGCTAAGTACGTCACATCCTGTGACAACGCCTCCATGACCAACATCGTGTTTGCCTTGAGCTAAAGATCCATTTCTTTCGGCATATGCCAAAAGAAATTAGTTGAAGCCACGCCCCACCTGTAACGGAATGTATAGTCAAGCACACATTTTGATAAAGGGCCTTATTTTTCTTCATTAAAACTTCAGAAGGAATAAATTTCACAAATTTTAACGAATTAGTATAGACTATTTCATTTAATGTGTTATACTTTTTGTAGTAAAAAAAAATAAAGTCCCACCAAACTTGGGGAATATTATAAATAAAAGGATGGTTTTAAACGATGAATTCAGTAGAAATTGCAAACGAACTGAAAGATTTATTAAATGGTACAAATGTTCATGTTCAACTTTCTGTTCCGCAGTTAGTAGAAAAAGCAACATCTCGTGGAGAAGCAATTCTAACTGTTGACGGTGCATTACGTGCTGAAACAGGCAAATATACTGGTCGTTCTCCTAAAGATAAATATACAGTAGAAGAAGAAAGTACGAAAGATAAAATTGATTGGGGAAAAGTAAATCGCCCAATTTCTTCTGAAGTGTTTGAAAAACTATATGCAAAAGTAGTTAATTATTTAAAAGAACGCGACGAGCTTTTTGTATTTAACGGCTTTGCTGGTGCAGATAAAGATTCACAAATTGGCATTAAAGTAATTAATGAATATGCATGGCACAATTTATTCTGTCACCAACTATTTATCCGCCCAACTGCTGAAGAGCTAGCTACACATAAAACAGCTTTCACAATTGTTTCTGCACCAAACTTCAAAGCTGATCCAGCTATTGATGGTACAAATTCAGAAACTTTCATTATTGTGTCACTAGAAAAGAAAATCATTTTAATCGGTGGTACAGAGTACGCTGGTGAAATGAAAAAATCAATTTTCGGTATTATGAACTACTTATTACCAGAGCAAGGTATTTTATCAATGCACTGTTCAGCAAACGTTGGCGAAGCAGGCGATGTTGCACTATTCTTCGGTTTATCTGGTACAGGTAAAACTACTTTATCAGCAGATAGCGATCGCAAATTAATTGGCGATGACGAGCATGGCTGGTCAGACAATGGCGTTTTCAATATTGAAGGTGGCTGCTATGCAAAAACAATCAATCTGTCAAAAGAAAAAGAACCTGAAATTTACAATGCTATTCGTTTCGGTTCTGTATTAGAAAACGTTGTAGTGGATGAGAATACTCGTATTTGTAACTATGATGACGGCTCTTTAACAGAAAATACGCGTGTGGCGTATCCTATTGATTATATCGAAAATATTGTTAAACCATCTGTAGCTGGACACCCACAAACAATCGTGTTCTTAACTGCAGACGCATTTGGAGTATTACCTCCTATCTCAAAATTAACAAAAGAACAAGCGATGTATCATTTCTTAAGTGGTTTCACATCGAAATTAGCTGGTACAGAGCGTGGTGTAACAGAGCCAGAACCAGTATTCTCAACATGCTTCGGTTCTCCATTCCTACCTCTTCCTGCAACAGTTTATGCAGAAATGTTAGGGAAGAAAATTGATGAGCATGGCTCACAAGTATTTTTAGTAAACACTGGTTGGACTGGTGGCGAATATGGTGTAGGTAGCCGTATGAAGCTTTCTTACACGCGTGCAATGGTGCGTGCTGCAATTGATGGTAAGCTAAACAATGTTGAAACAACACAAGATGCTGTATTTGGCCTACACATTCCAACGGCAATCGAAGGTGTACCATCAGAAGTACTAAATCCTCGCGATGCTTGGGCTGATAAAGATTCTTATGATGCAAAAGCAAAAGATTTAGCGAACCTTTTCAACGAAAACTTCAAAAAATTCGCTAACGTTTCGGATGCTATTGCGAAGCAAGGCGGTCCATTAGTTTAATATAATGACTCTACGCTGTCTGGAAAGTATGTACTTGACGCTATTGCTTTCAGTGCAAAAAATGCGGCTAACGCTTCACTTTCCCGACAGCTACTCTCTATTATTAAAATACTCACACGTTCTTTAAAATGATGAAAACACTAACTTTAAAGTCTTTTCTCTAAAATTTAAATGAATAAGTGAACCTATATTTAAGGTTGTTTAGAAGTGATTTAAACTTTCTAAGCAACCTTATTTTTTTGCTACATGTACTTGTTTAATTTCTTATAAAATTGCCTATCCTCTACTTATAAGTATCGGAGGAGATGTAATATGAAACGCTCAGACACACAGCAACATACCCCCTCTCAACTTTCACCTGATGCGCATCAGCAACCGTTATTTACTTCACTACAACAAACAATTGATACAATTAAACGCGTAGCTGGTAATAGCGATGACGTTATGGTACGACAGTTATACATCGGAGAAGCTGCCAAGCAATCATTAGCTATTGTTTATGTAGACGGTTTAGTTAATAAAATAGAAATTACGAATACATTATTAGAGCCCATTATGGGGTTATTTACAAATCAGATTGAAAAAAATATCGAAAACACAACAGACTATTTAAAGCAATATTGCTTAACGATTGGTAATGTACAAGAAATTAGCGATTTTGCCACACTTTATCGCTCTCTTTACAATGGTAGTGCAATTATTATTATAGATGGTATAGCAACAGCCCTCTCAACAAATATAAAAGATGCGAAAGACCGTGCTATTATGGAGCCTTCAACAGAGGCAGTTATTCGTGGACCTCGTGAATCTTTTACAGAAACATTGCGCACGAATACAGCACTTCTTCGACGCAAAATTAAAAACCCGAACCTTTGGATTCAAACAAAAGTAATAGGCTCAGTAACGCAAACGGATGTCGCTATCATTTATGTGAATGGCATTGCCAATGACAAAATTGTAAAAGAGGTAATAGAAAGGCTTAATCAAATTGATATTGATGGTATTTTAGAAAGTGGCTATATTGAATCAATAATACAAGATGTACAATTCACACTGTTTCCAACAATGTATACTTCAGAGCGTCCAGATGTGATTGCTGGAGAGCTACTTGAAGGAAAAGTAGCTATTATGGTTGATGGCTCACCATTCGTACTAATTGTCCCATCTCTTATCACATCATTTATACAATCATCTGAAGATTATTATTCTAATCCCATAGTTAGCTCTCTTATTCGCTTGTTAAGGCTTGTTGCTATCGTTCTTTCATTAATTGCTCCATCCTTTTATGTAGCGGTTACGACATTTCATCAAGAAATGCTCCCTACCCCTTTACTCATTAGTATTGCCTCACAGCGTGAAGGCGTTCCTTTTCCAGCTGTTGTTGAAGCAATATTAATGGAACTTGCCTTCGAAATCTTGCGAGAGGCAGGGCTACGTATGCCTAGAACAATCGGTCCTGCTGTATCAATTGTTGGTACATTAGTTATCGGAGAAGCCGCTGTTTCGGCAGGTGTTGTTTCAGCAGTAACAGTTATTATCGTTGCCTTAACTGCTATATGTAGCTTTATTTTTCCTTCTTATGGACTTTCTAATTCTATTCGTGTTTTGCGTTTTCCTTTTATTTTGCTTGCAGGAGGTTTTGGTCTTTTTGGTGTAATGATTGCAATATTAGCACTTATTTTACATTTATGTAGCTTACGTTCCTTTGGCGTTCCATATATGAGCCCATTTGCGCCACTGATATTAGAAAATCAAAAGGATGCAATTTTATTATTCCCACGCAAATATTTAACTAAACGACCTCGTTTAGTTAATCAAACGAATATAACGAGAGCATCAAAATATAAAAAACATTATAAACGAAAATGAGAAGCTGCAATTTATTTATATCAAAAGCGCAAGTACATCTACTTGTAAATATAGGTAAATTCAATATTAAGTAAATAATGAACCAACTATAAAAATCTCATTTGTCGCTAACAATGGTATTGTCCTTTAATCATTAGGAGAGCAACTCCCCCGCTCCGCTTTATCTTATTTGTAAAAGAGGTGTCCCAAATGCGCAAGGAAGCTACTCTATTACTACTTACTGTACTATGTTTGCTATTAAGTGGCTGTTGGAGTAAAAGAGAACTGAATGAAATTGCGATTGTAGTAGCCTTAGGAATTGACCAACTAGATGATGAGTATGAAGTGACTGTCCAAATAGTCAATCCAGGGGAGATTTCTTCTAAGCAGCCTACAAGCGGACGCTCTCCTGTAGCCACTTATTCGGCAACAGGTGCCACATTGTATGAGGCAATTCGGAAAGTAACATTGTTATCACCTCGAAAATCGTATTTCTCCCACTTACAAGTTGTAGTACTTGGAAGTGAATTTGCAGCGACTGATATTAATCCTGCATTCGATTTTCTTTCACGCGACCATGAGTTTCGCAATGACTTTAACATTGTTGTGGCATATGAAACAACTGCCAAAGATATTATCAGTGTACTAACACCTATTGAAAAAATACCTGCACATAAAATAACAAATTCCCTTGAAATCTCTGAAAAGGCATGGGGCTCTACAGTATCAGTAACGATGGATGATGTAATTACCTTACAATATGGTAAAGATAGCAGCCTTGCACTATCTACCATTGAGCTTATTGGAAATAAAAAAATAGGAAAAAGTCAAGAGAATGTCAATCAAATTGTTGTATCAGCTGTTTTAAAATATAGGGGACTAGCTATAATCAAGCAGGGAAAATTAGTCGGTATACTTACAGAGGAAGAAAGTATGGGCTATAATTTTTTAACTGATAATATTAAAAGTACGATTGAGAAAATAACATGCCCTAACGGTGGCGATTTAGCAACAGAAATTACTAATACAAAGACTTCTTTGAAGGGGAAAATTGTCGATGATACACCTAAAATCTATATAGAAGTTAATGTTGAGCAAAATGTAGGTGAGGTAAATTGTGTTATTGATTTAGTTACTGAGCAAGCAATTAAGAAAATTAATGAAGAAACATCTAACGTCATCAAACAAAAAATCGAGAAAACATTACATGCGTTACAAAAAAATTATGAAGCAGATGCTGTTCATTTCAGTAATATACTACATCAGCAAGAGCCTAAAAAATGGAGAAAAATAGAACATCAATGGGCTACCCTTTTCCCAGATGTTGAAGTGATAGTGGATGTTAGAGTTCAGACAAAAAATTCTGGTACTATTAAAAATTCAACGTTTTTCCTTTCTAAGGAGTGATTAAAAATGGTTATGTTCGTTGCTGTTATTGTTATTGTTATTATTGGCTCCCAATGGACTGCATTACGTGATAATAAGGAGCCAGCAACTAAATGGCTATTTTTTATTATACTAATATTAGGTACAGTCATTGCCGCTGCTCTTAGCTTTGATATTCAAATACCTAGCCCATTAGATTTAGTGACATTTATTTTTCAACCAATTAGCGATGCACTCAAAGCATTGCTTCAGACGTAAGGAGCATTATGCATAATGAGCAATAAACAAATCATTAGCACACGCCAATTTACAATTGTTACATTTTTATATTCAATAGGGACATCAATTTTAATTATCCCATCCTATTTAGCAGAGCTCTCAAAACAGGATTCTTGGATTGCTGCAACGGTTGGTGTACTATTAAGTATTTTACTTTTGATGCTATATATCACGCTTGCCAATACTTTTCCCAAACGTACCTTTATTGAAATAATTGAAAAAGTATTCGGTAAGTGGCTTGGCAAGTTCATTGCAATTTTATTTATAATTTTTGCTTTTATGAATTCAAGTGAATTGCTGTATTTTATCGGTAGTTTTATGCAAATAGAAATTATGCCCGAAACTCCCAATACCGCCTTTGTGCTGTTATTTGCACTTATTATTATTATGGGCAGTTATTTAGGGTTAGAAACTTTTGCTCGTTCAGCGGAATTATTTTTTCCTATGTTTATGTTTTTGTTTATATTTTTTATTATTTTTATTACACCAGACATCAAATTTGAAAATATATTACCTATACTAGATACCGCACCAAGAAAATTCATCGCTAGTGTGCTCTATTTTATGAGTATTTTCTCATTCCCATCCATTATGCTATTGATGATTTTTCCTCATACAATTAATAAAAACAAATCTGCACAAAAGGGCTTTTATCTTGGCATATTGCTAGGAGGCTTTGTATTAATTTTACTAATTGCCTTATGCATACTAGCACTTGGGGTAATTAATACTGCGTCACAAAATTATCCAACTTACGTATTAGCACAGCGAATTTCTATAGGTAATTTTTTTCAAAGAATTGAAGTCATCATAACATTTATGTGGATTATTACAATCTATATTCGTACATTTGTTTATTTTTATACAGCACTCGTTGGATTACAGCAAATTTTTCATATTAAAAATGAAAAACCCCTTATACTTCCGCTTAGCTTCCTATTAATTGGGGTTTCTCAAATTATTCATCCAAATATAACACATTCAAGTATTTACAATACAGGCGTATGGATACCTTATTCAGCTACGTTCTCAGTGATATTACCTATTTTTTTGTTGCTCATCGCTAAAATAAGACGCTTATAACAACTGCTGCCTCATCCACTCACAAAGCTGTTGTACTGTTTGGCGATTGAGCTGTGGTGGATAATGATGCTTTAGCCCTTCTGAATACCAAGTTTCTACCGTTTGGTTGTTATCTCGTAAATGTTGTTCTAGCTTATATGCATGCGTCGGCAGCACATGCTTATCTTCTGTACCGTGAATAATTAAAACAGGTGCTTGTAATTTTGTAATTTCATATAAAGGTGTGCGCTTATTATAACGTTCTGGCACTTTATTAGGCGTACCCCCAATAATGCGCTTTAAGCCTCGACGCATATCGACCCTTTGCCAATAAGTATCCGTCGCATCGGACACCCCTGCCCATGTTACAAGCGATGCAATATCATCGCGCAATATGGCTGTCCACAATGCCATTAAGCCACCGCGCGAGAAGCCGAATATATGCACCTTTTCTGTATCGTTAAAAAGTTTCAGCACATCGATAGCGTATACTGCATCATAGCGATCATCACCTGCAAATTCATCCCTTCCCTCGCCCCCTCGATTTCCACGGTAATAGGGAGCAAAAACAACAAAGCCTTGTGCAGCAAATTGTGCTACACGTGCTGGGCGTACCATCCCGATAAATTGCAGGCCTCCACGTAAATAGAGTAACGCCTCATATTTGCCCTCTTGCTTTGGTCTTGCCAACAAGCCTTTTACGCGCAAACCATTTGACCAATAAATAATTTCATCTAAACGCACTCCTTCATTCGGTGAAGGGTAGCGTCTTATTTCCTCAATCGTTCCATTTTTCTTCATCCTGCTTCACTTCCTGTAACATCTTTTTCATGCCAGCATCGCGCATATAAAAGCTTAAATTCGGATGCTGAAGTAATTCATCCGTCGTTAACCATAGTCGTCCTGTCGTTTCATATTCACCTACAAACGTTTCAATTTCCTCTACCTTTGCCGTAAATACGGCCTTGCAAAATGGTGTTTCTGTATGTACTACATAATAGGCAAACCACTCGACATCTTTTACATGTACCTGCGTTTCCTCGTATACTTCGCGAGTAGCGGCTTGTAGCAATGTTTCTCCCTCTTCTTGCTTCCCTCCTGGAAACTCTACTCCTCGCTCCTTATGCACCGCGCAAAGCCATTTTCCTTTATGCGAAACGAGTGCCAAAACATGACGGGGCTCCACCTCAAAAGGACCTTCATCAAATCGTAAAACAACTTTATAACCATTTTCATCTATAAACGTAAACATATATGCCAACTCCTTATCTTTATTAGTGTAACGAAGGAGTTGGCAACCTTCAATATGAAAGCTTCTATGATTTAAAATAAGGCAGTTGCTCAATAAACTCCTTCGTATGATTGTCACCAAATTCATGCAATAGTGCATAAATCTTTTTCAATCGTGCATCAATATCGTGATTCAACTCATCATAATGATAAGGTATATAAGGTAAATGCGCCCGAAATAAATTGTGCCCTTCAAGCCCATTTAATTGTTGAAAAAGCTTTGTAAAAATACGTGCAACAGCAGGCTCTAGTTCCACTTTAAATTCATTAGACGATAAATTTGGTATATGGCTGCATGTTAAATCTGTTACCGACACATACATTTTACTTTTATTCACACAAATTCTCCCTTCAATTTTTTCTTATCATTACCCGAAGCAGTAATTCATATTCACAGGTATAGCTAAGTGAATGGAATTTGCTTATAATGAATACGAGGTGAATAATATGAATCTTGCACTAGTTTTTATAGTAGTAATTTCCATTATGACAATGTTTGCAATTGCGATTGTTTGGGTTGCGCGCCAAAATAATTTTTCGGCAAAGCAAACCATTGACCCAATGCCAACAAAACATGAAAATGAGCCGCCTAAAAAATGAAATATCCCTTTATTTGGTTAATTAAATTTTACCGTCAGTATATTTCACCTATGACGCCGCCTACTTGTCGCTTTCATCCAACCTGTTCAAGTTACGGTCTTGAAGCGTTTCAAAAGCACGGGGCAATTAAAGGTATTATTTTAACAACAATGCGCATATTAAAATGCCACCCTCTCCATCCTGGTGGCTTTGATCCAGTACCCGAAAAATGGCCTTCGAAAAAAAATTAAATTTCGAAGGCTTTTTTTATTGTTTTTTTCTCTTAATTAAGTTATGATAAAAAACGTAAATCGTAACAATTACTATTTAGGAGAGTTAATATGAAAAAATACACTTATTTCTTTTTATTTGCAATCATCGCATTACTAACAGCATGCAGCAGCGAAAATCAGCAAGCATCCGATGATACTTTATCTGTTTATACAACCGTTTATCCACTTCAATATTTCACTGAACGCATCGGTGGTGATTATGTAAAAGTAGAATCTATTTATCCAGCTGGGGCAAATGAACATTCGTTTGAGCCTACACAAAAAGATATGATGGCACTGGCAGACGCTGACTTATTCTTTTATGTTGGACAAGGCTTAGAGGGTTTTGTTGAGAATAGTAAAAAAACTTTAGCGAATGAGCATGTGAAGTTGGTCGCTACAGCAGATAAAATAACAGAGGATCAGTTCCATATTTCTACAGGTCACGTGCATGCTGAGGGTGAACATGATGAGGAGCATGAAGAACATGAAGATCATGAGGAGCATGGACATCAAGACCATGATACGCATGTTTGGTTATCACCTATCCTGTCAAAGGAGTTGGCGTTATCAATTAAAAATGAACTCGTTGCTATGTTGCCAGAGCAGCAGGAACTTTTCACAAAAAATTACGAACAGCTAGCCGCAGAGCTTGATGCACTTCATGCTGATTTTGAAGCAATGGCAGCAAAAACAACAAAGAAAACATTTTTCTTATCGCATGCGGCATTCGGTTATATCGCAGGGCATTATGGCTTTAAGCAAATTCCTATTGCAGGCCTAAATTCTCAAAGCGAGCCTTCACAAAAGCAATTAGCAGCAATTGTAGATTTAGCTAAGCAGGAAAACATCCAATACCTATTCTTTGAACAAAATGTTTCCTCAAATTTAACGTCAGTTATTCAGAAAGAAGTTGGCGCAGAGGCATTAACATTGCATAATTTAAGCGTTTTAACAAAGGAAGACATTAAAAATAACGAAAACTATTTCACATTAATGCAACGCAATCTCGAGCAGCTTGCGAAGGCATTGCAATAAAGTGAATCTTCAATCAGTGGGGGTTTTTCTCATCCCCCACTTCACCAATCGGGTTTTGACAGGCTGTTGATCCCCTCTTAAACATCTTCATTTCACTATATATTTTGAAGTAGCGGGTATTACAGCCTGTTAATACGGGATAAAGAGAAGCGTTCACACATGAAAATGGCTATTAGAAAAAACAGCAAATGCGCTGCTCTTCTAGTAGCCATTAATATTTGTATTGCTTACTCGTCTATTTCGAAGCCTTCCATATCGATTCCCATTAAACTTACAAACTTTGCTTTGTCCATAGTATTATAATCGTCACCTTTAATCTTGAATAATAACCGGTGCGAATCATTTAAGACTTGTAATGCTGGATAAGATATATCTTCATACTCGAATGCTTGACTTTGCTTCTTGTATTTAAATATTGGTGCATTTTCATATCTACTATCACCTTTAAAAAATGCAGTGTATCTTTTCTCTGACATTTTGTTGTAGCTCCTTTTAATTGCTGTGAACTCACATTAAAAGCATATTATAATGGTAGACAATTCCCACAGACCTCTACTCTATGCATCATATACTAATTGCTTCTTTTATACTTTCTTTACATATCGCTAACCTAAGTGATAGCTAAATGCAATATAAATATAAAAAGCTTGTAATACTAATTATACATTAGGTAATTTAAATTGCTTATCCATTTTAAAGCTTTTCGCAAAAGTTAAGAATGGTAAATATGAATAACTGCTCGGAAAGTGAGATTTTCGAGCAGCTTTCTATCATTATTCTGATATTAATTCGATAAGTTTCCTTCTCAACAGCTTATTAGAGCCATTACGTGGTAAGCTATTAACGAAATAAAATCGCTTTGGTAGCTTATAGCTTGCGAGCTTTTGCTGGCAAAAGGCAATTAGCTCCTTCTCCGTGACAGCTTGCTTTAATACGACAAAGGCAATTGGTACTTGTCCCCATTTTTCATCTGCGATACCACAAACACCTGCTTCTAATACATTCGGATGTGCTAGCAGAGCGTTCTCAATTTCTGCTGGGTAAACATTTTCACCACCAGAAATAATTAAATCCGCACGACGATCGACAACATATAAATAGCCTTCATCATCTAAATAGCCGATATCTCCTGTTAATAGCCAGCCATTTTCTGTGCTTGACCGCTCTGTAAAGCGACCGATATAGCCTGGAGTAACATGTGGACCGCGAATGCAAATTTCCCCTTCAACAAATGGTTCATCTGTGCCAGCAATGCGAATTTCATTAAAAAATAGCGGCTTACCTGCTGAGCCAAGCTTATGCAGTGCATCTGCACTTGTCAGTGTTGCCGTTTGTGACGATGTTTCAGTCATTCCATATGTTTGCACAACAGGTAGCTGCACTTTAGCTGCTCGCTGTAAATAATCAACCGGAATTGAGCCACCACCTGCAAGCACCGTTTTAAAATGAGGGTGTGCCTGCAATTGCAAGCGTTCCATCTCGCTTAAAACACGTTCAAGCATGACCGATACAAGCGATATATTCGTTACATTTCCCGCTGCAATCTCCTGCACACAAGCCTGTTCATCAAACTTTTCATACAAGCAAACCGTTGCCCCATAAAGTAACGAGCGCATTAAAATAGAAAAGCCACTAATATGAAAAATAGGTACTGTACAAAGCCAAACATCCTGCTCTGTAATGCCTAAATTTAATGCCGAGCTAATCGCACTCATGCTGTGATTTTGCACGGTTTGGCGTACTCCTTTCGGAAAGCCTGTCGTGCCAGATGTATACATAATCGAAATTGTTTGCTCATCATGCCACTCTGACGCAATATCTACTTCAATCGCTTCAGCCTCAATTAGTTGCTCAAATGTAATTGCCTCTATATTTTGCGGTAATTTATGCACTTCACTTACCGCTACTAATACAACAGCGACTTGCGCATCCTCAATTTGATAGGTAAGCTCCTCCGCTGATAAGCGTCCGTTTAAAAGCACCATTTCTAACTGCAAATGCATACACCCATAAATCACTTTAATAAGCTCTGGCGTAGAAGGAGCTAAAATCGCCACTCGCTCCCCTCGCTTAACAAACGCTGACAACTGGCTAGCTTTATATAATGCTTCCTCATGCAATTGCTGAAAAGTCCAACTCTGCTCTCCGAAGCGAAGTCCAATACGATTTGGTGTTAAATAGGCACGCTGTTTTATCCAATTTGGCTGCATTTTGATACGCCTCCTTCATTGAATTATTGTAGCATATTGTGTAGGTACCCGGTACACACGTTACTTAGTCCTCTAACAAAAACGTTATCGCAATAAATAAGGCAAAGCTTATTAACAATGCTGTTCCACCAGCAATAAATGTAATTAACGTAAACACTTCATTAAAATGAAATGGATTGATATTGTAAAATAACATACCAATTGTTAATCCCACTGAGCCAATTATCGTCATCCAGCCATGTAAGGATACTAGCTTTTTTACACGAACACGATAAACTTTATAAAATAATCCCCAAGCAAAAACTGATAACCAGCCAACGACAAGCATATGCGCATGAATTGCTCTAAACTGATAGTTGCCTGACCCGGCCATATCAGAACCTAATACTGCACCTATTAAACCAAAAATTGCTGCTAGACGAATTAATCGTTTACTCCATGTTTTTTCCATAAAAAATACCTCCATATCGTTTCATATGGAAGTATTATATCGATGCTTTCTGAACTCAAGCTGAACTGTTATGCTATTTTGGTAATTTAATTAGTATGGTTGTTCCTTTATTTTCTTTACTATTTATTTCAATTTGACCATTGTAAAAATGAACAACCTCTTGAACAATCGCTAACCCTAAGCCTGTTCCTTTCGTTTGCCGTGCCTCATCCACTCGATAAAAACGTTGGAAAATATGCGGTAAGTGCTCTTGTCCAATACCAATACCTGTATCAGAAATTTCTATTGTAATTGCTGACTGTTCATTTAGTGCCTTAATTGTGATTTCTCCGCCCTTACGATTATATTTTATAGCGTTTGAAATGAGGTTTTCCCAAACATTTTCGAGCAATGTTTCATCACCCTCAAATATTACTTCATCTAATTGAAGCCATACCGCAAGCTCCTTTTGCTCAATCATCCATTGGCTTTTCGTAATAGCTCGTTCGATTTGTTCCGTAATATTGATGGCTTTTTCACTCTTTTTATAGGCAAGCTGATCCAATGAATTTAATAATAGTAGCTGCTTTGTTAAGTTTGACAGACGGCTTGTTTCAGCTTCAATAATACCTGCATAATGTAATCGATTTTCATTGGTCAGCTCTTTACCTTTTAATAAATTGGCATAGCCATTAATATTTTGTAATGGTGTTTGAAAATCATGAGACACATTGCGAATAAAGCTTTTGCGTGTTTCATCCTGTTGCTTTAAATCCTGTGTCATTTTATTAAAGCTTTTTGCTAATAATCCAAGCTCATCTGTGCGTGCAATTTCTATTTCTACATCATAATTTTCCCTCGCTACTTGCTTCGTCGCTACTGTTAAAGCACGAATTGGCTTCACTAAATACCAAGCAGCAAGCAAAATGGCAATTAAACTAATAATTAATGAGATGAGCATCATATTGCCAAGTACAACATGCATTTCATTAAATAATAAACGTATATCTGGTCGTGCAAATAACGCATATTTTTCCCCTTTATACGTAAAAGGTACGCCTACTGAATTCGTTAAATCATTGGCGAAAAAGCCAGTAATAAAAAGCTGGCGTGGATAATCGCGCATTCCATGATAGATTTGCCCTTCAATAACAGCTTTCTTCACGCTATCATCAAGCTCTTTTAAACGAAAATCACTGCCATAAAATGCATCTTGTCCTTGTGCATTTACAACATATAATTGATAACCAACATTCGCCAATGTTTGCAAATAAGCTTCTAAATTTAGCGGTTCATTTTCCATAATATATTGTGTCATATCTTGAACTATTGCTATGTTTTTCGCATCGTTTTGCTCTTTAATGACGCGATGATAATAGGCATTTGTTGCAAGCAACGCTAATATACCGCTGAAAAACATAATCGCCAATGTAACCACAATATACTTAAAATATAAAGTAGAATAAAACTTCATTGTACTACCTCAAGCTGGTAGCCAACACCACGAATTGTTGTAATTTGTACAGTGCTATTGAGGCGCACAAGCTTTTCTCTTAAACGTTTAATATGCGTGTTTAGCGTATCATCACTTACATAATCAAGTCCCCATACTTGCTCCATTAAATATTCTCGCTGAAAAATTTGTGCTCTACTCGCAAGAATTGCTAACAACTCAAATTCCTTCAGTGGTAATAAGAGCTTCGTTTGACCTTTGATAACTTGCAATGTGCGACGATCAATAAGTAAATCACCCACTTCAATCGCTGCTTCTGTTGGTTTATCATAACGTCTTAAAATTGCTTGGATACGAAATAGTAATTCATCTGGCTCAAAAGGCTTTACTACATAATCATCTGCCCCAATAGCAAAGCCCTCTCTCTTATCCTCCAATTGCCCTTTAGCAGTCAATAACAAGACGGGTATTTCCCATTCCTCTTTTAATTTTTCAGTTAATTGTAAGCCATCCATCCTCGGCATCATCACATCGACAACTGCTAAATCAACATCTTCTGTCATTTGCTGCAATGCTTCGATGCCATTTGAAGCGCATATAATATCGTAATGCCAAGATTGTAAATGGAGCTTTACTAATTGCAAAATATGCTGATCATCATCTACAACTAAAATTTTTCGCATTGTTTTATCACCCTATTGTGCATTATGCCATGCACTATATAAAATTGCGAGCGATGATTTGCATAAATATATAAAGAGGCTATCAAGCGCTTTGCTTGATAGCCTCTTTAACATTAAAGTTTAAATTGCTGGATATGCTTATTCAGTTCTTCTGCCATTTTTGACAGCTCATTTGAACTCTTTGCCACTTCTTCCATTGTTGCAGTTGTTTGTTGCATCGTTGCAGATGTTTGTTCTACACCAGCCGCGGATTCCTCCGCCACTGCTGCAATTTCGTCTACTGACTTATTAATATTAGCTGAATTTTCAACAATTTGTGCTAAGTTTTGCGACACCGTTGAAATATTTCCAGCCATAGAGGAAATCGCCTCCTCGATTTCATTAAATGTTCGACTAGTTTCTGCAATTTGCTCTGTGCCGTTTTGCACTTCACCATAGCTAGATTTTAATGAATTGGTCACCGTATCTGTTTCCTGCACAATTTCCTCTACGATTTTTGAAATATCTATAACGGAAATAGATACTTGTTCTGCTAATTTTCGTACTTCATCTGCTACTACTGCAAATCCTTTTCCTTGTTCCCCAGCGCGCGCTGCTTCAATTGCTGCGTTTAGTGCTAAAAGATTCGTTTGGTTAGCAATATCATTAATAACAAGCACTAATTGTGAAATTGCTTGTGTTTTATTATTTAAACCTTCTACATTTACAACTGCTTCATGCACGATATCATCAATTTTCGTCATTTGCTTTGTAGAGGCTTCCATTAAAGTTCGCCCAGTAGATGTTAAATTTAAAACATTGCTTGAATGCTGCTGGGCATCCTCACCACTTTTATTGGCTTCTCTTGCGTTCGCAACAAAATCATCCATATGGCTAGCTAAGTCACTTGCATTACTTGCTTGTGCCTCTGTTCCTTCTGCAATTTCATTCATCGTCAGCGCAACTTGCTCCGTACCTTCTTTTACTTCAACGGCTGATTGCAGTAGCTCCTCACTATGCGATACTACTTCATTTGAAACGTTTTGGATTTGTTGCATCATACCGCTTAATTTTTCAGTTAAAGTATTAGCTGCTAGCGTCAATGTACCTATTTCATCCTTTGACGTTACCTCTAGTGCTTCTGCTGTTAAATCTCCATCAGCAATGCTGCTTATGCGCTCTGAAATCTGTTTTACTGGTCTAGAAACAGATACAGCAATATAAGTTCCAACTATTAGTGACAAAATAATAACAACGACAACAATCACAATATTCGTTATCGTTAATGCACGAATATTATTCATAAGGATGTCCCCTTCATTGCGAATAGAATCCTCACGACCTGATGCCAATTCTTCAAATCCTACTTGAATGTCGCGCGCCTCTGAAGCAGATTGGCCCATTAAGTTACTAATTGCTAATTCCTTATTACCTCTTTCATAAACAGCAAAAACATTTTCTTCTATATCTTCTCGCCAGTTCTTTGCTCGAGCAGATAGCTCTTCTAATCTATCCGACTGCGTAATTTCACGTACTTTTGCTTCAGTTTCCAAAGATGTGTTTGTATATGTATCAAAACGATCCTTATACATCTTATCGCCTGATAATATATAGCCACGGGCAGCAGCAATACGGGAGGACATGGAGTTAGCTAAATGTTGGTCATAGATTGATAATTCTAACTCTGTTTTTACAATATACTCGATTTTCTTATCTATTTTTATATTCGAGTAAGTTGTGTATACGCTTTGCGCTAAAATAATGACTAAAACCACAATAAATCCGAACAAGATTTTTGCGCGTAATGTTTTAAATTTCATAGTTATTTTCCCCCTTCTATTCTGCATTAAGACTCTTTTTGTGCATTAATATTTTAAATTTTTTTGAAAAAATCACCTTCCTTAAATTTTAGATATCTCGCGATTAAATTGCATGATACATATTATTAAATGTATATATACAAAATCTAAACAAAATACATATAAGGTAATAATATACATAAATTGCTATTTATATAATCTAATGACTAAATTTAGTAAACATATTATATAATTTATAATATAACTTTTCAATGGCGCTTAGTAGTATTCTCTGTCATTAAAAGTATAAATTTAAAAATAAACTAGGTCTAAAGTTTCATTAAATGCTTATTTCGATATTTTTTTGCATAAAAAAAGCAATCCAATATTGAAATTGGACTGCACATGTTTCATTTTAATTTTAGATTCATATCAAGGGAATCTTGGGAATTGACCGAAATCAGGTTTGCGTTTTTCTTTAAATGCATCGCGTCCTTCTTTCGCTTCATCCGTTGTATAATACAGTAATGTAGCGTCACCAGCCATTTGTTGAAGACCTGCTAAACCATCTGTATCAGCGTTCATTGCCGCTTTTAAGAAACGCAATGCTGTCGGCGACATTTCAAGCATTTCCTCACACCATTGTACTGTTTCATCTTCAAGCTCTGCATATGGTACAACTGTATTAACTAAGCCCATATCTAATGCTTGCTGTGCGTCATATTGACGGCATAAATACCAAATTTCACGCGCTTTTTTATGACCGATAATACGTGCTAAGTAGCCTGAACCATAGCCAGCGTCAAATGACCCTACTTTTGGTCCTGTTTGACCGAAGCGAGCGTTATCTGCTGCAATTGTTAAGTCACAAACAACATGTAAAACGTGGCCTCCACCAATTGCATAGCCCGCTACCATCGCTACAACTGGCTTTGGAATTACACGAATTAAACGTTGTAAATCAAGAACGTTTAAACGTGGAATTTCATCATCGCCTACATAGCCGCCATGTCCACGTACTTTTTGGTCCCCACCTGAGCAGAATGCATGCTCACCTTCACCAGTTAAAATAATAACGCCGATATGTTTATCATCGCGCGCACGCGTAAATGCATCGATTAATTCCATTACCGTTTTTGGTCGGAATGCATTTCGTACTTCTGGACGGTTGATTGTAATTTTCGCAATCCCGTTATAAAACTCGTACTTAATATCTTCATACGTATGTAATGAAGTCCATTGACGTGTCATGAAAGTTACCCCCTAAATTTCTTGGAATGTTTCCTTTACTATTGTAGCAAACTCTACGAGATTTTCCACATGTATTGCATGCCCAGCACCTAGAATTGTTTGATGCTTTACTTTTGTAATATGCTTCTCCATTTGCTCGGCGATTGCAACAAACTTTGTATCAAGCTGCCCTGTTATTAATGTAACGGGCATTTTTAGCTCATTTAATCTGTCCCATAGCTGTGGCATCACACCTGTACCCATGCCACGCAAACTATTAGCAAGACCTATCTCCCGCTGCTGTAAACGCTCTTCACGTACTGCCTTCTGCACTTCTTGCGGTAATTGCCTTTGTGATGCGAATAGCGGTATGTCCTGCCATTTATCAATAAAAGCAATAAGGCCATTTTGCTCGATTTCAGTAGCAAGTGAATTGTCTGCCTCCTGTCGAGCTAGTCGATCTTCTACATTTTCTAACCCTGGCGATGCACTTTCTAAAATGAGCTGTTGAATTCTATTTGGGTAGCGTACAGCATACGAAAGGGCAACACGCCCCCCAAGCGAATAGCCAAGCAAAATGATTGAATGTAAGCTAAGGTGTTCAAATAGGTTTTCTAAAAGCTCCACCTGTGCATCCATCGTATACTGCCCCACATCCTCTGGTGCCGAAGTTTTGCCATGTCCAATTAAATCAATAGCAATTACACGTGCTGCAATATTATTTGCAAGCTGTAGCCAAGTATTTGAACTACCTGTAAAACCATGTAAGCAAACAATCGTTGGTGATGCAGCATCATTCCAGCTACGCACATGCACCTTTATACCGTCTATTTCTGTAGCCATGCGTTCAGCTCCTCACCAATACGCTGCCATAATGCCCGGTGTGACTCAACATTTACAGCGCGATCTGTCATTACTTCTAACAAACGAATTGGCTGCGCCTTATTTGCTTGTAAAGCCGCTTCAAATGCCGCTAGATTTTCCAAACAATCATACTGAACATCATACATTGCTGCAAGCTGCCCAAATGTTAAAGCTGTTGGTGTACCAAATAAATCTTCATAGTGCTCCTCAATATTCGCCTGCGGTAAATATGAGAAAATGCCTCCGCCATCATTATTCATGACCACAATAGTTAAATCATTTGCTTGATAGCGTGAAGCAACAAAGGCATTGGCATCATGTAAAAAGGCTAAATCTCCAATAATTAAATACGTTGGACGTTTGTGCACTGTACTAAAGCCAAGCGCTGTTGACGTAACACCATCAATACCGTTCGTTCCACGATTCGCAAAAATACGAATATCCTTCGTTGTCGCTAAGAAAAATGTGTCAATATCACGTATTGGCATGCTGCTACTAACGAAAACATCACTACCATCAGGGATAAGCTCAAGCATCTTTTGGACAAATGCTCCCTCATCCTGTGTATGCTCTATATATGCTGCAATATGCTTTCTTGCAATAAGCTCAGCCTGTTGCCACTGTGCTAAATAATCATCAGCCTCTGATTGTAATGTCAGGTGCTCCAACCACTCACCTGGCTTGCCTTGAATGAAATGCGTCGATATATTTGTAGAATCACGGAACAGTGCATCCTCATCAATAACGATATAATTTGTAGGCATCGTTTGCGTTAAAAACAGCATTAAAAACTTCGAAACAGGCTGTGCACCAATTCGTATAACAGTTTGAGCTGCTACCGCCCCTTTAAAATGCTCGTTTTTCAATATTGCATCATATGTTGAAATAACATATGGCAGACAATCTTCTGGTACTCCACCGCGCATATTTGCTAAACCTTCAATTAATACAGGCCATTTGCATTTCCTAACAAAAGACCAAAGTGGAATTAAATCTACTCCTAATGGCAATTCACCAATGATGATAACGCCTTTTTTTGTCGTGTTAATCGTTTGCGCTAAAAAATTACACGCTTCTAATGATGGCGTACCTTCCTGCATAAAGCTCGCTTTAAAAGTTAACTCAGGTAAGCTCTTAAAATCAATCAATAAAGGCTCTCGGAATGGTATGTTAATATGCACAGGTCCAAACGGTGCTGATGAAGCTATTGCTACTGCACGCCCCACATGATGTTCAATAAAAGGCAAAGTTTGAGGTGCGGCATCTGGGATTGGAAACTCCATCGAATACTTCACATGCTCGCCATATAAACGAATTTGGTCAATTGTTTGGGGAGCCCCAACCTCTCGCAATTCGTGTGGCCGATCCGCTGTCAACACAATTAATGGTACACGGGCATATTTAGCTTCAATTATTGCTGGAAAGTAATTAGCTGCGGCAGTACCAGATGTACATAATAAAACAACTGGCTTTCCTTCCGCTTTAGCGATACCTAATGCATAAAAAGCTGCGGCGCGCTCATCAATTTGACGGTGCATCTTTATGCTTTTTGTTGATGCAAAAGCATAGGCAAGAGGCGTTGAGCGTGAGCCTGGGCTAACAACTACTTCCTCTACCCCATGCTGCAATAAAGAAGCGACAATGCGATACACATAATTTGTTAATATTTCACGTTCACTCATGAACTGCTCCTCCTAGTGCGCGCAACATCGGTCTGAATTTTACTAATGTTTCCTCATACTCTGACTGCGCTTCAGAATCTGCTACAATACCGCCACCTGCATATAAATAAGCTGCATTTCCAAGCAATGCGGCTGAACGAATTGCCACAGCAAACTCACCGTTGCCATCCGCATCTAGCCAGCCAATGGGAGCGGCGTAAAGCCCTCTATTCATCGGCTCCGACTCACGAATAATTTTCATTGAATCATTGCGTGGTACGCCACCAAGAGCCGGTGTTGGGTGTAAGTCCTTCACTAACTGTAAAATTGTTGCGCCTTCTACAAGCTGCCCTTCAACAGGCGTATATAAATGTTGAATATCACGAATTTTTAAGAGCTTCGGTTGCTTTGGTACTTT
This sequence comes from Bacillus ndiopicus, assembly GCF_000612805.1. Taxonomy (GTDB): domain Bacteria; phylum Bacillota; class Bacilli; order Bacillales_A; family Planococcaceae; genus Metasolibacillus; species Metasolibacillus ndiopicus. Next base: position 19,794 of record NZ_HG964405.1, on the reverse strand, counting down.
TACAGCTGTACAGTTTTTCTCAAAGGTTTCTGTAATCATTTCAACGACATAATGATGCTCACCACGATTTTTATTATCTTGTAACAAGCTATTTCCTAATGCTTGATCTTCCTCGGCTGTTGCACCGCGCTTGATCGAACCTGCGACACAGGATGAATAGGCTCGTCCATTTTCAACCTTTACTAAACGCTCTGGTGATGCACCGAAAAATAGCATGTTTGCATGTTCTACACCGAATAAATAACTTTCAGGCTGTTCATTGACAACATGTGACAAAATTTGCGGCGATGACACAGCCTCCTCAAATTGCAACGCTAACGAGCGCGCAATAACTACTTTATCAGCCTCTTGTGCTTTGATTTTTGCTGTCACTATGTCTATTGATTGTAAATAAGCATCTTTATAAGGCTCGCTATACGAAGTAATTTGTGGCTTCCCGTATGTTTTGACTTCTTTCACTTGCGCCGCATGAATTAAATGATCGCGTTGCTTACGCAGCTCCTCAAATTGCAGTGCCGCATTTTCTCCATCCGTTATTAAATGAACGCTAACATACGCTTTATCATTACGAATCATTAGTTGGAATGTTGCAACTGTAAAATAACTCTCTGGAAAGTCAATCCATTCACCCGCTATTTTGTTTTCTGGGTCAAATGTAAAGCCTCCAAATAAAATTGGCTGTAATTCCTCTTCCGTTACAATATTTTTCGTTAATTGCTTCCACTGTTCTTCAACCTTATCAAAGCGCATATTCGATAAATTATTTGCAATAACATGCGCATGTCCTAAACCAACTAGTGTTAATGTTTTTTCTCGATTCTGCCAAAAATAGCGCTGCCCTTTATAAGACTCTTCTCCCGCAGCAAAAAAGGCAAGCGCCGATAAACGGCTTACCTCAATTGTTTCCATATAGAAGATTGTCCCAGCGTTCAAAGTGCCCACTTCTACCTCAGTGGCATTGTACCACTTTTGTTGCATGAAAATTCCCTCCGTTGTTGCAATGTAAACGTAGCTTTATTATTTGTCAGCCGCCTATTCGTGCGTAATCTGACTATCTATACTATCATATCACTTTTTTGTCCGTTGTAATATGAATAAACTTCAACCAACTTTCAGCAAGTCAATTACATCTATTAAATTATAGGATAAGCTTATACACTACCCATTTTTCTAATATTCGTTTAAAATAGATTCGATACTTTTTTCTTTATTCATATTGAATGAAGATAAGCTTTTGGCAAAAATTAAGAGAGAGATGGCCAAAGCGAAATTGATTTTGAGGGAGAGAAGTAAATTGACAAAGGTAATTGAGGCGGATCGGGGCTTTCAAGTATGGTGGCATTTAACGCGTCCACATACATTAACAGCTTCGTTCGTTCCTGTGTTTTTAGGGACTGCAATTGCTGCCGCTATTTCAAAGCATGACATTAATTTTTTATTATTTTTCGCCATGCTTATTGCCAGCATGTTAATTCAGGCGGCAACAAATATGTTTAATGAATATTATGATTATAAAAGAGGGCTTGATAACGAACACTCCGTCGGCATCGGTGGCACAATTGTTCGTCACGGTGTTGCGCCAAAAACAATTATGCTGATTGCGCTAGGTTTTTATGGCATTGCGTTATTACTAGGCATTTATATTTGTGCAGTATCGTCTTGGTGGCTTGCTGCTATAGGGCTTATTTGTATGCTAATCGGCTTTTTATATACAGGTGGACCTTTCCCTATCGCATATTCGCCTTTTGGTGAGCTTGTCTCAGGCGCAGTAATGGGTATGGGCATCGTATTAATTGCTTTCTTTATTCAAACTGGAACTGTGACATTTGAAGCGGTGCTATTATCCGTTCCAAGCATGATTTTAGTAGGTGGAATTATGCTTGCTAACAATATTCGTGACATCGTTGGCGATACGGAGGGCGGACGTAAAACGTTAGCAATTTTAGTCGGACGTGAACGTGCTATTACAATTTTATCGCTATTTTTCATGGTTTCTTATTTATGGATTATTGGACTTGTTGTGATTGATGATATTTCGGCATGGGCATTGCTTGTTGTCTTAAGTTTACCTAAGCCATTAAAGGCCATTGCGACTTTTAGAGCCTTCAAAGCCCCGAAAGATGTTATGCCTGCAATGAAATATACAGCACAAACAAACACTATTTTTGGCTTTTTATTAGGCCTCGGTTTATTAATTGCGCTTTTTCTATGATAGATTGACATTTTAAAAAAGTGTTGGGAAAACAGGCTTATACCTGGTTTTCCCAACACTTTTCTTATTTAAATGCTTGCGCTGCTGCTACAGCTTTTTTCCAGCCGCTATAAATATTTTCACGATGCCCCTCATCCATATCAGGCGTGAATTGACGGTCTAAATTCCAATACTTACTTATATCCTCAGTTGATTGCCAGTAGCCTACCGCAAGCCCCGCTAAATAAGCTGCTCCTAAAGCCGTTGTTTCATTAATAACAGGACGATCTACTGGTACATTTAATAAATCCGCTTGGAACTGCATTAAGAAATTGTTCGCTACTGCACCACCGTCAACACGAAGTTTCGCTAATGGAATATTGGCATCCACCTCCATTGCGCTTAGTACATCTTTTGTTTGATATGCTAATGATTCAAGTGTTGCACGCACAAAATGCTCCTTCGATGTACCACGTGTTAAGCCAAATACTGCTCCGCGCACATCTGAGTCCCAATAAGGCGTTCCTAGACCTACGAATGCAGGTACAACATAAACACCCTCTGTTGATTCTACACGCTCAGCGTATTGCTCTGACTCAGTTGCCGAACGGAACATACGTAAACCATCACGCAGCCATTGAATTGCAGAACCTGCTACGAAAATACTACCTTCTAAAGCATATGTTACTTTACCGTCTAAGCCCCAAGCGAGTGTCGTTAATAATCCATTATTCGATTTTACTGCTTTTTCACCAGTATTCATTAACATGAAGCAGCCTGTGCCATACGTATTTTTTACCATACCTTCCTCAAAGCATGCCTGCCCAAACAATGCCGCTTGCTGATCCCCAGCAGCACCTGCTATTGGTACGGAAGCTCCAAAGAATAATGATTCCTCTGTATAACCGTATACTTCTGAAGAAGGTCGAACTTCTGGTAGCATCACTGCTGGCACATTTAAAATTTCTAGTAATTCCTCATCCCATTTTAAATCGTAAATATTGTACATTAATGTACGTGAAGCATTTGAATAGTCTGTCACATGCACTTTACCACCAGATAATTTCCAAATTAACCACGTATCGATTGTACCGAATAGTAAATCGCCTGCCTCTGCCTGCTTACGTGCGCCTTCTACATTGTCTAAAATCCATTTCACTTTTGTACCTGAGAAGTACGCATCAATTAATAAACCTGTTTTATCGCGGAATAAATCATTGTAACCGTTTTCTCTTAGTTCCTCACAAATAGCATTCGTTTGGCGTGATTGCCATACAATCGCATTATAAACTGGTTTTCCTGTATTTTTGTTCCAAACAACCGTCGTTTCACGCTGGTTTGTGATACCAATTCCTGCGATTTGCTGTGAATCAATACTTTTTTCAGATAATACTGCTGCAATACAAGATAAGATGGAAGACCAAATTTCCTCTGCATGATGCTCTACCCAACCTGCCTGTGGGAAATATTGCTGAAACTCTTGTTGTGCTGTATGCACGATGCTGCCATTTTCATCAAATAAAATCGCACGTGAGCTTGTTGTCCCTTGGTCTAAAGCTAAAATATATTTTTTCTCTGTCATTAAAATTACCTCCGATTTAAAATTAATTATACATTAATCATGAGCATTTTTTACTGTGACTTGCGCTCCAACAAAGATGGCTGCCACAACAACTGCTAAAATCCAAAATGCGGCACTATTTTTGCCTTCAAAAATTTGCTGGAAAAATAATGCGCCGAAAGAGCCTCCAATAATTGGCCCGATTACTGGAACCCATGCATATGACCAGCCCGAATCACGCTTGCCTGGAATCGGTAAGAAAAAGTGGGCAATACGCGGACCTAAATCACGTGCTGGATTAATTGCATAACCAGTCGGTCCCCCAAGTGCCATACCAATCACAACGATTAACATCCCTACCAAAAATGGATTTAAGCCATCCGTAATTGTATTCGTTCCTAATGCTAAAATTCCTAAGACGAGAATAAAAGTACCAATCATTTCAGAAATCAAATTTGATAAAGGATGCTTAATTGCTGGCATCGTCGAGAATACAGCAAGCTTAGCATTTGGATCCTCCGTCCCTTTCCAATGTGGTAAATACATGAAATATACTAATATTGCACCTACAAATGCACCAATAATTTGGGCAACGATATAGATGGGTACATCCCCCCACGGGAAGTTGCCAATTGTTGCTAGCGCAATCGTCAATGCTGGATTTAAATGCGCACCACTAATTCCTCCTACTGAATAAGCAGCCATTGCTACTGCTAAGCCCCATGCGAATGTAATAACAACCCATCCGCCACCGTGACCTTTTGATTTGTACAATGATACGCCTGCAACAACACCACCACCAAACAAAATAAGAATCATTGTACCGATAAGCTCGGCTGTAAATGTAGACATCTTACATCCCCCTTTTAAATAATGTGTATTAAGCGAAGACACAAAAAAGACCCACATTTAAACAGCCTGCAAAACTTTTTTGCAGTTGAATAAATGTGGGTTCCTTTTCCTAACCACGCTTTTATGAACTTGTATTCATTCTAGATAAAAAATGAACAATAGTCAACCTATTTTTTGAAATTTTCCCATAATTTTTTATCGGATGTTGTAATGGCAATCGCACCAGCTGAAATCGCTTGTTCTATATGCTCTGTAGAACGAATTAATCCCCCTGTAATAACAGGTGTTTGCGTACGCTCATAAATTTCAGCAATCATTGATGGAATAATACCTGGTAGTAACTCGATATAATCAGGCTGCGCTGTTTCAATCATCGTATAGCTTTTTTCTAGGGCAATCGTATCAATTAAAAAGACACGTTGAATTGCAATAATACCGCGTGATTTTGCCTTAATTAACACATTGGAGCGCGTTGAAATAATGCCTGCTGGTCGAATATCATTACATAAAAAATCAGCAGCAAAATTATCTGTTTTCAAACCGTGAATCAAATCTGCATGTATAATTAATTTTTTACCATAGCGATCAGCCTCTCGCTTCAAGGAAAGCAACAAGCTAATATGTACCTCTAATAGCACAATATACTCAAAAGAGCTATTCAAAATTTCATCAAACTGCTTCACAGTTCGTGCCGCAGGAATAATTTTTTGCCTGTTAAAATGCATGCCATTCCCCCATCTAGAAAGGAAGCCGCACTTGATTTTCCTTATTAAAGGCGGCTTTCCTATCGATTATTTAGCTGTCGTTGCTCTTGTAATTTCTTTCTGTAGCTGTTCTTCATATTGTGCGCGCAGCTCTGCTGTCCAGCCGAGCTGCTTTGCCATTTCGTTTAAGATTTCTACTTTATACTGTTTAACAAGTGCAATATTAAAGAACATATACCCTGTACGACGAATCATAAAGTCATTTGGGTGTGTTACCATTTCATGCTCGATACTATAACAAAGCTGCGCATAAAGCCACGCCGGAAGAGCTGTATTATTATTTTTCATATAAGCTAACACCGTGTCTGCATTACTACCATACTGCTGTGCAATATATGCAGCCTGCTGCTCCGTTAATCCAAACTCGATACCTTTTTTCGTTTGTTTATAAATAAATGCCTTTAAATTACGTGAACCACCGATATCGCCACCGGAAATCACAATATTTTTTGTACTACATGGCGCAATATGCTTATTTAATTTTGGTGCCAAATCCTTCATTACCATATCAAGCACCGTTTCCGCCATTTTACGATAGCCTGTTAATTTCCCACCTGCAATAGTAACAAGCCCTGAAGCGGAAGTCCATACCTCATCCTTACGAGAAATCTCTGACGGATTTTTGCCATCCTCATGAATTAATGGACGCACACCAGCCCAGCTCGATTCAATATCCGCATCTGTTACTTGCACTTTCGGGAACATATAGTGAATGGCATCCATCAAATAATCACGGTCTGCCTGCTCAATATCCATATCACGCGCATCACCTTTATAAAATGTATCCGTAGTGCCTATATAAGTTTTACCATCACGTGGGATTGCAAAGACCATACGTCCATCTGGCGTATCGAAATAAACAGCCTGACGAAGTGGAAATTTGGATTCATCAAAGACGATATGAACACCCTTTGATAAAATTAAATGCTTTCCTTGCTGCTCTCCTTCGATTTTACGTACCTCATCAACCCACGGGCCAGCCGCATTAATAACTGATTTTGCTTGGATTGTAAAGTTAGTGTCACCAACTAAATCATAGGCAATAATGCCATTAATTTTTTTATTTTCATCGTACACAAATTGCTCTGCTTTTGCATAATTCAGCAAAGTTGCCCCTTTCGTGATTGCAGCCTTTGCTACCTCGATTGTTAATCGCGCATCATCCGTGCGATATTCTACATAGACACCACCACCAAGTAAACCCGATGTTTTTACTAAAGGCTCTTTACCTCGTGTTTGTATTGCATTTAACATAGAACGACGTTCAGAACGCTTTACACCAGCTAAGAAATCATAGACACGTAGACCTACATTCGTTGAAAATTTACCGAATGTACCGCCTTTATGAAACGGTAATAGCATCCAAATTGGCGTTGTTACATGTGGACCATTTTCATAAACAATCGCTCGCTCTTTTCCTAACTCCGCTACTTCCTTTATTTCAAACTGCTTTAAATAACGTAGTCCACCATGCACCAATTTTGTTGAACGACTTGAAGTTCCTGCTGCAAAATCCTGCATTTCTACTAAGGCAACAGATAATCCACGAGCGCTTGCATCTAATGCGATACCACAGCCTGTAATGCCGCCACCAATCACTAATAAATCGTATTCCTTACTTTGTAACTCCTCAATTGTTTGCTGACGTTGTAATGATGAAGCTGAACTCATAGTGTTTTCCTCCCCTATGCAACGAAAAAAGAGACTATTAAAAGCATATACACTTATCGCATATATGTCCTTAATGGTCTCTCAATCGCTCATACCAATTATTAACTTACCATTATTCTAATACGTATATTTAGAAAAGGCAAGTTAAAATATTATTTCGTTGCATAAGCCACAATACAATCATGTAAAAATTGTGCAGCCCCTGTTGCAACACGCTCATCATAATAAGCTGTAAAACGCTCATCAGCGACATACATTGCCGCTAATCCAGCATGTGCTTCCTTCGAGTAATCCTTCCAAGAAAACATCAGCCAACGTTTATGCAGCTCAGCTACTTCATTGCCTATTTCTGAGGCTGGACTACCATCAGCCATCGCCTCACGTAAACGCGCAAATAAATTTTGCTCTAGCTGCCCCATCTCTTCAAATTGCTGTTCTGTCATACCTCTTAGCTTGGCATTTGATGCGTCAACCGTTTCATCACCATAGCGTGTACGAATTTCCTCACCATACTTTTCTTCATTTTCTTGAATCAATTGCTCTTTAAAGCCTTTAAATTTTTCTTCGTTTGACATAATTGTTCCCTCCTGTAATGTGTGAATCGTGTGATCGACCGTTTGAAGCAGCTGCTGAATCATTGCACTTTTTTCTAACAAGTGCTGACGATGGCTCTTCAATGCGTTCATCACATTAAAATTCGGTGCATGAATGATGTCCTTAATTTGCTCTAATTTCAAATCAAGTGCTCGGTAAAATAGAATTTGCTGTAATAAATCAATTTCCCTTTGCGAATAAATTCGATAGCCGGCATCATTTTTCATCGCAGGAGACAGCAACCCTATTTCGTCATAATAGCGCAACGTACGTGTACTCACACCCGATATTTTAGCAAGTTCATTAATTTTCATCTGTCCATCACCTCTACGCTTACTATAAATGTTGACGTAACGTCAAGGTCAACACTTTATATAAAAAATTTTTCTTATCTGTTTATTTCACCACAAATTCTTTAAAATAGTTTATAACAGGGGGTTATACAACATATGAACATAACAGAGCAATTAAATTACGCACTTCAACTTAGAAAAGAAAATAAATTGATAGAATGCAATAAAATTTTACTACAACTAGCCGAACAAAATCCAAACAATGCTTATGTAAACTACCAATGTGCATGGAGCTTCGATAGTCTAGGGGAAGAAACAAAAGCAGTTCCTTACTACGAAAAAGCTATTCAAGGTGACCTAAATGACGAGGACATGGCAAACGCCCTTCTAGGACTTGGCAGCACATTTAGAACACTTGGCAAGTATGAAAAATCAAAGGAAGTTCTAAACAAAGCGGTCATACTATTCCCTAATAATCAAGCCCTGCAAGTATTCTATGCCATGACTTTATATAATTTAAACGATCATCAAAAAGCTATGGAGCTACTGTTAAATTGTATCGTAAACAGCTCTTCAGATATAAATGTGCAACAATATAAAAGAGCTATTCAATTTTATGCAGATAAGCTGGATGAGACGTGGTTGTAGAATGCCATCGGACCTATAAAATTTAAAGTTCCATTATTGTGCTTGTTTGATTGAAGGATTGCTTCGTTCTACATTTTTGCGACAAAATAGCTATTTCAATTTTTCTCAGAAAAACATTTCCATCTAATCATTTTCTCAAATATTATTAAATAGATAGGGGGTGAAAATAATTGAAATATAGACAGCTTGAAGCAATTGTAAGAAGAGTGGATGAACAGTATCCTGATTATCATTATTTTGTTGAGCAATATTCATTAACTACTGCTGGTATCGCAGGTGAGGACGAGGTTTTTTATTTTTTGCAGGAGCTTACTATGCCACATCGAATATTGCGCAACTTTTGTATAATCGATTCTGCATTGCACATGCAAGAGATTGATTTTATCGTTATTTTTTCGTCTTTAATTATTTGTTTAGAAGTGAAAAATATGACGGGGCAATTGAATTTTGATGTTGAGACGTCACAGCTTCTACGCACGCGGTCTGATGGTGTGGTGGAACGTTTTCCAAACCCTGTTGAGCAGCTAGGACGTCATACGCGTTTTCTTTCCTCTCTTTTCCCACATGTTCCTATAGTCGGTGCGGTTGTCATCGCAAATCGCCGCGCAATTATTGGTAGTCGAAGTCCCCATATCCCAATTTTCCATGCAGATTATATTTATAGCTTTATTGAAAATAGTTTAAAACAGTATAGCAGGCCTCTACTTGATTTAGATGTTTTTTATGAACAACATATAGAGTTGCGGTCTCCGCCAGTAAAGAGGTTTTTTTTCACATTAGCTCAATTAAAAAATGGTGTGTTTTGTTCAAAATGTGCTTCTAAAATGGCTTTTGTACATGGGAGATTTATTTGCTCATACTGCCACTTTCAAGATAAATTTGCATATTTCCAGGCACTGCATGATTACCGTCTATTAGTGGATACAAAAATAACAAATCAACAGTTTTGCAAGCTATGTGATATAGCGTCAAGGTATGTAGCAAAGCGTTTGCTAGCTTTTTTGCCTGTAGTAAAGCAGGGAAGGGCCACTTATTATGAAATTCCTGAACAAATTCTTACTATGTACCCCGACAAAAGTCATGATTCGCCCCATTAACAGGCCAATTCGCCCGTAAAACACCAAATAACGCCCGATTTAGAGTGGAATTCGATCGTAAACGACCTGTATTCGCCCGTAAATTTTACTAGTTCAATCTTTGTGGAGACAACAGAAAAAAGCAGGACACGTCTTATGACATGCACTGCTTTTTGGATGAC